>NZ_UWPB01000001.1 GCF_900604945.1 Ruminococcus sp. Marseille-P6503 | reverse complement strand
GAATGGTTCCGGTGCTTTCCTACAACTACGGCGCGAGAAACAAAAAACGTATGACCGACACTATAAAAATCTCCGTAATTTACGCAATGATTCTGATGCTGATCGGCTTTGCTCTTATGCAGCTTGTGTTATTTGACAAGCAAAACACAAAAAAGTGACAAGCAAAATCAAAAAAAAGCAGTGAAATGTTTCAATGTGTTAAAACAATCACTGCTTTTTTGTATTTTTTAATACTGTTAAAACGGATAAAAAGAGCTATTATATAAGCTTTAAAATATCTGAAATATCACAATTTAAAACTAAACAAATAGCTTCTAAATGTGAAAATTTGAAACGCTCAGCTACATTATTGCATAAGTCAGAAATCGTTGAAGGACGAATATGCGTAGCTTCTGCAAGTTCAGCTTGAGTCATATGTCTAGATTCAAGCAGTTGTCTTAATTGAAGTTTTATCATCTTAACCTCCTGCGTTCTTTTTACAAATCCAATAACGTAATCCGTTATTTAAGCTCTAAAAAAAATACTAGAAATTTGTGATTACAACTTCTTTAAAACTACTGGAGCTGAGACTATTATTGCGTGATACAGCAAGTATATTACAGTCAGAATACAGGCTGCGTATGTATTCATCGTCGTTATAAGACAACACAAATCTGCCCTTGATACTATGTAAAATATCGCTCAGGTGCTGATGATCTGAATTGGTAAATTTAACATCATAGTGCCTTTCTGTTTTATGATACGGCGGATCACAGTAGAATAAAGCTTTATCTCGATCGTACACTTTGATAAGATCTTCAAAATCCTTGTTCTCGATAACCACTCCGTCAAGGCGTTTTTCAATATCTTCAAAGCTGTCTGTATTAAGACGCTTTCTATTGCAGCCAAAAGTACGCAGGCTTGCACCAAAGCCTGTCTTCACGAGTACATAAAACATAGCGGCACGCTGAATGTCTGTGAAACCAGATTCTTTTATATGCTCACGGCAGTCAAGGAACATCTCCCGGCTGTTTAAATAGTACCGTATTTCACGCTCAAGCTCTTGACGATGATATTTTAAACATCTGAAAAAATTGACGAGATTGCTGTTAGCGTCGTTGTAAACCTCCAGAGCGGCGTGCTTGTCTTTTGCAAAAAGCACCGATCCTCCGCCTCCGAAAACATCAATAAATCTGTCGTAATTTTTGTCCGGAGGAAACGCCTCGACTATCTTATTTTTCAGCTGGCTTTTACCGCCTATCCATGGTATTGGACTTTTCATTCTACATCTCTCCTTATATATAGTATAATAACAGCTCCGAGAGCAGTACCCCCGGAGCTGAATTATTTAATTGATAGACTTGAGGTGATCAGCAACTATAAAATAATGCTTGCGGTTGATTTTTACTTTGTACCAGATATGACCGTATGCAATGCATTTAAAATCCTTTTGCACTTGAATTTTAATGTTATCATCAAGCACTCCGATTATTGATCCTGCTTTGAAATTGCAGTCAGACCGATAGTTGATTCGGGTCGTTGTTATCATTGATATATATGTAATCTCCTCCGTCTTGACCTTATCCGTATCCATTATATCACTCCTCATATGTCGGATTTATTGATCCACCCGGTAACATACTGCCCAACAGGACTTTTGCCGCAGTTACTCTTCTTGTTTGTTATCCTCATACGCCCATTCACAACCGCTCCGTCGTACAGCCAGTATGTACCGCTTTTTTTCACGCCGGACTTTGCTGTCGCTGAAACATACAAGTTCGTATTTTTAAGTGTGACCTGTGTACCTTTCGTATATGTCTTTTTAGCCGCAGAAGTCTGTTTTTTATCTGTTGATGCGGATGAAGCCGCCGTCTTTTTGAAGCAGTTAAAACCGCCTTTCTTGATCATTGACGGATAGTCAACATAACAGTAATCCATGTCGACATTCCCGCTTATTCCGCTTATTTTTCCGGTGCTGCTGTACTGCCATATGCCGTAGCTGCCGCTGTAATTGCATTTACTTTTATATTCTGCGATCCAGAGCGCATAGCGTTTAGCCACATCGGCTGATATGTGTGTCTGCAAAGGCGAGCGGCTGATATAAAGTCCTGCGAAATATCCGGCTTCTTCGAGCGCATTGCAGAACGCTTTGACTATGCTGTCGCAAAACGATCTGCCTTTTGCAAACTGCTTCTGCTCTTCCAAGTCAAAGAAGATCGGCATTTCGAAAGTTTTACCCTTGATCGCAGCAAGACATGATTTTGCTTCCTGCTTCGCCGCTTCAACGCTATCCGCATAGCTGTACCAGTATGCTCCGGCTTTCAGTCCTGCCGCTTTAGCGTTTTTGTAGTATTCTTCAAAGCGCGGATCTTTTTGCTTAGGATATGCAAGAGAATTTCCGTAACCGGCGCGGATTATTACAAAATCCACACCCGCCGCCTTTACTTTTTTAAAGTCGATCTCACCCTGATAATATGATACGTCTATTCCTTTAGTTTTCATCGTTATTTTCCTCCTTGATATTTGTGTTTTTCTGATACTGCGTTCCGAAATAGAACGCGATAACAGTTGTAAAGATTGTCAAAAATTGTTCTGCTGATACAGACTGTTTTACTGCTAAAATGCAGAAAACAATCGTCAGCATAAGCGTTACGATTGACTTTACATTGATTAACTTAGCTAATTTCTGTTTCATTTGTACTTTCCTCGCTTTCTGTGCTTAATGCATTTGTTGAAGCCGTTGACGCAGCTTCTCCTTTACTCAAAACAAGCCAGTCGACGTAGTATGTGCCGGCCGGGAGTGTTGCGCTTGGAGATCCGCTTGCGTTCTGCCCCGCGCATATTACAGCGTATATCGAAGCGTTAGTCGCGCTTGTCTGGTTGTACATAAGCGTAAGACAATAGTTGAGGAACGGGCTGGGCGCGCCGGCACGTCTTAATGTCGCCACGATCCTTGTGTTGATAGTCGGAGTAAACGGAAGTGATAGTTTTGTATTAAGGAATGAACTCGAACTTGAGTTTGTTATCGTCTCCGTTCCGCTGATAAGCGATAGCGCATTTCCTATCGCCTCATTCACCTGTTCGCCTGAATAATTGAGATTGTAACTCATTTGATCTCTTCCTTTCATATTTTTGTATTGCAATTTCTTATATTTGTGCTATAATTTACTTAAAGTAAATTATTATTAAATTAAATTAAGGGGGACTTTCATATGAAAAAACTACTATCACTTACACTCGCTTTGTGCCTGTGCGCAGCCTTAGTTTCGTGCGGAAACAGCGACGAAAGCAGCAAAACCGCTGAGCTGGAAAAGCGTGTAGCCGAGCTTGAAAGTCAGCTTGAACAGTCTACAACGACTACAACAGCAGCTACAACTACAACTACGACTACTTCTTCTCAGACCACGACGACTACTACAACCGAAAAGACTACGACTACGACAACCACCACTGCGGCTACAACGACGCCGGAAACGACTACAACGACAGTTCAGACATTTGATACAAGCTATTATAAATATGAATCTTCACGATTCAAAGTTGCTAAGTATGATATAAGCCTATATGCCGCTCCTGACAAAAGTTCAGAAGCGCTTTATAATTCGACTGAGGGAGCCGTTCTTGAAATAGTCGGCGAAGTAAATAACGATTGGGAGGTTGCTTTAGTCGACGGAAATATTGTGTTTGTAGAAAAGTTTGCATTAGATGTTTCTACAACTACAACTATAATTAATACCATAACTGCTAAAAAACCAGAGCTATTGCTTTAGCTTTAAATGTTCAATTTGTCGCGAATCGAAGTATATCCACCACCAATTTTTACAAAAAAATCATTTGCATACACATTACCATTAGCCCCGTTGATTTGCACTGTAACCGTTCCGTTGCCATCACACACATTCACTATTTTGTTATTAGTAGTTACTTGAAAAACTAAATCGCCGCTGTAAGTTGAAATGTTACCCGAATTTGAGTCAATTTGAACTTTTAATTCATCGTTCCAATAGAAAAACAATCCACCAGCCTGACATACAATGTGCCCGCCTATCGTGCTGTTAGTTAATTCCCATTGTAAAGGGGATAACTCAATTGTCCATTCGTTATAACTAAGCTTAATTGCACTATCTAATTTTGACGAAGTTTCAATATTTATTTTTCCACCTGTAATCTCTGCATTGTTGGACTTAAGACTGTTTGCTGTAACATTACCCGAACTGTCGACTTTAAACTTGCCGTTGCCGCAGTTGATTGTTCCGTTAGTAATATTTGCAGACGTCATAGTCGTATTACCGTTCTTATCGACTTTAAACGCTCCGTTATCGATAGCGCACCCGACAAGTTTCAAAATATTATTCGCAAACGTCAGCGCACCGCCGCCGAAACTGAATGTTCCGTCCTCAAGATCTATCTTCGACCCGGTCTTGTTAGTTTCGGAATAATTTAAACTTTGAATCACAATCGCCGAAAGGATACCCGTCAGTATCTGCTCGGCGTTTATTCTGCCCTGAATATCGATCGCCGTGTTGATTTGACCGTGTATACCGTTCGTACCACCTGCAATGCCGTGATTGTTAATCAACAGAAATTCTTTTGCCTGCTCGATATCAAGATTATCACTGTAATATGTTGCAATTGGCTGATTATCTGCGTTGAATTTTGTGACAACATAGCCGCCCTCGTTGCCGACGATGTAGTCTATGCTCTCTTGAAATGCGGCTCTGAGCTTTTCTTCCGTTGCGTTCTGAGCGGCGGCAACGACTTTCTTTACTTTTCTCATCATCGGACTGTTGTCATTGCTTTTATTGTTGCTGTCCGGCGTTCCTGTCGCGGAAATGTTTGCACTCAGACCTCCGTCGTAGCTGTACGACATAGACATCAGCGGCACACGGTAGCTTGTGCCGTCAGCCTTGACTACCGTCACGACATCCAATATATCCAGCCGAGGATCACCTAATCTGTGGTATATGCTGAGAGGTCTGTACGGTTTCATAAGATAGTTACCAGCAGCTTTTGAAAGCAAGTTCTGCGTCATGTACGGATTTGTAAACGTCATGCATCTGCCCGGGGTCGCCGTTATGTTCAGCGTTTTGTTTTCATCGACTTTGCAGCTTATCTGCGATATTTTAATGTCGTTCTGATCCGTTTCAGGCTCATCGGCTCGTCCGGCTGTGACAGTGTAGTCGATATCCGTCCACGCTTTGTGTATAAGATGTCCCTCACGGTCTAGCATGGCGCATTTGCCGCCGTCCAGACTAGCGCAGTAGCCGAGCATTTCTCGGTAAGTACACTCTTCAAGCGGAGCGTCGATCTTTATCGGGGCGGAATCTCTGACGTATATCTCCTGACCGTCTGCCGTCAATATAGGTTCTCCGTCCTCATCGCAGAGCTGGGAATAATCATACCTCGGGGGAAGTATTCCAAGCTTGTTGCATATCTCCAGCTCTACATCGTCGGTAATTGCCGGAAAGCTTAACGACGACGTATATGTATCGTCAGATTTGTAAAAGCCGTCATGAGCTTCAACAGTCCATTTTTCACCGTTCTGCTTGCATGACGTCACTTTGTATCGCCAGAAAGGTATTAATTTCTCCTCCAACTCGCTGAATAAATTTACAGCGTAAAAATACAGCACAAACGTCTTGCCGCTTATATCCGCCGTAAGTCCTGTAACCTCAGCCGTTATGCTCTGTGAAACAGTGTCTCCGGCAATAATGTCTTTGTTTGCAGTGCTTGCCTGCGTCGTAATCTTTGCGATCCCGTCCGACAGCTCCGTTCCGTCCGCAAACTCCATTACCGCGCGGAAGGTTCTGCTGTCGGACATTATATAGTCCGCAACCTCCTGTGAAACGACCTGATACATTGTGCACCTCCTAGACCTCAACAACGCTGACAGTCATACCTGTAACGTTGCCTTCATTATCTTTGTATGTGTGAATTGACGACGACGGCAGCGTAGAATAGCAATGCAGCGTTCTGCGCTGACCCGTATCGTCTGTAAAAGTGATATAAAAGAACGGCTTGCCAAGCTGGGTAAACGCTGAGCGTATCAGCGAAACCTCCGCGTAAGTAAGCGTGTCCCATGATATTGAAAGCGTACCCTTTACCGCTCTGACGTCGCCGACAAAATTACAGTTGCCGGATCGTCCGGCGTTTTCGCTCCAAATCGCTTCAGGCGTGTATGATATGCCGTCCTGAGCCGGCGGAGGAAGCGTTACCCCGTCAACTATTATGTTGTTGTCCATTATATCCCCTCCTTAGATTTTGATCGGACATTCGCCGCTGCTTGACGTCATGTCGTTAATGTCGTCTATAAGCACCTCGGCAAGCTCCTTGCCTTTAATAACAAGCTTGAGTACAACAGGCTGCTTTGCACCTGCTCTGTTTTCACCCATCGCTTCACGCACCGCCTGCTTGATTGTCGACAAAGGAGAAACAACCTCGGTTTCGCGCTTGTTATCGCCCAGTACAGCCAGAAACTCACCGTAATTGGCTGGCACGACCGTTCCGGCTGCTAATTTAGGTATCTGAGGTATATTAATATCTGACAAACCGCCGAACGGCTGCCAGTCAAGTATTTCAATATCCCGTATCCAGCCGATTGCGGCATTAATAGCTTCAAACGGCTTAGCGATAACCCAGTTGATACCGTCGATCAGCCCGTTTACAACGGTGAAAAACGTTTCCGAGATACCCTCTTTTATGCCGCTGAATATTTCTCCGCCTTTGCTGAATACGTTCTTAACTCCTTTCCAAGCTTTTGTGAAGATGTTTTTAAACCAGTCCGCAACGGAAGCGAACGGCTTTTTGATCGCTTCCCAAACGCTGCCGAAAAATTCACAGACAGCAGAAAAAGCTGATTTTATGTTATCCCATGCTGTAGTGAAAACCCCGCTGAACCAGCTTGCAACTGAATAAAACACGTTGCATATTCCGTCCCATATGCCTGTAAAAAAGTCTACTACCGTGCTCCATGCGTTTTTTATGCCTTCCCACGCTTTAGTAAAGAGATTCTTAAACCATTCGCCAACAGCGGCAAAAACATTCTTTATACCTTCCCAAAGATCGCTGAAAAATTTTACTACAGTATCAAAGATACCTACGCACCAATCAAAAAAGCTGTACATAGTTTCTTTTATACATTCCCACATATCAATTGCAAATTGCTTAACAGTATCCCAGTTTTTGTACAATGCAACGCCAATTGCAATAAGCGCGCCAATTGCCAGAACGACCAATCCGATTGGTGAGGTTAAAAAATTAATTGCTGCAGCGAATGCTGTTGTGACTGCTGTTGCTATTGTACATACAGCATTCCATGCGACAGTAGCTGCAGTCATTATACCTTGTGCCGTTGCATTTGCCAGTTTAGCAGCCTTGCTTGCAATCCAAGCAGCTGTTTCTTTTGCTAAATTTGCAATAGTTGTTCCTATTGCAACGACAAAATCTTTTACATATAGAGCGATTATTTTTAGTGATTCAATTTTATCTGCTATTTTTGCAGTAGTAACTGCTGCAATTGCAGATTTTAACTTATTCATTATACCAATCAAACCACCTGCATTAATTATCCATTCCGCTATCGTTGTAATCTCCCAAACTGCAAAAAACGCTGCCACTATGCCAGTGATTACTTGAAAAGCTGTTTGATTTTCTGAAATCCATGTTCCGATATCTGAAAGCACAGATGTTAGTTTTTCAAGAACAGATACTATGACTCCGCCTGTCCATTCCGCAACAGGTTTTAAAAAATTATCAAACAGCCATGATATTTGCGGCTGTACCGCATCAATTGCCGAATTTAATAAACTAACAGCACTACTTAATAGGTTAAAAAATACGGGTAAAACATCCTCAATCGTCCAGCTTGCTAACGGCAGCAGAACGTTGTCAAGAAACCATCCAAGACCTTCGCCAACGTTGTCTGCAAACGGTTCTAACGCTTGCAGAAGCGTATCAAAAGAGGAAAGCAAAGGTTCAAAATCAATTGTACCTGCCCAATCTGATATCCTGTCTGTTATGTTTTCAACATGACGTAAGATCGTATCGAAAATATCAGCAGAGTGCTGAATAATATCCGTGCCAAGATTGTCCGTCGTCCATGCTGTCTTCAGTCTGTCAGCAATATTGCCGACAGTAGTAAATATGTTTCTGAATATTTCCAGAATGTGACCGACGATTTTTTCGCCTGTACCGTTTGTCCAAACTGTTTTGAATGAATCGCCTATTTCGCCAAGCAGACTTAAAATATTGTCAAAAGCGTTTTTTGCAGAATCGGTTACGGATTTTCCATGTGTGCTCCAGGCGCTTTTGAGCGGTTTAAACAGCTCTGAAAAGCTCTTTTTAACTCCGTTAAAAAAGTTTGCAAGCTTTTTTTCTGCTGCGGATGTATCTACTTCCGCAACTGCGGTTATTTTGCCTCCCGACAAGCTGCCTGATGATGAAACCGTTCCAGCAGCCGACGAACTTTTGCTGTCTCCAAGCTTATTTATCTTGTCGAATGAAGCTAACGAATTTTCATTAGCGTTAGCGGCTTCTTCCGCCGCCGCTGCCATATCCTCGTAATTTGATGCTGCATCGGAAGTTCCATCGCTGAGCGCTTCTCCGGATGAAACAACGTCTGTCGTTATTCCGAGAACATTTGCCGCAGTTTTTGCAAGCGCAGTTATATTTGTCAGCGCCGTGTTTAAGTAAACAACAACAGGCTGCAATACAACTTTCAGCAAGCTGCCGACTGCGACTTTCAGCTCGTTAAAATTAAAAGCAAGCCTTGAAAGCTGACCTGAAAAGCTGTTTGCAACCTTTGCCGCGTCACCGGTCTGAAAACGCGTTTCAGTCATTATGCCGTTGACTTCTGCTTGTATCTTCTGCTGCTGAGTAAGCTTTGCAGAAGTAGTACCGATAGATTTTGCATAATCGTCCCACATCTTAGCGACGTTTTTAGTTACGCCTGCATTATCCACCAGAATCGAATTTTCATTTTTCAGACCTTCTGTCGCAGTCTGAACCGCTTCACCCATGCTGTATGAAGCTTGTCTGCCATAAGCTGATGAGTCTTTAAGTGCAGTCAAAACCTGTTGTATCTGACTGTCATCATAGCCGCGTGAAGCAAGATTTTTGTATGCTGTTACGGCGTTCTGTAGTGGTATAAGTCCATCTGAAACATAATCCTGTATCCAAGATTTGGCGTTAGAAAAGCTACGTCCTTGACCGTCCATAATGCTTTGCAGACCTTGCCAAGCGTTTGATGTCTGATTAGCAGCCGTTACGGACGCTTTGCCGAACGCAACGATCTGAGAAACTGAAAATGCAACGCCTATCGCCGCTCCAAGCTTTACTACAGTATTTTTCAAGCTTGTCAGCTGACCGCTCAGACTGCTTACACCCTTGCTAAAACCTTTTGTGTCTATTTTCGTGTCAAAATTAAGCCGTCCGTCTACAGCCATTACACCACCTCCTTTTTGCTAAGAATAACTATAATAGTGAATTTACAAAATCAATTTCAGCCTGTTCTTCAGAACTAAGTTTGTGCTTTATATCAATCAGCTCTCTATGTTCACGGTAAATTGACTGTTCATATTTATCTAATGTCTTGCCTTTAGCTTTTTTATTACGTATTGACAAAACTGTAGACAGAAGTCCTTCGCCGGTTTCACTGAAATATCCGAGAAAAGTCCACCAGTGCAAATACGGCACTGATCTGACTTCAAAACCTGCGACCCGATTTACTGCCGGGAAAATGATTTTTTCATCTTGTTCCCAGTCAATTATTTTTGAATGCGCCGATTTTTTCGGCAGATCGCCGCCGTCTAAAAACCAGATCGCACGTTCAAGAGCGGTCGCATAATCATTGCACTGGAGCATATCAAAATCAGTATATAAACAGTTCAGACACGTCATATGCTTTTCTTCAACGTTAAGCTCCGGATCGTCATATGCCTGAAAAATCAGCAAAGCGATACGATAGTCTGTATTTATTCTATAGCTTAAACCGTTTACTTCAAGAGTCTCAGGAAGCTGTCCGATCATCTCAGCATACCTTGATTGTTTTTCAGATAATCCATAAACGCTATCTGCTCAGGCGTAAGCTCAGAAAGATCTATCTTATTCTGTGCTGTCTTTCCAGCTGACGGCGTATTTGTCTGTACGCTGATTTTCTTAGCCTCATCAGTATATTTGCGTATTTTCGTTTTTGATTTCTCTGCTTCGATCTCGGCTTCCTGTTTTATGTATGCAAAAACAGCATTCATGAAGTTTATGAAAACCGGCTGACCGCCCGCCGGCGAAAGACAACTGTCAGAACAAAATACTATAGACGAGATGTCATAGCCAAAGATGTCATTTATGAGTTCTCGCATGGCACTGTCAAGCTTATCCGCCGTTTCAGCCACTTTTTTATATTTTGAAAAATCGCTGTCGTTTTCATTGAGATTTTGCAGATCAGTAATGCTGTTCAGGTCGATATCTCCGTACTTTTCTTGTATTCGTTTTGACGATTCGTCAAAATTTGCAAGGCGATTCAAAAACTTAGCATCAGTCGGATTTAAACGTATAACTCTTTCCGGATCACCATTTATCTCAATTTCTTTGTAGCCGTCGTCAAACGACAGCGCAATTCTTTCTGCCATAAAATCATCTCCTTATATTATTAAAACACAAGGCGGATCAACCGCCTTGTGTTAGCCTTCTGCGTCTGCAGTGAATGTCGGTACTTTATTTGCAATCGTTACCGTACCCTTGATGCGATTTCCGCATGGAGTGACGGTAAAAGGAATATTTACGCCGCCCTGAGGTCCGCCATAGGACTGGGGTTTAACGATCACGTCCTCTGTCCACGCGTCGTATGCTCCGCTGGTCTTGTCGATTAAAATTTCAAGAAGCGTTGTCTTACATTCATCGCCGGTCAGGCGATTCATTGCAATATCTTTGATCTTTGTATAAATACTGTCGCCGACGTTTGCGTAGTATGTTTCTACTGACAGCGACGGCTCATAGCCTTCGTCGTTTACAGACGTTTCATCAAGTATGTTTTTAACTGTAGATGTCGACGGATTAAGCTCCATCGACATATCTTCGATATCCTTACCGATAGTGAACCAGCTTGGCGTTTCACCGCCGAAAGTGCTGTCTATGCAGTGTATTAAATGACTGCGCTTTAGTTTTGTGATTGTCTCTGACATTAAAATCCCTCTCTTTCAAAAATCAAATGAATTTGTATCTGATAGACTCCCCGATCTCCGTCGTCGTCCAAATACAGCAATATGCCGTTATCCGCTGAAATCTTTATAGGCGTAAATCCGCTGCAAAGTTCAGGGTAGTTTCTGTTAGCATTCTGAACCTCGATCCAAAAGATGAAATCTTCGGTAAACGCTGACGCATTGAGCCGCGATAAATCATCAGATGTATACTCTCTGCTCTGGAGCAAAGCATTGTGCTGCCATATCTGATTGCCGCATACGTCCTCACTGAGCTTTACAAGTCCGGATGTTTGTATACTGTAATTAACAGGCTCGGGCTCGGTCTGATCATAATGCAGATCAATATCCGCAATATTCGGATACTGCTGCACAAAGTTCTTCATAGCCTCCAACAAACTTTTATTTTGCTCCGGCAATTCGTTTCACTCCTTTTATTATTCCGGGTAAATGATCCGGTTTCATGCGTTCAAACCAAAGCCGACCGCGCTTGCCCCCACGATTAAGACCTTCGCTTCCCATACCTCTGTTGTTATAATAATTTTTACGGGCGTAGGGCGTATTGTAATGCACCACGCCTGACCCTATCACTGTTGATGTTCTTCCGGATTCTTTAAGTTTGCCCGTTTGAAACGGCACATAGCCGTCGCAGCAGCGCAGCACTTCGCTGTCAATGTATTTCTGAACCTTGCCGCCTTTTTGCAAACCACGCCTCATAAGCAGTTCTCTTTCCGGAGCGACCTTTAGAGTGAGCTTAACGCTGTTTTTACTCATTTTGCCGTCACCTCCGTGTGCTGCATATGCTCGCTGCCGTAGTCTTTTCGTGAAACTGTGCTGACCTTTAGAGGCTTTACTGCTTTAAGCAGATCGGTTATTGAATCAGTCACTTCAAAATCAATACTGCCTTTCGCAATGTAATCAGATTTGTCAACCTCGGCTGACAGCGGCAAATGTATTTTTGCCGTATCAACGTCGGTCTTGCCCGTCTTTGCAATGTTCTCCGCCTCGGTATCCTGCCACCAGCACGGATAATGCAGCGTAACAAATGCACCGTCAGGCTGCTTGTGCCAGACGGTGCATACTGCATTGTATCTCATTATATCCACCCCACAGAATTGAGATTAAGGTATCTGGAGGCGGTCTTGAGCAGCTCATCGGCGACAGAAGTCTGAGTCTGAGCATAACTTACCGAATAATCTCCGACTTTTTCTGAGATTACCTGCTTTTCCGGCTGTGCGGAGTACATAATCTCCGCACAAGCACAGCAGGCTTTGGAAAGACTGATCTCGTCTGTCTCGGCAAAGCTCAGGCTGTCAAGATATTCCGACGCCCGCTCCGCAAAGTAAGGGTACTCTGCTTTGTGGATCTTATTACCGTAAAATTCGGTAGTGTAAAACGTGTAGTCGGCATAAGCCATAGCCTACACCTCCGTTTCGTCTTCGTTGTCCATATCATCTCCCGAAGCGACGATCGCCTGAATGATCGCATTCTTTTTCGCCGCCGAGCCAATGTCAATGCCGTTGTCCTTGGCATATTTCCTGAGCTGTGTAACGGTCATTTTATCAAAGCTGATATCGCCGTTTTCGTCGGCGAGATGCTCGACCGGGAAAGTAAGTCCTACTGTTTTTGCCATAACTAACACCTCCTATGCCCTATGCCTTGTGGTGCAGATAAATTCCTGCTGCTTTGTTTTCGTAAACGTCCGCAAGCCCATATGCGCGGAAGAAAAACAGCCAACTATCATCGTTCTGGTTCTCTTCAGGTGAGATAACCTTATTGACGGTGTGTTTAGGATACTGAATAACTGCAGATTTCTGAACAATCATAAAGTTGATGTCCTTGCCAGTTGTCGCTTTAGCATAACCGCCTGCCTCTTCTCCTTCGGTCGTGCCGTCCTTAAGGTCGATAGCGGTGTAAAATCTGCTCTGCGGTACTTTGACGATCTTTGCAAAGCCATCAAGCACAGCCTTGGACTTAGTGGTATCAACATTGATAGCAAGGTTATACAAAGTAGGTGTAATGAAAAGGTAGCGGTTTTCCTGAGATACTTCGTCCTCGTCCATTTTATTCTGTGCTGCTACAAGAGCGGCAAGCACATCATTGCCGGAAGCGAGCGTTGCTCCTGCCTCTATCTTTGAAATGCCTGTTGTACCTGCATATGTTGCAAATCTGAATGCGTCCTGCTCAGGTACTGATTTGGTGCGGATAAACTCGCTTGAAAGTCTGCCGAACGCAAGTCCTGCGGTTTCTTCATTGTCCATATTGTCAACACTGAACTTACGACCTCTGTCATAATTGAATGTGACTGTTTCATTTGTAAGCGTTACGTCACCTTTAACATATCCGCTGTTGCGTGAGTAGTCTGCAAGACCGTCCATTGACATCTTAGGTATAATTATCTCATTAGCGTTTGCGCCTGCCTTGACAAGGCTCTGATCGCTGTCAAGGTCAGCTGTGAGTGAAACCTGCTTATACACTTCGTCAAGCAGTGCGATATAGGTTTTGAATTTTGCAATTGCGTTTGCCATAGTGTTTTACCTCCGTAAAATTACTTAGTCGCAGGCAGACCCATAACGGCTCTTGCCTGTGCGTCTGATATCGTTTCAGTTGCAGATCCATGATCAAGCCCAGTGTCGATCCTTGCTCCGGTATCGGCTGACTGATCGGTATCAAACAAAAATGCCTTGTCTGCCTTAAGCTTATCAAGCTGCTCTGTAAGACCTGTAAGCTTGCCGTCGCCGTCAAGCTTAAGGAGCGATGAGTCGATCTGAGACTTGACGATGCCAACGTCTCTTGCCTTTGCTCCTATGAGAGACAACTCCAGAGCCTTGTCAAGCTTCAGCGCGGCGATATCTGCGTTGTACTTATTCTCCCAGTCGGACGCTGCTTTCTTAAGTCCCTCGACGTCCTCACCGTCAAATGCCTTGACCTTATCGGTAAGCTCTGTGATTGTGCCTTTTGCCGTTTCTAACTCTGCGTTAAGGTCTGTGTACTTCTGCTGTTGGGCGGTCAGCTCCGCTGTGTGCTGTTCAAGCACCTTGTCTGCCAGCCCGTCTGTAAGACCGAGCTTTATAAGTTCGTCTTTTGTCATGATTTCTACCTCCTGAAAAATTTTGAGTATAATAAAAACGCCGTTTAAATGGCGTTTTATTACTGTAAAATTAGTGTTTAATTAATTGTGTCCTTGTACTTCTTTATGTCTTTTTTGCATTTTAGCTCAAATATACCAAGAGCAAATTTAAGTGCTAAAAGCGTCCATGCCGCTATATAACAGCCTTTTGGGATCTGCCCGGTATCAAGAGCATAGAGCAATATAATTGTTGATGCCATGTTAACCTCCTAACTTAACAAGCTCTATTGACAAGCTGTTTTTTACAAAATGCGATTTCATCGACCTGAACGATGACCAGAACGGATAATAACAGTAATATGTTGCTTGTTCCTCGATCTTTTTTTGAAACGATTTTCGTTCTTTTTTCAGTTTTTTGCGTTCAGCTGCAGTAAGCAATGAGCGTTTGTGCTGTTGATAAAACCGTCTGCGTATATCAGTATCTTTTTCTGCTGCAGATAAATCAACTTTTCCGTCAACATATACCAAGATCACACATTTCAAATTTTTTTCAGGCATAACCATCAATGTAATGTTATATCCGTCTATTTTAAGCTCAGCCTTGTCGCCAGGAAAGCACAGTTTCTGCTCCACTTCCAGCCAGTCTTCCTTTGTCATAAAAATACCTCCTTTTTGCAAAATTAAAAGCCCCCGCACCGGGAGCTTTAATTTTGCATTTGATTGTAAATTGAATCGTATAACGCTTCAAGTTGTTCGCCAAAGTCTGTGATTTCTCCATCTACGTCAAAACCATAGATATCTAACGCTGTACTTATTAATAACTGAAACAAGCGCAGCTCCTCATTGTTTATGAAAATAGTATGATCATTATCATTCAGAATAATATACTGCATATCAGAAATATCAACATATTCTTTAAACAATTCGTACTCCTCTTCTTTAAGCCTAAATTCCATTTTATCCTCCTCCAGCCGGGTTGCATTGGATTAAGAGTCCTGTGTCCGGATTGACAGTAACATCACATTTGTCAGTATAAAACTTTTGAGATCGCATTTTTGTACCGTCTGCATTATATAATTGCTCGTTTGATTTACTTTTATTATATTTTGGTGAAAGATAATTCCCATTGGTCAGGACTTCTTTCACATCCTCAAAAGATACGCCGCTTCTTGGTTTGTGATATTTATCGCTTGGATTTGCCATCGTACCAAAAAAACGTTCAAGGAAATGCTTTGACTGACCTTTTATTTCTATCCCGTTTACAGTTTTAGTTCCGACAATTTCACTTTGAATCAAGTTATATGTATCCTTATACAAGCTGTATTTTACCTGTGGTGACATATATCCGCTTTTAACTGATTGTATATATGCCGACATCAGTTTGTATTCAGGAGGATTAGTATACTCCATTTCTCTGAATTTGTCAATACTTTTCGGCGGATTTTCTATGCCGTAGCTTTTAAGCCGATTAACAAAGCTGCGATTGCTGCTGTGTACAGCCTTTTGCGACAAGCTCCTGCCAAAGCCAACCACCCTGACGCGGTCGTTTTGCTTGTATAGTCCGTTTGCATTACAAAACTCATTCAGCCGCTTTTCTTTAAGTTTCAGAGTTTCCGAGTTGCGCTCAAATTTATTCTGCAGCCTGCGCCTGAGCTCATCGTCACTGCACTCCTGCAGAGCTCCGTCGAGAGCCGCAAGGCTGCGCTTTGATTTCCTGATCGAGCGTTCCATTGCCCGCTGCTTCTGTGACAGCTCATACTGCTCATTGTTTTCTGCAATATCGACCGGCAGATTGGCACGCTCAGAAATACCCTCAAAAAACGGGTAAAAGTCGTGTCTGCAATTCCAACCTTTGAGTCCAGCCCCTGTACCGTAGCCGGTAGCCTCAGACAGCTTAGGATACTTTTTTGACTTGCCTGAAATACTGTAAACCTTTCCCTGCCACGCCGCATGAGAGGGACGCGCACCCATGTGCGCTGTGACCTCAACCAGATCGCAGTCCATTTCAGCCGCAAGATCAAGCTGCATTTGTCCGGCAGTCTGACTTATGCCTGTCATTACTGCCCGCCGCATTGCAACATCCGCCCAGTCGGTCTTGCCCGACGGATAAGTTACCGCTGTGATACCATGCTCCGCCAGCTCTGCGACCGCGTCATAAATTGCGTCCTGATATGTAAACGCACCGCTCTGTATCTTTAACCATGCCTTGTCCATAAGATGAGTAACAGTCGCCTGCGATGACTCAACCATGGATCTGCACAGATTTTTAGTCATACCGTTGGCATTTTTTATGCCAGCTTTAAGCGTGTTAGATAATGCTACAGACCTTAGAGCAGCGGAGCAGTCCCTGCCGTAGGCTCTGTAGATCTTTGCATCGTTGTTAATAGCCTCCTTGCAAGCATCAGTGTACAGCTTGGATATCTGCCGCTTGGACTTGCCTGTAAATTTCATAAGCATAGCCGTGATCTCTTTTGTGGACATCCGCAGTTGACTTGCTTTGTATAACTGCCATTCCGCCGAGGGAGTAAGATAATCAGCCTTAACAAGTTTTTTTGCAATAGACTTGATTATCTCCGTCTGTACCTCGCTTACAAGGTCGACCAGATCATCGGGCAGCTTTTGCAAAGTCTGAGGGGTAAGCATTACTCCTCACCGTCCTCAAATCCCATAAGCTCGTCGTCGGTGGGTTCTCCGTCTGCAAGACGTTTCTTTGCTTCCTCCTCCGATTCGCCATACCATTTGACACGGTACTCCCACTTTTGCATCAGACCCGCCGTAACATCGTCCTTGTCACGCTGTCGTTCGGCGTTTTCGTCCACCAGCGGGCTTTGGTCAAAGACTATAGAGATATGTGCGTTATCCTTTACTTGACCGTCAATAAAACTGTGACCTATCCAGAGCAGCGTTTTAACAAGACTGTGCAAAAAGCTTTCGACCTTGATAAAATGCTTGTGTGCGTTTTGTATCAAGTCCTGCTTGTCACCCGTGTACTGGGTAGCAGTTACAATGCTGCCGCTGTTAAACTGATAATGCTTAGTACCAAATCCCACCTTAAAGCTGAGATAATCAAGCTGTGCTTGTATACCCGCCGTATTGTCTGCAACTCGCAGATCAGGATTATGCTCCTGCACCATGCTCTTGCCCGTACCGTCGTCCATTGTTTCGCCGATATAGTAAAACAGCTGCTGATTTACCTCGTCAGGAGCGATCTTTTTATCACCAGCCATATCCGCAAGCATATTTTTGTTTAAAAACACCTTTTTCTGTCCAAGCCAAAAGTCTGAGTTAAAGTTATTGTAAGCCAGATCAACGCCTTTGAGGTTGTCGATTGCATTAGCAAATACTGCGCAGCCCAGACCGTGATTTCCTTCAATCGGATTTACGATTGAAGGTCGGCATATTGCGAACCAAGGCTTATCAGAACCGGTTCTTAGTATACGAGGCACGCCATGCGGAAGATCTTCTTCAGCCAGCAGTGTTTTCTGTTTTGTGTCCGTCTTGAAAATGTGGTTTTCTATTACATATTCACCCTGTTCGAGCTTGTGTATCTCAAGATATATTCTGTTGTTGCCTTTTATACATATATCGGAACAAAAAGCAGCTTCGGTTATGTCACCGTTATCAACTGTCAAGGGGATTATTTTATCCGCTTTGAGATAATTTAAATCAATCCTTGAGTCAGCAGACTTCATCAGCTTGCCGTCTGTACTTACAAGAGCTTTCTTCAGCCTTATTATAACGGCACAGGTGCCTGAGTACATCATCTTCTCCATAAGATCGTTTGCCTGATCCCAGAAGTTGTTGCTGCCAAATACACCACCGTTTTCAGTATCTCCGGTCAGGAATCTCTGCGAATATTCGTCATCCACCCTGACGCAGGTTTTATCGTTGATAAGTATAGCCGCCCAGTCTTCGCACACCTTTTTTGCCATTTTCATAGTGTACATATTGCGGCTTCTGCGCTTTTCTCCGTTCTCGAAAGTGATCCTGTGAAACGGCTCGTGAAAGCCTTTCCACCAGTCTGTCCATTCTGAAATTTTATTGTAATAGTCGGTCGAAATATTATAACCGAAGTTATTATTAAGCCAGTTTATGATCTCACTGTTCAAATGTTTTCACCTCCTGCAAGTGTTAACGGTTTGATAAATTTGCTGAAGCTGTACTCTAGAGCGTCGGCGGTATCTATATCGCAAGTACCGTCGTCAAGACGCTCGTCTCTGTCCTGTATCTTAGGATCCCATATCTGCTCGGACAAGCTGCCGATAACATTCTTGCAGCTGTCAAGTACAACGAATCTGCCCTGAGCCATCAAAGATGTCAGTATAGATATTCTGTCATTGCGCGGAGCTTTGTAACAGTCAACTATCTTTAAAAGAAGTCTTGCTCTGGCACAGGCTACTCTCAAACCGTTTATTACTGCTTGGTTTTCGTTGTCCGCCCATGCAAATTTTATCAAAAGCGGATTAAAACGCATATATAACGCCTTTACAAACTTTATAAAAGCGGCGTAAATGGTGTCGGGGCTGACCTCGCCCTTGCCGCCGTCTATCTTGTGATCTGCTACAACGATAAGCTTTTTAAAGCCGTCTACAAAAGCCGTAGCCACAAATGTTGTCTTTGATTTGTTGCCGCCAAAGTCAATACCGATCTGTATTGATGTGATCTTGCTTTTGTCAAGATCGTTTTCCGATAAAATAAATTTATCAGGATCGTTGGCAAAGCTCTGGAAGATAAGACCCTCAGCTGCTATCCTTAACCCGAGAATATCTCGCTTATACCATATAGATGTTAGATCGTACTGTGATTTTACCTCAGCCTTACGCTGATCTGAGATATTTATGTTATCATCAATAGTAAAATGTGCGTAGTTGTATCCGCCGAGAAACTTGTGCTCAGCTGCGTCCTTCTGGTACTTGTCAATATACTCGGTATATATCCAGCTCCGCGGATTATCCGGGTTAAGATCCCACCAGATCTTACGTTTGTCTGCGGCGATAGATCGGTTAAAAGCCTCCTGCACAAATGATTTATGGTGCAGGTTGATCTCCGTCCCGATCCACATACCGTAAGAGTTACCTCTGATAGATTTATAACTGCTGGCAAGCATCGCGCCCGAAAAAATAACGATGCGGGTTTTAAAGCCAGTATCCCTGCCTTTGATTATAAGAGCCTCGTTACCCTTGTACTTTCCCCAGCGGCACTGACCACGGAAAAAATGCTCAATGCCAAATCCGTTGCAGTCTCCCAGAATAATCTTTGCATTGCCCAGTGTGGAAGCCGAAGCAAGGTGTATCTTATCCTTTGTAGTCTTGATTTCATGACAAAAAGCAAGTACATTGTCCACCGTCTTTCCGGCTCTGACAGCTCCCTCAGCAACATTGATCATACAGTCGCTGCTGCGCCGGATATATTCCTTATGTTTATCGCCGAAATTGTACAAGATTGTTTTTTTGCGCTTTTCAGGCTTTTCAGTTTTTCTTGCCATAGATATCCTCCTCGATTTCCGTCGTATCCTCCAGTTCAGGATCAGCCTGCGGATTGGGAGACCAGTTTTCCTTGTCTTTGTTTTGTAAGTAACTCAGAGCAGCGGAAGGATTAGGAGCGACCTTTCTGACCTTGCGCTTGACCGTCCGCCGTCCTCTGGCGTCGACTCTGACCTCCTCTTCGGCGTATTCTCCGCCCAGAGCCGCTGCAAGCAGCGCACGCTCAACTTCTGCATTAACAAGTTCGGGATTGTTGTCGAGAAAAGCTTGCAGCTCACTGTGCCGCTTTTTATAATCGTCGGCAAGCTTTTTACGATCCGCTTTATCGGAAGTATTAATAAAAGCCTCCGACAGCTCGCCGAGGCTTTTAATATCCGTTTTTACTTTGATATTATCAATATTGTCAACTGCTTGTCCAAGCAGTTCGATAGCCTGTTTTCTTTTTACATTCACATTAACACCTCCAATAAAAAAAATACGGGGCTGTGCGCCCCTGTAAGCGGTTTTATTGTTCCATAGTCAAATAATCCTGACTTGATTTTTAAAATGCGCTAGAACGCTGTAAAACGGCTTTAAAACGATAATTCTAAGGGCAGGCTTCGCCATTCGGATATTTTTGTTCCAAAAACTCCGTTATCCAGCATTATGTAATCTGAGCTTAAGCGCAGGGGACGAATCAACCTTGCGCTTTTGATCAGATCTTGTCCAGTTCGGCGGCAACGTCAAAGTAATGACGTCTGCTGTTTATCTCGCAATACAGCGTACAGCGTTTGCGCCGCCTGCTGTATTTAACGATGCAGTGTTCTCTGCCTTTGAGCAGTCCTTCTGTGATAGTCACCTTGTTTCTGTTTATGTAACCACGGCTGACGGTAAGATTTTCTGTATCGAGTATCCACCGAAGTCTGACTTCCTCAGCTTTTGGAAGCGGCGCTGGAGGTCTGCCGAGAAATCTTACAACGCCCGCAGTGTTTTTTACAGCGTAATATATCTCGTCGGTAATACGCTCGCTGCGGATAAATACATATCCCTGAAAGATAATGCGTCGCACTGTACGCCATACGCCCTTGTGCCGTTCCGACAGTTCGTGAGTAGGCGCGCAAGCGTTAATATTTTTATCTCTGAGAGCGGCAACAACGTCATGCTCTCTGCCGCTCTGCACATAAATAACGTAGATCATACCGTATCGCTCCTTTTCTCCTCCAAAAACTTAGCCACGTCCTTGTACAGATCAGGACGCTCTCTTGCCATAGCCTCGAACACCATTGTTTTGACCTGTTCAAAGCCCGCGTTCAGAATATCCTCGTTTTTCAGATCCATATTCTTTTTGTAAGCAGCCGCTTTTACAAGGCTTGTAGCCTGCTTGAGCAATGCAGCGGGGTCTATGTTCTGCCATTTCTCTTCTGGTGTGTTCTGAATACTTTCCAGAACGTTGTGTGAAAGCAATCTGATGATACCTTCGCTTGTATCGAGTGCGGGATACTTGTTTATCTCCTCCATTATGACCCTGAAATTCTCCTGCGCCATTCTGAGGGTCTCAACCGACTCGTTAAGGTTGGCTGCGTATCTGCATACTGAGGAGATTGAGATCGGCTGATCTGTCTGCTCCTTGATGTAATCCGCTATTTCCGCATAGGTGAAGTCGGCTTTCATCATATCCTCCACGGTCGCTTTAAGCTCGGGAGACAGCTTGTCTATCTTTGAGTGCTTTCTGCGTTTCCTTGCCATTCTCCGCACCCCCTACATCTTGATGCAGGGGTCGTTGATGCCTCCGGCAAGCAGGCTTATACCCTTTGCCGTAAGCTTTGCCTCGAGATCGTCAAAGTCGCTGTCTGCCAGCGTAGACGGTTCCTTTGACAACACCGTCCTCAGATGTATGTATCCTGCTTCATAAAGATAATTTACGCTGTCGGTGATCTCGCCCTTGGTTATATCGGGCAGAGCATATTCAACGCTCTTAAGCTTATGATACTGATATCTGAGCATATTTATCGTTCTCATCACAGAGCCGTTGTTTTCCTTGAAGTTCCCAGCTCTGATAAGCTGCATCTGTTTCTCCATATCCATTTCACCTTTCTCCTTTCATTTCCATAAGAATGTCCATTATCTTGTCAAGCTTCTGCTCCGTCTTAAGCTGCTCACGATAAAAGTCCTCTTTTGTAAGATAGTTCTGCTTAACTTCTGTAATGTCGATTTTACATTTGTCAAATTCGTCTTTAGAGACGTAATTTTCCTTGACTTTATCCAGACCGCTCTTGCATTTATCGATGTCGTCCATCGTCCGCTTGAGAAAGTAAGTGATAATACCTATGCCACCGGTGAGGACGAGCTGAAATACGACTGTAAATATCTCCTGACTTGTCATAAAAACACCCCCAATATATCTTTAGTATAGTTATCGTTATAATAACTATAACAGATATATTGGGGGTGTTACAGATGAAGCGTTTCAGCGAGTTTCTGCAATCATATTTCATCAAATGAGATCTGACCTTCAATAGGAGCGTTTTGCTTCTCTTGCCTGATTTCAGCCGTGATACTGCGAATCGTGCGCTCTGAAAGATTGTATTTATTGACAAGGTACTTAAAATTATATCCGTTGAAATCCTTGCGTATCTTTGCATCTCTTGCCGAACGGATAACCGAGTCGGCTTTGGCAACGTATATTGACAGACCACCGTAACGCTTAACCAGCTTTTCATAAGCCAGAGCACCGATGCAATCGTAAATATCTCGCTGCTCTGGGGTAAGGTCTTCGTAAAATATATCAAGTTCCGGCACATTCCTCACCTCGTTTTGCTCTGCGTTCAGCTGTATTCACATAACGCTTGAGCTGTTCGATAAGCTTAGAACACTGATCCTGATCTATCCATCGAAACGGTTCTTTTTTTGAGGCTGTAACGTCCAGAACCTTATCGATCGCTCCCAGCAGCCTGTCTCCCACGTCTGCCGACTTTGGATTCGGATCAAGCTCCTTAAGTCTGTAGCAGTATCTCCAGCACAGCCGCTGCTGTTCGGGAGTAGCCATGCCGTTGCAGCCAATCTCCTCGTTTTCTTTCTTTTTTGTCTTTTTAGGTTTGGATTTGTACAGAGGATGATTTGGATCGGCAAGTTTCATGCGATTGATAAGCTCAGTCTGAACAGCCTTGAAATCGCTGTCGGTAAGATCCTTGACGGATTCCTTACCGGTGATACTGAAAATGACCTCGTGTAGCATATCGTCTCTGTCCTTACCTACAATACCGAGACCTGCGCCCATTCCGTAAATTCGCTTTATCTGTTCTTTTGTGATAGCTGCCATATCCAAATCCTCCTTGTTTTTTACTTCACCGCCGTAAATTTCGTTTTCGGCGTTCTTTCAACTACGACTGCGCTGTCTATCATATCCACAGCCCGTTCGATTATCTCGTCGGTAAGCTGTTCATTATTGAGCGTAAGCAGCTTAACGAAGTTCTGCCAAGCCACAGCCTCGGATACCAGATAGGCGTTCTCCCGCGCCGACTTTTCGTCCAGACCGCCAAGCTGCATAAGATTTTTTACGTCTGTCTCATATTTTGCTCCCTTGAGCTTTTTCTCCAATGTCCTGCGAGTCTTATCATCAAGTCCCAGACCGTCCAGAATCTGCGAAACGCTGCCGTCCTTTATGTACTCCTTGTTGTAAACGGCAGAAAGCAGACGTTTTCCAGGTTCCGACAAGGTGTAGGTAACATCCTCTTTTACAACATCGCCGTAAGCCTTGCCGAATATCTCCTTAAGCATTGCGGGATAGACGAGCTTAACGCTGTCGGCGTTGGTGACTGTGATAGAATTGCCCGCATTGTCGCTGTAGACAGCAGATTTAAATTTTGTATCCTGCAGATCGACTTCTGAAGCCTTAAGGATTTCACCCTCGATGCTGTCTGCCTCTGCTTTAAGCTCGGATATTTCCGCTTTGATCTCGGCATAGCGTTTTACCTTTTCAGACAGATCCATAAGCCGTCTTTACCTCCTCCATGATTTCTTCAGCGCAGCTTCTGCAAGTGTCGCGACCCTTGATGCAGCGCACATTCTCAACACTGCCGCAATAGCAACAGGTCGGTCTGTGCTTGCGAATCAGGATACCGTCCGCTGTCTCCTCGATGTCAACAGCCATGCCTCCCGCAAAGCCCGCTGCAAGTCTGATGTCCTTCGGGATCGTCAGTCCCGCTTTGCTTGTAAGCTTTTTATGTTTTGTTTCCATAGCGATTTAACCTCCTTGTTTTTCTGCACTCTGCATTTATCAGGGCTTGTGACCTGCGCCGATCGGCGGCTGCATTACAGCCGGAGGCTATTCCTCCGGATTGGGTTTTATGAAAGGTGCAGTTCCTCAGCAATTTTTTCTGTACTCTGCATTTATCAGGGCTTGTGACCTGCGCTGATCACCTCAATTGCCATAATACAGTATCCCGGCTTGCAATACTGCTCGTCGCGCAGGACATAAGTCACCTTAGCTCTGAGTTTGCGTCCGGTCAATTTTTTTCCGTCAAACTCCCTGAGCAGCAGCTTATCGTTGACGTTAAATTTTGCTTTGTCCTCAATTCTTATCTCAAAAGTTTTGCGTCCCGAAAGCACATCTTCAAAATATTTAGGCAGTATTTTAAGCTCATGTGTCACATAATATACATTATCGCTCATAATTACACCTCCAGCTCCATATATTTAGCGATTGCCGACAATCCTTTTGCAGTTACATTTCCGTTGTCAAGAGCATTAGAGTATAAGTTGACTGCACCTCGTATTGCTTGAGTACTCTGTGCTATTCTCAATAAAAATTCAACAGCCGCTGCGTCTTCCCTTATGTCAGGAAATAGCATTTCGATGTCGCTTTTCTTTATCTGCTTTACGCTGTAAAAACGTGTATTTTTAGTCCTGTTTCGAATCTGGGCAAATTCTGCTTTCTGCTTTCCGCCCAGTCTGCTGACCGTAGTCTCGTTGCCGACAAAGCAAATTCCAAGAGTTTGCCCCTTTTCGTCGAAATGATCGCATATACTTCTGAGAGTGTCAATGGCGTTTCTTGTAAGATGCTGGGCTTCGTCCACTATTATCACCATGCCGTCCGACAGTTTTGACGAGATTTCCAGCCAGAGTCTGCTTACCGAGCCGGATGATACGTTAAGCTTTGAGCCGATAAGCTCCAGCACGGATTTCGATGACTTGATACACGGATTTACAGTTATGTATATGCAGTTTGTTCCGTGTTCACGGTAATACTGCCTGCAAGCCTGTGTTTTACCGATACCTGCGTCACCGCAAGCTATGGCAAGTCCGCCCTGAAGCTGGCAGTTGCGTATGATCTTGTACACGTTTGACGATATTGACGTCTCCTTATAGTCTGTGCCTACATATATCTCAGCGGCAGCTTGCTTAGTTTCAAAGTATTCGATCACTTTTTTCATCTGCTTATCTACATCGCCGTTGTAAGTACCTGACTTAATAGCAGAGTATGAGCTATCTGATATACCAATCTTTTTGCAGACTGCAGCTGCAGATAGATTTTTCGAAATCTGCAGCTGTTTTATCTGTTCTAACGCCCACTCCTGCTTTGCTGTGAGCTTTTTCATTTATCGATCACTCCTCCATTTATTTTTCCGCCTTTTGGCGTTTTCGTTCATTCTGTCGATATTTACATCGATAATTTCGTCGCCGACAGCCTGTGCAAGCTGTGCGGGTTCTTCATCGGCGTGGATCATAATAACGTTGGACGGCATAACGATCTTAAAGTTCTGCTTTCCGTGCGCCGCCTTGAGAGCGGCAGCCTCCATAAGGTCGATCTTATGCTCCGAGCTTAAGCCGTCCGTGATATTCTGTGCCTCGGCTTTGATAAACCGCTGAACTCTGCGCTGCAAAGCCATTGCGTCGGATATTTCTTCCTTGCTTTCGGTGATGTAGTCGATAAGCAGCTTGTCGGCGCACTCCCAAGTCCAGAGATATCGGTCTGTCTTGTCGTATACTCTTACGCTTCTGAGGTCTGCTGGATCATATCTTACATAGACCTCCTTGCCTAGATGACGATATGTGTTTTCATAGTCCATAAACCAAACCTTTTCACCGGAAATTTCAACAAATACGCCGTTGCGTTTGATCTTCTGCACCCTTGTCGATCTCATAAGCATAAGATTAAGTTCGGCTTCTGGGGCTTTTCTGATGCCTACTGCCTTAATGTCCTTATTCCATACATCGATACGGCTCATCCCTTTATATTTAGCCTCAGCTCCGCCGTATTCCTGCATATTAAAATCGCCGTCAATATATGTATCAATATATTCTCTGATTTCAAAATCGCAAGGGATCTTTCCTTCTTTGATCCTGCGTTTAAGACTTTCTGGTCGCTGCATAATAGTGCCACCGCAGTAGCCCTCGAACATACGGGCAAACTGCATTGTTACAGTACTGAAAGTACGCTCGATTGGTTTTGCCTTAGCGTTTCTGACGATTGCGTTATGCATCGTGATCCCAAGTCTTTGTAGTATCGTTGGCGGTTCAATCTCAGGATTATCGGTTTTCCTGCTCCTATGACCTTTTCCTCCCACGTCATGGGTTAAAAATTCTCGACCATTATCAAAATATACGGCTTTCGGGATACCGAATCGCATAATACCGTGCCTTAATGCAATGATCGTTGATTGGGAATTCGGGCTGTCGCATATATTCCAGCCGACCAGCACTCCGCTTTTGGCGTCCAGAAAGGCTGTAATGTACAGCCTGTGGATCGTACCGTTGTCCTCGTCATAGGATTGTATATCAAAGGTGTGGTTGTCCGCGATCCAGACGTCGTTAGCGTGCAAACCGTCGTACATACGGCTGATATATGGCAGGCACTTATCTTTCATAGCCTTATCTCCGTCACGCATATATGTCAGCACGGCTTGCGGTATTTCAGACTTTATATGCCTACGAAAAGTATTGTCTGACGGGAAGTTTGCCACCATTGACGGATACCATTCCTTAGCGCATTCAAGCGTAAGATCATAGCAGCGCGAAACGGTAGGCTTGTTTTCGGAAAGGTAGAAATAACAGAACTGCTCCCACAGTTCCGGTGGAATACTGCTTTTACCCTTATTTGCTCCGCCTCGATTTTCGCAAAGCCCCTGCAGGTTATTATCCCTGTAGGCTGCATACTTTCGATAGAGTATATCCACTGATACCTTAATATCTGAATGTTCCAGCTGACATTTGCCTACAAACAGCTTATCCACCTTAGTTTTCTTCCCAGGATACTGATTTCTGTATTTCTGCCACTCCTGAAGTATTTCCACCCACAGAGCGATCTCTTCACGCTCTGCTTCAGAAAATTCTTCAAACGTAGTTTTAACAGCTTTTTTATGCTGTTTTACCGCCTTTTTAACAGACTGAACAGGTTCTAAGCCCGCTTCCGCTCTTTTCTGAGCATAGTACTTTGCCTGCAAGTCTTCTGGAAGTGATGTTATTGGAATCATATAGCACTCTTTTCTGTTTTGAGAGTGTACAGATGTAATTGCTTCAATTTTTCCGCAAGATATATTTCTTTGCATAGTTCTTATGCTGCATTCCTTAAGCTTAGCAGCTTGAGCAACCGTTAAATATACCAAATCATCACCTCCGAGAAAAAGACTTGACAAAACAATTGTTTTCTGATATACTAACTATCAGAGCCAGAACGGTTGTTTACGAGATCAAACAGAAATTCTTCTGTTTCGGTTAATACTGCAAGAATGGTCGCAACATTCCTGCGGAGCTGTTCAGGCTCTATTTTTATGTCCTCAAGACAGCTCGCCTGCGCCAGAAGCCGGGCTTGTCCTACTGCGTGTGCAAGCATATTTGCTTCGAACTCTTTATATGTCATGGTTTCGCCACTTCCTTTCTGGTCTGCCATCATCAGTACCGGGAGACCATCCCCGGCAGACAGCAAGATTTACTTGCTGTTTCGGCTATATTGTGATCTGCCGCACAGATCGTCAAGGCTGCATCGCAGCACATTGGCTATACTGATCGCAGTCTTCAAAGATGGTGTCAAAACGCCCTGCTCTATCTTACACACGGTCACATTACTGATCCCCGCATACTTAGCAAGCTCCTTCTGGTTAAGATCCCGCCGTTCTCTAATCTGCTTTATGGTTTTGCCAATATCTGCGTTCATAAAGGCGTTCCCTCCTTTTAGCAAAGTATATGTCACGGATAAGTGACAGTATAAGATGCAAGCAAAGCAGTCCTACTATTACAAAAAGCGGTATTTCCCACAGTTCTGAATGTCCTGCTGCACTTGTAAATAAGCACCAGAGCGCAATTATTATAGCCACGGCAATAACTTTGTCTTCGTCACTTAATTTTTTCATATCAAAACCTCCTTTATTTGTACATCATAACGCTGATAACGTCCTTAGCGACAGCCAGCAAACTATCGCCTGTGATGCTTATATCATACACATGTCCGTTTTTCATTGTAACAAGTACCCACTCTTCGCCGCTATCTTCGCAATAAGTTATGTCATCAACATCATCGTTAGCGGCGTGGAGCAGGAAGTAGAGCTCTTTTTCTACGAATAACGCTTTATTCATTATATCTCCTCTTATGGACGGAGTTTGTTCTGCCTTTGTTTGCTGGTCGCCGTATTTTTCAGCTATGCAAGCAAGATCATCATCTATTGCCGCCATAGCATCCTCGATAGTATTATAAGCCTTTGGCGAGAAAGTCCCATAAGGTGATATGCAAACATAGCTTGTCCTATCGTTACCTGAAATCGTATAGCCTCTGTACTCATACGTATTCTCGTCGATTTTGAATTTACGCATTAAATCTTCCTCCTTTTTCGATTGACGTTTAACACTTTTTGTGTTAAACTTTTTATTATGAGGTAACTATGCCCTAGAGGTTACCCTATAATAAATTGTAATAGATTATAATCTAATTGTCAAGTATGATTTAGATAATAATCTAAATTTGTGAAATATGCTTAGATTGAGGTGATTAAAATTGGGCATTGTTTATAGAATAAAACAAGAAATTAAAGCCCAAAACACAACTATTGCCGCTGTAGAACGTGCATTAGGACTTGGAAACGGTACAATAAGTAAGTGGGATAAGCAAAGCCCATCTTGCAATAATATGCTTAAATTAGCCAATTATCTAAATTGCACTGTGGACTATTTACTTAATGGTAAAGAAAAAAGCTCACTTGCGGAGAAGTTGACCGCTGATGAGCAAAGGCTACTTACATATTATAATAGATTGAGCGAATTTGACAAAGGCATCGTGATCGGCAGGGCAGAGTTGCTTGCAGAACAGTCTGAAAAGTCTTCAGAAGATTCTGAAAATACCGTTTTTATAGAGTACTACTCGCTGCCTGTCAGTGCCGGAACTGGAGTCGATCTGGACGGCTGCGAAAAGGGTATGCTAGAAGTTGAAGAAACACAGCTCACGCTTCATGCAAATTTCGCACTGAGAGTGTCCGGCAACAGCATGGAGCCTGTTTTTCACAATGGGGATATTGTTCTGATAGCCTCGCAGCCATCCGTAGAGATTGGCGAAATAGGTATCTTTATACTTAATGGGGAAGGATTTATAAAGAAGTTCGGCGGTGACTGCCTTATCTCACTTAATCCGGATTATGATGATATTCCGCTGAATGAGTATAATAGTATATATTGCCGTGGAAAGGTTATTGGCACAGTTTGATATATAAAAATATGAAACTAATTAAATATTAAACCACGATACATATTTACGAGAAAGTTACGACGTGAAATAGTAGGGGATGCGACAGTGTCGCATCCCCTACTCAAAAGATGTCGCAATGTCGCACCTAAAATCTGGAAATTTTTTAATGAAATTTTCGACCGACCATTCAAACAGTTTTACGAATGTTATAGCTTTAAAATGCGTAAATACGCATTTTTAAACACTTTTTAAAACGTTATAAAACTTTCAAAACGCTCTAAAAAGGTAAAATTTAAAGGTCTTAAAATGCTGCTAAAATTGCATTTTAAGACCTTATTTTTTTGACATTCAATTTTTCTTAACCGCAAAACACATCAGAATTTTGCACATTCAAACCGCCGTATTTGCGCGGTTTTGTTGGGTCCTTTATATTAAATTCGTGTTTTTTCGTATTTTTGCGGTTTTCGGATTTTGCGTGGCGAGCAACAGTAATAGAACCGAACGCTGATTCCATGTTCCCCTATGAGCCGAGATACGAAGGTCAGAATATGAAGTCTGTGGATATGCGCTCTTACGTTTGGTACAGAATAGGCAAAATGCACTGCTACGGTCTGGGAACGGAACAGAATTATGAAAAAGCGTTTGAATGGTTTTTAAAATCGGCTCAGGAAGGAAACAAGTTTGCGCAATACAGTCTTGCTAACCTTTATTACTACGGCAACGGCGCGGAAAAGAACCTTAAGGAAGCCTTCGGCTGGTATATGAGATCGGCGAAACAGGGACAGCCTTATGCTTCATATGCTGTGGCTCAGATGTATAGCAAAGGCGAATATGTTGAACATGATGAAAAAACTGCTCAGAAATATTACAATCAGGCTCTTTCGGGATTTTTAAAGCTTGAAGCTGACGGTCAGGCGGACGATAACCTCTTTTACAAAATAGGGGCGATGTACAAAAACGGTCTTGGCACAGAGGCTGACATGGATATTGCTTTGGAATACTTTAAACGTTCCGCAGAGCTGAACAACAAAAACGGGTTATATGAATACGGCAAGGCTCTGCTGATTGGAGAGAATATTACTCAGGATATGCCAAAGGCTATGGATTGTCTTGAAAAAGCGGTAAGGCTCGGAAATCTGAATGCCAAACGTTTTCTTGCGCTTGAATATATCAACGGAGAACATATTGAACAGGATATTGACAAGGGTATTGAAATGCTGACCGAATGCGCTGTCGGCGGCGATCCCCTCTCCTGCTTTATGCTCGGCAGAATATATTTCAAGGGGGAATTTGTGAACAGGGATCTGAGCAAGGCTGAGAAATATATGCTCATGGCAGATAAGGACAGCGGACACGCTTGCTATTATCTCGGAAAGCTTTATCAGGAAGAAGAAAAATATGACATTGACAAAGCTGTTGAATGGCTTGAAAAGGCGGTAAATTATGATGAAATTAAGGCGTATGCTTCGTATTCGTTAGCTAAAATACTTTTGGAAGATAACAAATATCATGATACACAAAAGGCAATAAAACTACTTGAACTATCTGCCGAAGAAAACAACTGGGCTTCGTTTCTGCTGGGAAGGCTTTATCTTTTCGGTACGGAGGATATTGAGAAAGATAAGGAAAAGGCAATGGAATGGCTTAACAGGTCGGCGGACGACGGAAACGTTTATGCTCAGACTTTTCTGAATGAAAGCGGAAGCTTTGAAAACACAATGCTGGCAAATACGGTTTTAAGCTTGTTTATCAATCTAAGCCGATGTATTGAAGATGATTACATAAGAAGATACAGATCGGTCAGGAGGTCCGCAGACAAAAAGCTTAGGCGTATGATAATTGAAAAGAAACAGGCTTTGGGGATTAAGGAGGAGCTTGGACAGGGTTATACTTCCTGAATCTGAACAAATAGCACATATTGGTCAGGTTTGCCAAATGTTAATACGATGTTTTGTATAATTGTACAGAATTTTATATAACTATGTCCATATATATTGAAATATTTTATTTATTGTGTTAAATTAAAAGTAATTACATAGACGATGTTAAAAATATCGCTGGTAATACAAAAAATCAAAATTATGAAAGGGAGAAAAAGGATGAATAACAGTTTTTTTAAAAAGACAAAGCGGCTTTTATCAGGCGTGATCGCCGCAGCAATGGCAGCTGCAATGCTGCCTGTAATTCCTGTAATGGCAGAGGATACCGCGGAGAAATATCCGTATACAATGTTTGCGGGATCAAGCGAGGACGGTGCGATCACGGTAAACGCGGGGAATTTCTGCGTAAACGGTAATGTTGCCACAAACGGCTCTATTTCGGCAAGCGGGAATATGAATATCAATGGCGCTAAGAAAGAAAAAGCCAATGAAGAAATGATATACATAATTGATAAAATTGATACTCAGTATTTTTCGGACAGTAATGTTGATGAACATAAAGAGGACTACACTCTTGAAGAAATGAATATCAATATTAACAGACCTACAGAAATAATTGGAGAAGCTACGCTTACCGGAAATATTAATATCAACACAGCTCTCAAAGCTCTTGAAGATGTGAATCTTAACGGAGAGGTAAAGAACACAAATAATTCTGTTATCTTCTCTAAGTACGGTGACATTGTTATCGACAGCCTAAACGTAAATCTCAACGGCTTAATTTATGCACCATTCGGTAATGTTGAAATTACTGCACAGAATCTTAATCTTAACAATGTTGTGATAATTGCCGACAGCATTACGTTTAACTGTCCAAGCGTTAATGCAAATTACAGCGGTAATGCTGCTAATTTTGTCGGTACTGTTTCAGAGCCTTTGAATATTCCATATGAAGAATGGCAGTATATGAAAGACGAAAATGAAAATGAGTTTCCGGACTTCTTTGAAGATATGAACAATTGCTCTAAGCTTGTCGATACTGACGGCGATAAACTTCCCGATTGTATTGAGCAGTACATAGGAAGTAATCCGGAACTTATAGATACAGACGCAGACGGTATCGACGATTATTATGAAGTATTTATACTTGGAACTGATCCGGCAAAGCCTGATTCTGACGATAATGGCATTCTTGACAGCAACGAAGATTTCGACTCTGACGGTCTGATTAACATTCAGGAGTATTATAACGGTACAGAGCCATACAATAAAGATACGGATAATGACGGACTATCTGATGGTGACGAAGTAAACATTTACGGAACCGACCCTCTCAAAACTGATACAGACGATGACGGACTTGACGATGGGGATGAAATTTACTTTGAATGTGACCCCCTTAATCCTGATTCAGACGGAAACGGTGTGCTTGACGGCTATGAAAAGCGTTTTCAGACATTTGCGCATATAGTTGAAAATGAAGATTGTGCTGTCAAAGAAGTAATTGTATCTATGGAGGGAACAGGTAATCTTCAGACAAATACTACTATTGAAAGCGTAATGAATAAAGATGTGATTTGTAGTGAAGTAGTAGGTTTGATTGGCGATCCGTTCTCTATTGAAACTACCTCGCAGTTTGAAAAGGCTACGCTTACTTACGTTATTGACAAATCAAAGCTTGGGAATACGGAGTTTGACAATCTGCTGTTCCTGTGGTATGATGAAGAAAACGATAAGTTTGTGGAGCTTGATACTGTTCTTGATGAGGAAAATTCCACTGTCAGCGTAGAAACTACTCATTTCAGCAAGTATATGCTGGTGGACAAAGTGGAGTGGTTCAATGCTTGGAAAAAAGCTTCGCTTTATTTTGAAGATACCTACGAACCGCTTGCTACTGTGATTTGTTACGACTGTTCGGGAAGTATGAGCAGCAATGACCGTACCTTTAATTATAATATATATAACGAGGACGGAACGATAGCTTATGCTTATCCTACCTGCTACAGAAAGCTTGCAATAGACAATTATATAGATTCAATGACATTGACTGACAAAACGGCTTTGATCAGCTATGAAAGCTCTGCTAAGCTTGTAAGCGGTTTTTCAAATGATAAAGATATGCTAAAGAGTGCAGTAAAGCCATATAATTCAGGAGGCACAAATGCACAGGCTGCCGTTAAGATCGCCATTGATGAATTGGAAAGCGTTGAACATTGGTATACCAGACATATTATTCTTCTGTCTGACGGAGATGTAAATATATCAGAGGAGTATATACAAAAGGCGCAGGATAATAAGATAAAAATACATACGATTGGTTTAGGTTACGGTGCAAGCAACAGCAGGCTGAAATCATATGCCGAGTCTACCGGAGGACAATTCTTTGCGGCAGCGACTGCTGAAGAGCTCGAAGCTATTTATAACGATTTGTCAAGAGATAATCATTTTGATCTTCAGAACATGGAGGATCTGGACGAAGACGGCTTGCCCGATGAGTTTGAGGTTTCAGGGTTGGTTTTATCCAATGCTAATATAATTTATACCGATCCTGAGAATCCTGATTGTGACGGGGACGGATTGCTTGACGGGGAAGAAATTTCAATCGAAAATCCTAAGTTTGTAATCAAAAAGGATTCTACAGGCGGTCATGCAGAATATTCTTCATTAGTATTCAGATACAACTCTAATCCTTGGAATAAGGATACGGATGGGGATGGGTTAGATGATGACAGCGATTTTGACCCGATTCATTCTGCAACAGAAGAACAATTAAAGATACTTGAATTTTTTGATTCAGCTGAACTTTTTGAAATACAGTATTTGGCACAATTTTGTGAAAGATTCGAATGCTCCCCTATTATTGCGATAGATTACATAAATGTTTATCGCAAACATGCTGATTATGCGATTGACGAAGTGATTGAGGACTTAGCGTCATTAGGATATAAATGCAATAAAGCTGCCTTCCAAATTTATTATGCAGAATATTTTAATTATAGAGACGAAACTTCTTGGTCTCAGATAATGAGCATAGGTTATAAAAGTTGGACTCAATCTTTTCAGTTTTTCTTATCTACTTGGGTGTTAGAAAATGCTTTTCAAGTTAAGAGCGCCAAAGCAGTTAATTCTTATGAATTATCAAAAAAACAGCAAGCCGCATTAGATGATATTTATAAAACATCTCAAAAAGGCGATATTGTCAAAATAGAATCAGCTGAAAAAGTAAACAACGAATTTAAAACCAATTCTAACTACAAACCACCCTATCAACCTGGGACAAAGACCATAACCGTTAAACTTAAAGAAAACAAAAAATTTGTTAGGGTTTATCGAGAGTCTGGAAAACTAACCGGAGGTTGGGTAATGGAAGCTGAGCAAATTGAAGGTCTAACACCGTCACAAATAAAAAACAAATTTGCTTTGGAGTATGAACCTAAATATATTTGTGATGTTGAAATTCCTGCGGGAAGTACTGTTCGTTATGGAATCGCCAATAAAATAATAAATTGGGGGAATGGCGGCGGAACGCAATATGATTTAATGGGGCAATTTATTGGTGAGTTTACTAACGAACGATTATTATGATATCGGAGGTTAACTATGCCTATTTTAAAAATACATAAAAATGCATTGTATGTTAATAACGAGCTGGTAAAATTTCAGTTTGAGATTGATACTGTCCTTGTTCTTGATTCACAGGTAATTGTACTAATAAAAACTCCATATGACATTGATAAAAATGATAATGTTTACTCAGTTGATTTTCATGGTAAAATTACTTGGCAGATAGAATCAGCAAAAAAGAGGTTTCCAAAGCTGCAATACACTCCATATGTTGGGCTTTTGTATAAAAATGGCAGTTTGATTGTCAATGATTTTTACGGTACGGATTTTATCGTAGATATCAAAGATGGTAGCCTTTTGGATAGAAAAAGCGGTTCGAGATTTTGAAACGGCATGTATTGACTAATAAAGTATGGATTATAATAACTGTTCAATATTTGTACGTATTAATGAATCTATATTCGTCATAGGAGTGGCGCCGATATGAAAAAGGTCATTTTCTTAACAGCAATATTAATTGCCTTGACAGGCTGCGGCAGTAAAACGGCATCCCCGAACAGTTCTGCCGACAATGCAGACAAGACCGTTACGTCAGAAACAACGTCAGAAAACATTAAAACGACGCAATCGATGGATACGAAAAAAGCTGTTACGTCAGGTACGACTGCAAAAACAACTACAAAAAAAGTTACAACGACAGAATCAGTTGCAGCAGAAACCACAACGACAGCAACAATTATGGAAAAGCTTCCGGAGCCGCAGGATATAATGGATTTAGAACCGGAATCAATACGTCATGCGTCTGAAATGGGAGAAAGAGAAGTCATATATTTTAAGTTGGTTCATCCGGCGTTTTACGTTTCAGATTCTCAATTTCGGTACAGCGGATTTATGATACTGTCAAACGGTGAAGTTTATGACATTTCACTGGATAGTTTAGACGACGGCTTTCCGACTATCGACTCGGCTCATGAAAATTTAGAGCAGCTGTATAAAAGTATAAAGCTTATGCTTTCAGACGGAGACGGTCTGCGTTATGTAGAAACCTTGAATTCCGATACGGTTGATACTCTATATTCATTAATCTGTCTGGCAGACAATACCAAGGGAGAATTGGTACAAACTTTTGATACATATCCTCCAAATTCCGTATTAGCGTGTTTCCGCAAAGACGGATCAGGCTCGGTTGAAGGCGTACATATTGAAACTACAGGAACTTACAAGTATTATTATGACGATATTTACCGCGGCGAGATAAAAAATTATTTTATGATAAAGAATTAAATACGCATAACAAGCTGTCAGCATCAATTTTTATTGAACTGACAGCTTATTGTTTATATATATAATCCGGCATAATGATTTAAACGAGTAAAATATTAGTAAAATTACACAAACAAAAGGCTGTTCAGTTAGATATTTATACAAACTTGCAGAAAATTGTAAAAATATATTGCGTTTTGTTAAATTACAATATATAATAATGTTATATCATTAAATAATAGGTATTATTTACTTTTTATTATTCAAATGATAAATTATTGACATTATAGGAGGACGAAAACTTGAAAAAATTTTTTCAACGGGCGCTTTCAGGCGTTCTGTCTGTGATGTTTGTCGGGCAAGTGCTTATTTACGGCGACGGCAGCTCACAGGGAATCGCTCATGCGGAAACGATTGCGGACATCAAGGAATCCCTTGAGCTTTCAGGAAACGCAGACAAACTAAAACAGGAGTATGAAAATGCGGTTGACGGTCTTGGAGAAGTTGACTACTTTGATTACTCGGAATCCGGTGCAAACGCTTTTTACAAGGCTCAGAGAAATGCAGCGGCAAACTCTGCGAGCGGTCTGACCATAACCGGAAATGTGGTAACGGAAGGCAACTTGAATACGCCTGTTTATGTGCGAATTTTCAACGGCGACTGGGTGGAAATAGCCTCTAAGAAGGTTGCCGATTTCGGCGGCGGAAGCTTCAGCATAACCGCAGGCGGCTCTGATGTGTATCATGTCAAGTTTGAATGCGACGGATATCTGCCGTTTTACCTTAAGGATTTCGGAACAGGCTCATATACCGTAGGTTCAGGCGATTCATGGGATACCGTAACCCTCGTTCCCGGCGATACTACATACAACGCGGACAACGATAATCAGTGGAGCGACGACGTTATCGATGAAAACGACGCCGCATATGTGAGTCAGTTTATCGGAAAGCGCAAAGCCTGCGGAAACTATGACGCGGATTTCGATATGAACGACGACGGCAGTATTGACGTTGAAGATTTAGAAATTATCGACCGTGACCATTACGAAAAGAAAGAAGGCGAAACAGGATACCTTTCCGAACTCGACATCGACAATGACGGAATTATCGACGCTGACGATTACAATTACATTCTTGAAAATTATAGCGGCTCGTATGTCGGCGATCCTGAATACAAAGAGTACATGGACAGAGATAATGACGGAGAAATTGAACAAGCAGACGCGGATTGGTTTGCAAACGCGTCATATCAAGGAGACTGGGATCACGCTTTCAAAAGAAATCTGAAGGTACTTGCAGGCGGTGAATTCCCCTACAGCTTTAATCTTCACGATACAAACCTTGACCTCAACGGTCAGACTGTTTACGTGGCGGACTGTATGTCCTTTACAACGGATATGCCGCAGTTCTGGTCTGGCAGCGGAGCAACTCTCGACATCAACGGCGGTACGCTTTTAATAGAAAACAATCTTGTGTTCAGAACGGCGTCTCCTGACGGCTGGGGCGGCAGCACAGGACAGCTGATGAATCTCAACGGCGGTCAGGTTGTAATAGGACAGCATTTCGATTTCGGTCAGGCTAACTGCTATGACACGATTCTCATGACAAACGACGCTGACAGACTCTATGTTGGCGGAAACTGGACATATATAACTCTTCAGGATATGGAGGGAAAGTGGACGGCAGGACAGATTTGGTTTGCAGGACCGGTCTGGGAAGTCAACGAATTATCCGGCGCAAAATCAATCTACTCTTCGGGTACACAGTCCATAATCTTCGGATATGAAGGCGGCAAGCAGACAATTCTCTGGGACAACCCCGAAACATATATAAACAACGAGGACGGCAGCTACAATACGGAACGCCGTTTAAATTTTGACTACGAATTCGGAATCCTTGTAACAAAGGAATTTACGGAAGAAAACTTCTGGTTCAGACCGTGGTGGCGTCCTTATGACCTGCCAGACTATACCCTCTACCGTAAGGGTTGGGAAATCGGCGACGGAGTTCATATTGCAACGGGCAACTACACAAAATCCTTTACAGATTTAAGCATTGCCTCTCCCGGAGTTAAATCTGATTTTGTCAGAACCTACAACTCCATGAGCGACGAGGAAGGCAGCTTCGGTATCGGTTGGGATTTCAATATTGACGTAAGTAAAATTGTCATTCCTGCCCCCGGTTACTATCAGGTGGTACTCCCCGACGGCTCAAATACCACATTCAAAGACGACGGAAACGGCGGATTTGAATGCCTTAACGCTCACAGCACAATGACAAAATCCGGCGATGAATACACAATTACAAACGCGGCTCAGTCCAAGTATCACTTCAATTCAGACGGAGAGCTTGACTGGGTCAAGGACGCTAACGGAAACAAGCTTACAATTTCCGCAATGAATAACAATCAAAGAATTGTAACCGATTCCACAGGCAGAACCTACAAAATCACATACAACGGAAACAGCGAGCATTCCCGTATTACCAAAATCGAGGATACAGCTGCCAACAGAACAGTGACTTACGCCTACAACAACTATTTTCAGTTAGTATCCGCCACAAGCGTATCCGGCGGAACTGAAAAATACGAGTATGACGGAAACGGCAGGCTCTGCAAAATCACAAACTGCTATGACGAGGTTACAGACACGATTGTTTACAACGATAACGGCTCAGTTAATTATCTCATAAATTCCGCAGGACTCAAGCAGGTATATACCTATGACAAGGCTTTCAAGCAGACAGGTCTGAAAGAGTATGACGGCGATAAGCTCGTTAAAACCTTCACTTATGATTATGATGAAAAGCTTTCTGTAAAAACAAATAAGGTGGAAACCGACGGTCAGACATACGAGGTTGATAAAATCACCTACAACATGATCGACGATGAAAACAAGTACGATGAAATTAAGGAAAGCGTCGACATCATGGGCAATACTACCAAGTATGAGCGTGATGATAACGGAAATGTAATCAAGACCACAAATCCCGACGGCACATTCACTTTAGCACGTTACAACCATAAAAATATGCCGCTGGTACAGGTTGACGAGAGCAACAACGTTGTAATTAACGAGTACGATAATTCAGGAGTGAACGTGCTGAAATCATATCAGAGTCTCTCGCCTGTTTCAAATGCGGCTGCAATTGCAGCAAGCGGTTATGATCTGTCGCAGGTGAGCTATGCTGATTACGCAATGACGGTTTACACCTATTATCCGGCAAGCGAAACGGCTTCAATTGCAGGACTGGTACGCACAATTACCGATCCCGAAGGGAATGTGACCGAGTACACATACGGAACTTCCGGCAATGCAAAGGGACTGCCGATAAAGAAAGTTATTAAGGACGGAAATACTGTTGTAAACTCGGTTGAGTATGAATACAACAATCAGCTTCAGGTATCAAAAGAAAAAACAAGCGTTGATATTTCCAAGAATATTTACGCTGTAAAGGAATATGAATACGATAAATTCAACAATGTAACAAAGGTAAGCGATTTCGGTACGGGAAATACGGCTGCAATTACGATTTCGGAATATGATAAACTCAGCCGTAAGACAGCCGAATATTCACCGAATTTTTCCGCCGATAAGAGTCATGGAACTCTTACCTCATACTATCCAAGCGGCAGCGTTAAAGCACAGACCGACGCGCTTGGAAATGTAACGTCATTTAAATATGACGCATACGGAAATGTTATCGAAAAGACCAATCCCGACGGTACGATAAATATTGTTGAATACGACGGTTTACAGCGTGAAAAAGCGACATATTTTAAATGGAAAGCAGCCGCCGAAAAACAGATTCTGACTTCAACGGCTTATGAATTTGTAAAGAATCACGGCTTTAACGTTTACACTGCTCTTGACAGTTCGTCATCGAAATCATGCAGCGGACTTAAGACAATCAAGACCGCATATATCACAGCCAATAAGCAGGTTGTAACGGAAACTCTTGCAGATTTCAGAGGCAATGCGGTAACGGAAAAAACCAACGGCGAAACCAAGCGTACAAGCGCGTATTATGCAAACGGACAGCTTGCCCGTCAGACTGACGCTCTTAACAACACCACAAAATATGAGTACGGCAAGCTTAACAAGCTGACGAAAACTTACGCTCCGTTTGATACTGAAAACGGCGCTGTAAGATACTCTATTACAGAAAATCAGTATGACAAAAACGGAAATGTAATCAAGACAATTCAGAATATTGACGCCAACAAAAACAGCGTAACTCAGAATCAGTACAACGCAATGGGACTGCTTGAAAAGGTAACCCTCAGCGACGGTACTTCAAACGGTGAAAAGAATATTTCAAAATATTTCTACAACAACGCAGGCGCTCAAGTTAAGATGTACACAGGCATGTCCTCCGAAAACGATACATCATATCTGACAACAAATTATGAGTATGATAACTGGCTGAGAGCGGTAAGAACAACCGACAGCACAGGCTACAATTCCGGTACAATCACATATGACCTGAACGGCAACGTACTCACAAGCACAGACGCTAACGGCAATGTGACAACCAACACCTATGACGCGCTGAATCGTGTGCTTACTTCAAATACGGTAAATTCAAAGGATTCTTCCAAGAACGTCGGCAAGTCGTATACCTATGACAACATGGGAAGAATTAAGAAAGCGGTAAGCAATGATCTGACCACAGTATATTCTTATGACGACCTCGGCAGAAAAACCGAGGAAATAGAATACAAGAACGGTTATTCAACGTTTAAAGGCTTTTTCTATGAAGGCGTTTCGCAGTATATGAGGCAGCAGATTGTAGGAATCAACAATCTTCTGATGTATTCGTATACAAGCTATGAATACGACGGTGAAATGAGGCTTATCAAGGTAAAAGAAACAGGTGAAGAAACAGTTTCTTATACCTACGATAAGAACGGCAACAAGAAGTCGGAAACCCTTGCAAACGGCGTAGTTTCCACTTATACCTACAACAAGGCGAACAGAATTACAAAGATTGAAAACAAATCCGGCAATACTGACATATCAAGCTACGAATATTCGTATTATTTAGACGGTTCTGACGCTTGCAAAATACGCAGTGAAAGTGGTATAATAGAAACGACATCATATGAGTATGACGGTCTGAAAAGACTGACGGAGGAAGCTGTTAAGGTTGGAAACAACTTGACAGATACCTATTCATACGAATATGACGATTATGGCAACCGTTCCAAGATGACGGCAGAAGGTACCGAGGATTATGTAACCGAGTACAGCTATGTTGATTCCAACGGCAAATACACTGCGCTGCTTCAGAAGGAAGTAAAGACCGCAGAAGCTGACGAAAATCTTATTAACTTAAATCCGGCTTCAAATGTAAAGCGGACGGTTTACACATATGACGCTAACGGAAATCAGATAACAAAAACTGCCGAGGGCAAGACGGAAACCAACACTTATGACGGTCTGAATCAGCTTATTGGCTTTACCGACGGTGAAACGATTGCAAGCTACAAGTACAATGCAAGCGGTTTACGTTATGAAAAAACTGTTGACGGTCAGACGATAAATCACGTTTGGGACGGAAGCAAACAGATTGTTGCTGATGTAGTTGATAACCAGTTCTATGAGGCAGATTGTTATATTCGTGGAACAAACCTTGTCGCTAAGTATAACTACTGGAACGGCAATAAGTCTGAGTACACCTACTATACGCAGAATGCGCATGGGGATGTTGTAAATCTTACGGATTCAACTGGTGCGGTTGTAAAGTCTTATACCTATGACGCATTCGGTGTTGAGAAGAATATTGATGATTCTGATACTAATGCGTTCAGATATTGCGGTGAGTATTACGATACCGAAACGGGTACGATTTATCTCAGGGCGAGGTATTACAATCCGAGTACAGGTAGGTTTATCAGCAGGGATTCATATGCAGGTAAATTAGAAGATCCGCTTAGCCTTAACCTTTATACTTATTGTGCTAATAATCCGATTTACTATAGCGATCCGACGGGACATATAGCAGGTGTGGATGACGCAATTATAGCAGGTGCATTTATAGCAGCTAGTATTGTAAGTTTGGCAGCAACAACATTGAGTCAACCAGCAGTTCAAGAAGGTTTGTCTACAACGATAAATAAAGCATCTTATTTTGTAGAAGATGCTGTTGAGAATACTACTTCTTTACTTGCATCTGCTCTTACAACGATAGGATGCGGAATAGCAGAGTTAACCGGAATATCGTCAGCGCCTGTGTTGTCAGCTCCAACAGGTTTGATGTCAGAATTCAGTACAACTATTGATTCGGAGGCTAATCCTTATCTTGCCCCGTGGTTGTATGCTTCTATGGGTTCGCAGTCGATTGCTAAAGATGATGCGGATGCCGCTGAAAAGGATATAGATATACCATATTGGCCCATTAAAAAACCAGTGTATTTTCCTGAAGATCCAAATGATTTTCAGCCGATTGGATTGGTGCCAGTTTATAGAGAAGGTACAAAGAATGGTCCATTTATTCAGTGGTTTGACCCAATAACAGGAGACCCAATATTTCAATGGGATGCAAACATTAATAAATCAGATGGACCTCATTATCATATAAAATCATTAGATGAAGGGTTACCAGGTAAAGAACACAAGCATTTTTATCCCGGTAGTTTAGTCCCTGAACCATGGGCATCAATATATTTTTATGAGTGGTGAAATAATGAAAATAACATTTCAGAATAAAGAAATAATTGACAGTGAGGATTGTTATTTACATGATAGTTCGGTAATATCATTAAGCTATAATCCGATGATATGTGAATTAACAATAAGGTTAGATACACTATTAGACGAAAAAACAGGAAAGTATACTGCAATAATTATTTTAAAAAATATTCAGTATATTGAATTAAACAATCAAATGATTAGTTATAAAAAATATATAAATGAAATAAATGGTTGGGAATTAGTAGAGCTAAATGAGATAGAGGGATATAAAAAATCCAATATTTTTAATAAGCAGAAACCATTTGCGGTTATGTTTGAGTTTTTTTGTCAGGCTAAATTATATGTTGTAGCAACTGAAATTGAATTTAATAGAATATAAATCAGCTTATAGGACTTACTAACGGCTAAACGACTGCAAACTACAAGTAAAATGCAAGCGGTTTGAGATACGAGAAAACTGTTGACAGTCAGACTATTAATCATGTCTGGTATAAAAACAAGCAGATTATTGCAGCCATATCTACAACCAGAGAGTAAAACAAACAATTAAGTTTGTTTTACTCTTATTTTTTTTGACACACCCCCCTTGTCACCATGAAACGGGAAAGCTAATAAGAAAAAGGAATATATATAAATACAAAGAGAAATATAGTAATTTAAAACGGAACGTGTAAAAGCGTTCCGCTTTTTTGTCTGCGAATATATTAATTGTTTTACTCTGCTTAATAACAATAAATAAGAGTTAATATCCAAACTGCGCGGAAACGTATTTCTAAAAGGCTATATTAATGTCAGATGAATTATTTATACCATTTAAGCACACATTTCGGCATTAATATAAAAATATAGACAGCTTAGTGGTATAATTAAATATTAGCAAAAACAACCAATAAAACCAAAGAGTAAACAAGCTTTTAAGGCGTGTTTAGCTCAAACTCTGTTGTGCTTTAAAGGCAGAACGGAGTTTTTTATGCTCATTTTTAAGTGGCAGTGCTTTGTCGCCGGATATCCTTAAGCCTTCGTTTGATTTGAAACAAGAAAATCAAAACGGAGGAATTGAAATGAAAAGGACTGAATTTACAAAAATTGATATGAAGCTTGTTAAAGAGATCATCAGTAAAAAAGGGTTTTACTATTTTTCACTGGACAGGGTTTATGAAAGATTCTGCGGTGCAAACTACATAATCGTTACCGACGATCCGCATTTTAAAGAGCGGCATCCGAGGTTTGCAAAAGAAATTATTATGACTCCGGCACAGTTTGAGCTGTACGCCGCAGAGTACAATGACCGAATCGCATATGACGACAGAGAACGAAAAAGAATACTTAAAAAAGAAGAAAGAGTTTTGAATGAAACCGAGCTTACAGCTGATGACACTGTGGAAAACCAGGTTATGCGTAAGCTTCAGAACGAGCGGATATATTCAGCTGTGAAAAACCTGACCGATAAGCAGAAAAAACGCGTCATTCGCTATTTTTACTATGGTTTGACCGAACGTAAAATAGCAGAGATCGAGAACGTATCGTACAAACAAATACGGAAGTCAATAGAGCAGGCGAAAAAGAAAATAAAAAAATTCCTAAAATAGGGGTCTCAAAACGCCCCTCCCATTCCCTTAATAAGTAGAGGGGCAAAAAAGCCTCCTACGGAACCTTGAAAATAGAATAGCAGTACCGGAAATACTTTAATCCTGCGGGCGGTATAAAATCTCGTCAGCCGGGGAAGCCATACGCTTGCGGTAAATATGAAGCTTCAAAATCCGAAACAGCTTTTCGGAACGGCAATGAAACGCAGGAGGATAATGATACTTCCGTCCAGTCACAGCGCCCCTTGACCGGGGAATCAAGCAATGAGGGCGGCTCTGTGAGAACCACAGAGGGATGAGATTTCCATGAGACCGATAAGCTGTCGGTCGTTTCCGGTATTCCGAACGTGATCGGATAAAACGCTTTTTAAAGCGTTGGATAAATTTCACGAAAAATCGTCTGATACAACGAATCAGACGAAGGCAAAACGATAAAAGCTTGTCCGCGCCAAAAATATGTTTATTTCATAGCTGAACAGACACGGCGCGGATATAGCTTAAACGCGGGAAATTCCCGCGCTTAAGCTATATAAACGACAGAAAGAGCTGATTAAATGAGTAATGTTTCTAAGGATAAAAGACGCAGAGAGGAATACGGCTGGCAGCCTATGGCCGGCGACGGATCAGGTATTTCGCTGAACGTTCCCTGCGTCAGATTACCGGATGATCATAAATGCAAGGGCTGCGTATGGTACAGCAGGGATACCGACGTTCTGTACTGTCCGTTTGCCAGATGCATAAAGAAAGGAAATGATAAAAATGCTGATTAAGCGGTGAGATATATTCTATGCGGACCTGAGTCCGATAATAGGTTCAGAGCAGGACGGAATACGTCCCGTTCTGGTTATACAGAACGATACGGGAAATAAATACAGTCCTACCGTTATAACGGTACCCATATCCTCCAAAAAGAAAAACAGCCTTCCGGTCCATGTTCCTCTTTCGGGAACGGAAGTACTGCCGAAGGAATCAATGATCCTGACGGAGCAGATAAGGACGTTAGACCGCAGACGGCTGAAAAAATACTTGGGTTCTCTGGATAATGAGATAATGGATAAGGTCAATGAAGCGCTGAAAATAAGCATGGGGGTTGAAGATGATGAATAAGTACGGTCAGGCGGAGTACGCCGCGGAAATTTTAAAACAGATAACGGAAAAAATGCTCTCGGCAGGTATTATTACAGACGAGCAGAAAAAACGTCTCGATAAGCTTAACACTGAAGATTGCTATAGTCGTTACTGCACAGTATTGGCGGCTTGAATTTGTCAGGTTTGATGATACCATTCAATAAAAAAATGTGGTATTCTTGTTGGTAAAAAGAATAAAGGAGTGAGGAAAATGCCTGCGGTTACAGTGATACAGCCGACAATAACAGAAGAAAAAACAGCAAAAATGCGCTGCGCCGCCTATTGCAGAGTAAGTTCTGACAGCGAGGATCAGCTTAATTCCTTTATGGCGCAGACAAGGTACTACAGTCAGCTTTTTGAGAATTCAGAAACGGAAGAGCTCATCGACATATATGCCGACGAAGGGATAACGGGAACACGCGAGGACAAGCGCGGCGAGTTTCAGCGGATGATGAAGGACTGCCGCAGAGGTAAGATAGACAGGATCTATACGAAATCTATCAGCAGATTTGCCCGTAATACAAAAGACTGTCTGAAAAATGTAAGAGAACTGAAATCCCTTGGAATAACGATATTTTTTGAAAAAGAAAATATCGATACTGCAAAGATGACCGATGAAATGATGATAACCATTATGGGCGGTCTTGCGCAGGAGGAATCGACTTCGATCTCGCAGAACTTACGTTGGGGAATAAAAAAGCGAATGGAAAACGGCACAATAAAAATGTGTACTCCGCTTTTCGGGTACGACCTTGTAAACGGAGAGTTAGCTTTAAATTCCCAAGAAGCCGAAATAGTCCGGCAGGTATTTGATTGCTATCTGAACGGCAGCGGCACTGCAAAAATAGCTAAAACGCTAAACAGTTTAAACGTCCAAAGGAAAGGCAAACCATGTCATTGGACTGCGGGTACAGTTAAACTAATGCTGACTAATGAAAAATATATCGGAGATCAGCTATTTCAGAAGAAGTATACAACGGATACGCTTCCGTTCAGACAAATGCTGAACAAAGGCGAACGTGAGCAATACTATTATTCACAAAGACATGAACCTATAATTTCAAGAGAAGATTTTGATAAGGTTCAGAAAATTTTAAATGAGCATAAAAAATCATTTAAAGGAATTAAAGACAGTCGGATATTTTCAAAAAAGCTTTACTGCGGAGAATGCGGTTCAACGTTTAAGTTTAAATGTAATATGAATAAAAATTATTGGGTGTGCAGGCTGCATGATACAGAGTCCGACAGATGTTCAAATAAGCAGATTTCAGAGGTAAACGTAATATCAGCATTTATACGTCTATACAACAAGCTGTATTTCAATTACAAAGAGATACTTCTCCCTTTACATACCGCTCTTCAGAATCTTAAGCTCAGAAAGTTCAGCGGTCAGGCTCAGGTAATGGAAGTCCGCAAGGAGATCGCAAAGCTTCGGGAGCAGTCTCATGTTCTCGCGCGGCTGAAAACAAAAGGATTTCTGGACGAGGCAAAATACATTGAGCAGACTGCGGAGCTTACAGCCAAAATCAATAAACTGCAAACGGAGCTGAAAAAGCTTACACGTTCCGACGATGAGTATGAAACGCTTGATCAGATCGAAATGCTGATCGACTTTTTTGAAAAGCAAGATGATCCTATAACTAAGTTTGAAGAATCAGAATTTGAAAGTATTGTTGATAAGATTGTTGTCATAAATCAGCATGAGCTGGAATTTCACTTGATCGGCGGATTGAAGTTTAAAGAAAAAATATAGACCGCATTGACAATTTAGCGTAATTGTGATAAAATATATTCAGGAGGCGATGATTATGGATATGAATATGATCAGACCTGTTTCGGATTTAAGAAACAATTTTGCCGATATTTCAAAGACCGTTCACGAAACCGCACAGCCTGTTTTCCTTACCAAAAACGGTTACGGCGATATGGTAGTTATGAGTATGGAAGCGTTTGAGAAAATGCATTTTGAAAGCGACGTATATTTCAAGCTTACCGAAGCTGAAAGAGAAGCGGAGGAAACCGGCGAGCGCTTTTCTTCAAAGGATGTTTTAAACGCAATGAAAGCGGCGGCGAGAAAAGAATAATGTATACGATCGAGTATTTACCGATAGCCAAAAGTGATATGGTTGACATTGCAAAATATATCGGCGTAAAGCTTGAAAATCCCGAAGCTGCTGAAAGACTGGCTGAGAAAATGATTGAAGCTGCTGAAAAGCTGACGGATATGCCGTATAAGTGTCCGGTGCATATTCCTGTAAAACCGCTGAGGCATGAATACCGCAAGCTCATAGTTCAGAATTATATCATGTTTTATTGGGTCGACGAGGATAAAAAACGCATAACAATAGCAAGGGTTGTTTACACCGGAAGAGATTATGAAAACCTATTATAACGAAATGCCTTATGATAAAAAATCGTAAGGCATTTTTGTTGATATTGGTACTGGATTTCCGCAAAGCCTTGTGGTATCCTTATTGGTTGAAAGGAGTGAAATCAATGCCCAAAAACAGAGTTATCCCGTTTGGTTACTGTATGAGAAACGGAGAAATAACCGCCGAACCAAGGGAAGTTTACGCGGTTGGAGAAATTTTCAGCGAATATCTGAAAGGCGGCAGCTTGCTTCAAATAGCAAAGCTGATGGAATCCGAGAAAATCAGATATACCGCCGATTCTGAAAAATGGAACAAAAACATGGTCAAGCGCATAATTGAAAACGAGAAGTATTTAGGTAACGATAAATATCCGCGGATAATTGACGAAAATATTTTTAAACAGGCAAATGAAAAACGGGTACGGAAAGCCGCTGCACTTAATCTGATATGTGATGATTTAAAGGAAATCAGAAGGATTGCATACTGCGCCGAATGCGGAGGAAAGCTTTTCAGAAAAACTAACGGCAAGGGACGCGAATACTGGAACTGCTCAAACCAAGGCTGCTTTAAATTTGAATATCGGCTGACGGATCAGATGATAATCGGAGCGGTTCTGACTGCAATGAATTCAGTAATCGCAAATCCGAATCTGCTTGACACAAAAGATGAAATTTGCACGTATAAACCGACTTCAAGCATTCTACGTCAGCAGAATGAGATCAGCCGGATGACAGATTCTCCACAGGTGGATTTTGAAAAAGTCAAGGCGGAGATATTCAGACTGGCTGAAATGAAATACGAGCGCTGTACATACAGCGATAAACCGCAGAAAACAGCGGAACTCGTATCCTTACTTGAAAATCATAATCAACTGAATACATTGGATATCGGCTTATTCAAGGCGTGTGTTTCACGGGTTTGGATAAGCCGTTATTGTACCGTAGAGGTCGAACTGATCAACGGAGTAAAAATTAAAAATACTACTGAAAAGAACAATTCTGCTTCAATAAGGAGGGAAAATGATGAACACAGCGCCGAATGTAACGATAATTCCTGCCAAAATACAGACAGCGGAAAATCGTGATAAATATCATCAACTTCGTGTTGCCGCATACTGCCGTGTCAGCACAGAACAGGAGGAACAGCAGAACAGCTATCAGGTGCAGATCGCATACTACGCCGATTTGATTAACAGAAAAAAAGAATGGACTCTGGCCGGAATTTTTGCCGACGAAGGGATCAGCGGTACTCAGACAAAGAAAAGAACGGAGTTCAACCGCATGATCCGTATGTGCAGAAATAAAAAAATTGATCTGGTGATCACCAAATCAATATCAAGATTCGCCCGAAATACAGTTGACTGCCTTGAATATGTCAGACAGCTGAAAGACCTTGGAATCGGAGTAATATTTGAAAAGGAAAACATAAATACTCTGACCATGACTTCGGAATTTATGATAGCTCTGTACGGCAGCTTCGCTCAGGCGGAATCGGAATCAATAAGTAAAAACGTTAGCTGGGGTAAAGAAAAAGCTTACCGTAACGGTAAAGTTCCGTTTCAGTACAAGCATCTGCTGGGGTATAAAAAAGGAGCTGACGGAAAGCCGGAGATAGTTCCCGATGAAGCTGAAACGGTGAGAGTTATATACGATCTCTTCCTTGACGGCTTCAGCATGACCGATATTGCCAATAAGCTGACGCTTTCGGGAAGAAAAACAGCTCACGGAAATACGGAATGGCACAGGGAGATAGTAAGGTCGATACTCAGAAATGAAAAATATGCTGGCGACGCTTTAATGCAAAAAACCTTTACCGTTGACTGTATCACTCACAAGGTAATGAAAAATAACGGAGAGAGGCCCATGTACCTTGTGACCGACCACCACTCCCCAATCGTAGACAGAGATACCTTTAACCGTGTTCAGCAGGAGCTTGCAAGACGTAATTCCAAACGGAAGATTTCGGATAAAACAATCACGGAACAAGGCAAGTATTCAAGCAAATATGCGCTTTCCGAGCTTCTCATCTGCGGAAGCTGCGGAACTCCGTACAGACGGCAGATATGGAACTCAAACGGTAACAGATACGCTGTATGGCGGTGCATAAGCCGACTTGAACACGGAAAAAGATACTGTACTAACTCGCCTACTTTAAAGGAAACAGTTCTGGAAAAAGCTATTCTGAATGCGGTAAACGAGTATTTCAGCTGCCGGGATGAGATAGCAGAAATACTTAAAGCCAATATCGGCAGCGTCTTGGAATATCAGGGGCAGGATGAGATAATATCGATAGAAAACCGCTTAAAGGAAATCGATCGGTCGAGAAACGATCTAATCGGGCTTATAGCTTCCGGCGGCTGCGACGAGGATAAGCTGGACGGCGAATTTGCAAAGCTTTATCAGGAAGAACAAAGTCTTAAGGAACAGAAAGAGGACTTAAAAGAAAAAATGCGTTTATCAGCCGATACGCAGGAAAAAATCGATTCGGCTATGGATATGATAAAGAATGAAAGTCTGAAGCTTGAATTTTTTGATAACGTCATAATCCGGAAGCTTGTAGAATGCATTAAGGTTATAAGCAAGACGGAGCTGCTCATAATTTTCAAGGGCGGGATCGAGGTTCAGGCAGAGATGAAATAAGAATATCGAAATAATTTTCCTCTTGAAAAGCCTAATTTGTTGATATATAATTAAAACATAGTTAAAACTAATTCAATAAAAAACGGATATCCGAAAAGATACCCGTCGAAAGATGTCGTAAAATAAATCGTTTTATGGTTTTTATTGATTTTATTTAACTGTTTACAGTATAACATATTAATTTAATATTTTTGATTTCCAATATACCAAAAATAGGCACGAAATTCTTGCGCAAAATGCACTAATTAAATGTCGGTTTTTGTATATGGTGTAAAAACCTACAATTCGACAAAGGGGAAAAGGAGAATTAATAACTATGTTCAGGCTTTCAGGAAAGAAAAATATGACAATAAGATTCCTTGGGGAACAATGGCTTGAAAATAAAAAGATGACCGTTAAACCGTCTACATATTATAACTATAAAAGGCTTTTGAACGACCATATTTTTGCTGATATCGGGGACAAAAAATATACTGCTCTTGACAAGCAGCATATCAATGAATATATTTCGTCCTTAATGAACAGCGGCAGAAAGGACGGAAAAGGCGGACTTTCCGTCAGTATGACAAGAGATATTATCAAGGCGTTAAGAGCGATCGCAAAATACGCTCAGCTTGAATACGGTCTTAAAAATATCTGCGACGGAATAACCGTTCCGAAAATAAAAAAGCCCGAAGCAAAAACGCTTTCGGACAGGGAACGTAAAAGGCTTGAAAAGTACCTTATTGATAATATATGCTTATGCAACGTCAGCATATTGCTGTGTTTGTATACAGGTTTAAGAATCGGTGAATTATGCGGTCTGCAATGGAAGGACATAGATTTCAGACGGGGCTGTCTTACAGTCAGCAAAACCGTTCAGAGAATATCGCTTGGCAACGGAAAAACCGTTATCTCCATTGATACGCCTAAAACGGACAGCTCTGTCAGGGTAGTTTACATCCCGTTATTTATTATTGAAATGCTGAAAAAGTTCAGGCAGAAGCCTGATATTTTTATTCTTTCCGGCAGGGAAAAACCAACCGAGCCAAGAACATTACAGCATAAATTCAAGAAAATTCTTGCGGTATGTAAAATATCCGATATATCATTCCATGCTCTGCGCCATACCTACGCTACAATGTGCGTGGAAAAACAGTTTGATATTAAGACTTTAAGCGAGCTGCTCGGTCACAGCGACGTCAAAATTACACTCAATACTTATGTCCATTCCTCGGAAAAATTAAAACGCAAATACGTCAATCGGCTGGCGTGTTAGCGCAGCATACGCCTGTTAAGGTTTTTCGTAAAACGATTTAGTGTATGGTATTTCTTATTATATCAAATAATTATTTGATAGGGGAAAATAGAATGTTAATTTTATTTAGCTGTTTGAAGCTTGACAATAGAATATTGTAAAAAGGGCGCTAAAGAAAAATTTTAAAGATAAAAGATAATAAATTTCCGGAAATTATTATATAAGAAAATGCCTTAATAGTGAAAGGAGCAGGGAATGTTAAAAAAGAGACTGTTTTCAATGTTTTCTGCTGCGGCGCTGACTGTAACAATGGCTTTTAATGCGTCGGTAAGCGTGTCAGCAGAAAAGGACATGAATATTAACGGAACGTATAATCAGGGCACAACGATCAGTACGTTTCTAAAGGAAAATTACGAAGGCTACGGCTCAATAGAGCTTGGCTACGAGTATCTTTCCATACCGGAAACACCGTCCGCAACATTCGGTCTGATAGCATTTGATACGGAATGGGGAGGCTGGACTACTACTTCTGTAGGACAAAGCAACCCGGAATTAGGCGTGGATTATACGAGCATTGTCGGTATTGAACAAATAGAATCAACGCTTAATACAGGAAAAGACGCTTACGGCTTTAATCTTATAACGGACAATTTCGGAGAAGGATCAGTAAAACTAAATTATGTCAGGCTAAATGACAAGCAAGGAAAAGAAGCTGAAATAACCGGAGAATGGACAAAGGGAACAGCTTCGGCTATGACTGTAACAGGAGATACCGATATAAAGGTTGACGCCAATGAATATAACATATATATGTCGGGATTCTCGACCTATGGATTTACCAATCCGACAGTAGACGTTACAGTAACCTACAATGCACAGGCTGAGGGCTACAAGGAAGCCGCTTTGTATTACGTTGATAACTATAATACTTCGACGGAAACATGGACGCCTGTAGATTCCGATACATATAAGGCGGTTGAAGCGAACAAGACAGTAACTTACTCGTTTAAAGTTGACGATACCCGTCATTCGCTGTTCGCTTGCTTCGACGCTTGTACGGTAACGAAAATAGAAATTTATGATAAAGTACCTGATGATATTGTCATCACAGGCAATTGGACAAAGGGTACTGAATCAATTATGACAAGCAGCGATCCGAATGTCTGGCTTTATGCGGGACCTGATAACATTTATGTGTTTAATTTCACATTGGACGGTTATCTGAATCCAACAGTTGAGGTGACGGCAAATTATACGTCAATTCCGGCAGACGGAAGCTATATGCAGGCTGAGCTGTACAGCGGAGGCGCTAAAATTGCGGGAGATTACGTTCCGGTTACGGAAACAGGCGAAAAGGTGTATAATTTTGATATAAGCAGACAGCTTACATCATTTAACGTATGCTTTGACGGCTGCACAGTGACAAAGGTAAGAATTTATGACAATCGTTCACAGGTGCCTGAAATCATTATGAATAAAACTGCTTCTCAGTTAGTTCCGATGATGGGCAAGGCGTGGAACTTAGGTAATGCGCTTGACTGCGCTACTAACGGTACAGTCGGTGAAACCCTGTGGAATAATAAAGTACCTGTAATCAAGGAACTGTTTGATCTTGTTAAGGCAAGTGGCTTTGGAACAGTAAGAATCCCTGTGTCTTACATGGACAAGATTGTTCAGACTTCCGATGGAACGTACACTATCGATTCAGAATATATGGCAAGAGTAAAACAGGTAGTGGACGCAGCTCTTGACGCGGGACTTTTTGTAATCGTTAACATTCATCATGACGGAAGCGACGGAGTTCAGAGCAAGTGGATAGACATAGGTAAAACCGGAACTGAATTTGAAGCTGTTAAAACAAAGTTCTCTGACGTATGGACTGAGATTGCCGGAACTTTTGCAGATTACGATCAGCATTTGATATTTGAGAGCATGAACGAAGTTATGATACACGGACAGGAAAATACGGCTTCTTCATCTGCTTATGCAAATATCAACACGCTTAATCAGGCTTTTGTAACGGCGGTAAGAGGCGTTGACGGAAATTCAGACAGATGTCTGCTTATACCGGGTTACAATACAAATATTGACGCGACTGTAAGCGGTCAGTTCAAAAAACCTGATGATACAACCGAAAACAAGCTTATGCTTTCCGTTCATTATTATGATCCATACAACTTTACTCTGAATGAACAGGGTACAGACGAATGGGATTTTGACACAGATTATATGGAAGGTCAGCTGCAGAAAATTTCTACATTTGCAAACGGACTGAATATGCCTGTTGTTCTTGGAGAATACGGAGCTATTTATAAGGGTAATGATGATTATAGAGCTTATTATATTGGAAACTTAAATTTAATAGCTAAATCATATAATATAGTTACTGCTTATTGGGATAACGGATATACCGGACAATATGGTTTCGCTTTATTTGATAGAACTAATAATACTATAACGGCAACGGGACAAGTATTATTAAACGCTATTTTAGGATAGCTTAAGGATAAAATAATTTAAAACGGCATTTGTTATATTAATAACAAGTGCCGTTTTTGTGATATGGGAGGGTAAATATGAAAAAACTAAAAGCTCTAAAACGTGCATTAGGCGTTTTGCTTGTGGGACTGATCGGAGTTAATTCTATTGGATTTTCTGCAATAGCGGAAAGTACAGATTACTCTGGTAATTTTACTTATACGGTTGAAAATGGAGTAGCAACAATAGCGACTTTCGATAATACCGTTACAGATGTAACATTACCAAGCGAAATAGTAATTGACGGTATTACTTACAAAGCCGATAATGAAACGCTCGTTATAGGACAATCGTTATTCAGAACAACCAGTAGTCAAACATTTTCGATAGAAAAGCTGATTATACCGAAAGGATATAAGGCTATACCTAAATATATTTGCAGAGAAACAGTAACATTAAAATGCGCAGTAATTGAATATACCGGAGATGATCTAAAATTTGATTCGTATGGATTTAATAATTGTACCGGATTAGAACAATTATATATATACGCTAATTCAATTAGTGAGCCGTCAATTACTGTTAAGAGTTCGTTATTCAAAAATGTTCCCTCAACAGCGACAGCATATGTAAAGAATGATAATGTAAAATCTACAATGGAATCATTAAAATGGCCCGGGGTTATTATGATTGATCCGTCTTTAGGGGAAGAGGATTCCGGTGTAAATAAAACAGCGCTTGAAAGTAAAATTGAAGAGGCAGAAGCATTCTTGGCAGAAATAGATAAATCACAGTACAATAATGTAGAAGCTCTGGAAACAGAGCTTGAAGAAGCAAAAACAGTATATAACAATGAATCTGCAACACAGGACGATGTAAATAATGCGCTTCTTGATTTATTAACAGCGCTGACTAACGTTGTGAAAAAAACAGATAAAACAGCTTTGGCAGCCAAAATATCCGAGATAGAAAGCTTTCTGTCGGGAATTGATAAAACAAAATATGTAAATATATCCCTGCTTGAAAAGGAACTTGAAAACGCCAAAGCTCTGTATAATAATGATAAGGCGACGCAGGAAGAAGTCAACAACGAAGTTGAAGCCCTGATAACGGCTCGGAATGACGTTAAGGAAATTCCTCAGACCGTAAAGGGTAATCTTCTGAAAGCGGTAACGAATTACGAAAGCTGGTATGCTGAGCTTTCCGCAGACGATTATACGGCTTCAAGCTTATCAAGTGCAAACGCTTTGTATACAAGAGCTAATAATATGCTTCAGGGAAAAGGAAATACCATATTTGCGACACAGGAAGAAATAGACCAGATGACAAAGGAAATGAATGATTTCAGAAATCTTCTTGTAAAAAACGACGCAAGCGAACAGAAAGCGGCTCTCGAAAGTCTGATAGCTTCTGCTGAAAAAATAGAAAACAGCAATTATTCCTCAGCAAGCTGGGAAGCTTTGCAGACAGCTATTTTATCAGCAAAGGAAACTGCTTCGGCAGATAAGCTCAGGTCTGAATATAATGCTGAAAGCGAGGCGCTTCAAAAAGCGATTGACGGACTTACGACAAAAACAGATACAAAGGAAGAAGCCGGAGATCCGTTCGCAAAAATATATACAGGCGGAAAAGAGGTAACAGCGGCGGACTTTACCGCTGATGAAAATACAGCGGGAGCGACGAAAATAAGAATAACCTTTGATTGTGCCGAAGATGTTTCGTTCAATCCTTATTGTACAATAGAAGTTAAGGCGGCAATAAACGGAGCAGAGGATTATATGAAATTCACCGGAACGGACAATTCATACACTAACGGAGCTGAAGGCTGTACAGTCGATCTTCCTTTAACCTCCGCAATAAAATCCGGCGACAGCATAAAAATATTTGCAAGCACATATTCATGGGAATCGGCTGCCGATTATGTATTCGCGGTAACAAAAATAGAGCTTATAGACGATATGGGCACAGCGCTGAAAACCGTAACCGACAGAACTATCGCGCTTGACGAACTGAAAGCGGCAATAGCGGAAGCTGAAAAAATTGAAGCTTCTGATTACACCGAGGACAGCTATGCGGAACTGACAACAGCTTTGACAGCGGCAAAGGAATTGCCGGAGGATTCTGAAAAGGCAGATATCGAAGCCGCTAAAACAGCGCTTGAAACGGCTGTTGCGGGTCTGGTTGAAAAGACGGACGTTTCCTCGTCAGAGCCTTCATCAGAATCAACTCCTGATTCAGAATCAACGCCAGATTCCGAAAGCTCGTCCGATACAGACGCAGATTCGTCATCAAAAACAGACGATGAATCAAGCTCAAAGACCGATGATTCGTCAAGCAAAACCGACGATTCGTCAAACGACATCACGTCAAAGACGGATTCCGCCGGCTCCGACAGTAAGGCGGGGATAACAGAAAATGCCAATAACTCAGGAGCCGGCGGAACGTCAAACCCCAACACCGGAGCAGCTTCGGCTGCGGCAGCGGGAATAATTCTGTTGTCAGCAATCGGCGTTATCGCCTCAAGAAAGAAGTAACCTCCTTTACATCTTCATGGTTTATTTCAATGCTTCCGACTTGACTTTAGCGCTGAAAGCAAAAACAAGGGTACAGTTATCTGTGCCCTTGTTTTATTAACTTCGGCTCCACTGGGACCGAAGTAAAATTTACTTTTATAAAGCTTGCAATGATTGGCATAGTATGATATAATGAAGTTAGAAAAAGGACGGAAAACAGACGTAACGGAGGCTGAACCATAGTCAATAATCTGGACAGAAAAAGGCGAAAAGGATTAAGATTGAAGTAAAGATTTTTCAAATTGAACGGGCGACAAGTAATTAATAGACGAGTGAACGCGATTACGATTATAAAAGCCATTAATATAATCAAAAAGTCTGATTTTAGCCTCGTCGAAAGAAGAATAGTGTTTCAGGTAGACTTCTTCCTTCTTCAAAACAGAATGAAAAGATTCCATGGGAGCGTTATCAAAAGGACAGCCTTTTTTACTGTATGAAAGCCTGAAGCCCATCCTCTCGGCGGCCGCAATATATTCAGAAGAAGTATACTGGCTTCCGCGATCGCTGTGAAGAATAACATTATTCGGATAGTTCTGATTTTGCCATGCTTTTGTAAGCGCGGAAATAACAAGAGAACGATCCATTTTTCTTCCATAACTGTAACCGACGATTTTTCTTGTACAAACATCCAGAACGCTCGCAAGGTAAGTCCAGCCATGCTTTACGGTGTGGATATACGTAATATCTGAAAGCCATATCTGATTTGGCTTTTGAGCGGAAAAATTCTGATTCACCAGATTTTTAAGTTCAGAATGTTCATTTTGCTTATTTCGGTAATTCTTGAATTTTCTGATAGTTACAGATCTGATACCGAGCTGTTTCATAAGTCTTGAAACACGGTTTACACTTAATTTCGGATAACCGTTGTCTCGCAATATACGGGTGATTTTTATGCATCCATATACTTTTCGATTATCACAGTAAATTTTGAATATTTTTGACTTAAGAGTATTGTTTTCTATTTCACGGCCGGACGCTTTATGATTTAAAATGCTGTAATATGTGCTTCTGGCTACCTTCAAAACTTTGCACAGAAGTTTGATGGAATGCTCCTTTGAAAGCCGGGTAATCAGTTCGACTCTTTCCCGGATTCCCTTGAGAAGATAGCCATCGCTTTTTTTAATATGATATTTTCCTCCTCAAGCAAGGCTAATTTCTTTTGCATTTTTTTGATTTCAGCCATGGTCATGGTTTCAGTTTCTGAAACCTGGACTTTTGTATATTTTTTGATCCATTTATGCAACGTGGAACTGCTCATTCCGTATTCTTTGCATATCTGCGCGCTGCTTTTTCCGGATTCATACAAGCTTACTATGCTTTGCTTGAATTCCTCTGTATACTTGGTGTTTTCCATGTGATTCTCTCCTTTTTTATTATTATACCTCTTTCGTATTTTGCTGTCCACTTTTTTAGTATAGCACCAAAGTGCGCGATACACTTTTTTGAGCTTAAAAAGATAAACAAGAAAATAAATAAGAATAACCGCATGGAGCTGTGGCTCCAACTGATAAACGCGGAGAGCGAGGAGGAACTGGAAATGCTGAGACAGACAAATGTGCCGGAGATACAGAAAGCGGTAATGGTAATACACCAGATGAGCGAGGATGAAAAGATACAGGAGCTTGCGAGATTAAGAGAAAAGGCGCTGCACGATGAAGCCAGCGCGTTAGGTCATGCAAGGCGTGAGGGCGAGCAGATAGGTATGGAAAAAGGCGAAAGAATCGGCATAGAAAAAGGCGAAAGAATCGGCATAGAAAAAGGCGAAAGAATTGGTATAGAAAAAGGTAAAGAAGAAGAAAGAGCCAATATCGCAGCAAGGTTAAAAGAGCTTGGCTTGTCGGACGATATGATAAAAGCCGCTCTTAATAAATAACAGAAACAAAAGGATACAGCTAAAATAAACGCTGTATCCTTAATTTTATCCAAATTACCTTTTCCCCTCAACAAACCATCTTGGCTCCTCATAATACAAATAGGACCGCTGACCTGAAATGCGGCAGGTATACCTCATTCCGATACCTCCCGCTTTAAGACTTGCCGCCCTGCGTTTGTCAAGAATTCTGTCGATCTCATAAACCGTACCGTCCTCCCATGTTACGGAAAGCGGAGTTATGTTTCCCTCTGTATCAAACTTTGCCGTTACCTCAACATAAACCTTTCTTACCATATTATCACCGTAATTAGTATTACTTTTTACGGAATAGATATACCCAATTAACGTAGATATGAAATGAAAATATACGTTAACAACTCAAAACCTCGTTACATTTTAACAGGTAACTGTATAAAATAATATCAAGGAGGTATTTATGATGAAAAATAACAATAACTATGGTTACATGACCGATTGCAGAGAAATTCCGATTTCTTTTCCGCCGCAGCGCCAGAATAAGCAGCCCGGACTGGAATACTTAATGAAACCCAGACCAATTTCTGAATGCGGTAAAAGCTGCCGCAAGCTTGAAAATAAAACCGCTTTGATTACCGGAGGAGACAGCGGCATAGGAAGAGCTGTTGCGTATGATTTTGTAAAAGAAGGAGCAAACGCCGCGATTGTTTACTATGACGAGGAACAAGACGCAAAGGAAACAGCCGAAAGAATAAAACAGCTTGGAGGAAAGTGCCTACTTATACAAGGAGATTTAAAGAATCCCCAATTTGCCAAACAATGCGTAGAAAAAACAGTAGACTGTTTTGGCAAGCTTGATATTCTGGTTAATAATCATGCAGTTCAGTTTGTTCAGAGAAGTATTCTTGATATTTCTCATGAACAGCTTGAATTGACTTTCAGAAATAATGTATTTTCATTCTTTTATCTTATACAATACGCTCTGCCTTACATGAGAAAGGGATGCTGCATAATAAATACTGCGTCTGTAACTGCATACCAAGGTAATAAGGATCTAATTGATTACAGCTCGACTAAAGGCGCGATAGTATCTTTGACAAGATCGCTCTCACAGTCGCTTGCAGAAAAAGGAATAAGAGTCAACGCGGTTGCTCCCGGTCCTATTTGGACACCGCTGATACCTGCATCGTTTTCAGCTGAAGAAGTAAAGACCTTCGGCGCTAAAACATCAAAGGTACCTATGATGAGAGCTGGTCAGCCCTGTGAGGTTTCGCCATGCTATGTATTTCTTGCTTCTGACGATTCAAGCTACATGACTGGTCAGGTGCTTCATCCAAACGGAGGAACAATAGTAGGATCATGAGCCGTTATAAAATCAGAAAGAATAATTATGTTAGGATTTGACGACTCTAACGCAGTGTGAACCCTTAGGTCCAAACTGCGTTGATTTTTATGATGAGAATTCTGTAGATGCGGGATTTTCAGCATTTTATATTATTGGACAAAATTCGCTTTATAAAATAAAAAAACTAAATTTCAGAAAGAAAAAGCAAAAACCTGAAATCCGAACCCTTTAGTCCACTTTTATCATTCATCTATTTTGTCAGTGCTTGACAATCCTATCGCTGACAGCGAATACCCGTCATCATTTTGTGGTGACGGGTAATTTTATGCCGTTGGGTAAATATCTATTTTATAGTCAGTCACAGCACCATAATTTAAACGCCGATCCTGATATCATCGTATCAAAATCGGCGTTCAGTTTTTAAGCGGAAAAAACGAAATAAAAATATGCGGAAGAGAGGATAAGAATGCGATTGTCCCCGAGCAGCGTATTATGCGAGCGGTCAAACGACAGACTGCGGCTCTCTTCCTCAGGCGTTTCTCACGCGGCAGTTGTTGAAAACAGCGGTTTCACACTATGAAGGATACAGCTTTATATTTGTATGAATTTGATACGTTTGATTTTCTACAGCTTATCCTTAATAAGCTGAGCGACCGATTCAGCGTCGTCGGTTATGACCAGCGCCGCAAAGCCGTTTTTCTCAAAAACAACCGCGTCCCGCGCTTTCTGCGCTTCGGAGGGACTGTAGCCTTCATAGACTTCCGCTCTTGCCTCCTTGCGCTTTTCAAGCAGCCGCGCGGCGTTTTCTGCGTCGCCGTCGGCAGGCTTTAAAACTGTGATCTCGTCCGCGTATTCGCCTGATTCGCAGAACAGTATCCCGCCGTCGGACAGCTGTGAATATTCAATGGAATACAGCTTAGAGCAGTTTTCCTCAAATCCGCTGTCGTCAAAGTAAAATGAGGCGTCAAGCCTTGCGCCGCTGTCCTTTACCTTTTCGAGAATTTCCCTGACGCTGACGTTATCCTTGCCGTCTGAGGCGTTTGACTGCCGACCGCCCTCGTCCGAACCGCAGCCTGCCGGTACAGTGATCAAAACGCAGGCGCATAATATGCAGTGGATCGTTTTTAGTTTTCTTTTCATTGCTTTCATTCCGTTTCATTTTATTGTTTATAACCCAGCGCCTATGTCCCCGCCTTCTTTAGAAGGCGTTTCCATATCAGACTTTCAGTAGAGGAATGTAATCCCCCTACTGAAACCCTGAGGAGCTAAGCTCCTGCGGCGCAGGTTGCTTCGTCGCAGCCGATGTAGAGCGAGCTCACATCGGGCTTTACTCCGAATTAAATGACGGGGCGGTACCCCTTATTGAAAAGTATAGCATTAAACTCGGCAAAAATCAACGCTCCGGCTTAAAGTCCCTTCAGCGGAAGTATTTTGCCGTAGCTTGAAGCTCTGGCGGCGGCTTTCCGCTGAAAATCAAAGACCTTGATTTTTCTGCCGGGATATGCTAGAATATACATAGCGATATAGGACGGCGTCGGCCTGAGCGCTTAATGACGCTGTCTGCTGCGAAAATTATCACGAAAGAAGAATTGCGATGACTAAATACGTTGTACTGCTCTGCGACGGAATGGCTGATTATCCCGTTGAGGAGCTTGGGAACAAAACCCCGATGGGCGCTTCCCGCACGCCGAATATGGATAAGCTGGCGAAAAAATCCACGATAGGTCTGGTAAAAAGCGTTGCCGACGGTCTGAAGCCCGGTTCCGACGTGGCGAACCTGTCCATACTCGGCTATGACCCGGCGATATATTATTCCGGACGCTCTCCGCTGGAGGCAGGCTCTATAGGCATAGATATGAAGCCTACCGACGTTTCTTTCAGGTGCAATCTTGTAACTGTTTCGGACGAGGATAATTATGAGGACAAGACGCTGCTTGATTACTGCGCCGACGATATTTCAACAGAGGAAGCGAAGGTTCTTATCGAATATCTTGCCGAGCATTTCAACAGCGATGAATTTCAGCTGTATTCAGGCGTTTCCTACCGTCATTGCCTGATTTGGAATAACGGAACTCTCGACGTGGGAACGCTGACTCCTCCTCACGATATTACCGGCAGACCTGTAAAGGAGTACATACCAAGGCATAAGAACGCCGCCGCGCTGTATGATATGATGGTAAAAAGCTATGACCTGCTGAAGGATCACCCGGTGAATAAAGCAAGGATAGCCGACGGCAAAAGACCTGCGAACTCTATGTGGTTCTGGGGCGAGGGAGTAAGAAAAGCGCTTACGCCCTTTGAGGAGAAGTATAAGCTCAAAGGCTCTATGATCTCCGCGGTGGATCTGCTTAAAGGGATCGGAAAATTCAGCGGAATGAACGTTGTCGACGTTCCGGGAGCTACCGGCTATATTGACACAAATTTTGAAGGAAAGGCTCAGGCGTGCATAGACGAGCTTGCAAAGGGTCAGGATTTTGTCTATATCCACGTTGAAGCTCCCGACGAGTGCGGTCACCGTCATGAGATCGAAAACAAGAAAAGCTCCCTCGAGCTGATAGACGAAAAGATTCTGGGACCTGTTCTGAGCGCGCTGGAGCAGTACGACGATTATAAAATACTTATCTGTCCCGACCATGCAACGCCTCTTTCGCTGAAAACTCATACCAACGACCCCATTCCGTTTATGATGTATCATAAAGCCGCGGAAACAGCGGGTCAGCCTGAGTTTACCGAGGAAACCGCAAAGAATACGGGGCTTTATGTAGACAAGGGTCATACTCTTATGCAGATGTTCTTTGATCTGTAAGCCTGCCGCTTTAAAATAAAAGCCGCGGGATCATGTAAAAAAACGGCGGACGGTATCTTTGCTGCAATACGCAGCAAAGGTATCGTCCGCCGTTTGCATTTAACGGAGAATGATTTTTCGCTTCGTCTTTTATTAAAAATTAAGCTTATCCCTGTCGGTGATCTGCCTGATAACCCTGCACGGATTTCCGGCAGCCAGAGAGCGGGGAGGAATATCCCTTGTCACTACGCTGCCTGCACCGATAACGCAGCCGTCTCCTATAGTAACTCCGCCGCAGACCACAACGTTGCTTGCAAGCCAGCAGTCGTTTCCGATGGTGATTGGTCTTGCGTACTCAATATCGTATACCTCTCCGCTGCCGCGGGTCCTCATTCTTCTCTCCTCAGGGTCGAAAGAATGCATTGGCGGCGCCAGAGTGACGTTAGGCCCGCAGAATACGTTGTCGCCTATAACAACCGGACAGCAGTCAAGCACGGTGAAATTGAAGTTTGCATAAAAGCTCTTTCCCACCTTTGTGAAAACGCCGTAGTCAAAATAGACAGGGCCCTGTAAAAACGCGCCGTTTTCCCTTTCAGGCAGCAGAACGTCAAGGATCTCCTTTCTTTTTTCAAAATCGTCCTCATATGTGTCGTTGTAGTCCTTAGAAAGCTTGTGAGCCCTTACTCTCAGCTCTGTAAGCTCTTTGTCCGACGGGTCGTAAGGCATTCCCGCCAGCATCTTTTCCTTTTCTGTCATAATCGTGTTTTTACCTCCTTTATAATATCTTTCTCGGGAAGCCCGTTTGTACGGGCAGGGAATATAACATGAACGGATTTCCCCCGACTCTTAGGCGGTACCCCTTATTGAAGCCGCTATCCGATACTATTACAAGTGCTGCGAGGTGTAGAGCTGATAGTAATCTCCCTTTTTCGCCATCAGCTCGTCGTGAGAGCCGCATTCCGTAATTCCCTTGTTGTTTATATACATTATCTTATCACAGTTTTTGATCGTTGACAAGCGGTGAGCGATGATAAACGAGGTTCTGCCCTTAAGCAGCTGCATAAGCCCCTGCTGTAAAAGCCTTTCGGTTCTTGCGTCGATAGACGACGTAGCCTCGTCCAGAACAAGTATCTTCGGGTCTGAAAGCAGCGTTCTTGCAAAGGCTATAAGCTGCTTCTGCCCTCCGGAAAGCTTGGAGCCTCTTTCGTTTACCTCCGTAAGGTAGCCGTCCTTCATTTCCTTTATGAACTCGTCGGCGCATACTACCTCGGAAGCCCTTATGACCTCCTCCTCGGTGGCGTCAAGTCTGCCGTAGCGTATATTGTCAAGTATCGTTCCGCTGAAAATAAAGCTGTCCTGAAGCATTATGCCCATCTGTGAACGCAGCGAGTGAAGCGTTACTTCGCTTATATCCTCGCCGTCAATGGTGATCCTGCCGCTGCTGAGATTATAGAATCTGGAAAGCAGCGATACGATGGTTGACTTTCCCGCTCCCGTCGGTCCGACAAGGGCAATGCTTTCTCCTGCCTTTACGTCAAAGGAAACGTGCTCCAATACGTTTTTATCCTCCTCATAGGCAAAGGTAACGTCCTCGAAGCTTATGTTGCCGGTAATATCCTTCATTTCGTGAGCGTCCGGCTTGTCGTCGACAGTGACCGGCTCGTCGAGAGTCTCAAAGATTCTTTCAAGATAGGCGATATTGTTGATAAAGTTGTTGAACAGATTTGAAAGGTTGAGAATAGGCTGCCAGAAGCTTGAGGCGTAGCTTGTCATGGCGGCTATCGTTCCGAGTGTAACGGTTGCGGGACTTAAAAGCAGCAGTCCGACGGCAAAAATAGCCGCTCTTACCAGAATGGAAATGTTATCCACGCTGGGCCACACAAGGTTTGAGTAGGTTACGGCTTTTAGCCAGCTTTTACGGTAGCGCTGCGAAAGCCGGTCGAAAATTTCCTCGTTTTCCTCCTCTCTGGTAAATATCTGGGTGATTCTGACTCCTGTAATGCTTTCCTGAAGATACGCGTTAAGGTTGGAGCTTTTATTTGAAACGTCCTGCCAGGCTTTGCGCTGACGTTTTTTAATCGTCATCATTACAAGCACGAAAAGCGGAAGTCCCGAAAGCACCACAAGCGAAAGCCTTACGTCTACGAAAAACATGAATATCATGATAAACAGCATATTCAGAAATTCGAGAATAACGTTTATAACGCCGTTTGAAAGCATATCCGAAACCGAGTTGACGTAGTTTACAACTCTTATGAGTATCTTTCCGTGAGGCCTGTCGTCATAGTACTGGAAGGGAAGTCTCTGAAGATGCGCAAACAGGTCGGTTCTTATATCGAAAATGATGTCCTGACCCACAACGGTCATGATCCTTGACCTTATGTTTGAAAAGGCTATGGAAACCGCCAGAGTCAGCACCAGCAGTCCTCCCAGCAGGAAAAGCTGCGGAACGTTTTTGTCGGGAATGGTTTTGTCAAGCGCGTACTGAGTGATAAGCGGACCCAGCAGTCCGGAAACCGCGGCAAATACGCTGAGAACAAGCGCCGCTATCATCTTCCTGCGGTATTTTTTCATGTATTTGAAGGAACGCTTTAAATGCCGGAAGTCAAACGGGGTCTCAAGAACCTCGTCAACATCGTATCTGTTTCTTGCCATTTAAACCGCCTCCTTCCCGAAGCCCTCGTTCTGAAGCTTAAACACTTCGTAATAGTAGCCCTTTTTGGCTAAAAGCTCCTCGTGGGTGCCCGCTTCCTTGATTTTGCCGTTCTCCAGAATGATTATTTTGTCTGCGTCCTTTGTGGAGGAGATACGCTGAGCGATAATGATCTTGGTGCAGGTGAAATCCAGATTTTCAAGGCTTTCCTGTATGTGCTTTTCGGTTTCCATATCTACCGCCGAGGTTGTGTCGTCAAGAATAAGTATAGCCGGCTTTATCGCCAAGGCTCTGGCAAGGGATATTCTCTGCTTCTGACCGCCTGAAAGTCCTACGCCCCGCTCGCCTATCAGAGTTTCATAGCCGTCCGGCATTTTTGTGATAAAGCCGTCGGCGGCTGAAAGCTTCGCGTACTTTCTTACGTCCTCCTCCGGCATACCGGAGTCGCCGAAGGCAATATTTCCGTCGATTGTATCTGAAAAAAGCAGAACGTCCTGCGTAGCCATACCTATGTTTTTTCTCAGCTGCCTGAGCTTTCTGAACTTTACGTTTACTCCGTCTACGAGGACCTCGCCCTGAGAAACGTCGTAGAATCTGGGAATAAGGTTGATAAGCGTCGTTTTGCCAGAACCGGTCTCTCCCATAACGGCAACGGTCTCGCCCGGCTTTACGGTGAAGGAAATATTGTCAAGCACCGTTTTCCTGCCGTATTTAAAGGTAACGTTTCTGAACTCTATTTCACCCCTGAGCCTGCCTCCGCAGTCTTCGGCGTCCTCTCTGTCAGCGATCCTGGGGTGGGCGTAATATATCTCGATTATTTTCATGGCGGAAGCCATAAAGCGCTGCAGATCGTTGATGTAGATACCAAGGTTTCTGACCGGGTTGGCGATCGCCCATATAAGTCCCGAAATAGCTATGTACTCGCCCATTGTAATGGAATCTCTGATAAGGAACATTCCGCCGCCCAGCAGCATTACTACCGAAAGCACGTTTGCAAAGCTTTCCATGTAGGGAGAATATTTCAGCCACAGCAGGGAGGCTTTTTTGTTTGAGGAAGAATAGTCAAGATTGGATTTCTGGAATTTTTCCTTTTCAAATTCCTCTCTGGCAAAGGCCTTTACCACACGGTTTCCCGAAATGTTCTCCTGCGCGTCGGTATTCATTTTGGCGAGCTTTTCTCTCAGCTCGACATAGACCGGCTTGGCGGCTTTCTTGAACATAAGCATTACAATAAATATAAACGGCGTTACGGCAAACAGCATTAACGCAATTTTCCAGTCGATGATAAAGAAATAGATCATCGAAGCTGTAAAAAGCGAGAATGACTCCACAATGCCCTTAAAGACCCACGATACCGCATGACGCACCATATCAAGGTCGCCGGTAAGCCTTGTCATAAGATCGCCTGTACGGTTTTTGTCGTAAAAGTCCATGTCCTGATTCTGGATCCTGTGAAACAGATGATTTCTGATCTTGTAGATCATGCCCTGGGACGATATTTCGTAGGTCATGTTGCAGGCGTACTGAAAAACCGTCCTCAGCAGAGTAAAGCCTATCATGCAGACAAGCAGTACGATAAACCCGTCGCGGTCGTTTTTAAGGTTCTCCGCCGCGTTTTCGCCGGTTATGTAGACGTCTACTATCTCCGAGCTGAAAAAAGGCGTCGTCAGATACAGAGCGTTGCACACAAGGGACAGTACAAGCGCCGTAACGTAAATTTTTCTGTAGCCTTTCAGATTGTGCCAGAGCCATTGGATCTGAAACATATGATTTCCTCCCTTCACATTGCATTTTTGTGCACTATGATTTTCTTTTGCTTCCTGTCATATAAAAATATGAAACCTTGTTCCTTTTCAAGGCTATTGGTATTATATACTCATAGTTTGATAAAGTCAAGAGGGTTTTCAAAATAAATCTTCGTCGTTTGCACAGTTTTAGCGGCGTATATAGCTAAAAATATAGCGCGTTTGCACAAATTATTAATATTCTGCAAAGCCGTCGGCTGCATGACCCGCAAAGAAATCGTTTTCGGCACTTCTGTAAAAATTTTAAAGCGAAAAGCCATTAATAAATAGTATTATAAATCTATTATAAAAACGGTAAAAACGTGACGTCTGACCGATCCTTAAGGCTAATTTCCTGGCTTGCTTTGCTATAAACGCTCCGCCGCGGCTTTCAGCGTATGCAGAATATGCTGAAAATAATTATAAACGATAAAAATATTATGCTTTATTTACGAAAAAGGCATTGACAAAAAGGGTGCGGTTGGTGTATCATTATACTGTAAACGTTTTACTCTGTCGAGTAAAATACATATATTGATTTTATCGGAGGTATAATTTTATGGCTGAATTTTTCAAGGATATTCCTAAGATCAAGTATGAGGGACCAAAGTCCGAAAATCCGCTGGCATTCAAATATTACAATCCCGACGAGGTAGTCGGCGGAAAGACTATGAAGGAGCAGCTTAAATTCGCGCTTTCATGGTGGCACACAATGGGCGGCGACGGAACGGATATGTTCGGCTGCGGCACAACCGACAAGACATGGGGCGAGGCTTCTCCCGAGGCGAGAGCAAAAGCTAAGGTTGACGCTGCCTTTGAGATCATGGACAAGCTTTCCATTGAGTATTTCTGCTATCATGACCGCGACCTTTCGCCTGAGTACGGCGACCTTGCCACAACTAACGCAAAGTTTGACGAGATCGTTGACTATGTAGCTGAAAAGATGGCTGCCGACCCTTCAAAGAAGCTTCTCTGGGGTACCGCAAAGTGCTTTGACCACCCCAGATATATGCACGGCGCCGGAACCTCGCCTTCCGCGGACGTTTTCGCTTATTCCGCGGCTCAGATCAAAAAGGCTGTTGACTCCACCATAAAGCTCGGCGGAAAGGGCTATGTTTTCTGGGGCGGAAGAGAAGGCTATGAAACTCTGCTCAATACCGACATGGCTCTTGAGCAGGACAATATGGCAAGGCTTATGAGAATGACCGTTGACTACGCGCGCTCCAAGGGCTATACTGGCGATTTCTATATCGAGCCCAAGCCGAAGGAGCCTACCAAGCACCAGTATGATTTCGATACGGCTACCGTTCTCGGCTTCCTGAGAAAATACGGCCTTGATAAGGATTTCAAAATGAACATCGAGGCTAACCACGCTACACTCGCGCAGCACACCTTCCAGCACGAGCTGAGAGTTGCCAGAGATAACGGCGTATTCGGTTCGATCGACGCTAACCAGGGCGATATGCTCCTCGGCTGGGATACCGACCAGTTCCCGACAAACGTTTACGATGCGGCTCTCTGTATGTACGAGGTGCTCAAGGCAGGCGGCTTCACAAACGGCGGTCTGAACTTTGACTCCAAGGCAAGAAGAGGCTCCTATACTATGGAGGATATCTTCTACAGCTATATCGCTGGAATGGATACCTTTGCTCTCGGTCTGAGAATCGCCGCCAAGATGATCGAGGACGGAAGGATCGACAGGTTTGTAGAGGACAGATACGCTTCCTGGAAGACCGGAATCGGCGCGGACATTATTGCCGGCAAGGTAACAATGGAGGATCTTGAAAAGTACGCGCTTGAAAAGGGCGAGGTTACCGACAGTCTTTCCAGCGGCAGACAGGAAATGCTTGAAAGCATTCTCAACAACATTATGTTTAATCTTTAATTTAATAAGCTTCAAAACCGGCTGTGCTCAGGCATAGCCGGTTTTTTGGTAAATATGTCGAAAAAAGCAGAAATAAATATGTTTATTATAGATATTGACTTTTATTAGGCAAACTTGTATAATTTAATTAGAAATCAATTCCTTAAAATCCTTAAAAGATAAAATAGCGCATTGATTCCCACGGCTTCATTCATTTAAATTAATCAGAAAGGACTGATAACCATGAAAAAACAACTGATAGTCATTGTTTTGACCGCTCTTGCAATTTTATCGGCGGTATCCTGCTCGGATTCTGATACCTCGTCTACCGGCGCGGCGCCGGCGGATTTATCGGCTTCGGAAGCTTCTTCTGAAAGCTCTGAAGCAGAATTATCCTCCGACAGAGATTCCGATACGTCGTCGCAGCCGGATGAATCCGACGCGTCGTCGCAGACAGACGAAAAAACCTACACTATAACCGCTGCCTATGATAACAGCTGGGAAATATCCGATAAGGAAACCTTAGACAGAATCGACGAGTGGCTTGAGAAGGTCGGCGCTGTTTGCGAGGACTATGCTCTTGAAGATGATGATTACCCCAAGGTAGGCGGAACCTATGGCTATATTATCAAGACCGACGGCGATAATTACGAAAAAATGTACTTTGTTACGACGACCCGCCTTGATCTTGGTGAGGAATATGAACATCAGAACAATTTCTCGGTAAATCATAAGCCCTATGAGCTGCCCTGGGAGTATATTGACGAGATCGAAGGGATACTGGCGCCGATAGATCCCAAAGCAAAAACCTATACCATAACCGAAAGCTACGAAAACAGCTGGGATATAACAGACAGAGATATTATTGCCGAGATAGATACCTGGCTCGGCGAAGTGTTGTACATCTGTGAAGATTATAGGCTTGAAGATGATGACTACCCCATGGTAGGCGGAACTGAGGGCTTTATAATCAAGACCGACGGCGATAATTATGAAAAAATGTACTTTGTTACGACGACCCGCCTTGATCTTGGTGAGGAATATGAACATCAGGACAATTTCTCGGTAAATCAGAAGTCCTACGAGCTGCCCTGGGAGTATATCGACCGTATAAGCGAAATAATTGAAAATTCAAAGGAATAAGCTTAAAGCCGCGTACAAAGGAGCACAGTCCTCTGTACGCGGCTTTTTTATTTCTTCCCGCTTCTGAACATGACCGCGAGATTCAGCGCGGCAAGAGCGAATATAGATATTTCTATTAAAAGCATTTTAAATTTTCCTTTCACTTTGCTGTTATATAAAGGACAAGCCCCATGAACCTTACCATGGGGCATATTTGTAAACTAGCTATTCGGAGTAGACCCTGAGAATTTCGCTGAGCTTTTCCTTAGCTATATCCGCGGCATAGTTAGGGGAAAGTATCTTCGCCTTGCTTCCGAACTGGAAAAGCCAGCCCCAGAAGGTAGGCGCGAGCTGAACCTCGGTGTTTATGTAGAAGCTGTTTTCTCCGTCCGGATGACATATTATCTTTTCACCGAACCGATCTATCACCACGTTTATAAGCGAATTGTCAAACCTTATCCGCAGCAGCTCCTCTTTTCCGCCGTACATTGAATATAGGGATTTCTGGCTTCTCAGCTCCTTTTCCTCCGGCTCCGCAAGCTCCTTGCGCTTTAAGTCGGTAAGCTCCACCATAGTCATTCTGTCCACCCTGTAGCGGCATATCTTTCCATGCTTATGGCAGAAGCAGGCAAGATAATAATTGTCGTTTTCCCATATAAGCTGAAAAGGAGATACGGTATATACCTCGCCGCCGTGTCTCAGCTGCTTTTTCTTTTCCAGATTGAATTCAAAATACCTGAAGCTTATCTGACGGTCGCAGAATATACCGCTCTGGATCGTGTTGATGTTATAGTAGATCGATTCGTTAAAGGTTTTCGTGCGGCTGTCTACATAAATAGACCGTCTCAATTCTCCCGCCTTGAACTCGCTTGTAAGCGTCTGAAGCTTTCTGATAAGCTCGTTGGATTTCTTGATCGTTAGAAACTTAGAGGACGCGACCGCGTCTGCCAGCACGAACAGCTCCTCGTCCTGAAACAGTCTTTCGCCCAGATAATAAGCGTTTGAATGTCCTCTTTTGGTCGTTTCGATATTAAGACCGCTGTCGCAGAGCGTAGCGATATCGTCGTAAATCGTTTTCCGCTCCGCCTTGATTCCCTCCGCCGCCAGAATATCTATAAGCTGATTTCCCGTAAGCGGATGCTCCTCGTCTGTTTTCTGCCTGAAAAGCGCTTCCATTCTCAGAAGCTTCTGCTTTTGTCTGGATACTCCTGCCAACTGTTATTCCTCCCCGCCGCGTTTCAGATCCGAAACTTTGATTCTTGAGCCGTCCGGCTCAATGATCGTCATGCTTTCAAGCTGACGTTTTAAATTTCCCGTTACCGCCGCCCTGTATTCGTCCCTGAGTCGCTGTCTTTCAGCCTTTTCCTCAGCGGTAAGCTCGCGCGAACGTGAAATCGCCGTCAGCTCGGACAATCTGTCAAGCTTTTTTTTCTCCATAAATTTTTACACCCTTACGGCAGCGCCCCCCAAAGGACGCATACCCTCTTTCTGATGTTTTGCGTCGGGAAAGCTCCCGTACGCCTCCTCGGTTTCTTACACAATAAAACCTCGGTGAATCCAGCCGTATCAGTAGGAAAATATGCCGCCGTTGTTTTTTCTTTATGTCCGTCCGCCGCTCAGCTTTCTTTGTCTGTAAGCTGAATTTTATTTCCGGCAGTTTTTAAGGCGCGGCTATTCTTTATTCTGCGCCGCTTTTTTATCTCTTCTGTACATATTTTCACCCAAATGTGCTGACAAAACATATTATAACACATCTTTTCGGATTTTTCAACGTCAAAATGCACAAACTGTCCATTATAATTCCCTCATTTTGACCAAAAATTATTAAATTTTTTTTACCTCTTGACAAATTGAAAATATGTGGTATTATTATAATTAGAAAGATAAGAACATTAGTTCAATAAAATTTATGTGTAAAGAACAAAAGAAATAAGAAGCCGCGCGCGCCCATATAAAGACCTGCCCGAATAAGAGGCGTATTCAGGCTGTCCGTTTATGCGAAGCGCGCCGAAACTGAAACGGAAAAGGAGACAGAAAATGAAAAGACTTTACGAAAGCTACAGACAGACGGCAGACGAGCTTGCCGCTCATATCAGACGCCTGAAGGAGGAAAGGCTGAGCCGTCGCGACCCGGACGAGCTTAACCGTTTAAACGCCAGGATCGAGCTGCTGGAAACGGAAAGGGCAGAGCTTATAAGGGTATGCGCTCAGCTCAGGGCATATACTGAGCCGAAGCCCGCGTCGCCCAGCATGGCGGCCCGTATTGCCAAGGCAGGCGCGTAATGAGCAGGAGGGTAAGTTTAGACGAAACTGCCGCTGTTTTCAGCGTCGGCGGAATAGAGGCGGAGGAGGGCAGGAGGCTGTACAAAAACGCGCGGGAGCTGCTTTGGAGGTGCGTTGACGACAATTTGACGAAAACGCAGAAACGCTATATAATATTATATTATAAGAAAAACCTGACTGTAACTCAGATAGCGGCGCTTTCCGGCGTAAATAAGTCCACCGTTTCCCGCACCATAAGCCGGGGGCGCGTAAAGCTTGCGTCCGCCGTGAGAATGAAGCTGCTTGAGGACATAGTCGGCGGCTGTGAGGAAAGGAATACCTGAATTGAAAGCTGAAACTCCTATAAACGATTTTGTGCAGAGCTACGCTGAAAGCGGAGTATCCCGTTTTCATATGCCCGGACATAAAGGCGTATCCCTGCACGGACTTGAAGCGCTTGACATTACCGAGATAAAGGGAGCCGGTTATCTTTACGAAGCCGGCGGCGTCATATCCGCCAGCGAGGAGGCTGCCTCGCGCATTTTCGGAACGGCGCGTACCTTTTATTCTACCGAAGGCTCAAGCCTGTCCATAAAGACAATGCTTTCCATAGCAATGCGCTGCCGTGGGAGCAGAAGCGGACGAACAAGGATAATAGCCGCCAGAAACGCTCACAAGGCGTTTATAGACGGCTGTATACTGCTTGATATAGACCCGGTGTGGATATATTCCAAAACTCCGTCGGCGTCGGTCTGCGGCTGCCGTGTAACCCCGGAGGACGTCAGATCCGCGCTGGATACCGCTCCCGACGCGGCGGCGGTTTATATTACCTCGCCGGATTATCTGGGCAATCTGACGGATATAAAGGGAATATCCCGGATATGCAAAGCTTACGGCGTTCCGCTGCTTGTAGACAACGCTCACGGCGCGTATCTGAAATTTCTTTCCCCCTCGTTGCACCCGATAGATCTGGGAGCGGATATGTGCTGCGATTCAGCTCACAAAACCCTGCCCGTATATACGGGAGGAAGCTATCTTCACATTTCGCGTTCCGCCCCTGAGGAATTTTCACGCTGCGCGAAGGCTGAAATGTCTTTGTTTGCCTCGACCAGCCCCTCGTATCTTATAATGGGCAGTCTTGACAAATGCGCCGGAGAGCTTGAGGGAGCTTTGCCTGAGCGCATAAGAAAGTGCTGCCGCAGAACGGAGCTTGCGAGAAAAAGAACAGAAGCCTGCGGCTGGGAAACCGCGGGAGACGAGCCTATGAAGCTTACCGTCTGTCCCGGCTCCCGCGGCTACAGCGGAAACGAGCTGGCGGAGCTTATGAGAACCTCCTACAGAATAGAATGCGAGTATTCAGACTTCTCGTCAGTGGTTTTCATGCCGTCGCCTTATAACGACGAAAGGGATTTCTATAGGCTTGAATACGCTTTCAGGAATATACCGAAAAAGCCCGCCCTTAAAGCGGAAACTGAAGCGCTTCCGAGAACCGAAACGGTTATGAGCCTGAGAGAAGCCTGCTTTTCCGTCTCCGAGGAAATACCGGCGGATACGGCGGAGGGAAGAATATGCGCAAGACCTGCGTTTTCCTGTCAGCCCTCGATACCGCTGATAACCGGCGGAGAGATTTTTACCGCCGCTATAATAAAAATTTTAAAAAACTATAGCATTTTCACTGTAAGTGTGGTAAAATAGAATAAATCGAAAACGGGCGGCAGCCTGTCGGTCCGAATACGCCGGCCGCGCGCGGAATATTTTTGGAGAAACGGTAATGAAAAAGCTGTTGATCGGATTGTTTTTTATAACTCTGGACATAAGCGTCGGCTTAGGTACAGCCTCAATAGAGCTTATTCCGGATTTTATCGGATATTTTATTCTTATGAGCGGTCTGAAGGATTTTTCACAGGAGAATGAAAATTTCAGTAAGGCGCAAAGGCTGTGTATTCCCTTAGCCGCCGCGGCGCTGGTTCTTTATGTGCTGAACATATTCGGATTTTCCTATTCTGACGGCGAATCCTTAAACATTCTGCCGTTTGCCGCGGAGCTGCTTTGCGTCGCCGGAGAGCTTTACGTTACCTATCAGATATGTCAGGGAACGGAAGATATTGAACGCCGCTTCAAATGCGATCTTAATTATGATAAGCTCAAGCTTGCATGGTCGATAATGGCGGCCGCGCTTGCAGGCGCTTATCTTTCGGTAATGATACCTGTCGTTTCCGCCTGCTGCGTAATGATAAGCTTTGCGTTCGCGGTAGTTTTTCTGGTGCAGTTCAATACGGCAAGGCTCAGGTACAACTATTTTTTTCACAAGGATTAAACGGAGGTAATTTTTATGAAACTTGTATATGCCATTGTAAACAGCGACGATACATACGCCGTATCAAAGGGTCTGCTTAAAAAGGGTATCCGCGCCACAAAGCTTGCCTCAACGGGAGGCTTCCTTTCGTCGGGCAACACGACCTTTATGATCTGCTGTCAGGACGACGAGGTGGATACCGTTATCGAAGCCTGTAAGGAACATTCTCGCAAAAGGAAGCAGTTTGTTCCGTCCGCGACGGTTCTCGGACCTGAGGGAGGGGCTTCCTATCCGGTTGAGGTAACGATAGGCGGAGCTACTATTTTTGTGACCGATATCGAACGCTTTGAAAAGGTATAGCGGTCAGCGGACTGAGCGGCGGAGCATAATATCTGCTGAAAGGAGGATAAGCCGCGGGTCAGGAGAACGGAGCCGCGGCGGGATATTTATATTATGAAAATATACTCCAATGAAGAAAACATAAAGCTTATATCCTCCATGCTCTCAAAAGGCAGAGAGCCTCATTCAATAGCCGTATGCGGAGAAAAGGGACAGGGGAAAAAAACTCTGGCGAAATATATCGCCGCGACGCTTTTGTGTCAGAATGATAAAAACAGACCCTGCGGCGTCTGCAAATCCTGCCGTATGCTGGAGCATAACGCTCACCCCGACTTTATCACCGCTCAGGCGAATGAAAACGGAAATTATCAGGTAGAAACTATACGCTCGCTTGTTTCCGACGCCGTTGTAAAGCCGAACGAAGGCAGGTTCAAGGTTTATCTTATCCCTGATCTGGACAGATCGCTGAGCACCTCGGTGCAGGTGCAGAATATTCTGCTTAAGCTTATTGAGGAGCCTCCCGCTCACTGCGTGATAATTCTTACCGCGTCGTCTAAGCAGACGTTTCTGAAAACGATAATCTCCAGAGCGCTCTGTCTTGCCGTACAGCCCTGTACCGACGCCGATTCGGCGGATTTTCTGAGATCGCTGAAAAAATATACCGAAAGCGACGTCAGAGCGGCGGTAGCCTGCGGTCACGGCAATATAGGAAGATGTCTTGACTTTCTTGAGGGCGACGTTCTGCCCGCCGCCTATAAAATAGCGGTCGGCTGCACCGAAGCAATGCTTGCCCGCGACGAATATGAGATACTGCGCTCGCTTTTCGGAGCCGACGGAAAAAAGGCGGTATTCAGACAGTCGCTGGTTTTTCTCAGCGAAATAGCAAGGGACGCCTGCGCCGCAAGACTGGGAATAGGGAGCAGCTTCGGCTGTTTTCCCGAGGGAGCGGCAGGGCTTGCCGGGGCGCTTGATGAGGAAGCCTTAAGACAGCTTTACGAGCTGCTGTGCGAATACATAGGAAAAACTGATTCAAACTGCAATCTTTCCCTTACGATGAACAGCCTGTCGGGAGAGATGTGCTCGGTCATAAACAGACCCGCCTGAAAATAATGCAAGGACGCTGTTTTCCGGCTTGGGAGCAGCGGCGAAAAGGAAAGGAACGGTGAAAAAATTGCTCGAAATAATCGGAGTAAGATTCAAATCAATAGGAAAGGTTTATTATTTTGATCCTCACGGACTTGATATAAAAATGAACGATAAGGTTATAGTTGAAACTGCCAGAGGCGTTGAATGCGGAGAAGTAGTGCTGTGCGGACGGGAAATAGACGAAGGGCAGTTTGCAAATCCGGTAAAGCCGGTAATAAGAAAAGCTACCAAGCAGGATTTCGCGGTTATAGAAAAAAACAGGAAAAGGGAAAAGGACGCTTTCAGTATCTGCGAGGAAAAAATAAAGCTGCACAAGCTTAAAATGAACCTTATAGACGTTGAATGTACCTTTGACAACAGCAAGCTGCTGTTTTACTTCACCGCTGACGGACGCATAGATTTCCGCGAGCTTGTAAAGGACCTTGCCGCCGTATTCCGCACCAGAATAGAGCTAAGGCAGATAGGCGTGCGCGACGAGGCGAAAATGCTGGGGGGACTGGGAATCTGCGGTCAGCCCTTCTGCTGCTCCAGATTTCTCGGAGAATTTCAGCCTGTGTCCATCAAAATGGCAAAGGAGCAGTCGCTGTCGCTTAATCCCACCAAAATATCCGGCACCTGCGGCAGGCTTATGTGCTGTCTGAAATACGAGCAGGACAGCTATGAGGAGCTGCTGAAAACCACGCCAAAAGCGGGAGCTATCGTCAGAACCGCCGACGGAAAGGGCGTCGTTGAGGAAGCGAATCTGCTTACGGGAAAGCTGAGGATAAAGTATGATAAGACCGACGCGGTCGCTACCCTTGACAAGTCGGAGGTAGAGGTGCTTAAGGACGCGGTGATAAGGCTTAATAAAAACGAGCTGAAAGCCCTTAAGGAGCTGGAGGACAAATAGCCGATATATACTCAATTAAAAGCAATAAAAAATAACGGGCGGTCACAGGCATATTCTGCGGTTTTTATGAAAATACGCAGAAAGCTCTGTGACCGCCCGATAATGTTCAGGCTTGCCGAATGTGAAAAAGCTGACGCTTATTTTGCCTGCGCGGTGACTCTGAAGGTCATACCGCCGGATTCGTATTTTGCGGTTATCCTGCATTTATGGGAATCGCAGATAGCTTTGGCTATGGAAAGCCCTATTCCGTAGCCTCCCGTTTCTCGCGACCGGGAGGAATCCGCTCTGTAGAACCGGTCGAAAAGTCTTGAAAGCTCACCCTCCGGCTTGACAGAGCAGGGGTTGTGAACGCTCAGCTCAAGCTGTCTGTGCTCCGCTTTAAGACAAAGCCTAATCTCTCCTCCGTCGTCGGCGTACTTTACCGCGTTGTCGAGAAGTATGGAAACAAGCTGTCTTATCATTCCCTCGTCCCCGGTAAATTCTATTCCGTTCTGAATATCCGTTGAAAGGGATTTTCCCCTTGAGGCCGCAAGGGTGCTGAACGGGCTTGCGGCGTCGTAAACGGCGTCGCTTATATTGAATTTTTCAAATACCGTTTTTATTTCCTCGTCCATTTTTGAAAGGGTAAGCAGATTTTTTATAAGCTCGCTGAGCCGCTTGGTCTGATTCTTTATGCTTGCCGTCCATTCCGAGCCGCCTGCCGTAAGCTCCAGAACCTCGGTATTTGCGGAGATTATCGCCAGGGGAGTCTTTATCTCATGTCCGGCGTCGGTTATAAACTGCTTTTGCTTTTCCATGCTTTCAATAACGGGGCGTATCGCTCTTTTGGAGAATACCGCTATCAGTACGCTTACGACCGCCAGACCCGCAAAGCCTATGGCAAGGGAGATGGCAAGAAACTGGTATCTGGTTTCAAGCTGACTGCGGCAGTCCACAAATACAAGCAGGCTTCCTTCGGAGCTTTGCGAAACGGCGTATCTGTAATTTCCCGACCAGCCCTTTTCCGAGCTGCCGCGCAGCGCCTCGTTTGCATACTCAGCAGCGTCGTCCGAAGTAACCGCGGCGATGTGAGAGGTATCGATCGAGGTTATCTGTCCTCTTTCGTCGGCTCTGACTGTGAAATATCGGGTAATATATTTAGTTTCGGGATTTATTCCCTTGCCGTCAAAGCCGGCAGACTGATCCCGTATATCCTCCGGCGGCTTGTCCGGCGCGGATTTTCCGAAGTCGGGAAGCTTTCCGTCATTCTGCGTTATCATGGCGAGAAGCTCGTCCGACTTAGCGTTCTGCTGGCACACGTTTATTATATTTATCGTTCCGATGATAACTACCTCGACCAGAAAAAGAGAAAATACCGCGATCAGCACGAACTTTCTCCGCAGCTTTTTTATCATGAAATGTCCTCCCCGTATCTAACCGGCGCGCTGAAAGCCGTATTACTTGCCTGACGTCTGCTCAAGTGTGTAGCCGACTCCGCGGGTCGCCTTGATCTCAACGTCCGCGCCGATGGAAGCCAGCTTTTTTCTGATGTATGAAATATATACCCAGACTACGTTTATTTCCGCCTCTGAATCGTAGCCCCATATCCTGTCCATAAACTTTTCCGTAGATATAAGCAGATTCGGGTTTGACATAAGCATTTCAAGCATCTGAAATTCCTTGTTTCCCAGACGTACAGAGCCGTTTTCCGAGGAAAGCTCAAAGTTTTCGCGGTTCAGCGTTATGTTTCCTATCGTGAGCTTATTGGGAGCGAAGCCCGTATTTCTGCGGGTGAGCGCCCGTATTCTCGCCATAAGCTCGCCCGTCGCGAAGGGCTTGGTAAGATAGTCGTCCGCTCCTGAGTCAAGCCCCAGTATCTTATCGTCAAGCTCCGCCTTGGCGGTAAGCAGCAGAACGGGAGTATCCACTCCTCTGGAGCGCAGCAGCTTAAGCACGTCGATCCCGTTCATTTTAGGCATCATAATATCCAGCACTATTCCGTCGTAGTTCTGGCTCATTCCGTAATTCAGAGCGTCCGTTCCGTTGTAAACGGCGTCCACCGAATAGTGGTTGTGCTTCAGAATAGCGACAAGGGCGTTTGAAAGCTCTCTTTCGTCCTCGGCAAGCAGGATACGCATATATAAAACCTCCTTGATTTCTGTATACGTCGCGATTAGCTCCGTCTGAATTTATTATATATATTTCACCTTAAACCTACTTTAAATACAAGTATAGCATATAATTCTCCGGGCTTCAATACAGCCGTGTAAAAAAGCGCTGGTTTTATGGAGTCTGTTAATTTCCGCCGTTGACGTGCGACAGATTTCATAGTATAATTACAGAGGAATTGTTTTTTGCTTAACAGCGGCGGCTGTAACGAATATATACGAAAGGAAAAAGCCTGCTCAGGCAGGCGGGGTCTGTAAACATGGCAAGAGCTCTTCAGCCTTATCAGCTTATTGAAAGAAGCATTATAAAAAAATACCGCAAGGACGTCTGGAACAAGTTTGTTATGGGGATAAAGGAATATAAAATGATAAACGAGGGCGACCGTATCGCCGTCTGCATTTCGGGAGGAAAGGATTCGATGCTTATGGCGAAATGCCTCCAGCACCTCCAGAAGTATTCCGAAACGTCTTTTGAGCTGGAATTTCTGGTGATGGATCCCGGCTACAACGAGGTAAACAGGCAGAAGATAATCGACAACGCCAAGCTTATGAATATCCCTATACATATCTTTGAAACCCGTATATTCAATATAGTAGCCGGAGTAAACAGCAACCCCTGCTATCTCTGCGCCAGAATGAGGAGGGGACATCTCTATAAAAACGCTCAGGAGCTGGGCTGCAACAAGATCGCCCTCGGACATCACTTTGACGACGTTATCGAAACGATACTTATGGGAATGATCTACGGCGGACAGGTTCAGACCATGATGCCTAAGCTTCATTCAAAAAATTTCAGAGGCATGGAGCTTATACGTCCTCTATATATGGTGAGGGAAAAGCATATAAAGGACTGGGTAAGGTACAACGGTCTTGAGTTTATACAGTGCGCCTGCCGTTTTACAGAGGAATATTCAAAGCTTGAAAACAAGGGCGAGCTCTCAAAGCGTCAGGAAATAAAGGCTCTTATCGCAAGTCTTGCGAAGGACAACGAGTTTGTTGAAACCAATATTTTTAAGAGCGTCTATAATGTAAATCTGCGTACCGTTATCGAGTATGAATATAAGGGAAAAAGATACAATTTCCTTGATACCTACGACGACTACGACTGGGATAAGGAACATTCATACGAACCTGATGAGCCAGACGAACCTGATGAGCCAGATGAACCCGATGAGCCAGACGAACCAGACGAACCCGAAGAGCCCGACGAACCCGAAGAACCCGACGAGCCCGACGAGCCTGACGAACCTGACGAGCCTGACGAACCCGACGAATCCGACGAATCCTAGTACAAGCCGCGGACTGAAATACGGAAAGGAGTATGCAGGAAGCAATGGAAACTCAGCTTTCAAGACTTGAGCTTATATACGGCAGCGAAAAGGTCGCGTCGCTTGCGGACAAAAGAGTGGCGGTGTTCGGAGCCGGCGGAGTGGGCGGATATATAATAGAAGCGCTCGCGCGCAGCGGCATAGGAGCCATCGACATAATAGACAGCGATAAAGTAGCGCTTTCCAACCTCAACCGCCAGATCATAGCCGTAAGGGATACGATCGGAATGATGAAGACCGAGGCGGCGAAAAAACGCGTCATGTCCATATCTTCCGGCTGCGCGGTTACCGGGATTCCGAAGTTTTATTCTCCCGAAAATGAGGAGGAGTTCGATTTGTCGGCGTACGACTACGTTGCCGACGCGATAGATTATGTGCCGGGGAAAATATCTCTGGCGGTAAGGTGCCAGCAGCTTGGAGTTCCTGTTATAAGCGCTATGGGAGCGGGAAACAAAATACACCCCGAAATGCTTGAAATAGCGGATATTTATCAGACCTCGGTCTGTCCCCTTGCGAGAGTAATGCGCAGAGAGCTTAAAAAGCGGGGAGTAAAGAAGCTTAAGGTGGTTTATTCCCGTGAGGAAATAAAAAAGCCCCCGCATAGCGAGGGCAAAAAGCCGCTGCCCGGAAGCACGGCGTTCGTGCCTTCCTGCGCCGGACTTATCATGGCTTCTGTAATAATAAACGAGCTGCTTTCAGCCGGCTGATAAAACGCCGTCCTGCCGCTGTCCTGAACAAGAGCGGTATCAGGACGGCGGATTTTTTTATCCCTTCTCTTTCAGCTCCTCCGCGGTTACCGAAAAAACTATATGCGGCATATCAATGCCCATATAACGCTTGGTGAAAATGCTTCTTGGGAGCATTCCGTTTCTTATCGCGACCCTCTGGGAGGGAAGATTGTTTGTGCGTATTATGGAGCAGATCTCCTGCGCGCCCAGCTTTTCAAAGGCGTAGCTCCGGCAGGCGCCTGCCGCTTCACAGGCGTAGCCGTTGTGCCAGAAGCGTCGGTTGAAAAGATAGCCTATCTCCATTACCTCTCTGCCTCCGGCGTCCTGCATGGTTATCCCGCACTGACCTATCAGCTCTCCGCTTTCCTTCAATATTACCGCCCACAGCCCGAAGCCGTATTTTTCGTATCGGTCAAGCTGCCGCTGTATCCATTCTGAAACCTCCGAGTCAGAAAAGCCGTGCTCGTAAGCGTACATGGCGCGTTCGTCCTTTAGTATCGCCGCAATGTCCGTAAAATCTCCCATGGTCATTTCACGGAGAATAAGACGCTCTGTCTGTAAAATCATAATTCCAGTTCCTTCCGATATACTGTCAATAAACCTGTTTGTCAGCGTTTTTCCTCGGCTGATGAACAGGTTTTATTATATCACAAGCGGCTGGTTTAGTCAATAAAAGCGTTATCTTTGATATTTTCCGTCAATAAGCACAAAAATCATATTTGAAAACTGTAGCATATCACAAATTTTCTTCTGCCGAAAATTTTTTTGCCGGAAAGTTGCACGTTTATATGCAACTTTGCCCCTTTTTTTGCCTATAAGTGAGAGGGGTTTACAGAAGGACCCGAAGAAAGGAAGGATCAACAGTGAAACAGATAGATACAAAGGATTTTGCCCTGTTCTTTTCCAGAACGCGCAACGCGGCGGAGGCGGCGATCGCGGCGGGAATAAGTCCGCTGAGAGCCAGACTCGAGGGCATAAGGCTTCTGTCAGACAGGCGGACAAGACGTCAGCTTGAAGCGGCGGACAGGCTCAGGGAAAAGGAGCGGTGCGAGGTAAGAGCAGGGCTGGAAAGGCTGGCGTACGGCAGGGTAAACGACGCGGCGGCGCTGGTTTTCGCGGAGGAGATAACTCCCCATATGCTTGCCGAGGCGGATCTGTTCAACGTTTCGGAAATAAAGAGGATAAAAGGCGGCGGAGTCGAGGTAAAGTTTTTTGACCGGCAGAAAGCGCTGGAGAAGCTGAAGGAGCTTGATATGCAGCTTAAAAACGACGAAAAGGCAAGAAATCTTGTAGAGGCGGTATACGGCTCCTCCGGCGGAGAAATAGTAAGCGACAGTCCTCTGGAATGTGAAAGCGATGATTAAAAAGAACGGAAGGATAGGCTGGCAGGACTTTTCCCCCAAGCAGAAAATGGTGTTCAACTGGTGGAAAAACCAAGGCTCGAGGGATAAGGAGGGAATAATCTGCGACGGCGCGGTGAGGTCGGGAAAAACCCTTTGTATGTCCATGTCCTTTGCCGCGTGGGCGTCTGTCAATTTCAGCAACGCTGCCTTCGGTATCTGCGGAAAGACCATAACCTCAGTAAGGCGGAATCTGGTAGCGCCCCTTATCGCCAATTCTTCGGAATGGGGACTTGAAATAACCGAAAACCGCACGAAAAACTACCTGGACGTAACTTTCGGCGGCACAAGCAACAGGTTCTATCTTTTCGGAGGAAAGGATGAAAGCTCCGCCTCGCTTATTCAGGGAGTGACCCTGAGCGGAATACTGCTGGACGAAGTAGCGCTTATGCCCCGAAGCTTTGTCGAGCAGGCGGTGGCAAGGTGCTCGGTCGCGGGCTCCAAGCTGTGGTTCAACTGTAATCCCGAAAACAGGTATCACTGGTTCAAAAAGGAGTGGATAGACAAGGCGGCGTCCAAAAATCTTATATATCTCCACTTCGCGCTGGAGGACAACCCCTCTCTTACTCCGGCGATCATCAGGCGTTACCGCACAATGTTTACGGGAGCGTTCTATCAGCGCTTCGTGCTTGGAAGCTGGACTGACGTTTCCGGCCGCGTTTACTCTGTGTTCGACCCGAAGCTGCACGTTGTAGCCTCGCTTCCCCAAAGCTTTTCGCGCTATGCCGTAAGCTGCGACTACGGAACGGTGAATCCCTCCAGCTTCGGGCTGTGGGGCGAAAGCGGGGGAGTATGGTACCGTATAAGCGAGTATTACTACGATTCACGCAGAGAGGGTCAGCAGCGAACCGACGAGGAGCATTATGCCGCGCTGGAAAAGCTGTGCGGCGAGAGAAGCGTAAGTCTGGTCGTGTGCGATCCGTCCGCCGCCTCGTTTATCGAGTGTATACGCCGTCACGGAAAATTTCCCGTCGCTCCCGCCGCCAACGACGTGCTTTCGGGAATAAGACGGGTAAGCGACGCCTTAGGTCTGGGAAAGATCAAAATACATTCCTCCTGCGCCGATACCATAAGGGAATTTTCGCTTTACCGCTGGGACAAAAGCTCCGTCCGCGACGCTCCCGTAAAGGAGAACGACCATGCAATGGACGATATCCGCTATTTTGTGACCCGCTTTTTAAGCGAAACGCAGCCGCCCTTCTGCGTGATTTCCCTTGACAGACGGCAGACATAAGAACAAGAAAGGAAGGACAGCAATTTGAATATATTCAGAAAAAAAGCGCCGTCCCCGTCCGGCAGGCTTTCCTGCTCGGCTCAGAGGGAGGTCTACAGGCTGTGTCCCTCGTGGAACAGCTTTGAAACTCAGTTTTATGAAAACCTCAGAGCCGAGGTTCCGGTGCTGGACGCCTGTATCGGCAAGATAATACGTCTTTGCAACGATTTTAAGGTGGTCTGCGGCGATAAGCAGGCGCAGAAGCATATGGACGGCTTTGCGCTGAATGTCGCGGCGGGCATTTCCGGCAGGTCCCTCAGCTGCTTTGCCGATATGTGGCTGGATACCCTGCTTACCTACGGAAAAGCGCTGGGAGAGATAGTAATAGATCCGCGCCGCAGACGAATAAACGGTCTGTACATAGCCGATCCGGTAATGTTCGGAGTCCGCGGGGGAAAGGACCCTCTCGATATGAGGATAATAGAGAACGCCTCGGGAGACGAGGTAAAGCTGACGAGGCCGGAGCTTCTCCTTTACTCAACGCTGAATCCGTCGGTAAAGCACCCGGAGGGAGTGTCGATACTGCGGGGAACGCCCGCCCTCAGCGAGGTGCTTATGAAGATATACCGCTGTATAGGTCAGAACTTCGACCGGGCCGGAAACGTCCGCTATGCCGTAACCTATAAGCCCTCCGACGACCCTGCCGACAGGGCGTTCGCGAAGGACAGGGCGCTGGAGATAGCCCGTGAGTGGTCGGACGGAATGAGCAGCGCGAGAAACGGCGTGATAAAGGATTTTGTAGCGGTAGGCGACGTTCAGATAAAGGTCATAGGAGCGGACAGCCAGATAATAGATACCGAAATACCCGTCCGTCAGCTGCTGGAGCAGATAATATCCAAGCTTTCAATACCTCCGTTCCTGCTGGGGCTTAACTGGTCTACAACCGAAAGAATGTCCTCTCAGCAGGCGGATATCCTGACGAGCGAGCTTGAGTATTACAGGCGGCTGCTTACGCCGGTGCTGCTGAAAACGGCAGAAACGTTTCTGCGGCTGAGCGGCTTCGGATGCGGCTGTGAGATCCAATGGGAAAACATAAATCTTCAGGACGAAACCGAGCTTGCCAGAGCCAACTACTACAACGCCCTTGCCGAGGCGGGCAGATTCGGAGCGGACGCCGCTGACGACTTGATATAACCTATTTACCGATGTTCCACGCCTTCTTAATACGGCGGGGCTCATTCGGTCATTCAGTTGGGGATATAATCCACCGCTGAATACCTACGGAGCTAAAGCTTCCGATGAAAAGCCACGCTTACATCGGGCTTTGCTCCGAGTTAAAGACAGAAAGGAGAACAGCAATGGAAAACGACTTTACGCTTGACGAAGCGCTGCTTGAAAAGCTGAACAGGTATACCAGAAAGCCTGTTTCGGCGCAGGAGGTTTATACCTTTCCGGTTATCCTCTGCGACAACGAGATAGACCGGGACGGCGAACGCTTTTCCGTTCCGGCGCTTGAAAGACTGGCGGAGCTTTTCGTGGGAAAGACGGGAATTTTCGACCACGACCCCAAGGGTGAAAACCAGACGGCGAGAATATTCGACTGCGGGGTGAAAACCCTTTCGGACAGGCTGACCGCCGCCGGAGAGCCGTATACCTGCCTTGTGGCTAAGGCGTATATGATGAGAACGGATAGGTCGAAGGACCTCATCGCCGAGATCGAGGGCGGAATAAAAAAGGAGGTGTCGGTAGGCTGCTCGGTAGGCAGAAAGCTGTGTTCGGTGTGCGGAGCCGATCTCAGAGAAAATCCCTGCGGTCACATAAAGGGGAAATATTATGACGGAAAGTTGTGCAGCGTTATTCTCGACGAGCCGACCGACGCCTACGAGTGGTCGTTCGTAGCGGTTCCTGCTCAGCGCAACGCCGGAGTTACCAAGACCTACGGCGCGGGAGCCGCGGCGGACGATATAAAAGCCCTGAAAAGCGAGCTTTCACGCTGTGAGGAGCAAAATTTCAGAGCCTGCGAGCTTCTTAAACGGGAAATAATGTCCCTCAGCTTTCTCTGCCGCCCGATAATGGCGGTGGAAACGGTCAGGACGCTTACCGAAAGCCTGAGCTTTTCACAGCTTGAAAAAATGTACTCGGCTTTGAAAGATCGCTGCTCGAGGGAGGACGTTTCTTTTCAGCTGGAGCGGAAGACGCCGGAAACAAGCGGCGGCGAAAACAGCAGCTTCAAGCTTTGAATCAGGAATCGGCAGGCTTACTGCCCGAAAATACAAAAAGAAATACGGTCGTAATACCCGAATCTGATAAAACAAAAAGGAGAAATGATTTTATGTACAATACGGTTAAACTTGAAAAAGGGCTTTATTCAATTACAGGCAAAACCTTCACACAGGCTCTGGAGCAGCTCGATCCGGACGAAAACTACGCGGGAACGGAGCTTTCCGGACTTGACGCGTTTGAAAGGCAGCTTAAAAGATTCGATATAAAGGTATCGGGCGGAAGCTCGGACAGAGTCGAAAAATTCTTTGCCTCGACCGAATCGGCAGTGCTGTTTCCCGAGTACGTCCGCAGAACGATAAAGCAGGGAATGGAGGAAGCGTCTATTCTTTCCGAGGTGGTAGCGGCGGTTTCCTATACCGACGGAATGGATTTCCGCGGGCTTACCGTAACCAAAAGCGGAAGCGATACGGGAGTCGCTCAGGGCGGAGAAATTCCATCCTCGGCGGTAAGGCTTGCTTCAACCGCGAAAACTCTGACCAAGTTCGCGAGAAAGCTTTCCTGCTCCTACGAATCAATAAGAAAGCAGAGGCTTGAGGCGTTCGGGGTGATACTCAGAAGTCTGGGCGCGCAGATATCGAAGGCGGTGAACAAGCTTGCCGTGACCGAGCTTTCAAGCGGAATAACTGCTTCAAAGATCTCAGGCAGCAGCATTACCTATGCCGATCTTGCGGCGTTCTGGGCTTCGATGAGCGAAAACGATATGACTACTATGCTCTGCACTCCGGCGCTTATGGCGCAGATACTGGCGCTGGACGAGATGAAATTCTGCGTTTCAGATTTCATGTCAAGCGGAAAGGTAAAGACTCCCTACGGGGTAACGCTGGTAAAAACCTCGGCGGCGGACAGCGCGAAGGTCATAGGAATAGACAAGACCTGCGCTGCCGAAATGATATTCGGAACCGACGTGGTGGTTGATTTCGACAAGCTTATAACAACTCAGTGCGACGAGATAGCCTGTTCGGTGACCGTAGGCTTTTCAAGGCTTACCGACGGAGCGGTAAAGGTACTCAGCACGTCGGCGTCGTAATTCTGACGGCAGGTCTGCGGCGGAGCAAAAGGGTTCCGCCTCGGCTTGTCGGATACAGGGAGGTATGGAAATTGGCTCAGATAACCTACGATAATGTAAAGAATCTGTTTCTCAGAATAACGGGACTGGATTCTGAGGATTTTGAATATGAGGATCTTATAAACGGAGGAATAGATTTTATTCAGCAGAGAGTTTGCGTACAGCTTGACGAGGCCGCAGCGGCAAAATGCGAATACGCCGCCTGCGCCGCCGCGGTTTATGATTATGTTCTGGAAAGCTCCATGCGGCTGAAGGTAATGCTTTCAGAAAACGGCGCGGCTTACGGCGAAACGGCGTCCGAAAAGGGACTTGCCGCCGCTCAGAGGCTTAAAAGCAGCGCATTCGCCGCTCTGAGAGGGCTTGTGCGGGACGATGATTTTATCTTTACGGGAACGGAGGAGCAGTATGACGGGTGAACTGAAAAACGTTATAGCCGCCGCCGCGCAGGAGCAGGGGCTGACCTGCATCGCGGAGCTTTCAGCGGAAAGTCTTACTTCAAAGCCTAAGGAAGGCTTCTGTATATGCGGAATAAAATCCGCCGAGTATTCTCCGAGGATAACGGCGGTAAACGGAGCTTCATGGGGAACGGAGGCGGTCTATTCCATTTCGGCGCGGCTGCTGGGAAAGCGCTGCGGATATTCCGACTACGAGCAGACGGAGCAAAGGGCGGACGGCTTTATGCAGTCGCTGGGAACAAACGGCGGTATTCTGCTGCTGGAGCTTGAAAGGTCGCCTGTTCAGAGAAACAGTATTCTCGGACGGCTTGAGATAAGCATAGCCGCAAGGGTAAAAATGCTTATAATGAACGAAAGCGATACGCAGACGGAGAGTGAAGCGTAATATGCAGACAACGATCATAAGCCGTCAGAGCGTCAAGGTAGTTATCGGCGAAAACGAGCTGTATATGAGCGATATGATTTTTTACGGCGAAACAAGGCTTTCGGAGGTTCCGCTTCTCAGCGGAGCCACAGACAGGAAAATAGCGGGAAGCCAGCCCCTGTCGATAACGCTTCAGGGAAAGGTGCTTCCCTGCGACAGAAGCTTTTACCGGAACCTGATCTCGCAGTATTCAGGTCAGGCGGTGCCGGAAATAACTATTGACGGAAGCGAATATTCAGATCTCGTGCTGGTAAAGGGAACGCTGAAGTTTTCGGATAAGGCGTTCGCCGGAGAATGTATTTTACAGCTTAAAGGCTTATAGGAGGTGTGATAATACGGAGCAATTATGTTATTTTGTTGTCAGGAATTCAGGCTATAATCCGATATTTGGCGTTGAATATTTTCACTATGTCAAGGACAGGTATATTCCTTATACCTACGCTTCCGGAAGATTTTATTCAGACACGGACCTGTCGGAGGCTTTTGAAATAATCTGCTACGTCGGCGGAAAAATGGTCCATCAGGGAACTATAGATACGCTGGAAAGAAGGCGCGAATACGGAAGATGGGTCTACAGCTTTGAATCAAAGGGCTATACGGCGATGCTGGCGCAGAACGAGCCTGTTCCGAAAATGAATTACAGCGTGAACCTTACGTCGCTTGCGGAGCTCAACAAGACTATACCCCTTGTAACCTATCAGGACGGAACCAAAACGGTGAATTACATATATGTAAAGGAAAATTCTACTATATGGGACGCTTTTATCGCGTACGGCTACAAGGCATATCAGATGTTCCCCTATATTTACGGCACAAATAACGTAAGAGTAACGCCGAAAACCGACGCTCAGCACAGCTACGCCTCCGCCGCTCTGGTGAATTTCGGCAGCGTCAAGGACGTAAGAGGCATTATTTCCGACGCTTATATGGCGGACGCCGACGGGGATTACAGCACCTCGTATTCAAGCACTGCCGCCTCGGGCATGAATATCGTAAGGACCAGATACTACGCTCTCGACAATCAATGGCTGAGCTCTCCGTTCGTCGGGCTTGCCGCGAAGGTCAAGTATTCAAACAGAGGAATGAAGGGAGCTTTTCTGACCTATTCCGGCTACGAAAAGGAGGAGCTTTTCGACAGGGCTATACTGTCGCGCGACGATTTTTCTCTGGGAAACCGTCCGATAGGAAGAATAGAAATAAATATAAGGGATATGAGGATACTGACTACGGTGACCTGCTATGCGGACGGAAACTGATTCCATAAAGCCGGATATGCGCTGGCGCGGCTTTGGCAGTCGGGCGCGCTTTTGCATATAGATACAGCAGGGCGTTGTTCAGACGCCGTTCAAAGGATACGCTTTCGCAGGAAAAACTGTGAAAGAGGTCTGTTATGCGAAAGGGGAAAAGGCGCTGTGAGAGAATTGGAATACAGACGGGAAAAGGCGGTAGAATACGCGGAGGAATGGGCGTTTAAAAGAAATCCCAAATATCTGGACTTTGAGATGCTGGGAGGGGACTGCACAAATTTTGCTTCTCAGTGCATTTACGCCGGAAGCGGAGTAATGAACAATACAAAGACCTTTGGCTGGTATTATTATTCCGCCGCCGACCGCGCTCCGGCATGGACGGGGGTAGGGTATCTTTACAGCTTTCTTGTCGGCAACAAGGGAGAGGGACCCTACGGTGAGGAAACGCGGGCGGACGGGGTCGAGCCGGGAGATATAGTTCAGCTTGGAAACGCGGAGGGAAGCTTTTATCACAGCCCTGTTGTGGTAGCGGTCAGAAACTCGGTGATATATACCGCGGCGCACACCTTTGACGCCTATATGCGTCCGCTTAGCAGCTATATTTACGACAGGGCGAGATTTATTCATATTTCCGGCGTAAGAGCATACTGAGCAAAATGCACTGAACAGAGAAAGCTTTTTTGTTGAATTTACAGAAATGCAGACATTTTATTGACATTATTAGTTTAAAGAGTTATAATAATTTTGTTATAGAGATAATACAAAAGATAACAGGAGAATTATAATGGAAAAACTTAAAAAGCTTATCCCGCTTATCGCTCCGCCTCTGGCAGCGCTGGCTATTATGCTGATGGTATTCAAGGCAGGCGGAATGTATCCCTTCGGAGAGGGTTCGGTTTCGTGGTGCGACATGAATCAGCAGGTAGTGCCGCTGCTTATGGATTTTAAGGACATTCTTGACGGAAAGTCAGGTCTGTTTCTTAATCTGAACAACGCCGGAGGAATGAATTTTTACGGGGTATTTTTCTTTTTTCTGGCAAGTCCCTTTTCGCTGCTTGTAAAATTCGTGGAAAAGGGAGATATGTTTACTTTTGTGAACATACTGGTCATATTGAAGCTGATGACCGCCGCCTTTACGTCAGCGCTGTATTTCAGGGTGTGCAGAAAGGGACTTGACCCGGGCTTTGCTATCGCGCTCAGCCTTATCTACGCCTTCTGCGGATACGGAATGCTTTTCTATCAGAATCTCATCTGGCTGGATATGATGTATCTTTTCCCGCTGCTTATGATCTCGCTGGATAGACTCGTGCACGGGAACAGCAATATCCCTTATATAATCATGGTCACGCTGATGATGGCGGTAAACTACTATATAAGCTACATGACGGTGTTATTTATCGTAATGTTTATGGCTGTATATGTGTTCAGATACGCGGCGTGTGAAAATACGTCGGGCATATGCGTCAGGTTTGTTTCCGGCTCGCTTATCGCCGCGCTTTTGTCGGCGGCGGTATGGCTGCCCTGCTTTATGCAGTATCTTTCCTCGGGAAGAGGGGAGTCGGCGATGGCAACAATTGCAGGCTCAGACTTCGTAACCAGCTACAAGACGGCGCTTCCGCTGCTTTTCTGCTCCGGCTTTGTATTCATGCTGACGGGATATCACGCGCTGAGGGGAAAGAAACGCTCAAGACGCACAGGCTCTTATCTGATAATGTTCGCGCTTCTGCTTGTTCCGTTTTTTATCGAGCCGGTAAACCTTATGTGGCATACGGGAAACTATATGTCGTTTCCGGCTAGATACGGATTTATAACCATGTTTATAGGTATTCTGTGCTGCGCCGAATTTCTGGAGGGACAGGAGGGCTCTCTGAGAAAGGCCGGTTCGGGAGAAATGTTCGCGGGATACGCGGGAACGGTTATTCTGCTTGCGCTGTATCTGAGCTTTCTGAGAAAGTTTATAAGCGAAAACTTTGACGAGCTGAGCCATTATACCTCTTCCCTATGGGGAAACGATTCCTCTTTTGAGCACAACGCCCAGCTTTTCACGGTTTCGGTTATAGTATTCGGGGCGCTGTATTTTATGTTCCGCAGGGGATATACAGGAAAAAGGTTTTTTGCCATCGCGCTTTGCCTGGCGATCGCGGCTGAGTCGGCTGGAAACGTAAGGATATACATGACCTCCGCCTCCGCCAGAAACCCGGATAAGACCCAGTCGGTAAGGGAAATAACCGACCTTGCGGAGAGGATCAGCGACGACGGCTTTTACAGAGCTGCCACTGACGGAAAGATAATGGATTACAATATGGTGGGAGCGCTGGGGTATCCGTCCCTCAGTCATTATACCTCGCTTACCGACCGAGATTTTATGTTCACTCAGAAGAAGCTGGGCTACACCACCGTATGGATGGAGGTAGGCTCCTGCGGGGGAACGGAGCTTACTGACGCGCTTTACAGCGTAGGATACAGGATCGTCAGAGGACAAAGTCAAGACGCTGTATATTCAAACGGCAAATATTCGATAGTCAAGCTTCCTTATTCTATAGGGCTTGGACTTATAACCGACGCCGACCTTTCCGGCGAGGGCGAGATTCCCAGCGGTCTTACCAGAGCGCAGGTTCAGGAGTATGTATTTGAAAAGCTGTTCCCCGGGCAGGGAGAGCTTGTGACCGAATATGAATATTCGCAGGATTCAATCGGCGTAGAGAAGATAAACGGCAGGTATAACGTCAGCAGCGGCGCTGAAATAAAGTACAGCTTCTATGTCAGCGGCAGGCAGTCGATTTACGCGGACTGCTTCGACAGACTTTCAAACGATCTTAAAGAGGAATATTTTGAAAGCTTCTCGATAAAGGTAAACGGGATTTCCGCGGCGGGAAATTATCCTACTACTACCAACAACGGCGTTATCAAGCTCGGAGAGTTTGAGAATCAGCAGGTTGAGGTTACGTTGAGCTGCAAGAAGGATATAAGCTGCTATTCGCTTGGTGTGTTCGGAATTGATCTTGACAAGCTTGAAAATGCTGTGGAGGGTGTTCAGAGCGCAGGATTTACCGCCGACGGAGGAACGCTGAGGGCAAACTGTACGGTTTCGGGAACAAAGACCTGCCTGCTTTCGGTTCCTTATCAGGAGGGCTTCAGCATAAGGGTAAACGGAGAAAAAACGGAATATACAAAGGCGGTTTCCGATTTTATCTCATTTGAGCTGAAGGACGGAGAAAATGAGATAGAGATAAGCTTTACGCCCAAAGGCTTTTATGCCGGAATTGCCTTGTCGCTTGTGGGAGCGGCGGCGTTTGCGCTTTATATAATTTTCCGGAAGAAGATAGTTCTTCCCAGAAAGGCTGAGAGCGCGGTTCAGAGTATTGTGCTGTTCGCGGTTATCGCGGTTATGGGGGCTGTATACGTTCTGCCGGTAATCATAAATCTCAGCGGCTTTTAGAGCGAGTCAGGGTATTTTAAAGGCGGTACGCGTAAAAACGCGCGTACCGCCTTTTGCTATTTGTTTATTTTGGCTATAGGGTGTCTTATAACCGTTTTAAGTCTTTCGGGAGCGCATCTTCTGGGATCGCTGAGATAGATTTCGTGATGAGGACGGGCAGGCGAAATATCTGCCGCATAGCCTGCGTTTTCGATGTATTCGTTCATAAGTTTTAGGGTTTCAGGTTCGCTGTCGTAGGAGCCTATGTGCATACATTGAACGCAAAGTCCCTCGCGGTATGTGAAAAATTCCGCTTTGGAAAAATCCGCGCCCTTCTTTGCCGAAGCTTCAGACACCGCCCAGTCAAAATCATCTTTTTTTACAAAGTCCGGCAGGCGGATAAGAGATATCCATTCAAATTTGTCCTTGCGGGCATAGTCGATAGCGTCAGAATCCCGCTGACTCCACAGCCCTTCCAGCGGAGGAACAACATACTGAAAATATCCGTCTATTTTACGGCTTCCCTTGTAGCTCATTTTTATGGTAAAGGCTATTCCGTAAAGCAGGCTCATGGCTTGCTTGTATTCGCCGTTTTCCTCGTTCGGGTCGCCTTTTCCTCTGACAGCGACAAAATTCATTTCGGGTATTTCAATAATTTGCGGTTTGCCCTTTGGAAGATAAAATTCTTTGTATTCCTTTTTGTAATCAAATGCCAAAACAACCACTCCCAGCAGCGTTTTATTGTTGTCGTAATGAATATTTTCAAAATAAGCTTATTACAAGCTTTGCTAGCCCTTTGCAAGATACCAGCTTTCGCCATCGCCTACGTCAACCGACATTGGTACAGCGAGAGATACGGCGTTTTCCATTTCCTCCTTCAGTATCCGCGCCGCTTTGTCCTTATCTGAAAGAGAGGCTTCTATGATAAGCTCGTCGTGGACCTGAAGTATCAGCTTTGCGCTGAGCTTTTCCTCTTTAAGGCGGCGGTAAACCTTTACCATCGCGATCTTGATTATGTCCGCCGCCGCTCCCTGAATAGGCGCGTTCATTGCCGCGCGCTTTCCGAACGCCTGCATTACCTTGTTGGAGGCTGTAAGCTCGGGAATGTAGCGGCGTCTGCCGAAAATCGTGGTAACGTAGCCGTTCTTTATGCCGTCCTCGACTGTTTTATCCATAAATTCGGACACTTTAGGAAAGTTGTCCAGATAATTGCGGATATATTTTTTAGCTTCGGCTACCGATACTCCGATATCCTTTGAAAGCGAAAACGCTCCTATTCCGTAAATTATTCCGAAATTTACGGCTTTTGCGGCAGAGCGCATTTCGGGGGTCACAAAGTCCTCGGGAAGCCCGAAAACCTGAGCGGCGGTGCTGGTGTGGATATCCCTGCCGTCTTTGAAGGCTTCCTGCATATTTTTGTCGCCGCATACCGAGGCAAGCACTCTCAGCTCGATCTGGCTGTAGTCGGCGTCAAGCAGGGTATTTCCCTTTTCGGCTACAAAGAATTTGCGCATATTTCTGCCGATCTCTTTTCTTACGGGAATATTCTGCATATTCGGCTCGGTGGAGGATATTCTTCCCGTACGGGTTTCGGTCTGCTTGAAAACGGAATGAACCCTGCCGTCGGGTCTGACCTCCTTAAGAAGCCCGTCAACATAGGTTGAATTAAGCTTCGTTAGGGTGCGGTATTCCAGGATAAGCGGGATTATAGGGTGCTTGTCAGCAAGGCTTTCCAGCACCTCGGCGTTTGTGGAATAGCCGCTTTTGGTCTTTTTCTTCGCGGGAAGCCCGAGATCCTCAAACAGCACCTTTCCCAGCTGCTTGGGAGAGCCGATGTTGAATTCCTGTCCCGCAAGTCCGTATATCTGAGAGGTAAGCTGAGCTATATCGGCGGAAAGCTGTTCTCCGAAGGCCTTTATTCCGTCGGTATCAGCCTTTACGCCGATCGCTTCCATAGAGCCGAGAACTTCGCACAGCGGTAGCTCGATGTCGTAATAAAGCCTGTCCGTTTCAGTAAGCTCCAGCTGATTTTTCAGGCAGCCGCTCAGAGCGTCAAGGCTTGCTATTGAGCTGAAATTTTCTATGTCCGAACGGTATGTCACCTTATAGGCGGAGCACAGGTTTTCCACTGTGTATTCGCTTGTCTGGGAATTGAGCAGATAGCCGGCAAGGTCGCAGGCAAAAACAAGGTTTTTAAGCTCCCTGCCGTTTTCAAACGCCGTCCTATAGGCGGTTTTGCCCTCAAAGCAGATTTTTTCGCCGTCGGTTTCAAAATAACCGAGGGCAAGCTGTATATCTTCCGTATAGAAAATATTGCCCTTGCATTGTATTTCAAGTCTTTTGCCGTCGTATATAAAGCACGAGGCGGCGTCTGAAATTCCGGCAAGGCTTTCACTTGTAAGCTCCGATATATCAAATTTAGGGAGATCCTTTAATTTAAGCTTCTCTTCCTCGGAGGATACGGAGTTCACAGCCGCGTTTTTTTCCGAAAGCTTCAGTCTTTCCATAAGCCTGAGCATTTCAAGGTCGGTCAGCAGCTCCTTGGTTTCCTGTGGCTTTCCCTCCGTCAGCATATAGCTTTCGGGAGCGCCGTCTATAGGAGCGTCAAGGCATATTTCCGCCAGAAAACGGCTGTCCAGCGCGTCCTGACAGCCCTCTTCAAGCTTTGCCCTTACGGACTTAGTCAAGGTTAAACTATCCAGATTTTTGTACAGCTCATCTACGCTGCCGCACTGCTGAATAAGAGAAAGCGCGGTTTTTTCGCCTATTCCCTTAACGCCGGAGATATTGTCTGAGGAATCTCCCATAAGCGCCTTTACTTCGATCATCTGCTTGGGAGAAACGCCGTATTCGTCCATGATACGCTGAGGAGTGTATATCTTTGTTTCCTTTGTGGTGGCAAGGCGGACCGTCACCTTGTCGTTTATAAGCTGGAAGCTGTCGCGGTCGCCGGTAAGGATATAGGTTTCGTTTCCCGATTCGGTGAAAATACGGGAAAGCGTGCCGAGGATGTCGTCGGCTTCATAGCCCTCGCACTCCACTATTCTTATGCCCATTGAGGTCAGCAGCTTTTTTATTACCGGCATCTGCTGGGCAAGCTCGTCGGGCATACCCTTGCGGTTGGCTTTGTAAGCCGCGTTCGCCTTATGCCTGAAGGTAGGGGCTTTAAGATCGAAGGCTACCGCAACGCAGTCGGGAGCTATCTCTCCGATCTCCTTCAGATATATATTCATAAAGCCGGTAATGGCGTTGGTGAACTGTCCCTTGGAATTTGACAGTATCCTTATTCCGTAAAACGCCCGGTTCATTATGCTGTTTCCGTCGATTGCAAGTAATTTCATTTTATACCTCTGCTCAGCTTTCTTGATTTAGATTTGATCTTCGTCACTCTTCACACAGCTTATCCAGCGACAGCGTAGCGATACCGTTGAGGCTTTCGTCCGCCCGTTTTCCCGCGAGATAATCGAAATATCCCTGACAGCCTATCATTGCCGCGTTATCGCCGCAGTATTTTAATTCGGGCATATAAAGCTTAAAGCCGCGTTTTTCGCAGGCTTCCCGCAACGCGCCGCGGACTCCTGAATTTGCCGAAACTCCGCCGGCAAGCCCGATAGTAGTATACCCGAGATCCTGCGCCGCTTTCATGGTTTTTCCGACGAGTATTTCGGACATTGTTTTCTGGAAGGAAGCGGCAACGTCCTGACGATTTATCTCCACGCCTTTCTGCCCGGCGTTGTGTACGAGATTTATCACCGCGGTTTTAAGTCCCGAAAAGGAAAAATCGTATTCGCGGCCCTGAACCTTGGGGTGGGGAAGCTTATAGGCCTCGGGATCGCCAAGCTTGGCGGCTTCGTCTATAAACCTTCCGCCCGGGTATTCGTAGCCGAGAGTACGCGCCGCTTTGTCAAAGCACTCCCCGGCGGCGTCGTCGTGGGTACGTCCGATCACCCGATATTTTGTGTAGTCAAGCACCTCCACGATATGGGAATGTCCTCCCGATACCACAAGACAGAGATAGGGCGGTTTAAGGTCAGGGTGGGAAATATAGTTTGCCGCAATGTGACCCGCTATGTGGTGAACGGGAACAAGAGGCTTTCCAGCCGACATTGCGAGCCCCTTGGCAAAGCTTATGCCTACCAGCAGAGCTCCGATAAGTCCGGGAGCGTAGGTCACGGCTATCGCGTCAATGTCCGAGAGGGTGCAGTCAGCCTCCTCCAGCGCCGCGCCGACCACTCCGCAGATATTTTCGGCATGGCGGCGGGAGGCTATTTCCGGCACGACGCCGCCGTAAAGTCTGTGTTCGGCTATCTGCGTCGCTACTATATTTGACAGCACCTTTACTCCGTCCTCAACTACCGCGCAGGCGGTTTCGTCGCAGGAGCTTTCTATGGCTAATATCTTCATTCGCTATCCTTCCTCTGATGAAAATTCGGTTTATTGACGAGGTATCCCGTAAATGTCAGTCGAAGCCTGTAAAATACCGTATATGGTATTTTACAGGCACATGGATACCGCGTAAGGTATTTATGCGCTACAGGCGGTATATCCTTTTCATTTCCTCTGTATACTCTCCGTTTTCGGCTGTGGTGTAAAGCTGAGGCTCGACCTTTAAAAACGGGTTTCCGCCCTTTCTCCCCTCAGCCATTACAAGCCACGGAGAAGTGTACGGATTTTTGGACACAAATCTTACCCGTTTAGGCTCTATTCCGTTTTCGCGCATTGACATCATTATGTCGCACAGCCGTTCCGGCCGGTTGCATATGCAGAGTCTGCCGCCGTATTTAAGGTTTTTCGCCGCCGTACTGCATACGTCGCCGATGGTGCAGAGCATTTCATGCCTTGCTATCGCCGCCGCCTTGCTGTCGTTTTTAGCGCCCGTTCCGTCAAGCTTGTAGGGGGGATTGCAGGTAACAAGATCAAGCTCCTTTTCGGAGCGGTAGTCTTTCAGGTCGCCCAGTATCGGAGTTATACAGCTTATTTCAGAGCGTTCAAGCGTAAGGAGAAGCTGCTGGTGGGCGGTATTCTGAATTTCGACCGCGTCGATATGCGCGGGCCGGAAGTTTCTGTACATAAGCAGGGCGATTATTCCGCTTCCGGTACACAGGTCGCAGACGTGATCCTTATGTCTGGGCGCGGCGAAATCGGCAAGCAGAAAAGCGTCGGTGCCGAAGCGGTGTTCGGCAGATATGCATATTTCAATCGTATCGCTGAGCCGTTCAAAGGTAAAGCCGTTCATTTTTTCCCTCCGATGGTCTTTGTCATAAGCAGCGCGTCCTCTTTCGGATCGGAATAGTAGCTCTTTCTTACGCCCACTTTAATAAAGTCCAATTTTTCGTACAATTTCTGCGCGGCGGCGTTTGAAGCCCGTACTTCCAGCATAGCCGATTCGGTCTGCGGATACAGCTCCAATGCCGCGTTTATCAGCTTTTCGGCAATGCCTTGACGCCGATATTTTTCAATTACCGCTATATTATTTATAGTCAGTTCTCCGGCGACGAACCAAACATTTATAAACCCGACAGGTATGTTTTCATCGAAAGCCGCCAGTATGGCGCACAGCGGATTGTTCAGTTCTCTGCGAAAAGAATCCTTGCTATGATGGTCAGAAAAACAATCTTTTTCTATTTTCCATATATCATTGCAGTCGTTTTCGCTTATTTTTCTGATAAGTATATTCATGTTTCTCCTGAATACCATATAAAGTATTTATGGATTTATTAAATACCTTATATGGTATTTATCTTTCCACTGGTATGTAATCGATCTGAGATTCCGTATCTGTAGCTTCAAGCTTGAAGATAACCGGACGGAGTCCGTCGTTGCAGGAGCATATCGCTACGCCGGGCTTTCTTATCCAGTCTCCGTAGTAGAAAAGCCCCGTTTCCGCTCCGTGGGCAAGGGCGAAAACGTACTGGTAGATCGCTTTCCATGCCTCGTCGCACAGTCCCTCCGGCTTGGCGTAATCGGCATAGAATACCTGTCCCTCGGTCATCATCGGGCAGGGTCCCAGATTTTCAGCGCCGTACTCGGCGGCAAGCTCCTTGTCCAATGTGGTTTTAAGCACAGTGATTTTTACCTTTTTCATATGTATTCCTCCGTTATAGATTACTTTTTGCTTTATGCGCTTATTCTTCCGATACCAGCAATGAATACAGCTCGCCCTTGGAAAAGCCGGTCGCTTTGGCGATCTGTTTGCAGGCGTCCGCTCCTCTCATGCCCTTTGCTACAAGGCTCTTTACCTGCAAAAGCGCGTCCTCTACGGTTTCGGCGGTATCCGTTTCCGATTCTTTTGCTCCCTCGATCACCAGAACAAATTCTCCCTTGGGCGTAACCGAGGAATAGTATTCCACCGCCTGAGAGAGTGTGGTCCGCATTATTTCCTCATGTATTTTGGTCAGCTCGCGGCAGAGGGAAATTTTTCTGTCGCCGAGATATTCAAGCATATCCCTCAGGGTGTAGATAAGCTTGTGCGGCGCTTCGTAGAAAACAAGAGTGCGGCGTTCGCCGGAAATTGAAGCGAGGTGCTCGTACCTAAGACGCTTGGTAGTTGAGAGAAAGCCCTCGAAGCAGAAGCGGGAGGTTGAAAGTCCGCTTACCGCAAGGGCGGAGCATACCGCTGTGGGACCGGGAACTACCTCCGTTCTTATTCCGTTTTCGGCGCAAAGCCTTACAAGGTCCTCTCCGGGATCGGAAATACAGGGCATTCCGGCGTCGGTAACAACGGCGCAGCTTTCACCTGCCGCTATCCGCGACACTATGCGCGCCGCGGCTTCCTCTCCGCTGTGGCGGTGATAGCTTACCGTCGGTTTTTTTATTTCAAAATAGTTAAGCAGCTTCTGGGTGACCCTTGTATCCTCGGCGCAGATGAAATCCACGCTTTTCAGGGTTTCGACCGCTCTGTAGGTCATATCCCCCAGGTTTCCTATCGGGGTTCCGACTATATAAAGCACGCTCATCGTTACGCTTACGCTCCTTTTGATGTATTTGTTCTTTACGTCAGCTTTTTCCGGCGGTCAGTATTATTTCAGCCGTTCTTTCAAGGTCCGAATACGCGCTGAGATTGCCGGATTCTCCTCTGATCCTTGCGGAGCCGGGCAGTCCCTTTACATACCACGCCACGTTTTTCCGCATTTCCTTCATGCCCTGCTTTTCGCCCTTGTAGCTGCACAGCAGGCGGGCATGGCGCAGCATTATACTCATTTTTTCCTCAAGGGAAATTTCGGGCATCAGCTTTCCGTGTTCGAGATATTCGTTTATTTCACGGAATATCCAAGGTCTGCCGTAGGAGCCTCTGCCAACCATGACAAGGTCGCAGCCTGCGCGCTCGTACATAGCCATGCAGTCAAGGGGCGAGCTTACGTCGCCGTTGCCTATAACGGGAATACCGACGGATTCCTTTACTCTTCTGATAATGTCCCAGTCGGCTTTTCCGCTGTAAAACTGGTTTCTGGTTCTGCCGTGTACGGCTACGGCGGAAATTCCCGCCTGCTCCAGCCGCTTTGCAAGCTCAGGCGCGTTGACCGAGCTTTCGTCCCAGCCTGCCCGCAGCTTGACTGTAACAGGACAGCAGGCGTTTTCAACTACGGCTTTCGCGATTCTGAACGCGGTTTCAGGCGTTTTCATAAGCGCGGAGCCGCTGCCGTTTCCTGCGATCTTCGGGACGGGGCAGCCCATATTTATATCTATAATGTCCGGCTTATATTCATTGAGCAGATACGCCGCCTTTCCCATATAAGCAGGCTCTTCTCCGAAAAGCTGAAGCGCCATGGGGCGCTCGGGAGCCTCTATCTCACAAAGCCGCGCGGTCTTTTTATCTCCGAAGCACAGCCCCTTCGAGGATATCATTTCGCTTACGAGATATGCCGCTCCGAACTCCTTGCACATAAGACGGTAAGCTTTATCGGCGACTGAAGCCATCGGAGCAAGGGCGGCGGTTTGTTTTATTTCAACGTTTCCTATATGTATAGTTTTCATAGCTCTCCTTAACAGCGCTTTGCTTATTCCCGCATATTTCCGGCAGGTTCTCATAGATGAATTCCTGAGCCGCTTCAGGGAATCTTATGGCGGCATATGCCGTTCCAAGCCTTGAAACGGTCTGAGCTTCGACTATCCCGGCTTCCCCGGACAGTATGGTAAGGGACAGGCTTGCCGTTTTTGAGCCTTTGCGGGCAAGATAGCCGTTATTTATAAGCCAGCTTTCAATAGCCGTTTTCAGCAAAGCCTTATCCGCTGTTATGCCGAGCTGTTCAAAAATACAGTCGCAAAGCCGGCTGAGGCTCATTTCCTCAGATTTGCCTTTAAGCCTTGAACAGTTATCGCTGATGATCCCGAACATTAAATTTCCGTCGGTCTTGCCTGCCTTCAGCCGTTCGAGATATGCGTTGGGGCTGCTTGCGGCGGCGGAGGGATTTTCGGCAAGATAGCCGTTTATTACTTCAAGGACCTGTCTGCCGTAGCGCTGCTGCTTGGTTTTTCCTACTCCTGAGCATTCAAGCAGCTTCTGCTCGGTGGTAGGAAGCTTGACGCACATATCACGCAGGGCGGTATCTGTAAAAATAATGTATGCAGGCATTTTTGCTTCGGCGGCAAGCTTCTGGCGCAGCTTTTTAAGACGGCTGAAAAGCTCGGAATCCAGCGCGTAAACTCCGCCCGAGGTTTGCTGAGAACGGCTTTTCGCGGCTTCTTTGGGCATTTTCATCGTAACGGTCTTTTTTTCAAAAAGTATCTCCCTTGCCTTTGCGGTAAGGGCGAGCACAGAATAATCTCCGGTTCGGCGAATGTATCCGTTTTCCTCAAGAAAATCTATGATCCGTCTTATTCTTACGGTGGAAACGTCGCTCATTATTCCGTAGGTCGAAAGGTCCTGAAGTCCGAACTGAGCGATCTTAGCGTTTTTTGAGCCTTTCAGCACAGCCGAGATAACAGCCGCCCCGAATGTCAGACGCCGCTGTGAAAGCCGGTAAATGCAGGACAGTATCTTCTGGCTTTCAACGGTTATATCGACGTCCTCAAAATTGGTATTGCAGTTGGAGCAGTTGGAGCAGAAGCTTTTGGAGCTTTCACCGAAGTAACGGAGTATAAATTCCCTCAGACAGTCTGTTGTCGTGCAGTAAAATGTCATCTGCTTCAGGCGTTCAAGATCTCTTTCACGTATCTGCGCCAGCGTTTCATCGTCAAGGTCGGGATTTTCATCTGAGTTTTCTATCAGGAACCTGTTGGTTCGCACATCCTGACCGCTGTACAGAAGTATACATTCCGCAGGCTCGCCGTCGCGTCCGGCACGTCCCGCCTCCTGATAGTAGCTTTCTATATTTTTAGGCATATTGTAGTGTATTACGAACGAAACGTTGGATTTGTCTATACCCATTCCGAATGCGTTGGTCGCGGTGATAAGCTGAACCCGGTCGTAGATGAAATCATCCTGATTGGAACGGCGTTCCTCGTCGGTAAGTCCGGCATGGTAGCGTGTGCAGGAATAGCCTGCTTCGTTCAGACGGGCGCACACCTCTTCCACGTTCTTGCGTGTGGAGCAGTAGATTATTCCGCTTTTGCCCTTGCTGCGCTTAAGTATTTCAACGACCGCCGAGAATTTGTCAGACGGCTTCCGCACCTCGAAATATAGGTTTTCACGGTCAAATCCGGTAGTAACGCAGTATGGAGAGTTAAGTCCGAGCAGCCTGATTATATCCTGCTTTACGTCCTGAGTGGCGGTCGCGGTAAAGGCGGCGATTACGGGACGGCAGGGAAGCTGAGAGATAAACTCGGGAATCTTCATATAGGAGGGGCGGAAATCCTGCCCCCACTGTGAAACGCAGTGAGCCTCGTCCACCGCTATCATCGCTATCCTGACCCGCCGTGAAAAATGCAAAAAGCCCTGAGTGCAGAGCCTTTCGGGGGCAACGTAGATGATTTTATACATTCCCCTTATTGCGTTGCCCAGGGCGGTTTCATACTGCGCGGAGGTAAGAGAGCTGTTGAGATAAGCCGCCTTTACGCCCGATTGTATAAGAGAATTTACCTGATCCTTCATAAGCGAGATCAGGGGAGATACGACTATAGTCACGCCCTCCATAAGCAGACACGGGATCTGATAGCACATTGACTTTCCGGCTCCCGTAGGCATTATTCCGAGAACGTCCCGTCCGGAAAGCGCGCTGTCAATAAGAGCTTCCTGTCCGCTGCGGAAGGAATCGTGACCGAAATATTCTTTTAAGACAGAATACTTATCCATAAAAATTCTCACATTCAATAAACTAAAAACCGAAAATACAACGGCGGCAAAGGCTTTCTAAAGTCGTCCCGCTCAAGGACTGTGGATATTCTAATAATATAACCCCATTTAAATACTAACTATGACTTGCGGCGGCAAACTTACCGCCCGCACAAAACGAAGCGAGTCTGCGAGCGGATCGCGACTTGCGCCGTCCGCGCCAGGATTGTAGATATTCTAATTAAATACTAACCATGACTTGCGGCGGCAAACTTACCGTCCGCACAAAACGAAGCGAGCCTGCGAGCGGATCGCGAACTGCGCTGTCCGCGCCAGGACCGCCGTCCGCGCCAAGACCTAGGACAGCCAGATAAAGTTCTGGTCGGAGTTTATAAAGTCCATGTTGTATATCAATATGACGCGGTCAATATCGTATTTATCTATCAGCTCGGATACGGTGTTTTCGGCAAAGTGATAGTAGCGCAGGTCTATCATGGTTATTTCCGAGTAGCTGTCCGCAAGGAAGGGAACTATCGCGTTTGCGTATGAATCCTTCAGAATCAGCGCCTTTTCATCGGAGGCGGCGTTGGAGCTTATTTTCAGCCGCGCGAAGTTTCCGCCCAGGAAGGCTGAGTATTTGTCCTTTTTGTCAAGAAACGAGCGGTCGTACAGGCTGTCGGTCACCGTTCCGTCGTTGGTGCGCTCGACTGTGTATTCCCCGTCGGGATTGCTGTAGATGTGGAGCTCGTCAGGCTCGGTAAAGGCGGAGGGAGCTTTTGAATAAAGCGTGCCGTAAAAGCCGCTTATCGTTTCAACACCGTAGCTTATGCCGGAAGGCTCCTGACCGGAGGACTTCATATACCAGTCGTAAACCGTCTTGGCGCCCTCGCTCGTCCAGTGGTGGTCGGTTTTGTAGTATGCCTGCGTGCCGCTGTCCGAAAGCTGTTTAAGCTCCTGATACGGATTGTACAGGGAAATTTTCGGGCTGAGCATACTGGCTATCGCCGCCATGCTTCCCATCTGATCGTCGTTTACAGCGCTGGAGGGAAGCTTGTCTGAAAGAACGGAAACAGCGTCGGGAACAAGTATGAAGTCTACAGGACAGCTGATATTTTCCGCCCAGTCGTTTATATAGCCTATGTTTTCGTTTATCTGCTCCATATCCTGCGTATACTGCTGGATAAGATAGCCGCCGTCAGAGAAATAAATCCCGTTCATGCTTGTTTTTAAAGCCGCCCTGTCACAGTCGGTTTTCAGCGAAACAAGAGCGTCCTTTAAAAAAAGCTGGTCGGAAAGATAGCTCTCGATATCGCCGGTAAATTTACCTTCTTTCAGATTTTTGAAGGAAAACTCCGGCTTTTGGGCAAGATTGCGGTTTTCCATCTCGGAAAACTCCCTGTCCTTGGCGATGATCGAAGCAAGCGTGAAGCCGAATATAAAGATCAAAAATACCGAAAGCATTATGATGTCAGCGACCCTGCCGCCCGAACCGCCGGATTCGGAGCCGTTTTCTCTTTTAATTGCTTTTTCGTCCATTTCAGCCGCCTCCTAAAATCGGAAATACAAGAACGGATTGAATGAGTTGCCGGCAAGATACGCCGCGGATACAATGAGAAGAAGCGCCGCCGCCGCCGGTTCAAGAATACAGCCGTATAATACCGGCGCTTTGAGCGTAAGCTTTTCGCCCAGCTTTCTGAACAGGGGCGTTGAGGCTATTATCAGCGCTATAAAGGTTACGGCGTAGTTTGCAAGCCAGAAAAACGCTTTGTCGTTGAAAAATTCCAGACCGCCGAAGCCGAACAGATTTTTGAAATTCTGTATGAGAGCCGAGGTATCCTCATAGGCGAAAATTCCCCATCCGACGATGATAAGCAGCAGCGAATAGATGTGCTGGATAACAGCGGGAACTTTTTTCAGCGCTTTGCCGAGAAAAAGCTTTTCGCACAGCAGGATTATTCCGAAATAAAGCCCCCAGCAGATAAAATTCCAGTTCGCGCCGTGCCAGAAGCCGGTAAGGAACCATACTATCATTATATTAAGGCACTGCCTTGCGATACCCCTGCGGTTTCCGCCGAGCGGTATATAAACGTAATCCCTGAACCATGTCGATAGGGAGATATGCCAGCGGCGCCAGAATTCGGTGATGGATCTGGAGATGTAAGGATAATTGAAGTTTTCAAGAAAATCAAAGCCGAACATTTTTCCCAGACCTATCGCCATGTCGGAATAGCCGCTGAAATCAAAGTATATCTGGAAGGTGTACGCCAGTATTCCCAGCCAGCTTGAAACGACGCTCAGCTCGGACTGAGAAGCCGCGGATATCTCGGCAAAAAGCGCGCCTATATTGTTGGCGAGTATGACCTTTTTGCCCAGACCGACCGCGAAACGCTTTATTCCCCTTGAAAACTGTGAGAGCGATTCCCTGCGGTAATTAAGCTGATCCTCGATAGTCTGATACCTTACTATAGGGCCTGCGATAAGCTGAGGAAAAAGGGTAACGTAGGTAGCAAGGTTAAGAAAGTTTTTCTGCGACCTGACCTCTCCCCGGTATACGTCGATAACATAGGAAAGGGTCTGAAAGCTGTAGAAGGAAATACCTATAGGCAGGGTAAGCCCCAGCAGCTTGAAGCCTGTATTGAACAGGCTGTTCGCGTTTAAAATAAAAAAGTCGGCGTATTTGAAAAACAGCAGCAGCCCGATATTCCAGATAACTGCCAGCAGCATGAATATAAAAGCCGTTTTTTCGCAGCCGGGCTTTCGCTTTTTATCCGCAAAGATTCCCGTAACGTAAGCTACCGTTATTGAAGCCAGCATTAGCAGCACATAAACAGGTTCGCCCCATGCGTAAAACACAAGGCTGAAAACCAGCAGAACTGCGTTTTTTAAGACGCGCGGGACGATAAAGTAGGTTATTAGCACCAGCGGCAGAAAAGCAAATAAAAATGTCGTACTACTGAAAACCATAGATTTTTATTCTCCGATTATAATTTATGTCCTATATCGCTAAATCGCGGGATTCAAAGCGCGTTTTTCCTGAAGCCTCCGCCGTAGCTCTGCGGCAGAGGCTTCGTAAGAATACGCGCGGCTCCCGTTAAGGCGGGAGGTTTATCCGCCGATTATTTCCTCAGCCTTGGCGTTGTCGTCAGAGATACACATGAACACATATTTTCCCTGTACGGAAAGTACGGGCGAGCCGAGCTTGTCCATTTCCTTCGGCTGATAATTTTCAAACGCCTTTTTCTGCGCCTCTATTCTCGCTTCAAGCGCGGCTTTTATATCGGCGGCCGCGGCTTCGTCGGCGGCTTCAAAGCAGGCGATCTCCTCCGCGGTAGCTCCGCCTGAGCCGATGTAGACCTTTCCGGCGGTATATTTGTCCTGAGAAACGCCTATAAGCTTTTCCACCATTTCAGGCGAAAGCTCGTTGAGGGTATCGACAAAAGCAATGTCTGACCTGAGCTTGTCCGCGATCTCCGTTACGTTCTTGGTCACGTCGGTCTGAACCGCCGCAGCCGAATCTCCGTTTGCTGACGAGCTGTCCGAATCAGAGCAGGAGGTCATTGCTCCCGCGCATACCGATACTGCCGCGATTACGGCGCAAAGTGTTTTCTTGAGTTTCATGGTCTTTAGTTCCTTTCCTTTTTACATTTTATTTTATTATAAATAGAAATTCTGATTTTATGAATTTTCGGCGAGATAATCCATCCATTTCATACAGTATTCTCTGATAAGATGTATCCCGTCGGTTGAGGCTTCAATGGGAAGCGCTCCGTTTTCGTCCTTCAGGCTGGACGCCACGTCCAGATATACCGAGCCGGTATTTGCGGCGGCGTTCTGAACATAGAGGTTGAAGTTATCGACGTTTTCGTTGGTAAACACGCTGTTTGTGCTGAGCGCCAGCGAGGAAACGGGAAGTATAGACTGTACATAGACGACGGCGTCCGGCTGAAGCTCCTTTATTTTATTTATCACAGCTTCGTATTTTTCCTGAAAAACGTCGGGGTAAGGCCAGCCCAGCTCGTTTATTCCGAACATTACGTAAACCCTTCCGAACTGTTTCTGTTTAAGGGCGTCGTAGACCGTTCCGTAGTTTCCGTTGTCAAGAATTATGGTTTCGCTGGTTTCTATGGTATCAACATTAAGACCGGTAGAGGCGTAGAAGGTAGCCTTCGGACGGTCGGTATTCATTCCCAGACCTACTGTGCGGGAATCGCCGATAAATACGGCGTCGGCGAAATCGTCACTGATCTCGGACGCTGAAGAATCCCCGCCGCTTTCCTCTGAGCCGCTGCTCTGAGATTCCACCGCGGCTTCTGAATCGCCGGAGTCGTCGGCTTTTTTGCTTTCGTTTCCGGTATTGCTTTCCGAATCGTCCTTTTTTACAGACGAATCCTTGACGTCAGCCTGCTCGGACCGCGAGGAGGACGGTTCGGCGGTTTGTATGTTTCTGCCGGTCAGAGCGACGTTGACGACCCACACCATTATAAAAACCATAAGCGCCAGACAGCATACCGAAATAGTGTACTGCTGCAGACGGACGCGTTTTTTTCTAAGCTCCTTGCTTTTGTTTGGCTCTCCCATTGAAAAATTGCCCTTTCAAAGTTCTTTGAAAGCAGCGCGAAGCTGTGAATACCAGCGGTACGCTGCTGTCAGACCCGTTTGATAATCGCAAAGCAGGTCTGTCATAAATTTGTGATAAAATCATTCAATTTAAATGATAGCATATTTCACAGTTCTTTTCAAGTGGTTTTCAAATATTTTTTACACTGTTTTGCTGCCATATTACGGCAGACCTTAAAATTCAGCTTTTATGCTTTTATCATCGCTTTCTTTTCATGGACGGATATGACCTTTACGCATATGTAAAGCAGCAGAGGGAATACCGCGGCGCACAGGATACCTGTTTTGAGGCTTCCGCTGAGCTGGGATACCTGCCCCACAAGAGCGGGTCCGGCGGAGCAGCCTATATCGCCTGCCAGGGCAAGCAGCGCGAACATTGCCGTTCCGCCCGAAGGGAAGGCTTGCGCCGTAAGACTGTAGACGCCGGGCCACATTATTCCTACAGAAAAGCCGCAGATACCGCAGGCGATCAGCGAAAGCACAGGTACGGGTGAGAATACGGCTGCGAGATAGCCCGACATACACAGCAAAGCGCACAGGGCAATAAATTTTTTCAGGGGGATCTTTTCCGATATTTTAACGTAAAGCGCTCTTGAGGTTCCCATAAGCAGAGCGAAAAGACATACTCCTATAAGATCTCCGGCAGTTTTTGAAATATGCAGACCGTTCTGGGCAAAATACGACGTCCACTGGCTTATGGCCTGCTCCGCCGCTCCCGAGCAGAGCATCATAAGGAGAAACAGCATGAAAAGCTTACGCGCGGCAAGCTTTTTTATACCGACTGCCTTGCCTTCTTCAACAAGCGGACAGAGAGGGCAGCGTATAAAAGCGAACGCGTTCAGGAAAGGCACTATTGCCCAGGTAAATGATAAATATTGCCAATTTTCAATTCCGAATATATTAAAATAAAGGGTAGAAACTAAAATTATTCCGGCGTGTCCCCAGCAGTAGAAGGAGTGAAGCAGGCTCATTCCGGCGGATTTGTTGCCGCTTGGAAGAGCTTCGATTATCGGGCTGATAAGAACCTCGATCAGTCCTCCTCCGACGGCGCACAGGGTAGACGCGATGAGAAGCCCGGCATAGCCGTTATTCAGCGCGAAGGGCAGTATGCCCATCAGGATCAGTCCGGCCGACGTCACAAAATGAGCGAATACGGTACATCTGCGTACTCCGATCTTATCCACAAAGCCTGCGGCAAGAAAATCCACCGCTGCCTGAACCGCAAAATTATACGCCACAAGAAAACCGATCTGGGCAACCGAGAGATCAAAGCTTTTCTGGAACACCGCGAAGAGGAGCGGAGCAAAATTATTTACTACAGCCTGCGTAATATATCCTGTATAGCAGGCTTTTCTTGTAAAGGAATATGAAAATTTCATTGTAAAACCTCCGTTTTTTTAAATTGTAAAGTGATTTTCAGAGTAAATTTTTATGTTAAATTAACAGCATTATAGCATTGCTAAATACGGTTGTCAAGGGATTTATGAAATTTTACAAGGTTTCATATTTTTATATATAGCGTGACGCTCATTGAGGGCGGAAGGCCTTCGGCGCTGAAAGCGGCACAAACATCTTACGCGTTCTTTACATACATTGGGTTACCGTTTTTACAAACGGGTAGTATGATAATTACGTCAGCTGAATAAAAATAAAACAACAAAGGCTCTCAAGGAGCGTATGCCGCAGGGGTCGGCATAAACGGAAAAAAGGATGGTATTTATTATGATGAGAAAAACAAGATTTTTAAGTGTGATCGCGGCTGCTGTGCTTTCGGCTTCAATGCTTGCTTCATGCGGAGGTTCGGACAACACTATCGCGGTTATTTCCAGAGAGGACGGCTCCGGAACAAGAGGAGCTTTTATTGAGCTTACGGGAGTTGAAGAAAAGGACGCGGACGGAAACAAGACGGATAAGACTACCGTTGAGGCAGCTATCTGCAAGTCCACCGACGTAGTTCTGACTCAGGTCGCAGGAGATAAGAATTCTATCGGTTATGTATCGTTAGGCTCTCTTAACGATACGGTAAAGGCGGTAAAGGTCGGCGGAGTTGAAGCGACCTCGGAGAATGTTGAAAACGGCTCTTATACTATAGTAAGACCTTTCAATATCGTTCTCAGCGAAAAAGGCATTTCGGAAGCGGCTCAGGACTTTGAGAATTACATTCTCAGCAAGGAGGGTCAGGAGATCATCGGCAAGGACTATATTGCCGTAAACAAATCGGCGGAGGCTTTTTCCTCGAACGGAGCGGAGGGAAAGGTAGTCGTAGAGGGCTCGTCGTCGGTAACCCCGGTAATGGAAAAGCTTGCTGAGGCATATCAGAAGGTAAACGCGAAGGTAACCGTAGAGGTTCAGCAGTCGGATTCGTCAACAGGCGTAAAGTCCGCGCAGAACGGAACCTGCGATATTGGAATGGCTTCAAGAGAGCTTTCGTCAGACGAAACCGGAGTAAGCGGCGTTGTAATCGCGCAGGACGCTATAGCGGTTATCGTAAACAAGGACAATGAAGTCGACGATCTTTCGGTTGAGCAGATCAGAGCGATCTATACAGGCGAAACCACATCATGGGACGATGTGAAATAATATTGACGGAAAACGCTGAGTTTTTTATAGTTAGCTGATAAAAGCGGACCTCAGACGCCGCGGCATATGCCTCCTCGCCTCATAAGCGGCGGGGCATTTCGCTGTACGGCGGTATGGCGAATCAGGCTGCCGCCGGCTGGGCGTTCAGGATTTGATCGGGAGTGATTATTACGGATATTGAAAACAAAAGGACCGCGGAGCTGACGGAAGGGGTCAGCGCCGGAAGGCGGGGTCTGCACAGGTTTGCGGAAAAGACCATGGGAGCTGTATTCTTTATTTCCGCCTGCGTTTCGATCGTCGCGGTCGTACTTATATGCGCTTTTATGTTTATAAAGGGCTGTCCTGCCATCGGAGAAATCGGACTTTCCGACTTTCTGCTCGGAACGTCGTGGAAGCCCAGGGATTCAAACCCCAGCTTCGGGATATTTCCTATGATAGTCGGAAGCCTTTACGTTACCGCCGGAGCTATTATCGTCGGCGTTCCGATAGGGCTGCTGACGGCGGTGTTCATGGCGAAGTTCTGCCCTAAAAGGCTGTACAAATGGCTTATGCCGCCCATCAATCTGCTGGCGGGCATACCGTCTATAGTATACGGCTTTTTCGGAATGATAGTAATAGTTCCGCTTATCAGAAACGTTTTCGGCGGAAACGGACGGGGCAACAGTATTCTTACGGCGTCTATCCTGCTGGGAATAATGATCCTGCCTACAATTGTAGGAATGAGCCAGAGCGCCATGAAGGCGGTGCCGGAGAGCTATTATGAGGGCGCGCTCGCTTTGGGAGCTACTCATGAAAGAGCGGTGTGTACCGTTATAATACCCGCCGCAAAGTCGGGTATTCTCGCAAGCGTGATACTTGCCGTCGGACGCGCTATAGGCGAAACCATGGCGGTCATTATGATAGCCGGAAACCAGCCAAGGCTTCCTGGCAGCGTGCTGGACGGAGTAAGAACGCTGACCGCCAATATAGTAATCGAGATGAGCTATGCTACGGGACTGCATTACGACGCTCTGATCGCTACAGGAGTTGTGCTGTTCGTGTTTATTCTCCTGATAAATCTGCTGTTCAACGTTATTACTTCAAAAAAGGAGCGCTGATCTATGAGTGAAAAAATGAAGACGTATAAAGCGCACCCTATGTCGCTGGTTTTTTCGGTAATTACAAAAATAGCGGTAACGATCACCATCGCCATATTCTTTCTCATCGTGGGATACGTTATTATAAAGGGCGTTCCGTATCTGAAGCCCAGTCTTTTCGCGTGGAAGTACACCAGCGAGAACGCGTCGATGATGCCGGCGATAATAACTACCTTTGAAATGGTGGGCATAGCGCTGCTTATCGCCGCTCCTCTGGGCGTATTCTGCGCTATATACCTTGTGGAGTACGCGAAAAAAGGAAACAAGCTTGTCAAATGGATAAGGCTTACCACGGAAACCCTTTCCGGCATACCTTCGATCATATACGGTCTTTTCGGAAATATGTTCTTTGTTATCGCTCTGAAATGGAAGCTTTCGCTTATGGCGGGAGCCTGCACGCTGGCGATAATGGTGCTTCCGCTTATCATACGCTCAACCGAGGAGGCGCTGAAGGCGGTTGACGACAGCTTCAGAGAGGGAAGCTACGGACTCGGAGCCGGAAAGCTGAGGACGATTTTCGTGATAGTGCTTCCGCCCGCGATGAGCGGTATCCTTTCAGGAATAATTCTGGCGGTAGGACGTATCGTAGGAGAAACGGCGGCATTGATATATACCGCGGGAACGGTGGCAAAGATACCCGGACTGTTTGATTCCGGAAGAACGCTTGCCATACATATGTATTCCCTTTCAAACGAGGGTCTGCATATGAACGAGGCCAGCGCGACCGCGGTCGTTCTGCTTGTGACGGTTCTGCTGCTTAACGGTCTGGCATCTCTGGTTGCCAGAAAGCTTTCAAAAGGAGAGAAATAAGCTATGCCTATAAAATTTGACATAAAAAAAGCCGACCTGTTCTATGGAGATTTTCAGGCGCTGAAAAATATAAACCTTGAGATAAAGGACAAGGAGATAACCGCTTTTATAGGTCCGTCGGGCTGCGGAAAATCCACTCTGCTCAAATCTCTCAACAGAATGAACGATCTGGTGGAGGGCTGTAGGATCACAGGCGATTTCAGGCTGGACGGCCAGGATATTTACAAGGATATTGAGATTACCGAGCTGAGAAAAAGAGTCGGAATGGTTTTTCAGAAGCCTAATCTTTTTCCCATGTCGATTTACGACAATATCGCGTACGGCCCCAGAACTCACGGAATAAAGAAAAAGGCGGAGCTTGACGAAATAGTTGAAACCTCGCTGAGGCAGGCGTCGATCTGGGAGGAGTGCAAGGACAGGCTGAAAAAATCGGCGCTGGGCACCTCCGGCGGTCAGCAGCAGAGGCTGTGCATCGCAAGGGCGCTGGCGGTAAAGCCGGAGGTAATACTGATGGACGAGCCGACCTCGGCGCTGGACCCTATCTCGACAATAAAGATCGAGGAGCTTTGTCAGCAGATCAAAAACGATTATACTATTATAATAGTTACGCACAATATGCAGCAGGCGACGAGAATTTCGGACAAAACGGCGTTTTTCCTTCACGGGGAGATAGTCGAGTTCGATACGACCGAAAAGATATTCAGCTCGCCTTCGCAGCAGAAAACGCTTGATTACATTACCGGACGTTTCGGGTAAGGAGGATTTTAATATGCGTGAAAGCTTTGACAAACAGCTTAGCCAGCTTAACATACTGCTTATGAATATGGCTGCTCTTGTGGAGCAGATAATCGCGATGTCGATCAAGTCCTTAGAGGAGCAGAACACCGAGCTTGCCGGTCAGACGGTCGAGTTCGATTCAAAGATAAACGATCTGGAGCGGGAAATAGAAAGGCTCTGCTTAAAGCTGCTTTTGCAGTACCAGCCGGTTTTTGCCGACGATCTCAGGAGAGTTTCGACCGCTCTGAAGATGATAACCGATATGGAGAGGATAGGAGATCAGGCGGCGGATATCGCGCAGCTCAACATTACGCTTATCGCCCAGAAGAAAAGCTGGGAGCTTGATGAGATCTCGCAGATGGCAAGAGGCACGGCGCTGATGGTTTCGCAGAGCATAGACGCTTATGTCAATCACGACGAGGAGCTTGCCGGAGCCGTAATCGCTGCCGACGACGATATAGACGATCTGTTCAGCCTCGTAAAGAACAAGGTTATCGAGCAGATAGCGGCAGATAAATCGAAGGGCGAGCAGGCAGTCGATACCGTTATGATCGCGAAATACTTTGAAAGAATAGGCGATCACGCCGTAAACATAGCCGAATGGGTGCTGTTTTCTATAACCGGAGTTCATAAATCCAAGAGGATCATGTGATCCGTATTCATATATACTTTACCTGATTTTACACCGATTTTACATTGGCGAGTTGGGAATTTTACAATTGGCGTTTATAATAGTGATTGTAAAACTGAGATAAAATAATACGTCGGAATTGTAAAATCAGGAGAGTTGTTTATGGACATTTTTATGGTGCTCACATTGGTCGGAGGTCTGGCGCTTTTTCTTTACGGAATGAACGTCATGGGTACGGCTCTTGAAAAGCTGGCGGGAGGCAGGCTTGAGAAGATATTCGAGAAGCTTACTTCCAACCCGCTTAAAGCCGTTTTGCTTGGTTTAAGCGTTACCGCTGTGATCCAGTCGTCGTCGGCGACCACGGTAATGCTTGTGGGATTTGTAAACGCGGGTCTGATGAAGCTTCGTCAGGCGATCGGAGTAATAATGGGCGCAAATATCGGAACTACGGTAACGGCGTGGATACTGTCATTGTCCGGAGTCGAGGGCGACAGCTTTTTTATACAGATGCTCAAGCCGTCGTCATTTTCGCCTATACTCGCGATAATAGGCGTTTTTCTCGTTATGCTTTCAAAGAACGATAAGAAGCAGAACGTAGGAACGATACTGATGGGCTTCGCGGTGCTTATGTTCGGCATGGATATGATGTCCGGCGCTGTTGAGCCGCTGAAGGACGTTCCGGAATTTGCAAACATACTGACAATGTTCCAGAATCCGGTTCTCGGAGTGCTTGCCGGCGCTCTGCTGACCGCGATAATTCAGTCGTCATCCGCTTCGGTAGGTATTCTTCAGGCGCTTTCCTCAACCGGAGCCATAACCTTCGGCGCCGCTCTTCCCATTATTCTCGGACAGAATATAGGAACCTGCATTACGGCTATCATTTCGTCCATAGGAACTTCCAAGAACGCCAAGCGGGTCGCGGTGGTGCACCTTTATTTCAATATAATCGGTACGCTGCTGTTCCTTACGGTGTTCTATATACTGAATATGATCTTCAGCTTTTCGTTTGTAGACGATACGGTAGGGGCGGGAAATATCGCCGTTGTACATACTATATTCAACTTTACTACAACGATAGTGCTGCTTCCGTTTATAAATCAGCTTGAAAAGCTTGCGTACCTTACCATAAGGGACAACGCGGACGATAAAAGCGTCAGGGCGGAGGATCAGTTCAAGCTGCTTGACGACAGATTCCTTCAGTCGCCGTCCTTTGCTATCGAGCAGTGCAGGACAGTTGCGGCAAATATGGCTGATATTGCGAAAAGCTCGATAGGACTTGCCATCGAGCTGCTCGCTGGCTACAACGACGACAAGGCGGAGCAGATCAACGGCATGGAGTCGCTTGTCGATAAGTACGAGGACAGGCTGGGAACATATCTTGTAAAGCTTTCAAGCGCCGATCTGTCTCACAGGGATTCGCAGTCCGTTGCGACGCTGCTGCACACTATAGGCGATTTTGAACGTATTTCTGACCATGCTAAGAATATCGTCGCGGTAGCCAAGGAAAAGCGCGATAAGAATATAGAGTTTTCGGCGCAGGCGGTAAGCGAGCTTAAGGTCATATGCAGCGCCGTGACTGAAATACTCGAGCTTGCGGTAAAGGCGTTTACCGAGCAGGATCTTTACAGCGCATATCTTGTGGAGCCGCTGGAGGAGGTCGTGGATCAGCTTCAGACAAAGCTGAAAAGCAGACACGTTAAAAGACTTCAGAAGGGTATGTGCACGATAGAGCTGGGATTCATCTTTACCGATCTGCTTACCAATCTGGAGCGGGTATCGGATCACTGCTCAAACATCGCGGTTTGTCTTATTCAGGTAAACGACGACAATTTTGAAACGCACGAGTATCTGAGAACCGTAAAGACCAGCGGAGAGGCTTTTGATTCAGAGGTCGAAAAGTATCAGCAGATGTTCGTTCTGCCCAAAAAGGATTTTTAGTCAGGGCGTACAGCCGACCGTCTGCGGTTTTGAAAGGAAGATATATATGTCGCTTATATACTGTGTTGAGGACGACGACGGAATAAGGGAGCTGGTTTCCTGCGCTTTGAGGTCGGGCGGCTATAAGGTAAAGGCTTTTCCTAAAGCGAAGCCGTTTTACGAGGAGCTTAAAGGCTGCGTGCCGGCGCTTGTCCTGCTGGATATCATGCTGCCCGACGAGGACGGCCTTACGATTCTCGGCAAGCTTAAAAGCGACCCGAGGCTCAGGGAAATTCCGATAATTATGCTTACCGCGAAGACCAGCGAGCTTGAAAAGGTACGGGGGCTTGAATCCGGCGCCGACGATTATATTACAAAGCCGTTCGGAGTAATGGAGCTGCTTTCGAGGATAAAGGCGGTTCTGAGACGTACCGCAAAGCAGAGCGGAGAGTCCGAGGTGTTTGAGATAGGGGGCTGTTCTCTTGACGCTTCAAGGAGAATAGTTACCTATAACGGAACCGAGGTAACTCTTACCTACAAGGAGTTCGAGCTGCTCATGTATCTTATGCGTCATCAGTCCATTGCCGTAACCAGAGATAAGCTTATGGAAATGGTATGGGGCTATGAGTTTGCGGGAGAAACAAGAACGGTGGATATGCACATAAAGACGCTGCGCCAGAAGCTTGAGGCGGCGGGGTGCAGGGATATTATAAAAACGGTAAGAGGCGTCGGATACAAGTGCGGATAAACTGGAAAAATAAATTGCGGGAGGCGCGGGACGATGCAGAAAAAAATATTCAGAGTAATGACTGCCGTCGTTGCGGTTTCCTTGGCTGTGTTTTCTGTCGTTATCGGGGGAATAAGCTATTCTTTTTATAAAAACGCCGCTCAGAACGAGCTGAAGGCCGCGGCTGAAATAGCGGTCAGCAGCGTCGGAAGCAACGCCGATCTCTCTCAGCTTGAACGGAATCTTCAGGACGCTTTGAATTACAAGGTAAGGCTTACTTATATTGAAAGCGACGGAAATGTGCTGTATGACAGCGAAGCGGACAGCAGCGAAATGGAAAATCATCTTGACCGCAGTGAAGTAAAGCAGGCTATGGAGAACGGAACCGGCGAGGCCACAAGAGTTTCCGGCACCCTCGGCAAGACGGTTTATTATTACGCCGTTCAGTATGACGGGGGAGTTCTCAGATTCGCAAGGGAACGGAGCAATCTGCTTTCTATTTTTATTGTGGTGGTTCCCATAATAATCTGCGCGGCCGGGGCGATTTTCGTCGTGACTACGGTTATTTCCATCAAGCTGTCGGAAAGCCTTATTAAGCCTATAAACCGGCTGGTTACCCAGTTTGACGTAAACGGCGACGGGATAGGCAATCTTGAAACTCCCTACGAGGAGCTTAAGCCGATTATAAAAAACGCCGATCTGCTTATGAAAAGGATCTCCAAAAACGTCGCCAAGCTTAAAAGGGAAAAAGAAAAGATAACTTTGATTACCGACAATATGGTTGAGGCGATGATACTGCTGGATTCGGACAGGACGGTGCTTTCAGTAAACCGAAGCGCTGTCAGGCTGCTCAATCCGCATTTCGACCCTCATTCCCACGAAAAGCTTTCGCACCTTACAGCGAACTCGGAGCTTTTAGAGCTGCTGGACAGGCTTGACGAGGACGATTCGGTAAGAGGAGTCGTCAGCGTAAAGAACAGGTCCTTCAGAACATATATCAATAAGTCGGATTTCAACGGGGATTACGGAATCATAATTCTTATGGTCGACGTTACAGAGAGCCTCAAGAGCGAGCAGATTAGGCGCGATTTTTCCGCCAACGTTTCGCATGAGCTGAAAACGCCCCTTACTACTATCAAGGGCTTTGGCGAAATGATGGAAAACGGGATCATAACCGGGGCGGAGGACATTAAAAAGTACGGCGGAACTATCTACCGCGAGGCGGAAAGGCTGCTTTATCTTATCAACGATATAATAAGGCTGTCGGAGATAGAAGAGCACGCCAACAGCGAGAGCGATCAGGTAGACGTTCTGCGAACCGCGCAGGACGTTGAGGAAATTCTCCAGAACAAGGCTTACAAGCATAGGGTGTCTGTTTTTGTAAAGGGAGAAAACGTCGTTATAAAAGGCAATCAGAGCTATATGACGGAGCTTCTGCTTAATCTTATGGACAATGCGGTCAAGTACAACAACGACGGCGGTTCGGTCTGGGTCGAGGTATCGAGAAGCGGCGGCAATGCGGTCGTCGTTGTCAGGGATAACGGTATCGGCATTGCCGAAAAGGACAGGGAACGGGTCTTTGAAAGATTTTACCGAGTGGATAAGAGCCGTTCCAAGCAGACGGGCGGAACAGGTCTGGGACTGTCGATAGTCAAGCATATCGTAGCCTATCACAACGGCGAGATCGCAATAAGCAGCAGCCTTGGTAAGGGAACGGAAATAACTGTTACGATACCCGTTTCGGAGGGCGAGTAAGGCTGCCGCGTCGGCAAAAGCAGCTGCCGGAGCGTTTTTTGGACGGAGCTTATAGTACCGGTCGGCTGAGGTAAGCTTAAAAACACCTCTTTATCAGGCGCTGACGCGCGGGGTAAGGAGGTTTTTGCGTTGTCTGAAAAGTCCGTATGGTTATTCTCAGGCGCCGCAAGCGCGTAATAAAACGGGCTATGCAGGGATTTTACGCTTTTGCAATAATCGGCGGAAAAAGAAGATTTATCCGCTTAAGGGGCGGTCATTGACTTTTAGGGGACTGTATGATATAATATATTATAAGTTATTATGTCCGGGAAACGGGGGTTATGCAATGGAATGTCCGAAATGCAAAAAAACTGTTGGGGAGCATGACGCGGTATGCAGAAACTGCGGGATAGCGCTGAGGGAAAAGCCGAAAAAATCAAAGAGCCTTAAAGGGCTTTTCTCGAAGAAGCAGGATAAAAAGGATCTGCCTTTGCTTGAAACTTCGTCTGTCAGGAAAAGCCTGGGGAGCATTGTCAACGGGCAGAATGAGAAGAAGATCAAGATCGCTTTTCTTATCGCCCTGTCGGCGCTTATAATTGTGCTTATATGGGTGGTAATAGTTCAGCTTTCGGCGGACAAGGGGGAAAAAAAGGCGCTTGAGGCGGCTGAATATATCGGAATGTCCATAACCAAGGCGGAGAAGGATATGGAGATTCATTTTAAGGATAATTCCGCTTACGGCATACTGAATAACGCGGCGGTGTTCGATTATATATATGAAAGCGAGGACAGTCTTGAAATTGACGATATTGTTTTTCCCGAATGGACGGTCTCGGTTTTAAAGGATTCGTCGGATAATATCGAAAGCGTTACATATACAAATTACAGACTGCTGAAAAAGGACAGCAGGGGCGAAAAGCTTGACAAGCGCGTCAATCTTGACAGCTTTGACAAGGGAGCGCGCTACAGCTCGGTAACGGACGCCGTAGACCTGGATCCGTATAAAATAGTGTACGGAAAGGACAGCATAAGCTATATTTACAAGTATTATTATACCGCGGCTGACGCAAACGCCCAGAGCGTTCTGCTGACCGCCGTATTTGACAACGACAGCAAATATCTTTACTATACGTCCGTCAATGTATATCCTCAGAACGTCTGAAGCTGTGAGGCTGTAACAGTTGTTACAGAAAGAATACAAATTATTTCACAAAGTCTACAGATATTATTGCATCATTGACTTATCGACGGAATACTGATAATATAAATTGATGAATTGTGACAGCAGGTTATAGCAATCTCCGGGCTTTAAGACGGGAAAGCTGAATAAAGGCGCGGACGCTAAAGCGCGACGCTTTCCGGATTCAGAATGTGGGAAGCTTATGTAGCCGGCAGGAGCTAATGATTTTATGCCGGATAACGGGGATGATTCACGTCTGAACCTGCTGTAATGAAATTTAATCTAAGGAGGTTAAGTATGGACACAAGTGTAAAGCTTTGTATGGGCTGCATGAACGAGCTCGACGCGAACGGTGTCTGCCATTATTGCAGCTATACGGACGATATGCCGCATTTGCAGTCGTACCTGGCTCCGAGAACGGTGCTCGACAGCAGATATATAGTAGGAAAAATGCTGACCTATAACGGCGAAGGGGCTTCGTATATATGCTATGATACCATACGCAAGACCAAAGCCGTTGTGCGCGAATATATGCCTGATACTCTGTGCGAGCGTGAGCGCGGAACTCAGAGACTTATTGTAAATCCCGACTGTCTTGCCAAATATAAGACATATATGTCGGAATTTGCCGATATGAACAAGACGCTGTCCCGTATGAGGAATCTAAGCCATATTTCCACCGCTATGGATATGTTTGCTGAGAATAACACCACATACGTCATACTTGAGTATGTAGAGGGCGTATCGCTGAAGAAATTTCTTCAGTCAAATACGGGCTATCTGACGTGGAATCAGGTCAAAAAGCTGTTTGTTCCTCTTTTTACCACCCTGAGCATAATACATAATGAGGGGATTATTCACAGAGGAATATCTCCTGAAAATATAATCGTTACTACCGACGGGGAGCTTAAGCTTACCGGATTTTCCATTAGCTCAATAAGAACCTCGAATACCGGTCTGTCGCCTGAGTTTTATTCCGGCTATACCGCGCCTGAGCAGTATTCGTCTCTTGAATATCAGGGGACCTGGACCGACGTTTACGCGATCGCGGCTGTGCTGTACCGTATACTTACGGGCTGCGCTCCGCTTGACGCGAATACAAGAATATATAACGATACGCTTGTTGACGCGTGTCGTATCAATCCTAATATCCCGGCGCATATTTCAAACGTTATAGCCCGCGCCATGGCGGTAAGGGGCGAGGTCAGAATACAGTCTGTAAACGAGCTTGTTACCGAGCTTTTCAGCAAGCATACCCATATTGAGCATCAAAAGGGAGCGACGCAGACCATACCTATACAGAAGGTGAGTCAGCGGCCGAAAAAAACACAGACGCAGACCGCGGAAAGAAAAGCGAAGCAGGAAAAGAAAACCAGTCCGGCGGTCATGGCTCTGGGCATATCAATGCTGGCGGTATTTCTTGCATTGGGAATTTTCCTGCTTTATCAGCTTCTGGGAGCGCCGAGCGCTGAAAGCGGCGATTCTGAAAACTCGCTTTTAAATTCGGCGTATATGAGCGGCGGTCAATATGACGACAGCAGTGAATCAAGTCAGTCCGATTCGGTAATAATAGAGGAAAGCGAGCCAGACGACAGCTATCCTTACGGAGTAGGCTCGATCATGCCTAACGTGGTGGGCATGAGATATGAAACCGTTGTAAAACAGCTGGGAAATGATTTTAATATCAGGGCTGAGTATTTTTATTCGGATACCGAGGAAAAGGGGATAATAACGGAGCAGAATATTGCCGAGGGAAGCGAATATGATCCGGAGCTTAAAAACGAGCTTGTGCTTAAGGTGTGCAAGGGAACGGAAAATGTTCCTGTGCCGGATTATTCAGGATTATCCTATAAGGACTATTCCGCTATTCTGGATTCTCTTGATATCAAGTATAAAAAGGCTGAGGTGGAAAGCAGCAGAGTTACTATAGGCTATGTTGTTTCTACGGATATAGGGGTAGGCTATAATATCAACGTAAAGGACGGAGAGATTCTTACTGTCAGCGTTTCGATAGGAGTGCCCCAGCCGGACAGCTCATCGGGTTCAGCGTCGGATAATTCGCAGAGCAGCGGTTCGGAAAGCCGGAACCGGCAGTCTGAGGACAGTCAGGACGAAGGCTGACAATGAACGGAAGAATAGAACGAAAACGTTTAAAATTTTATTAAATGATAATGTAAAGCCCTTGACAATGTCAGGGCTTTATGCTATGATTATTAAGGTTTATGAATAAAAAAGTATATTATTGTGGAATATCTTGCGCTTAAGAGTTCCATTTATTTGGAGGAATAGTTATGGCTAAGAGAATTGGTGTACTGACAAGCGGCGGAGACGCTCCGGGAATGAACGCTGCTGTCCGCGCCGTAGCGAGAGCCGCGCTTCAGAAGGGAATAGAAGTTGTCGGTATACGCAGAGGATATGTAGGTCTTCTTAACGGCGACTTTATTGAAATGAACGCAAGAACCGTTTCGGGAATCATTCAGAGAGGCGGCACCTGTCTTTATACCGCTAGATGTCCTGAATTCCGCAATATCGAAGGCGTAAAAAAAGGCGTTGAAAAATGCAGGGAAATGGGTCTTGACGGTATAGTGGTCATCGGAGGCGACGGCTCCTTCAGAGGAGCGGGAGATCTTTCGGCAATGGGAATTCCCTGTATAGGAATCCCCGGCACTATTGACAACGATATACAGTGCACGGAATATACTATCGGTTATGATACGGCGATGAATACCGCCATGGAGATGATAGATAAGATTCGGGATACCGCCCAGTCGCACGACAGATGCTCCGTTGTAGAGGTAATGGGAAGAAAGGCCGGATATATCGCTATAAACGTCGGCATTGCCGTAGGAGCTGAAGCGGTCATTACGCTGGAAAGGGATTACGACCTGGACGTTATCGCGGCGAATATGCTTAAGACAAAAAAGAGCGGCAAGACTCATTTTATCGTCGTTGTAGCCGAGGGCGTAGGTCAGTCGGAGAATATAGCTAGAACGCTTCAGGAGATGACGGGAATCGAAGCGAGGGTGACGGTGCTCGGTCATGTTCAGAGAGGCGGTTCTCCTACGGTAAGAGACCGCGTTATGGCGACCGAGATGGGTTATCATGCCGTAGAGCTGCTTGAGCAGGGTATCGGAAACAGGATAGTCGGACTTAAGGACGGCAGGGTTTACGATATCGACATTCAGGAGGGACTCGCTATGAAGAAGCCTTTCCTTGACGCAAGATACGATATTCTCAATAAGACCGCGTTCTGATCAAGTCAGACTGAAATTTATTTACAATTAAATATACGGCTGTCCGTAAATTATTAACGCGGACAGCTTGCATATTACAGAGTAGGAATCTGTGCGTTAAGTGCCTGAGGGACGGGGAGTTGCCATCGGGACGAAAAGGGTCGGCTTAAAGCTTAGCCCTTGCGGTACAGGTTTCGCATCCCGCTGAATGTGTAATTTGAGAGCTTTTCATTCTCCGGTTATGCACAGCATAAATTCGGCGCGGTGAAATATCACGCCGCTCCGCAGCTCAGTCATAAAAAGGAGGTATATTTATGAAGAGCTTTTTTTCTATGTTTTCTGAGTCCTTTAAATCCCTGAGGGACATCAGAACGCTTACGACGACAGGGATTCTGCTTGCGCTGGCTTTTGCCATCAGATCGTTTTCCATTGAAGTAACGCCTGATTTGAGAATCGGCTTTACTTTTCTTGCAACCTGCACTATCGGTATGCTTTACGGCCCGGTAGTCTGCGGAGCTTCTACCTTTGTGCTTGATTTTATAGGCTATATCGTCCAGAACAAGTCGCCGAGGGCTTACAGTCCTCAGCTTGCGGTTGTGGTTGTTATCTCAGGCGTTATTTACGGCTGCCTGCTGTATAAATGCGATTTCAGCAACAAGAAAATAGCAAGCATGGTTAAGATAGCAATCGCGAGAGCTTCGGTGGTATTGTTCTGCAATATAGGTCTTAATTCGTATTTCCTGTACACTCTTTACGTAAACAAGGACTTTGGCGTAACAAACCTTACCAGCGACGGAATCAGCGGCTTTGCCGCCTACTGCGTGCCGAGGGTAGTAAAAAACCTGGTGCAGCTTCCGGTGGATCTGGTAATACTTATGATATTTTTACCGATGATAAAATACGCTTACGATAAGGTAAGGGCGCAGTTCGGACATACCAAGGGCAGCGTGGCTTAAGGCAAATAACAGTAATGTCAGTATTTGCCGAGGCGAAATGAGCCGTGAGGGAATAAAGTTAATATTGAGTTTATGAAGCGGCGGTATCATATGTATCGCCGCTTGCTTTAAAATTTGCTTGTTTCCACTTGAAATAGAAGCCGGAATGTAGTATAATATATTTTAACCGACAAGCCGCGTGGATAAAATGCGGGTCATGTTTGTTATTTAAAGCGGATTGCGCGCTGTAAAACTTAAATTTTTATGAAAGGTCTTGTTTGAATGATCAACATTGGCTTTATCGGAGCCGGAAATATGGGCTTTGCAATTATGAAGGGGATAGCTCACAGCGATCTGTGCAGCGACGTGAAAATGTTTGCGACCTCTACTACGGTTCGTATGTTCGCTTATGATCCGGACAACGAAAAAATAAAAAGACTTTCAGAGCTGGGCGTCACTCCCTGCAAAAGCGAGGCGGAGGTTTTTAAGATCTGCAAGTATGTTTTTCTTGCTGTCAAGCCTCAGCAGCTTGACGAGGTTCTGGACAGCGTTTCCGGCTGTACGGACGAGGATACGGTAATAGTGTCCATATGCGCGGGAATCACCGGCGAGTATATAAAATCCAAGACCGCAGCCGACGCTAAGGTGGTTCTTGTTATGCCGAATACGCCGCTGCTGCTGGGAGAAGGAGCTACGGCGCTTTCAAGGGTCGAGCCTTGTACGGAGGAAGAATTCAGGCTTGTCTGCGACGTCTTTTCCTCCTGCGGGGATATCGAGGTCATACCGCAGGATAAGATGAAGGAGATAATCGCCATAAACGGATCATCGCCGGCATTTATTTATTTGTATGCTCAGGCCTTTGTGGATTACGCGAAGTCTGTCGGGATCGACGAAGCGGCTGCAAAATCGCTGTTTGCTAAATCGCTGACAGGCTCGGCTAAAATGATCACAGACAGCGGCTATACTCTCGACGAGCTGATAACGATGGTTTCCTCCAAGGGAGGAACGACTATCGCCGGACTTGAAAAGCTGCGCGAGGGAAAGCTTCAGCAGACGGTAGAAAGCTGCTGCAAGGCCTGCACAAAGCGGGCTTATGAGCTTTCAAAGTAATTATATCCGAGCGTCCGGCATATACTTTACAAAAAGTATATGGAGTGATGCATGATGCAAAATCAAAGGACAAGCGGCTCTGCGCTGCGCAGAAATAATTTTTTTGCTTTTCTTGTGGGAACGGAGCTTCTGGGCGTTATCCTCGGAACGATAGCCTATTGCTTTATGAGCGAGGATTTTTTGAATCAGCTTTCGCTGGCTCAGGAAAATTTTCTTGAGGTGAGGCGCAATTCTGATTTTGCGGTCGTACTGATGAAGTCGCTTTCGTCCTCTACCATGTTTTTGGGAGCGGTTTTTATTTTAGGCTTTTCAGCTATCGCCCAGCCGGTGGAGGTCGCTGTGCTGCTTGTAAGAGGCATGGGTCTGGGAGTAACAATGGCTCAGGTCTATTCCCAGTGCGGAAAGATGGGGATAGCCATATGCGCGGCGCTTATAGTTCCGGCGGCGCTGATATCATCATACGCCCTTATAATCGGAACAAGGGAAGCGCTTTCCATGTCCAGCCTGCTTATGGCAAATTCGCTTTCCGACAGACCGTCCGAGGGTATGCTGAGCGCGGTCAAGCTTTACGGGACCAAGTTTTTGGTGCTTGAGGCGGTGTGCGCTGTTTCGGCGGCGGCAGACTGCCTGTGTTCGGTTATTTTTGCCGGCAGGTTATGAGAAAATGCCGTCCGGTCATTATACGGTATTGTCATAGGTTTTTATAATATAGAATGTTAATTATAAAGGAGCGTAAAAATGGCGTTGTTCGGAAATTTTGATCAGCCGGGAAGAGGTATTCCCAAAGCGCCGGCGGAAAAAAAGGGTATATTCAAGTTTTTTGAGATATACGGCAGAAGGTGCTGGAAGCTTATAGGGCTTAACGTGCTGTATTTTATGTTTTTTGTTCCCGCGCTTTTCGCGGGCTGGCTGTCGTTTAAGCTGAACAGCTACGCGCCTTACTTCCTGGCGCTTATTACAGTTGTATGCTTCGGTCCGGCTACCGCCGCAATGACCAAGGTCACAAGAAACTATTCTCAGGAGAGAAACGCGTTTATTTATTCTGATTTTATTGATACCTTCAAAAAGTGCTTTAAACAGAGCCTTGCTATGGGTATAATCGACGCGGTATTTATCGTAGGGTTTTCGGTAGCTATTCCTACATATAAAAACTGGGCTGAGAGCAATTCGACGATGTATGTGCCGTTTATTATTTGTATAAGCTGTCTTATAGTTTTCTTTATGATGCATTTTTACATTTACCTGATGATCGTATCGACCAATCTCAGACTCCGACAGATATTGAAAAACGCGTTTTTCTTAGTCAGTCTGGGAGTAAAGAACAGCCTTTATACGCTGCTTGTATGGATAATAGTCGTATTCTGCCTGTTGGCGCTGGTGCCTTATTCGCTGTTTATTCTGCCATTCTGGCCGCTGTCCTTTATAAATTTCGTAACCTCTTTCAATTGCTATCCCGTTATAAGAAAGCACGTTATCCAGCCTTATTATGACGCTAAGGGAGAGGAAAATCCGGAATTTGATTATCTGAAGACCAAGGAGGACGAGGCTTTGTTTGAGGACAAGCCTGAGCTTGAGCGGCAGCCCGATAAAAAGCAGGGCAAAAAGCGCGGCAAGACCATATCTTAAATAAAAATAAAGGATACCGCGGCAGCGCTGTGCGGTATCCTTTGAAAAAACCGTATCAGCCAGTATAGTCTGATACGGTTTGTTTTTTCGCGGCAGAGCGCCGAAGCAGTACGGACGCCGACGCCGCTGTCAGCTTTTGCTTTCCTCGGCGCTTGTAAGATGTACGTCCAGCTGGTCGTAGGGAATGCTTATGCCTTCTTCGTCGAAACGGTCCTTGACAAGCATAAGCAGCTTGTAATTAAGAGCCCAGTAATCCTCGGACCTCACCCAGATACGAGCAAGTATCTTAATCGCGCTGGCGCTGTGCTCGCACATGACTACCTGCGGCGGCTCCGGCTCGGAAAGCGCCATTGGTTCGTTTTTGAGCAGCTCCTGTATAATGCCGGAGGCTTTCCTGTAATCCGCGCTGTAATCTATTGAAAAGTACATATCCAGCCGCCTGCACGCCTCCTGAGTGTAATTTATTATAGTCGCGCTGGCGACTGTGCCGTTCGGTATAAGCACAGCCTTGTTGTCGGTGGTAAGCAGACGGGTATACAGTATCGTTATTGTGCTTACGGTTCCCGATTCGCCGTTTATTTCAACGAAATCGCCGCATTTGAAGGGATGATTGAACATTATTATAAATCCTCCCGCAACGTTGGAAAGGCTGTTTTGCAGCGCAAGTCCGATCGCAAGCCCCGCCGCGCTCAGCGTAGCTATAATCGACGTCATCGGCACATTCAGCTTTGACAGGGTAATTATTGCCACGAGTATATACAAAAGCGGCTTTACAAGAGAAATAAGAAACGCGTGCGCTGTCGGATCTATCCGGCTTTTTTTAAGCGTTTTGGTCATAAGGCTGATGACGATTTTAGTAATAAGTATTCCGACTGCAAGTATAATCACGGCCGACAGAAAATCCGGCGCGAAATTCTTAAGCTTGTTAAGCAGATGTTCTCCCATAATAAAACTCCTTTTATCCGTGAACTGTTATAAGAACAGTATAGCACATTTTAAATAAAATGCAAAGGTTTATTTGTTAATTCGCGAAGTCGGATTTTAGGTTTGATCCGTATCTCACGCAAGGCGGAACGTTGGTAATAAGCTATACGGCAAGCGGAACTATTAATAATTTTTTATATAAAAAATGCGTGATTGGGTCTTGTAATCTGTGTGAAAATAGTGTATAATAAATAGTAATTGATGTGTTTATGAGGGCTTCCGCCCTATGGATACGCGTTTTATACGCCTTAATTTAAATAAAGGAGTAGCTGCAATATGTATGGGCTAATTAATGTTCTTTCCGAAAATGTCATTCACGGTTCGGATAAGAATCTGTCGGGAGCTACGGTTACTTCCGTAGTAATAACCGGAATGGTGGTAGTATTTATCGGCCTTATCCTGCTGGTTCTTTTCGTTACGCTTTACGGAAAGCTTTTTGAAGCTGTCAACAGAAGAAAGGAAAATAAGAAAAAGGCGGAAAACGCCGCTCCGTCGGTAAACAAGCCGGCAGAAGCCGTTCCGCCCGCTCCTGTCATTGAGGACGGAATAGAGGAAGAGGTCGTAGCTGTCATTATGGGCGCTATTGAAGCGATGAGCGCTCAGAGCGGAAAGAGGCTTGCGCTTAAAAGCGTTAAAACGGTCAAGCCGCAGAGAAACGCCTGGGCTGCCGCCGGAATTGCCGATAATACAAGACCATTTTAAGCTTATTGATGGATTTGCATTTTATTTTGAAAGGAAAGTGAATTTTTAATGGGAATAATAAGCAATTTCCTTGAAACTATGGCAGATCTGGCCCGCGAATCCGGATTTGCGGGATTTATAGCTGACGACGGCTGGAAGAACATAATAATGATCCTGATATCGTTTTTATTTATGTACTTAGCTATAGCCAAGGGCTTTGAACCGCTGCTGCTTCTGCCGATTTCTTTCGGTATGCTGCTTACGAATCTTCCGTTTGCCGAGATGTATCATCCGGAGTTCTGGGACTATATCGAGGCTGAAGAACGCGGAGGCGTTATAAACGACCACTATATTGATTACGGGCGAGTCTTGCAGCACGGAGGACTGCTGGATATTTTGTATATGGGCGTAAAGCTTCAGATATATCCTCCGCTGATATTCCTGGGAATAGGCGCTATGACCGATTTCGGCCCTTTGATCGCAAATCCCAAAAGCTTTCTCCTCGGCGCCGCGGCTCAGGGCGGTATCTTCTTTACGTTTATAGGCGCCGCGGTTCTGGGCATGACTGCCGCCGAGTGCGGTTCCATCGCGATTATCGGAGGAGCCGACGGTCCTACGGCGATTTATGTGTCCTCAAAGCTTCTGTCCAAAACTGACAGCATAGGAGTAGGAACGATAGCGCTTGCGGCTTACACCTACATGGCGCTTGTGCCTATTATCCAGCCGCCTATAATGAAAGCGCTTACAACAAAGAAAGAGCGTTCGGTGGTAATGGGTCAGCTGAGGCAGGTTTCTAAGGTTGAAAAACTCATCTTCCCTATACTTGTAACAGTTCTGATCTCTCTTATGGTTCCGTCAGCCGCGCCGCTGGTCGGTATGCTTATGTTCGGAAATCTTCTTAAGGAAAGCGGCTGCTGCGACAGAATCGCGAAAACCGCTCAGAATGAGCTTATGAACATTATAACTATCTTTCTTGGCGTATCCGTAGGCGCAACGACGCGCGCGGACAAGATACTTACGCTGTCGTTCGGCAAGGTTATCCTGCTGGGAGTTATAGCCTTCTCACTTGGAACGGCCTGCGGCGTTCTTTTCGGAAAGATAATGTATATAGCTACAAAGGGCAAGGTAAATCCGCTTATCGGTTCCGCCGGAGTTTCCGCGGTTCCTATGGCGGCCAGAGTTTCTCAGAAGGTAGGTCAGGAGGAGGTTCCGACGAACTATCTGCTTATGCACGCTATGGGACCCAACGTTGCCGGAGTTATCGGCTCCGCGGTTGCGGCGGGCGTGCTGCTCAGTATAATTAAGGTTTGATAAAACTGAATAAATACGGCGGACGGTATTCGTCCGTCATTTTTTTAAAAGAGGATTTTCAGATGGAAAGTAAGTTTTTTGCGGTTATATCCCGCATGAAATATATCAATCGCTGGTCGCTGATGAGAAATACGATACCTGAAAATATAAGCGAGCATTCAATTGAAACCGCTTTTATTGCCCACGCGCTTGCCTTGCTGCGCAATAAGCGGTTCGGCGGCAATGTAAACGCTGAGCGCTGCGCTCTTATCGCTTTATATCACGACGTTTCGGAGATAATAACCGGCGATCTGCCTACTCCTGTAAAATATTATAATAAGGATATAAAAAGCGCTTACGGCGAAATTGAAAACAAGGCTCTTTGTCAGCTTTTATCCTATCTTCCCGACGATCTGAAAGAGGAATACAGCGAGGTTTTCTTTGCCGGCAAAGAGGATCGGGAGCTTTGGACGCTGGTAAAGGCGGCTGATAAGATATCGGCTCTGATAAAATGCGTTGAGGAACGGAGAATGGGAAATTCGGATTTTGCCTCGGCAGAGAAAAGCACGCTTGAGGCCGTTCACAGGCTTAACGTTCCCGAGGCGGAGGTTTTTCTGGAGGAATTTATGCCCTCCTATAATCTTACCCTTGACGAGCAGTGCTGAGGGTAAAGCTTGCTCAAATGCTGCCGGACGCTGAGCTGCGCTTTGTGGAAAACTCGGGGCATGAGGTCAACGCCGACGCGCCGGAAAGACTGGCGGAGCTTGCGGAAGGGTTTTACGCGAAAAACTCCGCTGATTGTAAATAGGGCTTTCGGTCGGCATAAAACCGTCAATATCAGGGCGGCGCGTATTGACTTTGAAGCGGTAATGGTATATAATTAAACTGTATTAATTTATTAAATCGGATCGGGGGATCATATTGAAAACTATAATTGCCGCTTCTTTGCTCGCGGCGGATTTTGCTTATCTTGCCGACAATATAAAACGCGCCGAGAAGTCGGGAGCCGACTGGATACATTACGACGTAATGGACGGTATGTTTGTAAGGAATATCTCGTTCGGAGAGCCGGTGCTTAAAAGCGTATCCAAGCTTATAACGCTTCCCGTAGACGCTCATCTTATGATAATGGATCCCATAAGATATATTGATAATTACGCCGATCTCGGCGTAAACGGAATAACCTTTCATTTTGAGGCGGCTTCCGACACGCAGACGGTGATAGATAAAATCAGGTCTAGAAATCTCAGGGCAGGATTGTCTGTAAAGCCGGCGACGCCTGTTTCCATGATAATTCCGTATCTTCACAGCGTTGACATGGTGCTTGTAATGACCGTGGAGCCCGGCTTCGGGGGGCAGGTATTTCTGCCTGAAACGCTTCATAAGGTCAAGGAGCTCAGGAAGTATATCGACGACAATAAGCTTGATGTGATCATTCAGGTGGACGGCGGCATAAACAAAGAAACATCTGCTATGGTCCGTGAATGCGGCGCAGATGTTCTGGTTTCGGGTTCTTATATTTTTAATGCTGAGGATATGTCCGAGGCTGTCAGGTCGCTCAGATAAATAAGCTGAACGGGGAGTCGGAAAGCAAATTTCCGTACTCCCTTATTTTTTCGGCTTTGATACGGTTGGTTATGTTTGCGGGCAGCCCTGATAGTCTGCGCTGAGCTGTGGATTTTGTGCAGTTAAGTCCCAGTATCAGCGCGTAGCCGCCGTTTATTTCGTAAAGCTCGGAGGAGATGATTCTGTCCCGAAGGGCTTCCAGTATATACGAGGAATTATCAAAAAAGAAGGAAGGAGTCTTTGCGCAGAAGCCTATGAGCGTCGGGTTGGGGGCAGGCTTGGGTTTGTCTGCGGCGGATAAATAGATCACAAGTCCGTCGTCGCTTTGCTCGTATACCTCAACCGAAACGGAAGCCGCGGAGGAGCTGAAAAGACCGGCTTCCTGCAAAATTGCAAGCGTATATGTCAGAAACGATTTGGTTTCCGGGTTTTCCTTTTCAAAGCTTTTGAAATTTATTCCCAGCTGTGAAGCCTCCGACGCTGTCAGAACGATCATCGCGCTGTTGTCTGAAATAGGCTGAACGTCCAAATATATCCCTCCTGCCTTGGTTTCAGCGTTACGGGAAAAAACTACGCGTTGTTAAAGGCTTGCGGCGTATGCCGGCTGTTCCGATACGCCATAAATTTTCCCGCGCCGTTATAATGCTATTATACTCAGCTGCGGTTGTTCGGGTGAAAGGCTTGAGATTCCCCGAAGCCGGCGGATCGTAAGTATTTTCCTGACAGCGGCAGACTATTCCTCCAACGCCGCCCACTCGTCCATTTTTTCGTCAAGCTGAGCGCGCAGTTTTTCAAGCTGAGTGCATTTTTCGCTCATAAGTGAAAAATCCGAGGCGGTTTCAGGCTCCTGTATTTCCTGTTCAAGCCTGAATATTGCTATTTCGGCAGCTTCTATTTCCTGTTCAAGCTCCCTGATCCTTGCGCGTCTTTTAGCGTCGGCGGCGCGCTGCTCCTTGGAGCGGTACTGCTTTTGCTTGTTTTCAAGATACTCCTGCCTTTGGCGCTCCAGCTTTTTCTGCTGTTCGGACTGCTCGGCGGCTTTGCGTTCCTCCTCCGACCGCATTGCATACGCGTCGAAGTTGCCTTCATACGAGCGCGCACCGTCAGGCGTGACCTCGATTATTCTGTCTGCGACCTTATTTATCAGATAACGGTCGTGTGAAACAAGAATTATTGTGCCTTTGAACTCGGCAAGAGCTTCCTCAAGCACCTCCTTGGTGTTCAGATCAATGTGGTTTGTAGGCTCGTCCAGGATAAGAACGTTTCCCCTGTTGAGCGCCATAAGAGCAAAGCAAAGCTTGGCACGCTCGCCGCCGCTTATTACGGACACCGGCTTAAAGACGTTTTCTCCGGTTATAAGTACGGAGCCCAGAGCCTTTCGTATTTCAAGCTCGCTCATACGCGGAAATTTTCGGTCAACAGAGCCTATTACCGTATCCCGCATATCCAGAGCGCTGTGCTCCTGATCAAAATATGAGATCTTAACGTTGCCGCCCCAGATAATATTTCCGCTCTCATGAGGAATAAGCCCCTGTATCATTTTTAAGATCGTGGTTTTTCCCACGCCGTTGGGACCGATAACAGCTGCGTGCTCGCCGCGTCTGATATGAAGATCAAGGCTTTTGACCAGAAGCTTTTCAGAATCTCCGCTTCCGACGCTTACGGGACAGCCTATAACCTGAACGATATCCTTCGTTGGCTCTATGTCGTATTCCAGCTTTATTTTCGGAGGCTTGACGTACATAGTCGGCTTTTCGATCCGTTCCATACGGTCAAGCATATGCTGGCGTGATTTTGCCATTTTTGCCGTGGAGGCTCTGGTTTTGTTTCGGACTATATAATCCTCAAGCTTTTCGATTTCCTTCTGCTGCGCCTCGTATTCCTTCAGCTGACGTTCGCTGTTCATTTTTTTCTGAACCAGAAACGCCGAATAATCTCCGTTATAGGAGGTAAGTTTGCCGTTTTCAATCTCGCATATTCTGGTGCAGACCTTATTAAGGAAATATCTGTCGTGAGAAACGATCAGAATAGAGCCTTTATAGCCTTTAAGGTAATCCTCAAGCCACATGAGCGTCTGAAAATCCAGATGGTTGGTAGGTTCGTCAAGTATCAGGAGATTAGGCTGCTCAAGCAGCAGCTTTGCCAGAGCAAGACGGGTCTTTTCTCCGCCGGACAGAGATGAAACTATCCTGTCAGGCGGCGTACTGCCGAAGCCCATGCCGTTAAGCACCTGTCTGATCTTTACGTCTATGATGTAGCCGTCGCGGGATTCGAAATAAGCCGCAAGCCGTGAATATTCCTGACTGACAAAATCCAGCTCGTCGCCCTTCATAGAGGACATTTTTATTTCTAGCTCCTCCATCTGCTTTTTTACGTTTAAAAGCTGGCTGAACGCCTTATGCATTTCCTCGTCAATAGTTGAATTTGAGTTCAGTCCGCTGTTTTGCTGTAAAAATCCGACGGTGGCTTTTGACGAAACTGAAACTGAGCCGAAACCTTCCGGCGTTTTGTCAAAGCCCTCGCTTCCTGTTATGATCTTAAGAAGCGTAGATTTTCCGCAGCCGTTGGAGCCTATAAGTCCTACCGTTTCATGATCTTCGACGGTCAGATTAATATTTTTGAGCAGCGGTTCTCCGTTGAAATATTTATATAAGCTTTCTATGTTTACAAGCATGATAATAACTCCTATACTGAATTCAAGGCGATACCTGACATATGCGCAGTTTCGCACAGCGCCGCAGGGTTACCGCCTTATTATTATACCTTTTTTTGTTTGGGTTTGCAACTGTAATTCAGAATAAAATATCGGTTCTTTGCTTAGCGGCGAATACCGGGATGAATACTGTTTTAACAGCTTTAAATGTAAATGATTTATGGTGTTTTATACAAAAAATTAAAAAACAAAGACGTTTAAGTTGTCAAAAGCTATAAATTTTCTGATTTTAAATAAAAAAATATTAATATCTATTGCAAAACGCATAATAATTTGTTAAAATAATATAGAGAAAAAGTTTATGCTTTGCAAAACAGGTGGTGTGGCAGATGACATTTTTTAAAAGATCGTCGGAAAAAAAGCGCGATTTTAACTATTTGACCTCCTGTACGGCAGGAGAGATCATTCCCGTTGAAAAAATCAACGATATGGTGTTTTCGTCAAAAATACTGGGAGACGGTTTTGGAGTTATACCCAACTCCGGAGGAGTATGCAGTCCTGTCAGGGGAGTCGTCAAGGATATAACGAATGACGGGCATGAAATAAATATAAAAAGCTGCGATGGACTGCTTGTGCTTATTCATATAGGAATGAATACCGCGAAAAGGGATATGTTGTGTATAAATCCTGAAGTAAGCGTAGGAGATGAGATCGAGATGGGGCAGCGTATATGTGAAACTGATCCTGACGGGACAGCCGATGAAGGATATGATCCGACGATCGCGGTTATAATTACAAACAGTGAGATTTTAAAATCCTACAGCCTCAAAACGGGGGTAATAGACAGTCCGGATATTCCGGTGATGAAGTATACTCTGTGATACGGCTGCTTTGGTATGGGAGCAATATCCGCTGCTTTCCGCGTCAGCGGATATTTTTGTAAGTCGCGGAGTTTCATATGAATAATAATTTTTACAGCTGTGAATAAGCTGATATAAAAAAATACCGCGCAAAGACCAGACAGCGGTTTTGCGCGGTATTTTTTTATTTTGCAGACGCGGCAATTATTTATAAGGCTTGATAATACGAGCTGTTAAAACCGTTTGCAGCCGCTGCAAAGTTTATCAGGAATCAATATTTTCCTGCGCCTCGGTAATGAGGAAATCAAGAGCCTGCTCGTTCGACGAAACGATTTCCGACCAGGTTGTTGTGCCCGCAGGATTCATAGTACCCTTGATTATGGTGTCTGTCAGCGATGTAACATCGGGCGATATACCCTCGCTGAATTCAAATACAGGGTGCTGCTCCGCCAGATCGTAAATAGTATCTCGCATTTCGAGCATTTCATCTGTCCAACCATAATCAGTCTGCAGCTGTTCGAGAACAACGTTGTGAGCCGCCTCATCAATTTCCGCGTATCTGGTGCAGTCAAGCCACGCGGCGACTCCTTCGGGATTCTTGGCGTCTTTAACTATGCAGTAGCCGTGAACTCTTGAAGGAACATACTGAGCTTCGCTGTCGGCCGCGCACGGAATGGGAACAAACATAACCTCTCCTGCTGAGATATCGCCGTATGGAGCGGTAACTGACGGCGCGTCTTCTATTGACCAGAAGCCTATAGGATAAAAAAGTGTTTCTCCTGAGGCGATTCCCTGACCGTATGTATTTCCCCTTACCTGCCAGTTGTTTTCATTCTTGGGATAAACCACTCCGTTTTTCTGAAGCTCGTACATCATATTCTGAGCCTTCGCGATTTCGGGGCTTGATATATTGTTTACGATCTTTCCGTCTTCCATACCGACCAGCGGCTTGCCTGTAGAAGCTGTAATTGCTTTTTCATAATACCAGCCGTCAAGGGCGTATTTGTCTTTTTCAGCGTCAGTAAATTCTGTACACATCTCTGAAAACGTATCCCAGTTCCACTCGCCGTTTGCATAAAGCTCTGCCGGATCGTCAAAGCCTTCGCTCTCTATAACGTTTTTGTTGTAAATAACAACATAGCAAGGCTCAACTCTTGAAACGGCAACATAATGCTTTTCCTTATACATAAACTGATCAGAAGCCGCTTTCACATCCGACCATAACGGATCGCTGAAATCAATATAGTCGTCTATAGGATCGATCATGTTCTTAATCGCGCCTTTCGGAAAAACGTCCATATCGTCCGCGCCGATGAAATCCGGAGAATTGTTTGACATTATCAGTGAAGCGAGATCATCAAACTTGGTATCCCATGTGGTCTGAATGTAATTGATCTTGCCGTTATATATTGTCTGGAACAGAGCAAGGTCGACGCCTATTTCCTTATCAGCCGAAGATGTCGGATTGATGTCATAGAAAGAGAACCAGTCTATTTCGGTGTTTTCAAGCTGTCTTTTATCCGTAATACTGTCTGCAAGCCTATGGATTATCTCCTGCTGAGACTCTTTAAGCTTTTTTTCCGGCGTGGAGGACGAGCTGTCGTCTGATTTGTTTCCGCAGGCGGCAAAGCTCAGCGTCATAGTCAGCGCAAGAACCGCTGCGGCTTTACGTTTGAATGCATTTGTCATTTGGATCGTTCCTTTCAATAAGTTTTAAGTTATATTATCCGGCAATTTTCTGCCGGAAGCCGGCGTGTTAGTTACTTGTTTTTCTTAGCTGCTATCAGTGCGGCGGACGAAAGCGCAATTCCTGCTAATACAAGCTCGCCCGCGCCTGTTTCTGCGTTGTCGGTTTTACCGGAAGCGGCGTTAGTTTCGGAAGATGAAGCGTTCTTAGACGCTGCGGCGGTTTCAGAGCTTGCTTCGTTCGCGGATACCGTATCGCTGTCAGATGAATCGTCATCCGTTTCAGATAAACTGCCGCCTGCTTCGGAAGATGTATCGTCGTCTGACGCGGCGCTGCCAAAATCAATAGTCACAAAAAGAGTTCCGCCGCTAAAAGCTCCTTCCTCGTCCCATCCCGCAACCTCGGGAGTCGCTGCCGCTACTAATTCGCCCGTTGTTTCGTCCACCTGCTCGCTGGGTCTTATGTTGATCCTGAAACCGCCTTCCGAACTGAGGTCCGCTTCGGTAATAGCTTTGACTGACGTAAGTTCAGTTACCGTGCCGTCGGCTGCTTCAAACTTTGCCTCTGTAATAGTTATGTCATATGGGTAATTATCCTCCGGAAGGTTATTGACCACTATACCCATGCTGCCTAAGGTGCCGCCGTTTGGCAAGGTAAGACCTTCGCTTATGGTATAGCTGAACTCTAATATACCATCCTCTGTAATTGATACCCAATCGCCCTGATTCCACTGCCAATTTGTGCCCATGTAGAAAGGTAAGCCTCCGATTGAAAAATAAGCGTCATTCATCTCGGCGTCCTCCTCCGAAGGATAAACAACGTCACTCAGCTTTGTCGCCGCTGAAACGCTGAACGCCATGCAGGACGCTGCAAGAGAAGCTGCTGTAAAGCCTACTAACAATTTTTTGATTTTCAATACGATTCCTCCAATACGATGTTTTTTTGCTGGTTCTGATATACTGACCGATATTCCGTTTTCATATCGGTTCTTTATTAAATTATAGACAATTTTATATTTTCGGACAATAGGATAAAATGCAAAAACACTAACGTTTTGTGCTTTTGTTTTTAAGTCTTTACATAAAATAATCCGGCAGAAAACACAGTTCTCTGCCGGATAAATTAAGGAGGAAATTTATTAATTATGCAGTATCGCAGTTTTTTGCAGTACTGCATGAAAGGAAGTTATCATTATTATAGTAGAGTTATGAGCTTGTCTATTACTGATTTCATATGTTCATCGCTGAGTCCGAAGTCAACCTTTTTGTAGGTCCAGGCGGCGCGTGAGATTCCAAGCTTTTCAAACGCCGAATGGATATCCTCGAACCATTTCAAAGCGTCCTCAGGCTCGCTGTTGTTGATTACGCCGTACTCTCCGCAGTAAAGGGAGGTTCCGCGTTCCTCACATATTCTTACCGCGGTTTCAAAACGTTTTTCAAAGTAAGAAGCGTCAAATCCGCTGTCGGAAACGTCGAGGTAATCCTGAATATAGTCCAAACCAATTTCTTTCATTGTTCTGCGGTAATCCGAAATATTACCGGGATAAGAGATACGCAGTTCGTCAGGCATATTGTCAAGCCAGTATGCCGCCTGATGAGTAAACAGGAACGGATCGTAGCAATGAAAGGTATATACGACATTTTCATCATAGGGCGGCGCCAGATCTGCAAGAGCGTCAACAGAATTGTTCCAATAGCCGCCCAGAAGAATTTTAGTTTGAGGCGCATAGAGCCGTATTTTTTTGATCGCGGCGGCGCTTATTCTGTTCCACTCGTCGCTGTATTCCTTGTCAGTGACTTCGTTGAGAATTTCAAACGCAACGTTTTCAGAATATCTGCCGAAGCGGCGCGCGAGCCGCTCCCAAAGAGTATAAAATCTTTCCTGCAAAGCTTTGCTTTCAAATAAGCCGTTTTCGTTATACCCCGGATGAAATGAAAAGCCTATGGTTTTGTGCAGATCAAGGATCATATTAAGATTGTTTTTTTCACACATATCTATCGCTTTCTGAATATATTCAAAGCCGCTTTCAATTATTTTTCCGTCTTCGGTTTCCAGAATATTGTAATCGACCGGTATACGCACATGATCGACGCCCCAAGCGGCAATTACTTTGAAATCGTCCTCGCTGATAAAGCTGTCGAGATGTTTCTTATCATAGGTTCCCTGAGACAGCCAGCCGCCAAGATTTACGCCCTTTTCAAATCCTGCAAATTTTTTCATTTCGGTTTACCTCTTTTCATTAAGTTTTTCAATTCGGTATGCGGAAGGAGTCATACCGGTTTTATTTTTAAACTGACGCATAAAATGCGTATCTGAAGAATAGCCGCACATCTGCGCAATGTATGTGATGGTATAGTCGGTTGAAGAGAGAAGATATTTGGCGTGTTCAATACGGCTGGTTACAACATCGTTCATAGGAGTTGTGCCGAATGTTTTCTTATACATATGCTGAAAGGATGAACGGCTGGCAGTCACCTCATGGGCAAGACCGTCTATATTCCAGTTGTGGGACGGCATATTGTAAATTTTTGTACGCAGTATGGATAATTTTTTATGCCATGTTGCCAGATCCTTGTTTGCCGACGTATTCATTTTTTCGCTGAGCTTGATAAAAAACAGCTTGACAAGCAGATCTACAGAATCCGCTTTGAATAAATTCGCGGAATAATTTTCGTAACACATCATGTTGATGAAAACAGAAAGCTCCGCGACGCTGTCAAGCTTGATTATTTTATCGAAAGGTATATCCAGAGCGGCAAGAAACCTTTCGTCCATTTCGTTATCTGGAAGGAAATGAAACCAGTCGTTGCCGAACTGAGCGCCGTCAGCTTTATAAAATTGCGGAGTTCCTTTATTATAGTATATTACGGAATCAGCTTCGGCGCGGAACTGTACGCCGTCGATCATAAATACAGCAGGAGTTTTCAGCAGCAGCACCAGATAGTCCCCCGACCCTGCGGGGCGGTTGATAAAAAAATCGGCGTCGTGATAATGATTATATCCAACGTTTGTAATCCGCATAGCACATATCTCCCTTAAATTTTATACGTTTATTTTCTTATATTCATTATAATATAAACGGACAGTCAAAGCAATAACAAATAATGCTAAAACAATGATATATCGTGCAAATCGCTTAAATGGGATAGTTTAAGCCGGACTGCGAAATTTGCAGGATATGTCAGTATTCTTGCATTATAAATTATTGTATTTTGCCGCGCTGTGATGTAAACTGTAAAGTATAATTACAATCGGGAGTGGATAACATGGAAACAAAAATTACAGTAAACAGACAAAGCGTTATTTCAGCAATCGATAACAGGATTTACGGTTCGCTTATTGAGCATCTCGGCAGAGCGGTTTACGGCGGAATATATCAGCCCGGCCACGAAACGGCTGATGATATGGGTTTCAGACAGGACGTGCTTGACTATGTAAGGCAGCTTAACGTACCGATCGTAAGGTATCCCGGCGGAAATTTCGTTTCAGGGTATAATTGGGAGGACGGTACGGGTCCGAAGGAGTCCCGCCCTCATAAGCTTGATCTTGCCTGGCAGACCATCGAAACAAATCAGGTTGGTATCGACGAGTTTCAGGAATGGGCAAGACGAGCAAATACCAAGATCATGATGGCGGTAAACCTTGGAACAAGGGGAGCCGACGAAGCCAGGAATCTTGTAGAATACTGCAATCTCGATACCGATACCTACTATGCGCAGTTAAGACGCAGAAACGGATTTAAAAAGCCGTTCGGTATAAAGCTGTGGTGTCTTGGAAATGAAATGGACGGTCCCTGGCAGATATGCGCGCAGACGGCCGCGGAGTATGCGCGGAAGGCTTGCGAAGCCGCAAAGCTGATGAAATGGGTAGATCCCTCCATAGAGCTTGTGGCCTGCGGAAGCTCCAATAAGGATATGGCAACCTTCGGCGAATGGGAAAGAACAGTCCTGCGCGGGTGCTATGAACATATCGACTATATTTCGCTGCATAATTACTATGGAAATCCGGATAACGATACGCCGCAATATCTTGCTCAGGCTGTGAATATGGATGAATTTATCAAGACTGTTGCCAAGATATGCGATGAAATAAAGGCGGAAAAGGGAAGCGATAAAACTGTAAACCTTTCCTTTGACGAGTGGAACATCTGGTTTCACAGCCTTGAGCAGGATAAGCGGGTCAAAAGATATACCGCCGCGCCCCGGCTGCTGGAGGACATATATAATTTTGAGGACGCTCTGGTGGCGGGTACTTTACTGATAACGCTGATCAATAATTCAGACAGGGTCAAGATCGCCTGCCTTGCGCAGCTTGTGAACGTGATTGCGCCGATTATGACCGAGGATAACGGCTGCTGGCTGCAAACGCTGTTTTATCCGTTTCTGCACGCCTCTCTGTTCGGCAGAGGCGCCGCGCTTAATGTCGGTATTAGCTGTGAAACCTATGATACGGAAAGTATTAAGGGAGTGCCTTATGTAACGGCTGCGGCAGTATTGAACGATAACGGCGAGATCAGCATTTTTGCGGTGAATCGTTCACTGGACGAGGACGCGGTTCTGAATACCGAGTTTATCGGGTTTGAGGACTATGCTTTGTTTGAGCATATCGAGCTTAACTGCAGCGACCTTAAAGCGGTAAATTCTATTGAAAAGCCGGATAATATTGTTCCGGCAAACAAACAGACAGGCGGTAAAACCGAGCTTTCGGCACATTCATGGAATGTGCTGAGGTTCAGAAAAAAATGAGGTGAGCAAATTGAAAAAAGCAAAGATATTACTTATTTTGACTGCCCTGACGTTGGCGCTTGGGAGTCTTGCAGGCTGCGGCGGAAGTGAAGCTTCACCTGATTCCGAAACCAGTACGAGCTCGGCGGAAGCTTTGGAAGGAGAGAACGCAAAAAATGTTGATCTGAACCGACCGGGCGAGGTAAGAGATATTACTCCCGCAGAGCTTATAGCAGAGATGAAGACCGGCTGGAATCTTGGAAATTCTTTTGACGCCGACAGCGCTGAGGGTCTGGACGCGGAAACTTCATGGGACAATCCAAAAACTACGAAGGCAATGATAGACGAGGTGTCGGCAAGAGGCTTCGACACTATCAGGATTCCTGTGACCTGGGGCGGACATATGGGAGAAGCTCCTGAATACGCCGTTGATGACGAATGGATGGACAGGGTGCAGGAGGTAGTCAATTATGCTGTTGACAATGATATGTTCGTTATTCTTGACTCTCACCACGAGGAGGACTGGCGCATACCGGATTATGAGCATATCGACGCTGTAAGCGAAAAGGTCTATGCTCTCTGGGTGCAGATCGCGCAACGCTTTAAGGATTACGGCGATCATTTGATTTTTGACGGTCTTAACGAACCCAGAGTAGTCGGAGGCGCGAATGAATGGAACGGAGGAACAGATGAGGGAAGGCGCTGTCTCGACAGGCTTAATCAGACCTTTGTGGACGCCGTGCGCTCCACAGGCGGTAACAATGAAAAGCGGCTGCTTCTGGTGACGACCTTTGCGTCCTCCAGCGCAAAGCAGGCAATAAACGATGTGGCTGTTCCTGAGGACGACCATATAGCGTTTTCGATTCACGCTTACACGCCGTATGCTTTTACATACAGCCCTAAAGAGGATTGGGAGCTTTTTGAATGGGATGGTTCTCACGAAAGCGATATTGATAATATGTTTTATGATTTGAAGGAAGCTTTTCTTGATAAAGGCATACCGGTGATCATTACAGAGTACGGCGCGGTAAACAAATTCGGAAATGATGATGAGGTTGCAAAATGGGTAACATATTATCTTTCAACTGCAAAATCCCTCGGTATTCCCTGTGTTTGGTGGGATAACGGATATTATATTTCCGGCAACGAGCTGTTCGGTATCTTTAACCGAGATGAATGCAGCTGGTATACTGAAACGGTAGTTAACGCGATAACTGCGGTTTATGAATAACAGTATGACAATAAAAAAGACGATTAAGTATCAGAAAATACGCTAAAGCTACTGTGATCAGGAAAAACCGTACAAAGCCGGCTCATGGTTTTTGTGCGGTTATGTCTTGAAAAAGCCGGAGGATATATGTTATAATAGCGATAACGGATATAGGTATAAATTTTGAAAACGGAGGGAAACGGTAATGAAAAAGCTTTATTTTATTACGGGGAGTCAGGATCTGTACGGCGAGGAGACCTTAGCCAGGGCAGCGGAGGATTCAAAGGAAATGGCGGCTTATCTTAATGAAAAGCTCCGCTCGGTTTCAGAGGTTGTTTTTCAGCCGGTCGTGAGAAACAGCGCGGAGGCGCTTGGCGTATGCACAGAGGCTTCTGCTGATCCGGACTGCGTGGGAGTTATTATGTGGATGCACACCTTTTCTCCCGCCAAAATGTGGATAGGGGCGCTGAAGGCGCTGAGCAAGCCTATGCTTCATCTGCACACCCAGTATAATAAAAGACTTCCATATGGCAGCATTGATATGGATTTTATGAATCTTAATCAATCCGCTCACGGAGACCGCGAGTTCGGTTTTATCTGCACCCGTCTGGGAATAAAAAGGGAGGTCGTTTCTGGCTATTATAAGCACGACGACGTAATTGAAAAGATACGCCGCTTTGCACAGGCGGCTTCAGCCGTAGATTTCGGCAGGGGCATGAGGGTGGCAATGTTCGGCAGCAATATGCGCGATGTTGCCGTAACGGACGGAGATCGTGTTGAAAGCGAGATAAAATACGGCTGGAACGTTAATTATTACGGTATCGGCGATTTGTGCGACATTATCAGCGGGCTGACGGACGGCGAGATAGACGGCAAGATGTCAGAGTATTCCGAGAAATACGTCATTAATACCGAAAACGCCGCCGCTGTCAGGGAGCAGGCAAAATATGAGGCTGCAATAGAAAGGTTTATCGAGCGTGAAAATATAAGCGCGTTTACCGATACCTTTCAGGATCTGCACGGTCTGAATCAGCTGCCGGGGCTTGCGGTTCAGAACATTATGGCTAAGGGATTCGGATTCGCTCCCGAAGGCGACTATAAGACTGCCGCCCTTACCGCGGTTCTCTGCAAAATGGCTGAGGGAAGAAGCGGCGCGACGGGATTTTTGGAGGACTATACTTACGATTTGCCGCAGAACGAGGAAATAGAGCTTGCTTCGCATATGCTTGAGGTTTCGCCTGTTTTTGCTGCCGATAAGCCTAAAATTGAGGTTCATCCTCTTGGGATCGGCGGAAAATCCGATCCTGCCCGGCTTGTTTTCGACGGTATAACCGGCGAGGGAATTGCGGTTTCCATGGTTGATATGGGCGATCGTTTCAGACTGGTGTGCGCGGAAATAACTCTTGTCAAGCAGCCGCAGCCTATGCCTGAGCTGCCTGTTGCCAGAGTTATGTGGAAGCTTAAGCCGGATTTCGCTGTAGGCGCCGCGGCATGGATCTATGCCGGCGGAGCGCATCACGCTGTTGTTTCAACGGCTCTGACTGTCGAGGACATAAGGCTTTTTGCTAAAATGACCGGCACAGAGCTTGTTGTTATTGACGAAAAAACAGAGCTTAACGCCTTTGAGCAGCAGCTTGATATGCTGGACGCGCTGGCGAAGCTCAGGAGGTAACGATATGCTTGAGCTTGATAAGACCTATCTGGGCATAGAGCTTGGCTCAACAAGAATAAAAGCTTCGCTTATCGACCAGAATTATATACCTGTCGCCAGCGGCAGTCATCAGTGGGAAAACCGGCTGGAAAACGGATATTGGACATACTCGCGGGAGGATATCCATAACGGGATAAGAAGCTGTTTTGCTTCTCTTGCACAGGACGTTATGTCAAAATACGGTGTTCCGCTTACGACCGTAGGCGCAATGGGGATTTCCGCAATGATGCACGGCTATATGGCTTTTGATAAGAATGATAATCTTCTTGTGCCGTTCAGAACATGGAGAAATACCACTACAAAGCAGGCGGCTGAAAGGCTGACAAAACTGCTTGATTTTAATATTCCCCAGCGCTGGAGTATCGCGCACCTTTATCAGGCGGCGCTGGATAATGAGCCTCACATTGCGCGAATCGCTCATATCACAACACTTGCGGGCTATATAAATTATCTGCTTACCGGAGAAAGGGCTGTAGGAATAGGAGAGGCTTCCGGAATTTTTCCTGTTGAGGGAAAAGGCTACAATAAGCGCTTTATTGAGCTTACAGAAAAGCTTCTGTCCGAACACGGTTTTAAAAGCGGGCTTGAAGATATTCTGCCGCCTGTAAAGCTTGCCGGAGATAAAGGCGCGGTTCTTACGGCGGAGGGAGCGAAATTTCTTGATCCGAGCGGCGTATTTCAGGCGGGAGTACCGCTTTGTCCTCCTGAGGGCGACGCCGGAACAGGTATGACCGCCGCGAATGCTGTCAGGGAAAAAACGGGAAACGTTTCCGCGGGGACTTCGATTTTTTCTATGCTTGTCCTCGAAAAAAATCCCGGCGGAGCGGTATATCCTGAAATCGATATTGTTGCGACTCCCGACGGTTTGCCCGCGGCAATGGTGCATTGCAACAACTGCTGCTGCGAGCTGGACGAATGGGTGGAGATATTCAGCGAGTTCGGGCGGCTTGCCGGTAACAGAACCGACAGATCGGCCTTATATGAAATGCTTTATAAAAACGCAATGACGGGCGATCCCGACTGCGGCGGAGTTACCGTATATAACTTTCTTTCCGGCGAACCTGTAGCCGGAGTTGACAACGGTAGACCGATGTATTTCAGAATGCCGGAGGGAAAAATGAGTCTTGCGAATTTTTTCAGGGCGCAGATATATTCGGCGTTTGCTTCGCTTAAAATCGGTATGGATATTCTTTTTGAAAAAGAGCAGGTTACGGCGGTGCAGTTTACAGGTCACGGCGGGCTTTTCAAGGTAAAAGGCACTGCTCAGCAGATCCTTGCCGACGCGTTTGACACGCCTGTTTCGGTTATGGAAACCGCCGGTGAGGGCGGAGCCTGGGGAATGGCGCTTCTCGCGGCGTATATGGTTTGCGGAAAAGAAAAGAGTCTTGCTGACTGGCTTGATTCAGAAGTTTTTTCAGCAATGAAAAAGCATACCGTCTATCCTGAAAGCTCAGGAAAAGAAGGCTTCCGAAAATATTTGGAGAGGTATACCGCGGCTCTTGCCGCTGAAAAAATTCTTGGAGGGATACGTTAAAATGCTTGAACAGTTAAAGCGGGAGGTCTTTGAGGCGAATATTATGCTTCCTAAATATAATCTGGTAACCTTCACATGGGGCAACGTTTCGGCGGTGGACAGAGAAAGCGGAATAATGATAATCAAACCCTCCGGCGTTGAATACGACGTGCTGACTCCAGAGGATATGGTGGCGGTAGAGCTTTCCACAGGAAGGGTGGCTGAGGGGAAATACAGACCCTCCAGCGATACTCCCACTCATCTGGAATTGTACAGAGCCTTTGAGAACGTCGGCGGAATAGTACACACCCACAGCCGCTGGGCGACTTCCTTTGCACAGGCGGGTGCGGGAATTATACCTATGGGCACTACTCAGGGAGATTATTTCTACGGCGAGATTCCCTGCACAAGAGATATGACTCCCGAGGAAATCGGAGGAGAATATGAGAAGAAAACGGGAACCGTTATAATTGAAACGTTCAGGGGAACAGACCCTATGACAGTTCCCGCGGCGCTTGTAAAAAATCACGGACCGTTTGCGTGGGGAAAAAACGCGGCGGAGGCTGTACACAATGCGGTCGTTCTCGAGGAAATAGCGTTTATGAATTACCATGCTATGGAGATCAACCCCAAGGCGGGACGTATGCAGCAGGAGCTTCTGGACAGGCACTACCTGCGTAAGCATGGCGAAAACGCTTATTACGGACAAGGTTAGGAAAAAGTATTATCATGAATAATGAAAGGAAGGTTAAGCTATGAGTTTCAGAAACGACTTTGTGTGGGGAGCGGCTACCGCTTCCTATCAGATCGAGGGCGCTTATGACAAGGACGGAAAGGGCAGAAGTATATGGGACGAATTTACGCATACCGAGGGTAAAATCTCAGACAAAAGTACGGGCGATACTGCCTGCGACCACTATCACAGATATAAGGAAGACGTAAAACTGATGTCCGAGCTGGGAATCAAAGCCTACCGCTTTTCAATCGCATGGAGCAGATTACTTCCCGACGGTACCGGCAGGGTGAATCAAAAGGGCATAGATTTTTACAATTCGCTTATCAACGAGCTTTCAGCGTACGGAATCGAGCCTTATATTACCTTGTATCACTGGGATCTGCCCTATGCCCTTCATCTTAAAGGCGGCTGGCTGAACGACGATATTTCCGACTGCTTTGAGCTTTATACGTCAATAGTTGCGGAAAACTTCGGAGACAGAGTAAAGAATTTCATAACCTTTAATGAGCCGCAGGTTTTTACGGGGTGCGGATATTCTGAGGGCAGCCACGCTCCGGGCTACAGGCTGGCTGATAAGGACCTGCTGCGTATATGCCATAACGTACTTAAGTCGCACGGTAAGGCGGTCAGGGCTTTACGGAAAATCGTTCCCGATGTTAAGATCGGCTTTACCTCCGCCAGCAGTCCGCTTGTTCCGATGGCGGACTGCGACATAGAAGCCGCTCGCAGCGCGTATTTCAGCTGCGGAAAGGGTAATTTCCTCTATTCCCAATCGTTCTGGCATGACCCTATCATATTTGGCAGATATCCGGAGAAGATACTGAATGATTATGCGGACGTTTTTCCAAAGGCGACGGATGAGGATATGAAGCTTATATCCGCGCCTATTGATTACATCGGGCTGAATATTTACACCGGTTCGTTTGTAAAAGCCGGCAAGGACGGCTGCGCGCAGCAGGTTTCCTGTCGTCCGGGACATCCCCGCACCGCTATCGGCTGGGATATAATCCCCGAATCTGTTTACTGGGGGACAAAATTCTATTACGACAGGTACAAGCTGCCGCTTTATATTACCGAAAACGGAATGTCTGCCCACGACTGCGTTTCCCTGGACGGAAAGGTCCACGATCCCAACAGAACCGATTATCTGAATCGGTATCTGCGTGAGCTTAAAAAATCGGCGGAAGACGGAGCTGATATAAGAGGCTATTTTCAGTGGTCTCTGCTGGATAATTTCGAATGGGCGTGCGGATACAAAGAAAGATTCGGTATTGTTTATGTAGATTATGAAACACAGAACAGGATCGTAAAGGATTCAGGGTACTGGTACAGAAGCGTAATCAATGAAAACGGCGAAAATCTGTAATTAGTAAGGGGATATCTGCTTATGAATTGTCAGCTCAGAAATTGGACTATGGAGGACGCCGAAAGCCTGGCGGAGATTATTTCAAATAAAAAGCTGCAGGACAATCTCCGCGACGGAATACCTTTTCCGTATACCGTACAGGACGGAAAGGCTTTTATCACTGAAATGCTGTCCTCGGACAAAAACGATATATTCGCGTTTGCCGTTATCGCTGACGGCAAACTGGCGGGAAGTATAGCGGCGTACCGTCAGGAAAATATACACTGCAAAACGGCTGAGCTTGGATATTATCTTGCGGAGGAATGCTGGGGCAGAGGAGTTATGACTGAAGCCGTTCGTCAGATATGCCGGTATGTTTTTTCGCACAGCGATATTATCCGTATCTATGCGGAGCCGTTCGCGTATAATACCGGCTCCTGCCGGGTGCTGGAAAAAGCGGGCTTTCAGTATGAAGGCACGCTTCGCTGCAATGCGGTAAAGAACGGAAAGGTACTGGATATGAAGATGTATTCTTTGCTGAGGGAAAATTACGGCGGCTGCTTATAGCACAGCGGCGAGCTTTTATACAGCTATATAAATAATAAGCAGGACTGCCGCGCCGGATTCCAACGGCGCGGCAGTCCTGCTTGTTTTTGCCTACTTGAATTTATCCTTCAGCTTGTCAAAAAAGCTTTCCCGTTTCTGATAATTCTTGTTGGACAGAGAATCGTCAAACTTTTTAAGCAGATTTTTCTGCTCCTTTGTTAAATTTTTCGGTATTTCCACGTTTACCCTGACGTAATGATCTCCTCTGTCGGAGCGGTAAAGCTTTTTGATGCCCTTTCCTCTCAGACGGAATACCGTGTTGGTCTGAGTGCCTTCCGGAACGTTGTATTTTACCTTACCGTCCACGGTAGGAACGACTATTTCCGCTCCGAGAGTCGCCTGAGTATAAGTAAGAGGAATGTCCGTCCAGACATCGTAGCCGTCGCGCTCGAAAATAGGATCGGGGCGGACTGTAACGTGAACGTGCAGATCGCCGTTCTGTCCTCCGTTTATGCCCGCGTGTCCGCCGCCCTGCACTCTCAGCGTCTGACCGTCGTCAACACCTGCCGGAATCTCGATTTCCTTGGTTGAAGCCTTTCTTACCTGTCCCTTTCCTGAGCAGGCCCGGCACGGAGTTTCAACGATCTTTCCGCTTCCCGAACAGCGGCTGCACCTTGAAGTAGACGCGATATTGCCGAAAGGCGTTCGCTGAGATACCCTTACCTGACCTGTTCCGTGACAGTCGGGGCAGGTTTTCGGACTTGTTCCCGCCGCGGCGCCGGTTCCGTGGCACTCCGGACAGCTTTCAAGTCTGTTTATTCTCACGGAAGCTTTTTTGCCTGTGCAGGCTTCCATAAAATCAATAGCGATGCTTGCCTCAATATCTCCGCCCCGTCTGGGAGCGTTTGGATTGGACGAACGGCTTGAGCCGCCAAAGCCTCCGAAGAACGAGTTGAGAATATCGTCCATATCTCCGAAACCTCCGAAGCCGCTGAAACCGCCGAAGCCGCCTCCCTGACCGGCGCCGTAATTCGGATCTACTCCGGCATGGCCGAACTGATCGTATTTGGCTTTCTTATCAGGATCGGACAAAACCTCATAGGCTTCGTTGACCTCCTTGAACTTTGCTTCGCATTCCTTGTCGTCCGGATGCAGATCGGGATGATACTGCTTGGCAAGCTTCCGGAAAGCTTTTTTTATTTCATCGTCTGACGCTCCCTTTGAAACGCCCAGCACCTCATAATAATCTCGCTTTTCTGCCATATAACATACTCCCTTGGATTAGGAATTTTTATACTGATAATTCTGATAGTCATATACAGCCTAACCGCAGAGCAAAGCCAATCTCCGCCGATTGACCCTAACTCTGCGGTCTGCGTATATTACAAATTATTCAGCGTCAGTAAATTCTGCGTCAATTACATCGTCGCCGTTATTTGCTCCGCCGTTCTGAGCGGCTCCGCCTCCCATATTGTTCTGGTCAAAGCCCTGACCGCCTGCCGCCTGCTGAGCCTGTGCAGCCTGCTGATAAACGTTTGAAGCGATCTTCTGGAAGGTTTCCTCAAGCTCCTTATGCTTAGCCTTGATGTCGTCAATGCTGGTTCCCTTGAGCGCTTCCTTGAGAGCGTCGATCTTAGCCTGACACTGCGACTTTTCATCGGCAGGAACCTTATCTCCGAACTCTCCGAGAGCCTTCTCAGCCTGGAACGCGAGCTGATCCGCCTGGTTTCTGGCGTCAACCTCGTCCTTCTTCTTCGCGTCCTCGGCGGCAAAAGCTTCGGCTTCCTTAACGGCCTTATCTATATCTTCCTTGGACATATTCGTGGAGGAGGTTATAGTGATGTTCTGCTCCTTGCCTGTGCCAAGGTCCTTTGCGGAAACGTGAACGATTCCGTTTGCGTCGATATCAAAGGTTACTTCGATCTGAGGAATTCCTCTCGGTGCAGGAGCAATTCCGTCAAGTCTGAACATACCGAGCTGCTTGTTATCCTTTGCAAACTCTCTTTCTCCCTGAAGAACGTTAATGTCAACAGCCGACTGATTATCTGCCGCAGTGGAGAATATCTGGGATTTCTTTGTAGGAATCGTAGTGTTTCTCTCAATGATCTTAGTGCAGATACCGCCCATTGTTTCCAGACCCAGCGACAGGGGAGTTACGTCGAGAAGCAGCAGACCGTCCTTTACGTCGCCGCCGAGAACACCGCCCTGATACGCGGCTCCGAGGGCTACGCACTCGTCAGGGTTGATGCCCTTGAAAGGCTCCTTGCCCATATGCTTCTTTACCGCTTCCTGAACAGCGGGGATTCTTGAAGAACCGCCTACCATAAGAACCTTCTGGAGGTCTGAAGGAGAAAGTCCCGAATCCGCCAGCGCCTGACGGACTGGTCCCATTGTCGATTCTACAAGGTCGGCTGTCATTTCGTTGAACTTAGCCTGTGTAAGAGTCATTTCGAGGTGCTTAGGCCCTGTAGCGTCGGCTGTGATGAACGGCAGGCTGATAGTGGAAGAAGGTGTGGAGGAAAGCTCTATCTTTGCCTTTTCCGCTGCCTCCTTAAGTCTCTGCATAGCCATTTTATCAGCTGAGAGGTCAACGCCCTCCGACTTTTTGAATTCGCTTACCATCCAGTCGATGATTCTCTGGTCGAAGTCGTCGCCGCCCAGACGGTTGTTTCCGGCAGTCGCAAGAACCTCTGTTACGCCGTCGCCCATTTCAATGATCGATACGTCGAACGTACCGCCGCCAAGGTCGTAAACCATTACCTTCTGATCCTCTTCCTTATCGATTCCGTAGGAAAGCGCCGCGGCCGTAGGCTCGTTAATGATTCTTTTTACGTTAAGACCGGCGATCTGACCGGCGTCCTTTGTAGCCTGTCTCTGAGCGTCGGTAAAGTAGGCGGGAACCGTAATAACAGCCTCGGTTACCTTTTCGCCGAGATACGCCTCGGCGTCCGCCTTGAGCTTCTGAAGGATCATAGCCGAGATTTCCTGAGGGGTGTATTCCTTTCCGCCCATCTTGGCCTTGTAATCCGAACCCATATGCCTTTTGATCGAGATTACCGTGTTGTCAAAATTCGTTACCGCCTGTCTTTTGGCGACCTGACCTATAAGCCTGTCACCGTTTTTGGAAACGCCGACAACTGAAGGTGTTGTTCTTGCGCCTTCGCTGTTGGGGATAACGACTGCCTCGCCGCCCTCCATAACCGCTACGCAGGAGTTTGTCGTACCTAAATCTATACCGATAATTTTGCTCATAATGATCTTCCTTTCAAATTAATTATTTATACCGCTTTCTGATAAAGCAAAGCACCGCGTTATTGAATCTACGGATTCGCCACAACTACCATGGCGTATCTTATTACCTTGTCTCCGATTTTATAGCCCTTCTGGAAAGTCTGCGCTACCACGTTTTCACCAAGCTCAGGGTCTTCTATCTGATTTACGGCGTTGGCGATATTCGGATCAAACGTTTCTCCGGTCGGATCTATGATCTCAACACCCAGCTTTTTAAGACAGTCGCCGAATTGCTTGAAAATCATTTCAACGCCCTGCTTATAGCTTTCATCCGAGGTTTCGGCTTCAAGCGCTCTCTCGAAATTATCAAATACCGGAAGTATCTCGCTTATCGCGCTTCCCTTGGCGGTATCGGTAATTTCAAGCCTTTCCTTTGCCGAACGCTTTCTGAAGTTATCGTACTCCGCCATCAGTCTGAGATATTTATCGTTGGCGGCGTCAAGCTGTTCCTTCAGCTTTTCCTCCTCGCTTTTTTCAGTTGCTTCAGGCTCGTCTTTTTTGTCCTTTTCAGCCGTATCCTCCTTTTCTGCTGTTTCCTTTGCGTTTTCGTCAGTTTCCTTTTCCTCTTTCTCTAGAATTTCCTTTTCATCTGCCAATTTATCACGCCTGCCTTTCTTAGTTGTTTTTTTCCTCATCGGACTCGTCACCTTCTTCGGATATCAGATCGGTTATGCGCTGAGAAAAATATTCAAGATACGGAATAAACTTCGCGTAGTCTATCCTCATAGGTCCTATAAGTCCCAGAGCGCCTGCCTGTCTGCCGTCCTTTCGGAAAGGAGCCGCAATAATGGACGAATTGCGTATTACAAACTCATCCTTTTCGGGAGAAAACATTACCTGCAAGCCGCTGAAGCTTTCATTGATAAAAGCCATTATCTCCCGTTTATTGTCAAGGAAGCTTATGATCTCGTTCTGGTTGATCTCCTTGCAGGTCAGCAGATTTGCCGCGCCGGCAACCGAAATATCCTGAGCCACAAGCTCCTCGGATAGCTTTACAAGCTCCGAAACCAGGGGAGCCAACGTCATCATATACGCTCCCATGGCGGTTTTTATGTTATCAAACATTTCTTCAGAAATCTCGCCCAGCGGAACTCCCTGAAGATTCTGCTGAAGATAATTATCAAAAAATTCAAGCTGTTCATGAGAAAGGTCAAATTCAAGCCGGCAGACCTTGTTTTTTATCGTTCCGTTGGAGGTTATCATCAGAATGACGTACATTCTCTTTCCGGTAGGTATTACCTCGACCTTGGAGATAACGGAAAATCTGGGCGTCGCGTTTGCCACTACTGTAGCGCATTTGGTCAGCTCCGCCAGAGCCATTGAAGCCGACTGAACCAGGTCGTCCTCGGTGACCGCTTCCTTGGGAAGCATTGCGTCGAGCCTTTGCTTTTCCTCCTCGCTCAGCGGATTGTCAGCCGCAAGATTGTCAACGTAAACGCGGTATCCGAGGTAAGTTGGAACTCTTCCGGCGGAGGTATGCGGCTGCTCAAGATATCCCTGCTTTTCAAGCTCAGCCATTTCGTTGCGTATTGTCGCAGACGAAGCCCTGACATAGGACATAACGGCTTTCGACCCGACCGGTTCTCCGGTTACAAGGTATTCTTCTACTACCGCAGTAAGTATCTTAAGTTTTCGGCCGTCCATCCTTTCTCACCTGCCTGTTTGTTTAGCACTTGCTGTTTTTGAGTGTTAGCACTCATTATCTTTGAGTGCTAATTATAGTTTATACTCTTTTTGCGGCTTTGTCAAGTAGTTTCAAAATATTTTTTTACTAAATTTTATTTTTATTATCAGCAGCTTTTTGTGCAATCATACATACCTTGCACGATCATAGCCGTGTTATGCGGTTTATTCAATGAAAAATAATATAAATTTACATTTATATGGAAAAATGTTTGTGCAATCAAGCTAAAAAGATTACAATATGGTTACATAAGTTACGGCAAGGATACAAAATTATTTCAGAAAAGTAGTAAAACGCTGCAAAATCTGATATAATTGATTATGCAGATGTAACCGCTGATAATATGAGTCAAACACGCGAATGAAAGGATGATATTTATTATACTCAGAAAAATTACAGCTGCTGCGCTTACAGTGACAATGCTTTTTGCCGCATTGTCAGCCTTGCCGAAGGGCAGCTTTGCTGCAAGCTTTTTTGCAGTTACGGCCTCGGCTTCTGATTCCGGTATCGTTAAGCCGAAAATCAAAGTTAAAACTACATACGGAGATAAAATTGAAATTACGCTGAGCAACGCTTCTTCGTATAAATCAGGCACGGTCTTTCACGTTTATGTAAGCAATAATCTCAGCAAGAAGGTCGGGCTTTCGGAAGTAAAGTCGGATGATAACATGATCTGTCTTTATCACAACGGAAAATATTTCAGACCATCTACAGTTTACAGCGTAAAGGTCAAGGCGGTATATAAAAACAAAAGCTCTTCATTTTCGTCGACCGTAAAGGCAAAAACCAAATCCGAGACCTATTACTGCGTTGACAAGGGAACACAGCTTTATAATGCAAAAAACAAAAAAATGGTCAAAGCGTCCAAAACAACGGAACGCCAGTCTGTTGTATGCAGGCTTTCAAACGCTAAGGGAACTCTTATATCCAATCTTTCCGCCAAGGTATACAGCGGCACATATGTAAAAATAACCGAGGGCGCGTATAAAGGCAAATATGTTAAGCTTGACGGAGGCAAAAGGGTATACCGTATCTCCGAAAGCGAAGCCAAGCGGCGTATTGTAAGCGATTATGCCGCCAGCATGGACGGAGGAAGATATGTGTGGGGCGGTTCAGGCTTTAAAGCGACCGACTGCTCCGGACTCACAATGCAGGCTTACAGCCAGATAGGGGTGAATATTTCCCACAGCGTAAGAACACAGGCGGCGAAGGGAAAAGCCGTAAGCGTCAACAGTATGAAGCCTGGCGATATACTTGTGCTCAACAATTACAGCCATGTTGCAATGTATATCGGCAACAACAAAATGGTCCATGCGATGAATTCCCGCGACGGCATAAAAATACAGCCGGTATCCTATCTTAAATATTACAGCGTCAACACTGTAAGAAGACTTATCTGACCCGCGCCTGATTCAGATTATCTGAAAACAAGCCGAGCTGCCTGTTCGTTACGGCAGAACGGCTTGTTTTATTTTTATCAGCTGATGACAATGAATAGTTTTTCAGCCTGCGGCAAAAACTAACTGCGGAAGGAGGTATCAATATGTCTGAAAAAAATGATGAAGCGAAAAAGTCGGCGGGGAATAATCAGTGGGTGACCTCCCATCAGAAGTCAAAGCCGGACAAAAGGGAAAGAAAGGACGGTCCGGGAGGCAGCTGAATTTAAATCAGTCGGCAAAAACAGCCGGAATTTCCGCGGTAATACAGAATAATTCCCCGATAAGTCTTTAAGGCGCACTTATCGGGGAAGCTTTATACCGGCGCTTCAGAATATAAAGACGCGGTTATCTGATTTTATGGCTGCGACCTGAAAAACAGCATTGAAGAAAGCTTGCTCACCTCAGCATTACAGTGAACTGAAAATGTCTTTTTATGCGGCGAATAGCCTGTCGCGGTCATCTGTCGACGGAGGAGAAAAGACGGAAAATTTATCTTTGTCTATATCGGTGGAATTGATTCCGCCGCCGAAGCCCTCGTCGGTTTTGTTTATCATATCATAGTAAATAATAGCGTTTGAAATATTGATTCTTTCCTCGGCATAGCCGGAACGCTCAGAAATGTAGTTTTCATCGACAATACCGTTGTTGGTACGAGTTTCCGCGGCTGTCCGGCTGTAGTTTTCATCGGCAGCCGTTTTATATAGACCGTGAATCTCATACGAGTATATGGGATTGGGAGTATCCTTGTATGTCTGGTTGCACGACGCGTATTTTGCTACGTTTTCATAGCCGGTTATGTCAAAGTATTTATCCTTCTGGCTGTCATAGTAAATAGTGTCCGTCAGGAAATTGCCGTTAGGGAAGATCACTATGTTTTCTTCGTCCTCGTCAATTGAGAAAATGTCGTGACCGAGCGCGTATTTATTTTCAAAGCCGAGCATATTTCCCAGCGTCGGCTGTACATCGTACATTCCCATAACCTGAGTGATCTCCTTAGGCTCGTAGCCTCCGTCCTTTGACCAGATAATAAACGGAACCTTTCTGTTAAGGTTATAGTAGAAGTCGTCAACGGGAATGTAGCCTTCATCGTCCTCAGTCAGAGTTTCCTCGGTAAAGGGATTGTAATTGTAATAATACTCGTATTCCTCTTCCTTTACCTTTGCGTCATGATCTCCGTAGATAACGATCACGGTATTGTCAAGCAATCCCTGTTCGTCAAGCTCAGCCATAAGCTGACCTATGGCTTCGTCCGCATAATGAACGGATTTGAAATAGCTTCCCAGCTTTGTTCCCTCAAGGAACGGAGCGGAAACCTCTTCATAAAGACCGGTTTCTTCGTTGTATCTCTTATATTTGAAGTCCACCTCAAAATCGCTTACACGCTCAATATCGGTAAAAGGAGTATGATTGGTAAGCATAATGAGGGTGCCGTAATATTTATCGTTTTGCTCGGCTATTTCCTTTATTTTAGGTACCGCCTGATTAAAAAAGGATTTATCCGAAAGCCCAAGGCCGATCGTTTCATCAATATTGAAATCGGTGGAGTAATTATAGAACTTATCGTATCCCAGGGAGCTGTGCAGGTTCATTCTGTTCCAGTATGAACCGTTGTTTCCGTGCATACTGAAGGTATAATAGCCCATATCGCCCAGCATACTCTGGATCGAGGTATAATCTCTGTCCCAGTAATTTATGGCAACGGTTCCGCTTGAAGCCGGCATCAGCGAGGTTGAAAATGTAAATTCGCTGTCAGAGCTTGTGCCTACGCTTTCCTGAGCGTAGAAATTGGAAAAATACAGACCTTCGCGGGCAAGCTTGTTTAAATTGGGAGTAAGCTCCTCGCCGTTGATATAGGTATCGAGGGCAAACTGCTGGATACTCTCCGCATGGATCGTCAGAACGTTTTTGCCCTTGAAAATACCAGAGTAAGCATTGTCGTCGGAGGTTTTGTCAACCTCCTCCTTTTCGTCGTAGAAATCCTTAAACGCCTGCTCGCTCTCGTCAAAGCCCAGAAGCATATTAAGCTTTGCGTGAATACAGGAAACGGTATCGCTTATCTGATATGTATAAAGACCGAAAGTTCCCAGCACATACTCTCTGTTCCATTGCTTGGCAAGACGGGAAACGTCGGTGCCGGTAAGAGTGGTGGCAAAAATTCCTGCTACGCTTACCGAAACCGCGAGAGTTCCAAGAGCGTATTTTTTGCCGAGCTTTTTCTCCTGAAGCTTAGAAAAATAGTCCGGCTTCTTTTTGCGTATGTAAACGTATTCGGCGATCATCGCAATTATCGACCACAGGAAGATCAGGTCCTTAGGCTCCATGATATTTTCCGTTACCGCGTCGATGACTCCTCCGAGCTGCGAAGCGGTGGAAATAAGCGAAACTGAAATAAACGACTTGTAATTTGTGTAGTATATAGAATTTCCGGCGCTGAGCAGGGCAAAAACGCAGGTCCATATCATATAATACACAAACCGTCTTTTAGGCTTGAAGCAATATGCGAACAGACCTATAAACAAAACCGCGGCAATATCCGCCAGCAAGGGCTTTATCTGATTATAGCTGAATTTAACAGTAAATGCTCTCAGCAAAAACGAATTTATCAGCGACGACATAACAAAAGTTAAAAAAAGCACATTGTTGCAGATATACGCTTTTATGTAAGACGGCGCTGATTTAAGAATTCTTTTCATTTTATTCTCCTTTTCCGTGCAGCGGCACATGAGCGATAGACTTTACCGTTATGAAGTTATCATAATGCCGCGCGCAAGTTCAATACAGCGAGTAGATATTGTTCAGTTGATGTTGACCATAAAAACAATTGTAAATCTTTTTTATAAAAAAGTCAAGTAAGCGGGTCAAGCGGTTCTTGCACACTGGTGTGTAAGATTTTTACAATAAGCAGCAAGTATTTTATAACCTATGCGCCGATGTTCCCCGTCTTTAAGTCGGCGAGACTGACTCGTCGCAGCCGATGTTAAGCAAGCTTACATCGGACTTTGTTCCGAGTTAAAGTATTTTTTCACCACATCTATTTTACTTTCAATTATCTGTAATGTCAACACAGAAAGCGAAATTTTCAGCCGATTTTCACAATTGATCATAAATTAAGACTGATGACAGGCGGTATTAAAATCAATAATGCGATTAGTCAATTCATTGAAAATAATTATGTTTTTAAAAGCTTTTTTATTAAAAAGCACTATCTCATTTTTATATCTGCGTTGATATAAATATAGTTTTTCAACTATTGATGATAAATTTTATGTAATACGACGGCATACGCAGGATAATAATGCTGACTGCGGCAGCTTGTGGACATATTTTACATTTGATTTTTTTCAAAAAATAATATATAATAGCTATGAATGTAAGTCGGCATTAACATCTCCGAAAGGAATTGATATACTTATGATAAAGCTTATCGCAACCGACATTGACGGAACGCTGGTAAACGATGAAAAGCTGCTTCCGCCGGATTTTGAAAACGTTATACAGACCCTTGACAGCAAAAAAATAGCGTTTGCCGTTTCCAGCGGCAGAAGCTACGCTGCTCTTATAGACCAGTTTGAATTTATAGCTGACAGGATATGCTTTATATGCGACAACGGTTCTTACATAGTGGATAAGGGCAGAGTAGTGAGCCGTTCGGTAATTCCTATGAGATTGGTGAACGAGGCAATAAAGGTATGCTTGGAAAACGATATGTGTCCGCTTCTCTGCGGAGAGAACGGAACCTATTACAGCAATAAAAGCGTGGAATACGAGAGGGAGGTTTCAAGGTATTACAACAATACGGTTTATCTTGAAAGCCTGTACGACTGCACCGACAATATATTTAAAATAGCGGTTTACGGCAAAGACGGAATAGAAAAGCGCGGACTTCCGGTTCTGGAAAACCGCTTCGGGGACAGTCTTACCGTTTCGCTTTCAGGGTATTACTGGGTGGATATAATGAATCCGGGTATCAACAAGGGCAGGGGGATACAGATACTTCAGAATAAGCTCGGCGTATCGTATGAAGAAACCATGGCGTTCGGTGATTATCTGAACGATGTTGAAATGCTTGAACACGCCTACTACAGCTTTGCAATGGAAAACGCTCATCCTCTGGTAAAGAAAACCGCGAATTTTTCTACTGGTACAAACAATGAGTTTTCTGTCACAAAGGAAATCATGCGTCTGATAAGATAATATGCGGGTGATTTTCTCAAATATTCTATAATAACCGAACGGGCGGTCACAAAATGTCGCTGCGATTATACGCGGGGACAATCTTATGACCGCCTGATTTTTTGTTGCAATAAGCTCAGCCCGCGTCAGTATCAGGACGCGTCGCTTTTTCTACAGCCTTGATTTAAAGTCCTCATACCCGAAGCTTTTCACAAGCTTTAGTCCGCCGCCGGAGGTATTCAGATAGATAGACGGAAGCGGCATACCGTTAAAGGTATTGTTCTTCACCATGGAATATATCGCCATATCGCAGAACACAAGCCTGTCGCCCTCAACAAGAGGCTTGTCAAAGGAATAATCTCCTATTATATCTCCCGCGAGACAGGTAGGACCGCCTAAACGGTAGGTATGAGCCTTTTCTCCAGCCTCTCCTGAACCGATTATACTGGGACGGTACGGCATTTCCAGAACGTCGGGCATATGGCAGGCGGCAGAGGTGTCCATAATGGCATAGCTCATACCGTTTCTGCCGGTATCAAGCACCTGCGATACCAGATAGCCGGCGTCAAGAGCGACCGCCTCGCCGGGCTCAAGATAAACCTCAACGTTATATTTCTGCGAAATATAACGGATACATTCTTCCAGCAGACCGATATTGTAATGCCTGCGGGTAATATGGTGACCGCCGCCGAAATTCACCCATTTCATGCCGTAAAGATATTTGCCGAACCGTTCCTCAAAATAAGGCAGAGTTCTTTTCAGGGTTTCGGCACCCTGCTCGCACATTGTATGAAAATGCAGCCCGTCAATACCGTCAAGCTTTGATTCGTCAAACTGCTCAGCGGTAACGCCTAATCTGGAATTAACGGCGCAGGGATTGTAAATTTCGGTTTCTATTTCGGAATATTCGGGATTTACCCGTATTCCGCAGGATATGCTTCTGCCGCTGTTTTGTACTGTATCCTTGTATTTATCCCACTGACGAAAGCTGTTGAAAACAATGTGATCTGCGATTTCCGCAAGCCGGTTTATTTCCTCCTCTTTATAAGCGGGAGAAAAAACGTGAACCTCTTTACCGAAATGCTCCCGTCCCAGCCTTGCCTCAAAAAGTCCGCTGGCGGTGGTTCCGTCAAGGTATCGGGAGAGCAGGGGGTATACCGAATACATTGAGAAAGCCTTCTGGGCAAGCAGTATCCTGCAGCCTGTTCTTTCTCTGACGCCCTTCAGTATTTCAAGGTTATCGAGCAGCTTTTTTTCGTCCACAACATAGCAGGGCGTTTTCACTTCATTTATATCGAACATAGACACCTCTACATGATCGTAAGCTTTATATTACTGTTTTGGTTTCTGGCATCAAGAAGTATTCTCATGATCTTGTTGGCGAAAATTCTGCCTGTATCTTTAATCTCGTCGAAATCGTTTATTATAAATTCCAGCTTTTCGTCTGTTTCGGTCAGATAATCATACAGAGCGTGCTCGTCGAGAATTTCCTTATCCTTGAAAAAACGGCTGATATAGAGGTAAAAATCGCTCTCGTTGTTGAACTTTACGTCGTCAAGCAAAATAAGCATTCAAAGCGTCCTTTCTAGTCAAAAATAATTTTCTTTTTTCCGTTCTTATTACGGGGATACTCACGGATTCTGATTATATTGCTTATATTTATAATGCTCTCCGTCTTATCCTCCTGCTCCGCCCTGAGCCAGCCGTCGCCTATTTCCGTAACGGTACATTCGATGACCGACCCGGACGCCGCGTTGCAGCAGACATAAACAAGACACTCCTGTCCGATAAAACGCGTTAACGCTTCTTCAATTTTCATGCGGGCACTTCCTGTTTGTTTATGCTCAGTCTACCAATACTGGGTCGAAATTTTCGGTCCAGGGCAGTCCCCATTTGTTGAGCGCGTCCATAAACGGATCGGGATCAAATTCCTCCACGTTGAATACTCCGGGTCTTTTCCACTTTCCGGTCAGAACCATCATCGCTCCGATCATCGCGGGTACGCCTGTGGTATAGGAAATTGCCTGAGAGCCGACCTCCTTATAGCATTCCTGATGATCGCATACGTTATAAACATAGTAATTGCGCGGCTTGCCGTCTTTCTTTCCCTGAAAGATACAGCCGATATTGGTTTTGCCTACGGTTCTGGGGCCAAGGCTTGCGGGATCAGGCAGAACGGCCTTTAAGAACTGAAGGGGAACAATCTCTCTGCCCTCGTACATAATAGGCTCGATCGAAGTCATGCCTACATTTTCCAGACATTTAAGATGAGTAAGGTAGCTTTGTCCGAAGGTCATAAAGAAGCGTATTCTTTTAACGCCTTTGATGTTCAGCGCAAGGGATTCAAGCTCCTCGTGATGAAGCAGATACATATCCTTTTCGCCCACCTGATCGAAATTATACACTCTCTTGATCTCCATAGGCTCGGTTTCCACCCATTTGCCGTCCTCGATATAGCTGCCCTTAGCGGAAACCTCGCGGATATTGATTTCAGGATTGAAGTTTGTCGCGAAGGGGTAGCCGTGATCGCCGCCGTTGCAGTCGAGAATGTCAATATAATTTATCTCGTCAAAATAATGCTTCTGAGCGTATGCCGAGAAAACGCCGGTCACTCCGGGGTCAAAGCCGCAGCCGAGAACAGCGGTTATCCCAGCCTTTTCAAATCTTTCGCGGTAAGCCCACTGCCAGGAATACTCAAACTTAGCCGTGTCCTCCGGCTCATAGTTGGCGGTATCAAGATAATCCACCTTGCACTCAAGACAGGCGTCCATAATGTGCAGATCCTGATAGGGCAGTGCAACGTTTATAACTATGTCCGGCTTATATTCCTTTATAAGAGCAACCAGCTGAGGAACGTTATCGGCGTCGACCTGTGCCGTAGTAATATTCGCGGAGGTCTTGTCCTTAAGCTCCTCTTTGAATTTGTCGCACTTGGCTTTTGTGCGGCTTGCGATACATATATCGGTAAAAACCCCGCTGTTCTGACAGCATTTGTGGATCACAACGCCCGCAACTCCGCCTGCGCCTATTATCAATGCTCTTGACATTTTAAATCAGTCCTTTCATACTTATTATGGATATTCAGCGGCGGTCACAGTTTCAAACGCAAGAGCCGCTGTTTTAATTTCTTTTTTGAGTTTTTTATTATTTCCTGTAAAAGTAAAGCAGCATTTCTCTGAGAATCTTGCAGGCCAGCGCCGTCGATCTTCCTGTCTGGTCATAAACAGGCGAAAGCTCGTTGACGTCAAAGCCCACGATGTTGAGCCTTGAAACCTCTCTTACCGCGTCAAGCAGCTGAGCAAAGCTCACCCCTCCGGCTTCGGGAGTACCTGTTCCGGGAAACTCAGACGGGTCGAGAACATCAAGGTCAAGCGTGAAATACACAGGTTCTTGTCCGATTTTTTGTACAGCTTCCGCAAGAGAGCCGAAGCTGAATTTGTTCATAAAAGTGTGTTTTCCGGCAAAAATAAACTCATCCCGGTCACCGCTGCGTATGCCGAACTGATAAATATGCCCGTCGCCTACAATGTCCCAGCACCTGTGAAGCACGCAGGCGTGGGATTCTTTCACGCCGAGATAATCGTCGCGAAGGTCGGCGTGAGCGTCAAAATGAACGATGTGCAGATTGCTGTATTTCTTGGCGGCGGCTCTTACCGCGCCAAGCGTAACAAGATGCTCTCCTCCGATCATGCAGGGGAGCTTTCCGTCGTTTAAAATTTCCTCTGCGCGTTCTTCAATAGCATTAAGCGCCTGAGCGGGATTTCCGAACGGAAGCTCAAGGTCGCCGCTGTCGAATACCCTTATATCAAGCAGGTCCCTGTCCTGATAGGGGCTGTAGGTTTCAATTCCGAAGCTTTCGCTTCTCATAGCCGAGGAAGCGAATCTCGTTCCCGGTCTGAAGGACGTGGTGCTGTCGTAGGGCGCGCCGAATATGACTATCCCCGCGTCCTCATACTCGCAGTCGCAGCCTATAAAGGTATAAACGTTTTTATTCATCGGCAAGCACCTCCTTTACATAGTTTGGCAAAGCAAAGCACCCCTTATGCAGCTCGGTATTGTAATACCGTGTTTTCAGATTCAGGCTTTCCCATTTTTCAGCCTTGAGGTCGTATACGGGATGGAGATTTTTTGCGGCAAAGCCGAAAAGCCAGTGACCCGAAGGATAGGTAGGTATATGCGACTGATAGACCATGCATACCGGAAACGCGCTGCCTATTCTCTTGTGAGTCCTTTTTACCATATCCACATAGCTGTCGTAGTAGGTGCTTTCATGCTGATTGATAAGGATTCCGCTGTCAGTCAGCGCCTTGAAGCAGTTGCCGTAAAATTCCTTGGTGAACAGACCCTCTCCGGGTCCGAATGGGTCTGTTGAATCTACTATGATGAGGTCGTATTCGCCGCTTTTTCTTCTGACGAATTTAAGCCCATCCTCAATATACAGATGAACTCTGGGATCGCCGAAGCGGCAGGCAGTCTGCGGAAGATATTCCTTGCATACCTCCACGACCTGTCCGTCGATCTCCACCATGTCGATATTTTCTATCGTAGCATATCTTGTAAGCTCCCGTATCGTTCCGCCGTCGCCGGCGCCGATTACCAGAACGCTTTTTATATCAGGATTTACCGCCATGGGAACATGGGTGACCATTTCGTGATAAATATACTCGTCCTTTTCAGTCAGCATTATGAAGCCGTCAAGCACAAGCGTTCTGCCGAACTCATAGGTATCGAGCACGTCTATCTGCTGGTAGTAGCTTTTGGCTGAATACAGCTGTTTTTTTACCTTGATGGTAAAATTGACGTCATCCGTATGCTTTTCGGTAAACCACAACTCCATTTGATATTCCGCCTTTCTACACAACAACGTTTATATAATTTATCTCCATATCCTCCGTACCCGTCATAAAGCAGCCCTTTTCCTTGCAGTAAGCGATATAGTCCAGTATCTCGGAGGTTATTCTCTCGCCAGGAGCAAGAATAGGGATCCCCGGGGGATAGCACATTACAAATTCTCCGCATATCATTCCGCGGGATTCGTTTATAGGCACCGATTTCTTATTGCTGTAAAACGCCTGCTGAGGAGCGAGAACAACCGTCGGATTTATATACTCGTGATCGAACATACCTGACGGATCCTTTCCGTACAGCCGCTTGATTTCGGACAGGGCGGAAATGAATCTTTCGATTTCAAGCTCCCTGTCGCCGGCGGAAACGATAGCGAGTATATTTCCTATATCTCCGAACTCTATCTGTATATCGTAATCGTCCCTGAGAATATCGTAGACCTCTACTCCCGCAAGCCCCATGGCTCTTGTATGGACAGAGAGCTTAGTCTTGTCGAAAGCGTATATATCGCTGTAATTGACAAGCTCTTCTCCGAACGCGTAATAGCCGCCTATCTTATTGATCTCCTCTCTGGCGTAGGAGGCGTAATCTACCGTTTTCTTAAACATCTCCCTGCCGTTGAGCGACAGATTCTTTCTTGCCAGATCGAGGGATACCATAAGCAGATAGGAGCCGCTTGTGGTCTGAGTAAGATTTATTACCTGCCTTACATAGCCCTCAGACACATTGCCCGAGCACAGCAAAAAGGAGGACTGCGTTAAGGAGCCTCCGGTTTTATGGATACTTACCGCCGCCATATCGGCTCCCGCTTCCGTTGCAGAGCAGGGCAGACCCTCTCCGAAATAAAAATGGGTTCCGTGGGCTTCGTCCGCAAGCGCCAGCATATTATTGGAATGCGCAAGCTCTACTATCCGTCTGAGATCAGAGCATATTCCGTAATAGGTCGGATTATTGACAAGCACCGCCTTTGCGTCCGGATTTTGCCTGATCGCCTTTTCCACGTCCTCCACCGACATACCCAGCGGTATTCCGAGCTGCTTGTTTGTACCGGGATTAACGTAAACCGGTATCGCGCCGCATACTACAAGAGCGTTTATAGCGCTTCTGTGGACGTTTCTGGGCATGATTATCTTATCTCCCGCCTTGCAGGAGGAAAATATCATAGCCTGAACCGCGGCGGTAGTGCCGTTTACTATAAAAAAGGCGTGCCTGGCTCTGAAAGCCTCGGCGGCAAGCTCCTCAGCCTCCTTTATTACGGAAACCGGATGGCATAGGTTGTCCAGAGGCTTCATTGAATTAACATCGACCTTAAGACAGTTTTCACCCAGAAAATTCCGCAGTTCCTTATTCATGCGGCCGCCCTTATGACCGGGAACGTCAAGTCTTACGACTCTGTTTTTAAGATGCTTCTGCAAAGCCTCGTAAATGGGAGCGCAGTTCTGTGTTGATTTCAAATCTGTAACCACCTTTTAAAGCAGCGTTTAATTTTCATGCTCTGCCGCCGTATGTTTTTATACGCAGCTTCCGACGGCTGAGCGGCAAGGCGGCAGGAAAAATGCCGCAAAGACCTGTGAAATGCTCCGCAGGGACGGCTTTCTGCCGTAATTGCTGAGATATTTCCGCAGCGGCGCCGCCGGACGGTAACCGCGCGTTCAGTATATATTCATTCCGCTGAAGATTTCGATCATTTCCCTTCTCAGGCTGTCGGTTATATCCAGACGCTGCTTGGGAGTAAGCTCGTAAACGTCCTTTTTGAAAAGGTAATTCTGAAGCTCAATATCCTTGATAAGCATTTTAGTGTGAAAAATATTGGACTGATAAACGTTTACGTCTATCGCGTCGTATTTGTTCAGCGTGTTTTTATCTATATACTCCTGTATAGAGTTTATTTTATGATCTATAAAAAACTTCTTGCCCAGCACGTCTCTTGTAAAGCCTCTGACTCTGTAGTCGATGGTAATGATATCTGAATCAAAGCTGCCTATAAGATAGTTAAGGGCGTTAAGAGGCGAAATTGTTCCGCAGGTGGAAACGTCTATGTCCACCCTGAAGGTAGAGATAGAATTGTCAGGATGGTATTCGGGAAAGGTGTGAACGGTAACGTGACTTTTATCCAGATGGGCATGGACCGTTCTGTGCTCAGCGGTGTAATTTCCCATATTGCAGGAAATGTCGATAGAATCCTCGTCCAGCTCCTTTTCGGCGATAAGGACGTTGACCGAAGCGCCCTGAGGCTCGTAATCCTGCTTTGAGATATTGAGGATACGCGCTCCTATCATCTCCGTAACGTCGCAGAGTATTTTTGTCAGACGCTCAGAATTGTACTGCTCATCTATATATGCGATATAGTCCTTCTGTTCTCTTTCACTTTTAGCGTAGCAAACATCATAGATGTTAAAGCTAAGGGTTTTTGTAAGGTTATTGAAACCGTACAATGTAAGCTTCTGCTCCAACCCTAACATCCCTTCCTTTCAGGTAAAAATCTGCCTTGAGGCGAAAAAAGTCAAAACGCGCTGCAAAACAGCTATAATATACAGTGTCATTATAGCACATATTTTTTGCGTTGTATATAGTTTTTAAATAATTTTTCTTATAAATTTTACAGATGTGACAGCGCTGAGGATAATCGAGGAAAGCCTGCGGAGCTTCGATCATGTCCGGTTCCTGAAATGAAGCGGGAATTTTTGCAGATAAAAATACTGCACGGATATTTCTTACCCGTGCAGTAAAGCTCAGTATTATCTGTTTTTATGGCATACCGACGAACCCGGACAGTTTGAACATCCGCAGCCGCAGGCGCTTTTTCCTTTCTTTTTATCCCTAGCCAGTTTTGCTATAATGAGAATAACAGCCGCTAAAACGACCGCGGCAACAAAGTAAGTGCCCATATATCCAGCCTCCTGTTTTCAGTTAAGTTGAGAGTTTGACCTTTCCTTCAAATCTTGTGCTTTCTTTGTAGGGTCTTACAAGCATATATACTATAAGCGCGATTATTGCAAGAGCCACAATAAGACCTATAACGCTCACGTCGCCTGTGAACAGCTTTCCGAGCTGGTTTACCACAAGAGCGATGGCATATGCAAAGCCGCACTCATAGCCGATCGCAAACCAGAACCACTTGCGGCTGTTCATTTCACGCTTGATTGCTCCCATCGCCGCGAAGCACGGAGCGCAGAGAAGATTGAAGATGAGGAAGGACATTCCCGTAATTCCTGTAAAGGCTGCGGCAATGCTTGTATAAACGTCTGCGGAGCCGCCGTAAAGGATACCCATAGTGCCTACAATGTTTTCCTTGGCTACAAGTCCTGTAACTGCGGCTACCGTGGCCTGCCAGTTTCCCCAGCCGAGAGGTGCGAATATCCAGCATATAGCCTCGCCGATCTTTGCCAGGATACTGTATTCCATCTGCTCCTCTGAAAGCATTTGGAACGAACCGTCCACTACGCCGAAGTAAGAGGTGAACCAGATCACTATCGTGGAAAGCAGAATGATCGTGCCTGCTTTCTTGATAAACGACCAGCCGCGCTCCCACATTGAACGGAGAACGTTGCCTATTGTAGGAAGGTGGTATGCGGGAAGCTCCATTACGAAAGGAGCGGGATCTCCGGCAAACATTTTGGTTTTCTTAAGCATAATGCCTGAAACTATGATGGCGGCTATTCCGATAAAGTAAGCCGAGGTTGCTACCCAGGCGGAGCCTCCGAAGATCGCGCCTGCGATCATGGCGATGAAAGGCGTTTTTGCGCCGCAGGGGATAAAAGTTGTGGTCATGATCGTCATACGGCGGTCGCGCTCGTTTTCAATAGTTCTCGAAGCCATGATTCCCGGGATTCCGCAGCCTGTGCCGATAAGAATAGGGATAAAGGATTTTCCTGAGAGTCCGAATTTTCTGAAAATCCTGTCCATTACAAATGCGATTCTAGCCATATATCCGCACGCTTCAAGTATCGCGAGGAGAATAAACAGTACCAGCATCTGCGGTACAAAGCCGAGAACCGCGCCTACTCCGCCTACTATACCGTCAAGAATGAGCCCTTTGAGCCAGTCGGCGCAGTTTACAGCGTCCAGACCGCTTTCGATAAGCACGGGGATACCCGGAACCCAGACACCGTATTCGGCAGGATCGGGATCCGCGCATTCGTATTTTTCAAATGCGGCAACAGCCGAGGTCAGGTCGGCATACGCTGCCGTTTCCTCGGTGGTTTCAAGAGTTTCCTCGTCTTCCAGCGTATATACCGCCGTATCTCCCTCGGAGAACATTGCCGTAAGCGAAGCAAGCTCCGTCTTAGCCGTATCAAGACTGAAGCCTTCGCTTTCGGGATCAATGGCGTTCTCAATAGACTGAGTATCGGCGCCGTTTTCAGCCGCCTTTGCGATAAAGCCTTCTATGATAGCCGGAGAGTCGCCGTATTCCTCAGCCGCTTCCTCATAAGCGCCCGTTCCTATTCCGAACAGATGCCAGCCGTCTCCGAACAGCCCGTCGTTTGCCCAGTCGGTAGCGGCGCTTCCTACGGTAACCATTGAAACGTAATAAACGATAAACATTACAGCCGCGAAGATAGGAAGTCCCAGCCAGCGGTTTGTAACTATCTTGTCTATTTTATCCGACGTGGTAAGGGCGCCTTTGTTTTTCTTTTTATAGCAGTCCTTGATTACAGACGCTATGTAAATATAACGCTCGTTTGTGATAATGCTCTCCGCGTCGTCGTCCATTTCCTTTTCAGCGGCGCATATGTCCGATTCGATATGCTCTCTGACGCCTTTGGAAATATTGACGCTTTCAAGAACCTTTTCGTCCCGCTCGAAAATTTTGATCGCGTACCATCTCTGCTGTTCCTCGGGAATATCGTGCAGCGCCGCTTCTTCAATATGCGCAAGAGCGTGCTCAACGCAGCCGCCGAAGCTGTGCTGAGGAATAGCCGGATCGGCTCTGTTGGCAGCCTCGATTGCTTTGTTGGCGGCCTCCTCTATGCCTGTGCCTTTAAGAGCGGAGATCTCCACGACCTCGCAGCCAAGCTCCCTGGCAAGCTGCTCGGTGTTTATTTTGTCGCCGTTTTTACGGACAATGTCCATCATATTTACGGCAACAATTACCGGAATGCCAAGCTCCACAAGCTGAGTAGTAAGATAAAGGTTTCTCTCGAGATTTGTTCCGTCGATGATGTTAAGAATAGCCTGCGGACGCTCGTTTATAAGATAATTTCTCGCGACTACCTCTTCAAGCGTATACGGAGAAAGAGAATAAATACCCGGAAGGTCGGTGATTATTACGTCCTTATTCCATTTAAGCTTTCCTTCCTTTTTTTCTACCGTTACGCCGGGCCAGTTTCCGACAAACTGATTTGAGCCGGTAAGAGCGTTGAACAGCGTGGTTTTACCGCAGTTCGGATTGCCGGCGAGAGCTATTTTTATACTCATTATTTTTCCTCCTGACAGTCTTATATTAATTAGTCGTTGCTAACTAGCAGTCAAAAAACAGATCACTCTGTTTCAATCGTTTCCGCGTCGGCTTTTCTCAGAGAAAGCTCATAGCCTCTCACCGTTACCTCGATCGGATCTCCCAGCGGCGCGACCTTGCGGATATATATATCAACGCCCTTGGTTATCCCCATATCCATTATCCGCCGCTTGACGGCGCCCTCGCCGTTAAGCTTCCTGACCCTGACCGTCTGACCGATCTTTGCTTCCTTCAATGTCATACTATTTCCTCCGTTCATATAATGCGACCTCAAGCCAACCGCAAAGCTTCGCCGTTCGACTGGCTTTAGCTGCCATGCCGAGCAAAGTACGCACAGCTTAAGACTTGCTGTCCGATACCGCGCCGGCTGACTAACAGGTCGGCTAAATCATTATTTTGCTTGCCATTTCCTTTGAAACCGCGACTCTGGACTCCTTGACGTTAACGATCACGTTTCCGCCTATCTCGTTGATAACCGTAACGCTTCCGCCGGCAACGAAGCCGAGGTTTTCGAGAAACTTTCTTGTTTCAGGGCTTCCGCCGACTTTTTTTATCATGTTTTCTTCTCCTACATTTGCAAGAGTCAGAGGCATCATAATCATACTCCTTTTTATAATTTCAGTTAGCTACACCTAACTCTACTCTATAAGATTAGCATAAGGTAACTGAAATGTCAAGCGTAATAAATAAAATTCTCAGCGGCAAAGCTATTTTCGGTTATGATGACAACAAGGAGGCTTTTATATTACAGCTTCTTTGTGCAAATTTACCTGCCGCATAGAGGCGTTGCTGAACGGAGCTTTATTTATAATATTACATAAAAACGCTTTTTATGTTTTGCAGCAATTAACAAAATTTTTGTTTAATGCAAATCAGGCATATGTATTTGCAGTGTTTTGCAGGCTTTTTACTTGCATAAACAGGATTTCCCGCGGAAATTTTCAGAAAAGTGTTGACAAAGCCGATCTGATGTGATATAATACTCTAGTCAATGTGATTACTGCATAGAACTACTGTCTGAACTGAGGATGATGGGCTTCTATGAGTTCATAATTTTTAGTTTGGAAGGAGGTCGTTTTTAAATGAGAGAGGGAATCCATCCTAAGTACGAGGAAACTACTATTACCTGCGCTTGCGGCAATGTAATCAATACTCGTTCCACAAAGAAGGATATCAAAGTTGAAATCTGTTCAAAGTGTCATCCTTTCTTTACAGGAAAGCAGAAGCTGGTTGATACCGGCGGACGCGTAGACAGATTCAAGAAGAGATTTAATCTTGACTGATTACATTAAGAGCGGATTTTCCGCTCTTTTTTGTTATGGAGGGAAACGCTGTGTCGGAAAGCGGATATGTTACCGTTGAGCTGCCTGCCGAGGACAGCTTTGTCGAGAAAAAGTCGGAGTTTATCGGACAGATATGCCCGGTAAGGACTGCCGATGAGGCGGTTGAATTTATCAATTCCGTAAAAGCAAGGCACAGAAAGGCAAGGCATAACGTATATGCCTATATCGTCAGGGAAAACAATATTTCAAGGTATTCCGACGACGGAGAGCCGCAGGGAACGGGAGGACTTCCTGTCCTTGACGTGCTGAAAAAGGAAGGGCTTACCGACGTCTGCGTGGTAGTTACCAGATATTTCGGCGGCGTGCTGCTTGGCGGAGGAGGGCTTGTAAGGGCTTATTCCCACGCCTGCAAGCTTGCGGTGGACGCGGCGCGCAAAATGATAATGCGCCGCTGCTCTGAAATAACCGTCAGGTGCGACTATTCGCTTTACGGAAAGCTGGCGTATATTTTTCCTGAGTTCGGAGTAAAAATTACCGATGAAAGCTTTGCGGACGATGTAAGTATTACTGTGCTTGTAAAGGAAGAGCTCGCTCAGAAGCTTAAGGAAAAGCTGACAGACCTTTCTAACGGAAGGATCAACATATCGGAAGTTACAGATTTGTGGCATGATTTCGCTTGATTTTTGTGCGTTTATACAAAATTTTGTCCGCGGTAAAGGTTTTTTTACTGCGGATTTTGTATAATATATTAGAAGATGAGTTGTGGGGAAAAGTCAACAATTCCTTGCGGTTATTGTATCCCACATAACATATTTATAAGCATGAGCTGATTTAGGTTCTAATAAATTCAGAGAGGACGTGAATACTGTGACTCCGAGAGAAAGGTATGAAAGCTTTGAAAAAAGTCTGCTTTGCGGATATGCCGCGCTTTCCTCCGAAACAAAGGGAAGAGCTTGCGATGCCGTCAGGTGTGATTACAGAACCGAATATCAGCGCGACAGAGATAAGATCATTCACTGCAACTCTTTCCGCAGACTAAAGCATAAGACTCAGGTTTTTCTTTCGCCTACGGGAGATCATTACAGGACGCGCCTTACCCATACTCTGGAGGTAGGACAGATAGCGAGAACCATAGCGAGGGCGCTCAGGCTCAACGAGGACCTTACCGAAGCCATAGCTATGGGTCACGACCTTGGGCATACGCCCTTCGGTCATGCGGGAGAGCGTATTCTCAACGAGCTTGCCCCGTCCGGCTTTCATCACTATGAGCAGGGGCTGCGGGTCGTTGATATAATTGAAAACGACGGCAAAGGGCTTAATCTTACCTATGAGGTGCGGGACGGAATACTAAAGCATACCAATCAGACAGCGGAAACGCTGGAGGGCTATGTTGTCCGTTACGCTGACGTTATCGCATACATAAATCATGATATAGACGATTCGGTCCGCGGAGGGATAATTTGCGAGGAGGATATTCCAAAGGCTGTTACGGATGTTCTGGGACATTCAAAGTCGGAGCGTATCACTGCTCTCGTAACGTCCCTTATAGAAAACGGAATATCGGAAGATAACGGCGGCTCATTGATAAGAATGTCCGACGAGGTAGATAAGGCGTACAAAGCGCTGCATGAGTTTATGTTTGAAAGCGTTTACCGCAATCCCAAATGCAAATCGGAGGAAACCAAGGCTCAGGCAATGATAGAGCAGCTTTATAAGTATTTTGTGGATCATATTGAGAAAATGCCTGCGCTTTATATAAATCTGGCTTATAAATACGGAGTGGATACGGCGGTGTGCGACTATATTTCCGGAATGTCCGACAGCTATGCCGTTGACGTGTTTACTGAGCTGTTCGTGCCTGCCGCATGGAAGGTCAGGTAGGATAAATAGCTTTTGTTGCTGTGTATTGACGCTGAGATTTTGATTATATTGTTTATTTGGCGGATATTCTCTGTGACCCTGGGAAAAGCCGCTGCCCTGACGGAACAGGAAATACATAATACAGCGCTGACGACTATAAAAATGGAGTAAACCACACTGTGTTGCCGCTGAAAGCTTTATTGAGCAGTTGGCGGTTGGGGAGGTTCAGGTTTTTTATTTAAGGAGATGATACATAAATGCCGCTGCCGCCCGAATTTTTAGACAGGCTTAAAGCCGCCAATCCCATAGCGGAGGTAATGGGCAGCTATGTAAGTCTTAAAAGAACTGGACGGGACTATGTCTGTCTGTGTCCGTTCCATAACGAAAAAACGCCGTCATGCCACGTCCACCCTGATAAGGAATACTTTCATTGCTTTGGCTGCGGAGCCGGCGGAGATGTTATAACCTTTACAATGCGCTATAACAATCTGGACTACTGGGAGGCGGTAAAGCTGCTTGCCGACAGGGGCGGAGTGCCTCTTCCTGAGGACGAACAGTTCAGAAGCGGCGGAACGGACCGGCGTAAGCGCATTTATGAAATGAACAAAAAGGCTGCAAGATTTTTTTACGATAAGCTGCGGTCGCCGGAGGGAAGACCCTGCCGGGAGTATCTGGCGAAGCGGGGCCTTAAAGCGGAAACTATCATGAAATACGGCATGGGCTTTGCGCCCAACAGCTGGTCGGAGCTTAAAAGCTATATGCTTTCCGAGGGCTATTCCGAGCAGGAGCTGATCGACGCCAGCCTTGTTTCTCGTTCCGCGAAAAACACCAAAAATACATATGATTTTTTTGTCAACAGGGCAATGTTCCCGTTTATAGATCTGAGGGGGAATATAGTCGGCTTCGGCGGACGCGCTTTAAGCCCCGATGACAAGCGCAAATACCTTAATTCCAAGGATACCGTGGTGTATAATAAAAACAGGTTTTTGTTTTCAATGAATTTTGCCAAAAACGCGGCCGTCAAGGATAAAAAGATACTGCTGTGCGAGGGAAACCTCGACGTTATCTCTCTTAATCAGGCAGGCTTTGAAAACGCGGTGGCTTCCTGCGGAACCGCGCTTACCCCGGAGCAGGCGAAGCTTATTTCAAATTACGCCGACGAAGCGGTCATCTGCTACGATTCAGACGAGGCGGGGCAGAAGGCGACCCAAAAGGCGATATATATTCTCGGTGAAACCGGACTTAAAGCAACGGTTATAAAAATGGAGGGCGCCAAGGACCCGGACGAGTATATAAACAGGTACGGAGCTGTAAGGTTTGAACATCTGCTCAATCATTCGGAGGGCGCTATCAATTTTGAACTGGCGAAGGCAAAGGACGGTATAGACACTGAAACAGAAGTTGGAAAGTCGGATTACATGAAAAGGATATACGACGTTCTGGCTTCTATAAAATCCCCTGTGGAAAGAGATATTTACATTTCTAAGGTAGCTCTCGAGCAGGGAATTTCAAAGCCTGCGATATATGAGGAGATCAAAAGCCTGCTGAGAAAAAAGAATTATCAGAAGGAAAAGCGGGAATGGCGAAGTATTCAGACCTTTGCCGGCAGGAGGGACAGTCTTAATCCCGAGGCGGCGGCTCATCCCAAGGAAAACACGGCGGAGCGGGAGATAATTTATTTTATCTATAACAATCCTGACTTCTGCGCCGATATTTCACAAAGACTGCCGCCGGAAAAAATGGTCACTTCTCTTAACAGACGCATATATGAAAGCCTTGTGAATAAAATAATCAGCGGCGGGGATTATTCGGTATCATCCTTCAATGATGAATTTTCAGCGGAGGAAGTGGGTAAAATAACTGCGATTCTTTCGGAATATGATGATAAGGGAATAGATAAGAATGTGGTTTACGATTGCGTGTCAGCTCTTCTGGAATACGATCCCGATAAACCTAAAGCGGAGGAAATGTCAGACGACGAGCTGCTTGAGCTCAGAGAGCGGCTTAAAAAGAAAAAAGGAATTATGTAGGAGCTTGGCGCGCGCAGCCGCGCCGGACTACTTAAATCAATAAACGAATGGAGAGTTTTTATGACAGACAATAAAAAGTTTATTATGGATAATCTTATGGAGCAGGGAAAGGCTACAGGTAAGCTTACGACAAAAGAGATTACCGATGCGCTTGAAAAGCTTGATTATGACGTTGAGCAGATGGACGCTTTTTACGACAACTGTTCAGCGCTGAATATCGAGATCATTGACGATATAGTTCCTGACGATACGCTTATTCTCGTGAATCCTGAGGACGATATCACTCCCGATGAGGTGGATATAGGACTTTCCACCGACGGAATCGCCATTGACGACCCTGTTAAGATATATCTCAAGGAGATCGGACGGGTTCCTCTTCTTACCTCTGAGGAGGAGATTCAGCTTGCCGAAAAGATGGGCGGAAACAACGAAAAGGAAGCCTCCAATGCAAGAAAGCGTCTTGCCGAGGCTAACCTCCGTCTTGTCGTATCAATAGCCAAAAGATACGTCGGCAGGGGAATGTCTTTTCTCGACCTGATACAGGAGGGAAATATGGGACTTATCAAGGCTGTGGAAAAGTTTGACTATACAAAGGGCTTTAAGTTTTCAACCTATGCCACATGGTGGATAAGACAGGCGATAACAAGGGCGATAGCCGATCAGGCAAGAACCATCAGGATACCGGTGCATATGGTCGAAACGATTACTAAGGTAAAAAAGGTTTCCAGCCAGCTTCTGCATGAAAACGGCCACGATCCCTCGCCGGAGGAAATTGCCGACCGCCTTGAAATGCCGGTTGAAAGGGTAAGGGAGATAATGAGGATAGCTCAGGATCCCGTTTCGCTTGAAACTCCTATCGGCGAGGAGGAGGATTCTCATCTTGGTGATTTTATTCCCGACGAGGACGCTCCGGCTCCTGCCGAGGCAGCTTCGCAGGTGCTTTTAAAGGAGCAGATAAATCAGGTTCTTTCTACGCTTACAGAGCGTGAGGAAAAGGTTTTAAGACTGCGCTTCGGTCTTGAGGACGGACGTTCCAGAACCCTTGAGGAAGTAGGACAGCAGTTCAACGTTACAAGAGAGCGTATCCGCCAGATAGAGGCCAAGGCGCTAAGAAAGCTGCGCCACCCTAACAGAAGCAATAAGGTAAGGGATTATCTTGACTAATCGGAGGAATACCAGATGCATATAACTCTAGAAACAGACTACGCTGTAAGGATTGTTTCGGCGCTGTGTATTGACGGAGGAAGAGTAGAAGCGAAGGCAATTTCAGAAAGAGCGGCGGTTACTCTCAGATTTGCGCTTAAAATACTGCGAAAGCTGGTTGCCGCCGGGATCGTAAGGTCTTATAAGGGAACTCAGGGAGGCTATCAGATAAATCTTTCTCCGAAGGAGATAAATCTGAGAATGGTTACCGAAGCTATTGAGGGTACATATTATTTCTCAAGGTGCCTGGCGCCCGACGGAATATGCAGCAGGGGAGCTTCAGGGGTATGCTGCTATCAGAAAGTGTTCTGCGAGATCTCAAATCTTGTCAGAGATAAGCTTGAAAGCTGCAGCTTTGCGGATCTGATAGCAAATTCTGCTGAATATACAAAGGAAGAAAAGGAGAATGCTGTTTCACCGAAGAAAAAATAGATCGGATAAAAAATCTGCCCCCTTTCAGCTCGACAGCGAAGCGGTCGGGCTTATTGACGAGGAATTTTCCGACGACGGGCTGCAAAGACAGCGGCGCAGGAAACGCAGACGCTTTTTGTTTAAGCTTGCGGTTGCGTGTCTGGCGGTTATAGCGCTGAATTATTTCGTTCTGGTGTTTACCGGAAAAATATCTGTAAACGAACCCAGAAAGCGGGATTATCCGTCAAGAGGCGCGGTAATTTCCGACAGTCTGGGGGAAATAAAGTGGGGCACACTTGCAAACCGTAATATGTCGTTTGTTTATATACAGGCTTCCAAAGGGGTAAGCTACGAGGATAAAAGCTTTAAGGAGAACTGGCGCAGGTCCTCGGATTCAGAGCTTATGACCGGAGCGGTGCATGATTTTGACTTTAAGAAGGACGGAAAGGCTCAGGCTGAACACTTCTGCGGGCTTGCAGGAGAAAATATGAGCGGAAGGCTTTATCCTGCCCTTGATCTTACAATGAGCCTTTGGGAGAGGATATTTGAAGACGACCCGGTTGAGGTTTGCCGGAGAATCGCGGATTTTACCGAATATGTTTCTGCCGAATACGGCTGCGAGGTAATTTTGATATGCGATAGAAGCAGCTACGACAGATATATAAGCACGGATTTCTCCGATCGTCTTATATGGGTTATAAGCACATCTAAAGAGCCTGATTTCTGTTCAGAATGGTTTATTTGGCAGTATTTCGACAAGGAAAAATCTGACTGGTACGAAAATGGAGATAAAAGGTATTCACTGCTTGTTGCCCGTAAAGGCATGACGCCTGAGGAGCTTAAAGAGAAATTTACAGTAAAATAATATCGGACGAGCAATGCCCGTCCGATATTTTTATGATCATTATTTAGCGAACGCAGCGAGTATGCTGTGATTTGTTAAGTCCGCATCGCAAGATTTATTACCATTCCGGATACTACGGCGGTAACGTAAAGAATACCCATAATGGCAAAATTCTGCTTCATGCGCTTGTTTGTTTTGAAAAGCACCAGCAGTCCTACGCCGGCGCCTGTGCAGAGTCCGGCAATAGCCGACCCGAAGGAAACTATACCCTCTATGTAAAGCTGAGTTATTACCACGGACGCGGCGCAGTTGGGGATAAATCCGAAAAGAGCGGTTACAAGAGGCTGTAAAACGGAATTTGTCATCATGATTGATTTGAGATTTTCCTCTCCGGCAAATTCGATCGCGAAACCAAGAATTATATTAACGATAAGAATGAATATCGTTATATTTACAGTATGAGAGAGAGCAGCCCTCAAAATACTGTGGTGTTCGCAGTCGCAGTGAGAGCATATCTCCCTGAAAGGCTCCTCCTGTGAGTTAATCTTAAACAGCTTCATTACGGCGTCTACCGCAATGCCGGCAGCTATTGCTATCAGCGTCTTGATCACGATAAACTTCCACAGGGAGTTGACGCTGGAGGGATTGGACATCATCATAGGGATCGCTTCGTCGCTGGTGGAAAGAAAAACGGCGACAAGAGTGCCTGTTGAAATAAGCCTGCCGGAAAACAGGTTCGCGGCGGCAACTGAAAAGCCGCACTGAGGAACGGCGCCTAAAAGTCCGCCTCCGATCGCTCCGAACGGTCCGAGCCTTCTGAGTCCGTTTACAAGCTTATCGGACGACTTATGCTCAATGTATTCGATCAAAATATAAACGCCGAGCAAAAAAGGCAGCGTTTTAAGCGTATCTATCACTGCGTCTAATAAAATATCTGCCAAATTTAAACCTCCTGTATAAATGACTTTTGAATTCTGAATGCTAATTAATTTATTATACATCATAAGTTTAAAAAGGTCAAGATGTTTGAGCTGTTTTTTACAGGTAAATATTATGTCGTATATGAGCATAAAAAATCAGAGCATATAAAAGCCTGAACCGTTTGTGAAATAAGTAACCTGATTATCTGACGCTTCAGGCTTTTCTCGCGTAATTCGGCGCGGAAAAAGAAAACGTCCGTCAGGAGCAGGACGGACGGTATTGTAAATCGCGGCGTTTTACAGCCTTATTTAGTTTGCCGGTCAGGAAACAAGGCTATGACTTTAGATTTCAGCAGCAATTTCTGTATTCGGGCAGCATTTCCGCGTGGGTATACCCGCCGTTCTTTTCAATAATTTCGTTATATACGTTTTCAGTATTACGCGCAAATTCTTCCGCCGAATATCTCTGCGCCGTTTTAACTGCGTTTGCCGACATAAGGCTTTTCAGAGCCCCGTTGCTCAGAATTGTAAGGACTAGCTTTTCAAAGCTTTCAAAATCCGTATACTGACCTCCGTTTATATTGTCTTCAATTACGCCTTCAAGGCAGCCGTCCCTTTTACAGACCGCAGGCAGACCGCTTGCCAGCGCTTCGATATAGGTCAGTCCCTGAGTTTCGCTCTGCGAGGCGCTTAAGAACATATCTCCCAGTCTGTAATACTTTAAAATATTATCCGGCTTGACTTCGCCGGTAAAAATTACTTTATCAGCTATCTTTTCGCTTTGCGCGATTTCTTTCAGCGTGCTCAGGTAAGGACCGCCGCCTACGATTACAAAAACGGAGTTTTTCATATTCAGCCGCTTGAAGAATTTTATCAGCTCGTCAATATTTTTTTCCTTTGCCGTTCTGCCTACAGTTATCATGACCTTGCTTTCAGACGGTATGCCGAGCCTCGCTTTCAGATCGGCTGTTTCCTTTTCCGGAACGGCTTCAGAGAACTTTTCCAGCCGCAGTCCTGTAGGAATAACTCTGATCGGCTGTTCAACGCCGTAGTCCGTCAGCAGCTTTTCGATTTTTCTGCTGGGAGCAATTACCGCTTCTGTGTGCTGAAGAATACGCTTTGTCATCAGTATTACCGCTTTTCTGCCCAGAGTAATGCTGGGGGAAAAGTAGTGGGTATAGTTTTCGTAAACCGTATGATAGGTGTGAACTATCGGACAGCCTGCCTCGGCGGAAATCCGTTTGGCCATAATAAAGGAAGTGAATTCCGACTGGGAATGAATTATATCGGGTTTCCAATCTATCAGCTTTTGCAGATTGTTCTGACGTATCCGCAAAGCCGCTCTTGCTCCGTTGTAGATTCTGCCTATTCCGACAGAGCCTATTCGGTATACGTTTTCGCTTTCGCGACAGCGGAAATTTTCAGACGGGCAGAGTATTTTTACCTCGTGACCAAGCCTGCGAAGCTCTGTTTCCAGATTCAGTATAGAAGTGACGACTCCGTTTATTGTCGGTGTGTAACAGTCTGTTGTAATCAGTACTTTCATTTTCATAACGCCTTTCTGCAATATGCATAAATAATATTCCACGCTTTTATTTATTTTATCAGTTCACGCGCCTGTTTGAGCCGTATTTTTTTAGTTTGCCTCTGTTAGGCGCCTGAATCGTGGAAAAATATTTATGGATATAAACTCGCTTAGCGGTTGGTTTTAAATCAGTTATATTATAAAGCCGCTTTGTAAGGGAATAATAAACAATAGATAAAATGTAATGAAAATTTATATAAATGCGAAACAGTTATGCGATTTTTTCCGTTCAGGCTCAACTGCAATTGACAACAAACCGCAGAAATGCTATAATAATAATCGCGAGCAGGCTATACGGTAGCGTGAACGCCAAGTTCATGAGGAAAGTCCGAGCATCGCAGAGCAGGATAGCTGATAACATCAGCCGAGGGCGACCTTAGAGCAAGTGCAACAGAGATATACCGCCGGAGCGTTTCGTTTCCGGTAAGGGTGGAAAGGCGAGGTAAGAGCTCACCGGAGCGATAGAGATATTGCTGCCATGTAAACCTTATCCGATGCAACACCAATGGTAACCGTTAAGTCAATGGCTGCTCGTCAGGCTTGCGGTTATAGGTGGCTTGAGCTGTCCGGCGACGGTCAGCCTAGATAGATTACCGTACACGACAAAACTCGGCTTATCGGTCTGGTCGCATATAAGAAAACAAGCGCTTTATCCGTTTTTCAGATAAAGCGCTTTTCTTAATGTTTGTTAATTGTTATCAAGCCTCTGTCAATGCAGCTTTTCACCGCCAAATCTATTGTTTCAATACAAGTGTATTTAGGCTGATACTCAAGAAGCCGTCTTGTCTTTTCAATACTGAACACGCCGCTTCGGGCGATATGGTAATATGTATGTTCACATTCCTCCGCATTGCCTTCGTATTTACACCACTCGTCCCAAGACAAAAATCTGATTTTCGGCTCATGACCGAAAAATTCATACATATGCTTTGCAAAACCGTACAGCGTAATGTGAGTTTCCGCTTCGGCGTCAAAGGACTCTCCGAGCGACTGGTTTCTGTGGGTTATCGCCTTATAAAATACCTGTGCTACGTCATAGCCGTGAACGTGGTGCAGAATTTCCTGCCCGAAATTCGGCAGGGCAATTTCCTTGCCGTCCGCTATATCCTGAAATACACGCATAGATGTATTTCCCCAAGGATTGATTATAGTCCAGCCCGGTCCTGAGATCTGTCCAGGCATTATAATTGTTGCAGGAAACTTATTTTTTCTATACTGCTCTTTCAGGTACATTTCACTTGCAAATTTATCTCTGCCGTAATCGTCAAGCGGTTCTTTTCTCAGGTCGTCGGGATCGAAGGGAACAGTTTCCGCCATGCCGTGAGCCCAGCAAGAAGAACAGTACAGATAATGTGAAAGTCCGCTGCCGCTGAATCCCTCGACAATTTTCTTTGTATCCTCAATATTGAAATTCACAAGATCAACAATGACGTCCGGCTTCATTTCCTTAAGCCGTTCTATAAAGTCAGGCTCGCTTCTGTCAAGCAAAACCCGTTTGACCTTATGCCAAGCGGGAGCGTCCTCATAAGGCTCAGACATTTTTCTCGTGATTGCTACGGTTTCATATCCGTTATCAACAAGCATTGGGATAAGGTAAGTTCCGATATGTCCCGCAGCTCCGATTACAATTACACGCATTTTAATTCCTCCGTTTTTTATTAGGTTATATCATTTTGTTTTAACTCTTATTTAGCTCTACAAATTTAAATTTATCTGTTAAACCCGCTGAAAGTGCTGTATTTTCAAGGCATATCGCCTGTTTTGTATTCCAACCTTATGTGTTTTCCCTTGTTTTTGCCCTTACTAGCCGAAACAAGGGAAATTCACACAAAATTCTTTTTCGGCGGGTAATAAGTCCTCGGCGTTTAAGAGCAAAATACACCACTTGCACAAACTTCGGTTTTGTACAAGGGCTATTTTCTGTAATTTATTTTTGCAACAATTTCATTCACAATTTCTTCTACACTTAGTGTACCGTCTATTATATAGTCCGATGATGGTAAAATATCCTTTTGCATTTGAATAAAGGCTATTCGTGCGCATTTTAAATAAATTTCCAAATCATGGCGTATCTCCTCCGCTGTGGCATCACACATATCTCTTAAAATCCGCCTTGCTAAAGATATATCGAGCGGAGTGTCAACAAAAAATGCTTTATTAATGTACGGTTTAATTGTACTATGGCAATAAGCAAAGGGATAGTCCAATATCAAATAATCGCATTTTCCCGAAGATTTAATTTTTAAAATATCATCTTCTAAAGGACTTAAATTCCAAACATGATAATTTGCTCCATCGCGTACCCATTGATAGAAGTTATCAACTTTACCCTCAAAAGTATAATCGTCGAAATGCAGAGATTGTGAATTCCGTAATCGCTTCTTTAATTCATTGACAACCGTTGTTTTTCCGCCGGCACTAACCGCAGCAACAGAAATTGTTTTCATATTTATAACAGTCCCTTCTATGTCCGTTGAACCTGAGTTTTTCCCTCGTTTTTGCCCTTATCAGATATAGTGAACGGGATAAATCTGCGTGAAAACGAATAAAGCAATAAGGCGAACACATTGAGATAAATCCTTTGTTTTCAAGGCTTTTGGAGGATTTTATTAAAACTCTGTGAGCTTCAATAACCACTTATAAAATTGCGGTTTACAAATTCCAATTTGTCTTTCAATCACATTATATCAAACATAATAAAAAAAATCAATCCGATATCCGTGAATATATGATACCGGATTGATTTTGTTTTTTAAACTTTGTTGTTTTATTTAAGCGCTCAATTCTGCAATTTACTTGTCGAGAGTTTTCATTGTCGGGAACAAAAGAACATCTCTTATGGCGGGCGAATTTGTCAGCAGCATTACAAGTCTGTCAATGCCGTAGCCGATTCCGCCTGTAGGAGGCATTCCGATTTCCAGAGCCCTCAGGAAGTCCTCGTCGATTCTGTTGGCTTCCTCGTCTCCCTGCTTGAACATCTCCTCCTGCGCTATAAAACGTTCTCTCTGGTCGATTGGGTCGTTAAGCTCGGAATAAGCGTTGCACATTTCCCATGTATTGATGAAAAGCTCAAATCTTTCAACATAGTCGGGATTTTCCGGCTTTCTCTTGGTAAGCGGCGAGATCTCTACAGGGTGATCTGTAATAAACGTCGGCTGAAGCAAATGCTCCTCTGCAAACTGTTCAAAAAACAGGTTAAGTATGTCGCCTTTATTGTGCCTCGGCTCGTACTCAACATGGTACTCGTCTGCAAGCCTTCTGGCTTCTTCGTCGGTCTTTACTTCAGAGAAATCCGCTCCGGAATATTTTCTGACCGCTTCAACCATAGTCATTTTTTCAAAGGGCTTTCCGAAATCAATTTCCAGTTCGCCGTAGGTTATCTTGGTAGTTCCGCAGACCTCCTGCGCCAGATACCTGAACATATCCTCGGTAAGCTTCATCATGCCGTTGTAATCAGTATATGCCTGATAAAGCTCCATAAGAGTAAATTCAGGGTTGTGCCTTGCGTCAACGCCCTCGTTTCTGAAAACACGTCCTATTTCGTAGACCCTTTCAAGTCCGCCTACGATAAGCCTTTTCAGATACAGCTCCAGCGAAATTCTGAGCTTAACGTCCTCATTGAGAGCGTTGTAATGGGTTTCAAATGGTCTTGCGGCGGCTCCGCCGGCATTTGCGACCAGCATGGGAGTTTCGACCTCCATAAAGCCCTGAGAATCAAGATAGCGCCTGATTGAGGAAATTATTTTAGACCTTTTAATGAAAGTATCCTTTACTTCAGGATTGCAGATAAGGTCGGTATATCTCTGACGGTATCTGGTATCCTGATCCTTAAGTCCGTGCCACTTTTCAGGCAGCGGCAGCAGGGACTTTGAAAGCATTGTTATCTTTGTGGCGTGAACGGAAACCTCGCCTCTGCGCGTTCTGAAAACAAAGCCTTCAACTCCCACAATATCGCCTATATCCCATTTCTTGAATTCGGCGAACTCGTCCTTTCCTATGTCGTTCATGCGGACGTATACCTGGATTCTGTCGGTTTTGTCGCGCAGATCAATAAAGTTAGCCTTTCCCATATCTCTCCACGACATGATCCTTCCGGCAATGCTTACGGTTTTTCTGCCGGCCTCAAGCAGTTCTTTAAGCTTTTCCTCGTCCTCTCCCGCATCGGCTCTGCAATCGGCTTCAAATGCTTCATATTCGGACTTGGCGTCGGCGTTATGAGCGGTAACGTCATAACTGGTTATCTCAAAGGGGTTTTTCCCTTGGGACTTAAGCTCTTCAAGCTTATCTATCCGTATTTTTTTAAGAATATTGATGTCCTCCGCCGAAAGCTCTTCTTCCGGGGAATTGCTTCTGATCTCTTCGCTCATCTGTTAATCTTCCTTTCGGGACAAAGTTACTTGGAAATTTCAAGAACCTCAAATTTAATGGTTCCGACGGGAGCCTCAACCTCAAAAATATCTCCCACTTTTTTATTGATCGCCGCTTTTCCTATAGGCGATTCGTCGGAAATCTTGTTGTTGTCGGGATCGGATTCAGTGGAGCCTACGATCTGGAGAGTTTCGACCTCGTCCAGTTCAAGATCCCGCAGCTTTATAATCGAGCCTACGCCGATTTCGGTAATGGAAATATCGTCGTCGTCAACAACCACCGCGTTAGCAAGAATATTTTCAAGCTCGGCAATTCTCGCTTCAAGAATACCCTGTTCGTTCTTTGCCTCATCATATTCGGCGTTTTCCGAAAGGTCACCGAAGGAGCGGGCTTCCTTAAGCTTTTCGGCTACCTCGCTTCTGCGTACGGTAACAAGATGTTCAAGATCCTGCTCAAGCTTTGCGTATCCTGCTTTTGAAATTGTATTTGCCATAATAAAAACTCTCCTGTTCATAAAGATTTCTGTACTATCAAATTGATATTATACCGTATTTTATACTTATTGTCAAGTGTAAAATACCGCATTTTCCGCCTGACAGCATACGATCGTACCCCGATGTGTTTTTCGGCGCTGCATGAAGCATAATTGTACCGCAAACTTTGTCAACTTTTATATAAATTTAAGTTGACAAAGTTTGCGGCATATGATATACTTGTCAACTGAAAGGACGTGTTTTAATTGACAAGTAAAAAGATAAGAAGCATTACTTACTGTGGGTTGTTTATTGCACTGATCGCGGTATGTTCATGGATCTCGATTCCCGCAACTGTGCCATTCACATTGCAGACGTTCGGCGTTTTTGCGGCGGTAGGCATTCTCGGCGGAAAGCTGGGGACTATAGCGGTGACCGGCTATGTCATTTTGGGAGCGATAGGAGTTCCGGTCTTTGCCGGCTTTTCCGGTGGAATGGGAGCTATTGCCGGAACCAGCGGGGGATACATAATCGGTTTTATTTTCACCGCGCTGACAATGTGGCTGTTTGAAAAGCTTTTAGGCAAAAAATTCTGGGTATTAATTCTTTCGATGGTTATCGGTTTGATCGTTTGCTATGCTTTCGGAACCGTTTGGTTCATGATCGTATATACAAACAATACCGGAGCGGTAGGTCTTGGCACTGTTCTCGGATGGTGCGTGACTCCTTTTCTGATACCTGACGCGGTAAAAATAGTCTGCGCCACAATTATCACAAACAGAGTGAAAAAATTACAGGTAGTAAAGCTTTAAGAGCCTAGGTTACGGCTGCTGAATTTTAAGAAATGCCGCGAGGCAGTATCATTTTGACGGACAGACCGCAGATACTGCCGCGGCTTTTATTTTGCTTGCTCGGGCAAAATTTATATATGCAAAAATAATAAAGTATATTGAATTTATTTGTGCGTTATAACGGAAAGAAAATAATATTGAAAAAGCACTTTACAAATTGCTTTTTGTATGCTATAATTGTAATCGTAAAAATTTGCGCAAAAAGGAGGAGCTATAGGTGCAGAAAGCATATCTTATATTGGAGAACGGCACGATATTTGAAGGCAAAAGCTTCGGAGCCGCCGGCGAGGCTGTCGGTGAAATTGTTTTTACAACCGCGATGACAGGCTATTTGGAAACGCTGACAGACCCGAGTTATTACGGTCAGATCGTTGTTCAGACTTTTCCTCTTATCGGAAATTACGGAGTTATTCCCGCTGATTTTGAAAGCGGTCGTTCGCACGTTAAAGCTTATATTGTTAGAGACTGGTGTCAAGAGCCTAGCAACTTCCGTTGTGAGGGTGATCTTGACACTTTTTTAAAGCAGAATAATATTGTCGGCCTTTATGGGATCGACACCAGACAGCTCACGAAAATAGTAAGAGAGTCGGGCGTTATGAACGGCAAGATCGTGGCCGAGGGTTCCGGCTTCAGCTTCGATGATCTTAAAAGCTACAGAATTACAGACGCCGTAAAGAATACTACCTGCGAAAGGGAGCAGGTTTTTGCTCCTGAGGGAGAAATAAAAAGAAGAGTGTGCCTTTTTGATTTCGGAGCCAAGGACAATATAAGACGGGAGCTTGTTAAAAGAGGCTGCGAGGTTACCGTTGTTCCGGCTTACACCACCTGCGAAAGGGTGGAGGAGCTGAATCCCGACGGTATCATGCTTTCAAACGGCCCCGGAGATCCGGCTGAAAACGTCGGAATAATCGGGGAGCTGAAAAAGCTTGCGGAAAAGAAAATACCCACCTTCGGAATTTGTCTTGGCCATCAGCTTCTGGCGCTGTCGCAGGGCGGCAGGACTGAAAAGCTCAAATACGGTCACAGAGGCGCAAATCAGCCCGCCGCCGAGCTTGAAACCGGAAGAGTTTACATAACAAGCCAGAATCATGGCTATGCGGTCATTAACGATTCAATGGGAGATAACGCGAAGGTGTCTTTTGTAAACGCGAACGACGGAACCTGCGAGGGTATTACTTATCTTAATATGCCCGCGTTTTCCGTGCAGTTCCATCCGGAGGCCTGCGGCGGTCCGCTGGATACCGGATTTCTGTTTGATAAATTTATGGCTCTGATTGATGAAAATAAGTGAGGAGTGAAGATTCATGCCTTTGAATAAAGATATAAAGCGGGTGCTGGTTATAGGCTCCGGTCCTATCGTCATAGGTCAGGCGGCGGAGTTCGACTATGCCGGTACGCAGGCTTGCCGCGCTTTGAAGGAAGAGGGGCTTGAGGTTATTCTTATCAACTCAAATCCCGCTACTATCATGACCGACAAGGCTATGGCGGATAAAATATATATTGAGCCTCTTACGCTTGAAACAGTTAAGAGAGTAATAAAAAAGGAACGTCCTGACAGCCTGCTTTCCACTCTCGGAGGACAGACAGGTCTTACCCTTTCAATGCAGCTTGCCAAGGAGGGCTTTCTGGATAAGCACGGCGTCAAGCTGCTTGGCGCAAATCCTGAAACAATCGACAAGGCTGAGGACAGGCAGATGTTCAAGGATACCATGGAGTCGATCGGTCAGCCGTGCATACCTTCGCTGGTAGTAAATACGGTTGAGGACGCCGTGGCTTTTGCAAACCAGGAAGGTATCGGCTATCCGCTTATTATCCGTCCCGCCTTTACTCTCGGCGGAACGGGCGGCGGTATAGTAAATAATGAGGACGAGCTCAGGGAAATTACCAGAAACGGTCTTTATCTGTCGCCTATTACTCAGGTTCTTGTGGAAAAATGCATTGCAGGCTGGAAGGAAATCGAGTTTGAGGTAATGCGCGATTCAAAGGGCAACGTAATCACCGTCTGCTCTATGGAGAATTTCGATCCGGTCGGAGTACATACCGGCGATTCTATAGTAATAGCTCCCTGCGTTACTCTCGCGGATAAGGAATATCAGATGCTGCGTTCGGCGGCGCTGAAAATAATAGACACTCTTAAGGTAGAGGGCGGCTGCAACTGCCAGTTCGCTTTGAATCCCGAAAGCTTTGAATATGCGGTGATCGAGGTAAATCCCAGAGTTTCCCGCTCCTCGGCGCTGGCGTCCAAGGCTACCGGATATCCTATAGCCAAGGTTGCGGCAAAGATAGCGATCGGCTATACTCTTGATGAAATCAAAAACGCCGTTACAGGAAAGACCTACGCCTGCTTCGAGCCCGCGCTCGACTATGTCGTGGTTAAGCTGCCCAAGTGGCCGTTTGATAAATTTGTTTACGCCAAGAGAGAGCTGGGCACCCAGATGAAGGCTACCGGCGAGGTCATGGCTATCGGCACTACGTTTGAGCAGGCGATAATGAAGGCTGTCAGAGGCGCGGAGATCGGTCATGATTGTCTTATCTCGCCGAAGATGGAGCCGTTTTCAGATGAGGAGATCAGGGCAAAGCTTCACGACTGCAACGATGAAAGGCTGTTTGTTGTATACGAGGCGCTCAGACGGGGAGTTACTGTTGACGAGATACACGGAATTACTAAAATCGACGAGTGGTTTCTTAACAAGCTGTGCAAGCTGATAGATATGGAAAGGGAGCTTTCAAAGGGCGGCGTTTCCTTTGAGCTTTACCGTGACGCGAAGAAGCTCGGCTATCCCGATAAGGTCATAGAAAGGCTTTCCGGCGAGAAGATACAGAAGCCGCTTAACGCGGTATATAAAATGGTCGATACCTGCGCCGCGGAGTTTTCGGCAATGACGCCCTATTTCTATTCGACCTATGACAACGAGGACGAGGCTGAAGAGTTTATCAAGTCAAAGCATACGGGAAATAAAACGGTCATCGTATTCGGCTCCGGACCTATCCGTATCGGTCAGGGAATAGAATTTGATTACGCTTCGGTTCACTGCGTATGGGCTCTTAAGGAGAAGGGCTTTGACGTTGTGATTGTAAACAATAACCCTGAAACGGTTTCCACAGACTTTGACACTGCCGACCGGCTTTATTTCGAGCCTCTTACAAATGAGGACGTTATGAATATCATTAAGGTTGAAAAGCCTTACGGAGTAGTTGTTGCGTTCGGCGGTCAGACGGCTATCAAGCTTACCAAGCATATGGCTGAAAACGGCGTAAATATTCTCGGAACTCCTCCCGATTCAATAGACGCGGCGGAGGACAGAGAGCGATTTGACGAGCTGCTTGAGAAGCATAAGATCAAGCGTCCGCAGGGTTTTACGGTAATGACCACACAGGAAGCTCTGGAAATCGCCAACAGGATTCACTATCCTGTGCTTATGCGTCCGTCTTATGTTCTGGGCGGTCAGAATATGATAATCGCCTTTAACGACGACGATATAAAAGAATATATGGAGATAATTCTCAATCAGGGTATTGAGAATCCGGTGCTGATAGATAAATATCTTATGGGCACTGAGATCGAGGTCGACGCTATCTGCGACGGCGAAGATATTCTTATCCCCGGAATTATGGAGCATATAGAAAGGGCGGGTATCCACTCGGGCGATTCTATCGCGGTGTATCCCGCATGGAACGTTTCTGATAAGCTTACCGAAAGAATTATAGACTGTTCAAAGCGTCTGGCGGTTTCGCTTAATACCAAGGGACTTGTAAATATTCAGTATCTTATCTATCGTGACGAGCTGTATGTGATCGAGGTCAATCCCAGATCGTCCAGAACTATTCCGTATATCTCCAAGGTTACGGGAGTTCCTATGGTTGATCTTGCCACAAGAGCAATGCTTGGCGAGAAGCTTGCCGATATGGGCTACGGAACGGGCCTTTATCCCAATTCGCCTTATGTGGCGGTTAAGGTTCCGGTGTTCTCCTTTGAAAAGCTTATAGACGTGGATAACCATCTGGGACCTGAAATGAAGTCTACAGGCGAGGTGCTTGCGGTAGCTTCAAGTCTTGAGGAATCTTTGTATAAGGGTCTTACGGCGGCGGGCTATAAGCTCGGCAAGAAGGGCGGAGTCCTTATAACGGTAAGAAATTCCGATAAGGGAGAAATTCCTCAGACGGCTAAAATGTTCTATGACCTTGGCTTCAAGATTTACTCTACCAAGGGAACGGCAGCCGTGCTGAGAGATCACGGCATACCTGTTGAGGAAGTCGCGAAGATACATGAGGCTGAGGAAAATACTCTTACGCTTATTGAAAGCGGAAAGATCGCTTACGTTATCTCAACGTCTTCAAAGGGAAGAATACCTACAAGGGATTCGGTTAAGATAAGAAGAAAAACAGTGGAGAGAAACATTCCCTGCCTTACTTCTATCGACACTGCGAACGCCATTGCCGCTTCAATAAGAAGCAAATTTACCGAGCATAATACTGAAATTGTTGATATTAACAATATGAGAACAGAGAAGCAGAGGCTTGAATTCACTAAAATGCAGGGCTGCGGCAACGACTATATCTACTTCAACTGCTTTGAGCAGAAGATAGATAACCCCGAGGGTCTTGCGCTTAAGCTTTCCGACAGACATTTCGGAATCGGCGGCGACGGAGTTATTCTGATCTGCCGCTCAAAGGTCGCGGACGGAAAGATGAGAATGTTCAATCTTGACGGCTCCGAGGGTAAAATGTGCGGCAACGGAATCCGCTGCGTAGCTAAGTTTATGAGAGATAACGGACTTGCGGACAGCGATGAGATATCAATTGAAACGCTCAGCGGAATAATGAGGGTTTCGCTTACCCGTCATTACGGAGAGGTGAACGGAGCTACGGTAAATATGGGTAAGGCGATTCTTGCGCCCAATCTTATTCCCGCCGCCCTTGAGCCTGACGAGAACGGAAGGGTAGTGAACCGTAAGGTCGAAATAGACGGTGAAAGCTATAACATTACCTGCATTTCAATGGGAAATCCTCACGCGGTAGTGTTCATGGACAACGTTGACGGTCTGGATATCGATAAGGTAGGGTATGCTTTTGAACACAGCGAGCTTTTCCCGGAAAGAGTAAACGCTGAGTTTATTAAGGTAATCGACGATCATACCTTGAAAATGAGAGTATGGGAAAGAGGCTCGGGCGAGACCTGGGCCTGCGGAACAGGCGCCTGCGCCGCGGCCGTTGCCGCCGTTCTTAACGGATATTGCCGGAAGGACACTGAGATAACCGTCAAGCTTAAAGGCGGAGATCTCAAGATACGTTATACCGACGAGGCGGTTTATCTTACCGGCGACGCCGTAACGGTATTCTCCGGAAGCATTACTATCTAGAGTTAATTACGGGAATGTTCCGAGCGAGTTTCAGCTCCTATGGAGCGTTCCCTTATTTTTTTGAAAAGGAGTTTGTCAAATGCCATCAATTAACGAAAACTTTCTGAAGCTTGAGAAAAACTATTTGTTTATAAATATTGCTAAAAAGGTAAACGCCTATAAGGAGGCAAATCCTGACGCGGACATTATCAGAATGGGAATAGGCGACGTTACGCTGCCGATCGCTGAATGTGTTGTTGAAGCGATGAAAAAGGGCGCCGATGAAATGGGCGTTAAGGAAACCTTTAGGGGCTATGAGGACAGCGGCGCCGGATATGATTTTCTCAGAGAGGCAGTTTCAGGCTATTATAAAAGCTTCGGCGTGGACGTTGCCGCCGATGAGATAAGAATAAACGACGGAGCCAAGTCAGACTGCGGAAATATTGTCGATATTTTCGGCGACGACAACGTTGTTCTTATTACAGACCCTGCATATCCCGTTTATGTCGATACAAACCTTATGAACGGAAGAAAGGTAATATATGCTGATTCCAATGAGGAAAACGGCTTTGCGGCAATGCCGGACGAAAGCGTTCATGCCGACCTGATTTATCTTTGCTCCCCTAACAACCCCACAGGCTCCGCTTATACGGAGCAGCAGCTCAAGACCTGGATCGATTATGCTGTCAGAAACAACGCGGTTATCATATACGACGCGGCTTATGAAGCGTTCATAACCGACGAAGCTGTTCCGAGAAGCATTTTCGCGGTTGAGGGTTCAAGACAGTGCGCTATTGAAATGTGCTCTTTGTCCAAAACTGCCGGATTTACAGGTATGAGATGCGGATATACGGTAATTCCCAAGGAGCTTACAGTTACTGCAAGCGACGGAACCGAGGTTTCGGTTTCCCAGCTTTGGGGCAGGAGAGAGGGCTCGAAATTCAACGGCGTTTCCTATCCCGTTCAGTGCGCCGCCGCGGCTGTTTTCACGCGGGAGGGTCAGAGGCAGACCAGAGAGAATATCAGATATTATCAGGAAAACGCAAAGATCATAGCGTCTGCGCTCGACGAGCTGGGAATCAAGTATACGGGAGGAAAGAATTCCCCGTATATCTGGCTGAAATGCCCTGAAAACATGGGATCATGGGAATTTTTTGATCTTCTGCTTGAAAAGGCGAACGTGGTCGGAACTCCCGGAGCTGGCTTCGGAAAGAACGGCGAGGGTTGGTTCAGGCTTACCGCTTTCGGCGACAGGGAAAGAACAAAGGAAGCTATGGAAAGGATCAAGGCGCTGAAATTCTGATCTGTGCATACGCGAAAGCAATGATACCATATAGTAAAAAGGACGGCTCAGGCAGTCGGCAGTAAATAGAATCAAAGGATTAAGCAGCCGGTTTGATTTTGTATGGGACCGGCTGCTTTTTGCCGTTTGTTTTTACGCTTACAAAAATCTTTAGCGTTTCTTAAGCGAATCTTAAAATCGCGCAAAACGCTTGAATAAGGGATTTTATTGTGCTATACTTACAATTGTTGAAAAACAGATCAAAAGAAAGGACGAGGTGAATATGAAATTAAGAAGACTGAACCGCGGTCTGATTCTCGGAGCTGTGCTTATTGTCGGAACGGTATCCTATGTCGTTTATGATACCAGCCGCTTCAATCAGAGCAGAGATGAGATACAGAACGCGGTGGAAAGCTATTTTGACAGCATGGCTCAGGCAAACAAAAGCGGAAAGGATTCCATGACAGACAGCTGCAGAAATCTGATCAATGAAGAATGGGCATATGATAAATCGATGGAGGATTTTTATTATTGCACCAAAGACAGTTTGCTTGACAGCATTGAAGCTTCAGAGAAAGAGGACTTCTCGACGGGATATATAACCGAGTTTGAATGTTCCCCCAGTAATTTCAATATCAATAAAAACGGTCCGGACGGCGCCGTTGTAACGCTTGAACTTGACGCTTACATTGAGTTTTACGGTTCTCCTTATGCACTGGCGCCGGATGGATTCAGTCAGCTTGATAACAATAACTATGAGAATACTGACGAGGGTTATATGTGCAATCCTGACGACAGCATAAAATACAGATCTTCGCAGAATTACTCAGAGGTAAGCGTATGTCTGAAAAAATCTGACGGCGAATGGAAAATAACCGCTGTTGACTACTATTCTTGGAGCGGTGATACAGAAATAATCGAAGGCGCTGACAGCGGTTCGGAGGAGGGCGAGTCAAATGGCTGAAAATAACGTGCTGCTTAAAATATCAGGCGTAAATAAAACTATCGGCAAGCGCCAAATACTTCACGATATCTCATTTGAAGCCTATGCCGGCGAGGTGTTCGGATTCCTCGGTCCTAACGGAGCGGGAAAAACGACGACCATAAAGATTATCGTAGGGCTGCTTTCGCTGGACGACGGAGAAATATATGTTGACGGCGCCGACATTAGAAAGAATTTTGAAGCTGCCATGGCTAATATAGGCGGTATAGTTGAAAATCCAGAAATGTATAAATACATGACCGGCATGGAGAACCTGCGCCAGTACGCGCGTATGAGAAACGGCGTAACGCAGGAGCGCATTGACGAGGTTGTAAGTCTTGTTAAGCTTTCAAACCGTATAAACGACAAGGTTTCAAAATATTCTCTCGGAATGCGTCAGCGTCTTGGAGTAGCGCAGGCGATCCTGCACCATCCTAAGGTTCTGATTCTTGACGAGCCAACCAACGGACTTGATCCCGCCGGAATCAAGGAGTTAAGAGATATACTTAAGGAGCTTGCCCATAAAGAGCGGATATGCGTACTGGTGTCGTCTCATCTGATGTCTGAGATGGAGCTTATGTGCGACCGCGTAGGAATTATAGCAAACGGAAAAATGCTTGGAGTCCATACCATGGAGGAGCTGATTTCCGCTTCTTCCGGAGATAAAAAGGAATATATCATCTGCGTTGACGATATACCCAAAGCGCTTGCCGTAATAGATATAGAAGAAAGCAGAAAGCGCGTAGCCGACGGCAGGATAGCGGTAGATCTGCCGGCAGAAAACGCGCAGGAGCAGATATGTATGATAAACAAGGCTATCGTCGGCGCCGGAATCAAGCTTTATACAGTTTCGGAGGCAGAAAACAAAAAGCTGGAGGACGTATTTATCCAGCTTACGGAAGATACGCAGGGAGGTGGTCAGATTGGCTAAGTTTTTCCGACTTGTAAAAAATGAATATATCAAAACGCTTAAAAAGCTTTCAACAAAAATCATGCTTGTGCTGGTAGTGCTTGCCGGACTGGCGTTAGCCGGATTAGGAGCGTTCGGAAAGCATCAGATGAGCAGCGACCATTACTACTACTATACCGAAAGTGATCAGAACTATTATCAGGATCAGATAGACTGGCTTGAGATGACCCAGCCTGACGGCTATGAAAATCAGATAGTTCTGTACAAATATCTGAAAGAGGCGGATATTGATACGAGCGACAGCCGTTATGAAGTAGCGGAGAATCTTGCCGGCATATTCGGAGGCTCGGAGCTTGAGGGATATCTTGATTCGCTTTTTGCAAAGAACGACTGGAAAACGGTATGCGGCGCATTAAAGGACAACGCCGTTTCTGAAGGGGAAAAATGGGCGTATCAGTACAGGCTGGATAACGACGTTCCTTTCGGGGACAGCTGGAAGGACGAGGCGATAGAGCAGGCTGCGCAGGCAAAGACGGCAATGTCATCTGAGAACACCGAAATGCTCAGCGCCGACGAAGCCGAGCAGTATCAGGAGCTGGAGGAAAGCGAAAAGCTGGCGTTATACAGACTGGAGAACGGTATAGAGCTGAATACTGCCGACAATCTTTCGCTTTTTGAAACCTACGAGGCGGATCAGGTTAATTTCTGGACGGTGTTTTATACCTCCGCTTCGATGATCCCAATAATAGGTCTGCTGATTATAGTAGTGGCGGGCAGCTCGGTAGCAAGCGAATTTTCGCAGGGAACGATAAAATTCCTCCTGATCAATCCCGTAAAGCGCTGGAAGATACTTATGGCGAAATACTTTACGGTGATTTCGCTGGGATATATAATGCTTGCTTTGCTTTATCTTGTAATGATACCCGCCATCGGCGTGTTTATCGGATTTGAAGGTATCGGCGCTCCGTATCTGTATGTGGACAACGGAACGGTGTGCAGCATTTCAAGCTTTGTCCGCGCGGCGCAGATGTATCTGCTTAACAGCGTTTCTATCATAATAATGGCTACTCTTGCGTTTGCTGTGTCATCGCTGTTCAGAAGCGCGGCTTTTTCTATCGGAATAACCGTTTTCCTTATGCTTGCCGGAAATACGATAGTAAGCTTGCTTAAAGCGTTTAATCAGGACTGGGCAAGATATCTGGTGTTCTCAAACACAGACCTGAAGTCGATCGCGGAAGGAACTCCGATTTTCGCTCAGCAGACCCTTACATTTGCCATAGCTGTTCTGGTTGCACATATGGCGGTGTTTATTCTCACGGCATGGGACGGCTTTGTAAAACGGGAAGTATAGATTGCTGCTATAAACAAATAAAACGCTTTGAGGCGGACGTTATATAAGTCCGCTTCAAAGCGTTATTTATTAGCTCATATATTCAGCCGGCAGATCGCTCAGTTAATGACGGGCAAGCTTCAGCGCCTCTGCAAGCTGAGCGGGACAAGAGGTGCCTTTGCCGTTGCAGTCGATATTTTTCAGCTTTTCAATAACGTCCTCAACCTTCATGCCCGCGGCAAGCCTTGCTACGCCCTGGGTATTTCCGTTGCAGCCGCCTATGAATTCAACGCTTCTGACAATTCCGTCCTCAACCTCAATGTTTATTTGCCTGGAGCATATTCCGTGCGTTTTATAGCTTATTTTGTTCATAACTATCCTCCTGTTTACGATATTCTATAATTTTATACCTTTAATATGACTACGTCTTGAAAAAATACTTAAAATATAAGGAACACCGTTAAGCGTTCCTTATAGAGCTATTCAGCTTTCACTGCCGTATGCTTAGCCTTCTGAGCGTTTATGTGTATCAGCTTGAAAAGCTTGTCAAGATTTTCCTTGTCGGTAGTCATGCTTCCGATATGCGTTGCAACCTCGTTATAAAGTCCGTGGAAATCAGAGCCTCCGGTACATATCAGATCGTGCTTGGCTGCGAAATCAGCAAGCTGCTTCTGCCTGTCTTCGTCAGCCGAATGATGATAAACCTCAATACCGTCCAGCTTCCCTGCCTCTGTCAGCTCATAAAGCAGCTCGATGTTATCAAACATATACGGGTGAGCCATTACCGCTACGCCCTTTGAAGAATGGATCAGGTCGAGTACGAAATTAACGTCCGGATACTCACGCGTTACAAGACATTCTCCGTCAGGATATTTAAAGAGCCGATCGTTCACAGACCCGTAAAGCTCGGTAGCGTAGCCGTAGTTTACAAGCGCCCTCATTATATGCTGCTTAAAAATACTCTTTGAACCTTTTGTATACATTCTTACCGCGTCGGACGGGATAGGATAGCGCTGCATAATCTTTTCGATCATATCCTTTGCGCATTCGGTTCTTATAGAGCAGGATTTAAGACACAGCCCTTCAAGCCGGTCCGGCTTCTGCGGAGCATAGCACAGTATATGAACCTTTGAATTTCTTTTTTTGTCCCAAGCCGAAAGCTCAACGGCAGGTATTATTTTTACGCCGTAGCGGTCTCCCAAAATCTGAGCGCGGTTTGACGAGGAAAGAGTGTCGTGATCGGTTATGGCAAGAAAATCAAGCTCCATCCTTTTTGCCTGCGCTATAACCTCTTCGATACCAAGGGAGCCGTCAGACAGCGTCGTATGACAATGCAAATCGCCTACCATAGCGAGTCCTCCATTCTTTTGCTTTTATAATCTGAAAAACAGCAATATAATTATAGCATAATTACGTCAAATAATCAAGTTTTTTTGAGTAAACTGACAAAAATATGCCGAAGTTTTCAGAAAACTTGTATGATTGCACAAAATTCTAAAGCGGATTTTTATGTTTTGAACATGAAGAAAAAGCTGTTTTTAACATAAATAATGATAAAAGGCGCGCTTTTACATATATTTATCGCTTTTCAGCTGTGCTTGTGAGGCGTTATTTTTCAAAGAGCTTAGTGAACCAGACGTTTTCCGCTTCAAATTTTTTTCCGTTAAGATATTCCAGACAGCCGGAATCTGTAACAAAGTCAAATTCCAGCTTGTACGAATAAAGCGCCTGAGTCTTTACATTATATTCTCTATTGATTTTGTTTATTCCGTATTTGCCATCTCCCAGCAGGGGATATCCTTCGTAGGCAAGATGAGCCCTTATTTGGTGAGTGCGCCCTGTTATCAGGTCTACCTCCAGCAGAGCCAGCTTTTTTTCACGGTCGCATTTGAGCGCTCTGTATTTTGTTATCATGGTCTTGCTTCCGGGAAACTGAACAGCGCTGACCCTAACCGTTTTGGTCTGCTCGTTTTTCTGATGGTAGGCGGTAAGAGTATCCTCCTGCTTCGGAGGTATACCGACGGTTACGCACAGATATTTTTTATGAAGCTCTCTGTCCTTGATTTTCTGATTAAGTATGCGCAGGCTCTCGGCGTTTTTGGCGCAGATGACGATTCCTCCGGTATTGCGGTCTATTCTGTTGCATAAGGCAGGCGCGAAGGAATTTTCTTTGTCGGGATTGTATTCGCCCTTGTCGTAAAGATAATGCGTCACCCGGTTTATAAGGGTATCTGCTGAACCGCTTTCGTCCTCATGGACGACCAGACCGCTTTTTTTATCGCAGAGGATAATATTTTCGTCCTCGTACAGAATATTAATAGACGCGGGCGCTGACAAAAAAACGGTTTTGTCTGAAGCGTCCTCAAAAAATTCGTCATTGATGTAAAGCTGCATAACGTCCCCCGCATTAAGACGAGTAGAAATTTCGCAGCGTTTTCCGTTGACCTTTACGCGTTTTAACCGAATGTATTTGTAAAGCAGATTTTTAGGCAGCTTAGGCACGGATTTTGTAAGAAACTTGTCCACGCGCTGATCAGCGTCGTTACGGCTTATTATAAATTCTTTCATTACGGATATTCCTCACTTCTTATTTATCAAACAGTCCGTTTTCAAGTCTGTAAACGGTATGAGGGCTCACAAATACAGGGAATTTTCCTGTGCGTTCGATAGTAAGACCGTTTATCATTCCTGTATGTATGGAAATATGTCTGAACTGCATTAATACAAGTTCAAGACGGGTATATTTGCAGCCCTGTGGATTTTCATACAGCATATCGTCTGTCAGAGCGTCAATGTATGCAAATGTTTTTTCTCTGACCTTATGCAGATAGTCCAGAAGCTGTTGGTCGCCGAGTATAATATCGCATGGATTATCGGGGTCATCCATACCCTTTATGTGGAAATCGGGTTCGTTATACGCAAATGGATTGAAAAACCATTTGTCCGCTGAATGAATTGTATGGTAAACATATCTCCATGCGGGAGATCCGCATACAAGCGCGTTTCTGTCATAGGTTTTTATGGCGGTTTCAAGATTTATAAAATTTGCAGAAACCTGATTTTTTATCATTTCGCAATGTTTTCGCATATTTACAGCCCCTCGTTATATTCTTTCATATTTTTTACGATTGATTATAATTATACTCTATAAACCGCGGCTTTTCAAGCTAAAAAACTATTTTCCCCGCAATTTATTAAATTTATAAAAAAGATGTCGCAAACCTCTTTACATAGATTATTTTTTGTTGTATAATAAAATAAACAAAACTATTGTTCGGATTGCGAGGACGTAATTTATGGATAAATTTCAGTTGATATCTGATTATAAGCTTGCGGGAGATCAGCCCGAAGCTGTAGATAAGCTTGTGGACGGAATAAATAAGGGAATGAAGGAGCAGACCCTGCTGGGCGTTACCGGCTCCGGAAAAACCTTTACTATGGCAAATGTAATTGAACGCGTAAACAGACCGACTCTGGTTCTGGCGCACAATAAGATACTCGCGGCTCAGCTCTGCTCCGAGTTCAAGGAATTTTTCCCTAACAACGCGGTTGAGTATTTTGTGTCCTACTACGATTACTATCAGCCTGAGGCGTATGTTCCCAGCAAGGACGTATATATTGAAAAGGACTCTTCCGTAAACGACGAGATAGACAAGCTTCGCCACTCTGCAACTACCGCGCTGGCGGAAAGACGGGACGTTATTATCGTCGCTTCGGTTTCGTGTATCTATTCGCTGGGCGACCCGGCAGAGTATAAATCTATGGTGGTTTCTGTAAGAAAGGGTATGCAGAAATCCAGAGAAAAGCTGATTGCTGAGCTGGTGGGTATTCAGTATGAGAGAAACGACATTAATTTTGTCAGAAACAAATTCCGCGTAAGGGGCGATGTAGTTGAAATTTTCCCCGCCGCTAACACCGATACCGCGATAAGAGTTGAGTTTTTCGGAGACGAGATAGACCGTATCTGCGAAATCAACGTAATAACCGGAGAAATTATCGCTTTTCTTAATCACGCGGCAATTTTTCCCGCGACGCATTATATAGTAGGACATGACAAGCTCCGCGACGCAATTGAGGAAATAAAGGAGGAGCTGGACGAGCGTATCAGGTATTTCAAGGAACACGATATGCTTATTGAAGCCCAGAGAATCGCGCAGCGCACAAATTATGACATCGAGATGTTGGAGGAGGTGGGCTTCTGCTCCGGAATCGAAAATTATTCAAGGGTTCTGGCAAGGCGTCCCAAGGGAGCGGTGCCGTATACGCTGCTCGACCATCTTCCCGACGATTTTCTGCTTATGGTAGACGAAAGTCATGTTTCCCTGCCTCAGGTAAGGGGAATGTACGCCGGCGACAGAGCAAGAAAGCAGACGCTGATAGATTACGGCTTCAGGCTTCCGTCGGCGCTGGATAACCGTCCTCTGACCTTTGATGAGTTTTATGGACATATAAATCAGGCGGTTTTTGTTTCCGCAACCCCCGGACCGATTGAAAAGGAAAGATCACAGCAGATAGTTGAGCAGCTTATACGTCCTACCGGGCTGCTTGACCCTGAAATACAGGTGCGTCCCACCGAGGGTCAGATCGAGGATCTTATTTCTGAGATAAATCTGAGAATAGAGCGCAAGGAACGTGTGCTGGTAACGACTCTTACGAAGAAGATGGCGGAGGACCTGACCTCATACATGAAAAACTTCGGCATTTCCGTCAGATATATGCACCACGATATCGATACTATCGAGCGTATGGAAATTATCCGCGACCTGCGTCTGGGAGAGTTCGACGTGCTTGTGGGAATAAATCTGCTGAGAGAGGGTCTTGACCTGCCTGAGGTATCTTTAGTGGCGATCCTCGACGCTGATAAGGAGGGCTTCCTCAGGTCGGAAAGCTCGCTGATACAGACGATAGGAAGAGCCGCCAGAAACGCCGAGGGCAGGGTGATAATGTACGCCGATACGGTAACGCGTTCAATGGAGCTTGCGATTACTGAAACGGAACGCCGCCGCGCGTTGCAGATGAAATTCAACGAGGAGCACGGAATCGTTCCGAAAACTATTGTCAAGGATATACGGGACGTTATCGAGATATCTACAAAGGAAGAGGTCGAGTATGAGGCAAGGCAGAAAACCAAGCTTTCCAAGCGTGAAGCGGAAGCGCTTATAGACAAGCTTACCAAGCAGATGAAGGAAGCGGCGAAAATGCTTGAATTTGAGCACGCCGCATTCCTGCGTGACAAAATAGCTGAGCTGAGAGGGGAAAAAAAATGATTTTATTCCAATAGTCATATATAACCTATTCGCCGATGTCCCGCCTTCTAAGGAAGGCGTTTGCCTCCATAAGGCGGCGGGGTTCATCAGGGGATTCAGCGGGGGATTATATCACACACTGAATTTCCGGGGAGCTAAAGCTCCTGCGGTGAGGTTTCCTCGTTGCAGCCGATGTTAAGCAAGCTTACATCGGGCTTTGCTCCGAGTTAAAATATCACTTAGCTAAACGACAAACATAGGAGCATTATAAAATGAATGGTAAAGTGGATTTTCACGATCTGAATTGCAAAGAAAATATGAAATATGCTGTAATTGCAGCTTTTTATAATAGTAAATTGGTTTTTGTAAGACATAAGGACAGAACCACTCTTGAGATGCCGGGAGGTCATCGCGAGGACGGAGAGGATATTCTTTCTACCGCAAGGCGTGAGCTTTGGGAGGAAACAGGAGCGGCAGAGTATACGATCGAGCCGATATGCGTTTATTCCTTTGACGATTACGGAATGTTGTTTTACGCCGATATAAAAAGCTTTGGAGATAAGCCTGAAACGGAAATCGCCGAGGTCGTTTTGCTTGATGGATGTCCTGAAAATTGGACTTATCCGTATATACAGCCAAAGCTTCTGGAAAGAGCGCTCAAATTTATAGATCAATCAAAGCAAGAAAGGGCAACGTCATAAGCGGAATTTTCACAACCGTCAGTTGCCCGCATATTGATTTGACGAATAATCAGGCGATACTGTTAACCGATAATAAAATTGAAGTTATTGAATAATTCAAAAAGGAATGATAAAATATGACCAGTGATGAATATTCTTAAGTATTAAGAGTAAGCGCTTATAAACAAGCTTACCAAGCAGATGAAGTAAGCGGTAAAAACGCTTGAATTTGAACGCGCCGCGTTTCTGTATGACAGTACGGCTGAGAGGAGAGAGGTAATGAATTTTAAAGTCAGAAAAGCCGAGGTATCCGACGCCGGGCAGCTTTTTCAGCTGAATGAAATCTTTAACGGCGAGGGTGCGACGGATTTTGAACTGTTGAAACAATCTCTTATCAAAAATGATCAGGAAGAGGTGTTTGTTGCCGAAAGCGGAGGAAAACTTGTTGGCTTTTGCTGTGTTCAGATTTTTAAATCAATGTGCTATAAAAACTTTTACGCGGAGATAACTGAATTGTTTGTCGATGAAAAATTCAGACGGCTTGGCGTGGCGACTGCCGTAATCGGCTATATTGAAGAGTATTTTAAGGGTAAGAATCTTGCGGGATACCAATTATTTACCTCTGATAAAAATACAAACGCGCAGGCGTGCTATGAAAAGTCAGGATTTGCCCGAAGCCGTGAAATTATGTACAGGAAAAGATTATTTTAATAGATAGGAAAGTGAAGAAATGCAGAGCAGTGAAATTGTTATAAAGGGAGCGAGAGAGCACAATCTCAAAAATGTAGATCTGACAATACCGAGGGATAAGCTTATCGTGCTTACGGGGCTTTCCGGCTCGGGAAAATCCTCTCTGGCGTTTGATACGATCTTCGCCGACGGACAGAGAAGATATATGGAGTCGCTTTCGTCATACGCAAGACAGTTTTTAGGACAGATGGAAAAGCCGGACGTTGATTCGATAACAGGGCTGTCGCCGGCTATTTCGATAGACCAGAAAACCACGTCGAAAAACCCTAGGTCTACGGTAGGAACGGTAACGGAGATCTATGACTATCTGAGGCTGCTTTACGCCAGAATAGGAGTACCGCACTGTCCCGTCTGCGGAAAGGAGATACGCCAGCAGACTATAGACCAGATAGTTGATAAAATAATGGAGCTTGAACAGGGTACAAGGTTTCAGCTTCTCGCGCCTATCGTAAGAGGGCGTAAGGGCGAATACCGAAAGGAGCTTGATCAGGCGAGAAAATCCGGCTACGCAAGAGTCAGGATCGACGGGATAGTTTACGATCTGTCCGAGGAAATAAAGCTTGAAAAGAATAAAAAGCACACTATTGAAATAGTTGTAGACCGATTGGTAATAAAGCCTGATATAAAGTCGCGTCTTACGGACAGTATAGAGATCGCCGCTTCGCTTACGGGCGGACTGATAACGGTTGACGTTATAGACGGAGAGGAAATGCATTTTTCACAGAACTATTCCTGTCCCGAGCATAATATTTCAATCGAAGAGCTGACTCCCAGAATGTTTTCCTTTAACAATCCCTTCGGCGCGTGCGAAAAATGCACCGGATTGGGAATATTCAAGAAGATAGACCCCAAGCTTATAATTCCCAATACCGATCTTTCCATCAGACAGGGGGCAATAAAAGCCAGCGGCTGGAACAGCCTTGACGACAGCTCCATAGCTATGATGTATTATAAGGCTATTTCCGAGCAGTACGGAATTTCACTGGACGATCCTGTGAAAAATCTCGATCCTGACGCCATAGATATTTTCCTTTACGGTACTCAGGGACAGAAGCTTAAGCTTTCCAGACAGACGGAATATTACAAATCGGATTACAGCGCCGAGTTTGAGGGAATAATCCCGAACCTTGAAAGAAGGTATAAAGAAAGCGCCAGCGAGTATTCAAGGGCGGAGATAGAAACGGTTATGAGCGATGAAAAATGTCCTGCCTGCAAGGGTGAAAGACTTAAAAAGGAAAGCCTTTCCGTAACTGTAGGAGGACTGAATATAAGCCGGCTCACACATCTGTCGGTAAACGAGGCTCTGGAATTTTTTGATAATCTTGAGCTTACCGAAAGAGAGCGGCTTATCGGAGAAAGGATCATCAAGGAGATCAGGGAACGCCTGGGATTTCTGAAAAGCGTGGGACTTGAATATCTTACTCTTTCCCGCTCCAGCGGCACTCTGTCCGGAGGAGAAAGTCAGAGAATACGTCTTGCTACGCAGATCGGCTCGTCGCTTATGGGCGTGCTGTATATTCTTGACGAACCGTCCATAGGTCTGCATCAGCGGGACAACGACAAGCTTATTGCCACTCTTAAGCGTCTGCGGGATCTGGGAAATACGCTTATAGTTGTCGAGCATGACGAGGACACCATGCATAATGCCGATTATATTGTAGACGTTGGTCCGGGGGCGGGGATACACGGAGGAGAAATAGTGTGCGCCGGAACGGTTGAAGATATAATGTCCTGCGAGGCTTCAGTTACCGGTCAGTATCTAAGCGGGCGGAAGAAAATTCCTGTGCCGGAAGCAAGAAGAAAGGGCAATGGTAAATTCCTGACTGTAAAAGGGGCGAAGCAGAATAACCTCAAGAATATAACCGTTAAAATACCTTTAGGCACATTTACCTGCGTGACCGGAGTTTCGGGCAGCGGAAAATCCTCGCTTGTAAATGAAATAATTTACAAGGAGCTTGCCGGAAAGCTTAACCGCGCCAGAATCAGACCCGGAGAGTTTAAGGAGCTGCTGGGTCTTGAATATCTTGACAAGGTCATAGACATTGACCAGTCGCCCATAGGAAGAACGCCCAGGTCCAATCCTGCAACCTATACCGGAGTTTTCAACGACATCAGGGAGCTTTTCGCGCAGACAAGCGACGCGAAAATGAAAGGCTACAATGCCGGAAGATTTTCCTTCAACGTAAGAGGGGGACGCTGCGAGGCGTGCGAGGGAGACGGAATCCTTAAAATAGAAATGCATTTTCTGCCTGATGTTTATGTGCCCTGCGAGGTCTGCAAGGGCAGGCGCTACAACCGTGAAACGCTGGAGGTAAAATACAAGGGCAAGTCGATCTATGACGTTCTTGAAATGACTGTGGAAGAGGGAGTGGCTTTCTTTGAGAATATCCCTAAGATAAAGAGAAAGCTTGAAACCCTTTACGAGGTAGGGCTTGGATATATCAAAATAGGTCAGCCGGCTACTACTCTTTCCGGCGGCGAGGCTCAGAGGGTGAAGCTTGCAACCGAGCTTTCAAAGCGATCTACCGGAAAGACTATCTATATCCTCGACGAGCCGACCACAGGACTGCATACCGCGGACGTCCACAAGCTTATCGAGGTTTTGCAGAAGCTGTGCGACGCCGGAAATACGGTCCTTGTGATCGAGCATAATCTGGACGTAATCAAGACGGCGGATCATATAATAGATTTAGGACCGGACGGAGGAAACAAGGGCGGAGAGATCGTTGTTACAGGTACTCCGGAGGAGGTAGCCGCCTGTGAAAAATCCTATACGGGCAGCTATCTGAAAAAAATGCTTGATTAAGGCTCAGCTTTATTTATAAATATCCCAAGGCCTTTAAGTCTGAAACGGAAGCATTGTTGGATAAAAAATCGCGGCAGCGGCGGGGAGAAATTCCTGCCGCTGCTTATATCGGGGGAACGCTTGATAAACTCTATAAGGATATCTGAGTTTATTAATATTTATTTGTCTTGCATTTAGGCTGTGTTCATGCTATAATTATAAACAAGAAAAAGTAAAGGGCTGAAAAAATGATATACCGGATTAGCTGTGACCGCTGGGGCAGGTTTTTTACCGTTCCGTGCAGCGTGGTCGACGATTATATAAAGCTGAGCGACGGCGAATTTATAAAGGTTCTGCTGTGTATTCTGTGCAGCAATTCAAATACTGCGGATACCGAGCTTCTTGCAGCACAGGCGGGAGTAAGCGAGCAGACTGCTCATGACGCTGTAATATACTGGGCCGGAAGGGGAGTTATTTCTGCCGAAAGCGAAAACGGAACGCCGATAAAGAATACTGAGGCGGCCGTTAAAGCGCAGACCGAGGGTAAGGCAGCTTCCGCTCCTGTCAGCACTGCGGAAGCGATCGACCCGGGAAGAAATACTTCCGCGGTAAGGGCGCTGGTCAAATATTCTCCAAGGGAGCTTGCTGAGATAGCTGAAAAGAACCAGGACATAAAAATGCTTATCAACGATATACAGAAAACCCTGTGCAGGACTATCAACGCCACCGAAACGGCCGGACTGGTCAACTTGTATGAATACTACGGCTTTTCCGCCGCGTCGATTCTTATGATCGCCGAATACTGTCATCAGCTGGGAAAAGACAGGTTCGCGTATATTGAAACTGTGGCGAGAAGCTGGTTTGAGCGGGGAATAGTCGAATATACCGATATTGAAGCTGAAATTATCAGACAGTCTAAAATAAGGTCATATCAGAATAAGGCGGCAAAGGTTTTAGGACTGGAAAGCAAGCCGTCGAAAAGACAGCGGGAATATATCGACAAATGGAACGAAATGGGCTTCAGTACCCAGATGCTTGCGATCGCATACGAAAAGTGTATGGACAGCAAAAACAAGCTGAGCTTCGGATACATAGACGGAATACTTAGAAACTGGGCAGGGAAAAGCATTATGTCGCCTGAGCAGGTTGCAGACGACGACAAAAGATTTTCTCAGTCGGTAGTTAAAAAGTACGGCGGAGATAAAAACAGGGAAACCTCCTACGACCTTGACGAGTGGGAGCAGTTTGCAATGAACTATAATCCTAACAGCAGGGGTGGTAAGGAATGAAATACAGCGAACAGGCTTTTGAACGTGCGGAAGCAGAGCTTTCAAGGCGCAGAAAGCGAGCCGAGGAAATACATATCAAGCGCACTGAGGAAATAAATCGTATCGCTCCGGAGATAGCGGTATTGCAAAGGTCGCTGTCTAATACCGGCGCCGAGCTTATGAAGCTTGTTATGGAAAAAAGAGAGGATACAGCGGAGATAATTGAAAAGGTCAAAGAAAAAAATCTCCGTACCCAGGAAACGATAAAGGATATGCTTCAGGTCGTTAAGGGCGACCGTAATTATCTTGACGTTCCTTATTCCTGCGCAATATGCGGGGATACCGGATACAGCGGCGGAGCAAGGTGCGAATGTCTGAAAGGGCTGCTTAAAAAATATACGATAGAGGAGATCAATTCAAACTGTCACATAAAGCTGCACGATTTTACAGAGTTCAGGCTTGAATATTACGATAATACCAGCATTAACGGAGCTGTGCCCAGAGAAAAGATGGCGCAGAATTATCAGTTCTGCCGGGATTACGCGCTTAATTTCGGCAAAGGCTCTCCTTCTCTCTTTTTCTTTGGCAGAACTGGTCTCGGCAAAACCTTTCTTTCGTCGTGTATTGCAAAGCAGCTGACGGAAAACGGCTTTAATGTCGCTTTCGGCTCTATTCTTGATTTTCTCCGCGCCGTTGAAAATGAAAGATTCGGCAGAGCGGAGGGCGATACGCTGGAAATACTGATCAACGCGGATCTGCTTATCCTGGACGATCTCGGCTCGGAATTTCAGACCGCTTTCAACGAATCCGCGCTATATGATATTATAAACAGCAGGATCAACCTTGACAGACCGACTATAATTTCTACCAATCTTTCGGCTTCCGAGCTGAACGGAAGATATAACGAGAGAATAGTTTCCCGTATCACAGGCTGCTTTGATCCTATCCCTTTTATCGGCAAGGATATACGCCATGTGAAAAGACAGTTTAAGTATTGACTGGGCAAACGTTCATAATGTTTTTTCGCAGTGTGCATAGGATACAAATTGATTATTAAAATATAACCCGAAATGACTTCAATAGTTTTTTCGGGTTATATTTTTGCCATAAAATCCGCGTTTTAAGTTATAGTCCCAGAATACAAGCCCAATTGCAGGCATATTATTAAACATAAGACATTGGGCGGCGATTTGTTTGTCTTTCCTTAATATGAATACACAGAAATCTTGTACGTTCAGGATATTTTGCGGTATATTTCATACGATGTCCGAATATATTGTCTTAGCAAGATAAAACCAAACCAAGATTTTTAGGAGGACGCATTTGTTATGGGAACTATGGAATTCAAAGTCAATCGGGAGACCTTTACAGCCAGTCAGACCGCTCTTGATACGACGGTAGAGCAGGCTGTTGAGCGCGATTTTGTTCTTCCCGATTACTACCCTGATATTTTCAGGATCTTAAAATGCCGTGTGATGCCTAAAATTATGTCACACAGCATTAACGGCGAAAAAATGACCTTTGAGCTGTCGGTACTGATAAGAGTCATGTATCAGAGCGAGGGGAGCTGCAAGGTAAACTGTCTGGAGCAGAAGCTCAATTACTCGAAATCAATAGATCTGAGCGGAGACTGTCAGAATCCTATGATTACGATCACTCCGCACGTTGACTATATAAACTGCCGTGTAGTAAACCAGAGAAGACTTGACGTAAGAGGAGCGGTTTCAGCAAGGGTCAAGGTAGTAGGAGAGAAGAAGCAGGCTGTGATCGTGGACGCTTTCGGAGCCAATATACAGCTGAAAAAATCTCTGATTACATATCCTTCAAAGCGTTTGACCGCTTCAAAGCGCGTTACCGTTATAGAGGAGCTGGAGCTCGGGGCGTCGAAGCCAGCGGTAGGCTCGGTGCTTCGTTCAGACTGCACCGTATTTCCGCAGGAGCAGAAAATGATAGCAGGAAAGCTTATAACAAAGGGCGACGCTGAGATCACGATGCTTTATACCTGCACCGATCCTTCCGGAGAGGATTCGATTGAATCCATGAAATTTACCATACCGTTCAGTCAGATAATTGACATTGACGGAATCGACGAAAGCTTTGACGCGTTTGTCGACATAACTCCGTCCGGCTGCGAGATAATACCCAAATCGGAAAATTCCTCATCGCTTGAATGCGAGCTTGTGCTTCTGGTAAACTGTACAGCCATGAAGTTTGAAACCTGCGAGGTCGTTACTGACGCGTATTCTACCTGTTACGAATGTGAAATGGAAAACAGCGGCTGCCGAATTGAAAGCGTACCTGTTCAGATCAACGAAACGCATACCTCGCATTCTCAGATAAGCTATGACGATGACGAGATATGCTGTATCTACGACTGCTGGTGCGATATAAACAATATTTCCTCCAGATATGATGAGGACAGCGGAAAATATATTATATCCGGCAACGTTATTTTCTGTCTTATAGGAAAGAATGAAAGCAATTCTCCTATTTATCTCGAGGCGGAAGCGCCCTTTGAGCATGAGCTTGCCGCAGAGTTTTCAGCCGAAAGCGCCATAGACCCAAAGGTGTGCGTGCAGAGCTGTTCCTATCATCTTACCGACAGTCATACCGCCGAGCTTAAGGCCGAGCTTAAAATCGGAGGCTATGTCTGCGAGCAGTCGGCAAGAAATATGCTGTGCGGGCTTAACGTCTGCACCGATAAGCCGAAAGAAAAACAGCAGGGCTATGCTCTTAAGCTTTGCTATTGCAGCGAGAACGAGGACATCTGGGAGATAGCGAAGAAATATTCGACCTCCATCAATGCTATCATGGAGGAAAACGATCTTTCCGGCGATAAGCTAAGCGACTGCGGAATGCTGCTTATACCTTTAATGAATTAGAATCTGGAGGAAAAAATATGACGAACGATATTTATACAGACATTGCAACCCGAACTGACGGAGATATTTATATCGGTGTAGTAGGGCCTGTCAGAACGGGAAAGTCAACCTTTATAAAACAGTTTATGGAGAATTTCGTTATTCCCAACATTGAGAGCGACTACCGCAAGGAGAGGGCGATCGACGAGCTTCCCCAGTCGTCAGGCGGAAAAACCATAATGACTACCGAGCCTAAATTCATACCTGAGGAAGCGGTGGAGATTTCGCTTGACGGCGGAGCAAAATTCAATGTCAGAATGATTGACTGTGTAGGTTATATAATACCTAGCGCGATAGGCTATTTTGAAAATGAAATGCCCAGAATGGTGGTCACTCCGTGGTTTGACACAGAGGTGCCGTTTAATATGGCGGCAGAGGTGGGAACGCAGAAGGTAATAACCGAGCACAGCACCATCGGGCTTGTTGTAACTACCGACGGAACGATAACCGATCTGCCGCGCGATGAATACGAGGAATGTGAAGAACGGGTAATTGCCGAGCTTCAGAATATAAATAAGCCGTTTGTGGTGCTTATGAACAGCGTTTACCCTGATTCTCTTGAAGTTCAGCAGCTTTGCAGAGACCTTTCGGAAAAATACAGGACAACGGTTATGCCTATAAACTGCCTTGAGCTTTCGGAGGAGGATATAAAAAATATCCTGACTCAGGTTCTGTACGCATTTCCGATAAAGGAGATCAATATTGAAATGCCGTCATGGATAAACAGTCTAGACAAGGGTCATTGGCTGAAGGAAGCGGTATTTTCACATATCAGAAGCGCCGCGTCGCAGCTTACCAATCTGAGACAGATCAACGCCTGCGCGGACGAGATAGCGTTGTGCGAGCAGGTCACTGAAAGCAGAGTCAAGAGCATTGATCTCGGCAGCGGCAGCGCGGTGATTTCAGTAGGAATACATCAGGATCTGTTCTTTAAAATCATCGGTGAGGCGACGGGTCTGACTATAGAAAATGAAAGCGATCTTATGCCTCAGATCCTTGAGCTTGTAAGAATCAAAAATAAGTTTTCCAAGTTCGCGGAAGCGCTCAATCAGGTTGAGGAAACAGGATACGGCATTGTTATGCCTTCAATGGATGAGCTTTCGCTGGAAGAGCCGGAGGTAATAAAGCAGGGAGGAAAATACGGAATCAGGCTGAAGGCGACAGCGCCGTCCATTCATATGATGAAAGCCTATATAAATACGGAGGTAGCTCCGATAGTCGGTTCGGAAAAACAATCCGAGGAGCTTGTATTGTATATGCTCAACGATTTTGAGGAATCTCCTCAGAAGATATGGGAAAGCAATATTTTCGGCAAATCTCTTCACGAGCTGGTGAACGAGGGGCTGCACGCCAAGCTTGCCAAGCTGCCGTACGACGCGAGAATGAGACTTAAGGAAACCATTGAAAGAATGATAAACGAGGGCTGTTCCGGTCTTATATGCTTTATACTGTAAGAAAAAACGCAGGTGTTCTCTGTAAGAACTTCCTGCGTTTTATCGTATATTCGTATGATTCAGCCTATTCCCATAGCAAAGGTTATCGGAACGCCGAAAAGCACGCCCGCGTTAGGGAGTGAAAGATCTCCGGTGATTTTAACAATGGCGTTTTTGGCGTCCTCGACCTGCTCGTCCTTTACGGCTACAAAAATGGTTTTGCCCTTCATAGCCGGATCCTCGCCCTTTAACAGCTCTCTGAGCAGGCCTATTGTAGGAAGATTATCCATTCCCGAAATCGACTTTGCCATACCTACGCTGTCAATAGCGGTGCCTCCCCTGATTCCGACCTTGGCAAGCTCCCTCATAATATCGTCTACAAGCTCCGTTCTCTTGATTATCAAAAATAACAGCTGCATAATTTTCTCCTTTCGTTTGCAAGTGTAAAATCTGTATAAAAAATTATTTATGTACTCTGAAGGCTGCGGCGGCCCAGTCTTCTTTTTCCCTGCTTTCAATAAGCTCGAAGCCTTCGGCTTCTATAACCTGAAGCACCTCTTCCTTACGGCTGTCGATTATCCCTGAAACAATCAGGATTCCGTTTTTATTCAGAAATCCGGCAAACCTTCCGCTCATACCGATCAGAACGTCGGCTACTATATTTGCGCACACAAGATCGTAATCTGCGCCGATAGAATCGACAAGCTCGTCATCGTCGATGACGTTTCCGCACATAACGGTGTATTTGTCCGGGGATATATGATTTTTAGCCGCGTTTTCCCCGGCGATCTTTACTGAATTCTCATCAATATCAACTGCAAAAGCAGATTCTGCTCCCAGCAGTATCCCCGCAATGGAAAGTATTCCGCTTCCGCAGCCGAGATCCAGCATTCGGCAGTTTTCAGTAAAATATTTTTCAATAAGCTCCAGACAAAGCTGAGTCGTATTATGCTGGCCTGTTCCAAAGCTTGAGGCAGGGTCGATTTCAAGTATAATGCGTTTTTCGTCAGGTGAAACCCTTTCCCAGGAAGGCTTGACAAGCAGCTTTTCGCCTATGCAGAGAGGCTTGAAATACTGCTTCCAGTTATTAGCCCAGTCCTCCTCGCAGACGTTTTTAAGCTCGTATTCCAGTCTGCCGAACTGACGGTCCGCGTCACGGCTTTTGAGAGCAGTAAGCTCAGACTTGACCGCTTCAAGGTTTTCAAGCCCCTGAGCGTTTTCCGGAAGATAGACGGTCACCGTTGTTTCACAGCTTTTAATCCCCATCAGATCGTCGTCTATGTAATCCCAGTTTGCCGATTTATCCTCAAGAAAGGCATTGAAATCTGCGGAATCCTTGATCACAAAGCCGTTAATGCCGTATCCGAGCAGAGATCCTGTAAGAGGCTCTACCCCCTGAGTAGAAGTGAAAATGTCAACCTCGATCCAGTTCATATTCATAATGATCCTTTCAAAATAATACATATATATAATAGCACATTTGCGGGGGATTGTCAAATTAAAGTAAAATCAATTTTAATTATCTGCAAATTTAATATATACCGGATGTTGACATGAGTGAGGAACACTATAAAAATAATGATAAATTTTGAAAAATCTATTGAAAAAAGAGATATGCTGTGGTATAATGTTTCTGTACATATAAACTGTGTATAGAGTAATAAAAATAAAGGGGGATAAATATGGATACGATGATGATTGTCGGCTGGGCTATAGCGTTTGTGTTTTTCATAGTGGTTGAAATTGCAACGGCTTCGGCTCTGGTTTCGATCTGGCTTGCTTTCGGCGCTCTTATCGCAATGTTTTTTGCGATAGCTGATTTCGGCTTCATTGTACAGCTTACGGTTTTTGTGATCGCGTCTGTGATACTGCTTATCGCTACCAGGCCTTTGGTCAGGAAAATGCAGGGCGAGAAATACCATACCAACTTTGAGCTTGATATCGGTAAATCCGCTGTGGTCACGGAAAGGATCAATAACGAGCTCGGGGAGGGGAGAGTGAAGCTCGGCGGCACTAACTGGGCTGCGCGTTCTTCAGACGGCTCTGTAATTGACGAGGGGGCTGTTGTTACTGTACAGGAGGTTGACGGCGCCAAGCTTATAGTTTCTAAATAGCTTATATTTATTTTTTTAATTCAGGAGGTAGTATTATGGAAGGTTGGATAATTGCACTGATCGTGCTGATTGTTCTTATCATAGTGGTAATAAGCAATATTAAGGTAGTTCCGCAGGCGTATGTGTATGTAGTGGAAAGATTCGGCGCGTTTCATGCCGCTTGGGGAACGGGACTTCATGTAACGGTTCCGTTTATAGACAAGGTGGCAAAGAAGGTTTCCATCAAGGAACAGGTTGTGGATTTCAAGCCGCAGTCGGTAATTACAAAGGATAACGTAACAATGCAGATAGATACTGTGGTATTTTTCCAGATCACCAACGCTATGCAGTTTACATACGGAGTTGAAAGACCTATTTCCGCAATTGAGAATCTTACGGCTACTACTCTGCGTAATATTGTCGGCGATATGGATCTTGAAGCCACCCTTACTTCGCGCGACTTTATCAACACAAATATAACGAAGATTCTTGACGAGGCTACGGACAGATGGGGAATCAAGGTTCAGAGAGTCGAGCTTAAAAATATCCTTCCTCCTGCTGAAATCCGCGACGCTATGGAAAAACAGATGAAGGCCGACCGTGAAAGAAGAGAAAAGGTAATTCAGGCGGAGGCTGAGAAGAAATCTCAGATCCTGGTCGCTGAGGGTGAAAGAGAGTCTAAGATACTCCGCGCCGAGGCAGACAAGGAAGCTAAGATACTTCAGGCTGACGCTGTTAAGCAGCAGAAGATACTTGAAGCCGAGGGTGAAGCTCAGGCTATTGAAATGGTTCAGAATGCGATAGCAGCTAGCCTGATAAAGCTGAATCAGGCTAATCCTAACGAGCAGGTTATTCAGCTCAAGAGTCTTGAAGCGTTCGCCAAGGCTGCGGACGGAAAGGCGACAAAGATTATTATTCCAAGCGAAATTCAGGGGCTTGCAGGTCTTGCCACCGGATTCAAGGAAGTAATCACTGACGTTTCAAAGCAGTAAAAATCAATTCATTAAGCTGTCTGCCGTAAAAGCGTTCGGCAGGCAGCTTTTTTATATTGAAAGCGGTCGGTTTTGGGAATGAATTGACCGCTTTAGCTTGCTATTCCATAAATTGCTTGTTATGCTGCTGTATACTGCAACTTTGGTTTGGTAATAATTATATTATCAAGTCATTTAGGAGTTAATATGCAGTATAATAAAGTTGAAATAAGCGGCGTAAATACGTCCGAGCTTACCGTTTTAAAGGAATCGGAAAAAATAGAGCTTCTGAAAAAAGTAAGAAACGGCGATAAGACGGCAAGAGAAGAGCTTATAAAAGGCAATTTAAGACTTGTTCTAAGCGTTTTGCAAAGATTTGTCAACAGAGGAGAATCAGCCGACGATCTGTTTCAGGTAGGGGTAGTCGGTCTGATAAAGGCCATAGATAATTTTGATATAAATCTCGACGTAAGATTCAGCACATACGCTGTGCCTATGATCCTGGGAGAGCTGAGAAGATTTATGAGGGATTATCAGCCGCTGAGAGTAAGCAGGTCGCTCAGAGATATGGCGTACAAAGCCATGCAGGCAAAGGAAAAGCTTATGAACAGGAATCAGAAGGAGCCTACGCTTGATGAAATAGCGAGGGAAATAGGAGCCAAAAGATGCGAGGTGGTTACTGCGCTTGAATCTATAAGCGAGCCGATCTCCTTATACGAGCCTGTATATTCCGACTCTGGAGATACGCTTTTCGTGCTAGATCAGGTAGGAGATAATAACGACGCTTCTCAATGGCTTGAGGAATTGTCTTTAAAGGAAGCTATAAATTCGCTTCAGCCGAGAGAGAAAAATATTCTTTTCCTGAGATTTTTTCAGGGCAAAACTCAGGTGGAAGTAGCAAAAAGCATAGGTATTTCACAGGCTCAGGTATCCAGGCTTGAAAAGGGAGCCTTAAACAGAATAAAGGCCCAGATTTAAAGTGCGATTTATTTCGACATATGTAAAATTATATTAAAATCTTTTTGTGCAAAATTTATATGCGTTCGGTACAGAAAGTAAAATAGCTGCGCGCTCTTGAAATTGATTTTGAGGTTTGTTATACTATCATTAAAAGTGTTTAGCAATTTGTGTTTAGAAAGGGGCGTAGTGTAATGATTAATAAAATAAGGCTGCTTATTTCAATTGATGACGAAAAACTGCGCTCTCGGTGTCTTTCAGAGTTTTCACTGCCTGACTTTAATGTTTTGAAATGCGATGTTGACAGCATTTCCGTAGAAGTTTCGGTTATGAAATATAAGCCTCACCTTATTATAGTCAGCAGCAATAATATGGAAGGCGACGCAATGCGTTCGCTGATAAAGGATCTCAGCGTGATGCATCAGTCTCCTATAATTATAAATTTGTACACATATGAAGAAGAGGGCCTTATTGAAGATCTGGAAAATATGGGCGTAAGCCGAAGCTATTCAGCGCCCTTTGATTTTGATCAGATCGTAGACGATATACGAAAAATATGCAGTCTTGTGCCTGTAGACGTAAAAAAGGGATATGATGAAATAAAGCGCCGGATCTCGGAGATAATGTGTATTTTCAATTTCAACAACTGTATGCAGGGCTATAATTACATAAGAGACGCGGTTTTTATGGCTGTGACTGAAATGAGCAGAAAATATAATTTTTCCAAAGACGTATATCCGAGAATTGCCGCGAAGTATGAAACGACCGCCACTTCAGTCGAGCGCGCGGTCAGAGTTGCCATAAGCAATTCGTGGAAACGCACCAATGAAAATGTAAGGCAGATGTTTTTTAATCAGAATTCGCTTAAAAATTATTATAAACCGACTAACAGTGAGTTTATATTGATAATTTCAGATTACATTAGAGGCGAATTTTCAGATTTCTTTGAATATATTGAGGCGGATAAAGAATTATTAAGCGCAAATAGAAGCTGATATTGTTATCAGACGAGCCGTTTTCTGCATATTTTTATGCAGGAGGTGGCTTTTATGATTTGCAGCTTTACAAGTATCAGAAACAAGGAGGTCGTCAATCTTAAAACCGGTCTTAAAATAGGCTACGTTGACGATATTGAGATTGATACGATGTCCGGCAGCGTTGTTTCCCTTGTCGTTTTCGGAAAGGCAAGGGCTTTTGGGATAATGGGAAGAGACGAGGATATAATTATAAAATGCAAGGACATCGAGCTTATCGGCGAGGATACTATTTTAGTCAGATTTGATAACGATGCAGTATGCACAAAATCACGGACTTTCTGTGTTGAAAATTTGTTGAAATAGTCATTGGATTTTTGTTGCAATTTGTTCAGCTGTATGGTATAATATTAAAGCAATTCGCACGCCTGCGCTTTTGCCGTGGTTCCTGATCATTCAGGTGGAGGCAAGTTAAGCCGGGCGGAGGATACAGTATCCGTTTAAACGGAAATAAAAAACCAAACAGGAGGTTACTACAATGGGAGTAGTATCAATGAAGCAGCTTCTTGAGGCCGGAGTACATTTCGGTCATCAGACAAGAAGATGGAACCCGAAAATGGCGCCGTACATTTTCACGGAAAGAAACGGAATTTATATTATTGACCTTCAGAAGACGGTTAAGAAGCTTGAGGAAGCTTATATGTTTGTCCGCGATATTTCCGCTGAGGGCAAGGAAGTGCTTTTCGTAGGAACAAAGAAGCAGGCAAGCGAGTCCGTTAAGGAAGAGGCGCTCAGAGCTAACGCGCATTTTGTCAATGCAAGATGGCTCGGCGGTATGATGACAAACTTTAAGACTATCCAGAGAAGAATCAAAAGACTTGAGCAGCTTCATGCTATGGAAGCTGACGGCACCTTTAATCTTCTGCCTAAGAAAGAGGTAGTAAAGCTTAATCTTGAAATTGAAAAGCTTGAAAAGTTCATGGGCGGTATCAAGAACATGAAAACTCTTCCGGGAGCTCTGTTCGTTGTTGATCCCCGTAAGGAAAAGATCGCCGTTTCCGAGGCCAAGAAGCTCGGCATACCTGTAGTTGCAATTGTTGACACAAACTGCGATCCTGACGATGTCGACTATGTAATCCCCGGCAACGACGACGCTATCAGAGCCGTTAAGCTCATCGCCGGCTGCATGGCAAACGCCATTATCGAAGGCAGACAGGGCGAGGACGCGGAGACTGCCGAGGCTGAAGCTGAGGAAGAAGCGGCTGAATAATTTTGAAAGTTCAGGCAGGCACAAAATGTCTGCCTTGATTTCGGTATAAACAAAATTTGTTTGGGAGGAATTAAAATGGGAAAAGTATCCGTAGCAGAAATTAAAGATCTTATGAAAGCCACCGGCGTAGGCATGATGGACTGTAAGAAGGCTCTTGAAGAAGCTGATGGAGATACAGATAAGGCGGTGCTTATTCTCCGCGAAAAGGGACTTGCTACTCAGGCTAAGAAGAGCGGAAGAGTTGCAGCGGAGGGTATCGTTACTTCCGTTGTAGAAGGCAATGCAGGAGCTGTCGTAGAGGTTAATATCGAAACAGACTTTGCCGCCAATAACGAGGAATTCAAGGCTTTTGTTGCTGCTGTCGCCAAGACGGTCATAGAGAAGAATCCCGCTGATCTTGACGCTCTCAAGGCTTGCGTTATCAGCGGCGGCGATAAGACCGTTGAGGAGTCGCTTCAGGATCTGTTTATAAAGATCAGGGAGAACATGGTTATCCGTCGCTTCAAGAGATTTGAAGGCGTTCTTGTTCCTTATGTTCACGGCGGCGGAAGCATCGGCGTAATGGTAAAGCTTGACACAGACCTTTCTGCTGACAAGGTTTTTGAGGTCGGCAAGGACTGCGCGCTTCAGGTTGCGGCTATGAACCCTGCGTATCTTAACAGGGAGGCTGTTCCCGCGTCTGCTCTTGAGGAAGAGAAGAAGATCATGCTGGCTCAGATGGCTGACGATCCTAAGATGGCGAACAAGCCCGAGCAGGTAAAGGTTAAGATCGTTGAGGGTAAAATCGGAAAGTATTATTCTGAAAACTGTCTGCTTGAACAGGCTTTTGTTAAGGACGACAAGGTTTCAGTAGGCAAATACGTTGAAGCGGCTGCTAAGGAGCTCGGCGGTTCGATCAAGGTTGTTGACTATGTACGCTTTGAGCGTGGCGAAGGCATTGAAAAGAAAGAGGATAATTTTGCTGACGAAGTAGCTTCAATGATAAAGTAAGCGGTAAAAAATTTTAATAAATAAAAAGATCCATCGGTTCAGCCGATGGATTTTTTTCAGCATATCTTTTCCAGATTTTTTCTTATTGATTTTATGATTCGTTTTTCAAGACGCGAAATATATGACTGAGAGATTCCGACAACGTCGGCGACCTGCTTTTGAGTCATTTCTTTTCCGTTCACCAATCCGAAACGCATCTGCATTATCTGTTTTTCCCTGGGCGTAAGCTTTTCGATCTCTTCAAGAAGCAGCTGCTTTTCTACCTCGCTTTCTATTCCCTTGTTTACCGTATCGTCATCAGTGCCGAGAATATCGGAGAGCAGAAGCTCGTTGCCGTCCCAGTCAATGTTAAGCGGCTCGTCTATAGATATTTCGTTGCGGTGCTGCGTGGATTTGCGCAGGAACATAAGTATCTCGTTTTCAATACAGCGGGAGGCATATGTCGCAAGCTTTATATTTTTGTCAGGGCAGAAGGTCTTTACCGCTTTTATAAGACCGATCGAGCCTATTGAAATGAGGTCCTCTATTCCTACGCCTGTAGATTCAAATTTTTTTGCAATATAAACGACCAGTCTGAGATTGTGAACTATAAGCAGCTCTCTGGCTTTTTTCTCATCTGTTTTCAGCAGTTCAAAGGTTTTTTGCTCGTCTTCCTTTGAAAGCGGCGGAGGAAGCGAGTCGGCTCCGTTTATGTAGTCCACGTTTTCTTGCTCTGAGCATAAAAGCTTTGTTATAACAGCGTTTAAACCGCGCTGCAGCAGATCCAGCATATTCATAATATATCTATCTCCTTATCAATTTTAATTTATACAAGCAAATTCGGATTGAAAATTGCTTTCGATTTATTATCAGCTGACTTAACAATACCCACATAGCATTTTACTTCCTTTGAAAAATTATCTTCCGAGAAAATCTCGACTTTTCCGCGCGAAGTAACGGACATCAGACTGCTGCCGCTTATGGTAGAGTAGGGAATAAGCCTGAAGCCGTTTACGGTACAGTAATTTTCATAATCCAGATTGAAATGCTCGAATAATTCGTCGCAGTAGAATACTATAACAGGGATTCCCGTAAATGAATCGCAAAGGACGTTTCCCGTGTCGGCGACGGCAGGCAGGGTTATTTCGTAATCGCCTACGGTATATTTTGCTTTGTAGGCTTTGTCTTTTCTGAAACAGCGTGTCGTGATGACGTCATATAAGGTGATTACGGCGTATGCCAGAATAGTTGACGCGGCAATGCTCATAAGCGAAATGTCAAAGTATACGGTATAATTTTTTATGTAAATTATCCTGCTTCCGGTGATTTCCCACAGCAAAAAGCAGCAGCCGGCAAATATCAGATTCATTGCGAGGTAAAGCAGAAAATATTTTATCAGACTTAGTGAACCGCGCCATTTGAACGCCGTTAAAATCGTTATAAGAATACAGATAATTTTAACGGAGGATACTGCCAGCGACTCAAAAAAGCCCTGCGGCTCGGCTATGACCAGCAGCGAGGATAATCCGCTGAAAATACATGAAGCGGCGACTCTTGATTTCTTCAGCGGAGTATGAGTTATCTTTCCGAGTCCGAGAATAAACATAAGCGTAACGGCGGCGTTTGTGATCACAAGCACGTCGATATAAATTTTCACTTCGTCACCTCCGAAACTGTCCTGACAATATTATAGCTCCTTCAAAGACAAGTATTTGTCGATTTGAAAAGGCATACAAAAAACTCCCGTACAAAAATGCACAGGAGTTAAAAAACGCCGATCAGACAATCAGTCTTCAAAAAATACTGAGAAAGCCTTGAAAGCCATGTAAATATCAATTTTTGACGTGATCTCAAAAGGAGCGTGCATTGACAGCACAGGAACGCCTACGTCAATTACGTTTATATCGAGATTGGCTATATACTGAGCGACCGTTCCGCCGCCGCCCATATCTACTTTGCCAAGCTCGCCGGTCTGCCAAATAACGTTGTTTTCGTCAAACAGCCTGCGGACGCGTCCCACAAATTCCGCCGAAGCGTCCGAGGTTCCGGATTTTCCTCTGGAGCCGGTAAACTTTGTTGCCACGACGCCGTAATTCAGCTTTGAAGCGTTTCTTATTTCAGTTACGTCCGGGAAAGTAGGATCGACAGCCGCGTTTACATCAGCTGACAGACATTCCGACGCGGACATAACGTTATATCCCTCAAAGCCGTATACCGCGGCGAGATTATTGATGAAGTAAGGAAGGTAAGAGCTGTTGAGCCCTGTGTTTCCGTCGCTGCCGGTTTCCTCCTTGTCGGTCAGAACCGTCATGCAGGTATGCTTTGGGTTTTTGCATTTCAGAATAGCTTCCAGAGCTGTATAGGCGCAGACTCTGTCGTCCTGACCGTAGCTGCCCACCATGCTCCTGTCGAAGCCGACGTCGCAGGCCTTGAACTGAGGAACGGCCTCAAGCTCGGCGGAAATAAAATCGTCCTCCACTATGCCGTACTTTTCGTTGAGAATGGACATGATATTCAGCTTTACCTTGTTTGAAACCTTATCGTCTTTGAAGGGAAGCGAACCGACGAGAATATTAAGCTCCTCGCCCTTGATAAGCTCTGCCGGAGTTCTCTTCATCTGAGCGGCCGCAAGGTGGGGCAGCAGATCCGTTACGCAGAATACAGGATCGTTTTTGTCCTCGCCTATATTAACGCTGACCTTTTCGCCGTTAGCTTTGATGATAACGCCGTGCAGGGACAGTGGAATCGCAGCCCACTGATATTTTTTGATTCCTCCGTAATAATGGGTTTTGAACAAAGCGATCTCCTGATCCTCATATAAAGGATTCTGCTTCAGGTCAAGCCTTGGCGAATCTATATGAGCCGCCGCTATCCGTATTCCTTCCGACAGCGGCTTTTTTCCCATTACCGTCAGAATAACCGCCTTATCACGGTTTACAAAATAAAATTTATCTCCGGCGTTATATTTTCTGCCGGGTTCAAATTCTGTAAAACCGCAGTCCTCGGCCTTCTTTACGCTTTCGATTACAGCTTCGCGCTCAGTTTTGGCTTTGTTCAGAAAGCTTTTATAATTCTCTGAAAACGCCATAGCCTTTTTCAGCTTGCTGTCGCTGAGAATAAGACCTCCGTGCTTATGGTCGGAAAGCAGCTTTTCAGCCAGCTTTTCGCCTTCCGTCTTTTCAATGCTTTTATCCATTTTCAAAATCCTCCTTAAGTTTTTCCTTGTATTTATTATACGCATTCATAACTTTGTATATGTAGTCCGCGGTTATATCCGAGGGTACGTCCTCCAGTTTGAAGTTTTCCGGATCGACGGTTCCTTCGGAAATCCAGCCGTCAACCGCGTTCATTCCGCCGTGATAAGCGGCAGCCGCAAGCTCATAAGAGCTGTCAAATTTGTCGTACAGATATTTTAGCATATACGTTCCGTATTGGATATTAAGCTCAGGATCGTACATATCGTCATAGGTATGCTCCCGCTGGTCGTCAAGCCTGAATTTTATCCAGTCATAGGCGTCCTCCATTATCTGCATAAGCCCTCTTGCGCCCACATCTGAAGTAGCGTCGGGGTCAAAATGACTTTCGGTATTGATTACAGCAAAAACATATCTGGGATCGATATCGTATTCCTTTGAGTATTTTACAACAAACTCCTCGTACTCCGTGGGATATGTGAATACGTTAGGACTCAGTCTTTTGGCGTTTTCAGTTATGGTATCGCGGTAAATATATATCAGGCCTCCTATAATAAGCAATGCTATAAGCATAATGAACAGTATCATCGGAGCGCGCGTTTTTTTCTTTTTTCTTCGCCTTTTAGCCATTATACCTTTCCTTTATTTGTTTTATTATACGTTCGGTTTGTGCAAATGCGTCTGAAACCGAGCCGTTGTTTCGTATTATATAGTCTGAATTTTCAATGAAAAAGCTGTCGGGCTTCTGGGAGGATATTCTGCTTTTGGCAAGCTCGTAGGATATGGAATCCCTTGCAACGATTCTTTCCGCGCGTATCCTTTCATCAGCTATGCAGCTTACTATTGTATCGCACAGTTTATCCGCTCCCGCTTCGAAAAGCGTAGGCGCGTCAAGCAGGATATACCTTTTTCCGCAGGCGGCGAGTCTTTCTATCTGATTTGAGATCTCCTCGGTGATATACGGAAAAATCGTGCCGTTAAGCCTTGCCAGCTTGCCGGAATCGTTAAAGACTATTTCGCCGAGCTTTCTCCTGTTCAGAGATAAAGCTGAATCAAAGCACTCCGGGAAAATTTCAGCCAGCTCTTTGTTGCACCGGCTTCCGTCAGCCGTAACAGTTCGGGCTATTTTGTCGCAGTTTATTATTTCAAAGCCGTGCGAGGCGAAAATCTCACTGACAGTTGTTTTCCCCGCTCCGGTCTGACCTGTAAGACCTATTGTGAAATAATTTTTTTTCATAGCCTTATCACCTGAAAACCTGCGGCGCGCAGAAGTCTGTTATACACCGCCAGACCTACTCCGGCCTTTTGGGGACATCTGGCAAACACCTTGTCTGCGCCGTTTTTATCAAGCTCTCGCAGCGCGTCAAAAATACGCCTTGCCTGTTCTTTGTCGGATGAACCGTAAACTACAGAGGGACAGTCTATTCCCGACAGGTCGCTTTCGGAAAATGTCATACACCAGGTATTCCCGCCGCTGTTCTCTGACACATATTTTCTGAAGCTGTCAAGACTTCCGTCAATTATTATGACGTCTGCGTTGGGCGAATAGTGCTTGTACTTCATTCCCGGAGAAGCCACAACGGCGTTCTGTGAAACGGCGTCCAGAACTCCCTTGTCGACGATAACATTCTCTGTTACTTCTTTCAGGTCCGACACGGAAATAAATCCCGGACGAAGCAGTCTGACCGCGTCGTCTTCAAATGAAATCACGGTGGATTCCACGCCGACCGCGCACCTGCCGTCGTCTAAAATACAGGGTATTCTTCCGTTCATATCGTCGTAAACGTGCAGAGCGGAGGTAGGCGAAGGGCTTCCCGAAAGATTTGCAGACGGCGCGGCGAGCGGCAGTCCGCAGGCGTCTATCAAGGCTCTCGCCGTTTTGTTTGAAGGCATTCTTATTCCTACGGTATCAAGTCCGGCGCTTGTTGCCGAAGGAATTTTTTCTGTTTTAGGCAGTATCATAGTCAGCGGACCGGGCCAGAACCTTTCGGCGCATTTCACCGCTGTTTCAGGAACGGCAGTTACAAGTCCGTCAAGCATTTCCATACATGATATATGAACGATCAGAGGATTGTCCTGAGGTCTGCCCTTCGCGATAAAGATCTTGGCGACAGCCGACTCGTCAAGCGCGTTTGCCGCAAGACCGTAGACGGTTTCCGTAGGCATACCTACGACCTCGCCGTTTTTTATTAATCCGGCTGCTTTTCTTATCGAACTGCTGTCGGCAGTCAAAATTTCAGTATTATAATTCATCGGCTACGCTTCTTCCTGCTGCGAAAGCTTTGCCGCCTGGTCTGCCGTGGCCAGAGCGTCTATAACCTCGTCAAGATTTCCGTTAAGAATGTATTCAAGCCTGTAAATCGTAAGTCCTATTCTGTGATCTGAAATCCTGCCCTCTGGAAAATTATATGTCCGTATTCTCTCAGAGCGGTCGCCGGTACCGATCTGCGAACGTCTTTCTGAAGCGATCTCATTATCATGAGCCGCCTGCTTCTGTTCAAGCAGACGTGAACGCAGGACTTTCATAGCCTTGTCCTTGTTTTTGTACTGAGAGCGTTCGTCCTGACACTCGACGACCATTCCCGTAGGCAGATGGGTGATCCTGATAGCGGACGAGGTTTTGTTTATATGCTGTCCTCCTGCTCCTGAAGAACGGAAAACGTCTATTTTCAGATCCTTGTCGTTTATTTCAAGCTCTACATCTTCCGCTTCCGGCAGAACCGCTACGGTAACGGTAGACGTGTGGACACGCCCCTGTGATTCGGTTTCCGGAACGCGCTGGACCCTGTGAACTCCGCTTTCGTACTTAAAGCGTGAATACGCGCCTTCGCCTTCTATCATAAAGGATATCTCCTTATACCCTCCAAGCTCTGTTTCGTTAGCGTTAAGGACCTCTGTGTTCCAGCCCTTTGAAGCGGCGTACAAAGTATACATTCTGTAGAGTGAGTTGGCAAACAAGGCCGCTTCCTCTCCGCCCGCGCCGCCCCTGATCTCAACGATAACGTTCTTTTCGTCGTTGGGATCTTTCGGCAGCAGCAGGATCTTCAGCTCCTCGCTGAGAGCCTCCATCTCCTTTTTGGATTCGACAAGCTGCGCCTGAGCCATTTCCTTGAAATCCCTGTCAAGCTCTCCTGAGTCGAGCAGCTCCTGAGCCTCGTCGAAGGCCGCTTTTGATTTTTTGTATTCGCCAAATTTTTCGGCTATGGGCGAAAGACTGCTGTATTCCTTCATAAGAGACGTATACAGCTTATTGTCGTTTACTACCTCAGGCTGCATGAGTCTTTCGTTGATTTCGTTGAATTTATCTTCAATCGCTTTTAATTTGTCAAACATAATAATCCTCCTGATAATACTCTTTTACAGCTGCCTTTACGGTTATTTGCGCGCAAAAGACAGCTGGCAGACGTAAGCAAGCTTATTATGCAGCGCTAAGACTCCGCTTCTTTGATGATTGATTTTACGTTTTTTTCCGCCTTGCTTCTTGGAATCATAAATTCATGTCCGCATCCGGCGCACTTCAATTTAAAATCCATGCCGGATCTTAAAACAAGCATTTTGTTCTCTCCGCACGGATGTTTTTTCTTCATAACCAAAGTATCTCCCTTGGAAATATCCATAACGCCCATCCTTTCGATGTTTCATATTTATTTATTATATCACAGTAAGCTCAAAAAGGCAACTTTTTTTGATATTTTCATCAGGCGGCGTTAAAAATAAATAAAAAGTACACAATAGCAGTATAAAAACGTATGAAGAAATTAGCTAATATATAAATTTTTATTTTTTATATTGACGAATGTCGGTGAAAATGCTATGATATAATATATATTGATAAAAGGATTGAACTTAATGAAAACACCATTTATAACAAAGGAACAAGCGGAAGAAATAATTTCAAAGTATCCGACTCCCTTTCACATTTATGATGAAAAGGGCATCAGAGAAAACGCCAGAAAACTATACAAGGCTTTTAGCTGGAACAAGGGGTTCAGGGAGTATTTTGCGGTAAAAGCGACTCCTAATCCTTTTATTCTGAAAATACTTCAGGAGGAAGGCTGCGGCGTTGACTGCTCTTCGCTTACAGAGCTGATGATGAGCGAGTGCTGCGGCTTCAGCGGAAGCGATATAATGTTTTCGTCAAACGTTACTCCGAAAGAGGATATGCTTAAGGCTAAGGAGCTGGGAGCATATATAAATCTTGACGATTTTACGCATATTGAATTTCTGGATAAGCTTTGCGGGCTTCCTGAAACCGTATGCTGCCGCTTTAACCCGGGAGGACATTTTGAGATCGAGACCCAGATCATGGATAATCCGGGGGAGGCTAAATACGGCTTTACAAGAGAGCAGCTGTTCGAGGGCTTTAAAATCCTGAAAGCTAAGGGCGTAAAGCATTTCGGTATCCACGCCTTTCTTGCGTCGAATACGGTTTCCAACGCGTATTATCCCAAGCTTGCCAGAATTCTTTTTGAGCTTGCCGTTGAGCTGAGGGAAAAGACCGGAGCTGATATCAGCTTTATAAATCTTTCCGGCGGAGTAGGCATAGCATATGAGCCTGACAAGCCTCAGAATGATATCCTGGCTATCGGCGAGGGGGTTCACAGGGCGTTTGACGAAATTCTCGCGCCTGCTGGAATGGGAGATGTCGCTATATTTACCGAGCTGGGAAGATATATGCTCGCTCCGTACGGTCATCTTGTTACAAAATGCGTTCATCAAAAGCATATATATAAGGAATATATAGGCGTAGACGCCTGCGCCTGCAATCTTATGAGACCCGCGATGTACGGTTCCTATCATCATATAACGGTGCTCGGCAAGGAAAACGCCGCTTGCGACCATAAGTATGACGTAACCGGCGGGCTGTGCGAAAACAACGACAAATTCGCGATTGACAGAATGCTGCCGGAGATAGATAACGGCGATATTCTGGTGATCCACGATACGGGAGCCCACGGTTTTTCGATGGGATACAACTATAACGGAAAGCTGCGTTCGGCGGAGCTTCTTCTGAAGGAGGACGGTTCCGTTCAGATGATCAGACGGGCGGAAACTCCGGCCGATTATTTCAGAACTTTTGATTTCTGTGATATTATGGACAAGTATTTAAAATAATTTTTGAAATCCGCAAGCCTTGGTTTGTGGATTTTCTTGTTTGATAACTGAAATATTCAGTTTTTATTTTTGCTCAATTTAGTGAAAAAGACTTGCAAAATAGGGCAGAATATAATATAATATTTTATTAGTATAGCTAATTTAAGCTTTAAAAAATACGGAAAGGTCGGGGAAATAATATGGATCTGGATATGGTGAAATATCTTGCCGAGCTTGGAAAGCTGGAGTTTTCAGATGATGAGCTTGAAAAGACTGCAAATGAAATGACTGATATTATTGATCTTATGGATACTGTCAAGGAAATTGATATTACTTATGACGCATTGAAGGATAATCATAACGCGTATCTTAACGATCTTCGTGAAGATGCTTCAGCTCCGTCAATGGAAACCGCAAAGGTGCTTCAGAACGCGGTCAATTCTGATAACTGCTTCGTAGTTCCTAAGGTAGTTGAATGATCATTAAATAAAGGAGTTGTTGTAAAGTGGACGTATCTTCAATGAAAATCCGCGATATGCGCGCGGCTTTGGACGAAAGAAAAATTTCTGCCGAGGAGCTGGCGGGCGAATATATTTCAAACATAAAAAAATACGACGGAAAGCTTCAGAGCTTTATTACCGTTACCGAGGAGCTTGCCGTAAAACAGGCTCGGCAGGCTCAGAAAATAATAGACGACGGCAAAGCAATGCCGCTTACAGGCATACCTATGGCGATAAAGGACAATATCTGTACTGAAGGCGTAAAGACGACCTGCGCTTCCAGAATACTTGAAAATTTTATCCCTGTCTATAATGCCACCGTCATGGATAAGCTGAATTCGCAGAATATAGTTATGCTTGGAAAGACCTCCATGGACGAGTTTGCAATGGGCGGCTCTACCCAGACCTCTGCGTTTGCGAAAACCAGGAATCCCTACGATGTCAGCTGCGTTCCGGGGGGATCCTCCGGCGGTTCCGCCGCTGCTGTTGCAGGAGGACTTGCTCCCGCGGCGCTGGGGTCAGATACCGGCGGTTCTATAAGGCAGCCTTCTGCCTTCTGCGGCGTTACGGGAATAAAGCCGACCTACAGCCGCGTTTCCAGATACGGATTGGTCGCGTTCGCTTCTTCCTTCGATCAGATAGGGCCTATTGCAAGGGACAGTCATGACTGCGCTCTGATACTTAACGCGATCTGCGGCTATGATCCTCACGACGGAACCAGCGCTAAGGCAGCCGTACCTGATTTTACTGAAAAAATCGGTCAGCCGGTCAGAGGATTAAAAATCGCTCTCCCCAAAGAATTTTTTGAAAACGGCATTGACGATGAGATAAAGGCTGCCGTATTAAAGGCGGCGGAGGAATATAAGGCGATGGGCGCTGAAATCATTGAATGTGAAATGCCTTCGCTGAAATATGCCGTGCCTGCGTATTATCTTCTTGCCTGCGCCGAAGCGGCTTCCAATCTTTCAAGATACGACGGAATAAAGTACGGTCACCGCGCGGCAGATGCCGGCAGCTATGAAGAGCTTGTTACCAAGTCGCGGTCGGAAGGCTTCGGCAGCGAGGTAAAGAGAAGGATACTGCTCGGTAACTACGCGCTTTCAAGCGGCTATTATGACGCTTATTACAGAAAGGCTCTGGCGCTGCGCCAGCTTATCAGGGAGGAATACGCGGCGATTTTTGAAAAGTGCGATGTGATTCTTACCCCGACTACTCCTACGGTCGCTTATACTCCTGAAATGACTTCCGATCCCGTCCAGATGTACCAGGCTGATATCTGTACGGTAACGGTAAATATCGCAGGGCTTCCGGCGGTGTCTACCGTATGCGGATATAACGCCGGAGGAATGCCTATCGGTATGTCGGTGATCGGCAAAAAATTTGACGAGGCAACGGTACTGCAGGTATCAGACGCGTTTGAGCAGGGCTTCACGCCTGTTATGCCTAAGCTTTAAAGGAGGAAAAGACAAATGGAAAAATGGAGAACTGTCATCGGTCTTGAAATCCACGCCGAGCTGCTTACCAAAACTAAGATATTCTGCAACTGCTCCGCTGAATTCGGAGGTTCCCAGAATTCAAGATGCTGTCCCGTCTGCACAGGTATGCCGGGAACGCTGCCCGTAATTAACCAGACTGCGGTTGAGTATGCGGTCAGAGCAGGCTATGCTCTTAACTGTGAGATAAATAAATTTTCCGCGTTTGACAGAAAGAATTATTTTTATCCTGATTTGCCCAAGGCATACCAGATATCTCAGCTTTATTATCCTATCGTGGGAGCGGGAAGCGTGCCTATCGAGGTAAACGGAGTTAAGAAAAATATCAGGATCAACCACATTCACCTTGAGGAGGACGCGGGAAAGCTGGTGCATGACGATTTTAACGGCGTTTCCATGGCGGACTACAACCGCTGCGGAATCCCCCTGATAGAAATTGTAACCGAGCCGGATATTTCTTCCGCCGAGGAGGCTATGGCGTTTGTAGAGCAGATATCGCTTCTTTTACAGTATGCGGGCGTATGCGACTGTAAAATGGAGCAGGGCTCTTTGAGATGCGATGTTAATATTTCGCTTATGAGACCTGACGCGACTGAGTTCGGAACAAGAGCGGAGATAAAGAATATCAACTCCATAAAATCCGTCGGACGCGCTATTCAGTATGAGGAAAAGCGTCAGGCGTTGCTGCTTGAAGCGGGTAAAAAGGTCGTTCAGGAAACAAGGCGCTATAACGCGAACAGAGATAAGACCACTTCAATGCGTACAAAAGAAAACGCCAACGACTACAGATATTTTCCCGAGCCGGACATCCTGCAGGTAAATCTTACAGATCAGCAGCTTATGGAAATTAAGGATAGGCTGCCGGAAATGCCTGATCAGCGCGTCAAAAAATATATCAGCTGGGGAATTTCCGAGGTTGACGCTGATATTCTTATTCAGTCGAAAACTATTTCCGACTTCTTTGAGGAAGCGGTAAAGGCTTATAATAATCCTAAGAGTATTGCCGTATTTATACTCGGAGAATTTATGAGACGTATCAATCTCGGAGAAATAGATATTGATAATATCTCCTTTACTTCGCGGCAGCTTGCGGAGCTTGTTAAGATGGCTGACAGTGAGAAGATATCAAAGAACGACGCTAAGGCTGTGTTCAGGGAAATGGTTGAAAAGGGAGAGAATCCTGAGATTATTGCTGAAAGGAACGGCTATATTATTACTGTCGATACCGAGAAAGTCAACTCGGTGATTGATGATATTCTTGCTTCAAATTCCGCTCAGGCAGAGCAGTATGCAAACGGAGAAACCAAGGTTTTCGGATTCCTGATGGGTCAATGCACAAAGGCTCTTAAAGGCGCTGCGACTCCGAAGGTAATAAAAGAGGCTTTGGAGAGCAAGCTTAAAAAGCTGTCTGCCGCTCCGGCCGAAAAGAATACGGAGCATACGGAAGAAGAGAATACGGTAGATACCTCAAAGCTGACGAAATACAAAAATTTCGGTAAATATGTGCCTCAGAAAGACGGAAAGCTTCTGATGGTTGGAACGGACAGCCTTAAAAAGGAATTTTCTCTTGAAGATGCAAAAAGCAATATAGGCAAAGAGATCGAATTTGAAGCCTGCGTTTATAAAATAAGGAAAATGGGCAGCATTTCCTTTGTTGTCGTCAGAACCGCTTTTAACGTCATTCAGACGGTTTACAGCCCCGATACCTGTAAGGACAGCATTGAAGGTCTGCGCGAGGGTTATTTTGTTTGGGTAAAGGGTACGGTTAAAGAAAACGCGAAGGACTTTGCCGGAATTGAAATTGAGCTTTCTGAGATAAAGCTGATTTCAACTCCTGCAGCCGAATATCCGCTTAAAATTTCACAGGGCAGACTTAACTGTACTATAGACGTCAATCTTGACAACCGCACCGTTGCGCTGAGGAATCCCTATGAGAGAGCTGTTTTCAAGCTTCAGGAGGGAATCGTTCACGGAATGCATAGGTTTATGCATGAAAATGATTTTACCGAGATCCATACTCCTAAAATCGTTGCTCAGGGCGCCGAGGGCGGAGCGAATATATTCCGTCTTGATTATTTCCAGAAATCAGCGTTTCTGAATCAGTCTCCGCAGTTTTATAAGCAGGCAGCGGTAGCGTTTTTTGACAGGGTTTATGAGATAGCTCCGGTATACAGAGCCGAAAAACACGCCACCTCCCGTCATATAAACGAATATATAGGTCTTGACTTTGAAATGGGCTATATTGACAGTATGTATGACGTTATGGCAATGGAAACCGCCATGCTTAAGTCTATAATGGAATATATCAGGGAAAATTATCAGAATGAAATAAAAATTCTGGAAGCCGATATTCCTGAAATAACAGAGATACCTTCCATCAAGTTCTGCGACGCGATCGAGCTTCTGAGAGGCGGAGAGGGTAACGGAAAGAAATTTGACCTTGATCCTGAGGACGAAGTGAAGCTGTGCGAATACGCAAAGGAAAAGTATAACAGCGAATTTATTTTCGTAACGCATTTTCCTTCGTCCAAGCCGCCGTTTTACGCAATGAACTCAAGAGAGGATCCCAGAGAAGCGTATAAGTTCGATCTGCTGTTCAGGGGACTTGAAATAACCTCCGGCGGACAGAGAATTCACGATTATAACGAGCAGGTAGAGAAGCTGAAAGCGCAGGGACTCGATCCCGAGGACTTCAGGAGCTACCTTGAAGCTCACAAATACGGTCTGCCCCCTCACGGCGGTCTGGGAATAGGCCTTGAAAGACTGCTTATGAAGCTGCTTAATAAAAACAATATCAGAGAGACCTCTATGTTCCCGAGAGATATAAACAGACTTATACCGTAATACCACAAACCGCTTTGGTTTAATTGCCAAGGCGGTTTTTTCATATATTTTTACCGTTTATAATATACTTGTTATACCGGATAAGTTTATTTTAAATTTTATGTACCTGAAAACGGAGGATTTTATATGAAAAAAGAACTGCTTGTTTTCGCTGCGGCGTTTCTGACGCTGACGTCATGCTCTGGGGCGGAGGGTCTGAGCAGCGAAATTCAGCTTCAGAGCGTTTCTCCCGTCCCGCAGTTCAGCTCAGCCGTGCAGGCGGACAGGCATACTGAATACGATAGCGGCTATGCTTCGCCGAACGAGTATATTCCTTTGAATTACGACGAGCAAAAGTCGGTATGGATATCTTATATCGACCTTGCTCCCATGATTACCGGAAAAGCGGAGGACGAGTTCAAAAACGCTTTTTCACAGGCCTGCGCGAACATAAAGGAGCTGGGCTGCAATACGGTTTACGTTCATGTGAGAAGCTTCGGCGACGCCTACTATAGATCCGAGTACTATCCCTGGTCAAAGGGGATTACCGGATATGCCGGTCAGGAGCCGGATTATGATCCTCTGGAAATAATGGTGGATTGCGCGCATCAGAACGGGCTGTCGTTTCACGCGTGGATAAACCCCTTAAGGTGCGAAACGGAAGAAAACCTGTCAAAGCTTGATAGCGGTATATTAAGCGAGTGGTATAATGATCCCGGGAAATACAGTGAATATCTTGTAAAGGTAAAGGACGATGAGCGCTATTGGCTGAACCCTGCCGAGGAGGATGTAAGGGAGCTTATATGCAGCGGGGCAGAGGAGCTTTGCAGAAACTATAAAATCGACGGAATACATATGGACGATTATTTTTATCCTACTACCGAAGAATACTTTGATTCAGAAACGTATGTTGAAGCCGGAGCGTCTATATCGTTATCCGACTGGAGATTGGACAACTGTTCAAAATTGGTAGGAGAAATATATGATACTGTAAAATCGGTAAATAAGGATATTCTGTTCGGGATTTCTCCGCAGGGGAATATAGAAAACAATTACAGCTATATGTATGCAGACATTAAAAGGTGGTGCAGCGAGGAGGGATATATCGATTATATAGTTCCGCAGATTTATTTCGGATATGACAATCAGATCAAGCCCTTTGAAGAAACCGCGGAGGAATGGAGCGAAATTGCAAGGCAGGGAAACACAAAGCTTGTAATAGGTCTTGCTCCGTATAAAATAGCCGAAGATGAAGAATTTTCTGAAAATACGGGCATAATTTCAAGTCAGATAAAAACCTCGCAAGGTCTTGATAATTACGGAGGGGTCGCGCTTTATAACTATATTAATATCTTTTGCCCCGAGGAAAGCTTGTCCCAACGGCTGGATAAGGAAAAAGCTCTGATAAAAAAGGCTTTGACAGACTGATATGTATTTTAAGCAATAGATTATGCTGCTGAGTATATATAATTGCATAAAAAAGCCATATAAATATCGTATATTACAGCGTTTTTAACAGAATTGACTTGAAAAATTGATTAATATGCTGTATAATATCTACAATGGCATAGAGGGATGTGTCTTTATATTCTTTGGGAGGGATAAAAGTGTATAAAATAGTCAGAAGAAAACAATTGAACGAACAGGTAGTTCTTATGGAAATTGACGCTCCGTATATTGCGGCGAAAGCCGACGCGGGTCAGTTTATCATTTATAGAATTGATGAAAAGGGAGAAAGAATTCCTTTGACGATCGCGGATTATGACAGGGAAAAGGGTACTATTACGATTATTTTCCAGACGATCGGAGGCTCGACGCAGCAGCTTGCGGCTCTTGACGAGGGCGATTTTATTCTCGATGTAGTCGGACCGCTGGGGGTTCCTACCAAGTATGAGGAGGGAGCGAAGCGCGTTGCCGTGATCGGAGGCGGAGTAGGCTGCGCTATCGCGTATCCGCAGGCTAAAAAGCTGCATGGAATGGGAGTTCATGTCGATCTTATAGCCGGCTTCAGGAGCAAGGATATCATTATTCTTGAAGATGAAATGAAAGAGGTTTCGTCTGAGCTGTATGTCTGCACCGACGACGGTTCTTACGGTAAAAAGGGATTTGTTACCGATATGCTTAAAGAGCTTATCGACAGCGGTATTAAGTATGACGAGGTTATAGCGATCGGTCCCGTTCCGATGATGAAATTCGTATGTAAGACAACCGAGCCTTACGGCATTAAAACTACGGTTTCGCTTAATCCGATCATGGTAGACGGAACCGGAATGTGCGGCGGCTGCCGTGTGACTGTGGACGGAAAAATCAGATACGCCTGTGTTGACGGCCCGGATTTCGACGGACATAAGGTGGATTTTGACGAGCTTATGAAAAGAAACGGTACTTATAAGGAGCAGGAAGCTGCTCATATATGCAGATTGACCGGAGGTGTGAGATAATGGCTAATATGAGTTTAAAGAAAACGCCTATTGGCGAGCAGGACCCTAAGGTAAGAGCCAGAAACTTCAAAGAGGTTTCTTTGGGATATACAAAGGAAGAAGCGATGGAGGAGGCAACAAGGTGTCTTCACTGCAAGAACAAGCCCTGCGTAAGCGGCTGTCCGGTAGGAGTGAAAATACCTGAGTTTATCGAAAAGGTTGCAGCCGGAGAGTTTGAAGAGGCGTACAGGATTATCAAGTCTACTAACGGACTTCCTGCTGTCTGCGGACGTGTGTGTCCCCAGGAAAATCAGTGCGAGGGAAAATGCGTAAGAGGAATCAAGGGCGAGCCTGTAGGTATCGGACGTCTGGAAAGATTTTGCGCTGATTATATGATGGACAAGGCTGCAAGTAATGAAAAGCCTGTTTCCAACGGTCACAAGGTGGCGGTCGTTGGAGCGGGACCCGCCGGTCTTACCTGCGCCGGAGATCTTGCCAAGCTGGGTTATGAGGTCACTATTTATGAAGCCTTCCATACTGCCGGCGGAGTTCTGATGTACGGTATTCCCGAATTCAGGCTTCCCAAGGCAATAGTTCAGAAGGAGGTTGACAATCTCAAAGAGCTTGGCGTAAACATAATGACAAACATGGTTATCGGCAAGGTGCTTTCTGTGGACGAGCTTCTTGAACAGGGCTATGAAGCGGTGTTTATCGGTTCGGGCGCGGGACTTCCTAGATTTATGGGAATAGAAGGCGAGGGACTGGTAGGCGTATATTCCGCTAACGAATATCTTACCAGAATCAACCTTATGAAAGCATATCTTGACGATTACGCAACGCCTATAAAGAAATCCGGATCGGTTGCGGTCGTAGGCGGAGGAAACGTAGCGATGGACGCGGCGCGTTCAGCCATGCGCCTGGGAGCCGATCACGTATATATTGTATACAGACGTTCTCTTGATGAAATGCCCGCCAGACGCGAGGAAATTCACCACGCTATGGAGGAGGGAATAGAGTTTCTTGTTCTCAATAATCCGGTCAAGGTGATCGGTGATGAAAACTGCAATGTAATCGGTCTTGAATGCGTTAAGATGGAGCTGGGCGAGCCTGACGAGAGCGGCAGAAGGCGTCCTATTGAAATAAAGGGGTCTAATTTTATGCTCGACGTTGATACGGTAATAATGTCTATAGGCACTTCTCCGAATCCTCTTATCAGAACAACGACCCACGGTCTTGAGGCAAACAGCCGCGGATGTCTTGTGGTAAATCAGGATGATATGGCTACGACGAAGGAGGGCGTTTATGCAGGCGGAGACGCGGTAACAGGCGCCGCCACAGTAATTCTGGCTATGGGAGCAGGAAAGACCGCCGCTGCTTCTATTGATGAATATATCAGAAACAAATAATTTACGCTGAAATTAAAAATATTTGTTAAACCCCTTGAACATCTATAAATTATCTGGTATAATATTATAGAATAATTAGTTTGGAGGATTGCAAAATGAATTATATTTCAGTGCTTACAGCGTCGGGAAGCGCTTCAGGAAGCAGCTTGCTTGTAACCTTGATTCCTTTGGCGCTGCTGATCGTTTTTTTCTATTTCTTTATTATCCGTCCGCAGAAAAAGCAGGATAAGAAAGACGCTCAGATGAGAGATTCGCTTGAAATAGGAGACGAGGTTGTAACTAACGGAGGAATCGTCGGTATAGTGTTTTCCATCAAGGACGATACCGTTGTAATTGAAACCGGAGGCGACCGTTCAAAGATCAGGGTTATGAAATGGGCGATTGCAAAAAATCTCACTGTTCATGACGAGTGATCGGGATTTCGTTTAATTAGTCGGTAATGATAAGGAATATTTATAAGCCGTTTTTGATTTTATATATCGAAAACGGCTTTTTCTGTTTAGCGTATCAGGATAGCTGACAAACTGATAATTGCCCGATATTAAATACGCCGCTTCAGGAATAAACTGCTTTTTTTATGAATAACATTAAATAAAAAGTCAGGAGGGATTTATATGCCCAGAAGAAGAGGCGCGGGACTAAGGCTTTCAGCGTTAAGCTGCACTGCTTTTTCGGCTTTGATAGGCTTTTCTGTAGTGTTTCTTATGGTTATCGCTTTTGCGTATCTTATTACAAAAATAGACGCCGCCGATACTGTAATTTCAGTTATGACGTCGGCAGCGCTGTGCGCAGGAGCATATGCAGGTGGGTTTGTAAGCGCAAAAAAGCGCAGAAAAAACGGACTTTTTATGGGAGTGCTTTGCGGATTATTTATGTTTTTTGTAATATTTATTATCAGTACCTTTTTTGCGCAGACTATTTCAGGCTTTTCAGGGTCGGCAAAGCTGGTAATGACCCTTGTGTTCGGAGCTTTGGGAGGTATAGTAGGGGTAAATTCCAAAAGCAGAAGATTGTAGTTGAATCAAATGTTTATATCTAGGTAACTTATTATTCATAATACTCATTGCATTATATGGTATAATTAAAGCAAATCAAAAGTGGAGGAATTTATTATGAAACATATCAAGACGATTAACAAAGCAAATTTGAAGAAAACTGCTGAAAAGGGCGGCTGCGGTAAATGTCAGGCTTCGTGCCAGTCTGCCTGCAAGACATCTTGCACAGTCGCTAATCAGAAATGCGAAAAAGACGCATAATTTTACTTGCAATTGACCTTAAAGGGACATTTATGTCCCTTTAATTTTTGCATAAGTTTATTATTAAGGAATGATAGAAATGATACATAAGTTTAAGCTCGGCGGATTTAATATATTACTGGATGTAAACAGCGGAGGAGTTCATATTATAGACGATCTTACATACGATCTTCTTGATAATGTAGAGCCTCCTTTTGAAAAGGAGTGTCCCCCGGAGGCGCTGTCTAAGCTTTCAAAGGCTTACGACCCCGGTGAAATAGAAGAGTGTTATCAGGAAATAGTTCAGCTTTACAACGATAAAATTCTGTTCAGCGAGGACGATTATGAAAGATTTGCGCTTTCGGCAGTCGCTTCTCCGGTCAAGGCAATGTGTCTTCATATCGCTCACGACTGTAATTTAAGATGCGACTATTGCTTTGCTTCAACCGGAGATTTCGGAGAAGGAAGAAAGCTTATGGATTTTGAAACCGGAAAAAAAGCCATAGATTTTCTTATTGAAAAATCGGCTGACCGCAAATTCCTCGAGCTTGACTTTTTCGGCGGCGAGCCTTTGATGAATTTTGGAGTCGTAAAACAGATCGTCGAATATGCGCGTTCAAGAGAAAAGGAATGCGGCAAAACCTTCAGATTTACCATAACCACTAACGGAATGCTTCTGACGGAAGATAAAATGGATTTTATCAACAGAGAGATGTCCAATGTTGTGCTTTCCATCGACGGCAGAAAAGAAGTCAACGACCGTATGAGAAAAAGAGTGGACGGTACAGGCTCTTACGATAAGATAACTGACAATTTCAAAAAGTTTGTTTCAATGCGCGGCGATAAGGATTATTATGTGAGAGGAACGTATACCAAGTATAATCTTGACTTTTCAAACGACGTAATGCATCTGTATGAGCTGGGCTTTGATCAGATTTCGGTGGAACCCGTTATGGCTGATCCCTCAGAGCCTTATGCTATTACCGAGGGCGATCTGACAAAGATTTTTAAGGAATACGAGATTCTTGCTGAAAAAATCAAAAAAATTCAGAGCGAAGGGAAATTTATCAATTTCTTTCATTTCATGCTTGATCTTGATCAGGGACCGTGCGCTATAAAACGGCTGAGAGGCTGCGGCTGCGGCAACGAATATGTTGCGGTAACGCCAGACGGAGATATATACCCCTGTCATCAGTTTGTAGGAATTGAGGATTATAAAATGGGCAATCTTCACGACGGTACTTTTGACGATGAAATGAAAACCGTTTTTGCCGGCTCTCATGTTTACTCAAAGCCGGAATGTAAAAAGTGCTGGGCAAAATTTTATTGCAGCGGAGGCTGTAACGCGAATAACTATATTTATGCCGGAGATATTCATAACGCTCACAAGCTTTCGTGCCAGATTCAGAAAAAGCGTCTTGAATGTGCCATAATGCTTAAGGCTGTAAAAATGCTGGATACGGCAGAATAAAAATACGCAGGCGTCTGCTGTTTGTATAAGGTAAAAATAATCAGCGGACGGTCATAATCTCCCTACGGTAAGCGCGCAAATGCGCCGTTAAAACACGTAGGGCGGCTTTTGACCGCCCGCTGAAGTTTATAGTGTTGTTATTTTCAGTAAAGATTGTATATCCATTTGGCTGCAAATTTGCCTGCTGCGGAAAGTCTGGTATAGATTATTTCGTCAGACAGGCGTTTCAGGAATATACGGGCGAATTCAGCCTCGTCGTCAGACATTGTGCCTCCGCCAAGATAGGCTTCGCAGGCAAGCTCGGATAAACGCATGAAATCCTCGTCAAGCTCGGTTATATTCTTTTTATGGCACTGTTCAAGTATCTCACAGGTAGCCTGCATATCGGTAATATTTTTATCTGTGCTGACCGAGATGAGCGACAAATATTTAAGACACAGCAGATATACGTTTTGTATAGCCTTTTTGTTATCTTTTTCGGTTATCCGGCGTTTTATCCCCGATAGAGCGTATTTTCTCCGCAGTACCACGGCAATTACGATAACCGCGATGCCGGAAGCATAAATAACTACCATTTTCAGCGCTTCGTTTTTGCTTTCGGCGTAAACGAAGGCGGAGCTTTCAGCGGCAGAGCTTCTGACGGTTTCGGAAGCTTTTTTAGTTGTGCCAGCCGTCGTTGACGCCGCGGTAGTAGACTGAGGCGCTCTGGAAGCGGCAGTATCCGTATTTATGCTTGGCGAAGTGGTAGTTACGGTTGTTGTAGCTGAGCTGACGGCAGGATTTTTTTCTCTTTCCGTCATATTGGGATTGTCATTCTGATAGCCCGGTGTAAATTCGCAGGGCACCCAGCCGATATTTGAAATAAAAACCTCGCACCATGCGTGAGCGGCCTTATCCGTTACCGTGATCGTAGAAGGCTCGCCGCTGTCTGTAAACTGCGAGGGAAGCACGACGTAGCCTTCTACATACCTGGCTGGGAAACCGAATTTTCTCATCAGCATTACTCCGGCGGAAGCATAGTATGAGCAATAGCCTTCCTTCTGCTCTGAAAGAAAATAATCAATAAAGTCCTCGCCCTCGGGGGTCTTTCCGGGCGAAAGAGTATATTTATAATTTTCGTTAAAATAGCTGGATACAGCGTTAATAAGATTCTGCGCGCTGCGGATCTCAGAATCCATATAGTTGTTCAGTATGTCGTTATAAACGCTGTCTAAGATTTCTGAGTTGTTAACATCAAGATATTTCTCATATACAAAATTGTTATACTTTTTTGTCAATTGGTCAGAATAAACGTAATTGTTCAGATTTGAAATAATATCCTCCCAGGATCTTCCCGATTCAGAAAAATCGGTATAATACAGCGAATATTTTCTGCTTCTCAGACTGACGTACGATTCTTCATTAGGCGCCATTTTATCATCGCCGGTATTTCCGTCGCTGGTATAATAAGCCATATAGGGAGCATAAACAAACCTTTTGCTGGCGCCGAGAACAGAAACTGTTATTTCGCGGTTTGTACCCAAAAGATTGTCGGGCTGTTCTATACTCTGATATTTCTTGTAATTCTGATAATAGTTAAAGTCCTGAGGATATATTCCGTTTTCACTGAATATTTTCAGACGTTCGTCGTCCTCTTCAATTTCGATTTCATTCCATCGGTTATCCTCATAATTTCCCGCGACATATCCTCTCAGATAAAGAGGATAGGAAGGAGCGGCAGCCGTTACCTTTAACGCGGTGGAGCCGTTGAAGTTTATGCTGTCGGTCTGTCCGAGTATTCCTCCGTTTGTTCCGCCTACGGTTTTGACGCCGAACAGGTTGAAGCCTCCGTCGTAATCCTCAAACAGGTTTTTCATTTCATTAAAGGAAAAATTTTTTACAGCGTTGGATATATTTTTTCTTATAGGCGCAAATGCCTCGGGGCGTACGAAACCCGTTATAAGCGAAAAAATAATCGGACATATAAATATAACGGCGCAGAGAACGGCAACGCTTCTTGAATATACGGAGAAAAATTTCTGTTTTAAATCAGAGGAAGTAAAATAATAGGTCTTTTTTCTGCTGTGAAGCGCATATGTATTGATTCTGCCTGCTTTGTTTGTCGTATGATTGATTATGTTCAGCGCAAGCACAGTTATCCAGCAGATCAAAAGCCCTGCGGCAGTCCAGGTTTTCGGCTGCCAGCCCCAGTACATTCCCAGCTCAAAGACCGGAAATGTAATGATAAACATCATGGGAAAATCTATTCTGATCATACAGGCTACGGCAAGAATTATTACTATAACGGTTCCAAGAAAAATGAAGAAGTAGGTTGAATAATAGTCATAGTAATGTGAGCTTATATCTTCTATTCTGCTGCTGAAAAAAGAATCGGGCTGGTTTGCTTTCTGAAGGTATATGTACGCCGCGTAAAAGAAGCCGTTTCTGATACTTTTTATATTTGAGATCAGATATATTGTGTGTACTGCCGCATAGGCGATCCCGATAAAGCGCAGAACCCTGAGCTTTGAAGTCATAAACGCGAAAGCGGCGGACAGCAGGATAATCAAAAGAGCCGCAGAAGCCGACGCTATATCAATATCAAGAAAAGACGCTCCCATAAAAACGGTACATATCGCGGCGAAAGCGGTTATTGCGAATTGAACGGCTTTAAAACCGCCGCCTCTGATCTCTTTGTCTGATGAAAAAGAAATGTCGCCGTCTATGCTTATGCCGTTGGAGCCGTTTATTATTGTTTTGTTGTTTTTTTGTTTTATTCCTTTTATCATGTTATCTCCTTTATAAAGGATATCGCCGCTTATAAAATAAGATTTTCAATGCTTTCGCTAATCATGTCCGGAAATACGGGAACGACGGAATAATTTTCGCCGTTTGCTCCATTTGATTCAGGCTTGTCTTTTTTATTGTTTTCTATAAGCAGAACCGTATATTTAAAGGCAATTCCAAGCCGCGTGACCGAGTCGTACAGCCTGTCGCTGTATCCGGAAGTACAGTAAAGCATATGTCCGCATTTTTCCTGCCGTCCGCTGTACAGACAATCCAGAAGCTTGCCGCTGTCCGCACATATCCGCGCTTTGAGCAGACTGTTTATCATGTAGCGGTAATCGTCGATATCCGTCACGCTGCAGGTCATATTCCGCTCCGCTTCGCTGTCGTACCATACAATTTTGTGAGGACGATTATTTTCGCATAAATGCATCGAGACAGCGGCGGCGGTTTCAATAAGCGCGTCATATTGATCAAGAAGCTCGTCGCTTCCGTTTGCGCTGTCGAAGTAAAGGCTGACGCATATGAATATTGAATTTGTCAGCGGCAGCGAATAATCCTTTACCATTGTTTTGTCCTGCTTTGCAGTAAGCTTCCAGTGTATACGGCTGATCTTGTCCCCTTCGGAATACTCGTGAATATCGAAAATCTCCGAAGGGTCGTCGCCCTTTTGGGTTTTGGAGTAATTGCCGGTTTCCAGTCCCATGTCTGAATAATCGCATATTTGGTTTTCCAGCTTGATGTAGTCGGGAGCGACAGCAATACTGCACTCGTTAAGCATTAAGCCGCCCTTGTCAGCTTTTATCCTGCGCCTGAAGATCCTGAGCATATCTATAATTTTCACCTGTTTGATTTTCAGGTTTACTGTTCCGCAGTGCAGAGAAGAAATATTCAACGTCAGATATTGTACGTTTTTAGGGAATATGGGAGTATTTATCTTAAAATATTCGGTCTTGTTTTCTAGTGCGGACGTATATGAAACAGTGATCATACAGATAGGCACAGGCAGAGCCGACGTGTTCTGAACCTTTAAAACGACAGGAATTTTTTTCTTTCTGCTTGCTGACAACTGCGTTTCGAGAAATGAAACGCTTATCCTTTTCCGGGTATATGACAGCAGAACATTTAAAACCGCAGAAAGAATAACTACAAACGAAAACAGATAAAAAGAAAAAGCGCCTTCATAAAGTATATAAAATAATACAGACGCTATAACAAGCACAATATAAATAAAAATCATTGGCCGTCACCGTTTATCGACTTATTCTGGGGATCTTTACGGAGGATATGATCTCTTTAAGTATCCGCTCCTCCTCCGCGCCGTTTATTCTTGCTTTAGAGCTGAGTATTATTCTGTGTGAAACAACGTCGGAAAAGGCGTATATAACATCGTCAGGAATAATGTAATCTCTGCCCTTGAGCAGCGCCGTAGCCTTTGTCATTTTTAAAAGCGCGATCGTTCCTCTGGGCGAAAGCCCCAGCTTGATATACGGGTGATTCCTTGACGCTTCCGCAAGCCTTGCAATGTATTCAAGAACTGGATCGGCAACATAAACGCTGTCAACGATCTTTCTTGCCTCAATTATCTCGTCTGCCGTAACGACCGGCTCGACATTGTCAACAGAAACCTGATTTTGCTTTGATTTAAGCATCATAACTTCGTTTTCAAGACTTGGATACCCCATTGTAAGGCGGACGATAAATCTGTCCATCTGAGATTCCGGAAGCATTTGGGTTCCTATCGAGCCGATAGGATTCTGGGTCGCAATAACGATATACGGCTCAGGAGTTTTATAAGTAACGCCGTCGACAGTTACCTTTCCCTCCTCCATAACCTCCAGAAGAGCAGACTGCGTTTTTGAAGAGGTTCTGTTTATTTCGTCCGCAAGAAAAAGGTTAGTCATTGCCGCGCCTTTTTTATATTCAAATTTTCCGCTTTCCTTATTAAGTATAGTAAATCCTGTTACGTCTGTCGGAAGCACGTCGGGCGTAAACTGAAGCCTTTTGTAATCCAGCGACAGCGCCTTGGAAAGCGCGAGAGCAAGCGTAGTTTTTCCTACTCCAGGAATATCCTCGATAAGAATATGACCTCCCGCAAGGATAGCCAGCAGAACCTTGATTATAATTTCGTCCTTGCCAATGATAACCTTCTTTGCCTCGCCTATTACCTTTTGGGACATATTAAGAACCTTTATCTGTTCTTCGCTTAAATTGCCTGCCATACTTGTTTCTCCTTAATTTTTTTATTCTTTGTTCTAATTAGCATACCTTATGACCGAACCGAACTCTTTTAATGCCTGTATCGCAGAAAGCATTATATGATCCGCGGCCGCAAAAATATTAACATAAAAAATGCTGTACAACTATTATAACATATATCCATAAAACATTCAAGCTTTTTTTAAAATTACACAACTCATATTTTTAATGAGGATATGTATGCATATACGAAAAACGCACCGCATATTTATGAAACATGATACAGGACAAGTCAGCCTGTTGAAATCAAAAGCTAACAGCCGGGGAGCGGAATTATAATGAACATGGAAATAAGCAAGCTTAAGTTTTCATATGAATTGCTTACGCCTAAAATAAGGAACGCGATTATTTCAATACCTGAGCCGGAACGCAACCGTATTCAGGAGATTAGGCTCAGACTAAGCAAAATGCTGACCGTTACCTTATACGGCAAAGAATATTTTGTGGACGGTAAGGGACGTCTTATGAACAATTACAGCGACGGTATACCGGTTGCGGCGGACGATATAGCCGTTACATATAAAAGGGCGCTGCAAAATTCAGTTCACAGCTTTCACCGCGAGATTTCAAGAGGCTATATAACCGCGGAAGGCGGAAACAGGGTAGGCTTCTGCGGCACTGCCGTGCTTGATCCCTCAAAAGATTATGCGGTTGACAGTATAAAAAATATATCCTCCATTAATATAAGGATCGCGAGAGAGGTAAAAAACTGCTCTGTGGAAATATTTGAAAAGACCTTGTCCGAAAGACCGTCGTCGCTTATTATTGCCGGTCCGCCTTCAAGCGGGAAAACTACGGTGCTCAGGGATTTATGCCGCATCGCAGGTTCATTTTACCGGCTTTCCGTCATTGATGAGCGTAACGAGCTTGCGGCGACAAAGGACGGAGCCGCAATGAACGATGTCGGAATGATGTCCGACGTTTTTAATTCCTATAACAAATACGACGGAATCATGACGGCTGTGAAGGTGATGTCGCCGACGATTCTTGTCTGTGATGAAATAGGCTCCAAGGAGGATATGAAAGCGCTGGAATATGCAGTGAATTCAGGAGTCAAGCTGATAGCCTCATGCCACGCTTCAACCATAGACGAGCTGAAAAAAAGACCGCTTGTATCAAAGCTTATCAAAGAAAAGGTTTTCGATTACTGCGCCTTGCTGGGAACCGGTCCTATGTGCGGCAAGCTTACAGCCTTATACAGGCTTGGTGATAAATATGGTTAAAATGATCGGTCTGGCGCTTATATTGATGTCCGGGGGACTTATAGGAATAACTGCCTCTGATAAGGTCAAGCTGCACGGAAAGGCATTAAAGAAAATAATCAGGCTGCTGGAAGAATCTGAAATTATGATAAAATACAACGCCTGTACCTTCAGCGAGCTTCTGGAGCATTACAGGATATGCGATGAAATAAAGGATATTGACTTTATTGAACAGTATTCTTTAAGCGGTGAAGCCGATATAAAGGAAGCGGTATGCGGCGCTGTAAAGCGTACCGGGCTTGAACTGACCGAAGAGGAAAAGCATAATCTGAACAGTTTTTTTCTGGAGCTTGGATCGACGGATTTAGAAGGACAGCTGGCGATCATTTCTCATTACAAGGAATATTTCAGGGAATGTCTTTGCCGCGCGGACGAGGAAACGCAGGCTAAATGCAGACTGTATAAGTCTATGGGTATATTGGGAGGAGCGTTTTTGGCGGTAATTTTAATATAGAGGAGCAGTTTGATGGAAGTTGATTTGATTTTTAAAATAGCGGCAATAGGCATCATAGTAGCTGTGCTGAATCAGCTTCTGAAACGTGCCGAGCGGGACGAGCAGGCGATGATGACAACTCTGGCAGGATTGATTGTTGTGCTTATGATGATTGTAAATCAAATCGGAAATCTGTTTGAAACCATCAAAAGCGTTTTTGGTCTGTACTGATGGATATTATAGCTATTACCGGATTTTGCCTTACCGCGTGCATAATCTGCAAAGTCCTTGAAAAAAACGGCAGTGAAATAAAGTCGGTGCTGACGCTCTCGGCTGCCTGTATCGTTATCTTAAAAATAGTCGGCGAGCTGATACAGGTGCAGTCGGTAATCAAAGAGCTTTTCTTTCAGGCTCAGATGAGCGAGGATTACCTGACTATAATCTTTAAAGGGCTGGGAATCTGCTATATAACACAGCTTGCCGGCGATTGCTGCCGGGACTGCGGAGAAAGCTGTATCGCCTCTCAGATAGAGCTTGCAGGAAAGGTTTCCATGCTTATCATATCGCTGCCGTTATTCAGGACGGTTGTAGGTATTGTGGAATCCCTGCTGATATAAACGCTGCCGCGTGTTCAGCGTCCGGCGGCTTTGCCGGAGGTCTGCCTGTATAGCCGCGCGGTATCGTTTTAAGCATAAAGGATAAATATGAAAAAGTTATTATTTGTAATTTTCGCGGCGGCTGTTTTGTTTATCTGTCCGCTGAACGCTTACGCGCAGGACAACGCTGATTTTACTCAATCGGAGGAATATAGGGAAATAACCGACGAAATCAGCAAGGCCCTGGAATCGGCCGCCGGAAGCGAAACAAGCAGGATCCTTGAGGAAAACAATATATCCGCCGACAGCGTTCAAGGGGTTGCCGACATCTCCGTATCAGGCGTGCTGAAAACGGTTTTTTCCTCGTTCTGCGAATCGCTTGCAGGTCCTTTGCGTATGCTGGGAAAAATAATCGCGGTTGCGGCGCTCTGTATGATTTCGCAGAGTATGGCTCCCGACGGCTCCGGCATGGCAAGAGCTTTCAATACGATCGGCGTTCTTTGCTCCGTAACTGTAATATATGACACTGTATATTCCTGCTTTGACATCATCAAATCGTCGCTGGACGGAATTTCTCAGTTTATGACGGCGTATATCCCCGTTTTTTCCAGCGTTGCGGCGGCAGGAGGAAATTTAACGTCAGGCGGAAGCTATTATGCGGTAACGCTGATCTTATGCGAGATCATCGCGGTTATTTCAAATAAGATACTTTTGCCGTTTTTAAGCATAGTTCTCGCGATCTCGCTTGTTTCGGCAATAAACCCGGAGCTGAGCTTCTGCAGGGCGTCAGATTCGATAAAGAAGTGTGTTCAGTGGATTCTCGGAGCGCTTATGACTATTTTCACCGGTCTGCTTACTATCCAGAGCCTTACGGGAGCGGCGGCTGATTCGCTTGCGTCAAGAACAGCAAAATTTGCGGCGTCAAGTTTCATTCCTGTGGTAGGCGGAGCGGTTTCGGAGGCTTATTCAACTGTATATGGAAGTCTTGGGGTAATTCGTTCAGGTACAGGTACAATAGGTATAATTATTATCTGCATAATAGTTCTTAAGCCGATAGTGACTATTCTGGCGGTAAAGTTCGCGGTAACCGTCGGCAAAATAATCTGCGAACTTTTAGGTCAGCGTGAAAGCGGCGAGTTTCTCGGCAGCACAAACGCCGTTCTGTCTATCGGTCTAGGCATAGTGATATGCTTTTCGCTGATTTTCATTGTCGCGACCGCGGTTCTGATGCTTACCGCAATGAACATAGTTGCTTAGGAGGCGGTGATAGTTTTGGAAGCGTTCAGGACTGCGATCCTCACAGCAAGCATAGTCGGGATAGTCAGCGCCTTTGCCGACTTTGCCGCTCCCGGGGAAAGCATGAAGAAACAGCTGAAAATGATAATAACGCTGGTTTTGATATTATCCCTGTTCACGCCCTTCATAGGCGCTGATTTCAGAATATCTGTAGAAGGAATAGACGATCTGAGCGACGACGGCTCCTATGAAAGTCTGAACAGGAACTTTACCGATTATTATTTGGAGCAGACTAATTCCGGCATAGAGAGGGCGCTTATCAGTCAGCTGGAAAGGGAGAAAATTTATGCGGACAAAATAAGAATATATTCAGAGCTGAATGAATACAATTCAATAGAAATAACAAAAGCGGAGGTTTATGCGGAAAATTTAAGCGATGATACGAGGGAAAAGATAACAGACCTGATAAGCGCCGCTTTGCCGGACGCGGAAATTGTTTTCGTTTCGGAGGTGGACAGTGAAGCTCAGTGAAATAAAAAAGCGCTTTTTTTCGTTTTCAAAGCTTGACAGGCGTACAAAAATTATATTGGCGGCAGGTCTGATAGGAATTGCCCTTATATTTATTTCGGAAATAGTCCCCGGTTCGCCTGCCGCTGAAAGCGAAGCTGAAGAAATATCAGACGATATAGTAACGGAGGACTCCTATCAGTATAAAAGACAGATCGAAAGCGAGCTTATAGAAATGCTTTCGCAGATAAAAGGCGTGGGAAGCGTTTCAGCTATGGTGACGATCGAAGGTACTACCGAGTATGTTTACGCCGAGGAGCTTGACACGGCTACCGATAAGGACGGCGAGCAGCTCTCGGAAAGATACCAGAATCAAATCGTAATGACAGAAAAGGACGGTGAGAAGAAAGCGCTGGTCAAACAGATAATAAAGCCGAAAATAGGCGGCGTTGTTATTGTATGCGACGGAGGCTCGAACACGTCGGTAAACGAAAGGGTTATAAAGGCTGTTTCTACAGCGCTTAATTTACCGGCCAGTAAGATCTGCGTCGAATGCAGAAAATAAGTTGATTAAAAACGGAGGTATTTTTATGAAGAAGCCAACTATGATCATTGGGAAAAAACAGATTATCCTTGCAGGAATGACGCTGCTGCTGGGCGTTGCAGTATACATAAACTATGCTGTGTCGGCTAACGGAAACGGAATCAAATCAACCGATAAAATCGAAAGCAAGAGCGTAAACTACGGCGACGCGCAGCTTGTCAGCAACGACGCTGAGGACGATTATTTTGCTCAGGCGAGAATAGACCGCATGACCTCGAGAGATGAAGCGGTAGAAACATTGCAGACGATCATGGGCGGCGGCGACTCAACGGACGAGGAAAAAGCGGTCGCCTCCGAGGAAGCGGCAACCATAACCGGGCTTATCGAGTCGGAAAGCAAGGTGGAAAACCTTATAAAGGCAGCGGGCTTTGAGGACTGCGTAGTGTATCTGGACGGAGATACGGCCAATATCGTAGTAAAGGCTCCGGAAGGTCTTATTGACAGCGAAGCGGCGCAGATCAAGGACATACTTCTGGGAGAAGTAGACGTAGCCAACGAAAACATCAGGATTTATGATGTAGAATAAATTTTCACAATTATCAGAAAAAATATTCGGAAACGGTTGTACATTAAATAAAAATATGCTATAATATTATATATATGTTTCAATTGAGTATTTTTCTGATAAGGAGGCTTGCTGATATGAGTCAGGTTGAAAATAATATTTTCAAGACCCTGCATATAAGTCAGGACGTGATTGCCGGCATAATCTGCAACGCGGTGAAAGAGGTCGAAGGAGTGTGCGGGATCGCGCCTCTTCCTAAAAATCCGGTTCAGCTGTGGCTGAAAGAAGAAAATTTCGGCGATATCCGTATCGGTCTTGTTGACGACGTGCTTTCCGTTTCAGTGGGAATTATTATCAGCAGCGGCGTAAAGGCGATGCATACTGCCGAAAATGTTCAGAATAAGATAAAAAGCGCCGTGCAGGGAATGTTGGGTCTTACTGTCGCAAAGGTAAACGTTAAGGTTTGCGACGCAGTTTTTTAATAGCTTTAACCGGCTCTCGGGAATAGTATTCCTGAGGGCTATCGGTGTTTTATGACGTAAATAATGTAGAGGATGTGTTTTAGTGGCTGCAAAGAGAAGAGAGGTTCGCGAAACTGCTTTTATCTTATCATTTGAGAAGCTTTTCCGCGACGAGCCGATAGACGATATTATTAAGCTTTCCGAAGAATGTGACGGTCTGAAAATAGATGAAGAAGCCGTAAGGCTGGTTAAGGGGATACTTGAAAGACAGGATGAGCTTGACGGGATAATTTCCAGATTCAGCAATAAAAGATCTATAGAAAGAATCCCCAAAATCAATCTTGCTATTATTAGGCTTGCCATATACGAGGCGCTGTATGACGAAAAAGTGCCGGTAAACGTTGCGATAAGCGAAGCCGTAGCTCTTGCTCAGAAATATGCGCAGGAACCCGACATAGCTTTTATAAACGGAGTGCTCGGCTCATATTCCAGAAGCGGGGACGCGCCGTCAAATGAGTAAGATACTCGGAATAGATACCAGCAATTACACCACTTCCGCCGCGCTTCTTGATACGGACAGCATGGAAGTCGTTCAAAGCAAGCTGCCGCTGCCCGTAAAGCGCGGAGAAAAAGGCATAAGACAGTCGGACGCGCTCTTTCATCATACCAGGCAATTGCCGCGCGTTTTGAAAGAGGTGCTGACGGGTAATGATGATAAGCTTTCGGGCATAGGGGTATCGGATAAGCCCCGTTCCCTTGACGGCTCGTATATGCCGTGTTTTCTGGCAGGTCAGTCTGCCGCCGAGGAAATGGGACTGGCGCTGGGGCTGGTTCCTGATCTTACCTCGCACCAGACGGGACATATACTGGCAGCTTTATATTCCTGTAAAATGCTCGGTCTGCTTAAAGCGGACTCTCCTTTTATAGCCTTTCATGTCAGCGGCGGAACTACGGATATGCTGCTGTGTACGCCGGATAAGGACGCGGTTCTGAATATTGAAACTATCGGCTGTTCTCTCGATCTTAACGCGGGGCAGGCGATTGACAGGACGGGAGTAATGCTGGGGCTGGATTTTCCCTGTGGGATCGAGCTTGAAAAGCTTGCTTTGAAAAGTGAAGCAAGCTACAGAATCAAGCCTTCGATGAAAGAAATGAACTGCTGTCTGTCCGGAGTTGAAAATCAGTGCAGAGATATGTATGAATCCGGCGGCTCCAAAGAGAATGTAGCTCGTTTTTGTATTTTTTCAATACTTGCGGCAGTAACGGAAATGACAAAGCTGGCCAGACGCAAATACGGCGATCTGCCGTTTATATATGCCGGAGGGGTTATGTCAAATAAGCTTATCGCGGAAAATTTGGAGAGCGGATATTTTGCCGAGCCTGAGTTTTCCAGGGATAACGCTGTCGGAACTGCAATATACAGCGCTGTAAAAAGAGGTATGATCTGAATGAGTTCAATTTTGTCTGTTTCTCAGCTTAATAAATATGTTCAGTTTAAAATCAAATCGGATTTAAAGCTGAGAGGCATAACGGTAAAAGGCGAGGTGTCCAATTTCAGCCTTCATTATAAATCAGGCCACGCTTATTTCTCCTTAAAGGACGAAAGCAGCGTCGTAAAATGCGTGATGTTTTCCGGCAGCGCTCAGAAGCTGAAATTTACGCCTGAAAACGGTATGAAAGCGCTGGTGAGCGGAAATCTTGAGGTCTATGAGCGCGACGGAGTTTATCAGATAATAGTTTCGGATATGCAGCCGCTCGGTATAGGAGCGGTTTATACCGGAATCGAGCAGGTAAAGGAAAAGCTTAAAAGCAGGGGGGTATTTGATCAGTCGGTCAAAAAGCCCGTACCCTTTTTCCCCCGGAAAATAGCAGTTGTGACCTCTTTGACGGGAGCCGCGCTCCAGGATATTCTGAATATACTGTCCAGACGTTTTCCGATCTGCTCGGTACTGATCTGTCCGGCTCAGGTGCAGGGCGGTCAGGCTGCCGATTCTATATGCGCGGCCTTGAATAAAGCCGACAGCTGCGGCGCTGATACTATTATTCTTGCCAGGGGCGGAGGTTCCTCCGAGGACCTGATGCCGTTCAATACCGAGGCGGTGGCGATGGCTATATTCAGCTGCAAAACGCCTCTGATTTCAGCGGTAGGTCATGAAACCGACACGACCCTTGCGGATTATGCAGCTGATTTAAGAACTCCTACGCCTTCCGCTGCCGCGGAGCAGGCGACGCCCGATATTTCCGTATTGTTCAGCGCTCTTAGTTCAATGAGATTTAATTTGGATAATGCGATACGAAAATGCATATCGGACAAGAGCGTAATACTAACTGGAATCAGCTCCGCGCTTAATATGAACTCGCCGGCGGAAAAGCTTGAAAACAGCGCAAGCCGTATAAAAGATTTGCGGGATAAGCTTGACAGACTTGTTACGGCAAGAGTGAAATATGAAAACGCGGCGTTCGATAAATACGTTGTCCAGCTTCAGGCTTTAAGTCCGTTCAGTGTTCTGGACAGAGGCTATACCATAACGACAAAGGACGGTAAGGCGGTGTATTCAGCGGCAGAGCTGAACAGCGGCGACAAGGTGGAGATAAGGTTCAGGGATTCGTCCCGCGCCGCTTTGATGGAATAATGAAAGGAAAAATTAAAATGACATATGAGGATTCCATAAAAAGACTGGACGAGATCGTCAAAGTCCTTGAGAGCGGTAAGCTGACTCTCAACGAGGCTTTGGATTTATATAAGGAAGGCGTAGCGCTGTCCGCCGACTGCAAAAAGCTGCTTGAAAACGCCAGACTTCAGGTAGAAACGCTGTCTGCTTCGGAGGAAGAATAATGACGGAGATAAACGAGCTTAAATTAAAAAATTACTGCGCTCAGATCGAGCGGGAGCTTTTGAGGTTTACACAGGTCAAGCCGGAGCTTCAGGGCATAGTTGTCCAGGCAATGGAATATTCGCTTACGGCGGGAGGGAAAAGACTCAGGCCGATGCTTATGCTGGAATTCTGCCGTATGTGCGGAGGAGATATTTCAGCGGTACTTGACATTGCCTGCACCATTGAAATGATCCATACCTTCTCTCTAATTCACGACGATCTTCCGTGCATGGATAATGACGATTTCAGACGGGGAAAGCCTTCGTGTCATAAGGCTTTTCCGGAGAATATCGCCTTGCTTGCGGGCGACGCTTTAAACACTCTGCCTTTCGAGGTTATTTCAGGCGCGGCGATAGACGGCAGGATCACTGCGGAAACCGCAGTAATGCTTATATCGGTGCTTTCAAAATCAGTAGGGATAAACGGAATGATAGGCGGACAGGTAATTGATCTTCAGTCTGAGGGCAAGGATATTTCTGAGGAAACCTTAAATGTTCTTCAGGAGCATAAGACGGGCGCTTTGATTGAGGCTGCCTGCGTTATGGGCGTGGTATTGGCGGGGAAATATGATAAGATTCCGGCAGCCGCCCGATATGCTTCAGCGCTGGGAAGAGCGTTTCAGATTGTCGACGATATTCTTGATGTGATCGGTACTTTTGAGGAGATAGGAAAGCCTGTCGGAAGCGACAGCGAACAGAACAAAAGCACATACGTATCTGTTCTGGGGCTGGAAAGATCGCGCTGTGAGGCCGACAGGCTCACAGGAGAGGCTCTCTCGTATCTGAATGAATTTGATGACTGCGGGTTTTTAAGCGAGCTTACCGAAAGCCTGCTTGAAAGACGAAGCTGATTTTTTTGGGGGAAATCGTGTAATGCCGGAAATAATAAAACCGAATATATATAAAATGCGTTTGCCCGAGGATCTGAAGAAGCTTAGCATAGAGCAGTGCAATATGCTCTGCGGCGATATAAGAAGCATACTTATTGATACCGTTTCCCAGAACGGAGGACATCTTGCTTCGAATCTGGGTACAGTCGAGCTTACGATGGCAGTTCACAGGGTGTTCGAGTCGCCGAAGGATAAAATAGTATGGGACGTCGGACATCAGTCTTATACTCATAAAATACTTACCGGCCGTCTTGACAGGTTCGCTACTATTAGAACTGAAAACGGGATTTCCGGATTCTGCCGCCCTGAGGAATCAGAGCACGACGCCTTCATAAGCGGTCACAGCTCAAATTCCGTGTCGGCGGCTCTCGGAATCGCGTCTGCAATGAAGCTCAGCGGAGACGATCATCATACGGTCGCGATACTGGGCGATGGTGCTTTCACAGGCGGACTTGTGTACGAGGGGCTGAATAACGCCGGAAAAAGCGATACAAACCTGATAATAATCCTTAACCACAATGAGATGTCTATTTCCAAAAATGTAGGAAGCATGGCAAAATATCTTTCGACCCTCAGAACCAAGGATTCGTATCACAAAACTAAAAGCGCGGTAGAAAAGGTGCTGAATAAAACTCCGGTTATCGGACAGCCTATCAAGCGCACTCTTAAATCCGCAAAAAAAGCGGTAAAGAATCTTGTTCTTAACAGCACCATGTTTGAAGATCTGGGATTTGAGTTTATAGGTCCTCTCGACGGACATAATATAGAGGAGATTGAAAACGGTCTTGCGGCGGCAAAGGCGCTTAACAGACCGGTATTCGTTCATGTCAATACAGTAAAGGGAAAGGGATACGCTCCGGCTGAGGACAATCCGGGTGAATATCACGGTATCGGTTCCTTTGAAATTGCTACCGGCAATCCCGACGTAGTTCTTTCCGACAGCTTTTCTTCCGTTTTCGGCAAGGAGCTGACCCAGATGGCGCGGAACGACAAAAGGATATGCGCCGTAACTGCCGCGATGAAATACGGAACAGGCCTTCAGTATTTTTACAAAGCCTTTCCTGAGCGCTTTTTTGACGTTGGAATTGCGGAGGAACACGCGGTAACCTTCTGCGGCGGTCTGGCTTCAATGGGAATGATACCGGTTTTCGCCGTATATTCCTCGTTTCTGCAAAGAAGCTACGATCAGATCATTCACGATCTTGCCATCAGCGGCGCCCATGCGGTAATAGGCGTTGACAGGGCGGGGATAGTCGGAGAAGACGGCGAGACCCATCAGGGCATTTTCGACGTTTCGTTCCTGACCTCGGTTCCCGGAATAACCATATATTCTCCGTCATGCTATGAGGAGCTTAAAGCGTGCCTCAGAAAGGCTGTGAACGAGGACGGCGGTATTTCCGCGGTACGGTATCCCAGAGGGAACGACAAGTCGCTTTATGACAAATCAAAAATAAACACTTTCTACAGCTATAAGGATAACGGAAACGGTATTCTTGTAGTTACATACGGAAGACTGTATAACAATGTTCTGAAAGCGGAAGAAATACTGCACAGCAGGGGAATAGATTTTGATACGCTTAAGCTGGTGAAAATTTTCCCGATCGAAGAGGAGATCGTAAATATTATTTCAGATTACAAGCTGGTCTTTTTCTTTGAGGAATCCTATACGTTCGGTTCAATATCGGAAAAATACTGCGCTATATGCAATAATATCGCTCCCTTTGCAATAGAAGGCTTTGTAACGCACGGAAAGGTAGGCTACTTACTTGAGCAGTGCGGTTTTTCTCCGGAAAAAATGGCTGAAAGTATTGAGGATTTTCTGAAAAATGGATAAAAGACTGGACGTGTATCTGGTTGAAAACGGATATGCCAGAAGCAGGGAAAGAGCAAAAAGCCTTATAAAAAGCCGAGGAGTTCTGATTAATTCCAAGCCGGCGTCAAAGCCCTCCCAGACTGTAGGTGAAAGCGACGCTGTGACTTTGACGGCTCAGGATCTGGAATATGTGGGACGGGGAGCGCTGAAGCTGATCAAGGCTTTTGAAGCGTTTGAAATAGATGTTTCAGGTATGGTGTGCGCCGATATAGGAGCGTCTACCGGAGGCTTTACCGAAGTTCTGCTTGAAAAAGGCGCTCTGAAGGTTTACGCCGTAGACGTGGGACACGGTCAGCTCGACCGCGGGCTGGCTGAGGACAGCCGCGTGGTAAACTGCGAGGGCGTTAATGCCAGGGAGCTTACACGCGGCTTTTTTAAAGAACAGGTGCGGTTTATAAGCGTTGACGTTTCGTTTATCTCGCTTAAGCTAGTAATGAAAGCGTTATCAGACTGCGCCGATAACGGAGGTATATTTGCAGTGCTGATAAAGCCGCAGTTTGAGGCGGGCAGAGGCGCGTTGAATAAAAAAGGTGTGGTAAAGGATAAAAAGGCGCATAAATCGGTGCTCAAGGATATAACGTCTTTTTTCAACGAGTGCGGCTTGAGCGTTTCCGGTCTTACCTTTTCGCAGATAAAGGGCTCAGACGGAAATATTGAATATCTCGCCTGTCTGACAAAGAAAGACGAAATAAAAAATACGGATATAGATGTTGATCTGATAGTGGACGACGCTTTTAACAGTTTGTGAGGTGAACGCCGTGAATGTATATGTGTTTCCTAACCTTGATAAGCAAAATTGCAGAGAGGTTACGACGGAAGCCTGCCGTATACTCGATAATGAAAAAGTAAATATTTTTATGGAGGAGCGGTACTGCAAGGCTTTTGATAAGCTCGATTTTATTCATTTTGCCGACGAGGTAAAATGTATCCAGACCTCCGATTTCATAGCGGTAATAGGCGGCGACGGAACGATTCTGAAATGCGCGGACGCGGCTTCGGTTTACAATAAGCCTATTCTGGGAGTAAACTGCGGACGTCTGGGCTTTATGGCTTCTCTTGAGCATACGGAGCTTGACAGGCTTAAAGCCCTGTGCAAGGGAGAATACACCCTCAGCAGAAGAATGCTTCTGAAAATTGAAATTATTCCGTTAAACGGCGAACCGCTGGTATTCAGCGCTTTGAACGACGTAGTTATATCCAAGTGCGACGACTGCAAGATCGCAGATTTTGAAGTTTCCAAGAGCGGACAGGTTATATCCTCGATCCGCGCGGACGGTGTGATTTTCTCAACTGCGACCGGAGCTACCGCGTACTCTATGTCGGCTGGCGGTCCTATAATCGAACCTGAAATGGAATGTATTGAATTTACGCAGATATGCTCCCATTCGCTTTTTGACAGATCAATGGTTCTTTCGCCTGAAAGCGTTATCAGCGTAAAATGCCGCTGCAACTATAATTCCCATTCTGTGGTAAACGTAGACGGCAATATAGTTTACAGGCTGAGCGGAGATGACTGTGTAAAAATTTCAAAATCGCCCCTGCGTTTAAATATTATAGATATAGCGGGCGGAAGCTTTTTTACGTCGGTAAACAAAAAGCTAATGCGGCCGCTGAAGGGATTTTCCGAGGAGATATGAAATGAAAGCCAAAAGACAGAATATGATATTAAAGCTTGTGTCTGAAAAGAATATAAGCACTCAGGAGGAGCTTCAGCAGGAGCTGCGCTCCGCCGGCTTTGAGGTTACTCAGGCTACGGTGTCAAGAGATATCAGGGAGCTGGCACTGATCAAGACCTGCTGTTCCTCAGGTAAATATAAATATGCTGTTCCGGCGCTGAAACGCAGCTCCATCGATCGGAAGGACAGCATGATACTTACGATTCTGTCCGACGCCGTTACATCGGTGGATTCCGCGTTGAATATTGTTGTGGTTAAATGCCATGTAGGAATGGCTCAGGCTGTGTGCGCCAAGCTCGACAATGCGGAGCTGGACAACGTTGTCGGTACGATCGCGGGCGACGATACGATTTTTATGCTTATGCGCAGCGAAAAGGACGCTTCTAGGCTGGTAAAAGAACTTAGTATTATAACAAACAAATGATCAGGGAACTGGTGGGCTATGTTAAAGGAATTATATATTGAAAATCTTGCTGTAATTGAAAAAGCCGCGATTGAATTTAACGGCAGCTTTAACGTTTTTACCGGGGAAACCGGCGCCGGTAAATCTATACTTATAAACGGGATCAACGCCATTCTGGGACAGCGCGTCACCAAGGATATCGTCCGTACCGGCGCGGATAAGGCTGTTGTTTCAGGAATGTTTACGGATATGGATATAAGCGTGCTGGCAAAGCTCAACGACCTTGGTATTCAGCTTGACGACGGTCAGCTTTTTCTGTCAAGAGAAATCAGCTCCGACGGCGGAAGCGTCGCGAGAATAAATTCAAGAAGCGTAAACGTTTCTGTGCTCAGGGAGATCGGAGCGCTGCTGGTCAATATACACGGTCAGCACGACAATCAGGTCCTTATGGCCCCCGAGGAGCATATACATATTCTGGACAGCTATGCCGACGACGGTCAGCTTCTGTCCGATTATAAAAAATCCTTCAAGGAGCTTCAGGAGCTTGCCAGGCGGATAAACAGGATCAAAATATCAGCGGGGAAAAAGACCGAGCGGATAGAAGAGCTTAAAGCGATTATCGGCGAGATAGAGAGCCTGAACCTAGATCCGGAGGAAGATGAGCGGATAGAGGACGAGCTTGAAATTGCTAAAAATGCGGTTGTCCTGTCTGAGGCGGTCTATTCTGCCGGTCTGCTTCTGAGCGGAAGCGACGAGGTTAGCGGAGCGGCTGAAATTATAGCGGAGGCAGCGGGAAATATTGCCGCCTATACCGATATTCTAGCAGACCTTGAGCCGCTTGCTTCAAGGCTTTCGTCGGCACGAATTGAGATTTCTGATGTAGCCGGCGAGCTTTCGTCGCTGCTGGGAAGCCTCGACGTCGATCCGAAGCGTTACGACTTTTTGAATCAAAGAAACGACGAACTGAGAAAAGTAAAGAAGAAATACGGACCAGAGCTTGATGACGTTGTTAACACTCTTGAAAATTCGCGTAACGAGCTTGATCTGCTTTTGGGCGAAGAGCAGGACTTATCCCAGCTTATGTCACAGCAGAAGGAGCTTCTTGCCTGTGCCACTAAAAAAGCCAAGGCGCTTTCCGATTTCAGAAAAAGCGCGGCGGAACGGTTTGTAAGGGAGGTTACGGGCGAGCTTGAATTTCTCAATATGCCGAAGGTAAAGCTGGTGGTTGATCAGAAGCCCGGAAAGCTTACGGTAAACGGAATGGATACTATAGAATTTCTCATTTCCGCAAACGTTGGGGAAGAGCCTAAGCCTATAGCAAAGATAGCGTCGGGCGGCGAGCTTTCAAGAATAATGCTTGCGCTGAAAAACGTTATAGCTGACCGCGACAGTATAGAAACTCTTATCTTTGACGAAATAGACACCGGAGTCAGCGGACGTGCGGCTCAGAAAATAGGGCTGAAGCTAAGACAGATTTCAAAAATACGTCAGGTTTTATGCGTTACTCATCTTTCGCAGATAGCTGTAATGGCTGACAATCATCTGCTTATAGAAAAAGAGGTACGCGGCGAAAGAACCGTAACTACTGTTAAAAGGCTTGACTTTGAGCAGCGCAAGCATGAGATCGCCCGTATATTGGGCGGTGATAATATAACCCGGCTTACTCTTGAAAACGCTGAGGAGCTGCTGAGAAGCGTAAACAGAACATAAACTGCTTGTATTTTATTATTGATTATGGTATAATAATTATATTATTTTTATAATTACGGAATGGTGTTATATGGAATTTGAAGCTGCAAAATCAAGAATAGACGAATTAGTTGAACTTCTTAACTATCACAGCAGACTGTATTATGTAGAGGACAGAAACGAAATATCGGATTATGAATACGATATGCTCCAGAATGAGCTGAAAAAGCTTGAAGCCGAATATCCTGAGCTGATAAGAAAGGATTCTCCCACGCAGCGCGTCGGCGGAGAAGCTTTGTCCGTATTTGAAAAGGTCGAGCATATTGTTCAGATGGGGTCTATTCAGGACGTATTTTCTTTCCCTGAGGTCGAACAGTTTATAAATACCGTAAGACAATCGGCAGACAATCCGCGTTTTGTTGTAGAACCGAAAATAGACGGTCTTTCGGTTTCTCTTGAATATCATAACGGCGAATTTGCAGTCGGTTCAACCAGAGGAGACGGGTTTGTAGGAGAAAATATTACTCAGAATCTTAAAACGGTTATGTCGGTGCCGATGAGTATTCCCGAAAAGCTTCCGCTTCTTGAGGTAAGGGGAGAGGTCTATATGCCTAAAAATGTTTTTCTGGAGCTGGTAAAGCAGCAGGAAGATAACGATGAGCAGCCCTTTAAAAATCCCCGTAATGCGGCGGCCGGTTCTTTAAGGCAAAAGGATCCTAAGGTTACCGCCAAAAGAAAGCTTGATATTTTCTGCTTTAATATACAGCGTATTGAAGGAAAGGAGCTCGTTTCGCATAAGCAGTCGCTTGATTATATAAAGTCCCTCGGCTTTAAAACGGTTCCGGATTATCAACTTGCCGAAACCTTTGAAGAGGTCAGGGAATGTATTGAAAAAATAGGCGAAAAGCGTTTCAGCCTGCCTTTTGACATTGACGGAGTAGTAATAAAGGTCGACAGCTTCGCACAGCGTGAAATACTCGGCTCGACCGCGAAAACGCCGAAATGGTCCGTCGCGTATAAATTCCCTCCTGAAGAAAAGCAGACAACGCTGCTGGATATAGAGCTTAACGTCGGAAGGACCGGAGCAATCACTCCGGTCGCGGTATTTGAGCCTATAGCTCTTGCGGGAACTAGCGTGTCGAGGGCTTCTCTTCACAATCAGGATTTTATAGACGAAAAAAACATTTCTATAGGAGATATAATAACCGTCCGCAAGGCGGGAGATATTATTCCCGAGGTCGTATGCGTATACGAGAAAAAATCAGAAAGCAGCTTTAAATACCCTGAGGTCTGCCCCGTCTGCGGAACTCCGGTTGTCAGATCTGAGGACGAGGCGGCGGTAAGATGTCCGAATGTTGATTGTCCCGCTCAGATTTATCGGAGCATAGTTCATTTTGCTTCAAAGGGAGCGATGAATATCGACGGATTGGGACCCGCGATAGTTGACGCGCTGCTGAAATCCGGATTGATAAAATCGGTAGCGGATTTGTATAGGCTTACGGTTCAGGACCTGCTTGGGCTTGAAAATTTCAAGGACAAATCCGCTAACAATCTTATAAACGCCATTGAAAAATCAAAAAGCAATTCCCTTGACCGGCTTATATTCGGTCTTGGGATCAGAAATATAGGACAGGCAAGCGCCAAGCTGCTGTGCGCTAAATTCGGAGATCTCGACAACATCATGTCGGCGTCCGCGGAGGAAATAGCTGAAATAGACGGCTTCGGCGGAATTATGGCAGAGAGCGTTGTAAGAGAGCTGAACGAGCCTCATATGATAAGTCTTATAAAGCGCTTAAAGGAATACGGCGTCAATACCGCCTTTGAAAGGATACAGATTGACAGCCGCTTTGAGGGCATGACATTTGTTCTTACCGGAACGCTTCCTACCCTTAAAAGAAACGACGCTAAGGCTCTGATTGAAAAATACGGCGGAAAGGCCAGCGGTTCGGTTTCCAAAAAGACAAGCTATGTGCTTGCCGGGGAGGAGGCTGGAAGCAAGCTTGCCAAGGCTCAGGAGCTGGGAGTGAAAATAATTACAGAGGAAGAGTTTCTGAAAATGACGGAGTGATCAGATAAGAGTCGTGGTTACAGTTGACAGACCGATTGGATATAACCACAAAGGCAGTATTTATACTGTAAACTATGGATATGTCAGCGGCGTAATAGGCGGCGACGGACATTGGCAGGACGCTTATATCCTTGACAGTTCTATAAGCCGGCCTGTTGAAAGCTATTCAGGTAGCTTGATTGCAGTTGTTGTCAGAGATGATGATAATGAAACAAAATGGATCGTCAGCAATGAGAATTTATCTGCTGACGAAATATATAAGAGCAGATAGAGTTTATTGAAAGGTTTTTTAAATCAAGGGTACATTTAATTGAAAATTATCCTGCGGACAAGCTCTGACAGGATTTTCATAAAAGGAGGAAGTATAAATGAACATTGACATTAAGCATATCGCCAAGCTTGCCCGTCTGAAAATTGAGGACGATCAGCTTGAAAAGTTTGAAAGTGAAATGCAGAATATCGTCAATATGGTGGAAAATCTGCCGGACATTGACGATGAGCTGGCGCTCGACGAAAAAAATCCCATGATTTTAAGAAAAGACAAGGCTGTTACAGACAAGTATACAAGACAGGAGCTTATGGCTAACGCTCCGCAGGTTAAGGCAGGCTGTCTGGTTGTACCTAAGACTGTTGAATAAGGAGTGTTATAATTGGAACTTTTTGAAAAAAGCGCTTATGAGCTTTCTCAGATGATGAAAAAAAAGGAAGTAAGCTCTGTTGAGCTCACAAAATCTGTTTTTGAGAGGATAAGAGCCGTTGAGCCGAAAATTGACGCATACGTTACTCTCAACGAAGAAAACGCGTTGAAAGCGGCGGAGGAAGTTGACGTTAAAAGAGCCGAAGGCGAGGAGCTTTCGGAGCTTGCAGGAATTCCGATAGGAATCAAGGATAATATTTCCACAAAGGGTCTGAAAACCACCTGCTCGTCAAAAATGCTGGAAAACTATGTTCCGCCCTTTAACGCGACGGTAATGAACAGGGTTTATGAAAACGGAATGGTTGTAACCGGAAAGCTCAATATGGACGAGTTTGCGATGGGCTCTTCAACCGAAAACTCATATTTCAAGCCTACGCGCAATCCGCACGACGCTGACAGGATTCCCGGAGGCTCTTCCGGCGGATCCGCCGCGGCTGTAGCAGCCTGTGAAGCGATAGTATCTCTTGGCTCTGATACCGGAGGCTCCATACGTCAGCCTGCCTCATACTGCGGCGTTGTAGGACTGAAACCGACTTATGGCGCTGTTTCGCGTTACGGTCTGGTAGCGTTTGCTTCGTCGCTCGATCAGATAGGACCTCTGGGCAGAACTGTAAGGGACGTTGCTATGCTTCAGTCGGTGATAAACGGACACGACAGAATGGACGCTACCTCGGCCTACAGAAATTACGCCGATCTTTCAGCCGGTCTTAAGAGCGGCGTCGACGGCTTGAAGATAGGTCTGCCTAAGGAATACTTCGGCAAAGGTATCGACGACGAGGTAAAGAGCGGTGTTTTAAACGCCGTAAAAGCTCTTGAGGCGCAGGGAGCGGTCGTGAAGGAAATATCCCTGCCGTCCGCCGATTACGCGCTGTCTTCATATTACATCATTTCCTCCGCGGAGGCTTCTTCAAATCTGGCAAGGTTCGACGGGGTTAGATACGGATTCAGGGCGGAGGAATACGACGGTCTGACAGATATGTATGAAAAAACTCGTTCCGAGGGCTTCGGCGACGAGGTAAAGCGCAGGATAATGCTTGGAACGTTTGTGCTTAGCTCAGGCTTTTATGACGCGTACTATAAAAAGGCAAAGCTTCTGCAAAGGCGTATCTCGGAGGAATTTTCCCAGGCTTTTTCAGATGTTGATATTATCGCGACGCCTACCGTTCCCACTACGGCTTTCAGAATAGGCGAAAATACCGACGATCCTCTGAAAATGTACGCAACCGATATATGCACCGTTACTGTAAACATTGCGGGGCTTCCTGCAATATCTGTTCCATGCGGAAAAGACAGCAGGAAGCTTCCGATCGGACTTCAGCTTATCGGCGGAAAATTCACCGAACAGAGGCTGCTGAATACTGCGTATACCTATGAGCAGCTCGTCGGCGGTTTTTCAATGCCTGAGCTTTAAGGAAAGGAGTCTTGTAAAATGGTAAAAGGTTATGAGGTTGTGATCGGTCTTGAAACTCATGCTGAGCTTAATACCGATTCCAAGATATACTGCGACTGTAAAAACCAGTTCGGACTTGAGGTAAATTCTCAGGTTTGTCCGATATGCATGGGTATGCCGGGAACGCTGCCTACGCTCAATGAAAAGGTCGTTGATTACGCGATAAAGATGGGACACGCTTTGAATTGCGGAATAAACAGGGTCTGCAAGCAGGACAGGAAGAATTATTTTTATCCTGACCTTCCCAAGGCGTATCAGATATCTCAGGCAGAGGTTCCGCTTTGTGAAAACGGCTATGTTGATATTATGGTTGACGGCGAAGAGCGGAGAATAGGAATAACTCGTATCCATATAGAGGAGGACGCGGGAAAGCTGCTTCATTCGGATAAATTCGACGGCTGTTCGCTGGTCGATCTTAACCGCTGCGGCGTTCCTCTGATAGAGATCGTTTCCGAGCCGGATATGAGAAGCTCAGCTGAAGCGAAGGCTTATCTTGAAACGCTTAAATCTATCCTTCAGTATCTCGGAATATGCGATTGCAAAATGGAGCAGGGCTCGATCCGCTGCGACGTCAACGTTTCAGTCCATAAGCCGGGAGAGCCGTTGGGAACCCGCTCGGAAATGAAAAATGTCAACAGCTTTTCGGCTGCTGTACGCGGTATAGATTATGAGATAAACAGGCAGATCGAAGTCCTTGAAAATGGAGGCGCTGTAGTGCAGGAAACACGCCGCTGGGACGACGCAAAGGGCGTAAGCGTTTCAATGCGTTCCAAAGAGGATTCCCAGGATTATCGGTATTTTCCTGAGCCTGATCTGCTTACTATAGTAGTTGATCAGGAAAGGGTTGACAGGCTTAAAGAAGATATTCCTGAGCTTCCCAACGCAAAGCTGATAAGATATATCAAGGAATACGGAATGGATCAGAAAGACGCGGCTTTTATTGCCGAATCCGCAGAACTTGCTTCGCTGTTCGATTCCTGTATGGCAAAGGGCAGATTTCAGGCTAAAGCCTATACTACATGGATATTGGGAGATTTCATCAAGTATCTCAACGACAACTCCAAAGCAGTATCGGATACGAAATTGAACGCCGATAATCTTACCGAGCTTGTGGAGCTTATTGAAAACAAAACGATTTCCAATGCCGGCGGAAAGAAAATATTTGCCGTAATCCTTGAGCGGGAAAAGTCAGTCAGGGAGCTTGTGGACGAACTCGGTCTTGCACAGGTTTCCGACGCTTCGGCGCTTGAGGCTATTGCGGATAAGGTGCTTAGTGAAAATGAGAAGTCGATCGCCGACTATAAAAACGGTAAGACCAACGCGCTTGGATATCTTGTCGGTCAATGCATGAAAGCTTCCAAGGGCAAGGCTAATCCGGGTATGATGAAAGAAATCGTGATCAATAGGATCAATGAGATGTAACAACAGATATTATTTTTTTGCGATACAAGAAGCTCAATGAATCTGCTATGATACAGAAGCATTGCCGCTTTTGTATCGCTTTTTAATTCTACTGAAAGGCATTGGAAATTTTATATTTTCTTTTCAATTTATTTTTGGGCAGCAAAAAAGCCCATAAATACGGGCTTTTTTTACATTATATATTTTATGATTACAAAATGTGTTGCGGCAATGAAATAGATCTTTGTCCAGCGGCATAAAATTACCCGCCACCACAAAATGATGACGGGTATTGCGCTGTCCGCGCTGGGACTGGAGCTGCTAACCGGGATCGAACCGGTGACCTCGTCCTTACCAAGGACGTGCTCTGCCTACTGAGCCATAGCAGCGTAACATAAATATTATACCTTATACTTTTGCAGTTGTCAATACCTTTTCGCAAATTTTTTCTGATTTTCTGAGGTGAAATATATGCGGCAGTTATCAGCCTGCCGAAAATTACCTTAATAATATTCACGATTATCTTCAAATTCAAATGTTTTGACTGATACCGCGGATATCTTTATGTTGACTTTCATAGATGTAGATGATATAATAATTATCATGGAAAAGTATGTGATTTTTTATAGTAGGAGAATTTAAATGAATCAGAAAAATATCAGAAATTTCTGTATAATAGCCCATATCGACCACGGTAAATCCACTCTGGCAGACAGGATACTGGAGCAGACCCAGACTGTCGCGCTGAGGGATATGGAGAATCAGCTTCTCGATAATATGGATATCGAGCGTGAGCGTGGAATTACCATTAAAGCCAGAGCTGTGCGCCTTAATTATCATGCCGATAACGGAGAGGATTATGTATTTAATCTTATAGATACTCCGGGTCATGTGGATTTTAATTACGAGGTCTCGCGTTCTCTTGCCGCTTGCGAGGGGGCTGTGCTGGTGGTTGACGCTTCTCAGGGGATCGAGGCGCAGACGCTTGCAAATACCTATCTTGCAATCGAACATGATCTTGAGATACTTCCCGTAGTAAATAAGATAGACCTGCCCTCGGCGGATCCCGAAAGGGTCTGCGCCGAGGTCGAAAATGTTATCGGAATTCCGGCAATGGACGCTCCGAGGGTTTCGGCGAAGCTGGGTACTAATATTCATGAAGTTCTTGAAAGAGCCGTAACGGATATTCCCTGTCCGTCGGGAGATGAGACCGCCCCCTTAAAGGCGTTGATTTTCGACAGCTATTACGATTCCTACAAGGGCGTAATAGTGTTTGTCAGGGTGAAGGACGGCTGCGTAAAGACTGGGGATACCATAAAAATGATGGCTACCGGCGTCGAGTTTCAGACTACCGAGATAGGCTATATGGGAGCGACGGAGCTTGTTCCCGTAGGAGAGCTTCATGCCGGCGAGGTGGGATATATCGCCGCTTCCATAAAGAATATCGGCGATACAAGAGTTGGAGATACCGTTACAAACGCCGAAGCCCCGTGCCTGGAGCCGCTGGCGGGATATAAAAAGGTCAATCCTATGGTGTATTCCGGAATTTACCCTGCCGACGGGGCGAAGTACCCCGATCTGCGCGACGCTCTGGAAAAGCTTATGCTTAACGACGCGTCTTTGTCCTTTGAACCGGAAACCTCGATCGCTCTGGGCTTCGGCTTCCGCTGCGGCTTTCTTGGACTGCTTCATATGGAGATAATTCAGGAGCGGCTTGAAAGGGAGTACGATCTTGATCTCATCACTACTGCTCCGTCTGTTATTTATAAGGTAAATCTTACCGATGGAAGCACCGTTTATATTGACAATCCTACAAACTATCCTGATCCCGCGCTTATTGCTTCGGCGGAGGAGCCGGTGGTAAAAGCCGATATTTTAACTCCCTCGGAGTTTGTGGGAAATATCATGGAGCTTTGTCAGGACAGGCGGGGAGTATTCAGGAATATGACCTATCTTGATGAAACGAGGGTTGAGCTGCATTACGAGCTTCCGCTTAACGAGATAGTTTACGACTTCTTTGACGCGCTTAAATCCCGTACGAGGGGTTACGCTTCATTTGACTATGAAATAAAGGGCTACGCTCCCAGCAAGCTTGTCAAGCTGGATATTCTCCTTAACGGCGAGGTAGTCGACGCTCTTTCCTTTATCGTTCATGTTGACAAGGCTTACTCTAGAGGAAGGCGTATAGCGGAAAAGCTTAAGGAGAACATACCAAGACAGCTTTTCGAGGTGCCTATCCAGGCGGCAATCGGCGGAAAGGTCATTGCAAGAGAAACCGTCAGGGCAATGCGCAAGGACGTGCTTGCAAAATGCTACGGCGGAGATATTACAAGAAAGAAAAAGCTGCTTGAAAAACAGAAGGAGGGCAAAAAGCGTATGCGTCAGCTTGGCTCAGTCGAGGTGCCGCAGGAGGCGTTTATGTCGGTGCTTAAGCTGGACGAGTAGTCTGCCGCGCCTTTTTCTTAATACCCGGGGGGGAAATCATGGCTTTATTTTTAAAAAATAAAAACTTGTTTCACAAGCTTGCGCCGCTGTGGGCGGTTCTGGTTACAGCTTTGTATTTCTTTGGCTGCTGGTACGCTTATTTTTACAGCGCAAGCACCGAAGCCGCGTATTATTTTAATACCTATGTAAAATACGTTATCTGGATAGTTTACGAGATTATTTTCTTTTTCAGCTTTGCCGCAAATAATGCGACCGAATTTGCGCGCCATGTGATGTATTATTTTTTAGCGGCGGCAGCGGGAACGGCGGTTTTGTATTTCTGGATAGAAAAGGTTTTCGAGCCGGATATGTCTCAGGTCTACTGGCAGATAGTTTATTATCTTGACGGCAGCTATCATCTGAATATATTCAGAAATATTACCGTCAATTCAATTGGACTGGCGCTGTTCGGAGGCGTTTTATGCGCGCTGAAATATAAAAAGAACAACGGCGCATGGATAAGAAAACATATGCGCTGAAGCTCTGCCTGCCGCGTTTGCAGAATTCTCAGCCTTTATGATCATGGAGCCGTTTATCCAACCGGAAACGGATTGCTTTAAGAAAGGATTCACTATGAACGATTTTCCGAAATCAATGAAATACTCGCTTATCTTCGGCTTCTGTGGAGCCGTTCTGCTTCCTCTGCTTTACGAGGTATATGCCAATATGTCGCGGGGCTTTGCGCTCTTTGCGCTGATATGCTGGGTAGCCTTTGCGGGAATAAAGTTTTCCTCGCTGAAATTCAGGGCGTCCGCGGTCGGAATTGCCGCCTGTATCGCTTACAGCGGAATATTAGGCTTTATCTGCTATGTGGTTATACATCCTGCGGCTGTCAGCTTTATCGGAAGCCGTTCCGTGTATTTTCAGCTCAGCCTTGAGGAACAGATGTGGTTTGTGCTTTACGCGGCGCTGATACTTTTGGGTATGTTTGCCGTTTGTATCGCCAAATACGGAATATGCGCGGCGGCAAGGCATATACGGGGCAACGGCGAAAAGGCGGCGGCATATATAGAAGACGCTTTCAAGGACGGCGATGACGTCTGATGACAGGTCTGTACATACACGTTCCTTTTTGCCTCAGAAAGTGTCCCTACTGCGATTTTTATTCCACAGGCTGGAGCATGGAAGCCTCGGACAGCTTTACAGACGCGGTTGTCAGAAATATAAAGCGGTGGCAGGGGAAAGGCGTAAGCGTTGATACTGTCTATTTCGGAGGAGGAACTCCTTCGCTTCTGACGCCGGAGCAGACGGGAAGCATACTTGACGCGGTTGCCGCAAGCTTCAGCCTTGAGAAGCCGGAAGTAACGATGGAGTGCAATCCTTCGTCGTCGGATTATGATAAATTTTGCGGCTACAGAGCGGCAGGAGTAAACAGGCTGTCTTTCGGCGTGCAGTCTGCCGACGATTCACAGCTGAGGACGCTTGGCAGACTGCACAGCTTCCGGCAGGCGGGGGCGGCGGTCAGCGACGCGGTCAAAGCCGGTTTTTTTAATATATCCTGCGATATAATGCTCGGGCTTTGCGGTCAGACGCCGGAATCGCTGGAGGACAGCATTGACAGGATATGCAGTCTGCCCGTAACGCATATTTCCGCTTATATGCTGAAAATAGAGGAGAATACTCCCTATAACTGCGATGAAATAAAAAAATCCGTCGCCGATGATGAGCTTATGCGAATTATGTATCTTACAGCGGTGGATATGCTTGAGGACAAGGGCTTTATGCAGTATGAGATCTCCAATTTTGCAAAGCCCGGAATGGAAAGCCGTCATAATCTGAAATACTGGCTGGGCGGCGAATATATCGGTATCGGTCCTTCCGCCCATTCATATTTTCAGGGTAAAAGGTATATGTGCCCTGACGATGTGAAATCCTTTGCCGCCAATAACCTCCAGGCTGAGCTTGTTACAGATGAGAAGCCTGACAGACTGGAGGAATATATAATGCTCGGACTAAGGCTGAAAGAGGGGATAAGTCTGAGCAGGCTTTCCGAACTGGGCGGACGCGAGTTTGCGAAGAAAGCCGCCGCAAATGCGCTTGCGTTGGAGAAGGGAGGTCTTTGCCGCTGTGACGGAGGCAGGATAGCTCTTACTCCGGAGGGCTTTCTGGTGTCTAACGCGGTAATTTTACATTTTATTGAATCGTAATGGTTAATTTGTCTAAATATTTTTGTGAATTGTTGTGCAGATATACAATATGGCAGAAAGCTTATTGCACTTTCTGACGAAAAATGATAAAATATATTTGATATAGGCGGCTTTGCCGTTTCAGAAAAGCGGTTCGGTTAAATAAGGAGGATTCTGACGCGGTTTTCTGATATTTGATTGTGATAGGAGTTTTTATGAAAAAGCTTTTTATAATTACGGCTGCGATCGTAACGGCGTGTATGTGCGTTTCCTGCGGAAGCGAAGATAAAACAGGAGAAATAGCCGTTCCTATCCTTGAAACCAAGGATGTTGCATATAAAACAGCAAAGGCGGAGATTTCGGAAATTTCCGAAAAGTATTATCAGGAGGGAAGCTACGGCTATCCTTACTATGAGTATGTTTCATTTAAAGCTGACGGTCAGATCGAAACGATCAGCGTTGAAACGAACTCGGAGGTAAAAAAAGGCGATCTGCTATGTACGCTGAACACTGACGAGGTTCAGGAGCGGATCGAGGAGAAAGAGGTTTACTTAAATCAGGCGAAGAAAACGCTGGAAACCTTGCAGTCAAACAACGGCTCTGCCGACGAGATAAGCTTTGCGCGGATCGACTTGGAGATACAGCAGCTTGAATACGATCATCTTGTTGCTTCTCTTGACGATTACAATGTTTACGCTCCGTGCGACGGCGTTTTTACGGTTATGACCGGCGACGACTACAGGCAGGAGCTGAACGTGTATTCATATGTAAGCAAGGGACAGATTTTCGGATTTGCTGCCGACAGATCGCAGGAATATCTGTGCTGCGAGGTCTACGACAATCCGCTTAACAACGTTAATTTCGGCACTAAGGTCATACTGGAGCAGGGCGTCAATTCCTGCGACGCTACGGTAACCGATATTATTCATAATGAAAACGGAGATTATTCTACTTATATATATGTTATAACTCCCTCCGATGACAGCGAGCTTTTTGATTTCGGAGATGTTCAGGTCTGCTTTGACGTTTATTCCAGACTTGATACTGTGGTAGTTCCCAAAGACGCGGTAAAGACTGTGGGCGAGCGCACTTTTGTAAACCTGCTTATAGACGGAGTAAAGGTAGAGCAGGACGTTGAGCTTGGGATTGAGGACAGCGATAAGGTTGAGATTCTCAGTGGTCTTACGGGCGGCGAGGAGCTTATTCTGAATTAAACCTTTTGATAGGCTTGTGAATTTTCAGCGGTTTTGCAGAGGATTGCCGTCAATGCGGAAGAAAATATACAGACAGATAAATTACTGATAACCGCTTGATTTTTTTATAGAAATGGTATAAAATATTTATATGCGCCGAGGTTTTCTGTCGGGGCAAAGCCGTTGAGCCATGCGGTATATTTTAATGCTATGAACAAAAACGGAGATATTTCTAGGAGGATTTTCAGATGAGGGACGTTTTGTCTAACGTATGGGTGAAACGCTGTGTTTCAATATTTAATGTGGCGTATTTTGCTGTTATCGTTCTGCTGACATACGCTACTTTTCTTTATAAGCTTGAATTTGCCGAGGGAATGCAGGCGTCGTTTTTTGCAATATACGCTTTTGCCAGTCTGGTATTTCTCGTTCTGATGCTTTATACCAGAAAGCAGCCGATCACGAAGCTTCTGAGTATCGTTATGCTTCCGGTCGTTTTCTTTATGATCCTGTTCAATATGGGTCTGTGGGTGCTTATAATTCCGCCTTTCATAGTAGCGGTTGTCATGTTTTTTGCTTCAGGGAACAATGAAACCGTTAAGGTTATAATGGGAACAATATACCTGCTGCTTTACGTTCTCGGACTTGTAGCTTATTTTGTGCTGAATATGCTTTTCGGCGGCTCCTCTGTTGAAACGGTGCTTGATATGGATATTGACACGACGGGAAGCGTTTATAGCAGATACAGCGATCAGGTTGAAAAGCTCGTGGCTGTGACCGATGAAAACAACACGATTTCGCCTGACGGAAAATATAAGTTCTATCTTGTCGATGTTCAGGACAGCGATAAGGGCGCTGTTAAAATATACGTCGAGCCGTACGGCGAGGATATCAAGCTGAAATTTTTTACCTTGAAGCAGAAAGGAATCAGAAAGACAATCACAAATAAGGGAACGCGCGGAGTGATTCCGGACGTGGGCTGGTCGGTAAAAACCACCGATTCCGGAAAAAAAGAGCTTGTTGTACAGTACAGGCTGTCAGAGGGCAGCGAGCTTAAAGAAACTTCAGTTTCCAATATGCCTAAAAAGCAGTATCTGGAGTTCCTCGGAATATCTTGATTTACAATATTTCTTATCACGACACAAAGGGGGGCTGACGCAAGTCAGCAGGTCTTTTAAAGCGGGAGGTTTCAGACCTTCCGCTTTTATTATGCCGAAAAAGCTCATATTCTCAATTTATTTTACTGCAATAAAAAAGTCCGCTGTGTTTGTTTATTTGAACACAGCGGACTGATTTTTTAGCGTACCGTCCGTTCAGCGGACGGCTGTGATCAGTGGACAAAGCTCATGCTTATCAGCGCCATTAATGCTAATGCGGCAATAAGACAGCTTGTGAATCCGTAAATTTTGTCTTTTGTTTCGGCTGATAGCTTTTTCATTTTAATATTCCTTTCTTTAACTCTGTAATCATACGGTTTTTATTGCTATTCTGTTCTCAGTGCAACGACAGGATCCTTTTTGGCGGCTATTCTTGACGGGATCAATCCGGCAATAAATGTGAGGAGCATACTTATTATTATCAGTATGACCGCTCCTGCCACAGGAATAGCGGCTCTTACCGGCGCGTCTGTAAGATGGGATATGATCATATTTATCGGTATTGTCAGCAGATATGAGATCGCGATTCCTATTGCTCCGGCAGTGAAGCCTACGATAATGGTTTCTGCATTGAATACCCTTGAAATATCCTTCTTTGACGCTCCTATGCTTCGCAGTATTCCTATTTCCTTTGTCCGCTCCAGAACGGAGATATAGGTGATTATTCCTATCATTATCGAGGAAACGATCAGGGAGATAGCCACAAATCCGATAAGCACATAGCTTATGGCGTCGATTATGGAGGTTACCGAGGACATCATAAGTCCTACCATATCGGTATACTGTATAATGTTTTCCTCATGTCCGTCGGCTTCCGCTTTTTCGTTGTATTCCTTGATGATGTTCTCAATGCTTTCCTTTGAAGCGAAGTCCTTAGGATATATATTAATGCTGCTCGGAGTATCCAGACTCGCCACGCCGAGTATAGACAGATTTTCTTCGTAAGTCGTTTCCGGCTTTTCCGGCAAAGACTCCTCCTGCGCCTGCTGCATCATTCCGATCATAGCCGATAGCTGCTGATCGGTCATCGCGTCGATCTGAGCCTTTTCCTCATCGGACATTTTATCGTATCCGACAGCCGCAAGCATTTCCTCCCGGCTCATTTCGGCTTCAGAGGCGGCGCTTAACTGAGAAACCGCCTCGGCAAGCTGCTCGTCCGAAAGCGCGTCTATCTTAGTCTTTTCATCGTCCGACAGCTGATCGTACCCGAGAATTGCAAGCATTTCTTCACGATCCGCGGGCTGTTTCTCCTCCGCTTCCTCAAATTTCAGACCTGTAAAAATATCCGTTTCAGGGTCAGCAAGCTGTGCCTTTACAATTTCAGTATCGTTTATTTTTTCTATAAGCGTTTTCATAAGGTCGGAACGGTAGCCGACAACTCCGCTGATGGACTCTGCCGAGGCTTCTTCGTTGGGTCGGAGTATTCCTACTACCTTAAGCTCTATGCCGTTTTCAATTACCGACTTCATATATTCCTCGTCGCCGGACATATCCACCCATCTTGAACCGTCCTTTTTATAATAGTCGGTATTAAGTATAAGTCTGTACCTGAGATCCAGTATCTCATCATAGGAATACTCGGTTACTGATTCGTCAACGCTATCCATATTCTGCATTGCGCTCATCATCTCGGACAGCTCGTTTACATCCTTCAGACCAAGCGAATAAAGCGCAAAATCGTCTATTTCATTATATTCGTTTACGACAACAACGATTTCGTCATAGCTTTCCGGCATACGTCCGGCGATAACGTCGTACTGAGCGTCAAGAATATCCTGATTGTCTATTATTTCCGACCACATATTTGCGGTTGAAGCCATAATAGGCGACATCGAGCCGATGGAGGAGGACTCCATATCGCTGATCTGAGAACCCATTCCCACAGCCTCATAAATCTGGGAAGGGTTTACTTGTATGATTTCATCATCGGTATTTTCCTTGTAAATATTCATTACAGTACTGTAGGAATACTTAATATCGCTTGTATACTGTTCCAGCTCGTCCTTTTTGCTTTCAAGGTAGGTCTTGAATTCTTTAAGATTGTTATGACTTGAACCGGCGGACATTGCGTTTATCATCGCTCCGACTGAATTTCTTGAATAAACTCTGTCGGCGGGACGGTTTTCATCCGGCACGTCGGTATCCATCATTACTTCCATCATCGACTGAAGGTCCGTGGTGGTTTCGTCGATCGTAAGGGGGTAGGTGGAAAGCGTATCCTCCTGTACAGCGTTGATATAGGTCTGAACTCCGTTTGAAAGGGAAAGTATAAGCGCGATCCCTATGATTCCAATGCTTCCGGCAAACGAGGTGAGTATAGTTCTGGCTTTCTTTGTAAGCAGATTGTTTTTGGAAAGCGACAAAGCCGTAAGAAACGACATGGAGGTTTTTCTGCCTTTTTTGCTGTCGGCTTTGGCTTTCTCTTCATTTTTTATCGGCTCAACGACGTTTGCGGAGTAGGGATCTGAATCGTCGGTTATCTTTCCGTCCAGAAGCCTTACAATTCTTGAAGAGTATTTTTCGGCAAGCTCAGGATTGTGGGTTACCATAATAATAAGCTTATCCTTGGAGATCTCTTTAAGTATCTCCATTATCTGAACGCTGGTAGCCGAATCGAGAGCTCCCGTAGGCTCGTCCGCAAGCAATATATCAGGGTCGTTTATAAGCGCGCGGGCAATAGCGACTCTCTGCATTTGTCCTCCCGACATCTGGTTGGGCTTTTTGTTCAGCTGATCGCTGAGACCGACCTTTGTCAGAACGTCTATGGCGCGTTTTCTCCGCTCCGATTTTGAAACGCCGGAAAGAGTCAGCGCCAGCTCTACGTTTGACAGCACCGTCTGATGAGGGATAAGATTATAGCTTTGAAAAACAAAACCGACAGAATGGTTTCTGTAGGTGTCCCAGTCGCTGTCTTTAAATTCCTTGGTCGATTTTCCGTTTATGACAAGATCGCCACTGGTATACCGGTCAAGTCCGCCGATTATATTCAGCAGAGTGGTTTTTCCGCAGCCGGAGGGACCCAGAATGGATACGAATTCGTTCTCGCGGAATTCAATATCAATCCCTTTCAGCGCCTGAACCGTTTCATCGCCGGAAATATAGTTTTTTACTATCTGCTTTAAACTAAGCATTTAAAAATCTCCTTATTCTTGATATTATGATTTTACTGTACCGTCATTATAACAGGTGTTTTTAAACTGTATTTAAACTCTGAAAAATCATCTGCTGATTTTATAATATTTTTATTTTATATCAGCCGATGAAAAAAACAGGTCGGTTATTGTATTGTTAATAAAGACATTAAACAGTAATAAACAAGTATAATATATGTTATATTTTAGATATATGATTATGATAATATTATAAAAACAATTTAATACCATGGGGAAATAATCGGCATAATGTATATTACAATTCGGAGGACTTTGTAATGATAGACGGTACCGAAACTGACAGCGAAAGCGAAATGTATGCCGTTGACGGAAATCACTTCAGCGTGTTCAGACTTTCGCAGGACGGTCTGCTGTACAGCGTTTTTTGTGAGAACGTTTCAGACCGGCAGGTTTATTCATATGCCGAGGACATAAGGCTCTGATATGTGATCCGCGCCGCCGCATTGGATTGCGGCGGTTTTGCGTTATAGGGGAATAATTGCATAGAACTCCTGATTTTTGTATTGTGACGCGGCGTTTAAGGGAATAAATAAGTTGTGAATAGCCGGTCAAAATTGTTTTATTTGTGTTGCATTTTGTCTTGATGTGATGTATAATAAAATACATAGGTGTAGTTGAATAAGGCGCATACAAAGAAAGGATCGGGATCAGTTTCTATGGATAATGACTTCAACAAGCCGTCCTCTAAGGAAGAGCTTGCAAGGCAGATCGCAAGAAATATGGCTATGCAGAACGGTGAGGATGTTTTTTCTGATACTACGGTGTTCTCTTCCGATAAAAATAATCAGAGAAATGATTTTAAGGCGAAAGACAACAGATACGCTTCGTCAGGCTCAGCGGACGGAGAAGGAAAAGGACGTACAGGATCCTCAGCGGCGCGTGCCGGCGTAAGAACAGCAGAGAGATCGGGCGTAAGCGCCTCCAAAAGCGGAAGCGGAAACAATACGCCGGCGTCAAAGAAAAAGGAAAACGGCGGAAAGAACAAGTCTAAAGCTAAAGTCGCTGGTATTATATCCGCTTCGGTTTTGGTGGTTGCGGCGGCTGCGGTTACCGGAGTTTATTTTTACGGAATGAATAAGGTAGACGGAAAGTTTCTTGCCAACACTTCAATAAACGGAATAGACGTAAGCGGAAGGACTGAAAAGGAAGCGTATGAGCTTGTGCTTCAGGATTCGGTCATTCCGGAGAAGATAACTCTGGTCAAGGCGGACGGAAGCGAGCTGACAATCTCTCTTGACAAAATAGACTATAAGGACAACATAAAGGTTACCATATCCCAGTATTTCAGTCAGCAGAATCATTATACCTGGTTCAGAAATCTGTGGAGCAGGACTGAGTATAATTTTGATTCCGCGTTTACATATGATAAAGACAAGCTAAACAGCGAGATAAAGCGCAAGGTGCTCGATTCGCCCGGAACTACCGAGCCTGAGGACGCGTATATTGAAAAAACCGACGATGGCTTTGTACTGATTGAGGAGGTGCAGGGCGATAAATTTGACGAGGATAAGCTTGACGCTTTGTATGAATATATTGACGGCCGCGTTGATTCCGGCGAGTATACTGTAGACATCAGCGGAATAGACTGCTACGAGAAGCCGGAGGTAGTAAGAGAGGATCTTGAACAGCAGCTTGAACAGCTTAATTCGCTGTACGATATAGAAATAATCTACGATTTTACATATACTACGGAAACTCTCAGCGGCAGCGAAATTATAGACTGGATAACCTTTGAAAACGAAGATCCCTCCGACGGCTATACCGTTGACGGGGACAAGGCTATGGAGTATGTGGAAGAGCTTGCGGAAAAGTACGATACCTACGGTAAAGACAGAAAATTCAATTCCACAAGCAGAGGCGAAATAACCGTTGAAGAGGGCGAGGGCTGCTACGGCTGGTGGATAGATCAGCAGAAGACCTGCGATCAGCTGGTAGAGCTGATTGAAGAGGGAAGCTCGGCTGATGTCGAACCCATCTACTACAAAAATCCTTATTCCTCTTATGAATATGTATGCAATCCCGAGTGGAGAACAGCCGAATCTGATATCGGCGATACCTACTGCGAGGTCGATCTTGCGATGCAGCATTTCTGGTATTATAAGGACGGAAAGCTTGAATATGAGTGCGATATAGTTTCCGGTCTGCCGACGGAGGAAAGAAATACTCCGGGAGGCGTTTACAAGCTTTGGCTCAAGGAAAAGAACAAGGTATTGAAGGGAAGTCTGTCATCTGGCGAAACCTGGGAAACGCCCGTGACCTTCTGGAACAATATAAGCACTTTTGGAGTAGGGCTTCACGACGCCACATGGCATTCGTCCTTCGGAGGAAACAGATATAAGAACTACGGCTCTCACGGCTGTATAAATATGCCGTACGCTGCCGCCGAATATGTCTATGAAAACGTAGAAATCGGAACGCCGGTGGTAATGTACTGGTAAGCTTAAAATATGCCGAGCAGCGGTCTGAGCGGTATCGCTTCAGACGGCGTACAAATATTGTAATATCAAAGCAGTATATTTTAATTAAGGCAGGTTGACGGCTCGGGCATACGTTTCGTCATCGTTCTTATGCTTGTCATATTGACCGCCTGAAATCTATAAATAAAGGAGCATGTACAATGAACAAGAAGATTGCGGTAATAAAGGGCGACGGTATAGGACCCGAAATCGTAACCGAGGCTATGAAGGTGCTTGACAGCGTGGCGGAAAAATACGGTCATAGCTTTGAATATGACCAGCTTTTAATGGGCGGCTGTTCCATTGACGCCAACGGAGTTCCGCTTACGGACGAAACCATTGAGCGCTGTAAATCGGCCGACGCGGTTCTTATGGGGTCTATCGGAGGAGATACCACTACATCTCCGTGGTACAAGCTTCCGCCTGAGCTTCGTCCTGAAGCAGGACTGCTTAAGATCAGAAAGTCGCTGGGGCTTTTTGCAAATCTTCGTCCGTCTGTGCTTTACCCTCAGCTGGCGGGAGCCTGTCCGCTTAAAGAAGAAATAAGCGCAAAAGGCTTCGATATGCTTATTATGAGGGAGCTTACGGGAGGTCTTTACTTCGGAGAGCATAAGACCGAGGAGGTTGACGGAGTTATGACGGCCGTTGACACTCTCAGATATGATGAGAACGAAATAAGAAGAATAGCCGTTAAGGCCTTTGAGGTTGCGATGAAGAGAAGCAGAAAGGTTACCAGCGTTGACAAGGCTAACGTGCTTGATTCCTCCCGTCTGTGGAGAAGGGTAGTGACCGAGGTTTCTGAGAGCTATCCTGAGGTTGAGCTTGAGCATATGCTGGTTGACAATTGCGCGATGCAGCTTGTGAAGGATCCCGCTCAGTTTGACGTTATGGTAACGGAGAATATGTTCGGAGATATTCTGTCTGACGAGGCTTCAATGATTACCGGCTCTATCGGAATGCTTGCTTCCGCTTCAATGAATGAAACAAAATTCGGTCTTTATGAACCGTCCGGAGGCTCGGCGCCGGACATTGCGGGACAGAACAAGGCTAATCCTATCGCCACTATTCTTTCAGCCGCAATGATGCTCAGATACTCGTTTGATATGAGCGAAGAGGCTGACGCTGTGGAAAACGCGGTAAATAAGGCGCTTAACAGCGGTTACCGCACAGGCGATATAATGTCCGAGGGAATGAAAACGGTAAGCTGCTCTGAAATGGGCTCGCTTATCGCTCAGGCGATAGACTGATATGAAAAAAGAAAATACCGCGCAGGACTTTAACAGGCTTGCGCGGTATTTTTTTAGGCGGCAGAAAGTCCGACTTATAAAAAAGCCGTATCAATTTTAATTCGGAGCAAAGCCCGATGTGAGCTCGCTTAACATCGGCTGCGACGAAGCAACCTGCGCCAAACGCTGTCTTTTGACAGCGAAGAGCTTCTAGCTCCTCAGTCTTTCAGTAGGGGATTACGTCCCCCCTACTGAAAGACTGATATGGAAACGCCTTCTAAAGAAGGCGGGACATAGGCGCTAGGTTATAATAATTCCTACTTTGGCAAGGGCTTTTGTCAGCGTCGCGCGGTCAAGAGGGAGCAGACTGCTTTCGTCAGTTTTCCGCTCATAATCAAACCTCTGGAATTTCACATAGTTTTCCGAGCAGTCCTCCGAGGAATAAACGTGCGCCATTATATACTGGTTTTTAACGGCATAATAGTTGACCGGCTCCAATGAAAGAACTGCGGCGGGGTCGGCTGCGACGCGGGCGACAAGCTCTTTGAAATCCGTATCCACATAGCATATTCTGCGGCATTTGAAATCCCGAAGCCGCTTTTTCAGCGGTGTTTCGGTCTGTTGCAAGCCCCTTTTTTTGAATATATCAAATATTCCCATACAGCTGTCCTCCGAAAAAAATCTTAATGTAATTATATCACTGCTTTGGGGTAAAGTCAAAATTTATTTCAGCCGTATTCCTTATTTGAAGCATAGGCGTAAACGCTTATTGGTTTGCGGTCTGAAAGATAAATACGTCAGAAAAAAAGGCTTTGTATTCATAAAAAAATTACTTAAATCGGCGAATAAAAATTGGCAGAAGCCTTATGCAATTCTTGACTTTTTATTAATTTTAAAGTATACTTACTTATATAAATATTAAAAAATCTTATGGAAAATTTACAAAAAGTTCTGAGCATATAGTTTAAGGACGTGATCGTCTTTTTGTGCCTTGAAAAAAAGATTTTTGGTGAAGGAGTATTAATGTATGAAAGCAAAGAAAAGACTTTTGAGCCTGCTGCTGACGTTCAGTATGCTGCTCGGGCTTATGCCGGTCGGAAGCGTTTCACTGACAGCATGGGCGGAGGGTACAGAACCGGAATTATCGGCCGACGGATATTATGAAATATATACCGCCGATCAGCTTTACTGGTTCGCCGAGCAGGTGAACGGCGGAAATGCAAGTATAAACGCCAGACTTATGGACAATATCGTTATCAATGAAAATGTTCTTACCGCGGACGGAGAGCTTAACGGCGACGGAAGCGGCTTCAAAGCTTGGACGCCGATAGGAACAACTACTTATAATTATAAAGGAATCTTTGACGGCAACAATAAAACGATCAGCGGTATCTATGTCAACAATAGTTCTGTTTGGCATGGCTTATTCGGACGGAATGATGGCACAATTCAAAATGTCGGAGTTGTTGATTCATATATAAAAGCATATACGGCTATCGGCGGCGTGTGCGCATATAATGATAGCAACGGAACCATCATCAACTGCTATAACACAGGAACGGTCAGCGGAAATGGTTATGTCGGCGGCGTTTGCGGATATAATTATGGAACTATCAGCAACAGCTATAACACAGGCTCAGTCAGCGGAGAAACTAGTTATGTCGGCGGCATGTGCGGATTTAATGCTAACGGCTTCACTATCAGCAACTGCTATAACACAGGCTCAGTCAGCGGAGAATATCAAGTCGGCGGCGTGTGCGGATATAATTCGAAAGGAACCATCAGCAACTGCTATAACACAGGTTTGGTCAGCGGAGCAAGCAGTTATGTCGGCGGCGTGTGCGGAATAACTTATAACGCCATTTTCAGCAACTGCTACTATCTTACTGACGATGAAAGTGAAATTGCAGGAATAGGCGTTGCTTGGAGCGATGAGGAAAAGGATTATATTCCGATAGAGGACAGAGCAGGAATAACCGAAGCTAAGACCTCCGAGCAGTTTGCTTCCGGCGAGGTATGCTGGCTGCTGAACAATCAGGGCGAGAACGGTGAACAGCTTGAAACTTCCGTATGGTATCAGAATGTTGACATGGGAGAAGCTGACGCTTTACCTCTTCTATATAATGAGCATTACGCGGTGTATAAAACAGAGAACCTCACTTATGAATGTGAAGCAGCCACAAAGCCATCGGGAGAATACACTAATATGACAGGCGGTCACAGCTTTGGAACCGAGTGGACAGCTGACGCGGATAATCATTGGCACGAGTGTGCCTGCGGTTTAAAGGCTGATGATGAAGCTGCTCATACCTTTGAGTGGATAACAGATAAGGAAGCGGAGATCGGCGTTGCAGGCTCAAAGCATGAGGAATGCACAGTCTGCGGCTACGCTAAGGAAGCGGTTGTAATTCCTGCGCTGGAATTGCCGGAGGATTCTTCCGCAACTGACAGCACAGACGATGACAGCAGCGCGTCTGATGACAGCAGCGCGGCTGATTCCGAAAGCTCGCAGGCAGACGACAGTGAAGAATCAACAGCGGCAAGCGACAGCAAAGCAGAATCTGCAAGTGACAGCTCAAGCACAAGCGGCGACAAATCTCCGAACACGGGAGATAACAGGTCTGTACTTCTGTTTGCGTTTGTACTTGCAGGCGGAACCGCTCTGGCGGGAACGGCAGCATACAGCAAAAAGAGAGGTAAGCAGGGTAGGTAATATGTCTGTATAAAGGAAACACGGCAGGAACATAAAAGTTCTGCCGTGTTTTTTGCTTGGCTGTTTATTTGCTTGTAAAGCTTGATAAAATCAGGCGGATAGTATATAATTATACATATGAAGTCCGCGGTTTCAAAGCATACCGCTGAGAAAGGAACGATAATTATTATGAAATATACAAACCCTGTAGTTAAAGGCTTTTATCCCGACCCAAGCGTGTGTTCTGCCAACGGAAAATATTATATGGTATGCAGCTCGTTTCAGTATTTCCCGGGAGTGCCGCTGTTTGAAAGCCCCGATCTTGTGAACTGGACGCAGATAGGATATGTTCTTACCAGAGAAAATCAGGTAATGCTCGATAAGATCAACAGCTCAGGCGGTGTTTTCGCTCCCACTATACGGTATAACGGCGGACGTTTTTACATGGTTACCACTAACGATACAACGCGCCAGAATTTTTATGTCTATACGGACGATATTTACGGCGAGTGGTCCGACCCTGTATATGTCGATCAGGGAGGAATAGATCCGTCGCTTTTCTTTGAGGACGGCAAAACATATTTTATGAGCAACGGCCTCGATGATGAAGGCAGGAGCGGAGTGATACAGTGCGAAATAAATATTGAAACGGGAGAAAAGCTGTCCAAGAGCATATGCATATGGCAGGGCTCGGGAGGACGTTATCTTGAAAGCCCTCATATGTATAAGATAAACGGCTCGTATTATCTTATGGCGGCGGAAGGCGGAACCGAATACGGTCATATGATCACCTACGCCCGCGCCGACTCGGTGTGGGGAGAGTTTGTCGGGTATGCCGGAAATCCTGTGCTTACAAACCGAAACAAAGCTCCTTACCTGATTCAGGGAATAGGTCACGGCGATCTGATAAGAGATAAAAACGGAGACTGGCATATTTTATGCCTTGGCTTCCGTCAGATACATATGTGGATGCCGTATCACAATCTGGGCAGAGAGGTTTTTCTTATTCCTGTGAAATTTTCCGCAGACGGCTGGTTTACCGCCGGACGCGACGGCACTGCCGAATACGAGTATGAGATTAAAGGCGATTTTGAGCAGAAGGAAAAAAAGCTGTATACATTTAAAAACACCTCATGGAAAATAGACTGGTGTCATCTCCGCCGTCCGGATTTCGATAATTATGAGTTTTATGACGACAGTATCGTACTGCACGGCAGCGGAATTACACTTGACGACGCGGATTCTCCCGCGTTTATCGCTCTCAGACAGCGTGACTTTGAATTTGAGCTTTCGGTAAGGCTTTCCGTTGACGGCGGGGAGGCGGGAGTAACCTGCTATATGTGCGAGGACGAGCATTATGATATCGCGCTGCGCAAAAGTCCGGAGGGAACGGAAGCGGTTTTAAAGCTTAATATAGGCGGAATAAAGCATATTGAGAATACTGTAGAGCTCAGTTCCGATTCGGCTGTGCTTATAGTGCGCGGAGATAATTTCAGATATAATTTCTATGCGGCAAGTCAGGGCTCGGAAATATATTTGGGCAGCGGAAATACCAAATATCTTACCAGCGAGGTTTCCGGCGGATTTACCGGCGTTATGCTGGGTCTGTACAGCATAGGGAGAAATTCGGCAAGCTTCAGCGATTTCAGCTGCAATTACAAGTAAACCGTTTGTTCAGCATCTGCTGTAACACTGCAAAATTTTTCAGGAAAATTTAAAAAAGCTATTGACTTTTCAGCTTTGTTATTGTATAATTAAATTCGTAATTAATATTGGTTTATATACAGTGCGGCTTAAAGACAGAGAAGCCGAATGGCTGAGTGGGAACGTGCGGACGTTTCACGGTTTGCGGCGGCAGACCCCTTCACTATTCACCAAAGGCTGTGCTGTTCCGGTATATTGCCTCTGTCAACGGTGGCAAAGGGAGGGAATAATTTTGGCAGAAATTCGTGTTGGAAAAAACGAAACTTTGGATACGGCTCTTAAAAGATTTAAGAGATCATGTGCAAGGGACGGCGTTATTGCTGAGGTTCGTAAAAGAGAACATTACGAAAAGCCTTCGGTAAAGCGCAAGAAGAAATCCGAAGCTGCTCGTAAGCGCAAATACTAATATTGTAATTAAAGGCGGGCATTTTCATGTCCGCTTTTTGTTTTATATTTTAATAAGGATACTTACGTTATTCCGATTGCTGCGTTAAAAGCAGGAACAAGGGAGTGCAGGAGATTTTTATGCTGTTTAAACCGACATACGTTTTCGATAAGGCGGGGGATATAACCCCTGGGTTTCTGAAAAAACATAATATTAAAGGACTTATATTGGATCTTGATAATACGCTGACAACGCACAACAATCCTGCGCCGCCCCAGTCAAGTCTGGATTGGATCGGCAGGATGAAATCGTCAGGTATAAAGCTTATGATAGTTTCCAATAACCATGCGCCGCGAGTTACGCCTTTCGCCGGACAGCTGGGTATTGATTTTGTCAGCGAGGGTAAAAAGCCGCTGACTTTCGGCTATACTAAAGCAATAGAAAAACTGGGACTTGAAAAGAAAAATGTCGCGGCTGTCGGCGATCAGATTTTTACCGATGTGCTGGGGAGCAACCTTAAAGGCATACGTTCAATTTTTGTATTCCCGATAGAGCCGGAAACGGGCTTCTGGTTCAGGGTGAAAAGGAAAATTGAAAAAGCGTTTCTGCCTGAAAATCCGATACGGTAAAATAAAAGGAGATGAAAAATATGTCTGCAAAATTCGGACCTGCCGGAAACAGCGAAAGCTTTTCGGCTAAGTATAAATCTACGGTTCAGGCGCCGGGCTATCTTGAAGCTATGGGGCTTGACCACTATGAATATCAGTGCGGCAGGGGAGTTAAGGTTTCCGATAAGCTTGCCTCGGATTTAAAAAATAAAGCGAGGGAGCATAATATTTCACTGTCGCTCCACGCTCCATATTTTATTTCGCTTTCAAGTATCGAGGAGGAAAAGCGGGAGAACAGCATAAAATATATTTTGCAGTCCTGCGACGCCGCAAGCAGAATGGGCGCCGAGAGGATAGTGATACACAGCGGTTCATGCGCTAAGATCAGCAGGGAGGAAGCCCTGGAGCTTGCAAAGGATACGCTGACAAGAGCAAGAAAAGCGGCGGTTGAACAGGGTTATGAGCATATCGTTTTCTGTCCCGAAACGATGGGAAAGGTTAATCAGCTGGGTAATCTGACAGAGGTTCTTGAACTTTGCAGGCTGGACGAATCGTTTATTCCCTGTATAGATTTCGGACATCTCAATGCCAGGGAATTCGGTTATATAAAGGGAAAGACGGAGTATGAAAAAATGCTTGACGAGGTTGAAAATATGATAGGCTCGGACAGGCTGAAAATTTTCCACAGTCATTTCTCAAAGATAATGTTTACAAATCCCGGCGGTGAGAAAAAGCATTTGACTTTTGAGGATAACCAAGGCTTCGGACCGGATTACGAGCCGCTTATGGAGATCGTGGCGAAGAAAAAGCTTTCTCCGGTTTTTATATGCGAAAGCGCGGGAACTCAGGATATTGACGCGCTTGCAATGAAAAAGAGCTATCTCGGATTTTTGCAAAACGGAGGATAGATTATGACTCCTGTTTTAGAAACCGACAGACTTATTTTAAGACCCTTGACGGTCAAAGACGCTCCCGCCGTTTTCAAATGGACAAGCGACGAGAGAGTTGCAAAGTATATGATATATCAAAGACACGAAAATATTGAAACTACAATAGCGTGGCTTGAGTCTATCAAAGACGCTTCGGAAGATAGTTTTCACTGGGGCTTTGTTTTAAAGGAAAACGGCAGGCTTATCGGTTCCGGTTCAATCAAATACCGTAAAGAGGAAAAATGTTGGAGCTTTGGATATAATATCAGCTATGACTGCTGGAACAGAGGATATACAACCGAGGCGGCTAAGAGAATGATCGAGTTTGCATATAAAGAACATGGCGCGAGAGATTTTATTTCAGAGCACGCTGTGGATAACCCTGCGAGCGGCAGAGTTATGGAAAAATGCGGTTTAAAATTTTTGCATTTTGGTCAATATACAAAGCTTGACGGCAGCGAAACTGTTGAAGCGAAGGTTTATAAAATGCACATAGATTGATTTAAAGAGGGGTTAATATATGAAAAAAATACTTGTGATCCACGGACCGAATTTAAATCTTCTGGGTGAGCGCGAGCCGGGAGTTTACGGCTCGGACGCCTATGATTCAATAAACAGTGAAATAACCGAAAGAGCTTTGAAGCGTGAAATGCACTGCGAGGTGTTTCAGTCAAATCACGAGGGAGAGATAATCGATACGCTTCATCTTGCGCGTAAGAATTTTGACGGAGTAATAATCAACGCGGGAGCATATACTCACTACAGCTATGCGATCCGGGACGCGATTTCAGCCATAAAAATTCCCGTGGTAGAGGTTCATATGAGCAATATACACGCAAGGGAGGAATTTCGTCGTCATTCGGTGATCGCTCCCGTATGCTGCGGACAGATAGCAGGCTTCGGAAAAGCTTCGTATCTGCTTGCCGTAGACGCGCTCAATGAAATATTAAAGGACTGATTTATATGGAAAACAGACAGGAATATTTTTCTCCTCTGGAGCTTTTAAGGCGTAAGCTGGGGAGCTTCAGCGACTGTGCCGTTATAACAGGCGACATAAACCGCCGTTATTTTACTCAGATGAAATCCAGCGCGGGAACCTTGGTGGTTTTCTCGGAAAAAGCGTATCTTATCATTGATTTCAGATATATCGAGAAAGCCCGTAAAACAGCAAGGGACTGCGAGGTAATATTACAGGATAATCTGTATGAGCAGATAAATAAACTGCTTAAAAAGCATAACGCCGGGAAGGTTTCCGTTGAAGCCGATAACATGACAATATCTCAGCTTTCGGAGTTCAGCGACAAGCTTGACTGCGGGATAGACAGCAGCCGTGCTTTAAGCGAATGTATAGGCGAAATAAGAGTCTGCAAGCGTGTTGAGGAAATAGAAAAGATAACTGCCGCTCAACGCATAGCGGAAAAGGCCTTCGAGCATATACTGGATTATATAAAGATCGGCAGAACCGAGCGTGAGATCGCGCTGGAGCTTGATTACTTTATGCTGAGAAACGGTGCGGAAGCGCTGTCCTTTGACACTATCGCGCTTTCGGGGAAAATTACGTCGCTGCCTCACGGCGTACCCTCGGATAAAAAAGTTGAAAATGGCGACTTTGTGCTTATGGATTACGGAGCGGTCGTTGACGGCTGGCACAGCGATATGACAAGAACAGTATGCGCCGGACAGCCGTCAGATGAAATGATAAAGGTTTATGACATCGTCCTCAGGGCTCAGCTTGCCGGACTTTCCGCTGTCAAAGCAGGGATTTCAGGGGCGGAGCTTGATAAAACCGCCCGCGGAGTTATTGAGGCGGAGGGATACGGCGGATATTTCGGTCATGCCTTGGGTCATGGAGTAGGAATGGAGATCCATGAGGCTCCGACCGCTTCGCCTTCCTGCAAAAATGTTCTGGAGAAAAACATGATAGTAACCGTTGAGCCGGGAATTTATATTCCTGAAAAATTCGGAGTGAGAATAGAGGATTTTGCGGTCGTTGCCGAAAACGGCTGCAAAAACCTTACAAAAGCGCCGAAAGAACTGATAATATTATAGAATGGCTTTTATGAAGCTGGAGAAATTTAATAAAACAGCGTTTTTTCTCAGCTTCAAACGGATATGAAAAGAACCGCAAGTTATGTATGGGGACGGTTTCTGTTAAAAAAATATTAAACTCATAAAAAAATCTTCAAAAACACTTGCAAAAAGCTAAAAAATAGGTTAGAATAAGTATAAGGATATGTCTGTGATAATTTTCCGGGCATATATTGATGCCGTTTTCCCTTAAATGTTGGAAATGCGGCGTTTCCAGAAAAATTATTGGAGGTATATAAAATATGGTAACTGCCGGAGATTTCAGAAATGGTATGACTTTTGAGGAAGACGGCAACGTAATGCAGATCGTTGAGTTTCAGCACGTTAAGCCCGGTAAGGGAGCCGCTTTTGTAAGAGCCAAGGTAAAGAACGTTATTTCAGGCTCTGTTGTTGAAAAGACCTATAATCCTACCGCAAAGTTCCCGACCGCTTTCGTTGAGAGAAAGGATATGGAGTATTCATACAGCGACGGCGATCTTTATTACTTTATGGATCCCGAGTCTTATGAGCTGGTTCCCGTAAACGCTTCCGAGCTTTCGGATAACTTTAAGTTTGTAAAGGAAAATATGATCTGCAAGATCCTTTCATATAAGGGTAAGGTTTTCGGAGTTGAGCCTCCCTACTTTGTAGATCTTGAGGTAACGGAAACTGATCCCGGATTTGCAGGAAATACCGCTACAAACGCAACCAAGCCCGCAACCGTTGAAACCGGAGCCGAGATAAAGGTGCCTCTCTTTATCAATATAGGCGATAAAATCAGGATTGATACGCGCACCTGCGAATACATGGAGCGCGCATAGTAAAAACATAATAACAGTATAATGACGGAGGGAATGTTTTATGGAGCTTTCAAACAAGGTGGCATATCTTAAAGGCTTGATCGACGGACTGAAGATCGACGATTCTACTAACGAGGGTAAGGTTATTCTTGCCATTGCCGACATTCTTGATGAAATGGCTTTAACCGTTGAGGACATTTCAGACGAGGTTGACGAGGTCGTTGAGCTTGTTGACATTCTCGACGAGGATCTCGGAACCATTGAGGACGATATTTACGGCGACTGCTGCGGCGACGAGTGCGATTGCTGCGACGATTTTGAAGATGAGGAAGAATACGAGTGCGTTTGCCCGACCTGCGGCGATACGATTTGTCTTGACGAAAGTCTGATAGAAGAAGGTTCTATCAACTGCCCTAACTGCGGGGAAACGCTGGAATTTGACTTCAGCGGAATCGAATCGGAAGAGGAATAATTTCTTTTCTGTAATTTAATATTGATTGTTTCAGGGGTGGTGAAAGTCCACACCGGAGGTAATGGGCGTTATGCCTTAGTCCTCGACCACGAGAGTGCTGATTCGGTGAGATTCCGAAACCGACGGTATAGTCCGGATGGAAGAAACGACAGGCGTTTATGCGTTTTTAGGCTTCTGAAAATATTCAGAAGCCTTTTTTACTGCCGGCGTGCTTAGAACAGGATTGTCGGCATAATACATAAAACTGCTGTTTCTCCCTAATTTGAATTAGGAGGAATATATTATGAATAATACAATTGCTGAAAAACGTATGAATACTAAAAAGCTTACGGTGCTGGCGATGTTTGTGGCGCTGGGTTACCTGTGTCTTTTTGTGTTCAGATTTAAGGTGCAGTTTCTGTCCTTTGAGATAAAGGATGTGTTTATAACTATATCGGGCTTTATTTTCGGTCCGGTAACAGCGGTCGGGGTAGCGCTGGCGGAAGCTCTGCTTGAAATGTTTACCCTGTCCGACACCGGAATATACGGAGCGGTTATGAATTTTGCGGGAAGCGCGTCTTTCGCGGCGTCCGCGTCGTTGGTTTATAAATACAGGAAAAGTCTTTACGGAGCTTTTTTAGGTCTTCTTTGCGGCGTTGCCGTAATGACAGGCGTTATGATAGTAATGAATATAATTATCACGCCTTTTTACATGAAAGCGCCGAGATCGGTAGTGTATTCTCTTATTCCCACGCTTCTGCTTCCGTTTAACCTTATAAAGGGCATTTTCAATTCGGCTTTGATATGCATTATCTATAAGCCGCTGTCAGAGGCGCTCAGGGGTATAGGTATGCTCCCGAAAACCGACTCCTTTAAGTTTGATAAAAAATCGGCTCTGGTAACGCTTGTATCCGTTATAGTTGTCGCCGCCGCCGCTGCCGCGCTTATCATTCTTATGAAAGGCAGCGTTGAGTGGGGCAGGTAGACATAGGCTGAATCATCTCAGAAATCGTCGCGCTTGCTCGGACAAACAAAGCGTCCGGCAGTTTTCCGTATAAATATAATTTTTACAAAATGCTTTCCGCATATAAGGCTGCGGAAGGCATTTTTTATTCGGCGTAAAATTTATTGGCAAATACAGACCTGAATAGCGTATCCGATATTTCATATATTACATAACAGAATTAATAAGTATAAGATTTTTTTAAGAAAAACCGTCACCGGATCGTAAGAAGTCTGAGTTAAAATTAAAGCATAGAAACAAAAAGGGGTTATACTACATCAGTTTAAAGGAGGCGCAGCTTTGCGGGGCTTGTATTCATAGCCGCCGCATTGAACACAAAATGAGTATTATTACTGCAAAGGATTTATGTAAAACCTACGGTTCGGGCGAAAATGCCGTTAAGGCTCTTGACAGGGTTTCGATCGTTATTGAGGACGGGGAATTTGTTTCCATCATCGGAACGTCTGGCAGCGGAAAGTCAACGCTGCTCAATATGCTTGGAGGGCTTGACAGGCCGACCTCGGGAGATGTTTTGTTTTCAGACAGAAATATTTTTAAAATGAACGACGAAGAGCTTACTATATTCAGACGAAGGAATATCGGCTTCGTATTTCAGAATTACAATCTGGTTCCTGTATTGAATGTGTATGAAAATATAGTCCTTCCCATAGAACTGGACGGTGCGGAAATAGATAAAAGCTATGTGGATACTATAATAAATACCTTGGGCCTTGAAAAAAAGCTTGATTCAATGCCGAATCAGCTTTCCGGAGGTCAGCAGCAGAGAGTGGCGATCGCAAGGGCGCTGTCATCCAAACCGCAAATAATCCTTGCGGACGAGCCGACGGGAAATCTTGACAGCAAAACCGGTATGGACGTTATTTCACTGCTTAAGGTTACAAGCCGTGAATTCGATCAGACCATAGCAATGATAACCCACAACGAGGAAATAGCGCTTATGGCAGACAGAATGATAAGGATAGAAGACGGCAGGGTGGTGGAGCAGAATGTTTAAAAACAATAATGAAGCCGCAGTCAGGAGAATAAGCAGCCGTTCAATGCGCCATAACCGCGCCAGAAATATTTTTGCGGTGCTTGCCATAATACTTACAACGTTTATGTTTACTGCGGTTTTCAGCATTGGCTTCAGCCTGGGGAAAAATATGAGCATAATGCTTATAAGGCAGCAGGGAACGAAGTCCTCGGTATTTCTTGAAAATCCCACTGACGTCCAGATAGCTCAGGCTAAGAAGGCAGCTCATCTGAACGCGGCGGGAGTACAGATTCATGCAGGAGAAATAAGCGCGGAAAATGAAGATGATTTATCGGTCACCGTAGATTATTTTGATGAAACTGAATTTAATGAAAATTACGTTCCGGCAATAAGCGATATAAACGGAAGCTATCCTGTAAAGGAGAACGAGATAATGCTTTCACGGTCTGCTATGGAAGTGCTCGGCGTCAAAAGCCCCGAAAAAGGAATGAACATTCATCTGCGGTTAAAGGACGGAACAAAACAGAAATTTGTACTTTCAGGGTGGTTCAGGGACTATGAGAATTTCAGCAGCGGATATCAGGCGCTTGTTTCCAAGGAGTATACTGACAGTCAGGGTCTGTCGGCAGAAAAGAACGGCAGACTTTCGCTTTCGGCAAAATCGGGCAGTCAGTCGAAGCTGCTGGAGGAGCTTGAGCAAAACGTATCATTAAACGGCGGGCAGGAATTTAAAGCTTCGTTTGATGTGCAGGAGGAATCCGGCTCCAATACTCTGATCATCGCCGTGATGATAGGATTGATAGGAGTTATTATAGTAATCAGCGGATATCTGCTGATATATAACGTAATGTATATTTCCGTTACCAAGGACATCAGGTTTTACGGAATGCTCAAAACTATCGGAACATCACCTTCGCAGATAAAAAAAGTAGTGAAAATGCAGGCGTTCAGACTTTCAGCGATAGGTATTCCGGTCGGAGTACTGCTTGGTACCGTTATTTCGTTTGCGGCGGTGCCTTATGCGCTGGAAATGTTCAGCGGAGGTATTTACGACGAAGGGGCAATGCCTGCCGATATAAGCTTTAATCCGCTAATTTACGTTGCTACTATAGTATTTGGAATCGTGACAGTAGCTATAAGCTGCCGTAAGCCGGCAAAGCTTGCCGCGAAGGTTTCTCCGGTTGAGGCTCTTAAATACAACGGCGCTGCCGACCGGGTAAAGAAAAAATCCAGAAAAACGACCGGCAGCGCAAAGCTGTACAGAATGTCTTTTATAAATGTGTTCCGCGAAAAGAAAAGAGCGTTTCTTGTATTTGCGTCGCTGTTTATGGGGACGATGGCTTTTCTTTCGGTAAACGCTTTTACAAGAAGCATGGATCTGGAAAATTATGTGCGTTTTTATCTTCCTAACGATTTTAAAATATACTGTCACAGCGATGACGACAGCGCGGCGGAAGCGGAAGCGCGGCTTGCTGAGAAGATCTCGCAGATCAACGGTATAACTATGCTTGAAACAAATCGGTCAACTTCCGCAGATCTTCAGTTTGACAGAGAGCTTTATAAACCCTTTATAGACAAGGACAGAGAAACGGTTGACGAGAGTATGATCAGCGCCATGCTGGAACAGTATGAAAGCGGCGAAGTGAAATATTCCGCTCCGGTTATCGGAGTAAGCTCCAGAATGATCAAAGAGTATAATTCAAAGGCGCGGGATAAAATAGATATCGAAAAATTTGAAAAAGGAGAAGCGGCGCTGATAGGAAAGGTCAGAAACGACGGAGACGGCGACGGTCTGCTTGGAAAAACGATTACTCTTACCGATTCTGAAACGGGCAGAACGGCTGATGTGGAAATAGGCTCCGTAGCTTCACACAACTCGGATTACGGCCTGAATATAGGATATTACTGGGCAAACCTTGCCGCTCCGAGCTGTATAATAGTTTCGCAGGACGTAATAGATAAGCTTACAGACAAGGCTGATATAGATACCATTATCGCCGACTGCGATCAGAACGCGCAAAGCTCCGCGGCTGCTCAGATAAAAAGTCTTACCGACAATAATCCGGTAGTTGTCAGTACGGAAATAAAGTCTGAAATGATAAGCGATTTCAAGACCTCCATGACATCTCTGAATGTTCTGACGAGCGGAATATCTGTAATTTTAATACTTATAGGTATCATTAACTTCATTAATGTAATGCTTACCGGAGTTTTTACCAGAAGAAAGGAGCTTGCGGTGCTTGAAAGCGTCGGAATGACGAAAAAGCAGGTAAGGAAAATGCTTATGCTGGAAGGAGTTTATTACGGCGTTATAACCATTGCTTTGATTATGACGGCAGGCAGCGGAATAATGTATCTTGTAGGCAGACTTGCTGAAAAAGTTGCTGATTATGCTGTGTTCAGCTTCCCGTGGACGCTGATAGCAGCGATAGCCGTTGTTATAATGCTGATATGCGTTGCCGTACCGGCGCTGGTGTACAGAAGTATATCCAAGAGCAGCATTACAGAACGCCTAAGAATAGAGGACTGATTACAGCAGTTGCACAGGCGGCAATTGAATTTTATCCGGGCGGACGAGGTATGTTTTGCGGATTTTGCAGATTTGCAGGATTCGGAAGCATGAGAATCGTCCGCTTTTGAATTTCTGCCGGACTGTTCCTATTATTTAGGCAGGCTTATAAAATTATGCTTGTTTTTCTTTACTGAATTCTGATTTTATGGTATAATAATAACATTGAAATATTGCTTTGATTTTCGGAGGATATAAATTATGCGGCCGATCCTGATCGCCGAAGACGATGCGGTAATAAACAACGGAATTAAATATTTTCTTGAAAAGCACGGATACAGTACGGCTTCAGTGTTTTCATGCTCAGGAGTATATGAAGCCGGTACGGATGAATACAGCCTGATAATACTTGACATTAACCTTCCGGACGGAAACGGACTTGAGCTTTTGGAAAAAATAAGGGAAAGCTCGGATATTCCGGTGATTTTTCTTACGGCGAACGATACCGACGAGGATATGGTAAAAGGATTCAAATCCGGCTGCGATGATTACATTCCAAAGCCCTTTTCTCCGGAAGTGCTGCTTGAGAGGATAAAGGCCGTGCTCAGAAGAACGCCCGTAAAAGACGGAAGCGATATTTTCAAATATAAGGGCCTGAGCGTGGACTTCGGCAGAAGGGCGGTGTTTACAGGGGGAAAGCCGGTAAAGCTTTCGGCTACCGAATATAAGCTGCTGGAAGTTCTTATAAGAAACAAAGGACAGGTTGTGACCAGAAATATGCTTTTTGAGAAGGTCTGGGATATTGACGGGAATTATATTGATGAAAATACCCTCAGCGTTCATATCAGGCGGCTCAGAAACAAGCTGGGAGAGGATTCAAAAAATCCTGAGTACATCATAACGGTTTTCGGAATAGGCTATACCTTTGGTGAATGAAATGAAAGCAAAAAAATATAAGAACAGAAGAAATGCGGCGGCTGTCGTTTCTGCCGCGGCAGCGGTTGCGTCGTCCGCCGCAGTCTATTTTTTGTGCGGAAGCTGGCTTGCCGCAGTCTGTGCCGCTGCCGGAGGAGCGGCGGCAATAGCCTGCCTGCTTTATATTCTGAGGCTTGACGACGCTTTTATAACGGATACGGCTGCGGATTTTTCACGGCTCGCCGATTGTCTTACCGAGCTTGAGGAACGGGAAATTTTCCCTGATAACGAGGATACGGCGGTTTCCAAGCTTCAGAATAAGATAATCAGGCTTGTGCGGATTCTTAAAAAGAAGAATAAGGATTCGGTCGCGGAACAGGAAAGCATTAAATCGCTGGTGTCGGATATTTCACATCAGCTGAAAACTCCCCTGGCAAACCTGAAAATGTATACCGACTTTATTTCTGACGAATCGTTGGAGGATAAAGAACGGACGGAGTATATCAGAATAATATGTCTTTCGGTTGACAGGCTTAGCTTTCTGTCCGAGAGCATGATAAAAGCGTCAAGGCTTGAAAGTGGTCTTATCCGCCTGAAAAAAGAAGAACGGAGTCTGAGCGAAACCGTGCTGAAAGCCGTTAAAGACGTTTATGCCAAAGCGGTGAGAAGCGGCAATGAAATACTTTTCAGAGAAGAGGACAGGGTCGTTATCAGCCATGACAGCGGCTGGACTTCAGAGGCTGTATTCAATCTGCTGGATAATGCCGTAAAATATTCTCCGGAAGGCGGAAAGATATATGTTACCGTGAGAAGGCTCGGTATGTTTGCGGAGGTTGAGGTCAGAGATGAGGGAGAAAAAATTCCGGAAACGGAGCAGCCCAAGATATTCAGCCGTTTTTACCGAGGAAGCAATTCCCGTGGCAGGGAGGGCATAGGAATAGGACTTTACCTGGCGAGAGAAATAGCGGTAAAGCAGGGCGGCTACATCAATCTGAAATCAGGTGAAAACGGAAACGCGTTTTCCTTATATCTTTTTCAAAGTACGCAGGCATGAGCCGGACGTCGTATAAATACGGATTTCAGCTGTCCGGAGCTTGAAAAGACAATGATTATATGGTATAATTGTCGTAATTACCGTCTTGAAGGGAGGCAGCTCCGACAGGAGCGCGGCTTATAATGAAATTAACTGAGCTTGATCAGTCCGAAGCGATCAGATATCTTGGATACGGCAGTCAGAAGCCGGACGCAAAAATACTTGCGCTTTTAAACGACTGTGAAAAAAAACTGCTGGAATGTATTTCGCCCGCTTATGTTTACAGGGTTTTTGATATAGCATATGACGGCGGAGCGGTTGCTGTGGAGGGTACTTCGCTTAAAATGGAGGGCGGGGACATCTGCAAGCATCTGGAGAAATGCGGTAAATGCGTGCTTATGTGCGCTACCCTGTCTGCCGGAGCGGACAGGCTTATAAGACGGCTTGAAGCGGAGGATATGACGGAGGCCGTAATTACCGACTGTCTGGCAAGCGCCGCTGTGGAGCAGGTGTGCAATATGGCGGAGGAAGAAATAAAGTCAGAGCTGGACGATTGTTTTTTTACATGGAGATTTTCCCCGGGTTACGGAGATTTTCCTATAGGTATACAAAAAGACTTTCTCGAGGTGCTTAACGCGCCGAAAAGGATAGGCGTTAATTCGACCGAAAGCATGATACTGACGCCGAGAAAATCGGTAACCGCGGTAATGGGAATATCCGATACCGAAATCCCGAAAGGACGGCGCGGCTGCGTTACCTGCAAGCTGCGGGAGAAATGTATATACAGAAGAAAGGGTGAGCGTTGTGGATTTTAAAACGCTTTTGAAAAAGGATTTTGTGTTTCTGGACGGGGCTATGGGCACTATGCTTCAGGCAAAGGGGCTTAAAATGGGCGTCGCGCCGGAAACGCTGAATATAGAAAAGCCGGAGTGGCTCATAGATATCCATAGACAGTATATAGAAGCAGGGGCGGATATTATATACGCCAACACCTTCGGCGCGAACCGCTATAAGCTGGGGGAATACGGTTACAGCGTTAAAGAAGCGACAGAGACGGCGATTGAAAACGCCAAAGCCGCCCGAGGGGATAGCGAGGTGCTGATCGCTCTGGATATAGGACCGATAGGTCAGCTGCTGGAGCCTGCCGGAACCCTTTCTTTTGAGGAAGCCTACGATATTTTCAAGGAAATGGTGATTGCGGGAAGCGACTGCGATATTATCGTTTTTGAAACGATGACCGATCTCTACGAGCTGAAGGCAGCGGTGCTTGCCGCCAAGGAAAACAGCAGTAAGCCTGTTGTCTGCACAATGACCTTTGAAGAAAATATGAGGACGTTTACGGGCTGCGGTATCAGTTCTATGGCTCTTACCTTGGAGGGACTCGGCGCGGACGCCATAGGAGTAAACTGTTCCCTCGGACCTAAGGAGCTTTATCCCATAGTCAAGGAGCTTTGTTCGTGGACAAAGCTGCCGGTAGCGGTCAAGCCCAACGCGGGTCTGCCTGATCCTGTTACCAATGAATACAGCGTTTTTCCCGAAGAGTTTGCACAGCTTATGAAAGAGCTTGCTCCGCTGGGAGTGAAAATGTTCGGCGGCTGCTGCGGCACGTCCCCGGAATATATCAGAGCAATGAGAAAATCTCTTGCCGATGCAGATTACTATAACAGGGCGGTAAAGATACCGTCAGCGTGCTGCTGCGCGACGAATACGGTAATAATCGATCAGCCGAGAGTGATCGGTGAGAGGATAAATCCGACCGGCAAAAAGCGCTTTAAAGAGGCTCTGCTGGCAGGAGATATAGACTATATCCTCGGGCAGGGAATAGAGCAGATACGAGCCGGAGCGGATATACTTGACGTAAATGTCGGACTGCCCGGAATTGACGAAAAGGGCATGATGGTCAGAGCGGTCAAGTCGCTTCAGAGCGTGGTAGACGTACCGCTTCAGCTTGACTCGACGATACCTGAGGTGCTCGAAGCAGGTCTGAGGATTTACAACGGCAAGCCAATAGTAAATTCCGTAAACGGCGAAGAAAAATCGCTGAACTCTGTGCTTCCGCTGGTAAAGAAATACGGAGCGGCGGTAGTCGGACTATGCCTTGACGAAAACGGAATACCAAAATCCGCGCGGGAAAGGTTTGAAATCGCCCGCAGGATAGTTTCAAGGGCGGAAAGTATCGGAATACGGCGGGAGGACGTTTATATAGACTGCCTTACCCTTACCGCGTCCGCGGAGCAGGAAGGAGTAACGGAAACTCTCAATGCGGTAGAGAGGGTAAAAAAAGAACTGGGCTGTAAGACGGTTCTGGGAGTGTCGAATATCAGCTTCGGGCTTCCGGCAAGGGAGATAGTAAATCATAACTTTCTTATGATGGCGCTGACAAAAGGGCTGGATCTGCCTATAATAAATCCTAACGTCGAAACGATGATGCAGACGGTGAGAGCATACAAGCTGCTTGCGAATATAGATATAAATTCAGCGGACTTTATATCCCATTACGGCGCGCGGAAGGCTGAAGAGAATAAGCCGCGGCAGGAAAGCGCTGACTTGAATCTTGATAAGGCTATTGAAAACGGTCTTAAATCAGAGGGCGCGAGGATAACCGAGCGGCTGCTCGAGAACATGGACGCAATGGATATAGTGAATAATATGCTTATTCCCGCGCTTGACAAGACCGGAGCGGATTTTGAAACGGGAAAGATATTTCTGCCGCAGCTTATCCAATCGGCGGGAGCGGCGCAGTCCTGCTTCGAGGTGATAAAGAATCATCTTGCGAAATCAGGAGAAAAGAGCGAATCAAAGGGCAAAATAATAGTTGCTACGGTAAAAGGGGATATACACGACATCGGCAAGAATATAGTAAAGGTTTTACTCGAAAATTACGGCTACGACGTAATAGATCTTGGTAAAGACGTAGACTGTCAGCGCGTGGTGGACTGTGCGGTTGAAAACGGCGTTCACCTTGTCGGACTGTCCGCTTTGATGACTACTACGCTGGCTAGCATGGAGGAAACGATAAGGCTTTTGAGAGAAAACAATGTAGACTGCAAGGTAATGGTAGGAGGAGCGGTGCTTACCGCTGAATACGCCGAGAAGATCGGAGCGGATTTTTACGCAAAGGACGCCAAGGAATCCTGCGATATTGCAAAAAAGGTTTTAGGCTAAGCTATAAAGCGGACGCTTCGCGGTTATCTCAGATAATCGCGGGGCGTGTTTTTTATATAAAATGAATAAAACCTGAAAAAGTCTCCAAGAATTAGGTTGTGATATTTAAAGCCTGTATTAATAAGCGCGGTGTGAAAAGTCGCGTTAACAGCTTGTAAAAACAGAATCTTATTTCGGAGGCGTTTGTTATGACAGTTAAAACAGTTTCAAAATTAAGCAGGGCTTTGTGCGCCGGAATCGCTTCGGCGATAGTCTTTTCTTCGCTTTTTCCCTCCGGCGGGCTTGAAGCCGAGAAAATGTCTTTGCTGTTTCCTCAGTTTATTATCGGAGTGAGCGCTGAGCGCAGGGACGATTCGGACGAAAGGGTACGGGTTGAAGATAAAGAAGTCAAAAGAGAGTATTCTTTTAAAATAGCAGAGCTGTTCCATAAGCTTTTCGGCTGATATATGTGTACATTTTATTGGACATATTTACAAGACTTTAAGTTGACAAGCAGGACTTTGTGTGTTACCATAATATTAAGAGGACATATTTGTGTAAGTTTGTCTTAAATGTCCGGATTCAGTAATACAAAAGGCGGTGCGTTCTATGCTCAGATTAATAACCGGAGCGGTTCACAGCGGCCGTGAGCCGCGCTTTTGCGAGGAAATAAAGTCGGCGTGCCGGAAAGGCGGAAATGTTCTGGTAATAGTGCCGGATCAGTTTTCCTTTGAATACGACAAGAAGCTGTATGAGCTTATGGGGGCGTCCCTGTTCAATAGGCTGAGAACGGCGGGCTTCAATCGTCTTGCGGAGCTGATAAGCCGTGAGTACGGAGCAGGCTCAAAAGAAAACGCGGACGAAAACGCGCGTATAATAACTATGTACAAGGCGGTAAGAAGACTGAAGGAAAGCCGGAATGTACGGTTTTACAAGCGGGCTCTGGATAAAGGCACGTTTCTGGGCGAGGTCATCGCTTTGGCGGGAGAGCTTATGCAGTCGGGAATTACCCCGGAGGATTTGAGAGCAGCCGCTGAAAAGCTGAACGGCTCGGTCTGCGATAAGCTTTTTGACTTGTCGGCGCTTTACGGCTATTATCTTGAAGAGCTTGCGAAAGCAGGTCTTAAGGACGCGCTTACCTCCATGGGCGAGTGTGTAAGGCTGGCTGAAAGCAACGGATTTTTTTACGGAACCACCGTTTTTATTGACGCCTTTTCGGGATTTTCACAGGACGAATACCGGCTGATAGGATGTATGCTTTCCCAGGCGGAGGATGTTTTTATATCTCTGGTCATATCCGACGGCGACAATCTGAAAGCTAATCAGACTCCCTTTGCGAAGACCGTAAGAACAAGAGAAAAGCTGCGGCGGATCGCGGAAGAGCATAACGCGGCTTACGCTCAGACGTCAGTAAGCGGATTTGACTACGGCAGTCAAGCGATAGAACATATAAACCGCTGTCTTTACTGTACCGCTCCTCCTGAAGCTGATGACAGAAAAGGCGTCAGGGTGCTTTCGGCCTCGGATATCTATGAGGAAACGGAGTTTGTCTGCGCCGAGGTATCGAGGCTTATCCGTGAGAAAGGGTACAGATACCGTGATATAGCCGTAGCCGCCAGAGATCTGGGGGATATTGCTCCGGCGCTTGAAGGCGCTATGGAAAGATACGATATACCTTATTTTATAGACAGGCGGCAGAGCGTGGAGCAGACTGCTTTGGCAATATATCTTAAAAGCATTTTTTCCTGCGTGCTTTCAAAGGAGTATAAAACGGAAAATATTCTGAGATACATAAAATCGCCGCTTTCGCCCTTTTATGATTTTGATGTGTGCGATATCGAGGACTACTGCGTCAAATGGAACGTCAGAGGTTCTATGTGGCTTGAGGATTTCACAGCCTGCGAAAAAGGCTCGTTTTTGCCCGAACGCCTGAACGACACCAGAAGGAAGATCATAGAGCCGCTTGAAAGTTTCAAAAAAAGCTGTGAAAACGCGACAGCTAAGGAAATATGCGAGGCGCTTTTCAGGCTGCTCGACGAGATCAGGCTTTCAGAGGAAATTTATTCTGTAGTCAAGCAGGCAAGCGGTTCCGCTAACGATACGGAGCTCGAGCTGGGCAGAATCTCAAAGATGGTCTGGACCTCGTCGCTTTCCGCGGTTCAGTCGATATATGAGCAGCTGGGAGAGGAAATACTGACGCTGAGAAGGTTTTATGAGATATTCAAGCTTATGCTTTCTCAGATGACCGCGGCGGCTCCTCCTCAGAAAGCGGATTCGGTAAGATGCGCGGAAGCGGAACGGTCAAGGCTTTCCGGGGTCAAAGCGCTTTTTATACTTGAAGTAAACGACGGCGTTTTTCCCGCAGACCCAAAGCCGGAGGGTTTGCTTACCGAGCGCGAGAGACGTCAGCTTGAAAGCGTTGATCTGGAATTTGAATCGGGAGTAATGTCGTCGATAGAAAACGAAAGACTGACGGTTTACCAGACTGCGTCTATGCCCTCGGACAGGCTCTATATTATCAGCTCCGAATCTGACGCTCAGGGCAATCTTAAAAACCCGTCTGTTCTTGTGAAGATGATCCTGAATATGTTCAAGGATATCGGTATGGAAAAAATTCAGGATCTTTCTCCCGATTTTTTCTGCACGTCGTATAAAACCGCGTATTATAAATATCTTGAAAAATCAAAGGACAGAACCGCAGCGGTGAAATCTATTGAGGAGTCGCTGAAAACCTCTGAAATTTACAGAGATAAGCTTGATTTCGTAAAACGTTCGGCGGCAAACGCTCCGCATAAGCTTTCGCCGTCAACCGCCGGGGAGCTGTTTTTCGGCCGCGATCTCAATATTTCGGCGACCAGGATAACAGATTTTTATAATTGTCCCTTTAGCTTTTACTGCAAGTATGGGCTTAAGCTGTATCCTCCGCAAAGAGTTGCGTTCAATAATCTTTACAGAGGCAACCTGATACATAGCTGTCTTGAAAGGATCATGAGCGCCGAGCATAACGGCAGGCGGATATATAATGAAAATTTCGTTGATTTCCCGGAAAATACGGTCAGAGAGAAGATACATGAGGAATTTGAAAGGTACTGCAGCGAGGAAATGGGCGGAAGCTACGGAAAAACCGCCCGTTTCCGTCAGGAGCTTAAACGTCTGGAGGAATCGGCGTATCATATGATAAGGCTTATCCAGACTGAGCTTTCACAGTCTATGTTCAGACCTGAGGCCTTTGAGTTTAATCTGACGAAGGAGGACGGAGAAAGCATTCTTAAGCTTACTCTTGAAAACGGCTGTTCAATAAATATAAGGGGAAGCATAGACAGGGCGGATATTTATACGGCGTCCGACGGCAGCAGGTATCTTCGTATTATAGACTATAAGACCGGTTCGACTGCCTTTGATATTGCAGAGCTGTACAGCGGTCTGAATCTGCAGATGATGATATATCTTCTGGCGGTCACCAGAAGCGTCAACGAGCTGAATCCGGACGGCAGGCTCCAGCCCTCAGCTGTAATATACAATCATCTGAAAGACTGTCCGGCAGAGCTTTCTCCTGCTGACGCCGAGGAAGCTGACGATCTTGACGGACTGCTTATGGAGGTTCGGGCAAAGAAATGTCGTCCCGACGGAATGATGGTGGACGATGAAAATACCATCAAAGCCCTTAACAAAAGCTTCGGCGGAGCGTTTACGCTTTTTTCCTTCAATAAGGACGGAAGTATTTCGTCGAGAGGTAAAAAGCCCGCGGATCCTGAATGGTTCAAGGCGCTTGAAAGGTTTGCTTTGGGTAAGGTGTATAGTTTGGCGGAAAGGCTTTTTGAAGGAGATATAAAGGCCGATCCGGTATGCAAGGGAGAGGGAAGAAACGCAAAAATCCCTTGCAGCTATTGCGATTACTGGGGTATCTGCGGAAACGCCAGTCCCAAAAATCCTAGAAGGATAGAAAGAGAAGACGCGCAGAAGCTTGAGGACGAGCTTAAAAGTATTATGGAGGAACAGGAGAAAGGCGGTGCGGATAAGTGTCTGTAAAATGGACGGAGGATCAGCGTACGGCTATTGAAACTTACGATAAGGGCGTAGTAGTATCCGCGGCGGCGGGGAGCGGAAAAACCGCCGTTCTGATAGAGCGCACAATAAATCTGCTTGCCGACCGGAGTAAAAATATTCCTGCCGACAGGCTTCTGGCTGTGACTTTTACGGTTGACGCGACGGCTCAGATGAAAGAAAAGCTTGCCGCCGCATTTGATAAAAAAATACTGGAGGAAACTGACCCCGCGCAGAAGAAATGGCTTCAGAAGCAGCAGGACAGGCTTGCGCTTGCCAGGATAAACACGATCAACGCTTTCTGTCTTGAGCTTGTAAGAAGCAATATACATGAGTTCGAGCTCCAGGACGGGATAAAAATACTTGACGAAACGGATTCAGAGGTCATACTTAAAAATTCTATAGCCGCGGCAATGGATAAGCTTGCTCAGGAGTCCCCGGAGGAATATGATTTTCTTGTGGATTCGCTTTCCGACGGCTCGGAGCAGGCCGTTGAGAAAATTGCGGCGAAGCTTTATGATTTTCTGCGTTCGCTGCCTTTTCCCGACGAATGGATCAGGGAAAAAACCGAGGATTTTACCAGCGATGAAAGGCTGTCCGATTATGTAAGCACAGCCGTTTATGATTACCGTGAAATGCTGGAACGTGCCTTGAAGCTGAACGAAGCCGCCAAGTCGGCGTTTTACCGTCTGCATGAAAAGTACGGCTGCAAAGAAACGGCAGGGGAAGCGCTGGATTCGGACAGAGAGCTGCTTGAAGAGTTCCTGAAAACGCTTGACAACGGTTCGTGGGAGGAAATCTACAGTTTTGCCGAAAGCGCTGTGTGGAAAAGACTTACCGTAAGCTTTCCGAAAGGCGATATTCCTCCCGTCCAGCTGGAGGAGAGGAGCATAGGCGCGGAGCAGATAAAAAAACTGAGGGAAAGCTGCAAGGACTGCGTAAAGAGGATAAGGACGTCCTGCCGCAGGACCGGACTGCATATCAAAGAGGATCTGCTTATTGCAAAGAGGATTTTTACCGACCTGTGCGGCTTATGCAAAAGCGCGGAGGAAATTTCCTGGAGCGAGAAGGTAAGCAGAAATTCTCTGGAATTTTCCGATGTGGAAAGAATGGCTATAAACCTGCTTGTAAGGCGCGAGGACGGAAAAACCGTCAGGACGGAGCTTGCGGAGGAAATTGTAAAAAACCGTGATTATCAGGTAATACTCATTGACGAGTTTCAGGATGTCAATAATCTTCAGGAGCTGATTTTCAAGGCGCTGTCGGATACCGAGGATCTGTCGGCGCTGGGTAGAAACGTATTTGTGGTAGGCGACGTAAAGCAGTCGATATACCGTTTCAGGCAGTCGAATCCACAGCTTTTCATAAACGCCAGAGAACAAGCGGCGGCTTTTGAAAACGGCGGCATTTTAAAATCCGTGGCTCTGAAAAAGAATTTCCGTTCACGGAAGAATATTATAGATTTTGTAAATCTGGTATTTGAAAACCTTATGAGCGAGGAGGTGGGAGAGCTTGTCTACAGCGGCGACGAAAGGCTTCAATATGGTGCGCAATACGGAGGAAGGGATCATGACACTGAAATAATCCTGGCTGAGCTTCCGGCAGATAAAGCCGATGCGGCTGACTCGGACGAAGACGAATACGTTCTTTTTACCGAGGAGAACTACATAATCGCTAAGCGTATCCGTCAGCTTATAGACGAGGGCTGCTGTGTTTACAGCGGAGATGAAAAGCGTCCCTGCCGACCGTCTGATTTCTGCGTGCTTTCCAGATCTAAATCTGCGACTGAAAAGCTTTCGGCGGCTCTCGGCGCCGTCGGGCTGAAAGCCTACAGCGAGGAAACCAGCGGTTATCTGAGAGCGAGAGAGATCGCGGTAATGATCAATCTTCTCAGGGTTATAGACAATCCTATGCAGGATATGGCGATGGCTTCGGTAATGATGTCGCCCGTTTTAAGCTTTACGGCTGATGAAACTGCGGTATTAAGGCGTCTGTGCAATACAGGGAAAGGCTATACAAAGCATATCTATCAGATAATTAATGCCGCTGGGAAGGAAGAAGGCAGTCACGAGAGGGAAGCTGAGAAGCTTGACATTGGCGATGCGGTTATTGAAAAAAAGTGCCGTTACGCTCTTGAGCTGATAAAAAGGCTAAGATTTTACGCCGCTGGTATGCCGCTTTCACGGCTGATCAGGAAAATTTACGATGAAACCGGATTTTTTGCCGTAGCCTCCGCATATGAAAACAGCAGGCAGAAACGCGCTAATCTGAGACTTCTGCTTGAATACGCCGCCTCCTATGAAAACAGCGGCGAGGGAGGAGTAACCGGATTTATAAGGTATCTTGATTCGGTTTACGAAAGCGGAAAGGATTTCCGTCAGGCTGTGACCGTTACCGAAGGCAAAGACAGCGTTTATGTAAAAACCATACATAAATCCAAAGGGCTGGAGTATCCTTTTGTGTTCCTCTGCGGAATAGACAAGGAATTTAATCTTTCCGATATAAATCAGAAAATGCTTCTTGACGAGCAGCTTGGAGCAGGTTTTACCATTCTTAATCACAGCAGTCTGACTCAGACCGAAACAATAAGCCACAAAGCGTTGAGCGTTATAGGCAGAAACAAAACGCTGAGCGAGGAAATACGCCTGCTGTACGTTGCGCTTACAAGGGCTAAGGAAAAACTGTTTATACCTATAATGATCAGGGAAAGCAAAAACGGCCGTTATGATACAAGGCGTTTGGTGAACAATATCGCGGAGGAAATATCGCGTGCCGGAGGAATAAGCAGCAGAATCGTAAGACAATGCGGTTCATATCTTGAATGGCTGTGCGCGGTGCTGCTATGCTGTCCCGGGAACGAAGCTTTCCTTGAAAAAATGGAGGTGAGCGCCGAGCTGCCGAAATTTGAAACGCAGGCGTCCGTAAGCTTTGTTACGGCGGAATGTACTGATTCCGACAAAATTTTGGATCATAAGTTTATAAATCCTTGCTGTGACGAAAAGCTGGTGTCGGAATTATGCGGCAGATATAGCTTTAAATATTTGTATGGCAACGCGGATACACCGTCCAAGCTTACGGTCACTGAAATAGTGCGTGAAGAAAAGGAACGGGAATACGGCGAAAGGAATCCGGAATTTTATCCTCAGCTGCCGCGGCTGTCTGATGAGATCGGAAAGCTCAGCTCTGCGCAGAAAGGTACCTGTACTCACCTGTTTATGGAGCTTGCGGATTATAGCAGAGCTTGTGAGGACGCTGAGGGAGAGCTTGCTCGGCTTGTCAGAGAAGGATATTTTACCCCTAAGGAAGCGGACGGGGTCTATATTGAGGCTGTAAAGCATTTTTTTGCCGGCGGCTTTTACAAACGAATGAGCGCGGGCAGCGAGCTGATAAGAGAAAAGCAGTTTCTCGTCAGCTTTTCCGACCTCAGGCTGGATAAAAAGTATGAAAAATATGCTGCGGCGGGAACTATGCTTCAGGGCGTTGCAGATTGTATATTCAGGGAAAGCGACGGTTATGTTCTTGTTGATTACAAAACGGATAACTTCAGGGATGTTTCAGAGCTTTACGAATACCGCACTCAGCTTGAGCTGTATAAGGCGGCTCTGGATCTGCTTCTGGATATGCCGGTCAAAGCTTGTTACATTTACTCGTTTAGGTTAAATAATGGGGTAGAAATTAACTTAAATTTGGATTAATTTTTGTTAATTTTAATTGCGCTGTTCAAATTTTTCATTATCAATGTTAATTTTTTTTAAACGCTTCTGTCTTGACTTTATTTTTTATAGGTGCTATAATAATAAAAATAAATTCGTAAGACAATATTTTTGTTATTTTTTTGTCATTCTTCGGAGCGTGTTATAATGACAGATAAGGAATTGCACAAGCTTAATCGTACCGAACTGCTTGAGCTACTGGTTGCTGTGAAAAAGGAGCTTGACAGGGCAAACGGTGAAATTGAGCTGCTGAAGGCGCAGATCGCCGACAAGGCTGACGCGGAAAAGGAGTATTCCGGAACGCTGCTGCGTATGTCAAAGCAGCTTGACGGGCTTTGCTCGGCGATGAATATTCAGCTTGCTGTCGAAGAGGAGATCGGGTCGGATGAATAAGGATTTTCCGGCGGTAAAACAGCTTGAAGCCGAGCTTTCGAGAGTGAAGTCGCGCAGAGAGTTCAGAAAGGTTATTGTAAGTACCGTGTCCTCGCTCATAGTGGTTGCGGCGGCGGCGGTCTTGCTTTCGACGCTTTTTATGCCGGTGCTTAGGGTCACTGGTACAAGCATGGCGCCGACGCTTATGAACGATCAGCTTGTGGTATGCAGAAAAACAGGAAATTTCGAGCGGGGAGACATTGTTGCTTTCTATTATAATAATAAGATTCTGCTTAAAAGGGTTATCGGAGTTTCCGGAGATTATATCGATATAGATGAAAACGGCAATGTTTATGTGAATGAAAAACAGCTTGACGAACCGTATCTGACCGAAAAGGCTATGGGCGAGTGTGATATTGAGCTTCCTTATCAGGTCCCTGACGAGCGGATTTTTGTGATGGGGGACAACAGGTCAACGTCGATCGACAGCCGTTCGTCGGCAGTCGGATGTATATCGGAAGAAGCTGTGGTCGGTAAGGTTTCATTAAGAATATGGCCTTTGAAAGAAATAGGATTTTTCAGTTAAAGCAAATAAAAAGTATCGCGGAAAGGAGGATATGATATGCTTGATTTCAAAAGAAAAATCGGGCTGTATATGAAAAAGCACAAAATCAGCAAGCGCCGCGGGATAACGGCGGCAGTTTTGTCTCTGCTTGTGGCGGTGTCCGTAGTCGCAAGCCTTATAATGCCGGCGATAAGTTTGTCATCTGAGGACAACGTGAACAACGGTATCGCTTTGCTCGCTGATACGGACGGAGCTATTGATATAGACGAAGCTACCAAAACCGGACATTATTTTGAGCCGAATATCAAAGATGTAACGGTTGCCGGCTCTTCGGATACTGCTGACAGTGAAGTTAAGCATGTTATTTTTAATCTTGGCTATTCACTTGACGTCGGCGATGTAAGTATCGATCCCTACCAGCCTTATATATGGTATAGGCTTGATTCGCACATAGCCGTACCGGAAGGCGGTCTGCCGCAGGATAATAACGGGAATCTTACTCCCGGAAATGTTTATGATAACGGAGTAATATCCGGAACCTATGTGATTACAGAGGACGGAATTGTTATCATTAAGTTTAACGACGCTTATCTGAACGATCATATCGGCGAGGCTATAAGCGGTACTCTTACGTTTGACGCGGATGTGAAGCGTGCGGACACCGATATGGATCAGGAGGTTGACGTTTCGTTCGGAGATGTTACCGTTACAATTCCCGGGTATCCTGAAAAAAAGCTTTCGGTTGAAAAATCCGGAACCGACAATAAGGACGGAACTATAACGTGGACTGTTAAAGTGGATAATCCCAGAGGCGATTATCTTGACGGATATTATCTTACAGACGGGATGTTCTCTGAAGCCTCTGATTTTGAAGTCAGTCCCGGCGGAGCAGGCAGCTATAATCCTGACACCGGAAGATTTGAGTTTGCAAACGGTATAAATGACAAATCGGTTACTGTAACCTATAAAACACAGGCTCCGGGAAATGCTGTTTTAAACGGTGAAAACGCATATAACAAGGCATATCTCAGCGACAGCCAGAATACGGTGATTGATGAGGATGACGTTTATGTTTGGTGTCAGTCCTCCGTCAATATTGCCAAAACAGGCGCGCCTGATTATGATAACAACACCGTTCAGTGGACTGTTACCATAGAAAACGGCAATGGTCTGGACTTGGGCGGCTATAAAATAAAGGATACGGCGTTTAAAGCCGATACGGTTATTACCGGTATTGACTCAAGTAAATATGAACTGACCGACGGCGTTCTTACTTTTAAAGACGGGGTTACCGATACGTCTGTAGCTATTACCTATGAAGCCCCGCTTGTAAATGAAGCTGATTATTCCAATACTGCCAGAATCGAAACGCCTGACGGAGGTTCCTATAAGGACGTATCCGCTACGGTTGATAAGGCGTATACTCTTGATAAGTATTATCAAACCGACTGGAATGATTCTACTTATACCTGGACTGTTAAAGTGACAAACAATACCGGCAGCGGTTCCTTAAACGGATTTACCGTAACGGATAATCTGCTGGCGGAGGGTATTGCTAACGGTTCGTTTAAAATCACGTCGTCAGACGGTACTGTCGATATTGAATATGAGCAGAACGGAGATACCGTTACATTCAAGAATGTTCCCGACGGAGTAAGCGAAATCGTCATTACATATAAAACCGACCGTATCGAGGACGCTGAATTAGATCCGTCGAGCGGAAAATATGTCACTGTAAATACTGCCGAGCTGAAGGACGAGGATAGCGTTTCCTGGGCGGAGGACAGCGAAACTGCCGAATATACTCCCACAAACAGCGTCTATAAAGACAGGGGAGAGGTAATTTATAACGACGATGAAACCTTGGAGATTCCGTGGACTGTTAATATGGATCAGGAAAACGGCTTTTTCAGAGGAAAGACGCTTGAAGATGTAATGAGTATTTCCGGCGGCGGAGCTTCTCATAGCTTTTCTGGAAGTCAGAGCATTTCGGTTGAATATAAGGACAGCTCGGGGAATTTTGTCACTCTGAGCGATGATTATTATACCGTAACTGAAAGCGGCGGCAGCTTCAGCGTTTCCTTCGCGGACAGCGAGTTTTTTGATAATGTAGCAAATATACGCGTTTCGTATTCAAGTATTGTAGATGTTTCAGGCGCGGAGCCCGGCTCTGTTGTTACATATAAGAACTATGCGTCTTTCAACAACCGGGACAGTGAGAAGTCTTATGATTATACCGTTCCCGACGGAAGCGCTCCGTATAAAAAATATGACGCATGGTATTCAAAGGACGGAGATTATTCAAATCAGACTACCGGAACTACAAAAATGAAGCCGTCTGAGCTTGACACTGTTACGGTTGACGGAACGGAATATTATCTCTTCAAGTGGTGTATCGAGGCAAATGAAAACCGCGTTTACGAAAGCGGCGATATTGTGTTGAAGGATACGCTTCCGGCAGGCTTAAGGCTGTATGAGGCGGGCGGTATTACTTTAACGGACAGCAACGGCTATACAAAGAATCTTTCCTACAATCAGTGGGGCGAAGGCTATACTCTCAGCGAGGAAAACGGCTCTCAGGTCATTACTTTTGTAATCTCCTCGCATAACGGCAATAAGTGTTCGATCAAGTACAGCGCGATGATAGAAGCTGACAGGCTTGATGAAATGCTTCATGAAAACAACGGTGCGGTTTCGTTTACAAACCGGCTTCAGGATTCGGACGGAAAGTACGACGAAATAGAGCAGACTCAGCGCGTAGAGGAAGGCGTTCTGTCAAAAACAGGACTTATGACTACCGGCGCCGCGGGATATATTGATTATACCGTCGATGTAAATCCTGAGGCAAACGATCTTTCGTCGGGCGACACGCTTACCATTGTGGATACTCTCAGAACAGGAACCTATTACGACAGCGACGGAACCGGCTATATCTGTACGGATTCCGGCGCGATACAGGTAGCGCTCCGTTCGATTCAGGTATACCACGTTGACGCTGAGGGTAATGAGATCCCCTTGCCGTCCAATCAGTACAGCTATGTTTTCGACGACAGCAGACCTGTAGAGGTTGAAAAGAGCCAGGGCGAAGTGTCATATTCGGGCAATTTAATTAATATTGCAGGTCTGATAAACGGCTCTCAGGCGGACATAACGTTCAGCGGTTCTCCCGGAACAACTGTTTCGGGAAGATATGGATACGCGCCTGTCGGAGAAAGCATGAATTGGTCCTATCCGACTACAGAGTTTAGTATTACTTTTGACAGCGAAGGAAAAGCGCGGTTGACCTTTGATGTGATAGGAAACTGCCCTGACGGATATGTCGTTCAATTTGAACACTGGGGCGGAGAGAACAGCATAAGCGAAGTAAGCGCGGAGTTTACCAAAACCGGTCACGAGTATGCCGCGCAGCTGACGTTTACCGTACCTGACAGCAGACATCTGAGAATCAAGTACACATATTACGGCTGGCGTGAAACGGATTCCCTTGACGACAGCGTTGGCGTGTTCAACAGCGTTTCCATTGAAACTCAGACGGTTGCGGATAGCGCTTCTGACGATTCGCTGTTTGTAATAAAGGATCATACCCAGTCGACGTCTACGGCAAATTCTCCTATAAGCATAAAAAAGGTCGATATAGGTAACGACGCGGTATATCTTAACGCGACTTTCAACCTGTATAAATATAATGCCGAAACCGGCGAGTGGATGGCTGCCGTCCGGTCAGAGAATGTGTCAGGCACGGATTATATAGGAATAGCCGAATGGAGCTCTGATCCCAATGCGGCTCCATTGGATATAACTACCAGCGAAACCAATTTGTTTGAGCTGCAGCTCGTTGATAATGTTCTTGACGACGGCTCGCTGTACAAGCTTGTGGAAACAGTTCAGCCGGAAGGATATATCAAACTGAGCGAACCATTTTATTTTGCCTATAGAGCCATGCCGGACCGTGAAAGTATTCCGGAGGAAGTGGATTATGATAAAATAAAGTTTGTTTTATCCGGAAGTATTCTGGCGGTGGATAACACTAAGGAAATTTCCGTTACGGCAGAGAAAAGGTGGAGCGATTCAGCCGCTCATGACGGCGATACGGTTACGCTTCAGCTTTACAGCTCGACGGTAAACAAAAGCGACGGTTTTCCCGTCAGTCTTGAGCCGGTAGGCGATCCGGTGACCGTCGGATATGAAAACGGCAAATGGTCGTATACATGGGACAAGCTCTATAACGGAAATGAAAACGGTCTGCCGCTGTACTATTATGTAAAGGAGATATCCTATAATATAGGCGGAACGGAATATACGGTCGGAGAAGACGCTTCGTATGTGCCGTCATATTCAGGCAACGGTCTGAATTCAGACGGAACCGTTGAAATACATAATGAGATAAGTCTTACTGTAGAAAAGCTTTGGGTGGATCTGAACGGTATAACCGTAACTCCTCCTGACGGCGCAAGCGTAAGCTTTAAGGTTTACCGATCTACCGTCGCTCCGAACTCTCCCAACAGGGAAAACGATGAAAACGGAGTTCCTTTAGGCGCGGAGCTTGTGGGAACAGAGTATATCCTTAACGGTGATAACAGCTGGAGCGTTGTGATCGACGGTCTTAACGCCGCTGACAGCAGCGGTGATCCGTATTATTATTATGTAGCTGAAACCAGCGTGACGGATGGCTTCTCTGTAAGCTATTCCAATAACGGCGCCGGTTCAAAAGGCACCATTTCAATCATAAATAAATCCGATACGGCTGACGAAAGCGTACAGATGCCCGAAACTGGCGGAACCGGAAATTCGGTATTCTATGCCGTGGGCGCTGCCGTTGCCGTTGGAGCGCTGTATGGGTTTAATAATAAAAAAGCGTTTGGCAAAAAACGCAAATAAATAAAATGGAGGAATTGATTATGAATTTAGTCAAGAAATTTGCCGGTATGGCAGCCGCCGCAATTGTTGCAGTCAGCATGGTCACCGCGTCGGTTTCGTTTACCGCTTTTGCTTCGTCAGAACCGACAACGTATACCATTACGATCCAGGGAAGCAGCGCAAGCCATACCTACGACGTTTATCAGATCTTCACCGGAAATCTTGAGGGAGATACCCTTAAACTTATTACCTGGGGCAGCGATGTAAACGGCGACGCTCTGCTTGCCGAATTAAAGTCAACAAGCGACAGCGCTCTGACCGGAAAATTCACAAGCTGCTCAAACGCTGCCGATGTTGCAACAGTTATCGGAACTTTTGCCGACGATTCAGACGCAGCTTTTGCATTCGCTGCGGTTGCCGCTAAGCATGTGACGGATCCTTCCGGAAATGTCAGCGAGGGAAGCTCTCTTGACGGGCTTGGCGCCGGCTATTATCTGATAAGGGATAATACAGTACCCACTACCGATGCGTATTCAAAGCTTATGCTCAAGGTTGCCGGAGATATAACTGTTACTCCTAAGAGCGCGGTTCCGACAGTTGTAAAGAAAGTAAACGAGGAGTCATATACTGCGGACGATACTTACGGTGAAGGCTACAACGACGTTGCCGACTGGGATATAGGAGACAATGTTCCCTTCAAGCTTATCGGAACTCTTCCAAGCAGACTTGCGGATTATGAAACATATAAATATATTTTCCATGATACTCTGAGCTCTGGTCTGACCTACAACAGCGACGCTAAGGTTTATCTTGTAAACGGCGACAGCAGAACTGAGATTACCGACAGATTTACGATCCAGAACAGCGGAAATACTCTTACAGCAACCTGCAACGATGTAAAGGCGATTGACAGCGTTACAGCCAGCAGCCAGATCGTAGTCGAGTATACTGCAAAGCTTAATACCAGCGCGGTGATCGGCAAGGCAGGAAACCCCAACGAAGTATATCTGGAATTTTCAAATCAGCCTGATGCTTCTGGAGCCGGCGATAACAACACAGGCAGCACTCCTGCTGACAAGGTAATTGTATTTACATATGAGCTTGACACGGTAAAGGTTGACGGCAGCGACAATGCTACCAAGCTTAAAGACGCGAAGTTCACTCTCCAGAGATCAAGCGACAATATGTACGTTCAGGTTGGCGCAGACGGAAAGGTGACTGGCTGGACAAGCGAAGCTGCTCAGGCAACGGTGCTTACTTCCGATGAAAACGGTCTGTTCAAGGTTATCGGTATTGAGGACGGAGAATATATCCTTACAGAAACCGATGCTCCTGAAGGCTATAACAAGCTTACAAGCCCTATTACCGTTACTCTTACCGCAACAACGGCTGAGGGACAGAACTGGGACGGCACTTCTGACGCTCTTACCAGTCTGACCGTTAAGGCGGGCGAAGAAGACGGCGTTGCTTCGGCAGACACAGGAATAGCTCAGATCACTGTTGCCAACAATACCGGCGCTGAGCTTCCTTCAACCGGCGGAATCGGTACTACGATCTTCTATGTATCCGGCGGCGCTCTTGTATTGGGTTCAGGCGTTTTGCTTATAGTTAAGAAGCGCATGAAAAACCGCGCAAACTGATTATTGAATCATAATTGATTTACCTATAGCTTATCTGCCGGCGGAAATACTTCTGTCGGCAGACGTTAGGGAGGACTCCATGAGGAAAAATAGCAGTAAGATATCGACCATTGTATTGCTGGTAATATTGCTGGTGGGGTTCTCCGTGATGCTGTATCCTATAATAAGCGATTGGTGGAATTCACGGGTGCAGAGCCGCGCAATCGAAACCTACGATAAAAAAGTAAGCGAAATGAGCGAGGAAGATTTTGAAGAGATTTTTCAGAGAGCCAGGGAATATAATCGGCTTCTCTGCGGACTTTCCGCTCCCTTTACCGACTATGATGAAATTCCTGACTATGAGGAAATACTTGATATTACTGGAACGGGAATAATGGGATATATAACTATTCCTGAGATAAGCGTTAATCTTCCGATATATCACGGTACAAGCGCCGAGGTGCTTAATATTGCGGTCGGTCATTTTCAGGGTTCGTCGCTGCCTGTGGGCGGAACGGATACCCATTCGGTCATATCTGCTCACAGAGGTCTGCCGTCGGCAAGGCTTTTCAGCGATCTGGACGATCTTACAGAGGGCGATGTTTTTACAGTTACCGTTCTCAACGAAGTGTATACCTACGAGGTAGATAGAATTCTGATAGTTCTGCCTGATGAAATCGACGACTTGGCTATAATACCCGGCGGCGATTATGTAACTCTTATGACCTGCACCCCCTACGGAGTAAATTCTCACAGACTTCTGGTAAGGGGAAAAAGGATCGATACCGTTTATTCTTCAACTGCAAGGGTAGTTTCCGACGCCGTTCAGATAGATCCGATGACTGTCTTCCCGATAGTAGCGGCTCCTATGCTGGCGGTACTGATACTGTATTGGATTTTCGGCGGAAAAAACAAACGCAAGAAAAGAAAGTATTCTATTTCCGATCTGTTGGATCGTCAGAGCGACGATTCCGGCGTAAACGATGAATCTGGTGATTAACGAGGTGATAGCTAATGAAAATAAAGTCTGAACGTTTTATCAGCGCTGTAATATCTATAATGGCAGCAGTCCTGTTTTCTGTTTCCGGATTTACTGCTCATGCATCTTATGAAGTCTGCGGAACGCTTACGCTTATCTGCAAAACCGACGACGCGGTTCTTTCCGGAATGGAAATGAAGCTGTATCGCGTTGGCTTAAGGCAGGACGACGGCAGCTTCGCCCTTGACGGAGATTTTGCGCAGTATCCTGTATCGCTTGACGATATGTCGGCTTCTGCAATACAGGAGGCGGCGAATACTCTGGAAAATTACGCTTCTGTTGATAAGCTTGTTCCAGACGTAACGGGAGCGACTGATTCGGAGGGGACGGTTATTTTTGAAAACCTTACAGAAGGCCTGTATCTTGTGATCGGAGCGCCCGTTGATATAGACGGTATGCGGTATACTCCCGGAGCGGCGCTTGTCGAGCTGTCTGACGACAGCGAGGCGTTTGATTTATCCGTTTATCCTAAGTTTTCTGTGAGCGAAATACCGGCTTCGGGTTCTGCCGAGTATAAGGTAGCCAAGCTGTGGGATAATGATTATGCCGCTTTAAGACCCGATTCCATAAGCGTGGAGCTTTATTGCAGCGGCGAACTGAGGGAAACCGTTGTCCTTAGCGAGAAAAACGGCTGGACCTACGAGTGGCAGGCGGCTGAAGATGAGGACTGGCGTGTTAAGGAAAAGGATGTGGCAGAAGGCTATAAGGTCGTCTATAAATCCAACGAAACGCTTATAGAAATAGTTAATACATATGATTCGTCAATAACGACCGATTCCTCGGATACGGACACAAGCTCCAAAACCGAAACGTCGTCAAACGGCGGAAGGCTGCCTCAGACAGGTCAGCTCTGGTGGCCGGTTCCCTTGCTTTCGGCGGCAGGACTTATATTGATAGCTGTCGGGGTAAGACTTAATTCAAAGAGAAAGTGAAAATAATATATGGCTGAAAGAAACGCAAAAGGGCGTTTTCTGATAGCTGCGGGGACGGTGCTGCTTTTAGCGGCATTGTCCCTTGTCTTATGGAACGGCTATCGTGAACGCAGAAGCGAAAATTCAATGACAGCTGTTCTGAGCGAGCTGAAAAAGGAAATAAGCGAAGGCTCGTCTGACGGCAGCGTCAGTTCAGATGAGGGCGCCGGAGATAAAAGCGGCGTCGTATCGCCTGAAAAAGACTATATTGAAATTGACGGAAAGCTTTATATCGGTTACATTTCCATTCCGTCGATCGAAGCGGAGCTGCCCGTAATGGATGAATGGAGCTATGATAATCTGAACATAGCGCCTTGCAGATATTCCGGCTCGCTGGCAGCGGGGGATATGGTTATAGCCGCCCATAATTACAAAAACTTCTTTTCACGGCTTGACGAGCTTAACAGCGGCGATGAGGTGATTTTTACAACCGCTTCGGGAATCGAGCATCGTTTTCAGGTGATCCAGACGGATATTGTAAACGGCACTGATATTGACGCAATGCTGTCCGGTTCAGAGGAATGGGACCTGACGCTTTTTACCTGTACCTGGAGCGGCTGGAGCCGTGTAGCTGTGAGAACGGCTGCGGAATAATTTAGTATTATCAATAATGAAAACCGGACAGTCATAGACTATTCGGCCGCTGACTGTCCGGTTTTGCATAAAATATATTTTTATTCACATACCGATATAACGAAAATAACTTCGCCGAAGGAAAACGCGACAGGGATCAGAAAAGCGTCGTTTGCAAATTCTACGCTTCCTGATTTGATAAATTCCTGCGGTTCCAATGTAAGCTCGTTACCGTATTCATTTGATTCGCTGACGGAAAACAGACCGTTTGTTATGTTCAGAAATTCTCCTACTATGGCGTCTGCGTATTCGTCTGCTTCGCTGAGGCTTTCTTTTGAAAAACGCTCGGCAAGATGAATGTATTCGTTGCGTCCGCATACGATACATATCTGAGCGTTATACTGACCGCCTATTTTCTGGCTTACAATGTTTTCAGCTTCAACGCTTCTTACAACGGCTGATTCATAGGGAGTGAAATCGTCTCCGATAAATCTGATGATGTTTTTATAAAGCAGCGTGATATATTCTGAATAAATGCGGGCGTATTCAGCAGTGTTGAAGTGATAGAATTTTTTTACCAGACCTATCAGCTTTTCACTCTGACTGTTTGAAATATCTTCGTCCGACAGCTTATTTTCAGTTTTATAATCGTTGATAGCCTTTTCAAACTGAGAGTTTGTCAAAACGCCGTTATTTACAAGCGTCTGTCCCAGAACCAGATAGTCCTTTGGCTGTTCCGATAAAAGCCTGTCGACGTCCGTTTCGGTAAGATAACCGAATTCCACGGCAAGCGTTCCGAAGCGTTTGTCGACGCTTTGCTGAGCCACATTGATATGTTCGACCTGATCCGCGGTCATAAGACCCGCGTTGATAGCGAGAACGCCGAGACGTGCGCGCGTATGCGCTTTATCTTCAATGGCAAGAGCCAGATCTTCTGCTGATACCAGATTTTTATTCAGCAGATAGCCGCCGAAAAATTGTGCAAACATCAATCGATCCCCCTTGCAATATCATTTAAAATCTTTTCAACCTGACTGTCTTCAATCGGTTTTTGAAGAAAGCTGACCGCCCCTGCATTGATAGCTTCCTTCAGATAGCTTTGAGTTCCGACGGAGGAAGCCATAACAACCTTAGCCTCAGGGTCAGATTTTATAATTTGCTTTAAAGCTTCAACGCCTGAGATCACAGGCATAACAATATCCATAAAAACAACGTCGGGTTTAAACTGATTGTATTTTTCAACTGATTCTGCTCCGTCGGCAGCTTCATAAATTGTTGTGACTCCGAGAGAAGATATAAACATACCGAGTTTTTTTCTTGCAAACATTGAATCATCGCATATTAATATTTTCATATCGTTTATCAACACTTCAAAAACCTCCTTGACCGATAGTGATCCTATAGAAAAAGGATTGATTCCATAAATTAATTTTATCATAGTTTTAATTTAAAAGCAAGGAGTTTTTTATATAAATATGCATAAATTTATTACAAGTTTTTTTATTGCCGAAAGCTTGACTTTTATATTATAATATGATATAATTTATAAGCGTTGATTTTATCTGAATGCCGGTGTGGTGGAATTGGCAGACGCGCTGGACTCAAAATCCTGTGGTAGCAATACCGTACCGGTTCGACCCCGGTCACCGGCACCAGTATTAGCGCGGACAGCGCAATACCCGTCATCATTTTGTGGTGACGGGTAATTATCTATTTTATAGTCACAACACAGAATCAATAGTCAGCAAACTTTTGATACAGCTACGTTTGCAGGCTTTCTTTTTTATATCTGTCCCTGATTTCGGGGATAACTAAACTCTTAATAATATACAGGAGATAAATATGGATTTTTTGACGCTTACAAACAGTTATTATTCAGAATGGCTGGGTCAGGAAAATATCCTCAATGAGGATTTCTCCGGCGTGAGGTATGTTTATTCTGAGGAAAGAAACAGGGTGCAGACAGGATATCCGAAAGCGTTTGATCTTTACGTTTTTTGCCAGCAAAACAGAGCGGTTATCTCATACGGGGATAAAATGCTTGATAAAATTGAAATTTGTAAGGCAAAAATAAAATCCTCTATACCTATCTGTGATTTAAAAGAAATTCTTTTTCAGATATTTGGAACAGCTGCCGGGCATAATGTAAAATATGTTTTCGGCAAACCTATATCGAAAGAGTTTGTTTCAAAACCGCTTGTAATGACTCAATATGAGGAATACCTGAATTTCTTTAAAAAGAATAATCCTGAATGCAGAAACACAGATTGGCTCAAGGATTATTTCGCTGATATGGTTGACCGAAATTTATGCTGCGGTTATTTTATTAACGGAGAACTGGTAAGCTGTACCGACGTTCCCGATATGCCTTATATGGCGCAGACCGTGCAGGAGATAGGAGTTAATACCCTTAGCGGATTCAGAGGAAAAGGGTATGCTGCCGATGTTTGTACCTCGTGTATCAAAAGCATTATCCAAAGTAAAAAATGCCCTTTGTGGTCAACAAAAGCCGAAAATATTGCTTCACAAAAATTAGCTGAGAAAATCGGTTTTATTAAGCTTGCGGACGTACTTGTTCTATAGGAGTTATTTCGTCAGTTTATCCCGCAAATGCTTGCGGAAGCGGATACGTTAAAAATAAAACCCTTTAAGGGGAATCGGAAATAAATGATCGTCAGATCTTTTCCGAACCTCTTAAAGGGTTTTATACTATCAATATTTTTCAGACGTATTCTAAGTACCGTATTTACATTTCCGATTTGAGCGATCTTATTAATTCTCCGGTTTTTTCAGGCGCGTTTTTTCCGTATTCGGCAATAATGTCAACTACAGCGCTGCCGACTATAACTCCGTCGCAGTAGGAGGACATCTTTGCAGCCTGCTGCGGGTTGGATATTCCGAAGCCTATGCAGGCGGGGCAGTTTATTCCGGAGTCTTTCAGCGGAGCGAGCAGCTGGCTGAAATCGGTCGTAAATTCGCTTCTCTTTCCCGTAACGCCAAGTGACGAAACCACATAAAGAAATCCCTTTGATTCTCCGGCGATCATTTTTATTCTTTCATGAGAGGTCGGCGCTACCAGGTTGATCGAGTATACTCCGTATTTGTCGGCATACGGCGTTATTTCGTCGCGCTCCTCAAAAGGAAGGTCCGGAACGATAACCCCGTCTATTCCGCATTCGCTGCAAAGGCTGAAAAACTTTTCAGTTCCATATCTGAAAATCGTATTTACGTACATCATCAGAAGAAGCGGTTTGTCGCAGTTCTTTCTGATTTTTTTTACAGTGCCGAATATCATATCCAGCGTAGTGCCTTTTTCAAGCGCTCTCAGGCTTGCCTTTTGTATCGTCGGTCCCTCCGCGATGGGATCAGAGAACGGCACGCCCAGCTCAACTATGTCGGCTCCGTTTTCAAACATTGAATAGACGCACTTTTCCGTAGTTTCCAGATCAGGATCGCCTGCCGTCACAAAAGTAATAAGCGCTTTCTTATTTTCCCTTTTAAGCTGCTCAAAGCAGACGTCGATTCTATTCTTCATTGATTTCTACCTCCCTATAGCGAGCGACCGAATAAACGTCCTTATCTCCTCTTCCCGAAAGATTGATGATCAGTATCTGGTTTTTATCCATCTGCGGAGCGATTTTCATTGCCGCTGCAACCGCGTGGGAAGATTCGATTGCCGGAATGATTCCCTCTGTCCGTGACAGATATTCAAAGGCGTTTACGGCTTCCTCATCGGTAATGCTGACATAATCCGCGCGTCCCTCTGCTTTCAGGTAAGCGTGCTCAGGACCTACTCCGGGATAATCCAGTCCGGCCGAAATGGAATAGACAGGATCGATCTGACCGTATTCGTTCTGCAAAAACAGAGATTTCATGCCGTGAAAAATACCTGTTGTGCCTTTTGCCATGGTAGCCGCGTGCATATCGGTATCAACGCCCCGTCCGGCGGCCTCCGCTCCGACCAGCCTTACCTGCTTGTCTTCAATAAAGTTGTAGAAAGCGCCCATCGCGTTTGAGCCTCCGCCTACGCAGGCGACCACGCAGTCGGGAAGTCTGCCTTCCTTTTCAAGGATCTGCGCCTTAATTTCCTCGGATATAACCTTCTGAAAATCTCTGACCATTTCAGGATACGGGTGCGGTCCCATTACCGAGCCTATGCAGTAGAATGTGGTTTCGACGTTTGTGCACCAATCCCTGAAGGCTTCGTTGATCGCGTCCTTCAGTGTTGCCGTTCCGCTGTCCACAGCGTTGACCTTGGCTCCCAGCAGGTTCATGCGGTAAACGTTGAGCGACTGCCGTTTAGTGTCCTCTGCGCCCATGTATATCTCACATTCAAGGCCGAACAGCGCGCAGACGGTAGCTGTCGCAACGCCGTGCTGACCGGCTCCTGTTTCCGCGATAACGCGCTTTTTGCCCATTTTTTTTGCCAGAAGGATCTGTCCCAGAACATTGTTTATTTTGTGAGAGCCGGTATGATTAAGATCCTCGCGCTTGAAATATATTTTTGCGCCTCCGAGATCCTCGGTCATTTTCTCCGCAAAGTAAAGCATTGACGGTCTGCCGGCATAATCCCTGTACAGCGTTCTTAGCTCGTCTGAAAACTCCGGATCGTTTTTGTATTTTGAATAAGCCGCTTCCAGCTCGTGAACGGCGTTCATTACGGTTTCGGGAACATATTGTCCTCCGTATTCGCCGAATCTTCCGATTTTACTCATTGTTTTTCCTTCTTTCAAATATGGTAGATAAAATTTCTATTTGCTGCTTCTTACAGCTTTGATAATATCTCGGATCTTCTTTTCGTCCTTGAAGCCGTCAGTTTCGACTGAGCTTGAAAAATCAACTCCGTAAGGGCTGATTTCTTTTATTGCTCCGGCAATATTTTCCGCGCTAAGTCCTCCGGCGAGAAAAAAGGACTTTGTAATTTTTGCCTGCCTGATTATTTCAAGATTGACCCGTTTACCTGTTCCGCCGTAGTTGGCTTTGGAATAGCTGTCAATAACCAGCTTGTGAACAGGCAGCAGACAGGCGGCTTCAATGTCCTCTGACGTCCGCGCTCTTACCGCTTTCCAGATCTCGCAGCCGCAGGCGGAGGAAAGCTTTAAAATATAATCTCTGTCCTCGTCTCCGTGCAGCTGTATGACGTCGAGCGCTTGCGCGTAGTATTTCAGGATATTCTCCGGCGGCTCGTTGACGAAAACCCCCGCACGCTTTACAGCCTTGTCAAGACGGCTTTCCAGCTGCCGGAAGCCGCTGCGGCTTACCGTTCTTTTAAAGCCGTCCGTCAGAATAAAGCCCGCATAATCGGGACGGTATTTGTTTACATAAAGAATGTCGTCAGTCCTCCGCATACCGCAGATTTTTATTCTTGTCATATCAGACGCCCTTTCTGAGGGCTGAAAGCTCTGCGGCAATATTGCTGCTGCGCATCAGCGTTTCACCGATAAGCGCCGCGTCGGCTCCGAGGCTGCGTACCGCTTTCATATCGGCGTTTGTTTTTATTCCGCTTTCTGACACGATGATCTTATCCTCAGGAATATATTCCTTCAGTCTGGCCGTGGTATTCAGATCGACCTCAAACGTTTTCAGATTTCTGTTGTTTATACCGAGAATTTCAAAATCCAAAGCTGATATTTTTTCAAGCTCTTGGGTATTGTGAACCTCTATAAGACATTCCAGACCCAGTGAACGCGCCAGCTTATACAGACGGTCAAGCTGCGCCGGAGAAAGAACGGCGGCTATCAGCAGCACAGCGTTTGCGCCGATATATTTCGCTTCATAGATCTGATATTCGTCGAATACGAAATCCTTTCTCAGAATAGGTATGCCGACGCATCTGCGTATCTCCCTAAGATATTCCGACGATCCCTTGAAATAGAATTCCTCAGTAAGACAGGATATCGCGTCCGCTCCGGCGCTTTCATATTCTCTCGCGATTTCCGCCGGATCAAAATCGGCTTTGATTATCCCTTTTGAGGGGCTTGCTTTTTTTACCTCGCATATCACAGAAAGTCTGCCGCCTTTAAGAGCCTGAGAAAAGGAGATAACGGGCATATCTGATTTCTCGGCAAGCCTTTTCATTTGTCCGTCGGAAATAACGCTTTTTTCACGTTCAAGCTGAAGCTGCCTTTTTGCGGTTATATCGTCAAGTATCATCAGATTCTCCCTTCCTTCAGCTGCGGTTTGTAAATTCGATCAGCTCATGAAGCTTGCCCAGCGCTTTTCCGCTTTCAATGGATTCCTTGGAAAGCCGGATACCGTCTTCTATAGTATCGGCGGCTCCGCAGACATAGAGAGCGGCTCCGGCGTTGAGCAGAACTATATCTCTCCGCGAATCTTTAATGGCGCCGTTGAGTATTTCCAGAGTTATCTGAGCGTTTTGCATGGCGTTTCCGCCGATAATGGAAGCCTTGCTGCCCATTCTCAGTCCGAAATCGGTAGGCGATATTTCATATTTGATTATCTTTCCGTCCTTAACCTCGCACACCGTAGTGGGAGCGGAGATGGAAAATTCGTCAAGATTGTCGTTTCCGTAGATGAGAAGCGCCCGCTTTATGCCGAGATTCATAAGCACCTTAGCCATTGTTTCCAGCAATTTCGGATCGTAGACCCCCAGAACCATATAATCCGCCTTGGCGGGATTGGCAAGAGGTCCGAGTATGTTGAAAACCGTTCTTACACCGATCTGACCCCTTACAGGTCCCACAAACCGCATTGCCGAGTGATAGCTCTGCGCAAACAGGAAGGAAAGTCCTACTTCGTTGAGGCAGGCCTCCGCCTTTCTGGGAGTTGAAACTATTTTAACGCCCAGCGCCTCCAGTACGTCGGCGGCTCCGCTTTTAGAGGAAACGCTTCTGTTTCCGTGCTTTGCTACCTTCTGTCCGGTGCCGGATATAACAAACGAGGCGGTAGTTGAAATGTTGAAGCTGTTTGACAGATCTCCGCCGGTGCCTACTATATCAAGCACGGGGGAATCGGGATTGACTACCGCCATTTTCTGCCGCATTACCTTTGCAAATCCGGTGATTTCCTCTATTGTTTCCCCTCTCATGCGCATTGCCGTAAGAAGCGTTGCGATCTGCGCTTCCGTTGCCCTGTCGCTCATAATTATGTCCATGGCGCTGTAGGCTTCCTCTTCGGTAAGCGACTGTCCGTCAACGACCTTTTTCAGATAGTCTTTAAGCTCGGTGCGCTTGGCGGCGGGAACCGACGGAGCCTTTGAGAGCTTTGTCTTTATTCCGGCGACGTTGTTAAGGAAGTTGGAAATAATGCTTTCACCGGTATCGGTCAGGATCGACTCTGGATGAAACTGAACTCCGTAGGTCGGATGCTCTTTGTGGCGCAGCGCCATTATCTGCGCCTTGTCGTCCGTTGCTATGACCGAGAGGCAGGAGGGAAGCGTTACGCTGTCGGCGATAAGCGAATGGTATCTTGCCGCTGTGATTTCCTCCGGCAGTCCCGTAAACAGGGGAGCGGAGGTGTTGATCTTTATTACCGTCTGCTTTCCATGCAGCTGTTCCTTTGCATGAACGATTTTTCCGCCGAACGCTTCCGCTATTGCCTGATGTCCCAGACATACTCCGAGGATAGGTATTTTTCCGCTGAAATGTCTTACGGCTTCTACGGAAATACCTGCCTGAGCGGGGTAACCGGGGCCCGGCGAAACAATGATTGCCTGAGGTCTAAGCTTTTCAATTTCCTCAATGGTTATTTCGTCGTTTCTGGCGACCTTTATCTCGTCGTGCAATATTCCGACAGCCTGATAGAGATTATAGGTGAAGCTGTCGTAATTGTCTATCAGTAGGATCATTTTGCATACCTCCTTAAAGCCTTGAGGCTTCCTCTATGGCGTTGATAACTGCCTTTGCCTTGTTTACGGATTCCTGGTATTCGTTTTCGGGAACGCTGTCGGCGACTACTCCGCCGCCCGCCTGAACGTAAGCCTTGCCGTTTCTGAAAAGAACGGTTCTGATTGCAATGCAGGTGTCAAGACTGCCGTCAAACGCGAGATATCCCACAGTTCCGCCGTAAAGTCCGCGTTTTGCAGGCTCAAGCTCGTCGATGATCTCCATCGCTCTTACCTTGGGAGCACCGGAAAGAGTGCCCGCAGGCAGCAGCGCCGCAAGCGCGTCGAGAGGGTTGAGGTCGCCGCGGAGAGTTCCCTTTACATTTGAAACAAGGTGCATTACCTTTGAATAGCGCTCTATCGTCATATAGTCGGTAACCTGCACCGAGCCGAATTCAGATACCTTTCCCACGTCGTTCCGTCCCAGATCCACCAGCATGGTGTGTTCCGCCTTTTCCTTGGGGTCGTTTAGTAGGGCAGTTTCGTTTTTTCTATCCTCCTCGTCTGTTTCGCCCCTTCTGATCGTTCCGGCGATAGGACGTGTGATTACCGTGTTTTCATTTACCGAAACCAGCATTTCAGGCGACGCTCCGGCTATGGCGTAATTCTTGTTTTTGAAATAGTAGAGATAAGGAGAGGGATTGGTGGAGCGCAGCATTCTGTATACGTCAAAGCTGTCGGAAGGATTGTCGATTTCAAACCGCTGTGAAGGCACGACCTGGAATATATCGCCGTTTTTGATGTATTCCTTTGCCTTTTCCACGTTTTTTATATACTGCTCCTTGGTGATATTTGATCTGACGCTTATTGCCGGACGTTCAGACCTGATTTCCTGCGGCTTAGGCTGATAATTTCTCAGAACCCGGATTATTTCATCTTTTCTTTTTTCACACTGAGCGTATTTTTCCTCAAGATCGTCGTCGGCGTTGATGTTGAGGATTATTACCGCCTTGTTGCTGAGATGATCGTATGCCACAAGCTCGTCGAACAAATGCAGATCGGCGTCAGGCATATTCAGATCGTCATCGGGAGCGTTGACAAGAGTTTTTTCAAAGTATCTGACCATATCGTAGGCAAAATATCCGATAAGACCTCCCGTAAGCTTAGGTTTGCCGTTGAATTTCGGCGCTTGGTGCTTTCTGATTATTTCAGAGAAGAACTCAATTGGATCGCCGACCTGAACGCTTACCGGTTCTCTGCCGTGCTCCTTTATTGTCGCTGTATGATTTTTCAGCGTGTATTCCGCCTTGGGATTAATCCCGATATAAGAATATCTTCCCCACTGATCCTTGTTGTCCACCGATTCAAGTATAAAGCAGTTTTCATAGGTCGTGTGCAGACAGTTAAAAAGCTGCACCGGCGTAAAGGAATCAACCAGAAGCTCATAGAATATTGGTACGGTCCTGTAGTCGTTTAACAGCTCTCTTACCTTTTCAATTGACGGATACATAGCAAAAACCTCCTGAAAAATTAAACCTGGCGAATAATCGGGAAAATCGTCAGTAATATTCTGCCCGAAAAAGGCAATAAAAAAAGTCCTGCCGCCGCAATAGCATAACGCTATGGGACGATAGAACCGTGGTGCCACCCAATTTCCCGGCGAAAAACGCCGGCTCACAAGTACGCATTCTCGGCATAAGCCTTGAAATCAATACTCAGTCACACTAACGCAGGAACACGCGGCGAGTGATACTTTCAGCTAAGATTTCACACTGCTCCTCACAAATCCATTCACCTGAACATCATGTGCTGATTCACACCGGCCATCAGCTCTCTGAAACAATCCAAACAGGCTACTTACCTTTGATCAACGGATTTAAATTATTAACTTTTCAAAACTTAATAATATTATATTCCGTCAGCTCAGATTTGTCAATAGTCTTATTTTAAAAAATTGTAAATATTATTTTTTTGTTATTGAGGGAAAAAATATTGCATTGACTTGGTTTATCGTGTATAATATTATTATAAGTCATAAATCTTAAGAAATTGCTGAGCGGATTGAATTTTTTTGCCTGCGTTTATTGCTTTGCTTGATTACGGCCGTCAGTTTGTCAGATTTATCAAAGAACAGTTTAATATATGAAAGGAAAAGAACATGAAACTTTATACCAACAAAAGGTATAACACGATTGCATTATATGCGGTGCTTGTAATAGCCATAAACGTGCTTATAGTTGTAGCCGTGTTTAAATTCGGAACAATAATGAAAATTCTGTCGGCGCTGATAAGAGTTTTAATGCCTCTTATATGGGGCTTAGCCATAGCTTTTCTGATGAACCCGATAATGGTGAAGCTGGAGAGCCTGTTTACGAAAAGAGTAGCGAAAAAACCCGTCCGCAAAAAAACGCTGCGCTTTGCGTCGGTAACTGTTTCATCAATCGTGTTCTTGGGGATCGTAGCTGGTATCATAGCCGTAATTGTGCCTGAGTTTATCAACAGCTTTAACGAGATCATAAACAATTTCTCAGGGTTTGCAACCAATACTCAGAAATGGATCAACAAACTGCTGAAAAACTATCCTCAGATCGAAAGCTTTATTTCCGAAAAGCTTGTGGATTTCGGCACCGATCTGACTAAGCTTCAGCCGATGCTTGAAAACATTCTGTCCGGCGCGTGGGGCTTCGTCACGCTTGTTAAGAATTTTCTCCTTGGCTTTATCGTATCGGTTTATCTGCTTTTTTCAAAGGAAACTCTTATCGCTCAGACAAAGAAAATTTTATTTGCATTGTTCAAAAAGCCGTTCAGCGAGAAGATCCTCAGGCTTTCATCGCAGGCTAACAGGGTTTTTTCCAGCTTTCTAACCGGAAAGATCATTGACTCGCTGATCATAGGAATCCTTTGCTTTATCGGACTTACCATTATTGATATGCCTTATAATGTGCTAATAAGCGTTATCGTCGGCGTTACAAACGTAATTCCTTTTTTCGGACCTTTTATAGGAGCGGTGCCCTCAGCCCTGCTTATTCTGTTTGTAGAGCCGAGGAAAACCATATGGTTTTTACTGTTCATACTGATTTTACAGCAGTTTGACGGAAATATTTTAGGACCGAAGATACTTGGAGGTTCAACGGGGCTTCCTGCTTTCTGGGTAATGATCTCTCTGTTTGTCGGCGGCGGTCTGTTCGGCTTTGTAGGAATGATCCTGGCAGTTCCGACCTTTGCTCTGATCTACAGCCTTACAAGAGAAAGCGTTGAAGCAAGGCTCAGGAAAAAGAAGCTTCCCGTATCAACGCAATATTATGTTGAGAATCCCGACAAGCTATACGCCTCAAAGCGTGAGAAAAAAGCTCCTCTTACTCCGGAGCAGCTGGAGAAAATCGTTATTCCCTCTGCCGACGAAGTGAACGAAGCGGTTCTTGACCATGATGAAACGGAGAACGAGGAAAGCTGAATAACGCCGTAAGCCGAAGCTGAATGTTGTTTTCCGTTATGTATCCTGTCGGTTTTTTGTGCAGCTTTATCCGCTCGTAAGCGGTAGGGCTGCATTTTAATCGCTGTAAAAGAGCCTGTATCAATAATTTCTGAGCGGTTTGTCAACGGTTTTGCCGCCTGCTGAAAAAATCAGGTTTTTGTGTAATTTGACGTTGCAATTCAATACGGAAAGTAGTATAATTAATTTTGATCTTTACAGACGTGAGTAAAAGTTTTTATGATCGGCTGTTTAATTTATCTTTAAGGAGAGCCTTTTTATGAAAGTTTATTCAAAATCGTCAAAGCTTGATAACGTATGCTATGATATAAGAGGTCCGGTTATGGACGAGGCGGACAGAATGATAGCCTCCGGAGAAAAGATACTGAAGCTGAATATCGGAAATCCGGCGCCCTTTGCTTTTTCCGCGCCTGATGATATAATCAGGAATATGACGGAAAACCTGCGCAGCGCCGAGGGCTATTCGGATTCCAAGGGAATAGAGGACGCCCGGTTGGCTATCAGGGATTACTGCGAATACAAAAACATCCGCGGCGTTGAACTCAGCGATATTTACACTGGAAACGGCGTGTCCGAGCTGATTGTAATGGTAATGCAGGGACTGCTCAACGACGGCGACGAGGTTCTTGTGCCGGCTCCAGATTATCCTCTGTGGACCGCTTCGGTTACTCTTGCCGGAGGAAACGCGGTTCATTATCTATGCGACGAAAGCTCCTGCTGGTACCCTGATATTGAGGATATGAGAAAAAAGATAACCGACAGAACAAAGGCTATCGTCATTATCAATCCGAACAATCCTACAGGCGCGGTATACCCCAGGGAAATTCTTGAGCAGATAGCTCAGCTGGCGAGAGAGAACGAGCTGATACTGTTTTCTGACGAAATATATGACCGGCTGCTTATGGACGGAGTTAAGCATACTTCAATCGCTTCCGTTGCGCCCGACGTTTTTACCGTTACCTTCAACGGACTTTCCAAGTCGCATATGGTAGCGGGCTTCCGCTGCGGTTGGATGGTGCTGAGCGGCGACAAGAGCCGCGTCGGAGGCTATATTGAAGGGCTTAATATGCTGTCGTCAATGAGGCTCTGCTCCAACGTGCCTTCTCAGTTCATAATCAAAACGGCTCTGAGGGATTTTGACAAAACCGACAGACTGCTGCTCCCGGGCGGACGTATTTACGAGCAGAGGGAGCTTATATATAACGCGGTGAATTCCATAGACGGACTTTCCGCGGTCAAGCCGCAGGCTGCGTTTTACATATTCCCGAAAATCGACGCGGAAAAGTTCAATATAAAGGACGACGAGAAATTTGTGCTTGATCTGCTGAAGGAAAAGAAAATACTTCTTGTCCACGGGGGAGGCTTTCACTGGGACAAGCCGGATCATTTCAGGATCGTTTATCTTCCTGAAGCTGATGTGCTCAGAAAAGCGGCGGATGAAATGTCCGATTTTCTCAGCGGCTACAGACAGAAGTAATTATAAAGCGGATAAGCTGCGCCGTATCTGTTTGACCTCGCAATGTCTGCGCACGCAGGTCATTATGCGTTTATTTCCATTGACAAAACGCCGCGATGAGTTTATTATATAATAAGCGAAATTTATAGCGGCTATGGAATACCGTAACGCTATAATAATTTTTACGGAAATGTACGTCAAGGTGTGGTATTATGCTTTCAATTTCAGATCTCGGGCGCAGTCCGGCTCAGCCTCCGCAGTTCAATGCTTGTCAGGAATCGGGAATCTCCGATTATCTTCTGATTTATGCAAATTCAGAAGCCTGCTTTGTTCTCGATGGCAGAGAATTTTCTGTAAAGTCTGATACGATAGTAATCTTTGATAATTGTCTGCCTCTGATACACTGCGTGGAGAGCTGCGTTAATATATACGATTGGCTACATTTTCAATGTAGCCGTACTCTTATTGAAAGCTGGAACATTGTGTTTGAAAAAGGCGTTTATATAGGAGAAGGTTTTGACGCTTCGGGGTATATAAAGCTTTTATCGGAAAGCTTTGTCAGCGAAAATCCACTGCGCCGACAAATCTGTTCCTTGTTGCTCCAGGCGCTGCTTATGAATCTTTCGGACTGCTTAAATAAAAGGCAGGCTTCTAACAGGCATTATCGGAAATTAATGGAGCTTCGCCGTGAAATCTACCGCTGTCCCGAAAACGACTGGAGCATAAGCAAGATAAGCCGGACGATGAATATAAGCCCCGCGTATTTTCAGGCCATATATAAGCGGCAGTTCGGAATATCATGCGGCTCGGATATAATAAACAGCCGTATAGAGGCCGGAAAGGAGCTGCTTAGCGAAAGCCGTATGACTATTTATGAAGTCGCTTTCTCCTGCGGCTATAACAGCGAGGTGCATTTTTCTAGGCAGTTTAAGCAGATCACCGGCGTAACTCCCTCTGAATACCGGCGCAGCATAAAAAGCGGCTGAAAATGAACGGAGTATTTTAACAATCAAGAGGCTATAAAAAACGGACGAATGTACAATAAACATTCGTCCGTTTTTCAGTTTTCTATTCGCCTACGGTCACAAAAAACTCTGCCCGGTGATTTCCGTCTGCGTCATCGCTTATCATTTCCGCTTTGACGATCGTTATAGGCTCCGACGGGGACGACATCGCTCCGTCGCTTCCCAGCGTTCTTTCAATTTCAAGAAAGCTGTCTACAGTTTCCATGCCTTCGGTTACCTCTCCGAACGCCGCGTACTGACCGTCAAGGAAGGTACATTCGTCGGTATAGCAGATAAAAAACTGACTGGAGGCGCTGTCAAAAGCCTGAGATCTGGCCATTGAAACTATGCCTCTCGTGTGCGAAAGCTTGTTGTCAACGCCGTTCGCCGAAAATTCGCCTTTGATAGTTTTTTCGCTTCCGCCTGTTCCGTCGCCATTCGGATCGCCGCCCTGCGCCATGAAATCCTCCACTACGCGGTGAAAGGTCAGTCCGTTGTAAAAGCCGTCCTTTACAAGCTCTTCAAAATTTTCACAGGTTATCGGAGCGTATTGGGAATAAAGAGTTATAACGAAGCTCTTTTCATTTCCGCTGAGCTGCGCTCCGTTATCCGAGCTTTCAGAGGTGTCCCCGCAGGAGGACAGAAGCCCGAGAGTCAGAGCGGCGCAGAGCGTAAGCGCGATTTTTTTCATAATTCTTTTCATCGTTTAATCTCCTTTTATATTAAATCAGAATAAATATACGTTTTTTCATTCAAATAAAGCATACAGGCGGTCGCCGCCTGAACAGCCGAGCGGTACCTGCGTGGATCACGCCTTCTGCTGTTCCGGGGAGGATTCGCTTTTTTCGTCCTCAGCCTTATTTATGCGGACTATCGTCTTGGTTATACAGTGCCTTTTAACGTCAAGCACCTGAATTTTCATTTCCTCGGTTTCAATTTCCGTTTTGGTGCCGTCCTGAGGAATTTCTCCCAACAGTCCTATAACATAACCGCTGAAGGTATCGAAATCGTCGGAGGGCAGCTCGGTTTCCAGCGCGCGGGCGACGTCGTCAAGCGGCGCTGTGCCTAGTATTTTCCATGTGCGTGAATCAAGCCTTTCGATCTCCATTTCCGCTTCACGGAACTCATCGTCGTCAAAATCGCCTACAAGCTGTTCAACAAGATCCGTTATCGTTATTATGCCGCACATTCCGCCGTATTCGTCAAGCACTATCGCAAAGTGGGAAGCGTTCTTTTTCATTTTAGTGAAAAGCTTGTCGGCTTTCATGGATTCATGCACGAAATAAGGCTCTCTCACAGCGTTTTTCATTACGCTTTCCCTCGATTTGTCCGTAAGTCTGAAATAGTCCTTGGCATTCAGTACGCCTACTATATTGTCAACGCTGTCCCCGCAGATCGGATACATGGAATGTCTTGACTGATGTATAGTCCTTTCCCATTCCTCGCCGGTTTCGTCCGTCCACAGAACGGCGGCCTCACGCCTGTGAGTGCATATCTCCTCAACGGTCAGGTCGTCAAATTCAAAAACGTTTCTGATAAGCTCGCTTTCGCCCTCGTCGATAGTGCCTTTTTTATGACCCTGTTCAGTCATAAGCAGTATCTCCTCCTCTGTGACCGTATCGTCCTCGCTGTCAGGATCAACGCCTAAAAGCCTTAAAAGACCGTTTGTAGACGCGGTAAGCAGCCACACTACCGGCGCGAACAGCTTGGAAATAAAGGAGATAAGCGCGGACATACCCAAAGCCAGCTTTTCTGAATTTTTCATTGCCAGACGCTTCGGCACAAGCTCTCCGAACACCAGAGTGAAATATGAAAGGATCAGCGTTATCAGAATAAGCGAAATTGTGGAAAGCGTTTTTTCCGGAATGTTCACACCGGTTTTCAAAAGAACGCTTACCAGCTTTTCCGAAAAGTTATCCGCGGCAAAGGCGGAGCCGAGGAATCCGGACAGGGTGATAGCTACCTGTATCGTAGCGAGAAATCTTGCGGGATTTGTCGTAAGGTTAAAAAGACGTCTGGCTTTTTTGTTGCCCTCTTCCGCCATTTTTTCCAGCTTTCCCTCATTTACCGATATTACCGCTATCTCGGCGCAGGCGAATACGGCGTTAAGAGCTATAAGCACCACCTGTAGTAAAATTTGCCAAACAATTGAATTTTCCAAAATAAATTTCCTCCGTTTCAATTTTCAAAACACAAAAAGGCATAGCCCACGCCTATAAAGGCGCAGACCATGCCATAATATTCTTTATGTAAATAATACTGTCGTTACAACAATCGGCGTCGTCAGACATTTAGATTTTTCACCTCCGGATAAATTGAATATATTATAACTCATTATCCGCAGCTTGTCAATAGCAAAATAAAAAATTTTTCCGTATTCGGCACGCAATATACAGATTTGCTTTCTGTCACGCTTCGGAGCGGTATCTGCACAGTCCTGTAAATATGGTAAAAGCTATCTGCTTCTGATAGTTTTCGTCCTGAAGCCTCAGCGATTCGTCCTGATTGGAAAGAAAGCCGCATTCTATCATTACCGCCGGATTTGACGAATTGTTCAGCAGGTAAAGCTCGTCGCCGACAGGCTTGGTTTCACGTTTGTTTTCCGGCTGAAGAAAAGAAACGAACTGTTCCTTCATGATTCCCGCAAGCCGCTCGCTGTCGGAGCTTTTTTCGCTGTAGAACATCTGGGCGCCGCTGTATTTGCTGTCTGTAAACTGATTCTGATGGATTGACACGGCTACGGCTCCGTCGTATTTGTTGAACAGCTCCAGCCGGTTTTGCATATCTGATTTTTTCTGCTTTGAAAGCCCTTCTATTCCTTCGTCGTGTATTGAAATATCGCTTTCTCTTGTGCATACAGGCTGGTATCCCATAACTGTGAGCATATCCTTCAGCGACATGGCAATATTAAGGTTGATACCCTTTTCCGATACGCCGTCTATAGATACGCAGCCTCCGTCCATACCTCCGTGGCCGGCGTCGATGACTACGACGGGACGGTCCAGCGCCGTTCCTATTTTTTCGGCTGCGGTTTCAACCGCGATTCGCTTTTCGGTTAGATTGCTTCCGGCAATTGAGATTCCGAGTATTAGAATAAAGGTAACGATAGTCCACAGCTGTTTTCTTTTCATGAATAGACACTCCTTCTGATGATCGTACAACTTGCAGTTTGTACAATATATGTGCGGGGAAGGCTTAAAATACCACTGTTTTTTTAGTTTCCGTATCTGCTTACCTTCGTCGGCCGCGGCGCAAAAGACCTAGGCGCATTACGCGGCAATATATTGACAAAATAATTATTATACGCTATAATTCTGTGTGAACGGAGGTATACTATGGCGGATTGGAATTCATTGCAGTATCTTAAATTCGAGAAGGAAAGAACTCTCCCGTCGGTCGATCTTATTAACCGGATCAGACTGTCGGCCGAGCCGGAAAAAATACTTGATATCGGCTGCGGTCCCGGAAATTCATCGGCGCAGCTGAAAAAAGCGTTTTCGTCGGCTTATGTACTAGGCGTGGACAGCTCGGAAAATATGATAGCCGAGGCCGAAAGGTCTTATAAGGATATAGATTTTCGCCTGTTTGACGCAAGCGGAGATATCTCTGTTCTGGGAACGGATTTTGATCTTGTTTTCTCAAATGCCTGTATCCAGTGGATACCCGACCATGAAAGGCTTATCCCCAATATGCTTGAATGTCTTAAAAGCGGCGGTATGCTTGCGGTTCAGATCCCTATGAATTATGAGGAGCCTGTTCACAGGATCATCAGCGAAACGGTCCGCGAGGAAAAATGGAAAAAGCTTTTCAGCCGGACCAGGATCTTTCATACTCTGACACAGTCGGAGTATTTTGATCTGCTCGGCTCGCTTTGCAGCGATTTCAGCCTTTGGAGCACTACCTATTTTCATGTTATGAACAGCCATGACGATATCATTGAATGGTATAAGAGCACAGGCATGAAGCCTTATCTTGAACAGCTTGACGCTTCAGGCAGAGAGAAGTTTGAAAACGAGGTACGGGAAAAACTGACGGCAGCTTACCCTGTACAGAAAAACGGACAGATAATCTTCCGCTTCCCGAGATTTTTCTTTACGGCCGTAAAAGACTGAAAAACCAAAGCTTTTGTTTTAGCGTTAAAGGAGTATTATGATAGAAAACGAAATAAGGATTCCGAAAGTCATGCTGTGCGCGGTGGACACCGGAGCGTACGACGTCGAGCGTTCGCTGGACGAGCTTGAGGAGCTTGCCGCAACCGCCGGAGCGGAAACGGCTGTGAGGATAACTCAGAAAAGACCGTCCTTTGAGCCGGCAACCTGTATCGGAAGCGGCAGGCTGGAGGAAATGGCTGAAATATGCGAAAGGGACGGTATCGACCAGATTATTTTCGATCATGAGCTTACCGCGACCCAGATACGCAATATCGAGGATATATGCAAGGTTCATACAATTGACAGAACTATGCTTATTCTGGATATTTTCGCACAGCGGGCAACTACCCGGGAGGGCAGGCTTCAGGTTGAGATAGCCCAGCACCGTTACCGTCTGCCCCGGCTTGCCGGAATGGGCGTTAAGCTTTCGCGTCTGGGAGCGGGAATAGGCACGAGAGGTCCGGGAGAATCCAAGCTTGAAACCGACAAGCGGCATATAAGAACCAGAATAGCGGCGCTCAGCGGCGAGCTGAAGGAAATAGAAAAGCGCCGTACCAATCAGCGTGCAAGACGCAGGAAGGACGGCGTACTTGTGTGCGCTATCGTAGGGTATACAAACGTAGGAAAGTCCACTCTGCTCAATACCCTGACCGAGGCCGGGGTGCTGGCGGAAAACAAGCTGTTCGCTACGCTTGAAACCACCTCAAGGGCTATAGAGCTTCCCGACGGAAGAAGCGTTATGCTTGTAGATACGGTAGGTCTGATAAGACGTCTGCCGCACCATCTGGTGGAGGCGTTCAAGTCAACCCTTGAAGAGGCGGCAAACGCCGACGTTATACTGCACATCTGCGACGCTTCCGCCGACGACTGCGCGGAGCAGGCGAAGGTAACTCTGGAGCTGCTTAAGGAGCTTGGCTGCGAGGGGATACCTGTAGTTACGGCGCTGAATAAATGCGACAAGGTTCCGTATATCGACAACGTCGGAAGCCTAGAGGGCGCGGTAAAAATTTCAGCCAAAACGGGAGAGGGCATTGACCTCCTGCTTGACGCCGTTGCCAAAGCGCTGCCCCAGTCGGCGGTAAGAGCAAAGCTGCTGGTTCCTTTTTCCGAGGGCGGACTGCTCAACGAGATACGGACAGACGGAAAGATTCTGTCTGAGGAATACACTCCCGACGGAATCCTGTGCGACGCCCTGATAGATGTCAAAGTCTATCCAAAAGCCGCCATATATAAAGTATCGGCGCCGGAATAGTGCCTGTCGGCTTGTTCCGTCAGACCGATATGAATAAAATGTAAAAAAATCTTATTGCGCTTGACAAGTATACGTTCAGGGTTTATAATATTTGTGTTAATAAAATTACGAAAGGAAAAGCTTGCTATGTATCCTGTAATTTCAAATGCAGTCTTTACATACTTCTTTTTTGCCTTTAGCTTCTTTTTTGGCTTTAGGTTTTTTTGGCGTGTGAAGAAAGCTGCATTGAGATTAGGCGAGTAGTTGGGTAAAAGCTTTATACTTGTAATATTTCAGTCGTGGCTTGATATGTTCGGGCCGCGGCTTTTTTATTAATAAATATTCATTATCAAATTTAGGAGGAATTTAAAATGGTAATCGTACTGAAAAATTCGGCTTCTGAAAAGCAGATCGACGAGCTTATGAACTGGCTTCAGGGATTCGACGTAAAAACAAATCTGGTTCACGGAATCCATTCCAACATCATAGGACTTATCGGAGATACGACAAGAATAGATATGGAGTCGGTGCAGGCAAAGGAAATCGTCGAAGCGGTAAAGCGGGTTCAGGAGCCCTATAAGAACGCAAACAGACGTTTTCATCCCGACGACACCGTTATAGAAGTAGCGGGAAGAAAAATCGGAGGCGGAACTCTTAACGTGATCGCGGGCCCCTGCTCGGTTGAGTGCGAGGAGCAGATCATTACTACCGCGATCGCCGTTAAGGAAGCCGGAGCTACAATGCTGAGAGGCGGAGCCTTCAAGCCCAGAACCTCGCCATACGCCTTTCAGGGTCTTGGCAAGGAGGGTATTGACCTGCTTATACAGGCAAGAAAGGTAACCGGTCTGCCTATCGTAACTGAGATCATGGATCTGTCTGATATTGACCTTTTCGCCGATGTGGACGTAGTTCAGGTCGGAGCGAGAAATATGCAGAACTTCACCCTGCTTAAAGCGCTGGGTCGCTGCGACAAGCCGGTTCTCCTTAAAAGAGGTCTTTCAAGCACTTTGCAGGAGCTGCTTATGTCCGCGGAGTATATCATGTCCGAGGGCAACAGCAAGGTAATACTCTGCGAGAGAGGAATCAGAACCTTTGAGCCTGCCACGAGAAATACCCTTGATATATCCGCTGTTCCTCTGCTAAGGCAGAAAACCCATCTTCCTATAGTTATAGACCCGAGCCACGCAACCGGTATAGCTTCTCTGGTTGAGCCTATGTCGCTGTGTGCCGTTGCGGCAGGCTGCGACGCGCTGGAGATTGAGGTGCACAACGATCCCAAGAACGCGTGGAGCGACGGAGCGCAGTCACTTACTCCCGCTCAGTTCGCCGAAACAATGAAAAAGATCAGGGCGATGGCGGAGTTCTGCGGCAAGCCTCTTGACATTAACTGATAAAGCCACAGGGCGGAGCGATCTGCCCTGTTTTGTTATTCTTATCGTGATATTTGACAAACTTTCTAAATGTTTTTTGTAATTGTCTACAAAAATTGATCTAACAAAAAACTTTTTTATTCATAGTTGCACATTCGCGTGCAACTTTTCCCGTTTTTGTGCCTGTAAGTGAGGAGCTTGATTTGCAGCCGCGCTAAGCGGCAGAGCAGCGCGTATGCTCCGGCGGCTATTTACTTTTGACGGACGTTATGGTATAATTATTTCAGTTTAAAACGTTACAGCGGTATATTGCAAAGGACTTTCTATGGAGGGAATGCCGCACTCAGGCGGAGTTTATAAATAAAGCTCCGGCTCTTTCAGAAAGAAAACAGCGCCGCGGAAAATATTAAGAGATATTTGGGGAGATGATGAGCAATGAAGCTTGTATTCAGACAGAGAATATTTTCATGGTTTGACAGCTACGATATTTACGACGAAAGCGGTAACACCGTATTTACCGTAAAAGGTCAGCTTGCGTGGGGTCACTGCTTCAGGATTTACGACCGAACGGGAAGCGAAGTCGGAATGCTGAAGGAAAAGGTTTTAAGCTTTCTTCCGGTATTTGAGATGTACATAGACGGAAGCTATGCCGGAAGAATAAAAAAGCAGCTTACCTTTTTCAAGCCGAAATTCACCCTTGATTACAACGGCTGGACGGTAGACGGCAACTGGCTTGAATGGGACTATTCGGTGTACAGCGGAGAAGATAAGATAATGACGGTATCAAAAGATATCGTGCGTCTGACGGACACCTATATTCTGGACGTTTATAATGATGAAAACGCGCTTTCGGGACTTATGATAGCGCTTGCGATAGACGCTGAAAAATGCTCGGGCCGCTGAAATCCGCGGCTTTTGCTGAAACCTGATATTGGAGGTAACAAAAATGAAATTTTACTGCAAGCTGAAAAAGGTTGTGGACGATTCCTACGATATTGAGATCGGTCACGCTTTGCAGGATACGCTGATTGACGATCTGAAAAACGGACTTCTGGGAAACGTTAAAAAGTTTGCCGTTGTGACCGATTCGACCGTAGAGGGTCTGTATGCGGATGAGATCCGCGAAAAAATCCTTGAAGCGGGCTTTCAGTCGGATATGATAACAATTCCTGCCGGCGAAAGATCCAAAACGAGGGCGATGAAAGAATATGTCGAGGATACCATGCTTGAATCCGGTTACCGCAGGGACTGTGGAGTAATTGCCGTAGGCGGCGGAGTTGTTTCCGATCTGGCGGGCTTTGTGGCAGGCACGTTCGGCAGGGGAGTGCCGTTTGTCAACTATGCCACTACTCTTTTATCTGCGGCAGACGCTTCCGTCGGCGGAAAAACCGCTGTGGATACTCCGCTTGCCACAAATCTTATCGGTATATTCAACCAGCCGAAAAAGGTGTATATTGATATAAGCGCATGGAAAACCCTGCCCCGCAAACAGCTTTCCAGCGGGCTTGCCGAAACGATAAAGCACGGCTGTCTTGGAGATTCGGAGCTGTTTGAATACCTTGAAAAGAATATTGAAAAGGTATTTGAAAACGACCAGGCCGTCTGCGAATATATTGCCGAGAAAAACTGCGATGTAAAATATAAAGTCGTAATGCGGGACGAGCGTGAAAGCGGACTGAGGGAAATACTCAATCTCGGTCATACGGTCGGCAGGGCGATCGAAACGGTTTCGGATTATAAGCTTCTGCACGGAGAAGCGGTTTCCATCGGGCTTTGCGCTCAGGCAAGGCTGGGTGAAAGGCTGGGCTTTATTTCTCATGAAAACGTGCTGAGATTGGAACGGCTTCTGCTGCGCGCCGGTCTGCCGGCGTCGGTTCCGAAATATATCGACCGCAAAGCGCTTGTCAAAAAGCTTTATACAGATAAAAAGGTCCGCGACGGAAAGCTTAGATTCGTGTTCCAGCATGAGATAGGCGCAATGGAACAGTTCGGAGAAAATAATTACGGCAGGGAAATTTCAGAACGGGAGATAGCAGACGTCTTGGAAAAAATGTAGTTAACGATAAAAGGAGAACAGGCAAATGAACGGCGGATATAAAATTATCGACGAAAGCGGCTTGGACAGAAAGCTTCACTGCCGTATTTTCAGAAATTCGGCGCAGCCGTGCTACTGTATAACTTCCGATATAGATGTTACTGAGCTTTACAGCTATGTAAAAGCTAAAGGCTGTTCCTTTACACTTGCGTTTATTTATGCGGTCATGAAGTGCGCCAATGAGCTTGAAAACTTCCGCTATCGTTTTTTGGACGGGAATATTGTGCTGTATGATAAGTGCGGTACAGAGTTTACATACCTTAAAGACGGTGATGAGCTTTTCTATTATATCTGTGCGCCGTATGCCGAAAGCATGGAGGAATATATAAATAATGCGGAAAGGATCATTGCCGAACAGAAAACCTACTTCGATTCGCTTCCGGCGAACGACGCGTTTCAGTTTTCGCCCATGCCGTGGTTTTCCTACACCTCGGTTTCGCACACGTTTTCCGGCGATAATACTAAAGCGAATCCGATGTTTGACTGGGGAAGATTTTATGAAAAGAACGGTAGAAAGCTTATGCCCTTTTCGGTTCAGGTGCATCATTCCTTTGCCGATGGTATCCATGTGGCAAGGCTTTATCAGAAATTGCAGGAGTATATGGATTCCTTGGGGAATAACGGCTGACGGAGTGAGTTTATTATGAAATTTGACAATCATGACGAAAGAATAAAATATTATGAGCTGCTGCTTTATAACGATACTGTTGATGAAATAAAGGAGTATCCTCTGCCCGAGGGTTACAGCTTTGTATATTATAACGACGGCGACAGGGACAGCTGGATAAGAATCGAGCGGTCGGCAAAGGAATTTGAAACCTGTCAGGACGGAATAAAGGCTTGGGAAAAGTATTACGGCGGACATGAAGCCGAGCTTTGCAGCCGTATGTTTTTTATTGAAACGGAAAGCGGCGAAAAGGTCGCGACGGCTACAGCCTATTACGAGCCGAGGGATACCTCAGGCGCCGGCTGGCTTCATTGGGTAGCCGTTGCCCGTGAATTTCAGGGCAGAGGGCTTGCGCGTCCGCTTATTTCACATACGCTTGCAAGGCTCAGGGAGCTTGGATACAAGACAATAAAGATACCGACCCAGACGACCTCATGGGTTGCGGCAAGACTGTATCTTGATTTCGGATTTAAGCCGATACCTGAAAACGCGGTAAACAGCTATGACGGGTGGCGTATACTCCGAACGCTTACGGAGCACTCCTCTCTTGCGGAATTTCCGCCCTGCTCCGTTAAGGATATTCTGACGGAACAGGCGTATAAAAAAGAAGTCTTATCTGCGGGCAGCGAATAAAAAGTTCGGAATTTGCAAAGGATCGGTGCTGAAAATGGATTTTCAAGAACTGAAAAGCGGAATACTTTCCTGCCGCTTGTGCTGGGAACGCTTCGGCTTTGAGCCGCGTCCCGTTTTTTTCGGCAATGCCGACGCTTGTATCGTCCAGATAAGTCAGGCGCCGTCCAAAAGCGTATCCGCGACGCTTAAACCGTTTGACGACGCGGGAGGAAGAAAGCTCAGAAAGGATTGGTATAAAATATCCGACGAGGATTTTTACGATCCCTCGAATTTCTATATGACCTGCGCCGGACACTGCTATCCCGGAAAAGCTCCGGGCGGAGGAGACAGGCTTCCTCCCGCGGTGTGCGCGAAAAAATGGCTGTTTAACGAGCTTGAAGCCGTGAGCAATAAGATATATATAATTATCGGCAGAAAAGCCGCAGAGCTGTTTTTCAAGGACGAGGAATTTACGTCGCTCGTATTTGCGGATAAAAAAATAAACGGCAGACCGGCGTATATATTGCCACATCCGTCGCCTCTTAACGTAAAATGGTTTAAGGAAAATCCGAGATTTTTGCGCGAAAGGGTAAAGGCTATTGAAAACGCGGTGCATGAAGCTTTGGGTATTTAAGCGGTAAACGGTTAAATGCCCGTCGGACTTATAAAATAACGGAGGAATAAAATGGATATAAAAATTACCCCCTCAAAGCTTGCCGGAACGGTAAAAATACCGCCGTCCAAGAGCGTCGCTCACAGAATGATAATAGCGGCGGCTCTGGCAGAGGGCAGGTCGGAGATATCAAATTTATATCCCTCGGAGGATATTCTCGCCACTATGGAATGTATGCGCAGGCTTGGCGCGCGGATAGAATTTTCCGGCGCCCGCGCGGTCGTTACAGGAATTGAAAAAATCCCTGAAAAGGCGGCGCTTGACTGCGGTGAAAGCGGGTCGACTCTGCGCTTCCTGATGCCCGTCGCGGCGGCTCTGGGAGTCGAGTGCACCTTTCTCGGCAGAGGAAAGCTTCCGGTGCGCCCGATAACTCCCTATATAGAGGAATTTCCCGGACACGGAGTGACCATTGATTTCAGCGGAGCCGGGGAGGGGGAATTTCTTCCCTGCACAATAAGAGGAAAGCTGACCTCCGGAGATTTTTCTCTCAGCGGGGGAATATCCTCTCAGTTTATTACAGGACTGCTTTTCGCGCTTCCTGTACTTGACGGGGACAGCAGAATAAGCCTTACATCGCGTCTTGAATCAAGACCTTATGTCGATATAACCTCAGGTACGCTGAAAGACTTCGGCTGTGAGATAACCGATACCGCGGACGGATTTTCCGTCAGGGGCGGACAGGTCTTTACGCCTTTTAACGGAGCTGTTGAGGGCGACTATTCCCAGGCGGCGTTTTTCGAGGTAGCCAACGCTTTAGGAAGCTCCGTGAAAATTGACGGATTGAATGTAAATTCATATCAGGGCGATAAAAAAATCATTGAAATATGCAGGGAAATGGTGTATAATAAAAACGGTACGCTTTTGCCGTTTGAGCTTGACTGCTCGGATATTCCCGATCTTGTGCCGATTTTAGCGGTTCTGGGAACGTTCTGTATGGGCAGATCGCATATTGCAAACGCCGCCAGACTCAGAATCAAGGAGTGCGACCGTCTTGCGGCTATGGCGCATAATCTTAACGCCGTCGGCGCTGAGATAACCGAGCTGCCGGACGGTCTTGAGCTGGCGGGCGTAGGATCGCTGCGAGGAGGAGTGGTCGATTCCTGCAACGATCACAGAATAGCAATGGCAATGGCTGTCGCTTCGACCCGCTGTACCGAGCCTCTTATTATTACCGGAGCGGAGTGCGTTTCAAAGTCGTATCCGAATTTCTGGGAGGATTTCAGAGCGCTGGGCGGAAATTTTGAGGTGATTTAAATGAGTATTGACAGAGCCGACTGGCATTACGAAAGCGCGGAAAAAGAATATTACAGGCGTATGAATTTAAGCGATGATTGTGAACTCAGCAATGAACAGGTTAATGAGATATGGCTTTGCGCCGCAAATCACATAGGCTTGTTTCTGCGCTGGATAATAGAAAACGGCTTTGAAGGAGAGGAAAGCGACCCGGAGGGTACGGAGCTTGTGCGCAAGGGCAAGATTTCCGGCTCAGAATATCTTATGGAATACTGCGACGGAAAGTTCTGGGAATCAGACGTGAGGGAGGATATTCTGCCGTTTGTAGAAAAGTACTACGAAAAAGCATATTTAAGCGATTACGGCGAAGCCGTCCTGACTGGCGATACCCAGGTCTACGGCGCGCTTTCCGGAAAAAAGGAATATAAAAGTATAAAGAAGCTTATTGATAAGGCTTACAAGCAATACAAGTCCAAAAAATAGGATAGTTGGAGGTAAAATAATGTCGTCAACATGGAGTAACAATATAACCTTTTCGGTTTTCGGAGAAAGCCACGGTCCCGCGATAGGCGTGGTTATAGATAACGTTCCGCCGGGGGAAAGCATTGATATGGACAGGCTTATGCAGTTTATGGCAAGGCGCGCCCCTAAGAAGGACAAGACCTCAACTCAGCGGAGAGAAAAGGATATGCCGCAGATAATGTCGGGCTTTTTCAATGGAAAAACCACCGGCACTCCGCTTTGCGCGTTTATTCAGAATACCGACCAGCATTCGCAGGATTACGGCAATATATCCAAGCTTGCCCGTCCGGGTCATGCCGATTATACGGGCGCTCTGAGATACAGAGGCTTTAACGATCAGAGAGGCGGCGGACATTTTTCCGGCAGACTTACCGCGCCTCTTTGCTTCGCGGGAGCGGTAGCCGGTCAGATTCTTGAAAAGCGCGGAATCTATGTCGGCGCGCATATTTCTGAAATACACAAAATAAAGGACGACAGCTTCGACCACATCAGAACCTCCAGAAACGATATCATGGCTCTGAGGGAAAAGGAATTTCCGACCCTTTCAGACCGAAAGGGCAGACTTATGATAAAGGACATCGAAAAGGCTCGGGAATGTCAGGACAGCGTCGGCGGAGTTGTGGAATGTATAGCTATAAACGTGCCTGCCGGAATAGGTTCTCCTATATTTGACGGACTTGAAAATTCGATCGCTCAGCTTATTTTCGGTATTCCGGCGGTAAAGGGACTGGAGTTCGGCGCGGGATTCAACGCGGCTAAAATGCTGGGCAGCGAAAACAACGATGAATTTTACGTCAATGAACAGGGTCATGTTGTTACGAGAACAAATTTTCACGGCGGAATTTTAGGCGGAATTTCTTCCGGTATGCCTATAACTCTCAAAGTAGCGTTCAAGCCTACGCCGTCGATCTCGCAGCCTCAGCAGACGGTGGATTACTCCGCTATGAAAAACGAAACCATTGCGATCAAAGGCAGGCATGATCCCTGCGTGGTGCCGAGAGCGGTTCCCTGCGTAGAGGCTGCCGTTAATATCGCGCTGCTCAATCATATGCTGGAATACCCAAATTTTTGATAGGTGGCGCCGCTGAGGACGACGAGGACAAGACGTAATTGGCAGCGGCGTCACCTGAATAAAAACATACAGGAGTGATATTTTGGAACAGGATTATTCCAAGCTTAATATAACGCCGGATATTTTCAATCCTACAGACGTTTACGAGGTAAAGATACTGCTGGCGTATTTTCTGTTTCAGATGGACAGGCCGGTCACACCCAACCAGCTTACCGAAATCGCTACGGGCGACGGGATAGTTAATTATTTTCTGTATTCCGAGGCGGTAAGCGAAATGCTGGAAAATAAGACTCTGACCCTTGAGGAACAGGAGGGAACGTCGTATTATCTTCTTACGGAGAAAGGCAGGGAGGGCGCGCAAAGCTTTAAAAAGCTTGTAAGCAAAAGCGTGCGCGACAGAATTTATGCCGCCGGACTGAGGTTTTTCGCCAAGCTGAAGGCTGAGCATGACGTCAGCTTTGAAATTGTTCCCGCAAAAAAAGGCTATTCGGTTCACTGTACCTGCGAAGACAACGGTCTTGTTCTTATGGATATGACTTTATACGCTCCCGATAGGGAGCAAGCGGAGTATATCAAATCTAAGATAATGATGAATCCTACAGATTTTTATTGCAGGGTCATGGACTATGTCATAGAAAATGAGGAGTATGTGCCGAGCGTTTCGGACGATTATTAAATTGAAGCTTATGGCGGGAAAAAGCGCATAGTGAGTCTGTTTATTTGCTTGACGCTGAATATAGTATGGAATTTTGTCAATAATGTAGGCATAAGTCATTAAAATGTATAAAAAAGATAAGTTTTTTTATGCACAACACCAAAAAGAGCAAAAAGGGATTGACAAGAAAAGAAAAGGGTGATAAAATAAATAAGCTGTCTCAAAGAGCGAAAGCGGAGGCAGTATACGGAGGCAGAAAAAAGATTAAAAAAAGGTCTTGACAAGAGCCGCCGGAAGTGATATAATAAACGAGCTGTCCCGAAAGCGAGAGCTAAGGGGGGATAGCGGTAAGGCATCTTGAAAATTGAATAACAACGAAGACGAAGAAGAAACCCTTGGAGATTCCAGAAGAGAGAGAAAGTACTTGGAAGGAATTAAGAAGTCAAGTAGAAGACGAAAAAAACTACGACAGTCAGTGAGGAACTGAAACAGGAAGAGATATTAGATACAGGGATGTATATAATATACAACTTAAATTAAGAGTTTGATCCTGGCTCAGGACGAACGCTGGCGGCACGCTTAACACATGCAAGTCGAACGGGCGGAGGAAGAGCTTGCTTTTCCGAAGCTAGTGGCGGACGGGTGAGTAACACGTGAGCAATCTGCCTTTCAGAGGGGGATACCTGTTGGAAACGACAGTTAATACCGCATAACATAGTCATACCGCATGGTAAGGCTATCAAAGATTTATCGCTGAAAGATGAGCTCGCGTCTGATTAGCTAGTTGGTGAGGTAAGGGCTCACCAAGGCGACGATCAGTAGCCGGACTGAGAGGTTGGACGGCCACATTGGGACTGAGACACGGCCCAGACTCCTACGGGAGGCAGCAGTGGGGAATATTGCACAATGGGCGAAAGCCTGATGCAGCGATGCCGCGTGAGGGAAGAAGGTTTTAGGATTGTAAACCTCTGTCTTAGGGGACGATAATGACGGTACCCTAGGAGGAAGCTCCGGCTAACTACGTGCCAGCAGCCGCGGTAATACGTAGGGAGCGAGCGTTGTCCGGAATTACTGGGTGTAAAGGGAGTGTAGGCGGGACTGCAAGTCAGGTGTGAAAACTATGGGCTTAACCCATAGACTGCACTTGAAACTGCGGTTCTTGAGTGAAGTAGAGGTAAGCGGAATTCCTAGTGTAGCGGTGAAATGCGTAGATATTAGGAGGAACATCAGTGGCGAAGGCGGCTTACTGGGCTTTAACTGACGCTGAGGCTCGAAAGCGTGGGGAGCAAACAGGATTAGATACCCTGGTAGTCCACGCCGTAAACGATGATTACTAGGTGTGGGGGGACTGACCCCTTCCGTGCCGCAGTTAACACAATAAGTAATCCACCTGGGGAGTACGGCCGCAAGGCTGAAACTCAAAGGAATTGACGGGGGCCCGCACAAGCAGTGGAGTATGTGGATTAATTCGACGCAACGCGAAGAACCTTACCAGGTCTTGACATCGTACGCATAGCTCAGAGATGAGTGAAATCCCTTCGGGGACGTACAGACAGGTGGTGCATGGTTGTCGTCAGCTCGTGTCGTGAGATGTTGGGTTAAGTCCCGCAACGAGCGCAACCCTTACTGTTAGTTGCTACGCAAGAGCACTCTAGCAGGACTGCCGTTGACAAAACGGAGGAAGGTGGGGATGACGTCAAATCATCATGCCCCTTATGACCTGGGCCTCACACGTACTACAATGGCTATGAACAAAGTGAAGCAAAGCCGCGAGGCGGAGCAAAACACAAAAAATAGTCTTAGTTCGGATTGCAGGCTGCAACCCGCCTGCATGAAGTCGGAATTGCTAGTAATCGCGGATCAGCATGCCGCGGTGAATACGTTCCCGGGCCTTGTACACACCGCCCGTCAAACCATGGGAGTCGGTAACACCCGAAGCCAGTAGTCTAACCGCAAGGGGGACGCTGTCGAAGGTGGGATTGATGACTGGGGTTAAGTCGTAACAAGGTAGCCGTATCGGAAGGTGCGGCTGGATCACCTCCTTTCTAAGGAGTAAGGCTGAATAAAAAGCAGCAGACTCCGGTCAGACAAGGGAAGAAACAGAAGCAGAGTTGTTATTCAATTTTGAAGATGTCTGAAAAGGCATCTTAAAAAAGGAATAGAGCATAAGAACGGAACCTAAGCCCTTGGATCTGGGGGTGTAGCTCAGCTGGGAGAGCACCTGCCTTGCACGCAGGGGGTCAGGAGTTCGATCCTCCTCATCTCCACCAACAAGAGTTTAGGAGGAAGAACAACCGTAGCACACATGATGAAGCGTAGTCTTCACCGGAACTGAAAGGAAGTTTCGGGCGCATAGCTCAGGTGGTTAGAGCGCACGCCTGATAAGCGTGAGGTCGGTGGTTCGAGTCCACTTGTGCCCACCAGTTAATTGGAGAACAATTAACGAACAAAGAAAAATACCGGTTTCGCGAAAGCGAAATTGATGAAATAATTCATCAAAGGGATTTTTCAAGCTCTTGCTGCGCAAGAGCTTTGGCAGCTTGAAAATTGAATAATGAAGAAAAGTAATGCAAATGAGGAAAAACGACAAATTAATCGAAAGAGATTAAGAGTCGGGTAAATCAAGAGAGATCTTGAGAAACCTACAATTAGCGAAAAGCAAGAAGAGGAAAAGACATAATTCAAATGGTTAAGCTAATAAGAGCGTAGGGAGAATGCCTTGGCATCAGGAGCCGACGAAGGACGCGGTAAGCTGCGATAAGCTGCGGGGAATAGCAAGCATATAACGATCCGCAGATTTCCGAATGGAGCAATCCGTATGAGAGAAGCTCATACATCATATACTGAATAAAATAGGTATATGAGGGGAACCGCCCGAACTGAAACATCTAAGTAGGGCGAGGAAGAGAAATCAACCGAGATTCTGTGAGTAGTGGCGAGCGAAAGCGGAAGAGGCCAAACCGTGTGTAGCAATACATACGGGGTTTAGGACAGCGTTTAGCATTGATGAGTTTTAGCTGAAATGTATGGGAAGACATACCGAAGAATGTGAGAGTCATGTAAGCGAAAAGACGAGTCAGCGAGCTGGATCCAGAGTACCGCGGGACACGAGGAATCCCGTGGGAAGACGGGGGGACCACCCTCCAAGCCTAAATACTACCTGATGACCGATAGCGAAAAGTACTGTGAAGGAACGGTGAAAAGAACCCCGGGAGGGGAGTGAAAGAGAACCTGAAACCCTATGCTTACAAGCACCGAGAGCACGTCAAGGTGTGATCGGGTACCTTTTGTAGAATGGTCCGGCGAGTTATTGTATGCGGCAAGGTTAAGCGCTTAAGGCGCGGAGCCGAAGCGAGAGCGAGTCTTAACAGGGCGAAAAAGTCGTATGCAATAGACCCGAAACCGAGTGACCTATCCATGTCCAGGTTGAAGTGGAGGTAAAACTCCATGGAGGACCGAACCCACGTCCGTTGAAAAGGCCGGGGATGAGGTGTGGATAGCGGAGAAATTCCAATCGAACTCGGATATAGCTGGTTCTCTCCGAAATAGCTTTAGGGCTAGCCTCGTGACAGATTACCGGAGGTAAAGCACTGAATGGGCTAGGGGTCGAAAGATTACCGAACCCTATCAAACTAAGAATGCCGGATAATCGGTTCACGGGAGTCAGACAGCGTGAGATAAGTTTCGTTGTCGAAAGGGAAACAGCCCAGACCCACAGCTAAGGTCCCCAAATACGTTTAAGTGGAAAAGGATGTGGAGTTGCATAAACAACCAGGATGTTGGCTTAGAAGCAGCCATACATTAAAAGAGTGCGTAATAGCTCACTGGTCGAGTGACTCTGCGCCGAAAATTCAACGGGGCTAAAACGTATACCGAAGCTTGGGATGATAACTAAGGTTATCGTGGTAGGAGAGCGTCGAATAAGGGGCGAAGTCAGAGCGGAAGCGCTGGTGGACTTTATTCGAGTGAGAATGCCGGAATGAGTAGCGAGAATTATGTGAGAATCATAATGGCCGAAAATCTAAGGATTCCTGAGGAAGGTTCGTCCGCTCAGGGTAAGCCGGGAGCTAAGGTGAGGCGGAAACGCGTAGCCGATGCACATACGGTTGAGATTCCGTAGCCGCAGAAATACTTAAATGCAGGGACGCTTTGAAAGTTGTGAAGCCGGGCGATGGTTGACCCGGTCGAAAGGGACCGAAAAATAGTAGGGAAGTCACAATGGACGGAGACAAGAAAAGCTGCATGAATGTATAATGCGCCCGTACCGCAAACCGACACAGGTAGATAGGAAGAGGATTCTAAGGCCAACGGGAGAAGGGTTGTTAAGGAACTCGGCAAGTTGACCCCGTAACTTAGGGAAAAGGGGTGCTTGAGCAATCAAGCCGCAGAGAATAGGCCCAGGCGACTGTTTATCAAAAACACAGGTCTCTGCTAAATCGAAAGATGACGTATAGGGGCTGACACCTGCCCGGTGCCGGAAGGTTAAGAGGAGATGTGAGAGCATTGAATTGAAGCCCCGGTAAACGGCGGCCGTAACTATAACGGTCCTAAGGTAGCGAAATTCCTTGTCAGGTAAGTTCTGACCCGCACGAATGGTGTAACGATCTGGGCACTGTCTCAACAACCCGCCCGGCGAAATTGTAGTACCGGTGAAGATGCCGGTTACCCGCGACTAGACGGAAAGACCCCATGGAGCTTTACTGTAGCCTAATATTGGATTTCGGTATTTCATGTACAGGATAGGTGGGAGACTAGGAAGCATCGGCGTCAGCTGATGTGGAGTCAGCCTTGGGATACCACTCTTGGAGTGCTGGAGTTCTAACCTGCGGCTTTGAAACAAGTCGGGGGACATTGTTAGGTGGGCAGTTTGACTGGGGCGGTCGCCTCCTAAAGAGTAACGGAGGCGCTCAAAGGTTCGCTCAGCATGGATGGAAACCATGCAGAAGAGTGTAAACGCAGAAGCGAGCCTAACTGCGAGAATGACGGTTCGAGCAGTAACGAAAGTTGGAGTTAGTGATCCGGCGGTATGTGAGTGGAAATGCCGTCGCTCAACGGATAAAAGCTACCCTGGGGATAACAGGCTGATCTCCCCCAAGAGTCCACATCGACGGGGAGGTTTGGCACCTCGATGTCGGCTCATCGCATCCTGGGGCTGTATTCGGTCCCAAGGGTTTGGCTGTTCGCCAATTAAAGCGGTACGCGAGCTGGGTTCAGAACGTCGTGAGACAGTTCGGTCCCTATCTGTCGTGGGCGCAGGATATTTGCAAGGAGCTGTCCCTAGTACGAGAGGACCGGGATGGACGCACCTCTGGTGCACCAGTTGTCACGCCAGTGGCACGGCTGGGCAGCTATGTGCGGAACGGATAAACGCTGAAGGCATCTAAGCGTGAAGCCGCCCTTAAGATAAGATATCCCATCCGAAAGGAGTAAGACCCCTTGAAGACTACAAGGTTGATAGGCTCAAAGTGTAAGTGCGGTGACGTATTAAGCTAGCGAGTACTAATAGGTCGAGGGCTTAACCTTTATTATGTCAATCCCTCCCCTCTGACGCCTTACTTTATCCATTATTCAATTTTGAAGCTGTCATGCTTCACTATAGCCGGTGATGATTGAGATGAGGTCCCACCTGTTCCCTTGCCGAACACAGAAGTTAAGCTCATCTTCGCCAACGATACTTGGCTGGGTACGGCCCGGTAAAATAGGTCTTGCCGGCTCTTTTAAAAAGAATAGAGAAAGTGTTCTTCACTTTCTCTATTCATTATATTCCTCAATAGCTCAGTCGGTAGAGCATGCGGCTGTTAACCGCAGGGTCGTTGGTTCGAGTCCAACTTGGGGAGCCAATATTACTCCGCAAAGTCTGTAAACATCGTGTTTACGGACTTTGCACAATATATCAGCTCGTTGACCGCCTGCGGTTAACAGCCGCTGTTAATATTTTATTCAATTGTCATATATTTAAGGGCGGATCGGTGAGTTCCGACCCACCCGATAAATACATTTTTTGTTTTTGATGTTTTTCATTTTGCTGATGCTAATGCAATGATGTGACCCAACCTCATCTCAGTTTGTCTTATAGTCCATTATGCTATAAGAGTAAACGGCATTTCGCATTGCCTTTCGCAAATTACTATTTGCAACTGCACCATACTTCGCTTTCAAACGAATCCCCAACGGTAGCTCAACCCACGGGTATATATACTCGCTGCTGCATTTTATCGCTCGCTCTGATCAAGGTCATGGCGTGCAGGTCTCGGCGTAGTTCTTGTTGGAGTGGTCAGTCTTCCGACATCAAATTCTTTATTCAGTTGTAATCGGATAATTAGTCACCTAGCGGAGGCTTATCCGATTCTATATCAAATCTGTGAAAACAGATTTAACTAGCAAAAAGATAAGAGCTTCTCAGATGTCTGCTTAAAACAATCTGAAAAGCTCTTGACAAATGTATCTTAATCGTGTTAAAATAAAGCACGAGATTAAGCATCCTCAAAAGGTTTCACAGTTGTGGTGAGACATCTGTGCGGCTTGGGCTAAACTTTCCGGCAAGAAAGTTTAGCCTGTGGGGGTGTTTTATTTTTTTACCCAAAAATGGATAGTTTCAAGAATCTTACTTACCCTATGCCAATATTATACACTGTATTTTTTGAAATGTCAATACTTCATCAAAAAAAATTTTCAATTTATTATTTTATTTATTTTGAAAAAAGAAGTGTGTCATGCTGACACACTCAAAAGAATGAAAATCACATAAGCTGTCCTTCTCATAAAATTTGAACATCATTCTGACTGATAATATTAAAGCGGAGCCGTTAAACTCCGCTTCTTGTTCCTTAAGCATCTTCTTTTTTTACAAGAGTAAACGTATCGCTTTCTATGTCGTAGTCGTATTCTTCTAAAACGCATGAATGTTTGTCTAACTCAAGATATTCTTCTACATAGCGAGGAGATACAGCTGAATTAAAGCATATCTCTTTTTGTTTGCCGCCGTTCTCAAATATCAGCTTAAAATAAGAGTGCTTAAACGTACCGTCAGAAGCAATAGACATATCAGACATATAATTCTGTGCAGCTTCGAGCATAGCTTTGTAAATTTGCTTTACCATGTAGTCGTCATCATCAGAAAAATCAAACCATGAAAGTTCATTCAATCCATCAAAGAAGTTTCCGTTTTTCATCTTCTTTCCGATAAAATCGTTTGTGCTCTCAATTTCCGTAGTTTTCTGCACTCTTTGAGTGCCTTTAAGCTGCATCTTTTGAGTGCTTTTAAGTTCCTTAATCTTGTACAACATTCTTGAAACATGTTCACAAGTGCGAATATCTGCCTGTGCTCTTGCTTCTGTGTATTTGTCAACATATTCATATATGTCAAGCATATATATTTCAATTGTTTTTGTTCTTGAATCATAGCTGTCGGGTACAGACTTACACTTACGAAAATTTTCATCATTCTTATAATCCTTGTAAGAGATTCTTATCGTTTTTGCCATTGAGATCATTCCTTTCTGGTGTTTGGGATTTTCCTTTCCCTTTCTATGTTCTTATTATACACTAAAAATGCATATTTGTCAAGCGTTTTTGCGCAAAAAATATGCATTTTTTTAAAAAATGTCATTTTGCACAAATTTCCATGATTTTTTTGTGACATATAACAAAAACTGATGAAATATCTCAGATATTTCATCAGTCTTTGCTTTTTTCTTTTCAATTTTAACCGCAGTTGTATATTATCATTCGCTTTTTTTATTTTTAATGTAAAAATCTTTGTAATTTTCATAGCGTTTAAGAAGTTTTCTGAATTCACTTTCAGAGAATAACGGTTCATCCCACAACTCAGAGTTCCAGATGTTTTTAAATTTCACATAGACATCTTCATGGCGATCTGGACCTGGCTGGTCCGGCTGGCAATTTGGATCTGGCTGATCAGAGAGAGGATGAACGCGGAGATAGTGATAATATCCCGAACCGTTTCTCTGCTCATAAGAAGATATTTTATCTTCTTCTACATAAAAAAGTTTTTCAAGAAGAGATATAATATCTTTTATCTGAGCTTGTTTTTTCGTTTCAATTCTTATACTGCAAGCTTGAGAGTAATAATCGTCAAGAGCTGACTTCATTGTTTCTGAATCAATGTCAAGAAAATCGGCAGAGTAGCATAAAACATCTATGTATCCATGCTCGTTACGACTATAGACACTTATAGTTTCTGATCTTGACTTGACAATCTGTAAATTTAGCAATACAGAAAGATCCTTTTTATTACAATTCAACTCTTTAGCGATCTTATAAGCCGGGATTAAAATAACATCTTTGTATGTTTCATAAAACATCTCAGCTTGTGAGCTGTTCTCAATAGCGTCAACAATTTTTGCGCGGCTGTCAGTAGTCTTTATGCTTATGTTGTAATCCATACAAAAGAAAATAAGCGTAGATTTCTGAATCTCTTTGCAGGAATTGCTGGCAACTGTTTCAAAAAAAAGCTTCTTATCCATTACTATTCTTCTCTCTAACTACTTACTTCAGCATTTCTGTTTCAATATTCAATGCTGCAGCAATCTTTTGAACTGTCTGGAACCGATAATGTTCTAAAGATTTCGCGCCAGACTCGATATTAACTATTGTTCTTAAAGAAACTTCCGCTTTTTCCGCCAGCTCTTTCTGCGTAAGCCCGGCGAGTTTTCGCAAAGCTTTCAAATCTCCTTTGCTGTCTGCCATTTTTGCAACCAAAAGCTTATCGGATTCTACTCTTTGAAGATGTAGCAAGTTATTTGTAACGGTCACTTCAGAAAGAAACGCATGAGCAAAGCTTCTTATCTGTTCTTCGTCCGCCTCGGACAATAGATTTATAGCTATGCAAACACTTTCTTCAATTTTTACAGAAGCAGCGGCAGAAAAGATAGAGAAAGCTATCTCATACATATTGTTTCCATCGATCGCTTTCAGCAGCCGATCTTTTGCGTTTGATGTAATAACCGTTTTACTTCCCGCAAATGCTCCAGATTTTTCATAATCTATAACATTCACAAAATCACACTCCCTTATTGTTTATTAAGTGCGACATAATGTCGCACTTAATTTCACTTCAAAATATTAACTAAAGTGGCACACTTAAAGAAGATTCTAATCTGTTATTGATTGTTTCAATATCAGATTGCTTAACATCTTCATTGTAAATAAAACGCAGAAAAGCATTTTTCAGTTCCGGATCAATTTCTTTGAAAAGATGTTTGCAAACTTGTTCTCCGAGCTGCTTATGATAAACATCAAAGTCTTCCACAAAAGCCACTCCTTGAAAAATCGTCTTGAACATCTGAGCTGTATTTATTCCCGCGTCGTCGACCGGGTCCTCCAGACGAGCGAGACTAAAAGCAGCGCAAATGCGAATGTAAGCCGGAGCATTCATATTTCTGTAAAGCTTCATAGATACTGTGTCGTGATCTACGTCCATTCCGTAAAGCTCTGAAAACTCTGATTCGGTAAGCTTTGCAAAGTGACGTCCTCGGTTATCACAGTTTTTGTCTTCTGTGCTTTGTTCAGCATACATTGCGTATTCTACAGATTTTTTCATCAGACAGCTGTAGTAATCGTCTGTCACGCGGTTATTTGATTCCTCGCACGGAACACGTTCAGAATTATTATAGTCTTTAACCATTTTTTCGTAAATGTAAAAAGGAAGATAATTGTTGCAAAGCAGCTGTCCTTTTACATAGTCGTCCGGGTAATCTGAAAGTGTCAAAAGTGTCAACATATTTTTCTCATTCAGTTCTTCGTTACGTGCCAGCGCACCGATTCCGTACCGATATTCCTTTCCTTCTATGTCTGTTGATACAAGCACATCTTTGAGATCTTCTGTGATAATCGTGAAAAGATCAAAATTCGGCTCGTAATAGTTTTGGATGTAGTTTCTTACCTCTTCCGGTTCAACGTATACGCTTTCATCAAGAATATACTGTTTGAATTGTTCTGGAGAAAGATTTTGATTGATCTGCACCCATTCAATTTCCTTGTTTTTGCTCATAACAAATCCTCCTTGACAACAAAATTTTTTTAATCATTAGAACTAGCGTTCTTGGAAACGGGCTTTTGGATAAACCCGTCAGAACCATAACTAACAGTAGTGTCCTTCACCGTATTCAACATCTTGAATGTCAGCTATATACACTCTTGACGTTTCGTCTGCGGATGACATCAACCTGTTACAATCATCAACTACTAACTCCTCATCGCCATGCAGCAATAACCATTCACGAATTAAATCATCATCATAATCTGTGCGTCCTCGCATTGTGTACCCGTTCCAGTCTCTTAATGTTCTATTCATTATGACCACTCCTTAATTAAAATTTACTGGTTTTTTCTATACTCTTATTATACACCTAAAATGCACATTTGTCAAGCACTTTTGCGCATTTTATGTGAATTTGGCGGTTTTAACAAAAAAATAAGCTAAATTTATGCAAAATATCTAAATGATTCAAATTATTCCGTCAGCCTGGTTCATTGTTTATCATTAAATTGATTTTTCATATTAATAGAAAAATTAATTTTTTTGTATAAGCTGAAAGCTTTAATATACGTCATTTCACAATATTTAAGAGAAAAAAATTTTTTTGATAGGGCTTGACAAAAAAATAAAGTTGTGCTAAACTACGGAATTGTAAAATTTCGTAGATTTTTTTTGCAAGCTTAATCTTTGTCTAACGCTTCTACTTAGATGTTTCTGACCGGAGAGAAATGTAAAGCTCTGCTGCGCCGGAATCATAAAATTAAAAATGTAATGCATTATTTAAGTAAGCTGCTTTTTGCAAAAATTCCGCTTTTAAAATCTTTCTGCCAAAAAATTTATTTAAGTTTTTGATGAATATTTATATATGAAAAAACTATGAACAATAATTCGCTTTTTCGCCCTTTGGGCGACCGGACACTCTGCGGAGTTTCCGGACCTTCAAAGTAGCAAGCATCGCAAGTGTGTACACACTTGCCAATTTTAACACATTGTTCATTAGTGAACAATGTGTTAAAATTGCTTGTTGGGGAAGCCCCCAAACCCCTAAACCAAAAAAATCAGGAGATGACAAAATGCAAAAAAATCGTAGACGTAAGCAGCAGATTCATGTGTATTTTTCTGAAGAGGAAATGGAAATTATCAATGCAAAAATGCAGATAATCGGCACAGAAAATTTAAGTGCATATGTCAGAAAAATGACTGTTGACGGTGAAATAAAAGTAGTAGATTCTGAACAGTTAAAGCGTATGAATCAATTGCTTTTCAGCATTTCAAATAACATAAATCAAATTGCAAAACGAGTAAATACAACAAACTCTTTATATGCAGAAGATTTAAAAACTTTAAACGAAAAAATGGAGGAAATATGGCGGTTACAGGTATCTTTGCTATCACAGAAACGCTAGATCTTGCAATAAAATATATATGTAACAAATACAAAACGGATAATGGAAGAACAATTCAATCCTATGCCTGCACTCCTACCACAGCAGCTTCCGAAATGTTATTCACTCAGCGCACAAAAGGAACAGGTCAGAACAGCGTACTTGCACATCATATATATCAGTCGTTTGCAGCTGGTGAAGTAACAGTAGAAGAAGCTATGGAGGCAGGAAAAAAGCTTGCGGATAGACTATTAAAAGGACAGTACGAATATGTAATTGCAACACATTTAAACACGGGAAAAATACATAACCATATCATTTTTAATTCTGTAAATATGGTATCAGGCAGAACATTTAATACAGAACACAATCGCGGCGGAAAAGCGTGGTATCTCGTTAGAAAAATTTCTGACGAGATATGTAAGGAAATGAATCTTTCAATTGTTGAAAATGCTTATCTGGGAACAGGAAAATCTTATTATGAATGGTTAATAGATAAAGAAGGAAAATCGTATAAAAGCAAACTTAGATCTGAGATCGACACAAATATAAGGACTGCAAAAAACTTCGATGATTTTATAAACAAAATGCGTTCAGCTGGCTATGAGGTCAACAACGAAGGCGTTTATTTGAAATTTAAAGCTCCGGGACAGCAGCGGTATACTCGTTCAAAAACATTAGGTTATTACTATACGGAAGAAAAAATTATAGAGCGTATTGAAAAAAATACTGGACGACGTCGTGAATTCATGCAGTCACTTAATCTTCCGCAAATTATTGATACTTCTCAGGAAAAATTCAGACAAGGCGATGGTCTGGAGCATTGGGCTAAATTGAAGAATTTCAAAGCAGCAGCGGAAATACTCAGCTATTTATCTGAGCATGGAATAAGCAATGACAGCCAACTTTTAGCGAAAACTGATGAAATGCATGAGCAAAGAATTGAAGCCAGAGAATCGATAAAGACTATTGATAGTAAAATAAATTCGTTGCAAATATCAGTCAGAAACTTGAAAGAATATAACGAATTAAAACCACTGTATGATAAGTATAAAACGGCAAAAAATAAAGAAAAATTTTTCAGAGAAAACGAAAGCAATATAATGCTGTATGAGGAAGCTGTTGAACAACTGAGAAAACAATTCGGGAGAAAAAAACTTCCCCAGATTTCAATTATTCAAAAACAGATCGATGAGTTGAAAGAAAAAAAAGACCGACTGTATTCAGAATACAGCCAGTCGAAAAAAGAAGCGTATAAACTTGAAAAAATGAGGCGGCAGCTCGATAAGTATATGCGTACCGAAGAGCCTGAAAAAGAAGTAAAAGAAAAGGATAACAACCGCTCAAGATAATCTAATCATAAGCTTCTTCGATATCTTTGTCGATCAGATTAAGAATATACTTATTAACACTCAGACCAAGTGAATCAGCTCTTTGTTGAATGCGAATCTCCTCGCCTTTTTTTACTCTGACAGTGATTACCTTGTAATTTTTCTTGTTATACTTATTCACAGCTCTGCGGTTGGCGTCCGAATATGCCAAGCTATCACCTCCAAAATCTTTTATATTATACCATTTTAAAATATTGATAGCAATATAAAAAATAACTAAATATTCAAGTAATATTTTGTTACTTATGCTTATTGACATACTGACAGCAGTATGATATTCTATAATCATAAAAACAACTTATTCGCCACTGGCGAATAAGTCAGAAAGAGAGTGAAAAAAATGATTGAAGCTAACGCAAAATTTCTTAATGAAATTAACGGAGTAGCTTTAAATTTTAAAGCAGAAGGCTCAATATACGATATGTTATTAGAGTGCGAGACTATCGTCCATCGCTTTCTCTACAACATTACAAAGAATGCTGATTGTATTGAGCGAAAAGAAATAATCGAAGGTTTTATAACAAATGTATATAAAAATTTAATGGAGGAAGACAAAAATGAGTAAAGTAATAGCGATCTGCAATCAAAAGGGTGGAGTAGGAAAAACCACAACCACATTCAATCTTGGAGCTGCTCTTGCGCTTAAATTTGACAAAAAGGTGTTACTTGTAGATTTAGATCCGCAGGCTAATCTTTCAGAATACCTCGGATTTGTGGATGCGGACAATAAACCTACGATGACGCAGCTCATAACGGAGGTAGCTTCAAAAGCAATGGTTTCCGCCGAAATCGTAAAGTCATGTATCAGATATAACGAATTGAACAACCTTTACTATCTACCTGCCGACATCAATCTTGCGAACGCCGAGACCGTTATGTCAACAGCTCTTGCGAGAGAGACAATATTAAAGCGTATACTTTCAGACAGCGTTATGGAGGATTTCGATTACGTTCTTATCGATTGCCTACCGTCTCTCGGTATACTGCTTATTAACGCCCTAACTGCGGCAAGTGGAATGATTATTCCTGTACAAACTCAAAAATTTGCAATGGATGGCTTACAGGCTCTTAATTCTCTTTATTACCAAATACGCGCTACAATCAATCCAACACTTACTCTGATAGGTGTACTGCCAACAATGGTAGATAACACTATCGTCAGTAAAACCGCTCTTAGAAAGCTTTCTGACGAATACAACAATTTATTCCGCACAGTAATACATAAATCTGTTGAAGCTGCTAAATCCACAGAGAGTGGAAATGCATTATGTAAGATGAAAAACAGACTTGGTGATGAATACACTGAATTATCAGAAGAAATTATTTGTTTAAGTAAACAGGGAACAAGTAAAAGCTGAAAAATAGGTTCAGGCAGAAACGGAGGAAAAAGAAATGACAGCAGCATTTGATTTGGGAGCAATGCTCAGTACGCCGTCCGTTGCGACGGAAAATCAGGTCAAGCAGATACCCTGCGATATGCTTGTACCTTATCACAATCACAAATTCGAGCTTTACAGCGGCGAGAGGCTTGACGATATGGTATCAAGCATAAAGGACAATGGTGTGCTTATTCCGATCATCGTTCAACCGCTTAATGGCAAATATGAAATACTTATAGGACATAACCGTTGGAATGCTTCAATTCTGGCAGGAAAGCAGACTGTTCCGGCAATCATCAAAGACGGTCTTACAGAGGAAGAAGCAGAAATGTACGTCATTGAATCCAATCTTATGCAAAGAGGATTTGATAATCTTAAAATCTCAGAACAAGCGGCAGTTATAGCAATGCGTCATAGTCAGATGTTTTCACAAGGCAAGAGAAATGATATTATTGAGGAACTGCACAGAATGGAGAAAGGCGAATATTCCTCAGAAAAAGAAACGCTTACAACCGCGCAAAAGCTCAAAGACGAATATCGCATGAGTAAAGATTCCGTTGCACGGTTGCTAAGAATAAATATGCTTATAGACGGGCTTAAACCTCTTGTAGACGATAAAACAATTTCGGTCAGAGCGGCTGTAAACATATCATATCTTCCGCAGGAAATTCAAGAAATGTTGATTAAGTTTGCGAAAATATATAAGATTGATATGAAAAAATCTGAGCAGCTGCGTCAATATGATAAACTTCAAGGCTTGGATCAACTTACTGTTGTAAAAATTTTATCGGGAAAAATGACCGATGTAACGCAAACTATTCCAAAAAACAGGACTGTAAGGATAAATAGTGAAATCTATAGTAAATTCTTTGATGAGAAAGCTAATGCAGATGAAATTTCCGAAATAATTGAAAAGGCTCTTGAGCTTTATTTTGCAAAAGCATAGAAAATAAAGAATTTTTCTGATAAGTTTAAAAGACTTATATTTGTTATACATCATAGAAAAATATCGGAATACTGAATAAAATGCAACAAAAAAAGACCATACCGCCATTGTGAAAGGCGGTATGGTCTTTTGATCGTTAATACTATTCTCCAGAACAGATTTTCTCAGGACGTTCATTTTTAAGCAATTCTTTTTGAATATCCCGATTTTTTATTATTGCTTGATTTTCCTTTATTTTTTTTCGGACAGATTCTTTTTTTTCCTCCTTTTCCAATCCATTTTCGGTTTTATCATTGAGTTCAAGCAGTACCGTCAACTCTGCTGCACGTTTAAGCTTAGAATTAAGTTCCGAGTCCTGCAGAAATGGCTTCTTTATTTCCTCTTTTGCTTGAGCAAGATTTTTTTCTGCAATGCCCAGCTGTTTTTTAGATTCTGATAACTCCTTTGAAAAATTCTTTATACAGTTATCCATTTTGGTTATTATACCGGAACTCAATAAATTTATCTCTAAGCGATATGTTCCATTGCCGGATAATAAAAGTTCGTCATCAAGAGTTATCGGATTGTGTGCAGCCGCTACATCAAAGCCGCGATAATGGGCAAAAGGAGAAGTATCTTTATGATCCAGAGCTTTCTTTATAGCTTGATTAATAGCTTCAACAGCCTCATTTTTGCTGGTAAATGTAACTCCGTTGATAACCAAATCTGTCATAACCCTTTTATTATCGCTATCCTTAATAATTGGATATTTCATTGAAATATCAATGTCCTTTTGCAAATTGTAAATTTTGGATTTCCAAAATGTAATTTCCTTTGGATACTTATTAAGCACATCGTCTTCCATGCGATATACATTATTAAGATACGAAGCTTTAAGCGACTGTAGCTTTGTAATCTCAATATCTAATTCCATCTTTTCCTTAATCAACGGATTTCCTGCACATAAAGCCTTAACTTCGGCATAATTCAAAACTGCTTCGTCAATATCGTCACATGAACGCATTGCAGATCTTGAAGTCATGATCTGACTTATCGGTCGTTGCTTATTTTCAAGCATTTGAAATAAATATGCGTCAAAAGTATTTTTGGTGACATAGCGATACAAATTTACCTCGTCATTAGTATTTCCTCTGCGAACCATCCGTCCTAAACGTTGTTCCAAATCTGACGGATTCCATGGAGCATCCAAGTCATGAGTAGCTATGAGTTTATTTTGCACATTAGTACCCGCCCCCATTTTTGCGGTTGATCCAAGAAGAATCCGTATATCGCCGCTGCGTACCTTTTCAAAGAGATTTTTTTTGCGAATCTCTGTATTATAATCATGAATAAATGCGATTTCATCGCGCGGTACTCCTTGTGCAATCAGTTTGTCTCTGATGTCATCATAAATATTAAATTCAGACTTTCCAGTTGGAGTTGAGAAGTCGCAAAAAATAAGCTGAGTTAAACGATTATCGGCGGTATCATGCCAAATTTTATATACATTTTTAACACATAGATTAACTTTGGAATTTGGATTATCTTCAAAATCGGAGTTAATAATACGTTGATCTAATCCGATTTTACGACCATCATTTGTTATATTCAGCATATTATCTTGATCGCGGTTTACTTCACCAGAGTGTATTTTAGCTGCTCTTTTGCTCAGATTTTTAATAAGCTGTTCCTGAATTTCCGAAGGTTCGGCACTTATATTGTGAACGTTACACTTAGGTACTGGTAGATTAAGCATATCAGATGTTTTTATATCAGCGACTAATTTAAACGCAGCCATAAGTTCAGGTAAATTATAAAAACGTGAAAAACGTGTTTTCAATCTATACCCTGTTCCTTCAGGAGCAAGTTCAGTGGCAGTTACTGTTTCTCCAAACGTAGAAGCCCATGAATCAAAATGATACAAATTTGTTTTTTTCAAATATTCAGGTTGTAAATAACGCTGAAGGGTGTATATTTCCGTTATAGATTTAGTTAATGGCGTTCCTGTTGCAAAAACTAAGCCTCTGCAATTAGTTTTCTCATTTATGTATTCGCATTTCATATACAGATCTTCGGTTTTTGCAGCTCCGGCAGCAGAAAGTCCTGCAACATTATTCATTTTCGTATGCAAATACAAATTTTTAAAAGCATGCGCCTCGTCGATCACAAGCTTGTCAATGCCCATTTCTTCAAATGTAACAATATTATCTCTTTTAGGGGTCTCAGTGAGTTTTTTCAGCTTTTCTTCAAGAGTTTTTCGAGTTCTTTCCATTTGCTTGATTTGAAAAGTTTCACCCCTACTGTATTTTACCTCGGCTAAACCAGTAGTTATATCATCAAGCTGTCTCTCAAGGAAAGCTACCTGACGCTCTTGGGACATAGGAATGTTAATTAGCTGAGAATGACCGATAATAACTGCGTCATAATCTCCGGTCGCTATTTTTCCAAATAACGCCCTACGGTTTTCCTTCGCAAAATCTGTCTTCTTTGCAACAAGCAAATTAGCACCTGGATAAAGGTTCATAAATTCATCAGCAAACTGTTCTGTAATATGATTAGGAACGACTATAAGGCTTTTGTTATGTAAGCCTAATCTTTTGCCTTCCATGACTATAGCAGCCATTTCAAACGTTTTTCCTGCGCCTACGACGTGAGCTAATAATTCATTGCCTCCAAACAATCCATGAGCTACAGCGTCTTTCTGATGCTTTTTTAGTTGTATCTCAGGGTTCATACCGACAAATTTCAAAAAGGAGCCGTCATACGTTCTCGGTCTGATTGAATTAAACAATCTGTTATATTTTGCTACCAGTTTGTTTCTGCGCTCCGAATCTCTAAAAATCCAATTTTTAAATTCCTGGCAAATCAAGGTTTGCTTTTGCTGAGCCTCAATTGTAGCTGATTTGTTCAGCGTTTTTTGAGGCTTACCATCAGAATCGTAATAGGTATCATATACCTTTATATCATGGAGATTAAGTGTTTTTTGAATTATTTCATATGCACTTATTCTTTGTGTTCCATAAATATTACTGCTGCGAACATTATCATTATCTCTTTTGAAATTGGAAACATTCCATCTTGCAGTGAACTCTGAATATTCGATATCAATTCTATCATTATTCAACCGTGGTGGTAATGTATCTAGATATTGTAAGCTGACCGGAGTTTGCAGCAACTCATAAACAAACTGTCTTATGTATTCATGATCGATCCACGTAGCTCCTAGCCTTACTTCAATTTCCGCAGCCGTTAATGGTTGTGGCATTGCCTCATTAAGAGCATTTATATTTGCTTCATATAAAGGGTTCTTCTCAGCGGCTTTTTTGGCAGCTGACAACTTTTCACGTATATCACCTGATAAATATTCATCTGCCAATTCATATATAACGTTGCCATATCCGTCAAACTTTTCGGGGTTTGGATATATAACGTTTCTGAGCTCGTCAATTACTTCCTGATATGATTTTCCGCACAGATCAGAAATATAGTCAATGTCCACTCTTGCTTTTTCGGACATAGATATAATTAATGCTTCATATGCAGAATCTGCCCTGTCAGGAACATGACGAGGGCTGATTGTCCTTTTAAAGAAAATATCAGCTTTGCGCTCAAATCCCTTGTCATTAAAAATCTCAAGGGAAGTCAGAAGCATTGCGGAATTATCATTTTTAAATAAATTAATGTTGTTGCGCGAATTTATATATCCAAATTTCTTTACAAATTTATCATATTCAGCTGATAAATTGTTTCTTTGCTCATTCAACTGTTCATCCGATGTACTTTCATTAAGCTGCAATGCAATAAGTTTTCGTAAGCTGTCACGTACGGCAATAAGCTGCCTATACTTTGATTCTTCACGTTCAGTTACATTTACAAAGTCGATATAGCCGTCTTTATAAAAAGCAAGTTTATCATCAAAAATTATATAGCTGTAATTCCTGGTATCTTGCAGATGTTCCGGTGCTTTGATACGTCCGTTTTCATTTTTATCTTTAGTAAAGACACGCTGCGCATTATAATCTGTTTTGATATTCTGTAATGCTTTATGCAGTAAATCAGATATATCATTGTTATTATCGAACGGCACATACATTGCACTGTCAGAACGTCCATACATTTTATTTACAGCAACGCGTTTTCCTAAAACCATCTCAGGATGATAAAGAAAATATTTGTTGATAGTAAATCCGTCAGCTGCTATATCTGTTTCTATCCATTCAGATTTAGTGTATTCAGGCTTTTTTCTTACCTTTAAAAATATAATGTCTGCGCTTGCTTCTGTTGTTGCAAATGCAGAACCGGGTAATCTTACTGCACCGATAAATTCAGCACGTTCATCTATATATTTTCTTACGTCTGTACTTTTCTTATCCATCGTTCCCGTAGATGTGATAAAGGCAACTATTCCTCCAGGTCGTACTTTATCTATGGACTTTGCAAAGAAATAGTCGTGCAGCATAAATTTATGGCTGTCATATTTGGGATCAAAAACTGAAAATCCGCCAAAAGGGACATTACCTATTGCCAGATCAAAAGAATTATCTTCAAGTTGAGTTTTCTCAAATCCGTTAATTTGAACGTTTGCAGATGGATACAACAATTTCGCTATACGAGCTGCGATACTGTCCAGCTCAATGGCGGTTATTTTCGATTGTTTGTACATTTCAACAGGCATAGAGCCTATAAAATTTCCTATCCCGGCTGATGGTTCAAGAATACTGCCATATTCAAAGCCCATATTTATTAAACAATCATAAATCTGATTAATGATATTGTAGTCAGTATAGAAAGAACTAAGCGTTGATGTAGCTGCATCTCTGTATTCTTTCTCTGTCAACAGATCCTTCAGTTCAATATATTCTTTCTTCCATTTTTCATTTTCGTGTGAAAAAGCTTGAGGCAGACCGCCCCATCCAACATATTTTGCAAGAATCTGCTGTTCTTTGCTGTCTGCAAATCTATTTTCGCTTTCAATTTGTTTTAACAGACGTATTGCCGTTATATTGTTGCGAAAATTAGTCTTAGCACCGTATCTTTCAGCCGTTTCAAAAATGTGATAATCATTTTTTTCAAGGCTTCTTACGTCAATACTATTTTCAGTAAGCGCATTTTTGAGCCGTTCATATGTTTTTTTACCATAAATTGTGTTATCACTTGAATACTTTACAAACTGTTTTTTCAAGGATTCAATATTTGTTCTTGGCTCTGCAGCTTCGGAATCTATCTGATTTTCGGAAGTAATTATTGTCTGATGTTCATTCTTTGATTCTTCAAAGGAAATTGAGTTATCAAATAAAGATAACTGGTTTCCTGTAAAATCCGTTTCTTTATAATTTGTAACTTCAGATTTTTTTTCTGCTTCAATAGTAGTTTGAGAGACTTCAAGCTGCGCTTTCTCTGATATTGTTTTGTCAAGAATTACTTCTGCTTTTTGCAGATCTCTGACAGATTCAAGTAAAGGAATGATACTCTTGTAGCTAGAATATTGACGGAGAAAGTCGATCACCCCTCCGTAACCGTCGCCTACATCCTGCCTTTCGGTAAAAGACGTTCCGTTAGGCATATTCAAAGTGAATTTGACTTTATTATAGCCCTTAAACTGTGTAAACTCATCATAATCATTAGAGCTATACCAAGCCTCGGATGAACCGTACTTTTCAATTGCCGCTTTTGCTCCTGCAACCATTTCATCATCAGCTTGTTTCATAAGTTTGTCAAACTCATAAACTGTGTACGTTTTACCATCCTCAAAATAATTGCTTTCGCTCCACTCACATGTGATTGTCGGCAAATTATCTTCAGTTGACTTTGTGACGCTATCAGAAGCAGTATTTTTCATATATCTGCTGTTGGAAATTACAGTAAATACTTTGTGAGCCAATTCATTGTCATTAAGTATTTCAAAAATCAGATTTTCTGCATTTTCATGGTTTTGTTCAAATGTTTCTATAAGTTTATATGGCGTACCGTCTTCTGCGCCTGTTATTTCAGCCAGCTCATTTAAAAGCTGCCACTTGTAAAAGTCTTCAGGAGACATACCTCCGTCATATGTATAGATATTGGGATCATCATCGTCCAACCCGTTACTAAATTTATCTGAAAAAGGTATACCTTGCTCTTTAGCAATAATTCGTGCTTTTTCAAGTTGCTGCAACGATGTGTCAACATCTTCAATTACAGATCTATAAATATCCTTTTGCATTGTTTCATCAGCAAAAAACTTGTCGTAAAAGACAGAAATATCATTAAAAGCATATCCTTCAATCTGCTGATTGCCTGCAATAAGGTCTGTGAGCAAATCATTAACTGCATTATGTACTTCTAATTGAAATTCTGCATTATCGGAATTTTGATGAGCATTACGTATAGTCAAATTGTCTTGCAAGCTACCTACTGCAAATTTTTTGAAATCATTTACTAACAAAATATTATCTTCTGCATTATCGGCAAGCTTTTTTTCGGTATCAGAAATAGGAACAAAATTATCAAACACCGATAATTGATCAGTATGCTCCGATGGATTAATTATCGTTGAATGATAATCATTAATTATTTTCTCTAAAATCTCATTTGCAAATGTGTATTCTTTTTCAGTTGAAGTGCCACTGTTCATTTCTGAGGCTCGTTGTAAAAGAGTAACAGCACCTGAAACATTAATCAATGTTCTTATTTCTCCGGGATTATGCTTTGAAACAACATCAAGGCTACTTATGAAATTTTTCCAATCATAACCGCCATTTACCTCGCCTTCATGAGCGTCGTCATTATATAGATCTTTTAAAGCCTTCTGAACATCCTTTATAATTTGCAGACTGTTATATTGATCAGTAACAGGATTAAGTCGTGCTGCGCTGTGCTTAAGTTCCTTGGCATTTTCCTGGAGGCTGCGTTCAATTTGTGAAATAATAGCTTTGCAGCGTAACATATCATCATTTGAAAAAGTAAGCGTTGTAAAATTATCTTCAATTTTCCCCGAATATGATATATTGCTTTTTTCAAATTGTTCAGCAATTCTGATTGCAGTTGGTGTATCAAATTTTCTGTACCGTTTTGCTTTTATATACCTAACATTCACAGTGCCGATGATATTTTGATCCTTATTATAAAAAGTAACGGCAGGAATTGTAGTTCCTGCCGCATTTGAATTTACTGATCGTAGATCATTTCCTGAAGGATTATTTCCTCCGCTTCCAGCTTGCTCATGTTCAACATCTGACTGTATTTCATCCAATCTTTCTTCTGAAGTTCTGCGTTCACTTCGTCTCTTTTCATTATTTGCTCCGTCAGAAGATCTATTTTCTGTTGACAAGTATCGTCTAGCTTCGCCAGATACAATCCCAACATCTTCGACGTTTTCAAATCCTTGTACAGCTCTTTTTGAGAAGTCTTCATATGCTTCAGAGCGATCTGAGCGTATTTCGTTGACGGAACTGCCGTTTTGTCCAATATCCAATGATCGCCCTCTTTGTAATACAGCGTTCTCAGAGAACGAGGCATCAACTCCATTTCCCAATTCTCGCGACGTCCCAGGCTGTAACGATTCTCGGTGTTCATTTCCGATTCCGTTAGCTCTGCCATGAAAGCCATCCGCATTTCCGGAGTTATCTCCTCTGGAGTCAGCTTTTCCATTGAAATCGGATAATACTGAAATCGACCCTCTCTCTCGTCCAGCATATACGTTCCGTTCTCCTCGAACAGTGTGTCTGCCAACCATTCCTCCGTGCCGGGTATCTGCACGTGACGAATTCCGTTGATGATTTTCTCTTTCATGATTATCCGTCCTTTCCGTATTATTGTCCAGACAATTCTCAATTTTCTGTAGAAAAGTTCTGCTTAGACGATTGACATAATTGCCTATATCGACCGTGTTGCTACGACTTGATTTCAATATGCTAACAATATCATCGTCAATCAACTCATCGCCGTTAACGCCGCATCTTTCACAAACCACATAAGCCACACTATTTAAAATTAATTCCTTCTGAGCTTCGCTTTTAAATGTAAGCTTATTCGTTTCTAACCTAATTGCATTTGCAATATGATTAGCGTTTGTAAAATCATATTGAAGTTCAGCAGTTACTTTTTCAGTATTATTATCATCAAGCTGCCATACAACTGGCTCATCAGGTTGATAATCATACTTCTTAGAAGTTGAAGACGAGTCAAACAAATACTCCAGTTTTCCATCAATAATCACAGGAATTCCTTGCGATTTGCTGTTGATCCGTCTATCAAACTCAGACGTCCATTGTTCAAATGTTGCACAAGACTTCGCATATGGATTATACTTGAAGATCATGAGCTGATTTTCAAAGGTATATTCGTATGTATATCCTGCAAGCCTTAAAAATTTCTTATATGTTTTTATATCAGAAAAAATATAACTTTGCAGGATTGGAAGGGAAGTCTTGATTTCATTTATTTTTTTGCTATTCATCTTATACCTCCATTGTAACACAAAACGCCTTAAAAGTCAAGATATATTTGCCTTATTTGTAAATAATTATTTTTATAGTAGTTATCCAATTTCTTTATCAGGCTTTATTTTTGCCGATTTTTCAAAGGAATGATCAATTTTTGCGGATTGTTTTATCTTTCGTATATTTGCGTCAATTTTTTTTTGAACGGAACTTTTATTAGTATCTGCCTTGCTGATCTGTGATACTCTTTTATTGACATACGCAATAGACTCGGATACAGAATTCATAAATTCAAGTTTTTCATTAATAGTTCTGCATTCAGAAAATTTCTCTGATATGTACATCATCTCATCTAGTTTCTGTAAAGCTTCTACAAATCGCAAATCAACTGTATCATAAGGATTTTTTGGAGCATATTCAAACTTAAATTGATTCAAAGCACGAATATATTTTGAAATATTAACCTCGACATTATGAACTATTTTTTCTTGAAAAGATAACTGCTGTTGTTTTTCAAGAATTTCAGATTTTATCTGTTTTATTTCCTGGGGCGACCTGTTGACCGTCGTAGAAAGACCCAATCCAAAATCACTGTTGATTTTTATTGCTGCGTCTTTTCTTTCCAAATTAAATAACTTTTGAACAAATGTAATAGCGTCTCCATGTTCGCCGCAGCCAAAGCAGTGATAATGATCCTCATAAATATGAAAGCTTGGAGTTTTCTCATTATGAAAAGGACAGCATAGTTCATTATTCCTTTTGACTTCAAAACCATAGCCTTTAATCAAATCCTTTAAAGTAATACTTCTTTTTACATCGTCAAAATCAATAAATTCTCCCATTTGTAAAACCTCCTAAGCGGCTGGTTTCAGCCGCTTAAAGTATAAAAATCTACAATGACTTATCGCTGATAATTTTGTTTAAATCTTTGTCAACAGACTTTTCAGCTTGTTTAATTTGCTGCTGCAGTTTCTGTATTTTTTCATGAACAGAATCTTTCTTGGCAGATTTCACTGCTTTTTCATTATCATGTGATACAGAAATACTGTTGAGCTTTTCTATCGATTCATCGGCATATTTTTGAAGGTTTTCAATATTAAGTTCATTTAAAGTGTCAGCTATTGAATCGACCTTATCTGCCTCAATGTCGGCAACCGTTTCAAATGTTTTATCAATAGCCTCGTCGATAGCTTTATCTGTGAACTCAGCAGAACGTATTGTATTTTTTATTGCTTTATCTAATTTTTCATCAGCAAAATTTTCAATACGAAAACTGATAGTCTGCGCCTTTACGGTACATTTATCAAGCTTTCTCTTTATTTTAAGCTTTTCAACATTAGTAAGGGTATCATCACTAAGCTGTTTGTTGTATGTTGCTATTTTGTTATTCAAACTACTAAGTTTACTCTGATTTTTATCAAGACTTGCTTTGTTAAGAGCCTTGAGGCACTCCATATACGCAGCTCGCCTTTCTTCTGTATTTCTGTTAGCGAAATTTTTTATAAAATCAGATATAGCTTTAACTGAATTAAGCTTAAAAATTTTCTTATCTATTTTTTTCTGACGATTATCAGCTTTTTTTTGAAGATCAGTTATTTGTGCCTTTTTGGCAGCTATTTTTTCTGAGAGAGGTGAAATTTTTCTTTCTTCGTTTTTGATAAGAGCATTGAGTATGCCGTTTACTGCCGGTAAAGTATTTGCATTTCTAATATACTTGAAAAATTCTGATCTATAGCGGCTACTGTCAAGCTTGTTCTGTAATTTTTCAAGTTTATCCTGAGCACGTCCGATTTTAACGTTGATGGTATTAAGCTTATCCTGCTGCTTTGCAATCTGACCCTCAATATAATTTGCATATGCATTAAATCCAGGAAGCATATTCTGCATTACTTCGACCTTTTCAGTTCGTTCGTTGCTGTAAGGAAGTTTTTCCTCCTGTGTCTGATCTTTGTTTGAGCTTGGACGAGTATCAGGTTGCATCTTTTGATCTTTTTCTGTTTCCATAATAATCTCGTCTGATTGCTCAACGAGAGGAACGTTTTCCTCAACTACTTCCGGCGATTGATTAAGACTTTTCTTAATATCAGCATTAAGTCTATTTATTATTTCCTGATTCGTAGGCATAAAACAGTTCCCCCTTATCGTGCTTCTTTACTTTGATTTTTTTCTTTTGTTTTGTTAATTTCAGCATTCTGCTGTTTATTACGCTCTACCTGTTTTTTCTTATCCGCAATGTCTTTGCGAGTGGATTTGCGCGTAGATTTTTGACTCTTTTCGGCATTTTCAACGGATTTTGCGGTTTTAGCCTTTTCCTGCGCAACAAAATGATAGTTTTCAGTGAGTATAACATTGCGAATAGCTTTATATTGCTGCTCAGACATTGAAAACATTCCTTTTTCAGTGTTAAAATTAACACCATCGCCAATGTTGCTTGCAATCAGGTCTTCAGTAGAAATATCAGATGTAAGGAAATTTGGAAGCTTTCGTGTTTCGTTTGTGCCTTCAATCATAATATTTACAGCATTTTCATACATCATCACCTGCAGATTGTAACTTTGCATTACGGCACCATAAATATGATTGTATGCGTCAGATGACATCGGTTTAAAAATATCACTGTATGTAGTTTTTGCAGTTCCATCAAGATTGTATACTGTACGTCCATTTTCTTTAACGATATGCTTTAATTGAGGCATATTCAAAAATGTACCATTTTGCCCTTCGCATATTCTTACACCTTCAAGAGCATACGAACCAGAAAAATAAATGGTAGCAAGACCGATAATATTATTTTTTTCATAGATAGCACTTTTCACGGAACTTACAGAAAAATCCCCACTATTATCCGGAAGTGTTGTCTCAACTTCGCCTTTGGAAATAGCATTAGAATAAGCAGTAAGCAATGCAATGTCAAGCTTTTCTCTTGCTTCACGGGTTACAGGATGAAATATCTCATGAGTTTCTGCTTCATTTCCTTTTTGAAATTCAGGTAAAACAATTTTAACACCTCCATCCTGAGCGCGCATAAGTCTGATATTATCAAGTCTGAATTTGTCGTCAAATTTTACTGATGCATAGGCAAGTAAATCTTTTCGTGTATACTCATTAATTCTTATTGTCATGTCCATAATTTAAATCTCCTTATTGTAATTCAAAATTTTTTATACTGTCGATATGATTCTAACGATATATTTCTAACTGCTGTCAATGTACTTTTTCATACTATCACCCCTTTCTGTCTGATTTTATTATTTTTACTGAAAACGATACATAATCCTTTGAGGTATCCATTATAACAATACCGTCATAATAATCGTTTGATCTATCAGAGTAAAGATTATGCATTTTGATTTTTCCCGTTTTCAGCAAAGCCTTGACGAGTTCTGCTGTAACAGCTTTCTTTTTCCAAACAAAAAAATTCTCGTCCTTTTTTATAAAAAAAGAACAGTTGTTGTTTTTACCAACACTGTTATTGCAATAAAAAGCCGCTTTTCCTTCATAAACATTGCCGCCGCACTTGGGACACATTCCGAGAGGTTCTTTTACATTTCTTGTTTTTTCACGTTTGCTTTCAGTCACAATTTTACGAATAAAACTCTGAGCTTTCAGCATAAAGGTTTCCTCATTCATTAAACCATTTTCAATTTTTTGTAAATCCACTTCCCAATCTGCGGCAAGACCTGTGTCAAGCAGTGGAGCTGGTATTATTGATACTAAATTTATACCTTTTTCAGTAATTAAAATTTTGCCGTTTATGCGCTCGGCATATCCTTGTTTAATAAGTTTTTCTATAATATTCGCTCTAGTAGTAGGGGTTCCTATACCTTTTCCCTTTAGCTTATCGTATTCTAAATACTTTAAAGCTTGAATTAACGTTCCATCTGTATAATGATTTGGCGGAACAGAGTAATTTTCTACAATTTCAACAGTTGCAGGATCGAGATGATCGCCTATCTGCATATTGTCAAAACTAAGGTATTTGCTATTAAGCTTTGATTCAGAGTAATTCATATTTCTAAGCTTTGAAAACAAGTTATATTCAATTTTCTTCCAACCATAATCAAATACATTATCATATTCAGCAGTTAAAACTTTATCTGCACAGTTTAATTTGATATCTATATGCTGACATGAAAAAACATCAGAAACAGCTAAAATCATGCGTGAGGCTATAAGAAGAAATATATTTTTTTCACCGCCGGGCAAATCATTGAGATTTTTATGATGTGCTGTTGGAGTGATGATGATAGCTGAGTGCTCTGTATTCAAATCGTTAACGCAACGCATAATATCAAAATCACTGTTTGATACGCCCAATAAATCAGCCGCATATTGTAATGAAAGCTTATAAGTATCCGTCATATCTTTTTTTATATATCTGTTATCGGTTTTTGGATAGGTTATAAGCTGAGATTCATAGAGCGATTGAGCATAATCTTGAGTTTGCAAAGCCGTATATCCATATAATTTATTTGCGACCGCCTGTAAACTCGCAAGATCAAAAAGTTCCGGTGGATTTTTTGTAAACATACTTTTATCTACATCGGAAATTTGCAGACCAACGGTTAAAATAGTCTGTTTTAACGCTTCTGCATCTTCAATATTATTAAATTTCTCAGAAAACAAAGTTAAATTATCCGTTTTAACCTTAACAGAATAATCAATTTTTGAGGTGAATGATATGATTTCATCCTCACGCTTTGCTAATAGTTTTAAAGCTATAGCTTGAACCCTTCCAATATTGTGCAGTACGCCACTCTGAATTGTAATTAGTCTTGTACAATTCATTCCGATCAGCCAATCCAGTTTTGCACGGCAAAGTCCAGCAATATATAAATTATCATACTCCTCTTGGTCGTTAAGATTTTGAAAAGCGGTCACTACCGTTTGAGGCTCAATTGAATTAAGCCATAGCCGTTTGACCTGCTTACCACTGCCAAGTGTCGCATAGAGCTGTCTGAATATTAATTCGCCTTCACGCGAAAAATCAGTTGCGCAAATTATGTATTCGACTTGCTCGCTGTAAACAAGCTTCTTTATAATATCATACTGTCCGGCGCCGAAGTCATTAAGTTCAAGCTTCCATACGTTTGGCATAATAGGAAGCATTCTCATATTCCACTTGCCAGTATATTTTTTATCATACTTTTCTGGTGAGGCAAGTACAGCGTGTGAGCCTATACACCATGTAACCAGATAGTCTGACCCTTCATAATAACCGTTTTTTTTGATTCCGGCATTAATTATATCAGCGATTATCGTTGCCGTTGCTCTTTTTTCGCATATAACTAGTCTTTTCATTCTATCACCATCATTTGATTACTTATTCGCCATTGGCGAATAAGTAATCAGTATTCATCGTCGTCATCCTCATCAAAAGAGTCATCAACAAATCTTCTATCTCGTGTTTTGCGGCTAAATGGCAAATTAATGCCTTTTCTCTTTAATATGATAAATATAGCTATTAATATTGCTCCACCAAAAATAATTATCATGAACAAATAATTAGACTTAACTTGAGATTTAGCTTGAACTTGGGGTTGAATTTCACTTGAACTATTAATAATTACAGTAGCAGTATTATTATTTGTCATGGCGTTACTTTCGGTTAATGCATATAGGTCATTATCATCAACTTTATTCAGAAAGAAAACTTCGTGTGTTTTACTATCAATGATTAAGTAAAAAACATTGCCGTTCTTAGTTGAAATTGTATACATTCCCTTGGTTGTAAAATCAATAATATCTTGATTTGCAAGAACGGCGTTCTGAGAATCATCAAGAACAGCGTTTTCATTTAAATATTCCATTACCCAAGCATAGTTTTCATCAATCGAACTTGTAGAATTTGTTGAATTATCGTTCTTTGAAGTTGTTTCTGACATCGAGCTGCTGTCGTTATACGAGCTACTGTCGCTATCAAGGTAAGCTCTATATCTATAACTAGCAGAACTAGAGCTATTGTTTGTGCGACTGCTTGACAAAACTGATGAACTAGAACTATTTGCATATGCAGTTAACGAAGTGGAAAAAATAACAGCTGTAATAATTAATGCAGCTGCTATATTAAGCGTCATTTTCAATTTTATTTTCATTTTTTATGTCCTCATCTTTCCAATCAAGTTTTATCTTTGTTACTAATTTTTCATATGTCAAATTATTTGCTTTGAGCAGAGTCATTATTTTTAGTTGTTCTGCTTCATCACGTTTCTTTTTCAGTGCAGCCACTTCTTCTTTTAATTCGGAAATCTTTTTTTCCTTTTTGTCGATCATTTCATCAATTTTATTAATTTCCATAAAAAATCTCCTTTTCAATTAATTTTTATGAACTTAAAAAAAGATAGCTACGCAGCCATTGTCTACTAAATACAATGGATTATAGTAATACCCATTATCATCATAAATCGTAATTGTTAGTACCTCTGACGCTTCCGCTATCTGATCTCCCTGATAAACTTCTGCAGATGTCTGAACTGACACATTTTGAACTCCTTGCAGTTGTATATTAATACCATTTGCGGTTTTCACAATGATAAAATCATCTCCAACGTCAGTAATTGTTCCATCTGCAGGGCAATATATCAAATCTCCTGAATTTGATTTTTGCTGCAAACCAAAAGTGGTTAATGGTTGATCATCTTCCCATGTAACAGTCAGACCCGGAATTGATATTATATCATCAAGACAATTTGTAGAAGATGGATAATCTTCTCGTAACGGATTCTGATAAATAAACATCATACCATAAGAAAACATAAGTTTTTCATATCTCTCCAAATATGATTCATCACCGGTATTGTTGCAGATGTTTTGAATTATTTCATCCATGCTGCCGTTATACAGCATTTCGAACCGCAGCTTTTTATATACTGTTTCCTCAGTTCGTGTAATTTGATAATACTGCGTACCTTCTTCATCTTCAATGACCTCGACTGTTATCCAATTGTCAGGATAAGGCTTGGAAATTTCACCCTCAGAGCAGGGGATTAACTCTTGAACTTGAATTGTACGGTTTTCTTGTTCAACGCTATAGGTCATATCATACTGTGAATAAAACAGGTCTTTAATAAAGGAATGGACTTTATCAAGATTGTTTTCAAAATCATCAGCATTGAAAAAACAACTCAGAACGGCGGCTAATCGATATGAATCTATTGCATTTAGTTTTATTTCTTTATAGTAACTGCAACTCCATTCGTCGTTTTCTACAACATCTGGAATATGTTTAAAAGCTGTCATGTATTCATCAGCACACTGTCCCCAGAAATTCACTGCGTCGGTATAATCGGCAACAGTAGCGTTGTATGAATAGTTTTGGATAACGTTGCCAGCAGCTCCGCTTGAACCACCAAATATCATCGAAATAAGCTGAGAAACAATAAAAAAAATAACAACAATAATTATAAGTACGAACAAAATCGGCAAAATTACTTTGTAAGCTGAGCGGACAATTTTTTTTGTAAAGTCTTTAAACCGTGCAGCTGTTCTTTTAACAGGCGATTTATAAGCTTGTTTATAATTCCGTTTACGTGCAAGTTTCTTCTGACGCTGTTTTTTAAGCTGTTGACTCTTATTACGATGATTATATTTTTCATTTTTGTGAAAATGAAGCGCACGCTGCGCGCCACTTTCACTGAATTTTAACGCTTTCACAGAAGCTTGCGCTGCAGCATTGCCGTCTTCATTATACATTATATCTTGCTCTGATTTAAATCTTAAAGACTCAGCTCCTGCACCAATCAAACGAGTTGAAAGAGGTTTTACGTGAAGTGACGCAGAGTCATCTACCTTATAGGATATTTTTTTTGTTACAATTTTTTTAGAATTACTATCCCTATAGCGCACAGTCTGTGTTCTTTTTCTGCTTGGCATTGCAGCTTCGTGATACCTGATTCTTAAATCAGATAAAGAACGGACTTGGGTTTTTTCACGTTTAGCTTTTAATTCGCTTTTTAGCTGTGAAAACTCAATTGAATCCAAAGGATTATTTTTTGATTCTTTTGATAATGCTTTGGATTCGAGTTTTTCAATGTGCAGTATCTTGTATTTTTTTATTTTATCATTTTTCCAGCCTTTAAGCTCTTTACTGACGATTTGAAGCGCAGCTGCTGACTTGCTGGCAGTTTGAAAAGATGTATCCTCCTGTTCCATTTCATAACGCTTTCGGTACAGCTGATTTTCTAATACCTGTTTAGGCAGTCTGAATTGAGTTCTGGAGACTTTTTTTACAGCTTTGGTCTCTTGTTTGTCCATCCTTTCTTGTAAGACCTGCGCTTTTTGGTGTAATTTTTCAGTATCTTTCAAAATATCACAACCTATACAATAGCCTCTTGCGGCTTAGATGTCATGAGTTTATATAATTTTGTGTCACGAGGGAAAGAATCTTCAAAAGGAATAATTGTTTTATCAAAACAGATAAGACCTTGCGCTGATGATCTGACTTCTGAATTTCCTACAGTTTGCTCAGCAGATCCTTCTAAATATTTTAGCTGTTCATCAGATATTCCTTTAAGCTGAGCAACAAGCTGTCTATCAGCAGCAGACAACTGGAGAAGATAAACAAACGGCGAATTGCCGAATATGTTCTCAATTTCGCTTGAAGTCAACAACTCATTTACATTTTGAGTTATTCCGGTCGGAATACCAGCCCATTTTCTGAATCGTTTGTATATTTCAGAAGAAAACTGAGCTGTGAGCTCATCTCTAAATAAGAGATGAAATTCATCCTGATAAAACCATGTAAATTTACGTTTACTTCTGTTTTCTGAAACTTTGCCCCATACAAAATCTTGAATAATTAGCATAGCAACCTTTTTTAGCTGCTTACCTAAGTCTTTTATGTCAAAACAAATAAATCTATTATGCATATCAACATTAGTTCTGTGATTGAATATTTTTAGTGAGCCGGAAACATAAATTTCTAATGCAGAAGCTGCGTTATGAGCCGCTTCTTCAGGTGAAGCCTTAAGTATTTCGTACAAGTCACCCAAAATAGGCACATTTTCAGGCTTAGGGTCTTTGAAATATTTTTCATAACATTTACTAATGCATCGGTCAATAACAGACTTTTCAGCTGGAGTCAAACCAAATTTACCGCCGATAACCAATTCCATAAAGGATAAAATGAAATCAGTTTTAAGTGACAGCGGATCACCATCGTCAGAATAGTTATCATTAATGTCAAGTGGGTTTATATACTGATTGCTCTTAGTTGATATGTTAATGACTTGACCATGAAATTCTTTGACAAGGTCCTTATATTCACCTTCAGGATCGTTTATTATAATATCATCGTCTGTAGTCAGATATACATGAATCATCTCTCGTTGTGCAGCAAATGTTTTACCTGAACCAGGAATACCTATATACAGTCCGTTAGGATTTTTCAGCCGCTTTCGATCAGCTAAAATTATATTTTTTGATTTAGCGTTTACCCCATAATAAATTCCACTAGGCTGAAATATTTCTTGAGACACAAAAGGAACAAATACCGCTAAAGACGATGTTGTAAGTGTACGGGTCTGAGGAATACTATTGTATCCCAGCGGCAGGGAAGACATTAAACCGTTCTCTTGGAGATAATCAAGAGAATAGAGTTCACAACTGTTTTCAAGAACTATAGAGTTAAGTTCGTTATACAATCTTTCTAACCGTTTCATATTACGTTCAAACAGCGTAACCGTTATTGTTGCAATTATCATTTTTTCGTTTCTGGATTGAAGACTTTCAAGAAAGAAGTCTGTTTCTTCTTCAAAAGCTGTTAAATCCGTAGGCAAAATGTCAATATCATAGCCGCGTTCTGTTGCTCGTTGCTGTTCGTCAATTTTCTTTTGTCCTAATGCAGATTTTTTACGCTTTATAATGCGCTTTGCTTTAACTGTATTTACAACATGAAAATGAATATTAAATACAATGTTGTTATCAATATTAAGAATTTTTGACAGCATTTCATCTGAAAGGTCTGAAGCCGCAAGATTAAAGCCATAAACAGCAGCATAAATATCTCCGATTTGTACGCAGTTTTTATCAAAATACAGCGAATTCGGAGCAATAAAATCCTTAGTAGACAGTCCACTTTCGGTCTTTAATTTCCAATCGAAAATAAAATTCTTTTTATCTTTAATATGGAAAATTTCATAAATAGATTTCAAGCGATCTCGTCCGTCTTGGGCGTAAGTATTAACACCCATTCGTGAAAAATTCATATTAACAGAACTTTCTATCTGCTCTAAAAGAGGAACAGCTTTTTTCTTCGTTTCTGCTTTAATTCCAAATGTCAAATACTTTTCCCGAACGATGTTAGTACCTTTTTCTAAAGTATCACGCAAAAAATTAAAATATTCGCTGCGAACCTCTTTGAATTCATCGTCTTTGGAACTGACGTTAAGATAATCTTTAAATTCATTTGTACTCGATGATCTGCTTATAAGTGTCAGCTGAAGATTTACATTTTCTCCAAAGCTGTTAATCAGCCGGCAATAATCATCGAATATTGATACACGAATTTCATTTTGTGCAAGCTGATAGTTTATATCACCGAAACTTATTGTTTTTGAATAATAACCGTCAGCAACTTTGCATACGCCGTTACGGTACATTTCGATAAAAGGTATAGAATCCTGTACACTTCGTGGAATCCTATCTTTTTTCTGCAGCTGAGCAAGCTGTCGCTTATAATAATCATCATAAATTGCGCTGTTTTCAGGGTTTTCTCTTTTTAATTTTTTCAGTTCAATCATCTCCTCATTAAACAAATATGTTCGATGAAGCTGCTCATAGGTATTTGTTGTTTTATAATATCTTTCACGGGGCTTTTTCTTATAAAGAATAAGATTTTTCAGATAAATCTCAAAGTTCAAACCATTAGGTTTATAAAATCCAAACAGTACGAATGGAAGAAAGGCAAAAAAAGTTGAATAAATAGCCGATTGCGTGTTGCCGCTTATTTTATATACAATGTGATATATAAGAAAACCTAATGCTCCGCCAATGGCAACAAAAATTGTTTGCCTTTTAGAGAATTTCCAAACGGCTCTTTCGGTTATTTCATTAATTTCCCGTGGAATTCTTACATATGCCATATTTCCTCCTTTTAATGGGCATTAAGAATAGATTTTGAAATTGTTGATGTTTTGAATAATGTGAAGCAAAGAACAATGCCCATCACTATGACTTGAATTATTGCATTGCGAATAGCTGCCATTATTTTCTCATCACTCAAAGTATAAATCCAACCTAACGTTGGATCAACATTTTCAGGTATATCAGGCGTTAATGATAACGTTCCGGCAAGATTTAAAACAAGCGCATAGTAAATTGCCACACACACTATTATCATAAATCCTTGTAATGCCAGAGCAAAAACTGCTTTTATAAAGTTTTTTCCCGTTTCACCTATTTCACGGCAAACCATTGTTGACATCGGTATTGTTGATGATGCTATGTATATGTAAATCTCTATCATACGCCCATAAAGTACGATGTAAATACAAATAACGATAGCCATTGTTACAATGTTCATAAGTCCGGACAATAGCAGTAAAAGTAGTAAATCTGAAACGTCAAGATTAGTTAATATATCTAAATCACTAGGAAAAACGGAAGCAATAGACTCAGCTGAAAGGTATCCTACCGTTTTTTCTGCAATCCATGCTCCTACTCTGAATAATCCAGTGACTATTGTCATTGTTCCATTCAATACATATAGTCCGAACGCCGTTCTGCCTACGAAAAAAATAACCTGTTGATAATCAACTTCTTTAAAGTTGTTTTTTTCAACTAACAATTGTATAAAATCATACAATACAAGAAATGTAAAAAGCATAGTTGCAACAGGTAAAACAACGTTATCAGATATACCTTTCATCATAACAAAAATATCTGAGTTCCATGTTTCTGGAGATTGTGAAACCTGATTTCCGACGATTCCTACTACGTCATCGACACTGTTTAAAGAGGATTTTAGAGCACTCTCGACAAAACCTACTAAAAGCTCCTTAAACCAGTCGACTATTGAGTCAAAAAAATCTTCAATCATAAATAGTTACCTCATCAGTTGAAAAATGCAGTCAGAGACGGTACAAGTTTATATCCTACCAAAAAAAGCAAAACGGCAGATGATATGCCTCCAATCGCTAATTTTTTTGCACCTGGACTTCCGTCACCAAAAGAGTCAGCAAAATTGACAATACCGACAACAAGTGCTATTGCTGCTAAAACATATATACCTGATTGTAAAACAGCAACTCCTTCAGAAAAGAAAGAAACACCAGGATTGGTTGTTGCTGCTAAAGTTTTAAAAATTGATGTTTTCATAATTAACTTTACCTCCATTTTATTGCGTAATATTTTCATCTTCAACAAAATCTACAATGTCATCATCATCGTAGTATTCAGGAATATTTTCATCATAATCTGTTGTACTTACAACTGTGAAATTATCATCAGTTTGAACATTCAGACGGACGTTTAAATACTTTTCAATATGAAACTCATTTTTTGAATTGGATCCGGCATGAAATTCATAATTGACGTGTTTTGTTATATCATATTTAAATGAATAAAATGGTTTTACACCACGCATCCGGATGATACATCGATTATTTGGCATTTCAAATAATTCATTTTGTGCCATAAGTTCTTTACCTGTTTTCTGATAATTAGTTGTAGCAGAAGGATTTTGACCCTTTGTCACTGTATGATTATATAAATCAATGGTTTCTTTCCCTAACAACTCGGACATTTGTTTCAGAGTGGATGGTTCACCGCCGCCAAGAAATATTGTAGTATCACAGTTTCCTACAATAGTTTCAGTATGATCGCCATAAATTGGTTTGAGTTGGGCTAGGGACTGCAAAATAATCATTGCGGCAATTTCTCTGCTTCGCAGCACAGCTATAAGCTTTTCAAATTTCGGAATTTTACCTATATTTGCAAATTCATCAAGAATACAATATACAGGGATTTTTAATCTTCCTCCATTGTTATAAGCTTTATTGCACAGTAAATTAAAAAGCTGCGTATACATAAGAGCTGCAATGAAATTAAAGGTGTCGTCGGTATCGTCTATTATAACAAATAAAGCGGTTTTCCGATCACCAAGCGTATCAAGTTCAAGTTCATCATAGCTCAATAACTCTCGTACTTCGTCTATATCAAAAGGAGCAAGTCTTGCACCACATGAAATTAGTATCGATTTTGCTGTTTTACCAGCAGCAAGCTTATATTTTTTGTACTGCCGTACAGCATAATGCTTTGGATTTTCTTCTTCAAGATCGTTAAAAAGCATATCAATCGCATTTTCAAATTCGTCATCATCCTCTCTTACTTCTGATGAATCAAGCATGAGCAACAACGTTTCAAAATTTTTTTCTTCTTCGGGAGCTTCAAACCAGATATAGCCTATTAATGCGCAATAAAGCAAAATTTCTGCTTTTGTCCAAAAATCAGGCTTTTCTCCTTCTCCTTTTGTGTTTTCTACAATTGCTCTTGCAAGCTTTAAAATATCCGTCTGTTTTTTTATGTAAACAAATGGATTATAATGCATTGATTTTGAGAAATCTACAAGATTTAAGCACTTAATTCTATATCCGCCTTTGTATTTCAGCATTTTACCACAGTTGCTTAGCGTTGTACCTTTTGTATCAGTTACTACATATGAGCTGAACATTTGCATGATGTTTGGCTCAACCAGACCTCGCGTTTTTTGTGCACCAGATGAGCCTATTACCATAATATTCTTGTTTCTTGCATACAAAAAATTTTTAGGTCGATTGTTAAGGCTTAATTTTTCTGTAGCAGACAGAAGAATATTATTGTAAGGGTCTTTATCAACAAACTTTTTATTGTCTTTTTCTGTTGCCCACGAGGCTGATCCATACTCCTTGCCGCTGCGATATTTTTTGGCAGTTGTCTTTTTGTATATCAGCAATAATTTAACTAATACACATACAATAACGGTATAGAATAGATCTAATGGTTTAAAGCTTAGATGAAACGGAAACTGAATTATGTAATTTGGCAAAAAAATTAGTGCTGCTATTGTTTTGTCGATAAAGTCCCCGCCTACCGTCAAATTGTACACTTCAAAAAAACGATTTGCAAAGTAAAATACAAATATTACAGGCAAATTTTGCAAAAGAAATAACTTTTTGTGTTGCATTATAAAACTCTATCCTTTCCTTTATTCATCACTTTATCGCGAGTAATATCAGAACGGAGGTTGCGCTCAATTTGTTGTTTTTTCTCAATGCTTTTTCGAATGGATTTTTTACCCTTATCTTTTTCACGAGATGATATATACTGCTTCATAGCTTTATTAAGTGAATCAACATCTCGTGATTTAAAATAAAGGACATATATACGTTTGCCGTTGTTATTTCTCTTTTGTGTCGCTTGTAATGCATACTGAATATTGTTTTTTCTTGCATATTTATCAAAGCCATGAGCAATATCAGCAGAAATTTCTTGATTTTCAAGAACAGCTCCCGTACTGAGAAAATCAGTTAATCTACTTTTCCCAGCTTTTGGACTATAACTTTTATTTTGAAAATTATTCAAAAAATCTCTTGCTGTTTTTTTAAAAACGTGGACTGTAAAATCTTGCGCACTTACAACAATTGTCAAAATATTTCGACCAATGTTACGATTAACATTATCATTATTCATTCAATCGCTCCTCTTGAATATTTTTTTTGAACGGATTATTATTCAGTGCATAACGTTCCCATTCTTCAAGATCATACGAAGGTTTGCGTACATCGTAAAAGGCTAATAGTGTGATTGAGTTGTATAGGCATGAAATAAAATAACTCTGCATATTGCTTATTGAATTATTTTTTTCATTCAGTTGCTTCTCAACTTGACTGAGTACAAATTCAATATGATCTTTACGCAGCAATAAAAATTTTTTTCGCATAACAGATGCAGAAATCTTAACGGACATAACAGTGTACTGTCTGCGAGATAGATCTGTAAGCACTGAGTAAATGACTTCGCAAATATAATCAAGTTTTTCATTGCTGTATTTTGCAGATAAACTTTCATAACAAATTTGCCTTTTTACGTCGTTGATCGTCATCGTCTTCGTATCATCATTTTCAATTTTCTGCAAATTCTTATTTATCTTATCAAAGATTGATGATGAAGATTTATATTCACTCTTTATATCTATCTCTTTATATATAGTGTCTGGATTTGCAGACTTCTTGACGTCCGGATTTGCAGACTTCTTGACGTCCGGATTTGCAGACTTCTTGACGTCCGGATTTGCAGACTTCTTGACGTCTGGATTTACAGACTTCTTGACGTCTGGAATTGCAGACTTCTTGATGTCTGGATTTGCAGACTTCTTGATGTCTGAATTTGCAGACTTCTTGACGTCTGGAATTGCAGACTTCTTGACGTCTGCAATTCCATGACCTTGGTCATCTTTTACACTTTCATCATCTTTATAGAATTGCTTTACATAAATTTTTACCGGCTTTCCTTGACCTTGTCTTTTGCGTTCTATCAATCCAATATCATCTAATTCTCTAAAATATTCTGCTGATTTTTCTTTAGTGCATTGTAAATAGTAAAGAACATCTTCACGCTTGAAAAAAACATAAGTTTTTCCATCATCATCTTGAAAAGTTTCTGAATTGCGCTGTGAAAGACTGGCACGAGCAAGCAGAAGCGAATAAAGCACTTTAGCATCAGTTGACAGCACTCTGAATTTTTCTTCAGTGAAAAGAACTTGCGGAAGCATATAAAACGCATATTGCTGAGCCTGAGTGCCGTAAAAATATTCAAACTTATACCCCATTATTTATCTCACCTTCACTCTTTTTTATTTCAGTAAGCTTTTGATCTATGTATGATTTTCCGAGCATTTGAATTAATTCGGCAGCTGATATAATATCATCACTAGAATTTGCATATGAAAGCATTATGCTAACAATAATTTTACTGTCAAGACTGTATTCACAGTAAGTATTGTCAATCAATAATTCTTTAGGTAAGAAAAAACAGGGCACTTTGCTCATAGCGTTTGCTCTCATTTACATTCACCTCTTTCATTCATTTTTTTATAATTAGAAGGGAACTCCATCATCACTTAATTCCTCAAAATCGTCAAAAGCACTGATATTCTGCATTTCATCAAAAATAGCTTTAGCATCGTTTGGTTGCTGCGTCTGCTGCTGAGAATTATCAGAGTATGAATTATTCTGCTGATAATAATTATTATTCTGATAACCTCCGTTGTCTGGATAAGGTCCGTAATTATTCTGATAACCACCTTGTGGAGCAGTGTTAACCTTTTCACCCGTAAACGAAATATTGTCTACAAATACCTCTGTAACGTAGTGCTTTGTACCGTTCTTATCGTCGTATGTTCTTGTTCTGAGGTTACCCTCAAGCGCAATCATTCTGCCTTTTGAAAAATATCTGCCGATAAAGTCAGCCTGATGACGCCATGCAACACAATTGATAAAGTCAGTCTGTCGTTCACCGTTCTGTCCCTTGAAACTTCGATCAACAGCTATGGGGAAAGAAACTACCGAAATACCGTTTGGTGTTTGCCTTACTTCAATATCCTGGGCTATTCTACCCATCAAAACAACTCTATTTAACATAACATTCATTCCTTACAACGCAAATTTTTTAAACAATCCTCACAGAGTGCTTTGCCCTTATAAATAATAACGTTATCTGCATTGTTACAAAAAACGCAGGAACGTTGAAATTTTTTCAGAATTATCATATCTCCTTCCGTATAGATTTCGAGAGAATCTTTGTTTTGTACATCAAACACTTTGCGCAATTCTATAGGCAGCACGATCCTGCCCAGCTCGTCTACTTTTCTTACAATTCCTGTTGATTTCATTTTAAAATCCTCCTAATAAAATTATGATTATATAAAAAAAGAAACGGCTTTCGCAGTTTCTTTTTTTTCATTATATAATGAATGTTTTTTTATTATTTATTATTGGAAAAATTCATACGACTTTTTCCTCATAACTATTCGAAAGTTTAAATGTGAGTTTCAAGCCTATCAAGACTGCGTAAATTATCAAAACAGATTTAAAGTTATAAAAAATATAACTTTTAAACAGCTCTTCATTCAGACAATCGATATATGCAAATAAAAAAGTTATTGCTGAAAACATTACAACTTTAAATTTCAGCAAAAAAATTATTGCTTTACTCAACAATATTAATACCTTGTCATACACATTTGAAAAAGACTTATTTGAAAGATTATCTATACTTACAATATCAATATGTATAGTAAGAGAAATAGCTACGCATACCAAAAAAAAGCAAGCGTCTGTACTAATCATTGTTGGAATAAATCCACTATGAAAATCGTATTTGATAGCTTGATTTATTTCTGAAATTATTAATGCTGTTATGTATGTTGCGGTCACAACTACAGCCGCACGATATAGCTTATTGTTCTCAAATTCGTTATTAATAAAGTTAGAAATTATTATTAAAAACAAAACTAAGCATGGAAACAATAAAAAGTCATTATACATCGTTTGAAATATAAAGCATTCTATTTCCATTACGGTGTTTAATGAAAATAAAAATATATCATGCTTATTGCGTTTGATGATTGATAACAACTTTTTCATTTTTATCCTCCTTTCTCATTTTTTCAGTCTTTCTCAATTTTTCTCTTTGTTTACACATTTCCGGCAAATTAGCAGTTACAAGAGCCTTTGCAAATGGCGGCGGTACAGCGTTTCCACACCTTGCAACCTGTTTGCTCCGCGGATAGCTGTTGCCTTTATAATCCCTGTCGATTATGTAATTTGGAGGAAATCCCTGTGCGTTATACAGTTCTCTGGGTTCAAGCATACGCATTTTGATGTCGGCAATATAATATTGTTCGCAGTTAATTTCAAGCAAAAGTATTTCATCGTCCGCAATACTGTAACCGCAGAATTTATTAAGCATAGATCTTATTTCTTTCCAATAACTTAAATTAATTCCATCTGGATATTTTTCAATATGTGTCCTTATTTCCGCAAAGTGCCCTGCACTGGTACATATTGCAGGAAACGGCTCGTCTAACGTTTTACAATTCTGATTATTTCTTAATATGCATAAATGGCTTTCTATAAGTCCGTGGCGTTCCCTTACAGTTACAGTGCCTAACGGATCACAGACAGAAGAATAATTATCACCGCTGTAATATTTGACTATATGTGCCGCTGTAAGTCCATACCGATTTGAGCTGTCAATTGTCATCATAGGTTTGCAAAGAGATTGACCTCTTATCTCTCCGCTTGATGTTTTACTATGATACTGTATAAGAGAAGGCGCAAGTAAAGCATTATGGTCTATGGCTGTAACAGTTCCTAACGGCTCTGACATATCGCTTCCGACAACGCCTCCGAAATATTTTTGAATCGAAGGTATTGTACTTTCGTTGTAATTGCAATTTACAAAAAAAGGTTTTTCGGATTTGATTGTAAATTTGTCAAGTCCTTTTGCAATACGGCGCAAAGTGTTATATGCCAACGGCTTTTTTCTTTCAAATATTGATTTACAGGGAATTGAAAAATTAAAACAATCTGCCGCAGTTCTGTATGGAATTCTGCCTTCTCCATGCGTAGGCTCCGGAAATACGATCGGCTTGCCGTCGTTTCTTGCAATCATGAAAAATCTTTTGCGAATAGTAGGCGCACCATAATCACAAGCTTTAAGTACTTTCCATTCAATTTCGTAGCCATATTTTTTTAGCGCATTTACAAAACTGTTAAACGTTCTGCCACGCTTTTTTATATCCGGATAATTGTTTTTGCCCAACGGTCCCCATGTTACGAATTCCGGCACGTTTTCAAGTATTATAACTCTGGGCTTTACAGTTGCCGCCCATCGTACAGCAATCCAGGCAAGACCTCGAATGTTTTTGTTGACAGGTTTACCTCCTTTTGCTCTTGAAAAATGTTTGCAGTCAGGCGACAGCCACATTAGTCCGACCGGATGCCCGCAGCATATTTCGCTTGGGTTTACATCCCATACCGATTCGCAATAGTGTCTAGTATACGGATGATTAGTCATATGCATTAAAATAGCGTCAGGATCATGATTAATGGCTATGTCAACCGGACGTCCCGTAGCCTGTTCTATTCCTGTACTTGCACCTCCGCCGCCGGCAAAGTTATCAACTATAAGCTCATCATATATACTTGTTTGATCCATACTTTTCTCCTTTAAATTATCATACTATGCTTTCATAATTAATATTTAAAATATTAATATTTTTTGAGTGTCCTTCTTGTCATTTTTCTTCACCGTCCATTCTTGCACCGCAATGTGGACAGAAATTTGTACGATAATTATTCCACATATCGCAACAAGATGATACTACACCCTCTTTTATTGGCGTTCCGCTTTTATATTCATATAACCACTTCCCGCGCCTAACTTCCTGAACATCAGCTGCAGGTATATGGTCAAGCATTTGATCATATACCTGCAGCATATACATAGGGCAATTTGAATCATTTATAATAGAATGAAGTATGCCCCTTATTTTCTCACGCTCTATATATTCTTTCTTATCCATTGTCAGTCCTCCATGAATTTCTGAGTTTCCTAATAAAAATAGTATATCAATACAGCATATAATACTGATCCAGCATATCAGAATGTATTTGACTATGCTCATTGTATACTTTGATCGCTTCCTTAATGCGGTTGTTACTTAAATATTCGCGTGGAGCATTATCTAAAAGCTCTGTCATGACATCTGCATAGGTCGTCTTAACAGAAAGTCTTTTCAACTTACTTATCATTTCATCGTTAAGCCTTTCGTACAACTCAGTGTCATACTCCTGTAAAGCGTAGACAAATTCAGATTCTACAAAAACACCCAATGTCATCGAGTGATTTACTAAACTATTCTTAAGTTTTTGCTTATTTCTCTCAGCTTGGCTGCAGCAAAGCTGCGTTGAAACGAAAGCAAATAATATTAAAATCAAAGAAACAGTATAGACTTTTATTTTTTTCGTATTCATACATACACCTCTGTATTGGTCGTTATCCGTGTTGGGTTTCGCTTGTTCTTTAAGATGAAATAAAAAAGACGTTTTACAAAACGTAAAACGCCTAAATGTCTGTGTGCGCATTTTTCAAGATCATTCTAAAATAATGCCCGTTAATTTCAAAACCATTATTAACATAAAATTTTTTAAGATTGTCTATCCCAATAGGTGTGGCAAAATATAGCATCCCATATATCTTATCTTTTCTTAGCTTTTTAGCTATTGAAATATAAATGTTAATATGTCTGCTAGCGTGACCTTCTTTTTGATAACTTTCATCTGTATTGAGATTAACAATTTCCAATCTTTCATCTGAGATATCAGAATCAGATTTACATATAGGACATCTTGAATGGGTAGCGTATGTTTTTAAATAAATAGTGTCATGGCTGTGAGAGTGATCCCACTTGAGAAAAATACCATATAATTCACCATCTACATCATAAGTCTGAACTAGGGAATAGCCTTTCTCATTGACAAGATTAACAAACTGACTTATGTCTTTATATTTTCTATATATATCGTTCGATTTGTTCAAGAGTAAATCAAATTGATCTTTTAATTTATCGTATTTTGTAATTTTGATATTTCTTCTAAGAAAAGTCATTATAATCATCCTTTTTGAATTTCTTATACAATGAAAAAGATACCTCAGAAAGCAGAGTTAAAAAAGTTTGCTCGTCAAATTTATTTTTATTATGTATCAACGTTTTGAACAATGATTTATATAATCTTCCCTTATTGCGATCATCGGGCAAATATTTCAGCTGGGCGCAAGCTTTTCTTATAACCTTATTGTTAGCTCTGAGGTTATTATTTAAGGCAGTAAATGTAACACCATCATTTATTGTGTGTTCATAAAAATAGCATAACGCACTTCCTATTTTGTTCAGTATATACTGTATTTCCGTATCTGTCAAGTTAGGAGACGGAGAACAAAAGAGAAGATGCTCATTAAGATACTCAAGACCTCCAATGTCAAAACTCAACAAAAGCGAATAACAGTATTCAAGCATCTGCTTATAATCGAAGTTATTTTTAATAATATTTCTCATCATATTCCTCCGAAGAAATGAACCTCACATCTTCTTCGCTGATGTTTTTAAACATTGAAGAAAAAAAACTCTTTTATAACAGCTGAAACGCCAGGACTGCGGCTGTCAGCTTGAAACTTATCAGCAGCCTCCTGCGTCGGAAAGGTCGCTGAAAGTTTAGCTCCGAAAAGATTACATTCTATATCTGAAATCTCAGCGTGAATAGTTACAACATATTCATTGTTCATATGTTTAGATCTCCTTTACAATGATTATCACGCCTGTCCTCATCAGTACGGAGCGGCGAACCTCCGCAGACAGCCGCACCGGGCGGCTGTTTCGACTTTACTTCTTATCTTTCTTTCTGACAGATATTAAAGCCAGTCCGCTTAAAAGCACTATCATCGGAACGCTGACAACAACTGCACCGGTGGCAGGCGGTGTGTCAGGAGTTTCAGGAATCTTCTCATTGTTTACTACAACATTTGTAGTTTCAGCATAGAACACCTGAACAGTCTGATCGTCTGCAACAAGATAACCCGTTGGAACAGTATCGCCGTTTTCGGTAATAGTGTACGTTCCGATCGGAATGTTTGTAAACGTAGCCTTTCCGTCCTTGTCTGTAACGGCTGTCAGTCTGATATCACGACCGCTGTCTGATGTTCCGCTGAGTATAAACTCAATGCCTTCCAGATCGGTCATGCCCTCAGTCTGCTTCTGAATCTGAATAGAGCCTGTTTTTTCTTCGTTGCTGATCTCTATATTCGTTGTTTCAGCATAAAAAACGCTTACCTCCTGCGGATCAGCGGTCAGGTAAGCATAAGGAGTAGTGTCTTCCGACTCCGTGATCGTGTATGTTCCGATCGGAATGTTTGAGAACGTTGCCTTTCCGTTATTGTCTGTAACGGCTGTCAGTCTGATATCACGACCGCTGTCGGATGTTCCGCTCAGGATAAACTCAATACCGTCAAGGTTGAGCATTCCCTCAGTAGTCTTGCTGATCTCGATTGTTCCGGTTTTTTCATTGTTGTATATCTCAGCGTTTGTGGTTTCTGCTTCAAATACCTTTACTTCCAGCTGATCGGCAACCATGTATGCAACTGGTACGGTGCTTTCATCCTCCGTAACAGTGTATGTTCCTACCGGGACCGCCGTAAACGTTGCAATTCCGTTCTCGTCCGTGACAGCTGTCATATGAACATCATGACCCGAATCAGAAGTACCGGCAAGAATTAATGTGATACCCTCAACATTCATCATGCCTTCGGTGCGCTTCTGAATCTGTACTGTTCCTGTTGCGTCTGAATTGTACATTACAACATGAGTAACGCTGCCGTCTGTATTGACTGTAAATTCAATATCACTTGTAAGCGCATAGCCGTTCGGAGCGATCGTTTCCTTGAGCGTATATGTTTCTCCGGCAATCAGAACGCCTTCGATATAATGCGCTTCTTCTGTTGATACCCATTCGTCAATTACATTGCCGTCCTTATCAATTACCTGAAGAGTAGCTCCGGGAAGTTCATCATCACCTGTGATGTCTTTCTTTGAGATTTCAACCTTTGTAGCTTCATCGATCATGACGATTAAAGCTAATCCATCATCAGAAATTGCCGTTACTTCGGTGTTATCAGCGAATATTTTACCGTATTCGTCAATAGTAACGGCAATATCTGTAGCTATGCAGTATCCGTCTGGAGCATAGTATTCATGCAGCGTGTAATTTCCTGCGGCAAGCCCTGAAACGATGTGATCCGTTCCGTCTGATGTCCATTCTTCAACTATTCCGCCTGTTTCATCAATGAGCTGCATTTGTGCGCCGGAAACTTCATCGCCGTATACGTTCTGCTTTGATACTGCAAACCTGATTTCTTCGTTTTCAATATTCAGTACAACGTCTGAAAGCCTTGAATTTGTAAGAGTTGTGGGCATATTTGCCTTTACTTCATACTTGCTATCGTCTTTAACATATCCTGAAGGAGCTTCTATTTCTTGAATGTAGTATGTTCCCCAGCCGGGAAGCATGGTATTAAAGTACGTTGTTGCGCCGGTTGAATCTGCGCGCTCGATCTCCTGTCCTGCCAAATAAATCAATGTATCATTGAAATACACGTTTTCAGATGCGTACAGTCCGAATACGCCGTCTGAGAGGAAAGTCGTTGTGCCTTCTTCGTATTTGTTAAATCCTGCGCGGAAGTAATATGCCTGGTTAGTAAAGCTTACATCATTCTTATTCTGCGATACTCTTATATTTCCATTGCTGAAACCAAAATCGTTATAACTTTGGATCTCCTCAAAATATACTCTTTCGATTTCCTCCGGAACATTCTTTAATCTTGCTGTTCCGAAAAAGCTGTAGCTTGTGTTGTAATACCCGTAAAAATCGGAATACAGGCTAAGAACAGCCGCATTGTTTACGTTTGTTGTCTGACCCGTGTAATTTGCAATGAAATATCTTTCGTTGTCATGCTCTGAGCCTGTCTGATTATCAATATCTGCTGTGATATATTTCTTAGTTCCGTTATCAAGGACATACGCTCTGAATTTCGTTGCCTCATAGATTTTTTCTAGTAGGGCAGTGTCTTCAATTTCCGAGCCGTTCCAGTCCTGAGCTGATTTATATACATCTATATGTGAGCCTGTGCCGCTGTTTTTAACAGTCAGACTTGTTGTTTTATCTGCATTAACAGTAACATGAACGTCTCCGGAGAGCTTAAAGCCGTCCGCAGTCTGATACTCAGAGAGATTGAAAGTTTCCGCCGGCAGATTTTTGATTACAAGCGTACCGTCTGCGCCTACTCTGTAAAGTCCCTTACTGCTGTCTGTTGTAGAACCGGAATATGTGTATACTCCGTCTGAATCCTTTGTTGCAGTCAGATAATGACGAACGTCATTACTGTCTAAATGTGAAATCTGAAACAAAATATTATTATACTGTTCAGCTGTTCCGTTGACTTTCTGTCCGCTTGCTGTAAGAAGCTGCTTATTTATTTTTAAATTTCCCGTTGCTGATGTAAGCTTGAAATATGCCTGGACCGGGTCTTCGCCGGCTGTATATGAAACTTTTGCCTGTGAGGAGTTGTTTGCATTTTTCACAGCTAAAAAGACAGGCGTACATTCTTCGATTTTATTTGCGTACTTCGCTTTAGTCTTAGTCAGAGCAAGAGTCTGTCCTTCAAGGTTCTTTCTGCCTGTTTCGGTCGCAGAAACTTTCAGCTTTGAACCGCTTCTTGTAAAAGTTACTCCGCTGACAGACGGCAGTTTGAACTGCGAAAGAGTACTGTCCATGCTGATCGTAGTTTCCCAGCGGCAGTTTGATTTGTTGTATTTGAGCTGATAGGTGGCATAACCTAATATAAATTGTTTTGGGTCATCTACTGTTCCTTTAGGGTAGCTGCCATGAGCCAAAACGTCGGCTTTCATTTTTTTATAACATTCTTTCATATTGTTCCAAGCTGCAGCCGACGGTGCTTTAACACAATTAAGCACCTTATTTTCGTTAGTCGAAATAGCTGTTGTGGAACTGTCAAAGTATTTTCCGCTGATCGTCCATGTCAGCGCCTGGGAAGCTACAAGTTCAACGTCCCATGTATAACCATATTTGCAAGTGCCTTTATATGCGTAGATGGTAGCATAACGCAAGTTGCGCAGTTGTGTTGAATCAGGATAATATATATTTTCATTTTCATTTAACTCAAGTTGCTCCATAGTAGTTCCGTCTACATTTACTGTGCCCAGCTGAACGCAGTAGCAAAATTTGCCCTCGGCGTTCTTAAAGTAGTAAAATTCATTTGCCCACTGATAACGGAACTGGTTATTAGTGTTACTCTGAGTAAGAGGGTCGTATGCGTTAGGCAATCCCGAATTTCTAAAATCGTATCCCCAACCAGACAGGGTATATGTTTTGTCCGTTGTAGTCGCCGCAAAGGCTGTTATGCCCTCCGATAAAATGAAGACAGTCATGACGATTGCCATTAGCAGCCCCCATAACTTTTTCGCCAGTGGCGAAGAAGTTGAAGTTGCTGTGTTCAAGTTTTTTCTCTGCATTTCTTTCACTTTTCCTTTCATAATTTAATTTTGATAATAAAAAAAGAACGTGTTGAAAATTTCAAAACGTTCTTAATATTGACAGTATTCGATTTTTATGATATATTTAATCACGGAGCATACCAAAAACGGTAGGCGGTTGTCCTCTCATTAGCAGAAACCGGAGTATCACTTAGTGTGAAATGGTCTGCGAAAGGAGGTGATAGCAATGGCTTTGGAGATACTCTACATAGCTTTAGCTGTCGTGTTTTTAGTCGCTCTTACAGAGCTGATAAGAAACATAAAAAAATAACCGCCGAGCCTGAGAAACTTGCGGTTATTTTTAATCAAAAGTTATAGGGCAACCGTCTATCAGTATGCTCCTTTTTCTATAATTAGTATATCACGCTTTTTTATATTTGTCAAGAAAACTTTGAATTATCTTAATAAATAGATCTTCCAAAAATTCTTTCCGTTAGAATCTTTACTATATTCAGCATATACTACAATGTGTGTATTAGGAAAAGAACTATAAGTTGAATCGATATGACTTTGAATTACACCTTTTGCCCCTTGATAATCCCATACGTTTGGATATATTTTGTTAGGACTATCCCATGAGCTGTTGGAAGGGGTTTTGCTACAATCGGAAAGATAATCTTCAACGACTTTATCAATAACTGATTGCGACGAACCACTGTACATGGGAGAGTTCTTAACTAAATCCTCAACAAACGGTCTTGCCTTTTCGTTTGAATAAGCCTGCATTTCTTTCACAAGCTTATCAATATCAGACTGAGTAAGTTTAGCCGCCGCAGCTGTGGTCGTAGTCTTCTTAGCAGTCGTAGTTTTCTTCGCAGTTGTGGTCGTCTTTTTGGCGGTAGTAGCTTTAGTTGTTGCTTGTGTAGTTGTGTTTCCGCTGTTTCCATTATTGCCGCTGTTGCCGGAGTTATTGTTCTGAGGCTGAGTTTGCACCGGCGCCGGATTATTAGTATAAGTGTTGCCGCCGGAATTGCCGTTATTATTCTCTACATAGTTGTTTCCGCCGTTGCTGCTCTGAGCAGAAACGGTCTTTTTTGTAGTTGCAGCTTTGTCTGTTTTCTTCTTAGCAGTCGTGGTCTTTTTCGTAGTTGTAGATTTTTTTGTCGTAGTCGTTGTGATCGACGCAGACGAAGTAGTCGTAGTCTGAGCCGAAGTGATAAGATCAGTATTCCATGCCGTAACCGCTGACGAAGCGGTCGTGGTTGTGGTCGTGACCTTAACGTCTGCCGTATCGTCAACTGAACCGCATGAAGTCAATGTGAGCATTAATGCCGAGAGCATGATCGCAGTGAGCTTTATTTTCATAGTGATACCTCCTATAATTTGTTTCTTTTTCAACTTTATTATACTATTTTGACTGACAAATGTCAACATAAATTTTCCAGAACAAGCTTTTATTTGACTTATCATTCACAATCTTCTGATTTGCAGTATACATCTAACTCGTTGTTAATGTGTACTATGTTAGGAGTCAAAGATAAAGAAAGATTTTCAGTTTCGTCTATTTTAATAATACCAACGCAATTTTTCATAACAATTGCGATTTTATCTCCATACTCAATTTTGGCGTTCTTACCAAATTCGTCTTCAAACTTTTTTATAAATAACTCCATCATTTTTTTTATATCGATCATTTTCATCCCTCAATTATATTGTTTTGAGTTTTGCTTAAAGATTTTCGGAAATTTTATCTATATAAACGATTTCTTCATCAGATCGTATGTAATTTGTTTTTAAAAACGTATATGCTTCTTCTGCGGTTGAGTACGATCCAAAAAACCGGGGAAAATCGTCACGATCTATACTAGGAAATTTTATTGATATATGAAAAAAGTCTTCAGGTTTTGAAATAAAACTAATAAAACCTTTATTTTTGTCAACAGAAAGATATAAAATCTCTTGAACTTTAATCCATTGCTCTAATTCCGATAGTATGCTTTCTTTAGAAAGCAACATATCAGCATAACTCTGATCGAAATAAGTACTATGAAACTGACACAACTCATCGAAGCTTTCTATAAAAGTATTGTTCATACGTTCTGTCGTTTCATCTATCAAATTTATCAAAATGAGCACAGGGTTTATCTCTTTAAACCCCAGCGCAATCCACCCTTCTGAAAGTCCGGAACCAGAAAAAATAAATTTGATTTCGTATGTGTGTTCAAAAATTTCATGAGTTGTAATTTCGTCCTGTAAAACTGGAATAAATGAAATTATATCGCCCGTTTGAAAATCTTTGTTATCTTCGCAGATTATGAAATTTTGAAGACCGGACAAAATCTTGTCGCAAAACTCAACATTTAATTTAATTTTATGACTTTTTAACATGATAATTATTTCCACCTTTCTTTATCATATTTAAATGTTATTTAAATTTGCAATAGTGTCCTCAGATATTTTTCTTCTTACCATAAAACAGACCTCTTTCTTTTAAGCATAAAAAGAGGACGGCAGGGTTGATGGGGGAAAGCCGTCCTCGTCAGCGTTGCAATCGCTGTTTTATGCTGATGATATGATAATATATCATCAAATATGCCGGCGATCTGATCACCGGCACGGTTCATGATATATCAATTTTCGTATTCAACGCTTAGCATAGTTAATTCAACGCATTCCTCTTCTGCTCCGTTAATGATGAGATCTCTTGCAAAAATCACGATATCATCTTTAAGCTCATTTTCGTTAGCATAACCGGATGCTTTAGCGTCAACATCAATTGTTATTGACATTATCATCTCTTTCACCCCTCCTTGCACAATACTTCTCAAATTTCTAACTTATTCGCCATTGGCGAATAAGTTTGTATGATACATAAATTTAGTATTTTAAAATTTTGTGCAACTTTTTAATTTACAATGCTTTTTTTGTGCAATATGTAGAATGTTGTATTAATTACAAACAAAAAGCACAGCTCACAATTATGTAATTTGTAGAAAAAAGTCGTTATTATATACAAAAGCATTAAAATATTATAGAAATAAACAGCTAATATTTGTATAATAAGAGAAGCAACGTTAATAAAGAAAAAGTTGCATAAAAAATTCAAAATTTTGGAGGTTTAAAAACTATGAAACACAAGCACAAATTTAATGAAGTATTAGAACTTGTTTTAGAAGAACGCAAAAACTCATATAAGAGTTTACGCACAGCTGCGTGGGAGAAAAAAATTGCTAAGCGAATCTTTGAATATTTTGAAGATATTTTCATTGAAGATATCAACGATGTCAGACTTAACAGATTTTTCTCTTTTATACGTTTCAAAAACAATGGCAGCCTCTATAGTGATAAATACATAAAATCTATTTATTCACTTGTTAAAGCTGTATTTAAAAAGGCATTGCTGAAAGGATATATAACTATAAATCCTTTTGACTATGATTTTAAACGCCCAAAAGGAAATATTCCAGAAGCAAAAGATCGCCTTGTATCGAAAGAGGATTTAAAAGCTTTATTCAAAATACTTCCAAAATACCCCAAGCTAAACGTTATAGTTCCTGTGCTGTTTTTGACTGGAATGAGGATAGGGGAGTTGCTTGGGCTGTTCTGGACTGATATAGATTTTACAGAGAAAATCATTCATATTCAACGCTCAGTTGTTGATAACTATATTGAACTGCCCGGAGGCGAAATTGCTAAAAGGGGAGTGATGCTGTCAAGTACCAAAACAGCTACTAGTATCAGAGATATACCTGTTTCTGAACAAGTTATTGTGTTGTTACGAAGTTGGCTTGAATTCCGTGATTTGCCCGAAAATCAAAAATGGAAAGATAAAATAGAGCTTAATTCAAACTTGAATCTTGTCTTTCCAAATGCCCAAGGAAAACTTACCAATTACAAAACCTTATATGACAACCTTAAAGATATTCTCAAAGATAACAATTTAAATCATTGTAATATCTTGTTTCATAAGCTTCGTCATAATTACGCAACCGATTTGCTCTCAGCCGGAGTAGATATTGACGTTGTATCTAAGCTGCTCGGACATAAAAACATAGAAACTACAGCTAATGTCTATGTGAAAGTTGATATGAAGCCTAAAAAAAATGCAATCAAACTGCAATCTAAGTATCTTCATGATATTAATATTTACAGTAACATTATGTAAATATGTAATTATTTTGAGTCAAATCCCAAGTTGCTTCGAGTCCAACTTGGGGAGCCAAGAAAAAGTCTGTAAACAAAGCGTTTACGGGCTTTTTTACTGCCTGTTTTGGCTGGAGTTAAATGTGCAAATATATAAGCGTTGTTTGTAAATATGCATAAGTTATACTGTATAATTTAGTGCAAAACGCCGATTTTATGACGAAAGCTTTTAAGGATGTTTACCGGAAAATCTTTGATATATATACCAGTACATAGCCGATTATTCTCAGAATAGTCGGCTTTTTTAATGTCAAAATGAAAGGAGGGAGAAAGATGTCAAAGGTAATAGCCATATGCAATCAGAAAGGCGGTGTTGCAAAAACAACTACGGCGTTTAATTTAGGAGCCGGTCTTGCGGAGCTTGGGAAAAAGGTCTTGCTGATCGATGAACCAATGTCAATAAAGTGGACAAGAAAAATCAGAAAAAATTGGATTCAGCTTGAATAGGAGTCAAGCCGTTATTATGAGAATGAGGTCTTACCGAATTGTAAAAACCGTTAATGTATTGAAAAAGAGCAAGGTTTAAATCCTCAAGAGAAGAATAAGCCTTACGATTAACCTCTTCCTTTTTCAAGTATTTGAAAAAGCATTCCATAACAGCATTATCATAAGGATGCCCCTTTGCCGAAAAGGACTGAATCATGTTCAGATTGTCCAGATGTCTGCGAAATTCAGAGGATGTGAATTGGCTCCCTTTGTCCGTGTGGAATATTATACCTATGGATTTGCCTCTTGCGGCAACAGCCGAATTAACGGTATCTATCGCAAGTTTAGTATCAATTTTATTTGATAATTTGTATGCGATCACCTTCCTTGAAAACAGATCGAGAATTACGCATAAATAATAAAATCTTCCCGCTGCTCTTATGTACGTAAAGTCGCATACCCACGCCTTGTTCGGAGCAGATTGATTGAAATTTTGAGACAAAATATTTTTGCATTCTCCATTGGAAACCGATTTTGATTTGTGCTTAAATGGCTTAACAGTGCTCATTTTAGGCAGGTTCATACTCTTCATCAGACGGTACGCTCTGCCGGCGCTGATGTTTATGCGATAATCACGCTGAAGACAAATTTTCATTTTTTCAGCGCCAAAACGCTTTTTAGTTCTTGTATAAAGCTCAAGAATACATTTGCGTATATGGCGGTTTTCCTTTTCGCGGTTGCTTTCACGGTGATTTATGTATTTGTAGTGGATATATACTAAAAAAGTGGACAAGTAAGATATAATAAAAACATCAAAATAAAAGACAAGTAGGAGGAATAAAAAATGTCAGGAAAAAGCAAACCGAAGTACACAGAGGAATTCAAGCAAACAATCGTAAATTTATATCAATCAGGGAAAACCTATTCTCAGATAAGTCAGGAATACGGAATATCGCACAGCGCCTTAGCCAACTGGATAAAGAAGTATTCAGAGGTCAAAATGGACGATAACACTATTCTTACCTCCAAGCAAATCAAGGAGCTTCAGAAACGAAACGCACAGCTTGAGGAGGAAAATCTGATATTAAAAAAAGCCATTGCGATATTCACGCCTCACTCAGACAAAGATTAAAAGCCGTTAAGCTGCTTTCCGGTGAACACAAAATCACAACGCTTTGCCGTGTTCTCGGTGTAAACCGAAGTACTTACTACAAATACATAAGTCATCATGAAAGCAACCGCGAAAAGGAAAACCGCCATATACGCAAATGTATTCTTGAGCTTTATACAAGAACTAAAAAGCGTTTTGGCGCTGAAAAAATGAAAATTTGTCTTCAGCGTGATTATCGCATAAACATCAGCGCCGGCAGAGCGTACCGTCTGATGAAGAGTATGAACTTACCCAAAATGAGCGCTGTTAAGCCATTTAAGCACAAAGCAAAATCGGATTCCGATGGAGAATGCAAAAATATTTTGTCTCAAAATTTCAATCAATCTGCTCCGAACAAGGCGTGGGTATGCGACTTTACGTACATAAGAGCAGCGGGAAGATTTTATTACTTATGCGTGATTCTCGATCTGTTTTCAAGGAAGGTGATTGCATACAAATTATCAAATAAAATTGATACTAAACTTGCGATAGATACCGTTAATGCGGCTGTTGCCGCAAGAGGCAAATCCATAGGTATAATATTCCACACGGACAGAGGGAGCCAATTCACATCCTCTGAATTTCGCAGACATCTGGACGATCTGAACATGATTCAGTCCTTTTCGGCAAAGGGGCATCCTTATGATAATGCTGTTATGGAATGCTTTTTCAAATACTTGAAAAAGGAAGAGGTTAACCGTAAGACTTATTCTTCTCTTGAGGATTTATACCTTGCTCTTTTTCAGTACATTAACGGTTTTTACAATTCGGTAAGACCTCATTCTCATAATAACGGCTTGACTCCTATTCAAGCTGAATTCGATTTTTTCTGATTTTTCTTGTCCACTTTATTGACATTGGTTCAGTTACTCTCATCATCGTCAAGGCTGTCAGAATACGTTTCCGTTCGGTTATCCACACTGCCTATAACTCTGTTTCCCGATTCGCCGTTGTCATTTATCGGGGAATCGTTCGGTTTTTCTTCCTCTTCCAATGTACTGAATATCGGAAATGAATCAATGGCATTGCCGTTTTGGTCAATCATCTGCCAAGCGTTATTGGTCAGCATAAAGCTGTAGGTTTTATCCTCAGTTTCAATCGTCCACTTGCCGTTTTCATCATTGAAATTCCAATTTTCCGTCAGACTGTTGTAATAGTCTTTGTACTGATATTTCAGTTCGCCGATAGCTGTCCAATCATAATCGTCAGAGCCGTAATTCTCGTTCAGCCACTCGTCAAGCAGATGACGTTTGTACGAAGCTTCGGGAAATTCCGTTCCGTCATCGTCCTTACCGAGCCACATTTCCTCCCATATTTCGGATTCTATGTAGTCCCTGTCAAGTATTTCAGCGGCACGAACATCAAGGCTAATATTTGATACCAAAGCGATTATCGCAAGCGATGTAATCAGCTTTTTCATTTTGGACTGCTCCTTTCAATTGATTTGTTTTTTTCATGTGTTTATTATACTACCGTATAATGTTATTGTCAAGTATAATTTTTTCTTATTATAAAGTTTGTTCACAGCGCAATAATTTTGGCTGTTTCTCCGGTGCAAAACGCACAAAACAATTATGATTGACATAATAGTGCGATTGTGCTACAATATGTGTAATACAAAACGGGAGGGGTACGCTTGTTCACACACACTTGTCAGATTTGCGGTACAAAATTTCAATCCCAATCCAACAGAGCAAAGTACTGCGTTTACTGCCGCGACAAAGCACAAGTTCTGCGTAACAAGGCATATAAAGAAAAGAAAGCGGCAGGATTGTCCATAGCGGTCGGAAGCGAGCAGATTTGTCCGATTTGCAATCAGCCTTATACGGTCACGAGCGGCTCTCAGAAGTGCTGCAAAAACTGTCAGAAAAAACAGGAAAGCAAGCGTAAGGTTGCCGCAAATGCAAAGCACACAAAAGAAAATTACGATTTCATTAGTTTTTACGTTCCAAAGGGACAGCGCGATAAACTGAAAGCCTATGCAAAATCTCAGAATTTGAGCGTGAATAAGCTGATTCAGACGGCTTTAGAGGAATACAGGAAAAATCATAGTTAATGGTTTGATAAATTATAAAGGAAGAGTAAGGATGAAAAAAACTTGCATTGCATTTCAAATAATACTTTTGGTATGGTTTTTTCTTGACATGATAGGCATTTATTTTGGAGACAAGTGCTTAGTTACACAATCTTACAAGGAAGATGGATTGTTTTTTCTGATTTATCTTATAACAATAATATTATTTATTATAAAAGATAAAATTGGAAAATGGATAGTTGCCGTATGGACTTCCATATGGTTTGTAATTCAGTTTTTGTGTCATGAATGGTACACTATTTTTAATGGCGGAATTATGGGAAGCTTAGAAGGAAAAATAAAATACTTTTCAGAAACCGTACAATGGATTAAAATTGAGGGGAAATATATTCCGGATATATATCACACAGTTTTACATATTTTGCTTCTGCTTGTTATCATAACTACTTTTATGTTTATAAAAAAGACCGGAAATAAGGAACAATAAAATTATTGTAGGCGTCGCTATTCCAAATCTTCTTTTCTCCGTTTTTGCTCCTGCGCATTACGCTCATTTCTGAGATAATCCGAAAGAGCCTGACGTGCGTAATTCAGTTCAGAAACGGCAGCTTTCAATGTCTTATATTCCTCGTTTTTCTCGGAACGCTCTTGTATCAGGGCGTTTCTTTTTTTGTCCAGATTTTCGGGACTTGGGAAACGTCCGTCGGGAAACCATTCTTTTAGCTGCTTGACCGCATTATGATACGCCAAAAATTCAGCTTTATGTTCACACTCAAGCTTGTCTTTTCTTCGTCCGGAAAGCGCCTTTAATTCGTCTATAATCGGCTTTAGTTTCTGTACTTTTCGGGCAGTTTTAATCTTTACGGACAAGTCCTCAATCTGCGTATTCAGCGAGTTCAGATTTTCGGATAACGCACCCATTCTCGCATAATCCGCAAGCGCCGTATTTTCAAGGTGAACGTTATTCTCAACGCCATATTTGGTTAGGATATTGATTACCCTTGACGCCTCTTTCATGTTCTGCAAATCCTCCCATTTCCGCAAGCCGTATGAACCTTGCATTTTCTCAGTATCGGTGCGGATAATATTTGTTTTCGGAGTGTAATTCATTACTCCCTTGTACATAGCGATTCTGCGTGGAATTTGCTTGCTTTCATAGTACCAGCCGAGCGTTCTTGCTCTCGTAAATCTCTGCTGTCCTGCAAGCCTGAATTTCAGGTCGATAACGTGTTCGGGATTATAGACTACTTCGATATTATGAGCCTTGCATTTCAGCAGAAAATCATCAAAATCTTCGCTCTCTTTTATCACCTGATCTATAGCAAATTTCAGCTTGGCTTTCCATGAAAGATTCTGACGATTCATATCCCACTCAAAGTACGATTTGCCCTTGCCCATTTCGGGATTTTCAATTACTGAAAGTTTATGCTTTTTACAGATTTCATCTGACAGGTTTCTGAGGTTTACCCACTTGCGATGACGCTTATCTCCTTGGTCTGCATGGGTTTCAAAAGTAAGTCCGTCCACCATGTTCACGTTATTGAAAATACAATGCAAATGAATATGGTCTTTATCTGTATGTACGGCAAGGTAATACTGATATTCGTCATTTAAAAATTTTCTGCATAATTCTATGCCAACTTGTAAAGCCTTTTCAGGAGTAATTTCCCCCGGCGAAAAACTCTGCATGAAATGGTGAGAAAGTATCTGATTTCTGCCTGTTCCCGTTGACCTTACCTGCTCAAAATCCCTGCTTGCTTCATAGGGATTTTTTCGGCAGCCGAACGTATAAACCAACCGACCGTTATCGGTCTTTTCTGGATTGGCAATATACGCTATTGCGTTAGCTTCTGTAAATCGGATTGAAATAATCTTAGTTGCCGCCATAATTCATTTATATCCTTTTGGATTTCCGTCACATCGTCGGCATAGATACTGCCCGTGGAATTTACCCTTACAGCTATCTGATTGATGTTCGCTGCAATGCCTGAAATCTGCCTTACTGTGTTTTGCATTTTTTTATCATCGATTCTGACTACCACGCCTTCCAGAATCATCGTCCTTATAAACTGGCTTTTTGATTTGAATCTGCTTTGCTTATACTTGTTTTCAAGCAGTGATTGTTCCTCATCATTTAAGCGTATCTGAACGTAATGTTCACGCCTATTCTTATCCATAGAAAACCTCCGTGTTTTTAATTTTTTATGGGTCTTAGGGTGTCCCTAACAAGCGTGTATTACTGCAATTACCTTTGAAAAATGTAATGCGGTAATACCTTGCTTGCTAAAATTGAATCCGTCCTGACGGACGTGGTTTATTTGATTACCTGATTTCCCTGCGGTTTGCAGGAATTATGAGCTGTGCGAAATGCCTTTTTTATGTACTCCTCTATAATATATACCAAAAAATCAGATTTCGTAAAATACATTGAATAATGGTTATTTTTGCGATATAATTGGAAAAAATTATTGTGAAACAATGCTGAAAAATGGAGGTATTTACATGGACTTGGGACAGACTAATGCGGTAATGATTCCTGCCGAAAGAATTGAGGAAAAAGACATGACGGTTATTGTTACATATCAGGGAAAACGGACGGTCATAAACCATGCGGCGGTACTTAAGAATTCTACGCAGCCAGAAAATACAGCCTATGCAAAAATTACGAAAACAAAACTCGGAACAATTGTCGAGCCGATCGGCTCGGAAAGAGCAGACGGATTTTTCATCATAAACGATTCGTCTGAAAACGATGATGTACACAGTTTTACCATTGAGGAGTTTGTGGATATTTATCTCAACAACACTAAAGTGAGAACGGCTGTTTCAAATGGAAAATATACTTTTTATCGTGATAATCTGATTCCGGCAAACTGGCAGCTTCTGAGTGAGAAAGATTTCAAATCAGCTATAAAAAAATTCAGCACAATCCTGTGCTGAGAAAAAAGAAAATAGACGATAGGGAAATCTATCAGATTGACGATTTTGCAAACCGTATCAAGGTGTTTACCAGTGATTGTGTTGACGATATTCTCAATGAATACAGTTTCTCTAAAAAAGAGGAAGATACCGTCGGAACATATCTGCGGTTTCTTATGAAGAAAAAAGGAATTATCGGTGCAAGACTTTATGAAATGACCGGAATAGATAAAAGCACGCTTTCCGAATATCTGCACGACAACAGAAATCAGCAGAAAAATTATCTTGTCGCAATCAGCGTTGCGTTAAGGCTTTTACCGATTCAGAGCAAGTATCTTCTTGACCTTGCAGGTATATGCTTATGCAAGCATACGCAGGAGAATTGGCTCTATCAGCTTTTTCTGGATTCCTGTGCTTTCAATAAGCAAATTACGGTTTCTAAATGCAATGAAATTCTTATCAGCAAAGGTCTTGCCCCCATGACAAATTTGAGGGTGTTGAAATAAGGGAAAGATTCCACCTGCGAGTTGCAAGCTGAAGGGCACAGATAACTGTACCCTTGTTTTTGATTTCAGCGTTAAAGTCAAGTCGGAAGCAGTGAAAAAAGCCATAAAGATGCAAAGGAGGTTACTTCTTTCTTGAGGCGATAACGCCGATTGCTGACAATAAGATTATTCCTGCTGCCGCAGCCGAAGCTGCCCCGGTGTTGGGATTGGACGTTCCGCCGGCTCCTGAGTTGTTGGCAATTCCTGTTGTTCCCGCCTTACTGTCGGAGCCTGCGGAATCCGTCTTTGACGTGATGTCGTTTGACGAATCATCGATATTTGAGCTTGATTCATCGTCTGTTTTTGATGACGAATCGGTGTCTGAATCGGACGAGCTTTCGGAATCTGGTGTTGATTCTGAATCAGGAGTTGATTCTGATGAAGGCTCTGACGAGGAATCGTCCGTCTTTTCAACCAGGCCCGCAACAGCCGTTTCAAGCGCTGTTTTAGCGGCTTCGATATCTGCCTTTTCAGAGAATCCTCCGGCAGCTCCTTTGCCGCTGTCAAAGCTGTTGTCAGTTCCGCATAGCTGTCCTCGGTGTAGTTTTCTCCGCTTATTAATTCAGCTTCCGCTATTGCCGCTTTCAGTTCGTCAAGCGCGATAGTTCTGTCGGTAACAGCCTTGTCTACTTGTCCGACATCATTGATATATTCGAATGGCAATTATTAATAACGACAGAATGAAAGATAATTTTAAAGCCTTGAATGGTAATTACAATGGTTGAATTAAAATCAAATATGTGCTAAAATAGTTAGGTAAAATGCAAATAAGGAGAATCATAATGCTATTGAAAATTGCTGTATGTGATGACGAGTTATCAGAAATAAAAAGAATCAAGGAATATATTACGCGTTTTTCTTTTGAAACAGGAATTGAATTTATGATTGACAGATATTCCAGCGGAAAAAATCTGATACAGGTTTATAACAGAAAAACGGTAAAATACGATATCCTATTTCTTGATGTAGAAATGCCTGAATTAAACGGAATCAAAACTGCTCAGAAAATTCGTGAAATACCCGACAGAAATGTTTTAATTATCTTTATTACCAGTTATCCTGAATATATGCAGGATAGCTTTGATGTGCAGGCTTCTCAGTATTTAACAAAGCCTCTTTCATATCAGCTGTTTAAAGAAAAGTTTCAAAAAATTATAGGATACATAAATGAGATACAAACAAATATTGCGGTGGTAAGCTTAAAAAAAGGCGAAATTCTTTTATATTTAGACGAAATTGTTTGTTTTGAAACTATAAAAAGCGTAACGACAAAATCAGATCTGCTTGTTACGACTATGACAGAAGAATTTGAAATAAAAGGGAAAATTGCTGAAATGGAAGCAAAATTGAAGGACCAATTCTTTATAAGCGTTCATAGATCAGTTTTAGTGAATATGAAATATATAAAAAAGTTTAACGCAAATCTGGTGGAATTGACTAACGGAAAAACAGTGGAAATCAGTCGGAGAAAGCTTCCGGAAGTAAAAGACGCTTTTTCAAAGTACATGGTAGTGAGGTATAAAAAATAATGAGTGAATTAATGCAGCTGATTTTTACGATAGCCGCTTCTGTATTCGACGTTGTTATTGCGATGATATTTTTAGAGATCGTTTTAAAGAAATTTCAGGACTGGGCCGCAAAGCCGATTTGCTATTTCATATATATTGTTTTAGGAGTTGTGTTCTGGTTTGTAAGGATACCGGAAATGACATGGACGTTTTTTGTGCTTCTGGGTTTGATTGAATATTTTGTTTTTACATTAATGTATAAATCAAAGATGATAGCAAAAATATTTGCTGCAATTTCGCTTCAGGTGTTTTCGATGCTTTCAGAAGTGGCAGCTAACAGTATCATCACTTTTATGAATATGCTGGTGACATCAAAGTCCTTTTCTGAGGACGTATATTTATATACGGTAATGCTGTCTAAACTTATAAAATTTATTATGGTAATAATCGTTCTTTTAATTATGAAGAAAGGAACGGTAAGAGCCAACGTAAAAGACTATCTTTGTTTGATAATTATCCCCTTGTTAAGTATATTTATTATCGTTGCAGTCACAATCGAATCAAAGGGAACCATTGTAAATTCAGGTTTTACAACTAATACAGCAATATTAGGAATACTTATTATTAATTTTATCGTATACTATTTGCTGAATAATATTATACAAGCTAATGAGATTAGGGAAAAACAAATACAAATGGAAACACAGTTTATGTTTCAGGAGAAAAAGTATGAACAGACATCAATGTCTTTTAAAAGCATAAGCAGTATTATTCATGACACAAATAAGCATCTGGTTTATTTGCGTGAATGTGCAGTTCAGCAGAATTATAAAGAAGCTATAGACTATATTGATAAAGCCATAGATAACGTAAAGGAATCATATAAAAAGGTCAACACGGGGTATCTTGTCGTTGACGCTCTTGTAAGTAACGCTTTTAATACGGCTGAGGCAAATATGATAAAATTCAAAACAGATATCAAGATAGATAAAAGCAAAATAAATATTGAGAGATATGACTTGAGCGTTGCTTTGGGCAATTTATTGGATAATGCAATTGAAGCGTGTAAGAAGGTGCGTAATTTAGATGACAGATACATTGAAGTGAATATTTTTACCGCGGATACAGCCCTTGTATTGAATATTTTAAATTCAGCAGAGGGTAAGAACACCATGGATAAATTAAAGAGTGACAAACCAGACAAAGTAAGGCACGGATACGGTTTGGGCAACGTTAATAGAATTGCGGAAAAATACGGAGGCAGTTTCACCGTAGAACGTAAGGAGTCAAAATTTGAAGCGACTGTCGTTTTGCCGTTACTGGACGAGTAACCATTCAGGGACGTTAACAAACCGTTCATTACGTTTAAAACCATTTATATTTTTCCATATGATACCATTGCTTTATGATAATAACATAGAGCGGTGGTATTTTATGTTTGAAAAATTAAGCAATAGTATTGTAAAATGGCTTATAAAAAACAATATTTTGAAAGAATGCGACTATGAATTATATAGTTATTGTATGACAGGACTAATCGAAATGGGTTTCAATATAATAATTACAATTATCATAGGGCTGATTTGGAGTAAGGTAATTGAAAGCGTAATATTTCTATTTATTATGATTCCTTTAAGAAGTATTGCCGGAGGTTTTCACGCTGAAAGCGGTGCAGTGTGTTTTGTTATATCAATCTTAATTTATATTACAGCAATTTTTATATCAAGTATTTTAAAATTAGAAAACAGTATAACAGCAATTATCTTTGTGATTTTATTAATTTCCGTAGGATCTCTTACTCCCGTAGACAGCTGGCATAAGAAATTAGATAAAAAACAAAAGCTAAAGCAAAGGCTTTCCTATGTTAAACTTTCCGCGTTTATTATTTTAATTTTTTTAATATTAATGCTGTTAAATTGCAAAAGATTGTGCGTCTTGATTGATTTTATATTTTTAACCGTTATGATTTTACAATTATTAGGCAGCGCAAAAAATAAAATCATAGAGAAAAATTACCGTTAAGGGACATAAAAATACCATTCACAACAAAATATGCACGAACATTTAAAAATTTGTTATGATAAAAACAAATCTTAAGATTACTGGAGGTTTATTTATGAAAAAGTTTAAAAAATTTATGGTCAGGTACGGAAGCTTAACAGCGTCTTTGGCAATGGCATTATCCTTTTGGTTTTCCAATAAGACCTGTTTTTTCATATGCCATCAGCCGGAGGAGCCTGAAGCTTTGAAAAGACTTGTAAAAGAAAGAGAGGAAAATCTGAAATGACAATTACCGAAAACAACACGCTTGAAATGAAAAATGTAGTTTCATTTCGAGGGAAGGTAACTCAGCAGAAGATGGAAGAGGTTATGCGAAGCTTTGAAAATCTGATTCAGGAAAACAATGCCTGCAGGACCGGACCGACTGTTACCGCAACATATGCAGTTGAAGATGAATTCGGACATTCAGTCATGGATATTGAGGTATTGATCCCTGTAGATAAAAAAATAACTACAAATTCTGAATTTAAATTCAAACCGTTGTTTCGGCTTAATAACGCTGTGAAAATCAGGCATAAGGGCAATCCTGCACTGCTTCAGAATAGTGTAAACGAACTTATGCAGTACATAAACAGTCATAAACTTATGCCGATAACAGCGGGTTATAACGTTACAGTTCAGGAGCCAGCGAATCAAAACGATATTGACAACTTAATCGTTGATATGTATGTTGGTGTTTGTGATAACATCCTTTAAATTTACTTAGTCATGTAAGAATTATGACCGTTCACGGCTATTAAGTGACCATTGGATAAAATTGAATACAAGTATTTAAAGTATGTGATATAATAAAAAAAGCTATCTAAGCTTAAAATCATATAGTGCACGATATGACAATTAGCTTTGATATAGAAAAATTTAAAAATTACAAGGAGGTACATAACAATGGAAAGTGTTATGAAGAATGGCTTTGCAGAGCTTTCTGCAAATGAAATGAACGAGGTTGATGGTGGAGTTGCTTGGGTTCCAGTTCTCATTTTCGTAGGAAAGGCCGTTGCTAAAGGCGTTATCTCAGGTGCTGCAGCATGGGGAACTAAGAAAGTTCTTGATTGGGCATTCTAATTCTCAGTTCATCTTAGCAAAGGCATAGAATTAATGAGGCTGTACATATAGTTCAGTACGTCTAAGCTCCGATTTCAATATAGAAATCGGGGCTTTAAATAAATATCTAACACAAATCGCATTTGAATTACTATCCATTTCAAGTTCATATCAACAGATGTTTGTTCAACTCTAAACAGTATCGATGGAAAAATTTGTATTGATATATTGAAAAGTACGCGAAATTATGATAGAATGGATATAGAAAAATATATTATTATATAAGAAAGGTATTGTAAATTACAATAATGGGAAACCAGATATGAATGATATTATAGAAATAGTTTTTCTTTTTTTAGGATTTTATTTAATCATGTTATTTCATGAAGGTGGGCATTTTCTTATAAGCAAAATAGTAAAATTTTCTTGCGAAGAATTTCAGATAGGAATAGGTCCAAAACTCATTGTTAAAGAAAATAACGGAACGAAATATTCTATCAAACTTATTCCATTTGGTGGAATGTGTACTTTCAAGGAATTTATTCAAGAACATACTCCTTCTGAAAATATAAGAGGTTTTTATTTACGCAAGATAGCGGTTATTCTTGGCGGTCCTATTATGAATTTTTTTCTTGCATTTACACTTATGGTTTGTTCGCTTGGTAATTTGGAAGGATTAAAAATAAACACAGTTAATGATGTTCAGCTTGAAAATACTACAATTACACAGGGAGATATAATAAGAAATATCAATAATGAGAGAGTATTTAATATTGATGATGTAGAGGAATTACTTGTTCCTAATACTGAAAATACTATTACTTTTCTTAATTCTGAATATGAAAAGGAAACAGTTTCTTTTTATTGTGATAATACAGTACTTGATCTTGAATTTGACAACAGCTTTAAAAATAAATTCGAAGGTTCTGTGCGAACATTTGGTAAATACATAACACTAATCACAGAGTCTGTTAAAGAGTTGTTTTCAGATGAGAGCAGTGTTGTATCTGAAACAATTGAAACGAAAAACCCATATAACTATATGGACAATCTTGAAGTTCCACAAAGTTTTTCCCGAATTCTAAATAAATTTTTGATGATAACCAGTATATTGTCATTTTGTTTAGGAGCGTTTAATCTATTGCCGATTGTTGCTTTTGATGGGTTTAAAGCTTTAGTTTCGTTGATATCTGTATTAATTAATAGAGAAATTTCTAAAAAGTTTGCTATAATTATTGCGGTAGTGGGAGTTATTATCAGCTTGCTTATATTGTTTTGAGTATTTAACAGCAGCTATCTCAGCTTATCATCATATAGTGCACGATATGACGATAAGCTTTGATATAGAAAAATTTAAAAATTACAAGGAGGTACATAACAATGGAAAGTGTTATGAAGAATGGCTTTGCAGAGCTTTCAGAAGATGAAAAGAACGAGGTTGACGGCGGCACTAGAGATGCTGCAAGATTTGTTCTTCTACTTGGTGGTGCTTTATCAATGGGTATTGGTGCACCAATAGGCGGAATTATAGGTGGTCCAGCAGGTTTTGGTGCATTTTACACAGGAGGACTAGTTTTGTTAGGAAAGGGAATTAAAGGTTAAGGTGATTTTATTATGTTTAGAGAATTATCTATATCAAATTTAGAATTAATTGACGGTGGTGTAAACTGGTTGATGATAGGCTCAGGTGCTGTATCTGTTATTTGGGGAGGACTCAATGTGTATGGCGGCAATAAAGTCAAAGGTGCAGCAAAAATATACTCTGGAGCTGTTACAATTATAGCAGGTATTGTATACTAAGCAGTAACTTACCTATAAAAAATTACTGTCCACAACTTAAGGATTTTGCATATATAATTCTATCTTGCGTTATTTCTTGCAATTCTAACTATTTCCTTAAGTTGTGGATATTATATAAAAATAAATCATTACATATTTTTTTATGTAAAATTAAGGAGTCGATTTAACAAATGAAAAATTTTGATATTTGGGAAATACTAGAAAAAACGTTTTTTTTCTTATTGATAATAGCATTTTTATTTCTTTCTGATAGTCAAATTTCAAAAATATTTTGTTTAATCGTCCTAATTTTGAATGCAATATATATAGTTGTTTATGTGATTCACATTATTAAAAGTAAAAAATAAAGGATGATTAATGTTATCAAAGATGGTAAAATGTCTTTTTTAAACTTATAACCATTTAGGGATATAAAACGACCATTTACGAAAAATTACACACATAATAAAAATTCGAGTGTATAATTATAGAGCAATATGGAAAATGTTATGAAAAATGGCTTTACTTCAAGGAGAATATATATGGTTTCGCCAAAATTTTGCTCAAAAATTATTTTTGCTATACTTTCAATCATATTGATTATTTGTTGTATCGATCAAGTTTATATGATGCATAAATACAACAACATCAGTATTGAAACATTAGTTTTAACAATGCTTTTTACAGGATTAAGCGTGTACTTTGCTTTTTTTCGTAGAAATTAAAATAACATAAGAAAAAGGCTATTAAAGCTGAAAATCATATAGTACACGAAAGGTGCAGGTCTTATTGTTATTGGCGTAACAGTAGGTACAGCAGTTGGAAAAACTATTAAAGGAATATTCTTATGATTAAATTTGAGGACATTTATAAAATAGCAAGAATTCTAGCTGTAATAGCATTGGCTGTAATAATATTATTAAAAGTATTTAAAATTATTGAAATATCAGCAGAAACGTTAATTTTAATGATAATAGGTACAATTGTTGTGTTTACAGTCAAATATATTACTCGTTAAAATATCTGCAAACATTTATGTAACTGCTGATATATTATACAATAAAAGCTAATAAAGTGAGGACAAAATGTTTGAAAAAGTTTCAGCAATCATTTCTAATTATCCTATTGCAAAATTGTTTTTAAGTGCTTTTATTACGTTACTCTTATCTAATTTAGCATTTACAAACGGTGAATATATCGGAAGATTTATATATTCAATTCTTCACTGACACATAAACATTAAAAACTAATAAAATGTGCACTTTTGAAGTCTATATAAATCATTCAGAAGTGCACATTTATTAGTGAAAATATTAAAAGTTATTTTAGGAAGTGAACAAATGAAATACTACTGCGTAAAACAACACGACATAACCGACTGCGGAGCAGCCTGCCTTGCAACAATATCAAAGCAATACGGACTGAATCTTTCAATATCAAAAATCAGAGAAGTCGCCGGAACAGATAAGCAAGGCACCAATGCCTATGGAATGATAAAGGCTGCCGAGCAGCTGGGCTTTTCAGCCAAAGGCGTGAAGGGAGATAAAGAGGCTTTCTTTACCGAGTTTCCGCTTCCTGCAATAGCTCATGTAGTTGTAGACGGAAGTCTGCTTCACTATGTGGTGATACATAAAATAACAAAAAAACAAATAATAATTGCCGATCCGGGAAAGGGCATTGTAAAATATACTCCCGAAGAATTTTTTAAAATTTGGACAGGAGTCCTTATTCTTCTTGTTCCAACTTCAAAGTTTCAGAAAGGAAATGAAAACAAAGGCGTTCTGTCAAGATTTTTTAGTCTTATGTTTCCGCAGAAAAGACTTCTGCTCAATATTTTTCTTTCTTCTCTTATTATAACTGTATTCGGAATATTGGCATCGTTCTATTTCCGGTTTATCATGGACGATATAGTTCCTAATTCACTTAGAAAAACCCTGATAACCCTTTCAATAGGAGTTATCGTGTTATATATCTTCAAAGCAATACTTGAAGCATTCAGAAATCATCTTATGCTATATCTCAGTCAAAAACTTGACATACCATTGATTCTGGGGTACTATCAGCACGTTCTCGGTTTGCCGATGAACTTTTTCGGAACAAGAAAGGTCGGAGAAATCGTATCAAGATTTATGGACGCTTCAAAAATAAGGGACGCTATTTCAAGTGCAACGCTTTCAATTATGATTGATACTCTTATGGCGGTTGTCGGAGGTATCGTTCTGTTTACTCAGAATCATCTGCTGTTCGGAATAGCCGTTATTGTAATAATATTGTATGGTGTGATTGTCTTTGCATTCAATAAGCCTGTCAAGAAAATCAATGAAAAACAAATGGAGGATAACTCACAGGTTACATCATACCTTGTTGAAACTCTGAACGGCATTGAAACAGTTAAGGCTTTCCATGCCGAAGATAAAGCGCAGGCTAAAACTGACAGGCTTTTTGTTAAGCTTCTTAAAAGCGTTTTCAAAGGCGGTATGATCACCAATGCTCAACAGACTTTGACCGGAGCCGTTTCAGCTATCGGAGGAACTGTCATTCTTTGGGCAGGTGTTGTAAGTGTGCTTAACGGAAATATGACATTAGGAAGTTTGCTGACGTTTAACGCCCTTTTAGCGTATTTCCTTGATCCGGTAAAAAATCTCATTAACCTTCAGCCAACAATGCAGACCGCTATCGTAGCGGCAGAACGGTTAAGTGAAATTCTCGATTTGGAACTTGAAAAGACAGCTGACGAGAGCAGAAAGCTTTCTCCTCAATCTCTGAACTATCCAATCAAAATAGAAAATCTGGATTTCAGATACGGCACAAGAAAGCTTGTGCTGGAAAACATAAATATGTCGATAGGAGCAGGAGAAAAAATTGCTCTGGTTGGAGAAAGCGGTTCAGGCAAAACAACTCTTTCAAAACTGCTTATGAATTTTTATCCTTGGGAAAAAGGAGAAATATTTATCGGCGATTATAATTTAAAGGATATTAATCTTGAATCGTTGAGAAACAGAATCGCATATATTTCGCAGGATATTTTTCTTTTCAGCGGAACGATCCGTGAAAATCTGGAGCTTGGAAACGAAGACGCGACGCTTGAGGATATAATTGAAGCCTGTAAGCTGAGTAAAGCAGACGAGTTTATCAATAAGCTGCCGCTCAGATATGAAACAATGCTTGAAGAAAACGGAGCAAATCTTTCCGGCGGTCAGAAGCAGAGGCTTGCGATTGCAAGAGCGCTGCTTAAAAAACCTGATATACTGATAATGGATGAAGCTACAAGTAATCTTGATTCCATAACTGAAAAAGCCATTGAAAAAACAATAAATAATCTTTCCAAAAACATTACTACAATAATTATCGCCCACAGGCTCAGCACCATAATGAGATGTGATAAAATATTTGTTATGGAGCAAGGTAAATTTATAGAACAAGGTACGCATCAGGAACTGATCGAAAAGAAAGGCAGATATTATAGTCTTTGGAAGGATCAGCTTCCGGATAAAACAGAGAGCGCTCCTGAAGAAAAAACTATGGAAGAAGAACAGGAACAAATACCGCATCTCGCCTATCCTGTTTTTGTAAACCCAATGATGTAAGAGGTGAGTATTTTGAAAGGAATTGTAATTGATATAAATGATATCACTGACAGCCGAGAGGTTATGGAAAGCAAGGAATCTCCCAAAATACGCTGGTTTATTTATATCCTTATTATTATAATTGCAGCAGCGGTTATATTTGCTTGTTTTTTTGAAATTGATGAATACACAAAGGCAACAGGAGAAATTAAAACTCAAAAAGCGTCAAGCTCTGTAATGTCTCCGTCTAATTGTAAAATAAAAGAGATATGCATAGACGAAGGTCAGAATGTAAAGACCGGAGACATACTTTTTGTTCTTGATTCTGATTATGCAGCAGAACAAAAAAGCATTTTGGAAGAGAAATTAAACAGCTATCATTCAGATCTTACCAATACAGAGCTTTTAAAAAAGTGCATTGAAGATGATGTAAACTATTTTAAAAACAATAATTCCGATTCTAAATATTATTATCGTTACGAGCAATATAAAAACGGCGTTTCGCTGACGGCGAGGGAAATTGACGCTTCTCAGCTTAATAACAGTTTGACCGCGGAAGAAAAGGAAAATAATCTTACCTCTACAGAGGCCAGCTTAACAGCTAAACAAAAACAGCTTTTAGAATACAGCGATCTGTTGACGTGCGTAAAAAACAATTCGGAATATTCCGGCTCAGACGAATTAATTAAATCAAGCTATGCTGAATATAATGCAAATTACGAAAAAGCATTATTTATATGCAAACAATACAAAGATTCCTATGAAAATCTTTCAAAGCAGTATACTGAACAGTTTGCACAAGAAACAATCACTTCTGTTGAAGTAGAAACTGTAAAACAGAAGTCAGAAACAGCTTATTCAAATATGATTTCATATCAGTCCGCATATTTATCCGATGTTCGTTCTCAAATTCTTCTTATTGAAAATCAGCTTATTTCAGATAGCGGAAACAGCGAATTACAAGCTGCTTTAAATAGTTATAAGGAATTAAAAAACGCAGTAGAGCAAGGATATGAATTTAATGCCAATGACAGTAATTTGCAGAACAGTTATGAGCAATATATAGCGGAATATGTTTCTTTGGCAGATGAATATAATGCTAGATATTCTGAATATCAGGACTTGTACAGCAAATTTATGCGGCAAAACAGCAGTACGATTATTACGGAAGCTTCAGTCAACGAGGCAAGGTATGCGTATGAGAGCGCGAAGATCGATGCAGATGTTTTGAAAAACTCATTTATTACGCAGCTTCAGACGCAAATCAGCACTCTAAAAGATGAAATAAAAACATTGGAAAGCAATAAGAAAAGCTTGGAATTATCGCTGGAGGGAGTAGAAGATCTAAAGGAGTATGAGAAATTATCCGGAGAAAAACTCAAGAATGAGGCGGTTATTACATTAAATTCAGAAATTGATTCGATTAACGAAAATATTACATCAGTTGAATCACAGCTGATAGAGGTTAATACGACGATTAAAAATTCGGAAGTCACAGCGACTTTTGATGGAACGGTAACGCTCGTGAACGAGCTTAATCCCGGGGACGTTGTTCAGGCAGGCAGTCAGCTTTGCAGTGTAATTCCTACGGGAGAAGAACTTAAGGTAATGTTATATATACCTGAAAACGAAATATCAAAGATTGAGATAGGACAGAAAACGGAATATGTTTTTGATGCTATTCCATACAACGAATATGGCAAAATAACGGGTGAAATAACTTCAATTTCAGCCGATTCCATAGTTGACGAATCCTCTGGAACTAAATTTTATATTGCTCAAGCTGATTTATCTGCACTTTCACTAAAAAACAGTGAAGGGAATATTAGAGAAGTTAAAAACGGAATGATGGTTGAGGCTAAAACGATCAGCGGTTCAAAAAAAGCTATAGTTTGGCTGCTGGAAAAGATCAATTTTATGGATTAAGTTTTTCCAGAACTAATAAGAGAATACTCAGAAAGATTATAAAGCAATTACGTCTGCATTTTCCCTAACGTATTTGAACCCCGTTATTTTTCACTATATTTAACTGTCAAGTTGGCGAACGTTATAAAATTGAAATATGCGGATTTAATTTGACAAATAACAACATAACAAAACAAGGGCACAGATAACTGTACCCTTGTTTTTGCTTTCAGCGCTAAAGTCAAGTCGGAAGCAGTGAAATAAACCATGAAGATGTAAAGGAGGTTACTTCTTTCTTGAGGCGATAACGCCGATTGCTGACAACAGAATTATTCCCGCTGCCGCAGCCGAAGCTGCCCCGGTGTTGGGATTGGACGTTCCGCCGGCTCCTGAGTTATTGGCAATTCCCGTTATCCCCGCCTTACTGTCGGAGCCTGCGGAATCCGTCTTTGACGTGATGCCGTTTGACGAATCGTCGGTTTTGCTTGACGAATCGTCGGTCTTTGAGCTTGATTCATCTTCTGTTTTTGATGACGGATCGGCGTCTGTATCGGACGAGCTTTCGGAATCAGGCGTTGATTCTGAATCAGGAGTTGATTCTGATGAAGGCTCTGATGAGGAATCGTCCGTCTTTTCAACCAGACCCGCAACAGCCGTTTCAAGCGCTGTTTTAGCGGCTTCGATATCTGCCTTTTCAGAATCCTCCGGCAGTTCCTTTGCCGCTGTCAAAGCTGTTGTCAGTTCCGCATAGCTGTCCTCGGTGTAATCAGAAGCTTCAATTTTTTCAGCTTCCGCTATTGCCGCTTTCAGTTCGTCAAGCGCGATAGTTCTGTCCGTAACCGCCTTGACTACCTGTCCGACAGCATTGATATATTTGGATATATACTAAAAAAGTGGACAAGTAAGATATAATAAAAACATCAAAATAAAAGACAAGTAGGAGGAATAAAAAATGTCAGGAAAAAGCAAACCGAAGTACACAGAGGAATTCAAGCAAACAATCGTAAATTTATATCAATCAGGGAAAACCTATTCTCAGATAAGTCAGGAATACGGAATATCGCACAGCGCCTTAGCCAACTGGATAAAGAAGTATTCAGAGGTCAAAATGGACGATAACACTATTCTTACCTCCAAGCAAATCAAGGAGCTGCAGAAACGAAACGCACAGCTTGAGGAGGAAAATCTAATATTAAAAAAAGCCATTGCGATATTCACGCCTCACTCAGACAAAGATTAAAAGCCGTTAAGCTGCTTTCCGGTGAACACAAAATCACAACGCTTTGCCGTGTTCTCGGTGTAAACCGAAGTACTTACTACAAATACATAAATCATCATGAAAGCAACCGCGAAAAGGAAAACCGCCATATACGCAAATGTATTCTTGAGCTTTATACAAGAACTAAAAAGCGTTTTGGCGCTGAAAAAATGAAAATTTGTCTTCAGCGTGATTATCGCATAAACATCAGCGCCGGCAGAGCGTACCGTCTGATGAAGAGTATGAACCTACCCAAAATGAGCGCTGTTAAGCCATTTAAGCACAAATCAAAATCGGGTTCCGATGGAGAATGCAAAAATATTTTGTCTCAAAATTTCAATCAATCTGCTCCGAACAAGGCGTGGGTATGCGACTTTACATACATAAGAGCAGCGGGAAGATTTTATTACTTATGCGTAATTCTCGATCTGTTTTCAAGGAAGGTGATCGCATACAAATTATCAAATAAAATTGATACTAAACTTGCGATAGATACCGTTAATGCGGCTGTTGCCGCAAGAGGTAAATCCATAGGTATAATATTCCACACGGACAGAGGGAGCCAATTCACATCCTCTGAATTTCGCAGACATCTGGACAATCTGAACATGATTCAGTCCTTTTCGGCAAAGGGGCATCCTTATGATAATGCTGTTATGGAATGCTTTTTCAAATACTTGAAAAAGGAAGAGGTTAACCGTAAGGCTTATTCTTCTCTTGAGGATTTAAACCTTGCTCTTTTTCAATACATTAACGGTTTTTACAATTCGGTAAGACCTCATTCTCATAATAACGGCTTGACTCCTATTCAAGCTGAATCCAATTTTTTCTGATTTTTCTTGTCCACTTTATTGACATTGGTTCAGTAAGAATAGTGTTATCGTCCATTTTGACCTCTGAATACTTCTTTATCCAGTTGGCTAAGGCGCTGTGCGATATTCCGTATTCCTGACTTATCTGAGAATAGGTTTTCCCTGATTGATATAAATTTACGATTGTTTGCTTGAATTCCTCTGTGTACTTTGGTTTGCTTTTTCTTGACATTTTTTATTCCTCCTGCTTGTCTTTTATTTTGATGTTTTTATTATATCTTACTTGTCCACTTTTTTAGTATATATCCAAAAGGTCACGGTTTATGAGGAAGAATTGGTTGTGGAATTCAAATCAGGATTGGAGATTCGTGTGGAAATATAAAGAAGAAAATGGATAGCGCCCTGCGGACTGGAAACGGACTGCGGGGCGCTTTATTAAATTATTGTAAATTTTGGTAGAGAGACCTTGTGCTTATCAACCGTATGGTTTATAATAAAAAAAGATATGGAGGGAGTTTATGACAACAGCGGATATGATTAGAGAATTGTGTGATAGAATGAATATCAGCCTTGCGGAACTTTGTAGACGGATTGGGCAGACTCCGCAGAATTTTAATAAGAAGCTGAAACGAGGCACGGTTTCCTTTGATGAGATGATGGAGATTGCTGAAACTCTTGGTGTCGGTTATGAGCAAGCTTTTATATTTTCGGATGGAGGGAAAATTAAAATAAGCAACAAATGAATATGCTATTTGTTGAAGAAGGGAAATTATGATTAATAGAACAGTGTTTTGCAGAAATCTAGGAATATAAAAGGGAGGTTGCCGCTATACAAAAATCTGTACTTTTACATTTTATAAATAGAGATGTACGAGAGAGTACACATTGTAAGCTCTTAGATGATGATATAGAGAAAATAGTTTTTACTTCTTTGTTTATGTCACCAATAATATATGCGGAATTAACATTTGAAATAGAAAGTAAGGATGACATTCCACATACTGTTGGGTATCTAAAAAAGTTAAATGAATTAGATATTGTTACAGCAATCTCATGTAATAACTCATTGGAAGAGTTGATTGTTAGCCGTCGAAACTTATACAAATTTGATGAAGAGAGATATCCGTTTTATTTTAATGACGATAATGGACTCTTTTTCCCCGAAAGTATTCTTATCATAGACAGTTCCACTACTGCATTTATAGAAGATGGCCTTAGAAAGAATCATATATGCCAAGAACGCTTGGAACACTGTGAAACATATATGGATTTTCTTAATTATATTGTAACACAAAGATTTGGTATATTAGACAAGCAGGCTCTTACTATTCGATCATTTGATATGATTTTTGAAAATCTTCAAAATGGTGGAGTTGACTCGATAATTGTAGCATCTGCCCGAAACATTATAGGGAGAGAACTTTCACAATTACATAATAGAAAGTATTTGGAATCTACATTTTCAAGTATCATTAAAAATATACCTTATATATACAGATATGATGGAATAGATAATGAAAGCATATACGACTATCAAATTTATTGTTCCATTTTGGAACCCATTTTTTCTAGTTATACGAGAAATGAACTTGAGGAAAAACTAATTTGCTGGAAAAACGATGAGAGGTTCAATGTCGTTATAAACAGATTGTATTCCCTTGTTATCAATTTACAATGTATTTTTAAGAAAAAATTTTCTTTATCAAATTCGCAGGTTAGATCGAAAAGGATTGTCAATTACATTAATGAGAGAAAAAAGAATATCAGACATTTTTATGGTGTATTCTCGACCATCGAAGATATACTTTGGTATTTATATATGCTTGAGAAGAAACTGCACATATCTGAGAGAATGGAGGAAGGCATGAACAATTTATTTACTGAAAAGGAAATCTCGAAAAAAATATTATTACCTGTGGCTAACATGAACGAATTCAGAAGCATTATAAATATTGCTGAAAAGAGTGGTTTATCCCTTCATAGACAAGTGATAGGAAATAACACATTTTATATTCACATAGGTAAGGATTTCTCATTATATATAGTTAAATGTGAAGCGGGTTCGTTGGGATCAGCAGCGTCTATCTTAACACTTACAGATGCAATAACAAATATTGATATTGATACTATTATTTTTTCTGGGATAGCTTTTGGAAATTACACAAAGCGCAATGAGAAACAACATATTGGGGACATTTTAGTTTCTAAACAATTATGGAATTATGAGTCAGGAAAAGTTGATGATAATTATATTCCAAGGGGCGATAAGTGTTCGACAACTCCATGGCTTTTAGATAGGTTTCAAAACAGTGCTCTCAAATGGGAGGAGTCCGAGATACATTTTGGTGTCATTGCGAGTGGTGAAAAACTTGTGAATTCTGAAGAATTTCTAATAAAATTAATGAGTCAAGAGCCGGAATTGATTGGTGGCGAAATGGAGGGCGTAGGATTGGTTTCTGTTGCTGAGCGGTATAGAAAGGATTGGATTCTTATTAAGGGAATTAGCGATTGGGGTGTCGGTAAAACAGATACAGATCAAATTGATGTTGCAAAAAAAACATTCAGCTATGTTTTTCGGACTATTAGAGAGTATTTAATATAGTTGTGCGTATTCCAAATTAACAATGCAAACGGATTGAAATATTCATAATTAAGCTTTAGGAAATTGTGAGAAAAATTTTTGACGAAATGGCCATACAGGGTTTTTTTGATAATAAGTTTTCTTGTGTTGAACTATCTTAACACTTGGTTCTCATATGGATATATAGTGACATTTTTGGAAAGTATTATGTAGATAAGGAGATTGAGGAAATGTGAAAAAAGTAACTGCTTATGGATATCCAAGATTACATTGGTCATTAGTGGACATGGCAGCAGCGTCTAAACGAATGTTTGGTGGGTTTGGAATCGCTATTAATACATACCCTACAGTTGCTGTTGCAGAACCCGAAAAAGAGTTATGTATAGAAACTAATGGGTTTATCGAAGAAAGGACAAAACATAATTTGATCCTTGCACTACAAACAGCAAAATCTCATGGTTTAAACATTAATTGTAAGTTACATATTCAATCCAATGTCAAACAACATATTGGATTTGGTTCGTCTACACAGATTATATTAACTGCAATGGATGCAATCAGTTCTTTGAACAATTGGTATGTTACACCTAAACAAATTATCGAGATGAGCGGCAGGGGACGTGTTAGTTTGATTAGTTGGTCAACTCATTATTATGGTGGTTTTTGTATTGATGCTGGACAACCATATAACCCTAAATCTGGGTATTTGCCATCACATACACCAGGAAATAGAAAACCTTCAACGTTTATAGGAAGCTGGGAGTTTCCAGAAGAATGGAAAATTTCTTTGCTTGGTGAAAGTTCTGATGTTGCTATGCCACCAGAAAATGAAAATGCCTTTATGAATACAAACGCTCCTATAGATAAGCAATGTGGTGTAAATTCAATAATCGAGTTATATCACGGCATTTTGCCTTCAATTATTGAAAAAGATTATACTATGTTTGCTACTAGTTTGAATCATATTCAATGCATTGGTTGGAATTCAATAGAAATGTCGTTACAGCAAGAAAAGACATTATCTGCTTTGCAAATGTTTTGGGAAAGAAATTTTGCTGTAGCAATATCAAGCTTTGGACCATTGCTTTCGGTTATACATTTCGAAAATGAAACACCTATTATCATGAAATTAGCAAAAGATTGTGGTCTTTCATATTCCGGTCCTTATGATGTGATAAAAAAACATAATATTACTAGTCCTTACAATCCATTCATTCGGGTTGATGAATAAGATAGGAAAATAAATAAAAAATGTTAAATGGAGGAGAATTATATGTTGAGAGATATTGGTGTAGGAGTGGCTGTCTTAGTAAAAAATAAGGAAGGAGAAGTGTTGTTACTTAAGAGAAAAAATAAGTTAGGTAATGGATGTTGGAGTACTCCAGGCGGTCATTTAGAAAAGAATGAGTCTATTGTTCACTGTGCTATGCGTGAATGTCAAGAAGAAATAGGTATTAAAATAAATGAATTTACCTTTTTAGGTGTGACAAATGATATTCATCAAGATGAGGAAACACATTATATTTCTATATGGATGATGGCAATTATCGATAAAGAATCTTTTATTATCCCAGAGGAGAGGGAAGTAGCAGATTATGGTTGGTATAATATAGATGAATTTTCCGAACAATTATTTTTGCCATTTAAAGAGCTATTAAGCAATAAATATTTAACAACAGGGGTTACTTATTCCCCTGATGCTGACTAAGTAGATGTCATTAAAAAGTAACATTTTCATTAAAAGCGAGGATTAGTTCCTTACATATGTTTTAGAGACATTATTAAATTGTCTGTTTAGCTAAATGGTATGATAGAAAAACAATGACACTTGATATGAAAGCACATGAAGTTGGAGAATTTTACTATATGCTTATTCCATTGTTATTCTTTCATTTTGGCTACAGGACAAAAATATTAGTCAAGAAAGTTGAAAGCTACGTTAAAAGGATTGAAGCATTATTTGGGGATAAAAGGACGTTAAACTCTATGGTGCTTTTCTTGTTAGTTGATTCTGAAATTTAAAAGCGTTGATTAAGAAATACTTATACTAGATTATTGGGGCAATTTCATATGGAAATTAATAGAGGATGATTAGTTTAAGGAAAATTGTAGGTCTTGCTTTAGATAAGTTTCCACACACGGACGAAATAACGAAATGGCAGTTGATAAGTTTCCGCATACCAGGAGGAACGGTAGACGTACTTCCTGTTTTCTCTTGCCGTTTGGAGACAGTAGTACTGCTTTCCCGTCAACAACAAAATCACATAATAAAATAACAAATAAGCAAACCCTTGTAAAACATACGCACCGGAAACAGATTACGCCAAAGGAGAATTCTATGATAGAAGAAAAGCTGCGGAAAAGACTGCGAAGATCCATAATTACTGTTCTTTGCATTATTGTTGTGCTGCTTATATGCAGCGGACTTTTCTCCGCTTATATGCACAGCGTAAGAAATAATTCGGTAAAAGAGCAGGTGATCTTAGAGGCTGAGGAATATAAAACAAGAATTATCAAACAGCTTGAGGCAGATTTTCAAACTCTTTCCACGATTTCTGCCTTTATTGACAGCAGCTATGCCAACGATAAAAAGCTTCTGGCAGAACATTTGGATAAGTCTAATCAGAGTAATACTTTTCTGACTATCGTATTTTATGACCTCAGCGGAAACGGAGTAATATCTACTTTAGGACAGCAGCCTGTAGTCAACGCATCGCTGTCGGAACTGTCATCTGAAGGGCAGAGGGTCATAAAGCTGGCGATGGAGGGTACCACTTCGGTTTCACAGTTGTTTGAAAGCTTGTTTTCAGATAGCAGTGTTTTTGTTTACAGTATGCCGATCTATGACGGCGATGAAATTATAGGGGCGCTGGGAGCCAGCGATCATATTGAGATTTTTTCCGATATTTTATCCGGCAACACCGTTTTAGGCGGCGGTGGATATATACATATGCTTAACGCTGACGGTAATTTTCTGATCCGTTCTTCAAAAATGATTGTACAGGAGAAAATTTCTTCTATTTTTGACGGACCTTATATTTCTGAAGACTCAAAAAGTCAGGTAACGCAAGCCTTACAGAATCAGGAAAGGATCTTTTCCAGTTTTTCTTACGAGGGAGAGTCATATCCGTTTCTGCTGGAGCCTGTCGGAATCAATGGATGGTATCTGTTCTGTGTAAATACAGGGGAAGGATTGAGCGCTAATTTATCTGCCTCCGCGATGGTGACGCAGGTCACATTTGTCGTTGTGCTGATTCTGGTCATTTTTCTTATGCTGTACGGTTACCGGCTTCTGCGCAATTATAATCGGGATATGATGAGTCTGGCTTATTATGATTCTCTTACGGGAGCTGAAAACCTGTCACGTTTTCGTCAAAGACTTAACGAATCACTGGGTAATTCCGGCGGAAGTGTTGCTGCGGTAAGTATTCGTCAGTTTCCTTTTATCAATGAGATATTCGGAAAGGAAAGAGCTAATAAGCTGCTGTGCCAGATAAAAGAAATAACAGAGCGTCATTTAAATAACGACGAGTTTTTCTGCCATGATACCTCTGACAGATTTTATATTTTTTTCAGGGAAACTGAAGCCGAAGTTGTGCGTAACCGCCTGAATTCTTTGATCAGTGAATTTGAACGCAGCGCCGAGATCAGTAAGACAAATTATCAGCTGGCATTTTACTGCGGAGTGGTGGATTCTCCTAAATGTTCTGATCCTGAAGAAACTGCCGACTGCCTTATGACTCATGTGCAGTTTGCGCTGGATCGGGCAAAGGGCGCTCATTCAAGCAAAATCTGGTTTTTTGATTCCGAGCTTCACATAAAGGAAGAATTGGAGAACTATATAGAAAGCCATATGCATCAGGCGCTTAAAGACGGGGAGTTCAAGCTTTTCTTACAGCCTAAAAAGGATCTTCACAGCGGTATGCTAAGCGGTGCGGAGGCTTTAGTCCGCTGGAAAACAAACGACGGCAGAATGATTTTTCCCGATCAGTTTATTCCACTTTTTGAGCGGAACGGCTTTTGCGCAAAGCTGGACACATATATGCTGGAGCAGGTATGCAAACAGATTGATTCGTGGATAAAAACAGGAATTGAGCCTATACCGATTTCAGTAAACCAGTCAAAGCTTATGTTTTTTGAATCGGACTATGTTGGTACGTTGATCGCTCTGATCAATAAATATAATATACCCGCTCAGCTTATTACTCTGGAAATTCTGGAAGGACTGGCGCTGAATAATATTGAGGAGATAAATGCCAAAATACTTCAGCTTCAGGGAGAAGGTTTCCGTATTTCACTTGATGATTTCGGCAGCGGTTTCTCATCTCTTAACACTCTCGGAAAGCTGAAGATAGACGAACTGAAATTAGACAGGGATTTTCTGCTGAACGCGTCCGATCAGGAGCAGAAACGCGTCAGACTGATTATGCAGCAGACGATACTCATGGCAGGTCAGCTTGGTATTTCAACCGTCGCCGAGGGTGTTGAAACTCCGGAGAATGAAGCGCTCATATGTGAGCTCGGCTGCGACATCGGTCAGGGATATCTTTACAGCAGACCTATAAGCGCAGCTGATTTTGATAAAAGGTATATGAAAAGAGCTGACAGCAGGGATCTGAATACTGTCAGCGAAGGATAACTGAAGTAGCTTTTTTACTTTTTGTTCTTTTTGAGCTGTTCGGCAATCGGATTGTTTTCTGCGGCTTTTCGCAGATTATCGTCAGCCAGATGCGTGTATATTTCAGTAGTAGCTATGCTTTTATGTCCTAAAATATCCCGCAGCACCAATGTATCCACATTGCCGTGCTGATACATTATCGTTGCAGCCGTATGACGCAGCTTGTGCGTAGTTATTCCCAGATTGCCGAGTCCTGAGCGTTTCAGGTTTTCCTCAACTATCTGCTGAACACGGCGTTTGGAAATTCTTGTCTTATTAGCGGACAAAAACATAGCGTTGCAGTCCACATCAGGACGAACTTCCAAATAATTATCCAGCGCTTCAATGCAAGGATCGTTCAGAAACACTATCCGCTCCTTGCTGCCTTTTCCGAATAATCTTAACGAACGGTTATCTTTGCTGAAATCGTTGAGATTAAGACCTACCAGCTCGCTCAGACGCATTCCACAGTTCAGGAACAAAAGTATGATACAAAAATCACGCTCCTGAAATTTAGAATCAACATTCCGCAGCAAGGACAAGCTTTCTTCAAGAGAAAGATATTTGGGCAGCTTGTTTTTCACTCTGGGAAGCTCCAGATCTGTCAGGGGATTTTCGTCTATAAGCTTTGCTTTTTTGTGCAGGTAAATATAGAATTGCTTTAAGGCGGAGGTTTTTCTGGCTCTGGTGGCAGTTGAATTATTCCGGTCGTCTTTGAGAAATCTTAAATATTGATATGCGTCGTTCAGCGTAAATTTTTTAACTAGGCTCAACGGCACGTCAGCGATCTTTATATCATGCCAATCTGTATTTGAAGACGCTAAGTTATTCTTAAATTTCAGATACCTCAAAAAAGTTCTTAAATCGATATAATAAGCCTCTTCGGTTCTGTCAGCGCGATCCTTTACGATTTTAAGATTGATCAGAAAGCCTTCAAGGTAATCCGGGCAATCTTCCATGTATTCCTTTTTCATTTGTTTACGCTCCTTGTTATATAAATTGCAGTTCCCTGATTCACTAAATTTTTATTTAGTGCAACTTAGTGTTGATATCAGTATATCACTTCTCTGTAAAAAAGTCAAGCAAAAAAGCGGCAGATTTTATTTTCTGCCGCTTTTATTTCAGTTCTACAACTGTAACTCCGTCCTCTCCCTCTCCGTAAACGCCTTTTCGTGACGACTTTACATGAGGATGATGCTTCAAGTGATTTCGTACTGCATTTTTCAGTACGCCGGTTCCTTTTCCATGTATGATAGTAACTATATTTATTCCCGACATAACCGCGTTGTCAAGAAAATCATCAAGCTCATATAAACCGTCGTCTGCCGCATAGCCTCTGATGTCAAGCTCAGTCTGAACCTTCCTCGTCATTCGGTTTTCTACGCCGGTCGCGGAAACGTATGACTTAGGCTTCCGCTGCTTATTGCTCCTTGTATTCGTCTTTTCTATCAGCCTGAGCTTTGACGAATCGATCTTTGTTTTCATTACTCCTACCTGAACAAAGCACATTCCCTTGCTGTCAGGCACAGAAACAAGTATTCCCTTTCTGTTTGTGTCGGCTATTAATACATTATCGCCCTTTTTCAGAGGTCTTGGCAAAACGTAATTATCATTTATTCCTTCTGATATGGGATTAGCCTCCAGATACAGCTTATTCATTGTTGATTTCTGAAGCTTTCTTGCGTCAATAACCTTATCAGAAAAGCCTGATTTTTCCTTTTCTTTTTTTATTTTTTCTAACTCGTCAATAAGTTTCTGCGACTGTCGCTGAACGCTGTTTACTATATCCGCAGAGGTTTTTCTGGCTTTTTCAAGCTCCTCCTCCTTTTCGCTGTACAAACGCTGCCGTTCTTCAATAAGCTGAAGCCTAAGCTCCTCACATTCCTTTTTGTATTTTTCCGCCTCTCTATTGTTTTCTTCAAGACTAATTCGGGTTTTTTCAAGGCTGTCTATTATTTCTTCAAATTTTCTGTTTTCCGAAGTAATTAGCGATTCGGCATATTTGATTATTTCTTCAGGCATTCCAAGACGCGACGATATGGCAAAAGCGTTTGATTTGCCCGGTGCGCCGATAATAAGTCTGTAGGTAGGCTTGAGGGTTTCAACATTAAATTCGCACGACGCATTTTCAACGTCAGGAGCGTCAAGGGCATACATTTTAAGCTCCTGATAATGCGTGGTGGTTATGGTCGTTGAACCCCGAGCCTTAAGCTTTTCTATTACAGCTACGGCTAAAGCGGCGCCTTCTACAGGATCAGTTCCCGAGCCCAGCTCGTCCAGCAGTATCAGGCTTCTGTGATCGGCTTTGTTCAGTATCTCAATCACTCTGTTCATATGAGAGGAAAAGGTAGAAAGGCTTTGCTCTATCGACTGCTGATCCCCTATATCGACCAGTATATTCTTATAAATCGAGATTCTGCTTCCGTCCGACGCCGGAATTAAAAGTCCGCACATTGTCATAAGTGTAAGAAGTCCTGCCGTTTTCAGTACGACAGTCTTTCCTCCCGTATTCGGACCGGTAATTATCAGTGTGTTATACTCTCCGCCTATTGAAAAGTTTATAGGCACAACATCGTCAGCATTGATAAGCGGATGGCGGGCTTTATTGAGAACGATTATATTTTCATCGTTCAGTTCAGGCGCGCACGCTTTCATTTTAGCGGCAAGATTTGCCTTTGCAAAGTAAAGATTGAGTTCGACAGACGAATTGTATCCGGAAGAAAGCTGCTCCTTGATCTGAGCGCATTCAGATGATAGCTCAGAAAGAATTCTGTGAATCTCATCCTGTTCTCTGCCCTTCAGGATTCTGATATCGTTATTCGCTTCAACAACGGACATCGGCTCAATAAACAGCGTCGAGCCGGTTGAGGACGTATCATGAACAAGACCGTTGATTTGTCCTTTATGCTCGCTTTTGACCGGAAGAACAAATCTTCCGTCACGAATCGTAACTATAGCGTCCTGTAGATATTTATTTACACTAGACGATTTTATCATCTTATCAAGAGTTTCTCTGATCTTGATTCCTGAGTTGGCAATTTTTCTTCTTATTGACGCCAGTTCAGGGCTTGCGTCGTCTGCCAAAGTATTTTCGTCAATAATCGCCTCTTCGAGTTTGCTTTCCAGATACTTATTGGGAAAAAGCTCTTCAAAGAGATAATCAAGCATATTATCATGATTCTCTATATTTTTATACCAGTCGGAAAGCATATTTATCTGCCGCAGCACCCGCTTGATATCCAGAAGCTCTTTAATAGACAGAACCGCTCCGAAATCAGCACGTTTAAGCGCGGCGGAAATATCTTTTATATCGGAAAATACAGGCGTGCCGAATTTCACCGATAAATCGAGAGCGCATACCGTCTTATTTACTTCGCGCCGCACTGTGAAAAGATCGTCCGACGGAACAATATTCCGCGCCATTTGTCTGGTTTTATCGTTGGAGCATTCGTTTGAAAGCATTTCCAGTATCTTATGTAGCTCCAGCGTTTCGTAATATTTATTCAAGGTTTCACCGCCTAAATTATTTTGTAAAATCGTAATGTTTCAAAATCGTTTGTAAAATAATAGCCTGTAAATTTTTCAGTAAAATCAGCAAGCTTTTTCAAATAAGCGTCGCTCAGCTTGAAATTGAAAAGCTTGCTGTAGTCAGTAAGCGCAATATATCTGACGATATAAAGCAAGGTTCTGTCAAGCCTGTAATCAAAAATACTGTCGGGATTACGGCAGCATTTTTCACACTCAAGCAAACCGGTCTTGAAATTAAAATGCATGATATCGCTTTCGTAGGCATAGCAATGGTTGCAGCCAACAAGATAAGGTCTGAACCCAAGCTCGCAAAGCAGTCTGAATTCAAATACCGACTTTAACAGATCCGGTTCTCTGGTTCCCTGATCCAGAAAATATAATGAATTGAGCGTAAGCTTTAAAACCTCGCTGCAATCGGAATTTTCAATTCTCGAATAGCAAAGCAGGTCAGCAAAATAGCTTGCCAGCGCGGTTTTCTTGACATCAAGCCTGATTCTGTAAAAAATATTGACCGGCTCAGCACTGTTCAGATAATAGTTTACACGGCCGCGGGAGTCTTTTTTTTCATCGGCGCAAAATACGGAATATGAAAACACCTGAGTAGCGGACGATGATTTAAGACTTTTCATTCCGCTCCTCACAAAAATATCAATAACTCCGTATTCCGCGCACAGGACCGTTATTGATTTGCTGGATTCACCGCGGCTCGCTTCCCGAATCACAAGTCCTTTAAAGGTCTTCATCTATCCTTCCCTCTTCGGAATTTTTATAATTTAGGTAATCTTCAATTTTACCGCTTCTAAAAAATTTTTCCCATAGATTCATTTTTAACAGCTCCCTTTTATCGAAACTGTTTATATTGTTTGCATACAGCAAAAGAGTTATAAACGGAAATTTTTTCAGAATTTACGACAAACCGAAATTCCTTATGACGCCTTCCCTGTTTCTCCAGCCTTCTTTAACCTTTATCCAGCACTGAAGATTTACTTTTATCTGGAAAAACTTCTCTAGCTCCGTTCTGGCTTCACCGCCGATTTTTTTTAGCATTGAGCCGTTTTTTCCGATAATGATCCGCTTATGCGATTCCTTCTCACAGTAGATAACAGCTGAAATATCCAAAATAGCCTCGCCATTTTTGCTGTCGCGTTCGCTGAGGCTTTCAATCGTTACGGCGATCCCGTGCGGTATTTCCTCATTAAGATTATTAAGCGCCTTTTCGCGGATTATTTCCGCCATTATAACCTTTTCAGGCTGGTCCGTAAGCATATCATCAGGAAAATAATGCGGTCCCTCAACGGCAAGCGCGTCCACGGCAGAAATAATAATATCTATTCCGTCGTTCTCAATAACGCTTACAGGTATTATTTCTTCAAAATTGTATAGCTCGGAATACTCCTTGATCTTTTGCATCACAGAGGACTTGTCCGGCAATAAGTCTATCTTATTCAGAACGAGAATGACCTTGCTTTTACGGCTGACGCCTGAAATAAGCTCCCGTTCGCTCTGAGAGATCGGCTTTGTGCAGTCGGCTACCAGCAGTACAATGTCAACATCGGCGACGGAATCGCTGACAGCCTTCATCATATGCTCCGACAGCTTGTTTTTAGCTCTGTGCATACCGGGAGTGTCCATAAAAACGTACTGCATATCTCCTCTGGTCACTACTCCGGTTATTTTAGTCCTTGTAGTTTGAGGCTTTGCACTGACCGCTGCGATCTTCTCACCTACCAAAGCGTTAAGCAGAGATGATTTGCCGGCGTTAGGTCTTCCGGCAATTGTAACAAAAGCGTTTTTTGTATTACTCATAATTCTATTTCCTTATCTTTTTTACATTCTTTTTATCGGTTTTAACTAAGAAAATAAATACAAACCAAATAACAGCCGAAATTATCAAACCGATCAAAGCTATAATATTACCTGAAAAAAATCTGAATATCCTGTCAAAAGCTTTTAAATCCCAGAAAAATACTATTCCGATTGCAGCGGCAGATAAAGTCAGACATAAAACGGCTCCGGCAGCGGCGTCCTTAGCTTTTTTGGCAAGAGGGTGATATTGGGGCGAAAGCAGATCCACGCAGCGCTCGACAGACGTATTTAACAGCTCAAAGCCGATAACTAAGCCGATAGTAAGAAAAATCACTGCTTTTTCGCATTTTTCAAACTCATAGAAGTTCATGAACAATATAACGTAAAAAGCAGCGCAGAAATGAAACCTGAGATTTCTCTCTGATTTTACGGAAGCGATTATACCGCTGAAAGCATAAACAAAGCCTTTTGCAAAACGTTTTAAATTATTTTTTATATTCATGCTCGTCTACTACAAAGCTCTGATCACGTGATATTCCCAGAACCGAAAGAATACTTTCTTCCTTTTCCCGCATCAAACGTTCCTGAAGCGCCCCTTCTTCATGATCGTATCCCAGAAGATGAAGCATGGAATGTACCGTAAGAAAACCGATTTCACGTTCTATTGAATGTCCGTATATTTCAGCCTGTTTATAAGCGGTTTCAACGGATATTACTATATCGCCCAGCAGATAAGCGTTTGTTTCATTATCCTTGTCGTATAGCCCGTCATTACCTAGCGGAAAAGAAAGCACGTCCGTTGAACGGTCGATATTTCTGAAATCTCTGTTAAGACGGTGTATTTCATCGTCGTCAACGAAAGAAACGCTTATTTCATAATCCTCGTTCATTCCTTCGCTCACAAGAACGGCATGACAGCATTTTCTGATCAAAAGGCGAATACCGACGGGAATTTTAAAAACATTCTGATTATTTGTTATTAAAACTTTGACCTTTCCCATGATTTAATGCATTTCCTCTCTCGTAATATTTTTCATAGGCTTTTATAATGTCCTGAACAAGCTTATGCCTTACCACGTCTTTTTCAGTAAAACGATTTATAGATATATCGTCAACAGATTTCAAAACCCGCGTCGCTTCAATAAGTCCCGAACGTTTTGAATCGGGCAGATCTATCTGGGTAACGTCGCCGGTGATTACAATTTTAGAGTTAAAGCCAAGACGGGTGAGAAACATTTTCATCTGCTCGGGAGTGGTATTCTGAGCCTCGTCAAGGATAATAAAAGAATCGTCAAGCGTGCGTCCTCTCATATATGCAAGCGGAGCCACTTCGATACATCCTCTCTCCTGCTGTTTTGCAAAGGTTTCGGGTCCCAGCATTTCAAATAAAGCGTCATACAGCGGTCTTAAATAGGGATCGACTTTATTCTGAAGATCGCCCGGAAGAAAACCCAGCTTTTCTCCGGCTTCAACCGCAGGTCTGGTAAGGATTATTTTATTGACTTCATGCGCTCTGAAGGCCTTTACCGCCATTGCAACGGCAAGATATGTCTTTCCAGTTCCTGCCGGACCTACTCCGAGCACAATAGTTTTAGTTTTTATAGCGTCAACATATTTTTTCTGTCCGAGCGTTTTGGGCTTGACTATCCTTCCGTTCATGGTGACGCATATTCCGTCGTCTGTCAGATTCTGAATCTCGTTCTGAGCGCCTTCCTTAACCAGAGAAAAGACATATCTGATGTTCTGTTCATTAATATTTTCACCATTGTTGGCAAGAGTTATAAGAGCTTCTATAGCTTTGGAGGCTGAATATACATTTTCTTCCTCGCCGGTAATTTTTATATCGCTTCCGCGGCTGAGTATAACCACGTTATACTGCCGCTGGATAAGATTGATATTTTCATCATAGTTTCCGAACAGATTTAAAACTACTTCCATTCTGTCAACATTTATGGTTTTATCTATCATTAAAAAAATTCGGTCCTTCCGTAGACATTTATAAAAGCCTTAGCAATAATTTCATTCCCTAATTAGTATATCACATTTATGTTTAAAATGCAATGAGTTAAAAGATGTTTTTAATATAATATCGTTATTTATTTATGAAGAATTCAACCTCCTGGCTTATGTCCCCGTACAAAGTGTATTCAACTGTCAGCTCCACGCCGTTTTCATCGGTCTTTTCGCTTCTTTTTACATCCTTTATTTCATATTCCTTCAGAAAGTTATTTTCATACCTTTCCGCCTGCTCGTAGGCAAGCTTAAGCGCTTCGTCCTCGGTATATACTGTGTTCTGCCGGGTAATTTTATAAAGCTGTGTATGAGTTATACCGACCGGCAATTCAAAGCCGAATATTGAAAACATATTGCTGCTTGAGCTTTCGCTGTATCTTCCCTCCTCCTTGGAAATAAAAAGAGGAATAGCAGCGTCAAATATTTTAAGATAATTTTTGTTTACCGCCGTATCGTCGATTACTTCCTCAGTGGCTTCAAAGGGCTGGCAAAAGGTCTGTGTAACTGAAAATGTACCGTATATCTTCCCAAGCGATCTGGCGTATTTCTGTGATACATTCTTTATTTCCTTTCCGTCCTCGTAGTGAATTTTTTCCGTTATAACTGTTCCGCTTACAAGTATATCGCCTTTTCTGACTCCGCTTCCTACTGTCGTTACCAGCTGACCGTCGTATACCTCTATTTTATCGATCACAGCGTCATATTTTGCGACCAGATTGCATGGCATTCTTATCTTTCTTGCTTCAGGCTTGTCAACATTCTCAACAACGTCAATAATCAAGGTAGATCCGTCGCAGGTTATTCCAGCCCATGAAATACCGTCTACCTTCTGCTTCAGCTCTCTTTCGATCACAGTGCAGTTTATAGACGGTATAAAGCAGCCGGCGGTAATTCCGTTTTCATGCAAAACGGCGGTAATGTCTTTTTTTATAGCTTCGTCCTCGCATAAAATCTCCAGATTAAGCATTAAATTGGAAGCTATAAACGAGATAACTAAAACCGTAAGTCCTCCGAGCACAAGCCCCTTTCTGCTTATAAGCTTTTTCAGAACAAAAAACAAGCCTTTCCGCCTTGTAATTTTGTATTCATAGGAAAGCTTATCAAGCTCTTCTTCCATAATGCTTTTGCACCATACGGAAGTTTCAAGATAAAGCACGCCTTTTATTTCGGTAATGCTTTTGCAGGGGATGTTTTCCTCCATGATATATTTATACAGCCTTTCATAGCTGTCTCCGATTATCTCATAGCTTAAGATTCCAAGGCTCATTATTATGACCATGCTCCGTCTGAGGGAGCACGCCTCCTTTCGGTATTGTATAGGTTTAAAGTATTTTAAACTTCCCTTTCCTTCAGCCTTCTGGAAGTCAGCGCTACCGATTCAACAATTCCGGTCACCTCTACTGAATCTGTACAGTAATTGCTTAATGAAAGTCCGCGGCCCCATATTTCAACCTGAAAGCTTCCCGTTGCCACACGCGCGAGCACCTCGTTACATTCAAGTATCTGCTTGCAGTTTTCTATTATAACCTTTTTATTATCGAGAATATTTATGTATGAGTTCAGGCACATGAATTCCTTTGCTTTTCCTGTAAATTTTATGTTTGGCGCTTTTCTTTTCACAAATATCACTCCGTTTTCTTTTTATACAATTATATTGTACGATACCCGGACATATACTTAAATGAAAAAGAAAACAGGAATTGCAAGGAGGAAATAAGCCTTATGATTTTAAAATCCCAAACCGCCAAACCGTATCTTCTAAGCGCCGCGGCAATTTTTTACTGCACAGCTTTAATCGTCAATGCAAAAGCCGTATCTGAGGGAATAACTGACTCGGTAATCAGATGCATAAATATAATTATCCCTTCGCTTTTTGCTTTTATGGCTGTTTCAGGTATAATAATAAAAAGCGGGCTTTACTATTATATTTCAAAGCCTTTTCATTTTATCAGCAAGTATGTGCTCAGACTTCCTGATAATCTGTTCTTCATATTTATTTTAGGCAACGTCTGCGGATATCCGATAGGAATAAAGCTGCTGTCACAAATGGTCAGTGAAAATAAAATTTCAGCCAAAAGCGCTGAGATCATGAGCTGTTACTGTTATGCAGGAGGTCCGGCGTTTCTGACCGGAGCGGTAGGCTTATCGGTATTCGGAAGCCAAAAGGTCGGACTGCTTATATTTGTTTCAGTTTTAATTTGCAATATACTTATGGCTGTAATTTTAAACAGAATTTACAGGATCAGCGGAGATAATACCGGAGAACATTTGAATCTTAATTCTGAAATCATTATAAATTCAGCTGTAGACGCGGGAAAATCGCTTTTTGTAATGTGCATTCTGATAGTTCTGTTTTCTACTGTTATGTCCGTTATGGAAAGCTTTAGAGTGTTTGATTTTATAGCCGGTAAATTCAATCTGTCAAATAACGGTTTAGTTTCAATAAAGAGCTTTTTTGAAATTTCATCTATAACCCGGCTTACCGGAGCTCCCTACAGATTTCTCCCCTTTATAACCTCACTGTGCGGCTTCGGCGGTCTATGCGTTATGCTTCAAATCACAGCCGTTAATTCAAATATGTTTTCGCTTAAAAAGTTTTTTATTACCAGACCTATATTTTTTGTAATTCAATATATTGTAAGTTCAGCAATATTCAAGCTGTTTAGTTTCCAATACATTCCGGCTTTTTCGCAAAACGCTCAAATAATCGTCGATTTTAACAATTTTGTTCCGTCAATTTGCTTAATAATGATGATTTTTCTATTAGTTTTAAGAAAAGACTAGCATTTTCAAAAGAACTGTGATATAATATAAAAGTAAATAAACAATTACTTTAAAGGAGCTGCATATATATGGCTAAGAAGAAAAACTATTTTGGTAATGAAATTCAGCCTTCCTGTTCATACTGTCTTTTCGGCAACCGTTCCAAGGAGGGCAACAAGGTTCTTTGTGAAAAGCAGGGACTTGTTGACGCTGACTACAACTGCAAAAAATGGGTATACGATCCTATAAAGCGTGTTCCTAAAAAGCAGCTCAGTATTCCTAATCAGGAGGACGACATAATCTGATACATAAACCTTAAGCTTGAATCCGTCGCTTTGATCTGCGTACAATTTTTCAGAAAAACGGATGTGGCTTTCGTTTGCGTATAACAGTCATTAGATATGTCAGATATGCTGGCTGAAAACTGAATTGATATAAAAAATAAAACCGCGTGAAGCACAATAACAGCTTCGCGCGGTTTTATTCTAATCTTTTATAGGAGTCAGATCCTCCAAATTATACGGAGTTTTCTGATATACGCAGTAATTAAGCCAGTTTGCATACATCAAATTCGCGGAACAGCTCCAATTGAATATAGGGGTAAGAGCCGGATTATTGTCAGGAAAATAATTATAAGGAATTTCTATATCAACACCCTTTTCAACATCTCTGAAATATTCCTTTGCCAGAGTGTCGCGGTCATATTCCCAATGCCCCAGAAGATAAAACTGTCTTTCGGATCTATCGGAAATAACATGGATACCCGCTTCGTAAGACTCGGCAACAATAACAAGATCGGATACCTTTTCGACATCTTCCCGTCTTATTTCGGTATGGCGTGAGTGAGGACAATGAAATACGTCTCCAAAGCCTTTTAGCAGCAGACTCTGGGGATAGTCTATATGATGCTTGAAGTTTCCGAACATTTTACAGCTGAGAGGATACTTTGGTATGCCGTAATGATAATAAAGAGCCGCCTGAGCGCCCCAGCAGATATGAATTGTAGAATATACGTTGGTTTTAGACCATTCAAAAACCTCGCAAAGCTCGTTCCAATAATCTACATCATTGTATTCCATCTGTTCTACAGGCGCTCCGGTGATTATCAGTCCGTCGTATCTGTTATCTCTTACCTCGTCAAAGGATTTATAAAACGCAAGCATATGCTCCTGCGGAGTATTTTTTGAGATATGATTCATTTGCACCAAATCAATGTCCACATGAAGCGGAGTATTGCTTAAAAGCCTCAGCAGCTGTGTTTCAGTAACGATTTTATCAGGCATAAGATTTACGATAGCGATCTTCAGCGCGCGTATATCCTGATGGTCAGCGCGGTCGTTAGGTATTACAAATATTCTTTCAGCTTCCAGCGTAGAAAAAGCCGGAAGATTATCCGGTATTTTTATCGGCATTTTATGTTCCACCTTTAATTACAATCTAAATATTTTTATTATACCACACAATACATTAAATTTCAAGCATATCTGACTTTATTCAGAAATTATTTGAAGCTTAAAACAGCTAATCATAATAGCTATGTTTTGCAATACAAAGAGCGAAAGCAAAAAGCGCTTTCGCTCTTAATAATTAAGCTGTGAAGTCAAGCCTGCCAGTTATTTTTTCATTCTTATAATCGAATTCTTAGGAAAATCCATCGAACACGGTATCGAAAGCTTCATCATAGCGTGATTAGCAGTTTCAACTTCTTCGTCATACTCATTATAGACGGTTTCCGCTTTTATTTCTGTCGGTTTGCAGCCGGGAGATAAAATCTCAAGCACATCGCCCTTGTTGAATTTGTTTCTTTGCTGTGCATATATCCTGCCGTTTCTGCACTCCTCAATAACTGCAACAACATCATAATCCCGTATATAGCCGCTGTTTTCATAATACTGACAGTCTTTAGGGTGCCCGAAGAAAAAGCCCGTACAGTAAGCTCTGTGGCTTACCTTGAAAACTTCGTCATGGATCCATTGGGGAAGGCTGAAGTTCGCAGGATTCTGTTTGTAAATATCCATTGCCATTCTGTAAGCGTTGGTTACAACAGAAACGTAATAAGACGACTTGGCCCGTCCCTCAATTTTAAAGCTGTCTACTCCTGCCTGAGCCAGCTTATCAATATGGTCGATCATACAAAGATCCTTGGCATTCAGTATATATGTGCCCTTTTCATCTTCAAATACAGGATAAAATTCGTTGGGACGTTTTTCCTCCATCAGATGATACCCCCACCGGCACGGCTGAGCACATTCGCCGCGGTTCGCGTCACGGTTTATGAGGTATTGCGAAAGCAGGCACCTTCCGGAAAAGCTTACGCACATCGCTCCGTGTACAAAGACTTCTATTTCTAAAGCTTTCGGAGTTTTCGCTCTTATTTCCGCAATTTCTTCAAGCGACAGCTCCCGGGCAAGCACTACCCTTTTCGCTCCCATATTGTAAAATTCATTGGCAGTAACGTAGTTTACAATACCGGCTTGCGTGGAAACATGAACTTCCATATCGGGAGTGTATTTTTTTATGAGTGAGAAAACTCCTATATCATTGGCTATCAATGCGTCTACCCCTGCCTCTGCCGCTTCTCTGGCAAACCTTTCAAAGTGAGCGATCTCATAATTATGAGGCAGGGTATTACAGGTCAGATATATGCGTTTCCCTCTGCTGTGAACCTCATCAGCAGCCTTTTTCAGTGTTTCAAAATCAAAGTTTGCCGAAGCCGCTCTCATTCCGAACATTTTTCCGCCCAGATAAACGGCGTCTGCTCCGAAATCCAGCGCGGCGTACAGCCTCTCCATATCGCCTACAGGAGAAAGTATTTCCAGCAATCCGGAATCAGACATTAAAAAACAAATCCTTTCGCTTTAATTAAGCCAGTCCGGCTTTTTTAAGATTTTCCTCGTGTTCCTCCAAGGTTTCCGCAAAGAAGCTTTCGCCGGTTTCAAGGTTGTTGCAGAAGTAATAGTAGTTGGTATCCTCGGGATTGAGTACGGCGTTTATAGCGTCAAGTCCCGGATTACATACGGGACCCGCAGGAAGTCCCTGACATTCATATGTGTCGTAGCTGTCAGAGAAATGGTCTATAGAAGCGTCGTTATCAGCCTTTACAACAATAACCTTTTCTATGTAATTCTTTGTCGCGTCAGACTGAAGTGACGGAAATGTGTCGCTGTCGTCTAGTCTGTTCAGAAAAACTGAAGCGACCTTAGGCATATCCTCTGCTGAATTTGCTTCCCACTGAATGATTGAAGCCAGAGTCATTACCTCGCTGAGAGTAAGATTTTTCTCTTCCATCTGTTCGTACATTTTATCTGTGATCTTGTCCTCGAAATGCTCTCTGATAATCCTCGTAACATTATAGGCGGAATCGCCCACATAAAATTCATAAGTATCAGGGAAGAAAAAGCCTTCCATTCTGTAAAAAGCATCCTCATTCTCAGTAATCTTATCCTCAAAGCTGAAATCCTGTTTCTTATTGAATTCAAAAAGGAAATCATCAGCCGAGCATACTCCGTTTTCCTGAAGAAGATTTGCAGCGTCAAGCAAAGTCAGACCTTCCTGGAAAGTTACGGTCACGGTTTCATACGATTCGCGCATTGTCGCCAGCTCGTCTATAACGGCGGCATATCCCATAGACGGATGCAAGGTAATATCTCCGGGATAAATCGTAGGCGAGCTTTTAAGCCTCATAGCTATTTTAAAAAGCGTTTTATTTTTTATTATCTGATTATCGACAAGTATCTGTGCTATATCGTCAGTAGTTGAATTTTTAGGTATGTTGAAAGTAACTTCGTTTTCGCTTTTGCCCATTCCCGTATATTCCATGCCAAGGGAAATTCCGCCAATCGCTATAACCAATGAAACGGTAAGAATTATTATGACTATAATCAAGCCGCTGAATATAGAAGTATTGAACTGATTTTTCTTTTTTCTCTTTTTCTTTTTATGTACGTTTTTCTTATCAGATCTTTTCGGAATTTCGTCAACAGGCTTTCCGGATTTAACCTCAGTCGGCTGTTCAGGCGTATCGGTATTGATTTCAGGTTTTACAGTATCGTTCTGATTTTCAGATGATTCTGTATTCTCGTTCAGATCAACGCTTTCGGAAATTTCATTAATGCTTTCATCCTGCTGATCATCAGACGACGCGTTTTCATCAATATCCGGCTCCATAAGCGCGTCTTGCCTATCTGAATCCTTATCTTCAGCAGAAATACCATTTTTTTTCAGCTCATCGGCAGACGCCTTTTCAAGCTTTTTGGCATTGACGTCGTTAATTATATCGTCAACGCTGAAATCTTTTTTATCCATTTTGCTTATCAGTCCTCTCATAATTTGAAAATCTAATTATTTTTGTTTCCGTTACAAGAATACTCACCGGCATATCATGAGCTAGCCCCGGCAATTGGTCACTAATGCAGCTATCATAGCAGAGCCCTATGGAGATACCCCGGAACTGCGGCAAAAAACGATCATAAAAGCCTTTTCCGAATCCGAGCCTATAGCCTTTCGCGTCATATGAAAGCGCCGGTACAAGACATATCTGACTTTGCGATTCTTTTAATTCCTCACAGTGTTTTTTAGGCTCGCGTATTCCGAAATATCCTGCTTCAAGATCGTCAAATCCCGTTATTCTATAAAACCGCATGATATTAGTGTTTCTGACGCATCTGGGTGCATACACTGACTTTCCTTGATCAAAAGAATAGCTTATTATTTTTTCCGTATCAACTTCAATGTCTGACGATACATAAGTTAAAATATCGCCAGCCGAAGCAAATTCAGGTATGCCAACAAGCTTGCTGAATATCCTGCTGTCCTTTGAATTCTTTTCAGCATGGGTCATTTTGCCCCGGATATTTTTAAAATAAACGCGTAATGCGCTTTTATCGGCCAAATCCATTATCTGCATTGTAATGTAGCCTCTAGCTGTTCAGCTTTTGCTTTAGAAAACATTGCCTCGACAAGCTTCAATGCGAAAGCAATGGCCGCTCCAGCGCCTTTGGCGGTAATATACGTTCCGTCGACGGTTACAAGCTGCGAAGTTACCTTCGCGTCGGCAAGCTGACTTTCAAAGCCGGGAAAACAAGTAGCGTATCTTCCGTTTAAAAGCCCTTTATGACCAAGTATTTTCGGCGCGGCGCATATTGCTCCTATGAGCTTGTCTGATTCCGAGCAATAATCTATAGCCGCCTGAACCTCCGGACAGTTTTCAAGGTTATCCGCTCCCGGCATACCGCCTGGGAGAACGATCATTTCAAGCTCGTTATTAAGCTTGATTTCCTTTACTGTTATATCTGCAATAAATTTTACTCCGTGAGCCGCAGTTACTTCCCTAGAACCTATGCCGACAGTTTTAACCTCGGCGCCTGCGCGTCTTAAAATATCTATAGGAGCGATTGCTTCAAGCTCTTCAAATCCGTCAGCCAAAAAGACATATACCATGATAAAACTTCCTTCCAAAAGAAATATAGATCTGCTGAAATTTATTCTGACAATATAGCTTTTCAAACCAAAACCTCTAACGGAAAGTAACCGTATACTTTTCATGGAGAAAAGCGGGATGATAGGAAAGCTTGGATTTTCTGAGCCCTTCTATTCCCAGATCCTCTTCCCTGTTGATATATTTGAAATTGCCGGCATATCTGCACGCAAATTCATTGCATATTGCAGGATACGCGCCCTGAACCTCGCTCAAGGCTTTTTCTATATGAACCACAAAGGTATCAGAATTAAGCTGTTCCCCGATCGTAAAACCTACCGTTTTACCGTTTGACCTGAGCAATCCGCCTTTAAGCCCGAGATAATCAAAGCTGCTGAAAAACGTATGGATGGCGTATTGTTCAACGACAGCTGAAAAATCGTCATAGCCTTTGTTTACATTATATGTTTGCGCAGCAAAGGCGGTACATTCATCAAAATTATCAGATGTCAAAGGCTCAAAGCTCCACTCGTTGTCCTTAAAACGTTTTATATGGTTTCTTTTGCCATGATATTTTTTCCCTTTAAGCTCTATCAGATCCTGAGCGTTGTATATATAGTCAAAGCTGTCGCGGTTTGCCTCAACGCTTATTTTATCTTTATAGTATTCATTCATCCATTCAAGATTCTGACTGTTTACCGAGCTGATCTTAAAAGAATAGCCCTGAGATTCAACAAAACGCTTCAGCTTGGAAAACAAATCAAGGTACTTTTCTATGCCGGCCCCGTCGCATCCAACTCCTGTCGGAAAAGTTATAACAGGCTGTTTGCCGTCAAAGGAGCAGCTTATATAAAAATCCTTATATGAAGCTATAAGCGTATTGCTGAGTCTTCTCCATGCAAGATTGTTGGCAAAGGAGTATTCACAGCCCCTGAAATCTGAAATTTTAAGACAGCCGTTGATCCAATCCCGGTCTGATAACTGTATTTCTCTGAAATCAAACATAAATTTTCACTTTTCTTTCAATAAAGGGCTTTATTTCAGCCCTTTACGGATAATGTACTTAACAGCTCAAGTATTCTTTCAGTTATTTCATTTACAGTCAGCGGCTTATCTCCGTCGCTGCATTTAACTATCTTCCACCCGAGCCTGTCCGCGGAATAAAGCGCCGCTTCTCTGCACTTTTTCAAAAAACCGACGTCCGCCTCATGTATATCTTTTTTATGCTCGTCGCCGCTGTACCTTTCCGTCATAAGCCTTTGAGAGATTTCAACATTCATATCCAGAAAAATAACCATATCCGGCTCAGGAAGCTCAAGCCTGCCGTACTCATACTCGCAGAGCCAGTCAATATATTCCTTCCAGCAGTTTCGTTCAAGCTTTACCATCTGATAAATGCAGTTTGAAGTTGTATATCTGGCGGCTAAAATACAGACGCCGTCGTTATAGTCCTTTTCCCAGAAGCTTTTATAGCTGGCGTATCTGTCTACGGCGTAAAAGCTTGACGCTGCATATGCGTTTACGCTTTGCGCGTCCGTACCGAATTCGCCGTTCAGGTACATTTTGACCAGCGCCGACGACGGCTGATCATAATCCGGAAAGCTGATCGGTTTTATTTTAACACCCTTTGACTTAAAATATTCCGTAATAAGCCTGAACTGAGTGGTCTTGCCGCTGCCGTCCAAGCCTTCCAATACTATAAGCCGCTTATTATTCTGCATTTTTCAGTTCCTCGTAATACCTGCGGACTTCATTGATTTTTCCGCAGGTCATTTTACCTTCACAGCATTTTCCGTCTTTTACGCAGGCAGGGCCGGCATTTTTAAATAATGTCGGAGCGACCTGACAGCACAGTCTGAGCATTTCAGCGGCTACGCTTCTGATCTCCCACTGCGCCCGGTTGCAGCATCTCTGCTTAAAGAAATTATATAGGCTGCGCGCGTTCATTGTTACTACCATTTTTGTATTCGCCGCGTTGGGAAGAACAAATCTGGCGTCCTCAATTGCCTTTTTCTGAGCCTTATGCTTAGCCGTTTTCTCATCGCAGCCTTCGGATATAAAGGTTTCAAAATGCTTTTTCTTGAGAATATCCGCAAGCTTATTATAGCTGTCTATCGCCGAATCCATCTGCTGATTGAAAATTTTCAAAGCGGTTTCATCTGAACTGATTTCCGGAGGAGTAACAAACTGAAAATTAGTCACTTCCACATATCTCTGACTCTGTACGGAAAATGAAGCTATTCTGTGCCTTGTCATCTCTGCAAGAAATGAACGTGAAACTCCTTCTATACCAAAAGTAAAGGAGATGTGCTCAATAGGGCTTTCGTGTCCGAGTGAAGCCAGCATTTCTATAAAGCTATGTATTTTATCGTCTGTAAGCCCGTCCATAAGAGTATCTATATCGCTGTTGGCGTAGCAGAGCTTTGCCGCGGTAGCAATGATCTTCTCAGGATCGGGAGTATGCGTTATCAGCGTAACCTTCATTTCCGTAATCCTCCGTTTTATTGCAATATACATTCCAATATGCTTATTATATCATTATTCTCACGTTTAGTCAATAAAAACAGCAGCGCTTTTTACGGTTTTTGTACAGCGCCGCGGCAGATATCAGGCAAAGCTAAGAAAAAAACGCATGAAATTAATCATGCGTCTGAAAATTCTGTTAAGACTGATTTGATTCAGCTTCGTTTTCTTCTTTGGCTTCAGTAGAAAAGTTTCCGCAGTATGCTCCGGGCATTTCGTCGCTTTCAAGACTCTTCGGGAAAAATTCGCTTGTGGGGAATTTGATTTTCTCAAAAAGCTCGCAGGGACTGTCTGTATTGGTTGAACATTCCTTCTGAGGAACACAGTAGTCATAAGCCGGAATAAGTATAGGAACGGCTCTTTGAAGCTGTACGATCGCAAACATTCCTATTGTCACAAGCACCTGCTTTCCACAGCCCTGCGCTGAAGCGCTGTCCGCGTCGTCAGACGCTGAGGAGCAGGAACAGGTTGAGCATGGCGAGCATCTGTTAATCAGCTTGGTATCCAGACAGATCGGATCTACAACGCTTACTGTCGCCCGCGGAAGATTGGTGTAGCAGCAGCCGTTTATCACAGGCTGTGAAGCTTCGTCTGAATTGAAATGCTTAGTGTTTCCGTCGCTGCCGAAAAGAATGACTTTCTTATTGAAAGTGGTTATGCCGCTGACAAAGCAAGGATTCTGCGACGGATCCGAATACACCTCAAAGTCCACCTTAAAAGTATAGGTCAGATCCACTGTAAAGAAGCCCTTGTTGAAAGGCACCGGATCAATCTGAAATGTCGTGTTTATCACCTCAACGCATTTGCATTTGATGAATTTAGCGCAATTTATACGCGCCTGATCGGACTGGGAACTGAAGCTTATCTCCAGATCCTCAAGGCAGTCCTGAGAGGAGCAGGAATCAAACACCCTCATTGCCTCGATGCACACCGCTTCCTTAAAGCAGCCGTTCTGTTTTAATTCGCTCATAATAAATCCTCCTGACATAGTAATGTAAAATGAAGCTTTTTCCTAAAGTAATATGTTTTTTACTTCCCTACATCATATTCAGTTTTATCCTGTTGTGTGACGGATTTTTTATGAAAATAAAAGAAAAAGCCTGAAACACAGTTCAGGCTGGCGTAAATCTTCAGGTGTTCTTATCGACCTCATGAAATGTTTTAAGGTTTCCTATCTTCTCGTTTCGCTCGCCGAGGACCCTTTCGACGTCAGACCAGTCCAGTCCCTGATTTGCGGCGAGAACCATTACATGGTAAAGCAGATCGTTGATCTCATTCATAAGCTCGTCGTTATCGCCGTTTTTGGCGGCAATAATTGTTTCAGCAGCTTCCTCGCCAACTTTTTTGCAGATTTTATCCACTCCCTTTTCAAACAGGTAGCAGGTATAGGAATTTTCCTGTGCCGTTCCGTTTTCAAAAGCCTCCTTACGAGCCTTTATTACTTCAAAAATTTCCTGATAAACCGTCATTTTAATTCTCCTCATTATAAATCTCATTGAAAAAGCAGCTGTATGAACCTGTATGACAGGCAGTACCCGTCTGCTTCACATTCAAAAGCAGCGTATCATTATCGCAATCAGCGTAAATTGAAACGACCTTTTGCAGGTGGCCGCTTGTCGCTCCCTTGTTCCAAAGCTCCTGCCTTGATCGGCTCCAGTACCAGGTATAGCCCGTTTCAAGGGTTTTTTTCAGGCTTTCCTTATTCATATAAGCCAGCATAAGTACAGTTTTTGTGTCAGCGTCAAAGGCTATTGCCGGTATTAATTCACACTTGACAAAATATTTGTCAAGGTCGTTAATGTCGATTTTAATGCTTTCCATAAATTACTCCTTAACAAAACAGCGGTATGCTTACCATACGCCTATTATATGCTGCATTCCAAGACTTGCAGCGGCTATGGCCACCCAGCAGCAAAAGCCCATAAATATAGGCTTTCCGCCCGTTTTCACAAGCTTTACGATATTCGTATTAATTCCGATCGCAGACATAGCCATTATGATAAAGAATTTGCTCAAGTCCTTCAAAAAGCCGAATATGCTGTTTGCCGTATCAAGCGCAGCGGAATTTCCTTCAAAAGCCGACATGACAACAGTTGTAATCACAGAAGCAATCACAAAGTATACAATGAACATAGGGAATATCTTTTTCAGACTTACTTTTCTGCCGGATTCGTCAGCCGCTTTATTTTTTTCGCTTCTCATTCTTACAAAAGCAAGCACAAGCGTAATCGGTATAATCGCCAGCGTTCTTGTAAGCTTGACTATTGTTGCGGTATCCAGAGTATTGCTGTTATGTATCCCGTCCCATGCCGACGCCGCGGCAGTTACGGACGAGGTGTCGTTTACGGCTGTTCCCGCGAAAAGCCCGAAGCCTTCATTCGTCAGACCCAGCGCTCCGCCGAGAGTAGGGAAAATCAAAGCGGCTATAACATTGAATAAAAATATTACGGAAATCGACTGTGCTATCTCCTCATCGTCGGCGTCAATAACCGGAGCGGTCGCCGCTATTGCAGAACCTCCGCAGATACTTGAGCCTACTCCTATAAGAGTAGATATTTTCGACGGGATCTTCATCAGCTTATGCAATGCAAACGCGACTATAAGCGACGTAGCTATAGTAGATACAATCACAGGCAAAGACTGTTTTCCGATTCTAAGGATAGTGCTGAGATTAAGACCAAAGCCCAGAAGTATAACGGCGTATTGCAGAACTTTTTTTGATGTAAAGGTTATTCCTGACTGAATGCTGCTTTTATCTTTGATAAAGAGCGTTAATATCATACCGGCTATGATGGCGAAAACCGGCCCTCCGACTACGGGAACAAGCCTTCCAAGAAACCAGACCGGAACGGATATGCATAAACAAAGCGTTATTCCCGCCCAATTTTTCTTAATAAAACTCATTAGACCACTCCTGTCAACCAATTTATTCCTTATAAGATACGGAGCACATTATTATCACATATTCATCTCGTCTATGACCGCAACCTGATAGTCGTCTTCGTAAATAATTTTCCCAACATAATCGGTCAAAACAATATCATACGGTATCTTATATTTATCAAGCAAATCCATAAGAATTTGCGTTTTATCTTTCATATCCTCATACTTTTCGGTTTTGAAATACGTTATTGCTCCCTGAGGATTATCGTTGTTATCACCATAAAAAGGAGGCTGCGGCAAATGCTCTAAAAACCATTTGTGTGTTTCATCATAAAGCTTTGCGTCATCTTCGCTGTATAATCCGTCACGGATTTTACGCCAGTTAAGTATGAATATCCCAACGGGCTTTCCGGTTTTCCAGGCTGTTTCCCTGCCTTGGATCCGCATATATTTTTTCAGCATTTTATCTCACCAAAATCCCCTTTGACTTACAGTCCTCCTTAACCTCCTGAACCGTCAGCTCCTTAAAGTGAAAAAGGCTTGCCGCAAGCGCTGCTGAACAACCTGTTTCAATAAACGCTTCAGCGAAATCGCCAAGCTTTCCTGCACCGCCGCTTGCGATAACAGGAATTTTTACTGCCGAGCATACCGCTTTGAGCATCGGAAGATCAAAGCCTTCTCTGACTCCGTCGGTGTCGATGGAATTAAGACATATCTCCCCCGCGCCAAGCTGTTCGCATTTTTTTACCCAATCAATAAGATCTATGTGCATATCGACTCTTCCGCCGTTTATAAAGACCGTCCATTTATTGTCGGACACCTTTTTAGCGTCGATCCCCACGCATATGCACTGACATCCGAAAATATCCGCCCCATCCTTGATAAGCTGAGGATTCTGAACTGCCTGTGAATTTACGGATACCTTATCCGCGCCTGCGCGAAGCGTATCTCTTATATCGTCAACCGTCCTGATACCGCCGCCGACGGTCAGAGGAACAAATACTTTTTTCGCGGTTTCTCGGACAACGTCCAGCATAACTCCCCTGCCCTCATGGGAAGCTGTGATGTCATAGAATACTATTTCGTCTGCTCCCTGCCGATTATACTCGCAGGCACATTCGACAGGATCTCCCACTTCTTTTATTCCTTCAAAATTAACGCCCTTTACAACTCTGCCGTCGCGGACGTCAAGGCAGGGAATAATTCTTTTCGCGAGCATATCACCTTACCTCCTCTGTAAACCTAACAAAGTTATCAAGCAATTTAAGACCGGTTTTTCCGCTTTTTTCGGGGTGGAACTGAGCGCCGAAAATATATTTTCCGTCAGAAACAATAGCGGGAACTCTTCCTCCGTATTCACAGTAGGCATAAAGATTTTTGTCATCGCAGAAAGCCTTATATGAATGGACAAAATAAACATATTCATCGTCGGTCAGTCCTTTGAACAGCGGACAGCTGTGATTATACGCCAGTCTGTTCCAGCCCATATGGGGAATGACCAGATCCGGTTCATTGATCCTGTCAACATATCCGGGAATAAGCCCCAGACCTCCGCATTCTCCAAATTCATAGCTTTCTTCGAACAGCAGCTGCATACCAAGACATATTCCCAGAAAAGGCTTGACCTGCGACTGTTCTCTGATAGTACCGATAAGTCCGCTCAGACTGAGCATATTCATTGCCCACGGAAAAGCGCCTACTCCGGGCAGAATTATTGAGTCTGCCCTCTCCAGATCTTCTTTTCTGTTTGTAAGTTTGTTTTCATATCCCAAGTAGTCAAGAGCATTCTTTACTGAAAAAATATTTCCCGCACCGTAGTCGATTACCGCTATCATTTAAAGCACTCCCTTTGTCGATAATACTCCGCCTCCGCTTGATCTCATTGCGTCTTTTAAAGCGTGAGCAGCCGCCTTGTATATCGCCTCGGCAATATGATGATCGTTTTTACCGTATTCCTTCCTGATGTGCAAAGTAATTCCGGAATTAAAGGCGAAAGCTCTGAAAAATTCCTCTGTAAGGCAGGTGTCGTAGCTGCCGATCCTTTCGTCATGGAATTCCGCGTCAAATGCAAGAAACGACCTGCCGCTTATATCAAGCGCGCAAAAAGCCAACGCTTCGTCCATAGGAATAAAGGCGGAGCCGTAGCGCATGATTCCTCCCTTGTCGCCAAGCGCCTTTGCAAACGCCGTTCCTATGCATATTCCAACGTCCTCAACCGTATGATGTCCGTCAACGTGCAGATCTCCTGTGCAGGTAACCTGCAAATCTATTCCGCTGTGCACGCCGAAAGAGGTAAGCATATGGTCAAAAAAGCCTATTCCCGTATCAACGCTTACCTTACCCTCGCCGTCGAGGTTCACAAAAACCTCAATGTCGGTTTCCTTGGTTTTTCTTTTAATTTCAGCAGTTCTCATTTTTTATCACCTGTTGTTTAATTATCTTTGTACTGCATATCACTGAAAGCTCAGCAGATTGTTCATAATTTCCGAAAAAGCTTTTCCGTCATTCTTCTTAAAATAAAATCTAAATCCGTCCATAGTTTCGGAAAGATTTTCGCCGAATGAAATAGTTTTGTTAATCATAATCACATGATAATGCTCCTTGAAAATCAGAACCCCCTTGTTGATTTCCTCATAGCTTACAATATCATCGGCAATATCTACAGTCCACACTCCGACGCCGTTGTTTGCGATAATTCTTTTGTTTGTCATTGTAAGCCTTGAATTATCGCCTCCAAGCATTCTGCCGGGAGCAGTGCCGAAAAGCGGCAGCTTTGCAGTAAAAACAACTCTCTCATTCTCGTCAAGCTCTACATTGAATTTATTCTTCACCTCAGGAAGATTATCTAAATAAGCTGTATACATATAGACCTCCTAAAATCTCGCCTTAACAGCGTTTGCGTGAGCGGTCAGACCCTCTTTTTCTGCAATAAGCTTAGCCTGTTTCCTGCTTTCATTTTCTTTCAAGTGCGTGATTTAATGCGTCCGCACTTATATTCCATGTAATCTCTCCATCTTCGCCTGTTTCAACGCCTCTTTCACCATAGCTGTCACTGTCTGAAATAAGCGTTATTGCCAAATCGCCGTTCTCACTGCTGATTACGCCAATCCATAAATCGCCGGAACGACTGCACCCAACAAATTCTGCTAATTCACTGAATAACAAATCCTCGGATAAGGTTATCCCAAGCTCATTCGCCGCCTGATTCATGAGGTCACTTGCTTCATTATGATCATAAAACACCGTCTTTTCCATATACATTTTTATCGGAATCTCGCCCCATGCATAAACATATAATTCTTCGTAAAAAGCGTCATCAAAGCTATATGGCATTTTTATCGGAGCATCAGGTGTGTTGTAGTACACAAGCGCATTATATTCATCGTACCACCCGGAAACAAAAAGCTGCAATATTCCCTCCCTTGGCAGCGGCAATTCATCGTTTTTAGGCAAATCAGCCAAATTCAGCTGCAAAATCGGATAAAGTTTAATATCGCCTTTATGGTCATATGTGGCACACGGATATTTTGTCCGCCGGTCAAAATACAGCTCGCCGCCTATCTTGCTCTCGTAAACACTAAGCGGCTCAGTCCGCTCATAATCGGGCGTTAAAATCAAAACCATGGGCGAATTTGCGAGAATCCGCTCAAACAAAGCCTTTGCCTGTTCAATCGGCGGAAACTGCGGGGTTCGCCTTATTATCAAATCTGAATTTTTCTTGCTGCCCACAAAGCCTCTCACTACAAGCCAAGCGCCTGCCGCCTGAAACGGCAGAAAAACCACCATTAGCGCAATTGCGCCATATAGCGGTATAACAGGCTCGTCATTACGGCTGACAAACACCCCGGCCGAAAGCAATGTGGTGAAACACGCAAAAGCCGCGCCAAAAACAATCATCAAGATATCACGCCATCGCATTGGGTGCTTTCTGTACACATGAACAATGAGTAAAACGCCTATCGCTATGGACACAATACATAAGATAATCTGTGCAATGTCAAGTATATCGATTTTATTCATGCTTGCATAAGCAGGAAAACAGTAAAGCAAAAGTGCATGAAACACTATCAGCGGAATCGCTAAAAGCGTACCTATTATCCTGCCGACTATTCCCACACGCTTTACACGCAGCTTCCTTTCGCACAGCCTGTTGTAGTCCGATATTTTCAGAAAAAAACCATCCGGCATTTTATCCAATGATATTTTCCCCTTGGCAAGCCATCTGAAAAAGGAATAACCCTCGTCGAATTCCGAAACAATATGTTCATATATCTTTGAACCGTAATATATAGTTATTAGCTGTTCCGTATAGGTTATCCGATATATGGGCTTTTCATAAACTAAAGTATCACTGCCATCATCGTATGAAACCTGCGGATACTTTTGCAGTCTCAATGCAATGTCATATATTCTGTTCATTTTTCTCTCCTATAAAAGAAATACAGTCAGAATCTCACCTTAACAGCGTTTGCGTGAGCGGTCAGACCCTCTTTTTCGGCAATAAGCACAATATCGTCCTTAGCCTCACTGAGCGCCTCCTCAGTATAGTAAATAAAGCTTGAACGTTTTTCAAAGCTGTTGACGCCGAGAGGCGAGAAAAACCTCGCCGTTCCGCTTGTGGGAAGAACATGGTTGGGACCTGCATAGTAATCCCCCAGCGGTTCGGGAGCATACTGACCCAGGAAAACCGAACCGGCATTGTCGAGCCTGCCCAGATACTCCATGGGATTTTCAAACAGAACCTCCAGGTGCTCGGGTGCAAGACGGTTTGCAATATCGCAGGCCTGCTCCTTAGTATCGCAGATAATAATCGCGCCGTAATCCGAAAGCGACGCTTCAATGATTTCCTTCCTCAAAAGGTCTTTCATCTGCCTTTCGATTTCCGCGATAGTAGAATCAGCCACAGATTCGCTGGTAGTCACCAGAATTGCAGAAGCAAGCTTGTCATGCTCAGCCTGTGACATGAGGTCTGCGGCTATATATTTAGGATTTGCCTTGTTGTCAGCCATAACAAGAATTTCGCTCGGTCCTGCGATCATATCAATATCAACCACGCCGTAAAGGAGCTTCTTTGCGGTAGCTACATAAATATTTCCCGGCCCTACGATCTTATCTACCTTTGGAATTTCCTCAGTGCCGTAAGCAAGCGCGGCAATAGCCTGCGCTCCTCCCGACATAAACACTCTGTCAACTCCGCAGACAGCCGCCGCAACAAGAATATCCTTGTTTGGAGTTCCGTCCCTGAGCGGAGGAGTTACCATAATAATTTCCTTGACGCCTGCAATTTTGGCGGGGATAGCATTCATCAGGACCGACGAAGGATAAGCGGCCGTACCGCCCGGAACATAAAGGCCCACTCTCTCCAGGCCCCTTACTCTCTGACCGAGAATCACGCCGTTTTCCTTGGGATTGACAAAGGACTGAGATTTCTGACGGTTATGGAAGTCTGAAATATTTTCTACCGCATTGAGCAAAGCGTCAACAAATTCAGGATCTGCTTCCGTCATAGCGTCGTTGATAACATCTCTCGGCACCTCGTAATATTCAGGCAGCTTTCCGTCAAATTTTTCGGTATACGCCTTGACCGCACTGTCGCCGTTACCGCGTACATTTTCTATTATCTCTGAAACAACCGCCGTTACCTTTTTATCTGTTTCGCCGCTGCGCCGCTCGACCTGCCTGAAAAATTCAGCCTCGTCAACTCCGTTAGCGAAAATTTTCTTTAAAACTGCCATTTTACAGACCTCCCGTTTAAATTAAAAGACAAGCTTTGGTGATTTATGTTCGTTAAGTAAAAGCTTGACATAATCTCCTTCTTTAAGACAATGCGCGCCAAATTCTTCTGCTTTCATGCATATGTCAGCGTGCTGAAATTGATTTTTTAAGTTTGGATAATATCTGTTATAAAACATAACAATCAGCGAAACGTCTGATGTGCCTTTTCTCTTGACCTCATAAATAATACCCTGTGTCACGGCGGCATTGAGCAGACCCTGAGCAGGAACATCAGGCGTTTCGATAAGAGTCTGCTTCTGATAGTCAGTCATAGAGGCTGCTCTTTCGGCATCTTTTTTTACGTCTTTTTTTGCGATGTAAAACGAAACTCCGATAAAGGCTCCGACAATGATTCCTGCAACTATATACTCCATATTCCTGTCTCCGTTACAAAGCTTTTTCAACAAGCTCCACAAAGCTCTCGATTTCCTGCTGCCTGAGTTTCATACTTACCATATTAACAATAAGCCTTGCCGATACAGGAACAATATCCTCAATAACCTCAAGTCCGTTTTCTTTCAGAGTCGTGCCGGTTTCTACAATATCAACTATCCCGTCTGCAAGCTCCAGCAGCGGCGCAAGCTCTACAGAGCCTTCTATCTTGACGATTTCAACGTCCATTCCCTTGCTCTCGAAATAATTTCTGGTGATGTTCGGATATTTTGTAGCAATGGTTTTTACGTTATATCCTCCGTAAAACTTTGAGCCCTTCTTTGCAGCGAGCGCAAATCTGCATCTGCCGAAGCCGAGATCGCAAAGCTCAAAAAATTTACCCTGCATTTCCATGATGGTATCCTTGCCCACAACGCCGATATCGCACACTCCGTGCTCGACATATGTAATAACGTCGTTGGCTTTTGCCAGAACCACCTCAAGGTTTCCGTCGGGAACAGGCAGAATAAGCTTTCTTCCCTTTTCTCTTACTGCCGTACAGTCATAGCCTATTTTCTCCAGAAGTCCTACCGTATCCTTTTCAAGTCTGCCCTTTGTAAGAGCAATTCTAAGCGGTTTATTCATTTTCTGATTCCTCCTGTGCTCTTACAGTTCAAGCTCTTTAACGTCCTCGCCGACAATAATAAGCTTCTTTATGCCCTTTGTTCTTGCGTATTCCTCGGATTCCTCCGCGGTGTTAAACAAGGAATTTTCCACGGTCAAGCCCTCTCTCACAAGCTTCTGCGCGTAAGCCACAGCTTCGACCACATAGCCCTTTTCACCGTAAACCACAGCGTCCGCCGTTTTAAGCCTTGGCGCTCCTCCGATTTTTTCAATATGCCTTGCTACATCGTCAACGTTTATTCCAAAGCCTACCGCGGGACAATCGTTCCCGAATTCTCCCAGCAGCTTGTCATATCTTCCTCCCTTTAACACAGACTGACCTACCTCTGAAAGATAGCCTTTGAACACAATGCCGGTATAATAATCCGTATGGCTTACAATTCCCAGATCGACGGAAATCCTGCCCTCATAGCCCAGATTCAAAAGACGGTTGTAAACCTCTTTCAGGTTATAAAGTATACCCGTAATTTTATCGTCCGTATAAATTTCGGCTGCCTTTTCAAACACTTCAACGCCGCCGAAAAGCCTCGGAAGCTGCTTAAGAGCGTTTGTCACCTGATTGCTTCCAACTTTATCCAGTAAATCGTTAAGAGCAGGATAATTTTTAGCGGAAATTAAAAACCTGATTTCCTCCTGAACTCCCTCGTCAACGTCAAGCTTTGCCACAAGCTCCTTGAAATAACCGATATGACCTATTTCAAGACGGAAATTTTCATTATCAAATTCCGAAAGCGACTGCGCCGCCATGCTTAACGCTTCATAGTCCGCACGCTTGGTATTTACGCCGCCTATAAGCTCTATCCCCGACTGAACGGTTTCGTCGGAATGACCCTTAAGCAGCGAATTATTTTGATAGACGGACTGATTGTAATACAGTCTTAACGGAAGCTTGGCATATTTCAGCCTTGTAGAAGCAAGTCTGGCGATCGGGATAGTTGAATCAGGTCTGAGAACTATAAGCCTGCCCTTGGAATCGGTAAGCTTGTACATATTTTCCTGCCGGAAATTTCTTGAGCTTCCGCTGAACAGATCAAAAAACTCTATTCCGGGAGTGACTACCTCGCTGTATCCGAAGCCTTTGAATATACCGGCAAGCTTTTCTTCAACTGCACGCCTTGCAATACAATCGCTGAAAAGCAGATCTCTGGTTCCCTCCGGCGTTATCAGGTCGTATCTTTTCATTTTTATAATATCCCCCTGCGTTTAAATGTCGCTTTCGCCTGCTAAAGTAATAGCATAGTAGCATAATAACATGATATCACAAACACACTAATTTGTCAATTATTTTGAGGCTTATTTTATAATTTCATCAAAATCTAAAATGAAAACAAGGAAATTTGATTAGATTTAGGCAGATCGCCGAAAGCGCCGCTTTTTTCAAGCGTTTCCACTACAGATTTACCGATACCGCTTTGCTGCTGAAATTCCTCTATTGAAATAAAGTCCTTATGCTGCGCTTTTTCGTACAGACTGACTGCCGCGTTGGCGCCGACTCCCGAAAGCGAGCAGAACGGCAGTCTGAGCTTTCCGTCCTCTATCTGATAAATCGTTGCGTGAGATTTGAAAATATCAACCGGAAGAAATTCATAGCCTCTGCAAAGCATTTCATTTATAAGCATAAGCGTGTCCAGAACGCCGTCGTCCTTCGCGGTTCTGTCCTGCTTTGATTTATTCTTCAGTTCTTCTATTCTCATCTGCACATGATGCTTGCCCTTTACAGCCGTTTCAGCCTCAAAATCCTCGCCACGAACTGTAAAGAGCGCCGCGTAGAATTCCAGCGGCTTATAAATCTTAAACCAGCACAGCTTTATTGCAGACGTAACATAAGCCGCGGCATGAGCCTTAGGAAACATATATTTGATTTTCAGGCAGCTGTCTATATACCACTCAGGAACACTATGCTCCCGCATATCCTGCTTCATTTCCTCGGTCAGCAGCTTAGGAGCGTTTCCTTTTCTTGTTATTTCCATGATCTTAAACGAAAGCTTCGGCTCAAGTCCGTGATATATCAGATAGGTCATGATACTGTCACGCGTTCCGATAACCTCGGAAATGGTGCAGGTTCCGTTATGTATAAGCTCCTGCGCGTTGCCAAGCCATACGTCGGTTCCGTGGGAAAGGCCGGAGATCTGCAAAAGATCGCTGAAATTCTTAGGCTTTGCCTCAAGAAGCATCTGGCATACGAATCCTGTGCCCATCTCCGGAATTCCCAGAGTTCCCGTTTCCCACATTATATCCTCCGGCGAAACGTCCAAAGCCTCGGGAGAAGTAAACAGCGAATATACCTTTTCATCAGACATCGGAATTTCAAGTATGTCAAGTCCCGTCATATCTTCAAGGTATTTATAGAGAGTTGGCACATCGTGTCCAAGCTCGTCAAGCTTGAGAATAGTATCGTGAAGCGAATGGAAATCAAAATGCGTCGTAACAATATCCGAATCCGCCTTTTCGGCAGGATGCTGCACCGGTGTAAAGTCGTATACCTCATAATCGCTGGGGATTACGACCATTCCGCCGGGGTGCTGTCCTGTAGTTCTTTTCACGTCCAGACAGCCGTTTATAAGCCTTTGCTCTTCGGCGGGGTGAACAGCCTTTCCCCGTTCCTCAAGATATTTTTTTACATAGCCGTAAGCGGTTTTTTCGGCTACTCCGCCGATAGTTCCCGCCTTGAACACATGGTCTGCGCCGAAAAGCTCTTCGGTATACTTATGGGCAAACGCCTGATAGTCCCCTGAGAAATTAAGGTCAATATCCGGCGCCTTATCTCCGTCGAACCCGAGAAACGTTTCAAAAGGAATATCGTGTCCGTCGCGGTGCATATCCTCCCCGCAAACCGGACATTTTTTAGGCGGCAGGTCAAAGCCTGAGCCCACCGAGCCGTCAGTAATAAACTCGCTGTGCTTGCACTTTCCGCACACATAATGAGGCATAAGAGGATTAACTTCGGAAATTCCCGACATCGACGCTACGAACGACGAGCCTACCGAGCCTCTCGAGCCAACCTGATAGCCGTGCTCGACAGAATTTGCCACCAGCTTCTGAGAGATCATGTAAAGCACCGCAAATCCGTGCTTTATAATAGATGAAAGCTCTCTGTCGAGTCTTTTGTAGACTATTTCAGGTATATGCGCTCTGAACGGCTCGTTTATGCCCTCGTCACCGTCAGGTATCTCTACGTCGTCCGGGTCGCAGTCGCCGTAAATCGAGCAGGCCTTTTTCCAGCAGATAACCTGAAGCTCACGCACCGCGCCTTCAATAAACGGCGTATACGTTCCGTAGGGAAAGGCTTTAAGATCCTTATCTATCATATCGGCAAAGTAATTTGTGTTTGTAACGACTACTTCAAAAGCCTTTTCCTTTCCGAGATAAGAAAGCTCGTCCAGCATCTGCTGAGTTGTTTTCAGATAAAGAGGAGGCTGCCTGTCGGCGTCAGTGTAGCCCTTTGAAGCCTGAAGGATCGCCCTGAACTGATAATCGCCCTTATTCATAAAATGAACGTCGCCTGTGGCGCAGACAGGAATCCCCATTTCATCGCCCAGCTCTGCCACGAACCGATTAATGTCCTTGACCTGTTCCTCGGTAGTTATATCCGTATACGGAGGACGCTCAGACGTAAGCATAAACATATTATTGCCCTGCGGCTGGATCTCAAGATAATCGTAGAAGCTTGCTATCTGCTTTATATATTCTCTTGGCTTTCCTTCAAGATAAGACTGTATCAGCTCCCCTGCCTCGCAGGCGCTTCCGACAATAAGACCCTCGCGGTGCTTTACCAGCTCTGATTTGGGTATACGGGGACGCTTCTTATAAAAATCAAGATTGGACATTGAAATAAGCTTATAGAGATTTTTCAGTCCAATATTGTTGCGCACAAGTATAATCTGATGATACGACGGCTTGTCCTTAACGTTATCCGTATCGGCAAGCAGGCTGTTAAGCATATCTACAGTAATGAACATACCTGGATACTGCTCCGTAAGCCGCCTGCAGAATCTTATAAATATTTCCGCCAGAACCTCCGCGTCATCACAGCCTCTGTGATGATTAAAATCACCCAGCCCGAAATGCTCGGCAACATAGTTAAGCTTGTGCTTTTCAAGCTGCGGAAGCATAATACGGCTCATAGGCACAGTATCTATTGACGAAAACTCATATTTTATTCCCTGACGCCTGAAAGCCTCCCTGATAAACGACGTGTCAAAATCGGCATTGTGCGCGACAAAGACAGGCCTTTCGCCGCAGAATTTCACGAATGCCTCCATAGCGGTTTTTTCATCAGCAGCGTCCTTAAGCATATCGTCGGTTATGTGCGTAAGATCCGATATAAAATCAGTAAGCTTTCTTTCGGGATTTACAAGCATATCGAAGCGTTCCGCGATCTCAAGATTCCTGAGCTTTACCGCGCCTATTTCTATGATTCTGTCGTTAGCTGCGGAGGTGCCTGTGGTTTCCAGATCAAACACTATTATCTCATCGGTAAGCCTGCGTTTATCCCAGCCCTTGTAAATATTGACGTCGTTATTTACCTCATATGCCTCAATGCCGTAAATAACCTTGAAATTTCCGCCGCCCTTTCTTATTTTCGCCGCCGCATTCATTGCGTCGGGATAGCCCTGAACAACTCCGTGATCGGTTATGGCTATAGCCTGATGTCCCCATTCAAAGGCGCGGTTTACAAGCCTGTCCGCAGAAGTAAGAGCGTCCATGCTTGACATATTGGTATGGCAGTGAAGCTCTACTCGTTTTTTCTCTGCGCTGTCAGTCGGCTGCTCACGCTTAACCAGCATTATACTGTCGGGAATAAGATTGGTTTTATGGTCATAATCGTCTATCTCGACTTTACCTGAGCAGATTATGCAGACGCCCTTTTTAAGCTTTTCAAGTATAGCCTCAAGCTCTTCCTTTGAAAGCATTTTTGACGATCTGCCCCGTTTTATTCCTCCGAGCATTTTTATAGAAAATGACGAGGTAAAATCAGTGAAATATACAATAGCAATAAGCATTCCGCTGCGTGTTTCTCTAGTGTCAACCTGAAAGACCTCTCCCCAGACCGTCACCTGGTCCTCCGTACCCTCAAGCGGTATGTTCTTCATATCCGTAACCTTCGCGTCGGAGCTGATCGGCGCGCCCTTAAGCACTAACGCGTCCTGCGCGATAAGGTGAAGTCTGGTAAAATCAACGGTGCAGGTGCGGAAATCGCTCTTCTTGCCGGACGCACCAGTATGGGAGTCGCTCGGAAATCCCTGAACCGGCGGCTGAGAATACGGCGCACTGACGGAGATATTCTGCAGAAATTCCTCCTGAGCTTTATGAAACGCTTCCTCATCGTTTTCGGTTACTCCCGTAAAAGCAATTCCCGCGTTTACCGAAAACATTTCGTATACCAGCGCGCTGAACTGCGCTTCAATTCCTGACTTTTTCAGCACCGATTCACCGCCGTGCAGAAGGTTTACAGTAAAGGTTCCGCCGTCGTATACCGCTGTCGCTCCGTCAAAAAAGCCGTTCACGACCGGACATCTGCTTTTCATAAACTTGACAAGCTCCGCGAAATAATCTGAGCCGAGCATATCAGGAGTATACTTGCATAAAATCTCAAATCTGCCTACACCGATCGCCTGAGCAAGCTTGTTTTCACATTCGCACAGCAAATCAAAGCCCTGAAGCTCATCGAACTTTACGGCAACAGACATTTTATTCTGCCGCTCGTAGAAAGTCAGCTTCAGAACTTTTCCGTCCTCCATGGATTTGGGAATAATCCCACTGTATTTTTCAAACAGACTATGTAACGTATAACTATTCATTTCAACTTCCTTACAGCTTTTCAATTTCAGAAAGCAGAGCCTCCAGCGCTTCGCTTTCATCTACCTTTCTCAGCATCTGTCCTTTTCTGAACAAAACAGCGCAGCCGTCGCCCCCGGCAATTCCTATGTCAGCCTCGCCAGCCTCGCCGATTCCGTTTACCGCGCAGCCCATTACGGCAACCGTTATATCCTTGTCAATGTCCTTCACGGCTTCCTCTACCCTTCCCGCAAGAGCTATAAGGTCTATTCTGGTTCTTCCGCAGGTGGGGCAGGACACGATTTTAACTCCTCCGTCCTTGCCCAGAGCCTTCAAAATATCCTTAGCCGCATATATCTCCTTTACAGGGTCGTCGGTCAGGGAAACCCTAATAGTTTCACCTATACCGTCAGCCAGCAAAGAGCCTATCCCTATAGACGACTTGATAATTCCTATTCTTTCGGTACCCGCTTCGGTAACCCCAAGATGAAGCGGATAGCTGCATTTCTCCGCAAGGCTCCTGTACGCCTGTATCATATTGACAACATTTGAGGATTTTATTGAAACGACTATATCCTCAAAATCGCATTGTTCAAGTATCCCAATATGCCGCAGCGCGCTTTCAACAAGAGCCTCAGGCTTGGGAGAGCCGTATTTTTCAAGCAGGTCCTTTTCAAGCGAACCCGCGTTTACGCCTATTCTTATGGGAATATTTCTGCTCTGACAAGCCTTTACTACCGCCTTTACCCTGTCCATTAAACCGATATTTCCCGGATTTATTCTTATTTTGTCCGCTCCCGCTTCAGCAGCGGCTATTGCAAGTCGATAATCGTAATGAATATCGGCAACCAGAGGAATGTTCACCTTTTCTTTTATGGCGGGAATCAGCCTTACGGCTTCCTTGTCGGGTACTGCCGCTCTTATTATCTCGCAGCCTGCTTTTTCAAGCCTTGCCGCCTGTTCTGCCGAACGCTCAACCTCTGAAGCCGGAATATTCAGCATAGACTGTATATAAATTTTCTTTCCGTCAAGCGTAAGCTTTCCGACCTTAACAGGCCTCACCTGTCTGTTCATTTTGTATTACCTCGCTAAAATATCTTTACAACATCGCTGACCGTTACAACTATCATCAGCAGCATAAGCGCAGTAAGCCCTATGAAATGCACCATGCCTTCCTTTTCCGGAGGTACGGGCTTCTTTCTGACGGCTTCGATCAACAGAAAAATCAATCTTCCGCCGTCAAGAGCGGGCAGCGGCAGCAAATTAAACAATCCGATATTTATAGTGATAAACGCGCCGAGAGAAAGCATCTGTTCCGATAAGGCGCGCCAGTCTATGCCTGTTTCCTCATCAGTTTCACTGTCGATAACGTCACCGATAACGTCTACTATTCCCACAGGACCCGAAAGATCACGTATAGAATATTTTCCTGTAACCAGATCGGCAAGCGAAATATATATCAGTCTTGAATAGGTCACGCCCTGCTTAAACGACTGAGAGATCACGGTAAGCGGAGAGGCCTCCAGCGGTTTTACAAAGAAATCAATATGAAGACTGCTGTTTTCAGTATCAAAAGCAACGTCGGTCAATTGCAGCTTTTCGCCGTCTCTTTCGACTGTCATATCAAAAACGCCGTCTTCATCATTCTGGAACTGATAGCTTATATCCATGGCGGTATAAATTCTCATTCCGTTGATCTTTATGATCTTGTCGCCCTCCTCAAGTCCGGTGAGGTGAGACCTTGCGTTTTCGCTTTCAAATTTGGACACTGTAGTAGAGGTTATCGGAGCCGTCAAAGACGTATAGATTATAAGCAGAATAAAGCCGAGAATAAGATTCATAACGATTCCGGCTACTACTATTGCCATACGCTTAGGCAGCGATTTTTTACAGAACGCCCTACTGTCGCCGCTCTCGGCGTCCTCGCCTTCCATTGAACAATATCCGCCTATCGGAAAAAGCCTTAACGCATAAAGAGTTTCGCCTTTCTGCTTCTTTAAAAGAGCGGGCCCCATTCCTATGGCAAATTCGTTTACCTTTACTCCGCATTTCTTTGCAACTATAAAGTGACCGAATTCATGGATCAGAATTATAACTTCAAAAATTATCAGTGCAAAAAGAATTTTCATTTGATGCCGCCTTTCATAACATATTTATATCTGAGTTTTTCCTATTTTTTTATACACATAGTTTCTTGCCTCCGCGTCAGCGCGCAGCACGTCGTCAAGTCCGGCTATTTCTTTTCGCTCAAGCTTCTCAAGCGCTCCGCAGACCAGCTTTCCTATATCGAGAAAACCTATCTTACCGTTAAGAAAACATTCAACCGCCGCTTCGTTCGCCCCGTTTACAGCCGCCGGCATTGTTCCCCCGACAGTAACAGCCTTTATACACGCTCTCAGGCAGTCGAAGGTTTCATAATCCGGCTTAGCGAAAGTAAGCGTTCCGTAATCCGTAAGGGACAGGGGTTTGACCGGACATTCTGTGCGTTCGGGATACAGCAGTGCATACTGTATCGGTATTTTCATATCCGGAACGCCAAGCTGAGCTATAACGGAGCAATCGTTGTATTCCACCGCGGAATGTACAACGCTCTCCCTGTGAACCACTATCTCGATCTGCTCCGGCTTCAGTCCGAACAGATGCATAGCCTCTATAAATTCCAGACCCTTGTTCATCAATGTAGCGGAATCAATAGTTATTTTGTTTCCCATAGACCAATTGGGGTGATTTAGCGCGTCGGCAACAGTAACGTTTTCAAGCTCGCTCTTCTTTTTTCCGTAAAAAGGTCCGCCGGAAGCGGTAAGGATTATCTTTTTTACCTGCTCTCTTTTATTTCCCTGCAAGCACTGAAAAACCGCCGAATGCTCGCTGTCTACCGGGAATATCCTGACTCCGTTTCTTTCCGCGGCTTTTATGACAAGCTCGCCGCCCGTAACAAGGGTTTCCTTGTTTGCAAGAGCAATATCTGTTTTATGCTCTATGGCAGTCAGCGTCGGCTCCAGTCCAACCATTCCCACAACGGAATTAAGCATTATATCAACGCCGTCAAGAGAGGCTATAGCTTTCAGGCCGTCCATTCCGCTGAGTATCTCAGTCCTTTGTCCCGAAAGCCGTTCTTTCAAATCACCGACCTTATCATTACGGTAAACGCATACATATTCCGCGCCGAACTCAGCCGCCTGCTTTGCCAGCAGCTCTGTGTTTGAACGTGAAGCCAGCGCTTTTACTTTAATATTATGCTTGCGGGCAACCTCTAATGCCTGAGTCCCTATAGAACCGGTAGAACCTAATACGGTGATTGTTTTCATAATAACTGCCGCCTTTGCGGGCTTTCTCCTCTCAGCAGAGATTTCACTCTTTCCATTGTTATCCCGGTCAAACTCTGAACCGGCTTTTTAACGCTCAATAGGGGTAGTCCGACCAAGCCTTACGCTTGAAGCCGTCCGCCCCTATTATAATTGATTCCGGTTTGCTGTTATTAAATTATAAGTCCCTGTGTAAACATATAATACATAAACGGCGCCACAAGCAAAACGCTGTCAAAACGATCCATAACGCCGCCGTGACCCGGCATTATATTTCCGAAATCTTTGATATCGCACTGACGCTTTATCAGAGAAGCCGTCAGATCGCCTAAAAGACCTATAAGCGCGCATCCGATTCCTGCGAGGAACACCATAATGTAATTGACCGATTCGCCTTTCAGTACGAAATCATAGAACAGACTGATTATAATAAGAAGAATACCGTTGCACAGAACTCCCCCTATAACTCCCTCCAGGGTCTTTTTAGGGCTGATCTTGGGGCAAAGCGGAGTCTTTCCGAAAAATGTTCCGACGAAATATGCGCCGGAATCCGCAAGCCACGCGCCGCAGAGAGTAAGCACAAGCATGAATACTCCGGTTTTCTTGTAAGCAGACATATAAAGCAGCGTATCCATCGAATAAGTTATAAGCATGGTTATACCGATCATTACAAACAGGTCTGTATACTTGAATTTATCGTATGATTTCAGGTACAAGGCAAGCATCGCGAGAATAAACAGACCGAAATAAAATCTGTCGTTTATAAAATTCAGCCAGTCATGCCTGTGAAATATCCCCATAACCGCATTCAGAAACGCGTATCCGTAGCACAAATAAGACTGAATTTTATGCTGATCGTATTTTGTCGCTTTAAAAAGCTCATAAATAGCAGCCACAGAAATAAAAGCAATAGCAATATTAAACACAAACGTCTTATGAAGTATCAGCAATACGACCGCCGCGGCAATAGCAACCGCAGCCGAAATAATTCTCGTATACATAATAACCCCATCCTTTCAGTATAAAATCAAACGCCGCAAAATTATATTCCGCCGAATCTGCGGTTACGTTCATTATAAGCAGCCACAGCGTTTTCCAAATCCTTTTTTGTAAAATCAGGCCAAAGAATATTTGTAAAATAATATTCAGCGTAAGCCGACTGCCAGATAAGAAAATTTGAAAGCCTCTGTTCTCCGCTGGGTCTGATAATCAGATCCACATCTGGAATCCCCTCGGTATACAGTCTGCCTTGAATCAGCTCCTGAGTTATATCCTCAGGCGATAGCTCTCCGTTCTGAACGCTTTCCGCAATTTCCCGTACAGCGTGGACTATCTCATCTCTGCCGCCGTAATTTATCGCAAGAATAAGCGTCATTGAATCAAAATCCTTAGAATCCTCTTCAACCCGATTCATTTTTTTCTGAAGCCTCGGACTCAGCATTAATCTGTCGCCGATAAAACGCACTCTAATATTCTCGTCAATAAAATCCCTGACCTCGTCAAGATACTTTTCAAACAGATCCATGATCGACTTGACTTCGTCGGCGGGACGCTGCCAGTTTTCCGTGGAAAATGCATAAAAAGTAATGTACCGTATACCGATCTCCTTCGCGCTGCGGGTTATGGCTCTGAAGGTTTTTGCTCCCTCGCGGTGACCATATTTTCTGGGCATTCCCCGTTTTTTTGCCCATCGTCCGTTACCGTCCATTATAACTCCCACATGAACGGGAACCGACATATCTTTTTTTAACGCTTCTTTTTTACTTACCGACATATTATCCATGTATTAAATTGAAAGCACCTCTGCTTCCTTTTCGGAAACATGAACGTCGATCTGCTTTACAAATTTATCCGTAAGCTTCTGGATCTGCTCCTCGCAGTCCTTAAGATCGTCTTCGGTGATCTCATTGTTCTTTTTCATTGCTTTGTATTTTTCCATAGCGTCGCGTCTGATAGACCTGATAGCAACCTTGGTATCCTCGCCCGCCTTCTTAACGTCCTTAACGATCTTTTTTCTGTCCTCCTCGGTAAGCTGAGGAAAGGTCAGACGGAGCACAGTTCCGTCGTTCTGAGGGTTAATACCTATATCGGAAGCCTGTATTGCCTTTTCGATCTGGCTCAGCGTAGATTTGTCCCACGGCTGAATAACTAACACTCTCGCCTCAGAAACCGATATAGCCGCCATCTGATTGACCGGAGTAGGAGCTCCGTAATAATCAACTCTTACTTTATCAAGTACGGCAGGATTAGCTCTGCCCGCTCTTATCGCCGAAAAATCCGAAAGCATTACGTTCACTGACTTTTCCATTTTCGCCTTTGCTTTTTCTCTGATTTCCTTCATAAAATCCATTCCTTTCAAATGTTTATACAAATATGCGCTCAAGCGCTTTCAGCTGATATTACTTAACTACAGTACCGATATTCATACCCATGCAGGCGTCGTAAATATTATCGGGTCTGCCAAGATCGAATACGAGGATAGGAATATTGTTGTCCTTGCACATTGCTGCCGCGGTCGAATCCATAACCGCCAGGTTCTTTGACAGTATATCGTTAAAGCTGAGAGTATCGTACTTTACCGCATCGGAATACTTATGAGGATCCTTGTCGTAAACTCCGTCCACCATAGTAGCTTTGAAGAAGATGTCGGCTTCGATTTCGGCAGCTCTCAGCGCGGCGGCCGTATCTGTGGAGAAAAACGGATTTCCCGTTCCGCAGCCGAAAATTACAACTCTTCCCTTTTCAAAATGTCTCATCGCCTTGTTTCTTATATAAGGCTCGGCAACCTGAGGCATTGAAATAGCCGTCTGGACTCTTACCTCAAGACCGCAGTTTTCCAAAGCGTCGGCAACCGCCAAAGCGTTCATAGCCGTAGCAAGCATACCAATATGATCGGCTCTTGTCCTGTCCATAGCTCCGCTGGAACGGCCTCTCCAGAAATTTCCGCCGCCTACGACAACGCCAACCTCAACGCCGGCGTCTACGCATTTTTTTATGCTCTCTCCGAAAGAAGTCATAACGTCGTAATCAAGACCCGTTTTCTTATCTCCGGCGAGAGCCTCGCCGCTTAATTTCAGAAGTATACGCTTGTATTTCGGTTCCATAAAAAGCACTCCTTATTTTTAAATCGTCGTAATATTAACATAATTACTCATATTAAAATTATACAATATTTAATATCAAATGTAAAGTGGTTTTTAAAATAAATTTCAGAAAAAGCAAGCAGAAAAAATAAAAAGTCCTGTCCGCCGCAAACGCTTGAAACGCCTTGCGGCGGCAGGATCTTTATCTCAGCCTTTTAAAATCTTTACTGAAAATCTTCTGTTTCTAGGACCGTCAAACTCGGTGAAATATATCCCCTGCCATGTGCCCAGCAGAAGAACTCCGTCCTCGATTATCACCGTAACGGACGAGCCGATACAGCTTGCCTTAAGATGCGCCGCTGAATTTCCCTCGGAATGGCGGAACTGGGGACGGTCCGGGTAGGTTTTATCAAGCGCATACAGCAGATCGGTCACAACATCAGGATCCGCGTTTTCATTTATTGTAATTCCGGCGGTAGTATGGGGACAGTAAACTACCGCGATTCCGTTTGAAACTCCGGATTCGATCACCGCCTGTCTTACATAGCTGGTTATATTATAAAAATTTTTACGCTCGGTGCGAAGATTGAAATTATAAACCATGATAAAAGCTCCCGTATTTTATTTCTGTCCAAGAAAATCAGATTCCGTTTCGTTTTTGGAGGGTCTGTCCATAAGCGCGGATATTGCGTTTATCGCCTTTCCGCCCTCGAACAGCACCTTGTAAAGCTGCTCCGTAATGGGCATTTCAATGCCCATTTTTTTCGCAAGCTTATATGCGTTTCTTGTACAGGCATATCCTTCAACGGTTCCCACGCGTTCAACGGCCTCCTCGGGAGAAACCCCCTGACCGATCAGTATTCCCGCGCGCCTGTTTCGGCTGTGCATGGAGCAGCAGGTAACTATCAGATCGCCGATCCCGCTCAATCCGGCAAAGGTTTCCGTTTTGGCTCCCAAGGCGGCTCCGAGCACCGAGATCTCACGAATACCTCTTGTCATCAGCGCCGCCTTAGTATTGTCGCCCATTCCAAGTCCGTCGCTTACTCCTGCGGCAAGCGCGATGATATTTTTCAGCGAACCGCCCAGCTCGCAGCCTAAAACGTCATCGTTTACATAAATTCTGAATGTGCGGTTTGTAAGCGTATTCTGAACGTAATAGGAAACCTCCCTGTCAGGAGAAGCTACCACTATAGTGGTAGGTATGCCCCTGGCAAGCTCTTCAGCGTGAGACGGACCCGTAAGAATCGCATATCTGTTATTCGGAAAAGTTTCCTCCATAACCTGACTCATGGTCTTGAGCGACCCTGCCTCCAGCCCCTTGGCAGTGTTTACAACTATCGACCTGCCGTCCGCATACTTCGCCGCGCGTTCGCATACGTCGCGGCAGAAAGAAGTAGGTATGCCCATAATGATCAGGTCTTTACCCTTTACGCAGGAAATATCGGTAGTAAGCGCTACCTTTTCCGGAAGCTTCACTCCGGGAAGCTTTGCCTTCAGCTCCCCTGTTCTTTTTATGGTGTCTATCTCGTCCTGAAATTTTGACCATACTGTTACCGTATGTCCGGCATTGCTGCACATAACTGCAAGCGAAAGCCCGAATCCGCCCGAACCAAGTATAGCTATATCCGCCATAAGTCAACCCCCGTTTCAAATTATTTATCGTTATCCGTATTCTCTTTCGTTTTCTTTCCGCCGCTGAAGCTGAATTTATTTTCAGTTCCTTCCTTCAGCCTCTTTATATTCGGTCTGTGCATATAGGTAATGAGAAAAGCAATGGCAAGAGCCATCAGCATATTCTGCCACGCTCCGTCAATATGTCTCAGATACTGAGTAAGCATTGTAAAGATAGGATAAGAAAAAGCCGCAACGATCGACCCTACAGAAACATATTTCGTTAACGCTACTACGACGGCAAATACCAGGACGGCAAAAAAACAGGTAAGAGGGTCTATCGAAATCAGCGTAGTTGCCGCAACAAGAACGCCCTTTCCGCCGTGAAAGCCGTAAAATATCGGAAAAATATGCCCCAGCATTACGGCAATACCCGCAACATAACCTATAAAACGGTCATTATTGAAGAAAGTAACGTCAAAAACGTGAGTAACAATACCGCGGCAGACCAGAACGGCGCAGATTCCCTTGGCAAGATCCAGAAGCAATGTGGCAACGGCCGGTCCCTTGCCGAAAACCCTCAGAACGTTGGTAAGTCCGGCGTTATTAGAGCCGTAATCGCGTATATCAGCCTTTTTCCAGATTTTGCAAACGGTAATTGCCGAATTTACGCTGCCAAGCAAATAAGAAAACACCAGAGTGAAAGCAATACTGAGAAAGTAATCCATAGATATTCTCCTTATTTTACATCGTTTCTGTCGCGCTCGCGGACTTTGATCACAATAGGAGTCCCGTCAAGCGCAAAGGTTTCCCTGATCTGGTTTTCTATATACCGCTGATAAGAAAAGTGAAACAGATCCGCCCTGTTTACAAAAGCGACAAATGTAGGCGGCTTGGTGGACGCCTGAGTCATATAATATATTTTCAGACGTCTGCCCTTATCCGACGGAGGCTGAACCCTGGAGGTAGCATACGCCAGCACGTCGTTGAGTCTTCCGGTTGGAATTCTTATTGAATTCTGCTGAGCGACATACTTTATCATCTCAAAAAGCTTATTGATACGCAGTCCGGTTTTTGCAGAGATAAACACAAACGGAACATAGCTCATAAAGCTGAAATCGTCGGCCAGCTTTTTCCTGAATTCGCCCATTGTATTGGTATTCTTTTCGATCGCGTCCCACTTGTTTACGGCAACTATGCAGCCCTTGCCCTTTTCATGAGCGTAGCCTGCAACCTTTGAATCCTGTTCGGTAAATCCGATCGCCGCGTCTATAACTATTACCGCAACGTCGGCTCTGTCCACCGCCATATACGACCTTAGAACGCTGTATTTTTCAATGCTGTCGAGAATCTTTGACTTGCGCCTGATACCGGCGGTATCAATAAACACAAACCTTCCCTCTTCATTTTCTATAAACGTATCGGTAGCGTCCCGCGTCGTTCCGGCAATATCCGAAACTATGACCCTTTCCTCGCCGCAAATTCTGTTGATTATTGATGACTTGCCCACATTAGGCTTTCCTATTACCGCGACCTTTATGGTATCCTCCCCGTAATCCTCTTCGCTTTCCTCGGGAAGATATTTCAGCACCTCGTCCAGAAGATCTCCAGTTCCATGCCCGTGAACCGAGGAAACCGCGACTGGCTCGCCAAGACCGAGATTATAAAACTCATAAAACTCCACAGGAGGCTCGCCTATACTGTCGCATTTATTTACGCACAGAACCACCGGCTTTCCAGACTTCTGAAGCATCGCCGCCACGTCAAGATCGTTGGCTGTAACGCCGCCGCGCATATCGGCGACAAGGATTATAACGTCCGCTTTCGTTATGGCAAGCTCTGCCTGCCGCCTCATCTGCGAAAGAATGACATCGTCAGAATCGGGTTCTATTCCGCCGGTATCCACCAGCATAAATTCATGACCCAGCCACTCGCATTTTGAATATATCCTGTCACGGGTCACACCCGGAGTATCCTCTACAATTGAAAGCTTCTGTCCGATAAGCTTATTGAAAAGCGTAGACTTTCCCACATTCGGACGTCCTACAATCGCAACTATCGGCAATGACATTCTATCATCTCCCAACTTACCCAAAAGACCTGCGGTCTTTAGTTTTTATTCAATATGAAATACCGAGTATCTTATCCAGATATTCAAAGCCGTCGTTGGCGCTGGAGGAAATTTTTATATCAAGCGCTTTCTCGGCGTCCGACACCGTCAGGTCGTCAAGAAAAACAGGTTCATCAGCCTTAAGCATAACTTTGGGTATTATCAGCTCGTCGCCAAGCTCCGTACCCTTAAGCTGATCTATAAGATCGCCGGCGGTAACAAGTCCGGCAACGGTGATAGTTTCCCCGAAAAAGCGATTTATAATTCCCTCTACCCGTATTTCCACCTGCGGAAATCTGTCCATTATCATCTCAGCAAGCATTCGATGAAAGTCCTCGGCGGCCTTTCCGGTAGCCACGGTAACCTTCCGCTTGGAAATATTCTCATTGCAGCCCTCCATCGCCTGAACCACCTCGTCATACAGAGAGCGCATTAGTCCCACGCCGTTTTCGTACTGAGGATAGTCTTCATAAAACTCAGTCGGAGGAAGCTCTCTTTCAGCCAGCAAATAAAATTCGTCGGCGGGAAAAGCCATTCTGGTTCCGTATTTTTCAAGACATTCCCGCTGCTTATTTTCAATAATGCAGATTACGTTTTCCGCACCGCTTTTATCAAAACAGGTCAAAGGAAAAAGACCCTCGCGGTACTTTGTAAGTCCTACAGGAACAACTGCCACCGACTGTATATTGGGCATCAGCTCTGACAAATCGTCAAGGGTGCGCTCAAGCTCCGCCCCGTCATTGATTCCCGGACAGCAAACTATCTGGCAGTTCATCATCAGGCCGCTGTCCGCTATCATTTTCAGATATTTGAGCTTTTCGCCCGCAAAGCGATTGTTCATCATCCTGCACCTGAGCTCAGGATTTGTGGTATGGACCGAAACGTTTATATTCAGACGCATATCGATTATCCTCTGAATATCCTTATCGTTAAGGTTAGTCAGCGTAACGTAATTCCCGTGAAGAAACGAAAGCCTTGCGTCATCGTCCTTAAAATACAGCGTTTCTCTCATTCCGGGAGGCATCTGGTCGATAAAGCAGAAAATGCACTTATTGCAGCAGGTACGCTTATCGTCCATAAGAAACGAAGCAAATTCAAGACCGAGATCGTCGTATTCGGATTTGACAACGACCTTTTTCAGCGTTTTTTCACCGCGCTTCAGCAAAAGCTCGGTCCTGTCCTCGGCGGAATAAAACATATAATCAAGAACATCACTGATCTCATGTCCGTTTACGCTTATCAGAATATCCCCTTTTTTTACTCCGGCGCGGAATGCAGGACTGTGTTTTACAATATCTGTGATTTCAGCCGACATACTTTTTCTGCCTTTCATAACGGCAAAACCGCTTAGCGACCGCGAATAAGAACGCAAAATGTCATACGGCGGCACTGCCTGATACTTTCATATACGTAAAAAGCAGAGAAGGAAGCGAATCCTCCTCTGCCCTCAAAGCTCCGCTATAAAAATAGCAGAGGTAAAGCCGCAATCAAGCAACCGGCAATCAAAGAAGAATCAAGCCTCCTTCTTGATTACCTCCACACCCTTATAGTATCCGCAGTTCTTGCAAACCTTATGCGGTGCTGTCAGCTCTCCGCAGTTTGAACATCTGCTGAGTGCAGGTGCGTTTAATTTCCATACAGCCGAACGTCTTTTGTCACGTCTTGCTTTGGAAACCTTTCTCTTTGGTACTGCCATCTTGGCACCTCCTCTTATGGAAAATAGATAATGCTGCTATATCAAGAGCAGTTACATTCACCCTCGTTCAAATCATGTCCGCAAACGTAACACAAACCCTTGCAGTCTTCCCTGCAAAGAATCTTTGTAGGCAGCTGTAACAGCAAATCTGAAATAGCTAATTCATTTATATCCAGAGTGTTGCCGGAGCAGACGACATATTCATCGTTCCGCGTATTTGAACTTTGCACAAGAATATGAGAAAATTCAAATGAGTATTCCCGTTCAAACTCCTTCAAGCATCTGTCGCACACATGACTGAGAGTAAAAACGCACGAAAGCCTGACGGCAACTACTCCGGCGCGGTTCTCAGCCCGACCGCTGACAGACAGGGGCGTTACAAAATCAGCGCTGAACTGAGCCTCATTGATCTCCTCAGGAGAAATCTCAAAAGAAAAATCCTTAACTTCTCCGACGATATCAAAAAGCTGCTTCAACTGCAAAATCATAATAACACCTCAAACATCACAAATTCCATTATAACTCCACTTGCGGAATTTGTCAATACTTTTTTTCAGCCGCGGAAAAATTATTTGATAAAAGCCCTTACCTTGGAAGGAAGCTCTTCAACGTCGGCTGAAACGGTAAACACGATCTTTACATCCTTGGCAAGCATTGCGATCTTTTCTACCATAGCTCCGAACGCGTCGTAATCCCTGCCGCCGATCTTAAGTATACCGTCAACAAAAACTTCCTGAATATCGTAATTTCCGGCAAGCATACCGGCAACAAAGCCATAGAAAGCGTCAAAGCTGTTGATTCCGTATTCCTCGGCGTCTACAAGTCTTACTTTATGAGGAATATCATAGGTAAGCTTCATTCCTCTTTCAATGCAGACAACATCGCCCGTAGCCTTTTCGGCAGACTCCTTTATAGCGTCTACCAATATCTTAGTTTTGCCTGTTCCTTTTTTTCCAGGTATCAGATTAATCATAACATATCTCCATTCTGTCCTGACGGACTTTTATTTTAGAGCGTGAAAACGCTCGTATTCCCTTAAAACAGCTTTGCCTCAAGCTCAGCCTTCTGCGATTCGTATCCGGGCTTTCCCAAAAGCGCGAACATATTCTTCTTATAGCTTTCAACGCCCGGCTGATTGAACGGATTAACACCGAGCATATAGCCGGAAATCGCACACGCCTTTTCAAAGAAATAAACCAGCTCTCCGAAATTCTCCTCGTCCAGAGCGTCTACCTCAAGCACGATATTGGGAACGCCGCCTTCGGTATGAGCAAGGATCGTACCCTGAAACGCCTTTTTGTTTACTACCGACATATTCTGGTTAGTAAGGAAGTTAAGACCGTCAAGGTTATCCTTATCGTCCTCAAGGAACAAATCCTGCTTCGGAGCTTTTATATCGACCACAGTTTCAAACATTACTCTCGAACCGTCCTGAATAAACTGACCCAGCGAATGCAGATCGGTCGAAAAGGTAGCCGACGAAGGGTATATTCCCTTGTTGTCTTTTCCTTCGCTCTCGCCGAAAAGCTGCTTCCACCACTCGTTCATCATAGTAAAGCTCGGGTCGTATGTAATGAGCATTTCAACGCTTTTGCCCTTATTGTACAGAATGTTTCTCAGAGCGGCATAGGTATAGCAGTCATTTCCGTCGTCCTGCGAGTATTTATCCATAGCGGCGCGGGCGCCAGCCATGATCTTATCAATATCGCAGCCCGCTACGGCTATAGGCAGAAGCCCTACAGCGGTAAGAACGGAAAAACGTCCGCCGACATCGTCAGGAATAACAAAGGTTTCATAGCCTTCCGTATCTGAAAGCTCCTTAAGCGTTCCCTTCGCCTTATCCGTTGTAGCGAATATTCTTGTTTTCGCTTCTTCCTTGCCGTACTTATCCTCTACAAGCTTCTTGAAGATCCTGAATGCCAGTGCAGGCTCGGTAGTCGTTCCTGATTTTGAAATCACATTAACGCATATGTCCCTGCCCTCGCAGATAGAAAGAACCTCGTTAAGGTAATCGGGACTGATGTTATTCCCTACGAAATATATGTCAGGAGTGTCTTTCTTGAGATTATTGTAAAAAGGCGATTTCAGAAGCTCGATAGCCGCTCTGGCTCCGAGGTATGAGCCGCCGATTCCGATAACGACAAGAACGTCGCACTTGTCCTGAATCCGCTTTGCCGCAGCCTTTATACGACCGAACTCTTCCTTGTCATAATTTTCGGGAAGCTCGACCCAGCCCAGAAAATCGCTGCCAAGACCGGATTTTCCGATCAGATTTTTGTGAGCTGCGCTTACCAGCGGGGCAATAGCCTCCAATTCATGTTCTCCGATAAAAGGAGCAAGATATTTTGCATTCAGTTTAACAGCCACTACTATTCAATTCCTTTCCATACTTAGCTATCATAAATTATACAATATTTTTGTGAATATTTCAAGAGGTTTAAGGTCAGCGCTGCTTTTTTGTGCAATTGTAACAATCTTTCGCTTTATATATACAGCAAATTTAACAAAACCTTCTTTAGAGCAAAAGCAAATCCAATCTTTTTTATATCTTCTTTTGATACAACGCTGCCCTCTATAATTTTCTCGTCGTCAAGAATAAATGTGATCTTTCCAAGCTCCTGATCCTTGTACACGGGAGCGTCCGCGCTGTCAGCTTTTGTGAACTGACATTCAATGGACGGATATGCTCCCTTAGGAATGATAACAGGCTCGGCGTTGATCACGGTAACGTCAGTATCCATTTTTTCGCCGCCGATTATCTTCACCGGTTCAAAAACTTCCTCCGGAATTTCGGGAGTATATATCTCAAAAGCGCCGAACGCTCCGTCTAAGGCTTTCTTTCCGTCCGCAAACTTGTCTTCGTCGGACGAGCTTCCGAGCATAACCGCGCATACCGACATATCTCCTCTTTTGGCAGATACCGCCAGACATTCTCCGCTTTCCGCCGACGCGCAGGACTTTAATCCCGTGACGCCTTTATAGGTTCTTATCATTCTGTTGGTGCTTACAAGCTCAGTCTGACCGTTTCTAACGTTTTCTATCCATGTGGTAAAATAAGGATTCAAAAACTCATATTTCAGAAGCTCGCAGGACAAAACCGCAGTATCTCCCGCGGTGGATACCGTTTTTTCGCTCATGCCGGTACAGTCGGCGTATTCTGTATCGCTCATGCCCAGCAGCGACGCTTTTTCATTCATTAAAGAAACGAACTCCTCTTCGCTTCCCGCTATTTTTTCCGCCAGAGCAACGCAGGCGTCGTTGGCGTTTCCGACAGTTATTGACTTAATAAGCTCGTCAACTGTTATTTTTTCACCGACGTTAAGCCAAATCTGAGTGCCGCCCATTGAATTTGCATGGGCAGAAACGGTTACTGTATCGTCCGCCGAAAGCTCTCCCGCGTCTATTTTCTCTGCCGCGATCAGAACCGTCATAAGCTTGGCGAGGTGCGAAACGCTTCTTTTGCTTCCGGCGTTCAGTTCCGCAAGCACCGTACCGCTTCCGGTTTCGATAACAACGGCCGACTCCGCCGATATTCCGTCAAGAATTCCCGTATCCGCCGGCGAATATGCCTGGTATGCCTCGTCATAACGAGTATCGGTTCCGTCGGCAAAAGCGGAAAACGCACAAGAAATCAGTATAGCGGCTGACAGCGAAAATAAAGCTGCTTTCCTGTAAATATTCATAAAACACGCCTCCAATGCTTTTACTAAATTCTTATTCGGCAAGTCCATGAAATATTATACCGGCTTTGAAAATACAGACGGCAAAGAAAAGCGCCCTGAATCCATATCATGCCGCAGGTCTGTTATCAGCAGTTTTTTATAATAAAATAACAGCAGACTGCCGCAAAAGCACTCTGCTGATACCGTACCCGAAAGTATAATTCACATAAGTAAGAATTAATCGACAATAAATTCCTTGATCTCGTCGATAAACTTGTCTGCATTGTCCGTATGCGCAACCAGCTGAATAGGATTTGAAAGGTCAAGACTGAAAATACCCATAATTGACTTGGCGTCAACTGCGTATCTTCCCGAAGCCAAATCCACATCAAAATCATACATAGAAACAATGCTTACAAACTTCTTTACCGCAGCGATGGAATCGAGCATAATTTTAGCCTTTTTCATAAAAACTCCTCCTCTTAAAGGTTGGCTTAAACCATACCTGTTTTTTGTTAAATCAGCTTGTAGAGTTTTCCTCTCCACAATATTAATTATAAGCATTTTTTCCGAAAAGTCAATAATTATTTGCAAAAAAAATTCAAATATAGTATAATAGTCAATAACCGATTTGTACAGCTGAACATTTTTGGCGTTTTTCACAATACATACAGTTGAAAGTTGTACATATGTAATATTTGAGTAAACCGAGGAAACGAATTAACATGAATGTTTTTTATTACACCTTCGGGTGCAAGGTAAATCAGTATGAAACTGAAAATATACGGGAGCGGCTGAATAAGCTGGGCTTCGGTGAGACAGGAGAAATCGCGCTCGCTCAGATATGCGTTATCAACACCTGCACCGTTACCGCGCAGTCCGACTCAAAATGCCGGCAGCTCATACGGCGAATAAAAAAAGAAAATCCCGCTTGCATACTCGCGGTTACCGGATGTCTGCCGCAGGCTTTTCCGCAGGACGTACAGGCGCTTTCGCAGTGCGACATAATTACCGGCACCAAAAACAAGACCGCTCTTCCCGAGCTGATAATGAGGTATCTTTCCGACGGCAGGAGAATCGTGGATATTGAAGAACACAGCCGTAACGACCGTATTGAAGAAATGACAAACACCTTCGTGGAGGGTAAGACCAGAGCGTACATAAAGATTCAGGACGGCTGCGATATGCACTGCTCATACTGCATTATACCAAAGGCCAGAGGTCATATACGCTCAAAGCCTGCGGAGGATATCGCTTCTGAAGCCGCAAGGCTTTCAGCCTCAGGGCACAAGGAGATAATACTTACCGGAATAAATCTCTGCTGCTACGGCCGCGACTTCAAAGACGGAACAAGACTTATCGACGCGGTCGAAGCGGTATGCTCGGTCAAGGGCGATTTCAGGGTGCGTCTGGGATCGATGGAGCCGGAAATGATCTCGGACGAAGATATTGCCAGCATGAGCCGGCTTGAAAAGCTGTGCGGACAGTTTCATCTTTCATTGCAGAGCGGGTGCAGCAAAACGCTGCGGCTCATGAACCGTCATTATGAAGCGGAAGAATACGCGCTGCTTTGCGAAAAGCTAAGAAAGCATTTTCCCGGCTGCGCGATAACCACCGACATAATGGTAGGCTTTCCTCAGGAAACAGACGAGGATTTTCAGGAATCACTGGATTTTGTGCGTAAAATCGGGTTTGCCGACGCGCATATCTTTCCCTATTCCCGTCGATCTGGTACCGCCGCGGACAGACTCAGCGGACAGCTCGACAACTATACAAAGCGAAAGCGGGCGGCTGAAATGAGCGCGGTATGCGCCGAAACAAAGAAAGCCTATCTGTCGTCGCAGATCGGCAAGGTACGCAGAGTGCTTTTTGAAAAAGAATCGTCGCCCGATTTTCATCAGGGGCATACTGCGGAGTATGTGCTTGTAAAAATTCCGAGGACGTCACAGGAAATAACTTTGAAGCGCCGTTTTTTCGACGCGGAAATAATCGCGGCAGAGGACAATTTCTGCATTGGGCGCATTATTCAGCCGGATTATTGAAAGGCTCAGAATATTGGCTGTTTTCAGTTGACAAAATGTGAAATAATGTAGTATAATTAAATCATCTGATGTAAGGAGATGTATTTATGGCCGTTTATAGAATTTATGTTGAAAAAAAGCCTGAATTTGCCGTTGAGGCAAAATCTATCACAGGCGATATCAAGTCTGCGCTGGGGCTGGAAAAGCTCGAAGCTCTGCGCGTCATCAACCGATACGACGCCGAGGGTCTCTCCGCCGAGGATTTCAGACTTGCCGCTCCGGTCGTTTTTTCAGAGCCGGCAGTTGACGTTACCTACGGCTGTCTGCCCGAGCTTTCGGAAGACGAATTTATTTTTGCCGTTGAATACCTTCCCGGACAGTTCGATCAAAGAGCCGATTCGTGCGCTCAGTGTATTTCGCTTCTGACCGGAGGCAAACGACCCGCGGTAAGATCAGCGTCGATTTACATTGTCAAGGGCAATCTTTCGGAGGACGAGCTCGCAAGGATAAAAAGCTACATGATAAATCCCGTCGAATCACGCGAAGCCAAGCTTGACGCGTTTGAAACTCTCGACGTTAAATATGATATACCCACAAAAGTGGACACTGTTGAAGGTTTTATATATTCAACCGACGACGACCTTAAAGCCATGCTTGAGGAGCTTGGTCTGGCAATGGATTTTGACGACATAAAATTCTGTCAGGCCTATTTCAGAGATACCGAAAAGCGCAATCCCACTATCACTGAGATCAGAATGATAGATACCTATTGGTCGGATCACTGCCGCCATACTACATTTTCCACCGTTATCGACGATGTCGATATTGAGCCGGATTACATTGCAGACACTTATGCCGACTATGTAAATACAAGAAAGGACCTGTACGCGGGAAGAACGGACAAGCCTGTCACGCTGATGGATCTCGCGGTAATCGGAGCCAAGAAGCTTAAAAAAGACGGCTTGCTGGACGATCTGGACGAAAGCGAGGAAATAAACGCCTGCTCGGTAAAAATCAAGGTGGACGTTGACGGAATTGACGAAGACTGGCTGCTGATGTTCAAAAACGAAACTCACAACCACCCTACCGAGATCGAGCCTTTCGGAGGAGCGGCGACCTGTCTGGGCGGAGCAATCAGGGATCCGCTTTCGGGCCGTTCATATGTTTATCAGGCAATGAGAGTTACCGGCGCAGGAAATCCTCTCGTTCCCGTAGAGGACACAATCACCGGAAAGCTGCCTCAGAGAAAGATAGTTGTGGGAGCGGCTAACGGATATTCCTCCTACGGAAACCAGATAGGACTTGCGACTGGTCATGTAACTGAAATATACCACCCAGGCTATGTTGCAAAGCGAATGGAGATCGGCGCGGTAGTAGGAGCGGCTCCAGCTTCAAACGTCCGCAGGGAAAGACCTCAGCCGGGCGACGTTGTGATTCTGCTTGGCGGCAGAACGGGACGCGACGGCTGCGGCGGAGCAACAGGCTCTTCAAAATCACATACGCTTCACTCGCTTGAATCCTGCGGCGCGGAAGTACAGAAGGGTAACGCGCCTGAGGAAAGAAAGCTTCAGAGGCTTTTCAGAAATCCTGAAGTCACCTCTATGATCAAGCGCTGCAACGATTTCGGCGCGGGCGGAGTTTCCGTAGCGATCGGCGAGCTTACCGACGGACTTGTAATCAACCTTGACGCGGTTCCGAAGAAATACGACGGTCTTGACGGCACAGAGCTTGCAATTTCCGAATCTCAGGAAAGAATGGCGGTTGTTGTCGCCAAGGAGGACGCCGAGAAGTTTATGAACGAGGCTTCAAAGGAGAATCTTGAAGCCACATTGGTTGCCGAAGTTACCGAAGAGCCCAGACTGAGAATGAACTGGAACGGGGCGGAGATCGTAAACCTTTCCCGCGAATTTCTCAATTCCAACGGCGCGGAAAAGCACACTACAGTCAGAATCGATACTCCCGTATTTGCTCCCGACGACAAATCCGAAGATACGGCGGACAGATGGGAAGCTATGATCTCAAATCTCAATATCTGTTCCCAGAAGGGTCTGGTTGAGCGTTTTGACTCAACTATCGGAGCGTCCACAGTGCTTATGCCGTACGGCGGCAAGTATCAGAATACTCCGACGCAGGCAATGGCGGCTAAAATTCCAGTGCTTAAAGGCGAAACCACAACAGCCTCTCTTATGGCGTGGGGCTTTAACCCCTTCCTTTCGTCGATCAGTCCATATCACGGCGCGATTTCCGCGGTAGTCGAATCCATTTCAAAGGTGGTTGCCGCCGGCGGTACCTACGAAAAATGCTGGCTGACCTTCCAGGAATACTTTGAAAGGACACAGAACAATCCAAAGCGCTGGGGCAAGCCTTTTTCCGCTCTGCTGGGAGCATATAAGGCTCAGCTTGAGCTTGGCTGCGGTTCTATAGGCGGAAAGGACTCAATGTCTGGTACATTCGAGGAGATCGACGTTCCTCCGACGCTTGTTTCCTTTGCCGTATCAACCGCCAAAACAGGAAATATAGTTTCGCCGGAATTTAAAAATATCGGTTCAACGGTAATCTACATCAAGCCGGAATACGACGAAAACCATATAGTAAATTTTGATTCGCTTAAAAAGGTATTCAAAACGGTTGAAGGCCTTATTTCCGAGGGCAAAGCCGCGGCGTGCTGGTCCGTTTCCTACGGAGGAATTTCCGAAGCGGTAGCTAAAATGGCTTTGGGAAACAGGATAGGCTTCAGGTTTGTCTGCGGCTGCTCCGCCGAAGAGCTGTTCAGAGCCTGCTACGGTTCTTTCGTCATCGAGCTTGCTCAGGGCGTTAATACCGAGAACGCAGGTCTTGACGAGGATTCCTACAGACTTCTCGGCATAACGACCGACGACTATTCGATAGTTACAAACAAATACACTGTAGACATGAACAGGCTGGAAAAGCTTTGGGAGGAAAAGCTTGAGCCGGTATTCCCCGCAAAGATCAAGGAACCCGACTATACTCCCAAGACCTACAGCTATACTGCTGAAAGCAGAGTCGCTCCTGCCGTAAAAACTGCGAAGCCCAGAGTATTGATCCCCGTATTTCCGGGCACAAACTGCGAATATGATACCGCCAGAGCCTTTGAAAAAGCCGGCGCCGAAGCGGATATATTCGTAGTGCGCAATCTGAGCGCAGAGGCTATTTCCGAATCGGTTGCGGCAATGGAAGAAAAAATCAAAAAATCGCAGATCGTTATGCTGCCGGGAGGCTTCTCGGGTGGCGACGAACCTGACGGCTCGGGTAAGTTTATAGTTTCATTCCTCAGAAATCCCCGCCTTACCGACGCGATTCACGATCTTCTCAAAAACCGCGACGGACTTATGCTTGGCATATGCAACGGTTTCCAGGCGCTTGTAAAGCTTGGTCTTGTGCCTTACGGCGAAATAACAGAAATGAGAAACGATTCTCCTACGCTTACATTCAATACAATTCACCGTCATCAGTCAAAGATGGTCAATACCAGAATAGCCTCGAACAAATCGCCGTGGCTTTCTTCCTGCAATGTGGGAGATATTCACAGCATTGCGATTTCACACGGCGAAGGACGCTTTGTCGCTACAAACGAGGAAATTGCAAGAATGGCTGAAAACGGACAGATCGCTACGCAGTATGTCGATTTTGACGGCAATCCTACGCTTGATATCCAGTGCAATCCCAATACCTCCATCGACGCTATTGAGGGCATAACCTCCCCGAACGGCAGAGTGCTCGGAAAAATGGGTCACTCGGAACGCAAGGGCTTAGGCGTCTGCATCAACGTCCCAGGGGAAAAGGATCAGCAGATATTTGAAAACGGAGTAAGATACTTTAAGTAAACGGCAATCGTTTTTATAAGTATATCCATTAAAATTACAGGGGCGGAATCTCTCCGCCCTTTTGATGTTTATTTCGGAGCAAAGCCCGATGTGAGCTTGTAGGACATCAGCACTTGGTTATAAATCTTTCTGATATAAGGAGTCGTCATATGAAAGAAGTTTTCGGCGGATATGTTCTTCCGGCATTTTTCGGCATAATGGGACTGATCACCTTTGCTGTATACGGGATCGATAAGCACAAGGCGGTCAGGCGCAAATGGAGGATACCTGAAAAGATTCTGCTTGGTCTTGCACTCTGCGGAGGATTTATCGGCAGTTGGTTGGGAATGTACGTTTTCAGACATAAGACCAGACACCTAAAATTTTATATCGTTGCTTTTATAAGCTCTCTGCTTTGGCTGGCGCTCTGGGGCTGGCTTCAGACAGAGATAAAATAAAACGGACCGACCGTATTTTCTGCTTTATTGCATATCATTACGGTCGGGTCCGTTTTTTATTTTACGTTTTTGATTATCACAGTATTTTCCGCTGAATATTCCTTCTTCGACTCGCAAAAGCCTGACTGTGCAAACATTTCAAGCTGATTTGAAACCGTGCAGGGAATATCGTAATGAAAATACTTTCCCTCCGGCTTTCCAGCATACAGCCTTTTATATTCGGCTGAAAAATATTCTTCGATCTGCTGCGCGTTTTCAGTTTCATCGGGTATCATATAGTCGCATTCAATATAAACCCCGCCTTTTTTCAGACAACTGTGTATTTTTTTGTACAGCTTTATTTTCTGATCCCTGGGAAAATGGTGCATTGTCTGAAAGGAAATTACGGCGTCAAACCTATTTATACCGAAATCGGCGGCAAAATAATCGGCATTGATAAGCCTTATATCCTTTGACGGAAATTTTTCCTGAAGTTTATCAAGCATCGCCTTGGCTAGATCTATTCCCGTCACTGATATATCGGGAAATCTTTTGAATATCCATTCAAGCTCCAAGCCTGTTCCGCAGCCAAGGTCAAGGATATTATTGATATTTTGCGGCAGAAGTTCGGACAGCTTTTCATAGCATTCCCGACAGCCGCCCACCTCTTCAAGCATATGACGGTCGTATGTATCCGCTCTCGCGGCAAAAAAATCTGACATTTCCTCAAGCATAACATCGCCCTCCTTCGTATTATTATCTGATATGCGAAAGCCCTGCAAGAAGTCTGTCCGCTTGTTTTCTTGATCTGATAAGTCAAATTTAAAGAATTCTCATGATTTTGCATTGTTCAATGCCAACGCTCCAGAATTGTTCAATTGGAAGCTTTTTTATACCTGCAATAATGCTGCAATTCATTGCGCCATGCCCGACAATTAAAATGTCTCTTCCTATATCCAATTGGGGCTTAACAATTTCTTCAAGAAAATCTCCTGTGCGCTGAAACAATTGTTCAAATGTTTCAGCGCCGCCTATAGAATGTGTGTATAATTCCGGATTTTGAAAAATAACATTTATAGGGCAATCGGGTATTTGAAAGCTGTTTGCCAGTCCCTCGTACTCGCCGAAGCTCATCTCAATAAGTCTGTCATCGGTTATTATTGGAACATTCCGATTTTCAAGAACAATCTCGGCTGTTTCCAACGCTCTGATAAGCGGGGAAGAATAGCAAACGTCAAAATGTATATTACTGTATTCTTCCCGTGCTTTTCGTGCCATTTCACGCCCGCGGTCATTGAGCGGAATGTCTGTTCTTCCCTGCATTTTATGCCGCTCATTCCAGCTTGTAATTCCATGTCGCATTATGTAAAGCATAAAACCACCTCACTCAGCATTGTTTTCTGATATGCGAAAGCCCTGCAAGAAGTCTGTCCGCTTGTTTTCTTGATCTGAAAATTATAACTTTAATACCCGGATAATGCTTTAACAGCTCTTCTGTAGGCTTTACCTGAGTTTTATTGAAATTCCATATGTATTTTATAAACTCAAAATCTATTTTTTCATTGCACCCTTCGGTTATATCGGGACGACCGCCTTTCTTTATCATACCTTTGAGCATACGCCGAATATAACCGGAAATGCATTTATAACGGCTGATTCTGTACCAAAAAACAATATCTGCGCGTTCAAGGCGGATATCCATTGTGCTTTTGTAATGACCGTCTATTATCCAGCTTTCCCCGTTTGCAATATCCTGCTGTTTTTTTCTGAACACCTCTCTGTCCTCCTCTACCCAGCCGGGCTTCCAAAAGAGATTGTCGAGGTGAGTTACGGGAATTTTCGTTATTTCTCCCAGTCTGCGTGCAAAGGTTGATTTACCCGACGCCGAACAGCCGATTACCATTATGCGTTTGTATTTAAACATTGTATTCCTCTTTCAAAATTGCATACATCATTCTGTCTGCCTTTTTTCCGAAAATGTATACCGCTTTTCGCTGAACTCCTTCAAGCATGAATCCTAGTTTTTCCAAAGACTTCTGAGCCGCGATATTCAGACTAAGCGTATTCGCTTCAACCCGTTCCATACCGAGCTGATTAAATGCATAATCGAGCATTAGCTTCACCGCTTCTTTTCCATATCCTTTGCAGCGGTGCTCAAGCTTGTTGATACCCATTCCAATGTCGCATTTTCGGTTAGTACGGTCGATATTCTGTAGAGCCACATCTCCGATAACCTCGCCGCTATTGAGAAATATTCCAAGCCTGACGTTTACTCCGCCCTGCAGGCTTTGAATTTCATCAAACCAGCCGTCAGCCTTTTCAACTGAATGACCCATGTTTAACTCCTCCGCAGGATTTTCAAAATCGTATTCAAATTCAGCCCAGAGTTTTCGGCAATGCTCACGCTCAAGGGTTGAAAGATAAATATTTTCTGACTGCAATTTCATTGTATATACCTCCTAAACAGTAACCCGCTTATGCTTCCGCTGCCGTCTGCGGCAAGGCGGCTTTTTTCATTTTTGTAGTCTGACGCTGAGCCATTACCAGCTTATAATATACCCCTTTTGCTCTCATAAGCTCGGTATGAGTACCGAATTCCGCAAGCCTGCCCTTGTCCAGCACGATAAGACGGTCGGCGCTGCTGAGTGTCGAAAGTCTGTGCGCTATAGCGATTGTGGTCCTTCCCTTTGTAAGCTTGCCCAGAGCCTCCTGAATCTGCTTTTCGGTCTGGGTATCAAGAGAAGCGGTAGCTTCGTCGAGAATTATTATCTTGGGATCATGAAGTATAGCTCTTGCTATAGCAATACGCTGACGTTCTCCGCCTGAGAGCTGATAGCCCTTGTTTCCTACCCTGGTATTGTAGCCGTCGGGCAGCTTAACAATGAAATCATGAGCGTTGGCTGTCTTTGCCGCCTTTATCACTTCCTCAAAGCTTGCGTCGGGTTTCGCATAGGATATATTCTCAAGTACATTTCCGTCAAAGAGAAAGGTTTCCTGAAGCACTACGCCAACCTGAGAGCGCAGGCTTTTCTGGGCAATATCCTTTATATTTACGCCGTCTATGCGTATTTCCCCCTGAGTGCAGTCGTAAAGACGCAGGATCAGGTTTATCATGGTAGACTTTCCTACTCCCGAGTGTCCCACGATTCCTATCATTTCGCCTTTATTGATCTTGCAGCTTATTCCCTTCAGCACCGGATTGTAGACCTTATATCCGAAATACACGTCGTCAAATTCAATATCTCCCTTAATGTCAAGCTCAACAGGGTCTTCGGCGTCCCGAACGTCGCTCGCCTCCTCCAGTATCTCAAACACCTTGCCCGCCGACACAGAAACATCAGCAAGGTTCCTCGGTATCTGTATAAGCCAGCGTATCGGCTCGTAAAGCATTGCCACGTAGGTAGTAAACTGAATAAGCTGTCCCAGGCTCATCGCTTCGTTAAGTATCATCTTTCCGCCGAAATACAGGACAAAGAAATTTCCAATCGTCAGTATAAACTCAGAAACCGGCATAGTAAGATACCACATTATTTCCGCCCGTACGGCGCTTTTTGCCCACTGCTCGGAGCATTCGGAATAACGCTGAATTTCCCTTACCTCGTTGCCGTAGGATTTTACAACTCTGATGCCGTTAAGTATATCGTGAAGCGTTTCGCCGTGTGTAACGCCCTTTTTCCATACCTTTGTATAGCGTATAGCCATAGTGTCAAAAAGCTTGCTTACGATCATAAAAACTATCGGCACGGGAATTACTGTCATCAGCGCAAGACGCCAGTCCATAACAAAAAGCAGCACGCCTATAATGATCAGAGAAAGTATCTTAACTATAGCGTCTTTACCGTTGGCGGTAATAAAATCCTCAAGCTTGGCAGCGTCGCTTGAAACACGGTTTATAAGCTCGCCCGCCGTTCTTTTGGATATAGAATTCATTGACAGCTCCTGCGATTTACGGAACACATCCTGCCTCAGATCCCTGCCGAGATTGAGCGCCACCTTAAAGCTGCTTTTCATATTGAAAAATTCAAATATTCCGGCAAGCAGCAGCAGCGTCACCACAGTTATGACCACAGCGGCAAAGCCCGCCCATTCAGCCGATTTCGGAGTAACGTACCTGTCAATGATTATTCTGTCAAGATAAGGCATTATGACCCAAAGAGATTCTGATAGTATCGTGCATATAACTGCAATCGCAAAATATTTTTTATACGGAGCTATGCGCTTTATCAGCTTTATCATCGTTTTGCTCTTGCTTGTACAGAAAATACATTCCTTTGCACCGTCCAGCGGCAGTCCGCACTTGGGGCACACCGGTTCGTCGGCGTCGGCTTCTATAACAAATTCCCCTGTTCTGACGTAATAATCCAGCAGCTTCAACAGCTCGGCAAAACGCAGAAATTTATCCTGAGTAAAAGCGCAGAAGCAAATCGTTTCACCCTCAGCCGTAATTCCGCAGGCCATTGAAGTGCCTATCTGCTGACGGCATTCAAATTCAGAAAAGTCCGAAATATTGTACTCTTTTAAAGGCTTTCCGTTTAGATACAGCAGTATTTTTTGCTTCGTTGCGCAGAAATGACCGTCGGCAGCCTTTCCCTCCGCCGTAAAATCATACGGAAGGGAGTAAATAATCTCCCCGTCTGCATTGTCAGGCTTTGAAATACATAGCTTCATCTATATATCAACTCCTTTGCTGATTTTTTCATTCAAACGTAATAATATGCTCCGCCGTTTCACCAAGGCTTTTCAGCTTATCACTAAAGAAAGCAGGAAAAGCTCAGCCATAGCTCCCTCCTCAGATTTATGTGAACATCTCCAGCACCAGCCGGCTTTTCTTATCAAGCTTATGAATATCAGGGCAGAAATACTTGTTTCCGTCGGCGTCGTTGACATAAAGATAATCATAGCCTATCATACGGAAATTCTGATACCAGTCCCGTATGCATATAGTTTTTTCACCCGAGGTAGTGTCCGCTTTTACAAAAATTGCTCCGTGCATATTATCCTTTATGCTGTAAACCTTCGTTATCTCAGGCATATAATACTTGTATTCAAGATAGCTATCCAAAATATTGTACTGTTCATCTGACAGCTCGCGCATATCCCTGATAACTCCGATCTCCCGAAATTCCTTTTCATTATTTTCATACGAAAGACTGATGTACGTAGTCTTGGAGATAAACGGCACAAGCCTTGTGGGGCTTACCTTACGGTAAAGCTTTCCGTCATATTCAAGAGTAAGATAACCGCTTTTTTCCTTTGAAAGCTTGATTTTCGAGCAGTCAAGCAGCGTAAGCTTATCTACCTCGTAAACTTCCTCAGTATTTATGGATGTCATACATTCACGCTCCTATCTCAGTTTTTTAAACAGATATAAATTAAGATCGTCATCATTTTTGCACTCAGCGTACCGAGGTCAGACTATTATATAAAACCTTTCCGCTAATTATCTATTCTTCCCCAGCCTTAAAATTGTAGATCGGCTTGATAATATCGAGAATTTCCGCTGTATCACCGATATTATCTACAATATCCTCCATAGTTTTATAAGCCATAGGACTTTCGTCAAGCGTTCCTGCATTGACAGAGGTAGTATAAATTCCCTTCATCTGCTTTTTAAATTCGGATACTGTAAGAGACTGCTTAGCCTGCGAGCGCGAAAGCAGCCTGCCCGCCCCGTGAGGCGCGGAGAAATTCCAGTCGGGATTTCCTTTTCCCTTACAGATAAGACTTCCGTCCCTCATGTTTATAGGAATCAGCAGCTTTTCACCCTTTTGCGCGGAAACGGCTCCCTTCCGCAGGATCATGCTGTCCGTATCAATATAATTGTGAACGGTAGTAAACCGCTCGGTGACATGAAGCCCCATGCCCTTGACGATCTCGTGCATCATAGCCTGACGGTTAAGCATTGCAAACTCCTGAACTATTTTCATATCGTGAATATACCGCTCAAAAAGCTCTCCCTCGGCGTAAGCCAATTCTTTCGGAACAGAAGTGCGTTTTGTGCTTGTAAGCTTTTTGATCTCAGCTTCAAGCTGCTTCTGCCTGCCCTCGGCTTTCATTTTCGCAATAAGCTCGTTTACGTCAGACTGCGATGATTTATTCAGCCTTCGGTAAGCCTCATTCTGATAATATTTCGCAACCTCGACGCCCAAATGACGCGAGCCGGAATGAATAACGATATAAACCGCTCCGTCCGAGCCTTTATCAGCTTCAATAAAATGATTTCCGCCGCCTAAGGTGCCTATGCTTCTCTCCGCTCTGACAGGATCGATTTTATCATAGCAGAAAAGCCTTGTCAGATCTATTTTCTCATTGAACCTGTGAGGCTTTTCCCTGATAGAAAAGCCCGACGGAATCGCTTTGTAAATAAGCTTATCAAGCTGCATTACTTCAATATGCTTTTCCTTTAGCCTAACCGTTTCCATTCCGCAGCCAATGTCTACGCCTACAAGGTTAGGCACGATCTTATCCGTAACGGTCATAGTCGTTCCGATTGTGCAGCCCGCTCCCGCATGAACGTCAGGCATGATTCTGACCGTCTGTTCCCGCGACATAGGCTGATTCAGCAGAGTAATGATCTGCGAAACCGCTCCTTCGTCGATGATTTCCGTAAAAACCCTTGCCGAGTTGTATTTACCCTGTAATTCCAGCATAATTTATTCCCCCTTGTCATATATTTATGTTTTATATCCTTTATCATAGTTTTATTCCTGAATAAACTGAAGCGCCTCCGACTGAAGCTTGTAAAGCTCGTAATATTTTCCCTTAGTTCTGATAAGCTCGTCGTGGGTACCCATTTCTTTCAGCTCGCCGTTTTCTATCACGCACAGCATATCGGCGTCCCGCAGAGTTGAAAGCCTGTGCGCTATTGAAATAATCGTTCTTCCCTTTTTAAGAGAATCTATAGCGTTCTGTATTTTCCGCTCGGTACGGGTATCCATTGAAGCGGTGGCTTCGTCAAGAATAAGAATATTCGGCTTCTGTATTATAGCTCTGGCTATTGAAATTCTCTGCTTTTCGCCGCCGGACAGGGATATTCCTCCCTCACCGATCTTGGTGTTGTAGCCCTCCGGCAGCTTGGTTATAAACTCGTGAGCGTTGGCTGATTTCGCGGCCTCGATCACCTCTTCCATTGAAGCTTCGGGATCGGCATAGCGGATATTGTCGGCTATCGAGCCTATAAACAGAAACGTTTCCTGTGAAACAATACCTATATTCCGCCTTAAATCTTCAAAGGCAATTTTTCTTATCGGCACCCCGTCTATAAGTATCTCGCCGCCCGTAACGTCGTAAAGCCGGGCTATCAGATTAATTATTGTAGATTTTCCGGCTCCGGTTTTTCCTACTATTCCGAACATATGCCCTGACTGTACCCTGAAGGAAACATTCTTGATTATAGGATGACCCGCCTCATATTCAAAGGCAACGTTTCTGAGCTCAATATCGCCCTTCATATTTTTGATACGTATCGGATCATCGTCCTCCTTGACCGTTGCAATGGCGTCGGTTATCTCAAACATTCTGGAAGCGGCGTCCATACACCTTGCCCAGCGGTCGCCTATCCATGTAAAAAAGTTTATAGGATCCATTGCCATTTCGGTATATGAAATAAGCGCCGACAAAGCTCCGAAAAGTATATATCCCTTTATTACCAGCACAGCTCCCAGACAGAAAACAAGCTTGTTTACAATGCGGTAAAAGGTCCAGATCACAGGGATCGTATTTGCCAGTCTTGAGTTTATGCGGGTATTTATAGTAAACGCGTCGGTATTTTTCACTCTGTAACGCTCAATTTCAGTATCCTCGCGGGCAAAGGATTTAACTACCCTTTGTCCGTTCATTACATCGGAAAGAACGGAATTTGCAGATCGCATCGCCACGTCGTATTTGCGGTAAAGCTTGCGCTGACTGCGGTAAAAATTATGCTGAACGACCTCAATAACGGTAATTGTAAGTATTATCCCGATCGACAGCAGCGGAGAGATCATAAGCATTATAACTGCGATTCCTATGATCTTTACCACGTTTGTTATTCCGTACGGCACTATATCCGTAAAAAACCAATAGATATTCTGACTGTCGCGGTCTACTCTGGACATAAGCGAGCCGGTCTGCTTGCTGGTAAAAAAATCAAGCGACAAATGCTGCATTGACGAAAATATCTTCAGCCTTAACCTGTGCGTAACAACAGGTACGATCTTTGACGTTATGATACCTGAAATGATTCGCATTATCATGCCGGCGAGATTTATAGACGCTATTATCATAACTATCATCAGAATCTTACCGTAATATTTCCCGCCTTCGGAAAGCACGTCGTCATACAGCATCTGCGAACCGAAAACGGGCGACAGAACGGCAAACACATTGCTCAGTATTATTGTGATCAGAATAAGTATTACCGCGGTTTTAAATTCAAGAAACAATGAAAGCAGCCGCTTGAATACCGAACGCCGGTCCACACATCTGGGACATACCGGACGGTTGGGGTCAGGAAAGGGTTCGCCGCATATCGGACAATGAGTCTTTATCCCTTCCAGCAGCGAATCGTCTATCGGCTCTCCCTTAACCGTCAGATTGACTCTTTGAGAAAACTTTTCAAATTTATCGGCAAAGCCGAGAGAAAACCTTGCTATCGGAAATTCCTCGCCCAGCTTGCTTTTTATCATCAGTCTTGCCGAATTGACGTGCCTGTCGACGTACATTTCCTCTATATCCTTCAAAGGATATTCGCTGTAATCCGAAACTGAAAATTCAACGAGGTTTTTACGTTTCGAGCCTCTCTGCATTCTTCCGTATTTCTCATAGCCGCTGAGAACCGAGAGAGCTTCCTTTGTAAAAGTAATATATACGTCTATGTAACAGCCTTCCCCGTCAAGATCGGCTTTTACGCAGTAAAGCAGCTCGTCCGTCATAACTCCGCGCTTTAAAAGCTCGTTCTCCGCCAGAGCCGGCAGAACGTCAAAAAATTTCATATATCAAAACGCTCCTTCCTCAATACAGTAATAGAAAAGCCAAATTACGGCTGGTCTTGAAAAAAACGTGTTTAACCTGCCATTTAAAACAAAAAGACCTCTGATTAAAAATCATCAGAGGTCATAATTACCGCATATTAATTATCAGGCGTACGCACAACCAAAAAGTCAGCAATCCACCAAAAGTGCAGGCAAAACGACATCCGACATGATAAAAACAATATCCAGACCATAAGCTTTATTTCTTATTGTCATTTTACCCACCCCTTTCTGTCTTTTAAATTCACTTTAAAAGTATAAACTTTTATTTTGGGTTTGTCAAGCCCTTTTCCGATATTTTTTTCTTTTTTCCCACACAAAAAGGAAGAAACCTTTCCGTAAGCCGAGCCAGAGGAAGGATAATCAGATAAATTCCCGCAGCCATAATAAATCTGTATACATCGTTTTTTCCGCTGAGCTGCGGAATAAAGTGTTTTACCAATCTTATCATCGGAACATGAAACGCAATATATATCAGAGTGTTTCTTCCGACATAGTTAAACAGCCTGAATGCTTTTGAAAACAGTTTGAAATCAGAAAGCTTCATGACCGCCAGCGTAAACGCAAACGCGGTGCAGAAAGCGGAAAAGAAAAATATAACCGGCTTGCCGTATTTGTTGTTTACCATAGAAATACGGCTGTTTTCCGAAGCCGCCCACGCGCCGGCAATAAGCAGGACGGCAGACAGCGAATATAACCTCCAAGGTCTTGTAAAAAATCTTCTGACCGCCTCGATATTCTTCATAAAAATATATCCGCCGAGATAGAATATAAAGGCGCTAAACGCAACCTGCCAGTGCCAGACGCCCCAATGCTTGTCGGTAACGATACCGGCAGTATAGGCAAGACCGTAAACAAACGCCGAAACGCCTATCAGGAAGGTTTCGCTCCTGGATATCCTGCTTACAGCAAAGAACAGAATATCGGTAAGGAACAGACAGGTTATAAACCAGGTGGTATTTGAAGCCATTTTGTACCCGCTGTCCACGTTTGATATAAGTATTCCCTTTATCAATCCTCCAAACGACTGATATGAAACCACCGAAAGCTGACGGTTCACATACCATAGAGGAAGTACGAGAAGATTAGTGCAGAAATAAGGTACGATAAGTCCTTTAATTTTTTTCAGCGCATATCTGAAAAAATTAGTTTCCCTGTTAAAAGCAAAGGTCATGCCGGAAATAAGAAAAAACGCAGGCATATGAAAGCTGAATATATATTTATCTAAATACTGATCAGAAAGCGAATGTCCCCAGACAACGAAGAACATCATAATGCCTCTGAGAGTGTCTATCCACTGAATACGGTCCTGAATTTTATTATTTATGTCAAACACCTCGTTTATGAACAAATTTTATTCTATGTTATCCAGTATAATTCATTTTTTTATCAATGTCAACAGCAAATTCAGCTGCGCGACGAAATCGGTTGACTTTTGCTATGAAAAAATGTATAATAAAAATATATAACTTACTGGGAGGTAAAATTATGGATTCATTAATTAAGCTGCTCAAAACCAACGCAAGGCTTTCCAACGCCGAGCTGGCGGTAATGCTCGACAAAACGGAAGAGCAGATCGCCGAGGAGATCTCAAGGCTGGAATGCAGCGGTATCATAAAGGGCTACTCTGCAATTATAGACGAAGCCGCTATAGACAGCAGCGCGGTTTTCGCCCTGATAGAGCTTAAGGTAACTCCTCAGTCCCAGAGCGGGTTCGACGAGATCGCCGAGGAGATTTCGTCCTACGAGCAGGTAGAATCCGTAAGGCTCATGTCCGGCGGATATGATATTCTGGTATCCGTAACGGGTAATAATATACGGGATATTTCACAGTTTGTTTCCCAGAGGCTTGCGGCTATCGACGCCGTTCAGTCTACGACTACTCACTTTGTTCTGAAAAATTACAAGGAAAACGGAATTATTATAAACAACGACCAGACCGATGAAAGAGGAATGATTTCTCCATGATGGATTACGATAAGCTGCTTTCCAAAGAAGCTGTAAAAATGAAGCCTTCGGGAATAAGAAAATTTTTTGACATAGCCCAGTCGGTGGAGGGAGTTATTTCTCTCGGCGTAGGCGAACCCGATTTCAAAACCCCCTGGAGCGTAAGACAGAGCGCCATTTCAGCTCTTGAAAAGGGCAGAACCACCTATACCGCCAACGCCGGATTGATCGAGCTTAGGCGTGAAATTTCCGCCTATCTGAAACGGCTTATCCATATGGATTACGATCCGGATTCTGAAATAATCGTTACCGTAGGCGGCTCTGAGGCTATAGACCTTTCGATCCGCGCGATTGTAAACCCCGGCGACGAGGTTCTGATCGTCGAGCCTTGTTTCGTATGCTATGCGCCGCTGGTTTCCCTTATGGGCGGAAAAACGGTTATTATTGAAACAAAGGCGGAGGACGAATTCCGGCTGACGGCGCAGGCCCTTAAAGAAAAAATTACCGATAAGACAAAGCTGCTTATCATGCCCTTCCCCAATAACCCTACGGGAGCGATCATGCGCCGCGAGGATCTGGAGCCTATCGCCGAGGTTCTTCGGGATACCGACATATTTGTCGCCTCCGATGAAATCTATGCCGAGCTTACATATTCGGGGAAGCACTGCTCCATTGCCGAGCTTGAAGGGATGAGAGAAAGAACGGTCGTTATCAACGGATTTTCAAAAACGTTTGCCATGACCGGCTGGCGTCTCGGTTTTATGGCTGGACCAGAGGAGATCATGCGCCACGTTTACAAGCTTCACCAGTATCAGATAATGTCCTCTCCCTCGATAAGCCAGTATGCCGCTGTTACCGCTTTGCGGTCATGCTTCGGAGATGTGGCGAAAATGCGCGATGAATACAATATGCGCCGACGCTTTCTGGTGGACAGCTTCAACAAGCTGGGTCTTGACTGCTTTACTCCTCTCGGAGCTTTTTATGTTTTTCCCTGCATAAAATCAACAGGGCTTTCAAGCAATGAATTCTGCGAGCGGCTCGTTCAGGAGAAAAAGGTAGCGGTCGTCCCCGGCGACGCCTTCGGCAGGTGCGGAGAGGGATATATAAGGGTTTCCTACGCATATTCTATCAATCATCTCAAGGAAGCTGTCAAACGCATAGGTGAATTTATTTCGGATCTTAAGGAAGCTGAAAATGAAAAACAGATCGCTCACAATTAAAGCATACGGCAAGCTTAATCTTTTTCTTGATATTACGGGCAGGCGAAGCGACGGATATCATCTGCTCAAAACGGTCATGCAGTCGGTATCGGTCTGCGACACGCTGTCATTTAACTTGAGCTGCGGAACGGGCATCGAGCTAAAATGCAGTTCACCCGGATTTCCTTTGGACAGCGGTAATCTTATCTGGAAGGCTATAGAAGCTTTTTATAGCCATATAGGCGTAAAGCCTGCCGGAAAAATTACGGTAGAAGTAAAAAAAGAGATTCCCTCAATGGCAGGCATGGCGGGTGGCAGCTCTGACTGTGCGGCGGCTCTAGCCGCTATGAACGAATTATATGGTACCGGACTGCCGCTGACTGAGCTTTGCAGTATCGGAGTCCGCCTGGGCGCCGATGTTCCCTTTGCCTTGACGGGAGGAACCGTTCTCTGCGAAGGCATAGGCGAAAAGCTTACCGTACTTCCCGCTCCTCCTGAAATGTATTTTGCGGCGGTAAAACCGCAGGCCGGAATCTCAACCGCAAGCGCTTACGCTATATACGATTCTCTGCCGGTTAAGCCTGAACAAAATTACGCCGAATTTGAATCGGCGCTGAAATCTTCTGATTTAAACGGGATTGCCAAGGGAATGTTCAACGCTTTGGAAGCTGCCGCGGACGCTGACGAAATAAAAAAAGCCAAAAGGCGGCTGCTGGAGCTAGGCGCGGTTAATTCTATGATGACTGGAAGCGGCTCAGCGGTTTTCGGAATATTTGCAAACCGTTCGGACGCTGAAAGATGTATTGAAAAAATGTCAGATTACAGCTTTGCAAGGACGCTTGTTCCGATAAACAAAGGCTGGGAAATAATCAAAGGCTGACAATAAATAACTTTCGCTTAATGAAAAAAGTAAAAAATTATACGAGGTGAACAGCTTGAAAAACAAATGCGCTATCTGCGGTTACAAATTCAAGGATAATGACGAGGTAATCTGTCCTGAATGCTTTACCGCAAGAGACGACGATATCTCCTGCAGCAGATACAGTGACGAGCTTCACAGTCACAGCCGCGGATATGATGAAAAAAGCTCTGAGGAAGCCAATTCCGGCAACGACATATTTGCGGAGTTTGAAAATAAAGGTGAAACTTTTATCGAAGAACAGAGGGAGGACGAAGCGGAAAATCCAATTCCCTCAAGCACCTATGATAAAAGCGCCTACAGAACACCGCTCAGTCAGCAGAAGTCTGACTCGATGAACAACAATTATACCGCACAGGGTTCGGGCAGTAAATTCAGCAGCGGTTATAATAACGGCAGATCAACCGTCAGATGGACTACTACCTTCAATCCTTACGGCTCCGGAAAAACCTATACCCGAGTCGACTTCAAAAAGAAGTCATCACCGCTGGGCTGTCTTATACCTATCATTATGTTCATCATTTTCTTTGTAATCATTCTTTCTTTAGTCATCTCGTCTGAAAACGACGCTGACGACGCCTATAACTATAATTACGATTATGATTTTGACATTGATTATTCCATGCCGGATTTCAGCTTTCCCTCCATACCTGAAATTGAAGATCCATTCGATTTGTCATATACGGATCCTGAATACGGTTTTAAGGTAACGGCTGAGAATTTAACCAAAATTGAATATTACGATGATCTGTCGGAGTATGGTTTAGAAGACGTCGACAAATATATATCTCCGAATGACGAAACGCTGACGAACAACGGCTGGAACTTGGTTTCGGCTGATATTAAGGTTACTCCCAACATTTCCGATACCTCAAGACGCATAGACAACGTTTATATCTACTGCACTTCGGTAACCGACGAGAGCCTGTGTGTTTCATACGCGGTAGACTATAACTACATGGACGGCGACGGAATATATGAAAATATGTCGTTTCTTATTCCGGAAAACACCTGGGGCTGTTATATCGCGATAAGCACCCTCAACGATTCAGGAGAGGAACATTATGCTTATTTAGAAGCCTATGAGTATTATTTTTACAGCGACAGTGAATATTCGGAGTTTTAAATGAAAGGATCGCTTGAAAATTGCCGCCTGTGTCCCAGAGAATGCGGAATAAACAGATACGAGCGAACAGGCTACTGCGGAGAAGGCGCAAATATCAGAATTGCCAGAGCCGATCTTCATTTCTGGGAAGAGCCCTGTATCAGCGGAAAAAACGGCTCCGGAACGGTGTTCTTTTCAGGCTGTGCGCTTAAATGCCGCTTTTGTCAGAACTATGAGATTTCAGCCGAAAACAAGGGCTTTGAAATTTCCGTAAAACAGCTGGCAACGATTTTTTTAATGCTGCAAAGCAAGGGAGCCGAAAATATTAATCTGGTAAATCCCACTCATTTCGTCCCTCAGATAATTTCAGCGCTGGAGCTTTGCAGAAACAGACTTAATATACCTGTAGTTTACAATTGCGGAGGATATGAAAAAACGGAAACTCTCGAACTCATGAGAGGCTATGCGGATATTTTTCTGCCCGACCTGAAATATTACAGCAATAAGCTTTCCTCGGAATACTCAAAGGCAGACGACTATTTTGAAAAAAGCCTTAAAGCTGTAATCAAAATGCGTGAGATAGCCGGCAAGCCTCAATTCGATAAACACGGTATGCTGAAAAAGGGAGTGATGATCCGTCATCTAGTCCTGCCCAACCATAGGCGCGATTCAATAGAAATAATGAAAATACTGGGTAGGGTCTTTGAAAAAGATGATATACTGATAAGTCTTATGAGTCAGTATACTCCCGTATATAAGGCTTTTCAGCATAAAGAAATCAGCAGAAGAACTACCACGTTTGAATATGAATCGGTAGTCAGGGAAGCTGAAAAATACGAGTTTGAAGGCTATATTCAGCAGAAATCCTCGGCGGATACAGCGTTTATTCCGGAATTTTTTGACTATTTATATTTTGATCTTCTCAATTTTACGGCTGATACTGATTTGTAAATATTTTGTAATTATTTGACATTGACATTTCTGAAAAAAAGAGCTATAATATATTTGTCAGAATGCACAAATTATTTTAAACATTACTGACATCATTCACAAAAATAAAACCTTTTGAGATACTGAAAAGAGGTAATGCCAATGTCAAGAGCGATCGGTTCAAAATACCAGATCGAAACCTCAAAGGAGGCTCAGGAGTATTTTGAATTTGTAAAAGATCTGCTTGACAGCGATGTTGTAAAACAGATGAAAAACTTTCGCCATCATTACAGCACTACTTGTTATCAGCATTGTCTGAATGTTTCCTACTATAACTATCTCGTATGCCGTAAGCTCGGTCTGGATTCAAAACAGGCAGCCAGAGCAGGTCTGCTTCACGATATGTTTCTTTACGACTGGAGAGAAAGAGAACGCCGGCAGGGCGAAAAGCCCCACGGAATGCGTCATCCTGAGATCGCGCTGGATAATGCCAAGCAAAACTTTGATATTAAAAAGCGCGAGGAGGACATGATCGTCAAGCATATGTGGCCTCTTACGATCAAATTTCCAAGGTATGCCGAGAGCTATGTTATAGTAATGATCGACAAGTATACTGCAACGCTTGAAATAGGTTCTCATATTTCCAATGTTATAAAGGAAAAATATAAAACCTTGACCAAGCGCAGAAGCTATTATTCATGATTTTATTTTAAAAGATTCCGGTTTCCCGGGATCTTTTTTTTACGCAAAAAAACATAACGTAACAAAGCAGGACGTCCTGAGGACACCCTGCTTTGTTCAGGTTTTAAGTATTTATCCGTTTATCTCATTATTCAGCCTGTCTATCATAAGCTGCAGGCTTTCGCGGTTTACGTCCGGATTTTCAGTAAAGCTTACTATCCCTCTGACAGGCAGATCCTTTAACATCGACTCCGCCATCTGCAGCGAGCCTTCTCCCATAATTGCCGGATCGGATTCATCCGCGCCGACGTTAGCCACAGCCACAAGCCCGCTAAATATCTTTCTGCCTTCCGGCGCCGCCATAATATCTCCGAACGTACTGTTTAATGTAAAATCAGCTCTGACTTTTTCTCCCGAGCTGACATAAACCGATTCCCTGAGACGTATATCTCCGGAAGACGATCCGACCATTATTTCATATTCACCGTAATCCGCGCGCCAGCCGTTCTGCTCCTCACAGTAATATGAAAACGCTCTGCTGTCAAGCCTGAACAGCACCTTTTTCTCCTCGCCCGGCTTCAGCAGAATCTTTTCAAAGCCCTTCAGCTCCTTAACAGGTCTTATTACCTGCGGACGCTTTTCGGAAACATAAAGCTGGACTATTTCCTTTCCTGAAACGCTGCCGGTATTTTTTACTGTAACTTCGGCAGTAAGGGTTTTATCGCCGCTTATTTCCGAATGTGAAAGCTTGAGTCCGCTGTATTCAAACGTGGTATAGCTTAAGCCGTGTCCAAACGGAAACAGAGGCGCGATTTCCTTATAGTCATAATATCTGTAGCCTACGAAAACTCCCTCGCTATACTTTACTTTATCGCCCTCTCCCGGGAAGTTGAGATAGGAAGGATTGTCTGAAAGCTTTACGGGGAAAGTTTCGGGAAGCTTTCCGCAGGGATTTGCCTTTCCGAACAGGACATCGCATACCGCTCCTCCGACAGCCTGTCCGCCCAAATAGGTTTCCAGTACACCCTTAACCTTATCAGCAAAAGGCATCTCCACAGGCGAACCGTTATGGAGCACAACAACGGTGTTGCGGTTGACCCTGCATATCTCGTCAATAAGTCTGAGCTGGGATTCAGGCATACGCATATGATTCCTGTCATAGCCCTCCGACTCATATTCGTCAGGAAGTCCCGCGAAAATTACCGCTATATCAGCTTTTTCCGCGCACGTCACCGCTTCGTTCAGCAGCTTAGCTTCGTCGGCTCCGCCGGAAATACTGTATCCCTCGGCATAATCCACCTCAGCGTATTCGCTTACCGCTTCAAGCGCGGAGGTTACCCTGAAGGAATTTATATGAGAGCTTCCGCCGCCCTGATATCTCGGCGTTTCGGCGAATTTTCCTATAAAGGCTATCTTCTTTTTACTGTCGAGCGGAAGAAGATTATCCTCGTTTTTCAGAAGCACGATACATTCAGCTTCAATTTTCCTTGCCAGCTGATGATGTCTGTCCATATCCCAGACCGTTTCAGGCTCCGCGTTTTCAAGATACCTGTCCGCCATTTCAAGAATACGTCTTACGCACTTGTCCAGTTCCGCCTCGTCAAGCTCTCCGGCTTCAACCGCCTGTACTATCAGCCTGTCGTTCTTTCCATAGCTTGTCGGCATTTCAAGATCAAGTCCTGCTTTTATTCCCTCAACCCGGTCGTCTACCGCTCCCCAGTCGCTCATTACAAGGCCCTTAAATCCCCATTCATCTCTGAGAATATCCGTCAGCAGTCTTTTGTTCTGAGAGGAATATACTCCGTTGATACGGTTATATGAGCACATTACCGTCCAGGGCTTTCCCTCCTTTACGGCTGTTTCAAACGGAGCGAGATATATTTCTCTCAGCGTTCTCTCGTCCACCTCCGCTGAAACGGACATTCTTCTGCACTCCTGATTATTGCAGGCAAAATGCTTGAGAGAAGTTCCGACTCCCCTGCTCTGCACACCCTTTATATGAGCCGCGGCAAGCTGTCCCGCAAGATAAGGATCCTCAGAAAAATACTCAAAATTACGTCCGCACAGCGGCGAACGCTTTATATTGCAGCCGGGACCCAGCACTACCGCAAGCCGTTCATGCTGACATTCCTCTCCTATAGCCTTTCCCATGGTTTCAAGCAATGTTCTGTCAAAGGAAGACGCAAGCGCCGAAGCCGTCGGAAAACAAACCGCCTTTATAGATTCGTTGGGATTATCCGAATCCTCTGTGTTTTTTCTAAGTCCGTGAGGTCCGTCCGAAACCATGACCGACGGAATATCCAGCCTTTCAACGGGCTTGGTATGCCAGAAATCCAATCCCGAGCAAAGCGACGCTTTCTCTTCCAGCGTAAGCTCTTCCATAATTCTGTCAATATTCATTTTTTAACCCCTTTCAAATAGCAACTATGAATTTTTCTAATTCATTACTGGAATTATAGCACATACGCTAAAAAAAATCCAGCGCTTTATTTATTTTTCATTATAATTTCACAAAGAGATTTATAAAAAGCTTCATCTTCCGCCTTCGTTCTTCGGCGGCTTCCCTTTATATATCCGCCCCCTCTTCGCATCTTTAAGGCACAATAGCGTCCGGTAAGCAGCGAATCTATATTCCTGTCGCTGAATACAAGCCCGTCCTGTCTTATCGGGATTCCATTTTTTGCAAGAACCATAGCGGCAAGCCCGTAATCCTGAGTAATTGCTATATCTCCGGCTTCAACCAGGTTCGCAAGCCTGAAATCCGCACTGTCGGCGCCTTTTCCGACCTTAATTATACCGGCGTAATCGCTGCTGTATTCGTGAGAGGTATCGGAAATTATTATTGCCTTCAAACCAAAGCTTTGGGCTGTATTTACCGCGATTTCAACGACTGGGCAGCCGTCCGCGTCTATAAGTATTTTCATATCCGCCTCTTGCCTCCACATAACATATAATTGTAAAAAATCTTGCATAATCAGACAGCGTATGCTATAATCTATATACATTATAACACGTTAATTCGGAAAGGACAACATATGAACAAGCATTTTAACCTTTCAAAAGCCTTTTTCTGCGCCGCTCTGGCGGCGGTATGTTCAATTTCAGCTGCTTCCTGCGGAGGAACGCCTATCGGAACTACGGACCGCGTTGTCGCAAGCGACTCGTCTGCTACTGCGGAAAGCTCCGCTGCTGAAGCTCCTGTTCAGAGTATGCCGGATTCTGAAAATGAAGCTTCGTCCTCTCTGCCGGAAAAGCCTTCGGGAACCGCAACCGCTCATTTTGTGTGCGCGGGAGATAACCTTATTCACGATAATATCTATATCGAGGCTCTTGAAAAGGGCGGCGGAAGCGAATATGATTTTTCATCCTGCTACGAGCATATAAAAAAGTATATCAACGGCGCGGACGTAGCGGTGCTTAATCAGGAAACTCTTGTTACCGATTACTGCGAGCCCTCCAGCTATCCGACTTTTGCCACTCCGACCGCCTTAGGCGACGAGGTTGTGGACGACATCGGCTTCAATGTGATCTCCATGAGCAATAATCATGTGCTGGATAAAGGCGAGGAAGGTCTGATATCCTCGCTTGATTACTGGGCTTCCAAGGACGTTGTTTGCTACGGCGCTTACCGTTCTCAGGAGGATTCCGAAGCTATCAGGACGCTGACGGTAAACGATATAACCTTTGCTTTTCTGGGATATATGGAGCATACCAACGGTCTTTCCCTCAGCGGAGAGGGCGCGAAAGTCGTCTATCTTTCGGACGAAAACACTATAAAACGGCAGATAGAGGAAGCCGATAAGCTTGCCGACGTAGTAGTGGTCTCCTGCCACTACGGAACTGAAATCCAGAACGAGCTGAACGATCAGCAAATAACGCTTACTCCCAAGCTTGTGGAATGGGGCGCTGATCTTATTATAGGAACGCAGGCTCATACGATATCCTCATGCGGATATATCGACAAGCCGGACGGCGGACAGGCGTTTGTCTACTACGGATTGGGAAATTTCATCTCAACCATGTACGATACAAAATCTCTCGTAGGTATTATCGGCGACCTTGACGTAGTAAAAAACTACGACACCGGCGAAATTACCTTTGAAAATGTGAAAGCGATTCCGATAATCTCACATTTTGAGGCTCAGTATTACAATTCAAACTGGTACAACTGCACAGTTTATCCTTATGCGGAATACACCGACGAGCTGTTCGCAGAAAACTTTGTTGAAGGCTTTACCAGAGAGTCGGCAGAAAAATGTCTCTCTTATATTCCGAATGAGTTTCTGTCAATAGAATAGCAATACAGATGTGCAATATAACCTAACCCCGATGAAAAGCCAAGCTTACATCGGGCTTTGCTCGGAATTAAAACCTGCGGCAGAAATTCATATTTTAATATGCATTTGAAACCAATTAACTGAAAATTTAATTTTATCGACTGAAAAATCTTAAAATAATCAAATAAAATATTATTTTACTATTGCAATTTATGCGAATATGCTATAAAATATTATTGAAAGGGAAAAAACCGTTCCCAATTGAAAATCTTCATTTTTTAATATTTTCAAAACGAGAAATAATTTACAGGAGGTTTATCACATGAAATTTGCAGACGGATTCTGGCTTAACCAGAGAGGCTATGAAGTCAACTACGCAAATCAGGCGTTTGAAATCGAGGAAATCGATAACGGTATTCTGGTTGTAGCTACGCCTTTTGTAGTCTATAACAGAGCAATGATGCTCGGAAGCGCAAACCTGGAGATCGCCTATACTTCGACTCAGGAAAACTGCATAAGAGTAAATATTACTCATCATAAGGGCTACGCCGACAACGGTCCCCATTTTGTCCTGAACGAAGGCTCGTATAAGCCGCAGGTTACTATTACCGATAAGGAAGCCGTTCTTGTTTCCGGCGACACAAAGGTAGTAATTTCAAAGGAAACCTGGAGCGTTCAGTATTATTACAAGGATAAGAAGCTTACAAGCGGCGGCTGGCGTTCCACAGGCGTAATCTTTGAAAGCGCTTACAAGGCTCAGGCAAGACTTCAGACTCAGCTTGACGATACGTTCTGGAGTTACCCTGCCGACCCCAAAAGAACATATATCCGCGAACAGTTTGATACGTCGGTCGGCGAATATTTCTACGGCTTCGGAGAGAAGTTCACAACCTTTACAAAGAACGGCTCAAACGTTGAGATCTGGAACGCTGACGGCGGCACCTGCTCCGACCAGTCCTACAAGTCTGTTCCGTTCTATGTATCTTCAAGGGGCTACGGCGTATTTGTAAACAGCACCGATAAGGTTTCCTACGAGGTCTGCTCTGATACGGTTTCCAAGGTTTCCATCACTGTTCCCGGCGAAAATCTCGAGTATTACATCTTCGGCGGCGAGAACCTTACCGAGGTTCTTAAGGGCTATACTGATCTGACCGGCAAGCCCGCGCTTCCTCCCGCATTTTCATTCGGTCTGTGGCTTACCACGTCCTTTACTACAAATTACGACGAGGAAACTATTACGTCGTTTATCGACGGTATGGCTGAAAGGGATATTCCGCTTCAGGTATTCCACTTTGACTGCTTCTGGATGAAGGGCTTTGAGTGGTGTAACTTTGAATGGGACAAATCTCAGTTCCCTGATCCCCCTGCAATGCTGGAAAGACTGCATAAGAACAAGAACCTTAAAACCTGCGTATGGATCAATCCGTATGTCGGTCAGCGTTCAAGATTGTTCGACGAGGGTCTTGCAAACGGCTACTTTATTAAGAAGAAGGACGGTTCTGTATTCCAGTGCGACGAGTGGCAGCCGGGTATGGCTATTGTTGACTTTACAAATCCGGCAGCCTGCGAGTGGTATGCGGGATATCTCAGAAAGCTCTGCGAAATGGGAGTCGATACCTTTAAAACTGATTTCGGTGAAAGAATACCTACTAGAGATATCGTATACTATGACGGCTCAGACCCTATCAAGATGCACAACTACTTTGCATATCTGTACAACGAGTGTGTATTTAATGTGCTTAAGGAATATTACGGAGAAAATAAAGCTTGCCTTTTCGCCCGTTCAGCAACAGCAGGCTGCCAAAAATTCCCTGTGCACTGGGGCGGCGACTGCTCTGCCAACTACAACTCTATGGCTGAGGTTGTAAGAGGCTGCCTGTCGCTTTGCATCTCAGGCTTCGGCTTTACATCTCACGATATGGCTGGCTTTGAGGCTACCGCTACTCCTGACATCTATAAGAGATGGGCTGCGTTCGGTATGTTCTCTTCACACAGCCGTCTGCACGGAAATCAGTCCTACAGAGTGCCGTGGCTGTTCGACGAAGAATCCTGCGATGTTCTGCGCTTCTTCACAAAGCTCAAGGGACAGCTTATGCCTTACATATGGGCTCAGGCTATCAAGACTCATGAGGTTGGTATGCCTGTCATGAGAGCAATGGTTATTGACTACGCCAACGACCCCGCCTGTCTTACTCTTGACAGACAGTATATGTTCGGCGACAACATTCTGGTCGCTCCGATCCTTAACGATGAAGGAATCGCGGAATACTATGTTCCGGAGGGCAAGTGGACGGACATTATCACAGGCAAGGTATTTGAGGGCGGCAAGTGGTACAGCCACAAGTGCTCTTACTTTGAGATTCCTGCTCTTGCTAAGCCAAACAGCATTATTCCTTACGGAAAATTCGTAAGAGACGTTGAGTATGATTATCTCGACGGCACGACCTTCAGAATCTTCGAGCTTGAGGACGGCAAGTCTGCAACCTGTCCGATTTACGATACCGAAGCTAACAAGGTATTTGAGCTTACGGCAGTAAGAAACGGCAGCAAGATCGAGTGTTCTTACACAGATACAGCCGCTTCATTCAGAATTGAGGTTGCTTCAACCGATAAGGCCGTTGACGTTACTCCTACTGCAAGCGGCAAGGTTATCATCGAGCTGTAATTGACCGTTAGGTTGGTTGAACGTAAATAAATAGAGACGCTTTTGACTTATGTCAAAGGTGTCTTTTCGTTACACAAGAAAAAGAGCCGAAATATCTTCGACTCTATATCTATGACTAACATATCATGTACACAATCTTTCAATTATAATTACTTCATCTGAAGTGATAAAATCTCTAAGCTTCACTCCGTCAAATTCAAAATCCAACGTCTGCTCAAGTGTAAGATTATTTGCTATGTCTCCTTTATCATAAATCCAAATATCAAAGCTGTTGTTGTGACCCTCTATTCCGTATTCAACCCCATGCCATTCAAAACCGACATTCCAGCCCCGTGATATATAGAACTTAAATTCGCCAAGGGTTTCAAATTTATAATCATCGGGGTTATATGGTATTACATAATCTGACATAAAAATATCCTCCTTATTATATTTTTTAAACTCGGGCATAGTGGATATTGGAATTTTGCGGAAGCCCCATCCATTTCTATTATATGGTTGGGTCAACAGCAAGCCAAGATGATGTTTCTGTTCTCTCATCAATGCTACTCACATACGATAAATAAAATGAACATATCTGCGTAGGAAACTTCCCAATCAGCTCTATTGAGTCATTATCATTTACATAATTACGCTATACGCTCAATTATGATTACTTCGTCAGATGTGATAAGATCTCTTAGTTTAACACCGTCAAATTCAAAATCCAATGTCTGTTCAAGGGTCAACCCTTCTGCTATATCTTCTTTATCATAAATCCAAATATCAAAGCTGTTGTTGTGACCCTCTATTCCGTATTCAACCCCATGCCATTCAAAGCCGACATTACAGCCTTGTAACAAATACAATTTAAATTCTCCAAGGGTTTCAAATTTATAATCATCAGGGTTATAGTCATTTTCAGGAGTTGGCGGTAAAACCCCAATATCATATTTTTTAAACTCAGGGATACTTCCATTGGGATAATTTATTGGCGAACTAAAATCAGGTCTGTTATTATCCCAACTGATTTCATGGTCATGAGGATCAGTATGTTTATTGGACTTATTATGGTCTGTAAGATGTCTTTCCTTAATTGCCTTACCTTCGCTATTGTATTTATCCATCACCTTATAGCCTCCTTTGTTTCCTTTTACATAATTAATTTTTATCGTATTTGGTTCTCCAAAAAAACGTTTGGAGTTTTCATCCTTAGGCCTCCAATCACCTCCGTATGCGCTGCCACCGCCTTTGCATACATATCCCATTTTGATAATATCACATTTCCGATTATAAGTCAATATTGGGTTCGTTTGCTTATAGTAGGATTTATTATTTAAATATTTCCAAGAACTTAATTCATAGTCAACATAAATTATATCGCCTCTCATTTCAGTAAATGGTTCACTGTAGCAAATTATCTTTGATGGTTCTATTTCTTCAAGTGGATATATACTAAAAAAGTGGACAAGTAAGGTATAATAAAAACATCAAAATAAAAGACAAGCAGGAGGAATAAAAAATGTCAGGAAAAAGCACATCAAAGTACACAGAGGAATTCAAGCAAACAATCGTAAATTTATATCAATCAGGGAAAACCTATTCTCAGATAAGTCAGGAATACGGAATATCGCACAGCGCCTTAGCCAACTGGATAAAGAAGTATTCAGAGGTCAAAATGGACGATAACACTATTCTTACCTCCAAGCAAATCAAGGAGCTTCAGAAACGAAACGCACAGCTTGAGGAGGAAAATCTGATATTAAAAAAAGCCATTGCGATATTCACGCCTCACTCAGACAAAGATTAAAAGCCGTTAAGCTGCTTTCCTGTGAACACAAAATCACAACACTTTGCCGTGTTCTCGGTGTAAACCGAAGTACTTACTACAAATACATAAATCACCGTGAAAGCAACCGCGAAAAGGAAAACCGCCATATACGCAAATGTATTCTTGAGCTTTATACAAGAACTAAAAAGCGTTTTGGCGCTGAAAAAATGAAAATTTGTCTTAAGCGTGATTATCGCATAAACATCAGCGCCGGCAGAGCGTACCGTCTGATGAAGAGTATGAACTTACCTAAAATGAGCACTGTTAAGCCATTTAAGCACAAATCAAAATCGGTTTCCAATGGAGAATGCAAAAATATTTTGTCTCAAAATTTCAATCAATCTGCTCCGAACAAGGCGTGGGTATGCGACTTTACGTACATAAGAGCAGCGGGAAGATTTTATTATTTATGCGTAATTCTCGATCTGTTTTCAAGGAAGGTGATCGCATACAAATTATCAAATAAAATTGATACTAAACTTGCGATAGATACCGTTAATTCGGCTGTTGCCGCAAGAGGCAAATCCATAGGTATAATATTCCACACGGACAAAGGGAGCCAATTCACATCCTCTGAATTTCGCAGACATCTGGACAATCTGAACATGATTCAGTCCTTTTCGGCAAAGGGGCATCCTTATGATAATGCTGTTATGGAATGCTTTTTCAAATACTTGAAAAAGGAAGAGGTTAATCGTAAGGCTTATTCTTCTCTTGAGGATTTAAACCTTGCTCTTTTTCAATACATTAACGGTTTTTACAATTCGGTAAGACCTCATTCTCATAATAACGGCTTGACTCCTATTCAAGCTGAATCCAATTTTTTCTGATTTTTCTTGTCCACTTTATTGACATTGGTTCAATGATGGGATATTAAATTGAAGGAGGACTGAAATGCAACTGAGTTATAAGAAATTATGGAAATTGTTAATCGACCGTGATATGAGCAAAGCCGACCTGCGAGATGCTGCGGGCGTTAGCTCCGCTTCTATTGCCAAGCTGACCAACGGTTCTAACATTACAACCGATGTGCTACTGAAAATCTGCACGGCGTTGGATTGTAAGGTCGAGGATATTATTGAAGCAATAAAGGATTAAGGAGAAAATCATATGACTACCAAATTGAACGAAAACATTAAACTTGTTGGAACAAACCCTATTGTCAACTCAAAGGCTTCTGAAACCTATGTTTCAGTTGTGTTTACATATGGTTCTCAAGAATGGAAAGGCTATGTTCCTATCGAATATCGAAGAACAGGAACATCTATAGATTTTGATGACAAAGAGGCTCTTTACCAATATCTAAATGCTATCTATGAAGATATGCACCCTTCTAAATTGAGTGCTTGGAAAAAAGAACAAGAAATCTTCTGGAAGAGCAAGCCGAATGCTGGAACTACAAAAGCCTTTTTCGATACATTAGTGGAAGGCGGATGGAAATGTGGAGCCTGTGAAATGCCACGCAACCCAAATCCCCAGCGAAGAATTCAAGACCTTAAAGAATTTGGATATACAATCGCTACCGACTTAGCTCATTACTGCCCTAATTGTGGCAGAAATACCAGTCAGCGAATATTGCTTCCCATCCCTCGTGGTGGTAATACAGGCAATGGTTACGAAACATGGACACCTGCTCTTCGCAAGCGCATCATTAGTGTTCTCAACAGTTATGATGTTTACGAATGTGTGAATACGCCGCACTGTTTACCAGACCATAAATTCTCTGAAATTCGATGGGATGATAATACAAAAGCAGAAAATCCTGACACAATGACTGATGAGGAAATTCGCCAAAAATTCCAGTTGATGACTAACCAACGAAATCAGCAGAAACGAGAAGTATGCAGAACCTGCTTTCAAACAGGAAAACGTGGAACGATATATGGCATACCTTATTTCTATGAAGGTGGTCCTGATTGGGATACAAATATTCCTGCTAAAGGCAAAGAGGCTGAAAAAGGCTGTGTAGGTTGCCCTTGGTATGATATTGCTGAATGGAGAAAACATCTTCTTGATGAATTGGAGGAATAAGATTTGAGTACAGACGACAATAATTGGACTATAGAAAAATACAAAAACACTTTTACGAACAGAGCCAAATACCAGCCTGCAATCTTTGATAGGCTTTCTGATTGCCAATGGCACTGTAGAGATTGTGCGGGAAGAGGAATCAATTCTCAACAATATGCAGGTGGAGGTGGTATCCAAGGACTACAACGTGGTACAAAATCACGCCCAGGCTTGGAAATTATTTCGGAAGTCGCTGTCTGTAGTGAATGTAATCAAACTAAAGCTTGCGATAAATGGACAGGTAGCTATAAAACATCTAATCCTGAATCCGGAATTCCACCCAAATTGCAAGCCAGTGTTATGGAGCATTATGGATATATAGACACGATTGAGTTAAGGCAAAGAAGTTCTCATGAACTTGTTATTGACCACCGTTTTCCAATGGAGCGTTGGGGCGAAGCAGAAAACACAAACTCACCAACTATGACTGCTGAAGAAATTGAAGCGAAATTTCAATTGTTGAAAAAGGATACATCTGGCAATCATAACCTACTCAAGTCTCGTGCTTGCGAAAGATGTATCGCTACTAACAAACGTCAATATCCGCTTGGTATAAAATTTTTCTACAGTGGAACTGAAGATTGGCCAAATGATTGTCCTAAAACTGGTGCAGATGCCGAGCGTGGTTGTATTGGCTGTGGTTGGTATGACTTTGCAAAATGGAGAGAATCATTAAATGATGTTTTAACCCATTTAGATTCTACAGAATAAGTTATCATTTAGTTTTCAAAATACCGCTTGCTATTATTTTAATAATTAGCTAACATAGGAGAGATATTTAAGAAAGGAGTGATTACCTGTGATAATAAAAAATGTCGGTAGCATATGCTCCGGTATTGAAGCCGCTTCAGTAGCATGGGAGCCATTAGGGTTGCACTTTGATTGGTTCTCTGAAATTGCAGATTTCCCATCAAGCGTTTTAGCCGATAAATATCCCCAAACAGTAAACTTGGGCGATATGAATAATATACCAAACAAAATTTTAAATGGAGAAATTTCTACCCCTGATTTAATTTGTGGTGGAACGCCATGTCAAGCATTTTCATTTGCAGGTTGGAAAAACGGTCTTAATGACGATAGGGGTAACTTGACACTAAAATTTGTTGATATTATTAACGCCAACGACCAAATCAGGCTAAACCAAGGTAATAAACGAACCGTTGTTTTTTGGGAAAATGTTGAGGGAGTTTTAACAGATAAAACAAACGCCTTCGGATGTTTTGTTTCATCTCTTGCAGGCTTAGAAAACCCGATTGAAAAAGCAAAATGGCCAAGTGCTGGATTTATAAATGGTCCAATACGCAATGTTGCCTGGAGAGTCCTTGACGCAAAATTCTTCGGTCTTCCGCAACAACGAAAAAGACTTTATGTATTAGCTGGAGATATTGATTTTCATCCCGAGGATGTTCTGTTTGAAAAAAACACTAAAGAACTACAGGAATTTCCAGAGTGTGAATTAACATTTGAAAAAGATGGGCATCGATATGAAATATTCAGAGGATATACAGATTGCCTTTATGCCGCATATGGAACTAAATGGAATGGCAATGCTGCGGCAACGAACGGCTCATTATTTGTTGTTCAAGATGACCGAATTAGACGCCTGTCACCTTTAGAGACAGAACGATTGATGGGTTTCCCAGATAATTACACTGATTTACCTAAAGCAAAAAAAACAAATCGTTACCAAGCAACCGGAAACTCTTGGGCTGTTCCAGTAGTAAATTGGCTCGGAAAAAGGATTCTTGATTCTGAAAGCATTACATTAAATTTGGATATGGAAATACTATATGCACGAGGCCTTGCCGAGAAAATTGACGAATGCACTTACTTAGTATCCTTGGGAAAAGATATTGTGGATGTTGATACAGACTTACGTATTAATGGAACACCTACTCCAGAGCATTGTGTATTCGGTTCAATGCGCGATATTGTATCCCCGGATGCACCAGAAGACATCTATATTTCCCCAGTTGGATGCTTTGGCATCATACGAAGAAAGCGTGAGCGAAATCTCAAAATCAATTTGCGCCTTGAAGATGTTTTGCTAAACATTTCCTCACAAATGTCTTCCGAAGAAATTGAAAAAAGGTCAAGAATTCAAAAAAGAGGGCGATTTAGCTTAAATCCTGATGAGGTTGAACTTACTGACAGTGCCGATACAGACATTTCAGAAAATGAGTTAAACTATCAAATGACATTATTTGACCTCGCAATAAACGAATAAAAGAGTCTGAATATCCAACTGTGTAAATGTCAATAATATCCATAAGAAAAATATGGAGGTTATTGATAATGAAAAAGAGAAATCACGGATTAAGCGACAAGGAGATGGAACTTGTAAAACTGCTGATGGCAGACTGTGAAAGCACAGGAGATATTCAGGCAAAACTTAAGCGACTCTTTGCTGGAACGATCGAGCAGATGCTTGAAGCAGAAATGGACGAACATCTCGGCTACGCAAAAAATTCTGCTTCCGGAAACAACACCGGCAATAGCAGAAACGGCTACGGCAAGAAGACAATTTCAAGCGATTACGGTGACTGCGAAATATCCGTTCCCCGTGACCGCAATGGTGAATTTGAACCGAAGGTCATTGAAAAGCGACAGACCCGCACGGACGAAATTGAGCAGAAAATCATGGCAATGTACGCAAAGGGAATGTCCCAGCGTGACATTGAAGATACCCTTCGTGAAATCTACGGTTCAGAAATATCACAGGGTTTAATTTCACGAATAACAGACAAAATTCTTCCCGAAGTAAACGAGTGGCACGGACTGCAAATTATCCCGTAGTTTTCTTTGACGGAATTGTATTCAATTCCCGCAAGGACAACAAGATTATCAGCAAATGTGTATACTCTGTTCTCGGAATAAATATGGAAGGACAGAAGGAAATTCTCGGCACATGGATCTCCGAAAATGAGTCTGCAAGCTTTTATGCAAGCATATGCTCAGACCTTAGAAACCGCGGTGTTACGGACATTTTCATAGCTTGCCATGATAATTTGAACGGACTTTGCAGTGCCATAAACGCAGTGTTTCCAAAGACGAAAAACCAGCTTTGCATTGTGCATCAGATAAGAAACAGCTGCAAATTTGTGCCTTACAAGGACAGAAAAGCGGTATGTGCAGACCTCAAGAAAATCTATGGCGCTGTCAATCTTGATGACGCCGAATATGCAAAGGAAGAATTCCGTGAGAAGTGGGATAAGAAGTATCCGAATATTCTTAAATCCTGGGATAAAAACTGGTCTGAGCTGACCACATTTTTTGAATATCCGCAGGAGATAAGGAAGATAATATATACAACAAATGCAGTTGAGAGCTATCATCAAATGGTAAGAAAATTCACGAAATCCAAGGCGGTTTCCCGACAGATGATTCCATTCGCAAGGTCATTTATATAAGCGTAGTGGAAATCTCAAAGAAATGGACGATGCCAGTCAGGGACTGGGGACTTGCATACTCTCAGTTTGCGATTTTCTTTGAGGACAGGTTTGCAGCCTGATGGCTGACGAGGGCTCTGCCCTCGAGCTCCCGAGGTTTATCCGCTCGGAAGATACCGGTGAATAGAAAAGCAGCGACAATGCCGCTGCTTTTCTATTCACCGTATATCTTACAGCCTGCGTCGGGTCGCTCCTCAGCGTTGCCTTTTTTGGCTGCAGTTTTAGTATTGTCAAATTTTTGGCGATTATTGCGTTTACACGGTTTGTTTTTCAAAACCGAATAAAAAATAGGACAGAATTGCAATGTTTATTTGCATTCTGTCCTTTAATCTTTCTATCCACTCAACCTATCGCAAAATCATCTTGTCAACTCAACCTTGCCCGTTTTCAACCTGTCAACTCAACCCTCGGTTTCTCCTGGCTGCAAGCACCCCAAAACGAAAAAATCCGAGAGCCGGAAAAGAACTCCCAACTCTCGGAAATGCCTTGTTTTCAAGCCTTTTTCGGTATTTACTTCTGTACTTTTGACATCAAGACTACGCACTCAACATGCGTTGCCCTCGGAAACATATCTACTGCCTTGCACTTGACTGTTTCATATCCGAGTTTTTGCAGAGCGGCGCAGTCTCTGGCGGCGGTTGCATGATTGCAGGAAACCATTACTATTCGGTCGGGAGCCATCTTCGCCATATATTCAAGTGTTTCCGGCGTGCAGCCTTTGCGGGCGGGATCGGCGATTATTACGTCAGGACGCTCTCCCCTTTTAAAAAGCATTTCCGCTGCCTGTCCGGCGTCGGCGCATATAAATTCTGCGTTTGAAATACCGTTTGCTTCGGCGTTTCGTTTCGCGTTTTCAACTGCGGAAGGGATTATTTCAACTCCGACCAGCTTTTTTACGCTGTCCGCCATGGAAAGCCCTATTGTTCCGGCTCCGCAGTAAAGATCAAGCAGTATTTCGTTTCCGGTAAGTCCGGCATATTCCTTTGCAATACTGTAAAGACGTTCCGCCTGTACGGTATTAACCTGATAAAATGACAGCGGAGAAATTTCAATTTTCCTGCCGCACATAATGTCTGTTATCGTATCGCTTCCGTATATTGTTTTTATTTTATCGCCCAATATTACGTTTGTATTTTTATTGTTTTCATTTAATACAACGCTTTTGATATTGGCAAATTTCCCTGCAAGCTCCTCTGCGATTCCTTCAAGCTTTCCGCACCTTTCAAAAGAAGTAACGATAAAACATACCATTATTTCTCCGCTGTGCTCTCCCCTCCTTAAATATATATGCCTTAAAAGTCCCTGACGGGTTTCCTCGTTATATGCGCTTATTCTTCGTGAGTTGCAGAAATCAAGAATAAATTTTACTATTTCAGAAAATATCGCAGGCTGAAGTCTGCAATCGGTAAATTCAACAACTCTGTGGGACCGCTTTGAATAGAAGCCGCACACCGTTTTTCCGTTTACCTCGGCAACAGGATACTGAGCCTTGTTGCGGTATCCGCTGATTTTCTCACACCCCAGAATAGGCTCAAATTCAGGAGCAAGCTTTCCGATACGTCTGAAGGAATCCTCGACGAAGCCTTGCTTGACTGCGAGCTCCTCCTCATAGGAAAAATGCCTGAACGAACAGCCGCCGCATTTTCCGAATACCTCGCAGTCCGGCGGAACGCGTCGGTTTGATTCGGAAATATACTTTACAGCGATTCCGTAGCAGTAGCTTTTGCAGACCTTTACTATTTTACATGAAATAACGTCGCCGACTGCCGTAAAAGGCACAAAGACAGCAATTTGTTCAAATCTGCCCACGCCGTTGCCTTCGCTGGTGGTACCAGTTATTTCCAGGATTATGATTTCATTCTTTTTCAGCATAGAATTCCTCTATCTTATTCTTTCTTTCAAGCATTAAATCAAAATGCTTATTGTATTCCAAAGGAAATTTATAATTGAAAATCCTTTCAAGACGGCGGTTATCCAAATCCACAAGCTTGGTTGAACCCCCTGCTCCAAGAGCTATGATCGTCTGGATTTCCTCCATGATATAAATATTATACAGGCTTTCAAAGCCGGGCTTTGCCCAGCCGATGTTTTCAAGATTTTCAAGCATATTTTTCTGCCTGTAAAGGTAGTATGGTCTGTAACCGCTTTCAAGCAGCCGCTTTGAGGCATAATCCACCATTTCGCCTGCGTTGTTTTTCAGAATGCTCCGCTTGTTATCAGACTGATTTAATCTGGCCGCTCTTTTTATTGAAAGAGTATGTACGGTTATATTCTCGGGTCCGAGCGCAATAAGTCCGTCTACCGTAGCTTTAAAGCTTTCATATGTATCTCCCGGCAGACCTGCGATTATATCCGTATTTACGGAGCCAAAGCCTGTGTTTGCGGCAAGACGGTAGCTGTCGGTAAACTGCTTTGCCGTATGCTTCCGCCCAATGGCTTCTAAAACGCTGTCGTTTAAGCTCTGAGGATTAACTGATAATCGTGTACAGCCGTTTCTTTTGAGCATATCAAGCTTTTCATGGGTTATAGTATCCGGCCTTCCGGCTTCTACTGTGTATTCGCGTACGCCGGACATATCAAATGATGAGGAAACAGCGTCCATTAGCTTTGAAAGCCGCTGCTCCGACAGAGCTGTGGGAGTTCCGCCGCCGAAGTAAACCGTATCCAGTTTAAGCCCGATTTTATTTACCAGCGAAGCCGTATATCCAATCTCTCTGCACAGATTGTCTATATACTCCGGAATAAGGCTCTTACAGTTTTCAATAGATTGTGAAACAAATGAACAATATGAACATCTTGTAGGACAAAACGGAATGGAAATATAAAGGCTGAAGGTTTTATCTGAAAGCTTTTTAATTATATTTTCCTGAGTCATCGCCGTCATATACGCAATATCGCATTTTTCCGCGCTGACCAGATATTCGTTCTGGAGGGTATCGTAAATCTGGCTTTTGCTCATGCCTTGAGAAATCAGCGAATTGACCCTTTTTACAGGGCGTACGCCTGTAATAATTCCCCATTTTGCCTTTACTCCCGTCAGCTTTGTCATCGCTTTGAAAAGCAGTATTGAAAGGATCAGCTCGCATTTATTATCAAAATTCTCCGTATCCGACGGGATTCTTTCAGCAAGGCCTGCCGCGTTTCCGTTTACGCTGCAATATACATATAAAAGAGTATGTTTTCTGCATATCCTTCGTCTGATAAAAGCATAATCTCCGCTGCATTTCGCAGCCCTGTCAGTATATATATGAGTAAAAAGCTGAGCGGGAATAAAAAGCTTCATTACTCCCTCCAGCTCATATTTAAAATCGTTTCCGCTGAAAATTAACGTCATTTTAATAATCTCCGAAACCGCCCCTTAAATAAGGGTTATACTTTTTTTCTTCCTCAAGAGTAGTTGCAGCCATATGTCCGGGATAAATATTCAGATTTCCGCTCAGCTCCGTGATTTTTTTCAGAGATCTCATCAGCTGTACCGGATCGCCGTCCGGCATATCCGTTCTTCCCACAGAGCGCGCAAACAAGGTATCTCCGGAAAACATCTCGTTTCCGCATATAAAGCATACGGAACCACTGGTGTGTCCGGGCGTATGAAGAACGTCAAACTCTAGCTCGTCCAGTGTGAGAATATCATTTTCTCCGAACGGAATGGCTTTGTCAAATTTTCTGGCGCCCTTTATCCTGAAAAAGTTTACGAGCATACCTGAATCGTCGGTAAGCTTATACAGATCCTTATCATGGATATATACCTCGCAGCCCGTTCTGTCATACAGATCGGCAGCGGCGCCTACATGATCAAAATGACCGTGGGTAAGAAAAATTTTCTTCAATTTAAGACCGTGCTTATCTATCTGCCCAAGAATGTAGTCAGCGTCGTCGGGAGCGTCGATAAGCGCGCAGCTGTTTCCGCTGCCGGCAACTATATAGCTGTTTGTATCGCATATGCTGAGCGGTTTAAGCTTGATTATTTTCATTTATGACTTTGCTCCGAAAAGGAGCTTACCTCCTCTCAAATTTCTGTAATATTATCCTTTTACTTGCCGCTTCTCTCTACTGAAATGACGTTTTTTATTTTTTTGATCTTTGCTATAACGCTGTTAAGCTGCTCCATTCCCGCGACGCTCAGAGTAACCGTTAAAATGGCGTTACCGTTTTTCAGTTCGCGCGACGTGGACTCATGAATATATATATTTATCATCGCGAGCGCGGAGGATACGTCGGCAAGTAAGCCGATTCTGTCAACGGCAATGATATCAAGAGTAGTTTTAAAATAACCCTTGTTGTCTTCCGTAGCCGCCCACTTTACCGGGACCCATCTCTGAGCCGTATCCGCTTTATCCTTCTGCGTCTGATAGTTGACGCAGTCGCATTTGTGAATAGATATGCCGTGTCCTCTGGTTATAAATCCTACGATCTCATCTCCGGGCAGAGGATTGCAGCACTGAGCAAATTTTATAACGCAGTCGTCGATTCCGTCCACGATTACTCCGGACGAATTCTTTGAACGCTGAGGCTTTATGTCCTCGGTTATATCGGCAGTTATCTTTTCGCCGTACTTTTTGTGGTATTCGGATTTAAGCCGCTGCATTACCTTTGAAAGCTGTACTCCGCCGTAGCCTATCGCGGCGAAAAAATCGTCCAGCGTTTCGCAGTTATGTCTGCGCATATCGAGCTTTAAAAAGTCCTCAAGCTCATCTTCCGGAACCTTTATCATATTTCTGCGGAATTCTCGTTCAAGAGCGTTTTTTCCCTCAAAAATATTTTCTTCACGGCGCTCCTTTTTAAACCATGAACGTATCTTGGATTTAGCTTCATTGGTTTTGCAGATATTAAGCCATGAACGGCTTGGACCGTGACCCTCAACATTGGTGGTAAGTATTTCTATGATTTCACCGGTCTTTATCTGATAGTCGTAAGAAACCATTTTCTTATCGGCCTTTGCTCCGCACATACGATGTCCAACCTGAGTATGGATAGCATAAGCAAAGTCTATAACAGTTGATCCCACAGGGAGCGTTATCATATCGCCTTTAGGAGTGAACGCAAAAACATCTTCGGGAGCCAGATCGTTTTTAATAGCTCTTACGATCTCCTCAACATCGTTTGACTCCTGCTGAGATTCAATGATCTGTCTTATCCAGGCAAGCCTGTTGTCGTCCTTTGAGCTGCTTCTGACTCCCTCTTTATATTTCCAGTGCGCCGCAATGCCGTATTCCGCGGTACGGTGCATTTCCCATGTGCGTATCTGAACCTCGAAAGGTATGCCCTGTCTGCCTATTACGGTCGTGTGAAGCGACTGGTACATATTAGGCTTTGGCGTTGAGATATAGTCCTTGAATCTGTTGGGAATGGGCTTAAACATATCATGAATGATACCCAGCACATTATAGCATTCCGTAACCGTATTTACTATTATTCTTACAGCGTACCGATCGTAAATCTGGTCGATTTCCTTTCCGTCGCGGTATACCTTCTTATAAATTCCGTAATTGCTTTTCACTCTGCCCTCGATCTGAGGAACAGGGTCAAAATCCTGCGAAAGTCTTTCCCTTATGCGCTCCTTTATATCTTCAACCAGCTGATCGCGCCCCTCCTTGCGCAGATTCATCTGCTTGTCTATTTCTTCATAGGCATACGGGTCAAGATAGTGAAAGGACAAATCCTCAAGCTCGTCCTTGATTGAACGGATACCCAAACGATGAGCTATTGGAGCGTAGATATTCATGGTTTCATGAGCAATTATTCGGCGCTTCTCTTCACGGCAGAAGTTAAGCGTCCTCATATTGTGCAGACGGTCGGCAAGCTTAATTATAATGACCCTTATATCCTCGCTCATAGCCAGAAGGATTTTTCTGATATTCTCCGCCTTCTGTTCGTCTTTGGTGAAGATTTCAACCTTTTTAAGCTTTGTAACGCCGTTTACAAGCATAGCTACGTCGGTACCGAACTGCTTCTGAAGATTCTCCAGAGTACAGCTGGTATCCTCCACCACGTCATGAAGCAGCGCGGCGCAGATCGTATCCGTATCCATTCCAAGCTCCAAAAGAATATAGGCAACGGCAAGCGGATGAGTTATATACGGCTCTCCCGACTCACGCTTCTGACCTGAATGATATTTATCGGCAAGCTCATATGCAGACACTATTTTAGAAAGGTCATACTGCTTTTCTCCGTCCAGTATTTTCTGGATCAAAGCGTCGATCGTGTATTCGTTTTTTGAATTGGAAAGATAATCTTTATTAACGCCTTCCATATCAGCGTCCTCCTCTGCATATTTTATTTCTAAGCTCTTTGAGTACAGGAGCGTTTTCCAGATCAACCTTATTTTTTACAGGAAGCAGCTTTATATTCTGAGTTGACGGCGTAAAAGCGGCAAGTCCGGTCTGAACAAAAGCGTCGACGCATATTCTCAGCTTGCAGTAATTCATGGCGGGACTGTTCAGCTTTAAATAAAGATCGTCAGCTGATATTTCATTAAAGCCCTTCAAATATTTATAAACCCAAACAAGCTCTTTTCTGTCGGGCTCCATCTTGCGCAGAAAAGCCTCAGGAAGCTGCTCGCCGCGTCTGTATTTTTCATAGCAGTCCTTGGCTGCAAAATATTTTTCCTGACTGATCCCGTGAGGGCGAAAATCAATAACCTTAACGCATACGCTTTCTGTTCCGGCATAGGAATTGATTTCAAGATTTACCGCCATATCGGCAATATCTCCGGGGACAAGGGAAAGCTTTTCAGGACCTATTCCGAAAACGAGCGCCTGTGTACGCAGACCTCCGTAGGTTATATCAAGCTTCGTATGTCTGCCGTGCGAAAGCGGTATTATTCTGTCGATACGGACGCCGGACATGGCGAATACCGGCTGAGCGTTTCCTGCTCCGAACGGCTCCAAAACAGAAAGTCCCTTAATATTTTCAGCAGTTATCTCCTGGGGATATATAAGCATATCGCATTCGACAGACGCGGACGGCACTGCTTCAAGGGAGTCCGCGTATTCATAAACCCTTTGTGTAAACTTCGTTATTTTTTCTTCTCTTATAGTAAGACCGCCGGCACATTCGTGTCCTCCGAACTGTTCCAGCAGGTCGGAAGCCTCGCTCAGGCATTTAAAAATACTGAAGCCCTTTACGCTTCTGGCAGAGCCTCTTGCGTAACCGTCATTGTCAACAGATATAAGAATGTTGGGCTTTGAATACATTTCAAGAAGTCTTGCGGAAACGATACCGATAACTCCGTGATGCCAGTTTTTCCCCGCAAGAACAAGGATACGGCGGTTAAGTACATCAGGATTTTTATCAATATATTTAAGTATATCAGTCAGGATCTCATCTTCAGCTTCCCTGCGCTGATTGTTAAGCGTCATAAGGGTATCAACATAGTTTTCAGCGTCCTCTTCGTTCTCGCTGAGCAGAGCTTTTACGGCAGTAAGCGGAGAGCCGAATCTTCCGGCAGCGTTTATCCTCGGAGAAATCTGATAAGCAATCGAACCTGCGGTGAGACGTTCTCTTTTTACTCCTGATTTGTCTATAAGAAAATTCAGTCCCGGATTCTCGGTGTTTTTTATGTACAGTAAGCCTTTTTTTACAATTGCCCTGTTTTCGCCGGTAAGCGGAACTATATCGGCTACAGTGCCTATAGCGCAGATATCCGAATACTGCTCCACGACCATATCATAATCCCCTCCGTCAAGAGCAGCGCAGAGCTTTAAGGCGACTCCTACTCCGGCAAGCTCCTTGTACAGCGAAGGACAATCGATCCTGTGAGGGTCTACAACGGCGGCAGCTTTAGGCAGCTTCTCCGACGGCTGATGATGGTCAGTTATAACCAGTTTGATTCCAAGCTCCGAGATCAGCTCGGCTTCAGCGTGGGCAGATATTCCGTTGTCAACCGTAACTATAAGTGAAACTCCTTTTTCAGCAAGCTCTCTTACCGCCCCGGCGTTCATTCCGTAGCCTTCCTCCCGCTCCGGAATATAGTACATCACGTTTGCGCCCATGCTTTCAAGATAATTATAGAGGATAGCCGTTGCGGTTACTCCGTCGCAGTCGTAATCTCCGTAAACGCAGATAAGCTCATAGCTGTCTACGGCTCTGTTTATAGTATCCACCGCCGCCTGCATATCTTTAAGCATAAACGGGTCAAACAGGTCGGTTTCACTGAAAAAGTCAGCTATCTGCTGAAATTCCGTATAACCTCTTGAAATAAGGACCTTTAAGGTAAGGGGACTTAAATCGCATTTTCTGCTAAAATCGGCAGCAAGCTTTTCATCAGGCTTTTTTACTTTCCATCTTTTCATTACAACAAATCCTAACTGATAAATTACATTTCATTATATTATAACATATTCAAGCCTTTTTTTCAATAGCGCAGAATAATTATTACACTGCTCTGTGCAGTGTTGGTTTTACTCTGTACCGCCTTTTTGTTCGGATAAATACACCGAAGGGATCTCCCCGACAATAATGGTTTCCGATATCAAGAATTCGTCGGATATCACTATATCGGTAGAATGAAGCGGCAGGATAGCTGAAATTTCAGCGGTAACCGATACGGATATTCTATGCTTGGTCTGATTGATACCCTGAGCAATAAATTCGCTGTGTATTTCCGTATCGACCGCGCCTACCTGATGAAGCCTCAGACTTACCTCAGGACCTCTCCCGCTGAAAAAGGTTATGCCTGACAAGGTTCCCAGAGGAAGAGAAAGCTCCTTGTTATCGATATCAGAAAGCGCGTTGTTGACCGACTCCCTTATATTATTCTGCAGCTCGTTGACTGCCGCGCTGTTTGTTTCGATGGAAGTTATATTTCCTTCCGGATCCCGTTTTATTTCTATATAGCTTCTGTTTTGGTCGGCTTCGTTCTGAAGCTGCTGTTTAACAGCGCTGCTGATAATTTCCGCGGCAGTATTTCTTCCCTTGTACTCGCAGATTTCCGACATATGACGGCTTACCTGTCTGTGAAATACAAAAGCCAATACTGCCAGAACCACGATCAAAACAAGAATTATGTAAGATATTTTAAATGTCTTTGATGTGCTGTACCGGCTCAATAAAATCGCCTCCTCTTGCTTATAATATACAAGAGAAAGCGATTTTGTTAATATAACTGCAAGTTTTTCCTTATTTTGCTTCAACAGCCGCCTTAGCTGTTTTTACAATGTTGTCCGCACACAGACCGAAAGCCTTTAAGAGCTCGGCGGCAGGGCCGGAATATCCGAACTCGTCGTTCACTCCGATTTTTACGACCTTAGTAGGAAGCTCTGAGCTCAGTACGTCGCATACTGCCGAACCAAGTCCGCCTATAACGCTGTGCTCCTCCACTGTAAGGACCAGTCCCGTTTTCTTTGACGATTCAACAATGATTTCCGAATCTATAGGCTTGATAGTATGAATGTTAATTATTTCAGCGCTTATTCCCTGCGCCGCTAGGATATCAGCCGCTTCAAGAGCCTGAGAAACCATAAGTCCTGTAGCAATAACAGAAATGTCTGTTCCCTCTCTCAGCTTTATTCCCTTTCCAAGCTCAAATTTATAAGTGCTTTTATCGTTGAATACCGGAGCGGCAAGGCGTCCGAATCTCATATAGACGGGACCGTTGTGAAGTATTGCCGCTTCAACCGCGGCTCTGGCTTCAACATCATCCGCAGGATTTATTACAGTCATGCCGGGAATCGTCCTCATCAGAGCGATATCCTCGTTGCACTGGTGAGTTGCTCCGTCCTCACCCACTGAAATTCCGGCGTGAGTAGCTCCGATTTTTACATTAAGATGAGGATATCCAATGGAATTTCTTACAATTTCAAACGCTCTGCCTGCCGCGAACATTGCAAAGGTAGAGGCAAAAGGTATCTTTCCTGTAGCGGCTAGACCGGCGGCAACACCCATCATATTGGCTTCGGCAATTCCGCAGTCAAAGAATCTGTCAGGAAACTTCTTTTTGAAAATTCCGGTTTTGGTGGCGGCGGCCAGATCGGCGTCCAAAACATAAAGGTTTTCATATTTTTCTCCCAGCTCGGCAAGAGCTTCGCCGTAGCTTTCTCTGGTAGCCTTTTTGATTATATCAGCCATAATATCAGCCCTCCTCTAATTCTTTCAGCGCCTGTTTAAGCTCGCTTACAGCCTGTTCATACTGTTCGGCGTTAGGCGCGGCGCCATGCCAGGAAACGTTATTTTCCATAAATGAAACGCCTTTTCCTTTTACGCTCGTCTGAATGATAGCTACCGGCTGCCCCGCAATTTTTTCAGCTTCGTCAAAGGCTCTCTCAATATCGTCAAAATCATGAGCGTTCATTTTTATAGTATGCCAGCCGAAAGCTTCAAATTTTTCGGCTATCGGATAAGGGGACATTACGTCCTGGATCTTACCATCGATCTGAAGTCCGTTATTGTCAATTACAGCCACAAGGTTGTCCAGATTATAGTGAGCGGCAAACATGGCTGCCTCCCAAACCTGACCCTCCTGTATTTCACCGTCTCCCAGAACAGTATAAACTTTATAGGTGTTTCCCGAAATCTTTCCTGAAAGCGCCATTCCGCAGGCTGCGGATATACCCTGCCCCAAGGAACCCGAGGACATATCTACACCCGGGATATGGATACAAGGATGTCCCTGAAGCAAGGCGCCGATATGACGAAGATTCTTAAGCTCTGAGCCGTCAAAAAATCCTTTCAGAGCCAGAACGGAATACAGCGCAGGCGCGGTGTGACCCTTTGAAAGCACAAATCTGTCACGTTCAGGCTCCTCAGGCTTGTCAGGATAAACGTTCATCTTGGCAAAATACAGATAAGTCAGCAGATCCGCAATCGAAAGAGAACCGCCCGGATGACCTGATTTAGCGTTGAACACACCCTCCAGGATTCCAAGACGAACCTTACAGGCGTTGATTTCAAGCTGTTTTTTAATAGTAGCGTCCATACGATAAACCTCCATATATGTTATTTTAACTGAGTCGATATGTAATCTATCACCTCGGCGACAGCGTCTTCTTCGCATGAAACTTCAAGGACGATGTCCGCGGCAGCCTTTACGTCCTTAGTCGAATTAGAGGGACACACGCCGACGTCGGCATATCTGAGCATTTCAATATCGTTATTGAAATCGCCTACCGCCACGATGGTATAATCCTCCATGCCACATATGCTTCTCATATGTTCAAGCGCCGAGCCTTTGGAAATATTCTGAGGAAGCATTTCATAATACTGAGGAGACGATATAACAAAATCAACATCATCAAAACCGTTTTTTTCAGTATAATCAATAAGCCTTCCCAATTTGTCGGGAGTATTGGTAAACAAAACCTTGTACCAGTTATTTGGAATTTTATCCAGGCTGCACAAAATTGGATCAACCTTGCAGATTTCACAGTGCTTCCACTCCATTTCAGACATCTGAGGCACATAAACTCCGTCAAGCAGCAAAACTTCACATCCGACGTCAGGATTATCTTTTAGAATCTGGCGTGTAAAGTCCCTTGCCTTTTCGGGCAGATAAACATCATATATCTGTTTTTTCTTCTGTATATCATATACCATTCCGCCGTTGCACATTATAATAGGACAGTTTACTGTAAAATCGCTGAAATACTGCTGTGAAGCCTGAAGCGATCGCCCTGTTGCAATCGAAAACTTTCCTCCGGCCTTTTGAAAATGCTCTACCGCCTGCAGGTTTTTAAAGCTTGGCTTTTTGCTTGCAGGAAGAAACGTTCCGTCCATATCGGTAATAAGCAATACTTTTTTTATATCCTCAAACATATAGGGTAAACCTCTCTTATGCTTTTAATTTTTTCAATATATCTGAAAAATAATCCGGCAGCTCGCTGTCAAATTCCATATACTCCTTTGTAGACGGATGGATAAAGCCTATTTTTTTCGCATGAAGGCACTGACCATCCAGTCCTTTAAACGGTTTGCCGTATACGCTGTCCCCTAAAACAGGATGACCTATATAAGCGGAATGAACTCTTATCTGATGAGTTCTGCCGGTTTCAAGCCGGAATTTAAGCATTGAATACTGACCGAATTCGTCTATTACCTCATAGTGAGTAACGGCGCGCTTGGAATTCTGGTCGATAACGCACATCTTTTTCCGGTCATATTTGCTTCTGCCGATCGGAGCGTCGACTGTTCCGGAAAGCTCCTTAAATCTTCCGCAGTTTACGGCTCTGTATTCCCTTGTAAAGCTATGCAGCCTTATCTGTTCAGCCAGTATATTATGAGCCGTATCGTTTTTGGCGATAATAAGCAACCCGCTTGTCAGCTTATCTATACGGTGAACGATACCCGGTCTGATAACGCCGTTTATGCCGGACAGCCGTCCCTTGCAATGATAAAGCAATGCATTAACTAGAGTTCCGTCAGGATTTCCGGCTGCGGGATGGACTACCATTCCTTTAGGCTTGTTTACAACCAGCAGATCGTCGTCCTCATAAATTACATCTATAGGTATATTCTGCGGTTTAGCCTCCAAAGGCTCAGGCTCAGGAACAATTACAACCACCTGATCCGAATTTTTAAGCTTATAATTCTTGTTTACAGGTTTATTATTGACAAAAACGCTGTTGCTTTCAATAAGCCTCTGAAGCGCCGAACGTGTAAATCCGGGTTCATGAACGCACAGCCATTTATCTATTCTGCTGCCTTCATCAGCCTCTTCGGCGTAAAACTCAAGCCTGTTCATTGTTATCCGCCTTTTCAGTTTCCGATTCCGAAGATCTGTATTTTTGACCTTTTCCTTCTAAGAAAATTATATAAATACAAAATAAAACCGCACCGACCACAACGCATATATCTGCAAAATTAAAAATCGGAAAATCAATCGGTTCAAACAAAATGTAATCCACGACTTCTTTTATTCGTATTCTGTCAATCAGATTTCCGATACCGCCTGCAATAACAAGCGACAATGAAATCGTTTGCAGTCTGCTTCCGCCGCGCTTTTTGTACATATAAACAAGCGCGGCAATTATTACGGCAACAGGAATCCCTATCAGAAACCAGGTTTTGCCTGACATAATGCTCCATGCCGCTCCGTCATTGGTTATATGAGTCAAGCTGAGAATGTCATGTGAACCGAATTTGACTACCTTGATTATTTCACCTATCTCAATATTTTTTACGACAGCAAATTTTATCAGCTGATCTATTGCGGTCAAAACCGCAATTATAGCAAGCGAAATAATAAACATTTTTCCTCGTTTCCCCGCTTAACCGTCAGCGGTAAGTATTAAAGCTTATAATGAAACCTTAGATTCATGAAATGCCCAAAAGGCTCTGATTTTACAGAGCCTTAGAGCACAAAGAATTATTCTATTACATTGCAGCATCTTTCGCAAAGAGTATGATACTTTTCATTTTTTCCGACATAATCAGAATAAACCCAGCATCTCTCACATTTGCCGCCTCCGGCTTTTGAAACGGTAAAGGAAACGCCCTCAAGCTCGCCCTTGTATTCGCCGTTACCGGCGCCTTCAAATATTTCGACCTTTGATACGATAAGCAATGCAGGAAGTTCTTCTTTTATAGCGCAAATATCCGAATAAAGCTTTCCTTCCGCATAAATATGAACCTCAGCCTCCAGCGAAGCTCCGATAACTTTATCGGCACGTTTGATCTCAAGGGCCTTTTTTGCGTCCTCACGAACCGCAGCGATAAGATCCCACTTCTCTGAAAATTCAGCAGTTGCGGTAAGACCGCTTTTTTTCGGCATATCGTTCAGGAAAATGCTTTCCGCATTGTCCTTGGACGAATGAGGCATATAAGACCATATCTCATCTGCGGTAAACGAAAGTATCGGGGCTACAAGCCTTGCGATCGCTGAAAGAATTCTGTAAATTACAGTCTGTGCCGCGCGCCTTTCTACTGAATCAGGCCTTTCACAGTAAAGTCTGTCTTTAAGAATATCAAGATAGAAATTAGACATATCAATAACGCAGAAATTATGGATCGCATGGAATACTATATGGTAATCAAAGGCTTCATACGCCGTATTGACCTTATCAATAAGCTCGTCAAGCTTGAGCAAAGCCCATTTATCAATTTCATACAGCTCATCGTCCGAAACACCGTCTTTGTCAATATCAAATCCGCCTTGGTTGGAGAGATTTCCCAAAATGAATCTGGCGGTATTGCGTATTTTCTTATACGCGTCGGAAAGCTGTCCCAGAATATCCTTGGAAATTCTGATATCAGAATGATAATCTGAAGAAGCGACCCAGAGTCTCAGAATATCGGCTCCGTATTTATCCGTAATTTCAGCAGGCTCAATGCCATTGCCGAGAGATTTGTGCATTGTCTTGCCCTGACCGTCTACAACCCAGCCATGAGTGCAGACGTTTTTATACGGGGCGTGACCGCTGCAAACAACGGACGTAAGCAGCGACGACTGGAACCAGCCTCTGTACTGATCGGCGCCTTCAAGGTACAGATCGGCAGGAGAACGGAGGTTATCGCGCTCATCAAGCACAGCGGCATGAGTAACTCCGCTGTCAAACCATACGTCCATTATATCCATTTCCTTTGTGAAGCTTCCGCAGCCGCATTCACACTTGACGCTATCGGGAATGATCTCAGTTAAATCATGTGTATACCACGCGTCAGAGCCTTCTCTTCTGAAAAGCTCAGAAATAGCGTTTATAGTTTCCTCCGTTACTACAGGCTTTCCGCAGTCTGTGCAATAAATGATAGGAATAGGAACTCCCCATGTTCTCTGACGTGAAATACACCAGTCCGAACGGTCGCGAACCATTCCCTTGATTCGTTCCTCGCCCCATCCGGGAATCCAGTTAACCTCTTCTATAGCCTTAACTGCCTCGTCCTTAAAATCGTTTATTGAACAAAACCATTGCTCGGTAGCTCTGAACAGAATAGGCGATTTGCATCTCCAGCAATGCGGATACTGGTGAACGATTCTTTCGGTCGCAAACATCGCTCCCGTTTCAACCAGATGCTTTCCAATCGCTTTATTGGCTTCGTCAGTAGTAAGTCCCTCAAACATACCGGAATCCTTGGTAAGCACGCCCTTGCCGTCAACTCCTACAACAATGCCTATATCGTCGTAATTTTTGCATACCTCAAAGTCGTCGACACCGTAGCCTGGAGCGGTGTGAACGCAGCCGGTACCGCTTTCAAGGGTTACATGAGAACCTACAATTATCGGAGAAGGCCTTCCCATAAAGGGATGCTCGGTTTTGCAGCCCTCAAGCTGAGCTCCCGTAAACCTGCCGACAGTTTCATATTCGGTTATACCTGCCTTGGACATTACCTCAGGCACCAGATACTCTGCCATAACATAGTTTTCACCGTTAGCCTTAACTATGCAGTAGTCATATTCAGGTCCAAGGCATATAGCCATATTTCCGGGCAAAGTCCAGGTTGTTGTCGTCCAGATAACGAAATAGGTCTTGTCAAGGTCAACTCCGAGAGAAGTAAAAATACCTTTATCGTCCGTCACCTTGAATTTAACATATATGGAGAAGCAGGGATCGTCAGAATATTCAATTTCAGCCTCGGCGAGAGCCGTCTGACATTCGGGACACCAGTAAACTGGTTTTAAGCCTTTATAAATATAGCCTTTTTTTGCCATTTCACCAAATATCTTTACCTGACGTGCCTCAAATTCGGGTTTTAACGTAAGATAAGGATCGTCAAAATCACCCAGAACGCCCAGTCTTTTAAACTGGTTTTTCTGATTTTCTACAAACGAAAGGGCAAAATCCTTACAATGCTTTCTCAGCTCAATAGGAGGAATGGCTCCGTTTTCAACGCCGATAGCCTTCATCGCTTTTAGTTCTATAGGCAGACCGTGAGTGTCCCATCCCGGCACATATGGCGAGCAGTATCCGCTCATATTTTTATACTTAACGATTATATCCTTAAGCACCTTGTTTAAAGCAGTGCCGAGATGAATATCGCCGTTCGCATACGGAGGTCCGTCATGAAGGATATATGAAGGTTTTCCCTCGTTTTTCTCTATCATCTTGTAATAGAGCCTTTCTTCGTCCCATTTTTTCAAGGCGTCAGGCTCTCTCTTCGGAAGATTTCCCCGCATGGGAAAATCAGTTTCAGGAAGATTAAGCGTTTTGTTATAATCCTGTGGCATTTGACTTCTCCTAACAATCAATTATTTTTGCCGAATTTAAGATCGGCGAAATTTTCCTTTGGAATTACCGGTTCAAAAGATCCGGTATTCAGAACCTTTTCCAGCTGTTCGTCTTTGGCGTCAGACTCTGTTTCGCCTTTTTCTTCAGCTTGTTCAGCCTGAACAGGCTCCTCGACAGGAGCTGCAGCAGAAGAAACTGCCGGTTTTTCGACCTCTGCTTCCGGAATCTCCATTATCAGATGAAGCTGCTTATTATAAAGCTCCACCAGATTGGCTTTAAAATATGTAACCTCTGACTTCAAAGACTCATACTTTGCTTTTTCTTTTTCAAGCTGATTTCTGATTTCAGTTATCTTCTTTTCGGTTATCTCGGTATTTTCCTTGATCAGCTGAGCGCACTTTTCCTTATGCTCCCTTATAATCCGCTCACATTCGGAAGCGCTCTGCTCTGCAAGACGAACCTGCTCGGTCTTGGCAGATTCAATCATGTCCCTTGCCTTGGCTTTAGCGTCATTTACAGTTTTGCTGGCTTCCTTCTGGGCGTTGATCATAGCGTCCTTTATTGCGTCCTCATCTGCCCGGTATTCATTTATTTTTTCCACCAGCTTGAATATCTTGGCCTCGCTGTCATCGTTAGCGGACAACGCGGCTGCATAAGCCTCTGCAATTTCCGCGAGAAAAGCGCTGACCTCATCAGGATCATAGCCGTTTCTGACCGTATCGAACGTTTTGCTTTTTATCTCGTTTGCTTTTAACATAATAATGCCTCCTAAACATATTTTGTCAATGTTATATGAACGCGCTGCTTCCTTGAAGCTCCGCCTATGTGTTCAAGTCTGAATTTGCCGTAACCTCTGACGGAGAATTTGTCTCCCTCTTTAAGCGGACAGCTCGGCGCAGAAATATGAGCATAATTAACGTCTGCACCAAGTGAAGAAATCAAACTGCCGGCCTTTTCCCTCGAAATGTGAAGAGCAAGAGCGACAATGCAGTCAAGCCGGAGCGACGCAACGGTTCCTTTCAGCTCTTCAAAATTCTGTATGGAAACCATGTCTGGATCAAAGCCTTTATCCGCTTTAACGCCTGTCCTGCCAATCCTGTTTAAATTCTGAAGAACATATTCAGCAACGGTTTCATAAAGAAAGACCGCAGACTTTCCCTCTGAAACGATTATATCTCCGACGGATTCCCTTGACACCTTAAGACTCATAACCGCGCCGAGAAAATCTCTGTGCGTGAGCCTGTCGCTTTTTCTGTAGGTGAAAGTAAGCGGTACAATCGGAAAAGCTTGCAGATCTTTATCGTCATAAGGCGCAAAAAAGCCTAACACCTTACGCTGTGCGCTTTCATACCCTCCGAATGAAGAATAACCGTCAAATTTAACAGACTGTAACACCGTTTCGCAAAGAGCAAGCTGACGCTCGTCAAGAAAAAAGGAGTATTTTGTCTGAAACTTATTTTCCGCGTTATAAGCCCACTGTACTGTTCTGTTGAGCATAATCCTGTCTTCGCTGCTGACTTTCCCAAGGAACGACAAATCAAGAGCTTTCATTTAAAAGCTGTAACCGTTGTTCTCCAATTCGCTCATCAGATCAACGCCGGAAAATCCTACGTTTTTAGGCATAATAGCAAACGTTTTCTGCGCCATCATTTTTATGTCTGCCTGATTTGCATAAGCTACGCCTGAAAGGAAATCAAGAATACGCTTTGCGTCTTCGCTCTTGACTGTTTCAAGGTTCAGCAAAACTGTTTTTTGATCGTTGATATCGTCGCCGATGGATTTTACTTCGGAAAAATCGTTAGGTCTTGCCAGTACGATCTGCAAAGTAGTAGTCGCGGCGATTTTTACCTCGCGGTTGGGATTTTTGTCAGCTTCGTCGTAATCCTTTTTATTTTCATAGATTGACTGATACTCCTCTTCCTGTTCAATCTCGTCTTCACCTAAAAAAATACTTTTAAAACCCTGTAATACGCTCATTGCCTTAAACCTCCAAATATTTTCTTGCCCCGAAGAGCTTGGTTCCTATTCTTACCAGATTCGACCCGTGTTTAATGGCCGTTTCGTAATCACCGGACATACCCATGGACAGAATGTCCATAGAAACTCCCGGAAAACGCTTTTCCTTTACACCTTGGAAAAGCAGATTCATTTTGTCAAATGCCTCGTCGCCGGATCCGATGGGCGGAACAGCCATCAGTCCCTTGACCGAAATGCTTTTCATTGCGGAAATTTCCTCTATAAGCGAGTAAACCCTGTCGGCAGGAACGCCGCTTTTAGATTCCTCTCCGCCGATATTCACTTCGATCAGAATGTCCATAGTCTTTTTGTTTTTTTCTGCTAGCCTGTTAATTTCATTCGCCAGCTTAACGCTGTCAACAGACTGTATCATGTCAACATTATTAATGACGTATTTTACCTTATTTGTCTGCAAATGACCTATCATATGCACCCGGGCTGATTTATCATAGCTGTCTTTTTTTGATAGATACTCCTGAACCCGATTTTCTCCCAGCAGATCAATTCCCAGAGATACCGCGTAATTGACTTTTTCGGGAGGAACGGTTTTGGTAACCGCCATGATCTTTACGCTGCCGCTGCCGTACTTTGCAGCCGCGTTGCCTACATTGTAGCATATCTGCCTGTAGTTTTCAAGAATATACTGAAATTCAGGAGGATTCACTGATTTCTGACACATCTTTATTAGATACCACCTCCAGAAGGATCTGATCATAAAGCAGCAAATACTCCTCGTCGGAAGTATTTTTGGAAATTACGAAATCATCGCCTTCATAAATAACGTCGATTTTCTTAAAAGTGATTTCATTGCCAAGAATAACGTAAACGCCTTTTTGTTCGCCCTGAAAGCGAATAGCTTTTCTTGGAACTTTAATGCCGTGATACTCTTCAAAAATCAGCTCGACCGACTGCACTCTTGACTGAACAAGAGATTCGTCAAGTCTGTCGCATGACAGCACTATAATAGATTTGCCGTCTTCCTCGGCCTGTCTGACGGATTCGACGGTTACGTCATAAACACTATTGGAAGTGCTGAACATGATCTGAAGCGTATCTCCTTCAATTATCCGCTTGTCGCTGTCCACTACGCCGGCAATGCTGCATGAATAATCGTCAAACATTTTACCGATCGCATTTTCAGCGTAACCGCTTTTATTTATGCCCGCGTTATTTACGACATCTTCTATTTCCTGCTGAGTAACCGAGCTTAAGGCTTCGACAGAAAGACTGTTCTCATATCCGTCGCAGTAGGAAACAAAATATCCCGTTTCCGGCGCGTTGATAACATCAGGGTCACCAGCCTGAGCTTCAAGCTGCGACGCAGCGCTTTCAAGCTCTGAAATCTTTGAATTATAGTTTTTTGAGGTATCGGTTATGATGTTATATATATTTATCACAACGCTCATATCGCTCTTTAATTTCACAGCCGACTCAAAATCTCTTTCCTGAGAATAGGTAAGCAGCTGCCTGTACTGATCGTCAATTTTGGATTTAAGAGTTTCCGGCTGCACATAATTCGTAGTACCGGGGTTTTGAGCTCTTTCAAGATCATTGACACGGCTGATGAGCTTTTCAGCCTTATGCTTTGCCGCTATAGCCTCTTCGGACGAATAAACCTCGGCTATAGGGTTGTCTACAGAAACCTTGCTGCCGTCGGTATACAGATAATCCAGAACGCCTTCGCCGTCGTAAGTGATAATTTTTTCGTCGCGGACTATAACGCCCTGAAACGGAACGTTTTCGCTTATATCACACAGCACCGCTTCTTCTGTATCATGCTTATCGTTAAGCCTGGTATATATCTGCGAGCCTACCATAGTAAGCGTCAGCACGGACAAAAGACCTACAAGAATTTTTGTAGTGACTGAGTTCATTAAAAATCACCTTTTAGTTGTCGTCCTGCTGCTCAGCCGCGTCAAGCACATTTATAGGGCGGGCGGGTACTATTGTGGAAATAGCATGCTTGTAAACGACATTCTGCTTTCCTTCGCAGTCAAGAATAACAATATAACTGTCAAAGCCCTTTACCATACCTTTAAACTGATATCCGTTCATAAGGAAAATCGTTACAGGCACCCTATCTTTTCTTGCCTGATTAAGAAAAACATCTTGTAAATTTAAATTTTTGTTCATAACAATTACACTCCTTAACATTTTTACACAACAACTGATGATAAAATATTATATCAGCTTTTATTATAACACATAATTTCTGATTTGGCTATAATATTTTGCACATTTTCAAGAAAATTTTTATATTCTCCAAATTTGTCGGCCATAACCCACTGAATTCCGTCAACTCGTCTAAACCAAGTAAGCTGCCGCTTGGCATATCGGCGTGTTTCCTGCTTTATTTTGTCAATACATTCGGACAGCTCTGATTTATTTTCAAAATAAGGAATAAGCTCCTTATATCCGATCGCCTGACAAGCGGTAGCGGGTCTGCGGCTGTGATAAAAAGCGCAGGCTTCTTCTATCAGACCGTTTTTTATCATGACGTCGACCCTCTGGTTTATCCGCTCATACAACGCCTGCCTATCCTCAAACCCTATGCCGATAATACAGGTTTTATAAGGAGATCCTCCGGTTCTGCTGTTCGCCTTATGGACAGATAATTTTTCACCGGTGATTTCATAAACCTCCAGAGCTCTGATAACTCTCGGAAGATTGTTTTCGTGCGTATTAAGAGCGGTTTCCTCGTCAACGCTTCTGAGTCTTTCCCATAACGCGTGCTTTCCGAGCTGCTCCGCTTCTTTCTCAAGGCGTTTTCTTATTTCCGTACTTCCCGAGGTATCGTCAAATTTTACATTATCTATCAGGGAACTGATATACAATCCGGTTCCGCCGCACACAACGGGCATATTCCCTCTTGAATATATCTCCTTAACGGCTTGCCGCGCCAGCTTGACGTAATCCGCTACGCTGAACGGCTCCTCCGGCTCGAGAAAATCAATTAAATGATGGGGGATTCCCTGCATTTCCGCTTCGTCCGGCTTGGCAGTGGCAATGCTCATTCCCTTGTATATCTGCATTGAATCAGCAGACACTACTTCCCCACCGTAAAGCTTTGATATTTCAACGGCAAGCTTGGTTTTACCTGACGCCGTAGGACCGGCTATAACTATTAAAGGTATTTTATTTTCCGTACAAGCTCACCTCGGCTTTTAAACTATTCGTTTGAATTGCTTTTCTATATCCTTTTTTGAAAGCTTTATCATTACAGGTCTGCCGTGAGGACAATATCTGATATCGTCACGACCGTATATTGAATTTACAAGCGCCTGAAGCTCCGCGGCGCTGGATTCGTCGTTGGCTTTTATCGCCGCCTTACAGGCTATTGAATGATAAAGCTCGTCGAAAAGCTCAAGCTGCGGATTAAGCTTACAGGCGAGAAAATTCTTAGCCAGATCGCTGACAAGCTCCGTCGGATTTTCATCTCCGATTATGATCGGAACTCCCTTTACGGCAACGGTAGGAGCAACATCAGGCTCGATATCAAAGCCAAGCTTTGCAGTCTGTTCAATATTGGAAGCTAAGGCGTCGTATTCGTCATAGGAAAGCAGCACCATGATAGGTTCAATATACATCTGAGTGTCTAGCTGGTTTGCGTCATTCTTTATTTTTTCAAAAATATATCTTTCATGGGCGGCATGCTTATCAACCAACAGCATTTCCTCCCCTGCCTGAGCGACAATATAAGTTTTAAAAAGCTCTCCGACAACTATGGGCTTGATGATCTCATCATCGCCTTCTTCATCGGTAACCACGCTTTGAACGTTCTTTTTTTCAAAGGAGCTCTTAGATATATATTTGAAATCCGAAGTTTCAATTTCATCATCAGAAATTTCAGGCAGAGCGGCTTTGCGGTCATCATAAATATCCGAAACATCGCCGGACGGCTTTGCAGTCTCTTTAATTCCCGATTCTTCAAGCGAAGATAAAAACAAATCATCAGACGTTTTTTTCTCAGCCTTTAAGGGAGAATCATTTACCGGAGGAACAACCGTAACGGATTCCTCAGAAAAATTTTGCGGAAGCTTGTTCAGCGAATCATCGGATAAACCGGCGGCGGACCGCGTATTTTCATGAGGAGCAGAAAATTTCAGCTGAACTCCCTGCGGCTTTTCGGGTATGCGGTATAATTCGCTGTCTGAAAAATGACGCCGTTTTTCGTCAAATTCAATTTTCACAGGCTTATCCTGTCTTTGAAGCGAATCTTTAACGGCAAAGAATATAGCCTCATGAACAAGCCGCTCGTCGGAAAATCTGACTTCCATTTTGGTCGGATGGACATTGACGTCGATAAAATCGGGAGGAAGATCTATGCAAAGTACGCAAGCCGGAAACTTTCCTGTCATAATGCTGTTTCTGTAGGCTTCCTCCAAAGCTTCGCAGCAGGCCTTGGATCTAACGTATCTTCCGTTTACAAAAAAATTCTGAAATTTTCTGTTGGATTTTGAATTCAGAGGCTTTACGGTATATCCGTATACTCTTATTCCGTTCCACGAATATTCGACCGGAATGAGAGAGCAGGCGAATTCCCTGCCGAAAACGGAATAAATGCCCGAATATAATTTACCGTCCCCCGCCGTAAGCAGCTCCGTCTTATTGTCGCGGATAAATTTAAATGAAATGTCAGGATCCGACAATGCTATTTTGGTCACATAGTTAGCAACATAATTGCCCTCTGAGGTATCTTTCTTAAGAAATTTAAGCCTCGCCGGAACGTTATAGAAAATATCCCTCACCACAAAGGTCGTTCCGTCAGGACAGCCGGATTTTTCGCAAAGCTTTTCCTCTCCGCCTTCAATTATGTAATGACAGCCGTATTCTTCGTCAATAGGCTTCGTAAGCACATCGACTCTTGATACCGCGCTGATAGACGCCAAAGCCTCGCCGCGGAATCCCAGCGTCATGATCCTGTCAAGGTCGTTTTTAGTGGAAATTTTGCTGGTGGCATGTCTTAAAAAGGCCTTTGAAATATCAGTTTCCGCTATACCGCTTCCGTTGTCAGTAACCCGGATATAGGTTCTTCCGCCGTTTTTTATCTCAACGGTTATAACGTTTGCTCCTGCGTCAATTGAATTTTCCAAAAGCTCCTTTATTACCGAGGCGGGACGGTCTATGACCTCGCCCGCCGCAATAAGCTCTGATACCTCTTTGCTCAATACTTTTATTTCAGACATTTTAATCCCTTTTCTAACAGACTGCTCTGCATAACTAAACGCCGTTTTATTTGCGCCGCTCAAAAACAACGTCCAAGCCGAGCCTTGGACGGGCCCGAGGACTTTCGTCGGCATAGCCTATCGCCAGTGCGGCAAACAGGCTTTTATCGGTTTCAAGCCATTCGCACAATTCATAATATGAAAAATAGGTATTGCATATCCACAGGCTGCCCAAGCCTAAATCGTCCGCGGCTAACGACATATTTTCTATCGCCGCTCCGATGGACTGAGCATTGCAGATCTCGTAAATCCTTTCCTCAGGAGTTAATTCCCTGTCAATGCTTATTCCGAATCGGTTGATCACAAAAATAATCAAAGGCGCCTGCCGCATTATTTTAAAGGTATTTTCTGCGTCGCTGAATTCTTTAGCGCTTCCGGGCAGCAAAGGCTTTGCTTTTTCCCTTTCAAGCCCTTTTTCCATAGCTTTCATCATGCTGACCTTTGATTTGCCCGTTACGGCGACAAACTTCCACGGCTGCCGGTTTTTCGCTGACGGAGCCAGCATACCTGCTTCAATTATTTTTAAAATAACATCCTCCGAAACTTCATCGGATTTGTACTTGCGGATACTTCTTCTGTTTAGGATTGACCTGATCATTTTCAATCTCCCGGCTTATATTCAATTACACATATCTCAGCAGATCTCTGACAAATTCCCTTAACTCTGCGTCGTTCATTTCGTCTATATTGGTTTTTCTCAGCTTGTCGCTGACAATGCCGTCGCTGATTTTTTCAAAAGAAAGCTGATCGGAGGACGTCTGGCTGGCAGCAAGACACGCTTTTTTATTTTCAGACTCCATCTCCTCCAAAAGCGATTTGGCGCGGCTGATTATCTTATTGGGCAGACCGGCAAGCTTTGCGACCTCTATTCCGTAGCTTTCGTCTACTCCCCCTGGAACGATCTTTCTCAGGAATCTGATACTGTCGCCCTTGCGCTTTACCGCTACCGAAAAGTTCTTAACCCCGTCAAGCTCGTTTTCAAGACTTATAAGCTCATGATAATGAGTGGCAAAAAGAGTTTTGCAGCCCAATGATTTAGACGTTGTTATATATTCCGTAACCGCCTTTGCAATGCTTATTCCGTCAAAGGTTGAAGTTCCTCTGCCCACCTCGTCAAGGATAACCAGACTGTTCTTGGTGGCGTGCTTTACTATATCGGCGACCTCGCTCATCTCGACCATGAATGTAGACTGACCGGCGGTAAGATCGTCGGAAGCGCCTATTCTGGTAAATATCTGATCGACAACGGAAATCTTGGCGTAATCGGCAGGTACAAACGATCCGATCTGAGCCATAAGCGTAATGAGCGCGACCTGGCGCATATATGTGGATTTTCCCGACATATTAGGACCGGTTATGACCGCCGTACGGTTGCTTGTAAGATCAAGGTATGTATCGTTAGGTACGAATACTTCATCCTTCTGCATAAGCTCAACAACAGGGTGTCGTCCGTTTTTTATTTCAATGATTCCGTCTATTGCAATTTCCGGCTTTGTATAATTATTTTTCAGAGCAGCCGCCGCGTAGGAGCTTAAAACGTCAACCGCAGCTACAGCCGACGCGGTTTCCTGAACCATTCTCAGCTGCGTTGCAATAAATTCTCTGAGCTCTGCAAAAATCTCCTGCTCAAGGCTTATGACCTTATCGTTTGCGCCGAGAATTGTATTTTCAGCGTTTTTCAGTTCTTCGGTTATAAATCTCTCGCAGTTTGCAAGCGTCTGCTTTCTGATGTAATTCTCCGGGATCAGATCGTAGTAAGACCTTGTTACCTCAATATAATACCCGAATACGCGGTTATATCCGATTTTCAGATTTTTGATACCGGTTTTCTCGCGCTCGCGGGAAGCGATATTCTCAATAATATCCTTGCCTCCGGAGATTATTCCCCTCAGCTCGTCAAGTCTGTCGTTGAAGCCGTCCTTTATAACTCCGCCGTCCTTGACGTTTACCGGAGGTTCGTCGACAACAGCGTTTTCTATCAGAGTTGATACCGATTCAAGAGTCGATATCTGAGAGTTGAGCGAAACCAGCAGCTTCGATGAAAAACCGTTCAGCAGCTCCTTCAGAGCCGGAAGCTTCAAAGCCGTAAGCGACAGCGATTTCAGATCTCTGGGGCTCGCGGTTTTGTACATTACCCTGGTCATCAGTCTTTCGAGATCGTAGACGCCTGAAAGCACCTCGGTTATCTCACCCAGTTCGACAGGGGATTTATACAGCTCCTCGACAGCGTTAAGTCTTTCTATTATCCTGGCGGGATTCACAAGCGGCTGCTCCAGATATGATTTAAGCATACGCTTGCCCATAGACGTTTTGGTATTGTCAAGCACCCAGAGTAAAGAGCCTTTCTTTTCCTTGCTCCTGAGCGTTTCGGTAAGCTCCAGATTTCTTCTCGCGGTAAATCCTATAGTCATAATAGGATCCTTGTCGTGGCGTATTATCTGTGAAAAACGTCCGACAAGAGCCTTCTGAGTTTCGTGTATGTATCCGAACAGTCCGCACACCGAGAAAGCGGCGGCGGAATCTGCGGTAATCGCAAGCTCGTCCAGGCTGTTTACAGAAAACTGCTTCAAAACCTCGTCGGTATGGATTTCAGGAGAAAACTGATCCTCGTCAAGAAGCTGGACCGCTGTATTCAAACGAGTCCTTATAAAATCTCCAATATCTCTGACGGAAAGAAAAGCGTCGTTTATAAGTATCTCCACAGGCGAAAAGCGCGAAAGCTCATTAATGGCGTCGTTTGACATTTCCTTTCCGGAAAATTCAAACAAGTGCACCTCGCCGGTAGAAATATCGGCAAGGCACATTGAACATTCCTTTGATTTTACATAAAGGGAACAAATATAGTTATTGGACGTTTCGTCAAGCATACTGCTTTCTATCAGAGTTCCCGGAGTAACTACCCTTATTACCTCTCTCGGAACAAGCCCCTTGCAGGTTGACGGGTCGGCTGTCTGCTCGCAGATCGCCACCATATACCCTTTTTCAACCAGTTTTTTGAGATACAGATCGCAGGCATGATAAGGCACTCCGCACATAGGAGCGCGTTCCTCAAGCCCGCAGTCCCGTCCGGTAAGAGTAAGCTCCAGTTCTCTTGACGCAATTATTGCGTCGTCAAAAAACATTTCATAAAAATCGCCGAGGCGATAAAACAAAATATGCTTCTTATATTTCATTTTTGTTTCAAAATACTGCCTCATCATAGGAGAAATCTTTGAAACGTCAACGTCCTTTAAAAGCACCGAAGCCAACTCCTTATTTTTTATTTATTATCTGGATCAGATCAGTGACAGCCGCCGCAGGTCGAACAGCTTCCTCCGCAGCCGTGAGGAGGCTCCTCGGGACAGGTCATAGGATCCTCTCCGTTTGCAGCCATTGAAATAATATAGTTTACAGACGACAGCAGCGCGTCAAGCTCGTCCTTGGCGTCGTTATAAGCTACCATAACAGGCATAGCCATTATTTCGTCGTACAGCGCCTTTATATCGTTATCAAGCGAGGTCATTTTCTCGGCGTCCTTGTCAGGCTTCTGCATTTCCTGATTCAACTGCATTCTGAGCATATTGAATTCTCCGATTTTGTTCTGGATCACGGTGTCGTTGTCGTTTGCCTTGGAAGCCTCGTGAAACCTCTTGTATTTTTCATCCTCCTGAAGCGCCTTTCCCAGCGCTCTTGCCGATTCAATTACGTTCATAATAAAACTCCTTTATAATTTATTTATTCACAAACAAGCTTGCCCTCCAAAGCCCAGTTCATAGCCTTTGTAATTCTCACTTGAATGAATTTTCCTATCAGTTCCCTGCCGCCTTCAAATTCAACTATTATATTCTCGTCGTTTTTTCCGGCAAGATAACCCTCAGCCGTTCTTCCCTCTCCCTCGGCAAGTACGGTTACGGTTTTTCCCACAAATCTTGCAAGCCATCGCGAAGTTATCTCCCGCTGCTCCAGCAGCAGCTCTCTGAGCCATAGTCCTTTCTGCTTATCAGAAATATTATCCTCCAGCTCCGCAGCCCTTGTTCCTGAACGCCTTGAATACACAAACGAATATATATTATCGTACTTTACCTGATTTATTATATTCTTTGTTTCGCAGAACTCATCGTAGGTTTCCCCCGGAAAACCGACTATAAGATCGGTAGTAAACGAAAATTCCGGCGCCTTGCTCCTTGCATAGTCAATTATCTTCATGTAATCCGATACGGTATACTTGCGGTTCATAAGCTTCAGTATTCTGTCGCAGCCCGACTGAATGGGAAGATGAAGATGCTTGCAAACCTTATCGCATTGCAGAATAGTATCAATAAGCTCCTCTGTAGCGTCCTTGGGATGAGAGCTCATAAAGCGTATCCTGAATTCCCCCTCTATAGAGTTGATCCTCCTCAGCAGCTCGGGAAAGCCGTAGCTGTATGAATTGACGTTCTGACCCAGCAGAACTATCTCCTTATAGCCGCCGCTAACAAGCTTTCTTACCTCCGCTTCCACCGCTTCCGGCTTGCGGCTTCTCTCCCTGCCCCTTACATAGGGAACTATACAGTAGGTACAGAAGTTGTTGCAGCCGTACATAACAGGCACAAAGGCGCGTATCTTATCATCTCTGAGCTGAATAAAATCCTCGTCTATATCAGTATGGTTTTCAGAAAGGTTGAATATTCTTTTATGATTGCTTATGACCTCCCAGAGCATGGCATAAAAATCGTTGTAGGCAAAGGTTCCGAATACCAGATCAACCTGTCTGTAAGTGCTTTTTATACGGTCAGCAATGTGCTGCTGCTGAGCCATGCAGCCGCATACGCCTATTATAAGCTCAGGACGTTCTTCCTTCAGGCGCTTGAGCTCTCCGAGATTTCCGAAAACTCTGTCCTCGGCGTTTTCTCTTACGGCGCAGGTATTATATATAATAAGCAGCGCTTCCTTCGGATCGTCGGTAAATTCAAAGCCTATCAGCGACAGCTTGCCCTTGAGCTTTTCACCGTCGCTGACATTCTGCTGACAGCCGTAGGAATGTACCAAAGCAAGAGGACGGCGTCCGTTTCTCAGTTTATACTGTTCGGAAAATCCGGCAAGCATTTTCTGTAATTCCGGCACGGAAACCGGAGTGTTTTCGGAAGCGTTCATCAAAGCCCTCTTTTCAGCATAAATTCAATATATAGTATACTTATAGGCATATCTATACATTCTATATTATTATAACGTCTTTTTTTTCTTTTGTCAACATCCATAAAAGAATTTAAATTTACATAAAATTTTCCAAAAAGCAATTGCTTTTTTGCGCAAAGTTTATTTATTCACTGCAACCTTACGGCATTATACAGCGTTTTATATATAGTAAAATACAGTTTTATATAAAATATATACAATCAATTAACAACTGTTTAGAAAATAGTTGACAAATACTACAAAAGAGAATATAATTAAAAGGTAATTATTTGAGATAAGGAATTGAAATCATGGATATAAAAAGGCTTTTTGCGGGCGAAACCGATAATACCCTTATACAGCTATTCCGATATTGCTTTGTCGGCGGACTGGCTTTTGCCGTCGACGCGGGTTCGCTTGTGGTTTTCAAGGAAGCGTTTGAAATGAATACAAATTTGGCGGCTGTTATTAGCTTTGTTCTGGGACTCAGCATAAATTATCTGCTAAGCACCTGCTGGATATTTAAAAATTCAAAGCTCAGCAGCCGTTTGGCTGAGTTTGCAGCCTTTGCCGTAATAGGTGTGATCGGACTGCTTATGAACGTTGCGATCATATGGTTTTTTGAGGATTTTCTGGGACCTAAAAAGCCTTTAGGAAATCTTATGCCGCAGAGCAAATACTATATAGCCGGAAAGCTGGTTTCTACCGTAATAGTTTTTGTGTGGAACTTCTTTGCAAGGAAATTTATTATATTTGATAAAAACAAAGCATAAAGAGAGGATATGATCTGATGAAAAACGTTGTTATTATCGGAGCCGGACCTGCCGGTATCACCGCTGCCGCCGAGCTTCTTAAAGACGGGAGCGAATATAATGTAACCGTACTGGAGGAATCTGATGAAATCGGCGGAATTTCCCGCACGGTCAGATACAGCGGAAACAGAATGGATATAGGCGGTCACAGATTCTTTTCAAAATCCGACGAGGTAATGAACTGGTGGAGCAGCCTGATGCCTGTACAGGGGGCAGACGCTTATGACGATAAGGTTCTAGGCAGAGAAAAACCTCTTGAAGCCGACGGCCCTGATCCTGAAAATGAAGACGTTGTAATGCTTGTGCGCGACAGAGTATCAAGAATTTACTACAATAAGCATTTCTTTGACTATCCTATTTCCATGAAGCCGGAAACTATAAAAAATATGGGCTTTGCGACTACGGTCAGAGCCGGCTTCAGCTATCTTAAATCCTGTATTTTCAAAAAGCCGGAAACAAATCTTGAAAACTTCTACATAAACCGTTTCGGAAAAGTGCTTTACAGTATGTTTTTCGAGGGATACACCGAAAAGCTGTGGGGACGTCACCCAAGCGAGATCTCCGCAGACTGGGGCGCTCAGCGCGTAAAAGGACTTTCAGTCAGAGCTATTATAAAAGATATGCTCGCCAAGGTTTTGGGCAGGAATAAAGATTCAAAGGAAGTTGAAACTTCGCTGATCGAGCAGTTCTGGTATCCCAAGTACGGCCCGGGTCAGCTTTGGGAGCTTGCCGCGCAGAAGGTCAGAGAGGGCGGAGGAACTGTTCTTATGAACCACAAAGTAAAAAGAGTAGTATGCGGAGAAGGAAAAATTGAGGCTGTATACTGCGATACTCCTGACGGCGAGAAAAAAATTGAAGCTGATATCTTTATTTCCTCTATGCCTGTAAAGGACCTGATCAATGATATGGAAGGCGACGGACCCTGTGAAAAGATAAGAAAAATTGCCGAGGGGCTGCCTTACCGTGATTTTGTGACGGTTGGTCTGCTTGTAAACAGGCTTAATCTGAAAAACCACACGGGAAAGAAAACTCTGGGGAATATCGTTCCTGACTGCTGGATATATGTACAGGATAAGGGCGTAAAGCTCGGAAGGATACAGATATTCAACAACTGGTCTCCGTATATGGTTAAGGATCCGGAAAACACAGTCTGGATAGGTCTTGAATATTTCTGCGCCGAGGGCGACAGCTTCTGGAATATGACTGACGAGGAATGTATAGCGTTTGCCATCGGCGAGCTTGAAAAGATGGGGGTCATAGATTCCCGCGAGGTGCTGGATTCCCACAGAGAACGGGTCAAAAAAGCTTATCCCGCATATTTTGACACATATAAGCATTTTGACAGAATGATCAGCTATCTGAATACGTTTGACAACCTGTATTGCATAGGAAGAAACGGTCAGCACAGATATAACAATATGGATCATTCAATGCTTACGGCAATTTATGCCGCCCGCAGCATAAAGGCAGGCAATTCTGATAAAACTCCGATATGGAATGTAAATACCGAAAAGGAATATCACGAACAGAAAAGCGAATAGGCGGTTTGTTTATGACATTAAAAATCAACAGGCTCGAAAGTATATATAGCTGTATCGGAGCTCATCCGTTTATTGTATCGTTTTTGATCTGTCTGCTGCTTACGCCTTTCTGTTTCGGAGCAGAATCAAATATTACCGGCAGCTCTGTTCTTTTCACAAGTCTTCTGATTGCCGTTATCGTGTTATATTCGGTTTACAGGCTTCATTCTTCTGAAAGGCTGAATAAGCCCGCGTCCGTGCTTCTGGCTGCCGGTCTGATCCTTTCCGATATTATCCTTACAGCGTATTTCGGCAGCACACAAGCCAAAGCCTTTTGGATTTTCATTGCCGGAGCGGCGCTTCTGATACTTTTTAAAATGTTTGTTCAGGTAAGCGAAAAGGGAATTGAAAAGCTGACCTGCTTTTATATAATTTCAGGCAGCTTCCTGATAAAACTGTTCTATGTCCTGACTACCTCCTGCTATACGCGGCAAAACGATGTTCATAAGTTCGGAGGCAGCATCGGACACGCGGCATATATCGAATATCTGCTGAATAACCGCAGGCTTCCGGATTTTGACGTCCGTGAGGTATGGCAGTTTTATCATCCTCCGCTTCATCATGCAATAAGCGCCGGCTGGATAAATTTTCTTGAAAGCTGCGGAGTGGATCATAATTTCGCCAGGGAATCGCTTCAGATGCTTACGCTTTTTTATTCTACAGCCTGCGTAATCGTGGTCTATAAAATTCTCAGACACTTTAATTTCAAGGGAGCGGCGCTGTATATTCCTCTGGCGGTATTTGCTTTTCACCCTTCGTATATACTGATGTCCGGAAGCATTAATAATGATATGCTTTCTGTGCTGTTTATACTCTCCGCGGTACTTAACACCTTAAAATGGAGAGAAAATCCTACATTACCCAATATTCTAAAAATCGCCGTTTCAATAGGTCTTGGAATGATGACAAAGCTCTCGGCGGGACTTGTCGCGCCTGCCGTTGCCTTTGTATTTGCGGCGGCGCTTTTCAGCGGCAGAAAAAAGATAAGAAGTCTTATTTGTCAGTATGCGGCTTTCGGAGCGGTATGCTGCCCGCTGGGACTCTGGTGGGGTATAAGAAATTATATAAAATTCAAAGTTCCGATAACCTATGTGCCCGGACTGGACTTAAATTCCTCTCAGTATATCGGCGAAATACCATTCTTAAAGAGAATTACCGACTTTTCGTCAGCACAGTTTGAAAGCGTTTTTGAACAGTGGGAGTCGCGGGGATCATATAACGAATATAATCCCACGGTAGCGATTCTGAAAAATTCCCTTTTCGGCGAAAGCATAAACGAATCAAATTTTGCCGGAGAAATTTTATTTATACCTAAAATTTTCTTCTGGGTCGGAACTGCTCTCGCGGTAATTTCCGTTCTGCTTATGATCATATATACAATCAGAAAAAGCACGGTACTTAAATGGGATATAAAGGCTTTTTTCTGGATATTCTATATCGTTATGATGGTTAATTTCTACAGCTTCTGCTACAAATTCCCGCATACCTGTACGCAGAATTTCAGATATATAATTCCTACCGTTATGATCGGCTGCGTATTCATCGGAACAATGCTCAACGACGGTCTTGAAAACTGCCGGCAAAAGAGTCTGACGCTGACTTCGAAATGCATAACCATTATTTCAGCAGCTTTTGTGATTCTGTCCTTTTTCACATATTTTTTCTTGTGCGCAAATGTTAATTAGAAAACTTACAGGAGCTCATCAGGAAACTAACTAAGCTTTATATTTTGTGTTTATATTGTTCTTGAGCGGCAGGCTTCTTTCTTGCAGATTTAGCCTGTCGCTCTTTTATTTTTGATTTGCGTCCGATTGCCGCCGAAGCGCCGAGAATATAATTTATATGATAAAAACGGCATTTGACAAAACAAAAAAATATATGTTATAATTAAAATCAAATGTGAAAAAATATAATTCTGCATATAATCATGCGATACCGTGTTATAACTGCACAGCTTTATTTTGACGCGGTGCTTGTATGATATATCTGATATACCGGAAAGGAATGGTATTTTTAATGCCGAAAAGAAACGACTATGACAATGAAGCTATAGTATCCCTTAAAGGCGCCGACAGAGTGCGTAAACGCCCCGCTGTTATATTCGGCTCTGACGGACTTGAAGGGTGCAAGCATTCCGTTTTTGAAATCCTCTCAAACTCAATAGACGAAGCACGGGACGGAAACGGAAATAAAATTATCCTGACAAAATATAACGACAACAGCATTGAGGTCGAAGACTTCGGACGCGGATGTCCGGTGGATTACAACAAGTCGGAAAAAAAATACAACTGGGAGCTTGTTTACTGCGAGCTGTACGCCGGAGGAAAATATAACAATAATAGCGGCGAAAACTATGAATATTCGCTTGGACTTAACGGTTTGGGAGCCTGCGCTACCCAGTATGCCTCTGAATTTATGGACGTTGAGGTTTACCGCGACGGATATAAATATGAGCTTCATTTTGAAAAGGGAGAAAATATCGGCGGGCTGAAAAAAGAAGAAACCACCCGCAGAAAAACCGGAACGAAAACCCACTGGAAGCCCGATTTAGACGTATTTACCGATATAAATATCGAGCGGGAATATTTTGAGGACATTCTGAAAAAACAGGCTGTGGTAAACCCAGGCGTTGAATTTGTTTTTAGATTTCAGCGTGAAAACAACAGCTTTGAAGAAAAAACCTTTATTTACGAAAACGGCATTGCCGATTATGTTGCGGAAATTGCCGACGGCAAGGCTCTGACCTCGGTTCAGTATTTTCAGGGCGACAGAAAAGGACGCGACCGTCAAGACAAGGACGACTACAAGGTAAAGCTTGCAGTCGCGTTTACCTTTTCAAATCAGCTAAAGAAGCTGGAATATTTTCACAACTCAAGCTATCTTGAACACGGCGGCTCTCCAGAGGACGCGGTCAAGCTTGCTTTTACCGGACAGATAAACGCTTATCTGAAAAACAACGGAAAATACCAGAAGAACGAAAAGCAGATAACCTTTGCCGACGTTGAGGAAAGTCTTATACTTGTTTCCAGCTCCTTTTCAACCCAGACGTCCTACGCAAATCAAACCAAAAAGGCTATTACCAATAAATTTATCAAGGAATGTATGACGGATTTTCTCAAACATCAGCTTGAGATATATTTTATAGAAAATCCCGACGAGGCGGTCAAAATAGCGGAACAGGTCCTTATAAACAAGCGGAGCCGCGAACACGCTGAGAAATCCCGTCTTAACATTGCGAAAAAGCTTACCGGAACTATAGACCTTTCAAATCAAGTGCAGAAATTTGTGGACTGCCGCTCCAAGGATCTTTCAAAAAGAGAGCTTTATATAGTAGAGGGCGATTCGGCTCTCGGCTCAGTCAAAATGGCGAGGGACGCCGAATTTCAGGCGGTTATTCCGGTAAGAGGAAAAATTCTGAACTGCCTTAAAGCGGATTACGATAAAATATTTAAAAACGAGATCATAACCGATCTCATTAAGGTTCTCGGCTGCGGCGTGGAAGTAAAATCGAAAGCAAACAAGGATCTGTCGCTTTTCAATATTGAAAATCTTAAATGGAGCAAGGTCGTTATCTGCACCGACGCCGACGTTGACGGCTTCCAGATAAGAACGCTTATCCTTACAATGCTTTACCGCCTAACGCCTACTCTTATTGAGCAGGGCTACGTTTATATTGCTGAATCTCCCCTGTTTGAAATAACTACAAAGGACAAAACCTATTTCGCGTACGATGAAAACGAAAAGGTTCAGATCCTTAATGAAATAGGCAATAAGAAATTTACCATACAGCGGTCGAAAGGTCTGGGTGAAAACGAGGCTGATATGATGTCGCTTACAACAATGAATCCTGAAACACGCCGGCTTATAAAGGTAAACCCGGACGATGTAGAGGACACACAGTTTATGTTTGATATGCTGCTGGGTGAAAATCTTCAGGGAAGAAAGGATTTTATCAGCCAGAACGGTCACGATTATCTTGATATGGCTGATATTTCATAAATAAAAAGCCTGCTCAGCATAAAACAAGCTTTCAGGCAATGACACCGCGCGCCATTGCCTTGACAGAATACTGAAAAGAGGTTAGACCATTGTCCAGAAAGAAAAAGGAATCTGATAGCAAAAACAGAATAGCCTCCCCGGAGGAAGCCAACGCTTACATTGCCGGAGCGGGACAGGTAGTGGAGGAGCCGATTACCCTTACACTTGAAAAAAACTATATGCCGTACGCTATGAGCGTTATAGTTTCAAGAGCTTTTCCGGAGATAGACGGCTTTAAGCCCTCTCACCGAAAGCTGCTCTACACTATGTATAAAATGGGTCTGCTTACCGGCAATCTTACCAAATCCGCCAACATAGTCGGACAGACAATGAAGCTTAATCCTCACGGCGACGGAGCTATATATGAAACAATGGTGCGGCTTGCAAGAGGAAACGAAAGCCTGCTGCATCCGTATATTTTATCAAAGGGAAATTTCGGAAAGGCGTATTCAAGAGATATGGCGTACGCCGCATCACGTTACACGGAAGCAAAGCTTGAGCCTATCTGTGCCGAGCTGTTCAAGGATATAGACAAGAACACCGTTGCTTTCGTTCCGAACTATGATAACACCATGACTGAGCCTACCCTGCTCCCCGCTTCTTATCCGTCTATTCTTGTAAACTCAAATGTGGGAATCGGAGTATCAATGGCGTCCGCGGTCTGTTCCTTCAATCTTAGCGAGGTATGCGAAACTGCCGTTGCCCTTATGAGAAATCCTGAGCATAACGCTCTTGAAACTCTTAAGGGTCCTGATTTCCCCGGCGGAGCGTATGCGCTCTACGACGAGGAGGAGCTTGAAAAAATCTACCGCACAGGCAAAGGCTCGATCAAGCTGAGAGCAAAATATCAATATGACAAAAAGGCAAATTGTCTTGAAATAACCGAAATACCGGCTACTACTACGGTAGAAGCGATAATCGAAAAGATAATAGCTCTGGTGAAAGCCGGAAAGATCAGGGAAATACAGTACATCAGAGATGAAACCGACAAAACCGGTCTTACTATCGGCATAGATCTGAAAAGAGGAGTCGATCCGGACAAGCTTATGCAGAAGCTGTATAAGCTTACTCCCCTTCAGGACAGCTATTCCTGCAACTTTAATATTCTGGTGCACGGCTACCCGAAGGTAATGGGAGTTTACGATATTCTAAGGGAATGGACGGATTTCAGGATCGGCTGCGTTAAGCGTCGTATAGCCTTTGATCTTGATAAAAAGCAGAACAAGCTGCATTTGCTGAAAGCGCTGGGAAAGATCCTGCTGGACATAGACAAGGCTATCAAAATCATAAGGGAAACTGAGGAGGAAAACGAGGTAGTTCCCAACCTTATGATAGGCTTCGGCATTGACGAAACTCAGGCGGAGTATATTGCGGAAATAAAGCTGAGGCATTTAAACCGCGAATATATCATGAAGCGTCTGGACGAAACCGAGGCGCTCGAAAAGGAAATCGCGGAGCTTTCCGATACTCTGGGAAGCGATCGGAAAATAAAGAGCATTATAATCGCCGAGCTAAAGGAAGTATCCAAGAAATACGGACAGCCCCGCCGCACTCAGTTCTTCTACAAAAACGATATCGAGGAAGTCGAAACCGAAGACGATACGCCGGACTATCCATGCACTCTGTTTATCTCTCAAAGCGGCTACTTCAAGAAAATAACTCCGCAGTCGCTGAGAATGTCGGGAGAGCATAAGCTTAAGGAAGGCGATTTTATAATCCAGGAGATAGAAGCGTCCAATAAAACCGAGCTGCTGTTTTTCAGCGACAAATGTCAGGTATACAAATCAAAGGCTTCAGCCTTCGACAACACCAAGGCAAGCGATCTCGGCGACTATATTCCCGCCAAGCTTTCCTTTGACGAGGGCGAAAGCTTCAGGTATATGGTTTCAACTACGGACTACGAGGGATATATGCTTTTTGTTTTTGAAAACGGAAAGGCAGCCAAGGTTCCGCTCAAAGCCTATGAAACAAAAACCAACCGCAAAAAGCTGAGCAACGCGTACTCAGGAAAATCAAAGCTTATCTCAGCCTTCTTTATAAAGGAAAACGCGGAAGTAATGCTCAGGAGCACCAACGGCAGAGCCATAATTTTTAATACCGCCCTGCTGCTGCCGAAATCCTCAAGAGATACTATAGGCGTACAGGCAATGACCCTTAAAGCTAAGTCCACGCTTGAAAAAGCTTTCATCATTTCAGATGAAACGGCTGAGCAGCTTTCAAAATACCGCAGCAGGAGCATACCCGCTGCCGGAAGCTTTGCTAAGGATATTCCTGACCCGGATCAGATGTCTATGCTTTAAGTAATAAGCACTTGCAAATGTTAAATCTCCTTACGCCTAAACAATACAATTACAGCATCCAAAGGGCTGTCAAAGAACATTTCTGTAAATTATACGCGTATTACACGCTCTTTGCAGAAAGGCTTTGACCGCCTTTTTTGCTGTAATTGTGATAATTTTCTGATATTTGCCGGCTTAAAATTGACTTTTATATCTTCATGTAATATAATATAGTAAGCTTGTGCAGAAGGAGGCATTTAGATGAACAGAGATAATAATAAAAGATCATCGGACAACAACAGACTTAATGATAATTATAACGGCTCAGGTCAGGGATACGACGAATTTCAGCGTCAGTACGAAGAACAGCTGCGACGCTTTGCCGAGCTGGACAACAGTTCTCCTGATGAATATCAGAGTACGGACGAGCTGGAATTTGAACAGTACGACCTGAACCGTCAGGCTCAAAACGGCAGAAGGACGCCGACGCCCGGAAATACGCCTCGCCGTACGTCACAAAACAGCAACCGAGGTTCAGCAAATTCAGGGCAGAAACGAACCTCCCAAAGCAGAGCGCGTTCTTCCTCCGGACAAGGCAAAGGAAGGAACGAACCGCTTAAATTCGGCGACAGAAACAAAGAAGCGAAAAACAAATCCTACAAAAAAGCTCCTGCAAAAAATTCCGGCTATTCCAAGTCAAAGAAAAGCAATAAAAAGAAAAAGGCTGAGAAAAATAACATGAACAAAGAAAAACGAAGCTCTCCTGTAAAAACTTTCTTCAAATGTCTGCTCATTTTGATACTGGTACTGTTTATTCTGCTTCAGCTGCTTATTTTCAGATACCTTGGCATGGTCAATTATGTTGAAACAGGCGGCAGAAGCGTAAACTCGGCTTCTATGAGCTCAGACGACGTGCTGAACGTACTTATAATCGGCTCGGACACCCGCGATGAGGACGAGCGGGGAAGGACCGACTCAATGATACTGCTTTCAGTCAACAAAGCGACCAAGCAGATAACAATGACCTCGTTTATGAGAGATATGTACGTTGAAATCCCAGGAAACGGCTGGAACAAAATGAACGCCGCTTACGTTTACGGCGGAGCTGAGCTGCTGATGGATACAATAGAGCTTAATTTTGACATTGATGTGGACAAGTATATTTATATCGACTTTTATTCGTTTATAGATATTGTAGACGCTGTGGGCGGTATCGAGCTTGACATTTCCGATGAAGAGGCCGAGGGAATGAAGGATCCTATGGCTGAGCAGAACAAATATCTCGGAAACGAAAAGGGCACCGATTATCTGACCTCCGGCGGAAAAGGAGTTACCGTAAACGGAAATCAGGCGCTCGCGTACGCCAGACTGAGATATGTAGGAAATGCGGATTTTGAACGCACTGAAAGACAGAGAACGGTAATTTCAAAAATAATTGAAAAATCCAAAACGCTTAATCCTTTTGAGCTTGACGGCTTTGCGAGAACCTGTCTTTCCAACCTGACTACCAATATGACAAAATCCGAGCTTTATTTTCTCACCTACAGAGCTCCGTTTATACTCGGCTACGATATGCAGCAGCTGCGTATTCCGCTGGACGACGCTTACAGCTACGGCACTACGAACAGCGGTCAGTCTATACTTGAGGTGGATTTTGACAGATGCCGAGAAGAAATCGGAAAAACCATATACGGATATTAAATCTGCCTGAACCGCAATATCGGTTTTGCAGGCTATTTTACGGGCATATGCCAATATAAGTTTAAAGCTAAAGCGGACGGTCTGTTTCAGCCGTCCGCTTTAATTATGATCCCGTCTTAGTCGATCGGTTATGCTCCTTTCTGTACACGCTGGGCGAAACGCCCTTACATTTTCTGAATACCTTTGAAAAATAAAGCGGATCCTCATAGCCTGCGGAGAGAGATACCGCGGTAACCGAAAGATCGGTGTTCCTGAGCAGTCTGCACGCCTGCTCTATTCTGAACTCGGTAAGATATTCAAGCGGAGATATTCCGAGAGTTTCCGTAAACGCCCTGAACAAGGTGCTTCTGCTTACCGCCGCTCCTGCCGCGACATCTTCAACGGTTATAGGAAGCGAATAATTATACGCGATAAACTTCCTCGCCGCCTTTACATGACGCTGCGACACATTTTCGGCAGCTCCTCCGTTATCGGATTTTTCTACCAGCAGCGACAGCGCGATATACAGCTGTCCGGTCATTTTCAGCGCCGCCGCGTCGCTCTGTCCCCGGTCAGTGTAAATATCGTTCAGACGTTTTTTCAGCTCGTCGCCGAAATCCGCTGACATTACGGGAAATTCCTTTGTAAAATCCGTACGGTTGATTATCACCTCGGCGTCGCTTCCGGAAAAACCGACCCAGTAGTATTCCCACGGATCAAACTCGTCTGCAATATATGTAATTTCAGTATAGGGATATATAAGAAAAGTATCTCCGGCTTTTAGCTTATACTCGCCGAAAGGAGTCTTATACAGTCCTTTTCCGCTTATTATATGATGTATCAGAAAATGATCTCTTACTCCGCTTCCCCATTTGTGCAGTCCCCTGCATTTTTCATACCCTACATTGTAAACGGACAAGGCAACGCTGTCCTTGGGATTGGTTTTAAAAGAATGTTTATCCGAACCGTTCATGATCACACCTCGCTAAAAAGTCAAACGCCGTTTGTTTATATTATATCACTGTTCCGAAGATAATGCAACAAATTTCCATGCGCATGAAACAAATAATTATTGAATTACAGGCTGCTGTGTGTTATACTAACATTAAAGATCAAGACGGTCTTTGAACATATGCATACGAAAGGACGGATTGCAATGGCAAATATTCTTGTTACAGGCGGAGCGGGGTTTATCGGAAGCCATACCTGCGTTGAACTGCTGAACGCAGGCTACGACATAGTTGTCATGGATAACTTCTCCAATTCAAAGCCCGAGGCTCTTAACCGTATCAGAAAAATAACAGGCAGGGATTTTAAATTCTACGAGGCTGATATTCTCGACCTTGACGCGATGAACAAAATATTTGACGAGAACAAGATCGACGCCGTCATTCACTTCGCGGGACTCAAGGCGGTGGGAGAGTCGGTTGAAAAGCCGGTTGAATACTACCACAACAATATTACCGGAACTCTTATGCTTATCAGGGCGATGAGAGCGCATGACTGCAAGAAAATAGTTTTCTCTTCGTCCGCTACGGTATACGGAGTAAACAATCCCGCGCCTTACGTTGAAACAATGCCTACCAACTCGTCAACCAATCCTTACGGATATACAAAGGTCATGATAGAGCAGATATTAAAGGACGTTTTCACTGCCGACAATGAATGGTCAGTTTCACTGCTCAGATACTTCAATCCTATCGGCGCTCACAAGAGCGGGCTTATAGGCGAGGATCCGAACGGGATACCCAACAATCTCTTCCCTTATATCGCTCAGGTGGCTTCAGGCAAGCTTGAACGCCTCGGAGTTTTCGGAAACGACTACGATACTCCGGACGGCACCGGCGTACGAGATTATATTCACGTCGTTGACCTTGCCTGCGGACATCTATGCGCCGTTAAATATGTTCTCGAGCATAAAGGCGTTGAAGCGGTAAATCTCGGCACAGGAAAGGGCTCCAGCGTAATGGACGTTCTGCACGCCTTTGAAAAAGCCTGCGGTAAAACTATTCCGTATCAGATCATGCCCAGACGCGCCGGAGATATCGCGGTATGCTACGCTAATACCGATAAAGCCAAAGAGCTGTTCGGCTGGGAGGCTAAATACGGACTGGACGAAATGGCTGCGGACGGCTGGAACTTTACAAAAAATAATCCAAACGGACTTTAATAATAAATGGTTATAAGCTGAACTAGTATACTGTCCGCTCATAAAATAACTGAAAAACGCATGAAGCTGCAAAAAAATGCTTCATGCGTTTTTATGTTTATTTTATTATCCGCCGCTTTGATAATTGAAGGCTGTCAGGTATTCTTAAAGCTTTCCAGATCATCAAACAGTTTTTGCAGACTTAAATCTGCCTGCTCCATAAGCATACTGTTCTGATAACGGGTTTCATACGCAAGACATTCATGCTCGGCTCTTATAGTTTCAGCCTTTTCTTCATGAGTAGCAATGCCTCCTATAAGCCTTTCATACTCCTCCTGAGTATCAAACGGCTTTATACCGATTACTGAAACGTTATCTGTACTGCCGTTTCTGAGCGCAAGCTCGCAGAGCGCTTCTATCTTTTCTTTGAAAGTCATGTTGTCTATTTTCATTGCTATTTCAAACTCGTCGTCTGAAACATAGTCTGAAACACCGTCCGAGCATATCAATACCGTATCGTCGCTTTCGCTTCCAAAGGGTGTGACAAATTCAAACCGATCTATGCTTGGAAGCTGCAGAACGCTTCCTACCGAGGATACTATCGCGTTCTGCATTTCAGGCTCAAGCTCTGAGATACCGTCGATTTCACCCTGCTCGTATAAAAATCTTCCATAGGTCTGATCTACCGTTATCTGCCGAATACAGCCGCCGACGTAACGGTACATTCTGCTGTCGCCTATATTATAGCACACTGCCCTGCCGTTTTCATCGACTGCAAGACAGCACAGCGTAGTCTGCATATTGACGGAATCCGGAGAAGAAATACCGTTTTTTATTATCTTGCTGTGAATGTTCATAATATGCCTGTCCAGATCTACAGAAGAATCATAATCAGTAATAGACAGATACCTTATGCACAGCTCGGAAGCAACCTCGCCTGCCTGTTCGCCTCCGACGCCGTCGCATACCGCGGAAAGAAAAGGAGCAATACACACCGATTCAAAGCCGCCCTTGCGGACGGTTTCGCGGTTTATCAGCAGACAGTCTTCATTATGCTTTCTGTAATTTCCTTTTCCTGTAAATCCATAAATATAGTAATTCATAAAAAACGCTCTCGACAATTTTTAAATATTTTAATGCAATTTTATCATAAAATCAGTAAAAAGTCAACCAAAAAACAGACCCGTCGGGTATATGCAATTCTGCAACAGGTAACGGATAAAGTTAAGAAAAAAACAGCGGCAAACCGAAAATTTGCTGAAATAAAGCCGCAAATTGTTTCATACGGTAATAATTTTAAAATACATTAAAGCTAAAAGCCAGGAGACTATTTTGATTCACATAAAATTTAAAGATTACAAAAAAGTAACAAATAAATGGAAGGCTTAGGGCATATTTAATAAAAAACACTCCTGTTTTATGCGATTTAACAGAAAGTTCACACAACTGAGAGAAAAATATGTTACAATTTGTAATATATTAAGGCAGCTTCAAACATGAACCCGGCTGTCTATCAGACTTTTGAACATTTTTACTATAAACCACTTGCAAATTCAATCATTTTTTGTTATAATAGCAGTATCCAGACAATTTATTATGATTGATCTAAAATTTGCAGGTAGAGGGGATTAACTTATGTCCAACAGATTATTTCAAAGCGTAGTTCATCAGATGAGGGATACTATTGACTGCACTATCGGCGTTATTGACGATACTGCGACAATTATCGCCTGTTCGGAGCTGGCTCAGGTAGGCGCCACAAACGAATTCGTATCGCTTGATTTGGGTGATTCGCATGATATTTTCGTGCGCGACGGCTATACATATAAGCCTTTCGGTTCACATATGAGACCCGATTATGCTGTTTTTGTAGAGGGTACGGACGAGGTCGCCGCCAAATATGCAAGTATTCTGGCTATTACCCTGTCCAGCATCAAGCAGTATTATGATGAAAAATACGACAGAAATAATTTTATAAAAAACGTAGTTCTTGACAATGTTCTTCCGGGAGATGTCCACGTCAAGGCAAGAGAGCTGCATTTCAGCTCAGATACGTCAAGGGTGGTTCTTCTTATAAGGATCATCTCTTCCAACGACGTATCCGCGTATGACGTTATACAGAATCTTTTCCCGGACAAAAACAAGGATTTTGTTTTCAATATTACAGAATCCGATATAGTTCTTGTTAAGGAAGTGACCTCGGGAGTTGAGCCTAGGGATCTTGAAAAGCTTGCTCGTTCGATCTCAGATACTCTCAGCGGAGAATTCTATACCCGTGTAAACGTTGGAATAGGAACCGTTGTAGAGGGAGTGCGCGACCTTGCCAGGTCATTTAAGGAAGCGCAGATCGCTCTGGAGGTAGGCAAGGTATTCGATACAGATAAGATCATCGTTTCATATGATAATCTGGGAATAGCAAGACTTATTTATCATCTTCCGACTACGCTCTGTGAAACTTTTCTGAAAGAGGTTTTCAAAAAAGGCTCTATCGATTCGCTTGACCATGAAACCCTTTTTACTATTCAGAAGTTCTTTGAGAACAATCTGAACGTTTCGGAAACTTCAAGAAAACTGTTTGTTCACAGAAATACTCTTGTGTACAGACTGGAAAAAATAAAGAAGCTGACAGGTCTTGACCTGAGAGAGTTCGACCATGCTATCATTTTCAAAATAGCTCTGATGGTTAAAAAGTATTTATCCGCTAATCCGGTTAAATTCTAAAATCGTTCTCGCAGCTTAATTAATGAAGGAACATTTTCTTTCAAATTATTAAGGCGGTGTATTTTCTTTGGTAGAATTTAAGGATGTGTCGGTCACTTATTCGAGCGGCGTCGACGCGCTAAATAAAGTAAATCTGAAAATCAACGACGGAGATTTTACCTTTGTAGTAGGTCCCTCCGGCGCAGGCAAATCAACGCTTATAAAGCTTGTGCTCAAGGAAATAAACGCAACCTCCGGAGAGGTAATAGTAAACGGCTTCAATCTGAGAAAGCTGAGGCGGCGTAAAATCCCCGCGCTGAGAAGAACTATCGGCGTTGTTTTTCAGGATTTCAGACTTATTCCGACGATGACGGTTTACGAAAACGTGGCTTTTGTTCTCAGGGTTATAGACGCGCCTGCAAAATACATAAGAAGCCGTGTGCCTTACGTTATCAGTCTTGTCGGTCTGTCGCATAAGGCGAAAGCGTATCCTACCGAGCTTTCGGGAGGCGAACAGCAGAGAGTCGCTCTTGCCAGAGCCCTGGTGAACGATCCTCAGCTGATTATTGCTGACGAGCCTACCGGAAATATCGACCCTGCCCTTTCTTATGAAATCGTAGAGCTATTAAAAGGTATTAACGAATGCGGAACTACTATTCTCATGGTTACCCATGAGCATGATCTTGTGCGCTATTTCGGCGGACGCATTATTAATATCAATCACGGTAATATTGCTTTTGACGATGTCATAGGAGGTTCAAATGAAAATTAACAGTTTCAGGTACCTTATAAATCAGGGCCTTAAAAGTATATGGACCAACCGTATGATGTCGTTCGCCTCATTCTGCATTATGCTGGTTTCCCTGCTTATGGTCGGACTTTCAGTGCTTCTGTCGGTTAACCTTAATCGGATCATCGGCGGAATTGAGGATAAAAGCGAAGTCGTAGTTCAGATAAAGGATAATATAACCGATGAAGCTACTCAGGAGCTTCAGGATAAAATAAAGCAGATTCCGAATGTCAGCACCGTTGAGTTTTATTCAAAGGAAAGCGCCTGGGAAAACATGATGGAGGATATGACTGAAGAGGAACGGGAGCTTTTCCAGTATGCCGACGACAATCCTCTTCCTGATACTTTCCGTCTTACGGTTGCGGATATTCAGAAAATGACTGAAACCACAACTCAGATAGAAACTTTTGAAAACGTTGAGTCTACAAAATCGCCTACTGCTTTTGCAGATGTGCTTATAAGCATACGCCGGATACTTACCGTTATTTCCGCCGCGATCGTGCTGGCGCTTATAATCGTATGTCTTATAATTATTTCAAACACTACCCGCACAAGCGTTTTTGCAAGACGCAAAGAAATCAATATCATGAAATATGTAGGGGCTACCAACAGTTTTATAAGAATCCCCTTTTTCGTTGAGGGTATGATCGTTGGTATTCTGGCTGCTGCCGGCGCTCTTCTTCTGACAAAATTCGCTTATGAAGGCGTGTACAATATATTCAACGATGATTTCAAGCTGTGGAATATTCTCGGAGTTAAAAACCTGTACTCATTCAAGGATATGTTCTGGCCTGTCACAATCGCTTATGCCGCGGCAGGAGCTCTTATAGGAGCGATAGGAACATCAATAAGCGCAGGAAAGCATCTTAAGGTATAAAAACACAGCTTGCAGCAAAGCTTATGCTGCTAAACAGAGAACTTCAGGCAGGCTGTATAACTTTCGGGGTTTTATCAGTCTGCCTTTAAGTTTATTCAGAAGCTGAAACCTACAGCTCTCGGCTTTTATCGCTTCAGCTTCTGAACAGCTGTATGCTGTTAATAAATAAAGACGTGTAAAAATTGACAGGCGGCTAAATATACATAGGGTTCCGCCGAAACTACGGAGGATTGAAAAGTGAACAGAACCAGTTTGATGAAGCGTATGCTTGCGTGTTCGTTAGCGGTGATTGCTGCTTTTACCGTTCTTGCAGGCGGCAAAAACGCCGTTATTTCACAGAGCACCGCCGTTGCCACAAGCAGCGAAGCCAAAAAGAACGCCAAGAATATTGAAGCGGCAAAGGAAAAGATTTCAGACCTTGAGGAAAAGCAAAAGGAGCTGGATCAGAAAATTTCCGACACCAAGGACGATATTGCTTCGGAAGAAGAAAATCAGGCTGCGATTGAAGAACAGATAGAAACCGTTCAGGAAACTATTCTTACTCTTGAGGAATCTATCGGTCAGCTTGAGGACGAAATAGACGCGCTTACCGACAGTATTGCCCAGAAAGAGCTTCAGATTGCCAATAAGAAAACAGAGATTGAAACCGGTATTGACGAGTTTATGCAGCGTATAAGGATCATGTATGTCGCCGGAAGCGATTCGTATACCGATATACTTGTGGGAGCAACTGATTTTTACGATATGCTGATGAAGCTTGAGCTTGTAAAACGGGTTGCCGACCACGATAATGACATGATTGATAATCTTGTCGACCTTAAAAAGCAGTACGAAGCCGATGAAGTGGCTCTTGAAGCCGAGAAGTCTGAGCTTGAAGCCAATAAAGACGAGCTTGAAGCCCAGAAGGAAAAGCATCAGGAGCAGAAGGACAAGCTTGACGTGCTTTATGCCGAGAGTCAGGCTATGATCGATCAGCTTGAACAGGATAAAGAAACCTTCCTTGCTAACCAGAAGCAGGCTCAGCAGGAGCAGGAGGAATTTGAAGCCGAGCTGCAGCAGCTTTACAAGGAGCAGGAAGAAATAAAGAAAAAGGAAGAGGAAGAAAGAAAGCGCAAGGAAGAGGAGGAACGCAAAAGGCTTGAAGCTCTGCAGCAACAGCAGAACAACGGCGGCACTTCCTCGTCAGGCGGTTCTTCATCATCAGGAAACGCCGAAACAGGCAATACCTCTAACAATAACGACAATTCCACAAATAATGACGATTACGGCTACGAGGACAAATCAATGTTTACATGGCCCGTTCCCGGATTCTATCATATTTCTTACGGAGTAGGCTGGAGATGGGGCGCTTATCATGCGGGTATTGACATTTATTCAAGCAATATTAGAGGGGCAAAGATATGCGCCGCTGCCGACGGCACTGTAATACGAGTTGAAAATTACTGTCCTCACGACTACGGCAAAAACGGAAGCTGCGGCTGCGGAGGCGGCTACGGCAGATACTGCATTATCGATCACGGCGACGGCTGGTGGACGCTTTACGGTCACTCAGAGGGAATCACCGTAAGCGTAGGTCAGCAGGTCAAGCAGGGCGACGTGCTTGGAACCGTCGGTTCAACCGGATATTCTACCGGACCTCATCTGCACTTTGAGATAAGAAAGAACGGCGTCGCGCTCAATCCTTCAGATTACGTTTAATCGGAAATAAAACCCTGCATTCCTATGCAGGGTTTATGCACATATTCGGCAAAGGAGTCTATGTTTATGGTTAAAATGAAATTGTGCAAGCGCGCTGCTGCGTTTGCGGCTGCCGCCGCGCTGGGATTCGGACTTTTTTCCGACAGCTTTACGCAGCCTGTCATAGTAACAGAAGCCGAATCAGAATCCTTTGACATAACATCCTATGCGGAAAGATTAAAGGAAATTTCAGAAGAGCAGGAACGGCTTGACAGCGAAATCGAAGCGGCTGAGGACGATATAAAAAAGGAAACCGAAAAGCAGAAAGCTATTTTAAAGAAAATAGAATCCGTAAACGAGAAAATAGAGGTCTTAAACTCCTACATGACTCAGCTTGAGATAGAAATAAGCGCTAATAAACGGCTTATCGCCGACAAAAAGCAGGAAATAGATAAGGGCATAGAGGACTTTAAAAAGCGTCTAAGAGCAATGTATCTTGCCGGCGACGAATCGTATACAAGCGTTATTTTAAACTCCAGCGATTTTTATGATATTCTTATGAGAATGGAGCTGGTAAAGCGTGTTGCCGATCACGACAATAAGATGATCGACGATCTGATTGCCGCAAAGGAGGAATACGAAGCGGCACAGGAAAAGCTGGAAGAACAGCAGGCTGAATACGACAAGCAGTATGAAGAACTGAACAATCAGAAAAAGGAGCTTGACGAGCTGTATGATTCGAGCAAGGAAGCAAAAAAACAGCTTCAGGCTCAGAAGAAAAAGCTGGAAGAGCAGAATCAGGCTTATCTTGAAGAACGCCAACAGTTTGAAGCCGATCTGTCCGGAATATTGAAATCCAGCTACGGAGATTCATCAGACGAAATAATGCGCGAAGCGGCTGAGCTTTCTGCAAATTCAGCCCTTGAATCGCTTCATGAGTACTATGAAAATCTTATTGAGGAGGGCGAGGAGCTTTCCGAAGAGGAATGTCAGTATAACTTTGCATGGCCTGTGCCCGGACATTATTATGTATCCTCGGGAGTCGGAGAACGCTGGGGCAGCTATCATACGGGAATGGACATTACAGGCGCTAAGGGGACCGAAATACGCGCTTCAGAAAGCGGTACGGTCATACGCGTCAATACCTCCTGCGAGCACGATTACGGCAAGGAGGAATCCTGCGGCTGCGGAGGCGGATACGGAAACTATATTATAATCGACCACGGTAATGAATTTATTACTCTGTACGGACATCTCACCTCGGTTGACGTTGAAGCGGGCGATACGGTTAAAAAGGGCGACCTTATCGGACGCATGGGCTCTACCGGATTTTCGACCGGCGATCATCTTCACTTTGAAATTCGCTATCAGGGCTATTATCTGAATCCGGCGGCTTATGTTTCTATAGGCTGATAAATAATATAATTGAGCGGAACCTTTTATGAGAATTCATAAATACGTCCCGCTTTATTTATTCTGAATTTAATTCGGATAAAAGCCCGATGTAAGCGCGGCTTTTCATCGGCTGCGACGAAGCAACCTACGCCTAAGAGATGCGAACGCCTTCTAAAGAAGGCGGGGGACATCAGCGCTAGGTTATATAACGCTTACGGGCGTCAGATCTGAAGCAAAACAAGCTTTATCTATTGCATATACCGCAACTCTGTGGTATAATAATTAACAAAGACTGCTTATCATAGGTATAAAAATATATTTAATAAGGAGCGGTAACAATGAGCGAAGAAAGAATACCAAAGAGAAGCGAGGTAAACCCGGAATACACCTGGGCGCTTGAGGATATTTATCCGAGCGACGAAGCGTGGAATGAGGATTTCAGAAAATTTCAGGCTCTGCCGGAAAAAATTCTAGAATTCAAAGGCAGACTGGGAGAAAGCGGAGAAACCCTGCTTGCCTTTATGAGGCTTTCAGACGAGATCGCTGTGCTGTGCGACAGCCTTGCCAACTACGCGCAGAGAAAATCGGACGAGGATACTGCAAATTCAGTATATCAGGCGATGGTAGGACAGCTTATGAACGCTTACGTTCAAATCAATTCGGCAGGCAGCTATGAAACTCCCGAGCTTATTTCAATAGACGAGAATAAGCTTGACGGATTCTATCAGGCAGTTCCTGACCTTGGGCTGTACAAAAAGAATATTGACAGAATACGCAGAAAAAAAGAGCATATTCTTTCCGATAATGAGGAAAAAATACTGGCTCTTGCAGGCGAAATGTCCCAGTCGCCGGAAAACATCTATTCTATGTTCTCAGACGCCGATCTGAAATTTCCCGACGCTGTCGATAAAAACGGCAAGACTCATCAGGTTACTCACGGCAGCTACATTCCTCTCGTTCAGTCTTCGGACAGAGTCCTGCGCAAATCCGCATTCGAGTCAATGTATCACACCTATGACAGCTATAAAAACACCTGTGCCGCCACTCTCGGAGCGCAGATAAAAGCGGTACAGTTTTACGCAAAGGCAAGAAAATACCCCTCTTCCCTTGCGGCGGCTCTTGACGGAACCGAGGTCCCGGAAGAGGTTTACCGCAACCTTATTTCTGCCGTTCACGACAATATGCACTATATGTACGATTACGTCAAGCTTCGTAAAAAGCTGCTTGGAGTTGACGAGCTGCATATGTACGATCTGTATACTCCTGTCGTTTCGGACGCGGATATGAAAATCACCTTTGAAGAGGCTAAAGAAACCGTTCTCAAAGCGCTGGCGCCTATGGGTACTGAATATCTGTCCATTTTGAAAAAAGGCTTTACTGAGCGGTGGATAGACGTCTACGAGAATGAGGGAAAAACCAGCGGAGCCTATTCCGCCGGAGCCAGAGTGCACCCATACGTTCTCCTTAACTACAAAAATACTCTCAACTGTATGTTTACGCTGGCTCATGAAATGGGTCACGCGATACATTCCTATCTTTCAAACAAAAATCAGCCGGTCGCTTACAGCGATTATGTAATTTTTGTAGCCGAGGTTGCTTCTACCTGCAATGAAGCGCTGCTTATGCAGTATCTGCTGAAAAATACTGAGGACAAAAAGAAAAAAGCATATCTTATCAATTACTTTCTGGAGCAGTTCCGTACTACATTATACAGACAGACGATGTTTGCCGAATTTGAGCTTAATATAAACGAGCTTACGGCACAGGGTGAAACGCTTACTGCCGACAGGCTCAGCAAAATGTACAGAGAGCTTAACGAGCTTTACTTCGGAAACGACGTTGTGATCGACCATGAGATAGACCTTGAATGGGCAAGAATACCTCACTTCTACTATAACTATTACGTTTATCAGTATGCAACCGGATATTCTGCCGCAATTGCGCTTTCTCAGCGCATTCTGAGCGAGGGAGAGCCTGCGGTCAAGGATTATCTGGGATTTCTAAGCGGAGGCTGCTCTGCCGACCCAATTTCTCTGCTTAAAGGCGCAGGAGTGGATATGACTTCTTCAAAGCCCGTTGCTGACGCTCTCAGACTGTTCGGAAAGCTTATAGGCGACATGGACGAATTGATGAAATAACCTGAGCGTGTTCTCATAATACAAATATTGCGTGTGATTTACACTTAAGCCGCGTGTTTGTATTTATGTGAACACGCCTTTCTTTTTTCGCTTCCGCGTTTCCCGTTTTTGTATAATAGACGTTGAATTACGAAAGCTTCTTGAATATCTCAACCAGCGACTCCCCTATCAGCTCGCCGCTGTAAAGCGCCTGATCCAGAGAGTTTCCATGGCTTCCCACCTCAATAAGAAGAGAGCCTGTGGTAAGATCCTGATTGTAAAAGCGGTAGTCAAAAAGCACAGGTCTGGTCAGACCGCAATGCATTGTTTCAAATTCAGACTGGAGCAATGAAGCGAATCTGAAATTCTGAAGATAATCCGGCATATTCATCGTGCCGTCGTCGCAGCCGGAAATAATCATGATCTGCGCCGCTTCCCTTCCGTTTATTTCAGCTACAGGCGCAAGTCTTGTTCCGTCCTCCCTTTCAATACCGTCCCGGTGAATATCCAGCGCTATTTTTATAGACGGATACTCCTCCAGTATTTCCTGTACCGTAGCGCGGCTTGATTCGTAGGAGCCGTTATAGCTGGGATAATCATGAACAAGCGTGTCGTGAATGTATGTTATACCGGCTTTATCAAGCTGCTCGCATATCTTATCTCCTACGGCTACTATATTTTTTTCAGGATCGGTAGTCTTGCAGGTAAACGAGCTGTCATAATAATCCCTTGAATACGGCTCAAAGCTTTCCGTAGCATGAGTATGATATATAAGTATTTGCGGCTCGTCGCTGTCAGGATCCAGTTCAAATTCAACGTCCTTCAGGCTTTCGGAATACAGCTCGTCGTTTGAAAGCTCGGTGCAGTTTCTTACCTGTCCCCCGCCGTCAAGATCAAAATACTGCTCGCCTGTATATACTCCGTAGGTGTATTTTTCAATCACGCCGTCATGGTTTTCCATACTTTCAGGATACGGAATAGCGTTTAAAACCTCCTCGCTTGGCTTAGGCGAAGGCACCTCGCCGCCCTCGCTGGGAATCTCAAGCTCCTGCGGTGCCATATCGATATCCCACGCGCTCCGTCTTGTAACAGAAACAGGCTCAAATACGCTTTTCAGGATTTCTTCTGCCGCAGACGAGGTGCTGCTGTTATATTTGAAGGTATTGTAATCGCCCATCGTTATTCCCGCCGAGCCTGAAGCTATCTTAGCAATATAAGGCGCCGCCTTTGCATAGCCCCATATTCCGACAGGAATAAAAAACACTGTTAAAATTACTGTCAAAGCCCTTATGCATATAGTCTTTAAATTCATATAACCTGTCCTTTCTTTTTTATTTCAATAAATTATATGAAAAAAAGCTTTCCTCTATGTCATGATCATTAGCTGAGGCATATAATAAAGCAGATCATTTCAGTAAGGAAAACTGAACAATAAAATATGAAAGGGAGGACAGCCCGCTAACCGTAATTGAAAAATATCCGCATAAAAGCAAGGATAATTACAGTCAGGATTTTTACGCAGACTTAACACGCCTCTTGAAAACTATAAATATTCGTTATGCTTATAAGCGGATTTATTACATATGGGCGATAATATGGATTATTTAATGCTGATCGACAAATTCAACGCTGTTCCCGAAGGTTTTGAACAGACTATCTCACTTGAAGCCGTGCAGGGCAAGCTTCTGGAAAGTCAGGCCTGCAGGCAGTGCAGAATGCTTTTAAGGGACGCCGAGCATGAAGGAATAAATATCAAGGTGCTGTCTGCATACCGTTCATGCGACTACCAGCAAAGCCTATGGGAAAAAAGCATATCTGAAAGGATCGGTTCGGGAATGAGCTATAAAGAAGCTGTAAACGATACCTCCAGAACTCTTGCAAAATCCGGTCACAGCGAGCACAACTGCGGGCTTGCGGTCGATTTTTCCACGCCGTCGGCAGAGGATACCGAAGATAATTTCCATACCACTCCGCAGGGACGCTGGCTGTGTATGAACGCGCATAAATACGGATTTATCCTGCGTTACCCCAGAATGAAGGAACACTATACGGGAATAGACTATGAGCCGTGGCATTACAGATATGTAGGAACCGAGGCGGCTGAATTTATCCGCAAAAGCGGTCTTTGCTTAGAGGAATTTCTCCATTTTTATTCAGAAAAATTTATTTGACATATCCTTCGTACTGTAGTATAATTAAAGAAACAAATATGCTGAAAAGAAAGGATGTTTTATTATGTCAAATTACTCTCAGAAAAAATCGTTCTGGGCGGTTATGGGAACGCTGCTGCTCGTTATTGCTTCTACCGCTTTGTTCGTATACAAATATTTTGACGACAAGGCTCATTACGAAAAGTGGAAGGATTACGATGAGTGCGGCATTTAAATAAGGCTGAAAATAATTTTGTCTGCAGCTAAAAACAAATTATAAAAAAGGACTGCTTCAAGCTGATAAAGTCAAAAGTAAACAGACGGCTCTCTGCCATCTTATTCTTTTGATTTTATTGACCTGCGCAGTTCTTTTTATTTTTTATATGATAAGCATACAGTCACCGAAAGAAAAAAATCTGTATTTATCCTCAACGGCGATTTTATACGCGTTCATTGTATTTTCATACCCAAGGAACGCCGATACCAGCATTATAAGCGTACTTTCGGGAAGATGAAAATTGGTTATCAGACCGTCCAGAACCTTAAAATCAAATCCGGGATAGATAAAAATATCCGTATATCCTTCGCACGGTCTTATTTCATTATAAAATGCGGCGACGCTTTCGAGCGTTCTGCACGAGGTCGTGCCTACGGCTATTACCCGTCCACCGCTTGCTTTGGTTTCATTGATAAGGTTTGCGGTACGCTCAGGGAGCTCATAATGCTCGCTGTGCATTTTGTGCTCAAGCACATTTTCCTCCTTTACGGGTCTGAAGGTGCCAAGCCCGACATGAAGCGTAACATATCCGATATTTATCCCCCTTGCTTCCAGCTCTTCAAGCATTTCCTTTGTGAAATGAAGTCCCGCGGTGGGAGCGGCGGAAGAACCGAGCTCATGGGAATAGACAGTCTGATAACGCTCCTTGTCGCTTAGCTTTTCTTTTATATACGGAGGCAGGGGCATCTGACCTATCTCGTCAAGCGCGGAAAAAAAGCTTCCCTCGCACTCAAATTCCGCTATTCTGTTTCCGTCGTCCAGAACGTCGGTTATTACAGCTGAAAGCTTACCTCCTCCGAAAACAAAACGTGTTCCGACCTTCGCCTTTTTTCCCGGACGGCATAGTATCTCCCATTTCATTGCGCCCTTCTGTTCAAGCAGCAGAAACTCGATAAAAGAACCGTTGTCTGCCTTTTCACCGTATATTCTCGCGGGAAGAACTCTTGAATCGTTAAGTATCAGCAAATCACCTTTTTTCAGGTAATTACATAAGCTATAGAAACGGCTGTGCTCAACAGCTCCGCTTCTGCGGTCGATCTTCATCATCCGTGAAGCGTTTCTGGGCTCGATAGGAGTCTGAGCGATCAGCTTCTCAGGAAGCTCATAGTAAAAATCAGATTTTTTCATATTTTTCAAATCCAGCATAATTTCAATCTCCGCTTTCTTTATTGCAGTTTAAGCAGTTTTATTTTTCCAGTTACGGACTGTTCCGCCGAATGCCCGTTTGTTTTACAAAAAATTAATATTTTTTCTGCTAATAGTCTTGACATACGGCATATTATTTGTTATGATTAAACAGAACAGATAGAGGTGCGGTCAAAATCAGTAGCATTTTTGAGATGTATGACATCACAGCTTCCCAAGGCTTTTTCTTAAATGTGAAAGGTGCGACTGCCGAAGCACAGGTCTGGGAAACCTGACTGCTGACTGTAGTTTTAACAGAGCTCCAGTTGTCATCATTACTTATGATGGAGTGCTATCGGCATATGACTTAAAATATGTCAACATTCTTATTATATTGTATGATGAGCTGGTTTTCAACCAGTTTTTTTATTGTTTGTTTAACTTTTATGTTTTGTGCAAAATTACGTCCGATCCAAAGAATATTTTAGTGATTATGCACACACGAAAGCCATTAAATTTTAAAGGAGATTTTGCAATGAGAAAATTCAATGTTGGTATTATAGGCGCGACGGGAATGGTCGGACAGCGGTTTTCTGTCATTCTTGACAAACACCCGTGGTTCAACGTTGTCTGCGTAGCCGCTTCCCCACGTTCGGCGGGAAAAAAGCTTAAGGACGCAGTAGCTGGAAAATGGAAGCTTTCAGAACCGATGCCTGAGGCAATAGGAGAGCTGACCGTTATGAACGCAGAGGAAGACGTAGAAAAAATCGCTTCAATGGTAGATTTCGTATTCTGCGCGGTAGACATGAAGAAAGATGAGATCAGGGCTTTGGAGGAAAAATACGCAAAGGCTGAATGTCCCGTAGTTTCAAACAACTCCGCACATCGCCATACAGACGACGTGCCTATGGTTATCCCCGAGGTAAATCCTGAGCACATTGAGATCATAAGCGCACAGAGAAAGCGCTTGGGTACAAAGAAAGGCTTTATAGCGGTCAAATCCAACTGCTCGCTTCAGAGCTATGTTCCCGCTCTTGCTCCGCTTATGGATAAATACAAGGTAACAAAGGCTCTCGCCTGCACATATCAGGCAATTTCAGGAGCGGGAAAAACCTTTGAATCCTTCCCTGAGATCATTGACAACGTTATCCCTTATATAGGAGGCGAAGAGGAGAAATCCGAAAAGGAGCCGCTTAAGATCTGGGGCCGCATAGAAGGCGATAAAATTGTCGACGCTGACTCCCCTTCGATCACTACCCAGTGCCTGAGAGTTCCCGTTTCCGACGGTCATACAGCAGCGGTATTCGTATCCTTTGAAAACAAGCCTTCAAAGGAGGAAATTCTTGAAGCGTGGAAAAGTTTCAGCGGCGTTCCTCAGGAGCTTGAGCTTCCCTCGGCTCCGAAGCAGTTCCTTAACTACTTTACGGAGGACGACAGACCGCAGGCTAAGCTTGACAGGGATCTTGAGGGCGGCATGGCTGTTTCAATAGGCAGATTGCGTGAGGATTCACAGTACGATTATAAATTTGTATGTCTTTCACACAATACCCTCAGAGGGGCGGCCGGCGGAGCTGTTTTACTCGCGGAGCTTCTTGCCGCTAAGGGTTATTTCGACTGACAATCACTAAACATAGAACTTTATCGAAAGGAGTTCGCTTATGAAGAATACTATCTTTACAGGCGCAGGCGTTGCCATCGTAACGCCTATGAACGCCGATGGCTCGATCAACTTTGACGAGCTGGGACGTCTTATAGATTTTAATATAGACAACGGCACAGACGCGATCATTATATGCGGAACGACCGGCGAAAGCGCGACGATGACCGACGAAGAACATATCGAGTGCATTAAATACGCCGTTGAAAAGACGGCAAAAAGAGTTCCCGTCGTGGCGGGAACAGGCTCCAACCATACGGAATACGCGGTCAATCTTTCCAAAACGGCGGAAGATCTGGGCGCTGACGCTTTGTTGGTAGTTACGCCTTACTATAACAAAACTTCTCAGGCGGGACTTGTACGTCATTATACAGAGATCGCAAACGCGGTTTCTCTTCCTATAATCATGTATAACGTGCCGTCAAGAACAGGAGTTAATATTGCTCCCGAAACCTGCGCCAAGCTTGCTGAGCTTGATAATATCGTCGCCGTTAAGGAAGCCAGCGGAAACATAGGTCAGATTGCGTCTATCGCCGCGCTGTGCGGAGATTCTCTTGATATTTATTCCGGCAACGACGATCAGATAATACCTATAATGGCTCTCGGCGGAAAGGGCGTTATTTCCGTCCTGTCAAACTGTATGCCCTTTGAAACCCACGAGATATGCAGATTATGTCTTGAAAACAGCTACAGTGAAGCAAGAGATATTGCATTCAGAATTCACGACTTTACCAAGACTCTGTTCTGCGATGTAAATCCTATTCCCGTCAAGGAAGCGCTTAATCTTATGGGCTTTAACGCCGGACCTTGCAGGCTTCCGCTCGTCGAGATGAGCGAAGCCAAGAAAAAACAGCTTTCCGATTCTATGAGGGCTGTAGGACTAATTAAGTAACAGTCAATACAGGGCGAACAGCAAATTCGCCCTGTAGCTTTAGAAAGGAACGTTAGAAATGACCGATATAACTATATGCGGCGCCTGCGGAAAAATGGGCAGGGTAATTTACGATATAATTTCCAACCGCAGCGACTGCCGTGTTGTTTCCGGAGTAGATAAAATCGGCGAAAGCTATGCTGATTTCCCCGTTTACGACAGGATATCAAAGCTGGATAGCAAGCCGGACGTTATCATAGATTTTTCACATCCGTCGCTGCTTGACGACCTGCTTGAATATTGCCTTACCAACGGAGTAGCCGCCGTAATAGCGACAACAGGATATTCGCAGGAGCAGATCTCAAAAATACATAAGGCTGCTGAAAGTATTCCCGTTTTCTTTACCTTTAATATGTCTTTGGGAATAAATCTGCTTGCCGATCTGGCAAAGCGCGCTGTCAGAGTTCTTGGAGGACAGTTTGACATTGAGATAGTAGAAAAGCATCATAATCAGAAGATCGACGCGCCGAGCGGTACCGCCATCATGCTTGGCGAGGCTATCAACTCCGAGCTTGACAACAAATATAACTACGTCTATGACAGACATTCAATAAGAGCCAAAAGAACCAAGAATGAGATAGGTATGCACGCTATAAGAGGCGGAACGATAGTGGGCGAGCATGAAATTATCTTTGCCGGACGCGATGAAGTCGTTACCCTCAAGCATGAAGCTCATTCAAAATCCGTGTTTGCGGTCGGCTCTGTGAACGCGGCTGTATTTCTGAAAGGTAAAGCAGCCGGACTTTACGCAATGAGCGACCTGCTCAAAGAGGTTTAACGCCTTTCGATTTCAGTCGCTTCGGCTATAAGCTGAAAGCATTAATATCTGACTGTAATTTATATCTTATTAAAAAATCGGCCTGCAATACAGCAAGCCGATTTTTTTGCGGAAATGTACGTTACAAACGTTCAGTATTATAAATTACTCATATAGCGGATATTTACTGCAAATTGATTTTACAGTTTCTCTTATTTCGTCAGCCTTATTGTCAAAATCAGTCGCAGTGAGATAAATGCACTCGGCGATTTTATCCATATCCTCTTCCTTAAGTCCCCTTGTCGTAACCGCAGGAGTACCGATTCTTACGCCGCTGGTTACAAACGGACTCTGTGGATCGTTAGGAATAGCATTCTTGTTTACAGTGATATAAACCTCGTCTAGCTTCTTTTCAAGCTCCTTGCCTGTTATATTAAACGGCTGAAGGTCAACAAGCATAAGATGATTGTCGGAGCCGCCGGAAACAAGATTGAAGCCTCTGCTTACAAGTCCCTTGGCAAGCGCCTGAGCATTTTTTACTACCTGCTCCGCATAGGCTTTGAATTCAGGCTTTAAAGCCTCTCCGAAGCACACTGCCTTTGCGGCGATAACGTGCATAAGAGGTCCTCCCTGAGTCCCGGGGAATATGGCTTTGTTGAATTTCTTGGCAAGCTCCTCGTTATTTGTGAGGATCATACCGCCTCTCGGGCCTCTGAGAGTTTTGTGAGTCGTGGTAGTAACAACATCCGCGTAAGGTATAGGAGAAGGATGCTGTCCGCCGGCAACAAGACCTGCTATATGCGCCATATCTACCATAAACAGCGCTCCTGTGCTCTTGGCGATTTCAGAAATCCTTTCAAAATCAATTACTCTCGGATAAGCGGAAGCTCCGGCAACTATGAGCTTCGGCTTATGCTCCTGCGCCAGCCTTTCCAGCTCTTCATAGTCAAGAAAACCGTTTTCGTCCAGACCGTATGACACGAAATTATAGTTCTTTCCCGACATATTTACAGGCGAGCCGTGAGTAAGATGACCACCGTGAGCAAGGCTCATGCCAAGTATCGTATCGCCGGTTTCACAAAGAGCAAAATATACCGCCAGATTCGCCTGCGCTCCGGAATGGGGCTGAACGTTGGCAAATTTGCAGCCGAAAAGCTTGCAGGCTCTTTCAATAGCAATATTCTCAACAACGTCAACGCATTCACAGCCGCCGTAATATCTCTTTCCCGGGTAGCCTTCGGCATACTTATTGGTAAGCGCGGAGCCCATAGCCGCCATTACGGCAGGCGAAACGATATTTTCGCTTGCGATAAGCTCAAGATTTCTTCTCTGACGGGCCAGCTCTGAGTTCATAGCCTCTCCGATTTCCTTGTCAAAGCCTTCGACAAAACCGATTGTGTCCATTATTTTCATAATCATTCTCCCAACATTTTATATTCTGATTTCCGCAGTGATTTCAACGACGCTATGCGGAAAGCTACATATTTAATTATAACTCAAAAATTCATAATTGGCAATAGTTTTTTGTTTTATTTATATAAAAAACGGAATGAATTTCTCCATTCCGCTTCTAAACTACGCCTGCAAATATGATTTGACCAGTGCCTGCAAAAGCTCATCCCTGTCAATGTGACGGATCAAGCTTCTTGCATTGTTATATGTGGTTATGTATGTCGGATCCTCGGAAAGAATATATCCCACGATCTGATTGATGGGATTATAGCCTTTTTCCTTCAGCGCGTCATAAATAATCGTCAGCGTTCTTTTCAGCTCTGTTTCTTTATCCTTTACAACTGAAAATTCCATAGTTTGTTCGTGCATAAGCTCAACTCCTTCACGAAAATCTGTACACCTAACATTCTACATATATTATTATAACCTATTACTTGAAAAATAACAAGGGCTTTTTTCAAATTTATTCAATTTGCATAAACTTGTTGAATAATATTTTATGCCGCGGAAAATTTTATTCCCGCGGCATAGTCATACTTCTGCGTTTATCTTCTGTAGACGCCTATTTTCTCTAACGCCTTAACGATTTTATCCATTGTTTTGTCAGCCTGCTCATCGTTAAGAGTGCCCTCGTGCGAACGCATTGAAAGCGAATATGAAACAGACTTTTTGCCGCTCTCTATCTGCTCGCCGGTATAAACGTCGAACAAAGATACCTTTTCAAGTATCTGTCCGGCGGCTCCCCTTATGGCTTTTTCAATTTCAGCCACAGGGAGCTGCGCTTCGCATACCACTGATATATCCCGTGTAGTTGCAGGGAACTTAGGCAGCGGTCTGTACAGCTTTTCGGAGGACGATCTCTCCATAAGCTCGTTCATATTGATCTTTCCCGCGTAAGCCCTTGCAGCTATTCCGTAGTTTTCCAGAACGTCCGGATGAAGCTCTCCGAAAACAGCGATTTCCTCTCCGCCGACCTTTACAACCGCGGCTCTTCCCGGGTGGAAAGCGTAATATTCGTCAAATACAGAGTCCTCAGACGCTCTTTCAAACTCGAATTCCTTAACGCCTGCCTTTTCCATGATTTTTTCTACAATACCCTTAAGACTATAAAAATCGAAATCGTCTGCTGTATCATATACGCCTATTCCAAGTCTGAACGGCTCCTCAGGAAGAACCCCTCCCTCGACAGGAATATACTCGTTTCCTATCTCAAAGATATGGCATTCCGGATTTCTGTAGCTGTAATTTCTGGCAAGAACCTCGCATACGGACGGAATTATAGTAGTTCTCATTACGCTGGTGTCCTCGCCTAGCGGATTTGTGATCGTAACCGCATTTCTCAGCTTAGAATCGGCAGGAAGCTTAATTTTATCAAAATACTTGGGCGAAATAAAAGAAAATGTCGTAACTTCGTTAAGCCCCATAGCAAGCACAGCGTTTTTTATATTGCGCTCAAAATTCTGCTTGGGCGTTCTCATAGCCTGAGCTACTCCTCTTATGATAGTGCTCGGAGTATTGTTGTAGCCGTATATACGCACTACCTCCTCGGCAATATCCGCTTTGCACTCTATATCTATCCTGTACCACGGAGAAATAACTCTGCCGTTTTCAAGCCTGAAGCCCAGACGCGAAAGATATTCTTTCATATCCTCCTCAGGAATATCCGAGCCCAGAAAGCTGTTTATCCAGTCAGCGTCAAATTCCACAGATCTGGGAGTTTCGTCCTGATAATTCTCGTCGATCACAGTTCTTATAACCTCTCCCGCTCCAAGCTCCTCAACGAGCTGACAGGCTCTCATCAGCGCCTCATAACACTCGTGAGGATCAAGACCTTTTTCATATCTTGACGAAGCGTCCGTTCTCATTCCGAGCTTTTTGGCTGTAGTTCTAACCGACGCCCCGTCAAAGCAGGCGGATTCAAACACTACGGTATTGGTATCGTCCATTATTCCGCTGTACTCGCCTCCCATAACGCCGGCTACCGCCACAGGCTTTACGGCGTCCGCGATTACAAGCATTTCTTCGGACAGCTCTCTTTCAATGCCGTCGAGAGTAGTGATCTTCTCTCCTGCCCTTGCGTTTCTTACGTTTATTTTCCCGCCCTCGACATATCTTAGATCGAACGCGTGCATGGGTCTGCCGTATTCAAGCATTACATAGTTGGTTATATCGACAAAATTATTTATCGGACGGACTCCGCAGGCGCGCAGCCTTTCTCTCATCCAGCGCGGCGAAGGCTCGATCTTTACATTCCTTACGATCGCGCCTATATATCTTTTGCACAGATCGGTATTGTGTATTTTGACTTTAAGGTAGTCCCCGACGCTTCCGTCAACGCCTTTAAAAACCGGCTCCTTAACATTAAACGGCACATTGAACGTTGCGTGAGCTTCTCTGGCAAGTCCGATAACAGACATACAGTCTGGGCGGTTGGAGGTGATTTCAAATTCAACCTTTGTATCGTTAAAGCCTATCGCTTCCCTGATATCCATTCCCACAGTTTTATCGCAGTCATCGCCAAGAATAAATATTCCGTCCTCAATAGCGTAAGGAAAATCATGAACTGTAAGACCAAGCTCTCCCAAAGAACACAGCATTCCGTTTGAAGCCACGCCCCTCAGCTTGCCCTTGGTGATCTTTACAGGCTTGCCTTCATGAAGCACTGTCGACTTATGCTTTGCAACGGGAACATAATCGCCCTTGTTTACATTCTGAGCGCCCGTTACGATCTGAACCGGCTTGTCTTCGCCTATATCCACCTGACAGGTATACATATGGTCGGAATCTGGATGACGTTCTATTTCGATAACCTGTCCCACCACAACATTGGAAAGGTAGCAGCCCTCCTCTTCATAGCACTCGACCTTGGAGCCTGACATAGTCATGCCGGCAACAAATTCCTTTATATCACAGCCGCAGTCAACATAGTCCGCAAGCCATCTCATTGACAAATCCATTAATAAAACCTCCTCTTAATCAGAACTGCTCAAGAAAACGCATATCGTTTTCATACAGCAAACGCATATCGTTAATGCTGTATCTTCCCATTGTAAGTCTTTCAAGACCTATGCCGAAAGCAAAGCCGCTGTAAACCTCAGGGTCTATCCCGCAGCCCGCAAGAACCTTGGGATGAACCATTCCTGAGCCTAAAAGCTCTACCCAGCCCTCCTGCTTGCACATGGAGCAGCCCTCTCCGTGGCAGTTAAAGCACATAAGATCCACCTCTGCCGACGGCTCGGTATACGGGAAATGATGCGGACGAAGTCTTATTTTTGCCTCCTCGCCGTACAGGCGCTTCATGAGCAGCTCCAAAGTTCCTTTAAGATCTGCCATTGTAACGCCCTTGTCTATCACCAGACCCTCGATCTGATGGAAAAGCGGAGAATGTGTGGCGTCAACCGCGTCAGAACGATAAACCCTTCCCGGGGAAATGATCCTAATCGGCGGCTTTGTTTTCTCCATGGTTCTTATCTGAACGCTGGAGGTCTGTGTTCTAAGAAGCACGTTTTCATTAATGTAAAATGTATCCTGAGTATCTCTGGCAGGGTGATGCTTAGGCATATTCAGAGCTTCAAAGCAATAATAGTCGGTTTCTACCTCCGGTCCTTCCACAATATCAAAACCCATACCGAGGAAAACGTCCTCAACCTCAGCCAGAACCGCATTGAGCGGGTGAGGTCTACCCAGTCTGGGCGCCTTTCCCGGCAGGGTAACGTCTATAGTTTCAGCTTTGAGCCTTTGTTCTGCCATCGCAGCCTTAAGCTGCGACTGCTTTTCAGCGACAGCCTTTTCTATATCGGCTCTTACTGAGTTTGCCAGTTGTCCGATAATCGGTCGCTCCTCAGAGGAAAGCTTACCCATTTGCTTTAAAATCGCCGTTATTTCACCCTTTTTTCCGAGGTATCTGACCCTCAGCTCTTCAAGCTGTCTGGAGTCTGAAACCTTTGAAAGCTCTTCCTCAGCCCGAGCCTCAATGCTTTTCAATTGTTCTCTCATTGAAAATTCCTCCCGATAATTAATAAAAAAAGCCTTATCCCGAGCTAATCAGGACAAGACCGCGCTTGCTATACCACCTATTAGTCAAAAAGAGCCAACACTCCCGCATCTTTAACGCAGAATTCTACGTTTCCGCTTACAATAAAAAACTTCGGCGGAACCACTCGCAAGTGAACTTCGGAATATTCCGATTTAAAGCCGCTTTCAGACGCAAACGCTGCGACTTCTCTCTGAAAATCTAATAAATATGCCTACTCTCTTGGTCATAATGTTTAATAAAATTATATCACACTTGATTTTGCAATGCAATACCGATTAACAGAAAATTTACATTTATAAGCCATGCTTGTGCAGCAGATCCCATTTATCGTCCTCGCTCTCCTCATCATCTATTGTCCTGTACTGCTTTTTAGGATATTTTATTTCCTCAGACAGATTCTGAATAAGATACAGCTTGGCTTTTATATCCTGAAAATCCATAGTAATTTTATTTTCCGACATATTCTTCTTAAATCCTCTACTTGGTCTGTCACAGGTTATTTCCGACCTGTAATTATTCTTCAGGCATATTATCAGCTTTCCTGACGGATTCTGAAAGGATTTTACTATATCGTCATAATACACCGTCATAACGGTTTTCCTGTCCGTAAGCATACTTCCCTGACAATGCTCTATTCTGTCGCTGTATATTCGGGTATAGCATTTTGTATCCCGGGACATGGCAGAATATCTGTACAGCAGAAACGCAGTGGCAATATTGAGAAAGCCAAGAAGCAGAACGATTATCTTAATTACCGCAAGTGGAATCATTATCCCCAGAAAAATGATAACGGCGCCGAGAATAAGATTCTTATACAATGTCCGCTGCATTTTTTTATGCTCTTCAATATCGTGCACGGCTTTAAGCTGTCTTTCCTGCCGTCTAAGCTTAGGAGGGTATTCATATAAAATCATCTGAACGCCCGCGTTTAAAGCCTGCCGGCTGACAAAATCCTTTTTTCACGGACTTTCACCTTCCTTTCGTTATAAATCAAAGCCGCTGCGTATAAAAACAGGGGCTTGAAAGCCCCTGTATGCTTTTAACAGTTTTTCTTAGCGTCGTTTTCGCGTATTTCAACACGTCTTATCTTGCCGCTTATAGTTTTCGGAAGCTCGTCAACAAACTCAATAATTCTGGGATATTTGTAAGGAGCAGTGGCTTTCTTCACAAAATTCTGAAGCTCCTTAACAAGCTCGCCGCCTGCCTTAGCCTTGTATTCCTTTGTCAAAACTATAGTCGCCTTTACGACCTTTCCTCTTATAGGATCGTCGGCAGCGGTTATGGCACATTCCAGAACCGCCGGATGCTCCATCAGTATGCTTTCTATTTCAAAAGGGCCTATACGGTAGCCCGACGCCTTAATGAGATCGTCGGTTCTTCCCACATACCAATAATAACCGTCCTCATCCATATAAGCTGTATCTCCGGTATGATACATTCCAAACCGCCATGCCTTATCTGTTTCAACTGCATTGCGGTAGTACCTTATAAACAGTCCCTGATGCTTTCCTCTTTCAGCATAAACCACGATTTCTCCGGTCTCGCCTACTTCTACAGGATTTCCCTTCTTGTCAACGATGCCTACATTATATAATGGAGTAGGCTTACCCATTGACCCGGGCTTAGGCTCGGCGCCGTAGAGATTGCCGACGATAACCGCGGTTTCAGTCTGACCGAAGCCCTCCATAAGCTTAAGACCTGTATACTCGTACCATTTGTTGTATACCTCGGGGTTTAACGCCTCGCCGGCTATGCAGCTGTATTTAAGAGATGAAAGATCATAATGCTCCAAACCTTCCTTGATAAAAAACCTGTACATAGTGGGAGGGGCGCAGAACGAGGTTATTTTATAATCCTGAATGACCTTCAGCACATTTGCGGGAACAAATCTGTCAAAGTCGTATATAAACGTAGTAGCGCCGCAGGCAAACTGACCGAACATTTTTCCCCAGGCACACTTTGCCCAGCCGCTTTCCGATACGGTAAGATGTAAAGAATTATCGTCAAGGTGATGCCAATGCTTCGCGGTTATAATGTGAGCCGCGGCGAGAGAATGCCTGTGAAGCACCATTTTAGGATAGCCCGTTGTACCGGAGCTGAAATACATCAGCATAGATTCCTCGACCTTTGTTTCCATTCTCTCAAAAACCGCAGGGTATTTATCCGTTTCTGCAAGAAAATCTATCCATCCGTTTTTCTCGCCGTGCGTTATGAACTTGCGCTTCATTCCGCCGTATTCTTCAAGCGCAGCATCAACTTCGCCCGGAACATCGTCCTCGGCAGTGGCAACTATATAACTGATCTCAGCGGCGTCAAAGCGGTATATATAATCCTTCTTTTTAAGCTGGCAGGTAGCCGGAACAAGAATAGCCCCTATTTTCATCAACCCGTAAGCAAGAAACCAGAACTCATAATGCCTTTTAAGCACAGCCATTACCATATCGCCTTTTTGGACGCCGTAGGCAAGCATCATATTTGCGACCTGACTGCTCTTTTCAGAAAGTTCCTTAAAAGTAAACTTATGCTCCTCTCCGTTTTCGTTTACCCAGTGAATCGCCAGCTTGTCCGGCTCAATTTTCGCTATTTCGTCAATAACGTCATATGCAAAATTAAAGTTATCCTTTAAATCAAGTTCAAACTTTAATAATCTCCCCTTATCGTCAAGCTCTTCCTTAACAAATCTCTTGTAAAAATCCTTCATCAACAAAATGTCCTCCATTTTTGCGTATTGATACGAGCAATATCTTACAGTATCTGCATACAGCCGCTTTGAAATATCAGCAGCTAATATTGAACGCCGTCAGATATACTGACGTATGTCAGGAATTTTATATGCAGAAAGCCAAACCTGTTTTAGCAGGAAGCATAAACATCCGGAAGCCGGTCATTGTCAGGTATTGCCGCTATACATTTCAGAATGTCCTGAGGCTGATAAGCTATGTAATCCGCACCCGAGGCAGAAAGCTCCTCCGCGCCTCTGAATCCCCATGCGCAGCCGACAGATTCTATTCCGCACCTTTTGGCGGTTATAACGTCAACGTCCGAATCTCCGGCCATTATGCACTCTCTTTTATCTAGCCCGAAATGCCGTATGACAGTATTAAGCATCTCAGGATTGGGCTTTGCGGGAACGCTTTCGGTTTTTCCCTGTATATAATCAAAAGTATTTTCTCCGAACAGCGATCTTATTATATATTTTACGAAGCTGTCTGTTTTATTTGAAGCAACGGCGCATTTTACTCCCATCGCTTTCAGTCTCTGAAGCACGTCTACGATCCCGTCGTAGGGTTTTGTTTTTTCGATACAGCATTTTTCATATCTTTCAGCAAACAATGAATGCAGCCGCATTATCTCTCCGCCGCTTCTTTTATCCTTAGGGAGCGCTCTCTCGCAGAGCTTCACCGTACCGTTTCCCACAAAATGATAGTATTTTTCAACCTCATGAGCAGGGTAACCTAAATCCGCAAGAGCGCCATTTACAGCGTCAGCCAAATCATATATGGAATTTATCAGCGTTCCGTCCAGATCAAAAATAACCAATGATTTCATCTTATTATTCCCAGTATTCTGAATTTTATACACATGACAGTTTTTTATACACTTGTCCAAAAAACCACGAATATTATGATAGCACATATTTATTTCTTAATTATGAACATTTTAAGAGGGTAATTATTAAATCATACTTCCTGAATTTACAAAATAACCGTTCAAAAAAACATATGCTCTATAAATACTTTTAATCCGATCCCAATCAGTATGATTCCTCCAGCGGTTTCAGCCTTTTTGTTAAGCCGACAGCCGAAGCTTTTGCCTATATATACTCCCGTACAGCTTATTATAAAAGTTACCGCGCAAATCAAGGCGGAAGCGACCACTATGCTGACCGAAAGCGCGGCAAAGCCTACGCCTACCGCAAGCGCGTCTACGCTTGTCGCAAATCCCTGAACCAACAGAAGCGGAAAGGTCAGCTTCGTCAGACTTTCTTCCGTTTCATCAGTTTTCAGGGTGTCCGCTATCATTCTTCCTCCGATAAAACCGAGCAGAATAAGAGCGATCCAATGATCAAACGCTGAAATCCTCGACTCAAAGCCTTTTCCAAGCGCATATCCTATCGCCGGCATTGCTCCCTGAAAAAGTCCGAAGCACAAGCCGCACATCAGGGAAAGCGGAAGCCCTGCCCTTTTTACGCACATACCGTTGGTTACGGATACCGCAAAAGCGTCCATCGACAATCCCGCAGCAACAAGGAGAATTTCATAAAGTTCCATTACATCAAGCCTTTCATACTGCCGCCTGCAAATTGACAACGGCAGGCTCATGCGTTCAGTCAACGCACAAGCCTGCCGCGTTAAGCGGCTTCTTAATCCTCAAGTCTGGATTCAAGAAGGCTGGAATATTTATTTCTGAATTCTTCAAATCTGCCCTCGTCAAGAGCTTCACGGATCTTTTCCATAAGAGTGTTGTAAAAATAAAGATTATGCATAACCGCAAGACGTCCGGCAAGCTGCTCGTTAGCCTTGAAAAGATGACGTATGTAAGACCGTGAAAAATTCCGGCAGGCAGGACAGCCGCATTGGGTATCGAGAGGACGTTCGTCAAGCTCGTAGCGTTTATTGTTGGCGTGCATTATTCCGTTCCAGGTAAATATGGTCGCGTGCCTGGCGTTTCTGCTGGGCATTACACAGTCAAAGAAATCAATGCCCCGATACACCGCTTCGATGATATTTGACGGAGTTCCGACCCCCATAAGATACCTTGGCTTATCCGCAGGCATATACGGCTCTACCTGTTCAATTATATGATACATCACGCCGGTAGGCTCTCCTACCGCAAGTCCCCCTATAGCATATCCGTCAAGATCAAGCTCTCGTATCGCCTTCATATGCTCGATACGCAGGTCGTCATAAGTACAGCCCTGATTTATGCCGAACAGCAGCTGGTTTTTATTAATGGTAGAATCCAAAGAATTCAGACGCTTCATCTCATCTCGGCACCTTACAAGCCATCTTGTAGTGCGCTCGCAGGACGCCTTTGAATATTCATAAGCAGCCGGATTTTCCACACATTCGTCAAACGCCATAGCTATAGTAGAAGCCAGGTTGGACTGAATGCGCATACTTTCCTCTGGTCCCATGAATATCTTTCTGCCGTCCACATGAGAATTGAAGTACACGCCTTCCTCTTTAATCTTACGCAGCTTGGCTAAAGAAAATACCTGAAATCCTCCGCTGTCGGTAAGAATAGGCTTGCGCCAGTTCATAAACTTATGAAGCCCGCCCATTTTATAAATTATATCGTCGCCAGGACGCACATGAAGATGATAGGTATTGCAAAGCTCCACCTGGCATTTCAGCTGCTGATCCAGATCCACCGAAGATATACCGCCCTTTATAGCCGCCGCAGTGCCTACATTCATAAATACCGGCGTCTGTATAGTTCCGTGTACTGTCTTGAATTCCCCTCTTCTTGCTCTTCCCTCTTGTTTCAGTAAAGTAAACATTTATTTCTCCTCAATATACAGATTTTTATCCTCAAACTTTTCATAATATCCGATAAGCTCTCCGCTTTCGTCGCGAACCGCGACCGTATAAACATCGTTGTTGCCGCCGTGCCGTGTGCTGTGGACCTCAAATATTCTGTTTACACTCTTATCCCTGCTCATCATATCTATATTGCGCCTGATAATTTCAACCGAGCGGGGATTATGACAGTTCAGCAGACTTTTTCCCACAAGCCCTGCTCCTCCCGCGCTTTCATACCTCTTAACTGCCGCAGGATTCATATAAATGATCTCATGCTCCAGATTACAGATAACCACCGGCTGCTCATCGCCGTCGATAACGCCTTTAAAAATAATACTCAGCTCCATATAAATCACTTTACCTTTCCAGATATTTTTCAGAGAGCTAGCCGGTTTCACCCGACTCCTTTATGATTCTTGCATAGCCGTCTGAGCTTTCTATATAATAAACAAGCTCGTCCTTGCGCACCGACGGAAAAGCGGACAGAAACTCCCAAATCCGTTTAGAACCATTTACATCATAAACTCTGCTTTTCGGAATATATCCCGTTTTGTCTGTTTTATTATCGCGTACAAAAGCTAACCCGTTTTCTGTACTGAGAACTTCAATCTCCTGATCAGACCAATTTGTATAAGCAGGTGAAATTTCCGAATTATAATCCGCGATGACCTTTGCTTTTTTGAAAAATGTATCCCACACTACGTCATAGCTGTAATCTTCGCCGTTTTTATTGATAATAAGCGCGTTGAGCTGACAGCTCCGCTTAATGCTCAATCCGCCGTCAATATCGATCATCTTTTTATCATAATCAAAAATCGGGAGATTTGTACATCTGCTTGCCTCGAAATTATAAGCAGGAAAATGTCCTACGATCAACCATTTGTCCGTGGGATTCTCCATATTAAAAAACCAAGGTACAGTAATCGCATAATCATTGTCGGTGTTTTCCCAGTCGGGGCGATTTTCCAAGCCTGCATGAACAAAAATATGCTCCTGCGTTTCAACAGCGATCGGGCGGCTGTTCATAAAGTCAAGCTCGGCTTTGTATTTTTCATAAACCGCCGCTCTTATTTCAAGCCAGTTTTCCTCGCTGCACCAATCAAAGCCGAGACTTTTTGCCATTTGATTATATGTTGTGCCTTCCCAATAAAACTTCTCCTGAAATCTTTTATACGGATATGTAAACGCCATTCTTATGACGCCTGTATCATTATTTCCAAGCAGGCAGTAAACCCGGTCGTTTTCGCAAAGCTCCATAACCGTACGTATCGTGCTGAGGTTATTATCCCAATGCTCCAGAATGTCTCCGACTATGATAAGATAATCCTCGCCCGGCGTATATCCTGCCTTTTTTAAAACGTCTTTAAGCAGATAATCGCAGGTATGAATATCGCTTACCGCTATTATTCTGCATTTCTCAGGAAGCTCGAGCTTTATTATAGGCTGCATTTATTCACCCCATCCTGCAATAATGTATCAAAGCTATTATATCATAACAATAAAATAAAATCAACAAACATCACAGCAGGTCATAAAAGTTTATCAAAGGAAACGTTTACTTGAACATTGTTGTATAAAAGCTTTGAAAAATGTGAGGGCGATTTTGTGTAATAATATAAATAATTATAAAAATTCGCAAAGGGTATTGTAAAAGCGGAACAAATAAAGTATAATAAAATTATAATAGTGTTTTTAAGGCGGCATTGCCTTATATTATGTCTTTATAAGCTGTCAGGCGTTTTTTCCGGCGGATTTGCCGATTTTTATGCCGTAAAGCCACTGCTTTAATCTTTACTATCTGATAATTCGCCTAATATCCGTCAAAAATCTTGTGAGGACAAACTCTTAAATTATTTTTAATCGGAGGTTCTGGGAATGGAAAGTTCAAATACTAAAAAAATTTTGTTCGATACTCAAACAAGAGTCGCGCCGCTCGGCCTTATTTCAATGAACGGAACACAGGAGCTGGGACGTAAAATCAACAATTATCTTGTTAAATGGGGAAAAGACCAGGGAATGGAAACTGACAATTATCTGATCGAAACAGACTGCCCCAGATTTTCTTCCGGCGACGGAAAAGGTCTGATTAAATCCACCGTAAGAGGAAACGACCTTTTCATTCTCTGCGACGTCGGCAATTACAGCTGCACCTACAACTATTTCGGCATGGAAAACGCTATGTCCCCCGACGACCATTATCAGGACCTTAAAAGGATCATTCAGGCGGCAAGCGGAAAGGCTCACAGGATAAACGTTATCATGCCGTCGCTCTACGGTGGACGTCAGCACAGGAGAAGCTACCGCGAATCCCTCGACTGCGCCGTAGCGCTTCAGGAGCTGGAGGCTATGGGAGTTGAGAATATCCTCACCTTCGACGCTCACGACCCCAGAGTGCAGAACGCAGTGCCGCTTATGGGCTTTGACAATATTATTCCCTCATATCAGGTGCTGAAAGCAATGTTCAAAAGCATTGACAATTTTGTTATTGACAAGGATCATTTTATGATCGTTTCTCCCGACGAAGGAGCTATTAACAGAAATATGTATTATGCTTCCGTACTGGGAGTTGATCTCGGAATGTTCTACAAGCGCCGCGACTATTCGGTCATAATAAACGGCAGAAACCCGATCATCGCCCACGAATATTTAGGCAACGACGTAACCAACAAGGACGTCTTTATCGCCGACGACATAATCTCTTCCGGAGAGTCAATGCTGGAGGTTGCCGTTGAGCTTAAAAAGCGCAAGGCGAAAAGAATTTTTGCTTACGCTACCTATGCCATATTCACCAACGGTCTGGAAACCTTTGACAAGGCTTACGCGGACGGAATCATCGACGGAGTTTTCGGAACCAATCTCACCTACCGCACTCCTCAGCTTCTTCAGAGATCATGGTTCCACGAGGTTGACTGCGCGAAGTATATTTCTTATTTTATCGCTTCGCTCAATCACGATCTTTCCATTTCAAATATTATTGATCCTCATCAGAAAATTGAAGCTCTGCTGAAAAAATACGGCCAATAAAACAATATAAAAGGGCGGCATATCCGCCCTTGTTTTAATTCGGAGCAAAGTCCGATGTGAGCTCGCGGGGTATCGGCTGCGACGAAGCAACCTGCGCCAAACGCCGTCTTTTGACAGCGAAGAGCTTCTAGCTCCTCAGGGTTTCAGTAGGGGATTACGTCCCCCTACTGAAAGTCTGAATGGAACCCGCCGCCTTAGAGAGGCGAACGCCTTCTAAAGAAGGCGGGGACATAGGCGCTGGGTTATATATCATGAAAAGGATGGTCTTATAACAGATGATTTTTGCAGGAATAGCGGCAGGCGGAACCGGAAGCAGAATGGGCGCGGATATTCCGAAGCAGTTTATCGAACTGAAAGGCAGACCGATTATTATACGCACTGCCGAAAAATTTCTTTCACAAAGCCGTATAGAAAAAATTTATCTGGGCGTTCACAATGACTGGGTCGGACATACGCAGGAGCTTATTGAAAGGTATATCGCTGCCAAAGAGCGGATATGCGTAATCAAAGGCGGCGCTGACAGAAATTCCACCGTACTGAAAATAATAAATAGAATCACAGAAGATTACGGCGCAGACGATGATGATATTATTCTCACCCATGACGCCGTAAGACCTTTTGTAACGGATAAGATAATAAACGACAATATTGAAGCGGCGCTGTCAGGCAAGCCGTGCACTACAGCTGTGAAAGCAACAGATACTATCCTGTACAGCGAAAACGGAACGGAAATAGAGTCAACGCTCAGGCGAAGCTGTCTTTATCACGCTCAGACGCCTCAGAGCTTTAACATACAGGCTTTTGTCAACGCGTATTCAGGCTTAACCGACGAACAGAAAGCTTCGCTGACCGACGCCTGCGGAGTATTTAACGGCGCGGGGATACCGGTTTCGATCATAGAGGGAGATTTGAGCAATATAAAAATAACCACGCCGTATGATCTGAAAATTGCCGGCGCTCTGCTTTAAAATATGTACAGTACGCTGTTATCTTAAAATAAAGCAATACCGCACAAGTCCGGTCAACGGTATCGTGCGGTATTGTTTTATTAATTAGCGTCGGCATGAATCGCTTTTACGCCTTTCAGATACCGAAAATTTTTAGGTTCCCTGAACATTTTCCAACGTAAAAAATCATCAACAGCCGTTCCTAAAGCGGCAAGTATCACCCACAAAAAAACAAAAGGCAGACAAATTTGTCCGTCAAAATTAAGCGGAATATCTGAATAATCCCAGATATTCATTTGAAGATACCGGTTTAAAATCTCGCCTGCCAAAAATTCAATGGCAGTTATAAAAAAAGCCGCTATGGAAATCTGCAAAAAGTAATTCATGCCTCTCCGCCGCTCATCATTTAGCAAATGTATCACTACCATTGATATTCCGCCCAAAACACCCATCGTTATATGAGTAAAGCCTCTTACCGATATTTCTATCATACCGTATATAAGCGCTCCTACGGCGAATAATGTAAATACTTTGACTGCTTTGCTCTGCAAATCTACACCTCCGATGAAATTGATCCTTAATTATAATTTGCACCGAAAATAAGATTTTAAAACTGAAATAAAAAAGAAATTTATTGAAATTAAAAGCCTTTAAAATTTTCCCTGCAAAGCTTCCGAGAACGCAAAATCAAATTCATAAATTCTGACAGCTACTCAATCAGTCCGTACTTTACCTTGACTCTATCCAGCTTGTCAAGCATTGGCTCGGCGCCAATAAACAAAAACACTGCCGTTGCCAAGCCGTGCACTACGTCCAAAGGAAGCCCTGCGGCATAATAGGACAGCAGCGCCGATCTGTTAAGCTTTATCCCCGCCGTTATCGCAGCGGAGGGATTCATAATGCCTCCGTATATTATCACGGCGCTGAGCATTCCGAATATGCACAGAGAAATACGGTCGCGCCGCAGAAAGCCCTTGCGGAATATAATTCCCGACAAAAAGCCGATAATTCCCATTGCGAACATCTGCCACGGAGTCCACGGACCCTGCTGAAAAAACATATTTGAAACAAGCATGGTCACAGCGCCTACAAGAAAGCCTGTTTCTCCTCCGAAAGAAACTCCTGAAATTATTACCAGCGCCAGCACCGGCTTGAACTGAGGAAGCATATAAAATGCCGCCCTGCCGGCAACTCCCAGCGCGCACAACACCGATATTATAACAAGCTCTCTCGCCTGCGGCTTTCTTCCTTCAAATATCATAAAGAAAGGAAGCATACATTCCAGCATAACCAGCAAAGAAATAAAAAGATATTTCTTGTCGCCAAGATAATAGACACCTATAAAAACCGTCAGCGGAACCGCAAGCAATATCATTGCTGCCGCGGCGGCAGTTCTTTTTTTTATGCGCCGCTTCTTGATTTCAGTCTGTATTTCATATGTCCTGCGATCGAACCTTTTCCAGAAAGCCGCCGCAAACAGCACTGCGGACAGAATAAGCAGTATATATTCAAAATTTACCCCATACAAGGTCTCAGGCGCTTTTATCAGTCCGAAGCTTAAACATATCGCGGCGGCTATGACCGCAAGCCCTGAAAACCCGAAAATCCTGCGTTTCAGCGGTGCTTTGATTTTCTCCGGCTCATTTCTGCGCAGACTTTCCACTTCCGGTATTTTACCGTCAAGAAAGGAGGTATCAATTGACGCCGGCTCCTCAGTCTGTCCCCCGAACGCAGAAATTACATCGTCAACGGTAACCGCGCCGCCGACTATTCCTCCCGCCATACGGCTTGCGGCTGTTGTATAAAACATATTTTCCGCAAAAAATTCAGACGGTCTGCCCTCGGCGCCCGCAGCGCCGTTGAACAGCATGACGCACCTGTCGGCATATTCGGCGCAGAATTCAATATCATGACTTACCATTATTACCGTCCTGCCTCTCAGGCACAGCTCTCTGAGTATCGCGGCAAACGTTTTTTTGAACTCCGCGTCAAGTCCTTTGGTGGGCTCGTCCAGCAGCAGTATCTCGGGATCTGCCAGCAGGACCTTAGCAAGCGCCGCTTTCTGCCTTTCGCCGCCTGAAAGATCGTACGGATGACGTAAAGCGAGCTTCTCTATTCCGCACAGCCTCATGACAGCAGTTACTGCCTTGCTTTTATCAGAGGGTGCTGTTTTTTTGCCGTCAAGCATTTCCGACAGATCATCATGCAGAGTTTTTTTGACAAACAAAGCCGAAGGATTCTGAGGAACCGCTCCGATAACTTTACCGCAGAGGTTCCCTAACTCCTCAAATTTTTTCCCTTTGACCTTTACATGACCTCTGTACGGACGGTTTGCTCCGCTGAGAACGGAAAGCAAGGTGGTTTTCCCGGTTCCGTTACCTCCGATCACCGCAAGTAGCTCGCCCTTTTCCGCTTTCACCGATACTCCTTTAAGTATATCTTCTCCGTCCCTGTCATATCTGAACCATATGTTTTCCGCATCTAAAACCGTTTCTCCGCCGCTGCTTATATATTCCCTTTTTAAAGGCTCCGGCGTGTGACTGAGAGAATAGCTCTCGAGCCATACCCTTCCCTCTCCTACTGTCAGCGGGCAGGTTTCGTTGTCAGGCAAAGCAGACCAGATACGCATAGGAGCCGGCATTGCGGCGAACATACCGCTGCTTTTTAAAAATTCCGCGGTTTTATCCGGAGTCCCGTCGCATATAATCCTGCCCTTATCCATCGCGAGCAAACGGTCGCTTACCGGAATGATCTCCTCAAGCCTGTGTTCAGTAATGATAACCGTTATGCCAAGCTCCCGGTTTACTTTTACAAGCACGCTTATAAACTCTGAAGCCGCGATAGGATCAAGCTGAGCCGTCGGCTCGTCCAGAATCAGAACCGACGGTTTCATTACCAGAACAGAAGCAAGATTAAGCAGCTGCTTCTGACCGCCGGAAAGCTCGCTTACGTTTTTTTCAAACCAGCTCTGTATACCGAAAAAGGCGGCTGTTTCAGCAGTTTTTCTGCGTATGGTATCACTGTCAAGCCCAAGGCTTTCCAGCCCGAACGCAAGCTCATGCCAGACCTTATCCGTCACGATCTGATCATCCGGCGACTGTCCGACAAAACCTATTTCACTGCTCTGGACATCCGCCGTAATGTCATTCAATACAGCTTCTTTAAACAAAACCCGCCCCGATCTTCTGCCGTGAGGAGAGAGAACGGTTTTAAAATGTCTTAGCAGAGTGCTCTTTCCGCAGCCGGACGGTCCGCATAAGGTCATAAACTCACCGGAGAAAACGGAAAAAGAAACGTTTTCTATTGCATTGACGTCGCTTTCAGGATACGCAAAGCTTAAATCTTCGACCTTAAATATTTCCACTTTCTGTCCTCCTGTAAATTTATTATCATCGGCATAGAGCAAAGCGCAAAATAACAAACATAAACCGTTATCGGCAGCGCCGTAACGGGAGTCATCTTAACCGTCGGGAAACATCTGAAGTCCGCATAACCCATTGCGCAGCCGAAAACTATATAACCGCTCAGCACAGCTGTCAAAGCAAGAATGAAGCCGTCTCTTTTTTCAAAGCCGTATCTTGCAAACGAGGTTCTTTTCATGGTACCGTAGCCTCTGCTTCTCATTGAATCGGCGGTTTCAACCGCGCTTTCAAGCGACCAGCTTATCATTACCCCGAAAATCCTGACCGCGTTTTTCATGCGCTGAACTATCCCGCCTACAGAAATATCATATCCGATACACCGCTGCGCTTCCTTCACCTTGTTAAACTGAGCCTTGAACCTGGGAATAAACCTGAAGCTCATTGACAGCATAAGGCTGAGATGAGGAATTATTTTTCCGAAAAGATACATGAATTTATCTGCGGTCATTATCTTGTTAAAGCATGAAAACCACATTATCACCTGAGCTATCAGCAGCGCCGCCATTACGCCGTAGATTATGGATTCTACAGTAAGAGGATTTCCGTTGGGCAGATATGCCGCTATCGTAGCGCCCTGATGGTTGAACGCGGGGTTTATCACGATCAGCATAAGCATAGCCGGAATAAGGTATAAAAGTCCGAAGCGGACGCTTTTGCGTCCGCTCAGATAAACAGAATATGCAGCGGCGTTTATCAACGCTATGACCGAAAAAACAGGATTCATAACAAACATAGAAAACAACAGCACCGCCGTAAAATAACAAAAGTTCACCAAAGGATGAAATCGTGAAAAACTATCTTTCATTCATATGCCATGCCATATTGGCAAGCGTTCCTCCCTCATCAAATGTATAAAACCGTTCTTTTAAGCCTACTGGTTTTGACCATAATAATCTCCGCCTACGTCCTTTCCAAGCTCGCAGGTATAAACAAAACAAATTACATCTCCGTCCTCCGGTATATACTGAGAACAGCTGTAATTGGGAAATTCACCGTTTACGCTGTACATCCAGCCGGAAAGGCTTCCGCAGTCAAACTCGTACAGGTTGCCTATACCCTCAATATAAGCTGAATCATACAAAGGCGTCCACGAGCTTTCAAGATGTATGCCGTTATCCCTGCATACTCTCTGAAGCACATCGAAAACCGTTTCCCCGTCGTTCAAAACAGCTTGGGTTTCAGACAGCAGCCAGCCGTCCGACGGAACAAGCTCATGCTTATCGCTGTCAAGCTTATCCATATTGTCAAGAACAGCCGCGCAGGAAACAGAAACGGTGCACTCAGGCTCAGACTTCTCCGGCTGCTGTGACTGACCGAAGTAAGCCCCTGTTTCCGCCGCGGAACTTTCCTGCGGCTGAGCGGTTTCTCTGCTTTCGGTATCCTTAATTACCAAAGAAGTGTTTTCCGTTTCTTCAGCCTGAGACGCAGCGTCTGAAGCTTCTGTCTTTTCCTCAGAAGCCTCAGCCGGAAAACTGCCGTCCGTATCCGATAAATCAGCCTTACGCGTATAAGACGAATCCTGCGCGTCATTCTGAACGATCAAATCAGGACTCCATGTATCTTGCGAAGTTACTGAGCTGTCGGACGAGGACTCCGTTATGACCCACCCATGCGAATCGGGAGAATCCCCTTCGTACCAGTATGCCGCGGCAAGAATGCCTGCGGCTATAACAGCTCCGGCGATACGGAATTTATATTTTTTCAGCCGTTCAAGCATTAATATCTCCTCTGCCGCAGATTATTTTTCCGACTTTTTCTTTAAAGTCATTGCCGCTCCCGCCGAAACTGCGGCAAGCATGATTGCAATTGCGCCGGATAAGCTTCCTGTAGCCGGTACTTTATCGTCAGACTTGCTTTCAGATGAAGAGGAAGCAATATCCGACGTATTCTGTTCCGAGCTTTCGTCTGTGTTTCCAACTGCCGGATTATTTACGCTTACAACGTCAGTCATATCGAACAGCGTATTTTTTCCTTCAACAAATCTGTAATACGCGGCGATTGCATAATATCCCTGCTCTGTAGACATCTGATTTACCGACGAGCTGTCAGAAGTATGCTTAAAGCCGCCGTCAATATAAAACAGCTTCAAAGCGTCAAGCGCTGAAACGCCGTCCTTAACAAATCTCTCATCAGACGAAGGATCAATTCCGAGGCTTGAAAGCGCAACGATCATCTGAGCGGCGCTCTCGCAGTTTGCCTGTCCGCCGGAAGAAAACGTTCCGTCGCCGTTCTGCGAAGCGGAAAGCATATCAAGCGCCTTATCCACAGCCGCTTTTACCGTTTCATCTTCATAATAAGGAGCCAGCGACGTTATAACCATAGCGGTTACGTCAATATCCGCATTTTCTCCGTCAAGGGAAAACGCCCCGTCTGAAAGCTGCTGTGAAATAATATAATCCACCAGCTTTTCTCTTGAGGCCGGATTATCTGAATCCGAAACGGGAATATCATAATTGTTTGAATCAAAAGCGATCAAAGCCCATGCCGCGCCGTTTATTCCCTGCTTAACGACATAATCAAAATCTGAAAGGGGCTCAAGAATATTATATCCCCCGACGTCGGTAACATCATAGCCCAGCGAGGTGAGAGCCAGAATCATTCTCGAATTATCAGCCGACTTTGTGTTGCTGAGCTTTGCCGAGCCGTTTGCTCTTAAGTAATTAACGGCGTTCTCATAATATCCCTCGGAAAATTCATCGGTGATCCTTCCGCTTCGCGCAAGACCTATTGCCGTCCATTCTCCTCCCACCGAGCTTACCTGCGGAATACCGCCGCTCAGCAGACTATCGCCCACGCTTTCAAATATCTCGTCAAAAGAAGAAAGCTTCTGCTCTACAAGCTTAGCATATGCTTCCTCTGCCGCAACAAGCACATCATAGCTTTTGCAGAGAGCCTTCTGGGCGTCCGTAAGCCTTGCATACGCCGCGCGGGCTTTTTCAATCGCCGATTTGCTGTTAATAGTAACCTCTCCGATCTGAGCTATAAGGCCGTCCACCTCGTCAGCCGCAAGCTGGTCGGAAATATCAGACTCCTTCTCCGAAACGATATTTACAGAATATACGGTTTCGGTCTGTCCGCTGTTCATGCTGGGCCAGGAGGAATTTCCTACGCCTATATACAGTACGTCGCCGTTTGAAACCGGAATATATTCGCTTCTTTTATATTCGCTTCCGTCGGCTTCAGGAGTATAATTGGTTTTATAGGTCCTTACCTGAAAGTTTTTGTTTTCAGCAGTCGGAACGACCTTTACGCTCTCCGAGCCGTCGGTTATAGAAAGAGTATACTCTTTCTCCTGCGGATCAAATGCTTTGTCAAGAGTCCCGGCGCTGAATACCAAATCCTTAAGCAGAGTGCTGCCGCTGGACCAGTCGCTTCCTATATCAGGTCCCCAGTTGCAGGTATACTGAAAGCATATCTCATCGCCGTCAGATACAGTGTAGGCAGACATGACCTCGTTGGTAAACCAGTCGTTCAGCGTAAACATCCAACCGCCCATATCGGCCGCGGTGTCGATTCCGACTCCGTTGATATCAGTCACATAGCCCATGTCCAGCCCGGAAATCGAATAGCCGCTGTCTTCAAAAGCAGCTTTAACTGCGTCAGCCAACTCTGCCGCTTCATCAACGTCGATCCATACGTCCAGCAGTTCTCCGTCCCATGCCGCGCCTTCAGCAATTGAAAACGTATTGTTTTCAACTGTTACTCTCACCTTTCCTGTTCCGTCCTCCGCAAACGTCGACCAGCTTACCGAACAGGCAAAAATTGCCGCTGCCGCGGATAAAATTTTAGCAGTGATTTTCATTTTCTTTTCCTCCGTCAAATTTATTTGAGACGTAATTTAAGCCGTTTGTTTTTCCGGCTTTCCTTCTTTCCTTCGCGCGCGTTCTTTTTTCCCGGCTTCTTTCAGCCGCGGAAGGCTTAACCGCCTCTTTAAGCCCCGCGCGCTCCAAAGCTCTGGGCCAAGGTCCGAGCTTCTGCTTGATAAAGCACACGTCACTGCTTTCAAAATCGCTTCTCTTTGGAAGCCGTCCGAGCTCAGCGCTTTTACTTGTCAGCATATTCACAGCAATTTCTGTTTTTTCGTCTTTTTTCATCATACGATTCCTTTCTCTCAGACAATAAAAAACGCTTTCAAAGCTAAAAAGCAAAGAAAGCACAACAGACTTATAAAAACAGAGCGCGGCAAGCCAGATAAACTCAGAAAAAATACATACGTCTGCTTACCGAAGACAAATCTCCGCAAAAGCCGGCTGCGCTTCTTCTTCGTCCAAGACGGCAATACCGCTGAGGACGCGGGAGTATTCTGACTTATGGCGGCAACGCCAAACACAGTAATGACGGTTGTTCCGGATTCGAACCGGATTCCCAATTACTTACTAGGTTAACAACTTTTCAAACCGCGTCCCTGAGAATATTCGATTTGAGGCTATGCAGAAAAATACGCATATTGCCATTAGCATTATAACACGTTTTCTTATAAACTGTCAAGAATATTTTCAAAATGCTTTTCTTTTTTCCGATACTATGCTATAATAATAAAAAGACCTAAGAAAACGGAGGTACGGAAATGGAAAATATAAAATCCCTCAAGGACAAATTTATCAGCATTTACAAGGAACATATTACAAGACCCGGCTCTGAGCGGCTGCTGGATTGGCTGCTGTCCGAAAGCAGCGATTTCTTTGCCGCACCTGCGTCTACCAGATATCACGGAGCGTACGAAGGCGGCTTATGCGAGCATTCGATCAACGTTTACGAGTGTCTGAAGGATTACTGCGAACGCGAGCGCGTCAGGGAAAACTACGGACTTGACTTTTCTGACGAAAGCATAGCCATCGTCGCGCTGCTTCACGATCTGTGCAAGATAAACCTGTACAGGATCAGCTACCGCAACGCCAAAAACGAGGACGGCGTCTGGGAAAAGGTTCCTTACTTTGAGTTTCACGATCAGCTTCCCTACGGTCACGGCGAAAAATCAGTTTACATAATAAGCGGCTTTATGCGCCTTACCCGAGAGGAAGCCTTTGCCATACGCTGGCACATGGGCTTCTCCGGCGAAGAAAACAAAAACACAATCGGCAGAGCTCTTGAAATGTTTCCTCTGGCGCTCGCGGTTCATATCGCCGACATGGAAGCCACCTTCCTGATGGAGGGCGGAAAGCTCTGACACCCCGTTACCGGGCATTTTCTTTGCCGAAAAATTTTTTGAAACCTTTCGGCGTTTTATCAAGTATTATTTATATAAGCGAAGCGATGCACAGGACATTACGCAGGAGGTTTTTCTTAGATATATCAAAAGCAATAAAAAATTTAACGACGAGGACCGCACAGAAAGGACGATTAACATGAAATTCAGAAAACTATTTACGGCGCTGCTGCTTACAATATTATTTACAGGGTGCGGCGCTGACGAGCAGAAAGACGAACCGAAAGAAGAAATCTCATATACACCTATCGTATGCAGATATACAACCACTCCTACCTGCTGGACGCCCTTTGACTGTATATCCTTGAATATAGAGGTCAAGGATAACAACACCGTCGAGGTCTATTGCAGTAATTTCAACTATGTGATCGACTCTGAAACGACAGTGAGTTTTGATTATATTTATGGTGAAACCTTTGATATTACCGAGGAGCAGAAACAGAACATCATTTCCGTAATAGAAAAGAACCGTATCAACAAAATCAAAAACTGCGGCGACGAAAATTCCTGCGACGGAAGCTACGAAAATATCTCTTTGTGCGATTCAGACGGAAAAACCGTTCATAACTGCGGCGGACTTAATCCGTACAACAAAAAATTTAAAAATACGGTTGACGAAATAATCAAGGTTCTGCCCGAAGATACAAGCAAGGATATACGCAGCAAATCCGAGGATTTTCTTAATGAATATCTGACTGAAAACTATCCCGAACATTACAGCGGGTTTAACGAGCAATAGCAAAATTCTTTCTTATACAATAAAGAGCTTTCGGAAAATCGAAGGCTCTTTTTATTGCGGTCAGATAAAGTAATGATATTACGCCGCGCCGGATTGCGAAAACTTAGAACAATACCATGCAACCCGCTTTTGCCTGAAATAATGTGACAAATGTAATATCAAAGTCTTTCAAATGTAACTTACCCTTTCGGCGTTTTTGTGATATACTTGAAATAAAGAAAGGACGGATCGGCATGAGCGTATTTGTATCGGTAAAAAACCTGGTAAAGAATTACGGAGATTTCTGCGCGGTAGACAATCTCAGCTTTTCGGTGGAAAAGGGTGAAATATTCGGCTTGCTCGGACCTAACGGCGCCGGAAAATCAACAACAATAAACGTTATCACCACTCTTGACGGCTGCACTAAAGGCACAGTTGAGATCGGCGGAATGGATATTGAAAAGCATCGGACAGAGGTCAAAAGGCTTATAGGAGTAGTACCGCAGGATATAGCGGTTTATCCCTTTCTGTCGGCAATTGAAAACGTCAGATTTTTCGCCTCGCTTTACGGTATAAAGGGCAAACAGCTTGAAGAGGCGGCAAAGGAGGCGCTTGAATTTACAGGGCTTGCCGACAAAGCCGGCATGAAGCCCAAGCATATGTCGGGCGGTATGAAAAGAAGACTTAATATTGCCTGCGGTATCGCTCATTCTCCGAAGCTTATCATAATGGACGAGCCGACGGTCGGCGTAGACGCGCAGTCAAGAGAGCATATTCTTGATTTCATTAAAATACTTCGCGACCGCGGCGCTACTGTAATATATACCTCACACTATATGAACGAGGTAGAGCAGCTATGCGACAGAATAGCCATAATCGACAGGGGCAGGCTGGTGGCGTGCGGAACGGGACAGGAGCTGGTTTCATTGGTTACCGAATACAAAAGCTTTAAGTTAAAGACTAAAATTCCCGCCGACTTTGACGAAAAGCAGTTTATCAAAAATACGGTAAGTCTGCCTACAGTTCATGCCGTTGCTGTAAACGGAGATGTGATAACAATTGAAACAACTCTCGAATGCTCTGACTTTTCCGATATTCTGGAGCACATTAGAAAATTCCGCCTGCCTGTCATAAGCGTTGTTTCTCAGATCCCCGACCTGGACAGCGTATTCCTGACGCTTACGGGTCATGAAATGAGATAGGGGCGTGATATAAAATGCTTGCAATAATCAAGAAAGAAGTAATGGAGCTGTTCAGATCGGTCGATCAGCTGTTTTTCGTTATACTTTTCCCGAGCCTTATGGTGTTTCTGCTTGGTACCCTGCTTGAAGATTTGGATGTTTCGGATTACGATATCGGCGAGATAAAGCTGGGCTACTGTTCTCAGGGACAGCAGGACGCCGCCGAACAGTATTTTCAGGAACTCGAGGCAAAGGGCGTTATCAGCCTTGAATACTTTGATTCCGCGGACGAAGCTGTCGAGCAAATAAAAGCTGAACGGCTTACAGCCTGCGCTGAATCCGAAAACGGCAAAATAACGCTTTATCTTGGAAACGAGGGCATAAAAAACCGTTCTCTTACAGCCATGACCCAAGGCTTTCTTTATATGAATCAGACCTATACCGCCTGCGCGGCAAACATGGAAGATCCCATGCGGCTAACAGCAATACAGCCTGAGGAGCAGGATTATACGAAGACCGGAGAGCTAGGAATAGAACGTTCAATGATAGATTACTACGCGGTCGCGATGACAGTTATGATTATGTTTATGGGATCGCTTTCAGGAGGCGGCGAAACCTTTTTCGGCGAAGTAAGAAACAAAACGATCAATAAGCTTTATTTGTCGCCCCTTAGCCGAACCAAAATATTTCTTGCCAAGGTAATAGGCTCTCTGCCTATAGTCGTTATAGAGATAGCCGTTATTATGATCGTAAGCACCGTATTTTTTAATGCTCACTATGCCGCCGACGCCGCCGACAATCTGCTGCTGTTTGCAATGCTGCTTTCCGCCGCGCTGGCGCTTCTTTCAGTCGGCATATTTGTCGGACTTCTTTTGAAAAAAGTCTCTCCCAACGGTTTATTTCAGCTGATTTCATGGATAATGCTGTTCTTTTCCGGCTCTTTTTCCAAGGAAATATATATTGAAGGCTTTTCAAATTACCTTCCTCCGTATCTTCTCCAGCAGGCAGCTTTTGAACTGACGCTGTTCGGCAACAAAGCCGCGGCGCTTCAGGTCATAGCGGCCAGCGCGGTTATTCTGACGGTATTCGTTATTTTCGGAGCTGTTAAATTCAACAGAAAGGAGGCGGTATAAATGAGCAATATCATCAGGATATTCAAAAACTCCCTGAAAAGAAATAACATATTTATTTTTATCGCTCTGGCCGGAGCGATTATACTATGTTTCTGTCTGGAAGCATTTAAGCTTTTGAACGTTCCAGATTCTTTTGACGGAACCGAAAAAATTTCCGTCGGGGTAATAGACAGCGACAACAGCCCGCTTTCAGAAAATCTTAAAAGCTATCTGACAGATTACCTGAATATGGAGGTCGTTGAGAATAACTCCTTCGACAGGCAGTCAAGGCTCTTGATTAATACCGATATATCTGCTATAATAGAAATACCGGATAACTTTTATTCGGAGGCGCTGGGAGGCGCCGTACAGCCGCTTTCCTTAACTACAGTAAACGATTATGAAAACATCGCCTTCGTACAGTCATATCTGGACATTTATATGCAAAGCCTGTCGGTAGCAGTTCAGTCAGCCGACGGAAACGAAGAGATTTTTAAAAACATCTTAAAAGGAAGCCTTGATAAGGAAACAAAGCTTACGTCTGTAAACGCGGCTGAGAAAAGCGAGGCGGACGCCACAGCCTACGCCTTTGAAGTTACCTCCGGCTTTTTCCTGATGCTGGTAATGTCGATCTGCATATTTGTTTCATATACGGTGCTTGACGATAAATCCACCAAAACCTATGAGCGTATACAGATATCCAATGTTAAGCCGTTTGAGTATATAATCGGAACAATTCTGTTCGGAGGAGCGCTGTGCGTTATTTTCGGAGCGGCGCCTCTGCTTTATGCGGCATTGCGGGGATATTCGCTGGGGATAAGCTACGGCCTTGCCGCCTTGCTTTACCTGCTTTTCATTATATTTGTGACCGGCTTCTCCCTGCTGCTTTCAATGATTGTCAGGTCGCGCGCGGCAATATACACTGTGGTTATAGCCTTTTCCACATTAGGCTGTATTCTTGGCGGAGCGTGGTTTCCCCTCCCGGACGGTGCGGGCGTAATAAAGAACTTTTCATATATAATGCCGCAGTACTGGTTTATGGACGCTATAAAGAAGATGCTGGAGGATCCTGACGCCGGCTGTATGCCGAACCTTTGTATACTCGCGCTTTTCGCTCTGCTGACCTATCTTATATCGGCAACGGTATATTCACGGAGGAAAAACGCCGATTAATTTAACGGAGCCGTTATTGATATGAATAAAGCACTGCTCTATCTTGTATTCAAGCTTACAATGCTTGCCGCTTCGGCAGGCTATTGCATAAAGTCAGCAGCTGATATTACCGCCGCGGTGATATCGGCTCTGGTCTTATGCTGTTTATTTTTTACCGAGGCCTTTACATTGCGGTACCGTCACGGCAGAAAAGCATTTCTGATATTGTCGGCTGCCGGAGCAGCAGTTTGCCTGTATACCGATAAGACCTTCTATTTCCCTGTGCTTATTTCAATCGTACTCTGTATTATAGACATCTTTACCGACGGTTCTTCTTTCCTTGCCGTTTCAGCAACAGTTTTGCTTCTGCTGGGTATGATCTTTACGCCGGATTTTTTCTCTTTGACAATCACCATTATCGGTATAATAGGATTTCTTTCAGGAAAACGGCTGATCGAAAAGCTTTCCGCCTATAAGGAGCTGTCATTGAGCCAGCGTCAGGAAATCGCTGATTTAAGGGTAAAATTATCAGATATGAAAAGCTATTCGGCGGCGCTGAAACAATCGGCGGCGCTGGAGGAAAGAAATCGGTTTGCGGCAAGGATACACGATGAGCTTGGTCACGGAATTTCAGGAAGCATAATAATGCTGGAAGCCGCCCGCATAAGCATGGCTTCAAATCCTGATAAATCCGGCGAAATAATCGACAAGGCAATAGATAACCTCCGAAACGGAGTTGACAGCATACGCGTTTCGCTGAGAGAGGAACGTCCGGAACGGCGCGCTCTGGGGCTTAGTGAAATTGAAACTATAATGAAGCATTTTTCCGCAAACTATAATATAAAAACCGAAATAAACGCTTCCGACGGGCTTGAACGGATAACTCCGCAGATATGGCTATGTATACGCGACAATCTTACCGAAGCGCTTACCAACACCCTGAAGCATTCAGAAGCCGATCTTTTTACCTTCAGCCTGCAGACCTACAACAAGGTCATAAGAGCAGAGTACAGGGACAACGGAAAATGCGGCGGCGATTTCCGCAAAGGACTCGGTCTTGAAGCTATCGAAGAGCGCACAGCGCTGTGCGGAGGAAAAAGCCTGTTCAGAAGCGGTCAGAACGGCTTTTCCATCACCAATATATTTATCTTGAATCAGGAGCTGCAACTATGATAAACATACTTATAGCGGACGACGACGCGCTTATACGCGACGGTCTGCAAATGCTGCTTGAGTCCCAGAGCGATTTTAATATAACGGGTATAGCGAAAAACGGTAAGGAAGCCGTTTCGCTTTGCCGTAATCAAAAAAACGACGTTGCTCTTCTCGACATCAGAATGCCTGAGATGGACGGAATCGAGGCGGCTGAATTTATGATAAACGAGTCGCTCTGCTCTCCCCTGCTGCTGACGACCTTCGACGAGGAGGATTTTATTATAAAAGCTTTAAAACTCGGAGTAAGCGGATATATTCTCAAAAACAGTCCGGCGGAAATGATATTCAGCGCAATAAGAACCGTAAGCGCCGGAGGAACCGTCTTTCAGGAGGATATACTTAAATACGTCCGGGAACGCGTCGGTTCAGAAGGCGCAGACAGTGTTTTTTCACTTTTATCCGCAAGAGAAACCGACATTGTAAGACTTATAGCAAAAGGTCTTTCAAATCAGGAAATTGCCGACAGTCTGTATATTTCAAACGGAACAGTCCGCAATTATATTAGCGTTATTCTTGAAAAAACAGGACTGGAGCACCGCACGCAGATAGCGGTAAAATACCTTACAAAATAAAAACTAAAAATCAGCTGTACATAAAAGGCGGCGGAGCCGGCAGGAAAATCATGTATTGATCTTCTGCCGGCTCCGCCGCTTTTTGTTTTATAGCAATCAGTTTAACCGTTGCTAAGCTGTTTTTATGTCATATTTCCGTACAAAGCTAATATAAATAAAAACAGAGCGAATGCTTATCCGCCCTGTTTGCCGAACAACTATGTAAAATTACTTTTCACCCTTAAGCTCAGCCATGCACTCGGAGCAAACAGTCTTGCCCTTGTACTCTACTACGTCCTCTGCGCTGTTGCAGAATACGCAGGTGCGCTGGAATTTCTTAAGGATAATCATGTCGTTATCAGTATAGATCTCGATAGCGTCCTTAACGTTCAGGTCGAATGTTCTTCTCAGCTCGATAGGAAGAACGATTCTTCCAAGCTCGTCAACTCTTCTTACGATTCCTGTAGATTTCATAAATCTAGCCCCTTTTCATCAATAATTAACACGCCACGCCTGTGTGTGTATCTTAATTATACAATGAATGTCGATTAATGTCAATACCTATTATGGAAAAAATCTTGCAAAACGTTAGAATTAAGAAAACCGTAATAAATGTTTATGTATATTAATACCTAAGAGGTGAAATATTTGCTTAATTGTACAATTATACTTTTTATCCTTGCGGCGATATTGTATTCTCTGTTTAACGGCAGCATTTCAGAAGTATCGAACGCCGCCATCAATTCCTCTGTTGACGCAGTACGGCTGGTTATACAGCTTGCCGGAGCAATGGCATTCTGGGGAGGAATAATGGCGGTAGCCGAAAAAAGCGGACTTACCGTCAGAATAAATAAAATAATCGGACATATACTTCACCCGTTTTTCAACAGCCTAGACAAGCAAGGAAAAGCAATGCAGGCGATAACAATGAACGTAACCGCTAATCTTCTGGGAATAGGAAACGCCGCCACTCCTCTGGGTATCAAAGCAATGCGGGAAATACTCAGAGAGGAAAAAGCGGCGTACACCACCCGCAGCGTCGCAATGCTGGTATTGCTGAATACCGCGTCAATTCAGATACTTCCGGTAACTATAAGCGCATTGAGGCTGAAATACGGAGCGGCGGCTCCCTGGGACTGTACCGCGCCCATACTTCTTAATTCTATGATTTCTCTAGCCTTCGGTACGGCGGCGGTATACATTCTGTTCGCAAAGAAAAAGGCCTTAAAGTATCCGCTGCCGATCCGTCAGGCAAAAACTAAGTAAAGGAGAATGCACAAGCAATGCTGATCTCAGATCTTGCAGCTCCGCTTTTGATACTGTCAGTGCTGCTTTACGGAATCTGTAAAAAAGTCGATCTGTTTGAGGTCTTTACAGAGGGGGCATACCAAAACCTTAAAACTGCCGTAAACATTCTTCCCGCTCTGCTGCTGCTGATGACCGCGGTAGGTATGCTTTCAGCCTCAGGAGCACTGAACGCCTTGTCGGAGCTGATTTCACCGATACTTGACAAAATAGGCTTTCCCTCTCAGGCGCTTCCTCTTGCCTTGATGCGTCCTGTATCAGGAAGCGGTTCTCTGGCGGTTCTTGATAACATTCTGTCCGTTTACGGCGCGAACAGCTTTTCCGGCAGAGTCGCCTCAGTTCTGATGGGCTCCACCGAAACCACCTTCTACACAATTGCCGTATATTATTCCGCCGTAAAAATAAAAGCCGAATTGCCGGTCTTTATCTCGTCGCTTACCGCTGATTTTGCGGGATTCGTATTCTCAGCGCTGATCGTAAGGCTGTTTTATTGAAAAAGTCAAAACTTAAAGGAGAAGTAAAAGAAGCCGAGCAGATACGCAAGAGCGTTTACAGTATCTTGCGGCAGGAAAAGCGGGAAAACGCACAGCTCAGGACACAGGATATGGAGCGGTAACAAACAGAGCGGCGGGATAGTCAATACCGACCCCCGCCGCTCTATTTCCGTTTTGTTTGACCGACAAACTGGAAGCTGTTGATATTATATGTTCACATCGAATACCGCTGCTATTTGTCCATTTTCCATGAAAAACTCTATCTCAAACCCAAAATCCAACGACTCCCCAAAACTTGTTGGATCATAAGATATCATAGTCCGATTGTTTGTTTCAAGTTTTGATTCGTCTACTTCTTCCATACACAATTTATTGAAATGGTCTACTACAAACTTTTTACCGTAGTCATCTTCCCACATAGCTAATTGCTCAATCAGCCACTTTCCAAATCCTAAACAGGCGTTTTCTGATGTTGGCTCTGCATCAATAAAAGAGGCCCATGAAAGCTTTGGCGGAATACTGGATACAAGTTTTGCGTAGTCCTTGTCTGCAATCGTGTCTACCATCAGTTTAACCAATTCTTCCGCCTTTGTTTTAAGCCCCAATTCTGCCATTATATATACCTCTTCAACTTATAATAATCTGATTTTACTTCGTGAATTTAATCTTGCAACTGCTCAAAATTATTTCAGCTTAAAGGATTTGACCCATTCAATAAGGGCGTCCTCGTAATCTTCCTTGTTTTTAGACAAGCAGTAAGCGTTCACGCTCCACATTGCGTCGTCGCCCTTAAAAAGACCTTCGATGACATAGCACTCCTGCGTGTCGCCCAACGTTCCTACTGTAGAATCATTATAGCAGGCATAAACAAGATCTCCGTCTTTTTTAAATTCACCGTCAAAGCTTCCGACCTCTGCCAATGACATATAATCTTCCGGAGAAATAAGCTCCATTTCAGGATTAGTGCTGTAATCGTACTTTACGATATTTACGGCAGCCATTTCGCTGGTATAAAATGCTACTGACTCCGAATCGCCGCTTGAATCTTTCTTAAGAGTGCGCGGAATCTTCATAGTGAATTCGCTTTCTGACACTTCCTTATAGGTGCTGGAATGCGTAAGGCTGTACATATTTTTATAATAAGTATACCCAAGACCTGCAAGCGCAATAACAACTACAACTAAAATACTTGCCAGCGCCCTTGGTATCCCTCTTTTTCTTGTTGACACAGCTACGGACGGAGCGCTCTGCAAATCGCTGTTATCGGCAGAAATCTGTTCTGTGCTTACTGATTCATCATATGTAACGGGATTGCCGCAGGAGCAGTATTTCTCGCCCTCAACCACTTCATTTCCGCAGAATTTACATTTCACGATAATTCCCCCTATATTTATTAAATGATACGTTAATTATACAACACTTTTTTACAATGTCAATAGTATCAAATAATATTTTTAATAATTACAAAAAAACAACTTAATACTTTAGGCTTTAAAAATAAAAAATCCGTCCTGCAAAAACAAGACGGATCTGATTTAACTAATCTTCAAAGCTGATTGTATCTGCCCATTTTTCAAACCTGCTGCCGAAAATGAACTTATACCTTTCAAGACACTGAAAATCAAAAATATAATATTTCGTACCGCTTTTTATGCAGGTCATGTAATTATAAACTTCATTACCCTTGCTGTTCTCAATCGTCGCCTTTAAAACGTTGCCGTTAAGGCTCTCCTTTTCATAGCCGTTAGATGATTTCTTCTGCTCAAAAACCGTATCCATCATCGACATAAACATATCCTCAGTCATATACTCCATCTGATCCTCTGGAATATCCTTGAAATCAATCATTATATAACCGAAAAACACAAAACCGTTTTCATACGCCTCATCCTTAGCGTCAAACATACCGTTAGCACCGCTCATGGCAGACAATACTCCGCTGTCGTCAGATTCGTCCATAACCAGCGGAAGCTTTATGGAAAAGCCGTCAAAATCATAGGTCTTTGTAACAAGATTTCTAACGCAGAAATACCCGATACCTACAAGCAGAATCACTACTACAGTAATAACCGAAGTAAGAGCCTTATGACTCTTTTTGGACGGCTTAAGAGTAGCCGCGGCTTCATTTACGGCGTTCGGATTAGAACCGAATACCGTGCCGCTCTTGGATAGTCCCGGCATTTCTTCAAGGCGAGTTCCGCAATTTGAACAAAATTTGTCATTGATTCCTAATTCTGTTCCGCATACAGTGCACTTCATATTAATTACCCCCTATAAAATTTACTTTAAATGAAATTTATGAGTCAGCTCTTTTTTTTGCCTCAATATCGGCAAGAGCGTCCTTCCTTGAAAGATTGATCCTTCCCTGCTGGTCGATCTCCATAACCTTTACAACTATTTCATCGCCGATAGAAACGACGTCTTCCACCTTTTCCACCCTTGATTTATCGAGCTTGGATATATGAACCAGTCCGTCCTTGCCGGGAGCGATCTCAACAAACGCGCCGAAATTCATAATGCGCACAACCTTACCCTTATAGATAGCTCCTATTTCAGGATCGTTGGCAATGGTGTTGATAATGGAGATAGCCTGTTCAGCCTTAGCCTTGTCAAGTCCGGAAACAAATACGCTTCCGTCCTCTTCAATGTCGATCTTAACATCGCACTCAGCGGATATCTTCTGTATAACCTTTCCGCCTGAGCCGATAACCTCCCTGATCTTGTCGACAGGCACCTTGGTGGTAAACATCTTAGGCGCCCATTTGTTGACTTCCGGTCTGGGCTCGGAAATAGCCTTGAGCATTACCTCGTCAAGTATATAATTTCTTGCTTTATGTGTTTTTTCAAAAGCCTCCTTGATTATATCCGGCGTCAGACCGTCAACCTTAATATCCACCTGAATAGCAGTGATACCGTTCTTTGTTCCGCCTACCTTGAAATCCATATCCCCGTAGAAGTCCTCAAGCCCCTGAATATCAACCATAGTCATCCAGCTGCCGTCCTCTTTGGTTATAAGACCGCAGGAAATACCTGCAACGGGAGCCTTTATCGGAACTCCGGCGTCCATAAGAGCAAGAGTTGAGCCGCAGATAGAGCCCTGTGAGGTGGAACCGTTCGAGGAAAGAACCTCCGAAACCATTCTTATAGCATACGGGAACTCATCTGTGCTTGGGATTACAGGAACAAGAGCCTTTTCGGCAAGAGCGCCGTGACCGATCTCACGCCTTCCGGGACCTCTGGAGGGTCTGGTTTCTCCTACTGAATAGGAGGGGAAATTGTAATGGTGAATATATCTCTTGCTGTCCTCCTCGTCAAGACCGTCAAGTCTCTGAGAGTCGCTTACAGGACCAAGAGTACATACTGTCATAACCTGCGTCTGACCTCTTGTGAAAAGACCTGAACCATGTACTCTCGGAAGGAGTCCAACCTCCGCGGCAAGAGGTCTTATCTCGTCGATTCCTCTGCCGTCAACACGCTTGCCTTCATACAGCCAGTCTCTTACGATCGTTTTCTGAAGCTTATATACCACTTCGCCGATTATTTCCGGAAGCTGAGGATACTTCTCACTGAAGCTCTCCACTATCTCATCGGTAATGGGCTGCATTCTTGCGTCCCTTACATTCTTATCGTCGGTATCAAGCGCAAATTTTATCTTTTCGCCTACTGCTGCCATTATTTCATCCAGCATATCGTGGTCAAGCTCCATAGACTCAAATTCAAACTTGGGCTTTCCGATCTCAGCCTTTATTTCATTGATAAAGGCAACCATCTTTTTGATTTCCTCATGACCCTTGAGAATAGCCTCAAGCATAAGGTCGTCAGGAACCTCATCGGCTCCGGCTTCAATCATAACGATCTTCTCCATAGAACCGGCTACGGTAAGATTAAGATGATTTACCGCTCTCTGCTCCAGTGTAGGATTCAGCACTATTTCTCCGTCAACAAGACCTATGCTGATTCCGGCGATCGGACCCGCCCAGGGAATATCGGAAATCGAAATAGCTATTGAAGCGGCGATCATTCCCGCGATTTCAGGCGAACAGTCGGGATCGACGGCAAGCACTGTCATAACTACCGAAACGTCGTTTCTCATATCCTTGGGGAACAAAGGTCTGATCGGGCGGTCAACCATTCTTGAAGTAAGGATCGCCTTTTCCGTCGGCTTACCCTCTCTCTTCATAAACGAACCCGGAATTTTTCCTACAGAATAAAGTCTTTCCTCGTAATCAACCGAAAGAGGGAAAAAGTCGATTCCTTCCCTTGGCTTTTCAGAAGCCGTAACGTTAGCCATTACAACGGTTTCCCCGTATCTTACCCAGCAGGAGCCGTTGGAAAGCTGACAGGTCTTTCCGGTTTCAACAATAAAGGGACGTCCCGCGTATGTGGTTTCAAATTTTCTGTAGTTTTCAAACATTTGAATACTTCCTCCTATTAATAATCTCTATTGACAGGCGAAGCATTAGCAATAAACAGACCCCGCGACAGCCTCACGGATTCTGTTTAATGCTAAAATACTTTCGCCTCTCCAATACTTTCCGCTGAAATAAACACCAAAAGGCAGTGACAAATAATGCCTCTGCCTTAGTGCTTCTTTTTAAATTACTTACGGATTCCGAGCTTTTCGATTGTAGCTCTGTATCTCTCGATATCCTTTTTCTTCAGATAACCGAGAAGATTTCTTCTCTTACCAACCATTTTCAGCAGACCTCTTCTTGAATGATGGTCTTTCTTGTGAACCTTAAGGTGTTCAGTCAGGTCATTGATTCTCTTGGTAAGAATAGCGATCTGAACCTCAGGAGAACCGGTATCGGTTTCGTGAGTTCTGTTTGCTTCAATAACCGCGGTTTTTTCGTCTTTTCTAAGCATTTTTCGTACCTCTTTCAAAATATTTCCGATGTAAAAGAATATGGCGGGTAACTTTCCCCTTTCGGGCTTAACCCATATTCTGTTGCATGGATAGCGCTGTGCAGAACACAACAATAATCATTATACAGCAGTTTAGAAAAATTGTAAATAGTATTAATATAAAATTTACATTTTTTTATTTTTCACCTTAGCGGCGGTCAGAGTATTCTGCATAAGCATTGCGATAGTCATAGGACCTACGCCTCCGGGAACAGGCGTTATGTAGCCTGCCTTATCCTTACAGTCTTCAAAATCAACGTCCCCGCAGAGCTTTCCGTTCTCATCGCGGTTCATACCTACATCTATGACCACAGCGCCCTCCTTGATGTAGTCTTTTGTTATCATTTTAGCCCTGCCCACCGCGGCAACCAGAATATCCGCTCTCCGGCATACCTCTTTTAGATTTTCGGTCTTTGAATGACAGATAGTTACTGTTCCGCTCCTGTGCAGCAGCAGCATTGCCTGAGGCTTGCCGACGATATTGCTGCGTCCGATAACAACACATTCCTTTCCGGCAATTTCAGTGCCCGTAGACGCAATAAGCTCCATTACTCCGGCGGGCGTACACGGCAGAAAGCTGTAGTCGCCTATCATTATTTTTCCTACGTTCACCGGATGGAAGGCGTCAACATCCTTTTCAGGCAGAATGTTGTTTATTATGACCTTATCGTCAAGATGCTTTGGCAGAGGAAGCTGTACAAGAATACCGTTTACCTTGTCGTCGGCGTTCAGCTTCTGAACAAGCTCCAGCAGCTGCTCCTCGGTAGTATCCTCAGGCAGCGCGTATTCATATGAATTAAAGCCTACCTCCTCGCAGGCACGCTTTTTATTTCTCACATAAACCTTTGAAGCCGGATCCTCGCCGACTATAACCACTGCAAGTCCTACCTCGATTCCCTGCTCCTTAAGCGCAGCCGTTTCAGCCTTAATGCGCTCCTTGACCTGTGCAGATACCGCTTTTCCGTCAATAATCTTACTCATTTCCGTCATCCTCCGCTTCATTATCGGTTTTATCGTCAGACGCTTGATCTTCTTCAACATCGTTCTTTGAAACTTCTTCCGCGTCATCGTCTGCAAGAATAGACTTATAGCCGTCTGCTTCATCGGAAGCCTTGCTTTCCTCCGATTCGTCAGGCTCCTGCTTGGCATTCTTCCCGTACTTTTCGTCGTATTCCTTCTGTAGCTCGGCAAAGCTTTCGCCCTTTGCATTTGCTTCCTTGATCTTAGCCTTAAGCTCTTTTCTGCCCTTTCTTATTTCGTCATAGTTTTCATACTGGGCAAGCTGAGCCTTTGAAAGCTCGGTATCGCAGAAAAGCTTGTAATCGTCGCGCCTTTTTACCATGCTTCTCAGTACGATTATAAGCGCTACAGAAGCAAGCACGCAGGTTCCGGCTACAAGCTGGGAAACCTTTATGTTGGCAAGATACAGTGAATCGGTTCTGGTCGCTTCAATAAAGAATCTTCCGAAGCCGTACCAGCCGATATACATAAGAAAGACCTCTCCGTCAAATCTGCGGTGCTTCATATAAAGATGCAGCAGCACAAAGCCTATGATACACCAGATAGATTCATACAAGAAGCACGGATGTACCGGCGCGTAAGAGGATACGGCGCCGCCGAGATCATCATAGTGATCCGCTATATAGTTCATTGTGGCGCTGCTCATCATTCCCCAGGGAAGGTCGGTGTTACCGCCGAACGCTTCCTGATTGAAGAAATTTCCCCATCTTCCGACTGCCTGTCCTATAAGAAAACACGGAGCCACAACGTCCAGCAAAGCGGTAAGCTTAAGCTTTCTCAGCTTTGCAATTATTCCGCCTACGGCAACAGCGCCTATAACGCCTCCGTAGATCGCAAGTCCTCCGTCGCGGAAGCTGAAAAACTGGCTCATTGACATTTCCGAATTAAATACGATATAGTACAGCCTTGCTCCGAATATAGCTCCGACAAGACCTCCGATGACCGCGTCTGTGGCTCTGTCGGGATCGATCCCCACAGATTTCAGCTTTCTGAAGCCGTAGATCATTGCCAGCAGAATACCGAGAGCGATAAGAAAACCGTACCAATAAATATTAAAATCAGTTCCCGGGATTTTGAACATTACTCTGTCAAGGGAAAACCCCTCCTTAAATATGCTATCTTCGTTTCCTAGGTTGGGAAAAAAGACCTTGTCCGGATTATCAAGTATCTTTTGCCTCATTTCCTCGCTTACGTCTTTTGCGAGGAGCTGTAAAAGCTGCGTCATAAGTACGCCCATGCTCATAATGCGCTGTCGCCGCCGAATCTATACGGCATGGGCTTTCCTCCATTCTTAATATGATTTTCGGAGCGCCGCCCCGGGATTTAAAGCACAACCGTCCGATGTTCTAAGACAAAAATTTTCCGGCTTTGCTCTAAACCGCTGACCGGTTTATTATTTTCCGGCATGATTTTCAATTACGGACAGAGCCGCCTTTGAAGCGTCGAAAAGCGCCGTGAAAGCTTCGCAGATATCCTCGAACCTCAATTGCGCAAGTATATCAGAAGCAGTGAACGCGTCAGTCCCCTGCAAATGATTCTCAAACATCGTTTCAGCACAGTTCTCAACGTTGTTGAAGCCTCTTATCAGCGAACCGTAGCGCGATTTCTGTATGATCTCAAACAAACGGCGCTCAAGCCCTCCGTTTCCGGCTTCTTCTATCCTTTGCAGACAGCGCTTAAACACCTCGTCAGGATCTCTGGACTCTCCGCTGCATATGCAGGTGAAAAAGCCCTCCTCGGCATTGAACACCTCAAAAGAGAAGGATGAATTTATAAGTCCCTCTTCAAAAAGCTCCTTGTACCACGGAGTCATGGAACCGAAAAGCATCTGAAGCAGTATTCCTGCGCAGACCTCCATTTTAACCATTTCGACGCCCTTAAACGCCGGACATTTGAAGCCTGCTGAAAACAGCGGCGTTCCTACTGTATATTCCGCGCTGACGCGTCTTTTTACGATTTCCGGCGGTTCCTCCGGAAAAGCGACCTCAAGCTTTTTATCCTCCGCGGGTATAAGATATTTGTCGCATAATTCAATTACCTTGTCCTCGTCAACGTTGCCCGCGATACACAGCGCCATATTATGCAGATTATAAAACGTATAATAGCACTTATACAGCAGTTCCGGAGTTATCTGCCGGATAGAATCCACAGTTCCCGCAATATCAATTTTCACCGGATGATTGTGATACATCGCTCCGAGGAGATTGAAAAAGCAGGCTCTGTCGGGCGAATCGCTGCTCATTTTGATTTCCTGAGCGATTATGCCCCGTTCCTTTTCTACGTTCGCTTCGGTAAAATAAGGCTTCTGTACAAAGCTAAGCAGTATCTCCAGCGATTTTTCGTAATTTTCAGAACAGCTGAAGGTATAAGCTGTTTCGCAGAACGACGTAAACGCGTTGGCGGACGCTCCCGTTTTTGCATAAAGCTCAAAAACGTCGCAGTCCTCGTTTTCAAAAAGCTTGTGCTCAAGGTAATGGGCTATTCCGTCCGGCACGCTTATAAAATCGCCCGTATCCACAGTTCTGAAGCGGTTGTTCACAGAACCGTATTTTGTACCGAACAAAGCCTCCGTAGTTGTAAAGCCGTCCATTTTCCATACAAGAACGTCAAGACCTGACGAATGGCGGATCAGGGAATATTTATCACCTGTTCTTTCGCTCAGGATTATTTCCTTGGTATAGCTCAATTACAGGCACCTCCCTCGTTTGGTTTAAGAACAAAAACCGTATCCAGCTCGTAACGTCTGGCAGAATTTATGATATCCTCCCTTGTAACCGACATTATCAGTTGAGCAGCGTGGTCGGGAGAGTAAGAGGTCCCTCTTACAAACTGATAGAAATACCAGGCGTTCATATCACCCGCCGAATCGTAATTGGAGCGGAAGGCGCCCGAAACATACAGCTTTGTATTATACAGCTCCTGATCAGTAAAATCGCCGTTTTTCATAGCTTCAAGCTGTTTTGCTATCTCTTTTTCAGCCGTCGGTATCTTATCCGTATCCACTCCGCTGTCTACAAGCATTGTGTTTTTTCCCTCAATAAGCCCTGCCGCGCAGTAATAGCAAAGCGAAAGCTTTTCACGCACATTCATAAACAGCTTTGACGTAGGCGACCCTCCGAGCATTGCGCACATGACCTTTTCAGCGTAAATATCGCTCTTATCCGCTCCGGCTTTAAACGCCATTACCATTTTTGCCTGCGATATATCCATAGCTTCCTCCGCCCGGACGGGACTGCTCTTGCAGGGGGAAGGGGAGTAAAATACAGGCTTGCACGCAAGGCTTCTGTCAAGCCCGTTAAAAGCTTTAAGAACCTGAGCTTCAAGCTTACTCATATCCTGACCTCCGCAGAAGGTTATATCTACAGCCGCCTGTGACAGAAGCGTCATATATGCTTCCGTCAAGTCCTCAAGCGTAATGCTTTCAGCAGCGTCCGCCGTTCCCAGCGCCGGATAAGCGCAGGGCTCGTTTTCAAAAATTACCTGTCCGGCTTTCCACAAAGCATACTGCCGCTTGTTGTTGACCGAGCTTTCGATCTGATCTATAAGCTCCTGCTTGCGTAGCTGAAAATATTTTTCGCTGAAATGTCCGTTTTCAAGATGAGGGTCAAAAACGCAGTCAAGCAGCAGCTGAACAGCAGTCAGAGAAATTACCTCGCCGCCGATGGTATATTCGTCTCCTATAAAATTTATTGAAAGACCCGCCGTCTGGTAATCTCCTATCCTGTATGAAAACGCGTTGACGGACGAACCGTAAAGCTCCGCCATTCTTTCGGTAAGTTGCTCTCTGGAAGGATAGCTGCGATTGGAGGTCGCAAGCAGATCGACCAGAAGCGAATAAGCCGACGAGGTTTCTTCTTTTAAGGGAAGAATAAAACGTATAACGACACAGCCGGATTTAAATTTGCTGTCTTTTATGGAGGAAACAGTTATCCCTCCCGGACAGCTCTTATGTTCAAATAAATCAGACATAAGCTAATCTCCTTAATTTTCATTATGCAGCGCGCAGCTGCAAACACATAATATTATAGCACATCATTTTAAAAATTACCACTGTTTTCACAAGAATTTCATTCTGAACAAATTCTTTTTCCCCTCTACCTGGCAAAAAGAACATTTTTCTCTCCCGCCGCCTGCTGTAATTTCTTCAGCGTATCCTTGGTAAGGTTCATTGACGGAGCCGATTTAAAGGCGGTGGTTTTATTTAAGTCGGCAAAATATACAGTGAGCCTGTTACCGCCGACGCCGCTCGAAACAGCGATCTCTTTGATTTTTTCTATCAGCGTCCTGTCGCCTGAATGAACTCTTACAAAGATATTTCTGCTCATAGCCAGCTCCTCGAATCGCTGTACCGGCTCAGCAAGCTCGCAGATAAGCTTTGGATTTTCGTCCTCCTTAGCGGAGATTTTTCCTGATATGTGAACCATTGAGCCGTTTTTAAGAATCGACGAAGATACCTGATAAATATTAGGGAAAGCTATTATCTCCATCGTACCCGTCCTGTCCTCCGCCTGGACAAAGCACATTATATCGCCCTTTTTGGTCTTTAGATTCTTAACGTGGGTTATCATGGCAACTATATTTACAGTATCACCGTCCAGATAGCCCTTGACGTTTTCTGAGGAATACTTATGAATATCGGAAATATCGCTGCACTTTGAAGCATACGCGACAGGCATATACTCGTCAAGAGGATGTCCTGAAATGTACATTCCAAGCGCCTCATGCTCGAATTCCAGAAGCGCAGCGGGAGGATACTCTTCCGCCGGCTCTATGCCTTTATCCGTATAGCCGGCTGTTCCCATTCCGAAAAAATCAAGCTGTCCCGCAAGATTGGCTCGGCTTTCCTGCGCTGCCGACTGCATCAGTCTTTCATAGGCGTTTATCATTTCGTGACGGTTATTTCCGAGGCAGTCCATCGCTCCGCTTTTTATAAGCTGTTCTACGCCCTTAGCCGTTACTTCCTTTCCTGCCATGCGGGTGCAGAAATCCTGAAGACTTTTAAAATCCCCGTTTTCTTCCCTTTCACCGACTATCGAGTCGATCGCTCCTTCGCCCAGACTTTTTACCGCAAGCAGAGCAAATCTTATTCCGTCAGGCTCAGCCACAAATCCCCGTAAGCTTTTATTTACGTCTGCCGGAAGTATTTTGACTCCGTTTTTTACACAATCGTTCACATAGCCGTTAAGCTTGTCCGAGCTTTCAAGCAGGGTAACGGTCATAAGCGCCGCCATATACTCGCTGTAAAAATGGTATTTCAGATAAGCGGTCTGGTAAGCGATAGTAGCATATGCCGCGGCATGGGATTTATTGAACGCATATGAGGCAAAGGAGGTCATTTCGTCAAAAATCTCGTTTGCCGTATTTTCTGGAACTCCCCGTTTGACGCAGCCGTCGCACTGACCCTCTTCTCCCCAGATAAACGCCTTACGCTCATTTTCAAGGACGCCGTGCTTTTTCTTTGCCATAGCTCGCCGCACTATGTCCGCGCGTCCGTAGGAATATCCGGCAAGCTCTCTGAATATCTGCATTACCTGCTCCTGATATACTATACAGCCGTAGGTAACTTCCAGAATTTTTTTCAGAAGCGGATGCTTGTAGGTTACAAGCGAGGGATTATGGCGGTTTCTTATATAAGTAGGGATCGAATCCATCGGTCCGGGACGGTAAAGGGAAATAACCGCGATAAGATCCTCTATACCCGTCGGACGCAGTCTCATAACGGTGGATGTCATGCCGGCGCTTTCAAACTGAAAAACGCCCTCGGTTCTGCCCTGAGAAAACATTTCATATACCCCCTTATCGTCAAGGGGTATCTTCTCGGCGTCGAAATCGGGTATCTTTTTCCTTACCGCAAGCTGACAGTGATTTATGATAGTCAGGTTGCGCAGTCCCAAGAAATCTATTTTCAGTAATCCCAGACTTTCCAGCACCGTCATGGTATACTGAGTGGAAATCTGTCCGTCCCTGGCGTAAAGCGGAACGTAAAAATCCACCGGCTCCTTAGTAATAACAACTCCCGCCGCGTGGGTGGAAGCGTTTCTCGGCATTCCCTCAACCTTTACGGCGGTATCCAACAGCGCCTTTATCTTTTCGTCGCTGCTGTACATTTTTGAAACCTCGGGAACATTTTTTATGGCGTCCTCAAGCGCCGTGCCTCTCGGTATGGCTTTTGCAACGACATCTCCTGTCTGGTAGGAAAGTCCCATAGCCCGCGCGACGTCGCGCACCGCCGCCTTTGAAGCGAGCGTTCCGAAGGTCACGATCTGCGCCACATGATCTGAGCCGTATTTTCTGACTACATAGTCTATGACGCGCTGTCTGCCCTCCATGCAGAAATCAATATCGAAATCAGGCATTGAAACTCTTTCCGGGTTCAGAAAACGCTCAAACAGCAGGTTGTATTTCAAAGGATCTATTCCCGTAATGCCTATGCAGTAAGCGCACAGGCTTCCCGCTCCCGAGCCCCTCCCGCAGCCTACGGGTATCTTCTGAGTCTTTGCATAATGAACAAAATCCCACACTATAAGATAATAGTCGGTATAGCCCATCTTGGTTATTACAGAAAGCTCGTATTCAAGCCTTTCCTCGGCTTCCTCCGAGGGTGTTCCGTATCGCTCGGAAAGTCCGCGGCGGCACATATCCCTCAGAAATTTCTCATTGTCCTCCACTCCGTCGACATGAAAATACGGAAGCTTTGTTTTGCCGAATTCAAAGCTTACATTGCAGCGCTGAGCAATTTTTGAAGTATTTACTACCGCCTGAGGCGCCGACGGAAACAGCTCTTCCATTTCCGCCTGGGATTTTATATAGAATTCGTCCGTAGGAAATTCCAGCTTTGAAGGCTCGTTTATTGTAGTTGCCGTTGAAATGCACATCAGTATACGCTGAGAATACGCGTCCTCCCTTGTGATATAATGAGCGTCGTTGGTTGCGGCAAGAGGGATTCCGGTTTCCTGCGAAAGCTTTATAAGATAGGGTATTATTCTTTCCTGATCTGTAAATTTATGATTTTGTATCTCAATAAAATAGTTATCCCTGCCGAATATATCACGGTATTTAAGCGCCGTTTCCACCGCGCCGCTGTAATCGCCGTTGGAAAGCTTTCTCGGTATTTCTCCCGCCAGACAGGCGGACAGACATATAAGCCCCTCGTGATATTTTTCCAGCAGCTCGATGTCTACCCTCGGACGGCTGTAAAAGCCCTCTGTATAGCCTTTGGATACCAGCTTGATCAGATTCTGATAGCCGGTATTGTTTTCGCACAGAAGCACAAGGTGATACGGCGAGGAATCAATTTTCGGAAGCTTGTCAAGCCTTGTCCTCGGCGCAACGTAAACCTCACAGCCGATTATAGGCTTTATGCCCTGAGCCATGCACTCGTTGTAAAACTCCACCGCCGCAAACATATTGCCGTGGTCGGTAACGGCGCAGGCGGTCTGTCCCAGTTCCTTTACCCTCGCTACAAGCTCCTTTATACGGCAGGCGCCGTCGAGAAGAGAATATTCGCTGTGAACGTGAAGATGAACAAAATCCTCCATAGCGGCAGCCTCCTTTTAAGGTTAATTTTTTGCCTTTTCTCCTCTTATATCCTCCGCTATCCGGGCGATCCTGGCAAGCCTGTGGTTCGCTCCCGATCTGGATATAGGAGGGTCCAGAGCCTGACCAAGCTCGTTCAGATTAAAATCGGGATTATCGTACCTTATTCTCGCTATTTCCTGAAGACTTTCAGGAAGCGAACCAAGACCGATCGTTTCGTCTATAAGCTCAATATCCGCTATCTGCCTTTCAGCCGCTCTCAGCGATTTTTCAATATTGGCGTTATCGCAGTTGACAGCGCGGTTTATCTTATTCCGCATATCCTTCATTATCTTAACGTTCATAAGCTCCAGGGACGAATTGGTAGCTCCCATAAGCGTAAGCAGATCGATTATATTTTCGGATTCCTTTATATATACGATTTGTGAACTTTTGCGTTCCGTCTGCTTTGCAAGTATCCCGTAATTATCAAGCAGCAGAAGCCCGAAATCGTTGCAAAGCTGAATGTCCGGCATGACAAATTCCATATGATATTTTTTCTCGGGATTGTTTACCGAGCCGCAGGCAAGAAATATACCCGCGATAAGCTGAGGATAGTATTTCTTTTTCGGAAGATCGGCTTCAGTGAGCCGTCTTGAAGAATCCATTCTGAAATATTTAAGCAGCACAAGCCTGTTGTTCTCTCCCGATATTTCCAGTCTGTAGAGAATGACCTCGTTTTTCTTTCCGGTTTGCGACGCTGCGACCGCGTTGTCATCGCCGCATATCCTGCGGCAGTTAAGCGAAAAAAAATCGGCAACGGATTTATGCTCCGTAAGAAAAACTATCTCACGGTCGCTGAGAATATTGCAGAAAACAAGTATTCCCATCAGGCATACGTCCGCCTTTGCCTTAGAATTTATTCTGTCAAGTATTTCTTCCTTTGCATGATATGAAAACGACTGCTTCTGCATTATATAGCTCCTACCGCCTTAATGTTTATCAATATCCCTGTGCGATACCCTTACCTTGTGTCCGCTCTCCTTCAAATGCTTTGCCATCGCCTCGGCAAAGGTCACGCTTCTGTGCTTTCCGCCCGTACATCCGAAGGCTATCACAAGCTGAGATTTTCCTTCCCGCTCATAAAGCGGAATAAGAAAATCCACAAGCTCGGCAAGCTTTGCGTAAAGCTGCTTTGCTTCGTCAAACTTCATTACATAGCCCGATACCTCGTCGGACAGACCAGTTTTATCCTTAAGCTCCGGTATGTAATAAGGATTAGGCAGACATCTTACGTCGAATATAAGATCTCCCTCGCTGAAGGCGCCGAATTTAAAACCGAAGGAGCGCACGTCTATCCTCATATGATCCTCTCCCGGCTCAAGGAACATGGAATACATTCTTTCCCGGAATTCCCCCAGCGACGTGGAGGAAGTGTCGATATAATAATCCGCCACCGCCTTGACCGGAATCAGTATCTGCCGTTCAGTTTCTATCGCCTTTCTGATGTTGCCGTATGAAATCTCGTCAAGAGGATGCTTTCTGCGGGTTTCCTTATAGCGCCGCACGATTACGTCGTCCGCCGAATCGAGAAAAAGTATTTTCAGATTTACATGAGCGGCTTTAAGCTGGGTTATGGTATCGTTAAGCTTTAAAAACAGATCTCCGCCTCTGATATCTATTACAAACGCAACCTTCTCAATCTTTCCGTCAGACTGCGAGCATATGTCGGCAAACTTTGCTATCAGCTCCGGCGGCATATTGTCAATGCAATAATAGCCGATATCCTCCAGAATATTGACCGCGCTTGATTTCCCAGATCCCGATAAGCCCGTCACAATTAAGAACTGCATACGCTTTTCCTCCAGTTTAATCAGTTTCTTTGCCGTATGGAATTATCCTTACTTCACATTCAAGAAAATATCCGGTTTTTTCAAAAACCGTCTGCTGAACCTTTTCGATAAGCCGCTTTATATCCTCCGAAGTGGCGTTTCCCGTATTTATAACAAAGCCGCTGTGCTTTTCGGAAACCCGCGCTCCGCCTATGCTTACTCCCTTCAGTCCGCAGTCCTGAATAAGCTTTCCGGCAAACTGCCCCTCGGGTCGCTTAAAGGTAGACCCCGCGTTAGGATACTCAAGAGGCTGCTTTTCCCTGCGCCTTTTCATAAGCTCGTTCATTCTCGCTTCTATTTCTGATTTTTCAGCCTTATGTAGCTTGAAAACGGCTTTTGTTATAATACTGTTCCTGCGCTGAAAAACGCTGGTCCTATAGGAAAGCTCCATTTCTTCCTGTGAATATTCTCTGATATTTCCGTCTGCGTCAACAGCTCTTGCGGACTGTATCACATTCTTTATTTCTCCGTCGTAGGCTCCGGCGTTCATATATACCGCTCCGCCTACCGTACCGGGTATGCCGTAGGCAAACTCAAGCCCGCCCAGAGAGTTATCCAACGCAAAGCGGCACAGCCTGATGAGAGGACAGCCGGCCTCGGCTTCAACAGTCACGCCGTCGACAAGCCGTATTTCTGAAAATTCGTTTCCCATAAGAAACACCGCTCCGTCAAAGCCTCTGTCGTCGCACAGCATATTTGAACCCTTTCCGATAACCATAGTTCTCAGCCGGTTTTGATTGCTGAACTTTATCAGCTCGGCAAGGGAGCTTTCGCTGTTGATCTCTATTATAACGGGACACTCTCCGCCTACTTTGAAGGTAGTGAAATCCCTTAGCTTTCTGTTGATCAGTATTCTGCATCCAAGCTTGCGCGCAAGGACACAAAGCTGTTCCGTATTCATCTGATTGACCAAACCCTTCTTTTAAAGATACCGCGTATCCGGAATAATTTCATTACAATAAAGCCGTCAGATACCGATATCTCCCCGCTTGGCTGTTATATATTCCCTTACGCGCTCCCATTCGGCGTTTATTACAAGCTTTTGCGGAAAATCCAGCTCCTCCAGAATATCGGAGGCAGACGGGATCTGACCTATAGACTGACAGAAATGACAGTCCGAGTCCACAGTAACGGCAACCTCGTATTTTTTGCAGAGCTTCAGCAGTTCATAGCTGTTGCGGCGGGAACCTTTTTTGTTGTTTATGGAGCTTTCATTTATTTCAACAAGCTTGCCGTACTCCCTGAATTTCTTAACGCAGCGCTCCATATCAAAAGGAAACATATCGGTAGTGCAATGACCGATCACATCGATATAAGGATTTTCGCAAACGGCGAGATACGCCTTTGTATGGTTTTCCGCCGATGAAGGCTCATAAGTCCACTTGTGCATGGAGGCGACTACCCATTCCAGTTTTGAAAGCAGCTTTTCGTCAGCGTCAAGATTTCCGCAGTCGTCAACAATATCCGCCTCTATTCCTCTGAGCACCGTAACGCCGCCGATTCTTCTCGGAAGCGCTTTCAGATTTTCAAAATGCCATACGTGAGGAGAGTCGGGCATATTCATTGCATGATCGGTCATCGCTATCGCTTTAAGACCATATTTTTCCGCCCAAACGCAGTTTTCCGAAACAGTGGAATACGCGTGGGTAGAGGCTATGGTATGGGTATGAAGATCCGCTTGAATTATCATCTCTCTTTTCACTCCGTTACTTGATTTTAACGTCAGACCGCGTCCCAGTTCTTTACAGTATCCTTGTTATCCATCTGAAGCCCCAGATTGTTGAGCAGCTCCTGAGCCGCGTTGTATCCCATCTTCTTCTGACGGTTATTCATTGCGGCAACCTCGAGAATAACCGCAAGATTACGTCCCGGCTTGATAGGTATAGTAAGACTCGGAACCTTTACGCCCAGAATGGTCGTATACTGATTGTCTACTCCCATTCTGTCGTAAAGCTTTTCGCTGTCCCATGGCTCAAGCTCAACGATCAGATCTATCTTCTCCGTGACCTTAACGGCTCCCATACCGAAAAGACGGCGGGTATTTATTATACCTATTCCTCTAAGCTCCAGAAAATGCCTGATGTTGTCAGGTGAAGAGCCCACAAGGCTGGAGCTTGATACTCTGCGTATTTCTACCGCGTCATCGGCGACAAGACGGTGACCTCTTTTTACAAGCTCGATAGCAGTTTCTGATTTTCCGACTCCGCTTTCTCCGACGATAAGTATTCCCTCGCCGTAAACCTCTATCAGCACTCCGTGACGAGTAATTCTCGGAGCAAGCTTAACGTTGAGAAACGATATGAGAGAAGCGATAAAGGCAGTAGTGCTGTCCTCAGTACGCGCGATAGGGACTTCGTATTTTTGAGCGATCTCAAGCATTTCCGGATAAAGCTCATGACCTCTCGCCACAACAAACAACGGTATTTTTGTTGCAAAAAGCGCGTCTATACGCTGACGGCGCGTCGCTTCGTCCAGAGAAGCCAGATACGCAAACTCCATATTTCCGCAGATCTGGGTACGCTCCGCGTTGAAATACTCGTAAAAGCCCATCAGCTGAAGTCCCGGACGGTTACAGTCGTTGTCCGAAATGAGCAGCTCCGACGGATCCTTGGGAGCATAAACGATTTCCAGCTTCAGCTCGTCTGCGATCTTGGCAATTGAAACGGTAAAAATCTCTGCCATGGTTTTCATTCCTTTCAGTATTATATTATATGTTTATAAGTCCTTTTTTAAACATTTCCTGAGCGGCAAGCATAACGCCCGCCTTGCCGGAGGGATAGGTTATTCCGCCCTGAAGCCACGCGGCAAACGGCTCTCTTATCGGCGCGTCCGCCGACAGCTCTATTGAAGCTCCCATTGTAAACGCTCCCGCGGCCATTATGACCTTACTGTCATAGCCGGGCATATCCCAAGCCTCGGGAACAGCATAGCTGTCTACGGGAGAGCCCTTCTGTATACCCTGACAGAAAGCCGTAAGGTTATCCTCATTTTCCAGCAGTATCGAAGCGATTATATCGGTTCTTTCCTCTCCGCTTTCGGGAAGCGTCCTGTAGCCCAGCTTTTCAAAGAAGCGGCAGGCAAAAACAGAGGTTTTCAAAGCCGCCTCAACTGTCTGAGGAGCGAGGAAAAAGCCAAGATACATCTCTCTGTTCTGTCCCAGGGAGCAGCCCACCTCTTTGCCCATTCCCACACAGGTAAGTCTGTCGGCGCACTTTTCCACAAGCTCCGCTCTGCCGCATATATATCCGCCTGTAGAAGCTATTCCGCCTCCCGGATTTTTTATCAGAGAGCCGATGATCAGATCCGCACCGACAGAAAGAGGCTCCCGCTTTTCAACAAATTCGCCGTAGCAGTTATCCACCATAACGATTATATCAGGATTGGCTTTCTTTGCGGCCTCCGCCATTTTTCCTATAATATCCACAGTAAAGGACGGACGAAGCGAATATCCTCTTGAACGCTGAATGTACGCTACCTTGGCCTTTGGAGCAAGGCGAGCTATGGCGTCATAATCCGGATATTTATCGTCAACCAGATCAGCCTGGATATAATTCACTCCGAAATCCTTCAGCGAGCCGTTTCCTTTTTCGCCTCTTATTCCGATTACCTCCTCAAGGGTATCGTAGGGCTTGCCGGTCATTGAAAGCATTGTATCGCCCGTTCTGAGTACCCCGAAAAGCGCGGTAGAAAGAGCATGGGTCCCGTTTACAAAGGTATGCCTTACAATTGCGTCCTCTCCGCCGAAAGCGTCGGCAAAGACTTTATCGAGGGTATCTCTTCCCATATCTCCGTAACCGTAGCCTGTCGTGCCTTTAAGGCAGCCCTCGCTCACTTTATTTCTGATGAACGCCGACAGAACCTTTCTGCCGTTGTATTCGGCGGTATCCTCGATCCTGCCGAACATTTCCGCGCATTCCTCCTGCGCTTTTTCAGCAATACCCAGTATTTTTTCGTCTATATCAAAAAAGCTATCTGTCATTATCGGTTTTCCTCTCTAAAACATAATCCGCGGCAGCTTCCTTGAAGCCTATTTCTTCATAATAGCTTACTCTGTGAGGACGGGCAAACAGCCGTACGGAAAACCCGTCAGCGGTCAGTCTTTCGCCTATCCAATACAGAAGATTTCTCGCGTGAAGCTTTCCTCTCTCCGCTGGGACAGTAGCGACGTGTCCCACAAGAGCGACGCCGTCTATTATATATTGTATCGTCGCGGTAGTATAATTTCCCAGCAGAAACGACTGCGACAAACCTCTTCTTATCCTGTGGGAGGTATCGGTCAGCCAAAGCTCGTAAGAGCCCGCAAGATCGGGAAAGCTTTGCCGCAGAATTTCAAAAACATCGTCAAGTCTCGGAAGCTCGTCCACCTGCATATCAGGCAGGGAGTTCATTGCCGCGAAATGAAATTCAGTGCGTCTGTCGGCATAGTAATCGTCTGAAATATATCCGGCAACCATCTGCGCCAGCTCCGGCTCAAGCTCCACTGAAAGCGGCTTGTTCAGTCTTATAAATCCCGCGATCTCCTCCGCCGTTTTCTCATCAGTCAAGGCGTTGCGGCAGGTTGAAATAAGCATCGCGGAATTAAATATACATATCAGACCCAGGCAGGAACCGTTACGGCCGATACTGAAAAATCGCAGAAAATCGTATTTTGTCCCGTAAGCCTGAAAATGCGATTTGATTCTTCTGGTATAGTGATTCGGCTTCAGCCTGTCAAGCAGCGCTGAATCAACGTCATATGTCCGTTTTATCATCTTTCATGGATCCTGTCGATAAATTTTTTTGCCAGCAGATATGAGTTCTCCAAATCCTCATATGCAATAACACAATACGGAGTATGAAGGTACCTGCACGGAAGCGAGATCGCCGCCGTTCTTACGCCTCCGTGGGATACATGGATCGCTCCCGCGTCGTTTCCTCCGGCAACCATTGATTTGGTCTGGCATGGAATATCCAACTCCTCAGCCGTTTTAAACGCAAGGTCATAAAGCTCCTTATCATAAATGGTATGCCTGTCCATAAACGAAACTACCGGCCCTTTTTTCAGAGCGCATACCCTTTTTTCCTCCGACGCAGACGGAACGTCGGCTGCCGTAGTAGCTTCCAGCACCAACGCGGCGTCGGGATTTACGGCATACGCAGCGCAGGCGGACCCTCTGAGCCCTATCTCTTCCTGAACCACAAAGGTAAAATAGGTATCATATTCAAGCTCATCTCTGATAAGCTTCAGCATTACCGCGCAGCCTGCCCGGTCGTCGATAGCCTTTGAAGCCAGCAGACCGTCGCCAAATTCGGTAAACTGCGAAGAAAAACACACGCTGTCACCCGGGGAAACCAGCTTTGAGGTTTCTTCTCTGCTGTCCGTACCGACATCCACGGTCATTGCTTCAAAAGGCGCTGATTTCTTTCTCTCCTCGGCTGTAAGATTATGCACCGCCTTTCCCCCAATAACACCGCATATCCTGTTTTTACCTATTTCCACTCTTCTGCCGAAAACCGCTCTCGGATCGATCCCGCCCACCGGAGAAATCTTTAGCGTTCCGTCGGCGTTGATGTAGGTGACTATCATTCCGACCTCGTCCATATGAGCGGAAACCATTACTCTTTTGCCGGAAGTCCTCCTGCCCTTTTTAAAAGCTATTATGCTGCCGAGATTATCTTTCTTATATTCCGCTATGCCGTCCAGCTGAGAGCATATATAATCAGCAACGGTTACTTCGTCGCCGGAAATACCGTTAATTCCACAAAGCGTTTTCAGCTCGTCAAGCATTGATATCACCTGCGCTTTCCAAAAATTCCGCAATAAGCGCCGCCGAATTTTCAATATCCGCAATATCGACGATCTCCGCGGGAGTGTGCATATGCTTTTCAGGTACGGATACCGTTACGGTCATGACTCCGCTGCGGGAAACTCCTATAGCGTCCGCATTTGTGCCTGTAGTTCCGCTCATAACCTCAAGCTGATACGGAATACCTTTTTCTTTTGCAATATCAATCATTCGGCGCGACATTGCCGAAGAAAGCGACGGGGCAATTCCTATCATGGGACCGCCGCCCAAAACTCCGCAGTTCTCTTCCTGCTCGCCGTAAGTTTTCGCAAAGGAAACGTCGATAACTACAGCCATATCCGCATTCACAGTATATGCTCCGGTTTTCGCCCCACGCTCTCCGGTCTCCTCCTGAGCAGAAAGCATTGCGCAAACGTTAAAAGCGGTTTTCCTGTTCTTTATAAGCTCCAGAGTTTTCAGGACAACAGCCGCGCCGGCACGGTTATCAAGAGCCTTAGACGTGACCCTTCCGCCGCACAGCCTGTTCAGTCCTGTTTCGATAAGCGCCCGATCTCCCGGACGTATCAGCTTTTCCGCCCGTTCCTTCGGCATTCCCACATCAATATAAATATCGTCGACGGAAACAGCCGCGGTATTGTCCTTTTCAAGGTGAGGCGGCGTTGAAACAACGATACCTGTCAGCCTTTCACGTCCGTAAACCGTGACGCGCTGAGCCAGAAGCGCTCTGCCGTCGATTCCTCCGCAGGCGGCAGCCTTTAAAAATCCCTCATCGGTTATATAGGTAACGATCATTCCTATCTCGTCAATATGAGCATCAAGCAGGATCGTCGGTCTGGCTTCGTCAAAGCTTCCCGCTTTACAGAAAACCGTTCCGGTAACAGGACAGACCTTTACCTCTCCGTATTCCTTTAAAAGTCCTGCCGCTGCCTTCGCCGCCTGCCGCTCACTGCCAGAAACTCCGCAAGCGTCGGTAAGGCGGGATAAAATCTCAACAGTATCCATCATAAATATATTTCCTTATAATCAAAGTTCATTTACAAGCTGCTTGAAGTGATTTCCTCTCTCTTCAAACATACGGTACATATCAAAGCTTGCGCAGGCCGGAGAAAGGGAAACTATATCGCCGCTCTCCGCATAGTCGTGAGCCGCATTGACAGCCTCCTGCATATTATTTACCCTTACGATCTTAGGCTCTCCTTTTTTATAAAGCGGAGAGGACGTTACCGCGTCCTGAATCTTCTGGGCGGTTTCTCCCATCAGGATAAGCGCCTTGCACTTTCTGCAGATTTCATCAGCCATCGGCTCAAAGGAAATTCCCTTATCGGAGCCGCCCTGAATAAGTATCTGTTTCTGGTCAAAGGAGGCAAGGCAAGCGAGAACCCTCGTAGGGCTGGAAGCGATCGAGTTATTGTAATATCTCACTCCGTCAAGCTCTCTTACAAATTCTATACGGTGCTCAACTCCGTTGAATTCCTTTGCTACCTTTCTGACGGTTTCCGCCTTGACCGCGCCCCAGACAGCCGCTATAGCGGTAAGGTAATTTTCAACGTTGTGCATTCCCGGGATACGTATATCCTTCATATCCAGAATTTCCGTAACTTTTCCCCGGTCGCTGTAGCAAAGTATACCGTTTTCATTCAGAAAGCTTCCGTTTTCAACCTTTTCACGTCTGCTGAAATACGCAAGGTCTCCCCTTACAAGCCCGCTCAGATTTCTTGCGGTTTCGTTGTCCCAGCTTAGAACGGTTCTTGAAAAGGCGTTCTGGTGCCGAAGGATATTGCATTTAGCGTCTATATATTCCTCCATAGTGCCGTGTACGTTAAGATGATTCGGTGTGATATTTGTAATAACCGCTACGTCCGGAGAGCTTCTCATGGAAATAAGCTGAAAGCTCGAAAGCTCCACAACGGCGGCGTCCGATTCAGAAATGGTTTCAACTATAGGCAGCAGCGCCTTTCCTATATTGCCGCCTATATGTACTCTTCTGCCTTCTGCTTTGAGAAGCTCGCTGATAATAGTAGTGGTAGTGGTTTTACCGTCCGAACCGGTAACTCCGTAAATTCTGCAGGGACACAGCTCAAAGAATACCTCCATTTCGGAAGTTATAACTATGCCCGCTTTTCTCGCTCTTGTCAGCGTTTCGTCATTGTAATACATTCCCGGCGTTCTGAAAACTATATCACAGCTGAAAATAGCGTCAAGATAATTTTCGCCGAGCGAAAACTCAGCTCCCCTGGCGGAAAGCTCCTCGTACAGATCGGGATCAAAATGATCCTCGTCCTTTTTATCGCATATAACAACGCTTATGCCCTTGGAAAGAAACAGCTTGATAAGCTCCGTATGACTTACGCCGACGCCTATAAACGCTGTTTTTTTATCTTTAATAGATGTAAAAAATCTCTGTGCTTTAGTCATAATCCAATCTCCTAACAGTCACATTATGTTGACGTATAATGATTTATTCTGAAATTACAGAACGCACACCTATACTATTTTATTATATAACAATTCCAAAGAAAACGCAAGCGTTTTTACAGGTAAATTGCTGATACGCGTAAAAGAAAAATATCAGGTCGTCCTCGGTTACCGGCTTTTCGCCATAATTATTTGCAATAAAACAGGCGGTCATACGGCCGCCTTGTGTGCTTGTATTGATTTATATCCGCCAGAGAGTATGAAAAAAACAAATTTGCCCGGTCAGGATCATGAGCCGCATTTTCCTCCGCCGCAGGAATGTGAACCGCATTCGCGGGATTCCCCGTGAGAATGATGCGTGCACATAAAATCAGGATTGAATACAAGGCTGCCTGCAAGCAGGTCGTTTACCGCCTTATCGCAATCACCAGAAACTCCGCAGTACAGAGTAATGCCTGCCTGAGCCAAAGCCGTTTTAGCGCCGCCGCCGATTCCGCCGCATATAAGCGCGTCAACTCCGTTCTGTGCAAGAAATCCAGCCAAAGCTCCATGACCGCTTCCGTTTGTATCCGTAATTTCCGAAGCCCTGATACTATTATCCTCAATCTCATAAATTTTGAACTGCTCCGTATGACCGAAGTGCTGGAATACCATTCCGTTCTCATAGGTTACCGCAATTTTCATAACAACATTTCCTTTCAATTATGCTATAGTTTTCCGCGATGACAACAGCTTTTGATTCTGCATTCAGGTCTTAGCTTCGGACATACGGTTACATCTCCTCCGTCTATCACGATGCTTTTGCCGTTTACAAGCGCGTCGGCAAGCTTTTTTCTGGCAGATTCATACATTCTTGTAACGGTAGGACGGGAAACTCTCATTCTAAGAGCGCACTCCTCCTGCGACAGACTTTCGTAGTCAAGCAGTCTTACCGCCTCATATTCGTCATATCCTATCACAACGGATTTTCCGGCGCCGTTCCCAACCGGCTCAAACCTGCATATAACAGGCTTTGAGCAAATATGTCTGCACTTCTGCGGCCTTGGCAAAGCAAATCCCCCTCTGCAATCATCAGATAAATTATAGCACTGTTTTGAACATATGTCAATAACTCAAGGAGTTTTTTACGTCATCACTTTTATATGCCGATCATTACGGACAGTATACGAAAAACCTACCTGCAAAACTGAGTAAAACATACAGCCGGCAAAATGCTGTTACAACAAAATAAATGCCGTCAAAAGCCTGCTTCAAGGCTCCGTACGGCATTATTACCGATAAGAAAATCCGTTATCCGTAATGTCATACAATCAGCGGTATGCCCTCATTTCATCCATCTTTTTTCTGAGTATATCAAAAGCCTCCTCCGGATCGTCGGTTTCCAGAACAGCCTTCTCCATCGGGCACATACCGGTTTTTGATCTGTTTTTGATGTAGGGAACAAGCCTGTTATACTCAACGGGTATATTATTGCCCTCCAGAACCTTCAACGCGTGTCCGCTGATAATTTCGGCATACGCTTCCTTCACATTGCCGAGAACGAGCAGCAGCGCCGACGACTTTCCTATTACCTTATCGGCCGCCGAAGCCCCCTCTAAAAATTCCGGCTCGTTTCCAAGTATATCTATAACAGGAGCGACTCCTTTAGACTGAGATGTAATAACATACTCGTTTTTGACCACGCAGAATGTGTTGCCGTCCTCAGACAGCAGACTTCTGGCTCTTTCTAAATCTTGAGTCAAGATAACCGCTCCTTTCAAGCGAATAAATCAATGCGGGAATAAAAATCAGCTGAATAGCGATTCCGTAAATTCCGGTAACTGCCGCCTGAATAGCCATAACGGCGGCAACGCCCTTAACGTTAAGTACCTCCGCGGCAAAGAACAGCGAACCTGCGTATACAAGCCGTCCGAATATCATGGAGCTTATAAGGGAAATATATATTCCGCCTTTTCTGCGTCTTAAACCTAAGGTATTATAAAGCAAGCCGCTCATAAATCCGTAAGCCGCCAGCTCTGCAATCATAAACGGCAGTCTGGCGGAATCGGGCATTCCTGTCAGAAGCGAGCTTATAACGGGAGCAAACGCGCCGATGCAAATCCCGAACACAGGCCCCAGCGCAAAGCCGCTTAAAAGCACCGGAATATGCATAGGAAGAAAGACCTGACCCGACTGTGGGATTCCGGTCAGATGAAACGCCTGAGGCAAAAGTATAGCAAAAGCTATCATCAGTCCGCCGCAGGTGATTTTTCTAGCAGTCATATTAATGACCATATCCCCCGAAGCAGCACCCTATAATCAAGGCTTTACACGCCGCTTCGGAGAATATGAACCTCCTTTTTTGTATTTATGTGTGTTGGAGAAAATTCAGATAAAGCTTCTTCCGATACCGCTTCGGATAAGCCTGCTATTTATAACACAGTCCGTCAAGCTGACTCTGAAGCTTTTTGAGATCGCTTCTTATCTGAAGCTTCTGAGGGCAGGCTTTTTCACACTTTCCGCATGAGATACAGTTCTTGGCTTTCTGAGCCTCGTCCATATCGTGTTCCCACTGCCACTTGGTAGAATTTACATTCTCATATATTCCGTATGTATTCCATATCTTGAAATTACGCGGTATATTTACTCCGGCAGGACACGGCATACAATAATTGCAGCCTGTGCAGCCGTTGTTCACTCTTGCCTCAAGCAAGCCGGCGATTCGCTCTACGGCAGCCTTTTCCTCATCGTTCAGAGGTTTGAAATCGGTAAAGGTTTCAAGATTATCCTTTACCTGAGATTCATCAGACATTCCGCTGAGGATAACCTTTACATTAGGCAGAGAGCCTACCCATCTCATTGCCCATGAGGCGGTTGAAGCTGAAGGATCAAGCTTTTTGAACTCCGCTGTAATATCGTCCGGAAGAACGGCAAGAGAACCGCCCTTGACAGGCTCCATTATCACAAGAGGCACTCCGAGCTTTTCGGTCAGCTCATAGCCTCTGATGCCCGCCTGCTCGCCGGTATCCATATAGTTAAGCTGAATCTGGCAGAAATCCCATTTGCGGTAAGTCAGGATCTCTTCGAAGACCTCATAGCTGTCATGGAATGAAAAGCCAAGGTATCTTATTTTTCCGTCAGCTTTGAGTTTTTCACAAAATTCAATAACGCCAAGCTCTTTCATCTTCCGCCATGTATTAATATTGAGAGAATGAAGCAGGTAGAAATCCACATAATCCTTGTTCAGCCGTTCCAGCTGAGAATCAAACAGCTTTTCGGCGTCTTCCAGAGAATTCACCTGCCAGCAGGGCAGCTTTGTGGCAAGAAAATACGAATCTCTGGGATATTTTCCGAGGACTCTGCCGACAAACGGCTCGCTGTCTCCGTTATGATACGGATAAGCTGTATCTATGTAGTTTACTCCTGCAGCGATTGCATCGTCAATCATTTTTTCAGCAGTCTTTTCATCTATCGCGCCTTTAGGATCTGTGGGGAACCGCATACAGCCAAAACCAAGCAGCGAGGTTTCGATTCCAAGACCGGACATTAAACGCTTATCAACCATAAAAACTTCCTCCCAAATAATATATTTCATTTATTATACCGACATACTTAACAAATTTCAAGCGTTATAAAAGCATATTTTTGTTACTTTTCTTTGTAATGATTAAATTATTGCAATAACATTTAACGCGCCAATACAAAAAGCGTGTCTGGATAAAACCAAACACGCTCAGGACAAAAATCGGAATACAGCCGCCCTGAACAAGCGGAGCAGTAAAATAAATCCGATGTTTTTTCAGAAAAGCCCGCGGTTTAAAGCTGGTGGATTACAAATATCTCGTATATGCTCTTAACTGCGGCGTCAAAATCCTTTTCCTCTACTCCTACGATAATATTAAGCTCGCTGGAGCCCTGGTCTATCATCTTTACGTTGACGTGCGCATGGGCAAGAGCCGAGAAAATTCTGCCGGCGGTTCCCCTATTTGACTTCATGGCCCTGCCTACGACTGCAATAAGCGCAAGGTCGGATTCGATCTCGATGGAATCAGGGTGAACATTTCTGTGCAGGCCGCTGAGTATCTCCTGCTCCTTAGGTTCAAATTCCGCCTGATGGACAATGACGCTCATAGTATCAATTCCGGAAGGCATATGCTCGAATGAAATACCGTTCTTTTCAAACACTTCAAGCACCTTTCTGCCGAAGCCAAGCTCGCTGTTCATCATATCCTTTTCGATATTGATAACTGTAAAGCCCTTCTTTCCGGCAATTCCCGTAATGGTGAACGGCGGCTTCTGACAGGTGCTCTCGACAATCATCGTGCCGTGATCAAGAGGAGCGTTGGTATTCTTGATATTGATAGGGATTCCAGCCTTGCGGACAGGGAAAATAGCGTCCTCATGAAGAACGGTCGCTCCCATATACGAAAGCTCTCTCAGCTCCTTGTAGGTGATAGTAGTAATGGGGAGAGGGCTGTCGATAATTCTGGGGTCAGCGATCAGAAAACCGGAAACGTCCGTCCAGTTTTCATAAAGATCCGCACTGACCGCCGCGGCGACTATAGAGCCGGTAACGTCCGAACCTCCGCGCGAAAAGGTTTTGATAGTATCGTTCGGCATAGAGCCGTAAAAACCGGGAACTACCGCCCGTTCGATCCCCGCGAGCCTGGAGGAAAGCACTTCGTTGGTACGCTCAGCGTCAAAAACGCCCGAATCGTTAAAGAAAATAACGTCGGCAGCGTCAACGAACTCATATCCGAGATATTTGGCAAGTACGATTCCGTTAAGATATTCGCCTCTTGAAGCCGCGTAATCTCTGCCGGCTTTACCGATGAAGCAGGCTTTGATAGTAGTAAATTCATCCTCAAGCGAAAGCTTCAGTCCCAAATCGTTAATGATACCGTAATATCTGTCCTTGATAAGATCAAATTCCTCATCAAAATTCCTGCCCTTAGCCGCCAGATCATAGCAGGCATAGAGCATATCGGTTACCTTTGTATCGGCGGAGTATCTTTTTCCGGGAGCGGACGGAACAACATAGCGCCGCGAATCCTCAGCCCTTATAATATCTCCTACCTTTTTGAACTGCTCGGCGCTTGCAAGCGAGCTGCCGCCGAATTTAACAACCTTTGTCAAAGCACTCAATCCCCTTACACACATATAAATTATTTCCTGTAAACAAGTACTTTTTAATTATATATATTTTTTATAGTCAAGTCAATGTGCAATTCAGCTAAATTTGTGTTAATTTTTTGTGTACGTTTGTGAAATACGATTGTATTTGTCAGGCGTACATTTACAGCTTGTTTTCTGTTCTTGACAAATGCTTTTTAAGATGTTATAATTATTGCGCAGCTTTTGTTATAAGCTGTAAATTTAGTTTGAAGGAATGATGAGAATGCGCAGATAATCCTGCTTTTGTTTAAAACCGCAAAGAGCTACGGCGGAATAGCTTTCCGTCTTATTTTTGCGTATGCAGGATAAATGCGTGTTCCCGTGACTATATATCATGATATGCGTCCGTAACGGTACGGGTGCGTTTTCTTTGATTGTGACCGCAGGACATAATTTTCCTGCGGTCATATATTTTTTAGGAGAGTGATATATATGTCTTTAATTAAAGTATCCAACCTAACTTTCGGATACGATGGAAGCGCGGATAATATTTTTGAAAACGCCTGCTTTCAGATAGATACCGACTGGAAGCTGGGATTCACAGGACGAAACGGCAGAGGAAAAACAACCTTCCTGAAGCTTCTTCAGGGCTGCTATGAATACCGCGGAACAATTTCTGCTTCCGTTGATTTTGAATACTTTCCGTACAGCGCGGATCCTGAGGCGCTGACCGAAGATGTTATCCTACGGACGGCTCCCCATGCCGAAAGCTGGGAAATATACAGGGAGCTTTCTATGCTGGACGTATCCGACGACGCGCTTTACAGGCAGTTCAAAACGCTTTCAAACGGGGAACGAACCAAGGTTATGCTGGCGGCAATGTTTCTGCGTGAAAACGCCTTTCTGCTGATTGACGAGCCTACCAATCATCTTGACGCGGAAGGCAGAAGAAAAACTGCGGAATATCTGAAGCGCAAAAAGGGATTTATTCTTGTTTCCCATGACAGGGATTTTCTCGACCTCTGCACGGATCATATCCTTTCAATAAATAAGCATACTATTGAAATACGCAGAGGCAGCTTTTCCGCATGGCTCAGAGATAAAGAACTGAGGGACAGCTTTGAGGCAGGAGAAAATGAAAAGCTCAGAAAAGAAATAAAACATCTTGAAAAGGCGTCAAGACGCGCCGCCGAGTGGTCTGAAAAAGCCGAAAGCCGCAAAATAGGCTTTGACCCTGCAAAGACGGAAAAAAGCTTAAACAGACGGGCATATGAGGGAGCGAAGTCCAAAAAGGCTATGTCCCGTTCAAAAGCGATAGAAAAAAGGCAGAAGTCGTATATAGAGGAAAAATCAAAGCTTCTGAAAGACCTTGAAACCGCGGAGGATCTGAAAATAACACCGTTGAAATACCATTCAAACAAGCTTTTGCAGCTTGAAAACGTCTGTATTTTCTATGACGGAAGGGCGGTATGCAGGGACGTAAGCTTTACCGTTGAGCAAGGACAGGCCGTATCCCTGCGAGGAGCGAACGGCTGCGGAAAGTCAAGTATTCTGAAGCTTATATGCGGCGCCGACATAAAGCATAGCGGCAGGATCATCAGAAACGGCAGTCTTAAAATATCATATGTACCCCAGAGCTCGGAACACCTGTCCGGAAGTCTTGATGATTACGCGGAGAATCTGGGTATTGACAGAAGCCTGTTCAAAGCCGTATTAAGAAAGCTGGATTTTTCCCGCGGACAGTTTGATCAGCCTATTGAACGCTACAGCGGCGGACAGAAGAAAAAAGTTCTTATTGCAGGAAGCCTTTGTCAGCAGGCTCATCTTTATATATGGGACGAGCCGCTGAACTATATAGATGTGCTGTCAAGGATCCAGATCGAAAATCTGCTGGCCGAATACCGTCCCGCTATACTTTTTGTAGAGCACGACGCCGCCTTCTGCAGAAAGATAGCAGGCAAAACCGTTGATATCGTCAAAGCCTGACGGTCGGCATCTTCTTAAAAAACTTCCTGAATGTGTTGGTTTGATGAAAAATCCTTTCGGCGCATTGACAAAACAGCAATACCCTTGTATAATAAACAGTGTTGACAATCAGCACTGTTTATTTTGATATAAGGGGAAATTTATATGAATACAGATGAAAAAGGAAGAATAGAAAATGAAATAATCGCGCTTCTATATGAAGTATACACATCAGACGCTTTCCGCTCATTGATAGAGCTTTGTCAGGGGGAAGCAATGGTACTCATATATCTTAACGATGAAAAAAAGACAGTTAATCCCGCGCAGATAAGCAAGGAGCTTGATATTTCACGGCAGAGAGTAACCTCTATTCTGTCCGCTCTCCGCAAAAAAGAGTATATAAGCATGGAAATCTGTGAAACCGACCGCAGGCGCATGAATGTTAAAATAACGCAGAACGGCGCGGAATATATTTCCGCCAAAATAAAAAAAGGCGAAAAATACTTTGATATCCTCATTGAAAAGATGGGAATAGAGAATATCATGAACTTTGTCAGACAGCTTAATACGGCTGCAAAGTATCTTGACGGTCTTTCCGATTGAAGCTATATCCGATGTGAAGGAAAATATTTTTAGAACGGTGGCGAGGTCCGTGCCATTTATCCTTCATATTTCCTGCCTGTTCAGACCAATATAAACGGGCGCTGAAAACGCACGGACAAAACGCATGAATATTTACAGAGAATTTGAAAAAATCAGTCTTTACCGAGGCGGCAGCAAAGCGATCTCCTCTATTGGAAACGACGGAATAACCGCTGAACTGACCTATTCTCAGACAAAAAAGCTTATCGGTGAATACGCCGACAGACTTTCATCTCTGGGAATCAGGGCAGGCGACAGAATTGCCATTGCCGGAGAAAGCTGTCCTGAATGGAATATTGCCTTTATGTCGGCGGCAAAGCTTGAATGTACCTCGGTTCTTATCGACGCTTCCCTGCCCGGCTGTGAAATAATAAACCTGATAGAAAAAGCGCAGGTCAGATGCGTTCTGGCTTCGCCAAGGGTTTACGGAACTATAAGCGCCGTAAATAATGTTCCGATTCTTGACATAACGGATAAACTGTCATTTTTTAAGGACAGCAGCGTTTCCGCGGGCAAGGTCTGCGAAAACGCCGATAAAAAGGTTGCAGTAATTATATTTTCCTCAGGAACGACCAAAACCGCCTCCGGCATAATGCATTATCACGATACTGTTATTAAATCAGCGCGTATGTGTATCGACGCAAATAAGCTCAGCGGAAAGGATCGTTATCTTGGTATCCTTCCTAACAGCCATATTTACGGACTGTTCGCTCAGGTAATAGCTCCTATGCTTACGGGCGCTCAGGTAGGCTTTGTACAATCGCTTACCGCTCAGGGGCTTACCAGCGCGTTTTCATGCTTTAAGCCTACGGTGATTCCCGCTGTGCCTAAAATTTACGATCTGCTTAAAACGCAGATTCAGAAAAAGATCGAAAGCGATAAAAAATCTGCGATTCTGTACAAAACTGCATTTCCTCTGTGTTTGAAAATAAGAAAGGTTTTCGGAATAAATCTCGGAAAAAAGCTTTTCAAGCGTATACACGACGCTTTCGGCGGCGAGGCAAGAATACTCTGCTCAGCCGGCTCGCCTATGTCAAAGGAAACCTGTGAATTTTATTTCGGAACAGGCTTTAATATACTTAACTCCTACGGCGCTACTGAAACCAACATTCCCACTATAGGCAACTACGGAAAAAATATTACCGTCAGCTCCGCGGGAAAGCCGTATCCTGACGTCAAGCTGAAAATTGCGCCCAGCGGAGAGCTGCTTCTCAAATCTCCGTATTTTATGAAGGGCTATTTTAACGACGAAGCCGCAGACAAAGAAGCCTTTACTAAGGACGGATGGTTCCGCACGGGAGATCTCGGCGAATTTGACAAGCACGGTAATGTTGTCATTCTCGGAAGATGCAAGGAAAATATCGTGCTGGCTACGGGGAAAAAAGCGGCTCCGGACGATATTGAAAAGGCGTATAAGGGCATCGCCGGAGTAGAGGAGCTTGTAGTATGCGGAATCCCGGTTGAGGACGGAAGCTTCGATACAGTTCACGCCTTTGTAGCTGCCGACCCGATTTATCATGCTTCTATTTACGAGGAGCTTATGAAGCGCAGCTCATCTCTTGCCGCGGCGATGAAGCTTTCAGGCATACATTTTGTAGAAAGCATACCTAAGACATCCTTACAGAAACCTAAGCGGTACCTGCTTAAAAAGCTGGTGCTTGAGGATAAGCTTGATACTCTTAATGATAATAAAAAATCCGTCAGAACAGACAGTACGGATATTGCTCAGCTGGTTATAAACGCAGTTGCAAAGGCAGGAAACGTATCTCCTTCGGCAGTTAAAATGAGTACAAAATTTCTCAGGGAATACACTATTGACTCGCTTTCTGCCGTAGAGCTTGCCCTTGAGATAGAAAGCTTCAGCGGAGTCAGGATAGACGATGCCATCGACAAGGACATGACCGTGGCAAAACTTATAGGTCTGATACAAAACCCTAAAATGATAAAGCGCACGTCCATAAAATCAATTATTTATCCCCTCGATAAATCGGCGATCGACTATAAAATATACCGCTTTTACAGAAATCTTGTACGCACCTTTTACAAAGTAAAAATAAAGAACGATTCGGTTCTTCCGGAGGACAGAGGTTATATAATCTGCGCCAATCACGTTTCAAACTTTGATTATCTGTATATTACCCAGAATTTCAAACGTGAAAGGTTCAATAAATTTTGCTGCATGGCAAAGAAAGAGCTGTTCAAAAACAAATTTATAAACAGACTTATGATAAAGGTCGCAGGAATGGTTCCCGTTGACAGAACGGGCTCGGCGGGCGACGCTATTAACGCCCTGAAAGAAAAATTAAAGGACAGCTGGGGCGTTCTGATCCATCCGGAGGGCACAAGAAGCAAGGACGGAAAAATAGGAAAATTTAAAAAAGGCGCGGCATTGCTTTCAATTGAAACCAAATCGCCGATAGTCCCCGCCTACATCAAGGGCGGACATGAGATATATCCGCCGAATAGAAAGCTTCCGCATCTTTTCAACTGGAAAAAGCTAAAAAAATACGATGTTGAAGTAATATATGGCGAGCCTATAGATCCTGAGGGAATGACTCCCGAAACGCTTACCGCAAAAGTGCAGAAGGCTGTAGAGACGCTTGCCGAAAAAACCAAAAATACCGTTGAAAAATCAAAGAAGCTAAAAAAAACTAAAAGCAAGCGTAAAACGAAGAAAAGGCATTCACGGAATTAAAGCAGTATAAATATGGCGGACATAAAAAGTGTCCGCCATATTTTTGATAATATAATAAATACCTCATGCAAAGAATCACATACGAAGATCCTATACAGAAGCCGCGGCTGTCGCGGCAGGAATTTCATAAACACATTTACGCTATACTATTCTTTTATTTTTATTCCCAGAAGCAAGGAAAGCTCCAGAGCCTGCATAGGAGAAACCTCCGCTCCTCTCAGCTCAGAAAAGCTGTCTGAAATCTTTATGCCCGAAAGCTGACAGTCTGAAAAATCTACGCCTTTCAAAGAGGTTTTGAAAAAAGCTGTGCCTATGAACCTGCTGCTTCGCGGAACAAAGCCTTTCAGAGTACAGCCGGAAATCTCGCTTCCGCTGAAATCGCAGTCCTGCACGCATACATTTTTTACGGCGGATTTATCAAAAACCGCGTAGGCGCACATACAGCTTTTAAAAAGTATTTCCTTAAATACCGAAGCGGAAAAATTCGCTCCTGTTAATTTTGAGGAGATTATTTCACATCGGCAGAAATAGCTGTCGCCGCCGTCGCAGTTTGAAAGCTCACACCCTTTGAACACGCAGTCGGAAAAGGAAGTCCTTTCAAAGGAGCTGCCTCCGAACCGGCAGTTTTCAAAGCTGCACCCTGAAAAGGAAAGATAGGATAAATCCTCATATTCAAGATAAGTATTTTTGAAAAAAATCCCCCTGATTTCTTTATCGTTTTCCGACGACGCTTCTATCAGCTTCATCACATCACGGGGCAATTCAAGCGATGAGCTTATCACAGGCTTATCTAACTTCATACTGTTCTCCATGCGCAAAATCAAAATCAGGCGGAAAATTTTCGGCTATCACCGTTTTCGAGAATTTAAGAGCTTCTCCGATAAGCTCGGGCGTATTTGCCGTCCAGGTATAAAAATCCGCTCCGATATCCGCAGCCGCAAATGCCGATTCAAGCGAAACTGAACGCAGATCGCAGGCTATAAATCCGGGCTTTGATACCGCTTTCCATATTATCGGACGCGAAAAGACGAGTCTGGCAAAATAGCGGCTTCCCTTTTCACCCTTATGCGCTGAAATAAGCTGACCTCTGAAAACGTCAGGAGCGAAAAGACGAAACCAAAGCAAGGAAAACGGATTGAAGCTCTGAACCGCATAAGCTCCTTTATAGTCTTTGAGCAGATGATAAAGCCGCTTTTCCAGCGTCCATGCCGGCGCGCCGTTTTTGATCTCTATAAGCAGCGGAATCCTGCCGTTCACGAGCCTCAGCACCTCAGACAGCAGCGGAATCTTTTCGCCGCTGTCTTTAAGCGTAAAAGCCGAAAGCTGCTCATAAGTAAATTCAGAAAGCTCAGCGTCAACCGAACACATTCTCCTGAGATTACGGTCGTGAAACACTGCTATTCTGCCGTCCTTCGTCAGCCTTACATCAAGCTCTGCCGCAACGCCTTTATTAACCGCGTTTTCAAACGCCTTCAATGAATTTTCAGGAGCGCCGCAGCTGTGCAGCCCCCTGTGAGCAATATATTTACCGAAATCCATATTCTCAAAACCTTTCAAAGCATATACCTCAGCTGAATAAATTATACTATCTGTTCTTGCTTTTGTCAACTTGCTGCGTCTGATGCCGTCCCAATAATCAGTCCTGAAAACTGCGCTGCTATCAAGCTCTCGCATTTACAGGCAATTAAAAAGCATAATTTTGCTTGTTTTATTATCGCAACAATTTATTAATGAAAATCTTAAATATATTGTCACATAATAAACACATAAACCCTTTATAATGTATGTTGTATGTAAAAAGTTTTTATTTTCTTACAATGAAAGGATTTATAAATTATGCTGAAAAAATTTTCCGCCGCTGTACTGGCGATTTTTATGACCGTTTCTGTATTTACTTCCTGTGCAGATGAAACAACTTCAAGCTCTTCAAAGGCTGACGCTTCTTCTTCGTCAGCGGCAGAAGCTGTTTCTTCGTCTGACAGCAGCGCCGCGGAGGCTTCTGAAGCGTCCTTCACAATTGACGGCGAAAGCATTGATACGGAAGACCTGATAATCTGCACGATCGACGGAATAGACGTTGACTTTGATACCTTCAGATACTATTACTTCTATACCATCAATCTTTATACAAATAACTACGGCGCAAATCTGGACATTATCGCTCAGACCGACGGGGGCTTTGAGCTGCTTTTGGACGACGTCATAACTCAGCTGAAGCAGGAATATGTTACGCTTCATCTCTGTGAGGAAAACGGTATTGAGCTTGATGAGGACGACTACGAATTTGTCGAGGAAACCATTGCCTCCGCCAAAGAAAATTACGATACCGAGGAAGAATATATCGAAGCGCTTAAAAGTACATATCTGACCGAGGATCTGTATAGGCGCATGGTTGAGCTTTCACGTCTCTATGAAAAGGTAGAGGAAACTCTGCTTACCAACGAGGGTAAATACGCTACCACCAAAGAGGAATTCAGAGAGATCGTTCAGGATCCGGAGCAGTATGCGAGAGTCCGTCAGATACTTATTCCTTATCAGTGTCAGGCAGAAATCACCGACGAGGACACAAAGGACAGCTACGACGACATGACGCTTTCCGAAAAAATGACCGCCAAGCAGACTGCTTTCAGCGAGCTTTCGGAGGAAGAACAGAATACCGCCAAGGAAGCCGCCAAGAAGCTTGCGGAGGAGGTTCTTGAAAAAGCTCGGAGCGGCGAGGATTTTGACAGTCTGATAAAGGAATACGGTTGGGATCCCGGAATGGAAGCAGACAGTCAGGGCTATTATATGAACCGCAATTCCAATTATGTAGAGGAATTTATAAACGCCGGATTTGATCTTGAAGAAAATGAAGTAAGCGATCTTGTGGAATCTACCACCTACGGCTGGTTTATAATCAAGCGTCTGCCTATTGATATGGATTATGTAGAGGAAAATATAGAATCAATGATAATTGAATATGATTCTCCCGCAATATCGCAGCTTTATTCCGATATAATGGACGAAATGGAAGTAAGCTACAGCGAATACTATGATAAAATCACACCTGAAAGCATTACCTGATGTGAAATAACTGCTGTACAGCGCTGACATTTATAAAATAAAACAAAGACCGGACGGTACGCTTCTGTCCTGCAATAGCTTTGCAGAAAGAGCCTGACCGTCCGGTCTTTATTTTTCACGCGAATACCAAAAGCTTGCTGCTTTTCATAAGCTTTCGCTGTTCTTGAACTTATTGACCTCATACTCGTTGGCGGCAGGTTCGGCTTCCCCGTTTGTGAAAAACTGCTCCAGCTTCTGAACCGAAACAGCCATTCTCATCTCACCGTCCAGAACTGAAAGGATCGCCTCAGCGCATGACGAGCCGCACAGATCGTTGAATACCCTGCAATGCTCCATTGCGGCTTCTTTGATCAGAAGCCTTGCGTCGGTTATAATTTTCATATTCTCATTCATCAGAAACCTCCAGAACCTTTAAAAGCTTTCTTTTATGATTTTTAGCGGACGCGCACAGCTTCTGAAACGATTCCCTGAGCTGCGGTTCAGTTACAAGCCTTGAGTATTCTTCAAAACGGTAAATCAGATTATTCTGTACGGAAACAAGGTTCTTGATTCCATTGAACTCTTTGACAGTCAGCTTTTTTGCCATTTAACGTTCATGCCTTGACATAAAAATCAAGGACATAAACTTCACCCTCTTTCAGCTAGATTTAAAGCATACCGGCAGAACGCCTTAAATTCAGGCACAGCCCAGCCTATAGGGATATTGTTTCTTGAAAATGAGAAATTATTCCTTAGCCAGAGATAAATTTTTATCAGTACAGCAGAGCGAAACGCAGTAAACCTTTTCCGCTCCCATTTCCTTTAAAATTTCAGAACATTTGTTCATAGTGGCTCCGGTAGTAAAAACATCGTCGCACAATATGACGGTTTTACCTTTAATACTGCCGCTTTTGGGATTTTTATAGTATATCCTTTCCGCAAATTCATGACGCTGACGGGAATTGAGACTGTGCTGCTCAAGACTGTCGGAGGTTCTTTTTAAAAGCCTGAAATCTGTCGCTGCGCCCAGCTCTCCGGCAAGGTACCTTGCAATTATCTCAGCCTGATTATATCCTCTTGAAAGCTTTTTACGCCTTGACATCGGAACCGCGGTTACAATATCTGCCTGATCCATGCCGTCGTTTTCAAGCTTGTCGCATAAAATGCCGCAGGCGTACTGCGCAAAATTTGTGCCGTTACCGTCCTTCAGCGCATATATGCCTTTGACGGCTATATCCTCATAGGAAAATGCCGATACCGCGTAATCAAACGAAAACGCCTTTTCTCCGGCTTTTTCGGAATACCTTACCTGCCACGGAGTATCGTCAAGAAACGGCAGACAGCTTTTGCAGGCTTCGCAGAGAAGCCCGTCCCATGAAATCACCCTGCCGCAGCACGGACAGCGGTTTGGAAATATCATATCCAGCCAGAACCTACAGTTCAAAAGCCTGCTGTTCGTCAGCTTCATCGTCCTTCAGCTCCTTAAGCATATTTTTAAGGCAGGTATATCTCAGCGTTCTGCGGTTGTTGTCGATCATAAATTCCACACGTTTTTTTGAACCGATAATAATCATAAGCTTTTTAGCCCTGGTCACCGCCGTATAAAGCAGATTTCTGTAATACAGCTTGTCAAAGCCTCCGAAAACGGTAAGTATAACGGCGTCAAATTCGCTTCCCTGGCTTTTATGTACTGTTACCGCATAAGCCAGCTCCAGATTGTCCAACATATCGGCGGAATAAACGGCGACTCTGCCCTCAAAATCTATTGTAACCGTTCTGAGTATCTTATTTACGCCAATGATAATTCCTATATCTCCGTTAAAAATACCCGCTCCGCTTTCAGTCTTTTCGTCGTCAAGCGTTTTCTTCCAAAGAATATCATAATCGTTTTTGGTCTGCATTACCTTGTCGCCCTTGCGGTATATATAAAGCGGAGTTTTCACCTCTGATTTTCCGGCGGCAGGAGGATTAAGCTCCTGCTGAAGCTTTCGGTTCAGCTCTACAGTTCCGCTCGGTCCCTTTCTGGTAGGCGAAAGCACCTGAATATTCTCTACAGGCGAATAGCCGTAAGCGTTAGGCAGTCTGGTTTTGCACAGGTCAACTACAAGCCCTTGCAGATCGGTATAATTCAAGCGCTGGAAAAAGAAAAAATCCTTATCCTTCTGAGTAAGGTCTATATGCTCGCCCTTTACGATCCTATGCGCGTTGGTGACTATCGCGCTCTCCTGCGCCTGCCGGAATATCTCCTTAAGCGTAACTACGGGCATTACTCCGCTTTCAATGATGTCTTTAAGCACGTTTCCCGCTCCTACCGACGGAAGCTGATCCGAATCCCCTACAAGCACAAGCTTGCAGGTTATGCTTACCGCCCTGAGAAGCGCCTCGAACAGACAGGAATCCACCATTGACATTTCGTCGATTATCATAACATCGCAGTCAAGCAGATCGTTTTCGTTATGGACAAAACTCAGCGTATCTCCGTCGGAATGCTTTACCTCCAGCAGACGGTGTATGGTTTTCGCCTCAAAGCCGGTAAGATCCGATATTCGTTTCGCCGCCCTTCCCGTAGGCGCGGCGATCATAACGTTAAGCCCCTGCTGCTGATAAAGGGAAATTATAGCGTTCAGAGTTGTGGTTTTTCCCGTTCCCGGACCTCCCGTAAGAACCAGAAAGCCGTGGGATAACGCCAGATTGATCGCCTTGCGCTGCAGCGATTCGTATTTTATGCCGTTCTGCTCCTCGGCTAGATCAATAACCTCAGAAAAATCGATCTTATTGTCATATGAGCACTCTCTCATTACCGAAAGCCTGCGGGCAATATAATCCTCAGCCTTATAAAAATCACGCAGCATAACAAAGGGACGCTTCTGCTTATAATAATAAAACAGGTTTTCCTCCTCAATCTGCCCGTCAAGAATTTCCTTGAACTGACCGCTGTCTATCCCCAGAAACTCGCAGGATATTTTTTCAAACCTGTCAAGCGGCAGGCAGGTATGACCTGAATTGGCGTTTTCTCTTAATACGCAGCTAAGACCGGCTTTTATCCGGTTTTCAGAATCCCTTGGTATTTCCAGCGCTCCCGCAACAGCGTCAGCCTTTACAAACGGCAGGTCGATTCCGTAAATACAAAGCACATATGGATTTGACCTTATCATTGCCTCAGCCGAATCGCCCCATCTTTTCCACGCCCTGATACCTACTGACGCGGGAATGTCGAAAGAATTAAGGTAGATCATAAGCGAACGGACGGCAAAGGTTGTTTTAAATTCCGAAGATATTTTCATAGCCTTCTTTTTTGTTATTCCATCTATAACAATAAGTTTTTCCGGATCGTTTTCGATTACGGAAAGAGTATCCTCGCCGAATTCGTCAACAATTTTCTTGGCAAGCACCGCGCCTACGCCTCCTATAACACCGCTTGCCAGATATCTTCGTATAGCCGAGGGAGAAGTCGGCAGAGAACGTTCGCACATCTCGCATCTGAACTGCTCGCCGAATTTCTGATGAGTTACAAAGCGTCCGGTGCAGACAAGCTCCTCCCCTTCTTCAACATTGCCCATATCCCCGACCACAGTTATAAGCTCATCCTCCCATTTCAGCATGAGCACCGCAAATCCGTTGTCATCGTTGCGGTATATAACGCTGTCGACCTCTCCTTGAATTTTCTCCAAATTTTCCATTTTTAACGTTCCTTAATCAACATACTTATTCATTCCGTAAGCTCTCCGCAGCGGAAAGCCTTCTTTTTTATATAATCCTCCAGGTCGGTAACATCAATAGCGCTGACTATGGAAAATTCCTGCGCAAGACGCCTTGCAGTATACGCGTTTTCGCTTTTTTCCATTATAACAAGAAGTATTTCCCGACCTAAATTCTGGTTCTCAAAAATTTCCTCCCAATAATAGGCGCGTACCGTTCTTTCAAGATTTTTAGTTTTTGCAGTGCATGGAATAACGATATATCCCGGCTTTTCACACCGTCTTTTAACAAACATTATTTTCTTTGCTGCCATACAGGCAATTAACAGCACGCATATAACTATCACTGTAATAATTCCAACCACCGAAAACACCCCTTGTAAGTTTTTTCAATATGCCGGTCCGTGCCGATACAGCCGGACCGAACAGCTGTTGTTTCATTCTATGTTTTCAGTGCGGAAATTGTGAATCTTCAATTATATTTTACTCTTTTTTCACTAAAAAAGCAAGTCCGTAACGTAATTAATAATATCAGTAAGCTGCTGTATATTCGGATACGGCGTTCCTGATTATTAACTTCTGTCAGCATAGCTTGTCTACCGAATGAAATTATATTTTTTCCTTGCAGTATCTCTCAAAGCCTTACACAAGCAAATAAACTTTCAAACACAAAAACACGGCAGAACTTTTATGTTCCTGCCGTGTTTACTTTATACGGATATTTTATCTGTCCTGCTTACCTTTCTTTTTGCTGTAAACAGCCGTTCCCGCCAGAGCGGTTCCGCTTACAAGAACAAACATAAGCAGAAGCACAGATCTGTTATCTCCCGTGTTCGGAGATTTGTCGCCGCTTGTGCTTGAGCTGTCATTTGTAGATTCTGCTTCGCTGTCGCTTGCCGCTGTTGATTCTTCACTGTCGTCCGACTGCGAGCTTTCGGAGTCAACAGCGCTGCTCTCGTCGTCTGCGCTGTCGGTTACAGATGATGAATCCTCCGGAGTTTCCAGAGCAGGAATCTCAACCGCTTCCTTAGCATAGCCGCAGACTGTACATTCCTCGTGCTTAGAACCGGCAGCGCCGACTTCCGCTTCCTTATCTGTTATCCATTCAAAGCTATGAGCCGCTTCATCCGATATTGCTCCACAGGCGCACTCGTGCCAATGATTATCCGCGTCAGCTGTCCACTCAGTTCCGAAGCTGTGACCGCCGCTTGTAATATTGGTGTATACTCCCAACGGCTTTGCGGCTTCACAATCATAAGTGAAGTCCTCCGCTCTGTACACCGCGTAATGCTCATTATTCAGAAGAGGTAAAGCGTCAGCGTCGCCCATATCAACATTCTGATACCAGACGGGCGTTTCAAGCTGTTCCCTGTTCTCGCCCTGATTGTTCAGCAGCCAGCATACCTCGCCGGAAGCAAACTGTTCAGCGGTTTTTGATACGGCTTCTCCGCTGCCGTCTCCGATTCCTGTCAAAGCACTTGTATCAAGATAGCAGCAGTTGCTGATAGTGGAACTATTATTATTCTCTCCGCAAATGCCGCCGACATACATATTTCCACTGACTGCGCCTGTGTTATAGCTGTTGCTGATAGTGGAACTAGCAACATTAGCTCCGCACACGCCGCCGACAAAATTACTTTCTCCGCTGACTACGCCTGTGTTATAGCAGTTGTTGATGGTTCCAGATGATAATCCGCATATACCACTAACCTGAACGCTTTTTCCGCTGACTGTGCCTGCGTTATAGCAGTTGCTGATAGTTCCGTAACTACGTCCGCACACGCCGCCGACATTATAGGATCCTTTTATATAGGAATCAATAACTCCGACATTTTGAATTGTGCCGCTATTATTTCCGAACAAGCCCTGATAACTAGCAGAACCATTGTTGATATAGATACCGCTGATCGTTTTATTGTTTCCGTCAAATGTACCTTTATAAATTTTGCTATTGGAATTTCCTATCGGCGTCCATGCTCTGAAGCCGCTTCCGTCGCCGTTAAGCTCTCCGTCCGAGGTCAGAACGTTCTCGTTGATAACGATATTGTCCATAAGTCTGGCGTTTATGTCCGTATTTCCGCCGTTCACCTGCTCGGCGAACCAGTAAAGCTGATCGGCGGTATATATCTCGTAATATCCGTCAGCCGATAATGCCGGTTCTTCGCCCTCCGCCCATGCTGTTAAAGCCACGCTTCCGGCAGGCACAAGCCCGAGCAGCATACTGAACGTAAGCAGCAGGCTCAAAAGTCTTTTCTGCGCTTTCATACATTAATACTCCTTTATCAGATATTTTTTCAAAACTACAAAAAGGCATATCCCGCCCATAGTCTGCCTATGAACGAAATACGCCTTTCAATCGTTTGATTTTATATAAACTGCCCGATACGGCAGAATTACCCTTTATCCCCAGCATTATGACGCCCCTCAGCATATATGTCCGAAACTTTTTGTAAATTTTCCATAAGAATTTTGAATAATTATATAGGTAAGTATACTTTAAAATTCACAAAAAGTCAAGATTACAGAAGGTTCTTAATGTTTTTTACAGCCACGGTTTGTAAATTTTTTCTGAATATATCAGCGTTTCGGGGGAAAGCCATTTGTCGGACCGCGACTGAAAACAGGCACACGAAAATCAGCTCTATGTGCCTGTTCTTTTATTATTTCAGCTTAATTGGCCGTAAAACCTCATAGCCAATACCCTCGGGATAATGCCGCTGATAACACTGACACTTCTTTTCGTTCCATTCGTACATGGTTCATCCCTCACTTCGACAATAAGTATAATAGCATATCTTTATAAAAGAAATCTTGATGTGTGTTGTGACTTTTAAGCGGTTCTTAATTATAATGAATTTTTCGGCGGTCATATTGTTGACTTATATTATAGCAGGTGCTATAATAATTTTACGGAATAACCCCGTATTGGAGGTGAAATAAGGGTGTTATGTCATATGTATATTGATTTAAGCAAATATCTCTGTGCAAAGTCTGATAACAGGACGATGTTTGCACAGAGATAAGGGATAATCGTCCTGAATCGGATTTTGCACCAATTGATTTCAAAAAACTAAATCAAATAAGGAGTAAAATTCGATGAAACAATTTAATAAATATATTATATTTTGGTTAAGCCAGAGTATTTCTCAGTTAGGAAGCGCAATGACCAGCTTTGCGCTTATTTTATGGACTTATGAGCAGAAACATTCCGCAATGGCAGTTTCCCTCATGTCGTTTTGCAACTACATTCCGTTTATACTTGTAAGTCTGATAGCCGGTTCTTTTGTTGACAGGCATAATAAAAAAGCCGTTATGCTGCTGGCTGACAGTATTGCCGCTATATGTTCTTTCGGGGTATTGATTTTATCTTTTGGCGGAAACCTTCAAGTATGGAATATATATCTGGTCAATCTGATAATCGGAATAATGAACGCGTTTCAACAGCCGGCTTCGGCGGTTGCGATCGGCAGGATCGTCCCGCAGGAGAAAATTTCTAAGGTAAGCGGAATGAATTCTTTCTCCGGCAATCTTACGAATGTTCTCAGTCCGGTTTTATCCGCGTTCATATTTTCCTTCGGAGGCTTAAAAGCCATTCTGATGATCGATTTGGCTAGCTTTTTGATTGCTTTTTTAATTCTCGTATGTGTTATTCATATTCCGGAAGAAAAAAGCGAGCTGCATAAGCAAACCATATTTGCCGGAGCGAAAGAGGGAATGCGTTTTTTGAAAAGCGAAAAAGGCGTCCTATATATTATGCTGACAATGGCGCTTATTAACTTCTTTTCACGGCTGACCTATGAAAATATTCTTTCTCCTATGATACTTGCAAGAAGCAGCGGCAGTAATGAAACGCTGGGAATAGTTAACGCAGTCATGGGAATCGGCGGGATCGCCGGAGGCATGATAGTTTCTTTTAAGAAAGCGGCAAAGAAAAATGTAAAGATGATATATTTTTCAGCAGCTTTGTCCTTTTTGTTCGGAGATATTCTTATGGCGATCGGAAGAAATGCTTTTATATGGTCGCTTGCAGGAATTGCCGCCAGTCTGCCGATCCCATTTATACAGGCAGGGCAAAATGTAATCCTGTACAGCAAGATTCCGAAAGAAATGCAGGGAAGGGTTTTTGCCGTAAGAAATTCAATACAATACTGCATGATACCGTTCGGCATTTTGTTGGGAGGCTTTTTGGCCGATTATGTGTTTGAGCCTTTTATGAAGTCAGATCGCCTGCTGTCAGAATATTTAAGAGTCATCGTTGGAAACGGCGATGGCAGCGGTATGGCAGTTATGTTTTTAATGACTGGAATATGCGGATTTTTAATAAGCTGTTTTGCATATAAACTGCCTGCAATCAGAACGCTCGATAAGACCTGATAACCTTTGCGCTTATTCCCAAAAGCAAAAGCATACTTTCATAAATTTGATATTGTTGAAATAAACCGAGAGGCTGCGCTGTCTCTCGGTCTATTTATTCAACAATTATATCCGCCGCGGAAATTCGTATCACCTTTTTTAAATCTGTCAATGAAAGTTCAACCTGATAACCTATCTTACCTCCGCTGAAAATTATGGTGTCATAGTTTTCGGCGGTTTTATTTATGGTAGTGACAAACTGCTTTTTCATTCCTATGGGAGAACAGCCGCCGTGCACATAGCCGGTGAGCGGCAGAAGCTCTTTTGATTTAAGCATTTCAATTGATTTTTCACCAACCGCCTTTGCCGCCTTTTTCAGATCAAGTTCCTCGGCTACAGGAACCATAAATACATAGTATTTTTTTGATCTGGGGCTGAACGTCACAAGAGTTTTAAACACATGAGCCGGATCCTGACCTAAAGCCTGAGCGACCTCAGCTCCGCTGACGGCGCCGGTACCTGCATATGTATGCTCTGTATATTTAATTTTCTTCTGCTCAAGAATACGCATTACGTTTGTTTTTTGTTCCAAAACGGTCACTTTCCTTTCAAATACTATTATACAGAAAGTTTCTGTCCTTTTCAACAGATTTTAAAAATAAACTGAACTTTTTTATAAAGACAAAAAGCTCAAATATTCACTGTATTGCTCCGGCATAGAATAATAAACCTGACAGAATTCAATTACTTTGTGAAAGTTTGGTGAAAAAGGTTGACTTGTAAACTATTCTGTGATATAATAGTTGTATATTCAACTAATCTATACGGAGGCAGCTGCATGGATCCGCAATACAGGTTCAGTAAATATACTTCGATAATAACAAGAGAATGCAAAGGCTATTACGACAAGGCGCTTAAACAGTTCGGAATAGGAAGCGGTCAGCAATTTTTTCTGATAAATATTTATGAAAATCCGGGGATCAATCTTGCCGACCTTGCACACAAGGGCGGTTTTGATAAAAGCACGATCACCAGATCGCTGAAAAAGCTTCAAAAGCTTGGTTATATCAGAATTGAGGACGACGAGACCGACGGCAGGCGCAGACACGCTTTCGTTACGGATAAAGGCTTTCCGGCCGTAAAACGGATCTATGAAGCCAAAGAGGAAATTAATGAAAAGCTGGTCAAGGGACTTTCGGAAAATGAAATTGAAATTGTCAGCAGACTTATGGTAAAGATAGCGGAAAACGCTTCCAGATATCTTAACTAATAAAAATAAGGAGGCAAAAAGTATGGGAAATAATTATTCGGATATCACCGACGAAATCAGAGAGCTGACCCGCAAATGCGTGGAGCATAATCGGATAGATCCGGAGCTTTACGGCAAATACGACGTAAAGAGAGGACTTAGGGATATAAACGGAAAAGGAGTTCTTGCCGGACTTACCGAAATCTCCGAGGTTCGCTCAAGCGTTGTAAAGGACGGAGTTTCGGTTCCCTGCGAAGGCGAGCTTTTTTACCGCGGAATAAACGTAAGAAATATCATTGACGGGTTTGTAAAGGACAAGCGTTTCGGCTTTGAGGAAATAGTATATCTGCTGTTGTACGGCGAGCTTCCTTCCAGAGAACAGCTTGACGATTTTTCAAGACTTCTGGGTGAATACAGAACCTTGCCTACCAATTTCGTAAGGGACGTTATAATGAAGGCTCCCAGCGACGATATGATGAACACTTTGGCGAAAAGTATCCTTACCTTACATTCCTACGATTCAAACGCCAACGACATTTCTCTTGACAACGTTATGAGACAGTGCCTGCAGCTTATCGCTGTTTTCCCGATACTTTCGGTATACGGTTTTCAGGCTTATAATTTTTATATAGGAAGGCAAAGCTTCTTTATACATCTTCCCGACCCTGAAAAATCAACCGCGGAAAATATTCTTTATCTGCTGCGCCCCGACTGCAAATATACAGAGCTTGAAGCCAGAGTGCTCGACATCGCTTTAGTGCTTCACGCGGAACACGGAGGCGGAAACAACTCTACTTTTACCACACACGTTGTAACCTCCTCCGGCACCGATACCTATTCGGCGATTGCCGCGGCTTTATGCTCGCTCAAAGGACCTAAACACGGAGGAGCCAACATCAAGGTAATGAAGATGTTTGACGACCTGAAAGCAAACGTTCGCGACTGGAACGATGACGAAGCAATTGAAGCGTATCTTACCAAGCTGCTCCACAAGGAAGCGTTTGACAAGGCCGGTCTTATCTACGGAATGGGTCATGCAGTTTATTCCATTTCTGACCCGAGAGCCAAAGTGTTCAGAAGATTTGTCAAGAGCCTGTCGCAGGAAAAGGGGCTTACTGATGAGTTCAATCTCTATTCAAAGGTTGAAGAGCTTGCTCCGAAGGTTATTGCAAAAGAAAAGAAAATTTATAAGGGCGTAAGCGCAAACGTTGATTTCTACAGCGGCTTTGCATACAGTATGCTGGGGCTTCCCATGGAGCTTTATACTCCTATTTTTGCCGTTGCGAGAATTGCCGGCTGGTCCGCGCACCGTATGGAGGAGCTTATAAACGCAGGGAAAATTATCCGTCCGGCATATAAAAGCGTTTCAGAGGAAAGAGAGTACACGCCTCTTTCCGAAAGATAATATATCCTTTCTCAAAAAAACTGTCCAAAGCTTTAATGCTTCGGACAGTTTTTTTATTCAATATTCGCAGGCATTCCGTTTACTGAAATTTCCGGATCGTCAAGATCAATAATAAGACATTTTCTGCCGTCGATGACCCGGGTGTGAACTTTATCCACAGCTTCCTTAGAAATATTTACAGTTATGCTCGGAGCCGACAAAACAGTCCTGCGCTCTACAAGATTGACAGCGGTAAGCGGCTTATCTCCCATAGCCGATTCGTATACCTTCGGGAGCTGCTCAAGCTTGTCCTGACTTACTCCCGCCTCCCACAAAATCGACGATAATTTTCTGTCGTCTACGGTAGGAATTTCAGTTTCATGACTTGACTGATCCACTATTTCGGCGATTTTATCGTTTACGGTAGTTATAAGTCCATAATCAAGCTCGTCGCCGACAACATTATTCAGTATTGCGCGGAAGGTTTCCTTTTCCGATTTACAGGACATGACAAACTCACATCCCAAAAGGTCGTTTACAATTGAAGTGTTGGGCTTATTAGGATTTTTTGTATAGTACAGCACGCCGTTTACATCAGGAGTGCGGTCTGAAAATACCGGAAACAGAAATCCGTCGCTTGGCAGCTCGACTATGCGGTCGCAGGAAGCTTTTTTTACGATCTCATTGGATTCATCACTGTAAATCAAGCCGTCTATACGCAGATTAACGGGACAGATCGCGGTAATAATAAAATTATAATCAATTTCCGATTCCGCGTCGTCAGGTATTTCGTCCGACTTGTTTTTGTTCAGAACGCTGTATGTACAGTGAGCGGAAAATATCGCATAGGTTGATACATACTCCATTTTTTCCGTTATGGCGCTAAGGAACTTATCCGTAATATCATCGTCAAGAAATTTGCTTTTCATAACCTCGTACATAAAAGGCTGAGCTCCGCCCTCAAGATACGCGTCCTTCGGAAACTGATACTCCAGCAGATTCTTTCCTATCGAACCGCTGAGAACCTTTTTCAGTATTATCATTATAAGCTCGGACTCGTCCGCAGGCATGGTATTGTAAAGCTGATTTGACTTGAACTTTATATTCTTTTCCGAATCAACAAACGCCTGAACTACATGATTGACTGTAAAAAAACCGCAGTCGTCGCTGAAATTCTTTTTAATTTCATTTACTTCTTTTTTATTCATTAATGAGCCCTCCGTATTTTTCTATTGTATATTATAGCATATAAGCAGTATCTTTGCAAGGAAAAATTTATACAAAAAGAAAAGCTGTCCGTTTTATAGGACAGCTTTTAAGGCTTTAAACCGGATGTACCTTATTAGCGGCGTCGGAATGTTTTCCGTCGATACCGTATTTCTTGTTCCTTCTCTGCTCAAAGAACTTGGGAGCAACCTTTGGGAACATAGCATAGGTAAGAACGTCCTCCTCCTGCTCGGTCCACTCTGAGCACTCCTTACGCATTTCATCAAGCTCGGGCTTCAGCAAGTCCGCCGGACGGCAGGTTACAGGCTGTTCCTCACCGATGATTTTCTTCTGAAATTCCGGATCTATCTCAACAGGCGTCTTACCGTACTCGCCTTTGACAAGCCCCTTGAATTCCTTGGTTACCGTCTTATATCTTTCGCCCATTATAACGTTGAACACAGCCTGAGTGCCAACGATCTGAGAAGTAGGCGTAACGAGCGGAGGGTAACCTGAATCCTTGCGGACTCTCGGAACTTCCTTCAGAACATCCTCCAGCTGATCCGCTTTACCCGCCTGCTTAAGCTGAGAAAGCAGATTTGAAAGCATTCCTCCGGGAACCTGATAAAGCAGCGCGTTGGTATTTGTCGCAAGCATAGACGGGTCAAGAAGACCGCTGTCAATATACTTCTGGCGAAGCTCCATAAAGTAATCCCTGATCTCATTCAGCTTGACAAGGTCAAGACCTGTATCGTACTCTGTGCCTTGGAATGTAGCGACTATAGACTCGGTAGGAGCGTGCGACGTTCCCAGCGCAAGCGGCGACATAGCGGTATCAACCGCGTCAACTCCGGCCTCTACAGCCTTGAGGATACACATTGAAGCGAGTCCCGAGGTATAGTGAGTATGAAGCTGAACAGGTATGCTTACAACCGATTTTATATCCCTTACAAGAGTTGAAGCCTCATAAGGAGTAAGCAGAGCGGCCATATCCTTGATACAGATCGAATCCGCACCGGCGGCCTCTATCCTCTTGGCGTAATCCATATAATACTCATGAGTAAATACCTCTCCGAGCGTATAGGAGATTGCAACCTGAGCATGACCCTTTTCCCTGTTGGCGGCCTTAATAGCGGTTTCAAGATTACGTATATCGTTAAGAGCGTCAAAAATCCTGATGATATCAATTCCGTTTGCAATAGACTTCTGAACAAAGTATTCTACCAGATCGTCGGCATAATGACGGTAACCCAGCATATTCTGTCCTCTGAACAGCATCTGAAGTTTTGTATTAGGCATAGCCTTCCTGATAGTGCGAAGTCTTTCCCACGGATCCTCGTTTAAGAACCTAATGCAGGAATCGAAGGTCGCGCCGCCCCATACCTCAGCCGAATGAAAGCCTACCTCATCTATCTTTGAGAGAATCGGCTTCATTTCGTCGATCGACATTCTTGTAGCAATAAGCGACTGATGAGCGTCACGAAGGACGGTCTCAGTAATTTTTAGCTTACCCATTTATTTCAATCCTTTCAAAAGCAAAGTTTTTTATCAGCCGATTACAGCAAGAACCTCTCCTGTTTCAACGGATGAGCCTTTAGTTGTATTAACGCTGATCACCTTGCCTGCGCATGGAGAGTTTACATCATTTTCCATTTTCATAGCTTCAAGAATAGCTACAGGCTGTCCGGCGTCAACAGTATCGCCAACAGCAACCTTGATATCAAGAACCGTTCCCGGCATAGGAGCTGTAACCTTTGTTCCGTCAGCCACAGGAGCAGCCGGAGCAGCTGCAGGAGCGGGAGCTGCCGCGGGCGCAGGTGAGGAAACAGCCGGAGCAGCGGAATCAGAGCCTATCTCCTCCACCGCAACGTCGTATGTTTTTCCGTTTACTGTAATATTATATCTTTTCATACTTACAACCACCAATCTCAATTTTTTATTCTGACCGAACCGGCATTAAATCTGTATGTTGCTGTGCTTTTTGGGAAGTCTGGAAATACGCTTTCCTGCCATTATCTCCACTGAAGATATAAGAATATCGCGTATATCGCCGCCTTCAACGATATTGTCAAGGCAGTTTTTCTGAGCGGCAGCCGCCGCGCAGGCTTCCTCAGCGGCATATTTTTCCGCCAGCTCATTGCGCTTGGCGGCAAGATCCTCAGCCCCCTTAAGCTTGTCATGATAAAGAAATTCAACCGCGGCTTCAGGATTCAGCGGAGAGATCACAGCGTGCGGAAGGGCAAACGTCATATCCGCATTTGCTCCTCTTCCCGCCAGCGCGATATACGCGGGACCGTATGCTTTACCGGTTATGACAGCCAGCTTTATAGTAGTTGCTTCAGCATAAGCATGAGCAAGCTTTGCCATGCTCTTTACAGCGCCCGCTGCTTCGGTTTCATCGTCCGCGGCAAAGCCCTCGGTATCAACAAAAGTGATTACCGGAAGCGCGTAGGCGTCGCAGGTTCTTACAAATCGGGCGATCTTGGAGCAGTCGTCGGCAGTAAGCTTATCGTCGGTCTTATTTGTTGCAATAATGCCGACGGAAGCGCCGCCCAGAGTTCCTAGAGCAGTATAAGAGGCCTTTCCGTATCCTGCATAAAGCTCAATCAGGCTTCCCGCGTCAAACACAGCCTCCGCCTGAGAAACAGCGTCGTTTCCGAAGGCCGAAGCAGGCGCTTCAAACTCATACATAGGAACAGGTGAAAGATTATTCTGCGGAAGCTTGCTGAGAATATCCTTAACAGCCTCCACCGCAGTCTTATCGTCAGCTGCTACAATGCACGCGGTACCGTTTGCAGCGGCATTTTCGGCAAGATTCTTTATATCGGAATTCGGAGCGGTATAAAGCTCTGAAGCCTTGGTAATCACAGTAAAATCAGCGGATTCGGCAAGCATAGCCGCAGTTCCCGCACAGGTTCCGGCAACAACCGCAATCTGAGGAACCACTCCGGAAAGATTTGAAACACGCATAAGCAGCTCACCGTAAGCGGACATCGCAGCAAATCCGTCGTTCAGATCAGCTCCGAACGAATCATAAATTCCGACAACAGGAACGCCTGTTGCCGCAGCCATATCTAATATTTTAGCAATTTTATCTGCCTGAACCTTTGAAAGCGCTCCGCTGTTGACCGATATATCCTGTGAAAACGCATAAACTGGATTTCCGTCAACATAACCGTAAGCGGTAACCACGCCTGAAAGCCCGCAGCCCGACTTGGCATAAGGATCAAGCTCGGTATATTTTCCCTCATCAAACAAATATGCCAGACGGTTTCTTGCAGAAGCAGGAGCCGCAGTCATCGCCTGAAGCTCGGCAAGAGTTGAAATTGAATCAGACATACAGTTTCCTCCATGTAACAAAATTCTACGACAAACCTATGCGGACGCAAAACGTTCTGTCATAGCTATACGAATATTATTATACTATTTTTCAAACGATTTAGCAAGAATAAAAGCAGAATTTTCTTTACTTTTTACGTCTTAAACATTTTTTGTTCATTATATGTACATATAAAAATCAGCGGCTGTACAACCGCTGATTCTGTTTATTTGTTTTTCGCAAGCGCGTTTCTCAGCGCCCTCAGCTCATCAGGCTTAAGCTCACGGTATTCTCCCGGTTTGAGCATACCAAGCTTCAAAGGACCGACAGAGGTTCGTTTCAGCCTTGCCACCTCAAGTCCCACCGCCTCGCACATTTTTCTTATCTGACGTTTTTTTCCCTCATGAATCGTCATCTGAAGCACCACTCTGCCCGGCTGCTTATCAAGCACCAGAACAGTACAAGGGCGGGTTTTCCCGCTGTCTATCTCGACGCCTTCAGACAGCGCCGTAAGCTGATCGTCGTTTATATCAGGACGGACTGTTACGCGGTAGGTCTTGGAAATATGACAGGAAGGGTGCATAATATCATTTGCAAACTTTCCGTCGTTGGTGAACAGCAAAAGTCCCTCGGAATTTTTATCAAGCCTGCCTATAGGATAAACTCTTGCCGGAATACCGTCAATCAGATCGGTAACGCATTTTCTGTCGAGCTCGTCCTTCATTGTGGTTACATAGCCTCTCGGCTTGTGCAGCATAATATAATACATGCGCTTTTTCTTGGTAAACGCTATGCTTTCACCGTCTACAGCTATAATATCTTTTCCAGGCAGCGCTTTATCGCCTAGACCACAGGGACGTCCGTTTACCTGCACTCTTCCCTGAGCTATAAGCTCCTCGGCCTTTCTTCTTGAACAATAGCCGCTTTCGGCGATTATCTTCTGAAGTCTGATTTTTTCCATATATTCTCCTCAACTATGTACGGTCTTTTCAGACCGTTATTCAAAAAGTATTTTTGCCTTCTCAATACAGCTTTGCAAAAAGCCCCTTTTTTTCGGCTCCGCTGTTTTACCACCGACGCTCTGCGCCGTATAGACCGGCTTTTGAGCTATCAGCTCGCCGTTATAATAATACTCTGCTCTTCCGACCTGAACGTTTTCAGCCGCGGGACAATATATAAACGGCTGGATAAAAATTTTACAGGTCACGTTCTCCGCTTTTCCGTCCGGAAGCGTAAGCCTGACCTTATCGGTTTTGCACAGAATTGTGTCGGCAGTACCACCGACCGCGCCGATTTCAAACGTATCGGTTTCCAGCGGCAGTTCCTGCTTTGACATAAGTGAAAAGCCGTAATCGAACATTCTGGTGTGATCTATCCAGTCGTCCGGGTCGTTGAGCGTAACGCATATCAGCGTCGCTCCGTCTCTTTCGCAGGCAGATACAAGACATCTTCTGGCCTTATCGGTAAAGCCGGTTTTAACTCCTATCACTCCGTCGCACATCGCAAGCAGCTTATTGGAATTGGTAAGCCATCTTTCGTACGGAGGATTGCCGAATTCAAGCTTGGCGTTCTTTTTGCCGCATATCTCTCTGAAATCTTCGTTTTTAAGCGCTTCTCTCGCAAGCGAAGCCATATCGTAAGCCGTCGAATAATGCTCGTCCGTATAGTCGTCAAGACCGGAGGGAGTTACAAAATGAGTGGAAGTCAAGCCCATTTCAGCCGCCCGTTCGTTCATAAGCTGAACAAACGCCTCCACGCTGCCGGAAATTCTGACCGCCGCACAGTTTGCGGCATCGTTTCCGCTTGGCAGCAGCATTCCGTAGACGAGAGTACGCATTGTGACAATATCGCCCTCCTGAAGCCCCATTGACGAGCCTTCTACCTTAATGGCGTCCTTGTCTACCACAAATTTTTCGTCAAGATCTCCCTGTTCAAGCGCCAGCAGTGCTGACATTATTTTAGTCGTGCTTGCCATAGGAAGCTTCTCATAGCCGTTTTTTTCGTATAAAACCTCTCCGGTAGCGGCGTCGATCAGGATCGCTCCTTTTGCGGAAACTCCCGAAAGCTCATAAGCGTCCGCTTTAAAAGCAAACGATAAAAAAGCAATGATCAGCGCGGAAACAAACGATACAAATCTCAATTCAGACACACCCTTATTATAATTTTCATCCATAATATAATGTGCCGGACAAGAGATTTAATTCAGAAAAACAAGCAGGGAAATTACTCCTCCGACTTTCCGCCCGTCTTTTTGTCAACAAAATCAATAATCTTATCCACAACTTCGGGAACAAGATTTACTACCGCGTTTTCATAGGAGGTGTTTGTCGTCATCTGCAGAAGCTTCGTTTCGCCGTTATGAATAACTATAAACGCCATAGGCTGAATAGTTATTCCCGCTCCGGAACCGCCGCCGAACTGATCCTTTGTCGTTTTGGTAGGAAGATCCGAACCGCCCGAGGCAAATCCGAATGAAACCTTTGAAACGGGAATGACCGTTGTACCGTCGGAGGTAACGATAGGCTTGCCTACGACTGTTTCACAATCAGTCATCTCCCTGATTTTTTCCATCGCCGTTTTTACAAGGGATTCAAGTTTAGTGTTTTCGCTCATTTTAAAAAGTCCTTTCCGTTAGAATTATAACAATAATATTGATTGAATAAATACTGAATCATACTCCCGCCGCCGCCTTTTGCTCGCAGCCCGCGTCGGCGTCTGATTTTTTGTCTTTTTTGTTCTCTCTTCGCTGTCTGATAAATATAATCAAAAAGTTTACCGCTATACACACCGCAAGCGCTATAACCGCGCTCGGACGAATCCTTATGGCAGCCTCAGCCTCGCCGCTTATAGTATTCCTGGTAAATACGCAGTTTACGTTAGCTTTTTTTATTTTGACAGTAAATATATTAGCAAAGGTTCCGAGAAAATTGAACAAGACCCCCTGAATCGCTCCGTAAAATACGGCGGCCTCATGAGCGTCCTCTCTTCCGACAGTCAGGCTGATGCGTATATCAGTAAAGCGGATAGTTTTACAAAGCTTTTTAAAATACTTCCACCCCATCGGAATATACGGCTTTACAAGCCCGTATTTTTCTTTCAATCCGGCAAAAAAGCCTTCTCCGGACTTTTTCCGTTTCTTATCTGCCTTTTTATCAAAACCGCGCTTTTTCTTGCCTTTCGGCTTTTCCTTATGCTGAGCGTCTTCGTAATTACCGGCTTCAAAGCTTTTTTCAAGCTCTTCCAGATCAAAATTATCATCAGGATAGCTTTCAGCATCAAGCTTGTTTACATCTTCTGACAATCCTGAATTATCGGTTTTATTGCTTTCTGTAAAGTCAATCCGCTCCGTACCCTCGTTAATATCAGTATCTGCAAAATCATCGTCGATATTATCTTCAAACAAATCCTTGGATTTTTTTTCGCTTTTAATTTTTTTTGTTCTGCTTTTTTTATTTGCTTTTTTCTCGGCTCTGGGATAAACGGTAAACAACATATATTTTATTTTTATGTCAAATCCATCGCTGTCTGCTTTTATATAAGCCGTTACCGAAAAATGCAGAAGTATTACAATAACTGCAATCAGAGTCAGCAGTATCCAAAGTACAATTATTGCAATCATCTCCCGTTACAAATTTTAAGCTCTTCACTCTGATCCCGGTGCGTTTACATTATTCTCCTGATTTTCCATGACCTCGTCAATAGTTATCTGAGCCTTACGCTCCGGCAGCTCAGGCAGTTCCTCCAGAGAAGAAATCTGAAAAGCTCTGAGAAAAGCGTCGGTAGTCCTATACGCTATCGGCCGCCCCGGAAGATCAAGTCTTCCCGCCTCAGTCAGAAGCTTTTTTTCAACAAGGGAATTAACCGTACCTGAAGAATCGACTCCCCTGACGTGCTCTATAAAAGATTTTGTGACCGGCTGATTATATGCCACGACCGTCAGAACCTCAAGAGCGGCAGATGAAAGCGCGGTATTTTTCTTGATCTCCAAAGCGTTTTTTATATACTGCGAATATTTTTTCTTTGCCGCTAACTGATATGCTCCGTTAAGCTTCAAAAGCTCTATTCCGCTGGATTCGCCGCTGTACTTTTCAGCCAGCTTTTCTAACAGCTCCGCCGCTTCGCTTTCGTCCACTCCGGCAGCCTGAGCAAGCTTTTCAGGCTCAATAGGATCTCCCCCCGCAAAAAGTATTGACTCTATTATCGCAAGTTTTTCATTTACGTCCATAAAAATTTCCTTTATTTATAAAAATCTGTATCTCCACAGATTATTTTTTCCGTACCTGCCAAAAAACGACCCGCGCAGATTGCCGTATCTCCACCAGTTAAGCTTTATTTTCAACTCCTGTTTAACTACAGCTCCCGCGCTGCCGCTCTCCAAAGCTTCAGGCTCGTCATCAACAGCGCAAGAGTTCTGCTCAGGTTTGTCAGAAGCCTTAGCTTCAAAGCCTTTGGCGTACCCGTACTCCTCAATTACAGGAGCAGACGCGGCAATCGCCCTAATATCCCCTCTAAGACTTATAGTATGCGTTTTGGACATACGCTCAGAGGAAAACTTAACCTCTTTTTCAGGTCTATGTACATCTGATTTTTCAGCATTAGGCGGCTCGTATATCGCTTCGTCAGCCAGACCGCTGTCATGACTGTAAAGACTGCCGGACGTTTTTTCCTCATCGCTTTCGCCAGAATCAGACGTGACCTGCGAAGCCGATTCGGAACCTGTTTCAGCAGCGAAGGCAGTATGCTTCTTATTCGTCCTGCTGAACCTTATCACTGTATTGTCGTCGTTAATATATATCCTGCCGGACTTTGTTAGCTCAAGCACCGCCAAAAAGGTCGCCACCTTTTCGGATTTGTCGGTGATACCGCTGTAAAGTCGGGACATTTCACATTCTCCGGTTTTATAAAGCTTCTTTAGTACAAATATTATTTTTGAGGTCACTGAAACTATCCTGTGAGAAACTATCGGGGAGAAAACATTGGCGCGCAGCGGCTTATACTGCTTAGCCTTTGACGAGATTCCCATATAAGCGTCATAAAGCACGGAAACGTCATGCGTTCTGGTATACGCTTTGTTCACAGGCAGCTTTAACTGCTGACGTACAAAAATATCTCCTCCGGCATAAAGCTCTTTCAGCCTCTCAGCAGCCGTTTTGCATAGAGAATACTCTATGATCCTTCCCTCTAATTCCTTTTTCAGCTCCTTTGCCTCCTCAGGCTGAGGAAGCAGAGAACAGGTTTTAATATATATAAGTCTTGCCGCCATTTCCAGAAAATCAGCCGCCGACTCATAATCGTCGGTTTCAAGACAGCTGATATACTCCATATACTGATCTAACAGCAGGCTTATCTCAATATCATATATATTAAGCTTATGCTTGGAGATCAAGTGAAGCAGCAGATCAAGCGGTCCTTCAAAAGCTTCAAGCTTAAAAGAAATCGAACTCATCCGCGGCCTCACAAAATTGCAGCTACAATATAGTCCATCCAGAAGGTAAGCTTATCCATTATCCAGAACATTCCGTTCTGAAGCCAGCCGAGAGGTCCGTCCAGAATTCCGGTGACAATAAGCACAAGAAAGACAATTGAAATATACATCTGATTATCATTTATAAACCTGTCAACCTTCGGTGATGTAAAATATCCAAGTATCTTTGAACCGTCAAGCGGCGGTATGGGAATAAGATTAAATACGGCAAGACCAACATTTATAAGAGTAAAATACTGAAATATAACCGTAATCCACATCATAGCCTCGCTCGGGTCAGCAAGATAAAGACCCAGCGACAGCTTGTAAATAATCATTCCGAAAAAGCCTACTATCAGATTGGAAATAGGACCTGCGGCAGCGCAAAGCGCCATGCCTTTCCGGTAGTGCTTAAAATTAAGCGCGTTTACCTGTACGGGCCGCCCCCAGCCGAAGCCGGTAAAAAAAATACACACAGCGCCTAAAGGATCGACGTGCGCCAACGGATTAAGCGTAAGCCTTCCCTGATATAAAGGCGTTTTATCGCCCATTTTATCCGCCGACCAGGCATGAGCAAATTCGTGTATAGGAATTACAAGAAATATTACTATAAGCTTTACTCCATATCTTAAAATGGTTTCCTGATCCATTCTGTTACCTCCGCAAAATATTAAAATAGCCTAATCTGCATTACGGCTTATAAGGCGGATAAACGCCGCTTTCTCTGTATGGACTTTAATCTCATGCCGTAAATATTGACTTAACTCAAACAACTGCTTAAAATTAATTATACACTATGCTATAATAAATTTCAAGTGCAAAGCTTCGCTTTTATACTATATTTCACAATATTTTCACGAAGCGGCACGTTCGAATGCCAGCTGGCGGGACGGTACAGGTTTTGAAAATCCTTTTATAATCATGCTGCCTTGGCTTGTAAAATTTTTTTGAAAAACTTTATCAAAACACTTGCTTTTTTATATCGGGTGTGATATAATATTTTATATTGTGGATTAAAGTCTAGTTATTATTGAAAAGGAGGTGCAACCTAATGGCAAAGTGTCAGTTTTGCGGAAAGGGTGTTACTTTCGGAATAAAGGTTTCACACTCACACAGAAGAACAAACAGAACCTGGAAGCCAAACGTCAAGAGAGTAAAGGCTGTTGTTAACGGTTCTCCTTGTCACGTTTACGCTTGTTCAAGATGTCTGCGTTCGGGAAAGGTTGAGCGTGCATAATCTCTGTTTAAAAGTATTTTAAATTCCAAAAATAGGGCTGGCAGATATGTCGGTCTTTATTTTTTTGCTTCGGCAGTTATTTCAGAAAAGCACAGTACAAAGATCAACGATCAATGTACTGTGCTTTTTTTGTCCGGCGGCTATGCCGGTTGGATATGACAAAAAATCCGGCTTTGAACCGGATTTTTAAGTATCAGCCGCTGCAGTCCTCTTTTTTGATTTTAAAAATCATTCTCAGAAAGCCGGACAGTATCTTCGGACTTTTGACTACAACAATTTTCATAAGTAAAACCTCCAAAATATTTAGTAATACATATTATGCACTGCTTCATATTTTGGTTCACAGACGTGAGGAAATTATGAGCAGAAGTCCGCTTTTAAAGGAAATACAGGCATAATCATCCGTTATGACATTTGAAAGACCTATAGGAAAAAAGCTTGTAATTTCAGAATTTTCAAGCGGATACTTCACGCCGCTTACTGTCAGACCGGTTACAGCTTCGGTATAGGCGAAAAGCGAAAGAGAGCGCGAATCATCTCTCCTGACCCTGTATTCGCCCGGAGCGTTAAGCGTTATGGATTCATCGGCGCTTATTATTTTCCCCGAAGCTCCCTGCTTTGCAATAAACCCCAAAGACTGAAGGTTTGAAAACGTATGGTCAAATCTTCCGCCCAGCGCTCCTATTATAGTTATATCCTTATAGCCTCTCCTGAGAGCTTCCCTTATGGCGAGCATCAGGTCAGAATCGTCCTTTTCTTTGGGAAAAGTCATAACCTCGCCGCAGTTTTCAGGAATGTATCCCAGCGAATCGTAATCGCCCATTGCCAGATCGGGAATTATACCCAGCGCCTGAGCATACCTGTATCCGCTGTCGGCGGCAATTACAAAAGCGTTTTTCCAGACCGAACTGTCAAGCCTTTCAGGATAGTCCAGCACTCCCCCTGTAAAAATCACACAGTTATCCATTCCTATGCTCCCACTCCTTGAGCTGCTTTGCCTGCTCGTACATTTCCTTATAGCTTTCGTGCCGTGAAGCAGCTATCTTACCGTCATTAACAGCCTGTATAACGGCGCAGCCCTTCTCCTTTGTATGACTGCAGTCTGCAAATCTGCACCTGCCGGTATATTTTCTGAATTCACAGAAACAATCGGCAAGATCCTCCTTGAAGATTATATCGTATCTGTTGGTATCGAAGCTTGAAAACCCGGGAGTATCCGCGACATATCCGCCCTCGTCTACCTTGTATAGCTCGACATGACGTGTAGTATGCTTTCCTCTTCCAAGCTTTTGGCTTATTTCATCAGTAGCCAGATCAAGCCCGGGAAAAATATTATTGAGCAGCGACGACTTGCCCACGCCAGTATTGCCAGTGAACGCCGAAAGCTTTCCCCTGAGAAAGTCCCTTACCTTTTCAGCGCCTTCCCCGGTAGTATTGTCAACGCAGAAAACATTGATCCCAGCGCGGCTGTAGATATTATAATACTGAGAATAATCAGCTTTATCAATTTTTGTAAACACAATAGCGGGAGTTATTTTTTTGTACTCAGCTATAGCGATAAATTTATCCAGCAGCAGCAGATTAGGCTCCGGTTCGCAGGTAGACGCCACAAATACCAGCAAATCAAGATTGGCAAGCGGCGGTCTTATAAGCAGGGATTTTCTTTCGTGAATTTCGTTTATAACTCCGATACCGTTCTTTTCAGCGGAAAAATCGGCAATATCCCCGCAGACGGGAGAAATCCCCCTCTTACGGAAAACTCCCCTTGCTTTACATTCATAAACGCCGTCGGAGGCTTCTACAGTGTAGATGCCCCCGAGCGCTTTAATTATTATACCTGTCATAGCTCTTAATATTGTTCCTCTGAGTCTTCATAGTCTTCATAGGACGAATCCTCTTCAGGCGGAACATCTACAGGCTCGCTAATTGAAGCTGTAGTAGTTGTGGTAGTTGTCGTTGATGAGGTTGTCGTAGGAGTTATATTAAGCAGTCCGCTTTCATTCAGACTTCCTACAAGTGTGACTTCCTGCTTGTCATAATCAACGTCATATTTTGCATACTGCACAGTCTGGTTTGTTTCAGAATTGGTGATATTAACGGTAAGCGTTTCAGTTTTCTTGCCGGAAATATTGATGTTTACAGAGCCTCCGGCAACTGTTTCTCCGCTTGCTATCGAATGAGTAAAGGCAACGTTTCCGTCACGGTATACGTTGATAGTATAAGCTCCGTGTATTCCCGAAGGAAGCGGCAGTCTCAGCTGCATATCTATCGGATCGGTTTCTCCTGTGGAAACGTAAATAATAACCTCAGTCTGCTTATCGACATATTCGCCGTCGTTTATGCTCTGGGAAACGACCTTGCCCTTATCTCCCTCATGCTGAACCTCCTGAACCTTTCCGGTAAGCTTATTCTCAGCAAGCTTAGCCAGCGCCTTTTCTTCCGTAAGTCCGACAACATTAGGTACCTTTACCTGAGTTTCAACCTCGCCTTTACTGATAAATACCAATATATCGGCGCCCTCAGGATACTGCTCTCCGGCGGCAGGCTCCGTCTTTATAACAAGCCCCTCAGCCACATTGTCGTCGTAAGAATATCGGAAAACGGCGTTGAATCCGGCGCTCGTCAGCTCGCTTCTGGCGATCTCCTCGGTTTTGTTCTTCATATCAGGAACGGTAATAAGCTTCTGACCTTTGCTGACCGTAAGAGAAAGCGTATAACCCTCGCGCACGCTCTTATCAGTTACGGACTGCCACATTATAATGCCTTCTTCATACTCCGTACTGTATTCCTCGCTGATATCAAAATTCAGCTTATCCTTATAATCCTGCTGAACCTGTACTATATTCTTACCTACAAAGTTCGGAATAGTCACCGTCGAGGTATGAGTACTGGGCGCGCTGAAATTCTTTATTACCACATATGCGATTACGATTGCGGCAATAATAACGACCGCCACGGTAACCGCCATAAGAATAGGCACTACATAAGAACGCTTTTCCGGCTCGCCGTCGTCCTCCTCGCTGTCGTAATCACTTTCGTCGTAATCTTCCTCAGTCATTTCAGCCGGAACAGAACTGAAATATCTGGTGGATTCGTCCTGAAAATCGTCAGCTGTATTATTCTTATAACCGAAAACTACCGACTGATTGATCTTAAAGGTATCAATATCCTTAATCATCTCAGCGGCTGACTGATACCGTCTTTCAGGATTTTTCTCCATTGCATGGATTACTATCTCCTCCAGCGCTTCCGGAATAGACGGCATTATCTCGCTTGGAGCCACAGCGTTCTCCTGCATATGCTTCAGGGCTATAGCAACCGGATTTTCTCCGTCAAACGGCTTTCTTCCGGTAAGCATTTCATAAAGCATAACTCCGACAGAATAAATATCGCTTCTTTCGTCGGTCATATCGCCTCTTGCCTGCTCCGGAGAAATATAATGCACCGAACCGATAGTCTTATCCGAGATGGTCTTTCCGTCAACTCTCGAAAACCTTGCGATTCCGAAATCCATCACCTTGATGGTTCCGTCGGCAAAAAGCATTATATTCTGGGGCTTTATGTCCCTGTGAACGATTCCCTTGTCATGAGCGTGCTGAAGCGCTCTGAGAATCTGCGTTACAAAATGAAGAGCGTCCTTCCAGCGCAGCACTCCCTGCTGCTCGATAAACTCCTTCAGGGTTATTCCGTCTATGTATTCCATGACGATAAACTGAATCTCATCCGTAAAGCCTACATCGTAAATTTTTACGATATTCGGGTGGGAAAGAACGGCAATCGCCTTACTTTCATTTCTGAAACGTCTGAGAAATTCCTCGTTCTGGGAAAATTCGTCTTTAAGGATCTTAACCGCGACCACACGGTTTTCCATAACGTCTACAGCCTTGTAAACGTCAGCCATTCCGCCGACGCCTATAAGCTCTGTGATTTCATAACGGCCGTCCAGCTTTTTGCCGATATTTGAATCCATTAAATTCAACTCCTAGCTTTAATTTTTGCATCTCCGGCGGCAGATCGCCGCCTCTTTTCTTCGTCCTTTAATTCGCTATAAGCGCCACGGTTATATTATCCTTGCCGCCCTTTTCATTAGAATAATTTATTAAATCTGCAACGGCGTTGTCAAGATTTTTTCCGAAGACAAAATCATATATGATCTCATCAGTGCAATAATTCGACATTCCGTCTGAACACAGCAGAATCGTAAAATTACCTTCCGGCTCAAGCTCGAAATAATCCACCTCGACATCGGCCTCAACGCCTACAGCCTTTGTAATGACATTTTTCATGTGGTGAGTCTTTATTTCTTCCTTTGTTATCATTCCCTGCTCGTAAAGCATCTGAACATAGGTATGATCTGTGGTAATCTGCTCTATTTTGTTTTCGGTCATCAGGTACGCCCTGCTGTCTCCGACGCTGACTATATAGCATTTTCGTCCCGCAACCAAAGCGGCGACGCAGGTAGTTCCCATTCCGTTTTTGTCAATATCCTCTTTGCTTTTCTCATAAACGAGGGTATTGGCTCCGTGCACCGCAGTAAGCATAAGATTTCTTATGCTGTTTGCTCCGGCGTCCGGTCGGTAATTTTCAGCGATCCTGTTATAAATCGACGCAATTGCAACCTCGCTTGCAACCCCGCCGGAAAGCGCTCCGCCCATACCGTCGCATACGACGGCGAGAGCTGTATTATCGCCTATCATGCCCACTCTTACGCGGTCCTGATTTTCCTTACGGATTTTGCCTATATCCGTATTTGAAGCCAAATACAAGCAGTTCACCACCTTTCTTATATTTCATATTCGCGCCTTAGCTGACCGCAGGCAGCGTCAATATCGGCGCCAAGAGTACGCCTGACCGTAGCGTTTACGCCAAGCTCCTCAAGATATTTTCTGAACCTCTGAGCAGATTTCCTGTCAGAGCTGTAATTTCTTTCTTTTATTTTATTTACAGGAATAATATTTACATGACATACGAAATTATCAAGAAGCTTAGCAAGCCTGCGCGCGTCGTCCATTGAATCGTTATGTCCGTCTATAAGCGCGTATTCAAAAGAAATACGCCTTCCCGTCGTTTTAAAATAATCCCTGCAGGCTTTCATAAGCATATCTATATCATACCTGTCGTTGACGGGCATGATCTCGCTTCTTTCCTTATTATCCGAAGCGTGAAGCGAAACCGAAAGCGTAAGCCCGAGATTCAGACCGGCAAGGTCATATATTCTGGGAACTATCCCGCAGGTAGAAAGCGAAACGTGTCTTAAAGACATATTGATTCCCTCGGGACATGACAGAAGCCTGAGGAAGTCGACAACGTTATCGTAATTATCCAGCGGCTCGCCTATTCCCATCAAAACCACTCCGGAAATTTTCCTGCCGCTGTCGCGCTCCGCCGTATAGACCTGGAGCAGTATCTCGCTTGCAGACAGATTTCTTTTAAATCCGGCGATAGTAGAGGCACAGAATCTGCACCCCATTTTACAGCCGACCTGAGTAGACACGCAGAGCGTATTTCCGTAGCTGTATTCCATAAGCACGGATTCTATATGATTGCCGTCTTCAAGCTCATATAGATATTTTACAGTATTATCGCTGTTGGATTCAAGTCTTTTACATATAAATAGTGATTTTATACAAAATTTTTGATTCAAGACACTGCGAAATTGTACAGATAGATTAGTCATCTGGTCAAAATCGGAAACTTTTTTTACATGAAGCCATTCAAAAATCTGCTTTGCCCTGAATTTTTTCTCGCCCAACTCTGCTACGGCGTTCTCCAGCTCGTCAGGCAGCATAGACAATATATCAATTTTTCCGTTATCGCAAATCCGTACCGTAATCTCACCTCAGTTTTCTAAGCTTCGCAATAAAAAACCCGTCCGAGCCGAACTTCTCAGGAGTTATAGTTACTTTATAGTCATTTTCCAAGCCGACCGCTCTTATTCCGAGAGCGCACGGCTCAAAATCGCTGTGCTCGCTTAAAAAGCGCTCTATTACCATATCGTTTTCCGCCCTTGAACAGGTGCAGGTGGAATAGACAACCGTACCGCCCGGTTTCAGATATCCTGATGATATGTCCAGAATTTTGTACTGTAAATCAGGCAGTCTTTCAAAATCGTCGGGATTTTTATATTTGATCTCCGGCTTTCTCCTTATAACCCCCAGCCCTGAACAGGGTACGTCGCACAAAATTCTGTCAGCATATGGAATACTGCCGTTAAAAAACTTTGCATCGTTCGCGGCGGCTCTAATGATACTGATACCAAGACGCTCCGCGCCGCTTTTAATAAGTCTGACACGGCTTTCGTGAAGATCATAAGCATATATCTCGCCCTCGTCGCCCATAAGCTGGGCAACTGTAAAGGCCTTTCCGCCCGGAGCGGAGCACATATCGAGAACAACCTCTCCTCGGCGGGCGTTCAACGCCTCGCAGCAGATCTGACTTGACAGGTCCTGAACATGAACAAGACCTTTTTTATAAGCTTCACTGCGTTCCACCGAACCGCAGCCGCGGATTTTTATACAGCCGTCCGCATACCCGATTCTCTCACAGTCAAAGCCGTCGCCTTGCAAAACAGATATAATATCCTCAACGGAGCCTTTCAGCGTATTTGCCCTTACGGTAACCGGAGCCTGTCCGACGGAAGATTCAAGCAGCGCCATAGCCGCTTCTCGCCCGTACTCGTCAAGCCACTTTTTTACCAACCACTCAGGACATGAATACTCTATCGAAAGCTTCTCCGTTTCACTTCTGCCTTTTGGAAGCTTTTTTCCGCCGCGTATAAATTCCCTCAGCATACCGTTTACAAAGCCGCTTACCGCCGCATTTCTGCCGTTCTTGGCAAGCTTGACGGCTTCGTCGACAGCCGCGCTGTCAGGAACGGAATCCATGTAAAGCAGCTGATAAAAGCCCATCCTCAGAATATTTCTTACTTCAGCGCTCAGCCTGTTTCCCGGCTTTCTGGAGTATTTTTCTATCAGTCTGTCAAGGGTAAGCCTGCGTTCAAGCACTCCGTAAAACAAAGCAGCTGCAAACCTTTTATCCTGTATGCTCAGTTCTGATTTTTTTAAAGCGTCATCAAGCAGTATATTAGAATACGATGATTTACTTTCAAGCTTTGTCAGCAGCCGTAACACCGTTTTTCTGGAATTTTCCATTTAAATCTCCGTTTATCATAAATCATTACCCAAAGCCGATGTAAAGGTACAAAATTAGACATAAATTCAACCGTAAAGCTATAAACCTTTAGAAACAATCATTCGTCAAACCTCAAATATCCGCAATTTCATCATACTGTCAAATTACAAACCTTGTCAAATTATAGTCTGTAAAATCGAATTGCTTTGTTGTTTACATCAGCTTTTCTTTTCCGTTCAAAGGCTTTCCCCTGAGATAATCTTCAGTTTTCATGCGTTTGGAGCCTTCAGACTGAACTTCTGTAAATCTGATAACACCGTCTGAACAGGCGACTGAAAATATTTTCGGATCAACGATCTCCCCCGGCTGTTTTCCGCTGGGAGTTTCCGATATTATCTCCGATTTGTATACTTTCAGTCTTTTGCCGTTCAGCGCAGTAACGGCGCAAGGCCAGTCGGAAAGCCCGCAGATGTGATTATGAACCTTTTTTACCGGCTGACTGAAGTCTATTGGACACATATCTTTTGAAAGCATGGGAGCATATGAGGCTTCGCTTTCCTCCTGCCTTCGCGGAACGATTCCGTTATTTTCAAGCTGTTCAAGCGTTCTGAGCAAAAGGCCCGCTCCCATTTCAGCCAGTCTGTCAAAAAGCTCCGCCGACGTTTCGTTTTTTCCTATATAAGTTGACTCCTGCAAAAGTATATCTCCCGTGTCAATACCCTCGTTCATAAGCATAGTAGTAACGCCGGTTTCCTTTTCTCCGTCAAGCACAGCCCGCTGGATCGGAGCCGCTCCCCTGTATTTAGGAAGCAAGGAGCCATGAATGTTTACACAGCCATACCTTGGGATCTCAAGCACCGTCTTAGGAAGTATTTTGCCGTATGCCGCCACCACTATGCAATCCGGCTTTAAGCCTGAAATTATGCCGATATATTCTTCGCCGTCTTTCTTAAAGCTTAAAGGCTGATATACGGGCGTGCCATGCTCCTGAGCAACAACCTTAACCGGAGGCGGCGCAAGCTTATAGCCTCTTCCCTTAGGCTTGTCCGGCTGGCAAAAAACCGCAGTCACGTTGTGCCCGGAATCGTACAATGCTTTCAAAGCCGGAACCGCGAAATCGGGAGTTCCCATAAAAATTATATTCACTGTTATACCTCGCTTATGCGGATTTTTTTATTTTTCATCTACATCGACAAATTCGACTACCTTTTCAAGGAACAGATGTCCGTCCAGATGCTCTGTTTCATGGCATACCGCCTGTGCGAAAAGATCGGACACTTCCTTCTCGTACCAATTGCCGTTTCTGTCCTGTGCCCTGAATTTTACTCTGACAGGTCTGACTGTATATCCCCATTCGCCGGGGCAAGAAAGACAGCCCTCTATAACCTTATGCTTTTCCTCAGATTCTTCAAGTATCTGAGGATTTATAAGCTCGCACAGCCCCTCGCCGGCGTCGATAACAACAGCTCTCCTCAGAATACCGACCTGCGGCGCCGCAAGACCTGCGCCTTCTGCCTTTTTCAGAGTTTCCGCCATGTCGTCAAGCAATGTCCAAAGCTTTTCGTCAAATTTTTCTACAGGCTTACACATTTTATGAAGAGTTTCATCTCTCTTATTAAGTATATTTCTGATCGCCATAAATCTATTTCCTTTCTTTACAAACCTATATCTCCGTTAATGTCGGCATAAATATTTACCTTTACAAAGCTTTTGTTTTTATAAAATTCCGTCAGCATATAGCTTATCACATCTCTGAACGCTTTTGAATTTTTGCATTTCAGAATGAGTCTGTATCTGAATTTATTGTTTATTCTCTCAAGCGTGCAGGGCGCAGGACCAAGCGCCCGAAGAGGTATTTTTATCCCTTTTTCTTTTATGTAGCCGCTCATTCGTGCCACAAACCAATCCGAAGCTTCTATAGCCTTGCTTTCCATAGGAGAAGAAAACCCTATAACGCATATATCGCAGAACGGCGGATAGGTAAGCGACCGTCTTAAAGCGATCTCCTGCTCATAGAATTCGTCGTAATTCTGCTGAGCCGCCAGATTAAGCACATAATGATCCGGGACAAACGTCTGAAGATATGCAAAGCCTGCCTTCTCTCCGCGTCCGCTTCTCCCCGCCACCTGAGTGATCAAGGAAAAGGTTCTTTCATAGCTTCTGAAATCACCGGTAAAAAGCGCTTTATCGAGCGAAACAACTCCGACAAGCGTCACATTCGGGAAATTCAGACCTTTGGCTATCATCTGAGTTCCCAGCATTATGTCAAATTCGCCCTTTTCAAAAGACTTGAAGCCCTCCTCGTACGAATACCTTGAATAGGTCGTATCCGCGTCCATTCTCAGTATCCGCACGCCGGGAAAAGCCTTCAAAAGCTCATCCTCCACTCTTTGAGTTCCTACGCCCCCCGTATGCAGGTGATCAGAACCGCATTCCGGACACACGCTTACATTATCCATAGCAAAGCCGCAGTAATGGCACATCAGCTTATTATTCTTTTTGTGATATGTCAGCGGAATGCCGCATTTAGGACAAGCAAGCGGCTTTTTGCAGTCAAGGCACGACACATAGGTGTTAAACCCACGTCTGTTAAGCAGCAGTATCGTCTGTTCGCCTTTTTTAAGATTTTCACCAATCTTATTCATCAGTATGCGGCTGAACAAGGAATCGTTCCCCGCTTCGGCTTCCTGCTGCATATCTACTATTTCGACCTCGGGCAATACCGCGTCGTTATATCTCTTTCGCATTTCAAACAAATGAAATCTGCCGTTTTTGGCGTAATAAAAGCTTTCAAGCGACGGCGTAGCGGAAGCCATGACAAGCACAGCGTTATGAAAGCCGCACCTCTGTATCGCTACATCTCTGGCATGATATCTCGGAGAGGTTTCCGATTTATAGGTATGCTCCCCCTCCTCGTCCATTATAATAACTCCTATATCAGCTAACGGCGCAAAAACCGCGCTTCTGGTGCCTATAACTATCTTGGCTTCACCGTTCTTTATCCTCTTGAACTCATCAGTCCTCTGTCCCAGCGAAAGCGAGGAATGAAGCACCGCAACGCTTCCGCCGAAATAAGTCTTGAAGCTGCTTAGCATCTGAGGAGTAAGCGAAATTTCCGGAACAAGCATAAGCGCGGTTTTTCCGCGTCTAAGCGCCGAACTTATCAGCCTGAAAAATACGGCGGTTTTTCCGCTTCCCGTAACTCCGTAAAGCAACGCGCCCGCAGGCTTACCGCTTTCAACAAGCGACATAATTCCTTCATATGCCTTCTGCTGTTCCTCGTTCAGCTTAATGCTTTCCGGATCGGAACATTCACCGGTCACGCCGATAGCATTTCTCATTACCTCATATTTATATTCGGCAATTATTTCTTTCTGCACCATGCGCTTTAAAAGCGACGAAGTGCAGTTAGTCATATAACAAACCTCTTTCACTGAAGCGCTTGAGCAATCCTCCAGCAGATTTACCACCAGCTTCTGCTTCTGCGTCAGAGGAACGGAATTTCCCGCCTCCAGAGAAGCGAGATATTCGTCTGAAAGCCTAACCATCGTCACCGTTTCGTCCCCAACGCGCCTTTTAAGCTTATCCGCTTCCTGAATATAGCCCTTGTCTATCAGACCGGTCACTATTTTTTTCAGTCTGGGCTTTGCGGTAAAGTCAAGAAAATTATCTACCTCACGCTGACTTTCGGCAGATCTCATAAAATTAATTATGTTAAGCTCCTTTTCGTCAAGCTCATCGTCCGGAATACAGGTGTTGGCAAGGGAATAATGCTGTGAGAAATTATAGCTGAACCCTGTCGGCACCACCGTTTTATAGGCGTCAAAAAAGGTGCAGAAGGTATTCTCCTTAAGCCAGAATATGATTCTGAGCATTTCGTCGGTAACAAGAGATTCCTTATCTATAAGCTTCAAAAGAGGCTTAAGCTTTTCATTGAATTCCGGCGTTTCATACATTCTGGTGACAAAACCTATAGTGCGCCGGTTACCGTTGCCGAACGGAACTATCACTCTTGAGCCGTTTTGTATATCCGGCTTCATTTCGTCGGGAACAATGTAGCTGTATTCGCAGTCAAAGCTGTAAGCGGCACGGCTTATCGCTACCTTAGCCACTAAAAACAAACCACGCATTTACACTATCCCCCTATAATTATGATCAGCTCTTCAGACTCGGATCCTCAATAAGCTTGTATTCTCCTGAATTAAACTGCTCCACCGCGGTTTTTACAGGCTTCTCATCAAGTATTTCCTTATTTTCAAAGGCTGTGTCGGTAATTTCTCTTGCACGTTTTGCTACTGCAATTACAAGAGAATAATAGCTTTCATTGTTTTTTAAAATCTCTACTACTGCCGGTCTAAGCATTTTTAAGCACCTCGTTAATCATATTTTTTATGGTTTTATTGCTGGTTCTGAACATATCGGCGTCAGACAAATCATTCTTAGCGGCTCTCATGACCGTTTCAAAATCTCTGACAGCGTCCTCCAGTCCGTCGTTCATAATAGCGTAATCATAATCATAAGCCTTTGCTATCTCGTCAGCCGCGGCTTTCACACGCTCTGCTATTACAGCCTCGCTTTCAGTTCCTCTTTTGTTCAGGCGGCGTTTCAGCTCATCGACGGAAGGCGGGAGAATAAAAATCAGCACCGCCTCAGGCATTGCTTTTTTTACCTGAAAAGCGCCGTTGGTTTCTATTTCAAGCACAACGTCCCTTCCCTCCGAAAGGTTTCTGATAACCGGCTCGGCAGGCGTTCCGTAATAATGCTTTACAAATCCGGCATACTCGAGAAAACCGTTTTCAGCCGCCGTCTTTTCAAACTGAGCGTCGTCAATGAAATGATAGTGAACTCCGTCAACCTCTCCCTCTCTCGGGTCGCGTGTAGTACAGGATACCGAGTAAAAAACGTCGCTGTTTTTAAAAACCTCGCCCAGTATAGTTCCCTTTCCGCAGCCGGACGGAGCGGAAACCACAAACAGTCTTGCCTTATTCATCGCTGTCCTCCTCGTCAACTTCAAATCTCGCGCCTACCGTTTCCGGAGCGACGGCAGACAAAACCACATGGTCGCTGTCCATAACGATAACCGCCCGAGTCCTTCTACCGTACGTCGCGTCTATAAGAGTGCCCTTATCTCTGGCCTCCTGAATGATTCTCTTTATCGGCGCGGATTCGGGAGCGACTATCGCCACGACCCTGTCAGACGACACCATATTGCCGAAACCGATATTAATCAACTGCATTTAAACTCCCCCGGTCATTCAATATTCTGAATCTGTTCTCTGATTTTTTCTATTTCAGATTTCAGCTCAACGACTATTTTTGTTATAGAAAGATCCTGAGCCTTTGAACCGATGGTATTTACCTCCCGATTCAGCTCCTGAACAAGAAAATCAAGCTTTCTGCCCACAGGCTCGCTGCTGCCGATAAGCTCCCTAAACTGCGCGATGTGGCTGCGCAGTCTTACGGTTTCCTCATCGACAGCCGTTTTCTCCGAAAATATTGCGGCTTCGGTAAGTATTCTGTGCTCGTCTATATTCTTATCAGAAAGGATCTCGCAGAGCTTTGAATAGAGCCTCTCTCTATATGCTTCGGTAACCTTCGGAGACTGTACCTCTACCTCGCCGACCAGCCTTTCAATAACGTCAAGGCGCGATCCAATATCCTCAAACATCTTCACACCCTCGGCGCTGCGCATTTCAACAAATCTTTCCAAAGCGCACTGAGCAGTTTCCCTGACGCTGTTCCAGATTTCCTCCTCATCGTCGGTAACCTTAACTACAGTAAATATATCCGGCAGACGCATAATACTTGAAAGCGACAGATCGTCATTGAGCATAAGCTCCTGCGCCGAGCCTCTAAGCGCTCCTATATAGCCTTTGGCAATCTCGCGGTTTATTTCAATATTCGCGCTTGCGCCCTCCTGATTATATACAGAAACGCAAACCTCTACCTTGCCCCTGGAAACAGCGTTATGCATAAAGCTTTTCAGCTTTTCGTCAAGATAGCCGTAAGCTCTGGGAGTTCTGGCGGTAAACTCATAATATCTGTGATTCACCGACCGGATCTCCACAATTATCTCCCTGCCGTTTATTATACGCCTCTCTCTTCCGAAGCCGGTCATGCTTTTAATCATTTAAAATTCCTTTCCGCTGATACCTACAAGATCTAAGCTTGTCTACAACAAAATCAGCCCATAAATATTCAACTTATATTATATCATTATACATTACAAATAGCAAGCAATTTTCATATAAATTTAATATTTATTTTACTTACAATTGTTAATCTCGGCAAAAATTCCGGAAAGACTTTTGCAGATACAAACATGAGGATATTTCTCAAAGTCCTCCGCAGTCGTAGAACCGGTAGTAACTCCGGCAAAGTCAACTTCGGAATTAGCAGCCGTCTGAGCGTCAATATAGCTGTCGCCTATGTACAGAACGTTTTCTTTGCTTTCTCCAAGCCTTTCTATCATCATATTAAGACCGGAAGGGTCAGGCTTTGCAGACTTTACGTCCTCTCCTCCGATAACTATATCAACAGGAAAGCTTCCCGCCTGTTTTCTGAACGTATCCTCTATCCTGTATCTGTATTTTGTGGATACTATACCGACCTTCAGACCCGCGTGCTGAAGCGCCTGAAGTATAGCTATCGCGTCGTCGTAAAAAAACGTATTTCTGACCATTTCCTTATCGGCTATCCTGACATATTCCCTGCGCATTTCTTCTCTCTGCGGGTTATTCTCGATCCCTGTAAGGACGTCGAAAGCGTCTACCAAAGTCAGACCTATCGTTCGGTAAATAGTATCGTCATCCGGTATCTCATACCCAAATTTGTTCAGCGTGTGCTTGAAGCAGATCAAAATACCTTTTGAGGAATCAGCAAGCGTTAAATCAAAATCAAAAACATAAGCGGCATACTTACCCATAACACAACAATCCTTTCACAAAAACAGGCAACCGTTTTGACAGGCTGCCTGAATATCATCTTGTTTTTCCCGTAATTCTGTGCATTTCAGATTTAACTGCATACATATTATTGTCAGCCTGCTTAAAAGCGTTCAGAATATCCGTTTTAGGTACGCTTCCCCTGATCTTGGAATCGCAGCAGCCTATTGAAACTGAAATATTTGAATGATACGCAAGGTTAAACCTTTCTATTACCGACAAAAGCTCGCGTCTGGCATTTTGAGAAGTCATTTCGCTGTTTACGAACACAGAAACAAATTCATCTCCGCCTATTCTGAACGATTTTACACCGGCGCCGAAAGCGGTTTTGATACATTCAGCCATATCCTTTATAAGCTTATCGCCGCTCATGTGTCCCAGCACATCGTTTGTTTCCTTCAGATTATTAAGATCCATTACGAGAAATGAGATCTTATCTCCGCAGCACAGCTTTTTGCCAAGCATATCAATATACTGGTCAAAGCCTGCTCTGCTTCCCAGCTGAGTAAGCGAATCGGTATACAGAAGCTTTTTATAAATACTGTTCTGAGCATTTATTTCAAGAAAATCTATAGCCTTGTACATGAACAGCCTTGCCAGCATAATTATAAATATCAGAAGACCTGCCTCAAACCAAAGCGAATTTACAGCAAAATCAGATTTTATATAATACGATAGCAGCTGGACTGCCGAAAATCCAGCCAGCACAAACGTCGCATAAAGCAGCCGCCGGCAGGTCCTTCTGTCTTTTTTCTTTTTTATATTGACTTCTATGCAGATAACGGCGACGATATCGGACAGCGCAGACATTCCGTGAACAACAGGCAGAGTTTCAGCTATGTCAGGTCCGCCTGCAAGAAAACTTACGCTCAGACCGATAAGAACTGCAAGCTCCGCCATGCAAAACCAGGAAATCAGTTTCTTTCCGTAGGTGCAGAAATCCCCGATAAAAAGCAGAAACAGCACAGGGAGCAGCGCAAAGGAATAATATGATATCAATGTGATAACGGTTATCTTTTCGGCAATAAACTGCAAAGTCAGAGTATTTGTTATTATCCATACGTTTGCCAGCAAAATGAAAGCGCCGAGATAAAACAAGCACTTATTTTGCAGTGCGATTTTCTTTAATATAAAAACGATATAAATAAATATAAGACACAGCGACATAAAAAGGAGCAGCGCCGAAAACAAAATCGTAAAGCCGTCGTTTGCGAACAAGTATTTAAGAATCCCGCTTTCGCTGCTGTAATAAACAGACGGCAAAGCGCCCTCACTGTCATAAGAATCAAACTCTATGACCATCGGCTTACCTTTATCTGCTTCGTTAAGCTTAATAAAACAGTTTATCTCAGAAAGAATTTTAGATCTGTCAAAATCCTGACCGCCGCCGTATGAATATATCTCCTTCGAATCAATATAAACCTTGCAGGCAAATCCCCTGGAATCAAAAAACAATACCGGAGCGCCTGAAACATCATCGGGAACAATGTTCGCAGCCGCTGTTTTACCAGTAAAGCTATAGCCGTTTATGCTTTCCGCAGCGCTGCCGGAAACCACCCAGCCGCCGCTGAGCTCTTTTACGTCAGGAAAATCAACACTTACATTTTCAGCGTCCGTATTTTTATCAGATTCGGCAATAACAAAAAACATAAGAATCATAAGTCCTGCAAACAATATCAGCGATGCAGCCGTTCTACCGCTGATAGAAACTTTGCTTTTCAACTTCGTCAAGACGTTAGCTCCTCTCGTAGAGAATACGGCACGAACAGTTAATCTGCCGATGCCGCCGTCAGCTTATTAAACGCTGCTTTTAAAAAATCCGGTATGCTGAGAAAACGGCGTTTGAAATAGAATTTATTCAACCGTTACGGATTTTGCCAGATTTCTCGGCTTATCAACATCGTTTCCTCTGAGCACCGACGTATAATAAGCAATAAGCTGCAGAGGGACTACCGTAAGCATAGGCATCAATATGTCGTCGACAGTCGGCAGACCGATCTTGTAATCCGCCACATCATCGTCAACATTGATATAATCATGCGTTACAAAAATAACCTTTCCGCCTCTGGCTTTAACCTCCTTGGCGTTGCTTACGGTTTTGTCAAACAGATCCCGCTGAGTAGCAACGGCTATAAGCGGCATACTTTCTGTAACCAGCGATATGGTTCCGTGCTTAAGCTCTCCGGCGGCGTAGGACTCTGAATGGATATACGAAATCTCTTTAAGCTTCAGCGAGCCCTCCATTGAAAGCGCGTAATCGAGCCCTCTGCCTATATAAAGCAGATTTTCAGAGTTGATTAGCTGAGAAGCTACATACTGACAGGATTTCTCCTGCTTTAAGATCATATCTATCATGTTCGGGACGCTTTCAAGCACGGAAGTAAGCCTTCTGCATTCGTCCTCAGAAATCATTTTTCTTGCATAGGAAAGCAGAAAGGCAAGCAGGTAAAAAACAGATATCTGAACGCTGTACGCCTTTGTGGAAGCAACTGATATCTCAGGACCGGCATGAGTATAGATGACCATATCCGCTTCTCTGGCTATAGAAGAACCGACAACGTTGACTATTGCAAGCGTATCCGCCCCAAGACGCTTTGAAAGCTTAAGCGCCTCAAGAGTATCCGCCGTTTCTCCCGACTGTGAAACAACTATTACCAAATCGTTGCTTCCTATAATCGGATCCCTGTACCTGAACTCTGAAGCTACATCAACGGTAACCGGTACTCTGGCAAGCTTTTCTATAACATATTTTCCCACAAGCCCGGCGTGCATTGCGGTGCCGCAGGCAACAACGAATATATTGTTATAAGACGCCAGCTTTTCGGCGGTCATGCCGCATTCCTCAAAATCAGGCATTCCGTCCTTAATGCGCGGAGAAACAGTCTGCTTTATTGCGTTAGGCTGCTCGTTTATCTCTTTAAGCATAAAATGCTCATATCCGCCTTTTTCCGCAGCCTCCATATCCCAATCCGCAACCATCAGCTCTTTTTCAACAGGTGTACCGTATTTATCGAATATCTGAGCTCTGCCGCCGCTGAGAACAGCTATTTCATCAGTATCAAGCAAATAGTAATTTCTTGTAAATTTCAGGATCGCCGGAACGTCGGAAGCAATAAAAGCCTCACCCTCTCCCACACCTACGATAAGGGGAGAGTCCTTTCTTACAGCATAAACCGATTCAGGAAAATCCTTGAACACAATACCGAGAGCATAAGAACCCTCTATATCGCCGAGCACCTTTTGGATAGTTTCCATAGGATCGCCGTTATAGTAATAATTCAAAAGCTTAGCGACTGTTTCGGTATCCGTCTGACTTTCAAAAACATAGCCGTGTTTCTCCAAAAAGCTTTTTATTTTCTGATAGTTTTCAATAATACCGTTATGCACAATAGAAATCTCGGCGTTGCCGTGAGGATGCGAATTAATATCCGACGGCTCTCCGTGAGTCGCCCATCTGGTATGACCTATACCGCAGCTACCTCCGTGAATCATGCCTTCTTTAAGTATTTTTTCCTTCAGATCGGCAATTCTTCCCTTGGTTTTGCTTACCCTGATCTCTCCGTCCTGAAAAACGGCGATTCCCGCCGAATCATATCCTCTGTATTCCAGTTTGCTCAAAGCGTCAAGCAATACCTCTGTACATTCCTGTTTTCCGACATATCCAACTATACCGCACATCGTCAAAACTCCTTTCAGCGCTGAACAGCGCAGTCAATACTTTATTTTATGATATTTATACTTAAAAGAATACAAATCCATCTCATATCTGCTGATAATCATTAATAATAATATCATAAAACGCCTGCGAAATCAAGGGGTATTATAATTTTATAATGTTTTGCAGTGTTACGACAGATATTGGCAAAATCGAGAAAAATAAGACCTGCGAAATCTGTTAAAATAAAGCCGCCGCACAAAATTCAGGAGCATAAGAAAGACGCCTGAGTTTCATAAGCATAAACAGTATACCACAAGATATAAAGCTTCGTCAATCCCTGATGAAATACGCTCAAACACGGTGTAAGCAAGACGATCCGATTATGCGATAACTGACGGTCATACATAAAAACCATGCTGTCCGATACGGTTGACGAGCTTATACGGAGAAAACAAAACCCGGTTTAAAATAAAACTAAAAGCGCCGGTTCTATTCAAAGCTTAAAGTAATTTTCACAAGCTCGCTGTCCGCCGGAAATTTAAAATGCACTCCCCAGCCGCCCGCTCCGGAGGTGGTTACCGCAGTCATATTTCCGTATTCCTTCGTTCCGTAAACCATATCGTTTGCCATAGCGACAAAAGGCTTTGTCAGCGGAAACTGCTCGCCGTGCGTATGACCGCACAGCGTCAGATCGGCTCCTGATTCAGAAATATCTTCAAGCCCTCTGGGCTGATGATTAAGCACAATAACCGGTTTTTCAGTATCAACGGAATATTCGGAAATCAGGCTTTCGATATCCCGCGCTCCTGCCGACAGATCCTTTCTTCCGATAACGGTTATATCCTCAGCTATAGTTACCGCTTTATCATCAAGGACGGTAATGCCGGCGCTTTCAAAATAACCGCTGATATCTTCGCCGATATAGCCCTCATGGTTTCCGTAGGCAAAGTAAACTCCGTATCTGGCTTCGATCTGCGAAAACGCCTCTGTCATATACCGACGGTTCTCCTCAGAGGTGTTCTCGTCAAAAAAATCACCTACAAGAAAGACCGCGTCAGGAGCCATTTCATTGATTTTTTCAGTAATTTCATTCAAACCGTTCCTGTCGGCTCCGGTGCCGATATGAGCGTCGGCTAAAAATACAATTTCAAGCTTTTCGTTTACCGAAGGCTTGGCAATATTGACGGAATATTCGTTTACTCTTAAAATACCCATATTGATATAGCCTATTACGGAGAGAATAAACGTCGCCGCGAAAATTCTTAATGAAGTTTTCCAACTACTCAGCGCTCTGAAGAAGCTGCTGTCCGAGCGTTTTATCAGCTTCAATACAAGCACGACTGTATCACGCGCGAGAAATAAAAAAGCGGAGTATCCGAGAATTACAAATGTTGCCGCAGCCGTAAAAAGCATAGGCAGCGCGGGAAAAGGATATTTTATCTTACCGTAATTCCCCATCATGCAGAAAAGTAGATTTGCCATAAGCAGAAGCTGCAATATCCAGTATACCGCCGTTGGGATTTTAGTTTTTTTCCACAATTCGCGGTAACGTATCAATGCGTATACTATCAGCGCAATGACAGCTGCGAAAATAATCAGAAACACGCAAACACCCCGTTAAATAAGATCAGCGTTAAGGCAATCCAGACAAATTTTCGAGCAGCAAGGCCTTAACTTAATAATTATATCATCAGACGAAGCTTAATTCAACCGATTCAAGCTGAATATTTTATGTACGCGGCGGAGCGATTGACTTTATGCAGGACGTCTGTTATAATTTATTTATATTATCATAGGAGGCGTTTTTTTGAACTGCTCGGAATTTGAAGCGGCAAGGAATAAAATCATAAATTCTGAAAGGCAGAAAAACGGCATAGGAACGCTGGGAGAAAAAACTCTTCACGCGGTTCTGAAAAATTACTACGAGCCTCATCAGGAAAATCATGAGATACGGGTAGGCGGATTTGTAGCCGACATCGTCGGAGAAAACGGGATAACGGAGATACAGACCGGAAATTTTTCAAAGCTTACCAGAAAGCTGGAACATTTCCTTGAATTTTGCAGCGTTACGGTCGTCTACCCTATACCTGCTGTAAAATATCTGTCGTGGATGGACCCGCTGACAGGAGAGATCGCAGGCAGACGCAAATCCCCCAGAAAGGGCACGATTTACGACGTCATGCCGGAGCTGTACCGAATAAAATATACACTGGACAATCCGCGCATGAATCTTTGCCTTTGTATGCTTGAGGTGGAGGAAATAAGATACCTTAACGGCTGGTCGCGCGACAGAAAAAAGGGCTCGTCAAGGTGCGACCGAATACCGCTGAGAATTACCGATGAGATTTATATCCGCACTCCATATGATTATAATGTCTTTCTCCCGGAAACGCTGCCTGAAGAGTTTACCTCTCAGGATCTTGCCGCGCACGCCGGAATAAGCAGAACGCTTGCGCAGACTACGCTAAATATACTTTCGTTTCTGGAAACAGCGGACCGCTGCGGTAAACGAGGAAACAACATAATATACCGCCGTAAATAGCGGCTCCTTCAAAATTTACATTTGAACGCTTTACAAGCATACGTCAGTTGAGTTATAATAATATATTATTATAACCGCTGTTCCGAAAGGATTTTGATATAATGAAGTATAAAAAAGTAATCTGCGCTGTGCTGACCTTGGTTCTGACGGTAAGCATTATTTCGCCTCTGACAGCTTCAGCCCTTAATTTTACTCCTTCTTCCGGCGTTGACGAAAAGGGAGAGCCTGTTCCGCTGTCGCTTTACTCTGAATCTGTGTATATGATAAACCTTGACACCGGCGACGTTATCGTGGATATAAACGGCGATGAGGAGCGTGCTCCGGCTTCGCTTACGAAGATAATGACTGCCGCCGTGCTGCTTGACGAGTTCAAGGGCAGCGAAAAGAAAATGAAAGAAAAGTACGTTTCCGCCGGCAGCGAAGCCTTCGACGAGCTTTACGGCACAGGCGCGTCTACCGCGGATATTCAGCCTAATGAAAAGGTCAATTACTACGATCTGCTTGCGGCGCTTATGATACCCTCCTCCTGCGAGGCGGCAAATATAATTGCGATAAACCTCGGCGGCTCAATCAGCGGATTCTGCGATATGATGAATGAAAAAGCCGAAAAGCTCGGACTTGAACACACGCATTTTTCAAACGCCCACGGTCTTTTCGTATCTCAGAATTATTCAAGCTGCAGCGACATAGCCGTGCTTTGCAAATATCTGCTTGACAAATACGATGTATTCAAGGAGATCGTGGCAATGCCCAGCTATCAGATGGAATCCACCGAATATCATTCGGTAGGCTCTACGATAGTAAATACCAATTATATGCTTTCGTCCACGTCGGACTATTACTACTCATACGTCAAGGGGATCAAGACCGGATCTCTTGACGCCGCAGGGCGCTGCCTTGCCTCATATGCAAGCTATGACGGATATAATTACCTTACCGTTACAATGGGCGCCCCTATGGAAAAGCTTGAGGAAGACGTAAAAAAAGGCGAAAATGATCCTGAATCCTTTTACGCCAACGATGTCATTTATTACAATATGCTGGATCACGCCGCGCTGTATGACTGGGCTTTTGATTATTTGGTGTCAACGGATTTTATCAATCCGAACAGCGAGGTCACTGAGGCCGCCGTTGAATTCGGAGATAATGCCGATTATGTAAATCTTAAGCCTGCCGAGGGATATACTCAGCTTTGGCCGAAAAGCGTTTCCACTGACGAAATCGAGCAGCAGATAAGCGTAAAGAAAAATATTGTGGCTCCGATAGAACCGGGAGATGTGCTGGGAGAAATGAAGCTGGTGTATAAAGGGGAAGAAATCGCTTCTATTGATCTTGTCGCTACGTCAAAGGTCGAGCGTGCCGCCGTTTCAGAAAAGCTGGAGATAGCCAAAGCCTTTCCCAGGTCCACGGAATTCAGGTATGCGGTATATGCCGTTGTCATGCTTTTTGTGGTTTACACTATCGGATATGTCATATATATACAGTTCAAATACATGAAAAAATGACGGCAACCTTAAAATAAGCTTATATGCCGTAATTGCTTGCTGATGCAAAAAACTGCGTTCTTATAACTTAAAGAACGCAGTTTTTATTGTCGGTAAATAAAGATTTACTCACATATGAATATCAAAAATCGCCATTGAAATGTTGAAGAAAACCAGTGTCGTACAGGTATCCACAATCGTGGTTATCAGCGGAGCCGCCATAATAGCCGGATCAAGCTTCAGCTTTTTTGCCGCCATAGGAAGCATACAGCCTATAAGCTTCGACATTATGACCGTTGAGATTATAGCCAGACTTACCGTTACCGCCAGCTTCAGTGGGTCGGCATTCGTATCGGTATAGAAATAGGTATAGGTTACATATATTCTGATCCCGTTTACGACAGCCAGGATAACGCTTACTATAAGGGCTATCCTGAATTCCTTGAAAACTACCTTGAAAAAGTCCTTCAGGCGTATTTCTCCGAGCGACATTCCTCTGATTATCATTGTAGAGGTCTGGGAGCCGCAGTTTCCTCCTGTACCCGTAAGCATGGGAATAAATGACACAAGCAGCGGAACGGCAGCGAACGCCGCTTCATACCTTGTGATAATAGAACCTGTGATCGTTGCGGAAAGCATCAGTATCAGCAGCCACATTATTCTATTTTTAGCGTGAATTATTACCGGAGTTTTGAAATAAGAATCGTCGCTGGGCGACATAGCCGCCATACGGGAGAAGTCCTCGGTGTTCTCTTCCTGGATTACGTCCATAGCGTCGTCGAACGTTACGATACCGACTATCCTGAACTCCTGATCGACAACAGGAAGCGCGAGAAAGTCATATTTCGCAAACTGAGCCGCAACAAGCTCTTTATCCTCAAGGGTGTCTACGGTAATAACGTTTGTATCCATAATTTCTTCAATCAGGTCGTCGTCATCTGCCGTAAGAATATCCAGAACTGACAAAACGCCGATAAGCCGCCGGTTCTCGGTAACATAAAGCGTATATACCGTTTCCTTTACCATTCCTATCTGGCGGATCTTCTGCAAAGCCTCGCTTACAGTCATATCCTTTTTCAGATAGATATACTCGGTGGTCATTATTGAACCGGCGCTGTCCTTGGGATACTGGAGTATCTGATTTATCTGCTTTCTGGTTTCATTGTCGGTATTTTTCAGTATACGCGACACAACGTTCGCGGGCATTTCCTCAATAAGGTCAACGGTATCGTCAATAAAAAGATCGTCGATAACCTCCGCCAGCTCTTTATCGGTAAAGGAATTGATAAGCATCATCTGCATATCGCTGTCCATATAAGAGAAAACGTCCGCCGCAACATCCTTCGGCAACAGTCTGAACAGCAGCGGCAGATCCTTTTTGTCAACGTCGGAATCGTCGTGAAAATTCTGAAAAATATCGGCTATATCCGCCTCGTTCATATTAAGGAATATTTCCTTAAGCACCTTGAAATTTCTCTTTTCAAGCAGTCTGATAATTGTGTTGTACATTTTTATAACCCCCTTTTTGCGCAAAAAAAAGAACGCAAAATCAGCGCACTGAAACAACTGTACAAATTATCGTACAGCCGCAATGCGCATAGCTTCAACGTCCAAACACAGATTACCCTTTTATAAAGCCTAAAGCTGAATAAAAATACAAGCGGGCAAACGCCGCCGTATTCGGGGGGCAATCTTGTTCTGACTGGCATCGTCCACTTGCATCTCATCTCCTTGATAAATAAATAAGCGTAAAACCGCATTAATAATGATACTACTTTTAATGTAATTTGTCAAGAGAATTAAAGTAAAGATTGCGAGTAATTCAGGTTATAATTTTTGTAAATTATTTAAAAACATAAAGCCTGTTCCCGTCGGTAAGCTCGGTTGTTTTTTACCGTTTTTATTTATTTTGTACCGTACAGCCTGGGTGTGGACAAATAGAGCAGAATATGATATAATGAAGGAATGAGAAAAGCAAAAGAAGTAGCAGGTAGAAAATGTCCTATCTGCGGTAAATCAAAAAATCAGGTGAACGCAGGGAAAAATCGTTCGGGAACACAGAAGTGCTTTTGCAATGATTGCAAAAAATACTACACTCTCAACCCGAAAACACGAGAATATCCCGAAGAAATTCGCCAACAGGCAATCAAAACATTCTACGCAGGAGCCAGCGGACGAGGAGTCGGCAAGGTGTTTGGTTTCAGCAAGGCGAATGTCTACAATTGGATTAAAAAAAACAGTTCAAGCTCACAGTAACTTCCATTTTTTAGAATTAGATGAGTTGTATTGGTTTATTGGACAAAAGCCCAAAACAGAAACACGTGAAAACACTTATGTAATGACAATGGTAAGCAGATTGCCAAGACAAATCGTTGGATTTGATGTTGCTTTTGATAAATCACCGGAGCGTATACAAAGGGTGGTTGACAGCGGTCCTGAAGCCGAATGTTACTGTACAGACGGCTATTGGGGTTATGTTGATATTGTATATCCAGGTAAGCATATTCGTAATATTTACGACAAAAGCAACACCTTTACCGTTGAGGGAATAAATGCTGATTTGAGGCATTATATACCTCTTTTGAGGCGACGCAGCCGATGTTTTCCACGAAAGCTTGATACGCTAAAAGCTGTTTTAGAGCTATTTGTCCAAGCGTATAATGAATTTGGCATCGCTAAAATGAATTATCGCAAAAGCCGTACCTCAAATTCTCGTGAATTACCCTTTTCTGTTCTTGATTTTTTATAATCTGCTCTTTGTGTCCACACCTTACAGCCTAAAAGTATTGCAAATCCGATAAAAATAGGTTATAATACAAAATGTATGTTTAATTTTTATTATGAAAGGAACTGGATATATGATTACACCCAAGCAGAGGGCGGAGCTTAAAGGGCTTGCAAATTCCCTTGAACCTGCTTTTCAGATAGGAAAAGGCGGAGTGAACGAGGCGCAGGTTTTGCAGATAGACGATTATCTGCGCGTGCATGAGCTGATAAAAATAAAGGTGCTTGATAATTCCATGTATACCGCCAAGGAAGCGGCCGCGGAAATAGCCGCCGGCACCGGCGCCGAGGTAGTTCAGGTAATAGGATCAAAAGCTGTGCTTTATAAGCGCAATGTCAGGGAGCCTGTTATAAAGCTGAGAAGCAAATAATGAATATAGGGATATTCGGAGGAACGTTCAACCCGGTTCATAACGGTCATGTAAGGCTGCTGAAAAGCGTGATGAACGAGGTCAGCTTTGAAAAGGTCATCGTACTGCCTTCCAGAATACCTCCCCATAAGCAGGCGGAGCAGCTTGCGGACGGAGAGGACAGGCTTACAATGTGCAGGCTTGCTTTTGAGGATATTGCAGGCGCGGAAGTTTCAGACTGGGAGCTTAGGCAGAGCGGAAAAAGCTATTCGGTGATTACGCTGAGGCATTTCCGCAGGCTATATCCCGAAGCGAAGTTTTTCTTTATTATGGGCAGCGATATGCTGCTTTCATTCCATGAATGGTACCGTTATGAGGAGATATTGTCGCTTGCGTCGCTTATCTGTATTTCCCGCAGCGGGAGCGATACCGCGGATAAAATGAGAAAATACGCTGCCGGTCTTAAGGCCGAGGGCGGTGAGATAATAATTCTCGAGGAGGAGCCGTTTGAGGTTTCGTCAACGCAGATAAGGGAAATGATAAAAAAAAGCGGCGATTATACTTGCTATTTGAATAAAAATGTTGTAAAATATATCATGGATAAAAATTTGTATTAACAGAGGTTTTTTATTTGGCTGATAAAAAGTTGATCGGACAGTATAAGAATTATCTGAAAGAGAATCTTTCCAAGAAAAGGTATACTCACTCGGTGAACGTTGCAAACGCGGCGTCAAAGCTTGCCGAAAGATACGGAGGCAATAAGGAAAAGGCCTATCTTGCCGGACTTCTGCACGACATATGCAAGGAAACGCCGGAGGAAAAGCAGCTTGAGCTTGTTAAGCAGTCCAAGCTTGACGTTTGCGCCATTGAAACAAAAACCCCCGCGCTGTATCACGCGATAGCGGGAGCCGAGTTTATACAGTCCGAATTTCAGATAACGGATACGGAAATAGTCGACGCGGTAAGGTATCACACTGTCGGCCGCAAGGATATGCCGCTACTTTCGCAGATCATCTACCTTGCCGATCTTATTTCCGACGACAGGGATTACAAGGACGTTAAAAAAATGCGCAGATATGCGGAACAGAGCCTTGAAAAGGCAATGCTTGAAGCGCTGAAATTTTCAATTGCGGATTCGGTTGAAAAGGGTAATATGATTCCTGTTTCGACCCTTGAATGCTACAACGATTTTGCAAAGCTTAAAAACAAATAAACGGGAGGCTTTTATGGCTAATATTTCACAGGAAAAATTACTTGAAACGATTATCAGGGCGCTGGATTCAAAAAGAGCCGAGGATATTCAGCTTATAGGTATCAGAGATCTTACTATCGTTGCGGATTACTTTGTAATTGCAAACGGTACGTCCAACACTCAGACAAAAGCTCTGGCTGACGCTGTCGAGTTTGAAATGAAGCAGCTTGGGATCGAACCGATCAGGGTAGAGGGCTATCAGGGAGCGACCTGGATAATTCTCGATTACGGCGATATCGTCGTTCATGTTTTCTATAAGGAAACCAGAAGCTACTATAATCTTGAAAGGCTCTGGTCCGACGGAGAGCAGAAGGATATTGAAGAGTATCTTTCTCCGGCGGACTGATACGGAGCGGCAGCCGGCTGATTTATTTTGCAGCCGATAGGACGGGATATAATTTTACAGAAGGAATGATATAGATGAAGTACGATTTTAGCGCCATTGAAAGCAAATGGCAGAACTACTGGGAGGAAAACGAAACCTTTAAGGCTTCCGAGGACCGTTCCGGAAAGAAATTCTATGCGCTCGTGGAATTTCCCTACCCCTCGGGTCATGGTATGCACGTCGGACATATTAAGGCTTATTCAGGTCTTGAGGTCGTAAGCAGGAAAAGAAGGCTGGAGGGCTACAACGTTTTGTTCCCCATCGGCTTCGACGCCTACGGTCTGCCTACGGAAAATACCGCTATCAAGACAGGAGTTCATCCCAGACAGGTTACCGATGAAAATATAGCTAAGTTTACAAATCAGCTTAAAAGAGTCGGTTTTTCTTTCGATTGGTCGAGAGTCGTGGATACTACCGATGAGAATTATTATAAATGGACTCAGTGGATATTTCTGAAAATGTTTGAAAACGGACTGGTTTTCAGAGACAAGACTATGGTAAATTACTGTCCGAGCTGCAAGGTCGTGCTTTCCAATGAGGATTCGCAGGGCGGAAAGTGCGATATTTGCCACAGCGACATAGTTCAGAAAACAAAGGAAGTCTGGTACTTAAGAATAACGGAATATGCCGACAAGCTGCTTCAGGGACTGGAGGAGGTTGATTATCTCCCCAACGTCAAGCTTCAGCAGCAGAACTGGATAGGCAGATCCACAGGAGCTTTCGTTGATTTTACAGTAAAGGAAAACGGTGAAAAGCTCCGTATATACACTACTCGTCCGGACACGCTTTACGGAGTTACGTTTATGGTCATCGCTCCGGAGCATCCTATTATTGAAAAATACCGCTCAGTTATAAAAAATATTGCCGAGCTTGACGCTTATAAGGCGGAGTGCGCCAAAAAGAGCGAGTTTGAAAGGACTCAGCTCGTAAAGGATAAAACGGGAGTCAGAATAGACGGTCTTACCGGAATCAATCCTATTACCGGCAAGGAAATACCTATCTATATTTCCGACTATGTAATGATGGGCTACGGAACAGGAGCGATAATGGCTGTTCCGGCGCACGATACCAGAGATTATGATTTTGCAAAGAAATTCGGAATAGACATTATCGAGGTCATAAAGGGAGGAGATATTTCAAAGGAAGCCTATACCGGCGACGGCGAAATGGTCAATTCCGGCGAGCTTAACGGTATTTCCAATAAAAAGGAAGCTATAGAAAAAATGCTCGGTATTCTTGAAAAGCTGGGCTGCGGCGAAAAGGGCGTTCAGTATAAAATGAAGGACTGGGCTTTTAACCGTCAAAGATACTGGGGCGAGCCTATTCCAATAGTACATTGTCCGGACTGCGGAATGGTAGCCGTTCCGTATGACGAGCTTCCGCTCAGACTTCCCGCTGTAGAGCATTTTGAACCGGGAACGGACGGTGAAAGTCCGCTGGCAAAGATCGCTTCGTTTGTTAACTGCAAATGTCCGAAATGCGGAAGGGACGCAAAAAGAGAAACCGATACAATGCCTCAGTGGGCAGGCTCTTCATGGTATTTCCTGCGTTACTGCGATCCTCACAACGACAGCGAATTCGCTTCGCAGGAGGCGCTGAAATACTGGCTGCCTGTCGATTGGTACAACGGCGGCATGGAGCACGTTACTCGTCATATGATCTATTCCCGCTTCTGGCATAAATTCCTCTACGATCTGGGTCTTGTTCCTACTTCTGAGCCTTATGCCAAGAGAACCGCTCAGGGTCTTATACTCGGACCAGACGGTGAAAAGATGAGCAAATCAAGAGGAAACGTAGTAGACCCCAACGACGTTGTTGACGCTTACGGCGCCGACGTGCTGAGAGTTTATGTGCTGTTTATGGGAGATTACGAGCAGGCTGCACCGTGGAGCGAAAACAGCGTAAAGGGCTGCAAGAGATTTCTTGACAGGCTCTGGGCTTTGCAGGATATGCTTACCGACGGCGAGGAGTACAGCGACAAGCTGAGAACGCTTATGCATAAGACGATCAAGAAAGTTTCCGAGGATATTGAGGCGCTTAAATTCAATACGGCAATAGCGGCTATGATGACGCTTATGAATGAAATTTACGCCGCCGGTTCTATAAATAAAGCCGAGCTTCGCGACCTGCTGATAATTCTGAATCCTTTCGCTCCGCATATTACGTCGGAAATGTATCAGATAAATTTCGGAGGCTATATCCATGAACAGAAGTGGGCGACTTATGACGAAGCCTTGTGCGTTGACGCTTCCGTTGAAATTGTCGCTCAGGTAAACGGAAAGGTAAAATGCAAGCTGAACGTTCCTGCCGATATTGACCAGAGCGAAGCCGTTGCTCTTGCAAAACAGGATCCTAAGGTCGCAGAGGCTATTGAGGGTAAAAATATTGTTAAAGAAATTTATGTAAAGGGCAGACTTGTAAATATTGTCGCCAGATGATACTGCCTGTATACAATTAATAAAATAATAGAATTCGGCAGGCGAAAGCCAGTCAAGCATACACATAGGAAAATCGTTTGTCTGATTTAAACGTACGGCAGCTGCGCGTTTAAGCCGGCGCATAAGTAAAACGGAGCAGAAGCCGTCATCATCTTCATGGCGGCTTCTTTCTTATGGCGCCGGATTTTGTGCGGCGGCTTTATTTCAGCGGATTTTTGTCCGGTTCTCTTTTTTCTTTGCTTTGCCACTATTCTTTGAAACTCTGCAATTTCAATTGGATTTTGTTTTTCAGACGGTTGACAATATCTTGGCTGTGACGTATAATTATATAAGTGTTTGTCGAATTTTGATATCGGGTGATTTGTTATGATAAAGGATATTCAGCAGGAAATTTTAAAGCTTAAAGCGGAAAAGGACATTTGTATTCTGGCGCACAGCTATCAGGCGCATGAAATTATCGAAATCGCTGATTTTACAGGAGATTCCTATAAGCTAAGCGTAGACGCGTCAAACGTCCGCAGTAAAAATATTTTGTTCTGCGGAGTTCATTTCATGGCGGAAACGGCAAAAATGCTTTCGCCTGACAAGCGTGTTTTTTTAGCTAATCCGCTGGCGGGCTGTCCCATGGCCGAGCAGATGGAGCCGGAGATGATCGAGGCTTTAAAACGACAGGAGCCGGACAGAAAGGTAGTCGCTTACATAAACACTACGGCAAAGCTTAAATCTGTCTGCGACGTCTGCGTTACCTCGTCTTCGGCGGTCAAAATAGTCAAAGCTATGGACGCTGAAAAGATACTGTTCATTCCGGACTGCAATCTCGGAGCGTTTGTTCAGAAAAACGTGCCGGAAAAAGATATAAAGCTGCTTCAGGGAGGCTGTCCGGTTCATGCCGCCGTAGCTCCCGACGAAGTAAGGCAGGCCAAAAGGCTTCACCCCGACGCTTTGGTGCTTGTTCATCCCGAATGTGTTCCGAAGGTTTCGGAGCAGGCGGACTATGTAGGCTCTACCTCGGGAATCATAAATTTTGCTAAAAATTCCGAAGCCGAAGAATTTATTATAGGCACTGAAATAAGCATTGCCGAACATCTTCAGTATGAATGTCCCGGCAAAAAGTTCTATATACTTTCCAAGAAAATCCTCTGCCCGAACATGAAGCTTACTACTCTGATGGACGTTTACAATTCCTGCGCCGGAATAGATAACGGCGAAGCCTTTGAAATAAAAATGACGGAAGATGAGATATCCTCCGCCAGAGTATGTATTGATGAAATGCTGAGATTAGGCTGATAAAATATGATTTATAAAATATCCGTCCGAGGAAGCGCGCGCCATGCTTCCTCAGACGGATATTATGCTATATGCAAAAGCCTTCAGACCTTGTTTACGCTTTTTCAGAAGAACGATCCTCCAGAAATACGGTAAATACAGTGCCTCTGCCCTTCTGTGATTCAACTCTTATCCTTCCGCCGCACAGCTCGACTATTCGCTTTACAAGCGGCAGCCCAAGGCCGTTGCCCTCGCTTGAATGAGCGCTGTCCCCCTGATAGAAACGTTCAAATATGTGATTCAGAGTATTCTCGTCCATACCCTCCCCCTGGTCGCAGATATCTATGCGTATTTTTTTATCCCTGAGCTGTGAACGAACGGTTATCGTGGTATTGTCTGGGCTGAATTTAACGGAATTGCTGAGAATATTCAGCCATACCTGCGACAGCATTTCCTGATTGCTGTGAAACAGCACAGGCTCAAGCTCTATGTCAAAATCTATATTCTTCCTTGTCCACTGCTTTTCCAGCAGCAGAATACAGCTTCTTATCTGTTCATCAAGATAAAAATCCGACGTATCGGTAATATACTGCTGATTTTCAAATTTGTTAAGCAGCAGTATATTGGAGGAAAGATTGGTAAGCCGCTTCGATTCAGAGATGATTATATCTATGTATTCGCGTTTTTTATCTTCTGATAAGCTTTCCTTTTTAAGCTGCTTTGCAAAGCCCTGAATCGAAACTATAGGCGTTTTGAACTCATGCGAAAAGCTGTTGATAAAATCCTCTCTGAACATCTCTATCCCGTTCAGCTCTTCAACCATTCGGTTGAAGCTTTTGACAAGCTCGTCGATCTCACCGAAGGTTTTATCTCTTGAAACACGGACGGAAAAATCGCCGCTCTCAACCTTTTTCATAGCCTTCTGCATATCATTTACGGGTCTGAGGATCGACCGCGTAGCCATTGCTGAAAGAATCGTTCCGATAACCACGCTGACGCATAAAGCTATGATCATCAGTACAAGCGGAGCTTCAAATCTGTTGGGAAGATGACCGAAATATCTGAAAAGCCAAACTGAAATAAAAGTAAGCACGCCGGCTATCATCATTATGAAAAACACAAGAATAACCGCGCAGAAATTAAGCGACCTGTGTTTTCTGAACAAAAGTCTGTCAATATATCCCTTGTGTTTATTCACCGTTTTTCACCGCCTTATATCCAAGGCCTCGTACAGTAATTATATCAAAATCGCTGTTGTCCTTAAAACGTTCCCTGAGACGGTTGATATGTACGTCTACCGTTCTCTCGTCCGTATCGGTAGCCATATCCCATATTTCGTCCATAAGCTGACGGCGGGTGAAGATCTTGTTGGGATACGACAGCAGCTTGTATATCAGCATAAATTCCTTCAGCGGAAGCTCGGTTTTCTTATCTTTATTTATAACAGTGAGAGTATCGTAATCAAAAACGGTTTCGCCGGCGGTTATCTTATGATCGTTCGCTATCCTTGACCTTCTGAGAAGCGCCGATATCCTGAGCAGCATTTCCTCCTCGTCCACAGGCTTGACCATATAATCGTCGGCGCCTGTTATAAAGCCCTTCTTTTTATCGCTGAGAGCTTCTTTGGCCGTTACCATAAGTATAGGAATATTACATTCCGCTCTCCTGAGCTGGCTTGTAAGCTCATAGCCGTCCATCACAGGCATCATAACGTCCATAATAATCAGGTCGATATGCTTTTCGTCCATTATTTCAAGCGCTTCCAAGCCGTTTTTGGCAGTTACAGCCTTATAGCCGTTTTCTTCAAGCACGTCGGCAGTAAGCCTGCGGGTATTGTTATCGTCCTCGACCACCATTATACTGAACATATAAAATTCCGCCTTTCGGTAAAGTTACAGCTTTCTGAAAAACGCGCAAGCAGCAATACGGCTGCTTGAAGCGGCACATTATTTTTCAGACAGCAGTAAGACAGCGCAATTAAAGCAAGCTAATCGCAAAGCGCCGTATTTACATAGAATATCATATAATTATGAACTCAATGTAAACCGTAAGGCGGAACTTTTATTTTGAATTATCTGTATAAAACGTTTATTTATTGCTGTTCGGATCTATATAGTTGATAGGATCGATCCATTCTCCGTTCCTTTTCAGTCCGAAATGCAGATGTGAAACCTCGGCGGCTTCTATCTGAGCGGTATCTCCTACTGCGCCGATGATCTGCCCCGACTCTACCGGGTCGCCCTCTTCTACGGTAACCGCCGAGGAAAGATTATAATAATATCCGACAATTCCGTCGCCGTGGTCGATAGTCACACAGTTGCCCCAAAGCGGATCTTCCCAGATTTTCGTTACCTCTCCCCTGTTCATGGATTTCACCTGTGTTCCGGCGTCGGCAGCAATGTCAACTCCGTCATGCGTTTTCCATACGCCGAGGGTTTTGGATTTTACAAGCTCTCCGTTGCTGAAAGGATTTATGATCTCGCCGTTTACAGGCATAACGTTGGGCTGAGTGGATAACAGCTCCTCCATCGCTTCGCTCTGAGAGCTGCTTTCTTCCTTCTCAACGTCGGTCTGTTTCATATCAGCCTGCTGCTCCTGCTGAACGATACTTGTGTCGGGTATGGAAAAGTTAAGATTATCGTTGATCTTGGTTACAGCTTTGTTGTAGGCCGCGACTCCGGCTCCTCCCACTGCGAGCACGCACGCTCCCAGTGTAATATAGATACCTTTTCCGCCCATCATTTTATGCAGCTTAGAATTTCTTAATTTTTTCATAATGACATTCCTTTCATAAATAAGCTTCTAAAGGCAATACCGCACAACAGCAGTGTACGTATTTCCTCTTATAAATACTCCGATTATTCTGGCCCGGAGCCTTCTGCCCAAGCGCGGTACATAATGCCATCGGAAGCATTAGCCCTTTGCCATTATTGTTGACATTAAATTCTTTCTTATGCACCAGGTAAAATATTTTTTGGACAGATTTTTCATCAGCTCAGCGCCGGACAGCCTTTTTTTGCCCAAAGCCGCGGAACAGAACCGCAGAAAAAACGTCAGACAAATGATAATGTAAGAAGCAGGTATAAATATTGTAAAACTATACAGCAAAACACACTAAAATGTAAAATCAATTTTGTTAGTAATGCATATTGGAGAGTCCGCTTAATTATGGTATAATATAATAGAATTATTGTATTTAAAAATGATTTAGGCTGTAAATAATAATCTTTCAATATTCTGCATCTAAGCCGCCTTATTCTAAAACAATGAAAGGACTGGTAAACTATGAGCGTTACCATAAAAGACGTTGCCCGGGAAGCCGGAGTTTCCGTTGCTACAGTTTCAAGAGTTCTGAACGGAAGCACCAATGTTTCCGAAAACTCAACCAAACTTGTAAAGGATACTATCAAAAAGCTAAACTATTCGCCTAATTTTCTTGGACGAAATCTCAGAAAACGTGCTACAAACGTTATACTCGTCATAATGCCTACGACCGACCACTCGCTTTATATGAAAATCGTGGCAGGTATGCAGGTTTACGCAAACAAAGTCGGATATGATATTATTACGGCTTCATCTTATTCAACCTCGTCGGTTGAGATCAGACAGATGAATATGCTGTTTAACCGTACCGTGGACGGCGTGGTGCTCCTAGGAACCTCTTATAACGCCGAAACGCTTAACAGTCTTGCGGAAAATTACGATATCGCTCTTTGCTGTGAAGGAGTCGAGGGCGCCGACGTACTGACAGTTACGGTCAACGATGAGCAGGCGGCTTACGACGCAGTATGCGCGCTTATTAAAAAAGGGCACAGAAAAATTGCGTTTATCGGCACCGAAGTTTCTGCCGTTTCATCGTCCCAGCGTGAGTCAGGATACCTTAGGGCTTTAGAAGATCACAGAATTCCGATAAATCCAGATTACATATACAAGGGAACCTATGATTACTGGCACGGCGGAATAGCCATGGAGCATTTTGCTTCTCTTGAGGACAGACCTACCGCTGTTTTTGCGATTTCAGACATTTTAGCAATGAACGCCATAAGAAAAGCCTGCGAGCTGGGTATGAAGGTAGGCTCCGATATTTCAATAATGGGCTTTGACAATATAACAATGTGCGAAATGATGAATCCCACCGTTTCAACGGTCGAACAGCCCTGCGCGAGAATGGGAGAGCTTGTGGTTCAGAAGCTGATAGATAATTTTTCGTCTTCAAATAAGGATAATAAGTATTATACCGTTGAACATAAGATCATACTCCGAGAATCCACCGGCGACTGATAATAATTCGTTAGACTCGTTCCGAGCTTACCCTATCTGATAAAAATAAAAAATTCAGGGACATTATTTATTACCGACGCCGGATATCCGGTTAAAGAAAGGAAAGTTAAATTAATGTCATTCGGCAAAATACTTGAGAGCATAGACGATATCGTGTGGGGAATACCGCTTATAGTTATTATTATGTCAGCCGGAATCTACCTTACTTTCAGGTTAAGGCTGCTTCAGATAATTCATCTTCCCAAAGCCCTTAAATTCATGTTTAAAAACGAGGAAGGCGGAAAGGGCGAAATTTCAAGCTTCGGAGCGCTGTGCACCGCTCTTTCAGCTACAATAGGAACAGGAAATATTGTAGGTGTTGCGACGGCGGTAGGAATTCTTTCGGGCGGCCCCGGAGCTTTGTTCTGGATGTGGCTCGCCGCATTTCTGGGCATGGCCACTAAATATGCAGAGGGATTTCTTGCCATCAAATACCGAAAAATTGATGAAAACGGTCATGTCTGCGGCGGACCTTTCTATTATATTGAGAACGGAATGGGACCGAAATGGAAATGGCTCGCAAAGATTTTCGCTTTTTTCGGCGCCTGCGTCGGACTTTTCGGGATCGGCACCTTTTCTCAGATAAACGGTATCTCATCTGCCGTCCAGAATTTCTTTGACCCTGCCAGAGAGCATACTGTCAGAATATTCGGAACAGAATACACCGTCGCGGTTATCGTTTCAGGCTTTATTGTAACGCTCTGCGCGGCGCTTGTAATTATCGGCGGAATAAAACGGATTTCCGGAGTTTCACAGGTGATCGTTCCATTTATGGCGGTCGTTTACATTGTAACCTGTCTGGCTCTTGTTATCATCAATATTGAAAAGCTTCCGTCGGCAGTTTCGATGATATTCTCTCAGGCGTTCAGCTTCAAGGCCGCGGCGGGCGGTTCGCTTCCTATGATATTTGTCGCAATGCAGAAGGGCGTAGCAAGAGGCATTTTTTCAAACGAATCGGGACTGGGCTCGGCGCCTATCGCTGCCGCCGCCGCTAAAAGCAACAATCCTGTGCGTCAGGGACTTGTGTCAATGTGCGGAACCTTTATTGACACAATTATCGTATGTACTATGACCGGAATCTCGATTATCATGATGGGAAGCTATGACGCTGTAAACCCTGCTACCGGCAAATATTATGAAGGCGTTGAGGTTACGACTCACGCGTTCAGGGAAGGCTTTTCCTTTCTGCCGTCGGCGATACCGGCGTTTGTGCTGATGGTCTGTCTTGTTTTCTTTGCCTTTACCACTATTTTAGGCTGGAATTATTACGGCGAACGCTGTCTTGAATACCTTTCGGGAGGAAAAGCGGGAGCTGTAAAAATATACAGGTTCTTTTATATCCTTGCCGTTTTTATCGGACCGTATATGACCGTAAGCTCGGTCTGGACGATTGCCGATATTTTCAACGGACTTATGGCGCTTCCTAATCTTGCGGCGTTATTTGCTTTAAGTCCGGTGATCGTCCGTGAAACCAGACAATATTTCAGAAAACCTGAAGATATTTATTCTCAGGATCGTGTCGCTTCCGCTTCCGAAGATTAAGGGCAGACGGAATATATATTTAAACCAATTGCGGCGCTGCATCGGTCAATACCCTGCGGCGCCGTTGATTTATTATCATATCCGGCTGATAGCCTCCTGACATTCCTGTAATATATTTGCTTTTTGTTTAGGAAAAATGTCTATAAAAACAATAACTCTTTGTATGAAATAAACAAAAATGATTACGCAAATTTTAAAGAGTTTTTGTTTTATTGACAACGATTACATCCAATGCTATAATAAAAACATAAAGAGGCTTATTTTTGTTTTATACAATTAATTTACGGAGGTTTTAATATGAAAAACACCAAGCGAGCGCTTGCCGGTTTGATTGCCGTCGCGTCTGCATTCGGATTTGCCGGCTGCGGCAAGTCGTCAGGAAACGAAGAATCGTCCTATGTTGATAAGGTAAAGGTTGAAGATACCGACCAGATAGCGGCTATTCCTGACGATGCGGAAAAAGAGCTTATATGGCTTTCATACTTTGACATCAACCCCACTAAGAGAGAGCCGGAAACCAGAACCGATCTGGATCTGTTCCAGAAAAAAGGCGGTTCTATAACCTACTGGCAGACAACTTCACTGGAAAAGTATGAAGCGCTTGCAGCCAGACTTATGTCAAACGATCCTCCCGATATGTTCTGGTATGAGCAGAAAATGACATTCCCTGCCAACGTTATAAAGGATATGTTCCAGCCAATCGACGAGCTTGTAGATTTTGACAGCGATATGTGGAGCGGAGTTAAGGATACCGCCGATAATTTTGCGCTTAACGGAAAGCATTATGTCGCGCCGATAAAGTTCGTAACAAACTCTGTGCTTACATATGACAAGTCAATGATTGAAGCCGCACAGCTTGACGATCCGTACGATCTGTATATGGCTGGCGACTGGGATTGGGATACATGGTATGACCTTATGGACGAATACTGTTCAGCAGCTTCAGACGGTGAGGAAAGATACGGCATAAACGGTTGGTTCGCCCCGTTCATTTTCCATTCGACCGGAAAAACTCTTATTTCACTTGATGAAGAAAAGAACGAATATGTTTCCAATCTGTATGACGCCGACTTTGAGCGCGCTACAGACGTTCTCTACAATATCCAGAAAAACGGTATGTATTATCCTGACTGGGTAGGTCAGGCTGCGGACGCTTTCAAAAAGAATATTCTGTTCTACGCTATGGGACCGTGGGCGGTTTCCGGCTCTCATACTCCTGCCGACGGCGAGGAATGGGGAATCGTTCCGATGCCTAAGGATCCGGATTCTGATACATACTACTGCACTCCTGAGATAAACGCTTATATGTGGGTAAAAGGCTCTACTAAAAACGAAGCGATGAAGACATGGATGGAGTGTGCCAGACTGGTTAATACTGACGAAAAGTATAAGGCTATCGATAAAGAAAAATTCTTTACTACCAATCCGAACTGGACTGAAGAAATGTATCAGATGGCATATGAGGAAACCTTTACTGAAAAATACGTTCAGATGATCGATCCCGGATACGGAATTTCAACAGTGCTTTCCGACGATGACGCAGCAACCACGGCAACTAAGGAAGCGATTATTTCCTATATGTACTCGTCTGTAATGAAGACTGATGACGACGGAGCACAGTATACATGGACTCAGCTTCGTGAAACTTATAAAAATACCATTGACTCCGAGCTTAAGACCTTTAACGCGGAGTATAAAAAGTTTATAGGCGAATAAAATCGTCAGCGCTACCTAATATGCATTCTAAACAGCTATTTAGCTGAATAGCAAACGGCTGGATAAAACGGGCAACCGCCTTGATTTATCCAGCCGTTATTTTTTATTAAACACCGTTCCGATATTCGGCAGCAGGCGAAACATTTCAAAGATCCTTTAAATCAATTCTTGCAACCAGTATCTGAGCGCAAATACCGGTAAAAAGCCCCGCGGCGCACCCGGAAATCAGAAGAAAAGGAAGATAGGAGATAACCGCGGCAGTTCTCATAACAACAGCCGCCACGGCAATCTGTCCGATATTGTGCAGTACGGCTCCCAGAATACTGCAAACCCAGATGTGCTTTACATCTATCGCCCTTTTGAGCAGCAGCATTCCCAGCAGACATAAAATTCCTCCGCCTAAGCTGAAAAACAGCGTAAGCATACTTCCCGCGAAAATCGAGCCGAAAATTATTCTTGTAAAGAGTATCAGCGCAGTTTCCTTTGCCGTACAGCGATATACCGCGTACACCGTCACAATGTTGGCAAGCCCCAGCTTCATGCCGGGAATCGGAGCAATATTCGGAATCCGCAGCTCGATTATAAAAATTATCAGCGAGATGGTCGTAAGCAGTCCCAGCTGCGCCAGTCTTTTAGCGTTCATTCTCTTTCACCTCGCCGCTCCGTCCGCACTGTCCTTATAGACAAATTCGATCACAAGCTTATTCGGCAGGCAGACTATCGGCAGATCCTCAAGCCAGCCTGTATTTATGCAGGTATGATCGGGACAGTCTGCTTCAAGCATATGTATTCTGCCTTCCTTAATTTCAATTACGTTTTTTCTTCCCTCATACTCAACCGTTATGGTCCGATCGCTTTCTTTACTTAAGTCCAAAGTATACAATATTTGTCCGTCCTGTGAAATTGTTACGGTTTCCTCCTCCGGCTTGTTAAGAATAATAACGCACCAAACGACCGCAGCCATAAAAACTGCCGCCGCGGCAGCGATCCACAGCCTTGAATTTTTCATCTGCGAATCACGCTCGCTTTCTTACGGGAAAAATTTCGCTGAGTATAAACTATCTTATACGCGCCTTCTACTTAAATATATCACATTTTTATTCATTTTGCAAATGTCTTTTTCAAATATATAGCATATGCATAGGTAATGCTGATAAATGTGACGTCAACCGCCTAACACCCACAATTACAGGGCGCAGGCGTTCAATACTGAAACGCGGATTCGAGTATACAAACATAGGCAATACCCCCGCAATCAGCGTGCGGTATTGCCCAGTGTCTGCTCATCTAATGATAATCGGCTTGTATCCTATTTGCTAACGATACGGTAATAGCTTCTTGACGTGATCTTGTAAACCAGCGCATAGAAAACCGCAAATACTGCAAACGCGCCTGCCGTCACTCCAATCAGAAGCGGCGTATTGAACAGCCCGAACAGCTTTAAAAGCTTTGCAAGAATAGGAAAAGCAAAGCCTATATGCAATCCTGCCATCAGCAGAGGCGCGAAAAATACTGTAAGTATCTGCGAATTTATACTGCGGCGGATTTCCCGCTTTGTCATACCGACCTTCTGCATTATCTCAAACCGCTCCGCGTCCTCGTAGCCCTCGGTGATCTGCTTGTAGTACATAATAAGCACAGCCGCAAATATAAACACAATACTCAGGAGTATTCCAAGAAAGAAGAGTCCTCCAAACATGGAATAGAAGCTTTGCTTCTTTTCCGCCAAGCCTTCAATACTGACGTTGGGAAAAGCTTTATCTTTACTCTCCAGCGAGGAGATTTTCTTTTCTATATCTTTGGTAACCCTTATCTCAGCTTCTTCGCCGCAGTCAAGGTCAAAGCCGTAGTAGTCCTCCAGAATCGAAGCGTTTTCTCCGTACATTTTTTTCTGAAAGCTGTCAATTTCATCTATCTTTTTCATGTCGGAAACAAAAACAAATATTGAAGATAAAGCCGTAGAGGATTCCTCGCCGTTTGAGATAAACTCATCAGCCTGCTTTTTGATCTTCATCGTCCCAAAGCCGTCTATAGTAAGCTCGTCGTACTTATAGTCGGTTTTGGTCGCATATATAATTATTTCATCATCCGCTATCGTCTCATTTTTGTCCATAAGTCTGTTATACTCGTCTATAGTGAGGAAAAACAGCTGTTTGATTTTTCCGTAGTCTAAAACAGCTTCTTCCCTGTCAAAGCTTATCACGCTTCCGTCAAGCATACCGGCTACCGGAAGATACTGATAATACAGCAAATTCTGAGGGCTCATAGCATTGTCTTCAAGAACCTTCTGCGCGGCGGAATGAACCGGCTCTGTATACTTCCCGTCTGCTGAATACGTTTGAATAACAATATCTCTTGGATAACGCTTGTGCAGAGTATCTTCCTTTCCTGCATAAAGACACAGCGTAGACGAGATCATTACCAGCACCATAGTGGAAAGTATGCATATTGAAGCAAGACTCGCGCCGTTTCTTTTCATCCGATAAGCCATGGAGGATACGGAAACAAAGTGCTCGGTTTTGTAATAATATTTCTTGTTTTTCTTCAAAACCCTGCACAGTGAAACCGAGCCGACTGTAAAAAGGATATATGTAGCGGCGATAACCATTATTACCGCTATGAAAAACACCGACAATGCCGCCATAGGCTCCTCAATGGTACATGATAAATAGTATGCTCCCGCAAGCAGGACGATTCCAAGAACCGCGAGAAGCATACGCGCCTTCGGGGGCTTTTCTCCGGTATTCTCACTGCGCAGCAGCTCTATCGGCTTTGATATGTGAATCTGTCTGAGAGAATTAAGCAGTATCAGCGCAAACGCTATTGCGAAAAGTATAACCGAGCTTTTTACCGCCTGCCGCTCGACTGTAAAACCGAAAACCGCCTCATCTGCCAGTATTTTAGCCGTAACAAGCTCCGACAGCTTAGAAAACGCGATTCCTAATCCCAGTCCCGCGCCGACGGAGATCAGGAATATAATCAGCGTTTCCCATACCAATATCACGGCAATATTTTTCTTTCCCATGCCTAAGATATTGTAAAGTCCGAACTCTTTTTTTCTGCGGCGGATAATAAAGGAGTTAGTGTAAAACAGAAAAATGACCGCAAACACCGCTATAACTCCCGTTCCCCATGATAGGATCATCTGGATATCCCTGCCGCCATTCATCTGATAAACGGATTTTGAATAGGTAAGATAGGAAACAATGTAGTACATCATGACCATTCCCACGCAGGTAAGAATGTAGGGCAGATAGATCCTGCCGTTTTTTCTTATGCCCTGAACGGCAAGCTTAGGAAAAAGACTATTCATTTCTATCACCGCCCGTCGCAAGCAAGGTCAGAGTGTCGGAAATTTTCTGATACATCTGCTGATCGGAGCTTCCGCCTCTGTAAATCTGATGAAACACTTCTCCGTCCTTGATAAAAAGAACCCTTCCCGCATGGCTTGCGGCTTTGACGGAATGTGTAACCATCAGTATCGTCTGTCCGCTGCGGTTGATCGCGGAAAATATTGCAAGCAGCTCGTCGGACGCTTTGGAATCAAGAGCTCCTGTCGGCTCGTCGGCAAGCAGGATTTTCGGATCTGTTATCAGCGCCCTTGCCGCGGCGGCTCTCTGCTTCTGACCTCCCGAAACCTCATAGGGATATTTGGACAGTATGTTTTTTATGCCAAGACTGACCGCGATCGGCTCAAGCCTCCTTTTCATTTCCTTGTACTGCATACCCGCAAGAACCAGCGGCAGATAAATATTGTCTTCCAGAGTAAAGGTATCGAGCAAATTGAAGTCCTGAAAAACGAAACCAAGATTGTCGCGCCGGAAGGCTGAAATCTCCTTATCCTTGATTTTTGAAAGAACCCTTCCTTCAAGAATAACACTTCCCTTTGTGGGTTTGTCAAGCGCGGCGAGAATGTTCAGCAGCGTCGTTTTGCCGGAACCCGATTCTCCCATAATTGCAACATACTCGCCCTCCTCCACTGTAAAGGACACATTTGACAGCGCCCGAACCTGATTACCTCCGAATCTTGTGGTATAAATCTTTTCAAGGCCCTGCACCTCTAAAATCGCCATTTTGAAAACCTCCTCATGTTCAGACCGTACTGCGGTCTTTCCGTATCTCTAGTATAACAGAAAAGCCGAATGTCGAACATCTATTTGTGTGACATTTCGGCTTTTTATGTGACATTTTTGCAAGGTCATTCTATTTCAAGCTGATCCGAATGCAGATCAATATAAAAGGCGCTGCCTCTGCCAACGGTAGATTTCACGCTTATTCTGTGAGAAAGCTTGTCCGCCGCTCTCTTGGTAAGATACAATCCCAGACCGGTGGATTTTTTATCCGCTCTGCCGTTGTAGCCTGTAAAGCCCTTTTCAAAAATACGAGGAACATCTTCAGGAGAAATTCCGATACCCGTATCCGAAATGCTGAGTATCTTATCCTTTGAAACCGATATTTCAACCTGACCGCCTTCGGTATATTTTACAGCGTTGGACAGCAGCTGTTCAATAATGAACGACAGCCATTTTTCATCTGTCAGAACTATTGCGTCGGTGGGTTCGTATTTCAGATTTATGCGTTTGCGTACAAACTGCGGAGCAAACTTACGAACAGCGGTTCTGATAATTTCGTTAAGCTCATACCGCTTAAATACAAAGTCGGAGGATTCGCTGTCCAGCCTGAAATAGCAAAGCACCATCTCAACATACTGTTCAATGCGGAACAGCTCTGACGCAAGTTCGCGGTGTTCGTCGCTGTCCTCGCTCTGGAGAATCATCTGCATTACAGAAATAGGAGTTTTTATTTGGTGGACCCATGTCGTATAATAATCTATGCTTTCAGAACGTTCTCTTCGGTATTTTGTTAAAACTGCCGCGTTTTCCTCTCTCAGACGTATTACCATCTCTCTGTAGTCCGCTTCGGCAAGGGTTTCCGGCTCCGGCAGATTTTCAGTCATGATCAGAATGTTTTGGAGCAGATACTCGCGCTCTCTGCTGCGCTTACAGAAATTCCAGAAGTGAAAGAGGATTATTACCGCCGCGGCAAGTATACAAAGCAGCGACGCATAAATAACCGCCTCCGCTTCAAGATTATACAGCGAAAAAACGGCGGCAAAAATCAGAGCAAACAGCAAGAAGCATAAAGCGGTATAACGATACTGATAAAGATATTTTCCAAACAAATCACGCTTTTTCATAGCAGCCTCACAGTTCAACGATATATCCGCTTCCGACCCTTGTTTTAATAAAATCGCACAGACCCGCGCCTTCAAGCTTTTTTCTCAGACGCGCTACATTAACTGTCAAAGTGTTTTCCTCAACATAGCAATCCATCTGCCACAGCTTTGTCATCAGCGTATCTCTGCTGACTACTTTCCCTTTGTTTTCAAGCAGCGTCTGCAAAATACGAAACTCGTTTTTTGTAAGCTCGATCCTTTGATCCTGATAAAGCAAAGTCGTATCGTTTAAATTCAGCACCGCGCCCTTGTGTTCCAACACGGGAATTTTTCCCGCCATATCGTAGGTACGGCGCAGAATAGCCTGTATCTTTGCGATCATTACGTTCGGCTCGACCGGCTTTGCAATAAAATCGTCGCCTCCCATATTCATTGCCATAACGATATTCATATTGTCTGAAACAGACGAGATAAACACGATAGGAACTCTGGAAATTTTACGCAGCTCAGCGCACCAATGGTAGCCGTTGAAAAACGGCAGCATAATATCCAGCAGAACAAGGTGAGGGTCGTAAGCGGTAAATTCGGGAATTATATTTTCAAAATTACGTACGCGGCATACGTCATAATTCCATGATTCAATGTGCTTTTTCATAGCCGCCGCCAAAGCGCTGTCGTCCTCTATAATCAGAATTTTGTACATTTGATCTTTATAACCTCTTTTCAAGCAAAAGAATTATACAGCATATAGCAATTAAATATGATTGCTTTTTATGATTATATCACACTTAAGCATATAAATCAATTATTTATGCGTCAGACAATTCTAAGCTTAGAAAATGAATTAATATATTTTATATTGAAAGTTTGCTCTCTGCCTTATTATTAAAAACGCCTGTCGGCAGTAGTTTTCTACAGGCGGCAGGCGTTAGTTATTTTAATCAATAAAGATACAATACGGTATCAGGTCATTTTATAATTGCCGGACACGCTGTACTAAAATCAGAGGTACTGACATATGTACTATACCAGGAAATCCTGATAACCGTCGTTTTCCTCTTTAAGACTTTTTATCTGGCTGACGATAGCTTCGTTTTCAGCCTCCATTTTTGATTTAAGCTCTGTAACGGCGTTCTGCTTTTCAAGCAGCTCAGCCTGAACCGCCGACTTTTCACTGTCAAGAGCGTCAAGAACGTTTTTATTTTCCTCTTCGTATTCCTGGAACCTTCTGTTAGCCTCAGCGGTAGCGTTCTTATATTCGGCGTCGATTTCCTCAAGCCTTCTGCGGTATTCCTCGTCAGCCTTTGCAATAGCCTCGCGGTGAGCTTCCCTCGCCTTTTCCAGCTCGGCGCACGCCTCGTCAAGCTTAGCCTGAGCCTTTTCAAAATTTTCCTGACAAACAGTAAGCTCTGCTCCGGCGGCTTCAAGCTGCGGAGCGTATCCGCCGTCCAGCTGAGCAGCCTTATCCTCAAGCTCAGCGATTCTGGCATTGTTCGCTTCGATCTGACTCATAGCAAACGCTTTCATTTTGCTGAGAGCCTTGCTTGCTTTATCTGAAGCGGCTTCGGCTTCCGGCGAATCGGAGCTTTCATCAGATACATTTTCCAAACCGTTATTGTTTTCACCTGTTTCCTCAGCCGCATCCAAGTCCATTTCAGCCGGCTGAATATCGCCGTCTAAATGAGGGGGCTGAATCTCATCCATCATATTTTCAGCCGCTAGGATACTTTCCATATCCGAAGAATGACCGGCGGCATTTCCGCCGACCTGATTAACATAATCGTCTACCAGGCTTACTGTTCTTTCTGACGATCCTGCGGCCGCGGCAGCAAATTCCTCCTGCTGCTTTTTCTTCTTTTCCAGCATATACCTTTCGAGCTTGCTGAGGTTATCAGCGCCTTCCTCCTCGCTGCTTTCCTCAGCTTCCTCCGCTGCGTTCTCAGGCTCTGCCGGCTTAGGCTTAGCAGTGATAACAGTTTCCGGAATACTGTCCTCACCCAGCTTTCTTCTTATTACGCCTACGACAATATCATTTCTAAGTTCAGTTTCAGCGCAGATATCCTCCACAGACTTTCCTTCCTGAAACATTCTGACGATTTTCTCATTTGTTGACTCTTCTTTTTTCTTTTTCAGTGCTAAAGCCATATTGACCAATCCTTTCGTGAAACGGGTTACAGTATATATTATTCAAAAACTTTTATTAAAATAACTGTATATTTGTATTATATCACAATTTATTTTGTAAAGCAATAGAGAATTAAAATTTATAGCCAAAAAAATGCACGATTTATGCTGTTGATTTTAGTGAAACATTAACATATTTATAAGCCGTGCAGTTTACGTCCAATGTGCCAAGAATCCTGATGTAAATTTGTATATATCAACGAATTTATAATATATTATTGACAAATAATATTATATGATATATAATATAATTAAGAAAGCAATATTGTATAAATTTCAGAAAGGAGACAGCATATGAGTTTTCCTATAAGCGCCGGTCTGCTTGACGCCATGGTACTTTCAATTGTTGACAGAGGCGATACCTACGGTTACGAAATAACTCAGTATATACGAAACGCGGTAGACGTATCCGAATCCACACTATATCCTGTTTTAAGGCGACTGCAAAAAAGCGAGCTGCTTGAAACCTATGACAGAGAATATATGGGCAGGAACAGACGCTACTACCATGTAACAAGCAAGGGCGTATCAGCGCTTTCTCAGTACCGGAACGACTGGCATGAGCATAAAAAGAAAATAGACAGTATTCTATTAAACGGGTCGGATAAAGCCTGAAACCTGAATCAGGGCTTTGCAAACCGCTTTTATGCGCTTGCGACGCGATTTACTTATACAAACCGCAAAACTCAGAAAGGAATGGTTTATAAATGAAAAGAGAAGAATTTCTTGAACAGCTTAAAAAGCGCCTCAGCCGTCTGCCGGACGACGAGCTTGAAAATGTTCTTGATTATTACAATGAAATTTTTCTGGACGCCGGTACAGAAAACGAAGAACAGACTGCCAAAAATCTTGGAAGCATTGACGACATAGCACGTCAGATATATGCCGATAATAACATTGCGCCGGACGGAAATCCTGAATTTATAATGGAAGAAGTAGTAGACAAAAGACACAGTGAAGCAGAACCGCCCTCCGAAAAAGAAAAAGGTATGTCATTCGGCGGTAAATTATTGCTCATAATTCTTCTGTTCCCTATATGGCTTCCGCTCATAGCCGTTATAAGCGCGGTGCTTTTTTCAGTTGCAGTCACCTTTATAGCCCTCGGCTTTTCGCTTGGCATTGCAGGAGCCGCTTTGACTGCTGTCGGAGTATTCACCATATTTACCGCTCCGCCTATAGGAATGGTAACGGCGGGAACAGGTCTTGTCCTGCTGTCGCTCGGAACCATAATAGCAAAACCTCTTTTCAAACGAGTATGGTCGGGACTTGTTTCATTATTAAACTGGCTGACAGGCAAGGCGCACGGATTTTTAGCTGACAGGGGGGCAGTATAAATGGAAAACAGCAGGAAAAGAAGGCTCGGTATTCCCGTTATTCTGCTGATAGCGGGAATAGTTCTAATAGCTCTGGGAACTCTTTTGATAAAATTCACCGATACCGATAAATATTTTGCCAAAGAAAATATAAACGAAAGCTTCTCTGCTGAAAATATTGAATGTCTGAACGTTGAAGCGGCAACGGCTAATTTTTATCTGGAAAGCTACGACGGCAGCGAAATAATAGTAGAAGCGCACGACATTCCGCAGGACAGATATTCTTTTGAATGCAGCGGCAATAAATTCAGCATAGAATACAATCAAGCCAAATGGTATGAATGGTATAAGACGTTCGGCTTCGGGTGGTTTGAAAAAAACTATAACGATTCTTATATAAAGATCAGAGTTCCCGACAAGGAATACGCCGCTTTGAAGCTGGAGGGCGGAATAGGCGAATATACCGTCAGCGGTCTGAAATGTATAAATGCCGACATAGATTCCGGAATAGGCAAAAACAGCTTTACGGAATGTACAATAAGCGGCAAGCTCAACATAGATATGGGTATAGGCGAGCTGATACTTGAAAATTGCTCGCTTAATCAGTCTGATATTGACGGCGGAGCAGGTCAAATTAATTTCAGCGGAAAAATACTCGGAGGGCTCAACGTTGACTGCGGCATAGGCGACAGCAGCTTCAAAATAGACGGCTATTATTCCGACTATGACATAAAAACTGACACGGGTATTGGGGAGATAAAAATAGACCGAGGAAGCGCCGGCAATAACGGCAGCTCCCTGAAAATACCCATAGATATAAACGGAGGAATGGGCGAGGTCAATATCAGTTTCAAATAAGCAAGGAGGTATTTTTATGAATAAAAAGCTTTATCGGTCAATAAGCAGCAGAATGATATGCGGCGTCTGCGGAGGAATTGGGGAATACTTCAATATTGACCCCAATGTGGTGAGGATAGGTTTCGTCATTCTTGGCTGCGGCGGAGTAGGAATTATCACCTATATTGTTGCGGCAATAATTCTTCCGGAAAAATAATGATATGCCATAAAAAATCATATAGACGCTTTTAAAGCTGAATTCTGAAATCTATCATAGCGTGTTTGCATAAAACAAATATGCAGGTTTTCGGTCACAGAGCTTAACGCAGGAATACTGCCGAACGGCAAAAAATCCTGGCGATATATGCGTGAAGCTTTACCGAAAATCCGTATGCTTGAATTTTTGCGGCACGCTTTATTTTTGCTTTTACCTAAAAACAGTCGGATTAACAGCCGTTGCTGTGCTTATGCCCGAGATGGATAACCGGATTTGATCAGGGTATAATATTAAAGGATATTGTCCCGTTTTGTTACGGCAGCAACGGATTTGCCGCGCCGGAAAACGTACGGTATCACCGAGATATAATCAATAATGAAACGGAGAGTACAGCAATGAAATCAATATGGTCTGCCAGCGCCGAGCCTGACAAGTTTCCTAAGCTTAAGCAAGATATAAAAACAGACGTGCTGATCATAGGCGGAGGAATTGCCGGTATTCTTACCGCTTACCGGCTGCACAGTCAGGGCGTGAACTGCGTTGTGGCTGAAAAGGAGAGGATCTGCGGCGGAACCACCTGCAATACTACCGCCAAATTAACCAGCCAGCACGGGTTTATTTATCAGAAGCTGCTTAAAAGCGCCGGCGCGGAAAAAGCGTTAATGTATTTTAAGGCTAATCAAGCGGCGCTTGACGAATACAAAAGGCTTTGTGAAAATATAGAATGTGATTTTGAGACAAAGGATAATTATGTTTACACTTCCGATGAAAAAAAGCTTGAGAAGGAGCTTTCCGCATTGGAGATCATAGGCTCTGACGCCGAGCTGTGCCGCAGGCTGCCGATTCCTGTGAATTACTCCGGAGCGGTAAAATTCGGCGGTCAGGCTCAGTTTAATCCTCTGAAATTCATCAAATCAATTTCGCGGGGATTAAACATATACGAAAATACTTTTGTCAGGGAAATGACGGAAAACTCAGCAGTTACAGATTCAGGAAAGATATATTTTGACAAGGCGATAGTAACTACCCACTTCCCTTTTATCAACAAACACGGAAGCTATTTTCTGAAGCTATATCAGCACCGCTCATATTTCATAGCCCTGGAAAACGCTCCCGACGTCGGAGGAATGTACGTTGACGAAAATAAAAAAGGATATTCGTTCAGAAACTACAAAAACTTTCTGCTTGTGGGAGGAGGCTCTCACCGAACGGGAAAGAAGGGCGGAAGCTGGGAAGAACTGCGGAATTTTGCCGGCATACATTATCCCGGTTCAGCCGAAAAATATTTCTGGGCGGCGCAGGACTGCATGAGCCTTGACGGAATACCTTATATAGGCAATTATTCTAAGAATACGCCGAATTTATACGTTGCCTCCGGATTTAACAAATGGGGCATGACAGGGGCGATGACGGCGGCAATGATACTGAGCGATATGGTCACCGAAAAGAAAAACGAATACGCGGAAGTTTTCGATCCCTCCAGAAGTATAATAAAACCGCAGCTTTTTATAAACGGATTTGAAGCTGTAACCAATCTGCTGACAATTTCAAAAAAGCGGTGCCCGCATCTCGGCTGCGCCCTTAAATGGAACAGCGCCGAACATTCATGGGACTGTCCCTGTCACGGTTCAAGATTCTCCGAAAAGGGCAAGGTTCTTGAAAATCCGGCAAACGGCGATCTTAAAAACTGCGATTCCTAAACAGCTGTTTTGAACAGCTCCTCACGATTTCAGCATATATAAAAACTGCCGAAACAGCCTGTTGGTCCGGCTGCTTCGGCAGTTTAATTTATTGCCGCATTCATATGCGGCAGTATTACTTCTTACCTCAAAACTAATGCCCAAAAGCCGAAAACTTATTTTTCAGCCTTTTCCTTAGGCGCTTTGCGAAGATATCTGTATACCGATCTGTACTGTATATAAACCGTTTCAAATTCAGAATCGCTCAAGTCTTCTCCTCCGAAGCAGGTTCTTTCGAAAAGCCTTGCCGCGGCTTCAAGAGAAACCTGCCTTTTTTCATCGGCATATTTTATGAGCATATCGGGTGTATAAGCTGAAAGATCGTCCTTTGAAGAGTATTCCAGAAGTCTGATGATATGGCGGTAAAGCAGTATTATACGTTCAGAACCCTTTGCAAACCTGAGCCTTATCCTGAAAAAGAATTCCATTATCCTATCCAGCAGCACGATAAAAACAATAAAGAATACAACTCCGAGGAAAATTAGTATCCTGCTGAAATACTGTGCGAATACCGCAAAGCTGAAATTAGACTGATTAGAATAATCCACCATATATCCCGGCACGGTAGGATCAAAGGTTATCCAGCCTGCTCCGGGAATATATACCTCAACGAAAGCGTGCGCATGAGCGTCGCGGACAGCAATCGCGCCTGAATCAGTATATTCGTAAGCCGCGAAGCCCTCCACATATCTTGACGGAAGCCCGCAGAGCCTCGCCATAAGAGTCATTGCCGTCGCATAGCTCGTACAGCTTCCCGTTTTGCTTTCAAAAACAAAATAATCAATTGAAGTATCGTCGGGCGTGTACTCAAGATCATATATATACCCGTTATCCTCAAAATAATCGCACAGCGCCTGAGCCTTTTCAAAATCAGTCCGGCAGTCCCGGGTTATTTCCAAAGCGAGCGCTTTGAGCCTTTCGGAATATTCAATTCCGCCGGTGTTGTACTCCAGCGCGTTCTCATAATCCCGCAGCAGACTCAGATCAGGCAAATCGCCGTTTTCATAGGCTTTGGTAAGCAGTCTTGAATAATCCTCGCCGCTTAATCCGCTGTTCTCGGCATAAGCGGCAAAATCCTCTGTCTGCGGATAGTAATCCATAGTATAATCATAAGCTCTGTCCTGATTATACAGGTAAATCTCCCCGTCCGAATTCATAAAGATATTGGTGTTGTTGGTATCCCTGAAGCCGTCGGAAACCGCGCCCAGAGGAGCTGCAATATAGGTCGCGCTGAAATCGTCGTCGAATACCCTGAATTTTGATTTTACAATACTGTCCTGCCAATCAAATTTATCGGCAGTCAAGCCGTATTCCTCATATTTCCCCGTTTCCGCCAAAGCCTTAAGCGTTTCGTAGATTTCCTTGCCGCCTACAGGAGAGCTGGTAAAATAGCTGTAGTCGGAATACTTATCCGAATTTCTGTTTATCCGCCATCTTTCGTTTGAAAACTCATCGAACGCCTGACGTCTTAAATAATAGACAGGCGCTTTATATTCAGATTCAAAATAAAACAAAATCTGACCCGTAAAGCTGCCGCCGTATCTCGGCGACGAAACGTCGCTCAGACGCGAATAATCCTCCAGCGCGTCGTCTGTATCGGCGGCGTCAAGGTCGAAAGCAGTAGCGTCCCGCTCCAGTCTTGACTTGATCTCCGGTCTGGGCGCTACCATAGCGACAGCGCCGCAGAAGGAAACAAAAAGCGCGATAGATATAACATAGGAAAGGTTCATTACCACCTTTACATTCTTATCCTTCATCGCAAGCTGACGATTGTGGACCATAACCGCCAGAAACAGGGTTATAAGCGCCGCGACCTGAAGATCCGTCATAGGCTCTGCCCGCTTTGCGTGAATAACAAAGGGAAACAGCACACAGAGCATAGACCCAAGACTTCGGTACCTGACCTGAGTAAAATAATAAATTACCGATATCAGGAAAAAACCGCCTCCGGCAAACAGCGCATAAAAATATTCCAAAACAAATCCGGTGTTATTCCGGTCAAGATAAAACCAATCCACAAAGAAAATATTGCTGTATTGGCTTCCCGCTCTCAGCATGAAGCTTGCAAAGAACATAACGGCGGTGAATACCGCGGTATATGCCAAAGCGCCAATGTACCTCTTGCTTTTCAGCCAGTCGAACAAAATAAAAAGCGCCGCCTCGGCAGCGGCAAACAGTATTGTGAAAAACCACGCCCGCTCATAGTAATAGCACTCTATAACGTCATAGGCTACCGCCGCTCCCAATAAAATCGGAAGGATATATTTTTCCGCCTTATCCAAAAGCAGATTTTTGTATTTCATCATATTATTCATAGGCAAAGCTTAAAGACGCCGGAAAGGACGTCTGTGATCTCCTCATCAAATAGTTATCCGAATCTTAACGCTAAACAGGCTTTTTAAATTCAAAATCAGACGTGCATATCCAAAGATTGTCCGCGCCTGAAAAGCCGCAGTTTTCATGAGAAACAAAGACCGCGTCCTTCAAGCCGAAGATTTCTGACGCAAGGTTTTCATGCTGCACGTCCGCCGACGTAAAGCACACGATTCCGCCGGACTGGATCGCCTCCGCCGGTATGCGCTCAGGCGGAGTTACAGGCGAAAACCACGACAGCTTTTCCTGAAAATCCAGAATATCCGCCGCGTTTTTTATATTTACGCAGTTCCATTTGTCCTTGTAATAATAAACGTCGCTTTCCAGTCCCTGAGACACCAGCATGGAAAGCATGGCAAGACAGCCCTCTATTACGATATCAATATTTCGGCAGCTTTCAGCAGTTATATCCTCAAATTCGGGAATGTCAAGTACAAACACCTGACTTGCAACGGCAAGCTTTTCGTCCAGCCGTATCATATAAATATCACGCTTGGAGGAAAGCTTCCAGTTTATTTTTTTGACCGGGTCTCCCGGAACATATACCCTGTGCTCATATCCCGGAACTCCGGTAGCGCCGACCGCTGTCTCGGAGGTTTCCTCCTCGGTATCGTCAAAGCCGGAATTTACAGAGGTGGTCTTTAATATCTCCGGCTGAACTCCCGTATCGGGGATCCTAGGAAGGATACGCACCGGGTACTTCCCGCTTTCCTTGACGCTGTCAAAAACAGAAACAGAGAATATTCCCAGAAAATCCATAAGACGTATCCTCTTTATTTTAACATAAGACATACCCGAGCTTACCGCTTTGAAAGGAACTGTGATCTTTTCGTAATTCATTGAAGCAAGCGCAAGACGGTATACCGTTTTATCCTCAACTTCAAGCTGCGGAGAATAGGAAAACTCCGCCTCTACAAAAGGCGTCGGAAGAATAGTCTTTTTTCTCAGCTTTAAAGAAACCTCAAGAATATCTCCTTTGGACAGCAGCTTCTGAGAGCATTCAGCCTCGAAGCTAATCTTCCTTCTGAAAAACAGCAGCGTAAGCTCGGAAAATATCAGCGCTGAAACAAGTATCAGCCCAATCATTATTCCTCCGCTGCCGTCTATAAGAACAGCAATTGCCGCCGCAACTGCAATGCAGAACAAATACGCTATGAAATGCTTCATATCCGTGATCATGCTCCGTTACGGAGCCTTACTCCTTTCCGCAGCGTTTCGCACTGCTTTTTGACCGAAAATACTCTTAGGGCTTTAAGACTTATTGCCGCCGTCAACAGGAACCTTTACTGTCAAGGCGATCTGCTCCATAGCTTCCTCGTTAGAAGCAAAAGCGGATTTTCCCTTAGGCGAAAGCATAAGCCGATGAGCCAGCACGCTGGTCATAACCGCCTTTACATCGTCCGGAACAACATAGCTTCTTCCCTCCACATATGCGTACGCCTTGGAGGCTTTGAGCAGCGCTATGCTTCCTCTTGGAGATACGCCAAGCTTGACATAATCCGAACCGCGGGTAGCCGTTACAAGATCAATGATATACTGCTTAATGCTTGGCGCGGTAACCGTTTTTGCCGCTGCCGCTATCATTTCCGCAACGTCTGAAACGCTCATAACCGCCGAAACGGTCTTTATATCTGAAGCGCCCTCTGCCCTTTCCATTATTTCAAGCTCCTCGTCCGCAGTCGGATAGCCCATCGATATTTTCATGATAAATCTATCCATCTGCGCCTCGGGCAGATGATAGGTGCCGTAGGTTTCAACAGGATTCTGCGTCGCCAATACCATAAAAGGAATCGGCAGGTCATAGGTTTTTCCGTCGAGAGAAATCTGGTGCTCCTCCATAACCTCCAGCAGACTGGACTGAGATTTAGGCGAAGCCCGATTTATCTCGTCAGCCAGCAGAAAATTACACATCGCCGCTCCCTGCTTATATTCAAGCTGCCTTGTCTCAGGATTTATCATTGAAAATCCCACAATATCCGACGGCATAATATCCGGAGTAAGCTGGATCCTGTTGAATTTTCCCGACACCGATCTTGCAAGCGCCGAAACAAGCTGAGTTTTTCCTACTCCCGGAACGTCCTCTATAAGAACGTGACCCGCGCACAGCATTGAGGCAATTACCTTTTTTATAGGTTCTCTTTTCCCCACAATGATTTTTTCTATATTGTCAATCAGCAAGTCCACCTTATTGTCCATATGCGCCTCTCCTTTTTTACTTTTTATTTAATCGTTTAAACACGGATAATCAGCCTAATAAATTTCCGTTAAAGCAATACACCGCAACGATCGACTGAAAGCAAGGTCTCTTGACGGCTCGCCGCCGATCATACTATAAATCAATTATACCTTATATAATGTAAAGTGTCAACAATTTAAAAACTGAACTGTAAATTATAAAGACTATTATTACAATTTGTTATAACCTTGCCATAAAGTCAGTCAATATAATCATGACTATTACACAAGAAACGCTCCGGCATTAAAATCCGAAGCGTTTCCAAAAATAGATGATATAAAAATATTAGTGAATATCCTGATAAAGTCCGATATACAGCTTAGCGGATTTCGTCCAGCTGAAATCTTCCTTCATAGCAAGGTTTACAAGCTTGCCCCACTTCATTCTGTCGTCATAATATACTCTTGCCCTTGTGCAGGCGTCAAGCATATCGTGAGCGTTGTAGGATTTAAAAGTGAATCCGTTTCCTCCCGGAGCTCCGGCGTCGTGGATCGAATCCCTAAGCCCTCCGGTTTCTCTTACTATCGGTATAGTTCCGTATCTCAGAGCGATCATCTGAGCCAGACCGCACGGCTCGCTCTGCGACGGCATAAGGAACATATCCGCTCCGGCGTAGATCCTCTTGGACAGAGCGGGAACAAAACCGATAGTAACTCCTACGCGGTCGGGGTAACGGTAATGCATTTCCCTGAAAAAGTCCTCATATATCTTTTCGCCCGAGCCGAGTATAGCAAACTTGTATCCGAGCCTGATAATATCCTCAAAAACGTATTTTATAAGATCCAGACCCTTATGGGAAACAAATCTGGTTACAATACCGATCACCGGCTCCTTTCCCTGAGCCATTCCCAGCTCGCTCAAAAGCTGCGTCTTACATACCGCCTTTCCAGACTTATCCTTCAGGCTGTAATTCTTTGCAAGATTAGGATCCGTCTCAGGGTTGTAAACGTTCTGGTCTATTCCGTTGAGGAAGCCGCACAGCTTATACTGCTTATGCACAAGTATTCTGTCAAGACCATGGGAATACCACGGGTCGAGAATTTCCCACGCGTAGCTCGGCGAAACGGTAGTTACTTTATCAGCGACCTCAATAGCCGCTTTCATAAAATTAACGTCTCCGTCGTAAGAAAGCAGATCGGTATGATAAAGCGGAATACCCATCAGATCATTGATTATCTCAAGACCGTAGCGGCCCTGATACTGAATATTATGAATAGTGAACACCGTTTTGATGTCCTCATAGCCGCTCTGGTAACGATAGAAAATATCATAATAAACCGGAACCAAGGCTGTCTGCCAGTCGTTGGCGTTAATGACCTTCGGCTTGAAGTCAATATATCTCAGAAGCTCCAGCACCGCGCGGGAAAAGAAGATAAATCTTTCAGCGTCATCGTAAAATCCGTAAAGACCGTTTCTTGCAAAATAATATTCGTTGTCAAGGAGATAATAGGTAACTCCGTTGATATTGCCGACGAAAACCCCGCAGTACTGGTTTCTCCAGGCAACCGGAACCGTAAAGTTAGTAAGGTAGGAAAGCTGATCCTTCAGTTCCTGCTTTATCTGTCCGTAATACGGAATTACTACTCTGCAGTCGTGACCTTCGGCGTTTATAGCCGCCGGAAGGGAGCCGGCAACGTCGGCAAGACCGCCCGAGGCGATATAAGGCAGCGCCTCGCTTGCCGTATATAGAATATTCAAAATAATTCCCTCTTTCTTATAAAGTTCTGAGCTTTTATACCGAAGCGCCCTTGCCGATATACATCGGATAGCTCGGAGCGCTTGTAAGTATATGGTTTACGCCGATGTTAACGTTCTTATCCGTAATAAGATATGTTATCTCGGAGTTATTTCCGACAACTGTTCCCTGCATGAGAACACAGTCCTTAACCTTTGCGCCCTTTCCGACCTTAACGCCTCTGAAAAGTATAGAGTTCTCTACCTCTCCCTCAATAACGCAGCCGTCAGCAATAAGAGAATTTTTGACGCAGCTGTCAAGATCGTATTTAACCGGAGCGTTATCGCTTACCTTTGTATATATCGATCTCTTTGGCAGATACAGCCTGCGGGCGTTCTCAGGCTTAAGAAGCTCCTGATTCGCCTTAAAATAGCTTGCAACGCTGGTTATCTTGCTGAAGTAATCGGAATACTCATAAACCTTTATGTCAAGCTCGCTGCATTTTGCCTGAAGGATATCCTTTTCAAAGCTTACGTTTCCTCTCGCAATAGAATCAGAGATCATATCAATGAGGAACTTTTTGCTCATTACAAAAATATTAAGGCTTGCGGTGCAGGTTCCGCTTATATCAGGCTGAATCAGCACTGATTTAACGTTGCCGTCGCCGTCCGTGTTTACTACGGTAGACTGCTTTATATCCTCCGAGCTATAGACTCCCGTATGAGCAACGATAGTAATATCCGCTCCGCTGGAAATATGCTGAGAAACAATAGGCTTAAAATCCATATTCGTAACAACGTCGCAGTCGGACAGTACAACATAGTCCGCCATTGAGTGCTTAATAAAGCTCATCGCTCCGTAAAGCGCTTCTATCCTTCCTCTATAGAGCTTGCTTTCAACGTTTCCGAAGGGAGGAAGAATATAAAGTCCTCCTTTTTTTCTTGAAAGGTCCCACTCTCTCGCCGAACCGAGATGATCCAGCAGCGACTGATAGTTTGATTTTGTAATAACTCCGACCTCGGAAATTCCGCTGTTGACCATATTAGACAGAGGGAAATCTATAAGACGGTATCTTCCTCCGAAAAGAATAGAGCCCATAGTTCTGTTTTTAGTCAGATCGCCTACAGCCGTATCATGCATATTCGCAAAAATAAGACCAAGCACATTACCCATATTTACATCCATGTCAATCAGTTCCTTTCCTACATATCTGACGAAATAATCGCCTTCGGGGCAACGACCGAACCGTCGGAGATATTTATATTGTGTCCGACAACGGCAACGCCCCAAGTATCCTTGTCGTCTATGTTTTCAGGCCGCGCGCCTATGTGAGCGTTTTCTCCGATAACCGAGTTTTCTCCCACGATCGCGTATTCAACCTTTGCGCCTTTCTTTACTACGCAGCCGGGCATAAGAATGGAATCGTAAATCTCGGCGCCCTCCTCAACGACGACGCCCTCGGAGATCATTGAGAATTCAACGGAGCCGTCTATGAAGCAGCCCTCGGTAACCATAGAATTCTGAACCATAGCGCCGCTTCCTATATACTGCGGCGGAAGCACAGGATTTCTTGAATAGATCTTCCACGCCGGATCGTAAAGATCAATAGGAATATTGGGATTTATAAGGTCCATATTCGCTTCCCAGAGGGAGTCGATTGTTCCTACATCCTTCCAGTAACCGTCAAAGCGGTAAGCCACCAGCTTTTCACCGGCGTTCTTCATATCGGGAATGATATTCTTGCCGAAATCCTTGCTGGCGTCCTTATCCTCTTCATTTGCGATCAGGTACGCCTTGAGCTTTGACCAGGTGAAGATGTAAATACCCATAGAAGCAAGAGTCGAACGCGGAACCTTGGGCTTTTCCTCAAAGTCTATAATATTGTCCTCCTCGTCGGTGATCATGATACCGAAGCGCGACGCCTCCTCTTTGGGGACATCAAGAACGGCAATAGTCGCGTCGGCCTTCTTAGCCTTGTGATACGCCAGCATCTTATTGTAATCCATTTTATAAATGTGGTCGCCGGACAGAATAATAACATATTCCGGATCATATCTTTCAATAAACGCCATATTCTGATAAATAGCGTTTGCAGTACCGGAATACCAGTCTGCACCCGAAGCCTTCTGATACGGAGGGAGAACGAAAACTCCTCCGTGAATACGGTCAAGGTCCCAAGGCTGACCGTTTCCGATATATTCGTTGAGCACCAGAGGCTGATACTGAGTCAGAACTCCGACCGTATCAATACCCGAATTAATGCAGTTGGACAACGGGAAATCAATGATACGGTATTTTGCGCCGAACGGCACCGCAGGCTTTGCAACCGTCTGAGTCAGAGCGTAAAGGCGGCTTCCCTGTCCACCGGCAAGCAGCATAGCTACGCATTCCTTTTTGTTGAACATAAAAATTCACCCACCAATAAAATATTTTTTCATCTATTTTTCAGCCGGACTATTCGGCTGCGGACTTACTTTTCTTTTTCACCGGGGCTTTTTTCTTCGCCACTTCGCTTTTTTTATCCGTAACGGCTTTCCTTGCCTTTCTTGCCGGCGCCTTTTTAACGGTAAAATACATAACGGAAAACGCCGGAATATCTATGCATACGGAATTATCAAAGCCATGCATCGGCACGCTCTTTGATTTTACCGTACCGTTGACGCAGGGCGAACCGTCGGGAGAGGTCGAATTGAACACCTCGGTATAGCTTCCCTTATACGGAACTCCGAAGCAGTAGGAGGTCCTGCCGACAGGAACAAAGTTGCATACGACGATAATTTCATTGCCCTTTCTGTCAAAGCGCCTGAAAATTATAATGCTCTGTCTGTAATCGTCGTTTGATATCCAGCTGAAGCCTTCCCATGTGAAATCATTTTCCCACATCTGCGGATGGTCAAGATAGAAACGATTGAGATTTTTTATGAATTTCCAGTAATTCCTGTGATTCTCATACTCCTCTATCATAAACCATTCAAGACCGTTTTCATAATCCCACTCTCTGAACTGAGCGAACTCCGAACCCATAAACAGCAGCTTTTTGCCGGGATGAGCCATCATATATGCCATAAACAGTCTTGCCTGAGCAAACTTCTGGTCTATATCCGCTCCGAACATTTTGTTTACAAGCGACGCCTTTCCGTGAACCACCTCGTCATGGGAGATCGGAAGAATAAAATTCTCCGAGAAAGCGTAGAAGAACGAGAATGTCAGCATATCGTGATGAAAGGCTCTGTTTATGGGATCCATCGCCATGTACTTGAGCATATCGTTCATCCAGCCCATGTTCCACTTGAAGTTAAAGCCAAGACCTCCGTCGCTGGTAGGCTTTGTTACCATAGGCCACGCTGTGGATTCCTCAGCGATCATAAGAGTTTTTGGATTCCGCGCGAATACCGCTTCGTTGAGCTTTTTGAAAAAGTCGATAGCCTCAAGATTTTCATGTCCCCCGTATACGTTGGGAGTCCACTCTCCGTCTCTGCGGTCGTAATCAAGATACAGCATTGAAGCGACGGCGTCTACCCTCAGTCCGTCCACATGAAATTTTTCTATCCAGTAAAGCGCGTTTGAAATAAGGAACGACCTTACCTCGCCTCTGCCGTAATCAAATACTCTTGTGCCCCACGCCAGGTGATCCCGCTTCTTGGGATCGGCGTATTCGTATGAAGGACCGCCGTCAAATTCAAACAGACCCGCTTCGTCTCTGGGGAAATGAGCCGGTACCCAGTCGAGTATAACTCCTATCCCCTCCTGATGGAACATATCTATCATCTTCATGAAATCGGCAGGAACGCCGAACCTTGAAGTCGGTGCATAATAGCCTATTCCCTGATATCCCCACGAGCCGTCGAAAGGATACTCCGCGAGAGGCATAAGCTCGATATGAGTATAGCCCATTTCTTTTATATACGGAATTATCTGACGGGCAAACGAAATATAGCTCATATATTTTCCGTCTGTACAGGTCTTCCATGAATTCAAATGAACCTCGTATATGTTCATGGGAGAATTATAAATATCTTTACGCTCTTTGTCCTTTATCCATTTTCCGTCGGACCATTCATATTGGTCAATATCATATATTTTACTCGCGGTAGACGGACTTACCTCCATATGAGTACCGTAAGGATCCGCCTTAAGCCTTGTTTTTCCGTCGCAGCCCGTAACGGCAAACTTATAGGCGTCAAACTCCTTAAGCCCCTCGATAAACGTTTCCCATACCTCGGCGCTGTCGACCATCTCCATAGGATTTGCAGTTTCGTCCCAGTCGTTGAAATCCCCCACAACCGAAACCGACTTTGCCTTAGCCGCCCATACTCTGAAATAGTGACCCTTCCTGCCGTTCTTTTCGCCCTTGTGACAGCCGAGAAATTCATATGTCATGAAATTGGTTCCCTGATGGAACAGATGAAGCGGAAGCTTATAATCTTCCGGTATCTTATTAATCATATCAACCGTCCGCGCCTCCGTAAAACGGAAGGCATTTCTCCTTTCGCCGTGTTGTTATCCGCGTCTGTACGCCGCCCGGTCAATACCAAGCGCCGGATCTGCAGCAGTGAAAAAAAGCCTTAACTGCCGGCAAATTTTCCCACCCCATGGGAATTTTAAATATAAATATTCCCATGGTTTTATTTTAACCCATTTTAAACGTATTTGCAATAGTTTTAGTTATTATTTTCAGTTTATCACATATTTCAACAGTAGTTTTTGTGCATATTGACAATAATTTTTTGCCAATATTCAAATCTATTTCCTTACATCAACAAAAATGACCGCAATCGAAATATCGTCACGCTTTCCGCCGCTCTTGACATTCATGGCATACTCTCCCAGCTTCTGAGCGATTTCGGCTGGCTGTGTGATCCCTTTTTTCAATATTGCCGAAAGCTTTCGCACAGTGCTTTCCCCCACTCCGTCGGAAGACATTATAATAATATCGCCCCTGAAAAGCTTAAAGCTGAAGCTGTCCGGAACACATTCCGCCAGGATACCGGCAGGAAACGCCTGTCCTCCTATAATCTTAAAGGCTCCGTCCCGGTAGAGATAGGCGGGAGCGGCTCCGGATTTGAGAAATTCGGCGCTTCCTCCGCACAGATCAAGCCGCAGCAAATCAAGAGTTGCAAAGGACTCCTCCCAGCCCTTTACCCTTAGAACCGAATTAATAAGTCTGTGAGCGGTAGTCATTGAAAATCCCGCCTTTAAAAGCCTGCACGCCAAACTGACCGCAAACATCGAATCCAGCCTTGCTCTTTTCCCCGTTCCCATTCCGTCCGAAAGAATGACATATTTTTCACAGGCGGTAAGCCCGAGCGTGTCCAGCGTATCGCCGGAATACTCGTTGTCGCCGCTGGACGCCTGAAAGGTTCCGGTCTGAATTTCAAAGTCCGGCAGTTCATTAAACGAAAGCTTGCTTACGTTATCCACCTGAGTAATTACAGGTATGTCAAAATCATTTTCCGCAATAGCGCTTATTCCTGTGGTCAGTCTTACAAGATCTCCCTTGAATTTCGCGGTAAGGAAAACCTCTACTCTTTGCGTGCTGTTCTCATCTATATAAACGCACGTCTTGGCGTTAGGATATCCAAGCTGCGCAAAATAATCCCTTACCTGAGCCGAAAGCGAAGGATCGACCGCTCTTACCTGTCCTACCCTGTATGAAAGATCGCTGAGCATATCCTCCATGGACGAAAGCTGCTCGGTCATTATCTCCCGCAGCTCTTTGACTCTTATATTGTCAGCCTTTTCGGCAAGCAGATTCTTGTATATCTCATTAAAGCCGTCGGTAAGCTCAGATACTCTACAGCACATTGGCAGACGTTTTTCCACATCCATTTCGCTGATTCCGTTATATCTCATAACAGTCTGCTCAAGCCTTTCAAAAGCCTGCTTTGCCGTACCGCGCGATTTTTTCCAGCACACCGCGAACATCTGGCAGTTTCCGCAAACCGCAGCGCATACTCTCACTTTCAGATCGGCATTTTCAGCCTTCTTATCTATCGCGGCGGATACCAGCGCTATCTGTCCCCGTATATCTCCCAGCGTTTTTGAAGCAAAATTAAGTCTTGACGAAGCCGTCTGCCCCACAAGATCCACAGAGCTCCGCACCCCGAAAAATCTCGCCGCAGTTTTTTTCAGAAAAGCTGCCGGACAGGCAATAAATATTACAGCTCCGGCAAGAATATCGGCAAACATGAAAAACGTATCTGAATTGATTCCTATCGCGACAAGGCTTACCAGCGACGTACCGATAAAGACCATAACCGCCGCAAGCGCCCCGAACTGTACGAACGCCCCGCAGATCAGACCCGATGTCGCCAGCAGCAGCGTGTTTCCGGCAAGAGAAGGGCTGTAAAGCAGTATACCGCAGGTGGTAAGCGCTCCGACAACCGCTCCGCCCGCCGTCTTATATTTTCTGACAGACGCCAGCAGAGCGAACGCTCCGAATATTCTTCCGGCATTTATATAAGGCAGAGGAACAGCGGCAAGTGTAGAAACAGCCATAATATAAAGAATAGCCGCAAAAACCCCGTTAAGTCCGCTCAGTTCAAAAACTCCCTCGCAGCGGTAATTCTGCTGTACGGTTTTGGCTATAAACACCAGACATCCGCCGATCAGCGCGGTTATCATCCGCAGCGACGCAGTATAAGCGTCCGCAGGTACGGCAATCGACATAACGCAGCTGAACAGTATCATAACGCCCGAGGTGAGCAGACTCATGAAAACCGGATTGTCCTTGCGGCTGTCATGCAAAACGGTAAGTCTTATTCCGGCAATCACCAATATGGAGCAAAGCTGTATTATGCCGTTTTCAATATTTCCGAAAATTATGTAGCTGAGCGCCGAGCCGAGAAACGCGGGAATTATATATCTCCCCGAGAACACGGCTACCGCTACGTTTACAGGCGACGGATACCCCATTATTTTCCCCAGCGACGCCAGAAACGCCGCTGCCGCGGTAAGAATACAGCCGATAACGTTCACGCTTCTGCCGGAAGCACGTACGTCCGCCTTTCCCTTTATTTTCAACATTATTATCACCACTTCCTATATTTTGCACGGCTTGAATAATAATATCATAGCAAAAATATACGGCGTAATATGTCATAAATAAGGGAATATTATAGTATTTTCATCTGCACAAAACGACAGTAATCGTTAAAAATACGCAGCGCGACTTGTATTTGGCGGAGATTTGCTTTAAAGCCCGCATATGGTCTTAAGCTCCTCCGAAAATTTTATAAGCTGCTCCATCGAAAGCTTTTCCGGTCTAACGTTTTCCTCTAAACCGGAACGTTTCACCGCCTCGGCAGCCTTCGGCTTATCTATTCCAAGCGAAGCCGAAACTGAATTGACAAGAGTTTTCCGCCTCTGAGAAAACGCTCCCCTTACAGTTTTAAAAAAGAATTTTTCGTCCGTCACTCCCGCGGGAGTATTTTCCCTGACGTCAAACCTTACAACGCAGCTGTCCACGTTGGGCGGCGGCATAAAGCTGCCTCTGGACACGTTAAAAAGCAGCTTAGGCTCTGAAAAATAATTTACGGCGACCGTAACCGCACCCATTTCTCTTGTGCCCATTTTCGCACACAAGCGCTGACCCGCTTCCTTCTGCACCATGACCGTTACAGACCTTATCGGCAGCCTTTCCTCCAAAAGCCTCATTATAACCGGAGAGGTGATGTAATACGGAAGATTGGCGCATACCGCTACCTGAAGTCCTCCGAACTCCTCCTGTATCAGCCTGTGAAGATCGACCTTCATTATATCATCGTTTATTATCTTAACATTTGAATGCTCCGAAAGAGTTTCCTCAAGCACGGGTATCAGACGGCTGTCGATCTCAACCGCTACAACCTTGTCAGCCCGTTTTGCCAGCTCGTTTGTAAGCACTCCTATACCTGTTCCTATCTCGATTATCCCGAAGCCCCTTTCGGCGTTGCCCATCTGAGCAATTTTCGGACAGACAGTAGGATTGACAAGAAAATTCTGCCCCAGCGCCTTTGAAAAGGTAAAGCTGTGCCGTCCGAGAACGTCTTTTATTACATTGATGTCGCAAAGATTATCCATATCAAAATTCTGTTCCTTCCGCACGGATAATTCTTTATCCGCAGCAAATTAATATTGATTATTTTAACATGATATTTACATTTTGTCAACCAACAAGAAATATTATTTTTTGCACCTCACAGTTTATTTTCTGCCGTACTGGAGAAAATATAAGTACGGGTATTTCCCGGGAAATTTTATGAAGGGAGCGTTTTCAATGGATAAAAGAAATTATTCCAACGGTCTTGATATGCCTCTTGGGCTTGCCATGGCGATGGCGCAGAATCCTCTTGCGATGGAATATTTCACCAGACTGACGTCAGAACAAAAGCAGCAGCTTATTTCAAGCACTCACAGCGTCCACTCAAAAGAGGAAATGCACAGACTTGTGGAAAATATGGCTGACGGTTCGCTTAATACTTCAGGCGGCATATATACCGACAATATGAATCCCAAATTCAATATATAGTAAATTTGCACAACGAATCACCGTTTATTTGATATAAATTTTATATAATATAGTGTTGAAATTTCTATATAAATATAGTACAATATTAATGTAAGGTTCTATGTTCTGACGGAGTAAAGCTTTTGTAAAACAAAGCGGAGCCGAACCTTTACTATTATTTTGAGTGTTTTCAGGAGGAAAAGGAATGAAAACAGCTGATTCTTCAAGAGCCGCTTGTTCCTTGCGTTTCTCTAATATTTCACAGGATATGTCCGTTTTTTTCGGACGTGTTCTTGCTTTTTCGCACTCAAATCATATTTATAACTGCAAAATTTAAAACTGCAACGCTATAGTTGCAGTTTTTTTCTTGACCGGAGCAGCGATTTAAGCCAAACGCTTTATCTCGCCAGTCGAACCGGTAATATTTATTATGCTCAGTAGGAGGATGCATTATGAAAAAAGTTGCGGTCATTATGGGAAGTGACAGCGATTTTCCCGTTGTTAAGGACGCTGTATGCGAGCTGAAAAAATACGGAGTTCCTGTAGAATGCAGAGTAATGTCGGCTCACAGAACGCCGGAGCTTGCTTCCGAATTTGCTTCCAAAGCCAGAGAAAACGGCTTCGGAGTTATAATCTGCGCTGCCGGAATGGCGGCTCACCTTGCCGGAGTTATCGCGGGGCACACTACGCTGCCGGTTATCGGTATTCCAATTAAATCAGCTGCACTTGACGGACTCGACGCGCTGCTTGCAACCGTTATGATGCCTTCCGGTATCCCCGTCGCTACCGTAGCCATAAACGGCGCGAAAAACGCGGCTGTGCTTGCGATACAAATGCTTGCGCTTTCCGACGACGCTCTCAGCGAAAAGCTTTTGCAGGCAAAGAGCGAAATGATCGAGGGAGTAAAAGCAAAGGACAAAGCGCTTCAGGAGCGTATTGCAGAGCTGTAATAACGTATGCAGCCAAAGACTCTTCGATCTCAGGTAAATAAACATTGATATATATTTCAGGAGGAAGTTAATATGGAAAACATCGTAAAAACCGAACAGCTCTACGAGGGCAAGGCGAAAAAGGTATACGCCACCAACGATCCTGACCTTGTTATCGTTGACTACAAGGACGACGCCACAGCTTTCAACGGCGAGAAAAAAGGCACTATTATGGGCAAGGGCGCTATCAATAACAAAATGACAAACCTTATGCTCAGTATGCTGGAAAAGGAAGGCGTGCCGACTCACCTTGTAAAAGAAATAAGCGACAGGGAAACGATTGTAAAAAAAGTGGAGATCGTTCCTCTTGAGGTCATCGTAAGAAACGTTGCCGCAGGAAGCTTTTCCAAGAAGCTGGGAATCGCCGAGGGCACTCCACTCAAGCAGCCTACTCTTGAATTCAGCTACAAGTGCGACGAGCTTGGCGATCCCTTTATCAACAAGTATTACGCTCTCGGACTTGACCTTGCAACCGAGGAAGAGATCGAAGATATTACAAAATACGCCTTTATGGTAAACGACTTTATGGTTAAGTTTTTCAAAAAGGTAAACGTTGATCTTATCGACTTCAAGATCGAATTCGGAAGATTTCACGGAAAGATCATTCTCGCCGACGAAATCTCGCCCGATACCTGCCGTTTCTGGGATTCAACAACTCATGAAAAGCTTGACAAGGACAGATTCCGCAGAGATATGGGCGGCGTAGAGGACGCTTATCAGGAAATGATGAAGAGAGTTACCGGCGCCGATCTTTGATAACTGATACAACATACCAGCGTTTTGACACATATTCAGCTAATTAAATTTAATAAGAGGTTCTGCTAATGTTTGATTCTATACATGAAGAATGCGGTGTTTTCGGTATTTATACCGATAAAACAAGCGACGTTGCCGCGCAGACGTACGTCGCTCTTTACGCCCTCCAGCACAGGGGGCAGGAAAGCTGCGGGATCGTTGTGAACGACGACGGAGTTTTCAGACAGCATAAAAATCTTGGACTGGTAAATCAGGTTTTTGATAAGGATACCCTTGAACGGCTCGGACAAGGCAATATCGCTATAGGTCATGTGCGCTATTCCACCACCGGAAACTGCAACGCCGCCAACGCTCAGCCGCTGGTAGTGCGCCATGTCAAGGGTCCGCTGGCTATAGCCCATAACGGAAACCTTACCAACGCCCGCGAGCTGCGCGAAAAATATGAAAACAAGGGTATGATATTCCATACCACAAACGATACCGAAGCGATCTCATATGCCGTTACCGAGGAGCGTCTTTCCTCGCCGTCAATTGAAGCGGCCGTGGAAAAAACAATGGACAAGATAAAAGGAGCGTATTCGCTCGTAATAATGTCTCCCTCCAAGCTTATAGCGGTAAGAGATCCCAACGGCTTCAGACCGCTTTCTCTCGGAAAGATCGACGGCGGATATGTGGTTTCTTCTGAAACCTGCGCTTTCGACAGCATAGGCGCTGAATTCATCAGGGACATCAAGCCGGGAGAAATTGTTATTATCGACAAAAACGGACTTCGCTCCGTTGAAAGCCACTGCGGCGGCAAGGGTACGATATGCGTTTTTGAATATGTATACTTTGCCCGTCCCGATTCGGTGATCGAAGGCTCCAGCGTTCATAAGGCAAGGCTCAGAGCCGGAAAATATCTCTGGCGTGAGCACCCTGTTGACGCCGATATAGTTATAGGCGTGCCGGATTCCGGACTTGACGCCGCTCTGGGATTTTCTCAGGAAAGCGGAATCCCTTACGGGATCGGCTTTATCAAAAACCGCTACATCGGCAGAACCTTTATTCAGCCGACGCAGAAGGAGCGCACCAATTCGGTGAAAATCAAGCTTAACGCCGTATCCAATACGGTAAAGGGCAAAAGAGTCGTTATGATAGACGACAGTATCGTAAGAGGAACCACCTCGGCAAGGATAGTAAGGCTTCTCAGAGACGCGGGCGCGAAAGAGGTTCACGTCAGGATCTCATCTCCGCCATTCGTCGGTCCGTGTTACTTCGGCACGGATATCGACAGCAAGGACAAGCTTATCGCCTGCCGTATGACGAACGAGGAAATATGCAGGCATTTGGGCGCCGACAGTCTCGGCTACCTCAGCGTTGAAAGCGTTAAGAAGCTTGCGGGCAATTCGGATTGCGATTTCTGCGTAGGCTGCTTTAATGAAAAATATCCTATAGAGGTTCCCAAGGAAATGCCGAAGGATAAATTTGAATACAGAATATCAGAGAACAAATAAGCGGTTTGCAGGGTAACAAACCGCTGTTGAGAATACATCTTGAAAGGATTTTATTATGAACAGTTACTCAAACAGCTACAAGGAAGCCGGCGTTGACGTTACCGCCGGATACAAAGCGGTAGAGCTTATGAAGCAGTACGTTGCCCGCACGATGACAAGCGGAGTTCTCAGCGGACTGGGCGGCTTCGGCGGTCTGTTCGAGCTTGATATGACAGGTATCTCAAAGCCTGTTCTTGTATCGGGAACAGACGGCGTAGGCACAAAGCTTAAAATCGCTTTTCTTATGGATAAGCACGATACCGTCGGAATCGACTGCGTTGCAATGTGCGTAAACGACATTATATGCTGCGGCGCAAAGCCTCAGTTTTTCCTCGACTACATTGCGGTCGGCAAGAATTACCCCGAAAAGATCGCTAAAATAGTTTCCGGAGTAGCTGAGGGCTGCGTTCAGTCCGGAGCGGCGCTTATCGGAGGAGAAACTGCTGAAATGCCCGGATTTTATCCCGTTGACGAATATGACCTTGCCGGCTTTGCCGTAGGAGTCGTGGATAAGGATAAGATACTCAAGCCGGATACCCAGAAGGCGGGCGACGTTATGATCGCCATCAAATCAAGCGGCGTTCATTCCAACGGTTTTTCGCTTGTAAGAAAGGTGTTCACAGTAAACGAATCGAACCTTGCAAGACATTATTCCGATCTTGGCACTACGCTCGGAAACGTTCTGCTCACGCCTACTAAGATATATGTCAAGGCTGTTATGAAGCTTCTTGACAGCGTAAAGGTAAAATCCATTTCACATATCACCGGCGGCGGATTCTATGAAAATATCCCCAGATCTCTGCCGGACGGACTGTCGGCTAAGATCGAAAGAAAAGCGGTTCAGGTGCTTCCTATATTCGATCTCATTGCTCAGACAGGAAATATTCCCGAAAGGGATATGTTCAATACCTTTAATATGGGCGTCGGAATGACGGTTGTTGTAGATAAAAACGACGCCGACAAGGCTATCAGCGCGATTAACAGCGCGGGCGAAGAAGCTTACGTTCTTGGAGAGCTTGTGGAGGGCGATTACGGCGTTGTTATCTGCTGACGTATTTTTGCGGCAGGTTCGTTCCGTTATCTTGAATGTATTCTGAGAATCATGTAATTAAAAAATCCTGCGGCGCGGCAGCCTGCGCGGCAAGCAAAGGAGAAGCTATGAAAAATATTTGCGTTTTGGTTTCCGGCGGCGGAACAAATTTGCAGGCTATGATAGACGCCCAGAACCGCGGGGAAATCAACGGCGGAAAAATCACCTGCGTTATTTCCTCCAAGGAGGATGCTTACGCTCTGAAAAGAGCGGAAAACAACGGAATTTCCACCAGAGTAATACCGAGAAAGGATTATCCCGACGCCGCGTCGTATACCAAGGCTATAACCGACGCGCTTATGGAGGAAAAGGCTGACCTGGTGGTTTACGCCGGATTTATGACAATCCTTGACGAGCAGATCGTCAAAGCATACCCTTACAAAATGATGAATGTGCACCCCGCGCTTATTCCAAGCTTCTGCGGTAAAGGCTTTTACGGGCTTCACGTTCACGAGGCCGTTCTGGAAAAGGGCGTAAAGCTTACAGGCGCGACGGTCCACTTCGTTACCGAGGTATGCGACGGAGGACCGATTATTCTGCAGAAGGGCGTTGCTGTTGAAAACGACGATACGCCGGAAACCCTTCAGAAAAGAGTTATGGAGCAGGCTGAATGGAAGATACTCCCCGAAGCTGTGTCGCTGTTCTGCGAGGACAGAATAACCGTCAGGAACGGCAGGGCTTATGTTGATCTTGCGGACTGAAATACAGAGGAGGAAAAATAATGAAAACACTTGACATTTATGAAGAGCTTAAATCCAACTCCTATCCCGGAAGAGGAATTGTGATCGGTAAATCCGCCGACGGGAAAAACGCGGTTACCGCTTATTTTATCATGGGCAGAAGCGTTAATTCCAGAAACAGGGTTTTTACCGAAACTTCCGACGGGATCAAGACCGAGGCGGCAGATCCGTCAAAGCTTACCGACCCGCACCTTATCATCTACTCCCCTGTCCGCGTACTGGGAAATAAGACTATTGTCACCAACGGAGATCAGACCGATACGATCTATGAGCTTATGGACAAGCAGCAGACCTTTGAGCAGTCGCTGAGAACAAGGGAATACGAGGACGACGCTCCGAATTATACTCCGAGAATCTCGGGAATCATGCACATTGAAAACGGCGCATATAATTATGCTATGTCGATACTTAAATCCGCGGACGGAAACCCTGACTGCTGCGAGAGATTTACATATACCTATACAAATCCGATAAACGGCTTCGGTCATTTTATCCACACATATATGGGCGACGGAAATCCCCTGCCGAGCTTTGAGGGAGAGCCTAAGAAGATCGCGGTACCGAACGATATTGAGGAATTTACAGCTAAGCTCTGGGAAAGCCTTAACGAGGACAACAAGGTTTCGCTTTTTGTAAGATACATTGATATTGAAACCGGCAAGGCGGTATCCAGAATAGTTAATAAATACAGTAAATAACAAGTGATTTCAAAAAATATGAACATAGGAGGAAATATAATGGCTAACGAAATGCTTTTAAAATACGGCTGTAATCCAAATCAAAAGCCGTCAAGAGTTTTTATGGAAAACGGCTCGGAGCTGCCTATCGAGGTGCTTAACGGAAAGCCGGGCTATATCAACCTGCTTGACGCCTTTAACGGCTGGCAGCTGGTCAGGGAGCTGAAAAAGGCGACCGGAATGCCCGCGGCAACTTCTTTCAAGCACGTTTCGCCTGCCGGCGCCGCGATCGGCAGACCGCTTTCGGATACTCTGAAAAAAATCTACTTTGTGGACGATCTTGGCGAGCTTTCTCCCCTTGCCTGCGCTTACGCGAGAGCAAGAGGCGCCGACAGAATGTCGTCCTACGGAGATTTTATTGCTCTTTCAGATGAATGTGACGCCTGCACCGCTAAGATGATCCAGAGAGAGGTTTCCGACGGAATTATCGCCCCCGGATACAGCGAGGAGGCTCTTGACATTCTCAAATCCAAAAGAAAGGGCACATACAACATTATAAAAATCGACGAAAACTATGTTCCTGAGCCTATCGAAAGAAAGCAGGTTTTCGGAGTTACCTTTGAACAGGGCAGAAACGAGCTTGACATAAACGACGAGCTGCTGTCCAATATTGTGACTGAAAACAAGGATATTCCTCAGGATAAAAAGGAAGATCTTCTCATCTCCCTTATCGCTCTGAAATATACCCAGTCCAACAGCGTATGCTACGTCAAGGACGGTCAGGCGATCGGCATCGGCGCGGGTCAGCAGTCAAGAATACACTGCACAAGGCTTGCGGGAAACAAAGCCGATATCTGGTGGCTCAGACAGCATCCCAAGGTTCTGGGACTTCAGTTTGTTGACGATATACGCCGTCCGGACAGGGACAACACCATTGACGTTTACATTTCGGACGAATATATGGACGTTCTGGCAGAGGGCGAATGGCAGAAGATGTTTAAGGTCAAGCCGGAAGTATTCACCAAGGAAGAGCAAAAAGCGTGGCTTGAAAAGAATACGGACGTATGTCTTGGCTCGGACGCTTTCTTCCCCTTCGGCGATAATATAGAAAGAGCTAAAAAGAGCGGCGTAAGATACATTGCCGAACCGGGCGGCTCGATCAGAGACGACCATGTTATCATGACCTGCAACAAGTATAACATGGCTATGGCATTTACGGGAATAAGATTATTCCATCACTAATCTTAATTTTATAGAGGAGAGTTTTATTATGAAAAAACTGCTTATCGCCGCTATGGCGGCATCACTCGTTATGGCTTTCACAGCCTGCGAAAGCGACGACGAATCATCGGAATCAGAGAAGGACTCAAAGGCTTCGGTAACCTCTTCGGCAGCTGCTGAGGAAAGCTCGGCTGATGAATCTTCAGGCGAGGAATCTGAGGCGGATGAATCTTCAAACGAAGAATCCGAAGCGGAAGTATCAGAGGCGGAGAGCTCTGACGCGGACGATTCTGAAGCTGACGCTGCGGAAAAGGGATACAAGGACGGAGTTTTCACCGGAACAGGCTACACGATTAAAGTAGACGAAAATCTCTGGACAGACGCTTCCGACACAGGTACAGCTTCAGGGCTTGAATGTATGTTCATGTACACCGGAGACAGCAGCGACGCTATGATGGCAACCGCAAACTTTAATATCCTCGCGCAGCAGGCGGGAGTTTTAGGTTCATATACTCCATCAGAATACGCTGAGATCGTAGAATCCCAGTACGACGCAATAGACGGATATGAGGTTACTGGTACGAGCGAAATTACGGTCAACGGAATGGACGGCTGTCTTGTTTCTCTTAACGTAAGCCAGTCCGACGCCTTTGTGATGAAAATGAATCAGGTTATCCTTGTAGAAAACGGATATATCTACGCTATAAGCTACGGCGCCGAGGAGTCTGTGTTCGATTCTGTTGAAAGCGATTTTAACGATGTTATAAATTCCTTTGAAATCATCTAAAACCATACCGATATTCACTGAACGCTGTTTGGTCGGCGTTCAGTGATTTCATATCATAAGCCGGCCGGAGCGTGTAAGGCATAATTCGCGCACGCTGCGGCGCGCTGTTTGTTCTTCAATTCTCAAAAGCCCGGAAAGGAATGATTGTAAAATGAAAATACTGGTAGTCGGAAGCGGCGGACGCGAGCACGCGATCATCAGAAAGCTTGCCCAGTCGCCGAAAGCCGAAAAAATTTACTGCACGCCCGGAAACGGTGGAATAGAAGCTGACGGAGCTGAATGCTTCGATATTTCCGCGACGGATATAGACGGAGTTGTACAGCTTGCGCAGCAGCTTGCCGTCGATCTGGTAGTTGTCGCCCCCGACGATCCGCTGGTTATGGGAATGGTGGACGCTTTGCAGGCAAAAGGCTTTATGACGTTCGGACCTAAGAAAAACGCCGCGATTATTGAGGGCTCCAAGGTGTTTTCCAAGGAGCTGATGAAAAAATACGGTATCCCCACCGCAAAATACGAAGTGTTTACAGACAGCGAGGACGCGATTGCCTATGTCAGGGAACAGAATACCTATCCCGCGGTAATTAAGGCTGACGGTCTTGCTCTCGGAAAGGGAGTTATCCTTGCTCAGAACGAAAATGAAGCGGTCGAAGCTATCCGTTCAATGATCGACGACAAAAAGTTCGGCGAAAGCAGCTCAACTATAGTTGTAGAGGAATATCTTACAGGTCCTGAGGTTTCTGTGCTTTCCTTTACTGACGGAAAAACTATGGCGCCAATGCTTTCTTCCATGGATCACAAAAGAGCTTACGACAACGACGAGGGTCTGAACACCGGCGGTATGGGCACCGTTGCGCCTAATCCTTACTACACAGAGGATATAGCAAAGGAATGTATGGAAAAAATCTTTATTCCTACAATGAACGCTATGAACGCCGAGGGCAGAACATTTGAGGGCTGTCTGTATTTCGGGCTTATGCTTACGCCGGACGGTCCTAAGGTGATCGAATATAACTGCCGCTTCGGAGATCCGGAAACGCAGGTTGTTCTCCCTATGCTTGAAACCGATCTGGTGGACATTATGGAGGCTATTTACAGCCACACTCTTTCCGGCGTCGACGTAAAATGGAGCGACGGCTGCTGTACCTGCGTAGTAATGGCAAGCGGCGGCTATCCCCTTTCTTATCCGAAGGGTCTGGAAATATCGGGGCTTGACAGCAGAGGACAGGTTGACGGCTGCGAGGTTTTCCATGCGGGAACAAAGCTTTCAGACGGAAAATTCCTTACAAACGGCGGACGTGTTCTCGGAGTGACCGCAAAAGGACTTACCCTTAAAGGTTCTATAGACAACGCCTATGCCGGCGCAGCAAAAATAAGCTTTGAAAACGCTCACTACAGAAAGGACATAGGGCAAAGGGCTATGAAAGCCCTGATCTCCGATCCTCTTGATCTGGAATACAAACAGGATCTTGAGGATTATCTTGAGGAAAACGGCGTTTATTTAAGACAGTAAAGCAAGCCGACAAAAATCTATCAATTGCAAAACAAAAACCGGACCGAGGACGAACCGCACCAAAGTATTTTAAAGCGTATTTACGCCTTAAACGCAGGTGCAGTCTGCCTCGCCCGGTTTTTATTATGAGGTTTTGTCAGGTTTCAGACTTTGTTCAGAAAGAACAGCTTATTTCAGCGCAGCCTGAACCCGTAAGCACGCAGCTGAGCTTATCGGGCTGAGAAAATCCGGCGTAGAGAGTAAATCCTGTTCCTTCCTTACGTCTTTTTCCGCAGCTGTCCACAACCATAAAGCTTTCGTTCGGAATTTCAAGCTCAACGGTTCTGCTTTCGCCGCTTTTAAGGCTTATACGCTTAAAACCGCAAAGAGAATAATTAGGGACGGCAAAATCGCTGCCGTGTATTTTTACATAAAGCTGCAAAACCTCGTCAGTGTTGTAATTTCCGTTATTTTTAACGGTACACACCGCCTTTCCGTTAGAAAAAGACAGGCTTTCGGCACGGCATTCGGAATAAGTCAGACCGTAGCCGAACGGATAAAGAATATTATCCTGAGTATAGCGGTAGGTCCTGCCCCTCATTGAGTAATCCTCAAAATCAGGCAGACCCTCAGCCGATCTATAAAAGGTGACCGGCAGCTTACCCGAGGGCGATATTTTGCCGAAGATAATATCCGCCAAAGCCCTGCCGCCCATTGCTCCGGGATACCACGCGCTTATCAGCGCGTTCATTTTATCGGTTCCTACGTTTACACAGCTGCCTGACGCAAGAACTATTACTGTAGGTTTTCCGGCTTTCAGCACCCGTTCGATCAGCAGCTGCTGAGCTTTCGGAAGCTGAAGATCAGTTTTGTCGCCGGCGGCGTAGGAGTTGCCCGTATCGCCCTCCTCGCCCTCCAGTCCGGCGTCAAGACCGACGCAGAGAATTACGGCGTCTGAATTTGCAGCAACCTCCTCAGCCTCCGAAAGTCTGTCGTAAGGAAGCGCCAGGTTTTCGCAGCTGTCCTTATACAGATGACAGCCCTCGGAATAATATACTCTGCCGCCGAATTCCTCTCGTATTCCCTCCAGAAAGGTAATGCAGCGGGACGAGGTTCCGCAGTAATTTCCATAAAGCGCTGCCCTGCTGTCGGCGTTTGGACCTATAACGCCTAGCTTTTTGATCCTGCTTTTATCAAGGGGCAGAATACCGTCGTTTTTCAGCAAAACCATAGACTTCTGAGCCAGCTCCAGCGACGCGGCGTTATGCTCGTCACAGTCGATACAGTCAAAGGAAATATCATCGTATTCGGTTTTCGCTCCCATTCCAAGCTTTAAGCGTATCTCCAAAGCCTTAGCCGCCGAACGGTCTATGTACTTTTCCTCCAGAAGCCCGTCCCTGACCGCTTTAACGGCGTGAAGGTAGGTATTTCCGCAATTTATATCACAGCCTGAGCTTATTGCCATAGCGGCGGATTCCTCAGCTGTTGAGGTCACCATATGGTGTGTGTGAAAATCTCTTATCGCCCAGCAGTCGGAAACAAAATATCCGTCGTAATTCCACTCGTTATACAGAATATCCATAAGGTGTGCCGAGGCGCAGGCAGGCTCTCCGTTCACACGGTTATACGCCCCCATTATTCCCTGCACTCCGGCTTCCGTCAGCTTTTCAAAGGCATAAAGATAGGTTTCCCTCAGATCCTTTTCGCTGACTAAGGCGTTAAACTCGTGGCGAACCGCTTCCGGGCCGCTGTGAACCGCAAAATGCTTCGCGCAGGCGGCGGTCTTAAGATATTCGCCGTTTCCCTGAAGGCCCTTGACAAAAGCCGTTCCCAGCGCCGCCGTAAGAAATGGATCCTCGCCGTAGGTTTCCTGTCCTCGTCCCCAGCGCGGATCGCGGAATATATTGACGTTCGGGCTCCAAAGGGTGAGTCCCTTATATATATCGTTGTCGCCCCGCTTATGAGCGTAGTTGTATTTTGCCCGAGCTTCGGTCGAAATAATGTCAGCCGCCTTAAAAATCAGCTCCGTGTCAAAAGCCGCCGCCATTGCAATGGCCTGGGGAAAAACCGTAGCCGTCCCCGCTCTGGCGACGCCGTGAAGTCCTTCGTTCCACCAGTTGTATGAATCTATACCAAGACGCGTAACAGCAGGCGAATCGTATCTGAGCTGTGAACATTTTTCTTCCAGAGTCATCTCGGATACAAGACGCTTCGCCTGCTCCTTAAAGCTTTTCACCGCCCCGACCTCCTTACTCTCGCACTAAAATCACACGTTAAACCTGAAAAGAACTATATCTCCGTCCTGCATATCGTAATCCTTGCCCTCAAGACGGACAAGTCCCTTTTCCTTCGCGCCTGTCATCGAGCCGCATTTCATAAGATCGTCAAAGGAAACTACCTCCGCGCGGATAAATCCCTTTTCAAAGTCAGTATGGATCTTTCCTGCCGCCTGCGGCGCTTTCGTGCCCTTTTTTATCGTCCACGCCCTTACCTCCGGCTCGCCTGCCGTAAGAAATGAAATAAGTCCGAGCAGAGCGTAACCCTCTTTGATTATACGGTTAAGTCCTGAGGTTTCAAGACCAAGCTCCCCCAGAAACATTGCCTTGTCCTCGTCGTTCATGTCCGCGATCTCAGCCTCTATCTGAGCGCAGATCGGGAACACCGCGCTGCCCTCGCTCTGCGCAATATCGCATACCGCCTTATAGTGCGGATTCGAGTCGATATTATTTATAAAGTCATCCTCAGACATATTTGCAGCGTAAATCACCGGCTTTAAGGACAGCAGCGGCGTTTCTCTGAGAAGCTCAAGCTCTTCGCCGGTCATTTCAAAGGCTCTCGCCGGTCTGCCCTCCTCAAGATGAGCCTTCAGTCTTTCCAGAAAATCCACTGCCGAAGCAAGAGACTTATCGCCCTTCATTGCTTTTTTCGTTCTGTCAAGCTTTCTCTCGATAAGCTCCACATCGGAAAAAATAAGCTCAAGGTCTATCGTTTCAATATCTCTCGCGGGATTTATGCTTCCGTCAACGTGCACAATATTATCGTCCTCAAAGCATCTTACCACATGAACGACAGCGTCCACCTCGCGGATATTTGAAAGAAACTTGTTTCCCAGACCCTCGCCCTTGGAAGCGCCCTTGACAAGACCTGCAATATCCACAAATTCAAGTACAGCCGGAGTAAACTTGACCGGGTTGTACATATCTCTCAGCTTTTCAAGCCTTTCGTCGGGAACAGATACTATTCCCACGTTTGGTTCAATTGTGCAGAACGGATAGTTTGCCGATTCCGCTCCTGCATTTGTCAGTGCATTAAAAAGTGTTGATTTGCCCACGTTAGGCAGACCTACCATACCTAGCTTCATATTTATTACGCCTTTCGTAAAAAATTATCACTTGAACGGATGTCCCCCGCCTCTTAGGCGGGAGTCCTCTACGTTCTTAAGTCGGGTACTGAATCCACGACTAAAGCCCTAAGGAGCAGTACCACTTATTGAATGGTTTTTACCCTTTCACATTTAAAGCCGCAGCTCATTATGCCGCCGAAAACCTACGGATCTCTTAATTACGTCGGCATAACCGCTTAAAAGCGGCATATCAGAAGGAATACGACTGAGTTTCGTCCTCCCACGGCTCACCGTCATCGTCATCGCTGAAATCATCGAAATCATCAGGAACAAAATTGTTGCCATTGTAGCTACCGATGATCATTCCCTTTTTAGCCGGGGCAAGAAAATAACCCGCGACAGCTCCGAGCAGAAACGAAGCCAGCAGCGCCCACCAATTTATCCTTCTGTTTTTTCTGTTCTCATTTTCCATGCTAAATCCTCCCGTATGTAAACAAAAGCCGAACGCTCCTGTATTAAACTTCGCTGATAATATTACTCGATTGATTTCAGAGATTCAACCATATCTATCTTCTTAAGCTTGAAATGCAGCACCACATTAACGGCGGCGGCAAACGCCATCGTAAGAAGCGCTCCCAGAATGTACGCCCACCATACAAGGGTACGGTTAAACATTACTATATCTATCTCGGTAGTTATAACCACGAAATAATGCAGTATCTTTCCCACCGCCAGACCGATCGCTATTCCTATAACCGCGGATATGATATTTTCCCTGTAAATATACGCCGAGGTTTCCCCGTCGTAAAAGCCCAGAACCTTTATAGTTGCAATCTCCCTTTTTCGCTCGGTTATATTGATATTTGCCAGATTATAAAGCACTATAACGGCAAGCAGTCCCGCGCAGAAAATGAGAAGCAGAACTATAGTATTCAGGCTGTCTACCGAATTTAAAAATCCTCGGCTGCTGTCGGTCTTGGACGTGATACCCAAAAAATCCTCCGAATCGCTTATAAGGCTTTCCTTGAAGGCGTTTTCGTCCGATCCGTCGGTAAGCTTTATATACGCCAGATTATAGACAGGTTCCTCTCCGTAAAGCTTTTCATAAAGCTCCGGCGACATATATACATAATGCAAAGCGTAGTTTTTGACTACCGCGCCTATACTTACGCTTACTCGTCCTTTATCATCGGAATAGATCTCAAAACTGCCGCCGGCTTCAAGATCAAGCATTTTCGCCAGCTTTTCGGTAATGATAACCTCATCGTCCCCCAGCCTGCACTCCTTTCCGCCGTCAACGCTTTTAAGCTGTATATAATCCCCCAGCAGCTCCTTTTCGCTTGGAACCACCACGCTTACCGACTGGGAATTATCTTCGCTTTCAGCCGTCGATTCAATCAGACAGAACGGTATACGGCTGTCTATTTCCTCAAAGTCCTCCAGCTTATCCGCAGGGGAAGGAGTTTTATCAAGGCTGTCCTGATTCATGACCACAACGGCGTCATAATCGAAAACCTCGTTGAACTGCTTGTCAGCAATTGATTTTATGGAGTATTTAAGCCCGAAGCCTGTCACGATCAGCGCGGTACAGCCGGCAACTCCTATCACCGTCATAAAAAACCGCTTTTTATATCTGAGCAGGTTTCTGACGGTCACCTTTGCCAGAAAGTCAAGACGCTTCCACACAAAACCAACCTTTTCAAGTATGACCCTTCTGCCCGAAACGGGAGGTCTTGGCCTCATAAGCTGTGAGGGCTGAGCTTTAAGCTCTCTTATACACGAATACACCACAGCCGAGCAGGTGCAGATCAGCGATACGGTCATGCAAAGTATCATGTAAACAGGCTTGAAGGGAGTATCTATGCTCGGAATATTATACATTATCTTATAGCTGTCATAGATTATATACGGGAAAACCTGAAGTCCGACAGCAGTGCCTATACAGCTGCCCAGAGCCGCGGCGAGCGCCGCATAGACCAGATACTTTGAAATTATCCTTCCCGACGAATAGCCCAGCGCCTTGTAGGTTCCTATCTGTATCCTCTGCTCCTCCACCATTCTGGTCATAGTAGTAAGACAGACAAGGGCGGCAATAAGAATGAAGAATACCGGGAACACCTTGGCAACGGCGTCTACCTTTTCACTGTCGTTTTTAAAGGAGCTGTAGTCCGTGCTTGAAAATCTGTCCGACTCGTAAACTTTCAGCTCCGGCATGGCTTCCAGCTGTTCTCCCGCAGCGGCTATCTCTGCCTTTGCCTGCTCAAGCTGAAAAGCATATTTTTCATCAGCCTCTGTTTTTCCGTCGTTTCTGGAGCTTATAAGCTCCTCAAGAATATCAAGCTTGTCCTGAGCCTGAATAAGCTGCGATTTCATCAGATAGCCCTGCGCCGATTCCTGATTGCTCATTGCGTCATACTGAGCCTGAAGCTGCTCCAGATCTGAGGTCCCCTGCCGCTTCATCTCCTCAAGCGCGGCGGTATCTGAGGACAGAACCTCCTCCAGCGTCTGTGCCTTCAGCTCCGCGCTTTCAAGCTCCGAACGGGCGTCTGACAGCAGCCGGTCATATCTGGACTGAACGCTTGCGGTAAACGCCTCAACGGCTTTATCCTTCTTTTGATTTACAGCGTCGGTATACTCCTGCGAAAAGGGATCGTATTCGTCCAGCCCCTCAAAGGTTATGTACAGCTCGCTGTAATAATCCAGCACAAAATCCTCCTCGGGTACGATTATATAGCTGTTGACCGTTCCGTTTCCCACGTTGGTAGCGTCCCTTTCGTATCCGATATACAGAGGCGACGTAACTATCCCGACTATCTCAAAGGTATCGGTAGCAAAGGAATCCAGAATATCCTCGTCCTCGGTAGGAGATGAAATAGTAAGCTTATTTCCGACTTTAAAGGTATCAGGCGTGGACATTTTCACCTCGACCACGCATTCGCCTGATTTTTCCGGCATTCTTCCTTCCAGCAGAACAGGGCTGTTGATACGGTTGGGGCTTTCGCCGGAAACCTTCGCGTTATAGGACATAACCTTTAAAACGCAGTTCTGGTTGTTATAATAGTAGAAAACGTCTTTTGAATACCCCGGAAGAGCGCCCTCCACTCCTCCGGCGTTTCTCACAGCCTGAACGTCCTCGGATTTTATGCCTATATTCGACATAAGCTTATAATCCATCAGATTGTTGTCGATGAAATACTGAGAAGCAGTATCTATCATATCAGGCATTGTCGCCTTGATTCCCGAAAAGAATCCGCAGCCCAGCGCGATAATAGTAAAAATAGAAAGGAACCTGCTCAGCGAATTTTTAATTTCACGCACAGTATCAAGCAGCATAGCATTTTTCATTTTTACCGGCTCCTTTCCGTAAAAATCATTTCGCGTCTACAAATCCTACCTTGCGGTATACCTTCGTAAGGATTCTCTGGGTGATTCTTTCGGCTCTCTGAGCTCCGTCAACGTAACATTCCTTCAGATAAGCCTTATCGTTTATAAGCCTTGAAAACTCGCTTCTTACAGGCTCTAAATGATCGGCGACCGCTTCTCCGACAGCAAGCTTGAAATCGCCGTAGCCCTTGCCGAAAAATTCAGCTTCTATCTCGTCCATAGTCTTTCCGGTAACCGCTGAATATATAGTCATAAGATTGTTAATTCCGTCCTTGCCCTCGGCATACCTTACCTCGGCTTCGGAATCTGTAACCGCTCTCTTGAATTTGCGGATTATAGTATCCTTATCGTCAAGTATAAGAATACAGGCGTTAGGATTCTCATCAGACTTGGACATTTTCTTGGTCGGCTCCTGCAGCGACATTATCTTCGCTCCCGCCTTAGGTATATACGGCTCAGGCAGAGTAAAGAATTCGCCGTAACGCTGATTGAACCGCTGCGCTATGTTTCTGGCAAGCTCCAGGTGCTGTTTTTGATCGATACCGATAGGAACAAGATCGGCGTTATACGCGAGAATATCGGCCGCCATAAGCACAGGATAGGTAAACAGTCCCGCGTTGATGTTGTCCGCGTGCTTGGCGGACTTATCCTTGAACTGAGTCATTCTGGTAAGCTCTCCGAACTGCGTGGTACAGCTTAACACCCAGCTAAGCTCGGCGTGGCACTTATTATGACTCTGGAAAAACAGTATAGATTTTTTAGGGTCAAGTCCGCACGCCTGAAGCAGAGCGTACGCCTGCATGGAATTCTGCCTCAGCTTAACGGGATCCTGCCTTACAGTTATAGCGTGAAGGTCTACTATTGAATAAACGCAGTCATATTCGTCCTGAAGCGGCCCCCAGTTCTTTACCGCCCCAAGGTAGTTACCCAGCGTGAACGTGCCTGTAGGCTGGATACCGCTGAAAATCAGTTTCTTGTTTTCACTCATCTCATTCGCCCGGCAGTCTGAGCAATGCCGGACTTTCCTCCGTTTCTTAATTGATTTATTCTGCATTGATCGGCAGATAATTGCAATAACACTGTCATATTACGCTCATACGTTGTAATTATGTGTGCGGGTCATCCTCTCCCCCGCTCTCGTCGACGCCTATTCTGCGCACATCGAAAACGTACTTTACCGCTCCTATAATAAACAGCAGCGGAGCCAAGATCAGAATATACATTACCACATTTTCGGAAAGCACCGCTCCGAAAAGCATAATAGAAAGTATCGCCGCAGCGTCAAGCGCGAGAAAGCATAGATATGTCCTGACCGCCGAAAGCGCGGGAGCGGGATTTTCACCGCTGTCCTTTCTGACAAAGCCGGTAAGCGAGGGTCTGAAAATCAGGATAAGAAATACAACCGCGGCGGCTATGCTTATAACGCCGTTGATAACAAAGGAATTGCTGTTTACATCAACTATATCAAGGTAGATGAGAAAGCAGTCGGCGGCGGCGCATGAGCACAGCACAAAAACCGAAACCGTCGTCAGAACGATCTGCAGCAGCGTAAAGTTGACCTTCATAATATTCCTCGGACGACCTCCGAGCGGACCTCCCTCCTGTTTAGACTATTTGCTCTGAAGCACGGCTATCGCACAGCTTTTTGTGCTCTCCGGCAAAGCGGATCATAAGGACGGCTTTGGCAATTACAGCGTTTTGCCTTATTCTCCGAACATCTCCTTAGAAAGCCTGCCCACCATTTCACAGCCCTTTACTATCTGCTCGTCAGTTGGCGTGGAGAAATTGACTCTGAAGGAAGTGGTCTTATCAGTTTCGTTGACCATAAACGCCGTTCCCGGTACCAGAGCCACCTTATATTCCTGCACCGCTCTGGAACAGAAGGACATCATATCGCAGTCCGAAGGCAGCGTACACCAGATAAACAGTCCGCCCTCAGGCTTTGTGCAGGTAACCTTGCTTGAAAAATTCTTTTCTATCGCGTCAAGCATAAGAGAGCATTTATGCTTATATATCTCTCTGAGAGAAGCAAGGTGCTTATCCATATCGCACTTTGTAAGGAACTTATAAGCCAGGACCTGAGCCCAGATATTAGAATGAACGTCAGCTACCTGCTTGCAAACGACTATTTTCTGAATTATCTCCTTCGGTCCCACAGCGTAGCCTACGCGTATTCCGGGAGCCAGCACCTTGGAGAAGGTTCCTGAATACACTACGTTTCCGCTGTTATCCATGCTTTTGATCGTCGGAATATCCTCTCCGGCAAATCTGAGATCGCCGTAAGGGTTATCCTCCAGAATAACCGTATTATATTTCTTTGCCAGCTCAAGCACGGCCTTTCTTTTTTCAAGACTCATGGTATTACCGGTAGGATTCTGAAAATTCGGGATCAGATATATAAGCTTTACCGTTCCTCCGCTCAGAACCTTCTCCAGCTCTTCAAGATTTATACCGTCAGGGTCAAGAGTAACTCCGCGCAGATCGACATTGTAGGATTTGAAAGCGTTGAGCGAGCCTATAAAGCAGGGCGCCTCGCAAACTAGCGTATCCCCCTCGTCGCACATTACCTTGGCGGTAAGCTCGTTTGCCTGCTGAGCTCCGCTGGTTATGATAAGCTCGTCGGCTTCCGGATCAAATATGCCGTCTTTTTCCAGACGCTTTTTAAGCTCGTCCCTCAAAGGCGTATATCCCTCGGTAACGCTGTACTGAAGCGCAAGAATAGGGTCTTCCGCAAAGATCTCGGCAGAAAGCTCGGTAAGCGTTTCAACGGGAAATGCCTCGGGAGCGGGATTTCCGGCGGCAAAGGATATAACCTCCGGGTCTGCGGTAAACTTTAAAATCTCTCTGATAGCAGAAGCCTGAAGATGAGAAACCTTTTCTGAAAAATCATAATTCATTATAAACATTCCTTTCAGCAGATCACCGATCTGCAATAAATATTCTGACATTTTATTATAACATACTTCTGAGAAAAAATAAAGACCTTTTATATTTTTTAATTGCATTTTCACCGATAAGCATTCAACCTTGCTGAAATCGGTTTTGGACAGCCTGCTGTAATAACGTCCCAAAGCTTGTCATAAAATAGAAAGAGTAAGAAAAGCGGAGGTATGTGTTTTGAAAAAGCAAAGTTTTCTCAAGGGGTCCGCCATTCTTATGGGAATGGTCATAATCACAAAAATTCTGGGGCTTATGTATAAAATTCCGCTTACGCATATGCTGGGCGGAACGGGAATGGGTTACTTCTCCAGCGCCTATGCGGTTTTTACGCCTATATTTGCAATAGTCGTTTCAGGAATCCCCTCGACAATATCACGCATGGTGGCGGAAAATTACGCCTTCGAGAGATACCGCAACATACGGAAAATAAAAAGAGTATCTATGCTTTTATTCAGCGCTCTGGGTCTGGCGGCGTCGCTGCTGGTTATCGCTCTGTCCGGGCTGCTGTCCTCGGGAGTGATACACGAGCCTTCGGCGGTTTGGTCCCTTATAGGAGTAGCTCCCTCGGTTTTTCTGGGCACTGTAATGTCTGTTGAAAGAGGCTACTACGAAGGGCTTAGAAACATGATCCCTACGGCGGTATCTGAAATAGTTGAAACGGTGTTCAAGCTTATATTCGGTCTCGGCTTTGCATATGCGGTAATGAATTGCGCGGAAAATTCCTTTTATCAGACAGGCGGCTGCTTCGGACGGTTCTGCCGTACGATTGACGACGCCCGCGCGGCTGCTCTGCCGTTCGTGACCGGCGCGTCTATACTGGGAGTATCGCTGGCTACCGCAATAGGCTGTCTTTACATAATAATTTCAGGAAAAATACACGGCGACGGAATAACCCGGCGTATGCTGGAGCAGGACAGATCTACGGACAGAACCGCCGCGCTTTTAAAGCGTCTTATCAAATACGCGGTGCCTATAGCTGTAGCCTCGGTAATAACTACTCTGACTAATATGATAGACCTGATCACAATAAACCCCTGCCTTTCAAAGGCGCTGGAAAAAAACGAAATGCTTTTTTCCAGCCTTACCGAAAACGATCTGACCTTGCGGACGCTTCCAAACTTCGTGTACGGCTCGTATACCGGCCTGGCAGTGACAATATTCGGGCTTGTTCCGACGCTTACGGCTATGTTCGGCAAAAGTATTCTTCCCAATCTGGCTGAATCATGGGCAAAAAAGGATCACAGCTGTATACAGAAAAACCTGTCGGGAATGCTTTTTATAACTTCTGTAATAGCTGTGCCGTCGGGAATTGGAATAAGCCTTTTGTCAAAGGAAATACTTGAATTTCTGTACGGCGGAAGAGTAGACGAAATAGCCGTATCCGTAGTTCCGCTCGCGATACTGGGAGCGGGGGTCATATTTATGGGTATATCTATCCCCTGCTTTTCAGCGCTGCAGACAATAGGCAGCGCAAGGCTTCCGGTGATCATAATGCTTGCAAGCGGAGCGGCGAAGCTTATTTTCAACATTATTCTTATTCCTGTCCCTGAGCTGAATATATGCGGCGCCGCGATCTCCACTGTAATTTCACAGGGTATAATTTGCATATGGTCCGCCGCGGCTCTGCTTAAAACCTCGGGAGTAAAAATAAGTGCAAAGGAGATATTTGTAAAGCCGCTTTTTTCAGGTGTTCTCTGCGGAGCGACTGCCAGATTATTATATGATGTTACGTCGGTTTATCTTCCTTTTGATCTTAATCACCGCGTTATATTGCTAATTTCCATATTTGCAGGTAGCATAATGTACTTTTTTTCACTGTATTTATTGTGCGTTTTGCCGAAAAAGCAGATTAAATCGTTTTTTTATAAAAAAATTTATAAAACCTATTGAAATTTTTTTCGATTTGAGTTATGATTATAAGGTATCCTTTGGATTTCAGGGAGGTATTTAGGGCTATGCAGGACGATATCAAGAGCATATTAAGCAAGGAATCCTACAATGTTTATGATCTTGCAGAGATAGTCAGGATACTCCGAAGCGAAAACGGCTGTCCGTGGGATAAGGTTCAGACTCATCAGTCTATCCGCAAGGATTTTCTTGAAGAGGTTTACGAAGTGATAGACGCTATAGACTGCGGCGATCCTCAGATGCTTCGGGAGGAGCTGGGGGACGTACTGCTTCAGGTGGTTTTTCATACGGAGATCGAAAAGGAAAAAGAGATATTTGACTTTGACGACGTGGCTAACGACGTATGCCGAAAGCTTATCATAAGGCATCCGCACGTTTTCGGCAATACCGACGCCGACAATGTTGATACGGTGCTGAAAAACTGGGACGCCATAAAAAAGGAAACCAAGGGACAGGAAACGTATGCCGATACGCTCAAAAGCGTGCCGAGGGTATTTCCCGCTCTAATGAGGGCTCAGAAGCTGGGCAAGCGAGCAAAACGCGCAGGAATGGATTTTGCCTGCGCAGAGGACGCTCTTAAATCTCTTGAGGACGAGATACGGGAGCTTAGGGAGGCTGTTGAAAGCGGCAGAAAAGACGATATTTCCGAAGAACTGGGCGACGTTTTATTTTCATGCTGCAATACGGCAAGGCACCTTGAGCTTGACGCGGAGGAAGTCCTTACAGCGGCGAGCGACAAATTTCTATCGCGGTTCGAGCAGACCGAAAATTTAATAAGGCAAGATGGGCAGGATATGAGCGCCCTGAGCATAGATGAGCTTGACGTCTACTGGCGTAAGGCTAAGAAGTGTATGAAGCATTAGTTTTCTTTACAGACAGAGTTTTGATTTTAGGCTTATACATTTCGTCAAAAACAATTTGGAGGTACTGAAAATGACAAAGGCAGAATTGATCAATCTGATTGCTGAAAAAGGCGAATATTCAAAGAAGGACGCTGAAAAGGCGCTTTCAACGGTAATTGATTCCATCAGCGAAACTCTTGAGAACGGCGAGAAGATCTCTCTCGTAGGCTTTGGCACATTCGAGGTTCGCGACAGAGCGGCTAAGGAAGCTATCAATCCTCTTACCAAGGAGCCTGTACACGTTCCCGCTAAGAAGGTTCCCGCTTTCAAGGCAGGAAAAGCTCTTAAGGAAGCCGTTAACAAGTAATTTTACAGCGGAAGCTTTGAACCTAGCCTGACTTGGTTAGGTTCTTTTTTATACAGATACTGTAAATTTGTCTTTCAACTAAAGCAGGATTTATATATGAAAGATACCAAATAATATACGACTGCTTTATCTGTTTGGTAACGTGTATTTTTTTATATGAAAGGAGTAACGCAGATATGAGATTGGACAAATACCTTAAGGTCACAAGGCTGATAAAGAGGAGAACCGTCGCTAACGAAGCCTGCGACGCGGGAAAAATAACTGTGAACGACAAGGTAGCCAGAGCGTCTTACGACGTTAAAACCGGCGATATAATTCAGATAAACATGGGGCAGAAGCCTCTTAAGGTAAAGGTGCTCAGCGTTTCTGAGCACGCGACCAAAGAAACCGCTTCTGAAAATTATACAGTAATTGAATGATCAAACAAGGGTCTGCTCCGGATATCCTGATGAGGGGCAAACCTCTATTAAAAGCAAGAAGCAGACTTCCGTATGTTACGAAGGTCTGCTTCATATCTATATTTACTTCTCATGCATAAACTGCTTATGTTTTTCCTCATACTTATGCTTAGTCGCAAGCCCTCCTCTGATATGTCGCTCCCGCTTATTTTCCTCCAGAATCGCCTTTACCTGCTTATACAGCTGCGGAGACGTTTTAGGCAGTCTATCGGTAAGATCTTTATGTACCGTTGATTTGCTTATCCCGAATTCTTTCGCTGTTGCTCTGACGGTAGTTTTGTGGATAACCATATACTCCCCCAGCACCACTGAGCGGTCCTTATCTGTTTCTGTCATCTATCTCACTCCAATACTTATGGTGTTGTATTAGAGTGTATGCTCAAGGACGCCGGTTTATGTTTGTCCTGCCGATATTGTAAAATTTATTCAGTCATTTTGTGTCAGTCTGCTGCCTGTAAACAAGAAATACGCCTGCACAGCAAAAGTATGCAGACGTATTAATTTACTTTCTATCAAAGCTGGGGTTAAAGGCATAGAAATTCTTAGAATCCAGCATATCCTGAACCATGCGAAGTCCTTCGCCAAAGCGCTGGAAGTGAACGATCTCACGCGCTCTGAGAAACTTTATCGGATCCCTTACGTCCGGATCGTCGGCAAGACGCAGGATATTGTCGTAGGTAGTACGCGCTTTCTGCTCAGCCGCCAGGTCCTCAGTAAGATCTGTTACAGCGTCTCCTGTAGACTGGAACGTACTTGCTGAAAAAGGCACGCCGGACGCGGCTATAGGATAAACGCCCGTAGTATGATCCACAAAGTAAGTGTCAAATCCGCTTTCCTTTATTTCCTTCATTGAAAGATTTCGGGTCAGCTGGTATAATATCGCAGATACTATTTCCATGTGAGCGAGTTCATTTGCCCCTCAATGATATATATAATTATAAAATGAAACAAAAAAGCCCTCCCGAACCTCGAGAGGGCTTTCGCCATATCTCACATCAAATATCCGCTTTGTTGATCCACCCAGTCACATACAGTCCGATCGGTAATTTGCCGCAATTACTCTTTTTGTTGGTAATGCGTATACGATTATTAACTACAGCATTGTCGTAAATGTAATAAGCGCCGCTCTTTTTTACGCCGGATTTGGCTGTCGCGGAAACGTACAAGGTCGTATTTTTAAGCGTTATCTGCGTGCCCTTTGTATAAGACTTAGCCGAGGTCTGCGGTTTGGCAGACGATGAGGACGAAGCTTTTTTAAATCCGTTAAAGCCGCCTTTTTTGATCGTCGTCGGGTAATCAACATAGCAGTAATCGCAATCCACGTTGCCGGATATACCGCTTACTTTTCCTTTGCTGCTGTACTGCCATATGCCGTAGCTTCCGCTGTAATTGCATTTGCTGCTGTATTCGGCTATCCACAGCGCGTAGCGTTCAGCTACATCGGCGGATATATATGTCTGCAAAGGCGAACGGCTGATATAAAGCCCTGTAAAATATCCCGCCTCCTCAAGCGAGTTACAAAAAGCTTTTACTATGCTGTCACAGAAGCTTTTGCCTTTCGCGAACTGCTTCTGTTCCTCCAAGTCAAAGAAAATCGGCATTTCAAAAGTTTTACCCTTTATCGCGGCAAGACATGATTTTGCTTCCTGCTTTGCCGCTTCAACGCTGTCCGCATAGCTGTACCAGTACGCTCCGACATTAAGTCCTGCCGCTTTAGCGTTCTTGTAGTATTCCTCGAAACGTGGGTCGATCTGCTTAGGATATGCCAAAGCGTTTCCGTAGCCGGCGCGGATTATTACAAAATCAATACCCGCCGCCTTTACTTTTTTGAAGTCTACCTCGCCCTGATAGTATGATACGTCTATTCCTTTAGTTTTCATATTTATACCTCCGTTTTACTTATTCTTATCTTCATTTTTCAACACATCTATCGCCTTTGTGATTATCTCGGGGACTGGTACTCCCATAAGTCCGGCGTTTTCGATTATGGAAAGGGTCTCGTTCGCGATAAACGCTATGCATACGCAGTCCTTGATGTACGCGGTGCCCAGAGCGATGTCCAGCCTGCAAGCCACCAGCAGGATAAGCAGTATCATCCCCTTGCGGCAAAGCCCTTTGAAGCCGGCTCTGCTTTCAAGCGCGCCGCTTTCCGACTTGCCCGATTTCTTGAACACCCCCGCTACTATCAGCCCCGTTATGTAATCGACCACCATAAAGATTATCAGCGTCGTCATTGCGCTGGTCCAGCCTCCAAACAGGGCGGCTATACCGCCCCCTATCGTTCCGACAACGGCAAGCGCCGCCGCTTTTAATTCGGTCATATTGGTTCACTCCGTTTCTTTGTGATTTTTCTTGATATATTTTCAGCCTGCGAACTGAAAATCCGGTTCAGCCCGGACTTTACAGCCGGTACTGATCATCAGCTTCATAGAGAACACCCTTTCATAGCATATTTTTAGATATAATAAAAGCGTCCCGATTGTTCGGAACGCTGATATTCGTGTTTGAAATCTGCACAAAATTATCTTTACTTATTTGTTTACATTGTGCAATTTTCGATTATCTGTTGATTTATGTAAATATTTATGGTAAAATACCAGTATAATAATTTTTAGGGGAACATAGAATGAAAAAGTCAATCGTATTTTTGTTTTTCTTTATTTTTTGTATTAGTTTGTGCGCTTGTGAAAACAATGACAATAAGCAAATATTAGTCAGCTCCACAAAAATATCAGATAATTCATCTGTAACCTCCGAGTATATACCAGATTTGCCGTTTGAGATGTCTTTTCAAAACGGAGATAAATTAATTATAACAGACGGCTCAGACAGCGGCTCTGAACTAAAAAAATATAAGGTATCTATAACATTTAATGAAGACAATGTTGAAGATAACGTTGATTTCCTAATAGATACGATTAAATCAGTAGCAGATACTTATAAAGCCGAAATTGCCGATTTCTCTTGTTATGACAGCCAAAATAACTATATATGTGCTTTTACAACACTGAATTATGGAGAAGAGCCTCATATAAGCGATATAAGCGACGGAGTGTGGTTCGATGAGAATTATAAAGCTGTATTTTATGCAAGATTCAAATAGAAAATAAAATAATTGAAGGGAGTAAATTTTATGAGTTGGAAATGCAGTAAATGCGGAAATATAAACGATAACGATTCAGAGGCCTGCGTATCCTGCGGTTCTACATATTGGACTTGTTATAATTGCAAAAATCGAAATTCATATCGTTCTTCAAAATGTATTTCATGCGGAGAAACAAGAGATTTTTTAAAAGAAAAATCCCATGTTAGTATTTATAATACGACTAAAAAAGTAAAAACCGGCGCTAATGTTTTATGGTGGATAGTCGGAGCTATTATAATCTTAACTATGGTAATCTTATTTATTTCTTTTTTTAAAGCTTCTTATAACAATCAGCAGTCAGATAAAGCAGCTGAAAAAGCTCGCAGTTATGTAATATATACAGATCCAGATTTTATAGCTGTCACTCTTTCTTGAATTTATAGGAGAGCTATCAATGGATTTTGTATTTTATCTTTTAATCCCTGTTTTAATAATTGCGCTTGGCATATATTATCTTTTATATAAAAGTAAGCAGCGTCAAGCGCCGCAAAAAAATTATAAACCAATAGACGATAATAACTTTCAGCAACAAGAGGCTTCAGGCTATGAAATTCCCGTTCCTCCGTCAAGTACCAATCAAAGAAAACGCGGCAGCGCCATTACCGCAAGCGGCTGTTTAGGCGCGTTTGTATTTATTATAGCGGCCGCCGTATTAATGATCTGGATAATTCCCGGTATACGCGGCGGATACAAAAAAGCCAAGGAAAAACGCGATGTCCGATCCAATGCCGCTCAGTATACCGAATCGGAATACAAGGAGCTGTGCCAATCGGTTGCGTACGAAGAAATAGCCAGGGACGGTAACGCCAGATCAGGGGAATATTTCACTTTTTCGGGAGAGGTCCTACAGGAAATTCAGGACGGGATTTACAGACTTTCCGTTAATGACGACGCTGATTACATTATCTTTTCCTTTGAAAGCAACGGCAAACGTATCCTTGAAGGCGATACCGTTACGATTTGGGGAGAAAGCGCCGGATTCATAGAGGGAGAAACCGTTCTGGGAACAAACGCCAAGGCGCCGAAAATTGAAGCCGTTTATGTAACGATAGAGAATGTCGATTCTCAAAAAGAAAGTTGAATTATAGGAGGCAAAGAATATGACAAAACTTCTTACTTTAGTCCTGACATTATGCTTATGCGCGGGAATGGTTTCCTGCGAAAAATCGGAATCAAGCGAAGCTGAAAACAGTTCTTTTTCCGATCCGTCTATATCCGACAGCGCCTCTTACGCCGATTCCGACAGCGCCTCTTACGCCGATATAGATGGATTTACTTATGCAAAATGGCCTGCCGACAAAAACAATTCCGGAGATAAAGTGTATATTAACGGCAAAGTAACAGAATATGGAGCATTAGGGCTAAAAGTCACCTCAGAGAATAAAAACTGGCTGATTACATTTGACGAAATTCCGGATTTAGTAAGAATGTCCGACAAATTCGGCGATAACGAGATAACTATTTTCGGTACATATGAAGGCGTTTCAGATATACAAAATTTGCCAAGCATATCGCTGAATAAAATAGTATACAATTCTATGCCCTACAAATTATCTTATTTTAAGAAAAAGGAAACGGTAACCACCAAGAAAGAAAAAACCACCCTTGCGACTAAGGAAACGACCACCACAACCACAACAACGACTACAACCACTTCAGCAGACGTACCCGAGAATATCGTTCTTTATGACGCTAACGGAATCAAGATAACATATAAGGGATTGGATTATGACGACTTCTGGGGTTCTGAGATAAAACTGCTTATTGAAAATAATACGGATAAAAAATATACAGTTCAAGTGCGGGATTTTTCAGCAAACGGCTTCATGATCAACGGTAGTATTTCAGCGGAAGTTTCTGCCGGAAAGAAAATCAACGACGGCATCACGCTTAGGTCATCTGAGCTTGAGGAAAATAATATCACCAGTATAGAAAATGTTGAGTTTTCATTCCACATTTTCAACTGGGACGATTGGGACGATTCCTTTGACAGCGATATTATATATCTGGAATTCTAATAAATTAAACTGATTTATACCGCCTGCCCGGTCGGACAGGCGGTATATTTATATCATTCCGTGACACCCGCTTCAACCTCCGCGGTACCGCCTTCCGCTTCGGCAATACCGCTTTCGGCGCCGCTGATATTTTCGCTTTCTGAATCGGCGGCTTCGGCTTCATAGCTGGCGGCTGACACAGCGGCTTCTCCACGGTCCAGAACCGTCCAGTCAACATAGTAAGTCCCCGCCGGAAGCGAGCCGGACGGTCCGGTGTACTGAGGGCTGCATATATTCGCGTATATCTTCGACGATATATAGCAGAATGAAAGAACATAATATCTTGACGGGTTAGGCGAACCGGCATATCTCAGGCTTCCCGCTATTCGTGTGTTCGCGTTCGGCGTAAACGGCAGCGACAGAGCCTTGTTTGCATACGCCGCGGAGCTTGCAAGCGTTATTACCTCCGTTCCCGAAGTCTGAGCGGCGTTTACATAGCCTTTTTCAGACCACCGGTAGATAACGTTTTCGTCGGTAACGACATACAGCCTGCCGTATAAGCCGGAGGACGGCAGATTTGCCTTAGCCGCGAAATAGAAATAGTTGTTGCCGCCCCCGTTTGAAAGACCCGTCCCGCTTCCGCCGCCTACGGCAGACTTTCCGTCTCCCGTCAAGCTGAAAGAACGTATCGTGCAGCTGCCGCGCGAACGCCAGATCGTTTCCATTACCGTTACCGTGTAGGCTTTTGTTGAAGCCCCCTCTCCTACGAGATATGTAAAGCGGTCCCCCGGTTCTACCGCAAGATCGCCGAACCAGGCGATCTCCGCCGTATACAGATCGATATTCTTTACCGCGTTGAATACCGCCTCTACATACTGTTCATCTCCGCTGTTCTGAGCCTTGTTGGGCAGGAGCGGATTGTTTGTAAGGTCAATGAGGACCCCGTCCTCACCCACCTGAAAATCGCCGAATCTTGCTCCCGTTATCCTGACCCGCGTATCGGAAATGCTTCTCTTGATAGCGTTGTCCCCGTTGATGATAAACGACGGCGCCGTACTCGCGGCAAAGCGTCCGTAATTGAAAGTATTCGTCTGCCTGTCGATACGGAAGTATACCCCAAGCAGCTGAGCCACCCAGCCCAGCAGATCCCTGTAGGTATCGTTATCCTTGTATTCGTAGGTGAACTTTTCCCCTCCGTTCGGAAGCGACAGTATTTCAGCCTCAGTGTATCCCGGCGAAAGATACGAGCTGAAATGGCTCGTGATATAGAGCAGAAATCTGGAGGGTATCTGCCTTCGCAGCACCTGCGCTTCCTGTGATTTTATCGGCGCGTCCAGTACGGACATATAGTCATATGCCGTAAAGGACATGGTATTCGCCGTCTTTTTTATGCTTGAAATATCAATGATAAAATGCCCCAGACAGAATTCGACCTCGTCGTCATCGTCAAGAATATATCTTTTCACCAGATATACAGCGCTGCCCTGCTGTATCCGCAGGCTTGACGGATCTTCAAGTATCAAAGCCATATCAAGCTGATTTGAGATAACTCCGCCTACCATAAAGGAGCCGCTGCAGCAGCTTTCTGTAAGCGTTACCGAGTTCTGTACTATATTGTCGCTGCTTATGCCGAGGTTTGTTCCGCCGGACAGGGTTATGCTGCCCTCGAACTCCTCTGAAACTATCCTGTTCTGATAATTGCTCGGCGTTTGTATCATTTTCACCGCCCCCTAACATTCAATTAAACTGCACGAATAATCCACAAGTACGCCGCCCGCGCTGTCCCTGCTGAGCACCGTATCCGCCGTTCTGTCTCCGGCGTACATGGTACAGGTATGGTATGTATTCGTAGTGAGATCGTAAAACTCCGCCGTAAAGGTTTCGGAGGAAAGCAGTGAGGTCAGGTCCGAAAGCTCGGACGTTGTAAGTCTCCATGTATATTCGCACTTGTATGTACCCGAGCGTATCCGGTCGCGGTGAAGAACTCCCTTTTCGTTTCTGGTCGTGTTCTCGCTGTCCAGATCATAACGCCCTACCTTGCAGGTCCTCGGCGTGGGAGCCTGCGTTCCGTTTATTTTCAGCCAGATAACCATTTTAACCTCCCAGCCTCTTTGATTTCGTATACTGTCTGTATTCAACTCTTGCCGCAACTTCGTCGCTGTCTATGTAGACATTGACGTCTCCCTGACCCTGAGAAGTACCCTTGCCGGACATACGCATTGCGTCAAGAACCGCCGAATAAATCGCGTCGGTTATCTGCCCCTGGTTCGCCACAGCCGTTCTGCCGCCTATCTGTCCGACCAGCTCGGGTCCGCGTTCGTTGGCTATGAAGAGCTCGCCGTAATCGGGGAATCCGCCGTCAGCATATCCTTTTATGCGCCTGCCTTTCGCCGTATAGCTTACATAATCTATATTCGCGGCCGACATTCCCGCGCCTGCCGCTATGCTGATTCCGTTTATCATCTTTTGATATATCGGGACCGCGTCGTTGTAGGCATTCATCATCTGAACAGAAAATTCCTCTGATTTTCCAAGAATTTTGTTATACATATCAATTAAGGAAATACTTCCGTCGGAAAAGCCCTTAGAAAGAGTACCGCCGATGCCTTTTCCTGTTTCTGTCAGGTCGATGTTAAAGTATGAAGCTACTTCATTTCCTATTCCTAAAAGATTTTCAAAGAACATATTTTTACTGCTGCTGAAACCGCCGCTGTACGTCTGCATTGCGTTATATCCCTGAGATGACAGATTTACGCTGTCCACCGCGAGTTTTACGCTTTGCATAACTCCGTTTACAGCTCCCGCCGCAAGGGCATTACCCATAGAAAATCCCGCGGCCATTCCGGTTACGGAGGAGTAGCCGACGGATTGACCGTTTTTGTTGGCAGTTTCCATAGTATTTGTCCAAGTTAATGGATTGTTGAAAATAGAATTAGGATAAGAACTAATTTGAATCAGTCTTTCAATTATTGAACCTTCACCATTTTTTAAACCTAAACCAAAAGTATATGCAACTTTTTCAGCGCTTTGCATTACTGAGTTAAAATTAATAGATTCTTTTAATTTTGAACTGGTGTTTATTCCAAGCTTTTCAAGATTGTAATTCATATGCTTTACTCTATTTTCATTTATTAAATTTAAGCGTTCATTTTCTTCCACAATAACACTTGGAAATGCTGCCTTTTCGTTTTCACTCATTTGTGAAAGCCATGCTTCTCCCAACGATATATCGGGGGATATATCCAAATCCTTAGTAGCAATATCAATTGTGTCCTGTAAATCGCCAAAAACTCTTTTTACATAGCTCTTTTGCAACTCATATTCTGCGTTCCAAGAGTCTCGGTTGTATTTTTTTACCTCTTCAACACTTTTGCCATTTGACTTGAAAGCCAACTCTGCTTTATAAGTTGCTATGTCGTCAATAGCCCTATCATATTCAGACTGTATAGCGCCTGTTAAAGTAGCAAGATCAGTCTTTATATCTTTTTTGCTCTGTTCCATATCCGCTTTCAAGATTTGTTTTGTTTCCTCATATGTTTGCATAGCAAGGGCATATTGATCATCTGAGAGGAACCCATGCCTATATTGCAGCTGAATTTCTGTATAAAATTCTTCTAGCGCATCACTGCTGGTTTTGTAAGTATCTTTAACAGCTTGTAAAGCCTCTTTGGTTTTAGTATTCAAATCCTCCATGCTTTTTTCAAAGGTTTCAGGATTCTCAAAATCAAGCTTTGAAAAGTCTATCGCATTTTGCATTTCTTCTTTTGCATTTGATAATTCGGTTGACTGCGTCCGTGTTTTGTCAATAAGATAACTGTATGCTCTCTCATATTCATTGGTCTGTTCAGCCGTTGGAGTTATTCCGTCAAAAAGCATTTGCTGATAATTGGTTACGATTGTTTCGGCTTCGTCAACATTTGATTTCATTTCGGATTCAAAACCCTTTAAACTGGAAATAACTTTGCTCAGATCTATGCCGATATTGTCAGCTACTTGTTTTATTTTATCTGAAAATGACTCGAGAATACTTTGCGTAGCCGTTCCGACATTATCCTTTACCGACTTGGCGATTGTTTCAAACTGTCCTGTTATATATTCTAAATCTTCCTCTGACATTGCATTTTTACCGTCGCCGAAAGCAGTGTTGAAATTCTCAACATTTTCAATAGCCGTACTGATTGTACCGTCATTATCTGAAATTGTTTGTTTGTACTCTTGAATTTTATCTGACGTTTCTATTATTTGGTTGTACTGATCTGAAAACATTTGCGTTAAATCAGATACCTTAACTCCGCCATTATCAGACAGTCCGCTTATCTTCAAATACGCTTCCTCAGACGCTTCAACACATTTCTTTATCCAGCCATACAATCCAGAGAAAGCAGTTGCCACAAATCCTACAGCCAGCCCCTTACCTCCTCCGAAAATCCACGAAGCGGCAAGACCGCCGACAATTTCAGCGCTGTCAACAAGAGCCGATTTCCAGGTAAGCGTATCGCCTGCCAGATCATAAAAAAGATTATAGCTTCCGTAGCTTGCAACAACAGTTCCGACGATAGTGCCGAGTAATTTTTGCACAGGACTTAATTTATCCCTGAATTTCTTTACTTCGTCTGAAATACTTTTAAACCCGCCTGAAAGTTTTCCGAAGAAAGTATCAGCCTCAGATTTTTTAAAACCAGTAATAAAAATATCCAGCCACTTTTTAGCGGTTTTGATAATCTTAAGCTCCTTAAACCACTTATAGAGTTCATGGACCTTATCTATCAGCTTTTTAAGCTTTGATACCGCCCAGAGCAGCGCGAGCAGCTTAAGCAAATCTCCGACGATTTTTTTGTTCTTTTTGAACCATTCGTAAAGCGACCTGACTTTATCGGTAAACTCCTTGATTTTTTTCTTAGCCTGCTGATAAAGCTCGTCGGTCTGCTCGTCCAGTCCTGCCAGAAAGTCATATTCAGGCAGTTCAACACCCAGATCACTGCCGCCCGCTGCGCTTACGGTTTCTGAACCGCTTCCCGCGCCGCTGGAAAGCACGTTTATTTCGTCGAATCCCGCAAGCCTCTGCATTTCCTTAACGGTTTCCTGCACGCTTTCCGCCGCGATGTCAGCCTCGTCGGTAACATTGCTCAGACCGTCGCCCATAGCGGAATAGTCTATCTGAGGCATTTCAAAGCCCCACCTTTCCGCAAGGCTTTGCGCAAGGTCGGTAAGAAGCCTTATCGCGACCTGAATATACGGAATCAGCTTTACCGCGACAACGCTGACGATGTTTCCCAGCGCTCTTTTTAATTGAGTAAACTGCTGCTCAAGAATACGTATAGAATTCGCGGGAGTGGCGACCGTCCGCGCCATATCCCCCATCGCGTTGGAGGACTGCTGCATTATTGCAATGTATCTCAGCTGAGATTTCTGAGCCTGCGTCATCTGGTTTATGTTTTGGCTTATACCCAGATTATAAGCGACCTGCTGAAGCGTAGCCGTATCAAGGGCATAGCCTAACCGCCTGAGAGGCTCGATCTCGCCGGAAATACCGCTCTGAAGCTTCTGCATACTTTCATCTATATCGATATTGAAGAACGAAGATATGTCATAGCCAAGCTGCGTAAGGTTTTTGGACATGAGATTAGACTGCTCGGCAGCTACCCCGAAGCCGGAGGTCACCTGCTTGAACACGCCTTGATTTCTGATCCATTCCGACATATCTATTCCAAGAGCGCCGCTTACTTTTTCCGCGTAGTTTAAGGCCTCCTCGCTGGCGTCTCCCATGGCGACCGTAAAAAGATTGAGATTTTCGATATAATCGTTGCTCTCCTTGAACCAGCCGTACATAGAACCCGCAAGCTTGTATAACGCGTAAGAGCACGCCAGTATTTTCACCTTTACGTCTTTGAGAACGGAAGACAGCGATGTATAGGATTTTACCGATACTGCGTTGTTGGAAGCAAGATTTCCGTTTTCCGCAACTACAGACTGCATTATTCCGTTAAGCGATTCCAGTCCCTTTTCGGACTTGCGTACTTCCGTAGTAAGCGGTTTTAAGGCTTCGGTTATTCGCTCTATATAATTTTTGAAATCATCAAGCGCGGAGGTGTCCATAGCCTTGATAAATTCGGGTATCTTCCTGAGCGAGCCGACTACAGAGCCCAAATTGGTCTTTTCTATAGTTTCAAGCGGCTTGACCGCGTCCGCTATATCCAAGATGTTCTGAGCAAGCCTTTCCGTTCCGCTTACTCCTGAAGCCGCCGCGGACAGTCTTTCGATCTGTCCGATAAGCCTCTCAAAGCTTGGGGGCTTTGACGCCGAAAGCTTGTCTATGTACGCGGATAATTCTTTGAGCTTACCGCCCTGTATTCTGGCGGCTGCCGCCGTCAGCTTTTCGATCTGCCGGGAAACCGTGTTCAGCCCCTTGCAGTTTTCTATCGACTTTTCCAGCCTTTCCAGACACGCCGTAAGCTTATCCAACGACTTTACAGCCTTATCCGCGTTGCCGGATATTTCAATACTCAGCTTGTCAATGCTTACTTCTCCCATTCCTTTCACCTTCCTTTCATATGCTTATTTTTAGCCTCTACCAGAGCCCTGAAACGCTCTGCGTTTTCGATCATTATTTCTTCCTGACTGCGCTTGGTTTCCTCTCTTCCCAGCTCGTAGGGCTTTTCGGGATATGCGCAGCGCTTTCCGAAGCAAGCAGAAATTGCCTCGGCCGTATATCTTCCCTGAAGCCATGCGCTGAAATTCATTTCATTGTATAAGGTTTTCTGCTTCAGCTCATAGGCTTTCCTGTAAAAAGCAGGGAGAGCGCTGTCGCCCTCCCAGAACTCCTCACAGGTCATTCCTATGGACAAATAGAAGGGAAAACATTCGTTGAATATTTCAGTGTAGGATTTTACGGAGCCGCGGTCTACTGCTCTGCCACGCTCCAGGAAATCAAATTTTCGGTTTCCTCTTCGTCAGCGGCGTTTGACATAAGGCTTGTGAGAGTTTCGGAATACATATCCATCAGCGCCTGATTAAGCCCTTCCTTATCTTTCAGGGAGGCGTGTATTTCGTCGATAAGCTCTCTCTTTGTAAATCTGTGATTAAGCCTGAACGCTCCGGCGAACAGGTCGGAAATACAGCTCAGAGGCTTGGTTTTGAACTCCTCAAAATTAAAGCCCTCGCTTTCCATCTGTTTTACGGTTTTGCGGTTGAAGCCCAGCTTGTAGGTTCTGCCCTCGTATTCAAAATTAACTGTCTTTGACATAATATTTTCCCTCCGTTTTTAATTAAGAAATTTCCGCTTCCGTTATGTCGGTCTTCGGATAGCAGGTAACGGTCATTTCGCGCTTTCCGCCGACCTCGCCAGCCTTTACGTTCACGAAAACGGAACCGGTCCAGCCCCACGCGCCGTATTCGCCGTCCGCGCCGAATCTGATCTGGAACTGTATCGTGTCGTCGTTTTCCATAGCCTTGACCTTGTCGTACGCGGTCTTGGTGTAGTTGGCTCCGAATTCATAATCGGGCAGATCCACCATTCCGTCCGTATACTTTTTCTGCTTGCTTGAAAGATCCGAAATGTCGAGCTTTTCAGGGGCTGAAAAGAGGTCGGGATAGCTTGTTATGTCAACAAGCTTCTCAAAGTCCGAGCCGGTTGTTTTCTTTGCATACAAATATGTGTTGATAGTTGTTTTTTCCATAATAAATTACCTCTACTTTCTGTAAATGTTTTTCTGTACGTCTGCTTTTCCGACAAATCTTGCAGTCATGCGGTAAACTGTCGGATCCGCCGCATTGTCTATCGGTTCACAGAACTGGCGGACAAAGCCCATGCTGTCAAACTGATCGTTAATAAAGCTGACGATAGCTTTCGCCTGCTGTTTTTTACCCGATTCAAGATTACTGTATACGTTGATCTCATACATAACGTCGGCGTAATTTTCAATACTGCCGCTGTCTATGGATTTTTCATCTACAGCGCTGCTCTTTTCAATAATTGAAACCGCCGGAAAGCGGCTGGGCTCCGAAGTATTTTCACCGACTACATATATGCCTTCAAAATGCTCCCGAAGCGGAACGGCGACGTTATTAAAGACCTCGTTTTCTACGTCTATCAATCAAACACCTCCTTTACGGTTTTTTCTAAATTTCTGCGCATATCCTGCGCGGTTTCATACATGAAAGGACGCGACGGCATACCCTGTGTAAATCTCCATGACCTTCCGTCATCGACCGGATAATACCAGCCTACCCTTCCGTCAAGCAGGGAAACGTAATGGGTGCCGCCCATGTAACGGTACCCTGCTTCCGCCATTATCCTGCCGGCAGGATATGGCTTTCCCTTGCCGATCACGCCGGTCCCGAATTCAACAAAGCAGGCATAATCACAGCTTACCCTTATAAAACCGGCATTTAACGAAGGACTGTAGTATCCGTCCACCGAGTTCAGCAGATTTCCCGTATCGTTTATGCCCAGCTCTGCAATAACCGCTCTGGATATGCTAAGTCCGCGCTCCGTCAATTTCTGTATCAGAAGTCCGGACTTTTTATCAACGGCTTCTCTGTAGGCTTTAAGCCGCGCCGCGGCCTTCCTGATTCCGCCGGTTGACAGCGATATTTTAATATCAGTCACTTATATCCACCCTTTTTACAGCCAGCTGTATTTGATTTATCGTTGCCGATCGCCCCCTTACCTCGTAATTATGCGGCTCTGAAGTATCAGCGCCGTCCAGCCAGAGTATGCTGCTCTCGTTTATATCACAGGAGGTATCCGAGGTCGCAAGGGTGCGGTCGTAGTCAAGAGCAACGCCGAAGGTCTGACATTCCGCGCTGCCCTTGCTGCCGGAAACCGACATCATCACAGCTTTTAACTCGCCGTATTTTTTCTTGTACGACCCTGTAACGTTGCCGTACTCGTCGGTTATCTCCTCGCTGCTTCCGGCATAGTTCCTATAGTAAACAACGCTCTGATTCCGTTTAAGATCTCTCATGCTTTATAACGCCTGCCTTAGGGATTATTTCTGAAAGCAGATCCTTTGAAACATTTTCCGCGCCGTAGGTACGGCTGACCCCGTTTTCGCTGTGCGCGGTTTCTCCCTCCGCCCCCTGTTTATTGTACAGATCAAGGGCTATCCTTACCTGAAGATCTGCATAGCGGGATTCAAGCGTTTCCGGCCATGGGGAGCAAGGATAGCGTCTGGCTTTGATGATGTTTTCAGCAGCTTCAAGCAGATCGCAAAGCAGCTCCTCGTCGCTTTCGCCGGCGCGGAGCTTAAGCCGTTTTAGCTGACGTGTATCCATTCTCACCCGCCTTACTTCTTAAACTTAGCCAGAACGACCTTCGACTGGTTCGACAGCGCTACGGTATAGTGCTTGTCCGCTGAAATATCGGTCTTTCTCGCGAGCGATACCCTGCTGGCCTCAACGTTGGTGTCGCGCTTCAGGTAAACGGTAAGAGCCGAGACCTCTTCTTCCGTTTCGCCGTCCTGATTCAGCTTGACTATAGGACAGAAATAGCAGGGCGTAGTGACTTTTGTGACCTTATCGTCAATTTCCGCCGACGGGAGAGTCTTGCGGATCTCGGCAATATTGGAATCGCTTACCGTTACCGTTCCGCTTTCGTCAAACCTGTACCATTCGGTATGCAGCGGTACCTTTCTCGACGGAACTATCCTGGTATTCGCGATCATTCCGACCTCTCCGGTCATTACCACGCTGCCGGGATATTTGTCCGCGGAAACGAAATCGCTGTCCTTTCTGAGCTGAGTGACCTGCTTTGGGTGAACAAACATGACCTTATCTGTGTTGACTTCCTCGTCAAACAGATCAATAGCGTCTACCACTCCGGTGTATTTGATCGCTGCCGCCGAGCCGTCATATGCAAGCTGAGCCGTCTGAAGCGCGTCCATGGCGTCGTTATCCAGCTTCGCGGCGATAGCGCTGGCAAGCTGGCTGTTGGCTTCCGCTACGGGATTGCCATAGCCGCTCAGAACAGCCTCATCCGTAAGCTCAACCGCTTTCATCGCTTTCTTGACCCTTGCCTTAGTTGTGCTTGCCTGAAGCTTTACCGTTTCAGCGGCAACTCCCTCGGCTACGTCCGCGGCGTCGCCTATGTAACTGTACTGCGGTATGGTTATCTCATCCCCCGGAACTCCGGAAAGAGTTTTGTCTACCTTTGCAAACGGCGCGACGACGATCTTATTCGGGATCTTCGCGGAGATCATATCCGCCATGACCTCAGGGTCGATAAGATCAGAGATCTTAGTAGTTTCATCGGCAAAATACTGCATTGAAATTTTAATGCCTCCGTTGTTCATAAATAAATCATCCTTTCAGTTCGTTATATTTTGTGGGATCGGTCTTTTTCAGCTTAAGCCGTTCGGAATATCCCATCTTCGCAAACGCCTCTTTTGTAAGCCCGCTCTTCGGCTCCGGCGCTTTCGGCGGAGCGCCGCCCCTCAGCTTTGAATCCACAGCCGCTGAAAGAGCGGAATTGAACGCCTGTTCAAATTCGTCCAGCCGCGCCTTGGAGTTTTCCGCGTTATCAGCGGTAAGATACTTGGCGAATACGGCGGGAAGCCCCCTTTTCTGAAGCTCGGAGCCTACCGAAATTTCAAGCTGCGAACGCTCAAACTCCGCCTTTTGCTTTGCAAATTCCGCTTTTTCCTTTTCAAATCGGTATTTCTCCCTTTCGGCTTCGCTCATTTTCTCAAGCTTCCTGCTTTCGCCCAGACTTTCAAGCTGTTCCTTCTCCCATACCTTCCTTGCTTGTGAAACAGCCTTTTCAGCAGCTGTCTTTGTGTGCTTCTCCAAAGCGGCTTTCATGCTGTCAGCTCCGAGGATATCCTCCGGACTGAACGCGCTGAAAACCTGTTCAAGAGTAACGTCAGGCTGTCCGCCGTTTTCGTCAGCAGGAGAATCCTCCGCAAAGAACTGCATCGGTATCCTGATTCCGTGTGTCTTCATAGGGTTTTACCTCGCTTTCTTGATTTTGTGTATAATAAAAGCGCCCTGCGTAACGCAAAGCGCTTATATCCGTATTTTATTTGCAAACAGGCATAAAATTACCGCCTCGCCTGAGCGAAGCGGTTAAAAAACTATGCGGTTTCTCTGTCATTCTTATCTTTTTCCGGGTTTCCGTCCTCGTCTGTATTGAACATATGCTCAATCATTTTTGCTATCTCTTCTTTGCTTTTCGGACGGTCGTCAATAATTTTAATAGGTCTATTTGGATTTAGCATATTCTATACCTCCTTTATGGCACTGCTTAAGAAATCTTCTGACAAATTCGTTATTATCCATTTCTTCATTGTTAAATGAATTAAAGATTTCTGCCATTAGATTTCTCGCTTTATTATATTCATATTCTGATTTCTTATTCAAAATATAAACTTCGCCTTGATTAGTTATAACCGACATTACTTTTATCGCACCCTCGCAGATAAAAGTATCAATATCCGCTACTGAAAAATTATTCGTGCTGGGGTGATTGTGCATATATATGAGCGATCTGCGTTGAGCGTTTCCGATAACAGAAACGGCAAATGGATTTTTTGCAGGTGAAACAACAAATTCGTCACCAAATATTTGAACCTCGCTTCTTAAATTCAAATCATTTATTAACAAAACTTCATTGCTGTCATTCTTTTCTTTTGCAATTTTCAGCAAATCTTTATGCTTGATCTGCATATCGTCAATTTGTTTTTGTGAAAAATCAGACAACTTTACTTTATTAACCTTATCTATTGCCATATCGGTTATGTATATTTTATGATTTCTCTTTTTAGCCTGCTCCAATTTTCTCACTTCCCCTGCCTTTATTATACCACTTTTCTGCGATTTGTCAACCGCCGCTTTTCGTGCCTGCGCCTTTAAAACCCCATACCCGTTGCCGTCAGAATATTTGATCCGCTGAAACTCTTCAAGCGTCCGCGGCATTTCCTTTCCCAGCAGCCTTTTGTACCTCTCAAACTGCTTTCTGTCGGAGGAAAGATTTCTGACCGCCTTTTCATTTGCCTCAGCCTCGGCTCTTCCCTTAACATATCTGCCGTACCACTCCTTATAGGTCATATCCGCCGGAACCGTCACAGGCTTTCCTGTAACGGGGTCCTTTGCCCGCCGCTTCATATCAGCCATTACCTCGTCTGACAGCGCCGGAACTGTCGTAGAACGGCAGCGGGGGTGCATGGGAGGAAAGTTTTCACCCTGACAGGCTTCGGCAAGAGAATACTCGTTTCCGTCAAGGCTCCGGCAGATCTCGGAAGTTCTCAGGTCAAGCGTGGCGACAAACCGGTATTTTTCCGCGCCGCTCTCTCTGTAGCTTTCAAGCTCGGCGCCGTTGGCGATGTAGCTCGCCTCCGTCCTTATAAGCGTCAGACTTCGGCTGTAGGACGAATGCATTCTTTTTTGCAGATCGCTTGCCATTCTGCCGCTGGATTTTCCGGTCAGAAAGCCGTTGAGAAGTATTTCCTGTACAGCCTCGGCAAGCTTTTCGGAGTTGTCCCAGATACGCTCGGAATAGTGTTTGCCGCTCCAGCTGGTCAGCAGTATTTCATTGATCCTGTCCTGTGAAAGCAACGCGAACGAAAAGCCCAGCCCCGTTCCCTTCTGTGTATCGAAAATACTCCTGTAATAAGCGCTTTCGGCTATTTCCGACAGTTCTGAATCCATCAGCTCCAGCGTTTTGCCGCCGATCTTTTCACATACTGATTTAACGCTGTCCGCAAGCGTATTCAGGCTGTCTATCCTTGCCCTGTAAGCCGGAGCGTTTATCTGGGCAAGAATTAAAGCCCTTTTCTCCGCGTCCTCTATCCTGCCGACAGCCTTTTCAAGCCGTTTAATAACATCAGGCTCCTTAACGCTTTGAAGTACGCGCCTGGCTTCGGCTTCGGAAATTCCGGCGGAAAAATTCCTGAATACGCTGTCAAGCCTTTTTTGTATATCCCTTAAGGCTTCAAGATATGCCGTCCCGATCCTGTCCGCTATCGAATCCGCTTTTAAAACAGCCTCGTCCATTCGCTTTTCTGCCCGCTCCCGCCAGTAATCACCGCTCCTTGCTTTCATCTTCCGCACCGTCGCTTCTCAGGCTGAACACCGACCGCTGATATTCCAGAGCTTTCTGATTTTCCTCTCTGAGCTTTTTTATCTCCTCCGCCGGATTTTCAACAAACGGCAGCTGTGACAGAAGCGTTTCCTGCGAAACCAGTCCGGACAGCGCCGCTACGGTATTCGCCAGCTCGGCGGTATTCTGAGGCAGCGTCCTCGGCATGACGATCTCTATACTGTCGGTATCGATTATTATATTTCGCTTTGAAAGCACGTTGGCTATAAGCTTCAGACGATATCTCAGTCCCTCCTTGAAAAAACGTTCCTTCGTCTTTGTCATAAGCTCAAAGCCCAGCAGCTTGTACGCCATGGCAACGCCGGACACGTTTCCGCCGAAATTATCGTCGGACATATCAGGTACGTTTGAGATCGTATGTATATCCTTTTTTATCGCGTTTCGGAGTATCTCAACGCTTGCTTCGTCAAACTGCCTTATAAGATACTCGGCCTTAGCGTCGCTCGGAAGCTCCAGAATACCGTTATCCTTGACCGCCTGATAGGTCTCGCTCTTTTCGCTGCTGTCGTCGCCGAGAACAGAGCCGGTTATCAGCAGCAGGGCGTTTACAAACTGCTCCTTGTCGTTTACCCGGTCGCTCATCAGCAGATCGTACGCGTCTATAAGGGAAATCACCTGCTCGAAATCACCCTGACAGCTTTGGTTATTGTATATCTCATTAAGCGGAACGCTGAGAAAATGATGAGCCTCCTCCTCTCCCTCTTCCGTTACCGTAAATCCGGTATCCGTCCTGAACGGAGCGATCGTATCGGCTGTATAAAGGCTGCACATATACCCCTCGTGCATACCGTTATCGTTAAAGACGGGGTAATAGGTAACGCCGAACAGCGGCTTATGAAGCACCGTATCGTCATAAACGACAAACGCTGAGCGTGGGTCGATCTTTGCAAGCTTAGGAACGGGCTTCTCGTCGTCTGACATATACATAAGCTCAAACGACCGCCCGTATACTGAGCAGTCCAGAGCAAGATCGCTGTCCTCGGTTGGACTGTCCGCCTTTTTCAGAATGTCGGTGATCGGGCTGATATCGCCCTCCGGAAATTTATACGACGCCGGAGTTCCGGCAAGATAGCCGCTTGCGATATTCGCTATATAGCTCGCGTGGTTTATAACTATCCTGTTGTTCGCGAGGTCCGCCGCTTTTACCCTGCCGCATATTTTATGCTTTCCGTCGTAATAGCTTTTCAGCTTTTCAAGCCTTGGAACCGCATTGTCGTGATGGTTCCGTATAAAATTTACCGCCAGTCCGATCGTTATATCCCTGCCGCGTGAAATTGTAAACAAGCCTTGCTCCTCCTTTGCTTTATCAGTATATGCCCAGCGCTGATTTACTGCCGGCGCGGGCTTTCGTTGTCTTTATCGTATTGACAAAATAGCGTATGTCGTCCATCGCGTGGTCGTATTCCTTTATCGGCTTGTCGTCCGCGGACCTGTCGTCCCAGCGGTAAGCGGCAAACTCGTTGATAGCCGACTGGCAGCAGTCGTTTATTTTTATATCGCCCGTCCTGAAAGCCTCGGCAGTGCGTCTTATCCCGTCCGTTACCTCGTTCCTCGCCTTGATAACGCTGAATCTTCCGTGACGGCGGATACACTCGATAAAAGAAGCCGCGGACGGATCCACTATCACAGCCCGTATGCTGAGACCTGCCGCAAGCCTTTCAAGCTGCGAATAATACTCCTCGTCGGTAAGCAGAACGTCTTTTTCGCGGCCGTTGTAATAAAACTCCCTGACCCTGTACCATACGCCGCCGCATTTGCCCCAAAGCCCTGCCGAGAAAGGATTCAGCGTTCCGTAATCGACGGATATATAATAGGACGTATAGCCGCGATCCTCTGTCGGCACGATACCTTCGCCCTGAGCCTGCTCCGGGTATACAAGCCCCTCCGCCATTACCCACAGTCCTTTGATGAACCGATCATAAAAAACGCCCGAATACATATTTTCCGCCTTGGCTATATCTTCAGCGGTAAGTATCGGGTTATCGTTCATCAGAAAGTGCAGTCTGAGGGCATTTTTCTCAGACGCCTTTAATATCCATTCCGTATAAAAGTAATGATGCGGATTTTCCGGATTGCAGTTGAACCAGAGCCTGGCGTTTGATACCGAAAGCGTTCTGGCGACCGCCTGCTCGACAAAGCTGCGGGGCATAAGCGCGACCTCGTCAAGCATAATGCCGGAAAGGGTCAGTCCCTGTATCAGCGCCGCCGAGGATTCGTCCCTGCCGCCGAATATGTAAAAATAATTCCGCTTGCCTCCGACCTCAACCGTCAGCAAATGCGACGATCGGGTATATGACAAACGGAAATAACGGGTTATATCCGCGATCTGACCTAACGGATTTATAATATTGCGCTCGGCGGACTGCACCGTCTTTCCGCAGATCGCAAAATTCGCGCCGTTAAAGTTTTTCATCGCCCAGAGAATATAGCTTGTGATCATTACGACCGTTTTCCCCGAACGGACGGCCCCGTCGCAGATGACCGCGCTGTACCTGCTGCGCATTGAGGGGACGTGGCACCATTTGAGCAGGAGCTTCTGCTTTTCAGACAGTCTTGTAAAGGTCATTTTCCGGCCTCCTCTCTTTCAAGGGTCTTATACAGTGCCGACAGCTCGTCCTCAGACGCCGGCGCGGCAGGTCTGTCAATAAACATCCCCAAGTGCTTGCCCAGAAGTTCAAGAGCCCTAAGCTTATCATAGGAGGATATCTCCACTCCGTTTCTGCCCTGCTTTACGCCTGAAACGACTTTTTTTACCGTATCGGGCAGGTCCTTCGTTTCAGTAAGCTCAACAGCCGTTTCTCCCTGCCTGCTGACGACCCGCGCAAGCTCTGTCCTGTCGCTGAAGGCTATTGCCGCCAGCTCTTCAAGCACTTGGTCGGCAGTTATCCTGGTGCGCTCGGACTGCTCTTTCTGCAGCTCAGAAATATATTTCTGAACGTTAAGTTTTGCTAAGTTTTGCGCGGCTATTGTATTTGCCGTCTTTTTCGAGTACCCCGCTCTGACCGCCGCTTTAGTAGCATTGAGGTCGATGAGGTATTCCTCGCAGAATTTCTTTTGTTTTTCAGTCAGCTTCGGCATTTCCTCACCGTCCTTTCAAAGGCATAAAAAGAACGCTCCTGGGGAGCGTTCGGGTAGATAACTATTTTATTCTTTTTTATCTTTGGTATTTAGCCGTATCATATTTATATAGAGATTTATTAATACCATCATTAAATACAGTGAAATAAAAACAAGTCCTAACATAATAGAAAGCATTATATTTTGTAAGTGACAAATTGTATAATTTGAAACACCATCTAATAATATGCATAAAATTGAAGTAAAAATCACTGCAAATGAAATCATTATGCTACTTTTATAATATGATAATAACACCCCAAGTTCTGTCTTTGATTTAATACGTGTATCCTGTCTTTTAGCCATATCCTTTATTACGGAATTTTCAAATAATGTTGACAATGCTGTTACGTAAAAGCCTAAAATTATTGAGGTTACCGTTAATATATCACTAGCCATTTTTATAGGCACAATATGCAATATACATGAAATAGTAAAGACCGTAATAAACCCTATAACACTAATTATTTTATGCTTTTTATACATATCTATTTTCCTTTAGTTTATTTATAATCTCATATTTTACATCAATTTCATCGTACAATCCAGTGCCTTCATCAGCTTCTACGTTAATATTAATAGCTTCAATATAATTTTTAACATCTAATGTCTTTTCAACTTCATTGTCATCATAACCACAAACAACAATGTTTTGAATTTGCAAATTCTTTTCTTGATTTTTTATTTTCTTTATAAAATGACTTGCAATTCCTGCTAATGAAAGCCTGCCATAATCAACGCTTATTTTTATCTGATTTGCATAATCTAACCCATAGATATTATCTACAGCATCAAAAATTCCATTTTTCTTTCTGAATAATGTATCTTTGGTTATAAACGATATGCTTTTTAAACAACTTATTCCTTTGCTAAATTCGTCCATATTTTTATAATAATTTTTTATCTCAACCTTTTTTTGTAATATGTCCGATAAATATTTTATAAGATGATTTTTCTTTTGGATGTTTGAAAGATAGAGAACTTTTGTTGATAGAAAATATATACAAAAAAACTGATGTTTAAATTCAATCTGATATGGATTTCTTGGATTTGGTTCATCGCATTGCTTATCCTCATTGTATACCTTATCATTATGAATTTTTGCATTTTCATATTCGACATATAACCATAAGTATTTTAGACCTTCATTATATTCGGTTTTAAAATTATAACTTATATCATCAAATCTGTTACGCTTAGTTTTTGAATTATTTATAAATTTTAAATGCTCTTCTGTAGGATCTTGTCCGTCAATAATTAACTGCATATTTTTAAAACTTATTGCCATAAATAATCCCCCATCTAAAATATTATATACAAAATAATACCATAGAAAGAGTGATAAATCAACAGAACAAGACAAAAATAGCCTTTTTGCATAAATCTGAGATACAGTTTTTATGCAACATTTGAGATTTGCGACATTATACGACATAAATGAATAAGCCATACATTAAAGTATATGCCGTTTGCTTACGAAAAAGACACCCGCCAAGAGTGCCTTTTCCGCAAATATTTTAAGGAGGACTTTAATGGCAGTCCAGTGGAGCAAGCCTGGGGAATCTAACCCCAGCCGCCAGCTTGTGCACAGCTTACTGCGGTACTTCTGCGCTTGCATACGGAGCTTTCGCCCCGTCCGGAATTATTATTCCGCTGATGAAAAAAATATTGAAGGGGAAAACAGTGAATCTCTATGCACTTTCCTCATTTTAATTATAGCACCCCTGAAAAGACACATCAAGACTACAAAAGGGAACATTCAACCACATTAAAGAACATATTTCAAATATCTTTCTACATACGTCTTTAACGCTTTTGTACTGTACTCATGCATTTCAACAGCTACCTCGTCCCAAGTCGGATTGCTAAGCGAATCATCAAGGCAGTAATGATATAAAGCGTTGTAAACGCGCCGATTCGGTATAGACGCTATGTATTCCTCTATCTCCCGGTTTTCTTTTTCAAGCCTTGACTTTTCAGCCAAAAGCGATACTGTGCCCAGACCGTGTATATATCCGTTTATCACCCTCGTTTTTTTCTCGAAACTGGGAGGTCCCGCCGAGCCCTCCACGCAAATGCGCGCTTCCTTCAACGCAAGCTTGCGGTCAATACATTCTATCAGTTCAAGATTGCTTCTGTGCTTTGCCAGTTCTTTTATAGTCACGCTTACTGCCTCCCTTTTTCATGCGTTTCTCTAATTTTTCGATTCTCGCCTGTTCGGCTATCGCAAGAAAGTCATTCTTTGAAATTTTGATATCAAGCATATTAAGATATATGTCCAGCCCACCTTTTTCAACCTCTATAACCGTCCGATCTGCCAAGTCCCCGCCGTTTTCGATATCGTGATAGGCTTGCATGATAACCGCAGACGCAAGACGTTTACACGCTTTGCTCATGGCGCTTCCTTTCCGCTATAAAAATCAATTTTCATATTCCTTTTCCTCACCTTTCAGAATAGCTCTTATTAGCTCTAAGATTTCAAGCATTTTTTGACCTCCTTTTCTTTAAAGCTTCCTCTGCTGATTCTTTATTTAAAAATACAATATCTCCAATTGCGGTGCCTTTAAATGTTCTGCTTTGCGTGCGTATCATTATCTCATCGTCATACAGTTCTATTTTTCTTACCTTTTCCGGCTTTGGGTCTTGAAAATATGAAAAAGCGGCTTTGATAAAATAAACCGTATCGCCAACCTTACAGGGCAATTCCGCAATAAAAGATTTATCTTTGTAAAGATCACAAATTTTATCTTTGTGATTACAAACCTCGCAATGTATGCAGTCGTTACACGTCATTACTACCTTACCTTTAGTAACGTCAACATTTATAACTGGCATATCTTCAATAAACTTAGCTAAGTGTTTACAGTAATCGCCCATAGCTGATGATATACAAGCGTTTCTTGAACCGGGCTTACCAGATTCATAGTGTTGTTTTGCCATGTTCTTTAATTCAGTTATAACGTCATTTTTAGAAATAAACTCATTAATGAGTTTTTCGCTTTTAGTAACTCCGGCGTTGCGCTGAGCAGGAACCGCTACGAACGACCACTCGTAGGCGTCGGTCGGCTCGTCGAGAATAACGCTGCACAGCTTTCCGTCATAATATTTTCCCTTTATGTGACCGCAGGGATTCTCTCTGAGATCGGCTCCGCACACCGAACACAGCTTTCTGCCTATCGAGCAGCCTACCGACACCTCCTTTTTTATTCCGCCCTCGATCTCGGCGATGAGATCCTTCGACCTATCCGTTCTCATCATATACGCCTTAGCCACAAGGCAGGTATACGGCTCTCCGGCGGCGGTCAGCCTGTCTGAAAGGGTTTTCACCTCGCAGTCGAATATTCTCGCCGTCTGGTTTTCACCCTTGGGATCGTGGTCGAAAATTCCCGTCTTTCCCACGAAAAGCTCCGCCAGTCTTTCAAGCGCCGGGACGGAAAAGTGTTCGCCGTCCCGGTCAATCTCGTTGTCGCAGAGGATAACCGGAAAGGTATAAACCTCCTGCGCCGAAACAGGCTTTCTGGTATACCTGTTCAGCTTTTCAAGCAGTTCTTCGTCAAGCGTAAAGCGAATAAATTCATCAAGCGACTTCATGTCCGTTATATTTTTAGCCATTACTTTCACCGTCCTCAACATAGCACCATGACTGCGGCGGACGCGAAAGCGGTTTTAAAACAGGGTCGCGCCCTGATCGCCTGTAAAACTCGGACAGCTCTCTGGGTCTGTCATAAATAACAGGGTCTGAGATGTGCCAGCCGTAAAACAAATTTTCACCGTTTCCCAGATATCTGCGGAAATCTTCAAGTTCAAGACAGGTCTCTCTTAAAAATCTGCTTTTTTGCACATCTTCATTTGAAGCGACAGCTGTAAAAACGTCCTCTTCATTATCGTATTCCCATATTGCCTCCAGAACCGGCTGTTTACTCTCAGGGTAAAACTCTGTTTGGTATATTGAAATGTCATAGCACATAAATTCGCCTATGACTTTTCCTCCGTTTGCACAGGCGTCGTTTGACCTTGTCATATATATGAAGCATTTAAACGATGAGAAATTCGGACGTGTTTTTCTCACCTCAATTGTCTTTAAGCCTTGTGCAATCAAATTACAGAATTGAGGCTTTACGCTCAACAATATGCAACTACCCGCGCTATCACAAAATTTATGTTTTTGGTTCATAGTTTTCCTCCTTAATGTCCTCCAGCTTGCAGACCAAAACGCTGTTGCTGTTGTTCAAGTCCTGCAAGATCGCCTGATAGAAAAAGCCTTCGCCATTTCTGCGTATAACAGCTCCGGCTAAAATGAAATCAGCGCCTTCTATATACAGCCTTTCGTTCGTAAGTATTACGCGCTTGTTAAGATTTCTTTTGATTTCACGTTCTATCATTGCAGCTCCTCGATCCTGATATATATTCCAGAAACGTCGGCCCAGAATTTCTCGCATATTTCAGAAGCCACCAAGCAGTCGTCTTTCCAGAAACCACAGTAAGTCATGCAGTCCTTCAGCAGTTTTTGAAGGTTATCCGTGTCAGGCTTTGTCGTTCTGTACTCGCCGTCCCTGTGCTTGCCTTTTGGAAACAGCCACTTTACAGTCAAGCGCACTCCGCATTCGAAAGGTTCCGAAGGTCTGTGCTTAGACAGGTTGGCGATAAGCTTTGCTTTGGCTTCTTTTAGCTCAGGCGCGTCATAAAATACCGGCTTGCCATTTTTCATGGTTACCCTGTGTTCCTGAGCTGTTACGGTAGGCGGTATCATAGGCATAAAAAATTCAGTCATCATCGTCCTCGCTTTCAAAATCAACGCCCTGCCACTTACCGACAGACGGATCATATTTGACAGCGCCCGACTGTTTGATAATGTCCCAAATGTATTTGAGTATAGCATTCTGTTTTACGAGCCACCAAAGCGTTCTGGCTTTTTTATATTCAAAATCCTCGTCAGGCAATTTGTGATACAGTGGCGGCATACGTCTTGCCGCGTCAACAATGTCTTGTTTCGCTTTACTTCTTTTTGCCATATCGCACCTCCCGCGCGCGAATATTATTCTAACTACTTTTTTGTCGGGCGGTTAAGACCCGACAAAAAGTATTATTTATAATAATAGATTTGTCTGTCCCTCGGACAAACTCGATATTTTTTCGAAATTGTCCACGTTTGAGACAGATTCGAAAATTTTCGACTTTGTCCCTGTTCAAGACAAAGGACAAAATACCGACTTTGTCTGTCTGTCCAAAATTCAGACAAAGGACAATTACCCGATTTTGTCCTTGTCCTTTAGTCCAGTTTCATTGCCGTCCACCCAAAAGCCGCCGTGTTCTTTTATGCGTCTGCGGACGGTTTTTTCGCTTACTCCAAGGTAATCCGCCAGCTCTGAAATTGCGCATTTACCATTTTCAGCCACTCCGCTAAATGCGGTTTCAAGACTTTCCTTGCGTTCACTTTTACGTTCTTCAGTACTCCTTTTCTTTGAAAAATTCTTCTGCCAGCTGTTTTCGCCCTCTATTGTACAATCGTTAAGAACTCCGATCTCGTCCGCCTTATGAACAGGATAATCAAACCACAAATTCAGCGGCGCAAATTTCGGAAACTCCCTGAGAGTACCCTCTATGCGCCAGGCAGTGCGGCCGCGCACAGCCTTCTTTGCCTTTTCAATATCTTCAAGCATGAGCTTATATGATTTGTTCATCAAATTATCTCTTGCCGTATCGAGTATTTTAGAAGGCGAGTACATATCGTCCTGAGAGCAGAACATATCCTTGTTAAAGCGTTTAAGCCAGTTTAAAGAAATTTCGCAGACCGCCTTGTCCTCCTGCTGCTTATATAAAGAATCCGGTATCTCCAGCTCAGCTAAGTCTATAAGCGCGTCAGGGTCTCTGGCGAATACTCCCGAGCCGGAAGCCCTGTCCATCGACCGCTTACCGCCCTGTGCGCCTTTGCTGTGGTGGTGGCAGTAGATCACCGCGCAGCCCAATTCAGTACATACCTTGTCAAATTGATTGCAAAAATGAGCCATCTGGTCGGCGCTGTTCTCGTCGCCGGTAATTACCTTGTAGATCGGATCAATGACTATAGCAATGTAATCCCTTTTACCGGCTCTTCGTATCAGCTTAGGAGCAAGCTTGTCCATTGGAACGCTGTGACCTCTCAGATTCCAGATATCTATGCTTGAGATATTGCTTCCTGGTATCCCCAAGGCTTTGTATACATCATAGAAACGGTGCAGACAGCTGGCTTTATCAAGCTCAAGGTTTACATACATCACCCTGCCTTTCGTACATTCAAAGCTGCCGAGCCATTTGCCGCCTTCCGCTATAGCTATGCACAGCTCTATCAGAGCATAGGACTTTCCCGCCTTTGACGGACCGGCGATAAGCATTTTATGACCCTGCCTGAGAACTCCGCTGATAAGCGGAGGCGACAGCTCGGGAAGTCCGTTCCAGACGTCAGCCAGATTTTCAGGATCCGGCAGATCGTCGTTAATGGATTCTATGTAATCTTTCCATTCTTCAAAGCTTTCCCTTCCTATGTTTCTGTCAATAATGAACTGCTTCCTGCCGTTTCTCTCCACACCTGGCATACGGCTTAGACGTGAGGGATTTCTGTTCTGTTTGTCAATTTCAAAGCCGTTGGCTTTGCACACCTTATACAGATATTCGACTCGTTTTCTGTATTCGTCATAATCAGGAGCGTCTATCTTTACGATAGCGTGAATACTTTTTCCTCCGGAATAAACCAGCGCCGCCACAGGAAGCTCCAGCTCTCTGATGACAGCATTCTGCTGTTCAAGAGGCATATTATCTGATTCAACAAGCGCGTAACGATAATCAGTAACGTTTTCATTTTTAACTCCTTTGCCGTCCAGCGGATTGAACCGTATCCACGCCCCCGCTTCAGGCTTGTAATCTCCGATAACAGCCCCTATATCGCCGCCGCAGCCGTTCAGCAGCGAGATAAGCTCTCCCGCGGTTCTATCGCAGGCTCCTTTTGTAGGCTGATATTTTACCTTGCCATCCTTTTCGGAGCTCCACGTTTCGGTAACATAGCCGACGTTTTCTCCCGCTTCAAAAAGCGTTTCAAGATAAGTAATAAGCTGCTGTACAGGATTCCAGTTCTCGGGTTCTTTAAAAGGTATACCTTCGCCGTTATTTACGATAAAAGGATTTCCGGTTTCGTACAGTATTTCACCGTCCCAGTCAAACTCTTTAAATTCCTCCGAGTCAAAGGTGAATCCTCTGTCTTTTGCCATCTGTACCACCGTTCCAGCAGTGACCGGACAGCTGCTGCCGTTAAAGCTTTCCCATTTTGACTGACATTCCCCCGAATGATAGCGACGAACGTCCGAGCGTGACCAGCTATCCCAGTCGGATACGGAAAAGCCCTCGTGCTTGAGAGCCATTCCAACGTTTACCCACTCCTGATAGTCGCAGGAGGCAGGGTCAATGCGTTCAAGTATTTTAAGTAAATTAACATTATCCATTTAGTTTTCCTCCGGAACATAAGAAACCGGATCAACGCCTCCGGGCACTCTCCAGTTGTTAGCGCAAATTCTTGAGATCATCCTGCTTGCGCTTTCAAAGCTCCACTTTCCTACATGCTGAAATCCGTGTCTTTCAAGCAGCCTTATCTGCTTTGGAGTGGTAAGTCCCGCATTTTTGCGCTTTTCAAGACGGTCAAGGATGAGCTTGGCTTTTCCCGCGTTGTCTATCTCGTCAGGGAATATTCCCAGCTTTTCAAGCCGCGCCTTTTGCTTATCAGTCGGCGGAGCGCACTCCCACCCAAAGGCAGGAACGTATGAAGACAGATCCTCCGCCTGAATAGACATCTCATATTGCAGCGGATCGACAAGCTTTCTCTTTCTAGTTTTCATTTCGGCAAGCTGTTTTGCCAGAGCTTCCTCACGCTGAGAAACAACATCCTCGCTTGCCTGTTTTTCCGCTTCTTCTATATCGACCGCACAGCCCGCCTCGTTTGCAAGGTTTTCTGTCATTTTTTTTGCGACCTCTTCGCTGTCGCATATGAGGTGCGCCGGTCTGCAAAGCTCGTGCCTTTCCGTATGCCAGAGAAAGTCAAGCAGCAAAAGCTCATTCTTTCCCTCGCACAGCCTAGTGCCTCTGCCTACCATCTGACAGTACAGCCCTCTGACCTTTGTCGGCCGCAGAACAACTACACAATCTACTGACGGACAATCCCAGCCCTCTGTAAGCAGCATGGAGTTACATAACACATTGTATCTGCCTTTGTCAAAATCTTTAAGTATCTCTGATCTGTCAGAACTTTCTCCGTTTACCTCCGCGGCTTTAAAACCCTTTTCAATTAAAATATCTCTGAATTTCCGAGAGGTTTTGACAAGCGGCAAAAAAACTACCGTTTTGCGGTTTATACAGTATTTAAGCATTTCGTCTGCGATCTGATACAGATAAGGGTCAAGAGCCGTATCAATGTCGCTTGCTTTGAAATCTCCCGCCTGCGTCGATACCCCTGTAAGGTCGAGAGCAAGCGGGATCGTGATTGCCTTTATCGGCGAGAGATAGCCTTCCTTGATCGCCTGCGGCAGCGTGTATTCATACGCCAGACTTTCAAATACCGAGCCAAGATTTTTCATATCTCCTCTGTCAGGCGTTGCTGTTACTCCCAATATATCAGCGTCCGGAAAATGCCGTATCACTTTTTGATAACTGTCTGAGACAGCGTGATGGGCCTCGTCGATTATGATCGTACCGAAATAGTCCGGCGGAAACTTTGCCAGACGTTTTTCTCTCATCAGCGTCTGAACTGATCCTACCGTTATTCTGTACCATGACCCCAAACTGCTCTGATCGGCTTTTTCAACTGAGCTTCCCAGACCCGTTGTTTTTCTGAGCTTGTCAGCCGCCTGCTCCAGCAGTTCTCCCCTGTGAGCAAGGATAAGCACCCGTTTACCCTGCCGTACGCATTCCTCCGTTACCGCTGAGAAAAGTATTGTCTTTCCCGTACCCGTAGGAAGAACCGCGAGAGTTTTTTTGCCGCCGCTTGACCATTCCTTCAGTATAGCTTCCTTGGCTTCATTCTGATACGGTCTTAATTTCACCTCGAACCGCCTCCGAATCCGAAGCCGCCGTTATAGCTGCCGAAGCCTCCCGAAGCAGGCTGCTGATTTAAGGGCTTGACGGTCCGCACCTGTTCATCGTAAGCGTAAAGCTTCTTTATCTTGTTTGACTGCCCGTCAGAGCCGTCTTTCTTTTTATAGCTGTTTCTGATAACATGGCATTTGCCTTTTGCACCTACGGCCTTGCCCCAGTTCATTTTCAGAGGTTCTCCGTGCTTTTTAAGACCGACGGAAAGGAAAAATTCAGAAAGCTTCCATTCAAGCTTGTTGCAAAGCAGATAATTTTCCGTGATCTCGATCTTATCCTCAGCGCCCCAGACGGAAAATGTAACTATCGCTTTGTTGCACGGCGGTATTTTCTCCGACCCCTCATGCCGTCCTCTTTCTATTTTTACTACTGTAAAATCGTAATCCCCCTCAGGAAGCAAAGGATACGCTCCTCCTTCTTCCGAAATCTCATCTTCCCAACCGTATTCTCTGAAATCATTCATCGTTATTTCTCCTTTCAATTCAATTAAAACGGAACCCCGTTAATATCCAGCTCGTTTATCATTTTAAGTACAGTCTGCCAGTCCGCGATAAGACAGCCGCTGATAAAATCGGGCGGATAATTTGCTATCGGCATATCGACAGGACAATAGCCCTGCTGAGCCACGACCTCTCTGATCTCCTCTTCACTGACATTATCGGCTCTCATAAGATCCCGCAAAGCAGGAGGTATATTATCAGGAATGACAAGTGTTTTCTGTATTTCTTCCTGTTCCCGCTCCGTTTCAGGCGGCGCGTCGTTTGCTCTTTGTTCAGCCGCCTGACGAGAGGACAGAATATCATTATATTGTGCAAAAAGATGCGCGACTGATTCATATCTGAAAGGCATTTCCTCTGGCAGACCGTCGCGGTTTTTAGCGTCCCAGCATGGATGATGAGAGGTATACATTATCCGTTCTCCGCCCTGAGGACGATATTTCTTTCCATCCTTATCGACCGCGACGCTGAACACCTTGTAATTTGCAAACAGCAGCATATCCGCCCACTCCTTTACAAGAGGAGATATCTGCGAGCCTGTTTTCTGCCCCAGCTTCAGTTCATAACGGTCATAAGAGCCGAAATCGTCCGGCTGCTCAAACTTTTTAAGCTGAGCGTGGGCTGTAAGCACGACATTGATACCGCTTTCAACCGCTTCCGTAAGCAAATTAAGAAACGCTCCGAATTCTTCGCGTTCATACACATAACCCTTGCCGTAGCCGAAATCCTCAATGCCTGTTTTCTGATATCTGCCGCATATCGATCTGATACAGAGCTGCTCCGCCCAGTCGATCGTATCGATCACAAGCGTTTTGCACAGCTTTTTTTCTACAGCTTCTTTTATCATGCCATTAAGCATTTCCCAGCTTGTCGGCTTGGGAAATCTTCTGACGTCCATCCGTTTTGTGCTGCCTTCAGTATCTATGAACAGCGGGTCGGGAAACTGTGCCGCAAAGGTAGATTTGCCAATGCCCTCCGGACCGTATACCACGACCTTCTGCGCTGAATTAATTATTCCCTTTGATATTTCAAACATTGAATTTTCCTCCGTTCCATGAACTGAATCCGTTTATTTTTTCCGGTTCCTTTGACATTCCGTCTTCAATGATAATACTGCATTCATCGCCGGTGGAAACTCTGGTGGCGATCGCCTGCAAGCCTTGTTCCTCAAGCCATTTGCCGAATTCCTTCAGCGTATCGCTGTCAAGCTGCTCAAGCTTGTCCAGAAGCACAAATCCGCATTCGGGATTAAGCTTTCTTACAATAGAGGTTGCTACGATTAGCTGTTCCGCTCCGCTCATATTGTCCCACTTGTATCCGTTATACAATAATTCCCCGTTTTCAACGGAAAGTCCGGGAAGCGGCAGATCGGCGTCTTTTAGCAGTTCTCTTTTTGCCTGACGTATTTTTTCTATTTCATCGGTAAGATTACGATACTGCTCTTTGTAATCTTCAGCGTCGATCTCCGCCTTTTCTCTGTCAAGATTTGCTCTGATCTTTTTGTTGATCTCTTCTATCTGCGCAATATTTGATTCCAACTCGGATGTATTTTCATCGACGAGCTCCTCGGCGGTTTTAAAAGCGATCTCCATATCTTCTTGTGCTTTTGCCAGCATTTTCTGATATTTTTTAAGCTCTTCACTAAGATCGTTCACCTTTGCCGCCAAACGGTCTCTTTCAGCCTGCAAAGCGCGGCAACGCTCCCTTTTACGCTGATTTTCGCCGTTTTTCGCAAGTATGGTCTGCTGCTGACGGATCAGTTCCGAAGCGGAAACCGGCTTGGAAGGAATATTAGTATACACGGGCATTTCCTTCGCGTATTTATCTTTCTGGTCGGCGATCCTCCCTATAGCCGTTCTCTGATTGTACACGGCTTGTTCCCTGGCTTCAAGCTGATATAGCTTGTCTCCCACTCCGATAATCTTTAAAAGCGTTTCCGCTTTCTGTCTGCTGCTCTGATTGAGGAATTTGGGCAGGTCAAGCGCAAATTGCTCCACAAAGCTGTTTAAAAGCTGCTGACCGCCTTTGTTCCCGGCAGGATCAACGACCTTAAGACTGCCGTTTTTCCCGGAACGTTCCACGACGATACCATTATTGAGCGTAATCTTTAAATGCGGATCAATTACCGAACCTTCACGCTTCGGCTCAGACGGCTTATATTTATCCCCGCCAAGCGCCCAGGCGATCCCGTCCAGCACTGAGGTTTTTCCCTGTCGGTTTTTTCCGCCTATCACCGTCAGACCTTCCTTTGATGGCTCAAGCTGCACCGCTTTTATTCTTTTTACATTTTCAAACTCCAATGAGTTTATTTTTACTGTCATTTCTGTTCCTCCTCAATCATCTTTTCCAACTTGTTTTCCAAGTCAAGTATTCTCGTAAGTATTGATTCATCTACTTGACAAGCCAAGATTTCTATGTTATCATCATCATGTGAATACATTGAGCTTGTATCGTTGGCGGACGGTGCAGGCTCGTTTTCTTTTAAGTAGTGAAGCGCAAGTTTTAATAGATCTTCACTACTGCCGCACTTTGGATAATGCGGACATTCTCTGCAATTATCGCTTATGCAACACTCCAATGCTTTTATCGTCTGTTCTCTTGTCAGTTCTATCATTTTCATTATCCTCCTTAAATTTTCTCGTCACTAAGGCAGAAAAAACATATACCACGATATGTAAAAAAGTATCTATATTTATAATCACCATAACGTTCGCTAGTAAAAATTTCTGCGTTAATCTCCTTTGCCGCTCGTTTTAAAGATTCTACTCCATACACCAGAACTTCTTCTGCGTCTTCTGGATTGTAACACGTTTCCAAATCGCCGTCCTTCTCGCATTTGCATAGAAATTCTTTTCGGCGATAGCAGTCATCAACTAGCCAATCAAGCTTTTCTTTCAGTGTCATCTTCCGTCCTCCTCATTTTTTGTCTCAGCAATACCAAAATGTATTTTTACAACCTCAACCGCGGCAAGATACTCTTTTGCATATATGCTGTTTCCATGAGTTTCAACAACTTTTGCTTCAAATTCTTCAAGAGTTCCGCTAAAACAGCCGCAAACTACAGATACGCCACGTTCTGTCCTGAAAAATGTTGTGTTTCTGTTATAACGACCTAAGCCTTTTATACATATGTAGTCAGCGTCGCCAGATACCTCAGCGTCGCCATATACCCGAGCGTCGCCAGATACCTCAGCGTCGCCATATACCCGAGCGTCGCCAGATACCTCAGCGTCGCCATATACCCAAGCGTTGCCGTATACCCGAGCGTCGCCATATACCCGAGCGTCGCCAGATACCTCAGCGTCGCCAGATACCTCAGCGTCGCCATATACCCCAGCGTCGCCATATACCCAAGCGTTGCCATCATGACTTAAATTACTTTCTTTTTCGATGAATCCTCCAAGATTTCCGGCTTTCACATTGCCAAAATCAATTAGCGCTCTTATTCGCGTAAGCTTGCAGCCACAACAGTCTTTCGTTTCATCTGTAAACTCGTACTTTTTCATCTTCTGTCCTCCTCAAAATCTCATCTCAGCCCGCCGCTCAGATACATTGCCCCGGTTACAACGCAGGCTATCATCATTACGCTTACTATACTGAACAGCGCTGCCGCCAGGACTTGTCCGATTAGTTTCCTCAGCCTGCGCCGCTTTCTCTGACGCGCCGCTTTTTCACGTCCCTCCCGCTTACGCTGAACGGACCGTATCTGACTAACGCTCACATCTGCGTTAAGCGTTTCGCTTTCAAGTATGTTTTTCATTCTTTTTCACTTCTCCTTTTAAGGGCGTCGCCTGCGATTCTGAGCGCCGTTTTTCCAAACTCTTCCCTGCGCCTGCGAAGCTCCTCTTCCGAACAGTCTCTGTACGCGTCGTCCTTAATGCTTACTATGACCGTATACGGCTTCCCGTTTGAGTAATATGTCCGCTCCGTTGTTGAAATTATCACGCGACCACCTCCCTGCTGTTAATTGTATGACGTATAAATTTTGTCCTATGCTTAACCGTCCAGCTCGCGGCAGGACAGCACGAACTCTCCGCTTGATTTGTAAACCCCGCTGATAGCCTCCGCTATCGACTTCGCCCTGACAGTCGCGGTCCGTTCAAATCCGTAACGGTCGCTGAGCTCGATTATGTAGATTTTCATTTTTGCACCTCCTTGTAATTTTATCCTCCTTGTGGTATAATGTAGAAAATTACAGAAAGGAGGGCTATATATGTATATTACAAAAGATTCTGAAAAGGTTATTTGTTACATATATAAAATGTATCTTGAACGTCGCAATGCCGGAAAATCAAAAGCTGATTCTCGCCGTTTTCAAAATGATTTCTATACTTTAGATAAAAATTTATCAAAATGGCATAACAGTGATATATCTGATTGCTTATTGGAACTTGCACGAAATGGATATATCAAGATTTACATAGGCGGTGATTTTGATATTCTTGATTCTACAATTATATATATGGAAAATCGATTTAAAAACGGTATTTCCGACGTAATTGACCTCATTTCAAAATTTATTCCATAATGCTTGCGCCCTTATTCTTAGGGCGCTTTTTTTCGCCTGTTGCGTAAAAGTCCTCTGCAATTTCCAGTCGAAATATACCATCATCAAAGTGTAAATTAAATTCTGAAACATCAGATAAATTTTCACCATTCACTTTCAATTCGTCTTTTTCTACATTAAGTTCAACTGTTTTTAACTTTCTCATGTGTTATCACTCCTTTTCAAGCTATTTTAGAAATGCCAAGAATATCATCAGGGGACATTTTAAAAAGCTCAGCCATTTTTATAAGATAACTCATAGGAAAATCCCCTGTATTCTCCCAACGGTAAAAACGGGAACGAGAAATTTGAAGTTTGTCACAGAACTCTTGAAGTGTCCATCCTCGTCTGCTTACCTCTGCACGTATAGTGCTAAAAACATTCATTTAATCTCCTCCTTTTTGAACGATTTGTTCTTGAAATTATTATTATATGCTCATTTTGTTCCTAAGTCAAGTCATAAAATGCACAAAATGTTCAGTACGATATTGTGTTATTTGTACAATTTGTTCCAAATATTTTACAAGAAGTATTGACATTAAGCACATTTTGTACTATAATAATTGCAAAGGTGGTGATAAATTATGGAATCAACAGTTGGAGAACGTTTAAAAAAGGTCAGAATACAAAAAGGAATAAAAATTAGCGAGATTGCAAACGAGCTTGGAATATCAGAGAGAGCATATCGCAATTATGAAAGCAACGAGCGTGATTTAAGCACAATGACGCTATTGAAAATATGTTTGTATTTTGATATATCATCTGAATATATATTAGGAATTAGTGAGCAAATAAAAAGCCCTTCTCCCGTCGACGGGAAAAGAGCTCTTGAGCTAAAGTTGGAATCGCTTAGTACTGACAGTTTGATTGAATTAGACAAATTCATGGATTATCTTTTGTGGAAAGAGGAACAATAACAGGTGTTTTTTTATCTTGCCTTTTCCTTTCTAATCGTTCAAACTTATCAATTATACTTTTGATTAATTTTTTGCGCTTTTCTTCTTCATTCATTATGTAACACTCCTTTATTTATCATGAACACTTGTTCTACATACTTATATTATAGAACAAGCGTTCAACATTGTCAAGGGCTTAGAACAAATTTTCTTCTGAACATTTCGTTACAAAATTTATCCCTCTATAATTATTAACACGCAAAATGTCGAAAAAGTGCAAGCTGTTCGGTATAACGAACAGGATTTTCAGAATTTTATGATATCTGACAAATTGCAGCGAAAAAATTTGGCTAATTCGACGACGGTTGAAACGCGCGGGTCAGAATCACCCCGTTCAATCGAGCTCAAAGCGCTTATACTTATATTTGTAGCAGCGCTAAGATATCTCAGAGTTATGCCAGCTTTTTCCCGCTGCTGCTTAAGCAGAATTTTGTACATAGGAACACCTCCGGGATTAGTATATGTGTTTTATTGTAAATCTATAATATTTTTTTGACATATAAAAACAATAATAAAATTACTATCATCTGCTATTGATTATAGACATTTATTGTGGTAAAATGTAATTGTTATATTTTACTGCAAGGAGCTTCTTATTATGGATAAAGAAAGTAATAATTGTGTTACTTTGGTCAAAAAAATAATATGGTATATAATAAAAACAATTTTTATTTTATTTGCGTCGTTTGTGTTAATCGGAATTATTTTTATTTCATTGCCCGAATTCTGGTATTTGTATATTATTGGCCTAATAATAATTTTATTTATCCGTCTTACCAAAAGAAAATCTATTTACACTATAAGGCTTTACACTATAGAGCAGCTTGATTTAATGGGGGGACATCAGTTTGAATATGCCTGTGCTGATATTTTAAGAGAAAATGGCTTCAAAAAAGTTAAGGTAACGAAAGGATCGGGAGATTTTGGAGTTGATATTATCGCCGAAAAGGATGATTGCCGATATGCAATACAATGTAAAAGATACTCTAGCAATCTTGGTAATAAACCAATACAAGAAGTTGTAGCCGGATTAGCTTACTATGATTGTTCTAAAGGTGCAGTAATGACGAATCAATACTTTACAGAACATGCTAAAGTATTGGCAAAAGTTAATGGCGTACAACTGTGGGACAGAAAAGTTTTACAAGGCTGGCTTCGTAAATGCAACAAAAATTCCGAAAAAGAAAATTTAAAAGATGACATATTGTTGAAAATAGAATGCGATAAAACTGTTAACAATGATTGTTCAGACAAATTATCGGATAATTTAGTTTGGAAAGCTATTGTTGAAATTGCAAACTCACAAAACGCATCTACGGTATTCATACAACGAAAACTAATGCTTGGACACCTAAAAGCTGATAAAATATTAAACTCTATAGAAGAACTTGGATTAATAGGGTCTAAAACAGAACAGTGTACTAGAAAAGTAAATATACGCAAAGAGGACCTGCCATATATCAAGACTAAGTTTTCAGAAAATATTATTACGCTTAATAAAAGAATCAACGATCTAACAGAAGACAAAGCAGAACAAGCAGTCTCAGGCACGCCACAATCCGAATCAAACGAAATAGAATCAACTTTAATTGGAAATCTGGAGGACAACTAGGAGTTCGTACTAATAAATCGCTAGATTTGTAATAAAACTATTGCCTGAGTTTTACCGCGCCAAGACGGCATATTAAATCTTTGACAGAAGATTAGGGGGACAAATATGAAAAAAATAATACCGTTTATTCTGCTTTTAAGCCTTGCCTGCGCGTGGCTTACCGGCTGCAAAAACAGCGGCGTATCAGATGAACCGGCTAGTTCTTCTTCTGAGGGCAGTACCGCTTCAGCTGAAAAATCTGAATCTTCACAGCAGGAATCTCAGGACAGCAGCATTGATTCTTATGAAGACGATACTATGTCTGCTACCTGGACATTTTCTGATGACCGTAAGACCTGCTATTTAGAATATACATTCAAAAATAAATACGATATTTACAATAACTTTATGTTTCTATTTGTATTGAGTACCGACGTTCTGGAAGAACTAAGCCAGATATCAGAAGGAGTTGTCGATAATTTTATATGCACGTTCAATGATATAGACGGTAAAATCTACTCGTTGGAATTTACCGTATCCGACGGTGAGATTTCAGATGGTAAAGAACTGTCCGAGCTCAGGGATGAATATGCTTCTATATGGTCGGGAATAGTTTATGAAGACAAAATTGAACTTGTATCGGCGACTGCGAACGCGGACAGCTTTGAAACAAATTTATCGTTATCGCTTAATTTCTTTCCTGCCAATATACAAATTAGAAATTTAACAGATGAAAGCGTTAAGTCTGTTGTATACCTGAACGTTGAATGTGAGGACGGACAGTTTATCACAATAGACGGAACCTTTATCGCTGACGCGCAATCAACCGCCCGACTGATCGTCACTCTTGATGATGAACAGTCAGAGTTCTTAGCGGAGCATAAATATAAAGACTGTGAGATAGCGGCGGCTGTGTTCGCCTAAAACGGAAGATCGCTAGGAAGGAGGTCAAAAAATGCCCTACTGCATATATCTCAGAAAATCAAGAAAAGACATGGAGCTTGAACAGTTCGGCGAGGGCGAAACGCTTGCGCGCCACAAACGCATACTTCTTGAGCTTGCCAGAAAGCAGAACCTTACTATCGGTGAGATCTATGAGGAGATCGTCAGCGGTGAAAGCATTGAAGCCAGACCGCAGATGCAAAGACTTCTCCGCGACGTTGAAAACAACCTCTGGGACGGAGTGCTCGTCATGGAGCTGGAACGTCTTGCGAGAGGAGATACCAGAGATCAGGGTACCGTCGCCCAGACCTTTAAGCTGACCGATACTCTGATAATAACTCCTCAGAAAACCTACAACCCGCTGAATGAGTTTGACGAGGAATATTTTGAATTTGGTCTGTTTATGTCCAGACGTGAATACAAGACCATTAACCGCCGGCTACAGGCAGGACGTCTTGCCAGCGTAAAAGAGGGCAATTATATAGGCTCAACGCCTCCCTTCGGCTACGACAAGGTGCGCCAGACAACGGCAAAGGGCTACACTCTTGCGGAAAATGAGGAATCCGACTACGTCCGCATGATCTACGACTTGTATGTAAACAAAAACATGACCCCGGGCAAAATCGCGGATCATCTGACATCTATCGGCATTCAGCCTAAAAAGGGCGGCAATTTCACCATGCACAGCGTAAGGGACATACTCCGTAATCCGATCTACATCGGAAAGGTCCGCTGGAATTGGCGGCCGAACAAGAAATCGGTCAAGGACGGGAAGGTTATCGTTACCCGTCCGCGCAACGCAAATGAAAGCACGGTTCTGATCAATGGCAAACATCCGGCTATCATCAGCGAGGAGCTTTTCAACGCGGCTCAGCAGAAGCACGGCGGCAATCCCAGAACACAGGTAAACCACGAGCTTATTAATCCCTTCGCGCATCTTATGTATTGCCGTGAATGCGGAAAAGCCATGATATACAGAGCTTACAGAAACGGCGCTCCCCGTCTTATCTGCGCTAATAAATACTGCGAGGTTTCATCATCTCCATTTGACGTAATAGAACAGTCTGTGATAGACAGCCTGAAAGAAAAGCTCGGCGAGCTTGAGATAGCCGCGTCCCAGCGTGAAAGTGGTTTAAATTCCGACTTTGACGCATACAAAGCTGCTTTAAGAAAAATTGAACAGGAGCTTGAGCAAGCCAACCGGCAGCAGAACAGGCTCTATGATCTGCTCGAACAGGGAATTTACACGCAAGAGACATTTCTTGAAAGACAAAAATTATTGGATCAGCGAAAAAAAGAGCTGCAAAACAAGCTTGTCAGCGCCAGAGAAAACGCTCCGCGGGAAATCAACTATGATAAATGCATAACGAGGGTACGGCAGATCCTTGAATTATACGACACTCTGAGCGCAGAGGATAAAAATTCGATCCTGCGCGGCGCGATAAAGAAAATAACATATTACAGGCCTAAATCAGACAGGTATCACCAAAGCCCCGCAAGCGTTGAAATAGAGCTTATTTTTGAGTAAACTGAATAGTTGGAGTTATGTATATCATTGTGGAGCGAGTTCTTCAGTCCCAATATCTGTCAATATCGCCTGAACCTCTCTGCACGGAGCCGCATAACGCTGACTAAGGTATCTCAAAGAAGCTCCCAATTCGCCATCTGGACCTCCTAACTGGCTAATTATCACTTTAGCAAGCGCCGGGTTCGGATTCTTGATGTTAACGGGGTATTCAAGCTTTTTCTCATACTGCCACATTAACTTTCACCCCTTTCCCACGGAAAAGGCGTCGTTACCCATTCCCATCTCTTGGAGCTGTTCGACGCTTTGGCTGTAAGTGGTCCGAACTTCTCCTCATATTCCCTGACGGCTTTGTCGTATTCCGCCTTGTGCCTTTCAAAATATTCAAGACCATTGCGGCAGGTCGGATGGCTGTCCAGATATAAATTCGCTTCAACCAAAGCAAAAGTACAGGCCTGCACCTTTCTCATCAAACGCTGTTTCTCAGACATTGCCACGCCTTACCGCCTCCTCTCCGATAAACGGTTTGTCAAGCGACGGGAAAACTGTACCTCTGGACAGCCCTGCGTCGGCGTCATACGGCTTTTCCCAGCTCTGGAACGGAACGTATGCCATGGCTACAGGCGTATCCGGCGGAAAGGCTCCCTGCGGCATAGGACAGTTTTTGCCCATACAAGGCTTCATGTCCTCCGCGTCAAGGATTTTTCCCAGTAGTCCGCTTTCCATAAAATCCATTATTCAATCACTCCTGTTACTTGTTCTGTATCACAATGCGTAACACTTTATTATATGTCCCGAACGGTATTATGGTTACGCCGGAATTACCTGAATAAATATATTTCATCAGGTCAGAATATAGATATAATTTTCAGGGAGGTTTGGTTTAATGAAGGTTTCTATCGAGCGCAGCGGCTGTATAAGCTGCGGATTCTGCGTAGGATCATGTCCCGAAGTTTTCGCTTTCGGCTGCGATGAAAAGGCGACGGTCGTCAGGCAGCCCGACGCGTCCCTTGAGGAGGAAGCAAGAAACTGCGCGGACGGCTGTCCTGTTTCGGTCATCCGTATTGAGGATTGATTCTGAAAGCGATCCTCCGCACAGCAAAAAGGGCGGAACAGACCCCTCCATGCGATTGCTTAAAATGCGCTGAAAAGGGTCTGAAGCCGCCTGAAAAATCAGTATCCTGCTTTTTACAGAAACTCTTTGACGTCCCCGACAAGCTTTTGCTCTGACTTTATAAGGTCCTTGGTTATGTCGGCTACCTCCTGATCGGCTCCGGTATACCTGTTAAGATACCTGTTGAGGTTTTTAACCCCCATATTACAGCCGTCCGTGAGAAGATCGGCGATTGCGCTGTCGGAATTTTCAACCGCGAGCTTGAAATTTGTCTTCATCCACGACATACTCTTGGCCACAGGGTGCGGTTCCCTTGTGCTTTCACCGTACTGATTAAGCAGCTTATGAGTCTTATCGCCAAGACGCTTATGCGTTTCCCTGCATTCGGACATTACTTTTTTCAGCTTTTCATTTTTTACCGACGGAAGCATTTCATTAAGCGACTGTACTCCCATCTTGATTCCGGCATTACATTCCGTCAGCAGCTTTGTGGTATCGTTGCTGGCCATTTTACAACATCTCCTTTCATTGTAATTATGCCCTTTTTAAATGCATATACTCCTGAAAAAAAGACTGCACCGCAATAAACGGTACAGTCCTGATATTTTATATAGCTTTTTTATTTTTTGGATAAATTATCCGTTTTTCTTTTTGATAGCAGCCACAGCCGCAAGGCAAACAATTGCCGCCGCTGAAATTCCTCCTGCTACCGAACCCGTCTTAGGTGAAGAGTCAGATGAGCTTGCACCGGAAGAAGCCTTTGAAGCCGTAGTGTTGGCGGTATCCGCCTTTGAAGCTGTCGATTCTGCCGCTGACTCAGCGCTGCTGTCTGAATTATCAGTTTCCGACTGCGCCGCTTCGCTTTCGGAAGAAACGTCGGTATCCGATGTTTCGCTGTCTGTATCTGAGGATTCGTCAGATGTTTCAGACGATACATCTGAGGACACGTCGGACGAGCTGTCGTCGGTTGCAGGTGAAGCGATCGAAAGCTTGGAAAGAGTTACTCCGTAGCCTCCGAGCATCATGCCGTTAGCCTGAAGCGCGGTTACGTCCGCCTCTGTAAGCCTGAACGAATAGCTGGTATCTCCCGGCAGAAGCTCTACGCAGTCATAATCATTTACAACTCTGTCGCCGCTTTCGCTGGGTCCTGAAAGCACCGGCCATCCGCCGGAACCGTCCATTATTTTCAGCTGCCAGTATTCAACGTCGCTATTCTGGGAGAAATCAATAGTTACAATGTCGCCGGCCTTTGCGTCCGCAAAATTATCGGCGGTGATTTCCTTGGTATTGCTCCAGCCTGTGCCGAGATCATGATTCTCAAGGTCGATCTCCTTATACACCTTAAACTCAGTATCCAGTCCCGGATCAACTACTGAGGAATCGTCAGGCGCGGATGAATCGATTGTTGAGGAATCATCAGCCAAAGACGAATCAATTTCTGAGGAATCGTCCTCAGAAGAGGAATCCTCAATAATGTATGGAGTAACAATGGTTAAACTGTCAATAGTATTTTCTGCACCATCCGAGCTTGTAGGTCTAGTAGAGGCGCCAAATATAACTGCTGTTTCATAAGAATTTACATCAATATCCGGCTCTTTAGCTAACGCGCCTCTCATTAAATCATACAATGATACTTCTCTAGTAACTGTCGTGCCATACTCGCTTGGTAATTCTGTCAACATACCACTATAGTTTTGCGCGATAGTAATTATTTCACTTTCATTATTGGGATTAACTAAACCAAATTTAACGGAAATCGCATTAGCCGCAGTGCCGTTAAAACTTCCCGTAAATTCAACTTTAATAGTAGCCGTTTCATTTTCAGAACGCGGATAACCTTTAATGCTGAACTGATAACCTGTATCCTTAGCTTTTGCTATATATTGCTGGTCACATACCTTAACAGTTATCTCGTCGTCAGCGGAGCTAACAATAACAGCGCTTACTGCAGAGCCAACCGCTAAGCAGCCTGCCAGTACGCCGGCCAGCAAACGTTTCAATTTCATATTTCATAAACCTCCATCAATATAAGTTTTTCAGAAATATACATTACATTTCCGTATAATATAATACCATTATTATTCCATTATTTCAAGTCGTTTCTTGGTTATAAATAATAAAAATTTACACAAAAATTCCTGTTAAAAATTGTACAAAAAATACAGAAAACGATGTCAGGTAGTAATTTTTCTCAAAAACAGAGACCTGTCGGCTAAACAGGTCTCTGTTGATTAAATTAAGCCTCGGGTTCAGTTTCTTCAACTGGCACAGGAAGTATCAGGTCGATCGTGCAGACCGTATCCTCTTCCATACCCCAATTCTGGAATATGTATGTATTTACCGGTGAAGTTATTCCTGTAAATTCAACAAATTCCGCATAGGTCACCGTCCAGATGTTAGTCATCGTTGCTCCGACAGAAGCAAGACAGTTTGTTCCCACATACCATTCAGCTCCGTTGCCGCAGATACCGACAGCAGCTTCGCCTTCTTCTCCGGCTCCGGCATATGTTACTTTGATCTGAGCGCCAGGTACGGTTGAACCAAGCTGTATAGGTGTAAACGCCGCCTCATTGTCAGCAAGGTCGCCTTCGTAAAGGTTAACTGTAACGGAAGTCGCGTCAGCCTCTACAGGGATAAGAAGATCGATCTTGAAGTTGGTATCCTCTTCAAGTCCCCAGTCCTGGAATACAAAGCACTCAAGGTTGTCGCCTATTCCGGCAGCAGCTACAAAATCACTGTAGGAATATACAAGCGTCGAGGTAACATTCTCGCCCTCGGAAGCAAACGATTTGCTTTCGCTCTTCCATGTCCATGTTCCCTTTTCCTTGCCCGCCAGTCCGACTACTCCCCAGCCTGCGGGATTAGCCGATGTGTAAGTAAAGCGTATTTTGGCTCCGTCGATATTCTTTCCGAGCTCTCCCGGAACAACGTCAACGCCGGTGGACGTAAGCGCTCCGTCATAAACCGGAACCTCTACAAAATGCTCCACAGGTGTTACAAGCTCGATAAGGCAGTCCGTATTCTCTGCAAGTCCCCAATCCATAAATACATAGCAGCGAACGTCGTCGCCTATGTCGGCAAAGGTCACGAAATCCTCGTAAGCCATTTCCACAGTGCTGGTAATATTTTCGCCCTCCGAACTGAAAGCGGGATTGTCCTCCGACTGGAGCCATGTCCAATCGTCATCGTTAGCCTTTCCTGCAATTCCGATAACGCCGTAGCCCTCTTCCGATTCCGAAGTGTAGGTAACGCGGATCTTCGCGCCCTCGGTACCCTTTCCGAGCTGCAAGGGAGTAAGCTCCGTATTGTTCAGCGGACCGTTATGAAGAACCGTAACGTTCTCCTCCGTTTCCGCCGGAACCTCAGGATCCACAGGATCAGTATCCTCCGCGGCTGCCGCCATCGACATCATGCTCAGAGCCAAGGCGCTCATCGTCATTGCTGCCAACAATTTTTTGATTTTCATCTCAAAACCTCCTTAAAATAAATTTAATGGATTATTTTCTAATCCATCTTTATGATATCATATAATTCCAATTAATGCAAGCTTTTTTGAGCATTTTTTTAATAAAATATTATACAAATTTTTGGCTGAAAATCTGTATACCTTGACAAATATTTTGTTTAATTAGTATATTTTGTTATATTATACTTTACTATCTACAATATTCGTCATTAATAATAAATTTTGATATAAAATTATTAGCGGGGATAATGACTGAATAGATCCGGCACAAAAGCCGCGCAAAAAAATAATGTCCGAAATAATTTCGGACATTAAAAATCAAACTTGATTTTTTATTTTCTCTTTTTCATGACCGTAGCTGCTGCCAGGCTGATTATTACCACTGCGGACAATCCGCCTGTTACCGCTCCAGTTTTTACGTTAGCGTCCTTTGAACCGGAAGCTGTGCCGTCAGATTTTGAATCAGACGAAGCTCCGCTTTTATCCGAAGCTGAATCGCTGTCTGACTGCTCTGAATTTTCCAAATCCGAGCCGCTTTCGGAATCCGGCGTGCTGTCCGGCTCCGACTCGCTGCCCTCGCCAGGAAGCTTTTCAAGCGCTGAAACAGCATTGTTAAGCTCTTCGGTCACAGCATTGATTTCAGAAATCGTGCTCTTGTCTGTAAGAGCGTCTGCCTTATCCAAAGCGCTCTGTACTGCAGCCCACGAATCCTCAGTGTACTCATCCTTATTGAGTGCCTTTGCAGCTTCCACAGCCTCGCTGAGAGCCGCTCTGGCTTCGGTCGTATCTGCAATTTCCATCGAATCTACCGCAGTATTTATATCGGCTGTGGCGCCGTCTATCTCACTCTGGAGCAGGACATCCTTTTCCAGCAGAGTCTTGGTTTCAGCAACCGCGTTTTTTACCGCCTCGATACTTTCTGCAGTATAATCTCCCTCGATAAGCTCAGCCAGCATTTTTTCCGTTTCGTCAACGAGCTTCTGCAGATCTCCCTTAGGATCGTTTTCCGGAACTCCGCTTACTGTAAACGTAATTTCAATTGACTGCTTGCTGGCCATTGCCTTAGGATCCATCGGAGGATCGTTCTTTGTCGAGCCATAGTCATTGTATATTTCTATACGGTAATTTCCGTTGTTCTCGATATCTCCGTACTGGATCTTTGAAGCGTCAAAAGCCACTTCCGTTCCGTCTACCTTGATAGAATCAAGAACCGCTTGGATATCAGGGTAATTTGCAGCCGCGTCGAGCAGATCCACATTGAAAACAAAGGCTTCCGTTGTCGCCTGTGAAGACGTATCAATTTTTACGGTAAAGGTGCCGTTGCCCTCAAAGGTTTCTGTTATATTGTACTGCGGCCACCAGCCTGTATTGGAGAACTGAACCGCGCAGTCAAAGGAAGGCATTCCTACGGGAGCTATCTCCAGCTCGTCTATAGCCTTTTCAAGATTTTCAGCAGCCGAAACTACAGCCGAAGCGCCGGAATCCTCATTGCCGTAAACTGTTTTAGCGTTTTCATAAGCCGTTTCAAACAGCGCCCAGGTATCGTCGGTATAATCCGTTGAAACAAGAGCCTCCGCCTGTGAAATAAGACTGTTAAGCCTTTCTCTCTCCGCGGTTACGTCAATTTTAACAAGCGCGTCTATAGCCTCGCGGATCTCTGTTTCAGCCGCCGCATACTCAGCTGCCGTATGCAAGGTATCTCTTGTATAATCAGTATACTTTGTATACACGCTTCTTAAAGCCGCCATGCTTTCCTCAGTATAATCCTCGCTGGTTTTATACCATAATTCATTCGCCTCGTTATAAGCACTTGTAAAGCCGCTTTTGTCCGCGGAATTAACTGTGATTTTTATAACGTTGCTCGTCGCTGAATTATAATCGTCCGTTTCGGCAGTGACAGCTCGCATATAATATGTTCCGGGATATGTAGGTACAATCTTTCCGTCAGAACCAACAGTTATGTCGCCTGTAACATTAGAAAAATTTTCATTTCTGGAAAATTGATATGCAACCGACGCTCCGCTGGTGTTTTGCGTAACGCTGACGGTGATATCGCTTTCGCCGTATGTCATCGACTCGGCGCTGGCGCTGATTGTCAAGGTACTGTCTGATTTGCCTGTGCTGATATCAATAGAAACGTTATTTTCGTCTATTCCCATGCTGACAAGAACCGCCTTAACGTCATCATTTGCTACATGCCAAATTGCATTTGCGCTGTTGTTTCTGAATGTCGCCTTTTGAAGCTTCAACTCGCTGCAATACAAATATACTTCTTCCAGATTTGCTGCATTCCTTAATGATAACTGTAAGTAACCAGTATAACGTACCGTTAAAGTTTTCAAGGCATTATCGGCTTGGGTCAATGCAGTTACCTGATATGGATTATGACTCGAAAGAAATTCAGGCGTGGCATTTACGTCGGGTATATCGAGCGAAGTTGCGTTTACACAGTTATAGAACTGATTGTTTACATCTACAGGCAGTCCGTTGTATTCGGAAGGAATGTCCGGATAACTCTCCTCGCTACGATTCTCTGCATCTATTCGTAAATAATAATAATAACCGTCCGCCGAAAGCTCAAAAGAATATATTTCCGAATCAGCAACTGCTGAAAACGATGCTCCCCCCCCGCAAAGCAAAATCATCGCGCTGGTCGCAGAAGCGACCAGGCGATGAATGAACTTGATTTTTTTCAAATCAAATCACTCCTTTAAATTGAATTATGAAGCTGTAGGATATACCGACATAATATCATCAATAATTGTTGAACCCGTTGTGGTGACAACGTTGAATCTTCTGTCGATAAGTCCGGAGCCGTTGGCGTTTACGCCGATAACTCCGTTGTCCCAGTAAGCCGTTGATACGCTTACCGCCGTAACTTCGTCAGCCTTCTGATTGAGAGTCTTATTGTACAAAGCAACAGTGCTTATGTTATTCTTGAAGTTTGCGCAATACTCTCCGATAAATACGGGATAGCCCTCGCCGGTTACCTTGGCAAGCTGAGCCGCCATGTAAGTTTCACCGTATGTCGTCTGATCCCATGAGCTTGTTCCGTACTGGTTCAAAGTAAAATCATAGGGATCATAATAATGAACCGAAAGTATCAGCCTGTTTACTGTAGTATCATCAGGCATATAAAATACTCCTTCATCAAATCCGGCAGCGGTAAGGTTAATGTCTGTATTGTAGCCCGGAATAATAAGACAGCGGTCGTCGTTTCCGTCATTCGTGCCTGTTCCGCGCACCGCATTGACAAAAGCCTCATTCAGATCATTAATATTAAAATTCGCATTTTCAAACTCATCGTCTGTAAACTGAGATCTCTGATACTTGCCGCTGAGCATTACTTCATTCATGCCTTCAAACAGCAGAGCCTGATTGTAGTTTGCAAATCTCTGAGCGATTTCAGTCCACATAGCGCTGAACTTAGCCTTAACGGCTGAGAACTCCGCACTTGAATTGTCAAGACTGATGTCAATCCACTTACCTGTAACTCCGTCGCTTCCGTCGTGATGAACGTTGATAATTACATAAAGTCCGCAGTCCATCGCTCTGTCAACAACGGCCTGAATCCTGTCGAGATAATCGTCGTTAATGTCGCCTGTCGAGCTTACCATATCAAGGTAGCTTACAGGGATTCTTACGCTCTTGAAGCCCTGATCTCTTACAGCCTGGAAAAGCTTTTCGGTTACAACGGGATTTCCCCACTTTGTTTCGCCGACTGATCCGCTGTCGTCCACTGAATCAAATGCATTTCCGAGATTCCAGCAGGGCGCAAGATTTGCGTTAATGGTATTCGCGGTCTTACCGGAAACATTCAAAGCGTTTCCTTCATGGTTGTCATAAATATGAATCGCCTTAACTGTGCACTGGTCATAGCAGGCTACGAAGGAAGTCATATCCTCTGTGATTTCCGTAGTATAGGTATAAGTACCTGTTACGTCAACATTCGGATAATTTGCTACTACAGGATCTCCGTCGCTCTTAAGAAGCTCTGCCTGAACGTATGTATTGGGAGCAGTTGTATACTCTACCGTTACATCGACAGTAGGATTTTCAAAGCCGTTTACCGAGAACTGAGAAACGTCGATATTGTATTCGTTTGTGGTTACATAAGCTCCTGAACCTTCAACCGTCATCGTTCCTCCGGTACCCTTTACCCATGAACCTGTGATCTCAACCTCCGCTCCGGGAATCACCGCGTCAACGTATTCCAGAGATACGATAGATACGCTTGTTTCTCCTATAGCTCCGGTCTGAAGATTGATACCGTACGGAGTTTTTCCCTCTGCAAGCTCGCCTTCAATATCCGCGATGCTCACCGTAGCCGTGTACTCTACTCCGGTCGTCGGTTCAGCCTGACCTACCTCAGTAGGATTCCAGCCTTCCCAGTTGGAATCAAATACGAGAAAATCAAAGGTATCCGTATAATCAACGCTCTGTTCTACTCCGTCGTTGTCAATATACTTTCCGTCAGAGTCAAGGCTGTTATACTTATATTTGATCTTAAACGCGCTCTTTCCGTAATATTCAGATTTCAAATAAGTACTGATATACGTTCCGCTTCCCGTATAAGTGCCCTCGTCAAACGCGGTTACTCCCGCCGCCGTCACCATTGTGCAAGCCATCGCGGCCGCAGACGCCATACTAATGACCTTTTTTACCATATTCATTTGTAATTAACCTCCTTTACAATATATATTTCCCTTATAACTTACAGCAAATCAAACCATCGGAATCAGCCTCCCTTTTCATTATATTAATGACCTTGTAATGTATTCGATTACAATTATCGGCATAAAAAATCAAACTGCGCGCAAGACGTCAAGGACATCATCTTTTAAGCGCTTTACTCAGCCATTTACTTTCTGTAAGCTACGCTTTAATATTAGCACATTCAACTATATTTTTTGCTTAATGGGTAAAAAAATCTGGTTAAATGGTATAATTGGAAATTACAAAAACAAATACGACTCGTTATCAGACATTAGTTTGCTGAGCTTCAAATTTTTATCAGCAGCTTTTTTACTTCATCCTGACGGTTGCGGCTAACCGGCAGCTCTTCTTTTTCTTTTCCGTAAACATATACCTTGTTGTAGGTATACCGCTCTATAAATCCGGGATTTACAAGATATGATTTATGAATAAGAATAAAATCGCTGAAACAATCCTGCTTCATTACCTCAGACAATCTTCCGTAAATTTCTATATTGTCGTTTACGGTGTGAATAATAAGACGCTTGCCCATGCTCTGGAGGTATCGTATGCGTGAAACCATGATAATATTTTCAGTTCTGTCCTTTATAAAACTGAAGCGGTGAAAGCTTCCGCATTTGTTCCTGACATATCTGTCCAGCGCATTGAAAAGTGCCTCGGAAGTTACGGGATTCAAAATAAAATCAAAAGGTCTGAACCTTATCGCTTCACAGGCAGATCTCTCGTTATCCGATATAAATATCAGCTCTGCTTTTTCGTCGCCGTAAACGCTGCGTATTCTTCCGGCGAGCTCGATTCCTGAAAGCGACGAATCGCGCTCCGAATATCCGTCATACAGGATTATCAAATCAAAGCGGTTAAAAACAGAATATTCCTCATCCAGCGTTTCACACTTTTCAAAACACCTGATCTGCAGGTCGATATCAGTTTTAATGTCATAATCAGCCAGTTTTTCTTTTATAAATCTACTGTCACAAATATTTTTTCCGATGACAGCTATTTTTATCATATAAGCACTTCCTGTTAGTATACGCAGCCTGAACCTGCCGGTAATATTTCAGCAGACAAACAGAAATTTACATTATGAAGCAAAGCACAGGTTTATTGCCGGCAGAACAGACTGCTATCAACTATGTTAATATTTTTCTTTCTATATTAATTAACACCTGATAAAGCAAAAAAGTGCAAACGTTTACAAAATAATTTACATAAATCGTTTGGTTGCACAAAATTTTATGTATTTTTACAGGCAAAATATACAACAATTTAAATTCAATAAAAAAGCCAAGCCAAAAAATATTCACGAATTTTTTCAGCTTGACTGTATAAATCATATATTTTATTGAATTGCTCACGATCTGCATTATTTCATATCTTCAATCACAAACGGCAGCTCCGCCACAAAGCATACTCCGCCCTCATAAAGATTTTCAACATAGATCCTTCCGCCGCACAGATCAATTATACGTTTTACCAAGGCAAGACCAAGTCCGTTTCCTTCGGTCTTTCTGGAATGATCCCCCTGATAGAATTTTTCAAATATTTTTTCTTTATCCTCATGAGATATGCCTATTCCGTTATCTGAAATCCTTACGGTTATATTGCTTTCAGTCTGATAAAGCTGAACCTTTATTTTTCCGCCGGCAGGAGTAAACTTTATCGCGTTATTGATAATATTCTGCCATACCTGACCGATAAGATCCTCGTTTCCGTAATAATAAATATCGTCCAAAGCTATATCCAGACTGATATTCTTCTCCGACCATTCCGGCTCGAGCATAAGGATTATCTTCCTGATCTGCTCGTCAAGCGAAAACCTTGTCCTGCTTCCTATGGTATTCTGATTTTCAAGCTTGGACAGCTTGAGTATATTCGACGCCAGCTTTGTCAGCCTGACGGTTTCGTCAATAATTATCTGGGTGTATTCCCGTCTGTCGCTGTCGGATATCGACTCGTCCTGAAGCAGTCTGGCAAAGCCCTGAATAGACGCCAGCGGAGTTTTGAATTCATGAGATACGCTGCTTATAAAATCGCCTCTGAGAGTTTCAATACCCGAAAGCTCCTCCGCCATTCTGTTGAAATTTCTCGTCAGCGTACCGTACTCCGCGTCCATAGATTCCCTTACCCGAACGGAAAAATTGCCGCGCGCCACCTCAGTCGTAGCCTTGTTCAGATCCCTTATGGGCTGGAGTATGCTGCGGCTGATAAAAGCGGTAATAACGGTTCCGAGCACGATACAGACTATAAAAGCTATAATAACTATGAAATTTACAACCCAATAAACATTCTCCTTGGTAAAGCTGTCTATTGCTATTATTTCCCCGTTTACAGACGTATACGCCGTTACGTTCGGAAGTATCCCGGGAGATTCGATTATCGTGCCTTTTTCCTCAATTTCCTTTATCCTGCCTTTTATTGCAGGATCTCCGTCGCTGATCTTTTTGACTGAAAACGAGCTGTTGGTGCAGAGATTGACTATTTCATCGGCAGTATATTTGTTCAGCTTTTCCAATTCGTCCATAGAAGAGGTCACCGACCTTAGCTGCTGCTCAGCGTTGTCCTCCATTATCGGGCTGAAAATAAGCAGCAGAGCGGATATTGAGATCGAAGCGGAAACCAGCATAACGACAAAAAACATAAGCGCCAATTTAAACTGTAAACTCGTTTTCAAAGCTTTTCCTCCGGTCCTTATTGATTTGACAGCTTTACCGCCTTGTATCCTAATCCTCTTACCGTTACTATTTCAAAGTCGCCGTTTCCGTTGTACCGTTCACGCAGACGCTTGATATGAACGTCTACCGTCCTTTCGTCAACTTCCTTTTCCATGCCCCAAAGCTCGTCGAGCAGCTGACGGCGGGTAAAAATCTTATTCGGATAGGACAGCAGCTTGAAAAGCAGCATAAATTCCTTCTGAGGTATCGTTTCGCCCGGCTCGCCGTTAAAGGCCACTGAAACCGCGTCGTAATCAAGAGTGCAGCTTCCCACTGACAGCGAATGCTCGGACGCCATTTTCGCACGCCTTAGAAGCGCTCCGACCCTCAGCAGCATTTCGTTTATATCTATAGGCTTTACCATGTAATCGTCGGTTCCCGCCATGAAGCCCTTCTGCTTATCCTCAAAGCTTTCCTTAGCGGTCACCATAAGTATCGGAACATCATACTTTGCCTGCCTGAGCTGTCTGGTAAGCTCATAGCCGTCCATATTCGGCATCATAATGTCCGAGATTATCAAATCAATATTTGTCTTTTCAAGAACGTCCAAAGCACTTACTCCGTCCTCTGCGGTAAACGGTATATAGCCGTTCTGCTTTAAAGCGGCTGACATAAGCCTGCGCAGACTTGAATCGTCCTCCACTACCAGCACCTGAAACATAACCGATCCACTCCCTCTGATTGCGTCAGACCGCATAAAAACGGCCCTGCTATCCAATAATATAACCTATTCACCGACGTCCCCCGCCTTCCTAAAAACGAGGGACATTCAGTCGTTCAGCGGGGACAATAAATCCCCACTGAACACCTAAGGAGCTAAAGCTCCTGCGGTGAGGTCGCCCCGTCGCAGCCAATGTTAAGCAAGCTTACATCGGGCTTTGCTCCGAGTTAAAATCAGATACGATTTCCCCGACTTAATTATATCAGCCAATTATGAATCTGATATTAAGTTATTCAAGCTTTTCTTAATTGAAAATTAACAAAATTCACAGTCTTAAGGGCAGAAAAACGCCCGGAAATTCATATTCGGTTCACACAGAACTGTTATTATGTAACTGTCAGCAGGGAACATATCAAATCAATTGTGCTCCCGCATATAAAAAGGTTTTGACAGCTGATAAAACTTAAAGTTCAGTCCGTAGTTCACTTCCCTCAGGCGATTCCCCAAGTCGCATATCATAAAGGTTCTGCACTTTAAGTTTTATCAATTGCCAAATACCGATGGAAATTTTCCCTTTCATAATTCTATAGAAAATTAATGCTCATTACAGCCGATAGTAGTGAGCATTAATTTTTTATCCCCGATAAGCGATCATATCAAAAGCAGCTGCCGGAAGAACGTATCAACCCTAAGCAAAAGGCATAATACCCCCGCGGCTTTGCGGTGCCGCGTCTGGCTTTCCGTTTACAAATACTAGCTGTTCCCCTGTATTTCAGCCAGAAGATGATTTTTAACGCTCCAAAGCTTCTGCGACAGATCGACATAGTAGGTATGCGGATTTTCAAAGCGCTTTATCTCGTCCCACAGGGTATCCACCTGCTTTTTGCAGTATTCGCATATACTGTCATAGGACGGCTTTTCATATACAAGCTTTCCGTTTCTGAATATCTGCTTCTGAAGCTCAACGGCTCTGAAATTTGAGATATGCTTTTTCTTCCAGGTGTAGGTAGGATCGAATATTACAATATCTCTGCTTTCATCTATAGCTTCGTCATAAACGCAAAGCTGATCGGCTATAGCCATACCGCTGTCCCTGTCGTACAGCCTATACAGCTTTTTAAAATGAGGCACCGTGATCTTGGAAACATTTTCGGAAACCTTTATCTTCGGGATTATCTCCCCGTTTTCTTCAACGGCGGCAAGCTTATAGACCCCGCCGAATACCGGATGTGACTTTGAAGTTATAAGCCGCTCGCCTACTCCGAACAGATCCACCCTTGCACCCTGAAATATCATATCCCTTATCAGATACTCGTCAAGAGAATTTGAAGCAACGATCTTGCAGTCCGGATAGCCGGCTTCGTCAAGCATCTTCCGTGCCTTTTTTGACAGATAGGTAATGTCGCCTGAATCTATGCGTATGCCCTTCGGTCTGAAGCCCTTAGGCTTCAATACGTTGTCAAAGGCCTTAACAGCGTTGGGCACTCCGCTTTTCAGCACGTTGTAGGTATCAACCAGCAGCGTTACCGAGTCTGGATAACATTCGCAGTAGGTCTTAAACGCGGAATATTCGTCGTCAAACATCTGAATCCACGAATGAGCCATCGTTCCTGTTGCCGGAAAGCCGTAAAGCTGATCCGTCAGCGTACAGGCAGTTGCGGCGCAGCCTCCGATACCCGCGGCTCTGGCTCCCAGTACGGCAGCGTCGGCGCCGTGAGCGCGTCTTGACCCGAATTCGGACACCGCTCTTCCTCCGGCGGCACGCACTATCCTGTTTGCCTTAGTTGCTATCAGCGACTGATGATTGACTATAAGCAAAAGATAGGTTTCAATGAGCTGAGCCTCGATCGCAGGCGCTCTTACCGTAATAAGCGGCTCATTCGGGAACACCACGGTTCCCTCCGGCACAGCGAAAATATCTCCCGTAAAGCTGAAATTCTCAAGATATTCAAGAAATCTTTCGTCAAAAATCTTTTTGCTTCTCAGAAATTCTATATCCTCCCGGGAAAAATGAAGCTTCTCAATATAATCTATCACCTGCTCCAGACCGCAGGCAATAGCAAATCCGCCGTTATCAGGAATCTGTCTGAAAAACAAATCAAAGTAGGTTATCCTGTCCTTCATGCCGCTTACAAAATAACCGTTTCCCATCGTGAGCTCATAAAAATCGCAGAGCATAGTGTAATTCAGCTTATCCACAGAGTCACTCCTTTCTCTTTCGGTTTGCTACCGTTATCTGCATACCCTCGAGAACGTCAAAGCATTTTTCCTGAAGCTCACGGTCAAAGCTGTCGGTACAGCCGGCGTCCACTATCACCTCCGCCTCAGGAAGCGCCGCTTTGACCATTATCGCATTGGAAGCAACGCAGATATTTGAAACAAGTCCCACTATCTCAACGCGGTCATAATTTTTCTGTTTTAAATATTCCGCCAGCTCCAGAGAGGCGAAAGTATTTTTCTCAAAAACCATATCGCACGTCAATCTCTGCTTTCCTGTCATCCCGTACAGCTCGTGTCCGTCAGTTCCCTTTATGCAGTGCGGTACGGGAAGCTTTTTCCCCTCCTGAGTATGCAGATAATCATCATAATGAGTGTCAAGCGTAAAAGCAACGTATCCTCCACCGCGCCTGCACGACGCGATTTTTTCAGCTATAAGAGAATCCAGCTTTTCAGCTCCTTCAAATCCCAGAGAACCGTCCGTAAAGTCCTTCTGATAATCCACAACAAGCAAAAGCTTCATAAATGCTCCACCCTTCCGCTGATTTTCCAGCAATAATTTATACGGCGCCTTCCTAATTCTGTTCAAGCGAAAATTTCGCCGCGTACCGCTCGATTTTTTCTTCATAATCTGCCGGACCGTTTTTATGTAGTCTGTCAAGATATTCGTGTTTTTTCAGATTATCGTAATGTACATTTTCGGCAATAAGGTAGATAGCAATATTTGAACAGTGATCCGAGATACGTTCCGCATTGGTAAGTATATCGAGAAAATTAACTGACATTTCAATACTGCATACGCCGTTTTTTGCCCTGTCGATATGAACCGATTTAAGCTCCTCAACAAGTCTGTCCACTACCTCCTCGAGAGGCTCGACAGAATATGCGCAACCCGTATCTCCCGTACTTGCCGCCTTGATCGCAAGGCTGATTATTTCCTCTATAGCGTCGGAAACAACGTTAAGCTCAAACATAGCCTGCTCTGTAAATTTTACTTCCTTTTCATACATCAGCTCGGCAGTTTCCATTATATTTACAGTGTAATCGCCTATTCGCTCAAACTCAGAAATCAGATGAAAAAGAGTCGTTACAGTACGGTTTTCGTTTTCATTCAGATCGCAGTCGTTAAGCTTTATCAGATACGAGCCTACTCTGTCCTCAAGACGGTCCAGCAGCCGCTCCCTCTCGTTTATTTTATCAACGACCTTCAGATCATATTTATCAAACAGCGTTCTTACCGAATTAAAGTTTTTCTGCGCGTAGATTCCCATCTGCACCACAGCCTCGGTACTCTGAGCTATTGCTACGTTCGGAGTTACAAGCAGTCTTTCGTCCAGAATATCTTCCTTTGAAAAAGCAACGTCCTCTTCCTCGCCGCGCCCCGCGTCACGGACGGTAGCAACGGCAAGCTTTTCAAGAACAGTATAAAACGGCAGAAAAAGAATCGTTACCGTTACATTGAAAATTGTATGGAAGTTAGCTATGCTTCCCGTATCGAAAACGCTGTCCCAGAAAGGAAGCCCGACGGTATACTGTAAAATATAAACTACAATCAGAAATACGATAGTTCCTATCAGGTTAAAATAGAAATGTATCATCGCCGCCCTTTTAGCGTTCTTTGAAGCGCCTATGCTGGACAGCAGCGGAGTGGCGCAGGTTCCGATATTTGTTCCCATTATGATAGGAAACGCCGCAGCAAAGCTTATGAGTCCGGTTTCAGACAGCGCCTGAAGTATTCCTATTGAAGCGGCGGAGCTCTGGATCACCGCTGTAAATACAGTTCCGACCAGCACTCCGAGAATAGGATTTTTAAGCGCCGCAAACAACGATTTGAACTGAGGCAAATCCGCAAGCGGTGCGATCTTCTCCTGCATAAGCAGCATTCCCGTAAACAGTATGCCTATTCCTATCATGATTTCTCCTGCCGTCTTGACCTTGTTGCGCTTTGCCGTCATGATAATAATAATTCCCGCGACCGCGAGAACAGCCGAAAAATTGGAGGGCTTGCAAAGCTCCAGCAAAAGTCCTCCTCCGCTGTCCCCTTCAAGGTTAGCAAGACGCAGGATCTGCGTGGTAACAGTAGTCCCTATATTAGCTCCCATAATTATTCCTACCGCGCCCTTAAGCTTCAGCAGTCCTGCGTTCACAAGTCCTACGACAATAACGGTAGTCGCGGAAGATGACTGAACAGCGGCAGTCACAAGCGCGCCGAACAATATTCCGGAAAAAACATTGCTTGACATTCTTGCAAGCACCTTTTCCATAAGTCCTCCGGAAGCCTTTTCAAGCCCCGAGCTCAAAACCGTCATTCCATACAGGAACAGAGCCAGTCCGCCCGCCATTCCCACAATATTAAATATATCCAAGTTATTATCATTCCTTTGCTGATTTTGCTTTTATAACAGAGCTGATCCCTTAAACTACTTTTCCGCTCGCGCTTTTTCCGAAGCGTGTTATCGTAAAATCAAACACACTCTAAACAAAGCCAGAGCCTGCGTATATTGCGTATGCGGCTCTGACTTTGATATTCAATATTTTCCCGCTACGGTAAGACGGTTAAGCGCGCGCTTAAGCTTCTGCTCCGCACGGTCAAATTCCATTTGGCTGTTATAATTATCCAGCTTTTTCTGCGCGGCTTCCCTGGCGCGCTCGGCACGGTCAACGTCGATTTCCTCCGACCATTCGACAGCCTCGGCAGCGATAGTTACCTTCTCCCTTTCAGCCTTTATAATTCCTCTGGAAACGGCTGCGGTTCTGCAAGCTCCGTCCCCGGAAAAGATCCTGAGGGGCGAAGGGATAATATTTGCAGCATACGGCGTATGCCCCGCAAGTATGCCGATGTTTCCGGCAGGGGTTCTTGCAGTTATCTGCCGTACCTCCCCGTCAAAAAACACCTTTTCGGGAGTGATGATCTTTAGTCTGAAATTCCGCATAAATAAAACTCCAAATCAAAATTTCCGTCCGCAGCCCCTTTAACGCAGGCAAATCCGGCTGAAAAGGTCATTCAGCGCTATCAGTCCGTCCCGCCTTTTCAACGGCTTCGTCGATAGTTCCCACGAATAAAAACGCCGATTCGGGCAGATCGTCGTGCTTACCCTCGATAATTTCCTTAAAGCCCCGTATTGTTTCCTTAATAGGAACATACTTACCCTGCATACCAGTAAACTGTTCGGCGACAGAGAAAGGCTGGGATAAAAATCTCTGTATCTTTCTGGCTCTTGAAACCGTAAGCTTATCCTCATCGGAAAGCTCGTCCATTCCCATTATGGCGATTATATCCTGAAGCTCCTTATATCTCTGCAGGATCGACTGAACCTCTCTGGCAACCTGATAATGCTCGTTTCCCACAACCTCAGGCGACAGTATTCTGGAATTGGACTCAAGCGGATCTACCGCAGGATATATACCCAGAGAGGAAATGCTTCGCGAAAGCACCGTAGTAGCGTCGAGATGAGCAAACGTCGTCGCGGGAGCGGGGTCTGTAAGGTCGTCCGCAGGAACGTAAACCGCCTGTACAGATGTGATCGATCCCTTTTTCGTAGACGTGATCCTTTCCTGAAGGGCGCCCATTTCAGTCGCAAGCGTAGGCTGATAGCCAACCGCCGACGGCATTCTTCCCAGCAGCGCCGAAACCTCTGAGCCCGCCTGAGTAAATCTGAAGATATTATCTATAAACAGAAGTACGTCCTGTCCTTCCACATCGCGGAAATACTCAGCCATCGTCAGTCCTGAAAGCCCTACTCTCATTCTGGCTCCGGGCGGCTCGTTCATTTGTCCGTAAACCAGAACGGTTTTGTCTATAACTCCCGACTCTATCATCTCATTATACAGATCATTGCCCTCACGGGTACGCTCTCCCACTCCTGTAAATACTGAAATTCCTCCGTGCTGCTTGGCAATATTGTTTATAAGCTCCATAATAAGAACGGTTTTCCCTACTCCGGCTCCTCCGAACAGACCTATTTTTCCGCCCTTGAGGTACGGCGCTATGAGATCCACTACCTTTATTCCGGTTTCAAGCACCTCGTTTGACGCCTTCTGCTCCTCGTAGGACGGAGGTTCGCGGTGTATCTCCCATTTCTCCTTAGTCTGCGGTGCAGGCTTGTCGTCGATAGGCTCGCCAAGCAGATTAAACATTCTGGAAAGCGTTTCTCTGCCCACCGGAACCGCTATCGCCCTGCCGGTATCAACGGCTTCGGCGCCTCTCACAAGACCGTCGGTAGAGCTCATTGCTATGCAGCGTACCACATCGTCGCCTATATGCTGAGCTACTTCAACTACAAGCTTTTCGCCGTTATTGTCTATTTCAACCGCATTGAGCAGCTCGGGCAGGCTGTCCTTGGCAAAACGTATATCGACAACGGCGCCGACTATCTGAACTACCCTGCCTTTGTTCTTTTCTCCCATCTGACTGACCATTCCTTTCACGGCACGAAAGCGCAAAGCCGCCTTCACGCAAGTCAAAAATATTTATAACCCGTATAACAAAACCCCGTCGCTCATTTCACGTCTACGCATGATGCGGAGGCTTATTCATCCCTGAGCGAGCCTGCGCTTATTTCGTTTATCTCCTGAGTGATCTGCGCCTGTCTTGCCCGATTGTAAAGCAGCGAAAGCTGATTTATCATTTCGTCGGCGTTGTCGCTTGCCGATTCCATTGCAGTTCTTCTTGCCGCCTGCTCCGAAGCGTACGAATCAACAACAGCCGCGTACAAAACACCTCCGAGATACTGCGGAACAAGACCGTCAAAGACCTCCTCCGGCGAAGGATCGTATTCAGTCAGCGAACTGCTCTTTACGCCTCCGTTTTCCAGATTCTCCACAGGAAGCAAAGAAATTTCCACAGGCTGCTGAGTAAGCGCGGAAACAAAGGTGGTATAAACAAGCTCCACCCTGGTAAAATCCCTGCATCTGAACCTCTCCGTTATTTCTTGGGCAATATCCATTGCTTCATAAATATCAAGACTTTCGGCAATATTGGGATACCTGCCGGCAAGCTCATAGCTTTGCTTATCAAAATACTCCACGGACTTTTTTCCGATCGCCATGACAGAAATCTTTTCTTTATCTGACTCAAGCCTGCGTATACGCTGCTCCGCCGTTTTCAGCACATTTGAATTATAGCCTCCGGCAAGCCCGCGGTCGCCGGCGATAACTATGATGAGCGTTGATTTTTCAGGCTCTTTTTTGGTATATACCGACTTAAAATCACGGTCGCTTGAAATGCCGCTCATTATATCGTAAAGGGTTTCAAAAAACGGCTGAACCGCCAGCGCTTTTTCCTTAGCCCGTCTGAGCTTGGAGGAAGCTACAAGCTCCATCGCCTTGGTTATCTGCTTGGTGCTCTCAACGCTTCTTATGCGGCGCTTTACATCTTTCATATTAGCTGCAGCCATAAAAGCTTTCCTCCCTTTCAGGATCAGTCAGGAATCTGTCTGAATAAGATCTTATGCAAATTCTGATCATACTTATAAAAATCGATACTTACTTTGATTTTAAGAACTTTTCAACAAACAAGTCCAAAGCTTCCCTAAGCTCGTTTTCAGTTTCCTCAGTCAAATCCTTGGTCTGTGAAATTGATTTGACTATATCGGGATACGCTGAATCAATATGCTCAAAAAGCTCTTTTTCAAACTCCTGAACATCGCTTACGTCTATCTTTTTCAGAAAATTATTGACCGCCGCATATATAATGATGACCTGATGCTCCACGGAAAGCGGCGAATTTCTGCCCTGCTTGAGAACCTCGACGATCCTCTCTCCCTGCGCGAGCCGCTCCTTAGTATCCTTGTCAAGATCGGAACCAAACTGCGAAAACGCCTGCAGCTCAATGTACTGGGAATACAGCAGCTTTAATGAACCTGAAACCTTTTTCATCGCCTTTATCTGCGCGGAGCCGCCGACCCTGGATACTGAAATTCCGGGATTCACCGCGGGTCTTACTCCTGAGAAAAACAGCTCGGATTCCAGAAATATCTGTCCGTCCGTAATTGATATGACATTTGTCGGAATATATGCCGAAACATCGCCTGCCTGAGTTTCGATTATCGGCAGCGCGGTAATGGAGCCTCCGCCGTAGTCCTTATTAAGGCTGCAGGCTCTTTCCAGCAGTCTGGAATGAAGATAAAACACATCGCCCGGATAAGCCTCCCGTCCGGTAGGTCTTTTCAGCAGCAGCGACATAGTGCGGTATGCAACGGCGTGCTTTGAAAGATCGTCGTAAACGCACAGCACGTCCCTGCCCTGAAGCATAAAATACTCCGCCATCGCAACTCCGGCATATGGCGCGATATACTGGAGCGGAGCCATTTCCGACGCAGTCGCCGAAACTACGATAGAATAGTCCATTGCCCCCGCTTTTGACAGCGTATCCACAACATTGGCGACTGTAGACCGTTTTTGTCCTATCGCCACATAAATGCAGATAACGTCCTTTCCCTTCTGATTTATTATAGTATCCAGCGCAATAGCGGTCTTTCCCGTCTGTCTGTCCCCTATTATCAGCTCGCGCTGACCTCTGCCTATAGGAATCATTGAGTCTATAGCCTTGATACCGGTCTGAAGCGGACGATTTACCGACTGTCTGGTTATAATTCCGAAGGCGGGGCTTTCAATAGGTCTGGACTCCTCGGTAAGCACGGCGCCTCTGCCGTCTATCGGCTTACCCAGGGCGTTCACTACCCTGCCTATCAAAGCCTCTCCCACAGGAACGGAAACGATCTTTCCTGTACGCTTTACCTGACTTCCCTCTTTTATTCCGTCGTCGCTTCCCAGCAGAACCGCTCCGACAAAATCCTGTTCCAGATTCAGCGCCATTCCCAGCGTATTATTTTCAAATTCAATCAGCTCGCCCGACATACAGTTATCAAGACCGTGAACTCTTGATATTCCGTCGCCTACGGTAATCACCGTACCCACGTCAGCAAGCTCGATTTTTGAACGGTAATCCCTGATCTGCTGCTTTATGATCCCCGTTATTTCATCAGGACGTAATTTCATATTCAAGCTCCATACCTTTCGTAAAGTAAAATTATGCTATGACCGAATCTATCCGCAGTTTAAGCTTTTCAAGCCTTCCCTGAACGCTGGAATCAATTTCATAATTGTCGTATCTGACTATAATTCCTCCAAGCAGCCTTTTATCGGTATTTTCATGCATAATTATCTTCTTATCAAGCGTCTTTTCAAGCTTGGCTTTAAGCTTATCCCTCAACTCTCCGCTTAACGGCCGCGCGGTTGTCACCGTAACCTCAAGTATGTTGTTTTCCTTGAAATAAAGCCTTTTAAACTCACCGCATATTGCCGGCAGATACCTTGCTCTTCCCTTTTCCGTCACCACGCAGAAAAAATCAAGCGTAAGCGGAGAAACGCTGTTTCCGAACGTTTTTTCAAGCGCCGCTTTTTTCTCTTCGGCTCCTATAAGCGGAGAAGCAAGCAGACTCAGGAATTCCCCGTTTTCCGACAATATCCTTCCGCACTGCTCCAGCTCCTCAAAAGCTCCGTCGCAGCTTCCCTGCTCTTTGCAAAGCTCAAGCATCGCGCCTGCATAAACATTTTCCACACTTTGTGCCATTACACTTCACCTACGCTGTCGATAAAGCTTTCAATAAGCCTTTCATTATCTTCCGCGCTTATTTCCTTTTCAACTACAGCCGACGCCGCTGAAACAGCTATCTGCGCTATCTCGTCCTTTATCTGATTAACAGCGATTTTCTTTTCCCGTTCTATTTCCAATCCGGCGCTGTCGATTATACCCTTTGCCTCCAGCTTTGCCTCGGCAATGATCTCGTCTGAACGCGCCTGAGCCTTCCGCGCAGCGTTTCTTACCAGCTCAGCCGATTCCTCCCTGGCTTTTCCAAGCCTCTCGGTATACTCTGCGGCAAGCTGGTCTGCCCTTCGCTCCGCGTCGTCCGCACGCTTATAGCTTTCTTCTATATCGTTTCTGCGGGCTTCTATGATTTTGTTGATTTTGTCAAACAGAAAATGCTTCAGAATAAGAAAGAGAATAAGCGTATTGCAGAGCGTAAGCACTATGGTAGTCGGATCAATCGTCAGAAACTCCGTAACTTTTGCCATTGCCATCAAACTTTCCTCCCGACCCTTACGGGTACAAATTCAAAACTCCGAAGCTTAAAGCTTTCCAAGAAACGGATTTGCAAACATAAGAATAAGCGCTACTATAAAAGAGTAGATACCGGTAGATTCAGCCATCGCAACGCCGATAAACATTGTTCTTGTGCAGTCGCCCTTGGCTTCCGGCTGTCTGGCGATCGCTTCAATAGTTTTTCCGACCGCGTAACCCTCTCCGATACCGGGACCCAGACCTGCTATCATCGCCAGTCCCGCTCCGATAGCTGAACATCCTAAAACAAAAGCTTTTTCAGTCATAATAAAATCCTCCGTTTTTTATTTAGCAATACCGCGGCCCTTCAGCACAGTATTTCTTCTATAGCTTAACGCGGCAAAGCATTGCCGCCGGACCTCTTTAATTGTCTATTCCTCATCGGCGGCGCCTGAAATATAGACCATTGTAAGCGTAGCAAAAATATACGCCTGAATACATCCGGAAAACAAGTCGAAATAAATAGACAGCACCGCCGGCGTGAACAGCTGCCCCAGACTTATTACTACGGAACCGATGGAAAATGAAATGTGCAGCGCTGACGACAGCGCGCCCAAGGCTCCGTAAAGCAGAGTCGTGATAACCATTCCGCCGGAAACGTTGCCGAACATACGAAACGCCATAGAAAGCGGCGTTGCCACCTCGCTGATAAGGTTCAGCGGAAGCATAACGGCGAACGGCTGGGCAAAGCCCTTTAAATATCCTCCGAATCCGTTGGTCTTTATTTTATAATATGTTATAAGCGCAAACGTCATAAGCGCCCATGTAAGCGTTACGTTAAAATCAGCGGTCATGGAACGCAGACCAAGAAGGCTTACCAGAGCGCCCAGTACAGCGTAAACCAGAATAGTGGCAATATAAGGGGCAAACTTCATGAATCTGCTTCCCATAGTTTCCTTTACCGAGCCGTTGACAAAATTGACAAAGGCTTCGGCAATGATCTGCCGCTTCTTTTCAGGAATTTTTTTCAGATCCCTGGTCAGCCATAAGCACAGCAAGAGAACAGCCGCGATTATCAGCCAGCCTATAACGATCGTTTCCGTTATATCAAGTCCGCCGAATAAGGGAATCGTAAAAACGACGCGTGGACCTTGTCCTATCGAATCCATACCGCTAATCCTTTCCGAAATAATTTTTTCCCGTAAGCGCGTCAAGCGACAGCACTGCTCTGGGATAAAACTGCGGGAGCAAAATCCCGGCAGCGCTGAACAGATCAAGCTCAAACGCCGCAAAGCACAATGCAAAAAGTCCGGCGTAACGCACCGCATAGCAATAGGCCATAGTATGCTTCGCCTTTTTAACAGTCATATCCACCGCCCTGACTACAGTTCTCCCCAGATACCATAAGCACCACATCATATAAATAAAGCCTATGATAAGACCGGTAAGCTTTCTCCAGCCGAAGCCGCCTATCAGACAGATTAAAATCAGAACAGAATTAAGCGCCAGCATGGGAGGAAGCATTTTTTTATACAGCGCGCTTATTTCATTGCTTCCGGTGTTTTTGTCAGTATTATTTATACGGCGCATATTTATAGCGTATCCCTCCGCAGCTCGTTTTAAATATTAGGCTGATTTATTTTATTATAACATTTCCGGCTTTGAATTAAAAGGGCAGAAGATAGTCAACACATTATTTTTACCTTTTATAAATATAATGTTCATAAAAGTGTCTGCAAAGTCAGTTAAAAGCCTGCGAAATTATAAACGCTGAAATATGAGCAGTAAAAAAGGACAGCCTAGGCTGTCCCAAAAAATATGTGTTTCAGCATTTATCTGAGGATATCGTCAACTACATCCTCCGCCGTACTCAAACCGTCGTCAATAACGTCGGCAACATCATCTCCAAGATTGCCTTCTCTGCTGTCGTTTCTGCTGTTGTCCGTAGCCTTAGACGTAGTTATCGTATTCCTAGACGTATTGGCGGCGGAAGACGTTGCCGTAGTATCTTTAGCTCTTGATTCATTTGATGACGTTTCATTTTTATTCGAGCATGAAGCAAAAATAAGCGAGCACGCTGCGATACTCATAACAGCCGCAATAATTTTTTTCATAATAAAAATCCTTTCCGTATTTATATTGCCAAACAAATTGACTAACAATATTATTGCTCGCCGTTTCCGTTTTATGCATTATTTTTTATCAAAAAAACAAAAATCGGAGAAAGCCTTGCCTCTCCGATAGTATTTTTAATAAAATTTATTTTTATGCCTGATGATTATGACAATCACTATTGCCGCTAAGGCTGCTACAAGCGCTGCCGCAACAATTATCAAAGGATTGAACCCGCCGTCCTCTTCATTTACGCTGTCCGGCGCTTCGCTCAAAGTATTGCCCTTTGCCGCCTGCTTTATTACGTCGCCGGTATTTGTCACTTTGGCATTTGAATTATAAGTATCAAGAGTTTTTATCTGATAAGTATTATCCTGATCGTCCTTAAACGGAGTCAGTAACGTTACGTTGTCAAGATACAGAACGTCGCCCTCATACGCGGCGGAAACAGGAACCTTAAGAATGATTCTGGTGGTGTCTGTATCTGACGGAACCGTTACGAACTGCTTCTCGTATCCGTTTACATTTGACGACATATTGAATTTTATCGTTTTGATCGCATTTGACGTCATTTCACCGTCCGCATTTTCGCCGAACGCATAAACGGAATTTTCAAACAGCAGGTTCTCGATGTTTATATTGAATCTTGCATAGAAATTCAGCGTACAGCCGTCAAAATTTTCAAGCCCGAACTTTTCAGCCTCAAAAAGAATTCCCATTGTAGTTTCGCTGTCGGTCGCGTAATCCGGAAACTCGGTCAAATTTGCGGAAAGACTGACCGCCGCTCCCTGATACACAACATCCGATTCTTTCTTGATCGAATAAGCCCCCGATTCGGTATCGTCCACAACTCCTATATAACTGCTCCAGTCGTCAGAGTCAAAAGCAAGAGTCGGAGCGGAAGAATCCGTAGTCATATTGTCAGTAACGGCAGTATCCCCGTCCTTTTCTTCGTCGGCATACACCGGCAGCGCAAATAAAGCGGCGCTTACCGCCAGAATTACAATAAATGACAAAATCTTGTATTTCTTCATCTGGATAAAATTCCCCTTTCATTCCGATTGATATGAAAACGTATACATTGTATATTTATTTTATCTTATTTAAAAGCATTTGTCAATACCGAAGTAAACTTTCGCATAATTTGCACAGAAATAATTCTAAAACCTGTAATCACAGATCTGTACGAGATCATCAGTCGCGGCAGACCGGAGCAAACCTTAAATAATATAAACGCTCCCTAAAAAATACGAACGGTCAATATCGCGCTGCCGCAAACTTTCCGCAGTAACGATAATTGCCCGCCCGTTTTATTCTTCAGGTCTGTATTAAGCTTTAAGAAGCAGATGAAAATCCGCATAAATCAATAGAACTTATTTTTATGCTTGATTACAACTAAAATAACTATCGCTACGAGAGCCGCTGCCAGAACCGCTATGACAATGATCATAGGATTGAACGAACCTTCGCTTTCCTCATCGCGGCTCTCGGCCTGTGACAGGGTTTTGCCCTGCTGCTGTATCTTCACGCTTTCGATTATTTCCTGCGGCTTGGCGTTTTCGTTATAGCCGTCAAGATTTTTAACGTACAAATCCGCTCCGTTATCCTCAAGAGGAGTAACGACGGTAATATTGTCTATATAGAAAATATCCGAGGTCACCTTTTGCATTACAGGAGTCTGAAAAACGATTTTTGTGGCGCTGGCGTCTGCGGCTACGGTTACCATAAGCTTTCTATACTGGCTTACATTGTCGTTCAATACGGTATCGTAAGTAAGCTTTACAGGATTATTTGCAAGATGATTATACTCTTCGTCCGCCGGAAAAGCATATACCGAGCTTTCCATCAGCTTGTTCTCCGTATCTGTTCCCATTCGGTATAAGAAGGTAACCATACAGCCGTCAAAACAGCTAAGTCCGAAATCCTCAGCTCTCAATTCTATTCCGGGAGTTACAAATGCCGTGTCCTCAGCAGAGGCTTCCGGATATAAAAGATTACCGTCGTCGTCCCTGACGCTGTTTCCGTAATTATAATATCTGCCCGCCTCTATTCCTTCGCAGTCAGAATATACTTTTAAAGACGCTCCCTGATAAAACGTATCTGTATCCTGACTCATTTTAATACCCATAGCCTCGCCGTCGGCAGTTAAATGAACGTACTTTTCCCAATCGGACGTATCAAAAGAGATCGTCGGCGCGGAAGCGTCGTCGGAAAGCATTTCCGTATCCGCCTTGAATTCGATAATTTCTTTTTCTTCCTCCGCCTCGGCGCCGGCAGGCAGAGCAAGACAGCCAATCAAAGCGACGGCAGCAGAGACAGCGCAGAAAAACCTTTTTAAAAGCATAAAAAACAGCCTCCTATGTAAAATACTTGTGTATCCTTTCACTACAGAATAATATTTTTATTTTAGCTCCGCAAGATAATTAAACCGTTATCCGTTATTAATATGCTGACTGAACAAAATGTATATTAATATTTTACACCAATATAAAAATATTGTCAAGCCAAAACAAACACATTTCCTTGTTGCATTATATTTACAGCTGTAACCGCGGCAGGCGCTGACTCAATTTAACAGCCGCAAAGGACCGTTTGACTTGAACTGTATAATATGATATAATCAGCATGATTTAACGGAGCGTCTGAAAACCAAAAATTAGCTTTAAAGTGCAGGTGACAAATATGTGGATCGCATTTTCATTCGCATCGGCGCTGTTTGCAGGAATTACTGCAATCATTGCAAAAATCGGGATCAGAAATATAAATTCCACCGTCGCAACAGCGCTGCGTACTGTAATTATTCTGATTTTTTCCTGGATCATAGTTTTCATTACGGGAACATTTCAAAATATAAACGATATTTCGGGCAAAACGCTGCTGTTCCTGATACTTTCCGGACTTGCTACAGGCGGCAGCTGGCTGTGTTATTTCAAGGCGCTGCAGCTGGGCGACGTAAACAAAGTCACTCCGATCGACAAATCCAGCACTATCCTGACCATGCTTCTGGCATATGTGATACTCGGCGAAGAACTGGATCCTAAAAAAATCATATGTATGCTGCTTATCGGAGCGGGAACGTATCTGATGATAACCAAGAAGCAGTCTGATAAAAGCGCCGAAGGTAAAGGCTGGCTGATATATGCGGTATTGTCAGCTTTTTTTGCAAGCCTTACGTCCGTTCTCGGAAAAATAGGGATCAGCGGTATAGATTCCAATCTCGGTACTGCCATAAGAACAGCTGTGGTTTTGATTATGGCATGGGTTATGGTTTTCGTAACGGGAAAACAGAAAGAGATCAAAGAAATAACCGCCGGCGGAGCAATATTTATCAGCATTTCCGGTCTGACGACAGGATTGTCCTGGCTGTGCTATTACAAAGCCCTTCAGGACGGCCCTGCAAGCGTTGTAGTCCCGATCGACAAGCTCAGTATTCTTGTCACTATTATATTTTCGTATTTTATATTGAAAGAACGTCTTACCTTAAAAGCCTTGTCCGGTTTGGCTCTTATCATTGTCGGAACTCTGCTTTTGGTAATATAATAATTGCTTATTCACAAATACACGTCTGCGGACGTGTATTTTTTTGCCGGACATACTGCGCGGACATTCAATAAGTATTTAAGCAGCCTTTAATATATTCCCGCAAATGCGGCTGAATTAAATTTTTACAAATGTATCACACAGTCAAAACACCGTTTTCTCATTGGCATATTATAATATAAATATTCAATAACAGGATCGGCGGTTCTGTTTATGAAATCCGTCATGCAAATCTGACAGCATAAACAAGAATAGGTTATAATGTTTCGGGTAAAATATACAGCGTATCAAAACGGCGGCTTTATTGCCGGTTCATATAAAAACTGATTTTTAAGACGCTTTTTAGTGCGGGAGCGCGATCTGCTCCTGCCGCAGAAAAGAGGGAGCGAAATGAAATTACAAACGCATCTTATTATAGCCAGGCTTGCGGCTGAGAAATCCGGACTGACGCCGATAAAGCGAGCCGCGTTCTGCATAGGCTCATTAATTCCCGATCTTTCTCCCATGCAGTTTATACACCGCCACTTCTACCGCCAGTCAGGCGGATATATAATAAGAAAGCTTGAAAAGCTGTCAGGCAAAAGCTCGTTTTTTTCCATGCTTGAGCTTGGCAAGGCGGCTCACTACGTCAGCGATTTCTGCTGCTCAGTTCATTTTAACGGAGAAATCGGAAACGTACGCCGTCATATTTTATACGAACGCCGGCTTAATCGTTATGCCGTCGAAAAATATGCGCTTCTTAAATCCGAATGTTCCTCGCTTAAAGCTTTGCAGTCAGTAAAAGACGTCCTTTCAGAATATTTCCGTAACGAAAAATTCAGCTTTCATACCGATATTATCTACGCTGTAAAAGCGTGCGCCGCAGTATGTGAAACGGCTAAAAGCGGCAATAACGTTTTCATATACAGTATTTCAGACGAATGCGTGATTTAACAGCTATCATCTGCACTGAAACGTCTTATAATGATCCGGAGCCGGCTCTGTTCGGTTTCGGATCTTTTATGCATTTCCGGCAATGAACAGTCCTGACCGTCTTGCAGATCGGCAATGCCTTCAAAGCATACAACGTCATTTAATATAAGTATTTGACATACTTAAAATTTAATTGTATAATACAATCAAAGAGGCTTTTCAGCGCTGCTCCTTTGCGCATGGCTCATCGGAAACAGCGGCAATATATGAAAAATCATATGGATAACTATCGGGAGGTATTACGATGAAAAAACAGACTGCAGGCAGAGATATGCTGGGCGGATTCGCTCCGAAATTTGCTCAGCTTAACGACGACGTACTGTTCGGAGAGGTGTGGGCAAGAGAGGATAAGCTTTCCCTCAGAGACCGTTCGCTTGTCACGATCTGCGTGTTTATGGGTAAGGGGTTGTTTGACAGCTCGTTAAAGGCGCACATGGTCAATGCCAGAAACAACGGTATAACAAAGGAAGAAATGGCGGAAATAATAACTCATGCCGCCTTTTATGCAGGCTGGCCCAACGCATGGGCAGCATTCAACATAGCCAAAGAGGTTTATTCAGACGGAAGTACGCCGGAAGCCCACGGCGGAATGTTCGGAATGGGAGAGCCGAACGTAAATTTTGCTCAGTATTTTATCGGAAATTCATATCTGAAGCCTTTGACTGAGCCGGGAGAATCGGCGGTATTTCTGGCGAATGTCACGTTCGAGCCGGGCTGCAGAAACAACTGGCATATCCACCGCGCAAACAGCGGCGGCGGACAGATTCTTATATGCGTTGAGGGCGAAGGCTGGTACCGCGAGGACGGCAAAGAGCCTCGGAGCCTTAAAGAGGGCGATGTAGTGGTTATTCCGGCAAACGTAAAGCATTGGCACGGCGCAAAAAAAGACTGCTGGTTCAGTCATATCGCAGTTGAAGTGCCGGGAGAAAGCTGCTCAAACGAATGGCTTGAACCTGTTTCCGACGAGGAGTACAGCAAGCTTCCCTGATTACATACAGTCTATGGAGTTTTTACAATGAAGCAGTATATAAACGATAAAACCTTTGATGAAGAGAGAGCGTTATATAATCTCAGCGACGCCGAGGTTGAAAACTGTATTTTTGCGGGACCGGCAGACGGTGAATCAGCTCTGAAGGAATCCCGCAACGTAGCGGTCAGGAACTGTAAATTTTCACTACGCTATCCGCTGTGGCATTCTCATAATTTTATTCTTGAAGATTCGCAGCTTGACGTTGATACGCGCGCTCCGATATGGTATGCGCGCGGCGGAAAGCTCGTCCGCTGCACTATTGAGGGAGTAAAATGCCTGCGTGAATGCGACGGAATAGAAGTGGACAGCTGCGTCGTCAACTCGCCGGAATTCGGCTGGAAATGCCGCGGAATATCTATTGATAACAGCGAGATCGAATCGGAATATTTTTTGTTTGAAAGCAGCGGCGTCAATATAAACAAGCTGAAAATGAAGGGTAAGTATTCGTTTCAGTACATAAAAAATATGCACGTCACAAATTCAGAGCTGGATACCAAGGACGCGTTCTGGCACAGCAGCAATGTTACCGTGGAAAACAGCGTAATAAAAAGCGAATATCTGGGCTGGTATTCGGACGGACTGACGCTGATAAACTGTAAAATCATAGGCACTCAGCCGTTCTGCTACTGCACGCGCCTCAAACTTATAAACTGCACTATGGAGCAAACGGATCTGTCCTTTGAATATTCGGACGTGGAAGCGGATATCAGCGGAAATATCCTGTCCGTAAAGAATCCGAGATCCGGCAGCATTACCGCCGACAGCTTCGGAGCGGTAATTACGGAAAAATCAGTAATAGAAACAGACTGCAAGATCATAAAAAGGAACCGCGGAAACAAGAGCATACCGCCTGCCGGAGCTAAGGAGATTTGAGATGGAGATTCGCATACTGCGGTATTTTTTAACCGTAGCAAGGGAAGAAAGCATTACGAAGGCCGCAGACGTACTGCATATCACTCAGCCTACCCTGAGCCGTCAGCTTGCGCAGATGGAGGACGAGCTTGGAGTAAAGCTGTTTAAAAGAGGCACAAGGAAAATCTCCCTTACAAACGAGGGTATCCTGCTTCGCCGCCGAGCCGAGGAGATCGTATCGCTTGCAGACAAAACGGAAGCCGAGCTTACAGAGCGGGAGGAAACGATAAACGGAACTGTTACTATAGGCTGCGGAGAGAGCCTTGCGGTTCAGGCGCTTCCGGAACTAATCAAATCCTTCCGGGAAAAATATCCCCTTGTAACCTACGACATCTATACTGCAACCGCCGATCTGATAAAGGAGCAGATGGATAAGGGTCTTATTGACATTGGACTGCTTCTGGAGCCTGTAAATGTTGAAAATTACGAATACATACGTCTGAACATACGCGACCGCAGCGTCGTGCTTATGCGCAGCGACGATCCGTTAGCTGAAAAAGAATTTGTCACGGCACAGGACTTGGCCGGCAAGCCGGTTATACTTCCCAGAAGAAACAGCGTGAAAAATGAAATTGCCAGCTGGTTCGGAGATCATTACAAAGACCTTAATGTCATTTTTACTAGCAATCTTGCCACCAACGGAGCTATCATGGTTTTAAACGGTCTTGGATATTCCCTCGCTGTGGAAGGAGCCGCCGCCTTATGGGACAAAGAAAAAATCGCAGCCATACCGCTTTATCCGCAGATTTCGTCGGGAAGCGTTATCGCCTGGAAGCGCAGTCAGCCGTTCAGCCCCGCAGTCACAAGGTTTATTGAACACATCAGAAAAAGTATTTCCGGCTTTTCAGAGTAATGCCGGATAAGCATAATTTCTTATGAAAACTAAGTATTGGACTTCGGGATAAATATACGGTATAATTTAAGTGCGGCAGGAGAAGGGTTACGCTTATTTTATATCCGGCTGTAAAAGCCGCGAAACTGCTGCGAGCCTGTTTTACAGGCTGCATATTTTTCAAGGAGATCAGCTATGAACGGAAAATTTAACGAACAGGAACTGAAAGATATGATAAATTCACTTGACAATGACCAAGCAGCGGCGGAGGAAAAAATCCGCAGACTTCGCTGTATGCGATGCGGACTGCTTGAAGAGATACACCAAAAGCAGCAGCTGCTTGATAAAGTGGATTATATCATATGCAGACTCAGAAAAGACGTATCGGCTTTATGAAATACTTTGATATATGAAAAAATTATAGCGGCGTCTATCTTATATCGGCAACAATACCATACCCCAAGTAAACAGGTATATCACGGTTTACTTGGGGTATTTTTTATACCGTTTCTAAAGCTGACTGACGCGCCCTGTACCTAACCAAATTAAATTTTATTTAGTACAGCATTGCTTTTTATGTCAACAGACAACCGATAATATTAATAAATAATACAAATAATATTCAGTGTTTTTACTTTAATTTGACTGACGCCGATAGTAGAATGTGAATATATTAAACTGAGATACGCCGGATATGCAAAGGGCTTTGCCGCAATATTCGGACAGGTAAAACAAAGGAGAATAGGACTATGAATACAAACAGACTTCCCGACTGGCTTAAGACCGCGGTATTTTATGAAATCTATCCTCAGTCGTTCAAGGATTCAAACGGCGACGGTATCGGCGACCTCAGAGGTATTATCCAGAAGCTTGACTATATCAGGTCGCTGGGCTTTAACGCGATATGGATAAACCCCTGCTTTGACTCGCCCTTTACCGACGCGGGATACGATGTAAGGGACTATAAAAAAATTGCTCCCAGATACGGAACAAACGAAGATATGAAACTGCTTATCGACGAAATTCACAAGAGAGATATGCACGTTCTGCTTGACCTTGTACCCGGACATACCTCCGTAGAGCACGAATGGTTCAGAGAGTCGATGAAAGCGGAAAAGAACGAATTTACCGACAGATATATCTGGACAAATTCCATCTGGGAGGGCACTGAGGGAATACCCTGCATACGGGGCATATCCGACCGCGACGGTTCGGCGGGCGTAAATTTCTTCTCTACTCAGCCCGCGCTGAACTACGGCTACGCTAACAGAACAAGGGACTATATGCAGGCTCCTGAGGACGCGGCTCCTATGGCAACAAGAGCGGCTGTCAAGGACATCATGTCTTTCTGGCTTGATATGGGCTGCGACGGCTTCCGGGTCGATATGGCAGGCTCGCTGGTAAAGAATGACCCTGACGGCAGTGAAAACATCAAGCTCTGGCAGGATTTCAGACAGTTCCTTGACGAAAAATATCCTCACTGCGCTATGGTTTCAGAATGGGGAGAGCCTGAAAAATCAATAGCCGGCGGCTTCCATATGGATTTTCTGCTTCATTTCGGACCGATGTGCTATACCTCTCTTTTCAGAAGCGAAAAGCCGTTTTTCTCAAAATCCGGCGGAGATATTTCTCTATTCAGAACGGAATATCAGAAATTTTACGATTCGGCGGACGGCAGAGGGCTTATATGTATCCCGTCCTCCAATCACGATATGGACAGACTGGCAAGAAACAGAGATACCGACGATTTAAAGGTATGCTTCACCTTCCTGCTTTCAATGTGCGGCGCGCCGTTTGTATATTACGGCGACGAAATAGGAATGAGATATGTCGAGGGTCTGACATCAGTGGAGGGCGGCTTCGGAAGAACCGGCTCGCGTACCCCAATGCAGTGGGATAAAACGCTTAACGCGGGCTTTTCAGCCGGCAGCGCTACGCTTATACCTCTTGATCCGTCAGAGGATCGTCCTGACGTTTTATCACAGCAGAACGAGGAAGGCTCTCTGCTTAATACGGTGAAAGAGCTTATCGCTGTCAGACAGGCTCACGAGGCTTTGCAGAATTTCGGCGGCTTTGAATTTATATATGCCGAAAAGAACAGCTATCCCCTTATATACAGAAGATTCAGCGGAAATGAGGAGATATTCGCCGTGATAAATCCTCTGGGAAAGGAAGCGGACTGTCCTGCTCCCATCGGTATTGACGGAGAGGTTATTTTCAAAACAGGCGGAGAAATAAAAATTAAGGACGGCGGCGTTTCCGTGCCAGCCTGCTCCGCATTTCTTATTAAAACAAAATAACAGGAATCATACCATATATTTAAACCTCATAACGCTTGACTTTGACTTGTCGATATGTTATTATATACTAAATAATAAAGTCATAAGCTTTCGACAGAGCGAAAAGCAAATCTTGTTTTTCGGACAGCTGAAGCATATTTATCGCCTTATGAGGTTTATTTATGAAAAAATTAGCGCTGCTTGCAGCTTCGGTTTTTGCATTGTCTGTTTTTTCAGGCTGTGATAATAAAGAAAGTCCGTCCGGAAAGACGGAATTTTCTTCATATATGAAAACGGTTACATCTGAGACTTCTAACTCAAACGCCGACTCATCAAACGACAGCCGGACGGAAACCAAAACGGATTCTTCATCTAAAGCGTACTCCTCCTCACAAGCCGAGTCCTCGAAGCCTGCCGCGGCAGCAGTCCAGAACGCCGAGCCTGAAAACGTTTCCGAGGACACGCTGAACAGTCACCGCGTTTCTCTTTCAGGCTTCTCAAAGGTCATATCAAACAAAGAGCTTGAGAATTGCCTTGACAGGATCGATGAAATATGCGGCAGATTCGGAACTACCCTTGCGTTTTCCTACGAAAATATCGAAACCGGCGCGCAGATAAACTATAATTCAGATAAGCAGTTTATGACCTGCAGCACTATAAAGGCTCCGTATGTAAAAAGCATACTTGCAAGCGGGATCGACCTTGACACAAGGATCGTCAAGAATAAGAACTGGATCGGAGATGTAGTCGGCGAGGATTATATCGCTTCGATGGATATGGGAACCGTGTTTACCGCGAAGGAGCTTATCGAGGCGGCAATACAGCGTTCTGACAATACGGCCTATTACCTTCTGGAGCAGCATTACGGCTGGAATGTGTTCAATTCTCTCCAGTATGAGATCGGCGCGGATTATTATGTAGGCTCAGACTGGATATTTACCTACGCTTCGACCTCGGATATGCTGAAATCCTACAGGGATATTTACCGTTTCGGAGAGGAAAACGAGCTGGGGGAATGGCTTACCGACCTTATGACCGATACCGATCTGAACGAGCAGATAGGAAAAAAGCTGTCGGAGAAATATAAGGTCGCACAGAAATACGGCTCTGAATTCAACGAATCTGTATACAACGACTGCGCCATAGTTTACGCGGGTTCACCGTTCGTTCTATGCATATTCACACAGCAGTATCCGGAAACCGAACAGAGCAATCAGGTCTTTACAGACCTTGCTGATATATTTGACGAAATAAATTCATTAATCTACAGCTAGGAGGGCAAAATAATGAGCGAATTAAAAGCATATTCCGTTCATATGGGAAAAGCAAAATGCGCCGTTGACCTTGGCGACGGCTCCGAAAGAGGAGAATATGTAAACCAGGACTATATTCTTCACAAGCTCGGCAGACCTCACAGAAGTATTTCTCTGATGTACTGCTACTATCCGCTTGACAAGGAATGGCCGGGCAGGATCTCGGAGGTCATGAAGGACGCTGACGTTTCTTTCCAGTGGGATTATCCTTACGACGATTATTTCACATACAAGGGCGGTCTTAACGGAACCACTGACGACGAACCTTTTACATATATGAGAGATGTCCGCCGTCACGGTCAGGACGTTACCCTTACTCTGACCGTTGATCCCAATGTTTCCGACGAGCACCTTATCGCCATAGCAAAGGATCTCAGACCTTTCGGCAGACTGATGCTCAGAGTTAATCACGAAGCGACGGGAAACTGGTTCTCCTTTACAAAGAGAACGGGGGACGCAGGATATCAGGGAGTCGCGGATTTCTACTGCCGATTCAACAGAATAATAAAGGAGTATGCGCCCAACGTTTCAACCATTCTGTGCATAGGCGGCATAGAAGACCCCAATGAAACTGAAATAATTATGGAAAAGGAGTTTTCTCAGGCTGTCAGGGAAACCGATATATGGTCTGTTGACAAGTATATGGCGCTGCACTGGGGCTGGCCGTTTGACGTCGCTCTGAAGGACGCTGAAAACAAGTCGTTCAAAAGAGATACGGTAGAGAACACCTATAAGCTTACCAAGATGTCCTACAACAGATTCAAGGTTATCAACGGCGGCGAAGCAAAGCCTATGGTAATGAGCGAATTCAATGCCGACGGAGATGTTACAGGACCTTACGATCAGGCTGTCATGGTAAAGGAATTCTGCGATATGCTTAAAAACGATCCTGAGGAATGGTTCAGCGGCTTTACTTTCTATCAGTTCAGGGACAGAGGACGTCTGGGTCTTGAGATAGAGGATCCGAACTATCCCGACTGCGGAATCGAGCAGCCTGTTATGCAGACCTATAAGGAAATCATTCACGACGATTTCTTTAAGCCTGAAATGGTTAGAGGCGAAGAGCTTCAGTTCCCCGTCAAGCTCAGGTGGGGCGGCTCTGAGGACGCGGAGGGTATAGAGATACCGCTTCATTTTGAAAAGAATCCTCATTTCTGCGAGGTTACCTTTGACGACGATTCCAACATCATGCTGGAGATAAACGGCAAGTGGTTCTACAAATCTCCCAAGGCCAGAACTATAGATCTTATGAGCGCTTTCTTTGAAAAGCCGCTTGAAGGTCCGTGCGACCTGACGCTCAGGCTGTTTGCTCCTCCGGCAAGCGGAGAAAACGATCTTTCGGCTGAGGACGGACTTTATAATTCCTACTCGGTAATTGAAAAGCTGCCGGAAATAAGAATAGAATTTGAGCCTGTAGAGCCGTAACGTTCTGCCGTCTGAATAAAATAACCGCATAAGACAGGAAGCTGAGATACGAGATACCGGCTTCCTGTCTTGACATATATTCAGATCTTCCGCGTAATAAATATGAAAGGAAATACAAAAATGCTGTTTGTAAACTATCCTAAATGCACCACCTGCATAAAAGCAAGAAAATATCTTGAGTCCAGAAATCTGGACTTTGAAAGCAGAAACATCAAAGAAAATAATCCGTCATACCAAGAGCTTAAAGCTTGGCACGAAAAAAGCGGGCTGCCGCTCAAAAAATTTTTCAATACAAGCGGAACCCTTTATAAGTCATTGGAGCTTAAAGACAAGCTGCCGCAGATGAGCGAGGAAGAGCAGCTAAGGCTGCTTTCCACCGACGGAATGCTTGTAAAACGTCCGATTCTTGTAACTAACGACAAAGTTCTGGTCGGCTTCAGACCGGCTGAATGGGACGATCTTTAATACAGCTGACAATAAAACGGAACGGCCGCAGCGCTTCTGTTGATCTGCATAATGCAGTCAGACAGCCGGCAGCCGAGATATAAATAATATATCATTTTTTAATAAGATTTCAATAATCAGATTTCTGCTGTCAGAATTTACATCAGGCGCAATAAAATAAACCCTCCGGTTCATGCACACTGAACCGAAGGGTATTTTTAATTATCAGCCCCAATAGCTTCTCCAGATATTGAAATAGCCCCATGGAATTTTAAATGAATACGCGATTCGGCTGTCCTTTGAATAATAGCTTCTGTTACTCCAGTAATATACGTTATAATCGTTGGCTATGCCATTAAGAGAGGTTTTTCCGTAAACCGCGCCGTATACTCCCGTTTTTACCCTTGAAGTTACTTTCTTATAGGTAGCGCCGTCTCTGGTAAGTCCCGCGTCGGACATAAAGCCGCCGCTCTTGTATATTATTTCCTGAACGTTCTTATACTTTTTATAGAACGGAGCCCAAATCTTGCTGTTGTTGTATTTTGCGCTGACATAACGGTTTACCACGCAGTCGGCAACATAAACGATCGGTTTATCCCACATTGATCCTGACATCTGCCCTACCTCGTGATAAACTATGCGGCACATTGCCTCCCAGCCGCCCTTGTCAAAATCCATTCTTGCGGTTTTCAGCGTCTGCACTGATGAAAACGAACCCTTTGTCTTGCCGTTTACAGCTCTTACCTTAAATTTATAAGTAGTGGTTCTCGCAAGACCCGTTACCTTGCATTTTGAAGCGGTAACCGTTTTGTATTTGGTCCAGCTCTTGTACTTTCCGCCCTTTATGTACACCTCATATTTTTTTGCGTTCTTAACGTTTTTCCAGTCAACGATAAGCGTATTCGTCTGTTTGTTGTACGGATGAGTCGCTTCGCTTTCATATTTCTTTTCCGCAATCATCACAGGCTTGCTAAGCTTGACGCTGGCCGCGGACGCAGAAATCTCGGCTCCGAATCCCGTAAACACCACACAGCAGGCAATAAGCGCCGTAATCGTTCTAATAGCAGATTTCTTCACCCTGGTTAAAAAATCACACTGCGTACTGCTCATTATAATTTGGCTGTTGTTCTCATATTTTTCATATGCGAACCGCCGTTTCACACCCTTTCATTTAATCTGACCGCAGACCTTTGCTTTTTCGCGGCACAATTAATGTTTATTAGCTTGATATGAGATTTATTACTCAATTTGTAACCTATAAGCTTGGTTGGTTACAAATTCATTACAAATCACTACATTAGTGTAACACACATTTTAGCGTTTGTCAAGCTTTTTTTGCAGATTTTTTTCTGAAAATGCGGTATTACGGGTTTTGAGGGACAAACTGTACTATTTTTCAGTCAACACTCATACAATTAACTGAGCCTTAAAAAGTAACAAAGCGTAATATTTTTGTAGCTTGTATACCAAATTGATCCTGTAAGCTATAAATCTTTGTTGCATTTCAACAAGGTCTGTATACCGCAGTAAAAAGACCTGTTAAGAATATAAAATCTGCGGAGAAAGAGGTTTAAAATGAAAAAATATTTACCGGAAGGAAAGCTTTTTGACACGGCGGGCAACAGAAATTACCTGAAAAGCGAACAATCAATGGCGGAAGCGTTCGCTCACGACGCGATTCTTGAAGCTCAGGCAGTTATATGCGACAGCGATCATAATCTTATCGTTGATCTGCCCTGCGGTAGGGGGATAATTCCCAGAACAGAAGGGGCAATAGGAATCGCCGAAGGTACGACCAGGGATATTGCGCTGCTTTCAAAAGTCAACAAACCCGTTTGCTTTAAAATACTCGGCGTATCAAAAAATTCCGACGGAGAAAATATATACACGCTCTCCCGCAGGCTTGCTCAGGAGGAGTGCATGGAGCGCTGTATTTCTCTGCTTCAGAGCGGAGACGTAATCCCTGCTAAGGTAACGCACCTTGAGCCCTTCGGCTGCTTTGTAGACGTCGGCTGCGGAATCCCATCGCTTATTCCCATTGACGCAATCTCCGTTTCGAGAATAGCTCACCCGAACGACAGATTCTATAACGGTCAGGATATATTCGTAGTGATAAAGTCCGTAGAAAACGGCAGAATATGTCTTTCGCACAAAGAGCTGCTGGGAACATGGCAGGAAAACGCCGAAAACTTTCAGGCAGGGCAAACGGTCGGCGGCATAGTGCGTTCGGTTGAAAGCTACGGCATTTTTATAGAGCTGGCGCCTAATCTTGCCGGACTTGCCGAGCCGCGGGACAACGTTCAGGTGGGTCAGGCGGCAAGCGTATACATAAAAGCGCTTATACCGGAAAAAATGAAGGTCAAGCTTATAATCGTAGACGTTTTTGAAAATACCAATTTCCCGTCCAAGCTGAAATATTACGTCAGCAGCGGACATATCAGCCGGTGGGAATACTCCACTCCCCTTGCCGATAAAACAATCGTTACGGAATTCTGAGCGCAACAAAAAACAAACGGATCAACGCCGATTTTCCACAGAAAAACACTGCGCTGATCCGTTTTTTATTTTCCGCCCCTGATCTTATTGCGGTACTGCAGGGCAAGCTGCTCGTTCTTATTATCCCCGAATCTGTAATACACCCTGTCCTTTAAGGCGTCGGGCAGATACTGCTGCTCCACCCAATGATTAGGAAAATCATGCGGATACAGATAATGCTGACCCTTTACCTGAGCGTCCTCTCCGTCAAAATGCTTATTCTGGAGCTGTCTTGGAAAATCCAGAGCTCCGCTCTGTCTGACGTCCTCGAGAGCGGCGTCCATTGCAAGATAGGAGCTGTTTGATTTTGGCGCGGTCGCAAGCAGCACCACCGCTTCGGCAAGCGGTATTCTCGCTTCCGGCAGACCAAGCTGCATTGCACTGTCTACGCACGCCTTGGTAATCGCCGCCGCCTGAGGATAAGCCAGACCCACATCCTCGCTGGCGATGACAAGCAGGCGGCGAGATAGCGAAATAATATCCCCCGCCTCGATAAGTCTTGCGGCGTAATGCAGCGCGGCGTTCTCATCCGACCCTCTGATCGATTTCTGCAAAGCTGAAAGAATATCGTAATGCTGGTCGCCGTCACGGTCATATTTCATATTGCTGCGCTGAGTAAGCAGCCTTACCGTATCCAGGCTTACCGTAAGCGAGCTGCCGTCGTTATCCGCCGAAAGGGTACACAGCTCGACGGTATTGACAGACTTTCTGACGTCGCCTCCGCAGCCTCTGGCGATATGCTCGCAAACTCCGCTTTCAAGCCTCAGCTTCAGTCCTAGATCATCGGCGCAGATCTGAAAAGCGCGTTTTATTGCCGGCATTACCTCTTCCGGAGTAAGCGGCTTGAACTCAAACACCGTAGAGCGGCTAATAATGGCGTTGTAAACGTAAAAATAGGGATTCTCCGTAGTTGAGGAAATAAGAGTTATTCTTCCGTTCTCGATATACTCAAGCAAAGACTGCTGCTGTTTTTTATTAAGATACTGTATCTCATCGAGATAAAGCAGTATTCCTCCTATTCCGCTGAACGTTTCCGTTTCAGCCACTATCTGCTTTATATCGGAGATAGAAGCGGAGGTGCCGTTAAGCTTATGCATCGTCATATGAGCATTTTCGGCAATTATTCTTGCTACCGTAGTCTTTCCGATACCTGAGGAGCCGTAGAAGATCATATTGGGTATTCTGCCGCTTTCTATTATCCGCCGGAGCGGCTTATCTTTTCCCAGCAGGTGCGGCTGCCCCACCACATCGTCAAGAGTCTTGGGACGTATTCTTTCAGCCAATGGAATCGGCATAGCTATATCTCCTCTTTATCAATCAAAAATATTCTGGATATCCGGCAGTCTTCTTTCATACGCCTTGCTGTTTATTTTTTTCAGCAGATATGTTCTCGCCGCCAGCACGGCAGGCTGACATTTGGTGTTTTCCATTCCCACGCATATTCTGTAGATAATAAACTGAGTCGATGAAATTTTCATGACCACATGGTTCGAGCACTCAAAGGTTCCCCTTACGACCGAATCCGAGGACACGAAATTCCAAAGCTCGTTATAAACCGCGTCGGTTATCTCCTCGTCAAGAAAGGTCTGCAAAACTTCGTTCACGGTCAAAGCCCCCTAAAAACTTTATTGCTTTTATTATAGCACAATATACGAGCATTTTCAACGGCTTTTTACGTTTAAATACATAAGTAACCGACCGCAAAGGTTATACTGCGGAACGATACTTAGCAATTACCGCTTAAATTTTATTTCAGCAGCCGGCTCACAGTCTTAAAAGTCACACAGACCTTTTTATTTCTTTTTGTTTGTCCTTCCGAGAATATAATCGGTTGAAACATCGTAAAAATCCGCTAAAATAAGCAAATGCTCAACCGGTATCGTTAAAACCCCGCGTTCATATCTTGAATATACCGTTTGACTGGTAAAGAGAAGCTTTGCCACTTGAGTCTGATTCAGATCTCTATCTTCCCTAAGATCTCGCAATCTTGGAAAATACATAAAATTCACCTCGAAAATTTATGCATTATGTAGAAAATGATTTTAATACTATTTAGTACTATTGACAATAACACAAAAAAAGAGTATTATTAAGTTATAGTACTTTTAGGTACTAAAAAAATATAATGGAGTGTTGAAAAATGGAAGAAAAAAATAGTGTTGGTTTATCTGTTGCGTCAATGGTATTGGGAATATGTTCAATAGTGTTCTCTTGTTTCGCGTTTATTTCAATTCCATGTGCAATAATTGGCGTGATTCTCGGCGGAGCAAGTCTTGCTACTAAAAAAGGCGGCAAGGGAATGGCCGTAGCAGGGTTGGTTACAAGTATTATAAGTCTTGTTCCCACAATAATCGTTATTGTAACGGGAAGTTCAATTTTAAATTCGCTTTTTTAATATTTGTAAAATGGATAAAAATAATACATACGGTAACGCGCTGAAAAAGTCCGCTGTGCTTGCCGTGCCTTTAATAATATCAAGTGCGGTTGTTTTCCGTCAGGTCATATTCAATATTACCCAACATTTTCCTGAATGTTGGTTTTATGAAGCAACAGGGTGGCTTTGTCCCGCCTGCGGAAATACAAGAAGCGTAAAAGCATTATTAAGAGGCGAATTAATAACTTCGCTCAGGTATAACATAGTTCCGTTTTTATGCTGTATTACCGGCGGAATATTTTACATTGAAGCTCTTACATTATATTTCGGAAAGCATATTGCTATTTTTCCGAGAAGCTGTAAGTTTGCAGCTGTTTTTACTCTTTTGTTAGGCTTGTATTTCATTTTAAGAAATTTTGTTTCTGTTTTTGACTGTGTGTAAAACATTTTGATTTATAAAGGTATAAATACTGCAAATTACTTTATTTCTTTGTTGATAACCTCCTTGTATTTTTATCATAGTAACGCTTTCGCCACACCTTTACTGTTTTATCATACTCGGAGGTTATATTTAATCTATTTATGAAATACTTTTTGATTACCCGATACGAAATAAACAACAAACAAAAACGCCGCCGCGGCATTTTAAAATACCGCGGCGGCGTTTAATTATAAATCCTATAAAAGTTAATTTCCAACCAATTCATTCGGGAATTGCGCCGGCGCAACAGATTACATATAAATATTTACTTAAGAAGTCCGCTGATATCTTCAAGTATATCGGCGAACTTATCCATTTTATCGGCAGGAAGGCTTTTGAGAATTTCAATAATTCTGTCCTCAGGAGAAATACCATTTCCGTCTCCGCCGTTTTCATCTACCTTTATAAGCCGGGACAAAGGCACGTCCAGCGCCTTGCTGATCTTATAAAGCGTTTCAACAGTCGGACATTTTTCTCCGCGCTCAATACAGCCGAAATAAGAAGGATGTATATTTGAATCAAGAGCCAGTGCTTCCTGACTTAAATTTTTACGTCTGCGCTCGTTCTTTATATTCAAGCCGATTTCCGCAGATATATCGCTGCGCTCCATAGAAAATCCCTTTCTGCTCTAAAAGTGTTGTTATAAATATTATATCCCGCTTATATGGTTTATACAAACATCTATAGAGTAATTTTTATACTCTATAGATGTTGACAAGAGCGTTGAAACATGCTAAAATAACAGTAGAAATATCTAGCTATGGAGGAATAAAAAATGATAAAAAACAATTTCAACAAATTTTTGTGCAAAGAAATAAAAAAAACGGACAAATTTAAATTGTCCGGAGCTAAGAAAATCAAGCAGCTGAAAATTGCACACCTTGAAACCAAAACAATAAGACTCGATCCCTATTCGGAATACACCGAATTTAACGTAAATATCAACGACACGGTTTCCCTTACTTTTAAGATATTTACAAACGGAAGCTATGAGGTGTATTAAGGCGCGTCCGCATACAGCAAAACTGCTTCTTATACATATAAAAAAGCCGCCCTAAAGGGCGGCTTTTTCACTCTTATCTTATATTATATTTTAGCCAAGCTCAGCAAAATACTTGATTGTTCTTACCATCTGAGATGTGTAAGAATTCTCGTTGTCGTACCAGGAAACAACCTGAACCTCATAGAGGTCGTCGGAAATCTTGGATACCATTGTCTGAGTAGCGTCAAACAGTGAACCGTACTTCATACCGATAACGTCGGAAGAAACGATAGGATCGGTGTTGTAGCCGAAGGACTCGGAAGAAGCAGCCTTCATAGCGGCATTGATTCCCTCAACAGTTACGTCTGAACCCTTAACTACAGCAGTAAGAATAGTTGTAGAACCGGTCGGAACAGGAACTCTCTGAGCGGAGCCGATAAGCTTTCCGTTAAGCTCAGGAATAACAAGACCGATAGCCTTAGCCGCGCCTGTGGAGTTAGGAACAATGTTTGCAGCGCCTGCTCTTGCTCTTCTCATATCGCCCTTTCTGTGAGGACCGTCAAGAATCATCTGGTCGCCGGTATAAGCGTGAATGGTAGACATGATACCGCTCTGGATAGGAGCGTAATCGTTAAGAGCCTTAGCCATAGGAGCCAGACAGTTTGTTGTACATGAAGCTGCTGAAATAATAGTATCGTCAGCAGTAAGAGTCTTTTCATTTACAGAGTATACGACAGTAGGCAGATCGTTGCCGGCAGGAGCGGAAATAACAACCTTCTTAGCGCCAGCGTCAATGTGAGCCTGTGATTTAGCCTTTGAACAATAGAAGCCTGTGCACTCGAGAACAACGTCTACGCCGATCTCTCCCCAAGGAAGCTCAGCTGCGTTAGCCATTGCGTAGATTTTAAGAGTCTTGCCGTCAACTGTAATAGTGCCTGCCTCGTCGTCAGCCTCTACAGTGTGGAGATTCTCACCGATCTTACCGCAGTAACCGCCCTGTGCTGTATCATACTTAAGAAGATCCGCCAGCATTGAAGGCTTTGTAAGATCGTTGATAGCGACAACCTCATAACCCTCTGCGCCGAACATCTGTCTGAATGCAAGACGTCCAATACGTCCAAAACCATTAATTGCGACTTTAACTGCCATAATTAATTTACCTCCTAAAAAAATTCTACAATTATTATACTACATTCCACTTGCTTTTGCAAGTACTTTTATAAAAAATATAACGGAATTTTTCATACTTTTTCTTTTATATCCTTTTTGAAGCAGCAAAGAAAAAATTCCGCCGGCGGCATTATCTATACTCCCCTTCCTTTCAGGACATAAATCGACAAATAATATGTTTATTCTAAAACTTATGATTTTTTGTTTAAAAATTTACATTGAAGCTATATTTGTGTAATTTTTGTCGATTGATGTTTCTTGACTATTATTTTTAGATATTGTATAATATATGAAATTAGGTTTTGCCAAAACTCAGTAATACTGATTTTTTCGGCAGAAGGAGAGGGGTAGTGGCTTTTATGGAGTTGCTGCAATGCTTGAAGCAAATGTATTCGGATTCAGACTTCTATATTGCCGCGGTTGACAGCAGATTTAGAATGTTGTGGAGAAATCACGAACAAATCCCCGACAATTTATTTCTTTCCGATTTTACAATAGGAGGCAAAAAGCTGCGGCTTCCCATTGAAAAAGAAGTTATTGCGGCTTTCTGCTCAGGAGACGCCTCCAGAATAACTCCGTTATATGAAAACGGCGTTCTGCGGCTTTATAAGATAGAATTTTTTCATCCAAACGAGATCCACACTCTTTTATGCCGTTCCGAGCTTTTAAGCTATAAAAATAATTTCCTGGGAAATATAAGGCTTGAGCTTTCTGAAATCATAAATCTGATGGATTCAGCCAAGGATCGCTTTCCCGGAGATGAGAATATTTCAGCGCTTGACAGCAGGACCAGATACCATGTGCTCCGTACCATTGCCTCAACAGTTAATATGAACGAAATATCCAAATATTATGCAGGCGGCATCTCAACTGAATATCTTTGTTTATCCCAAAGGCTTGAAGAAACCGCGGAATGGGTTCGACCTATGCTTGAAAGCAATATGTGCTCATTTAAAACAAGCGTCGCCGAGTCGGTATATATTAATATCAATTATTCGCGGTTTGAAGCTGCTCTTCTTAATCTGATAATCAACGCATATATGTATAACGATTCCAAGCATAAAGAAATAACTCTCGAGCTGACTGCCGACAGCCATAACGCCTGCATTTCGGTATCTGACAACGGAACCTGTGCAAATATGTCTGAAATAAAGAAATATCTGGATTTTAACGCGGGCTTCAAGGAATTTTCACAGCATGAATCGCTGGGGCTTGCAGTCGTTAAAGCTATGGCGGATACCTTCGGGGGAACAGTTGAAATTGAAAATTCGCCTGAAGGCGGGCTGACAGTCAGAATTTTACTTCCGAGAAATCCGAACTCTGTCCCCAAGGTTTTCAGACTCAGAAGATTTCCTCCTATAATTTCGCAGTACGACCCGCAGTACTGTATTATTTCAAAAGGACTTGATCCCATAAAATAAAAATATCCGTATGCAGCCGCAAAAGCCGCATACGGATATTCTTTTTCACAGCTGTTTAAGCCTTATATCATCGGATCCTCCCAGCATTCAGGAGCCTCGATACCCAGCAGCTTTGCCACTGTAGGCGCTACGTTGGCAAGACCGTACTTTGCGCTGCCGGCGTCAATAATTTCATGACGTGTTTCCTTGTCCCAGATAATGAACGGAACTCTGTTGAGCGAATGAGCGGTCCTTACCGCAATTTCGCCCTTTTTGTTTTTCTCCAGCATCTCGTCGGCATTGCCGTGGTCAGCCGTAACAAGAAGCGTGCAGTTATATTCCTCGCAGACCTTGATAAGCCTTGCAAGACCAAGATCCACAGACTCAACGCCGATGATCGTAGCGTCCATGTTTCCGGTATGTCCCACCATATCGCCGTTGGGATAATTGCACCTGATAAAGTCATACTTCTGCGACCTGATAGCAGCTATCATATCGTCTGTAACCTCCGCCGACTTCATCCACGGTCGCTGGTCGAAAGACACTCTGTCTGACGGTATCTCGTTCCAGGTTTCAAGCTCCTCTGAAAATTTCTCTGACTTATTGCCGTTCCAGAAATAGGTTACATGACCGTATTTCTGAGTTTCTGAAACAGCATAGCTGCTCAGCCCGTTCTTTACCAGCACCTCGGAAAGCGTATTGGTTATCTCGGGAGGATTTACAAGATAATTTTTCGGCAGGTTAAGGTCGCCGTCATACTGGAGCATTCCGGCATACATAACCTTAGGATCATAGCCGCCCTTGTCGAATTTATCGAAATCAGGCTCGTCAAACGCCATAGAAAGCTCGATAGCTCTGTCGCCGCGGAAGTTGAACAGAATAACGCTGTCGTTATCGCATATCTTTCCGGCGGGAACGCCGTTTTCACCAATAACGAACGGAGGCAGATCCTGGTCGATAGCTCCGGTTTCCTCACGCAGAACGGTATAAGCCTCCGCCGCAGTGGCGAACATTCTGCCCTCGCCCTTAACATGAGTGTCCCAGCCCAGCTTGACCATATTCCAGTCAGCCTGATATCTGTCCATAGTTATTTTCATTCTTCCTCCGCCGGAGGCAATCCTTCCGTCAAAGCTTTCATCGTTAAGCGAAGCAAGACAGTTCTCCAGATCCTCGATATAAGCCATGCCGGAAGTAGCGGGAACGTCTCTTCCGTCCAGCAGGATATGGCATCTCACCTTGGAAACGCCCTCCTCCTTGGCCCTTTTTATCATTATCTTCAGATGTGAAATATTTGAATGAACGTTTCCGTCGGAAAGCAGTCCGATAAAATGCATTACGGACTTATTTTCCATTACATTTGACACCAGGGATTTCCATGTATCGGAACCAAACATTTTTCCGCTTTCAATAGACTCATTAACAAGCTTGGCTCCCTGAGAATATATCTGTCCGCAGCCAAGCGCGTTATGACCTACCTCGGAGTTGCCCATATCGTCATCTGAGGGCAGACCTACCGCGTCGCCGTGAGCTTTGAGAGAAGTATGGGGATACTCTTTCAGAAGCATATCGAGAGTAGGGGTATTAGCCTCCGAAACCGCGTCGCCGATCCCTGACTTGGAAAAGCCCACGCCGTCCATAACTACAAGCACTACAGGTTTTTTAGTTGACATAATTTCCTATTCCTTTCTGATAACTCAAAAACAATATTATTCATAGTCAGGATAATCAGCCCTCTACGGCCGCCTGAACTATAGTATTGAAATCCTCCGCCTTAAGCGAAGCTCCGCCGATAAGTCCGCCGTCAACGTTCTCCTTTGCAAGCAGCTCAGCGCAGTTTTTCGCGTTCATAGAGCCGCCGTACTGGATCGTTACAGCCTGCGCGGTTTCCTCGTCGTAAAGCTTAGCGAGAGTCGCGCGGATAAACGCGCATACCTCTTCAGCCTGATCCGCTGTAGCCGTTTTGCCGGTTCCGATAGCCCATACGGGCTCGTAAGCGATAACCGTTTTCTTTACGTCCTCAGCTGAAACGTCAAAAAGGTCAAGCTTGATCTGACGGGCGATAACCTCCTCTGTAATATTGCACTCGCGCTCCCACAGCAGCTCGCCAACGCAGACGATAGGCTTCAGACCTGCCGCAAGCGCCGCCTTCGTTCTCTTGTTTACAGTTTCGTCGGTTTCGCCGAAATACTGTCTTCTCTCGGAGTGTCCGATAACAACATACTCTACTCCCAGCTCCGTCAGCATATCGGCGGAAATCTCGCCTGTAAAAGCGCCGCTCTTTTCAAAGTGAACGTTCTCAGCGCCGATCTTTACGTTAGAGCCTGCCGTTGTATTTACAGCGGTTTCAAGGTTCGTAAAAGGAACGCAGGCAATTACCTCGACCTTGCCGTCAGCGTTTGCAACCAGCGGCTTGATAGCTTCAAGAAGCTCCTTAGCCTCAGGTCTTGTCTTGTTCATCTTCCAGTTACCGGCAATAATAGCCTTTCTTACACTCTTTTTCATTTTAAAAACTCCTTTTATCATAATTTGTATGTAAATATTTATCTCGTCAGAAAATCAATAAGAAATCCCACGCCCAGTACGGAAATCAGTCCGCCGACGATAAGAACAACCAATCCCAGCCCCTTCGACGGGCTGTCATCGGAATCATTGTCCTCGTTACCGGCAAGACTGCCGCTTTCATCCGGTAGGCTCTCGGGAGCATCGTCACCCTCGTAAACATAAAAGTCCTTCGGATCATCGGGATTATACCTGACAGGAACAGTATTCCCGTATCCTCCGAAATCGCTTATCCACTCAGAATACTCTTCTCCGTCAACGGTATAGGTGATCCTCAGCTCTTTGAATACGTCGTTTCCTCCGCCCTTGGCAGAAGCGGAGTAATTAGGGATTTCTGTCACGCGCCGTTCAGCAATATCGGCATTTATAAGCTCAAAATGCTTATCTTTTTCAACAACGACCGTTTCGTCGGGATGAAACGTATAGCCTTTCAGAAGCTTCACACCGAAATAAATTATCGCAATGCCGACAGCGATCAGCACAATTGCGACTACGTTCATGTAATCGATGAAAAATCCAGCCTTGCCGACCCATGTTCCGTCGTCCCCCTCAGAGGCAAGACAGACAGTGCGGCTGATAACGTCATTCATACGCTACACTCCAAAAAACGGGGCGACAAAAATTACCGCCCCGAATTTATTTGCAGTTAATACAGGGCTAACTGTATAGTCCTGAAATTATTTATCGGCAATTACGTCGATACCCGGCAGAACCTTGCCCTCAAGGTATTCCAGAGAAGCTCCGCCGCCTGTGGAAATATGGCTCATCTTATCGGCAAAGCCAAGCTGAATAACCGCAGCCGCAGAATCGCCGCCTCCGATAATCGTAGTAGCGTCAGTTTCCGCAAGGCTCTTTGCAACGGCAATAGTGCCCTTAGCAAGAACAGGGTTTTCAAAAACGCCCATAGGACCGTTCCAAACTACGGTCTTTGCGCTCTTTACAGCCTCGGCATACATTTCTGCCGTCTTTGTACCGATATCAAGACCCATCTTGTCGGCAGGAATATCCTCTACTACCTCAACGCTGATCTCAGCGTCGATGGGATCAGGAAAAGCCGAAGCAACAGTCGTGTCAACAGGCAGAAGCAGCTTCTTGCCGGCCTTAGCCGCCTTTTCAATCATTTCCTTGCAGTAATCAAGCTTGGTATCGTCAACCAGCGAAGTGCCGACTTCCCTGCCCTGAGCCTTGAGGAAGGTATAAGCCATTCCTCCGCCGATAATAAGAGTATCGCATTTTTCAATGAGATTGTTTATAACGTTGAGCTTGTCTGCAACCTTAGCGCCTCCCAGAATCGCAACAAAGGGTCTTACAGGATCCTCAACTGCATTTCCGAGGAAGTTGATCTCCTTCTGCATCAGATAGCCTACGGCAGTTTCCTTAACAAACTTTGTTACTCCCGCTGTGGAAGCGTGCGCTCTGTGAGCCGAGCCGAAAGCGTCCATAACGAATACTTCGCCGTCTACCAGCTCTGCAAGCTCCTTAGCAAAGCCCTCGCCGTTCTTTGTTTCCTCAGCGCCGCGGAATCTGGTGTTTTCCAGAACAACGATTTCACCGTCGTTCATGTCAGCAACAGCCTTTTTTGCATTGTCGCCTGCAACAGTATCATCCTTGGCAAAAGTAACCTTTGTTTCAGGCAGAAGCTCCGCCAGTCTTGCAGCTGCGGGAGCCAGCGAGAACTTATCCTCAGGACCGTTCTTAGGCTTGCCGAGATGCGAGCAAAGAACTACCTTTCCGCCGTCGGAAACCAGCTTTTTAATAGTAGGAAGAGCCGCGGTGATTCTGTTGTCATTTGTGATAACGCCGTCCTTGAGCGGAACATTGAAATCTACTCTGACAAGAACCTTCTTGCCCTTAACGCTAATGTCGTCAACCGTAACCTTGTTTAAACCTGCCATATTACCTGACATCCTCTCATTATAATTTTCAGGGGAAAGCCCCGATTCTTAACACAGAATTTTCCGTTGTTATTATTTTAACAACTTTAATTATATATTATACTGACCAAAAAATCAAGAGGTAAAAACAAATTTTTTGAATACGCAAAAGGATAATTGGTATTTTATTTTGTTGATTATACACAATTCAGAACATTATTTTTGTTTAATCATCTAAAAAATCCAAAACCATATATATTCTGCACAATTTATGCTTGAAATATAAAATAAAACTGGTATAATTGTAATATGATCAGACAAAAATCTGATTAATTTTTTTTGAAAGGACCTGATACAAATGAAAAGAATCAAAAAAGCGGCAATTATAGCTCTTGCAGTTGTTCTCGCCGCGCCGCTGGGTTTTAAATTATTCAATGAGCGCGAAACGGTCATTATAGACGGTGAAGAGGTTCCTCTGCTGAAAAGCTTCTACCACTATTCAATTTCCATTCAGGACGATGTTCCTGTAACGATAGAAGGAGATGCAGTTCCGCTTTAAAACAGCTGTAAATAAAAAGCAGACGAAGCCCGTCTGCTTTTTATTTTGCTTATTATTCAATATCTCCCATAAGTGAAGACATATCAATTCCGAGTTCCGCCAGAACAGCCATAAGCTCTTCTTCATCGAGAGCAAGAAGATCGGCATATGTGTAGCCCGCTTCGGTGAGCATTTTCTCTGTAACGCCGAACATTGAAAGAGTAAGCTTAAGCTGGGCCTCCTCACTCAGCTCCGCGTCCTCAGTCAGTTCTGTAAGCCCTGAAAGATCAGGCTGAGCAATATCGTCCGCAGTCCATTCCAGCGAATTTATGACTGCCGTCGTTTCGCCGCTCAGCTCGTCGCTGGTAACGACCTTTTTAAGCTCTCCGCTTTCATCAAAATAATATGTAACAGTTGAAACAAGAGCGTAGTCATCCTCCGCTTCGCTAACGTCATCGCCGTCCTCGGAGCTGTCGATTTCCAGATCATAATCATCACTGTATTCAGCCTTATACACCTCGACAGTAAGTCCGTCCTCTTCCTTTGTTTCAACATATTCGTACGAATCATCCAGAGCGAAGGTATCAACGCCCAAATCATCAAGCTCAATATTCTGATAAGCCTCCAGGTCAGGCATAATCATATAGCCTGTTCCGTCAATAACATAAACCTCTGCTTCGACTCCCATTACAGTTGTTTTAACGTAGTAATTTCCGTTCTTGGCTGAAATTACGCACGGCATTTCTCCCGTCAGGTCAGAGGTGATCGTCACATCCATTATGTATTCGCCGCTGTCGAGCTTGGCCGTATACGCCTCAGCCAAACGAGTATCGCCGTCCGTACCTGATTCCGCTTCCGACTCTGCCGCGGATTCTTCAGCCGCCGAGGACGATGTTACCTCCGTTTTGCTGTCTGAAGTCTTTTCGCTGCTGGAATCGTCATTTTCGCAGGAAGCAAAAACCGCGCAGGTCATAATCAGCGAAATTACTATTGCTGAAATCTTTTTCATAATGTTTCTCCTTTATTTTATACTTTGGTGTGAAATAATATCACATATTAATTTTAACATAATTATAACAAATAATCAATGCCATTTGACACAATATTATAGAGGTTTATCGGTGACCTTTTGTTGTTAATGCATAAAATCCAGTAAGAAATCAAAGCCACGCGCCGTCGCAGCGGATCACCTGACCGTTTATATAGCTAGACTTATCCGATATGAGGAACTCAGCCGCGTTTGCAATATCCGCCGGCGTTCCCATTCTTCCGGCAGGTATCTGCGCGACTATATCGCCGATCTCGCTTTCCGAAAGGCAGCCGTTCATTTTTGTGTCTATCATTCCGGCGCTTATGCAGTTTACGTTTATGCCGCTTGGCGCTATTTCCTTGGCAAGGGCTTTCGTAAAGCCGATAAGTCCGGCCTTTGCGGCGGAATATACAGCTTCGCAGGACGCCCCTGCTTCTCCCCATACAGATGAAACGTTGATTATATTTCCTCTTTTGCGCCTTACCATTTCAGGAAGCGCCGCTTTGACCGCCAGCATGGCTCCGGTAAGATTTATATTCAGTATCCTTATAAGCTCGCCGTCGCTTAGGTCGGTGAGTAGACATATTCTTGATACTCCCGCACAGTTTATCAGCACTTCCGGCGGGGCAAGCATATCAGAAACTTTCTGTACGCTTTTTTGTACAGAAAACAGATCCTCCGCATTAAATTCAACTGCCGCGGCGGCAACTCCGTATTCTCTTACATCTTCGCAGACAGCCTCGGCTCTTTCCCTCGAAGCGCAATATCCGACAGCCACGGCATAGCCCTTTCCTGCAAGCATACGGCATATCTCCGACCCTATATCGCCGGAGCCGCCGGTCACAAAAGCCGTTTTCATAGCAATCCTCATTTCACTAATACTCTGATTTTATTATAGCATATGCAAATCTTCATTGCAATAAAAAATTAATTTTATACAGTTGAAATATGTACGCGTATGTGATATAATACTAAAAATATTATGAAAGGAGCTGCTTCCCGAGGAAGCAAGGCGAGATGGAAAGTGAAATAAATAAAAAAAGACTTGTATTATTCGGATTTGTAAAGGTTCTGCAATGCGAGCTTTTCGGTCTGATGGTTTTTATATTCTTCTGGGCGGTATCGGCAGCATTCGGTCTGCTTGGCAATATTATCTTCGGGCTTGTGGGAATACTTACGGTAGCTTGTATTATGGCTGATTACGGACTGAAGCAGGGCGAAAAGGCCCGCAGCAAAGTAAATCTGAGAGGCGCGAAGCCATGCCGTCACTTTGGTCTTACTATCGGTTTGTTTGCCATGATACCAAGTTATATAACCCTGGCTCTGCTTGCGCTTTCAAAAGCCGGAATAATCGGAAATTTCCTGCCTGCGTTCAAGCTGCTTAACGCCTGCTTCTTTCCTGTTATCGACCTTGCGGCTCACACCGCCGACATAAATCAGATGAACCCTTCGGCGTTTATACTGTTTGCAGTTCTTCCGCTGTTTTATCCTCTGTCGTCGTGGCTGTCCTTTAAATGGGGCTACGATCAGGTCGATCTGAAAACAAAGGTTATGTATAAGAATAAATAAGCCAACAACATACTTTCATACATTAATCAGCAGAGGGCTGCTGTACCTAATAAAACGGTACAGCGGCCCTCTGCGCGGTTTTACATTTATTTCAGCCTGTTCGCTTTAACATCAGCGCTTTTTCTCCAGCAGACACACCGCCGTCGCGGATATGCCAAGACCCTCGCCCGTAAAGCCCAGACGCTCCTCAGTCGTCGCCTTGACCGATACCTGAGAAATATCCATACCGCAGGAGGACGCTATATTCTCCCGCATTTTCATAATAAACGGAGCAAGCCTGGGAGCCTGCGCGGCAATCGTTGAATCTATATTCGATATTATGTATCCCCGAGCCATAACTTCATCGCATACCTTTTCAAGAAGCTTTAAGCTGTCGGCGTCCTTATACGCGGGATCGTTATCGGGAAAAAGCTTGCCTATGTCCCCTAAAGCCGCTGCGCCCAGCAGAGAATCCATTACCGCGTGAACCAGAACATCGGCGTCCGAATGACCAAGCAGTCCCTTTTCATACGGTATATCCACTCCGCCGAGAATAAGCCTTCTGCCTTGCGCCAGCCTGTGTACGTCATACCCGTGTCCTATTCTGAACATACAAACTCACAGCCTTTCAACATCAGTCTATTGCAATATAATTGCCCAGGAACTTAAAATACGACAGCTCTGATTCCAGCTCGTTCAGAAGCTTTGCAACGTCGGGAGAATTTACCGAGCCTTCAAAATCAAGATAAAATACCGCATCGAAATCGGTATTCGCAATCGGACGGCTCTCTATCATCAGCAGATTGAGCCCGGCTACCGAAAACTTGGTCAGAAGCCTGTACAAAGCCGACGATATATGAGGCAGCGCAAGCGAAACTGAAATGATATTCGCGTTTGCCGCGACAAGCGTCTTTTTTGAAACCAGAATAAATTTTGTATAGTTTTCACAGGCGTCGGCTATATCCCTCCTGATTATTTCAAGTCCCATTTCCTCAGCGCACTGCTCGGAGCATATAGCCCCGTAAGGCTCCTCCGACGATTTAATGAAAGCGGCGGCAAGAGCGGTATTTGAATACGCGCTTGTTTTGAAGCCCATGCTGCGTATAAATCCCGAACACTGAAAAAGCCCCTGCTCATGAGAATATACCGTTTTCACTTCGTTTATATCAGTGCCTTTTTTAACTGCCAGACAGTGGTTTATCCTAACCTTTGCGGAAGCGCATATTTTAAGATCGTATTCTTTCAGCAGCTCGTAGGTCTGCCCTACCGATCCGGCGGTGGAATTTGCAATAGGCAGAACTCCGAACTCCGCGGCTCCGTTTTCTACCGCTTTGAACACGTCTTCAAAGCTTTCATAAAAAAGCGGTGAATATTTCTCAAAAAACCTGCCGCACGATATATGCGAATAGGACCCGTTTGTTCCGGGAACGGCAACCGTATGATTCCCCGAAAGCTCCAGCGTTTCGCTTTCTATCTTATTTTTGTCGGCAAAAAACTTCTGATACTGCTTGCATTTTGAAATGTCCATGATCGAAGTAAACAGAACCTCCGCCGAGCTTTTCAGCTCGTCGGGCATATCGCTTCTTACCCGCTCAAGTATTTCTTGCTCCCTTCCGCTCTGAAAAACCGGAAGATCGTTTTTTATCTTATATTCAGCCACGTCAAAGCACAGCCGCATACGCTTTATAAAAAGCTCCTCTATCTGCCTGTCTACATCGTTTATCTCTTTTCTTATTTCAGAAAGCTCCATTATATCCTACCCTCATTCAGCTCTTTTTTCAAAACATCTATTACCTTGTCAAGACTTTCGCAGCAGTCAAACAAAAGCGGCTTTATATCCTCCGACGGCTCGGTAAGATCAGGAATCATTATCGTATTTAGTCCTGCAACCGCAGCGGAGATAACGCCGTTGGGCGAATCCTCCAGCGCCGCACATTCGTGAGGAGCAAGCTCAAGGCGGCGGCAGGCATATTCGTAAATATCCGGCGCCGGCTTTCCTCTCTCCACCATATTCCCGCAGATAAACTCGTCAAATTTATCATATACTCCCGCGTTCTCCAGATACATCTTCGTACGCTCAAAATCTGTAGCGGTGCATACCGCGGCTTTCAGAGGCGAAGACCGGAGAAAATCCAGCAGCTCGTCAAGACCCTTTTTCTTTACGACGCCGCTGCGCATTATATATGTATTCATCAGCTCGATACGCTTCGCCCTGACTTTACGGTAATCAAAATCCTCTCCCAGACGTCTTTTCAGATATTTTTCCGAATAACGCGAGGACAGAGAACGCATTCCCAGCACTGTATCCGGAGTCATGTTATATCCGTAAAATTCTGCCGCCTCGCACCAGAATCTTTGCAGCAGCCTTTCGGTATCCAGCATCAGACCGTCCATATCGAAAATTACCGCTTTCAGCATTATAAAAATCCTCCGTTCCTGACATTACCTTATTATTATACTGCAAAACCGCCGTAATTGCAAGACTAAAAAGCTCTTTACTCTGACGGCAGCAAAAATCCGGCGGTTTCACGTGTGATAAAAGCCTTGCCAAAATAAAAAACACAGCTTTCCCTGCCGCGCGGCGGAGAAAGCTGTGCAAAATATCAATATTCAATGCTCTGATTCCGTAAACGCCCGGAATATTTTCACCCAAGCGTTTTTATACCGACCGCGTAGCCGGCGGATTTGTCCGGCGATAACAAGGAGAAATATTTAAATCCTTGCAACTCCGGAATCCCTAGCTGCCTGAGCAACAGCCTCTGCAACGGCAGCCGCAACGCTTCTGTCAAGAGCCGAAGGTATGATGTAATCAGCAGAAAGCTTATCGTCGGTAACGAAGGAAGCGATAGCCTTTGCCGCCGCGATCTTCATCTCGTCGTTGATGTCGCTGGCTCTTACGTCAAGAGCGCCTCTGAAAATTCCCGGGAAAGCAAGAACGTTGTTTATCTGGTTGGGGAAATCGCTTCTTCCTGTTCCGACAACCGCGGCTCCGGCTTTCTTTGCAAGGTCCGGCATGATCTCCGGAGTAGGATTTGCCATCGGGAAAAGAATCGGATCAGGAGCCATGCTCTTTACCATTTCCTCAGTTACGCAGCCCGGCGCGGATACTCCGATAAATACGTCGGCGCCTTTAAGAACGTCTGCAAGAGTACCCTTTCTCATTTCCTTATTCGTTATCTCAGCCATTTCCTGCTTCTCGGCGTTAAGACCCTCTCTGCCCTTGTAGATAGCGCCGGAACGGTCGCACAGAACAACGTCCTTAAGACCCATTGAGATAAGCAGCTTGATGATTGCGATACCCGCCGCGCCTGCTCCGCTTGTAACGACTCTTATCTCGTCAAGCTTCTTTCCTGTAAGCTTAAGAGCGTTAAGCATCGCGGCAAGAGTTACAACCGCGGTTCCGTGCTGGTCGTCGTGGAAGATAGGAATATCGCAGCACTCCTTCAGCTTTCTTTCGATCTCAAAGCACCTCGGAGCAGAAATATCCTCAAGGTTGATTCCGCCGAAGCTGCCCGCAATAAGCTTTACGGTATTTACAATATCGTCAACCTCCTTTGAGCGAACGCAGAGCGGCACTGCGTCAACGTCGCCGAAAGCCTTAAAGAGCGCGCATTTGCCCTCCATTACAGGCATACCGGCCTCAGGTCCGATATCCCCCAGACCCAAAACCGCCGTTCCGTCCGTTACTACGGCTACAAGGTTAGAACGTCTTGTAAGCTCATAGCTTTTATTTACGTCCTTCTGAATTTCCAGACACGGCTGAGCTACTCCCGGAGTATACGCCAGCGACAGATCGTCTCTCGTTTCCAGAGGAGCGCGGCAGATCACCTCTATCTTTCCTTTCCAGTCATAGTGAAGCTTCAGCGATTCCTTTGCATAATCCATTTCAATTCAAGTCCTTTCTATAAATTCAGGCGTCACCGCGCAATGACTGCGCACGAACTGCAGCGGTAAGAGCCGGCAAAGCGTATGCAGATCCGTCAAGCGGTCATTGTGCTGTACTGCCTTTATATCAAATTGACAGCTGATCAATTACAGATCTCAGAGCCTCCGAGCTCTTTACAAGCTTTTCCTGCTCTTCAGGAAGCAGTATCGGACAGAACGCTCTTTTTATTCCGCCGGCTCCTATAACGTACGGCAGACTCAGGCATACGTCCTTTGTTCCGTACCTGCCCTCGGTAAGACAGGAAACCGTGGCGATCGCTCCCGAATCGCGTATAATGCCCTCGCAAAGCTGCTTTACAGACATTGCAACAGCATAGTAGGTAGCGCCCTTCATTGAGATAACCTTTGCGCCCGCGGTACGAACCTCCTCCTCGATCTCCTCTCTTTTGATCTGCACGCCCTGCTGTGAAATGCTGCAGAAATCATCGATAGGCATTCCCGCAACCGAAACAAGCGACCACGGGATAACCGACGTATCGCCATGCTCGCCCAAAACGTAGCCGTGAACGTTCTGCGCGCTTACGTTTATATAAGAAGCAAGACAGGTTCTGAGTCTTGACGAGTCAAGCATTGTTCCTGAGCCGATTATTCTGTGCGGGTCGATACCGGATGATTTTACCGCGGCATACGTAAGAATGTCCACAGGGTTGCTTACAATAATATAAACCGCGTCCGGCGCAGCCTTAGCAAGATCCGGCATTACGCTGTTTATTATTCCTACGTTGGTTTTAGCAAGATCTATTCTGGTCTGTCCGGGTCTTCTTGCAATTCCGACAGTAATGATTACTATATCGGAGCCCTCGGCATCCTCAGCCTTTCCGCTGCGTATATCCGTTTCAGGACAAAAGGCCTTGCCCTGCCTTATATCCATTGCCTCGCCCTCTGCCTTTTTCTCGTCAATATCAACAAGCAGTATCTCCGAGCAGAGACCCTCAAGTGCCAGAGTATAAGCGATAGTAGCCCCCACGCTGCCTGTGCCGAGAACCGTTATCTTGGTTCCTCTTTTAGAAACAGCATTATTCAAACTAATTCCTCCTGATATTTATAAATTAATTAGAATCAGCCTTACAAAAGGCGATTCCTTATACTATAATAACACAAAACAGCTAAATGTTCAAGTAGAAGTATTATTATTTTAATATTAACAATATATAAATTTTTGATTGTGTTTTTATTTATATCATATTACCGTTTTCAGCCGGACAAATTAAAAAGAATATTTGTTTTTTTAATATCAGCTGTCCGCAAACCTGTAGCCTACTCCTATTTCAGTTGTAATAAATCTCGGCTTGCCGCCGCGCTTTTCTATTTTACGTCTGATATTGGCAACCAAAACCCTGATGGTCTGATAGCCGTCGGTCGTAGGAGTGTTCCACACCTTATCCTGTATGTTCTTATGGGTCATGACCTTTCCTCTGTATTCGATCATAATACACAGAATTTTATATTCCAAAGGAGTAAAATGAACCTCTTTTCCATGAACAAACACCTGACGCCGGCTGAAATCTACTGTCAGGTAATCAAGACTGAACTCCTTTTCAGGACTTTCCTTAGGAGTATACCGCCTGAATGCCGCCCTTATCCTTGCCATAACCTCGCCTGCGCCGAAGGGCTTCACTATGTAATCGTCCGCACCGCTGTCCAGAGCCAGGATCTTTTCATCCTCAGTATCACGTTCTGAGATTATAATAATAGGGATATCGGTTGACTCTCTCAGAGCGTCAAGTACCTTGATACCGTCAAAATCCGGAAGCTCCAGGTCAAGAAGAACCATATCGGCCATATTATTATAAAAAGTTGAAATACCGTCTATACCGTTTTCTGACGTTAAAACCCTGTAACCGTCTTTAATCAGCGCCATGCTTAAAAATTTCTGAATACTTTTATCATCGTCTATTATCAGTACCGTCTTAACCATTAGCTCTTCCTCCTTTTGATCAGGCGCATTTTTCACCATGCACTATTCTGCATAAATTCTGCGGCTTTTACAAATCCTGCATCGAAGTTCATTCCGCCGGACAGTCGGATACATAAATTTGTATCGCTATAATTTTTGTCCATTTTAGCCGGGTAAGTAACAAATATGTAGAAATTGTAACTGTCTTACGACTATAATATCATAAAATAAGCTTATTGTAAAGCACTTTTTTAACACTTTCAGTTAATATATACGACCTATTTATAATGAATTTATATAAACATTCCAATAATTAATCATATCAGCTGTAAAATTTAGTCTGATCGTAAAAAAATATCCTTATTCCGCCGTACAGCGTCATAAGGATATAAAGTAGTGTTTTTATTATTAATAAGCAGCGGAAAGTAAAGTTTTACAGCAGCTACTTTCTGAAAACAAACTCGTTAAGATCAAACAGATTCCTTTCCTTAAAGGCGTCGACAAACCAACCTGAATAATCGTGTTCAACTTTGAAAAATACCGCGTGTCTTCCGGTAACGCATTTGATACGTCCCTTGTATTCACCGTCGTGCATACCTACACGGCAAACGCCTATTTCCTCGCCGTTTTCATAGTCGTCTATAAGAACATGAACCGTACTGCTGCAGCCGCAGCCGCTTACGTTAAGGCATAGCTCCATAGTTGTTCCCGAAAAGTCATCTCCGAAATCAAAATACCTGTACCCGATAACCGAGCCGGTCTTTATATTGGTAACAGGTCTTGAAAAGCTGTTTTTTTCCGTAATAAAACAGCCGCCCTTCAGAACGCAGGCTATTTCCGCCGGAGTTACCTTATACGGATCAAGCGAAGCTTCAAAGCCAAGAGAGGTCATTTCAACCGGCTCTATCGTTCCGTCGGGTGATATTTCTATTCTTTCCGCGCAGGCTCTGCGGGACATTATCGTTCCGTTTGTCATTCTGTGATAGAAAATATACCACTGACCGTTGATACAGCAGAGCGAACCGTGGTTATTCCCCCCGGGATAATCCTTACCGTTGTCAATTATGTACCCCATTCTTTTAAACGGTCCATAGGGATTGTCGGCAATTGCGTAAAAAAGCCTGCTTCCCTTTTTCGGTGAATAAATAAGATAGTATCTTCCGTCTATCTTTCTGGGCGAGCTTGCCTCGAAAAAGTCATCGTCGTTATTTCCGGCAGGTATAACGTCAGGCTTGTACGAGCCTTTTACTATCTCAAACATATTGCCGGCATTAATCTCATTCATATGCGATCTTTCAAAGCCGTAATAAATATATACTCTTCCGTCGTCGTCCACCAGGACTCCGGCGTCGTTGAATATACCCTCGTCGCCCGCGTCGCTTTCGTCATATTTATATTTTGAAAGAAGTTTGAACGGTCCCTCCGGTCTGTCGCTTACTCCGACGCAGCCTCTGGAACCGACGATATAGGCATACAGATAGTATTTTCCGTCCTTACAGACAACGTCGGGAGCGTAAAGCTCGCGATCCGTCCACTCCGCGGTATCCGATTCATGATCGGCATCGCTTCTGCTGTGAAAGCTGTCGCCGTGGCACTGCCAGCTGTTCAGATCCTGAACCGAAGCAGACCATACCTTCAGCTTATAATCACAGAAAGAATCCGAGCCTGTTCTGTCATGAGAACCATAGAGATAAACTCTGTCGCCGAAAACTCTCGGCTCTCCGTCGGGAATATATTCCCACAGCGGCAAAATAGGATTAGGCATAAAAATCCTCCTTAATATACTTTCATTATTAACGCTTTCTCCGAAACGCAGTGCGGTAAGCGCCTTGATTTTCCCTCGTCAGGACAATACAAAAGCACCGTCCTGACGCTTTGTTACAGTATAGCACAGGACGGTGCGGTATTCAATAATTTTTTATTAACGACAGCCGCGGATACGCTGAACGAAGCTGTATATTGATTTATTTTCCGCTGTCTTTTAATTTTCTCATTACGCGGTAATAATCCTGCCGGGTTATTATATTTTCAGACAAGGCGTTTACCGCGTCTGCGGCGGGATAAATACTATTAAATATATGAAGCATAAAATCCTCTCTGTTCAAAATGTCTACTTTTTCTCCGTTTTTAAGCTTCATTATCATTTTATCACCGGCTTTATTTAGACTGTTTTTCCTGAATCGGCGGATATTATCCGATACCGTAAGTATACGTCTTTCTTACTCCGTATATTCACAAAAAAACAAAAAAGCCTCCGCAAACCCGATAAGGTTATGCGGAGACTCCGGCTTATGCTGTTTCTTCTGAAAAGTTTCCGGTATACAGCTGATAGTATTTGCCCTTCTTTGCTATAAGCTCGTCATGCGTTCCTCTCTCGATAATCCGTCCCTGCTCAAGAACCATAATACAGTCGGAATTTCGCACTGTCGAAAGACGGTGAGCTATTACAAAGGTAGTTCTGCCTGTCATAAGAGCGTCCATTCCCGCCTGAACAAGCTGTTCGGTTCTGGTGTCTATTGAAGAGGTCGCCTCGTCAAGTATCAGAACCGGAGGATCTCCTACTGCCGCTCTTGCGATAGCGATAAGCTGGCGCTGTCCCTGACTGAGATTTCCGCCGTCGCTGGTGAGAACGGTATTATATCCGTCGGGAAGCCGCTGAATAAACCCGTCCGCGTTAGCCAATCTGGCCGCCGCCATACACTCCTCGTCTGTCGCGTCAAGATTTCCGTAGCGGATATTCTCCATTACCGTTCCGGTAAACAGGTGAGTATCCTGAAGAACGATACCCAGAGTTTTTCTGAGGGCAGGCTTTTTGATCTTTGTGATGTTTATTCCGTCGTAGCGTATCTTTCCGTCCTGAATATCATAAAAACGGTTGATAAGGTTCGTTATTGTAGTCTTTCCTGCTCCGGTAGAGCCTACGAAAGCGATTTTCTGTCCCGGCTTTGCATAAAGCTTTACATCGTGCAGAACTATTTTTTCGTCATTGTAGCCGAAATCCACTCCGTCAAATACGACTTCGCCCACCATTCTGGTATATGTCACGGTGCCGTCCGCCTTATGCGGATGCTTCCAAGCCCACGTTCCGGTCCTTTCCTCGCACTCCTCAAGCTCGCCGTCCATATTATACTTAGCGTTTACAAACTCAACATAGCCGTCGTCCTGCTCCGGCGTTTCATCCATAAGAGCGAACAGCCGCTGAGCTCCTGCCGACGCCATTACAACGAAAGACATCTGCTGGCTTATCTGGGTTATAGGCTGCGAGAAGTTTTTGTTAAGTCCTACAAACGCTACAATTATTCCGAGCGTAAGTCCGGCATAGCCGTTTATTGCAAGCACCGCGCCGAGTATCGAGCATATTACATAGCTTATGTTTCCGATGTTGGCGTTTACCGGCATCATAATATTCGCATATTTGTTAGCCTCATTGGCGCTGTTTCTCAATCTGTCGTTAAGCTTTACGAAATCCTCAACGGCTTTATCCTCGTGACAAAACACCTTTACTACCTTCTGACCCTCCAGCATTTCCTCGATAAAGCCGTCAACAGCGCCCAGATCCTTCTGCTGCGCCGAGAAATGCACGCCCGATCTCTGCGACAGCTTATTGGTTACGCGAACCATGACAAAAGCCATCGCCACAGTAAGGACGGTCATCGGAATATTCAGCGTTATCATCGAAACAAAGGTCAAAATCAGCGTAACGGTCGAATTTATTATCTGCGGAATACTCTGGCATATAAACTGTCTCAGCGTATCAACATCGTTTGTGTACACCGACATTATATCTCCGTGAGGGTGAGTGTCAAAATATTTTATAGGAAGAGATTCCATGTTTGAAAACAGATCGTCCCTGAAATTTCTGAGCGTTCCCTGTCCTATATTGACCATAATTCTGTTATAGGAATAAGCCGCGACGATTCCTATGAGATAAATCAGTCCGAGCTGTCCGAGCGCCTTTGCAAGCGGTCCGAAATCAGGCTCGTGAGTTTTAAGCATAGGAACTATATAGTCGTCAACCAGAGACTGGGTGAACAGCATTCCCCTTATGGTAGTGACCGCCTGAACAAGTATGCAGACAACAACTACCGTAAACAGAAAAGCGTAATGCTTAAGCATATATTTCAATACCCGTCCCAGAACCTTGAGCTGACCCTTCTGCATCGGCTGTCTGCCCATTGCCCTTGCCTTTTTCATATCCATTATACGCTTCCTCCTTTCCTACGGCTGGTCAAAATCTCCGCCGCCCTTTATCTGGGACTCGTAGATTTCACGGTAAATTTCATTGGTTTCAAGCAGCTCCTCATGGCTTCCGAAGCCGTTTACCTTTCCGCCGTCAAGCACTATGATCCTGTCCGCGTCCTGAACGCTGGATATTCGCTGAGCAATAATAAACTTTGTAGTTCCCGGAATATGTCTGGCAAACGCCGCCCTGATCTTGGCGTCGGTCGCGGTATCCACCGCGCTGGTAGAATCGTCAAGAATCAATACCTTAGGTTTTTTCAGCAAAGCTCTGGCGATACAAAGTCTTTGCTTCTGTCCTCCGGATACGTTTGTTCCTCCCTGCTCTATATAGGTATTGTATTTATCGGGAAAGCTTTCAATAAAATCGTCCGCGCAGGCTGCTCTGCACGCCTCAATACATTCCTCGTCGGAAGCGTTTTCATTTCCCCATCTCAGATTCTCAAATATTGTTCCGGAAAACAGCACGTTTTTCTGAAGAACGACCGAAACCTGATTTCTCAGATACTCCATATCGTACTCCCTTACGTCCCTGCCTCCGACGCATACCGAGCCCGTATCAACATCGTACAGTCTGCTGATAAGATTTACAAGGCTGGTTTTTCCGCAGCCGGTTGAACCGATTATTCCTATAGTTTCTCCCGAGCTTATATGTAAATCTATATCGGAAAGAACCTCCTTGCCCTCACTGTGCTTATAGGAAAAGAAAACGTGATTGAAGTCCACCGAGCCGTCTTTCATATCGGTTTTAGGCTCCTCGCAGTTGTGAAGCTCCGGCTTTTCTCTTAAAACCTCCGCAATACGCTTTATGCTGGCGCTGCTCATGGTTATCATAACGAAGATCATGGACAGCATCATCAGCGACATCATCGCGCTGGTTACATAAGTAAAAAGCGAGGTCAGCTCTCCTGTTCCCATATCTCCCGAAACCACAAGCTTTGCTCCGAACCAGCTGATAAGCATGATACAGCCGTAAACCGCCGTCATCATCGCCGGGTTGTTAAACGCCAGGATACTTTCAGCTTTTGAAAACAGCTTATAAAGATTTCCGGAAGCTTTGCCGAATTTCTGCTTCTCGTAATCCTCTCTTACATATGCCTTTACCACTCTGACAGCCGAAACATTTTCCTGAACGCTTGCGTTTAAGTCGTCGTATTTTCTGAAAGCGACGTTGAATATCTTCATAGCTCTCAGCATAATGAGCAGCAGTATAACCGCGAGAAATACGATAGCCGCCAGGAAAATAAGGCTCATTTTCAGACTGATGAAAAAGCACATCGCCATGCTGCATATAAGCATAAGCGGAGCGCGCACAGCGATCCTTATAACCATCTGATAGGCGTTCTGAACGTTGGTAACGTCTGTAGTCATTCTTGTTACCAGTCCGGCAGTACTGTATTTATCAATGTTTGAAAAGGAATATTTCTGTATTCTCCTGTAAATTGCTTCTCTCAGGTTGCAGGCAACTCCTGTCGACGCCTCGGCAGCATATTTTCCGGCAAGTATTCCCGCCATAAGGCTTATCATTGCGGCAACTATCATCAATCCTCCGTAAAGGTAAACGTTTGACATATTGCTCTTTTCGATTCCCTCGTCAATTATCTTCGCCATTATAAAAGGCAGAAGGACCTCCATGAATACCTCCAGCGCCGAAAACAGCGGAGTTAAAAAAGAGGCTTTCTTATACTGTTTTATCTGAGCGATAATTTCTCTCATTAATATTTCCTCCTCCGGTTATTTTTGCTGTGCTGTCAATCATTTTTCTCTGAAGCCTATCCATAATTTCAAGCTCGCTTTCGGAAAAATCGAAAAATACGCAGTTTTCAATCCACTTCATACAGCTTTCTATATCCTCGCGCAGAGCAAGCGCCTTGGCAGTCACGGCTATATTTTTCTGTCTTTCGTCACAGCCGCAGCTTTCATAAGTAAGATACCCGTTGACTCTCAGCTTTTTTATAAGCCCGGAAACCGTAGCTCTGGATATATTCAGATACTTGTGTATGTCCGTTGAACATACATCATTACTCTGATGATCCAGAATATACATCAGAACATGGCTCTGAGCGGCGGTAATCCCCTTATCTGCCATCAGGCTGTTTATCGTGCTTTCGATCTTTAGGTGAATGAATTTTGAATTCTTCAGAATAGATTCTTTTTTGTTATCACACAAACTATTAACCTCCTTACTGATTCAAAGCTAACATTTATCTTTATAAATAATACAACATTTTTACTTGAAAGTGAAATTCAAATATGTTATAATCAATAAGAAAGTTTTATAGTTAATAATTATTTAATTTTATTTGTTCATATTCAACAAAAGGGAAAGGATGTATTTTTGTGAATACTGTGCAGCTTGAATGTTTTCTTGCAGTTGTAGAGCATCTTAATTTTTCCAAGGCAGCTGAATCAATAAATATAACCCAGCCGGCGGTAAGCCACCAGATAAATTCATTGGAGGACGAGCTAGGAGTGAAGCTTTTTACGCGCACAAGCAAAAGCGTAAGTCTTACGCGCGAGGGAATACAGTTTATTTCCGACGCGGAAGCGATAATGAAAATAGCTATGACAAGCAGAGAACGCCTGACACGCTCAAGAGCCGAAAAACCGGTCAGGATCGGGATCGGCTGTCATAATCAGGCAGAGCTTGATATGCTTCCGCCGATACTGAAAAAGCTGTCGGAGATATACCCGCGCCTGCTGCCGTCGATCCATGTCGTACCCTTCAGATCTCTTGACAATATGCTGTCTGACGAAAAAATTCAGGTCATGATGGCTTTTACCGAAAAGCCGGAAGATGAAAACAGCAGCGTTTACACCGAGCTCTGCCGATGTCCTATAATGTGCATATGCTCAAAAGATTATCCCTTGGCATCTCTTTCATCGGTCGACGTAAATAAGATTTCCGGGAAAGCGATTCTTATAGAAAGACATAAATGCTCCAACATTGTTTTTAAAAATCAAAGCCGGATCGTTACTAACAATTCCGCTGACAGTATTTATTACTGCGACAGCTATGAAACAGGTATTGCTATGGTAAAATCCGGAACCGGATTTATGCTTTTTCCCAAGCTGCCGAATATGCGCGATCCCGAACTTAGTTTTATTCCTGTCACCGATACGAAACCGGCTTCTTTCGGATTATTCTATAAAACCGCTCATGGAAATCCCGTTCTCAAAGGCTTTATTTCCTCCGCCTTGGAAATACATTCCCCCGGCAGTCAGCGCGCATAGCTTTATACAGCAATCAGAGCGTGTTCAGCTTTATGCGAACACGCTCTCGTACAAAAACGCAGTGCGGTCATTTTCAGGCATTGCCTGTAAACAGACCGTTTTTTTATTTTACTTAAATTATGCAGCCGCAGACCGCCTGCACTAAAATTTCCGCCCATATGCCATATGTTCAAAACATCTGCCGTTTTCTCGTCGAAACAGCATATGCTCTTTTGAAGGCTTCATATCCCTCCGAATCACAGCGTTTCTTCAAAGAAAGCCTTTATCTTTTCAGCCGCCGTATCCTCGTCCTCGCCCTCAACATTTACAGTAACCGTATCGCCGCACTTGATGTTCATTCCCATAAGCATCATAAGCTTTGTAGCATTAACCGACTTGCCGTCTTTTTCAACGGTAACTACGCTTGAAAATTCCTTGGCAAGCTTTGCAAGCTGTCCTGCCGGCCTTGCGTGGATTCCTATTTCGTCCTTAATCGTGTAATTGAATGTTTTCATAAAAAAATACCTCCTGAAATTTTATTCCGCCGCTTTAATCAAAAAGCGGCTTTGTATTGATATACGACCGCCTCATACGGGCGGAGTCTGCCGTCTGTCTGCACGCTGATGTCGGGATAATTTCCAAGACGTCCCGACATTCCTGTCAGCAGCTTTGCAAAATCTCCGTAAACAGTTTCCGGCGTCAGATTGCAAAGAACGATCATCTCCCGATTTCCGAGACTGCGGCGATAGCAGAAAATATCCTCCCTCTCAGAATATAAAAACTCAATGTTTCCTTCTCCAATCAGAGGTTCGTTTTTCCGCAGCTCAATCAGCGACTTAAAATAAGCAAATACCGAATCCTTTTCGTTCTGCTGCCGCTCCGCGCATATACCCTTGGAATCCTCTGAAAGTCCGATCCACGGTTCGTTTTCAGAGAATCCAGCGTATCGGCTGTCCGTCCACTGCATCGGCGTTCTGCCGTTATCTCTGGACCGCTGGGAAAGTATCTCCAGCGCGTCTTTATCAGACAGTCCCTTCTGCGTCAGAATGTTATAATAGTTGCGGCTTTCCACATCGCGGTACTGACCCACGCTGTCAAATCCGGCGTTTTTCATTCCCAGCTCCTCGCCCTGATATATATACGGCGTTCCCCGCATGAGATACATCAGCGTCGCCAGCATTTTAGCCGACTCCTTCCAGTAAGCGCCGTCATCGCCGAAACGCGATACCGTTCTCGGCTGATCGTGATTGCACCAGAACAAAGCGTTCCAACCGCCGTGCGTCTGCATTCCAAGCTGCCATGTCTCCAGAATATCCTTCAGCTTACGGTAATCTACCGGCTGAAGCTCCCATTTATCTCCGTTTCGGTAATCAACCTTAAGATGATGAAAGCTAAAGGACATATTAAGCTCCTTCTCCCGCGGGCTTGTATAGCCAATGCAGTTTTCCAGAGAAGTAGAGGACATTTCGCCTACCGTCAGAACATCGTCCAGTCCGGCTTCACGGTGCAGCTCTTTAAGATATTCATGCACCTTTGGCCCGTCCGTATAAAAACGTCTGCCGTCGCCCGTCAGGTCGTTTTCCAGAACAGCGGGCTTTGAGATAAGATTTATTACATCGAATCGAAATCCTTTTACGCCCCTGCTTTTCCAGAACCGTATAACATCTTTCAGCTGACCGCGCACCTCAGGATTCTCCCAGTTCAGATCCGCCTGCGTTTTATCAAAAAGGTGAAGATACCATTTTTTCAGGTGCGGAACATATTCCCATGCGCTGCCGCCGAATTTTGACTGCCAGTTTGTAGGCGGCTCATCCGGACTTCCGTCGCGGAAAATATAATAGTCCAGATAGCGCGGATCGCCTTTCAGCGCCTTTTGAAACCACTCATGCTCCGTGGACGTGTGATTGAACACCATATCCAGCATAACGCCGATACCAAGCGATTCCGCTTTTTTTATAAGAGCGTCAAAATCCGCCATTGTGCCGTACATCGGCTCGATCTGCCGATAATCTGATATATCGTATCCGTTATCCCGCTGCGGCGAGCGGAAAAACGGCGTTATCCAGATATAGTCGGCTCCAAGGCCGCGAATATAGTCCAGCTTCCGCGTAATACCGGGCAGGTCGCCGATACCGTCGTTGTTACCGTCATAAAAGGATTTCGGATATATCTGATAAACCGTAACATTTTTGAAATTCATGCAATACCTCCGCTTATTCCCAGGCTATCAGTTTGGTTTCTCCCGCAATGCAATCCATTCCGGAGGAGAACTGTATCTGCTGCGCGGAGCCTTCCTCGGTCACGCAGATCACCGTTGTAGTAGGATGTCCGGCAGCCCTGATTTTTTCAGGTGAAAATTCAATCAGCTTGTCGCCCTTTTTCACATGGTCGCCGACTGAAACAAACATCGTAAAGCCGTCGCCGTTCATATCCACGGTATTTATCCCGACATGGATCAGGATCTCCATATCGTTTGACAATTTCAGACCGCAGGCATGATTGCTGTCTTCCATCACCACGCTCACCTCCGCGTCGCAGGGGGCTGTGATAACATTGCCCTGCGGCTCTACCGCTATACCGTCGCCTAGTATTTTCTGCGAAAACACATCGTCAGGTACCTCAGAAATCGGGATCACCTTTCCTGAAACCGGAGCGTAAACCGAATTCGTCGCTTCCTCCGGCTCTTTCTGACTTTCCGGCGCCGCGGCTGATTCCGTTTCAGACTGCTGTGATCCTATGGCTTCCGCGGCAAGCTTCTTTTTTCCGACGATAAACGTAAGCACAAAAGGAACGATAATGGAAATAGCCATACAAAGAAGGAAAATGCTCCAGAATTCTGTCTTTATCGAAAGGATCCCGGGTATTCCGCCTACGCCGATACTGAAAGCCTGAACGCCGAAGCCGACAGATACCATTGCCGCCGCCGCAGAGCCGATCATACCGCAGAAAAGCGGAAATCCGTATTTTAAGTTGACACCGAACAGCGCCGGCTCTGTAACTCCAAGATAGCAGGAGATGAGCGCCGGTATATTGATCTGCTTTGCCTGATTATTCTTTCGCTGAAGCACCGCCATTGCCAGCACTGCGGAGCCCTGCGCGATATTGCTCAGCGCGATCATAGGCCATAAGATCGTTCCGCCGTACATTGTTGACAGCGTAGTGTCAATCGCGTTCGTCATGTGATGAAGCCCGGTCATTACGACAGGTGCATACAAAAGTCCGAATACTCCCGCGAAAATCACGCCGTAATTCGATGTCAGGCCGTTGTAAACCACATTTGCGATTCCGTCGCCGATCTTCCAGCCGATGGGTCCAACTACCGTATGGGCTATTATAACCGCCGGCACAAGAGAACAGAACGGCACGACGATCATGCTTATTACATCGGGACATATTTTTCTGAAAAGCTTCTCAAGATAAACCAGTACAAAGCCTGCCAGAATAGCGGAAATAACCTGTCCCTGATATCCGATCATCTGCACCTGCGCAAATCCGAAATCCCATACCGGAATATCAGACGCGTTCGTCTGCGCTACGGAAAATCCGTTAAGCAGCTGCGGAGATATCAAGGTCAGTCCAAGAATTATACCCAGAATCTGAGTGGTCCCCATTTTCTTGGTAATTGACCAGACGATCCCTACAGGAAGCAGATGGAATACCGCTTCTCCGATCAGCCACAAAAAGCTGTACAGCCCCGCCCAGAACTGTGAAATATCAGCAAGGCTTTTTGTCCCGTTTTCAAAAAAATTGATCTCGCCGATAATATTCCTGAAGCCCAGAATCAAACCGCCGCAGATAAGCGCCGGAATAATAGGCGCAAAAATTTCGCCGAGATTGCTCATTATCCGCTGCAGCAAGCTCTGGTTGCTCTTTGCCGCTTCTTTCGCGGCTTCCTTATTTACGCCTTCAATACCTGCGCCCGCGGTGAATTCCTTGTAGAATTCCGACACATCGTTTCCGATGATCACCTGAAACTGTCCCGCCTGCGTAAAGGTTCCTTTTACAGCAGACAGCTCTTCTATTGCTTTTGTATCCGCAAGCTTAGCGTCTGCCAGCACAAACCGCATACGAGTCATACAATGCGTCACCGCTTTGATATTTCGGGTCCCGCCGACAAGGTCCAGCAGCATAGCCGCGTCCTTCTGGTATTTTCCCATATGAATCAACCGTCCTTTCAATCTAACCTAATTTTGTATCAGAAACGCTGAAAGCCCTTTTTGGCGCTGACATACCGTCAGTCAATTTCAGTATCTGATCCGTCCGGCTCCTTCTTCATTGACTATATTATAACTTGTTTAAACAAGTTTGTCAAGCCTTTTTTTATGACCCGGAAAAATTTGTTGACAAAGCACAAAGTATCTGCTATAATTTTATTGAACTTGTATAGACAAGTTTGAACACAGTAAAGATTTATTATCCAAATGGTCAGAGTTTTCATATGGGTTCTCTTTAAATTACCCATAAATATATATTATACGAGGAAAAGATATTTATGCCGAAGAGCAAATATGACACAATTTACCGGATTCTTCAGGACAGAATCCAAGACGGAACATATGCCTGCCGGCAGCTGATGCCTTCAGAAGCGGCGCTGACAGCTGAATTTCAATGCTCCAGAAACACTGTGCGCAGAGCGATAGAACTGCTTTCATCAGAAGGATTGGTGCAGTCTGTGCACGGAAAGGGAGTCGTAGTTATATACGAGGCCGAAAAACATTCTATATTTTCATTGAATAAGATCGAGTCCTTTACCGAGGCTTCCGCCAGAAACAAGCTGAATTATCAGACAAAAATTCTTTTGTTTTCCGAGCTGAGAACAGACGACCATATAAACCGGCGGACCGGATTTCCGATCGGCTGCGATATATATTATATCCAAAGATTGCGATATATTGAGGGCGTTCCCCTGATTGTCGATCACAATTATTTTCGCAAGGACGTTGCCGTCGGTCTTACTGAAGAACTGGCGCAGGGCTCGATCTATGCTTATCTGGAAAAAACGCTGGGAGTTGTCATTACCACGACAAAACGTATCATAAGGGTAGATCCAATCACAGAGCATGATGAAAAATATCTGCAGCTTGACGGATGCAACTGCGTTGCCGCGGTAAACAATTCCACATATAACAGCGACGGCGTAATGTTTGAGTTTACGCAGTCACGTCACAGTCCGAAGTATTTTGAATTCCATGAAATTTCACACCGAGGCGGCTGAGGCAGCGATTGCTTGCAGATACGTCGGACGGTCTGCTTTCAGCAAATACAAAGAAAAAGATATTTTGCACGGAAAAACAAAAAAGCCCGCCGAGGCGGGGCGCTGCAAAAGAGCGTGCCTACATAATTCTGCGTTTTCAGAATCATGTAAGCACGCTCTGATATTTATTATTACCGTACATCATTCCTTATTTTTCTCTGAGCGATACAAACGGCGGACGTTTAATCAAACACCTTGTTTGAAATTTCGGGGAATATCTCAAGGCTCCGTTTCAGAATTCCGTTCATATGCGCTATAGCCGTACCGTAATTTGTAATAGGTACTCCGGCGTCGCACGCGCATTTTATCCGGTATTTCATCTCCCGTTCGTTAAGCATACAGCCTCCGCAGTGAATTATCAGACTGTATTTTGAAAGCTCAAGAGGAAATTCGGTTCCGCTGGTGAACTCAAAGCTGATATTTTTACCCGTATGCTTTCTGATCCAGCCAGGCAGCTTTACCGTACCAATATCCTCACACTGACGGTGATGAGTACAGCCCTCAGAGATAAGCACTGTATCTCCGTCTTTAAGACCGTCTATCTTAACCGCTCCCTTTGCCTGAACCTCAAGATTGCCTTTATGGCGCGAGAATAATATTGAAAACGAGGTAAGGCATATGTCCTTCGGAGTGTCCTCTGAAACCTTGGCAAAGGCTTGTGAGTCCGTAACGACATACCTGGGCTTTTTGCCTAAATCACGCAGGACGCCGGATAACTCATGCTCACGGCATACTACAGAGGTGCAGCCGCATTCCAGCAGCTCTCTTATCACCTGCTGCTGAGGAAGAATAAGCCTGCCTTTAGGCGCCGCCGAGTCTATCGGGACTACAAGCACAACAAAATCGCCTTTTTCAACCTTGTCGGCAATTACAGGAAACTCATGGGTCTTCCGCGGAACAAGCTTAGCTATACGCTCCTTAAGCTCATATATATTTGCGCCCGTTACCGCGCTGACCGCGATCTCGTCTTCGCAAAGCATATCGGGAACCCTCAGATCCGATTTATTGTAAACGACGATATAAGGTATTCCTTTATCACGAATCCGTTTTATTATCGTTTCATCGGCCTGAGTCCTGCCCTGACTGCCGTCTATGACAACAACCGCAATGTCCGTCTTGTTGACAGCCTGCAACGCCTTCTGAACCCTGAGCTTTCCCAGCTCTCCTTCATCGTCAAGCCCGGGCGTGTCGATAATTACCACAGGGCCAAGCGGAAGCAGCTCCATTGTCTTTGATACCGGATCGGTCGTAGTTCCCGGAACGTCGGAAACAATAGACAGCTTTTGTCCGGTCACGGCATTTATAACGCTGGATTTACCGGCGTTTCTTCTTCCGAAAATACCTATATGCACTCTGTCCGCCGACGGAGTTGTATTCAGACTCATAGTATGTTTCCTCCTTGAATTTCAATGCGCCGATAACAGATCAGAATCTGAAATCTCTTCTGCCAAGATGAATACTTTCTATATACTCAGCTGCAAGCTTTCTTGCCTTCTCGTTAGGTATCTTTTTAAGCTCCTCAGCGATAAGCTTCTCTCCTACCGCCTTTGTTTCCGGCGAGGCGTAATCCTCCAGATACTCCTTCAGGGTCATCAGAGCGTTGGGGTGACAGCAGTTCTGTATCTGACCCGTTTTACACAGGCTCATAAACCTATCGCCGGTTCTTCCCTCTCTGTAGCAGGCAGTGCAGAAGGACGGAATATAACCAAGATCCATCAGCCACTTTACGACCTCGTCGAGAGAACGCTGGTCGGAAACGTCAAACTGCTCCGTATCATGAGGTCTTTCATCGGGAGCGTAGCCCGCATAGCCGCCTACGGAAGTTCTCGAGCCGCCGGAAATCTGAGAAATACCAAGACTCAGTACCTTGTCGCGGCAGGTTTCATTTTCTCTTGTGGAAATGATCATTCCAGTATAAGGAACAGCTATCCTGATGCAGGCGATTATCTTGGCGAAAGTTTCGTCGTCAATGCTGTTGTCGAAAACATCCGGATCAATATCGTCCGCGTGCTTAACTCTGGGAACGCTGATAGTATGAGGGCCTACTCCGTGAACTGCCTCAAGGTGCTCGGCGTGCATAAGCAATCCGGCAAATTCATACTTATAAAGCTCCAGACCGAAAAGAACGCCTAAGCCTACGTCGTCGATACCGCCGTCCATAGCTCTGTCCATCGCCTCCGTATGATAAGCATAGTTGTGCTTGGGGCCTGCGGGATGAAGCGTTTCATAGCTTTTCTTATGATACGTTTCCTGAAACAATATGTAGGTTCCTATGCCCGCTTCTTTCAGCTTTCTGTAATTTTCAACGGTAGTCGCTGCAATGTTTACGTTTACTCTGCGTATTGCTCCGTTCTTATGCTTGATAGAATAAATGGTATTTATACATTCCAGAATATACTCAATGGGATTGTTGACGGGATCCTCTCCAGCCTCGATGGCAAGACGCTTGTGACCCATATCCTGCAAAGCGACGACCTCCCTCGCTACCTCCTCCTGAGTAAGCTTCTTTCGAGGAATGCTTTTGTTCTGATAATGATAGGGACAGTACACGCACTTGTTCACACAGTAGTTTGAAAGATACAGCGGAGCGAACATAACTATTCTGTTTCCGTAGAAAGCCTGCTTGATTTCCCTTGCCAGACTATACATTTTCTCTGTCATCTCGGGAATATCGCAGGCAAGCAGTACGCTGGCCTCCCTGTGTGAAAGCCCCGCGCATTCAATACCTTTCGACGTTCTTCTCGGTCTTGCCTTGTCAAGTATCTCCTCGATCAGCTCGCGGTTATGCTTGTTTTTCTCCGCATAATCAAGCGTTTCAAGTATTTCCTCATGATTGATGAATTCTTCCGCTTTCAAAGATTTAGGGTCGTACATATCCATTCTTCTTTCTTATATTAATTTTTTGATATTGATACCGCGTCGCCTCTGTCAACGACGACGTCGTAACCGATCCGCGACATTCTTTTTCTCAGATCGTCAACGCTCTGCGCCGACTCACAGCCGGTGCATATCTTGTTATCATACAGCTGATACTTCTTTCTTACGCTTGGAGGAGAAAGATTAGGCATTACAACATTAGCTCCGGCAAGCACTCCCTTTTCCCTTCCCTCAGGGTCTATCGTCCCCAGAGCGGTAGTGGCGGGCAGCAGCGCCGCCGGCAGCGTAAGCCTTACAAGCCCCAGCATAAACAGCGTAAGTTCAAGCGTTCCCGCTTTTTCATTCCCGAACGGAGTATCATGGTGCGGAACAAAGGGACCTATTCCAACCATATGAGGCTGAAAGGCTTTTATGAACATCATATCCATTGCAAGCTCATCAGCAGTCTGATAAGGGGAACCGACCATAAATCCCGTCCCCACCTGATAACCTATTTCTTTTAGGTCATGCAGACACCTCAGACGGTTTTCAGCCGAAAGCTCCTTTGGGTGAAGCTTTTCGTAATGCCGGACATCGGCGGTTTCATGACGCAGAAGATACCTGTCCGCCCCGGCGTCAAAATACGCCTGATAGCTGCCGCGGCTTTTCTCACCGACAGACAGGGTAACCGCGCAGCCGGGACAAAGCCTTTTTATCTCCCGAACGATACGGCAGAGCCTTTCATCGTTAAAATAACCGTCCTCCCCCCCTTGAAGCACAAAGGTTCTGAAGCCAAGCTCAAAGCCCTCCTTACAGCAGTCCAGAATTTCGGACACTTCCAGGCGGTAGCGGTCGGCGTTTTTATTGGAACGGCGTATCCCGCAGTAAAAGCAATCGTTTTTGCAGTAATTTGTAAATTCAATAAGACCTCTGATATATATCTTATTTCCGTAATACCGCTCTCTTGCTTTTGCGGCAAGCGAAAAAAGATACCGCGCGGAATCGTCGCCGCGGTTTCTGATAAGATAGGCATATTCCTCACGGCTGAGCTCTCCTCCGCCGTAGAGCCTGTCAATCAAAGAAAAGCTTTTACTGATAACTATTCCCCCTTATTTCCCCGGCTCTGGAATAGATCGTTTTAGTGGATACTCCCCTTATCATTCCGAGCTTTCCCGAAACGGCGCTGATTATGTCCTCGGGAGCGTCCAGCACAACGCTTATGACGCTTAAATTTTCCTTAGCGTGAGGAATACCCATTCTCCCGATAATATATTTCCCGTACTGGTGCAGCACCTCGTTTATTCTGCCGGCAGCAGACTGGTCCTCGACCATTATTCCGATCAACGCGATCCTATTCATATCAGCCCTTCTTAAAACAAAAATCCCCGCCGAAAAAGGCAGGGGCATAACAATGCAGACCGCCTAGTCAGACAGCCGCGCCAAACGTCATTTTTTCAAGCCTTTTCCGTCAGAACATATCTTTCGGTAAGATAAAATCCAAGGCTCGGGGTCAGAAGCTCTTCCCCCTTGCCGTAAGTTTAGTATACTACACTTTTTTTACAATGTCAATGGCAATACAGCATAAAGCGCGCCTTACGGCTTTGTGCAGTATTACCTAAATTTTATTCGCCGTCCTTTTTTCTCAGCCTGTCCTTCAGTCCCTCCATAATAATCTCCTTGGCATGAAGCGCGAGAGATTTATCCGCCGCCGGAGTATCGCCGAGAGGATATTCCAATCCAAGCTGTTCATATTTTGCCTTTCCCATTGTATGATAAGGCAGAACGTCAAGCGCTTTCAGGTTTTTAAGCCCTCCGAGAAAATACCCCAGATCGTGAAGATATTTATCATTATCAGTTATTCCCGGAACTACCACATGGCGCACCCAAAGCTCAACGCCCTCACCGCTCAGAAATTCGGCAAACGCCAGAATATTTTTATTTCCATGACCGGTAAGCTTTTTATGCTCCGCGTCGTCTATATGCTTTATATCCAGCATAACCAGGTCTGTATACCTCATCAGCCTCTTGAATTTTTCAACGACCTGCTCGTTTTCAGGCATAAAGGTGATTCCCGACGTATCAAGGCAGGTATGGATATTGCGGCGCTTTGCCTTTTCAAACAGCTCGGTAACAAAATCAAGCTGTAAAAGCGGCTCTCCTCCGGTGCAGGTTATCCCGCCGTTTTTCATAAACTCCTTGTATGTTTCATACTCGTCCAGCAGACTTTCCGCCGTTCGCTTTTCGCCTTTCCCGATCGCCCATGTATCGGGATTATGACAGTATTTGCAGCGCATAGGACAGCCCTGCATAAAAATAACGAACCGTATTCCCGGACCGTCAACCGTTCCGAAGCTTTCGGTAGAATGAATATATCCCTCCATTAACACGCACCTCGTTTCATATGCTTTTATTTTAGTATACCATATTTTTATCAAAAACACAACCTGCTGTCATAATATATCGTATACAGCAAAAAAACAGGACGCTTAATACGTCCTGTTACAATATCAGATCTGATTGTGGAATGTTCTTGATATAATATCGTCCTGCTGCTCTTTTGTCAGCTTTACGAAATTAACGGCATATCCCGATACCCTTACCGTAAGCTGCGGATACTTCTCAGGGTGCTTCTGAGCGTCCAGCAGCGTTTCTCTTGTAAATACATTTACGTTAAGATGATGTCCGCCTTTTTCCACATATCCGTCAAGCAGCTCAACCAGATTGTCAACCTGCTTCTCGTTTGATTCTACATTTGCCATATAAATCTTCCTTTCGCGGTATTATTCTTCGATCCCGGAAACCTCAAGATCATTCTTCCTCTATTTTTTCATTGGGCTGACAGCAGGCTCCCTTTGCGCCGCAGTCGTTCGACCTGAAAGTTTTGACCTTGATTCCGTCCTTGGTTTCGTCGGCGTTTATAGTAATATGTCCGTCGCCGCTTTCCATGAGCAGATCTATCATTTCAACCAGCTCGTCAAGCTGTCCGTTATCCTCGTCCTTTGTTACGTTATACCCCATCAGAGTTCAGCTCCTTTGCAATGCTTTCAATGTCCAAATCTCCGACAAACACCTGAGAATCCTTGCCCAAAGCGTCGGGAACGATTGAAAACGTATTCGAAATACCGTCCTGCGCGTGTCTGAACGGAAGCTTCGCAACGGACGACAATGAAGCCGCGGCGCCGTGAGTATCTCTTCCGTGCATAGGATTGGCTCCCGGAGCAAGGGGAACTCCCATTTTTCTTCCGTCGGGCGTATTTCCGGTCTTTTTGCCGTAAACAACGTTGGAGGTAATGGTAAGAATAGACATCGTAGGAACTCCGTCGCGGTAGGTGTGATGCTTTCTGATCATATTCATGAATTTTGTAACTATATCCACCGCAATGCTGTCAACTCTGTCGTCATTGTTTCCGTATTTCGGGAAATCGCCCTCTACCTCGTAATCGGTAACGATTCCGTTTTCATCTCTCACGCACTTGACCTTTGCGTATTTAATCGCCGAAAGCGAGTCAGCGACCACTGAAAGTCCGGCAATACCGGTAGCGAAATATCTCTTCACGTCCCTGTCATGAAGCGCCATCTGAATCTTTTCATAGCAGTATTTATCATGCATATAATGAATAACGTTCAGCGTGTTCACATAAAGTCCGGCGAGCCACTCCATCATATCTTCATACTTTTCCATTACGTCGTCATAGTCGAGATAATCTCCCTCTACCGGACGATATTTGGGTCCGACCTGAATCTTCAGCCTTTCGTCAACGCCTCCGTTTATTGCATACAGCAGACATTTTGCAAGATTCGCCCTGGCTCCGAAGAACTGCATTTCCTTGCCTATCCTCATAGACGATACGCAGCAGGCGATCGCGTAGTCGTCGCCGTGGGTGACCCTCATCATGTCGTCATTTTCATACTGGATAGACGACGTTCTTATAGACATTTTAGCGCAGAACTTCTTAAAATTCCGCGGAAGCTTCCTGGACCAAAGAACCGTCATATTAGGCTCGGGAGCAGGTCCGAGATTGTCAAGAGTATGGAGATATCTGAACGATGTTTTTGTTACCATAGGAACGCCGTCGATTGAAACTCCTCCTATGGATTCGGTAACCCATGTCGGATCGCCGGAGAAAAGCTGATTATATTCAGGAGTTCTCGCAAACTTCACCAGACGGAGCTTCATAATAAAGTGGTCAATATATTCCTGAGCCTGCTCCTCTGTAATAAGACCTCTGTCAATATCCCGCTGGATATAAATGTCTATAAAGGTAGAGGTCCTTCCCAGGGACATAGCGGCTCCGTTCTGCTCCTTAACTGCTGCAAGATAGCCAAAATAGAGCCACTGAATTGCTTCCTTCGCATTCTTTGCAGGACGGGATATGTCGAAGCCGTATATCTCGCCGAGCTTTTTAAGATCCTCTAAGGCTCTCAGCTGCTCCGCAAGCTCCTCTCTGAGCCTGATATTCTTGGACGTCATTCTTACCAGCGAGGTAGCAAGCTGATTTTTCTTGTCCTCGATAAGCAGATCGACGCCGTAAAGCGCGACCCTTCGGTAATCGCCGATTATTCTTCCTCTGCCGTACGCGTCGGGAAGGCCGGTAATGATCGCGGCGTGTCTGGCAAGCTTCATTTCCGGAGTATACGCGTCAAAAACTCCCTGATTATGAGTTTTTCTGTATTTGGTAAAGATCTCGACTACCTCGGGATCGACCTCATAGCCGTTATCCTGACAAGCCTTCTGAGCCATTCTGATTCCCCCGAAGGGCTGAAGCGAACGCTTGAAAGGCTTATCAGTCTGAAAGCCTACGATCTGTTCAAGCTCCTTATCCAGATATCCGGCTTTATGCGAGGTTATAGTGGATACGATTTTAGTATCCATATCAAGAACTCCGCCTGCCTCCCGCTCCTTTTCAGTCAGCTCCATTACCTGCTGCCAGAGCTTTTTGGTAGCCTCCGTAGGCTCTGACAGAAAGCTGTCGTCGCCTTCATAGGGAGTAAAATTCTTCTGTATAAAGTCACGGACATTTACAGAGGTGCTGCTCCATCTTCCGGGCTTAAAGCCCTCCCATTCCTCTAAAAATTCCTTTGCCATTAAATAAACCATTCCTTTCAGTGTCCGCCCGAAAACAGACCGAAATTTAAACAATTTAAACAAATCATATGTTTGAAACTATACATATCAAACATATATAATTTCATATGACTAATATAATTTAAAATATATCAGTCTCTACATTCATATTAACACAATTCACACTTCAAGTCAAGAAAAAGCCCGAAAAATTAACACAGGTCAACAAATAACTATACACTTTCGCAATACTTTGACACTTTCAGCATAAATATTCTGCTGAATCTGTATTATATATCAATCAAATACATAAAATGGGTTCAAAGAAACTATCCGTAGCGCTTTAAAAGTAATCCCTGTACAACATTTTGTGTACTGCCTTTTCGGAATACTAAAAGCACTTTCCATAGAAATCATCTGAATTATAGCTGATATTTTCCTCTATTCTGAGCAGCTGATTATATTTCGCGGTTCTTTCGCTTCTGCTGGGAGCGCCGGTTTTTATCTGACCTACATTGAGAGCGACTGCGAGATCAGCGATAACGGTACTTTCAGTTTCCCCTGAGCGGTGGGACATTACCGCGTTATATCCGTGATTTTTCGCCATTTTCACCGCTTCGATCGTTTCCGAAAGGGTTCCAATCTGATTCAGCTTGATAAGAATAGCGTTTCCCGCGCCCTCGGAGATTCCCTTTGAAAGACGCTTTGTATTGGTAACAAACAGATCGTCGCCTACAAGCTGTATTCTTCTGCCCAGTCTTGAGGTAAGAAGCCGCCAGCCCTGCCAATCCTCTTCGTCCAGAGCGTCCTCGATCGATCTGACGGGATATTTTTCGCAAAGCATTTCCCAGTGGTCTATAAGCTGCTTTGAATCAAACCGCTCTCCGCTTTTAGGCAGACGGTAATGACCCTTATCGCCTGTTTTCCACTCGCTGGACGCCGCGTCCAGCGCAAGCGCGAAATCCTCAGACGGAGTAAAGCCTGCTGACTTCACAGCGTCTGTTATAAGGTCCAGAGCTTCAATATCCGAGCTTATCTCAGGAGCAAAGCCTCCCTCGTCGCCAACCGCCGTGGAAAGCCCTTTATTTTTCAGTATCTTAGCCAAGGTATGAAAAACCTCGCAGCACCATTGAAGCCCCTGAGAAAAGCTTTTGGCTCCGACCGGCATTATCATGAATTCCTGAACGTCCAGACCGTTTGAGGAATGAGCTCCGCCGTTTAAAATATTCATCATCGGAACAGGCATTCTTGTCGCGGAGACGCCTCCGACAAATCTGTACAGAGGCATTTTCAGCGATTTAGCCGCCGCGTCCGCGCACGCAAGGGACACTGACAGGATCGCGTTGGCTCCAAGCTTTGATTTGTCATTTGTTCCGTCCAGTGCGATCATGGTTTTGTCAACCGCATAAATATCGGACGCGTCAGTCCCCGCAAGTATAGGCGAAATTTTTCCGTTGATGTTTTCGACAGCGCTTTTTACGCCTTTTCCCATATATCTTGATTTATCGTTGTCCCTCAGCTCGCAGGCCTCGTAAATTCCCGTTGACGCGCCGCTGGGAGCCTGACCTCTTCCTGTTGTTCCGTCGGCAAGCGTCACCTCCGCTTCTACTGTCGGGTTTCCTCTTGAATCAAGTATCTCTCTTCCGTGAACTTTTGTGATTTCAGTATTTTTCATGACTATTCCTCCGTAATTTCGGTAAATCTATGGAATTATTTTTCCGCCGAAAAAGCCGTTTATACCAGCCCGCGTCAAAAAAGCTGAAAATACGTCCTGCAAAATCATGATATACCAAATCTAACAAAAGTATTCGCTGTTATTTTCTATAAAAAATGCATATCCGCACAAGCCGGATATGCATGATCTCATTCATAAAAATCTTCTTTATCGGTTTTTCTCCCCATTTTGCTTACCTTTTTGTTCAACGCGAAGCTTATCGCAAGAGTTAGCAGAATAAGCCCTATCATTACCAGAACAGACTTTAAGGAAAGCTGACTCAGCTGTCCACCGATATAGGTCTGCACTGCCATTTCCGGAAAAACCCCGAACAGCGAGCCGAGAAGATACGGTCTGTACGGCATTTTCAAGGTTCCGTGAAGCACGCTTACGATATCTCCGGGAACTACCACTACCGCTCTGGAAATATAGGACGCAAACAAATTGTTTTCATGCCCGTAGCTGATAATTTTCCGGGCTTTGGGATATTTTTCAGAAATCGTTTCAACCAGACCCGCGCCGGAAATCCTTCCGACAAGATAAGGTATCGTAAAGCTTACGCACAGCCCGACGATATTTACCAATACGGCTGCCCAGAACGGATAAATATGTCCCGCGGCGATAAACAAAGCGGTAAGCGGAAACACTACCGACATTGATTTAAGACCGTAAAAGCCCCAGATAACTACCGCGGCAAGCCACAGGTTTTCAGGAGTATAGCTCAGTATGTCGTCAAAATCATTATTTACAACAAACGCAACGCAGAAAACTATTATAACAACGCTTAAAATCAGCGGAATATACTTAATTAATTTCATACTTTTGTCTTTGACTGCATTATTTGAATTCACAGCTTCACCTGCTTTTTGTCTTAATAATATTTTTGTTAGTATATCATAAAATTGTTATAATAATGTGAAAATCCGCTGATATTTTCTTATATGCGTTAAAGCTTACGGTTAAAGTGTTTTGCAGCTATTTGTATGCAAAAAATAAGACCCTGTGAACCGTATTGGCTCACAAGGTCTGTGTATTTTTATAACGCCGCCGAGAAAAATCATATAAACTCCTATATCAGCAAAAAAGCAGCCAAGGTTTTTCGCTTGACTGCTGTGTAAAATATTCTGTTTTAACTGTTCGCTAAACTGTAATTTGTATCACAATCGTTGTTCAAAATATTCAAACAATTTTTGATATGTTCTACAAGAACCAGCTTTTCCAAATCTCTTCTCTAATAAATCATATCCCTTTTGGTACTCTTTTTTCAAGGCATATGCACAAGCAAAATAAATATGTTGCCTATCATCCATCAAAAGTCGTTTATCTTGCATTTCATACATTCTTATATATTGCTCTATACTTTTAAGAGAATTAAAAAACGGTATTGTATTCTTTACAAAATATTCTTTTATTTTCAATGAAAGTGTTTTAATATCTGACTCATTATATATGAACCACCGCTCATTTTTTTCACCTATATGAATTGGTTGTCTTAGCGTCAAATCTTTGAGGCTGTCAATTATAATGTTTTCTCCTAAAACAGCAGTTGCAAATTGATTTACTTCTGGATAATGCACAGATAACCACGGGTATATACGAGCTAATGCATCTGGTTGTCCTAAAGGATGTGTTTGAAATACAAGTTCAACTTTCTGTTTGGTGTTCCCGAAAGTTCTGGAATAAATAAGTCCGTTTCTTCTCCGCTTAAATCCATATTCACTCATTATCTCGTCTATTTCATCAAAAACATCAAGCACTAATTTCTTAACTTCCTTATTCATTGCTCACTCACATCCTTACAAATTCCGATTTATCGAGCAGATAACCTCTGCCAAACAAGCTTATTGTACCACTTATCTCCGAAAAAGTAAAGGACGGAGAGCTGCTCCGCCCCGTAAAAATCGTGATTGACCTCGGCTGTATAGTAGCTATTTATAAACAAGGTCAACTTTATTCTGGGCAACTCTCAATACCGTTTTTCGGTGCATTGAAATTTGAGTTTTGCATTTCTGGTAATGCTAATAAAACTGTGATTTTATTTTCAAAAATGCGGGATTCGCAAGGCTTTCGGCGTAAAAAAGACCTTGCATACCCGAAGGTACACAAGGTCAATTTCTATTATGGTTTTACAAATTAGGTTTGCCCAAAATCAGGATTGTCAAATTAACCCTTGCTTGCAATCGCAGCCTGTGCAGCGGCAAGTCTGGCGATCGGCACTCTGAAAGGCGAGCAGGATACATAATCAAGACCGATCTTGTGGCAGAATTCAACTGACGAAGGATCTCCGCCGTGCTCTCCGCAGATACCGATGTGAAGGTTCGGATTAACCGGCTTGCCAAGCTTGATCGCCATTTCCATAAGCTTGCCTACGCCGTTCTGGTCGAGCTTAGCAAACGGATCGTTCTCAAAGATCTTAGCGTCATAGTAAGCGTCGAGGAATTTTCCTGCGTCATCTCTTGAGAAGCCGAAAGTCATCTGAGTCAGGTCGTTTGTACCGAAGCAGAAGAAATCAGCCTCTGAAGCGATCTCGTCGGCTGTAAGAGCAGCTCTCGGGATCTCGATCATTGTACCAACCTCATACTTGAGGTCAGAGCCAGCCTCAGCTATAACAGCGTCGGCAGTTTCAACTACGACCTTCTTAACGTACTTAAGCTCCTTAACGTCGCCAACCAGAGGAATCATGATCTCAGGCTCTACGTTCCAGTCAGGATGAGCCTTCTTAACGTTGATAGCAGCCTTGATGACAGCCTTTGTCTGCATCTTTGCAATCTCAGGATATGTTACCGCAAGACGGCAGCCTCTGTGACCCATCATCGGATTGAACTCGTGAAGCGAAGCAATTATAGCCTTGATAGTTTCAACAGACTTGCCCTGAGCGTCAGCAAGAGCCTTAATGTCAGCCTCTTCAGTAGGAACGAACTCGTGAAGCGGAGGATCAAGGAATCTGATAGTTACAGGATTTCCTTCGAGAGCCTCGTAAAGAGCCTCGAAATCGCCCTGCTGCATAGGCTCGATCTTAGCGAGAGCAGCCTCTCTCTCTTCAACTGTATCGGAGCAGATCATCTCTCTGAACGCCGCGATTCTGTCAGCCTCAAAGAACATATGCTCAGTACGGCAAAGACCGATACCTTCAGCGCCCAGCTCTCTTGCCTTCTTAGCGTCGGCAGGAGTATCAGCGTTGGTTCTTACCTTGAGTCTTCTGTACTTGTCAGCCCATGACATGATTCTTCCGAACTCGCCGGCGATAGTCGCGTCTACAGTAGGAATGATTCCGTCGTAGATGTTACCGGTAGAACCGTCGATGGAAATATAATCTCCCTCGTGGAACTCCTTACCGCCGAGAGTAAACTTCTTGTTAGCCTCGTCCATAACGATATCAGAGCAGCCTGATACGCAGCAGGTACCCATACCGCGGGCAACAACGGCCGCGTGAGAAGTCATACCGCCGCGGACTGTAAGAATACCCTGCGAAGCCTTCATACCTGTAATATCCTCAGGAGAAGTTTCAAGTCTTACGAGAACGACCTTTTCACCCTTGGCGTTCCAAGCCTCAGCGTCCTCTGCTGTAAATACTACCTTACCGCAGGCAGCTCCGGGAGAAGCGCCGAGTCCCTTGCCCATAGGAACAGCAGCCTTGAGTGCCTTGGCGTCAAACTGCGGATGGAGAAGAGTATCGAGGTTTCTCGGGTCGATCATAGCAACCGCTTCTTCCTCAGTTCTCATACCCTCGTCAACCAGATCGCAGGCGATCTTGAGAGCAGCCTGAGCGGTTCTCTTTCCGTTTCTTGTCTGAAGCATATAAAGCTTACCGTGTTCAACTGTAAACTCCATATCCTGCATATCTCTGTAGTGATTTTCAAGAGTCTTGCATACCTCGTTAAACTGAGCGAAAGCCTCGGGGAACTTCTGCTCCATTTCGGAAATGTGCATAGGAGTACGAACTCCGGCAACTACGTCCTCGCCCTGAGCGTTTGTCAGAAACTCTCCGAACAGACCCTTAGCGCCGGTAGCAGGGTCGCGGGTAAACGCAACGCCCGTACCGCAGTCGTCGCCCATGTTTCCGAAAGCCATCGACTGAACGTTAACGGCAGTACCCCAAGAATAAGGGATATCGTTGTCACGTCTGTAAACGTTGGCTCTGGGGTTGTCCCATGAACGGAATACGGCCTTGACCGCACCCATAAGCTGCTCCTTAGGATCAGCCGGGAAATCCTCACCGATTTTTTCCTTGTATTCAGCCTTGAACTGTGAAGCAAGCTCCTTAAGGTCCTCAGCAGTAAGCTCAACGTCCTGCGTAACGCCCTTCTTGGCCTTCATATCGTCGATAAGCTCTTCAAAATACTTTTTGCCGACTTCCATAACTACGTCGGAATACATCTGAATAAATCTTCTGTAGCAGTCCCATGCCCAGCGGGGATTGTTGGATTTCTCAGCAATTACCTCAACAACCTCTTCATTAAGACCAAGGTTGAGAATTGTATCCATCATTCCGGGCATAGAAGCTCTTGCACCCGAACGAACGGATACGAGCAGCGGATTCTCCTTATCTCCGAACTTCTTTCCGGTGATCTCCTCCATCTTGCCGATATACTCGTTGATCTGAGCCTGGATTTCATCGCTGATCTGTCTGCCGTCCTCATAATACTGAGTACAAGCCTCTGTTGTAATTGTAAATCCCTGCGGAACCGGAAGACCGAGCTTTGTCATCTCAGCAAGGTTCGCGCCCTTACCGCCGAGAAGCTCTCTCATACTAGCGTCGCCCTCTGAGAACAGATATACCCACTTTTTGCTCATTGGTATCTACCTCCAAAAAAATTTGAATTCCGTATTTTTATAGTACCTTGACAATCCCATAAAGCCGTCATGGCATGACAAGCCTATCATACGGTAACAAATTTATTATAGCAGATTATTTCAAAAATTACTATAGTTTTTATATATTTTTGACAGAAATTTTTTCACAATGTTTCTCATATTTTTTCGTACATTTTGCACAATCAAATGCCGATTTTAATCCCATAATGTTCCCGATTTTCAGTTATAAATTAAGTTAATTGGCAAATCAATCTGATTTTTCTTAATTTACTGAATATAAAGCTTATGGTAAAATCCGTAATTTTTTTAGTAAAATAAAATATGACGTGTCGTGTTTCGCTATGGCGGCTCCGGCAGCGTAAAATCATAATTTGCCAGATTATAAAATTAACCAATCCGTCTACTTTGTACACACAGCTTTTATGACGTTTATATCTAATCCTTTTCCAATAAACTGGACAATATCATGGTGGTTCTCTGTGATAAGCCAGTCAAATTTTTTGTTTGTCATGTAATAGTCTTTTGTCATGTAATAGTCTTTTGTCATGTAATAGTCTGTCGGATAGATTGCATCATTAATAATAAGATGGACAACGGCTGGGTTGCATTCCGCTATCCAGTATTTTGCCGTCTGTTTATCCTCTTCCAGAAAAAGATATATTTTTTCACATTTCACTATCTCCGGAAGTTTTTCAATCCATTCATAGGAAGCGCAATTTTCACTACCTTCCATAAAGGAATAAATTTTATGGATATCCTTACGAAATCCTGCCTCAATATTGGACCAGTATAAGCCATGCTTTGCTGCGTATTCCTCTTCCACAAATGTTTTCAACAATCTGTCATAAACATTCTGCCATTCATAAATGCCTAAAAACCTAAAATCGCTTTCGCAGATACCTTTTTCTGCGCAATACTGAATTACTTCAAACCGCAATCCATCCCATTTCTTATTTGACCCCATTTTTCACCCCGCCTGAATAATTCCGTTCTACAAAACTATAATTTAAAATGCAGCGGTATGCCGTTTCTCATAGCAATTTTTACATCACCCTGTATAAGCGGCAGAAAATATGAAATTGCTGAATCCGTTACATTATTGCCCTGCTTGTTGATCCATTTTTCAGGAAAGAATTTTTCTTTATTGGCTACGTTTGACGCTTCGGTGGATTCTACAGTAACAACATAAGGAACGTCTGAAAGCCTCTTAAACACCATAGTTCTGCCGGTTTCTCCGCTGAGTGCGGCAAGCACTCCCCTCGCTCCTATTTCTTCAGCCTCGTCTATATCCGTCTTTGAGCATATGTGCGAGGAACATCTCTGCATTACGTTAAGCTCAACGGAGCGCACCTTGCAGCCGATTCTTTCCCTCAGTATCTGCTCCAGAGCCTTGCCTATTCCTGAAAGATATTTATGACCGAAGCTGTCAACGGCTCCTGAACGGAAATCCTCGTCCTTTTCAGAAATCTCGACGCCCTCCGAAACGGCGATAACCACCGCTTTGTGCTTTGCCTGCATTGCTCTTACGTCCTCCACAAAGCGTTCAACGGAAAATTCACGCTCGGGAAGATATATAAGGTGAGGGGCTATTTCTCCGTTAGCCCTTAAAACACAGGTAGAAGCGGTAAGCCACCCGGCATGGCGTCCCATTATCTCCACTATGGTTATGGATTCAATGGAATAAACCGAGCTGTCGCGGATAATCTCCTGAATAGTTGCCGCGACGTATTTTGCCGCAGAACCAAAACCCGGGGTATGGTCGGTCACAGGCAGGTCGTTGTCAATGGTCTTAGGTATACCGATTACTCTAACCGAAGATCCTGCCTCTTTCAGATAGGCGGATAACTTCATGACCGTATCCATAGAATCGTTGCCGCCTATATAGAAAAACGCTTCAATACGGTGCTTTTCAAAGCAGGTCAGTATTTTTTCATAAACAGAATAATCGCTGTCAGCTTCCGGAAGCTTGCAGCGGCATGAGCCTAAAACCGTAGACGGAGTCTGTCTTAACAGCTCCATATCCTCATTGGATTTGATTACAAGCTTCAGATCTATTAGCTCATCGTTTATGATCCCCTCAATTCCGTTAATTGAACCGAAAACGGCGTCTATCTCCGGCGTTTTCAGAGCCTGCTTGAAAACTCCTACCAAAGACGCGTTTATAGCGCAGGTAGGTCCTCCTGACTGAGCGACAGCAATATTCATTATAATAGTCCTCCGTTTTACATTCTTACCGCCGCTTTATCAAGCCCGATACTGCGGCGGTGTCTATCAGTTTGCTGAATTTATTGTATCATAAAATATTAATAAAGGCAAAGATTTTAAACTGTTTTTCGGAAAGTTTTCTCTTTTAGACAAAAAACGCTTGGCGGTAAACGTTTTACTTTAGGCAATACCGTGCAATAATCATATAAAGAGCCGTCAAACGGTTATCCGCGGCTTTCCTGAAATATAAAAAGCCTCCGCGTTTGAAGGCGCGGAGGCTAATGCGATTTATTTGATCTCAAGACGTTTAGTGCTTGAAGCGGTTTCCGTTTTCTTGGGAAGAACAACGGTAAGAATACCGTTTTTATACTCTGCTGAAATCTCGTCTGTTTTTACAGCAGAAACATCGAAGCTTCTCTGATAGGAGCCGAAGCTGCGTTCACGGCAGATATAATTGCCGTCCTTTGATTTGTCCTCGGAGTCGGTGTTATGCTCCGCTGACAGAATCAGATAATTTCCGTTGATGTCAAGCTTGATATCGCTCTTGTCGAAGCCCGGAAGCTCGGCTTCCATTACAAATTTATCCCCTTCGTCACGAATATCGGTTTTGCAGGAATTCATCGGCAGGTTACCGGTGAAGAAATCCTTTTCAAAATCATGAAACGCGTCAAACAGATCAAAGCTCTTTCTTTCAAACGGCGTAAGTCCAAACATATAAATTCCTCCTTATTAAATTATAATACGGTTCATAGTTTTTTGTTTTTATTTTGCCTGCTGCGCTATACTTTATACATTGGTATCACTCTTCCTCGTATAATAAATTTAAGGGTAATTTAAAGAGAACCCCTATGAAACCTCTTGTTTATCACACAGAAATGTGAGATAATAAATCTGTACAGTCAGAGGGCGCTGTTCGCTTCCTTGAAGCAAGGCTTCCTTTGAAAGAGTAGCGCCTCTGCTTTACGGACAGATGCGAATGAGCTGGATAGCATTTAAGTGCTGAATATCTAACGAGGTTGTATTTCCGTAAAATACAGAGGATAACCTTTGCTGTAACAAAATTTTACGAGGTGTATCACAATGTTTTATTGCGGAATTGACATCGCTAAATACAAGCACGAGGCTTCCGTCATCGACATAAACGGCAAAACTCTGCTTGACAGCATCCCCTTCGCCAACGACAAGCAAGGCTGTGGGAAAATCCTTGCTGTTTTTGAAAAATTTGAAATTGCTCCTGACGATGTTATCATCGGAATGGAAGCAACTGGTCACTACTGGCTTTCCGTATATGCTTTTTTCCTTGAGCTTGGATATACTGTCAAGGTTATCAACCCTATTCAGTCCGAAGCTTTCAGAAAAATGTATATTCGTCAGACCAAGAACGACTCTAAGGATTCATATATCATCGCTCAGATTATGCGTTTCGGAGAATATTCCGCAACCTCGCTTTCTGAGGAAAATATCATTGCATTAAGACAGCTTTCACGCTATCGTCTTGCTGTTGTGGACGCCTGCGGCGACTGCAAAAGACGTGTAATTGCATTGCTTGACCAAGTATTCCCCGAGTATGACAAGCTGTTTTCAGATACATTCGGAAGCTCATCAACCGAGTTGCTTCTGAACTGCCCAACACCTGAAGATATGCTTGCAATTTCCACAAGAAAGCTTACCAACATTTTGAACAAAGCAAGTCACGGTAAATTTGGCAAAGAGAAGGCTGAAGAACTCAAAGCTGCTGCTAAAAACACCTTTGGTATCGCCTTTGCAAAAGACGCTTTTTCTTTTCAGATCAAGCAGCTTATGCAGCAGGTTGTTTTCCTTGAAAATCAGCTTTCTGAGCTTGAAGAACAGATTTCAAATCTTCTTCACGAAACCAATCAATACATAACCACTATCACCGGTATCGGTGATGTTCTTGGTGCAATCATCGTCAGTGAGATCGGCGATATCAACCGCTTTGAACGTCCTAATCAGCTTGTTGCCTTTGCAGGACTTGACGTTACCGTTAAACAATCGGGAGAGTTTTCAGGAACTAAAAACAAAATCTCCAAGCGTGGTTCACCTTATCTGCGCAGAGCTATCTGGCTTGCCGCACAGCGTGCCGCTTTCTGCGACCCCGTTTTATCTGAATATTATCAATCTCTCAGAGCCAGAGGCAAGCACCATCTCACTGCTGTCGGAGGTGTTGCTCGCAAGCTTTGTAATATTATTTTTGTTATTCTCAAAGAGAACAGACCTTATTTGCCAACCCCTACGAAAAATCCTAAAAATTTATCTTGATTTTTTCATTTTGGGTATTGACTTTTTATAGCTGGTCTTTCAACAACTATATGATAGTTCCTGTAAATGATAATTAGTTTATGGCTTTGTGACGATCAGATGAAAATTAGCACTCTCTCGCATTGAGTGCTAAAAAAGTATATAATTTCTGAAAACGGGCATTTATATATTGTAGCAGCAGACAATAAATATTAAAAAGCAAACCGCAAAATTGTGCCAAGTAAACAAAAACGCTTAAAAAGAAGTTTTTTTATAAAAAAGTGTTGACAAAGCGTTTTTTGTAGTGTATAATAATTAAGTCGCTATAGGGACAATGATTAGGCGGTATAGCTCAGTTGGCTAGAGCACTTGGTTCATACCCAGGGTGTCACTGGTTCAAATCCAGTTACCGCTACCAGATAACGGCCCGTTGGTCAAGAGGTTAAGACACCGCCCTTTCACGGCGGAATCATGGGTTCAATTCCCGTACGGGTCACCAGGATACATTCTCGCAGATGGTTGATTTAAGCCGTTTGCGAGTTTTTTGCTTTCTGTAAAAACAGGTCTTGCCTGCTGTTTATAATTTAACAGCGGACAGGACTTTTTTTCTAATCTGCTTTCAGTATAAATATATTATGTGAAATACTGTGCTTCCTGCCTATATATCCGCCGGTCAATCTGTTTCCGGCAGAAATCGATCCTTTCTGATTGAAATTTATAGGCAGATGTGTTATAATCAATTAAAAAAGCGGAGGTTTGTTTATGCGAAAAACCGTTTTATACATTGCAATGAGCCTTGACGGATTTATTGCCGACAAACAAGGAGGAGTTTCGTGGCTTGACGCGCAAAGCGCCGGCAATGCTGGCGAAAACAGTTTTTCAGAGTTTCAGAAAACGGTTGATACAGTAATTATGGGATATGCGACCTATAAGCAGATCATCACGGAACTGTCGCCGAATGAATGGCCATATAAAGGAATGCAGACTTATGTTCTGACTCATAAGAGCATTTCCGATAAAGCAGAAATCAATTTCACAAAAGAAAATATACAAAAACTTTTGCAAAAGCTTAAAAAGCAAAATGGCGGTGATATCTGGATTTGCGGCGGGGCGGATACAGTTAATCAATTCATTTGTAAAAACATGATAGATATATATCGAATTACAATAGCTCCATGTATTTTAGGAAACGGGCTTCGATTATTCAATAATGAAAACCGAATTTTACGGTTGAAATTAATTTCAACTGTAAAATACGGCGGAATGATTGAACTGATTTACGAACATATGAATTTCATTGCGGAAAAAGGAGAATTACAATGACGCTTTACGATAAAGAATCACGTCTTGAAGCATTTGAAAAAATGCTGTCATCGGTACGATCGCAATATACTGATACTATAAGCAAGATGTCGGAGCTGAAAAAAGCCGGACGGGAAAAATCCGCTACATACAGGCAGATGATGGGCAATAAAATGCAGCTCAAGAATATGCTTGCCATGTATCAAATGTATGAGCTTATTGATGATGACAGCTAACCTGCCTGAAATCAAGCAAACATGATATATCCTCAACTGACAATTTCACCGTCGGAGATTTCAATGATCCTGCCGCACTGCTCGGCGATCTTCGGATCGTGAGTAACGATAATGACCGTCCTGCCCTGTTGGTTCAGCGACTTGAACAGCTCCATAATTTCCGCCGAGGTCCTGCTGTCAAGCGCTCCCGTCGGCTCGTCCGCCAATATCATGCTTGGTTCGTTCACTATTGCACGGGCGATTGCCACACGCTGCTTTTGTCCGCCGGATAGCTTGTTGCAGGGCTTTTTCGCCAGTTCTTCGATTCCAACCGCTTTCAGTGCCGTAAGCGCTTTTTCCTTTTTGTTTTTTATCCTTTTCTTTGAAAAATTCAGAGGGATAAGCACGTTTTCCAGCGCGGTGAAATCCTCCACCAAAGCGAAATCCTGCATTATCATGCCGATTTTTTCGTTGCGGATATTTGCATACTGCCTCTCGGACAGATTTTTCACCAGCGTTCCGTCTATGGAATATTCCCCCTCCTGATAGTTGTCGATACAGGCAAGTATATGCAGAAGCGTTGACTTTCCGGCTCCTGACTTGCCGACAACCGCAACAAGCTCGCCGTCCTGTATTTCTGCGGAAACGCCGTGAAGCGCTTCAAATTCGTTGGCTTTCTTAGGGTTATATATCTTTACTATATTCTCAAGCTTAATCATAATTATCACCCATTCTCCTTTATGTTCTGAATAATATCAAGCTTCTTTAATGTGATATACGGAATTATCATTGCCGACGCAAACGCGACGCACAATAAAATTATAACAGCCGCAGCTTCCGTCGAACCTACCGAAAAATAATAGCTTAGCCGGACGGTTTCCTTTGCGACAGCCTCCGATCGAAAAGCGCTGATATCAGTGTACATTTTAAAATAGTTCAGATATCCGTATATAAATTTTACTGCAAAGGCTATACATACGGAAATCAAAGCCAGCAGACTTATGTATGCTGCATTTATTCCTATACACTGTTTTCTTGTCATACCGTTAAGGCAGTAGATACTGTATGTTTTTATCTCCTTTGAAACGCTCAGAGCCGAGATACCTATAAGGGAAACTATTGCTATCAGCGACGCTATGGTAAGGAACACCATATCGTTTCTCATATTCTTTTTATCCCGTATATATGTATTCTGATACGCCTGATTCAAATCGGTATACTGATATTTCTTCGAGGTCGCCGCCGAAAAAAATTCATTTTTTTCTTCTTCCGTTATATTTTCTTTAAGCTTGACAGACTGGGCAAAGCGATCAGGCTCAAAAACATACTTTTCACTTATTGATTTAAATAAATCCGGAGAATATTCAGCAAAAACATCATAAGATTTTATTGGAAGCAGATCATCCAATGATAAATAATCACTGCTTTCAAAGGAACCATGCTCCACTACCTCCTTATAATGTGAATAATCTATCAATCCTACGATCTTACCTTTTAAGTCTAAGTTAGCAATGCCCATATTCCCTTTTGATATATATGTTTCCAGTTTAATATCTACAACGTCCCCTACCTTATAGCCATACTCATTTCCCGAAAACATAACCAGATTAATATAATCGTCCGACTTCTTTGCTTCAGAAAGCCAGCGTCCCTCTTTCATCTTGAAATTAAGGCCGCTGCAATAATCGCTGCTTAAGCATTTAATATAATCATTGCCGCAAATCAAATTAGTATAATAAAATGCATAGTTTTTCTCCACATACGGTAAATCCGATACATCTATAGGATCAAAACATTCATTAAGATTTTCTTCTTCTCTTATTTTATCATATTTCTCATTTAACTCCGCAAGTACGCTGTCATACTCCTCCCGCGTTATCTCGCCGTTGTCCAGCTTATCGGCATATGGCTGTAATTCTTCGTCAAATTCGCAGCTAAGCTCAAATAACCGGTCGTCAAGTTCTACTTGATAGGAAATATCATACTGCAGATAATAGCTGTCGCCAAGGCAAACATCTTTTATAAGACTGCTGGTCACAAAATAACCGCTTGCTTTCTCAAGGATCATTCCTATTAAAAGAGTTGTCACCGCAAACTGGAATATTACCAGAATAGTTGCTAAAGGACGTCTTTTAAGCTGCTTTGCCGCGTATTTTAATGTCATTCTACTCATCCTTTCTGCTGCTGTCTGATCTCAACCGCGTTTTTTCTGCAGTAATATATAAGCACCGGCGCAAAAACCATCAGCGACAATGCAATAATTATCCCAAAGGTTATTACTGTATGGATCCACGAATAGCCGTAAGTAAATGCAAAATCATATTTTTTCAGAATATTTATAAGACACAGCCTGAATATAATAAACGCGGTGAAAAACTGAAGCATTAAAAGCAGCAGCAATTCGCAGAGAAAAATGCGCGCAAGCCTTGCTGCCGACGCGCCGCATAGCTTAAAAATATAAATTTCATTTATTCTCATCTGAATTACATATGCATATAAATACGCGCATGAAATCACCGCCACAACCGCCATCAGAATCAAGCAGACATTTTCAAAGTCAAGCATTAAAGGCGCTTCCTTTAAAACATAATCCATTCTGGTTTCTATTTCAAATTCAGGGAACAGCTCCTCCAACTGACCTTTATATTCCTTCGCCTGCCGTACGCTCAGCTCGTCGCTGTAAATTATTTTATATTCATCAGGAATAATACCGTTATTTACAACAGTGTTTTTCGGAATGTATCCGTTTGAAATACCGTCGGGGGCATAGCTGCCTGTTATCTTTATTTCCTCATCGCCCAAGCTTACCGATTTTAACTCCGTGCCTATTCCCACCGACACCATAACGTTATTGCCGTTTTCAATATCTTCATCCGAAAAAAAGCTTCCGCTTATAGGCTTGTATTTTTCGGAAAAGTCAGCCAGATTCTTTTTTTCGTCCGTAATAAAGCAGGTCACATAGGCGTCTGAAGTATCTATACACCCCTGCACACAGAGCACAGAGCTATTATTTTCATAATAGCTCTGCAGTCTGTCTGAAATATCATCAATTGCCAGCAGACTTTCCGTGTTTTTCAGACGTATCTGATCAAGCTCCAGATCGCCTGCGCTTAATCCGTCCGATAAGGTGTCAAGCTTGACGGTAACGTAAAGAATAGTTATAGTTGATACGGTAAGCGCTGCAAGCATTATAATAAAAACAAGAGTATGCTTGGAAATAAAATTTTTAAGATTCTTTGCAACAATTGATAATGTATTCATGAATATCTCCCGTTAGTGTGTAATATCCGTGCTTGCACGTCTTTTATAGCTATCCGAATATATCTTGTTTTCGCTTGAAATCCCGTTTTGCGGATATATATCCGTTCTGAAATATGTAACATCGCTGTCCCATGTAGACAATTTCATACCCTTGCTTAAATCTCTTTCTTCCCATTTGTTATTTGCCATAGTATAAACATGAGTTTTTTTATCTTTAATTGTTCCGTTTTCTTTCCATTCCGCATACCATACAACTGTATTTTGCGAGGTTTTGTTATTGTAAGGGCTGAAAGTTGCGCTTGGCTTTGAATATCCAACATAATGGTCGCTGTATACGTCACCCAGTCCTTTATCCGGGGATTTGTACCATCCCAGACTAATGTCGATAGACCCTTTGTACTTGCAGGAATTGCCGGTATTATTCTTAGTGCATTTTCTCACCGCGTCCGCTGTCATAAAAGTTCCCGTCATCATTATTGCCGCCAAAGCCGCGCAAAATGTTCTCTTGATTATTTTTTTCATTCTTGATTCTCCTTGTATAATTTTTTATGTTGTAAAACGTTTTACCATATTATAATAACACAATTGCATTTGTTTGTCAATATTATTTGAAAAATGTTATTTTGCCATTAATATAGCTTGAATTTTGAATATTAGAAAAGATTCTTGTTTAATACATTATATAAAAAATATTCTAAACAGCACAAATAATCCGATCCTGCTCAAAGCAATATAATTAGCTGGACATATAAACTTGTAATATTATTTTAACATTAATGCATTATAATGTAAATAAACAGGTTAAAGCAAGGACTGATTTTACAATAACCAGTCCTTAACGTTAATTGTATTAAAACTTATCTGCTTTTATTTGCAGGTGTTTTATTGTTTATAGTGTATTAATATACATAACGTATATTTTATGAATAAGTGTAGCTAGAGCCGGTAAAATTAAAAGCTTTTCAGATCATTGTGACGATACATCTGAAAAGCTTTTTAAATTACAAATATCAATAAGCGCTTTGCGTATTGAGGAAAAGCCGCAATACTTTTCAGTCTTTCCTCAGTATACAAATGGCACCCCTAGTAGGAATCGAACCTACAACTAGCCCTTAGGAGGGGCTTGTTATATCCATTTAACTATAGGGGCATTTTATTTTATGCTTTTTGAAAGCCAATACCGTCTCCTGTATTCCTTGTGAACACAGGAGAATCTTGACTTGTATCAGCCCCTCAATGGTCGGAGTGACGGGACTTGAACCCACGGCCTCTACCACCCCAAGGTAGATACAGCCAAAATCAAGTGTTATTTAAAATATCTAGATTTTATGTATAAATATTCTCTTAATATAAAGGTAAAACCATAAACTACGGAGGAGAGTTGATTATATGACAAATTACATGGGCAAGAACAGATTGAAAAAAATATTGATGAATTATCTCAAACTCACGGATGAAGACAAGCTGCACAAACTTCAGTATGAAATTAAGAATAGCAAAAAAGAGCATGGATTTGACTTTCTTTATTACAAACGCCATAAAGGTAGCGAATGGCTTGAAGTAACAATTTGCTTTAACGATACTACATATGAGTTCCAAATTTTTAGCGATGTGAATTTAAAACAGGGCAATCGTCGGGTTGAGCTGCAAGAAAAACGTGTCAGAGAAATTGATTTTGAAAAAGTTGAAAAGGTAATCTTCCGAGGCAGCGCTTTTTACTCTGAAAATTTTGAGCCTAATAAGCAAAGTGGCAGCTATGAACTGATGTGCGACGAAATAGGCTTTAAATCATCAACTGAGCTGAAGAATGCGTTGATTTGATAAAGCTTAAAGTTGAATATGAAATTTGAAATATCATGAACTGTGCCGGTGATCCTGATCGCCGGCATACTTGATGATATATTATCATCAGCATAGACAAGGTCGCTCCTTGAGCAGCAGGTTAAGTGTTCTTCCCTGCTGCTTTTTCTATGCAAAAACTGATGAAGAACACAAAGAATTTGAAAGGACTTGATCTTATGAAGAACACAAAAGTAATATCCGTCATCACAGAAAAAGGCGGCGTCGGAAAAACGACTACAAGTTATAACCTTGGCTGCGCTTTAGGAAATGCAGGCAGTAAAGTGCTGCTGATCGATTTGGATAAGCAAGGCAATCTCTCCTCCAGCTCCGGATATATTTTATCGGACGGAAAAAGAACAATAAGCGATGTTATTTATAATGCCGCAACCGGCTATCAAAATGATTATGAAAGCGTGATCCGTCATTCCGAAAATAATCCTAATGTCGATTATATCCCTGCTGGATATATGCTCAATGCAAGCAACAGTATTATTGCTTCTTCATCAAATTGTAATTTCGTCCTCAGAAGCATACTTGAGGACGAATTTTTTAATCGCTACGACTATATTATAATTGATAACAAAACCGACCTTGATCTGTTGGCACAGAACGCACTAAACGCTACACACTATGTTATAATACCGCTTGACGCCGGTATACACAGCTTTGACGCTGTTGACAACATGATGGCAAAGATCAAATCACTGGCAAACACTACAAACCCCAGACTTAAGATCCTTGGGATACTTGAGAACAAGGTCGATCTGACAAGCACAAGCAAAGAGATTGACTCGGCATGCAGAGAAATATATGGCAGTCTTGTTTTTGATACAAGGATACCGAGCCGACCAGAGCAGATAAATAGAACGGTTAAGTTCTGTACCGGCTGTGTAAATCTTAAAGGCAATACCCTTGCAGACACTTACAGAGCGTTAGCCGTTGAAGTGATAAAAAGAAGCGGAGTTTGATTATGCAAACGTATATATGCAAATGCGGAAAAACCTTTCAGAAATCAAGCAAAGCAGATAGCACCGGATATGTGCTTTCTGAATACTCTCCTGAACATGAATGTTTCGGATGTCCGTATATCGTTATAGAGCGTGACTGGCGGACAAAAGAAATTATAAAACGTGAATGCAGAGCCACACCTAAAATTACATATACTACACGCTGCCAAATAGGCACATCTGATAAAGACTATACCTCCTGCCATCTTTATACGCTTGATTTGGTTTTTGCAAAAAGAGTGCTTAATTTCATCAAATCTCTTGATGGATCTTTTACAGGCAGTCCTCAGTGGGAATTTTCTGTTGAACCAAATTCGCTGCCCAAGGAATGGAGAGCTGCTGATTTTGGAAAATGCTACTGTTTCAAAAATTGCTTCGGTCTTGCTATTATACCTCTCAGTTTTCAAAACAACAAGAAAGGTACGGAAGCTAGACGTGCAGTCATGAAAAGATTTTTTTGTCCTGACGGCACCAGAAAGAATGTTACTGAAGAAATTGAAAAGCAGATAGTTTTGCAGCGTATTGAAATTGCAAAAGAGAATGCAGAACTTACTGTTGAAACAAAAAAATCTGATAATAAAGAAGGTGGAAAAATGTCTAGTTTACTTGAACGAAGAACTGCAAGACAGGAAAGCATTCAGGCTGAAGAACAGAATACCAATCCTTTGATAACCAGCGAATATAACAGCTTATGGGCAAACTCAGGCAAAAGAATCGAACTGCTAGAGCCAAAAGAAATTGAATTGTTCCGAGATTCAAAAGGAAATGCTCAGCCCGATAGACTTCAGGAAAACAAAATACTCAAGATTATGGCATCAGCTGAAGACGTCGGAATACTGCAGCCGGCAGTTGTAAGAATAATGCCGGACGGAAAAAAACAGATGCTTGCCGGCAGACACAGACGTGAAGCCGCAATCCGCCTTAATGTTAAACTGCCTTGTGAGCTGTTATATAACATAGACGACATTACAGCGTATAAGATAATGGCGGAAACAAATACTCGCGGCGATGAACAGTTTCCATCCGAGCAAGGAATGATTTACAATGCCTATCTTGAAATGCGTACATCAGGCGGAGAAGAAAAAACTGTAAAAGAAATTGCAGCCAAATTCGGTGTTAGTGAAAAAACAATTTATCGGTATATTAGGATCCTAGAACTGCCTAAAAAGCTTCAGGAAGCGATAGATTATAAAATAATTCCGATCGGCAAGCTTGAAGAGCTATTTAAGTTTACCACCGCGCAGCAGGAGGCGATAGGCGATTATATTGATTATTATGAAATAAAACATATAAGAGCCAGTGAGCTGTGCAGGCTGCTTCTTGTTTCGGAAAGAGACGACTGGGACACAGACTTTGTGTGGAAAGTGCTGAACTTTCCTGATGAAGTTGCAATGAATCAGAAAAATGACTCAGGTGATGACAAGACACCGACACCACTGTCGGCAAGTCAGACAAAAATACAAAACAACAATGAGTCAGATAATACGTCAGAAGATATTCATGCAGCCGATACTGATAACGATCATACCGTAAGTTCACTTATTGAAAAGATCAGATCAGCATATCCAAAAGCAATGAAATTATCAGACTCAGAGATCTGCGAGCTTGTACTTAATGTACTTGCTGAAGTTTTTAATTAGAGTGTGTCACGCGTGACACACCTGTGGAGGTATATATGTTAAAAATAAATATTGATCATTCAGGAAATGCAGCGGTGGGTGAAATTGTCATGCAGGGCAACTGCGAACAATTAACCACAGAGCTTGCAGGAATAACAATCAGTATTCTTAAAAATCTGTATGCTCCTATGTCTTCGGCTCACAAGAAACAATTTGTTGAAGCTTTTATAACAGAAGTATACACAAACCTTTTGAAAGACAAATCCTAAAACAATTAATTTTTACTGCTTACAGGTAACAATGGAGGTAATATGATGAACGCTGTCTATAAATTTACCGAAAACGGAATAACCCAGTACGCTTATTCGCATTATGGAGCAAACCATGCAACAGGTATGATAAGATATATGGAAGCTTGCAGAATCGCAGAAAAAACTAATCTTCCCGTTACCGGAATTATTATGGATATAACCTATGATGGAAGTTTTCTTCCTACAGAAAACAACGGAAACAAGGTGTTTAATAAAATCGATAATTATGAACTGAACGATACAATTATCAGAAGCTTTGCAGAATGCGGATTAATTGAATCAAGGATCACAATTGATTTAGATAAGGATTTATACAAATATAAGACTTCCTCCAAGCACTCTTCGGAAGATATAATACTTCCTCTTTCCGAAGCGGCAAAGCTTGCACAAACAAAAGCTGAACAATGGAATCGTAATTATTCATCCTGGAACATGAACGATTTGTCTGATTCTCTGAAATCGGAATTCAAAGCATTGCAAAAGGAATTTAACTATGCCATGGATATTGTTGTTGTTCAGCCCGGACTTCCGGCTGAGCACATTGTTTTAGATGTTAGCCAAAACAAGCTTCGTGCTATGCAGAACATAGTCGATGGTCTGATCGAGCCGATTTATTCTTTATCCGAACCCGGTATTATAGTATACGGTAATGAAGAAGCAAGAATCATGGAAATGGAGCCTAACCGAAGAGTTCCGGGAGAGCAGCCTGTCTGCGGAACATTTTTTATCTGCGGCGATAAAAACGGCGACTGCTGCTCTCTTACTGAAGAGCAGATAAATAAATACCTGAAAAAATTCAGAATTCCGGACCGCTTCAGCGAAGCCGAAAGAACAGCTGCACATGAATGCAGTATTGTTTTTCAGCCTTCTTCAAATGACAAAGAGTTCTCAGGAATAATACTTCCGGCAAAGCGGGGAAGGAGCTGATACGAATGACTATACAATTTAAAGCGCAGAACGAATCCTATTACTCTCATCCTAATGGGATATACAAAGTATTAAAGAAAAAGGACGCTTATGCTATTCTTGAGGGTTATTCCTGCGGGATGAAGCAAATACTTCTTGCCGAAGGTATAAATCTTGAGAACACGCATATATCCTGGAACTATGCTGCACAATTCACTAGTTTAAGAGCGGCGGAAAAGGAATTGGAATCAAGGACAAAAAAGTCTTACCGCAGTATTTCAAAAGGCAGAAGCAGATAACAGTTAATCGAATAATTGGAGGTATTACTATGCCAGAGAATAATAAAATCACAGGAATAACAGAAGAATATGAAGCAGGAGCCGTTCCGGCTGATGTACAGTGTTTAAAAGCTGTTGACCGCATTTTCAAAACAATTGATAAATCCGGTATAAATCTGTCAAAAACGCTTATATATCTTTCCGGTGACCGTGTGGCTGTTTTCGGAACTCCTACGCCCGAGGAGGAAATTGATGACGAGGATCCGACCTTTTACAATGCTCTTGTGGATCTAATTATAGCCGGGGCTCCCGAGTCGGCACTAATCAGAGCTGCCGCACTGATAGAAAACGAATTGAAAAGCTATGATAATTAAAGTCTGCCGCGCGCGTCACAAAGTGTAAATTTTAGGTAAATAGATTAACAGCAGCTTTCAGTTTTTAGATAAAATATCATTTTATTGTCAGTTTATACAATTATCTCGCTTCTCTTTTATTTATTACCTACAAATTTATAATTCAATTTTAATAATTTGTTTCGGGTAAAACTTATCTTATTTTTGACAATTTAGCTCCCGTATTTTAAAATATTTATTGGACTTTAATTACGGAGGCTTTACATTGAACAGCAGCAAATACAAATCAAATATCAGATCCTTTAACGAATCCGATTCATGGAATACCAGCAGATACATAGTCTACTCCTGCAAACGGCGGAGCAGTTACCGCTGTAAATTTGATCCGGCTGCCGAAGCGGTACTCAGGACAGATAATCTTATGCAGGCTCTCGCGTACATAAAGAAAAATTCCGACCGGATAAATCACTACAAGCTGTACGACAGAAAGCTTGTGACCTTTGACCGCAAAAGAATCATGAGGGCGGCTATGCTGGAGGAAGAGGAGCGATAAGTCAGAATAAGCGCTTTGCATTACTGCAAGGTGCTTTTTGATTGTATATAATATAATGTATAATAAACCATAAAAAGGTTGATACATTAAGTCATAATATGATATAATACAATGGAGGAAAAAATTGAAATATATACCTATCATACTTTCAGAAGTATGCATAATTATTTACTATTTCTTTAGATTTGGAGAAAGTTTCATGTCAGATACTATAATAAGCATAATTCTTGCAGCTGCTGCCATCCTTGGTCCAATTGTGACTATAATTATATCAAAAATAAGTTTATCTCAAAAATTGGGTAGTTTTGATGATAAATCTTTAAAATCAGTTATAGACGATGACTTAATCAAAGGCGCTATCGGATTTTATGGAGGGGAAACAAGTAAATCTCTTTCAGAGCAACACGAAAAAATAATTGATGAGCTTACTAGACGAGAAAAAATGCTCAGCAAAAAGATAAAAACATTAAATGCTAATTCCAAAGAGATATATAAAACTGCTGAAGCTGTTAATTTCATTTTAGAAGATTGGGTAAATATAAATAGTGAACATACAATGCTCTTAAATAAAGTGAACAAATTAACCCAACGCTTAAATAATGAAAAAGAGAAAAATGCTGACCTGGTAAAATGTCTAGGAAATATTAAACAAGAAAACGCTTCTCTTTGTAAAGAAAATGAATTACTACGAGAAATGAATTCGGTTGCACATAGTCCCGATCCATATTTAAATTTTCTGGAAGAAATAGAAGGGGGCGATAGAGAAGAAACTGACGAAGATGAATTAGAGCTATAAAGCTACGGCACTTTGTAATTACTGCAAAGTGCTTTTTGATTGTATATAATATAATAAAGGAGAATTTTATGCAAGTACTTCAAGTTATATTATCAGCTTTAGCTGCATATATTGTATGTTGAGTTGGAGGAGATTTTACGATGGAAACAATTACAGCAGTCATTATTGCCGGAGCGGTAGCTATTGTGCTTAGCATTGTCATATGTTTTATCAGCACTGAGAAAAAGATAAACGAGCTTGCAGACGAAATACACAAGCTTTCACGTCAGCTGAGCGTTAAAGACGGAAAAACACTTCAGGGCAAAATACATAAGCTTTCTGAAGAAATAAATCTAGCAAATGAAAAAAATCAAGCTATTCCTAATCATTTAAAAGAACAAGAAGATATTATTCGGCAGTTGCTCAGCCCACAAACAGAAATGCTTATCAGAATGGATGAACGTCAAAAAAAGCTTATTGACCTTGTTTTATCTATGTCTAATATTTGGTAGATACTAATGAAAAGTGGCGATAGAGAAGAAGATGATGAAGATGAATTAGAGCTATAAACTACGGCGCTTTGTAATTACTGCAAAGTGACTTTTATATTTCGGATGCTGCTCTGTCACGCGTGACAGGCCTTGTTATTTAAAATAATTTGACAATATAAGTAACAATATGATAGAATAGAGGTGAATTTAATGAAATTTTTTGTTATACTAGGAGTTGTTGTATTTATGGGAACTTTACTTGATCTTTTCTTTCGCAATAAAAAATACAATCAAGAGATTGAATCGCTTGAGCATGAAGTAAAAAATTTAAAAAAACAAGTAAAAGATATTAGTGAAAAAGCCATTCAAGTTTGCAATCTATCAGAACGAAAGTTGAAAGAGGCTTCGGAAAACTACATAGACTTAACTCGTGCATCCAATTTTATTATAGAACAGGGAAAAGTTATTTTTGATACTTACGATTCTATAATAGCCAAAATAGAAATTCTTGCAGATCTTTCAAGCGACAAAAGTCTTACCGATAGTGAAAAGAATAAAAACATAGCAGAATATATTATGTATATGGCTAAAGATATAGATATTTGTAAAAAACAAAAACAGCTTCGTGAGCAGCTTAACGGAGGACTTGGATATGGGTTATAGAAAATCTGCCATAAAAACCTCTGTATTTATACAGATGCTCAAAGCTATCTTATGGATAGGGTTTATTGTGTACTTGCTTTTCACAATGCTAATATTTATAGAAAATCTGCCGCTTGAATTTCTGAAAACATTTCGCAATTGGCTCCTATTTTCCCATACTAAGACTACTTTAATTGTATTTTTGGTTACAACAATATGTATATTTATACCATTTGTAATTCTAATTACTACTCAGGCGAATGAAAAAATAAACAGGCTTCTCTCATGCCAATCTGATATAAAGATTACATCTGAAGAAAACAAAGAAACAGAAAGGCTTCTTGAAAAATATATAGACAAACTGGACTCTATAGATGTGTCATTAAAAAAGCAAAAAGAAAACTATGATAATGTAAAGAACGAATGCTGTAAACTGAAGAATCAAGCTGAGTTAAACCTATACTCCAGTATAGATATTAACGATAATCTAAACAAAATAGCTTCCAAAAACAAGCATCTTGCAAAAACTCTAGGTTTTAAAAAAGCTTGGCAGAAATATATAACATCATATAAAGAACTATATGATAAATAGCCTTTCCATCCGTCAAAACGTACTGATTCTGGAAAATTTATGTTGACAATCCTCGGAAACGATAGTATAATAAAATTGAAAAAGAAAACAAATTATAGGAGGAAAATACAATGAAAACAACATTGAAGCTTACAGCAGCGGTTCTATCGCTTGTAATGATTACTTCATCATTAACGTCTTGCGGTTCTGTAGACGATACAGCTGACGTTAAGATAACAACAACTGCGACAACGACCACAGCTGCCGCTTCCTCAAAAGACGCATGGCAGCCTGAATTAATCACTTCGGCTCAGACTACTACCGCTTCATCGGCGGCAACTACGACTACTACAAAGAAAGCCGAAACTACAAAAAAGAAAACCACGACCTCTAAGGATAAAGACAAATCGGAGAAAACCACTACAACGAAAAAAGCCGTTACCACGGCCCAGAATAATGGCGGAGGTAACAGCAATTTAGGTGGAGGTAATTCCGGCAATACTTACACTCAGGCGCCGGCTACAGTTCAAACTCAGCCGAACAGCGATAACGGCGGTAATGGAAATACCACGACAGCGCAGAAAACTACGACTGCAAAGAAAACTACGACTGCAAAGAAAACTACGACTGCAAAGAAAACTACAACAGCAAAACAGACTACGACTAAAAAGAAGACCACGACTACAGCTGCGGCGGCTAAGCTTACTCAGTCGGATATTGATAAGCTTGTGAAGGAAATGCAGGAGTACTCTAACGGTAAATGTGACTTTGACAATCTCTTTTACACAGAACAGGAAATGTGGGACAATATATCTAGAAGAACCCCTTCCAACAGCTCGTGGGATGTGCCTGAAAGATTTCACTCAGCGTACTTGGACTATAAAGAGGCTAAGGAATGGTTAAAAGACATTATAGACACTCAATATTCAGCGTATCCTAATACTCATATAGTAATTTATGCTGAGAAAGGAACAAACGAATTAGGCAATTATTGGACAATGTATATGTTAAGATAACACTTGACAAATCAAATTAAATATGATATATTTAAAGTAGAAAAAGGAACATACCGATAGACGGTTGCCCTGACTTTTACGATTGAATAACCGCTAAGTTTCTCAGGCTCTGGCGGTTATTTTTTTATCCTTTTTACTAGCTTTGCAAGTGCTTTTACAAGCTCTGTTAAAGCAGCTACTAAGGCAATAGTTAAAGTTATGTATATAACTTCCATACTATCAACCTCCCTTCACAGTCCATTTCACACTAAGTGATACTCCGGTTTCTGCTAATGAGAGGACAACCGCCTACCGTTTTTGGTATGCTCCGTAATTAATATATCATAAAAAGTGAATATTGTCAATATTAAGAACGTTTTGAAATTTTCAGACGTTCTTTTTTTATTTTAAATAATCTCCACTAGGAGTTGACATAGATAAAATCAAATATGAAAGGAAAAGTGAAAGAAAATGCAGAAATTAAAAAATGCAAAATCGACTTATTCGCCATTGGCGAATAAGTTATGGGTCATGCTTATGTCAATCGTTATGACCGTTTTCATGTTATCGGAGGGCATAACAGCGCTTGCGGCAACGACTACGGATAAAACCTACGCCTTATCCGGCTGGGGATACGATTTTCGTAATTCAGGTTTGCCTAACGCATACGACCCTCTCACACAGTCAAATACAAATAACCAGTTTCGTTATCAGTGGGCAAATGAGTTTTACTATTTCAAGAACGCCGAAGGTAAGTTTTGCTACTGCGTTCAGTTGGGTACTGTAAATGTCGATGGTACAACAATGGAGGAACTTGATTTAGAAAACAATGCCAAAGATTATTACCCAGATACAAATCAAGCAAGACTTTTACGCCACGCCACCATCTACTCATACAAAGGCACCTGCAAATACGGCTACAACTGGGAAGTCGAGCTTACCGCTTCACAGGCTCTAGTGTGGTCAATCAGCGGAAAGTATTTTGGCAGCTCAACAACAACTCTTTCAACTAATGAAAATACGCTGCTTAAGTGCATTAAAGCTCCAAGCACCGCGCTTTGGAATGATATGAAAGAGTGTTATAAGAAAATGAAAGCCGACGTATTGGATCATGGCAGCATTCCGTCTGGTATGTCAACAGTAGATTACGGCAAGCCATTAGATAACGCAACGTATCAGCTCAAATATAACAAATCAACCTGCCGCTGGGAAACTACGATCAGCATGGACAGCGCTCTTTCACAATTCAAGCTGCCGTCTGTCAGCGGAGTGACCTTTACAAGAAGCGGTTCAAAGCTGAAGATCTCCGCAACTGAAGCCGGAAGAAAGAACGTTGAAAATCAGATCCTTTCTCTGACTAAGACAAAAGCAAAATACGCAAATAAGATTGAGGAATGCACGTCTGTTTTCCTTGCGGTCAAGAATCCCAATAGTTCATCTCAGGCAAAAATTTCATATACGCAGGGTGAAGACCCTGTTCAGGCATATTTCAAGCTTACTTCCGCAACGGGAAATCTGAAGATAAACAAACAGCTTCTTACTTCAAGCGGTCAGAAGGTAAACGGAACTGCTGAACAGTATAACAGTATCCTATTCCAGTTATCTTTCCTGGATTCTGATAACGTCCGTCATTACCTGATTTCAACAAAAGATTCAGACGGAGTATATACATACGCTAACACTACAACAGACAGCAGCAGCTCGGCAAGTCTGTACCGTGTAGGAGCAGACGGAACGCTTCAGATAAAAGGACTTCCTGCCGGAACCTTCAATCTTTCCGAGTACAAAACAGCAGACGGCTTTAAGCTTGCCGGAGACGTTCATGTTACAGTCAATGCGGATAAAACAACAAGCCTAACCGTTAAAAACAGCGGAACAGGCTCGCATATAGACGTATATAAATCAGCTCAGGACTGGAACGGCTCGGAGATTGAAGACACCGCGCTGCTTGAAAAGATCTATTCAGCAACGAAGTTCAGAGCGTATGTAATAGACAACGGAGTAAAGAAGTACATTACCGCCGAACCAGACACACAGACAGGAACAGAACATTCAAGTGAGAGATATTTTATCGCAAATTACACAGGTCTTACCGATAATGTGGACAATGCTGCCGTTCTTAGCCTGTATTCCGATTATGACGGCTATTACAATACAAACAACTACAGCTTTTTCGGAACGGCAAGGCTTAGAAATGTACCTGAGGAATTATCAAGAATATATTTTGAGGAAATACAAAGCTATGACAGCTTTGGCTTCTACAACGGAAATATAAAGTTATCGCAGAATAAAAATGACGTAAACTTTGTTAATCAGGCGTATCACTTCCGTGCCGGATTCAATAAATATATTTCAGGTACAGAAACTTTTCTTTCTGACGGAGTGTTCGGACTTTACGCTTCCGAGAATGTGTACTTTAACGACACACTGATATATGCGGCAGGACAGGAAATTGAACGTGTTGATTCAAACGGTTCTACAACATATTTTAATACATATCTTCCCGCATGGGGCAGCTATTACATTCAGGAGATAGAAGCTCCTGCAGGTTATATTAAAGACGATACCATGTATGAGGTAAAGGCAAATATGCCTGTACAGCTTACAAGCTCAAGACTTTCAGACGTTGTGTTGAATATTGAAAACGAGGAAATAAGGTTTGCGGTTTCAAAGCAGGACGCATACGGAGCAGAAATTTCAGGCGCTCAAATGCAGCTTATTGACGAAACAGGCGTTGTTGTTGAAGAATGGACGTCTGCCGAAACAGAGCATATCGTTTCAGGACTTGCCGCCGGAAGCTATACTTTGCATGAATACTATGCTCCTGACGGCTACTGCATAGCTACCGATATTTCCGTTACTATCGACGAATACGGTAAAATATTCGCCGATAACACCGAAGTAACGGCGGTATCAAACGACGGTCTGCCGCTTGTCGTTATGATCGATGAAGCAACAAAGGTTGAGATTTCAAAGAAAGACATTACAGGCGATGATGAGCTGCCAGGAGCAACACTTCAGGTAATTGATAAAGACGGCAATGTAATAGAAGAATGGGTATCTACCGAGGAAGCGCACTATATCGAGGGCGTTCTGATTGCCGGAGAAACTTATACGCTCAAGGAAACTATCGCGCCTAACGGCTATGCGCTGACAAGCGACATAGAGTTTACTGTAAATGCAGACGGCAGCGTTACTTATGTTGTCATGTACAATTCAGACGCAGTGGGAACAGTGCAGATTCAGAAGCGCACCGAAGGCATGATGAATGTGGAGGGTATCACATTGGTTCTTTCCGGCGCTTCTGATTCGGGACATGAGGTAAAGCTTACCGCTGTTACCGACAAAGACGGATTTGCTGCTTTTACAGCTGTTCCGGTAGGAACATACACTGTAACTGAAGACGCTGATACTGTTCCGATCGCATACATGGTTGCCGATCAGCTGGAGATTACGGTTTATGAAGCTGAAACTGTAAACGCTGAGATCTACAACGTTGAGAAAAGCGGAACGATTGAGATCAACAAGACAACCGAGGGTATGACGAATCTTCAAGGCATAGAGTTTATTCTTTCCGGCACATCTGATTCCGGTAGAGATATTAAAATAACGGCTGTGACAGATAAGAACGGAATAGCCACATTTACAAGCGTTCCAATCGGAACTTACTCAATTACCGAAAATGAAAAAACTGTACCGTATGCTTACTTAACTGCCGAGCCGCAGGAGGTAAGCGTTTTTTATGCGGAAACCACGACGGTTGAGATAAACAACGAGGAAAAGACAGGTTCGATCCAGATTCAGAAGACTACTGAGGGTATGACCGATCTTGAGGGTATAGAGTTTATTCTTTCCGGCACATCTGATTCTGGCAGAGAGATCATGCTCACAGCTGTGACCGACAAGGACGGAAAAGCCACATTTACAAGTATTCCAATCGGAACCTACACTATCACCGAAAACGGCGATACTGTTCCGGTCGGCTATATGGTTGCAGACGATCAGACTGTTCAGGTGTTCTATGCTGAAACTACAAATGTTGTAGTAAATAATGAGAAGATTCCTGAGACGCCTTCTGTTCCTGACACACCTCCGGCAACCGGATCCGCGGCTGTAGGTATTCCGGCAATACTGCTTCTCGGTGGATTTATTCTTTCGCTCAAAAGAAAAAATGAAAAGTAAATATTAAGATAAAATTCGGAGCCTGGCACGTTTGTGACAGGCTCTGAGTTTTGAAATAGTAATTCGTTTATCAAGATTAAAACTGACATCTCCAACTATAAGGAGGAAAAGAATAAAAATGAAAAAAATAATTACTTTAATTATAGTAATAATACTTCTGATTTTCATATGTAGTATTATCTTGTCAACTTTTCATATAAAAGATTTTACTCTTATGGGTTATGAAAATAATTCTATTGTAACATCAATTGCAAAATATTTAGTAGAATTTATTATGATTTTTGCAATAGTGATATACGCCATATACACACTTTTATGGTGCATTAGGATGTATGTAATAATCAACAGTAAGAATAAACATAAGCTAAAAAAATACTTAATTTATGCTTTATGCCAAGTAGGTATCTTTATTATTGCTGTTTACCATCTTGGACTTTATTATGGGTTAATAGTTTCACATATTATTACATTCAATATCACAACACTAATCTCGTTATACTCACCGTCATTAAAGTTACCAAACATGATTTGCGAATTACGAGATTGGGCGGATGGGGATAATGATAATAATCAATAAATTTGACATTATTATTGCAGCAACAGAAGCCAAAAACAATAGAGCTTTCTTATTTTTGGACTTTGTGATAGAATAATTATATATGGCGTTAGGTAATTTGGTTGTCATTTTACAAGCAACATCTATTAACAGCATTAGCATCCACAAAATAGAAGAAATGCATTGCATTACTGCATATACAGTATATTTTAAATTGCTAATATCAAGAATATTAGCGTTATCTAGAAATTCAATGTATTTGCTCGTTGTGCCAAACGGAAAAACAAAAAATATAATAGAAACAATAAAAGTCATAACAAACCAGATATCAGATTTGCTTTTTAATATTATTTTATATCTATCTTTGGGGAATCCGATGTACAATGAGAATAAAATCATCATAATCAATAAAATCATAGAATGATATTTTACAAATACATATCCTAGTATACCGATCAAAATTAGCATATACACAATCGATACATCCGTATCTGCATTGCTTTTAGTCTTTTCATTATTTGATATAATCACGGTAGTATTATTACTATTATGTTGAATGTTACTGCCAATTTGATAATTACTATTATTTTGATAATTACTATTATTTTGATAGTTACTATTTTCTTGTGATATATAAGTATTGTAACTTTGTACCTTTTGTATTTTGTGTTTGTTCACTTCCCTTTTATGAGAAGCTTCTCTCTTATTGGGGAGATAATGCAACACTACTGGAACAACCATACCGCTTAACAAAGAAATAACTAAATTTAAAATGCTTATTGTCATAAAGCAACCATCCTTTCACTATTTTTAGCAATTATAGCATATAGAAAAGATACTGTCAAGCTATACAATTTAATGTAGAAACTTGTATTTATAAATCATATTATTTTATATTGTGATTTTTATTCGGAAAGAAACAAAGGAGTGATAACATGAATCAAAACTATAGTATAACTGTCTACTCAGAGATAAACGGTATAGCAGCTGATATTGAAACAAACGAACCTTGCTTATGCGGAAGCAAGCTGACGGTAGACTTTTCATCACAGGAAGCTGCTGATAAGTTTCAAGCTAACAGTTGCAGTCCTAGCGTTTCAGCTGTTATAAAAGAGTTTTTTTCTTCAATGTTTAAAAACATCAGCGAAGAAGATGTGAGGTTCATTTCTTCGGAGGAATATGATGAGAAGTATTATTAAAGGAGAATTTCAGGTAAAAGAGTATAGATATTTCATAACCGATGATAGTTGCATCGGAGCACTGATAAAGAGTAACAAAATAAACGGTTAGGAGATGTTACTGCTTGTAGGTTATATCCTTATGACACGATTAGCGGTTACAGTAGAAACGGTTACCGCTGTTCTTGTAGAAAAATACGGGTTTGAGGTAATGAAAGAAAAAATAGATAAAGTTACGCTGAATACCGATGATGAAACTCCCTATACATATTACGATTTACTTGACGAGGGCGGTTATTGTGAACCTGACGGATATATGTATACAGATATAGATGAAATATCAAAATATTTTTCAAGCTCAAAAGCTGTTGAAATGTTAAGGTCAATTAGGTATTTTGATAAAAATCATCTTTCTTGAATACAATCATCATCATGTTCTTCTCCAATGTGTGTTGCAAAATAATTAGCTCTGTCAGCACAAAGCTTATGAGTCAAATGAGGTCTTTCACATTCTGGACAGTGCAAATGATCCTTGATTTCAGCATATTTTTGCAAATTGTTCTTTCTTAAATACGTTACTTCTTCAACAGAGATTTTTACCGTGATAGAATCTTTTTTCAGTAATGCTTCTTCAAAAAACATATTTCAAACTCCTTAATACAGAATTGAGGTGAATGATTTGCTGTTTCAATTAAAACTTTTTTCTATTAAGTCTGATGTTATCAGAACCACATACGATAAATCAACTTTACCATATTTGCTTATGTATATAATGGGAAAATACGATGAAAAATTTGAGGATCAGGCATTAGAACCATCACAGCTTGTATCTATACTGTTAGAAAAATATCCCGCAGATTTTTTTCGAAGTTCATCAAAAAGCTCTATCGTATTTGACTGTTATGACATTTGGGAAAAATATTGCGGAATATGGAATATTATTAAAACAGTCAAAATGTTTGATATTTTATAATTATTATACCTTCTGTGTTAAATTGTTTCAATTATGAGGAAATGTACGAACGGATGATAAATTATGAACAAATTAAAGAAAGAAGATGTATCTGCAGACTACATCAGAAAGCTTATAAGTTATGAAAGTGATTAGATTAAAATGAATACTCTTAGCAAAAGCGAAAAAAACGAATTTTTTCAGCTATATAAAAAAGATAAAAGAGCGGTAGACATTTTTCTGAAAGTAGCTATTGCTTTGGTGTGCATATACTTTACAATATGCACAGTACAAAGTCTTTTAAACAAGGACTTTTTAAACGCAGCCATGATTGTCCTTTTCGGCGTGATAATTGTATTTGCAATTAACGCTTTCCGCACAAAGTCGTTGTTCAGACAGCTGAGAGAAATCAACAAAAACCAATACTGCGTTTACCTGGAGTGCGTTATAGATAAAAAGATAAGCGAAGTCGCAACACATTCAAATTACGAATCACGGTTTAAAATCTGCGGAAACAAGATAACGTATTACTACGTTTCATCAGTATCACACAGAAACGCAGAAGCAATAAGCGCTGAAAACTGGAACAGCATTCAGATCGGCGATACTGTATGTTTCGTAGAGATCCGGCAAGATCATATACGCTTTTAAGCCGTCCGAAAGCTGATGACGACAAGCAAAAATATTGACAAATCATGTAATCTATGCTATAATGGAGGAAATTTAATGCAAAAACACTTAGCACTTTATTTAACAGGCAACTGTATTTATTCAACAGTGTTTGTGATATTCGTGTGCAGAAAAGGGGATATTATGACACCGTGGTGGGTTACTCTTCTTGCAGCAATTATTCCATCTGCTGTAACTGCTTTAGTAACACTTTATGTCAGCAGGAAGTCTCAATTAAAAGAAAATACTGCTGGTCTCAATGACTTATCGAATACCGTTACTTGGCATATGAATAGCATTTCTTCTGACATTGGCAGAAATGAAAATTCATCATTGACAAAACAACATCAGGATATGTTAGCTATGCTGCAAAAAGAAATTGAAACTACTGAACGCAGATATGATGAAGAAGAACGCAGGATACGAGATTTTACTTTTGAACAGCATAATATACATAAAACCATAGAAGACTTTCGCTTGTTTATGAATAGTTGGGAACTGTTAGTCAGTGATACTTCCACATTAAATCAGCGTTTATATATACTTGAAAAGCAAATTGAAAGCCAAGATCACGAAATCTTCAATTTGCGTACAAAGCTGGTAGATAAAAATAAAGCATATAAGGAGTTGGTTAAAAAATATAATGACGTAATTTGCAATACCCAGCAGACCAAATCAGTCAGAGAAGAAATTAAAAAGAATAAACATAATAGAAATACAGGTCTCAGTTTATAAATAAATAAATATTTGTCATTAACTGGGTATTGAATGAACATAATAGAAATATGGGTTTTCAAGAAGTACCGGAAGGGGGAGATGAAGAAGAGGACGAATTTGAATTATAGAAAATATCAGTGACTTATAAGTTCCAGAATATAATTATCAGACGTTTTACAACTTGTAGAACGTCTTTTTTATTTTCAAAATTCTATATCGTTAATCAAGGAGCTGCACACTGCCGCTCCTTTTTTATATTTCAATTTTTAAATTTATGGAGGTTAAAATTATGAAATCAACAGGAATTGTAAGAAAAGTAGACGAGCTGGGCAGGATAGTTCTGCCTATCGAGCTGAGAAGAACATTCGACCTGAACGCGTGTGATCCAATTGAAATCTACACAAACGGCGATATGATCATACTCAAAAAGTTTCAGCGCACCTGCATATTCTGCAACAGCGCTGAGGACGTAATAGAGTACAAGGACAAGACTGTCTGCTCCGAGTGTATGGCTGAGCTGATGGGGAAAGAGAAGTAAATTACATAACAGGAGGAATGAAAAATGTATAAGCGGTCGGGCTCAAAATCACAGCTGCGGAAGGAGATAAGCAGATGCCAGAATATTTAAAGAACATAAAGCTTGACGAAGAAAAGCTTAAATCCGTTTCTTTCTATGCTGAACAGAAGGAAACGGATTTTTCTTTACAGAATTATCTGCAGCAAACCTTTGACGAGGCTGTCAACAAGCTTTTTAGAAAGTATGTGCCTAAACAGGTACGGGAATACATTGATAAGTCAGGAGGAAGCAATGAATAATTCAAATATCATGGGTCGCATAACACACGACCTTCAGCTTAAATATACTGCGCTTCAGAACGTGCCGTATGTCATATTTACCGTAGCCGTGCCAAGACGCTATGATAAGAATAAGCAACAGCAGGAGTCGGATTTTATACGGTGTGTTGCCTGGTATAAATGCGCTGAGTTTATAACTCATTACTTTGCCAAAGGCAGAATGATAGCCATTGAAGGCAGACTTCACACACGCACATATACTGATAAAAACGGCATGGTTCATTATATAACCGAAATCTATGTTACAAACGCTGAATTTACCGGGGAAGCAAAACCGCAGCAAAATACTTCACAACCTGCATCGAATCAGCTTCCTCAGGAACCGCCTGCAAATAATAACTTAGCCTGTCAGATAAACGACGATGATATAATCAGCGAAGACGGAGTTCCGTTTTAAAAGGAAAAGTTCACATGGACTTAAGAGAACAAAAATTTGGGATGGAATATGAGTTTACTGGAATATGCCGCGAAGAAGCGGCAGAAATTCTGGCCGGATTTTTTAACAGCAGGTATTACTATGCAGGCGGTACATATGACACATATAAAATAATGGATAATCAAAACCGCTGTTGGAAAATCGTATATGACGGTTCAATAGACGCATATAACTCCGACGGAGATTACGAAGATTCGGAATATAAGTGCGAGCTGGTGACGCCTGTATGCCGATATGAAGATATAGAAACCATTCAGCAGCTGCTGCGCCGCATTTTTGAAAACGGCTCAAGAGTCAATGCAAGCTGCGGAATTCATATTCATATTGACGGTACCAACCACAATGCAAGGAGCATAAAAAATCTTGTAAATATTATTGCGTCAAAAGAGGATGTCCTTATCAAAGCCCTGAAAATTCATCCGTCGCGCGAAGACGAATACTGCCGAAGAACAGACAAAGATTTTTTAAGTCAGTTAAATGCCGAACGCAATCCTTCAATTGAAAAAATCAAGGATATTTGGTACAGAGGACGTTCAAACGCATACCTGACGCACTATGATTCTTCACGATACCATATGCTGAATTTACATAGCTTTTTCGGAAGTAATCATACCATTGAATTTCGCTGCTTCAACAGCTGCAAGCACGCCGGCAAAGTAAAAGCATATATTCAGTTCTGTCTTGCCGTTTCAGCTCAGGCCATTAATCAACGTTCGTCACGCTATCAGCCTATGGACAGAGCAAATGATAAATATACTTTTCGTACATGGATGCTGCGAATGCAGCTTATAGGCGAAGAGTTTAAAAGCTGCAGACTGCATATGCTTGCAAACCTGGAAGGAACCGCTGACTATAAGGATCGAGAGGCTGCTCTTGAACGTCATAGGCAAATGGCTCAGATTCTGGCTTCCAGAGTAGAGAGAGCAAGACTGGAATCTCCGGATCCAGAGAACTTTTCAGTTGAACAGCTTCCCGAGCACACAGAAACAGAAGCTAACGGACAGCCGATATTTTCGTTACGCGAACAGCTTGACAATTTCCTTGAATCAATAAATGCAGATGAAAATATTACTTTAGCTGAAAGGAATCAGATACTTGCAATTCTTGAATCAAAATCTGCAGTAACAGTCGGCGCTGAAGCACATCAGGACACAGCCATATCAGCAATTTCGTCATCGAGGCGATCAAGATAAGTCTGTCACGCGTGACACAGTAAAGGAGAGTGATGAAGGATATGAGTGTTTTTTACGCCGCTTACGGAAGCAACATAAATACTGAACAAATGAAACGACGCTGTCCGAATGCAAAAATCTTCGGAACCGGCAGCGTGCAGGATATGCAGCTTGCCTTTAATAAAGTTGCAACACTGCATAGCAAGCCGGGCATGAGCTCCCCTGTTCTTCTCTGGGAGCTTACTGAGGAAGACGAGAAAAAGCTGGATGTTTATGAGGGCTGCCCTCACAAATATCATAAAGAAACCGTTAAAGTTAAATCTGATGGAAAAATCATTGAAGCTATGGCTTATATTATGAATGACAGTAAAAAACAATGTGTTCCTGCGGAAGAATACTATAACCGGATTTCAAAAGGATACGCTCAGTTTGGCTTTGATCTTATTTTTCTGGAAAACGCATTTGACAGAGCGCTTGAGTATGAAGAATCCATGCAGCTGACCTTTAGCGATTATTGTTTATACGATGAAATAACTAATCTTCCGAACGACTTGCTGTTTCAGGCGTTCGTAGTCGGTCAGTGCTGTGAGCGGTACGGGCTTGCTTTTACACGGGAAGAAATAAAGGAATTAACATTATTCCTGTCAGAAGACTTTCAGACAGCGGCCTTCTGGGATTTTGAAGATTACGCCGACGCAGTGTTTTCCGATATTGCAGCAGCGGAGGAAAGAGAAAAAGGGGTCAAATACTATGCTGCCTATGGAAGTAATATGAATTCAAAGCAAATGTCTCAGCGATGTCCTAATTCAATAGAAATAGGTACTGGAGAAATCGTCGATCATCAACTGAGATTTTGTAATTACGCTTATATACAGCCTTGCTCGGATGCAGTAACTCCATGTGTGATCTGGCATATAGATTCCGAAGACTGGAGAAATCTTGACAGATATGAAGGCTTTCCAAGCTTTTACCGCAAAGAAGAGGTCGATATAAACTTCCGCGGGGAAAGAAAAACAGCCGTTGTGTACATTATGGGGAATGATTACGAATGGCCTTCTCTGCCTCAAAAGAACTACCTTGACGGTATAACTCAAGGATATTTGGAGCATGGACTGGACACAGCGCCGCTTGCAGAAGCTTTGAACCGGACAGCAATATCTGTAAAGAAACAAAATAAGACAGGAGGCAGAAAATGAATATTTCCGAGCAGCCATATTTAATAGCATATGTCCGGGGACAGCCGGTTTTTCTGGTAAACGATCCGAAAAACGCGGCTTCCTTTTTTACGGAACATAAATTTGAGGACATTAGACTATGTACTTCGGACAACAAAACGATAATCAGCTCCTGTGGTCCTTTTATTGACAGATGTACAAATATGGATTATTTGTACAATCAATTGACGCCGCTGCTTATTGCATATCAGCTCAACCCTGAAATGAAACCAGAAGTACAATACGTCCAGAACATTGATCGAAAATCAGCCCTGTCACGATGACAGGTTTTTTATATGAAAAGGAGGGAAATATTATGTATAAAGACGAACGGACTGCGGGACCGCCTGAGGAAAACACCGTTATAGCGTATATAAACGGCAAAGCAATCATGATACTGAAAAAGGATCCCAGACACTTCTACTATGATGAGATCGCCTATCCTTATGTAACAATCGGAGAGCATCTGGTCGAAGCTCAGCCTAAGCCGATAGAATTGCTGCCTTCCAATGAACAGCGTGAGATCATTTCACAGCTGGAGGTGATCTGATGGGTAAGTTTATAGGGGGAACTCGCTTTTCGGACTCAGACCTGGAAGAAGCGCGAAATATGTCAACAACTGATGTTATATCCTCGAGAACGGGATATTCCTTTGTTCGTGCCGGAAGCGAATGGCACTGCAAGGAGCATGACAGCCTTGTGGTTTTCTCAGACGGCAAAGGGTGGGCGTGGTATTCGCAGGGATTAAGCGGAAACAACGCGGTTTCGTACCTTATGAAGGTTGAAAGCCTCAGCTTTCAGGACGCCGTTGCCGAGCTTATCACTCCTTCAGGGAACAAATACATATCAATGCCTGAACACAAGAAAACGGAAAAGCCAAAGACGCTGCAGCTTCCTCCCAGAGCTGTTTCGTCCGAAGCTGTAGAAAACTATCTTTCAAAAGAACGCTGCATTGACATATCTATAATCAAATACTGTATTCACTACGGATATTTATATCAGGATATGAGAAACAACTGCGTTTTTATCGGAAGAGACGAAAACGGAACGCCAAAATACGCGTCACGAAGAGGAACATATACTCCTACAGGAGCACAGCCCTTTAAAAGGGACTGCAGCGGAAGCAACAAAAAATATGGATTTCTGATGGAGGGTTTCTGCAAAGAACACGTTTTTGTGTTTGAAGCTCCTATAGATGTGCTGTCACATGCAACACTTACAATGGAGAAAGCTCACGGACTCAAGCGCGACAATTGGCAGATCTCATGGCAAAAGCATACTCGTCTTGCGCTCGGAGGGACATCTGACGGGGCTCTGGCCCGTTATTTAACTGTCAATCCGAAGGTAAAGACGATTTCTTTTTGCCTTGACAATGACGAAGCCGGACGCACGCACGCAGAGTCATACAAAGAAAAATATGAAAAGGAGGGTTATAAGGTCAACATCTATACGGTTCCTCCCGGAATGGGAAAGGACTACAACGACTATCTCTGCAAATTCAACGAAGAGAAACAGCAGAGACAGATAAGCATGAACACTGGCGCGATGAGAAATGCGTCAAGAACTTAATCGGAAGTATTTTGGAGGTATTATTATGAAAAAAGCTATTGGTCCCGCTATTTTAGCGGATGAAGGAATATTCGATAAGGTTGTCGACTCTATCAATAAAATGAACACGGCTGTCACACGTGTCGGTCTTGCTATTGCAGTGTTGACCGCAATTTTTTTGGGCATAGGGTTTATAACCGGAGGAACGCAGTCACTGGCTAAAAATAAGCCGTGGGCTCTTGCAATCGTCATCGGAATTGCTGTTATATGCCTTGCCCCTTCTCTGGTTCAGGCAATTTCATCAGCTATATCGTAAAAAATTTAATACCCGGACAACCGGGTATTGTTCAGAGGACTGCACGGATACGCAGTCTTCTGAACAATAATTAAACAGGAGAGTGCGCTATGTTTACAAGCAAAAAAAGAAAAAGTATATATGCCATATTTGTTGTTCTGCTAGTGTCGGTTTTGCTTACCCCTTTCATATGTTTTGCCGTTGAACCGGAAAATATGGATCCGGAAGTGTACAAATATATTGAAGTCAGATCCGGCATAAAAAATACTATACGTTCATGTCTGTGGACAGTACTTACGTTTCTCGCAAAAATAATAGATTACATAGACTCGGCAATTGATGAAGTACTGTCGATCAATCTTTATGATATGGTCAAGGATTATCTTCCGCAAAGCGTCGTATTGGACATTGCCTGGGTTGTTTTTTCACTATCTTTAGTAGCTGCAGGAATTATACTGATCATAAACGGAGATAAGATCAAAATTCAGGATTTTTTCCGCAATATCCTTATATCAGTGTGCTTTCTGGTAGCCTTTCCTTCTCTGATCAGCGTGCTTTTGAACTTTCAAAATATTTCAAAATCAACTGCAGACATGATAACTGCCGGACAGGAAACCGAGATAGTCCATGGTCTTGGCGAGGATCTTCTTGCGGATAATATAGTATACCTGCCGGACTGCCTTACAGACGGAAAAATCCATTATTTTTCAAATTCCGACGCTTACAGCAGCACAAGTATATACAATATAAATATTAACGGCGCTATGAGCCAGGATATGTGCGATTTCAAATTTGAGTCCAGCGAGGTCACTACGAATCAGCAGATATACAGCGACCTTACCAATGCAAACAAAATGGCTTTGCTCGGATTGAACGACGATTACCAATGGTGGCTTAACTACCTTGAGGAAGACGTCAATGGTCACATTACAACAACATGGCTGGAAGCTACCGGAGGAGCAGAACATCCATATGAACATACCGCAACATATTGCGTCCGTAATCACAATGATTCAAAAGACGGATCATATCATTGTCCTATGAATGAAAGCTCAAGCGGTACATACGAACAATATCTTTTAGATAAAATATCGGAAAATTCATATGTTCAGGACGCCGCTATGAGCGCAAGCGTACAAAATGCCAGAACCATAAATAACGCTCTTACCATTCTTGAAGATACGATAAAAAAATTAAATATACAGCATAACAAGCACATGGTGGAAACCGGAACAGATCAGACTTTCCGGGCGAATATTACGCCGTTACGAACTCAGGATGACTATGACGAGTTATCTTGGTATCAGCAAGTTACAATTAATATACTTGAGGGCTATTCCGAGGAAAGAGTTTACGGTTATGATTTCAATTTTCTGTTTACCGTTTTCTCACTTCTTATATCCGGCGCATGTCTGGTTTTTGCTTTATTCAAACTTTGCCGTATGCTTTATGAGATAGTATTTATGCGTATAGCAGTACCGCTTTTCATAGCCTCAGACGCAAATGGCAGCGGAAAAGGCAAAAAAGCATTGCTTCAGTTAATTAACACCTTCATTATTCTGCTTGTAATCCTTGTTCTGCTGAGGATCTTTATCAGCAGCATATCGTGGCTTCACGATAATATCGACAATTTTGTCGCTGAATGGGCTCTTATCTTTACAGGTATGTCCTTTGTGATTGACGGTCCGGATTTTATCGTAAAAATGACCGGTCTGGATTCGGGCGTGAAAAGCGGAGCGGCAACTCTGATGTCGCTTAAATCAGGCATGGATATAGCTAAGAACGCAGCAAGCGCTCCTTCAAGAGTTATCGGCACTGTCAACAAAACCGCCGAAAAAGCTGGAGCAAAGGCTGTGGGATTTAAAAACTCAATGGCACAGGAAGGTATTGCAAACAAAGCAAAGGCTCTGGTCGGCAACTCAGGAACCGGTCAGGCGTTCAGACGCGGAGCTAACAGTCAGTACAGCAATAACGCTAATTATACAGCCGGCAAAAGCAACGAAAATGATCCGATGTTCCCGAAAGCAAATATTAATCCGTCTGAGGCCGCGGGAAAAGCTGCCGGTTATGCTGCCAAAGGCGCTGTAAATCTAGGCGCAGGTATTGTTACCGGTTTCCACACAGCAAGACATCCAGTTCAATCAGTCCGATCTGCAACAAATGCCGCAGTTAGCGGTGCAAATGCAGCGAAAGATAAAACTGTTGCCGCTGCTAAAGACTTGGCTGGAAAATTTTCAGACGGTTTTAAAGAAAGTACCGGCTGGGGTAGTAAGAACAGTGCGGAAAATCCAACGGAACAATCCGCCGTCATTACAGAGAAGCATGGGAAACAGGGCGATAAAGGCGAAAAAGGCGATACCGGAAGCAGCGTTAGAGAGCAGAATTCCAATACTGCCCAGACGTCTGAGAATATGCATAAGGAAGCGTCTGACCCCGCATCTGCAAACGGACACGCTTTTGACAACGTACCGGCGCCTGAACCAAGCGGTACCGCAGAGTCTCAAGCCTTTACGGATATACAAATAAGCAGCGAAATCAATAGCACAACATATGCAGACGAGCTTTCAAAGGAGGAAAATAACTAATGGGACTTGTACCAAAACAAGCAAAAGCGGATACAAAGATACACAAATCATTTACAATGCAGAGAATTGCCGGTCTGATAATAACTATTATACTTTCGTCAGTTGTTTCTAATGTCTGTGCGCCGTCTTTTGCTTTTTTATTTATCATCTTCTGCTCCGCCGTCTTTCTTTTACTGTCAGCAAAGGCTCCGGACAACAAAACAAAATCTTTCTTCGGTGGAATGCTTTCATGGCTGAAATATCTTATATTCCCTAAAAAAATATACGGGGATAATCATGAATATGCTGCAGCATACAAGGAAAGGAGAGCTAAAAAGAATGAAAGCAAAAGTAAAAGAAAAAAAGATTAAGCGGCTGAAATACGGCGAGCTGCTTTCCAATCTCATAAGCTTTGAAGAAAACACATCCGACGGGTTTATTTCACTGAAAATAAACGGAAAACAAATAACCTTTACTCTTCTGCGAATTTCCGGAACAGACATATTTCATTTTCTCCAGGATGACGCCGAGAATGCTTATGACAGCTTTGCATCAGCAACTATGGCTTTGTCCTCACCTCATAAATATGTATTCAGCGATTGCTCTCCCCTGCTTAGATCACAAAAAGATTTTCTTATGTATAAGCTGCATAAAACTGCAAACGAATACTGCAGACTGCTCATAAAACGTGAGATCGGCAGAATAGAAGCATTTGAAAAGAATCATCGCGATAAGCTTGCTTATCTGATAATTTTCGGAGAGCCGGCAAAGCTTGAAAAAGAAAGAAAGCGATATATAGACTTGATGACGGACGTTGTGGTAAGGGTCTGCGAGCCTAATGAAACTATCGAATTTCTTGAAAAATATATGTGCTTTGACGAGCATGACAGACCGATAGACGCAAGGCATATCTTTCCTGAAACGCTTCATGACAAGCAGAGCTACATGAAAATTAACGGTAAATACGTTACCTCGGTAGTTATCTCAGGATATCCGGCTTACCTTAAGGATCTGCAGCTTGCAAATCTTGTATCAGGCTTTACTGACACTATCACCTTTGATGTCGGAACAAAAGATAAAAATATAATAGTAAAGGATATAAATCAGTCACTGGACGAGCTTGAATCCCGAAGCCATATAACCCAGTCAAGCGGTGATCTAATGGACGCCGGAACAGAGTACCATAAGCTTGCCGCGATCAGAGACAAAATCGTCAACGGCAACGAGCAGATGAGATTTGTTACCCTAAGATTTCTGGTTTCAGCTGATTCTCTTAACGGACTGAACGAAAAGCTGGAGGATATTCAAAAGGCATTTGACGAAATAGGCTTGGAATACTTTATTCCAAGCAATGAAATGCAGACAGAATATACATATATGCTAAGTCCGGAAAGCAACATTTCAAAGAATCCGTTTCCGCTCTTTGATACGTTTTCAAGGCAATTTCCTTTTTATTATCAATCTATATTCGACCCGCAGGGCGTATTTTGGGGCTACACCACGACCGGAGGACTTGCCTATATAGATACTTTTTTCAAAACGTACAACCGCGAATCTTACGATCTCCTCATAACCGGACGAAAAGGATCAGGAAAAACCATTACGCTCAAAAAAATGATAGAGCTTGCCGTAGCTTTGGGAGACCGTGCGTTTGTGTTGGACGTTGAAAGCGAATACGGTATCTGCGCTTCAGTTCTCGGAGGGCAGGTTATAAAAATGAATAAAAGCTCTATAATTAACGTGCTTCAGCTTATGAAAAGCATAGATAAAACTGCTGAAGAGGATGAGGATTCGGCAGCAGCGACAAATTACGCCTCCGAGCTTTCAAGAATAACAGCCTTTTTCTATCAGTATGCTCCTTCCATGACTGAAAAAGAAGAAGATAAACTGAAGGATCTGCTGTCAGAGCTTTATACAAGCTTTGGAATTACCGAGGAAACAGATATTACCGCAATGACGCCTGAACAGTTTCCTATTATGTCGGATCTGCTAGCGCTTCTGCGTTCAAAGCTGTATGAACGTCCGGGAATATACCGCAACGAGCTTAATACAAATCAGATCCTGTGCCTTGAAAGCCTTGAAACAATGATAAAGTCTCTGGCTGAAGGTATGTATTCAAGCCTTTTCAACGGATATACAAATGTAAATATCAGCGACAAAAATCTTATTGTATTTGACGTAAAAACGCTTTCAGAAATGGAAGAACGTGTATACAATGCTCAGCTGTTCAACATTCTCTCAATAATGTGGTCGGCAACCTGCATGAACGTTTCATACAACAACAGCATAACGCATCCTTTCGACCGCCGTCATGTAGTTTCAGTAATTGACGAAGCTCACCGCTTCATAAACCATAAGAATATAAACGTTACACGATATATTGAAAAGCTTACACGCCGAAGCCGAAAATACTTTGCCGGACTATGGTTTGCCTCCCATTCCGCAATGGATTACTGTCCTCCCGGAGAAGATGAAGGCTCGGTTGTTGTCGGAACTATATTTGATCTGGTCCAGTATAAGATAGTTATGAAACAGTCCATATCGGAAAAAAACATTTCAAAGCTTCATGAAATGTTCCCACAGTTTACTAATGCGGAGCTTTTAAGCGTAAAGAAATTTCAAAACGGCGAAATGCTCATGGCAATGGGCGAGGACAGAGAAAAAATACATTGCATACGCAACGTTGAGCTGGCCGATCTTATGTACATGGGAAATTCCCTTGACCGCGAAAAAATTATACACAGTCTGTATAACAGCCTGTATAACGAATATTCGGAAGCAGAATATGCAGAACTGATCCGCAGCAATTTTGATCATTTCGTAAATGTTTTTACCGACGAAGCGCTGCATTATCTGAAAATTGATAAAAACGCGTCTGATGAATATACAAAAATTGTCCGCTGCGAAGTTATAAAGCTTGCCGAAGGCCTTGCCCAAACAGCGTAAGGAGGATATGCAGCAATGGAGCTATCAAATAAAAAATACAGCCTAATTTATACTGTTTTCCTTATTATAGTGCTTTCTTTGTTTACACTACTGATAACCTCGCGTTCTTGGTACGGCGCAAACACAGCGACTCTTTCAGAGGATTATAATACTGTAAGATCAATCGGCGGATATTATATTAAAATATCCAATGCAATCTATCTTACAGACACGCATCAGCTGCGCTTTACCTACTCGGTCAAGGAGATAAGCAGCGGAAGCTCTCAGGGAGATGAACCGGAAGTCCTCTCAGTATGGCTGGACACCGCGCAAAATGAGCTTCCATTTTCGGTCGGAGACGGTAAGATTTCTAAAAATGTTATTTGTAATAATGCCGACGATACTTTCAAAAAGGTAATAATTAAAATTGTTTTTCGGGAGCCGGACAAAATTATTGAGGACAGATACGACGAATTCGGCGATGTTATTCCCGGTTCTGTAGAAAAAGGAGAAGAAAAAATCGAACGTATTACTATAGATATTAAAGACATTTTATTTATGACCTCCGACGAAGCCGCTACAATGACCACGACCAAAGCTGTAATGACTACAATGCCGGCAGCTTCAGAGACATCAACACTGAATACTGTTTTAACAGAGGACAGCAAAACGACACAGCAATCGTCTCTTACGGAAGCTTCCTCAACTGACAAAAATACCAGTTCTAAAACAAAAACAGAAAAAAGCACAAATAAAAGCGTATCTTCGGAAGTCTTTTCTGGTTCTGTAACAGCAGATTTATCATCCGACAACAGCATACAGCAGACGTCTCCCCCAAAGCAAACGCAGGAATACATTCCTCCAGAAACCCAAAGCATTAAGCCCGAAACAACAGCACAGAAAACAACGACTGCAAATAAAACCACACTCCCCAGTACGACAGTTGGAAAACAGCCTGTTCAGGTAAACGGTATACGGCTTGAAACCGGCTTTGAAGCCAACAGCGTAATATTAAAAATCAATCAGTCTGCGGTTATTACCGCAGTTATTTCCCCCTCAAATGCCGATGATAAAACCGTATCCTGGAGCAGCAACAGACCGGATATCGCGTCTGTAGACAACACAGGAAAAATTACCGGACATTCTTCCGGCAAAGCGATCATAACAGCAAAAACATCCGACGGAGGTTTGTCAGCCTCCTGTATGGTGACAGTATCAGAATGAAAGGAATAAAATTATGGATGAAAACGAATTAATATTTCAGTACCCTCGCTCCGATCAGCGCAGTCTGCTGATCGAAAACTACAAAAACAGAGTTACTGCAGCTCATATCAAGCAGAAAAAGCTTCTTATATTCTGTGTACTTTTTATTGTGCTGACTATTGCAGCTTCAAGCTTTTCCAATATATTAAGCGTTATATCTGCTTTTGCGCTGCTTGCAGGCATATTTGTGCTGAAAAGAAATTCCGAGCAGCATCACTTTCTTGAGATTTCCGCCGGAGAAAGCAAAGCCGAGTTTTGCTATTATCAGAACGGCAAAGCAACGCTTTATACTATTCCGTATGACAGTATACTTGCATCGGCAATTGACGAAGAAAAGTATGACAATGTCATAATAGTCATCGACAAATCAAAAAAACTGATCTGTACGGTCATAGGAAAGAACGGTGAAACATATGAAAAGCCCTGTCCTGAATACATAAGCTTTCGTGTAAAGCCTTTCAGCTCAGAGCAAGGATTTTTCCTCTATTACGCGCCAAAGCTGTTCGGACTCAGCACAGACAGACTTAAAATACTTAATACCTTCGGAAAGGAAAGCGAGTATTTTAACAGCTTTTAATATCGTTGACAACGCTTTTTTTCTATGGTATTATATAAAATAAGCAATTAATTGGAGGTGTTTATTTGACATACGCCGACGTTCTTGCCTTCTGGCAGCATAACAAAATATCCTCTGTTTCAGACATGGATATGAAGCTTGACAGCTTCCGAATTCTGTTTGCATATAATTCAAACAGAATAGAAAACGATAAGATAACCTATCACGACACAAGAGAAATTTTTGAAAACGGCAAGGTTATTAACTATACCGGTGACACCAGAACGCTGTTTGAAATAGAAAATCAAAAGAAATGCTATGATTTTCTCGCTGAAAAAATAGTTAAAAAGGAGCCTATTTCTATTGGCCTAATAAAGCAGATACACTATACGCTTACCTACGGCACCTTTGATGAACGGCGTTTCGGGGTCAATCATGAAAGGCCCGGGGAATTCAAAAAGCACGATTATGTTACAGGAATAAACGAGGTGGGCTCTCCTCCTGAATATGTTGAAGAGGATCTTGAAGCTTTAATAGAAGAAGTAAACGGAGTTGCCGGTGAAGCAAATTTCAATGCACTTACCGTTTCCGCTTACCTTCACGCAGGCTTTGAATACATTCATCCCTTTGCAGACGGAAACGGTCGTGTAGGCAGAACCCTTATGAATTACTACCTGATGATAAACGATCATCCTCCCCTTATTATATATGACGAGGATAAAAAGGACTACTATAACGCTCTTGAAATTTACGATACGGAGGAAAATTTAAGACCGCTCATAAGCTTTATTGAAAAAGAAACAATTAAAACATGGGAAAAATCTGCCGGCAGATTTAACTCCCCGTCACTGAATAAGCCTCCCAGCAGGGGCAGATAAGAAACAAAACGAATCAAAAATCATTCGCTGCGAACTGATTTTTCGGTTCGTTTTTTTTATTTTTACAAGACAAAATTATCAGAAAAGGAGAAGATTTTATGCCCTTTAACAGCAAAGACAACAGGATCACTGTACGAGGAATTGTTTATTCCAACATCGAACCAGTCGAAAACAACAACTATGCTATTACCTTTAAGGTCAAGATCATGCGCCCCGCAGAGGTCGGAAAGGAACAACGTTTTGACATTTTTGACGTTTATGTCTGCGATAGACAGAATGTAAATAATGTTCTGAATAACCTTACAAGAGGCTTGGGCGTATCCGTAAAAGGAGAACTTAGGACCTGGTTTGACGGTACATTTAAGATATGCGCAAACAAAATTGAACCGATATGGTAAGAAAATAATATGGCAGAACTAAGAATCAGAGTAGAGCCTGAGCTTCTGGAGGCCATTGACGAGCTCGCGGAAAAGGAAAATTACCCGTCACGAAACGTGTTGGTGAATGAAATCCTTGCAAATTATATAGCCTGTAAAGACAGATTCCTTATAAAAGCCCTGCCTCCGATAGTGGCTTCCCTATGCCAGCAGGAGCTTAAATCACAATCGGAAAGCACAGAAAAACTTATTGAAAACGTCATGACGATGTTTCTGAAAATACTGAACGACCTTGATGATCTGAGAAGCGTTTTCTATAGTGAGCTTCCAGAAAAGTAAAATTTAGGGTCAATTTTTTGTATGGCAATTATACGGCAAACAGCCTTTTTTGTATGGCATTAGTATGGCAAAACAGCTTTTTTGTATGGCAACGGTATGGCAAAATGCTGTTTTACACCTGTTTTTGTATGGCAAAGTGCCATACAAAACGGCGATCTGCGGCATTTTTTCGGAATGAAAAGCTCGGTTTTACCGAGCTTCTAAAAAAAGCTGCGGCATTCTCTTTATGCTCTTTCAACGGACGCTGCCTCAGCTGAAGCTTTTCACTACAAACTTACCAGTTTGTGTAAATTAACTGGAAATTAAAATTTGACTGAAAGGAGCAGTTATATGAGTAAAAAGATATATATTAAAAGGACGATAAGGATCAGTGCGGAAGCAAGTCAGTTGCTTGACGAGCTTGCCGATCAGACGGACATGACTATCTCTTCCGCGGCAGAGCTTGCTATCAAGTACTACTGCGGACTTGACGACCGAGACAGTGACGAGGTAAAAAGGATACGATCCCTATTGTCAAAAATCACAGAACAGAATTACCATCTTGTAAATCTGATAAACTCGCTGGTAACTCATCTCGATTTTAAAGAATTTAAACCCGCGGACAAATCTCCTTACGGGTGGCTTACTGAAAGCAGGAAGCAGTATTCAGACAGCGCTCTCAGAGCGCAGACCAAAAAGCTGCTTGACAAATTCACCAATCACTGATCTGTCACTCGTGACATAAGGAGGCAGAAACAGAATGTCGGTTAATACCATTTCAAAGCTGAAGCCCGGCAATCCCAGACCGGGCATAATTTTTTCTCTTGGCTTCGAGTACAACTGGAAGATAGGCGGGTACGATTTTCTTGAATATATGGAACGTCCCGAAGCCTTTAATCCGATTTATCATCTGAACGACGAATTTAATCCCCAGAACAGATACAAAGGCGGAGACTTTCTCACATATATGTCAAACGAAGAAAAATCAGACGGTTTGTTTGATAATGAAAAGGACAGGCTTACACAGACCGATAAGCAAAGATACAGACGACTTGAAAGAGTCAGCAGAGACGAAGGCTGTCCGAAATATTTCGGAGTAGTATCCTTCGACAATCAGTTTCTTCTGGAGCACGGTATTCTGACCCAGCGCGGCGACGGGCATTTTAACCTGGACGTCAAAAAGCTTAAGGAACTGGGCAGACTCGGCATCAACAAAATGATTTCAGAGAACAGTAAGTTTGATGCGGACAATGTTTACTGGAACGCAGCTATCCACACAAACACAGACAACATACACATACACTATTCGATCTGCGAGTACCACCGCAAGGAGGACAGAAAAATTACTCAAAAAGGAAATAAACAGGATTGCATTGACGTCAAAGCCTTTAACGCGCTGAAATCTGCAATTGCAAACAGAATTATCGGCAACGAACACGTCAAACAGCTTACAGAGCTGCGCGATATAATCAGAAAGGGCGTCAGAGCTTACGGCCCTAAGGAACAGCTTCTGAAGCTGATGATGCAGCTGCCAGAAAATGTGCTTAAAAGCAGCAAGCAGAAATGCGGTTATAACAGCGGATATGTTAAGCGGTACAGACCGCTTATAGACAGTATAACCGATTCGGCAATACGTTCAGATCCTGAGCTGTTCAGAATGGGAAAGCTGTTTTCTGAAATGACAGAGAAAAGTCAGCTGCTGTACAGGAAAACCTATGGTGTGGGAAACCAGGCTCTTTACAAAAACTTCCGCAAGAATAAAATGAACGATCTGAAGGAGCGGTGCGGCAACGAAGTGCTTAATGCTGTCAGAGAAATTTACCGGGAACAGCTGGCGCATCCTTCCGAAGAAGAGCTGAAGACCGGTTCGTTTGCAGAACAGTTTGAAGCTGCACAAGATCCTTCTTCAGAGGAAGTATTCCCTGAGCCTCCGTTTCCTAGTGAAGAACAGCTGCCGGACGAATATTATGCTTCGCTTTACAGCTCTGAGCCGGAAATTCATCCTTCCGAGGAAGATACGCAGCTCGGTTTGCTTGCAGAACAGTCTGAGGCAGCGGACTATGAGCCTCCGTTTCCCGATGAGGAACAGCTGCCGGACGAATATTACGCTTCGCTTTTCAGCTCTGAACCGGAAATTCATCCTTCCGAAGAAGAGTTTCCGAAAGAGCTTGCTTTTGAAGAACAGCCGGACTATGAGAGAACTCAAGACCATCCTTCCGAAGAAACTGTTTTCATAAACTGGAGCAAAGAATACAAAGAAGCCTTGCATTTTTTATACGGAAATGACGCTGATCCCAACAACATAATAAAAAGTGATCCTGAAAAAGCGCTGAAACTGCTTTTTTCGGAATGCAATAAAGGAAATATGCTTGCCGCTTATGACATAGGCAAAATATACGCCGAAGGACTGGCGGAAGCAGCTGACAGCAAAGATATAGGCGAATGGTATTACGCAAAAGCGCTGAACGGATTTAAGGAGATATTGGCGCAGGATATGCAGCTGCTTGAAAATGCTTACGCTGTTGAGGCAAAGGGAATGAAGAAAAAACGATTGGAACACGTCTATCTCCACTACCGTATAGGCTCTATGTATCTTACCGGCAAGGGAACAGCTGTAGATCTTGACAATTCTGAAAAACACCTGATAGAAGCAGCAAACACAAAAAATCCTAACGCTCAGTATGCTCTCGGAAAACTATATCAGAATGAGCATAAGAAAGACCTAGACAAAGCGGAACATTTTCTTATGCTTGCTGCTAAACAGAATGACAAGCTAGGTATTGGTCATTATGCTCTAGGCAAGCTCTATCTTACAGAAGAAAAATACAATCTTAATAAAGCCGAAGAACACCTACTGCTATCGGCCAAAAAGGATAATATGTATGCTCAGTATGCTCTCGGTAAGCTATATCAATCAGACGATAAGAAGGACTTGGACAAAGCAGAAGACTATCTTATGCTTGCTGCCGCTCAGGATGACGAGCTTGGTATTGGTCATTATGCCCTCGGAAAGCTGTATCTAACCGAAGAAAAATACAATCTTGATAAAGCTGAGAAACACCTACTGCTGTCGGCACAAAAAGGTAATATGTACGCTCAGTATGCTCTCGGAAAGCTATATCAATCAGACGATAAGAAGGACTTGGACAAAGCAGAAGACTATCTTATGCTTGCTGCCGCTCAGGATGACGAGCTTGGTATTGGTCATTATGCCCTCGGAAAGCTGTATCTAACCGAAGAAAAATACAATCTTGATAAAGCTGAGAAACACCTACTGCTGTCGGCACAAAAGGGTAATATGTATGCTCAGTATGCTCTCGGTAAGCTGTATCAATCAGACGATAAGAAGGACTTGGACAAAGCAGAAGACTATCTTATGCTTGCTGCCGCTCAGGATGACAAGCTAGGTATTGCTCATTATGCCCTAGGCAAACTCTATCTTACAGAAGAAAAATATGATCAGGATAATGCTGAAGAACACCTACTGCTGTCGGCACAAAAGGATAATATGTATGCTCAGTACACTCTCGGTAAGCTGTATCAGAATGAGCATAAAAAAGACTTGGATAAAGCGGAATATTATCTTATGCTTGCTGCTAAACAGGATGACAAGCTAGGTATTTGTCATTATGCCCTCGGCAAGCTCTATCTTACAGAAGAAAAATACGATCTTGATAAAGCTGAAGAACACCTATTGCTGTCGGCCGAAAAGGATAATATGTATGCTCAGTATGCTCTCGGTAAGCTATATCAATCAGACGATAAGAAAGACTTGGACAAAGCGGAACATTTTCTTATGCTTGCTGCCGCTCAGGATGACGAGCTTGGTATTGGTCATTATGCTCTAGGCAAACTCTATCTTACAGAAGAAAAATACGATCTTGATAAAGCTGAAGAACACCTACTGCTATCGGCCGAAAAGAATAATATGTATGCTCAGTATGCTCTCGGAAAGCTGTATCTTAACCCTGAGAAATACAGCTGGGAAAAGGCTGAAGCAATGCTTCTGACGGCTGCACAGCAGAACAATCAATATGCTCAGGCAAGACTTGGAGTCGAATACTTTAAACGGCATGAATTTGAAAAAGGAAGAGAGCAGCTCAAAAAGGCCGCGGAACAGGGAAATAAATTTGCCGCTGAATACCTTGCCAAACCGCTGAAGCTTCCGTCAGGTTACATAGATAGCAAAAAGCAGCTTGCCATATGCATTGATCCCGCTTTTATCCGTATGCTCAATGAAATGCAGCGGCATACACAACAGCTTATAAACGAATACGAATATGAAGAAGCTCTGCAGCTTATGCAGAACAGAAACTACTGAGTCTGTCATGCGTGACAGACTGTCTTTTCAGGAGGTAAATTTTTATGAATACATCAACACGTCTTTTTGTAGACATGGACGGAACGCTTGCGAGATTTCACGATGAAGTTCAGTATCTTGAGCGTATGTGGGAAAAGGACTTTTTCCGTAACCTCAAGCCGTTTGAAAACATGGTCAAGGCCATAAAACAGCTTGCGGAACAAGAGCCGGAGATAGAAATATACATACTGTCCGCCGCGATCGACGGCGAACCTCCCTTCTGCTACCGGCAGAAAAACCAGTGGCTTGACGAGCAGCTGCCTGAGATAGACAACTTCCATCGTATTTTCACCAAGGTCGGAGCTCCGAAATCAGAGTATATTCCCGGCGGTATAGACAAAAACGATTTTCTGCTGGACGACTACAACAAAAATCTTGATGAATGGCTTGAATTCGGCGGAAGCTCCGTCAAGTGCGTAAACAACATAAATCACAAGGGTCGCATAGGGAAGCTCTGGGACGGCGAGCTTGTAAGAACAGAGGATACTCCAGAAAGAATCTGCAGTCAGCTGACCGATATAATATACGGATCACGCGGTCCCGTCATATCAAAAACATATGGAGGCAGACGCTGATGGCTAAAAAGAAAAAGAAGAACAAACGTAGTCCTGTCAGAAGGCTGGCAGAGCTTCTGGCAGCCTTTACAGCAAGCACAGCCGCAATCTGTTTTTTACTGAATATGTTTATTCAGCTGCTCTCCGCATCTGCTGTCAGCAGCAGAAAAGGAACTTCCTTATCGGATGCGATCACTCTGAAGCTGAGCTATCTGTACAAAGCTCCCAAAGGAATACCTATATATGCTCCGCTGCTGATAGGTTACATCACGGCAATGATCATATGTATCAGGCTGGAACAGAAATATCAGGTGAAACACAGTCAAGACGAGCTTTACGGTACATCACGCTGGTCGGATATAAAGGAAATAAAAGAGGAATTCTATAAAATACCGGAAAAATCTTTGAACAGCGCTGATAAATCAGGGATACCTATGGCGTACATCAACGGAAGCTATTATGTTGACGCGACTACGACTCACTCCCTTATTATTGGTACAACCAGATCAGGAAAAACACAGACGTTTGTACTCCCTTTCATTAATCTACTTGCTTCCTGTGTCATGACCTCCAAGCAGTCTATGGTCATAAACGATCCGAAAGGCGAAATTTTAGAGAACACCTACGACATATTAAAGAAAAACGGCTACAAGATAGTTGTTCTTAACCTTCGTGACACAGACCGTACCAGCTGCTGGAATCCGCTTTCATTCATTATTGAAGAATATGTCTACGCTAAGGAAAATCATACGGATATGTCAAAGGTCAACGACTACATCGACACAATGGCGAACACTCTGACCTACAATCCGGAAACCGATCCAATCTGGCCTTCGTCCGCAAAGTCGCTTCTGAAAGCTATTATTCTGTATCTGCTTGATACAGGCTATGAAAACGGATGTCTTGACAAGGTCAATATGTACAGCGTATATCAGCTGTTCCTTGAATACGGCAGCGACGACGAAACCAAAATTGTAAACGGCGCTCAGGTTACCGTAAACAAGCTGGATCAGCTTTTTAAATCTCTGCCTGTCGGTTCGCCCGCAAAGGCGGCATACGCGACCTCTAAATTTGCTTCGGGAGATATGCGCAGCAGTATCTTTGCCACGCTGGCAGACAACATTTCCATTTTCGGCTCAGATGAAGGTATCGCCTCGCTTACCGCCAGCAATGACATCAGATTTGACGACCTGATCGATAACGAACAGCCTACAGCAATATTCATGGTCGTCCCGGATGACCGTCCGACAAGACACGTTATTGCGTCGCTTTTCATAAATCAGTGCTACACGGCTATGGTGGAATATCTCAGCAGAAACCGTATCCAGTCGCTTCCCCGACGGGTCAATTTTATTCTGGACGAATTCTGCAATATGGTGCGTATTCCGGGTATGGACAACAAGATAACAGTTTCGGCAGGTCGTAATATACTGTTTCATCTGTTTGTTCAGGATCTCTCACAGCTCGATATAAAGTACAACAACGAAGCCAAGGTAATACGCACCAGCTGCGGTAATCTGATCTACATATACAGCATGGATCCAGACACTAACGAATTTATGTCACGCGTGCTCGGCAACGAAACTAAAGAATACATAGCTTACAGCGGATCTCTTAAGGAATATATCTCACAGCAAAGCTACCAGGCGAAGGAACGCGCTCTTATGACGGCTGACGAGCTGTCAGTTATGGAATACGGTGAAACCGTAATCAAGCGTCAGCGTATGTATCCGATAAGATCGTCCTTTGATTTTTTCTATAAATCAGGACACAAAATTACAAAGCTTGACGATATAGTCCTGTCTGAGCAGCGTATTGCTCTCTCAAAGTCCCTATTTGATTTTGACATTATAAACGCGCGGCTTGAAGAAATCATGCACAATGCCCCGCAAAAGACGGTTTCATCTATGTATTCTATTCCAACGCGTCCGCTAAGCTCTCCCGGGGCGAGACAGCAGACGCCACATTCAAAGCAGAATCCTATGAAGCTTGCTATTGAAGAAGCCGACAGGCTTTCAAACGGTGAATTTTCCATGCTCATATCTCAGAATGAATACTCTCAATGCGAAACGATACTCAAACGTTTTAAGGCTAAGCGTTCCCTTGATAACCAGACCGTTATTCTTCTTCAGAACTACCTGAGCACTTTTGTTAATCACTGATTTTGTTCCGAAGGAAAAAATAAATTACATTTAAGGAGCTATTATGGTACACTCAGGCTATTTTTCTCTTCCCAACTCCCTTATTCTTGACAAATCACTCAGTTCCAGCGACTTTGCTGTCGCGGCATACCTTTACAGCCTTTACAGCGTATACGGCTATGATACGCTGCTCGGAGGCTGCGTTAAAGTAAAGCAATCCACTATTGCCGGCGTATGCGGTATCTCAACGGATACAGTTTCAAGAGTCTGCAAAAGGCTCATGAAATACGGTATCATCATCGAACGGCAAAGAACAATCCGTGAAGACCGTACTCTCGGTACATACACTTACACCTTAAAGCGCTTTGAAGGACAGAACTACACTCTCATAAGCAAAAAGGCTGCAGGTATGCTGCAGCCTAAAGAGCTTAGGGTATATTCGGTTTTCTGCCTCTGCAGGGAAAACTTTAAGAACAGCTTCTACCACAGCTACCGTGATCTAACCGGTCTTATTCAAATGAAAAAGGAGGAGCTGATCGCTGTGATCGGCAGACTCATACATCTCGGACTGATAAGAAAGCAGAAAAGGAAAACGCGCTGCGGAGATTATACAGAAAACAAATACTTTATCGTTGTACACTCAAGAGGAAGGATAAGCCGCAAAAAAAGAACAGCGGCTGCATCTCACCTCAGCCGCTGCTCACGTCCAAAAGCTCTGATAAAATCAATCTCAAAGCTATCAAACAACTTCATCGGTTCTATGATAGCACATAAGACTGATTTTGTCAAGGGATTTTTGGAAAAAAAGCAGAATTTTTTTAAGGCTAGGGGTAGTCCCTTAAATGCGGTATCATAGTTAAAACCCACTGTATTTCATCTATCCGAAAGTACAAGCTTTATTACTTTACACTACATAGATAAGAAAGGATAATACTGTATGGATAAAAGCTATATTTTGACTCAATATCTCAGCAAGCTTCGTCTGGCTATGCAAAAAGCCGGATATGACAGCCTTGAAACGCGTAATTTTCTGCTGATGACTCTGTTTTCGGTATTCTGTGAGAACACCGGCTTATTCCTCGGAAAGCCTTTTTCCGCCCTTATATTCAATTCAGACGTTCACGAGCTTGGAACAGACCTCAGTAGCTTTTTCAGCTCGCTTCCTCCCGAAATGCGCTTTCCGTTCGCTCCTGAAAAAGTCTGCTCTGATATTCAGAACAAGCTGATTTCTTTTGTGACTCAGGACTGGAACGAGGTTTCCCCTGCCGAGCTCGGCAAGCTTTTTCTTTCGGACGGCACAGAACGAAAAGGCGTATTCTACACCTCTGACTCCGACATTGACCGAATTCTGGACAATATGCTTCCCAGCGCTCCTGATGAACGCATATTGAAAGACGCTGTATTTCTGGATCCCGCATCCGGCTGCGGAAATTTTCTCATAAGAACAGCTAAGAAGCTTTCAGAATTTGAGTTAAGCTGCGGCATACTTCACGGCTGCAGCTGGATAGACAAGAACAGATTTTGCGGGATCGAGATAGACGAAGAGGCGGTTCAGGTCTCCAAAGCGGCGCTTTTTATTCAGCTGAGACTGTGCAGGATCAGCTTCGCGCGGCGCATCGGCAGACTTGAACCCTTAGACAGCGAGTTTCCCAAGAACATTGTATGCGCTGATTCGCTTAAAACCGACTGGACCTACTTCAAGCCTGATTTTATTATCGGAAATCCTCCGTTCATAAGTCTGATGAATAGTGAGCAGCGAAAGGAAGTAATGCGGATCTCCGGAACAGCTGACAGGATTGATTATTCCGGCGCATGGATCATTAAGGCAGCGCAGTACATAAAGGCTCTTCCCGAAGCAAAATGCGGTTTTCTCACTACAAGCTCGGTCTGCCAGGGTATTCAGGTAAAGCCTATATGGCAGAGGATCTGCCAACACATAAAGCTTGACTTTGCCTACAGCCCCTTTAAGCTTGAATCCAACTCGGTTCAGGTATGGTGTGTTATCCTTGGTTTTTCCTCCAGGAACACTGACTCGGATAACTGCCGGCTGCTCTACACAGCTCCTGACTCTTTACCGGTTCACTGCCGGAACATAAACGCTTATCTGCACAGCGATCCTGATATGTTTCTGATGCCGTCATATTCTCAGCGCTCAGGCTATCCTGAAATAAAGCAGGGCAGATACGAGCCTCAGAGCATTTTCAGCCGTCGGTCACTGAAAAACAAGGCTGCACAGTGCAAAAACATACACAGCAGTCTTTATATTACTGCGGATTCGCTTCTTAAAAGCGAGGCGCTTTACGTTATCGAACAGGAAAAGCTTATTCCGGAGAGCTATATAGTTATTCCGAGACATTCCTCAGAGAGCAGAAAATACATACCAATAGCATATTTTTCAGAAAAGCCGGTACGCTTCAACTCAAGCGTCGATTACATAGCCGGCGCTGATCTGTTTCTTTTCGGAGTGCTCTGCTCTTCAATGCATATGGCTTTTACAAAATACTTCTGTGGCAGGCTTGAAATGCGTTACCGTTACTCTGCGTCGCTGATCTACAACAATTTTTTCATTCCTCAGCCTGACGAAAAACAGGAGCGTCTTATTTCAGAAGCGTCAAAAGAACTGCTGAGGATAAGAAAGAAATACCGCAGTATTATGGCTTTAGGTGAAATGTATACAAATATGCCGGCCGAGCTGGATACTGCACACAGACGGCTTGACTGTCTTATCGACAGGCTGTATGGCAGCGGTAAATTATTTCTTTCGGATTCACAGCGCGTTCAGTTTCTCTATGATCAGATATTATAACTGCGATGTGTCACGCGTGACACACTGCTTTATGGAGATTTGCTTATGAATAATAACAAAAAATCCGCCTTAACAGCGGACGAACAGGATATTTTGGATATGGCGGACAGAATAAGGAGAAATATGAAGGATGACGAGTATTTCTCCAAAGCTCTTGACCGTTATATAAGAAACCGCGGCAAAACAACTGAGGCTTTAAAGCTCGGCTCAACGCCTAACTCAATAGTAGCCGCAGGAGCTGACTCTAATTTAAACTTGGTAATATCGCCGGACACAATAACCAAATGTATGTCAAAAAAAGAAGAGGTTTTCCACGGCCATGATCTTAGTGCAGACATAATAAAACTGATACCGGCTCAGCTTAGGAATCCCGTTATGATATTTGAAGGTCGCTGGAAGAACACGTTGGTTATTATATCGGAGCTCACAGACATAGAGAACAGAAAAATCATGACCGCAATTAAGATCAACTCGTCAGAACAGCATCACAAGGTCAATAAAATATGCAGTATTTATGGACGCACCAATATGGAGCAATATCTGAAGCTTCAGCTTGAAAAAGGAGGTCTGATTGCCGCAAATATAGAAAAAGCTAATAAAATGCTTCAATCTGCCGGGCTACAATTGCCCCTAGAGGAAACATTTATTAGCTTTAATGATAGTATATCATATTCTATGCAAAGTGTCAAGGGGTTTGAAGAATTTTTCAGAAGAAAGGAATTTGCAAATAATTTTGAGCGCAGGCTTGATGAAATTGACGCTCTGAAGGAACGGTTATGCAGGGTAAGCGTTAAAGCTGTTAAGGAGCACCCTGATTACATATGCTACATAACGGATCTGCATAAGCTTCCCGCCGAAGAAAAACAGGCAGCGGTTTCGCTGCTTTCTCAGCGGGAAGATTTATTATGCAATGAATTGATAGAAAGCGGCAGAAGGATAGAGAAATCCGAAAGCCATACTCCAGCATGTATTACACCTGAGCTTGTAAATATGTACACTGATTTTATGGCTTTGGAGAATAAGGTAGAACTCATCAGGCAGGAAAAGAATATACTTAATTTCGGAAAGGCAAGTCCGCACAGAAAAAATTTTAAAAGATAGTTTTGAGTGTGTCACGTGTGACAGGATTGTTTAATCTATCTCGTCTTTAAATACTCACCTAACAATTCGCAATAATCATTTTCACATTTTGTTATTTTTTCGGATATTTCACTTTTCTGCTGTTGATTAGATGCTAATCCTTCCGCTGATTCCAGTGCTATATAATACATTACTGCTGTTATATAGGTTGGATATATACTTAGCACATCAAAAACTATTTTTTCGGCTATACGCAATCTTTCTTTATATGTAAATAGCTTGCCAGTCGCATTGGCAAGTGTCGCGGCGTATGCTTCAGCAGTTTCTGCTGTTTTATAATTAGATAAGACTTCGCTTTTTATTCTGTCGGCTATTTCCAATATTTCTTCTGCTGTTTGCATTTTTTCTGTAGCACCAACAAGCACCGCTGCATATACTTTGGCAATTCCTACTGTGTTATACTCAGATAAAACCTCACTTTTTATTCTGTTGGCTATTTCCATTATTTCTTCTGCTGTTTGCATTTTTAATGTAGCACTAGCAAGCACCTTTACATATACTTCAGCAATTTCTGCTGTGTTATACTTAAATAAAACCTCATTTTTTATTCTGTCGGCTATTTCCATTATTTCTTCTGCTGTTTGCATTTTTACTATAGCACCAGCAAGTACCTTTACATATATTTCAGCAATTTCTGCTGTGTTATACTCAGATAAAACCTCACTTTTTATTCTGTTGGCTATTTCCATTATTTCTTCTGCTGTTTGCATTTTTAATGTAGCACTAGCAAGCACCTTTACATATACTTCAGCAATTTCTGCTGTGTTATACTTAAATAAAACCTCATTTTTTATTCTGTCGGCTATTTCCATTATTTCTTCTGCTGTTTGCATTTTTACTATAGCACCAGCAAGTACCTTTACATATATTTCAGCAATTTCTGCTGTGTTATACTTAAATAAAACCTCATTTTTTATTCTGTCGGCTATTTCCATTATTTCTTCTGCTGTTTGCATTTTTAATGTAGCACCAACAAGTACCTTTGCATATACTTTGGTTATTTCTGCTGTGTTATACTCAGATAAAACCTCGCTTTTCATTCTGTCAGCTATTTCCATTATTTCTTCTGCTGTTTGCATTTCTACTATGGCACTAGCAAGTACCTTTACATATATTTCAGCAATTTCTACTGTATCATATTCAGATAAAACTTCACTTTTTATTTTGTCGGTTATTTCTAATATTTCTTCTGCTGTTTTCATTTTAACTGCCGCATTAACAAGCGCTTTTGCATATATTTCAGCAGTTTTTGCTGTTTTATAATTAGATAAGACCTCGCTTTTTATTTTTTCAGCTGCATTTAATGATTCTTCTAGTTTATCTATTAAAGCGGCTTCATTACATAGAAATATCGCATAACAATAATAACCAAATTCTGTTTTTATTTCTTTTAATACTTTTTCATAAACTTCATAATCTGAAGGATCGGAATAATAATATGACGTGTTTACTATAATACTGCAAATACCATTATCTAATATATTATTTTCATAACAGCAATTAATGAAACCATCATAGACGCTTTTTAACTCGTCCTTATGCCAGTCAGAAATGCATCTACCAAGAAAATTAAGAAAATATTCTCTGTACTCATCCGACAGCAGCATTTCACGCCATTCAGTTTTTTTATTTTTCGGAAGTGATCTGAACTCTGATATGAAAAAGTATTCGCCTACTATATCCGGAAGCATTGGTTCAACTCTGAGATCCTCTGTATTCTTTTCACACAGTACATTCAGAAAACTTATTGAGTCATAAATATCACTATCATATCCAAGAGCATTTCTCAAATTATTAATATACTCAGCAGGTACGCTTTTGTAATCTTCATCAAAGCTTATTCCTCCTGCTGCTGTTGCAAAAGCCAATAGTTTTGACGCGCATTTGCAGACTGCGTCATTACTTTTTAGATAGGACTTCCATCTTACTTTAGTACGATTAATATAATTTAACATTAATTTCTCGCTGTCCCAGTTGTTATATTTCAGATGATGTAGACAAGCGTCGGCGGTAAAAAGCAGGAACAAACATCTTGCATCGTATTTCTCTGAGGTCCCGCCTAAACGTTTTTTTACAAAGTTAATTATGTTTTCTTTTTCTTTATCAGATAATTTTTTATCTGAGAAGTCATCCAGTATAGCTTTCATCTCCTCATCTTTAAGAATATATTCATCAAGATCCAACGATACTTCCAGGTATTCCATATTCTTAATTGTGTCTCTGTTATGTGATGAATAAAGACGACTGTACCAGTTATCTATATAAGAAGCATTGCTAGTATTTTTATAGTCTGAACGTTCTATCAGCAAAAGTCGGCATTTAAAGCCTCTTATCCTATTGGAAATATCGATTATATACTCTCTTATTTTATCAATATATTCTCCGGCATAATCGCAAACAACAAGAAGCGGTTTGTTATACTTTACATTACCGTTAAAATCAATAATCTTTGAAAGCTTGCTTGAATTAGCCCATACCGCCTTCCAACCCAGCTTTTCATATTCCCTGCATATATGTAAAGCAAATTTGCTTTTCCCCATTCCTCCGCGTCCTGTGACTGACCAGAAAAGAAAACTTCGGTCGTCATTCATGAACTCAGATATTTTTTGCTGTTCCGTTATCCTTCCATAAAAACGTATCTTTGGATTCAGATAACTGAAAGGATTTTCAGCTATCATTTGGGGAAGGTTCATATTATCTATCAGTTCTTCAAAGGAACCATAATAGCGTAATTCCTCTAAAATGTGCTCTGTCTGCTTTTTATTTTCTTCATAGTGCTCTCTGACTGATGAAACTACCTGTGACGCGATCCACTTGCCCTCCGAAGAAATCGTATCATATATGCATTCTCCTATGAAATCTATTATAGCGGTACAATAGCTTCGTATTGTATTTGGACTGCCATGTCCTCTTGCTATGGCATCTTTTATTAAACGTTCCTTTAATGAAGCTCTTCCCTCTTGACCCGATTCATAAAATATTGCTGGTATTCGTTGGTCAATATTTTCAAATAGAAATCTTTTTACGGCTTCATAATCAAATTCATCTTCAGCAGAACAGTTTTCAAATTTATTCAGAAAATACTGTTCTGAAAACTTCTCAAGATCCTTTTCAAGCTTTTTATCGCTTATTTTTGATAAGAAATTTTCTACTATAAAATCCGCCGCACTTTTTGATAGCTTGTTTTTAAAATCCGATATAACAAACATTATAAAACCTCCCCAGTTTTTTCTTATTATACCATATTGTTTTGTAAAATTCAACCTAAGTATATATTTCTTTAGTACAATTTGTCGCATGATTTATTTGAGTATGTCACGCGTGACAGGATTATTATGACTATACAAACGTTTATCATTAAATATTTAAGGCAAAAAATAGTATAATTTTTTAGAAATATGTTGTAATGAATATATTGGTATTGATTTTATCTTTTTTTGTTATATAATAGATAATTATAGGGAAAGAGGTTATTATTATGAATATTGAAACAATATTGAAAAGGAATTCTCAACTAGAGAAATTAGTTATTCAGTTATCTTTGGAAAATCAGCAGTTAAAAAATCAACTAAAGAATGAGAATAATAATGATATTTTATTTGCAGATTGGTTATTGAAATGGCTGAATAAAAAAGAAACGCAAGTAAAGGTTAATACATACAATACATACGACATTCAGATAAGAAGTCATATTGAACCTTACTTCCGCAGTAAGAAATTACATATTTCGGAAATCACTCCTGAAATATTAGAAGAATATTATGCTCTAAAATTTAAATCAGGTTTGTCCGGAGCAACATTAGCCAAACACCATTCAAATATAAATTCAGCATTAAAAGACGCTGTTAAGAATAAAATAATTTCCAGAAACGCAGCTATTTTTGCAGAACGCCCAGGAATCGCAAAATATAACGGAGAATTTCTTTCATCAGAACAATTTAAGATTGTTTTAAATCACCTGCGTAATTCAAAAATTTACACTCCCGTAATTATAGCCGGCAGCATGGGTTTAAGAAGAAGCGAAGTTCTGGGACTGCGTTGGAGCGATATAGATTTTGAAGCTCGCACTTTATGCATTCAGCACACTGTTGTTAAATATAATGATAAGCACCACACGAAACTTATTTTCTGCGATATGCCCAAGACAGAATCAAGTCGCCGCACGCTCCCTCTACCTGACAAAATATATGATTATCTTCATTATATCAAGGGTAAACAGCGTATTTATTATGCAAAAAACCGAAAAGAGTATTGTAAAGATTATTTAAAATATGTTTGTGTTGATCAATACGGACAGATTATACACCCAGACTATCTTTCAAGGTCGTTTAATAAGCTAATGAGTCAGCTTAATTTAAAGTGCCGTTTTCATGATCTGCGTCACACCTGTGCAAGCTTGCTGATACAGAACGGTATGCCTCTCAAATCAGTCTCACAGTGGCTGGGGCATAGCAGTATTGGTATAACCAGCGACATATATGTGCATTTAACTTTTCAGGATAAAATTAAAGTCGCTGAAGAAATAGAAAAGATACTGTTTGATAAAAACTAAAAAATAACTTCGGAGATGATCTCTCCGAAGCTTAAACTGAGGATGTTCTTCAAAAATGAGTGTGTCACGCGTGACACACTCCCAAAAGATTTCCAAAATTTCGTTAATCACATGAAACTTTCATAAAAATTTTTGTTGGTCTGTTGACAAAAAACAATAAATATTATATAATAATTATATAGGAATAATCAATTTTTGGAAGAACCAACTTTTTTAAGTAATTGTAGACTTTTGCAGTATATCTAAAAAAGTGGATATATATATCCGCACAATGTGTCACGCATGACACATTAACAATAAAAAGACATAATAAATAAAAAAATCATATAAGTGGCTGTCCGACTAAAAATATATAATAACCAAGTCGCACCTTGGTTATTTCTTTATACTTTTAATAGCCTCTGATAAGGCTACTAAAAGCAAAATGGTTAATGTTATGTATATAACATCCATGCTATCATCTCCTCGCTTTGTCTATTTCTCTTAGCCGAAGCCGAGATACTTAAATCCGTTAACTTATGAGAAGACAGCCACTTATATGATTTTTTAATTGACTCAAGTGTGTCACGCGTGACACACTTATTTTTTGTTCAAACAGAACAAAAAAGTCTGATATTTTCGTCAAAACCACAAATTTGAAAATTTTCTCTTTGCGTAGTATTGACAATTACTAAAATATAGAATATACTACTATTATGTTGAAAAATTCAAAATATATTTTTTAAGGGGAATTAAAATGAAAAAACTATTAACGGCTATTTTGGCTCTTGCAATTATGACAACATCCTCTTTAATCGGATGTACAGATAAAAACTCCAATTATATTGATTCTGATGAAAAAGATGTTTCTCTATCTTCAAAAAACTTAAAGGAAATTGAAAATACAATTAACGACTCAGAAGCATCTTTAAACAGTGATAAAATATTAGCTGAAAACAATGAAAGAGCTCTTACTCTATACCACATTATAAACAAAGCCGCTGATGATTTAAAAAACGAAAAGTATGATGGAATTGATTATGTCCATTATTTTCTTGAAGGTGAATACAGAATTTCAGTTGATCCGTCAGCAGAAATACCAACGACTCTTAAATATTCCACACAAGACACAAAACGTGAAATGACAAGTGATGAAACCACTGAAATGCTAACATATATTATTTCTACAAGCGGCGAAGTTAAAAATGGAGAGATTTTTGTTATTATTTCAACACATCCGGAATATACACAACTTTTTTATAATCCGGATGGAATATATAACAGTTCTTACACCACAACAACTTATGACAAAACTCCAGAATACAGTATCAAGGTCTATTATTCCGACTCAAACGATAGTCATGCTATTGGTTGCAATGAACCGCCATATAACTCAATTTCCTCCTATAATATTGACAATATTCCTGACAACACAAAAAGAACAGGAGAAGTTCAAAAATGGCTTAATGATTACAATGCATATGAAGCAGAAACTATTACTTCACGTGTAATAGAAAGAGTACTTGAAAATAAATTTATTGGGATAGAAAACTGCAATGGAATAACTCCGGGAGATTATATTATTGAATTTAATAAGGTTGACACAAGTTCCCTTAATTTTAATGATTCTGATCAGAGTGATAACATTCTTTCATATGAAGGAACTGAAAAACTTTTAAAGTATGTATTGACTGATAAAAATCAATTTGATAATTATAAAGAGTATGCTGAATCCAATGCGTTTAATGATGGTATTGCATTAATACGAATAATTAAAGGTACCGAATATAATTCGGAATATTATGAAGATAGAGATCTTGTAGATAAAGGTATAATTACTTATTACGTAAGTACAGTTTATTCCGATTCAAGTGAAAGTCCTTACCTTGGTCAATCAAATTTTGGTGATATTGAAGACGGTACATTAATTTCTGATATACCAATTAACAGTAGTGATATTTCTTACGAATTTTCGTATGATCGCAGTAATGTCACATCTAATTCTACGATTTCATAACAAAGTATAGTGTGTCACGCGTGACACACTTATTTTTTGTTCAAACAGAACAAAAAAGTCTGATATTTTCGTCAGAACCACAAATTTGAAAATTTTTTCTTTGCGTAGTATTGACAATTACTAAAATATAGTGTATAATATATGCATCGGGTGGATTTATATAAAAAATAAAACACCCTCACAGGCTGAACTTTCTTGCAGGAAAGAACAGCCCAAGTAACACAGATGTCCAACCACAACTGTGAAACCTTTAGAGGATGCTTAATATTCGTGTTCATTGTAACACGCTTAGGATACATTTGTCAAGGGCTTTTCAGATTGTTTGTGAGAGGACATCTGAGAAGCTCTTTTCTTTGCTATTTAAAATCTGTGGAGAAGATTTTATATAGATCGGATAAGCCTCCGCTAGGTGACTAATTATCCGATGACAACCGAATAAAGAATTTGATGTCGGAAGACTAACCACTTCAAAAATAACTTCGCCGCGACTGTACGCCATGACCTCAATCAGAGCGAGCAGCAGTAGCGAGTATATATCCCTGTTTGGGTGAGCTACCTTTGAAGATTCGTGTAAAAACGAAGTATGGTTCAGTTGCAAGCAGTAGCTTGTGAAAGGCAGTGCGAAATGACGTTTGCCCTTATAGCATAACGGACTATAAGGCCAATCAGAGATGAGGTTAGGTCACATCAGTTCATCAGCACCGGCAAAAAGAATAACATCAAAAAAACAACTGTATTTATCGGGTGGGTCGGAACTCACCGATCCGCCCTTATAAATATAATCAATAAGCGCTTTGCGTATTGAGGAAAAGCCGCAATACTTTTCAGTCTTTCCTCAGTATACAAATGGCACCCCTAGTAGGAATCGAACCTACAACTAGCCCTTAGGAGGGGCTTGTTATATCCATTTAACTATAGGGGCATTTTATTATATGCTTTTTGAAAGCCAATACCGTCTCCTGCATTCCTTGTGAACACAGGAGAATCTTGACTTGTATCAGCCCCTCAATGGTCGGAGTGACGGGACTTGAACCCACGGCCTCTACCACCCCAAGGTAGCGCGCTACCAATCTGCGCCACACCCCGATTCCACTAAAATATTATACATGATTCTGACGGATATGTCAAGGGGTATTACGTTATAAATTTATAAATTACACAATTGATTTTAACTAAATAAGTCAAAATAAAAATGGCGGTAAAATTTCTGTACTGAAAAACCTTACCGCCGAAGACTATAAGATTAAAATATAAGATAGAAAATAAAATTAAGCTTTTTCTCATTGAGCCTGTATTTTTCCAAAAGCTCCGGACCGCAGGACGAAGAACCTACTCCGGACATTTTGTAATCAATACAAAATACGTTTCCGTCATATTCCTCAAGCAGATAATTATGAGTTTTTGACGCAAGCTCCTCCTGAGTAAACGGAAGAAAGCTGAAAGAAAAATCCGAATCGGAAATAAATTCTACAGCCTTTATATTATTTCTGAACAACGAAACGCTTTCACAGCCGCAGTGAGATCCGTTTTCCTGAGGGCGTATATAATCCTCATGCTGTTCCTCAGCTTTGCAGGAATATGCTCCGTATGCGGAAGCGCTGTGCTTGTCAATATAGCTTTCATACGGTCCATAGCCCAGATATTCCGCTTTTTCAACGCTTTTATCAAAGAAAAATCTCATTCCCAGACGCGGCAGATACTTCATTCCGTTATGTATCTCGGCTTTCATCGCGATTCTTACTCCATCATCGCCGAAGCTGTATTCAAGCATGAAATGCGCCGCAGGCTCATGAACCGCATATCCCATTGACAGCTCGGCGCGAACCCTGTTACCCTCTGCGGTTATACTGTATACCTTAGGCTTAAGCTTGTCCAGAAAAACCTTATACCATTCACCCTTTACAGACATATCGTTATCGATAGGCGCTCTGAACAGGTTTATGCCGCACGGCTCGCGCAGCAGCTCGCAGCCGTCTGAAATCAGCGAACAGATCTGGGCTGTGCGCTTTGAAATTTCTATCCGCTTTCCGTCCCGCTCCGCCGTTATGCTCTTTCCGCTGCCGGTAAGCCTCCAGCTGTTATTTTGTTTAAATTCAAAGCCGCGGCGGCAGCGGAAAAGCGTGATCTGCTCAAAGCCCCTGCTTTCTCCGCCGTAATAAAAATCAAAATCAATAGTTATATGTTCTCCCGTCAGCCCTGCCGCTTCGGCGATATATACTCTGCGGCTTTCATGAGGAGGAATATCCAGCCTAAGCTCACCGCTGTACAGCGCCTTGCCTTTATCGCGGATCTTATATTCACAGAGCCAATCCTCTGAAACCGCGGTAAAATCCAGTTTATTTTCAAAAATAAAGCGTCCCTCGGCAGCATTTTCCGCGCTGACATACACAGGCCGATATACATTTTTCATTTCCAAAGCGCCGGTATGAAGCCTTCGGTCGGGATATACAAGCCCGTCAATACAAAAGCTGCCGTCATTAACGTCCTCGCCGAAATCTCCGCCGTAATAATACTTAACTCTGCCGTCTGCGGTTTTTCCTGCGGCGATACCTTGGTCGCACCATTCCCATACAAACGCTCCGCATACCAGCTCGTTTCCGTATATCTCCTGCCAGTAATCAGCAAGATCCCCAGGTCCGTTTCCCATTGCATGGCTGTATTCGCATAAAACAAGCGGTCGTCCTTTGGCGGTTTCCTCGCTCACAGGATAATTTTTTACATAGTCTACCTGCGGATACATTACCGATACGACGTCAAGCTCGTTCTCTCCCTTTCCGTCAAGAGTATATCTGGAGCTTTCGTAGTGTATCAGCCTTGAATCGTCAAGCTTTTTTATTCGCTTTGCCGATTCCCTGAAAGCGTCGCTGTAACCGCTTTCGTTGCCCAGCGACCACATTACGACGCATGGCCGGTTTATATCGCGTTTTATCAGCCGCTCGTGCCTGTCGTAAATCGCCTTGGCAAACTCGCTGCGGTTTACGGTATAGGCTATGCCGTTGTAGCCGTTGGTCCAGCCGTATGTATTATAAGCCTCGACCGCTCCGTGGGCTTCCAGATCAGCTTCGTCGATAACATATAAGCCCAGCTTGTCGCATAGCTGATAAAACAGCGGAGAATTGGGATAATGCGAGGTTCTTACCGCGTTGACATTAAGCGATTTCATAAGCTCTATATCCTTTTTCAGCTGCTGTTCGGAAGCATAATATCCCGTATCCGGGTAAAAGTCGTGCCTGTTGACGCCCCTGAATTTTATCGCCGTTCCGTTTATCTTTACTGTTCCGTTTTCCGAGGATATTTTTCTTATGCCCGCAAGCTCCGTTACCGCTTCGTTCCCGCAGATAATTTCAAGCCTGTACAGCTGAGGCTTTTCAGCGTTCCACATAACCGGATTTTCTATATTAAAGCTAAGCTGCCTGCCCTGCCGCTCTCCGAGCTTTACGTTATCCGGCGAGTACAGAGAAACAAGACAGTTCCGTTCCGCTTTTATTTCTACTGAAATCTCCGCTGCGGAAAAGTCCTTGTTCAATAAGGTTCTTACGGTAAAATCCTCAATTCCTTCGCTTTCTCTTGAAAGCATATAAACGTCCCTGAAAATACCCGACATTCTCCACTTATCCTGATCCTCCAGATAAGTTCCGTCACAGTATTTAAGCACTGCCGCCGCAATTTCATTCTCACCGTCATGCAAAAGCTCGGTTATATCAAACTCGGACGTGCAGTGAGAAACCTGACTGTAGCCGCAGAATACGCCGTTTACAAAGAGATAAATACAAGAATCAACACCCTCGAATACCAGTATTTTTCTCATACCGTCTCCCTTGCAGAAATATTTTCTTCTGTATACTCCCACAGGATTGTCGTCCGGAACATAAGGAGGATCAAATGGTATAGGATAGCGGACATTGGTATACTGCGGTTTTCCGAAACCGCAAAGCTCCCAGTTAGCCGGAACATTTATAACAGACTTAGGCGCCGTTTCAAGAAAGTTATCCGGCATATCAAAAATACTTGGATAAAAGTCAAAGCTCCATTCACCGTTAAGCAGTTCAAAAAGCTCCGACCTCTCCCTCGGCTGAGAGGAGTCCTGTCCTTTACCGAACGGAATAAAATATGCGTGAGGAGGAAGCGTTCCTATGTGAAGCTGCTGTGGATCCTCGTGATAAATAAAATATTCCCTGCTGTTCATAATAAAATTCCTTTCAATGCCTTTATCTGCGCGGACTAATTCCGGCTGAGTTCCGTTATAGATGTAATCTTAGATAGAGTATACACCCAACGCAATATTTTGTAAATATAAGTATTTTATAATCATATCAGAAAATGAATATAACCCAGCGCCTATGTCCCCCGCCTTCTTTAGAAGGCGTTTGGCGCAGGCTGCTTCGTCGCAGCCGATGAAAATCCACGCTCACATCTGGCTTTGCTCCGAATTAAAAAGCCGGTCATAAGGCTGACCGGCAAATGCTCTACATATCATTTTGAAGTGAATCATGGGGCACCATAAGCTTTCCGGATTTTAAAAGTTCCAGCATTTTAAGCTTCTGGATTCCGCTTGCTTTATAATTTCCGATCGCGTTGACTGCGGCGATCCTTTCAAGCAAAGCTTCATCAGGATCTGTTCCGACAGATTTCAGAGCCTCTGCAATAGAAGCTCCGTCATAATCACAGCGGTCGTAATACTCCGCTCCTGCGGTCGCCGCGGAAATGTTAGCCGTAAACGCAGAAGCATATTCTCTGTCCTCCACCGTTCTGACAGAGCATATTCTGAACCTGTACCTGGCTCCCTCCGTCAGACCTGACACGCAGTATTCCCCGCATTCGGAAATCTCAGCTTCCTGCTCATATTCTCCGCTTGCGTTGCTGTACCTGTAGATACGGTAAAAATCAGCGCCGCTTACCTCTTTCCACATCAGCGTAATGCTGTTTTCCGTTTTCTCCTTAACCTTAAAGCCCACAGGCTTCCTTGGATTCATCGTTACGACTTCGCCTGTTCCGGCGCTGTAAACTTCAAACGCGTCGTCTACCGCTCCGTCAAACTGCACAAGACCGTCCTTCAGATAAATAGCCCGACTGCAGGTATCTCTTATCATATCCATCGAATGTGAAACGAAAAGAACGGTGACCCCCGATCGTATAAGCTCCTTGACCTTATTCTTGCACTTCCTCTTAAACCCTGAATCTCCTACGCTCAGCGCTTCGTCTATTACCAGAATGTCAGGCTTGATATTTATGTTTATTGCAAAGCCCAGACGCATTTTCATTCCGCTGGAATAGGTTCTTACCGGCTGATCTATATATTCGCCCAAGTCCGCAAATTCGACTATATCCTTTTCAAGTCTGGAAATCTCACGGTCGTTCAGCCCTAAAAGGTAACCCTTGAGATAAATATTCTCCATTCCCGTCATATCCGGGGAGAATCCCGCCGTCAGCTCAAGCAGAGCGGCGACCTTTCCCCTTACGGTCACCTCGCCGCTGCTGGGAAAGCTTACTCCCGTTATCATTTTCAGAATAGTGGATTTTCCCGCGCCGTTCTTTCCAATGATACCTACGGCTTCGCCGGGATAAATTTTGAAGCTTACTCCGTTGAGCGCCTTATGACGCTTGACTCCGCGGTTATTGGTAAATATCGCTTTGAATCTTGCCTTTTCGTTTTTAAAAAGCAGATATTCCTTATAAACGTCCCTGAATTCAATAATTGGCTGTTCCATTTAGATCTCCCTTTTACAGAATATCCGGCAGAATTTTTCTGAGCTTTTTATAGTAATGAGAACCGATAAAAATCATACCTATCAGCTCAGCATAAAATATTATCGTTTCGGCAGTAAAATTGCTGTCAAAAATAAACTGCTCATACAAAAAGCACTTTCTGTAGCCGTTTACAAAATAATTTATCGGATTAAAATACATAAGAGTTTTAAGCCACGGCTTATCCATATCGTAGGTATTCCAGAAGATTCCCGAAAGCCAGAACAGTCCGGTTATAATGGAATTGATAAGGTTTTCAAAGTCCCTGCTGAACGCGCTCAGGGGAGCGGTCGCCCACGAAAGCACAAGAAAGAACACGAACATAAGGGGCATATAATAAAAATACTGAAGATTATACAGGGACGGGCCGTAGCCGAAGCACAGCAGAATAATATACATTATCACGCACAGCAGAAAATGAATGTATAAGGTAGAAAGCGATGTAAACGTCATTATGTTTGAAACCGGAAAGGAAAGCTTGGTTACAAACTGCTTATTATGCCGTATGGAACGCGAACCGCCGACAATGTTCTCACTTATGAAAAACCACGGCACATAGCCTGTAAGCATAAAAATAAACCTTGGATATCCGTTTACATATCCTGAGCCTCTAAGACCTATGGCAAACGCGAACCAGAGTATAAAAAGCGTAAAGGAAGGCTTTATAAGCGCCCACAGCGGGCCCAGCACCGCGCCCTTGTATTTCTTTTTCAGTTCATTTACCGAAAGCATTATTATCTGCTTTCTTTGACCTCTATGCTCGTCAAGAATCGTTTTAAGTCCGAAAAAATCAAATTTATCCTTACTAATCTTACTCAGCTCCTTCTAGCTTCAGAAGATCCGCCGTTCTGCAGGTTGAATTGCCGTCGCAGGCGGACATATATTTATCTATAAAGCTATCGTATCTTTTACCGTCAAAATTACGGCTTTCATTTATAACCGCGTTGTAAAGCCCGCTTTCCTCAGTTATCAGCGGACATGGTACATCGGTTTTTATATTCAGATAAAAATCGCGGCTTCTTATATACTCCTCCAGATCCGGCGCCCACAGGAGCATAGGCTTTCGGAAAAGAGAATATTCAAAAATAAGCGACGAATAATCGCTTATAAGCATATCTATTACAGGAAAAAGCCTGTTTGCGGGAATATCGCAGTTAGTAAGCCGGCTTTTTACCCTCGGATGCATTTTTATCAGCAGCGCCCATTCTCCGCCCAGCCTGTCCGCCAGTCTTAAAACGGCGTCCTCTCCGCGGCTGTAGGCGTTTGAAGCGTTACCTCTGAAGGTCGGAGCGTAAAGCAGCAGCTTTTTATCCTTATACTGAGGATACTTATCATAAAATTCAGCTTTGCATTTTTCGGCAAAATCTCTGCTGAAAAGCTCGTCCGTCCGGCTTATCCCGACGGCAAGCGCTTTACCCTTTTCAAGCCTGAACGCCGATTCAAACACCTTTTCGCAGTATCTGCTGCTTACGGTGTAATAATCAAAATTTCTGGTAACGCTTCCTTTGAAATGATAGGAAATATCGTCGGGAGCGTCATAGCCGAATTTTTTCAGCGCTCCGCAGGAATGCCACAGCTGTATGACCTTTGTTTCGCCGCGTTTCTTACAGGCGGTGCAGGGTACGAAATAATTGCAGACAAAAACCGCTCGTGCCTGCGCGTACCTTACCATAAATTTCATCATATATCTAAGAGAGACAGCCGCGCCTGCCGATGAAAAGTCGCAGAAATGCTCCTCCACATTATAGCCGCGTTTTTTCAGCTCCTCACGCATCAGGATCATGCTTTCAGGTATACTGAACGTATTGCTGTCGGCAAGCAGCACAAGGTTTTTGTTTACAGGTCTGCGTTTCCCCCACAGGTAGCATAGCGGCAGCAGCGTCTTTTGCAGCACGGTTTTTATATACTGCTTTAAAATCTGTTTTGCGCTTTCCATTGTTTACCTCAAGAATTTCCTGTATATTTTTCCTGTCAGGCTTTTGGGAAGTATAAATATTATCAGCTGCATACCGCAGGGCAGGATAAAGTCGGCAAAGCTTGAATAGCCCGACCGGAAAATCCTCCACCTGACGCTTATAAACGACTTGGTATTGGCCCAGTTGCGCCTGCGCTCGTAATTATGCTTTGAAGCTCGGTACCGCACCAGTATTTCCGGAATATTTTCCCCCGCCGCGCCGCTTTGAAGCATTCTCACGACAAAATCATAATCCTCGCAGCGTTTTACCGTATCGTAGCCTCCTATTTTTTGGGCTGATGATTTTTTGAATACCAGCGTCGGATTGTTAAAGGGATTCCTGCGTCTGGCGTATCTGCGGATTTCTTCATTTTCGACCGGAGTTTTCTTTACGGCTATTTTTTCTCCCGTATCCGTATCGAACTCCTCGATATACGCTCCGCACATATCAAGCCGCGGCTTGCTTTTCATAAGCGAAAGCTGTTTTTCGCACCTCTGAGGCAGAGCCACGTCGTCGGAATCCATCTTTACTATATACTCATGCCGGCAGACGTCCATACCTATATTGGCGCAGCCTCCCACTCCTCGCTTTTGTTCAAGCCTGATCGGATGAAAGGATTCAGGAAATCTTTTTTCGTAACTGCTTATTACCTCGTCAAGCCTTTCGTTCAGCCTGCCGTCGCACACCAGAACAAAGTCGTCCGGCGGCATAGTCTGAGAATACATACTTTCAATGCTTTCCCTTAAATACTCCGGCTTTTCTCCGGCGTATACTGACATCAGCACGCTGTATAAGGGTATATCAGGCGTTTGTTTCGGATTCATCAGCTTCCACCTTTTCTTTTCGGCTGTATCTAATTCCGCCGCAGTACAGTAAAGTCGGCACAGACTTCGGCTTAAAAGAATATTTAACCTTTAAATTATATCACCTTATTATAATTTTGTCAATTTCAAGCGATTAATACTCTGTAAAAATCACCGCGCTTTAATTCATACAGCAAGCCAAGCTGCCGGCGCGCAAGGAAATAAAACGGCCTACGTTTTCATAAATCTTTTCAGCAGTACTTCCCTGCACTTGTTTTCAAGCGAGTCGTCCAGAGGGACAAGCTCAGCGCTGTCGCCTGATTCCCTTCCGATACAGCGGCTTATAATATAATCAGCTACCTTAGGATTTTTAGACAGCAGAGGGCCGTGCAGATATGTTGCTATAACATTTTTCTCAAAATATCCCTCAAAGCGGTCTCTGAAAGAGTTTCCGTTACCCAGCAGGACCGTGCCGAACGGCGATTTTACGCCGTAGGTTCTGCCGCCGTGGTTTTCAAAGCCTATGACCTTTGTTTTCTCTCCGTCAAGCTCAGCTTCTATGATAATATTTCCGATACATCTTTCCGACTTGTTTTCCGAAGCTTCAGTGTAATAATCAAACAGTCCAAGGCCGGATATCTTTTTGCCGTTGGAATCCTTATAGTAACGCCCCATAAGCTGATATCCCCCGCATATTGCTAGAAAAAAGCTTCCTCTTTCATAAGCCGAACGTATCTGAGAGCTATGCTTCGCAAGATCGTCTGCAAGAAGCTGCTGCTCAAGATCGGCTCCGCCGCCTATATAAATCAGATCGTACCTTGAAAAATCGGTACTGCTTCCGATAGTGTGAATATCTATTTCGCAGCCTATTTTTCTTTTGCCGCATCGGTATTCAATTACCTCCATATTTCCGCTGTCGCCGTAAAGATCCAGTATATCAGGATACATATGAAGTATCCTTATTTTATTTTTCATCTCTTACGCCTCCTATAAACCTGTTTAAAGCGGCTCTTGCAGGCTGCACCGCCGTATAGTTGGCTATGGCGAATTTTTTGCCTTCGCCGGAAAAAAGCTCTTTCACCGCGTCGTCCAGATCAGGACGCACCTTTATTTTGGAAGCGTCATAACCTGAGCATTTTATTCTTACGGCAATATCATAGGCTCTTGTTCCGCTGGCAACTACTTTTGATACATTGTTGAAAATGCTGAAATTAATATCCCATATCCACGAAACGTCAAGACCGTCGGCAGTATTGTCGTTAAGCACAAACAGCAGCTCTTTTTTACCGGGACATTCGTTCATAATACGCACCGTCATATTTGCTCCTACAGGATTTTTAGCAAGATTAAGAATAAGCTCGCTGTTTTTATATCTGAAGCTTTCCAGTCTTCCGTTGTTTACCCGAAAGCTTCGGAAGGCTTTGCGTATAATTTCTTTATCTATGCCGTAAAGCTTAGCCGCTGAGTATACGGCGCAGAGATTGTACATATAGTATATACTGCTGCACACAGTTGTATATTTACCGCCGTCCGCGGTAAAGGTACGCTTGTCCGGATCGATTCCGGTAAATCTGGCGTATACAGGATAATTCCCGTAGCCGCACTTAGGACAGCGGAATTTTCCGATGTGGGAATACTGATAATAATCGTATTCGAGAGCATGACCGCAGACGGGGCAGAAACGTCCCTCTCCTGCCTCATAGAGCGTTTCGGTGGCATATTTATATCTCTCAACGCTGAAATACTTTACTTTTTTATTGCCTGGATTGGCAAGCCCAAGACGCGCAACGTTCGGATCGTCGCCGTTCAAGATAAGATTTCCGTCAAAGGTTTCGCAGAACTTCTTAACTTTAAGTATCAGAGTTTCCACCTCGCCGTTCCTGTCAAGCTGATCGCGGAAAAAATTAAGCACGATCAGAGTTTCAAGCTTAAGCTGGGAGAAGATAACCGGAACATGGGATTCATCGACCTCAAGCACAAGATAATCTGCGTGTATTTTTCCCGTCATTGTGCAGTAATTCAGCAGCAGCGAGCATATTCCGGTGTCAAGATTATTTCCCTCATAATTAGTGATTATATTCTTACATCCGCTTTTGGAAAAAATATAGCTGAGAAAATTCGTTACCGATGTCTTTCCGTTTGTCCCGGTGACCGCAATGATAGGACAGTCGGGTCTGAACGCTTTCAGACACTTTTTATTCAGAGTCCACAGCGCCAGACCGGGAAGATTTCCGGCGTTTTTCCCCATCATACGAAGAACTCTGACCATAAGCTTTCCGAATAATATCGTTAAAAAGTTGAGTAAAAACATTGTTCTTTTTCTCTCTTTCCATTGTTCTGACGTTAATATTTTACAGTATTCTAAAATGTATTCAGTATATCCTCTTTAATTTTACCTAAATTTTTCTTTGTATGTACTATGATATTACATTATTAAACTTTTGTCAATGATTTAGGATTTTTGTAAAGAAAATTTATGCAAATAAAACAATAAAACAGGCTGTAACCTATAAAATTACGTCAGATATAAAAAATCTGCTGTTTTAACCAATAAAAATCATTACTTTTTGATATAAATGGACAATTGACTTTTCAGTGCAACGGTGATATAATACAATAACATAGATTATATTGAAATATTTTTCCTATTAAAGGATGAAATTATGTTTTCAAAAATAAAGAATTTTTTTCAAAGCGTTCCGCTTACAAAGTTCCTGCTACTGGGTTACGGGATAATCATTCTCATAGGAACGCTTCTGCTTTCGCTTCCTGTCAGTACCCGCGACAGGGTGTTCACGCCCATAGAGGATTCGCTGTTTACTGCAACAAGCGCTTCCTGCGTTACCGGACTGGTCATTCACGATACCTATACCTACTGGTCTTTGTTCGGTCAGCTGGTAATCCTGTTTCTGATACAGATAGGCGGAATCGGATTCATGTCGGTGGCCATATTCGCTCTTACGCTTACAAAGCAGAAAATAGGGCTGAAGCAGAGATTTACAATGCTTGAATCGGTAAACGCTCCCCAGTTAGGCGGAATAGTAAAAATGACCAGGTTCATTTTATTCGGATCGCTTACCTTTGAGGGGATAGGAGCCGCTGTGCTGTCGTTCAGGTTTATACCTGAGCTTGGCGTTGCAAAGGGCGTATACTTTGCCGTTTTTCATTCAGTCTCAGCCTTCTGCAACGCCGGAATTGACCTGATGGGAAATTTCAAGGAATTCTCGTCGCTTATGACCGTAGACGTAGATGTAATGTTTAATATAGCTGTTATGCTGCTTATAACTACAGGAGGCTTAGGCTTTTTTGTCTGGAACGATATCAGAGAGCATAAGCTTGCTTTCCGTTCATATAGGCTTCAGACAAAGATCGTACTTTCAACGTCTTTTATACTTAGTTTTGGCGGCGCGGCAGTAATTATGCTTCTTGAATATGATTCGGCTGCATACGAGGGTATGAACTTCGCTGAAAAATTTCTCTGCTCAATGTTTCAGTCGGTAACTACCAGAACCGCCGGCTTTTCTACCGTTGATTTGACGCAGTACAGCGAAGCCGGACTTTCCGTTATGAGTATGCTTATGCTTATCGGAGGCTCTCCCGGGTCGACGGCAGGCGGTATAAAAACCACGACCTTTGCCGTATTGGTATTAAGCATTATATGCGTTTTCAAAAAGAAAAAATCGCTTGAATGCTTTAAAAGACGTATCGTAGACGATATCGTCCATAACGCCGTATGCATATTTATGATGTACATTATTCTTACCGCTGTGGTTTCGGTATTTATCTGCGCTTTTGACAATGTTTCCATGCTCGCCGCTGTTTTTGAAACCTCATCGGCGGTCGGTACCGTCGGACTTTCTCTCGGACTTACTCCGAGCCTCAGCTCGGTATCTCATATATTGCTGGCTCTTTTGATGTATGTAGGCAGAGTCGGGGGGCTTACGGTGCTTATGGCGCTAAGCAATTCGGCTCAAAGCTCAAAATCACAGCTGCCGACTGAAAAAATTACGGTCGGCTGATAAAAATTTTCCGCGGACGCGGAGGAATGGGGATTAGTATGAGGTCTTTTTTGATTATAGGTCTTGGCCGTTTCGGAAAGCATATGGCTAAAACTCTCACAAAGCAGAAAAACGAGGTTCTCGCTATCGACATCAGAGAGGACAGGGTTGACGCCGCTCTGAAATATGTGACAAACGCTCAGATAGGCGACGCCACAGATCCTAGATTTATGGAAGAATTAGGCGTGAGGAATTTTGATATATGCGTCGTTGCGATCGGCGATAACTTCCAGAGTTCCCTTGAAACCACGGCTTTGCTTAAGGAAATGGGCGCAAAATACGTTTTCGCCAGGGCCAACAGAGATATTCATAAGAAATTCCTGCTGCATAACGGTGCGGACGAGGTTGTTTATGCCGAAAGGGAAACAGCAGAACGGTTCGCGGTTAAATTCAGCTCGGAAGGAATTTTTGACTATTTCAAGCTGAATGACGAATATGCTATCTATGAGGTCGCCGTTCCCGAAAGCTGGGTAGGAAAAACCCTGATCGAAAAAAATGTACGCCAGAAATACGGTCTGAACGTACTTGCCATAAAAAACGGAGAGGTATTTGACACGCTACCAGGACCTGACCACAGATTTGTTGAAAATGAAACAATACTGGTTCTGGGAAATAAAGAAAGCCTTAAATGGCTGAAAAAATAGTGTAAAATCATAAAAATTGGCAGAGAGATTGCTCTCTGCCGATTTTTTATTATCTGTTTCAGTTTAACCGCTTTTTTAATTCGTCCAGCAGCAATTCTGCAATAGGGGTAAACACCTGATACTTTTTCCAGATGATATACATTTTTGTTTCCAACGGAGGATCAAGCGGACGAAAACAAAGCTCGCTGTCTGCGCCCGTATCTGCCAGCCTGTCAAAGGAAAGCATATATCCGAGCCCCTCTTTGACAAAAACAGAACCGTTATATGCAAGATTAATCGTACCTGAAAGGTTCAGCATATCCGTTTTTTCACCGCACCAGCGAGGAATATCCACCTGCATCGCCTGCGCGGAGCAGATCAGCTCCAGGCCTGTCAAATCGTCAGCGCATATTTTTTCTTTCTTGGACAGCACATCATCTCGTTTCATGACCACTCCCCAGGTATTCGCACCCGGCAGTTCTAAATAATTATATTTAGAAAGGTTCGGCGGCTCCGCGATAACGGCAAAATCTATCAGACCGCGGTCTAACCGCTCGGCGACCTGTTTTGTATTTCCGCTTATCAGATGATAACGGAACAGCGGATATCTTTTCTTAAAAACTTTGATCGCCTGTGCGATATATTTAATCTGGTACGATTCTGCACATCCGATATGAACCTCTCCGCCGGTAATATTGTCAAGAGAGTGAAACTCATCGGCGGTTTTATCTACCATTTCAAGAATATCCTCTGCCCGTTTACGCAGCAGCATTCCTTCATCGGTCAGATTCATACTGGAGCTGCCGCGGCGAAACAGCTTCTTGCCCAGCTCCCGCTCTAAATCTTTCATTTGTTTTGACAGGGTCGGCTGCGTAACGTGGAGCGTTTCTGCCGCTCTCGACATATTGCCCTGCCTTGCAATTTCTAAAAAATAACGCAATACACGAATTTCCATAGGTTTTATCTCCTTTGAAACAGTCGCCTTTATTATAGCAGCAAAGTGATATTCCTGTCAAGAATAACGTTTTATAAATTATAAGTATTAGACATATGACTGAATTGCAGATATACTATAAGTATAGGAGGTGCAAGGGATGGCTGAAGCAACAGATACGCTCGGTTTTATTTATCAGAACTTAAAGGACGCAGGCTGCGGCAAGGAGCTTACAGAGCAATGTATGTCCTTTGTAAAAAAAGGAGACGCTTTAGGTATGCTGCCGATACTTACAAAATACAGATCGTCATTGCTTGGTACCGTGCGTTGCGGGCAGAAACAAATCGACTGCCTTGATTATCTGATTTACAAACTTCAAAAAGAAATGATATAGGAGGGATTTTATTATGATGAATAGCAAAGGCTATGGAAATTGAAAATCCGAATGTATGACCTTGGCTGCAAACGCCGGAGAGATCATTTCTTGCTGATCCTTGCGAACTGAGCGATGAGGATTGCGCGGGAATTTTTGTGAAGTCATACAAATAAGCGAGGAGCTGAATTTATGGATATGCAGGAAGCGTTAGACAGTTTAAGAAAAGGACAAATGGCAGCAGCAGGTTCAGAACTGCACAGCTGTATGCACAGGCTTGCACAGGACGCTATGCAGATAACCGCAGAGCTTAATAACCGCTATCACGAACCGAAAGAAATGCGTATGCTGTTTTCCAAACTGATAGGAAAGCCTGTTCCTGAAACCTTTTCGATGTTTCCGCCTTTTTACAGCGAATGCGGAAAGAACATATTTATCGGCGAAAATGTTTTTATCAACTGCGGCTGCCACTTTCAAGATCACGGCGGTATTTACATCGGGGACGGAACGCTTATCGGGTCTTATGTGGTAATGGCGACAATCAACCACGGGCAAAAGCCTTCGGAGCGCTCTGACAACTTTCCCGCGCCGATACGCATCGGGAAAAATGTGTGGATAGGCTCTCATGCAGCCATTCTTCCCGGCGTTACCATTGGCAATAATGCGATTGTTGCTGCCGGAGCGGTCGTTGCAAAGGACGTGCCGGAAAACGCTGTTGTCGGCGGCGTTCCGGCAAAGATAATAAAAATGATAGAATAACAATGGAGGATTTAAAAATGAGCAACTATATTCAGGCATTAAACGAAAATGCGGAGCGTACTAATGTCCGCTATAACAACAGGTATGGGCTTGCCCTTGCCGGAGATTTGTATAACTCAAGGGATCTGGATAAAAGCAGAAAGCATATGGCGGTAATCGTCGGCGCTCCTTATGGCGGCGTAAAGGAACAGGGACCTTGCGTATATGCAAACGAGCTGGCATTACGGGGATTTGTCGTCCTGACTTTTGATCCGTGCTATATGGGAGAATCTGCGGGAGAACCTCGTCACGTTTCTTCCCCCGATTTGTTCAGCGAAAATATCAGTGCGGGCGTGGATTTTCTCGGTATGCTCCCCTATGTTGACAGAGAAAAAATAGCTGCCGTCGGTATTTGCGGCAGCGGCGGTTTTGCTCTGTCCGCGGCGGCAGCTGACACACGCATTAAAGCAGTCGTCACAGCAAGTATGTATGATATGAGTGTTGCTGCCCGTATCGGAATGACAGACGAGCAAATACAAAAGCGTAAGGAAAAGCTGTCGCTTCAAAGATGGATTGACGCAGAAAACGGTACGCCCGAATACATACCGTCATTCCCGGAGGAAGCGGCAACGGAAATTCCAGGTGACCTACAGGGCATATGGAGAGAATTTTTTGAATTTTACGCAACAAAACGGGGACATCATCCAAATGCGCTTGGAAATTTTACCACAACATCGGAGTTAAGTTTTATGAATTACTCACTTAATGACCATATAGCGGAAATCTCCCCGCGTCCAATTTTATTTATTGTCGGAGAACAGGCTGAAAGCCGCTTTTTCAGCGATATGGCGTATGAAAAGGCTGCAAAGCCGAAACAAATGATTGTTGTGCCTAACTGCAACCATGTTGATCTGTATGACGATTCTTCAAAAATTCCATTTACAGCGATTGAGGACTTTTTGAAAGATAATCTGAATAATTAAAGGAGCGTTTGATTATACAGAGTATAAAATTAAACAACAATGTAGAAATGCCAATGAAGGGGGTTGGCGTATTTCAGGTGGACGATTTGGAGTTATGCGAAAAATCTGTACTGGAAGCGATCGAAACCGGCTACCGTCTGCTAGATACCGCCTTCAGCTACAATAACGAAGCAGCGGTTGGGGAAGCGATCAAAAAAAGCGGCGCACCTCGTGAGGAGCATTTTATCACAACGAAAGCCTTTATTCAGCAAATGGGTTGACCTTGCGCGCCCGCAAATGCTCGACCCCCTTAAGCCCGGCGAGGTGCATCGGTTATATAATTATATGAATAACCCTGTTTTAACAAGTCTGCAATAAAGGGAGACCGTTCAAAGGTGCGTATCTTCCTCCAGCATAGCTGCCCTCATGATCCTTTTGCGGTCAAAGGTCACAAGCTTTCTGTCGTACAGCTTGTAGTGATTTATCCGATCGGAATTTTTCTTTATGTACGCGAGAGCCTGCATAAGATTGTCTGTCCTGAGTACCGCTTCAGTACCCGGATCAAATTTACAGCGGTAGCTGCTCCGCCGTTTGCAGGAGTAGACTATGTATCTGCTGGTATTCCATGAATCGGATTCGTTAAAGGATCTGATATTTGATTTGTATTTGCTGCTGTTCAATGTAAAGCCTCCGTAATTAAAGTCCAATAAATATTTTAAAATACGGGAGCTAAATTGTCAAAAATAAGATAAGTTTTACCCGAAACAAATTATTAAAATTGAATTATAAATTTGTAGGTAATAAATAAAAGAGGAGCGAGATAATTGTATAAATTGACAATAATATAATATTTTATCTGAAAACTGAAAGCCGCCGTTAATCTATTTACCTAAAATTTACACTTTGTGGCACGCGCGGCAGACTTTTAATTATTATAGCGTTTTAATATTTGTAAATCTATATTACATTTTTGGTATACCATAAAAAACAAAAAGTCAACAAAATTATGCTGCCTTTCGCATAACGACAAATATATTACGCAGTTTTTTGAAAAATCAGGCGGACGGAAAATTTAACGAATCCGTCCGCCTGATTTAAGAGGTAAACTATAATAAATCTGTTTTTTATTGCCCAGGGGCTTCCGTATCCGCCGTGTCGGTAACGTCAGGGGAGGTATCCGGAGGCTCAGTCTCCGTTACCGGAGGTTCCGTAACCTGAGAGCTGTCATTACCCATATCGGAATCCACAGATGTATCCGACGAATCGGCAGCGCTTTCATTACCGGAAGCTTCAGTCTCCGTCGAGGAAGGAGTCGTTTCTGCCGGCGCAGAGGTAGTCACAGAGGTTGTTACAGCGGTCGTTGCCGGAGTTGTCCAGGTATAAGACGCTGACATAACTGCGGCCTCGGACGATTCCTCGCTGCTCTCTTCCTCCTCTACTATCTCTCCCAGCTGAATAACTCCCCACATTCCGTTTTTTCTTACCCATGCTCGTCCGTTATGTACCGGGCGAGCCTGTTCAAATTCGCCGGGAGCTACAACGCACTCACCGTCTATATTATAATATCCGTAGGTCGAACCGACGCTTACCGGTAAAAATTCCTCGGTAAAAAGATAAGGGTGGATCTTTTCCTCACTGTCAATAAGCTCTCCGCAGTATGAGCTGAGAATACCGTCGCACTTAAAGGAGATTATCTCTTCTCCCGACGAGGAAACATACCCCCACTTCCCGTCTTTTTCAAGCGCTATCGCCGTAAGTCCGGCGCCCTTGAAAGCCGGGGCGTAGTAGTCTGTATAATCGAAATCAAGAATCAGCTCGTCCTCCTTAGCCAGAGCGTAAGCCGAATAGTCCGCGTTATTTACTTCAAACCAGCCGTTTCCCGCATCGGATATTTCCGCCTTTGCCACAACAACGGTTTTCTTGCCGGTATATCTTTCAGCATAATCCTTGTTTCCGTCCAGAACGTAAACCTCTTCTTCATCGCTGTCCCAGAAATAGTCCGGCGAATAATCCTCATGATCCTTGACATAGCCCAGCGCCTGTCCCTGGCTGTCAAGCGTACAATATTCCATTTCGCCTGTTTTTTCATCTAAAACGTTATACAGTACCATTTCGCCGCAGGCACAGGTATAATAGCCGCTGTAGGACGGCTTGACTATAACGTTTCCCTTATAGTCGACAAAACCGTACATACCGTCTTTATATATGACCGAAGCGTTTATATACGCGGTATTGCTTTCATTTTCAGGGTCGATCTGACTTGAATCAAAGACGATTATATTATCAGCCTGAACTGAAGGCTCCAGCACCCAGCTGTAATTTTCGACCTTATTTTCCTCTGACTCTTTATTATCGTAATATGAACCGTCCGGAATAAACTCGTCGTCCTCCGACTGATCGGACAAGCCCGGAATACTGCAGCCTGCCAGCAAAGCGCACGCGGCCGCAAAGGAAAGTGCGGCGCCGATTTTTTTTCTCATAAGTTGCCTCCTGAAAATTTTGTGTTCCGACTGTTTTTATACCAATGACCATTTAACCGCAGTCAACGGCATTATTTCTACACATAAAATTATTATACTTCAAAAACTTATATAAGTCAATAATAATTAACAATAAAAAGCGCATATCAATGTATATTTCTGGATAACGCAGATTGTTCAGTTCCACTGCGCCCATATTTCCGGGCAATATCCGATCGTCGCGTTTTTTCCGTTCCTGACAACGGGAGTTTTGAACAGCAGCGGATTCTCCAGAAGCTTTTCCTTTTTCTCCTCCTCCGACGACAAATATTTCAGCAGCACAGCGTCCTGACTTGAATTTTTGCAGTCTATCAGCGCCTCAACGGAACCTACCGACCTAAGTACGCTGTCAAGCTCACCCCTGCTCAGCCCTTTAGAGTTTATGTCAACATACTGAAACTTTATTCCTCTTTCCTTAAAATATCTTTCCGCTTTTTTCGTATCAAAGCACTTTTTTCTTCCGAAAATCTGAATATTCATCTGACGTCCGCAGGACAAGCTCTTTAAAAAGACTGACCTTAGGACCTTCCCCTCCGTTTCGCATTGTAATCAAGGCAGTATTTCGCCGTTCATACATTCCATTATCACTGTAAACGGTCCGTCGTTCAGCAGACTAACCTTCATATCCGCTCCGAACACGCCGTTTTCAACCCTGCCCTTTATTCTCGCCGCCATCGCCTCGGAAAAATATGTGTAAAGATTTTCAGCGTGTTCAGGCTTCCCTGCCCTGACAAAGCTTGGACGGTTTCCCTTGCGGCAGTCGGCGTACAGCGTAAACTGCGACACAACAAGAACATCGCCGTTTACATCGTCTGCTGACAGGTTGATTTTATCGTTGCCGTCAGAAAAAATACGAAGCTTGGCTATCTTGTCAGCCAGCTTGTCGCATTCCTTTACGCCGTCCTCGTCGGACACTCCCAGAAAAATCAGCAGACCGATGCCTATCTTACCCGTTATCTTTCCCCCTACCTCTACCGAAGCGCTTTTTACGCGCTGTATTACAGCTTTCATTTATCCGCCTCTCCTTTCCGCGTTAGCTGAGCGGAAACCGTTCAGCCCAAAACGATATTATATCTGAACGAATGCTCCCCGCCCGCCTCAAGCTTAACGGCATGAGGCTTCCTCTCGATTTCTTCAAATTCGTCGTCGGCATACACCGGGACTGAAGACCAGGGCTCAAGACACACAAACGCGGCGCTGTTATCCCCCGCAGGCGACCATACGGCTATGCATCCGCTCAAGCTCTGATATTCGACGGTCACAGCTCTCTCTGACTTATCCGATTTCAGCGTCACCGAGCCTGACTCCGGCGCTTCCTTCATAAACACGTCATGATCAAAAAGCTCTCTTGAAAGCCTGATTACCCTTCCGTTGTCAAGAACAGTCCTTTCCCCTTCAGGAACTCCCTGCACGATCTTTTCAGGTTTGTCAAACTCCAAATAATAGTCGTCAAAGCTAAGCCCTTTTTCAAGCGGACAGCTGAAAGCCGGATGCGCGCCGGTATAGAAATACATCGGTTCCTTACCCGTATTCACAGTTCTATACTCGGCCTCAAGCCTATTTCCCGCAAGCCTGTAGGAAACAATAAACTCAAAATCATACGGATAAACCTTTTTGGTTTCCTCCGAGGACCTGAGCACGAAGCTTACGGAAGCTTCGTCTGCTTCGAGAAGCTCAAATCTGCTGTCCCTCGCAAATCCATGGTTTGAAGGCATCACATATTCTTTTTTGCCGGCGGTATATTTTTTGCCCGCGGGAGAGCATACGAACGGAAACAGTACCGGAGCATATCTTTTCCATGCGTCGCCGCACTGCCAGAGATACTCGCAGCCGCCGTATTTCAGCGAATGAAGCTCCGCCCCCCAGCTGTCGGCGGATATTTCAAGCGCTTCATTTTTCAGAGTTATCAGCATAAAAATCATCCTTTCGTCAGAGCAGTTCGTCAGCCTTAAGCTGTCTTAAAGATATCAATCGGTTTCTTCCAGCAGTCCGCGCATTACCCAGCCCGAGGTTCCGTTATAGGTTACATACACCCATTTTTCATCCTCATTATTCGGATTTGAGGTCTGGGCTGTTCCGTATATGTATTCGCCGTCCGGTATCTTCAGCTGGATCTCGTATTCCTTCGACGGACCGAAGCGGAGGTTAAGATATGTGGTATCGGAAACGACGAGATACTTATGCTTCACCTTAAATTTATCCTCTGCAAGCGGCTTATACAGCTTGTCCGCAGTAAACGCGGTGGTAGTCGTTTTTGTCTGCGAAGCTGTCTTTTTAGTGGTCTTTTTCGTTTTCTTTTCAGACGTGATTATTTCGGCTCCTTCAGGAATAGTATATAGAGTCGTTGTGGTAGATAAAGTAGCCAGAATATCAGGATCGGGCTCGTCGTCTTCCGAGTAGGGATTTTCCAGCGTTCCTCCGGTAACCGCGGAGGTAGTAGTATATCCCCCGATATCCTCGTCGTCCGCGTCAGCCTCGGCGTTGCGCGAAGCGGTTTTGGTCGTACTTACATATTTACGGGAGGTAACCGCGGTTTCAGATTCTGTTTCCGGCTGCTCCGTATTCCCCGTTACAAGTCCGCAGCCGCTTAATACGCACAACGCAAGCAGCGCGGCGGAAAAAGCTTTAAGATAAGATAATTTCATTGCAGCCGACTCCTTTCAGCATATATGAAAAACAGCAGTATTTTTTATGTTATGTTTAACAGACGGCAGGCGTTTTTGCAGAAGATCTTTTCCTTGTCATCGTCCGAAATATTCAGCGAATCTATCTTTTGAGCTATCAGCGCCGGACTCTGCCAGGGACAGTCGCTTGCAAACAGTATTCTGTCGCTGCCGTGCCTGCTTATTATCTTTTCCATCAGCCTGTTATCGCAGTCCAGGGAAAAGCTGGTGTCAAGATAGACCTCTCCGCCGCACCCGGCAAGACAGTCCAGAACTCTCTCCCACTCGCCGTTTCCTCCGAGATGTGCAAATATTATCTTCATTCCTCTGTGGCGGTCCGCCGTTTCTCTCGCAAGCTCCGGAGGACAGTGTATCAGCTCAGGGGAAACGCAGTCATAGCCCGCATGAAAGGTTACCGGAAGCTCAAGCCTTTTTATTTCGTCGTAGACAGGATCCATTCTCTTTTCATTAACCATAAAATCCTGATAGTCGGGATGAAGCTTTATGCCGTGAAGTCCCAGCGATTTAATACGCTCCAGCTCCTCGGCATAGTCGTCTGCGTCGGGATGAACGCTTCCGAAGGAAATAAACCTTCCGCCGTCCTGCTGAGCCGCCCAGTCGTTTATCACCTTCTGCTGTGAAGGCTTTGTCGCGATAGGCAGCAGCACTCCCCTGTCTACTCCCCATTCGTCAAAACGTTCTACAGTCTGTTCCGCAAGACCTCGGGTATACGGCTCGATACCGCAGATATCCTGAAGCTTCTGTACCGCTCTGTCCGCGACCTTCGGATTAAACGCATGAACATGAAAATCAATCAGCATTAAAACATTTCCTTTCGATAAAAAACGCCGCCTTTGAAAGGCAGGACGGTCAAAAACAAAACCCCTGCCCGTATGTAAGCGATGTTTTTCAAGCCTATTGTAGATCATTATATCACAAATACTGCCGTTTTTCAAGATTATATCTGATTTTTCACAATTCTCATTCATTATTACACAATATCAACACATTCAGGCTTCCGGCTGTATATAGCAAAATCAACGCATAACAGCGCAGCAAGCTCAGGCCATTAATTAACTATGACAAAAATAATGTCAGAAGCATGAAATACTTTTGTTAAAAATATTGTGCTTATGCATATTGCAAAAAACGATATTATGTGATAAAATTATATTACAATAGCTATTTTATTTAACGTTTTTAAGGCTCAGTTAACGACGCAGTCCAGCTTACTGCGAAAATAGATTGGAAAACTACTCATTTCAGTTACTAAAACGAAAGCAGGTTTATCAATGAAAGAAAAAATGTCGGCAGCCGAAGCGCTTGCAAAAAAGAACTCCAGACTAACAAAATCCGGAAACAAAATTCCTCTTTTCATTTTTCTGGGCGCACTCCTTGCGGCAGTTATAATTGCCGCTGCCGTAATAGGATACCAGATCGTTGAAAGCAACCGTATCTCAAAAGCAAAATCAATAATCAAGCAGCTTGATATAAGCACTACGTTCAAGGAACCTGAATTTGACGACGAAGGCGACTGGGACAACGACGGGATCGCAAACGCCAAGGAAGAGCGCGAAGGCACCAATCTTCAAAACGAGGATACCGACGGCGATGGAATTTCGGACGGCGACGAGCAGAAGCTCGGAACAGACCCTACCAATCCTGATACCGACGGCGACGGACTGCTTGACGGATATGAAATAATGGCGGGGACCGATCCGAGAAAATCTTCAACCGACGGAAAAACAGAGGACGCTCAGCGGGAGCTTACGGTAAAAAGAGAAAAAGGTCAGGTAACTCTTGAGATAACAGGGGACGCCAACGTTGCCAGCGCCACTATCGAACAGCTGGACATTTTCGGGATCTCTTCAAATACCAGCATAGTCAGCAACGCATATGATTTTTACTGCGATTATGACTTTAAATCAGCAAAGGTCACATTCAAGCTTGACAGCTCAAAAATAGAGAAGCTGGGATATTCATATGACGATCTTACGATCCTGAACTTCAACCCCGCGACCTTGCAATATACGAAAGTGGAATCCTCCGTCGATAAAAATAACGGTACTATCTCGGCAGAGCTTTCGCATTTCTCTACATATGTAGTCGGGGTGGAGAAAACGGTAAACGATGAAGCTACTACAAGAATAGCTTTTCTTGTCGATAATTCCGGCTCAATGTATCCAAAGGAGCTTTGTCCGCCTTCGACTGAAAACGACGTGGATTTCAAGCGTCTTGACTTCGCAAGCAGCCTGATAAATAAAATTGAAGGAGATTACGCCTTTTCGATTTCAAAGTTTACCGGAGATTATGCCCAGCTTCAGGATTTTACCGACGACCGCAAAAAGCTTAAGGACGCTCTGGACAGTATCAGAAATGAAACGGAAATATTCACCGGCACCCACAGTCAGACCGCTCTTGAGCTTTGCATGAATGAATTTTCCAGCGATACGGACAAAAATTACAGAAATATCATCGTTATGCTCACCGACGGCGGTTCTGACGAAAGCAACCCGAAATCAATCGAACAGCTTGCAAGTATAGCAAAAGACAAAAATATAATCGTTCTTACGGTAGGTCTCGGCCGCGAGGTAGACAGAAGCTGGCTTCAGGAACTGGCTTCGTCAACCGGAGGAAAATATTATTCAGCTTCCGACGCAAACGCCCTGGACGACGTTTACAAACAGATCGTTACAACGCTTAATTACGATATAGTCAGCTACTCCGATTCTTCCGACACCGTAAGCGGCTATTCGCTCTACAACACCGGATTTGACCCTGAAACAAACGGATTCTGCTTCAAAAACTTCAGAACTTCTACCGTCTCCAGTCTGGATTTCGGTCTTGCGGTCATGGCGAGAGACTGGTACCTCGGAAATGTTCCCCTCTCCCTCGGAGCGCTTTCTCCCAAAGACGTCAGCGCTCAGAAATACGACGCTCCGGGCTATGATTTAAGCGGTACTGAGCTTGCTGAAAAATATGAAAAAGGTACTTCTCTTTATAATATCAAACCCGCCGCGCTTCTCGGCACATACGGAGACGTTACGCTCTACCTTGACTATAACAGCAAGGGTGACCTGCTGAAAATCAAGGACGAATATATTAACGACGCCAAAAACAGCGGATGGGCGGTCGACAAATATCCTATAAACGGCGGAAACCTTGAATGGTCCTCCGTAGAGCTGATGTCGCTGGATATCGCCGGAGGTCTCTCAGAAATAGAAAGCGGCTATTCGGCTTGGGAGGCAGGCTTCTACAGCGCTCTCTACAGATTCAACGCAATGCAGTGGGACGACTCTGAAAGCGAATTCAACCTGACCAACGGAGACGAAGGCTTCAGCAGGCTCACCAAGCTGTTAAGCCAGGGTATTCCGGTCGTTGCCACCATTGACGATACTCATACCGTAAACGCTATAGGTCTTATACAGGATTCCTCGTGCCACAGAAAATATATACTTCAGATATACGACAGCAACTATCCCGGTCAGATAAAGGAGCTTTACATTACCAAATCAATAAAAGGCTCTTTCGATATAAGCAGCGGTCAGGCTAAGCTTACCGGAACAGGATTTTCTTATTCCGCGACCTACGAAGGAAAGCTGGTCGGCGTTTCATTCTCAGACGTTGCTACGCATTGATTTTCTATAGAATTTACAGCAGAAAAATTTCCAGCAGGCGCCGGCTTTTCTACTGTATTTTTTATTTACTTATTTTACATTATATGGAATATAGTAAACGATTTCTGTGTTTGTTGCACAAAAAAGCCACAGCAAGATTGTTAGATATTACAACTTTATTTAGGAATAAAAATTAAAAAAATACTTGATTTTATGGAAACAATCTGATATAATTAATTACAGAATTGAACGACAATTCGTAAACATATTTTTATATGGAGGAGATTTTACAATGAAGATTTCAAAGATTTTTGCAGGAATGTCCGCTTTGGCTGTAGCTGCAGCAATGGCAGTTTCTGCTTCCGCTGCCGATGTTCAGCCTTTTATTAAAGACTGGAAAGTAGCAGAACAGAAAAATGTATTTGCTTTTGAAGGCATGGATACCGCTACAAGATGGAACGGTTCATGGTATCAGTTCTTTTCTACCAAAGAGGATCTCAGCGACGTTACTCTGACATTTACTATCGACACAACAGCTGCTGAATGGGAAGCAGGAGAAGACGGCACTCCTCTTAATGAAGGCGGTTCTTACACAGTTCTCAGAGTTGCTAATGCTGACGAGGCAGATCAGTCCACACAGGCTATGTATGTTGACGGCGCTTCTGTTGGTTATGAGATTGAAAACAACAACGGCGTTTACACTGTAACTGTTCCCGGTTCAAAAATCTATGAGACAGTTGCTGCCGGCGGCGCTTCAGTTGATCCTGTTGAGGCAACAGATGCCGACGGAAACGCAGTAACAGTGTATAACGTTGGTTTCAACATTCAGTTCGGTCATTTTGCCAAGGGCACCTGGTCTACAGTTGTTTCCGGCGATTCCGTGCTTCCTATGGAAATAGGCGAGGACGGCAATCCTTCACCTGTTATCGCAGGCGCAGGCGACACAAGCACTGCTGACAGCGAAGCAGATTCAAAGGATGATTCAACAGCTGATTCCAAAGACGATTCTACGTCTACAGCAGATTCAAGCGCCGATTCCAAGACAACTTCAACTTCTTCGTCCGGATCGACAACTTCTGCTTCAGGAAGCACAACTTCTACAGCTAACGGCGCTTCTGACAACACCAACAACCCAGAAGCTGGCGCTGCTGCAGGTATCGCTCTTGCAGGTATCGCTCTTGCAGGCGCTGCTGTAATTGTTGCTAAGAAGAAATAATTAACACAATCGTGCTGTTAATAAGAGATAATTAAGGCTGCGGATTAATTTCCGCAGCCTTTTTTGTATATTTTCCACTAATGAGTAAACGTTTTCTGTGTATTTTAACGAATTATAATATCTTTTATTGTGCAAATATCATATTGATTAAGCATATAAGATATGCTATAATTTAAAGGTAAAGTTTATGTGGTTTCTTAAATAAAGAAACAATTTATCGGAGGTAATAAAAATGAAGAAATTACTTGCTTCAACTTTAGCAATTTTAATGACAGCTTCATTGCTCACAGCCTGCGGAGATTCTGACGATTCTTCCAGCAGCAAGGCTGATTCATCTTCGGCAGCCGCCGCTTCTACATCTTCAGCAGCTGACGAGTCAAGCGCAGCGGAATCAGCAGCAGAATCTGAGGCTGAATCAGCAGCGGAATCGGCAGCTGAATCTTCTGCTGACAGTGAATCTGAAGCAGACGCTCCAAAAGATATTTCTGAAATGCCTGAAACTCTTAAAAATCTGGATAACGCGTCCTTTACATTCTCAACTGATATGGATGTTGACGATTTTGTCGGACCGTTCGCAGAGGATAAGGGAAACGGCGCATATACTTCGGATACCGGCGAATCTCATGTAGAGCTTTCAATTGAAGAGCTTGAGGGAATCCCAATGCTCCGAGTTCAGACTCTTGATAAAGACGAATACGGCGATTACATGATTCCTAAGATCAGATTTGATATGGCTAAGCTCTTTGCCGGTCAGGAAGAGGATCTGCCAAAGATATTCACTATCAAGATGGATATCGTAACAAAAGCGGTAGGTAATTTTACTGCTGACGACGGCACTGAATCACTGGTTCCCGGCAACTTCCTCGGCGCTGTTGCTACTCAGCCTACTGACGGCAACGGCAGCAACTCATGGAATCAGCTGATTGAATTCAGTGAATCAGAGTGGACTTCTGAATGGGGTTCCTATGAGGTTGTTGTTCGTCCTGGAATCAAGCCTGCGGCTGTATTTGCCGATTCCACCGACGCTCAGTATCTCTCAATTATGAGATGGGGTATGCCTAATGAGGCAGACTTCTATATTGCCGATATTGTATTTGAAGATGAGGACGGCAACGTTATCGAGTGTAATTACGGAAAGTAAATAACAACAGAACATAAATAAAAAGCTGTTTCGTTTTAGCGAAGCAGCTTTTTTGTTGTAACATAACAAAAATACGCTTTGGTTTTTATGTTGCCTTTACGCATTTAACTCTTTGATAAAATCACAGAGATAGTAATACTGAAGATATGCAAACTTAAACTTTTGCGGAATCTCATTGACAAAGTATTGGTCTATAAATTCAATAGCATAATTAATTGAAAAAAGCAAAAAACCGAGCTGTGTTTTTGTTTTTAACGGACAGTTATTATAAAAATAATAATCCTCATATTTTACCAAAATAGTATCATCATAGTTATATGGAGGAAAACTCTTACAGACAGAAAATCCAGCAAGTTTTCCCACCACCACACTAATATCTCTAATCCAAAATCCAATCTTCTTGTCGTTCAAAGTATCTACCGGCGTATATAAAGCACCAAACTCAGCTTTTTGTACATTATTTAATATATCCATCACACCTATAATATGTTTATTTGCTAATCTACTTCCTAAACACAAACAAATACTCATGAGCAATCAGCAGAAAGTTATATTTCACGCTGTTCATTTTTCAATATCGTGTAGATCTGCTAATTCTTTCGAATTATTTTCACATAGAGTTTGTAACTTTTTTTCTGACGTATACGGCATTTCCTTAATCTCATCAACAGATTTTTCATTAATATTGAACAGCATAAATTTTACTCCTTACTTTAATATTTTATCAAAATCTAAAACTATTACAATTATATTTGCTTTATTATACCTTCTAATTCAATTTTCTATAATGTCCTCTTGTTGTAAATTCAATAAATCCTTTATCTCTTAAAATCTGTAATTGTTGACGAATCTTAGCTTCCACATTATTGTTATTGATATGTTTGTCTTGATGACAAGCTGGCTGATGAACTGACTTGACCGAAACAAAAAACCTCTCTGTCGGTCTCCCGACAAAGAGGTTTATATTCGCATTTGTTAGTTAAACAATTTTGTCGAACAACTTCGCAAAAATCTCCCGAAAATACCGTAAAATCGGCGTTTTTGAAAGAAATCTGTTAACGCTTTGAGAACTGAGGCGCGCGACGGGCTGCCTTGAGACCGTATTTCTTTCTTTCCTTCATTCTCGGATCGCGGGTAAGGAAACCTTCCTTCTTCAGCGCCGGACGAAGCTCTTCATTATACTGAAGCAAGGCTCTTGACAGACCATGTCTGATAGCTCCCGCCTGACCTGTTACTCCGCCGCCCTTAACAGTGCAGACAATATCAAACTTATCTGCCGTATCAGTTACGCCGAAAGGCTGACGAACGATAAGCTTAAGAGTTTCAAGTCCGAAATAATCGTCGATATCTCTTCCGTTGATCGTAATTTTACCTGTTCCCTCGTAAATACGAACGCGGGCAACAGAATGCTTTCTTCTACCTGTGCCATAATAAAACGGCTTCTTTGATTCGTACATCTTAATTGCTCCTCTCATTAAAGTTCGTATTTCTCAGGCTTCTGAGCGGCATTGTTATGCTCTGCGCCCTTATAAACTCTCAGTCTCTTTGCAGCGGCTCTGCCAAGCGTATTGTTGGGAAGCATTCCCTCAACGGCAATGGTCATTGCTCTGTCAGACTGCTCAGCCATGAGCTTTGAATACTTAATCTCCTTAAGTCCGCCGATCCAGCCTGTGTGCCACTTGTAGGACTTCTGATCCAGCTTCTTTCCTGTGAGGACAGCCTTATCGCTGTTGATGATGATTACATGGTCGCCGCAGTCTGCATGAGGCGCATAAGTCGTCTTATGCTTGCCGCGAAGAATGTGAGCAGCCTTTGCGGCAACTCTTCCGAGGGACTGACCCTCAGCGTCTAAAATATACCACTTGCGAGTAATATCGCCGGTTTTAGGCATATAAGTTGACATATTTTTTCCTCCGTTCAAATTTGAATTCTGTTATCCCACAGGCAGAAATCACCTGCGGACTCACAACATTAAACATTATACAATACGCGGAATCAAAAGTCAACGGTCAAAATGCCGAATTTTTAATTTATATCCCTTTCACGCTTAAAATCTCTTTGTTTTTCTCGTTTTCTCTCGATTTCTTAAATTTCATTTCATGTTGAAATCATATGACATTTAACGCATAATATACGGCGGTTTTACCGAATTTACGCGGTTTTATATTGAGATGAGCTATCCTTCGGGCTAACAGAATCCCCGTATGAGCCGGAAGACTTCTTATTCAAAAATATCACGTCAAGCAGCTCCTGCCGCTTTTCTCCTTCAAGAGCCTGTCCTGAAAGCGAAACTGAATCAAGCTCCAGACTCTTAAAAGCATAACAGTCATAATCAATTATAAATACAATTTCAAGCTCCGCCCCTGATACCGTATCGTAATCACAGCTTCCCGACACTGTTATATACCGCAGATCCCCGTCCGCGGAAACCCTATATTCTGCTTTGTCCTCATTTATAAACGCGTCGATCTGTTCTCCTATTATATTAGAGCTCTTGTCTGCGCTTATATCGGAAAATTCGTCAATATTGGCGACGTAATTATACTTGACCTGATTGATAAACGTCTGATCGTCAACCCTGAGCGATACTGCAAATCCGTTCTGTAAAACGGCATAGACTGTAAATATAGTAAAAAACACAGCCATGATACTGCTCTGCTTTAAAAGCCTGCATCTTTTATACATATACAGCAGAGGGCATACAACGGAAATTATTTTAAGGTTCTGACAATTCAACCCGAGCTTTTCAAGAGCGCGCATATCTCTGTAGCATATAACCGGACAGCTTATAAGCGCAAAAGCCCATACCAGAATACCAAGCCATTTATTTATAGCATAATTTTCAAGATACAAAGCCAGAACCGGCAGGATAGCTACATACCACATAGCGCCGCTGCGTATCTTAGGCAGCTCGTTTAAATCGATCATATTATCCTGATAATATTGATTTTCCATTTTTATATAAATACTCACTTTAGTGAGCATATCCTCCCTCTTTTTTTGCTGATTGATACTTTTTATTATATATCATACAGCTAAAATAATCAAGCTTATATTTTATCAAATTAACGCTCTCATTATATAAACGGCTCTATTCTGACTTCATTATGCCCCGTCAAAGCTCTTTCCCGTCATTTATATTTATAAATTGTTTATAAAGTATTGAAAGACAATTTATACTTTCTGCCTTTACATTTAAGCGTCTTTTAACTTAAAGCTCTGATAAACATATATTTTAACCAACCTTTTTCGACCTCTTCAAAACAATAAATCGGTTATTTTTATACTATTTTATTAATTATTATTACAACTCTTATGCATTTTTGACAAAATAGCTTATAATTCAAACCTTAAAAAACGCTTTTTTCTCCATACCGCAAACAAATATTTTACGACGTTTTTTAATTTCCGATAAACTTAAGATTAATTGTTTTATGATGTAATTTGCCAAAAGAATTAAATAGAAAACAATCCATTGAAATACCGGTATAAATACGTTATAATCTGAATTGTTAATTTTAATCATATAGGAGGATATATGGAAGTAAATCAGAAGATAATAATCGGCGGAACAGAAAACAGTTCGCTGAAAAAGCTTTCACAGCTATTGAGCAGCGAGGGTATGCAGATTATTGAAACAAGCAGCAGTTCATTGGAAATTTTATTTGAAGTAATGGAAAACAAGCCGGCAGCAGTATTTTTCACATCTGAAACCAGTCAGCCCGAAAAGCTGATCGATAAGCTGCTTAAAATTGATCCCAAGCCGCTCGTTAATTACATTATTCAAAAAGATAGCTTTTTTCAAAGCAGCATAAAATCTGACAAGAACATCACCGTGCTTAAAGAACCTCTCAATATAGAGAATGTTGCCTGCTCAATAATCGGTAACCTGGGAAGAAAAGAAAGCGACATTAAAAACGCAGCGGAATACCTTAGCCGGCTTCACAATTATGTATCGGAAATTCTGTCGCGTTTATGCGTAACGCCGAATTACAACGGTTTCATTTATCTCAGGGAAGCTATAAAAATGGCGGTGCTGGAACCGGTCAACACCAGAAGCTTTTCTAAATGCGTATATCCCCGAATATCTCAGAAATTCCAGTCCAGTACGGCAAGCATAGAAAGAAATATCCGGACTGTGATACAAAAAGGCTGGCAGAGAGCGCCTTTATCCGACAAAGCCGATATTTTCGGAACCTGTGCCGCACGTTCGGAATGGCATCCGACCAACGGAGAATTTATTCTTATTATTGCCGATAAGGTAAACCGTGAAATGAATAATCTCAGCAAGGTCGCAAATTAGACCAGACGTTATTAGTTATTAATAGTTATCATGCATAAGAATAGTTAAGGTAATACCGCAAAATGATTGTGCGCAGGAAGCGCAGACATAAATATCATCGCATAATGTGCAGATCAGCTGAGCGGTCATTGTGCGGTACTGCCTTAATATAAAATGCCGGGAACGAAAAACGTTCCGCTCCCGACATTTTATCTATTTTAACAGCGACAGTTTGGCAGTCGGTCAAAGCTCCCCTGCGGACACAAAAGCGTTTCGTACTCTCCTCTGTGCCACTTCAACCGTACGTTTCAGCTTCTCTATCCGCTGTTAATTACATTTTATGCGCCAAGAGGATTTGTGCTACTTCTGCGTCAGGCTGCTTTCAGCGCAGTTTTCCGTAATCTGCTCAATAATTATATCTTCTGATTCATAATCTGTTATTATCGCTTTAAAATATATAATTTTTTTAATTCAGACAGCATATATAATGCTGTTTTTTTATTGCCTGCAAAGCTACGGAGCCTGTCTTTTCATTATTTCAAGAGCCGTTTTGATTCCGTCTACGGCAGCGGACATAATTCCTCCGGCATAACCTGCTCCCTCCCCGCAGGGAAACAGATTTTCAATTGAAACGGAATTAAGCCTTTCTGTCCTTGTTATACGCACCGGAGAGCTGGTTCTGGTTTCCGGCGCGGTAAGAACGGCATTTCCGTCTGCAAAGCATTTCATTTTTCCTGCAAAACTGTCCAGCCCCTCTGCCAGCATATCAGTAACAAACCCGGGAAATATGCTGCGGAATTCGCACGGCGCTACACCCCTTGCATAGCTCGGCGCAAGCGGCGTGTCAAGATCAGGTCTGCCGCTTATAAAGCCTCTGACGGTTGACGCCGGAGCCTTTAGTCCTCCGCCGGCATAAAAAGCGTTTTTTTCAATCTGTCTGGCAAAATACATTCCGTCAAGGGGAGAGCTTCCGAAATCGGCGGGAGTGACCGAAACTGCCACTGCCGAATTGGCATTTGCTCCGTTTCTGGCATACTCGCTCATACCGTTTGTCACAACCGTACACTCCTCCGACGCCGCCGGAACTACCAAGCCTCCCGGACACATACAAAAGGTATACGCCGCCCGCCCGTCACTTCTCCTGTAGGAAAGCTGATACTCGCCCTTCGGCAGCAAAGGATTTCCGGCGTTTTTTCCGTAAAGACTTCTTTCCACGTCAGCCTGTAAATGCTCGATCCTTACTCCGACGGAAAAAGGCTTGGGCTCCATAAAAACCTGTTTCCGGGCAAGCATTTCAAAAGTATCCCTTGCAGAATGTCCCGTTGCCAGCACCAGTGCGGAACATTCTGCGCTTTCACCGCCGAAGCTTACCGAAACGATCCTGCCGCCGTCGCCTGAAAAGCCGTTTACTTCGCTTGAAAATCTTACCTCGCCGCCGAGGGAAATAATATGCCTGCGGATACTTTTGATGATATTTCTCAGCTTGTCTGTTCCGATATGCGGCTTTGCCCTGGTAAGTATCTCCTGAGGAGCGCCGAATCTGACAAACTGCTCAAGAACATATCTGCACAGCGGATCCTTTATTCTGGTTGTAAGCTTTCCGTCAGAAAAGGTTCCCGCTCCCCCTTCTCCGAACTGAACATTTGACCTTGTATTAAGAGGGCCTCCCCTCCAGTAGGTATCAACGCTCCTCGTCCTGCTGTCTATATCCTCTCCCTTTTCAAGGATAAGCGGCTTGTATCCGTTCTGAGCCAATACAAGGCCGCAGAAAATTCCGGCAGGACCAAAGCCGGCTATACAGACCCTTCCTCTTTTTTTTACGCGGGAAATTTCCGGCTTCAGTTCGCTTGGAGCCGCATATGAAAAACGGCTGCTGCCCCCGCAGAGCCTTTTCTCCTCGGAGACGTCGGTAAGACTGACATAAACCGAATGAACGAAGCATATATCGTTCTGCTTTCTCGCGTCAAGAGAAGTTTTATGGATCTGAGCGGATATTATATCGCACCTGTTCACTCCGGCGAGCCTTACCGCCTTATCTATTATCTCCTCCTCCGAAGCGTCAAGCGAGCTTTTGATCTGATTTATAATTACCGGCATATGCCAACCTCCTGTAGCTGTAAAACACGTTATCAATTCCTTACATTAAGCTTACATAAGAGCCTACTGATTATAATGACAAGCGGGCGGTTTGATACCGCCCGCTGAAATTACGGTGCTGCAAAATCCGAACTGTCCGCCGCATTACGGACTATTCCTCCTTAATCCTCAGAGTCTGATTTCGCAGACGAGCTTTTATCCTCTACCTCTATCTGGATTTCGTTGGTTCCGTAGCACCACACTTTATTGTACTTAGGAGAATAAACGGTAACCGCATGATTTACAGAGCCGGAATTAACTACATCTGAAAGGTTCAGAAGCACAGAAAAATCATCTGCAGAAATCTTATTCATTATATCCTCGGGTCCGTAAACCGTAACGTTAGGTATCTGCTTCGTTACAATAGTAACGTCCTTTCCGGAAGGAATATTCTGCACAGTAATCTGATCCCGCGGAATGGTGAATTTTCTTGAGGTATATCCCTCCGAATCAAACGATACCTCGATGGTTTCTATTCCCGTCTGGTTCAATTCGCCCGAGCTGAGCACATTATCAACTTCAAACGAAAAGGTTTTTGCCAGATCAACGCTGCTCAGGGAAATGGTTCCGAGCTTTATATTCTCAGAATCCGCGTCGTCAAGCTTAGGCGAAATAACCTGAATACTCTCCTCTGAAAGCGAATAAGGCAGGGACGAAACGTCAAAGCCAGGAGGACAGTCGGTAAACTCAACGTTGAAGTTAGCCGTTTTCTTTTTATATATAACAAAATTAACGTCAAACGATTTTGTATCCTTTACCGTATATTTTGAGGCGTCAAGAACGTTGTCGTCCGCGTCATAGAATATAACGTCGTTTGTTGAGATCGTTGTATCCTCGGATATCGTCATCGATCTTGATACGCTTACAGCAACTCTCTCTATTTTTTTAAGCTCGTTTTCCGCGCCTTCAATTTCTACCTCTGACGGCGAAACGGAAGTTTCCTTCAGCGTAAGCCCCTCATCGGCATTGATAAGCGGAGCCTCAGTTCCCACATCAAACTTGGCGGTGCTTATCCTGTCAAAGGTTACCTCTACCGTTTCAGGATAAACGGACACGATTGTCACCTTGTCTGAAGAATGTGCCGATTTAACGTCTATATCCAGATTATAGGTTCCCTCTTTTGTTACTTGGTCAAGATTTACAGTAGCGGCAAGATCATTTGCGGAATAATTTCCGATCTCATAGTTCATACCCCTTATCTCAACGTCAACCGTTATATCCTTGTAATTTAAAACTGAAAGTCCTCTTTCCTCAGCCGTGGTTCCTTCCATCGAAAAAACGACAGGAACATTGGTTACGGTTTTGTTTCTCGTAGGATATTGGGTTATCGAAAGGATAAACCATATGATTACCGCGATGATAACGGCAAGAATACGCAGAACAAAATCGGCTTCATGCTTCTTAGGCGATTTTTTTGCCTTTATTTTTTCCATTTAGAAATCACCCTTCCAGCAAGCGAATTTTCCTTACCCGAATTTTCCTCGTCTACAGGAATCAGCCTTAACGTAAGAAGCTTTTTAAGACTTTCTTTTGTAAAGCCTCTGGTCAGCTCTCCGTTTTCGGCAACCGAAATCGTACCCGTTTCCTCCGAAACAACAACCACTATAGCGTCTGAAATCTCGCTCATACCTATGGCAGCCCTGTGCCGTGAGCCAAGCTGCTTGGCAATAAGCTCCTCCTTCTGCGGCTTAGGAAGAAAACATCCTGCGGCAAGTATCATTCCGTCGCGTATGATAACCGCTCCGTCGTGAAGCGGTGTGTTGGGGAAAAATATATTTCCGAACACCGCCGACGACGGAGTGCAGTTAAGTATAGTTCCCGTATCGATCTGCTCTCCCAGTCTGGTTTTGCGCTCGCATATAATGAGCGCGCCCGTACAGGTAGAGGACAGATTCTGAACCGCGTCGCATATTGCGTCAATACAGTTCTTCCAATGCTCCGTACTGTCGTTTCCGTCGTTATTTGAAAAAAAGCTGAACTCCGTAAGCTTAGTACGCCCGATCTTCTCAAGTATACGCCTAAGCTCCGGCTGGAATACGATAACGATAGCAAGAATTCCCCACTGAAAGCAGGTCTTGAGCATAAAACGCATAGTCTGCAAATTGAAGAAAACAGCCAGCAGATAGAAAACTATAAGAACGATTATGCCCTTTACCAGCTGCTGAGCCCTTGTTTCCCTTATGAGCTTTATTCCGTGAAATATAAGATATGAAAGAATGGCTATATCTATAATATCGCTTATCTGGATAGATTTGAACACGCTCCATATAGCCAGGATTCCGTCGGTAATTGCTGTCAGCATATGTCACACCCTTTACATACTAGCTGCGGTACTTAAATACTTCCGAATACCATGCAGAAATATTTAACGGCCGCAGCAGAAATTTCGCCGCGCTTTTTATATACCGTTCCTAATCCGGAACGCTATGCAATGAACCCTTTGAACCGATATATCAAAAAGCAAAGCGGCTATGCCGCTATATATTACAAATCAGTTTCAAAACTGACGCAACGGTTACATTATATATATTTTATTTTACCATATAAAAATCAAAAGTACAATACCAATTTCAAAAAAATTTCCCGTCATAAACAAAAAATCCGCAGGCAAGTCAATGTCCGCGGATTTTTGTAAGCGTTTTGAAATAACGTATCAATAAGCTCTTACGGCGTCGATCAGAGCGTGAACCTGCTGTCTGCTGTTGAAGGCAGACGGAGAAAATCTGACCGTACCCTGTGAAATCGTTCCTAAGGTATTGTGTGCAAGAGCCGCGCACTGAAGTCCTCCCCTGAGGGCAAAGCCTCTGTCGGAAAGCCAGCTTGCAACCTGCTGTGAATTTTCGTCTCCGATATTGAAGGAAACGATCGGAACGTGCTTGCAGTCCGAACGATATATCTTTATACCAGGGACGTTTTTTATACCCTCGATAAACTGGCTGCACAGCTGGCTTTCATGAGTGAATATCCTGTTTACCGTTTTGGTTCTGACAAAATTCAGTCCTTCGCCCAGCCCGATGATTCCTACTGTGTTGATCGTTCCGCTTTCAAGTCTTTCCGGAAGAAACGGAGTCTGGGCAAGCTCGGACGACGTCGCTCCGGTCCCTCCCTCGATTATCGTCGAAAGCGCGTATTCGCCGTCCGTTATCAGAAGTCCGGTTCCCGTAGGTCCGTACAGCGATTTATGACCGGAGGTACATATGAAATTTATACCGTCGTCAAGGGAAATATCCAGCAGCCCGCAGGCCTGAGCGCAGTCTGCAATAAAGCATATCCCCTTGCTTTTGCAAAGCTGAGCTATCTGTCGGTAAGGAAGGATCCTTCCCGTAACGTTTGACGCCGCGGTGCAGCATATGCACTTGGTATTGGCTTTTATGAGCCTCTCAAAATTTCTTACGGTTTCCTCGTCGCTGTCCGTTACATGGGCTATCGAATATTCGACTCCCCTCATCTGCGAAAGCGCGTATACAGGTCTTGAAACCGCGTTATGCTCATAATCCGATATGATCATATGCCCGCCGTACTGCATTATTCCCTTTACCGCCATATTTACGGCAAAGGTACAGTTGGGCGTGAACGCGACGTTTTCCGGCTGAGCCGCAAACATCTCTGCCGCTCTGTTTCTTACGTTAAATATCTTCTGAGAAACGCGCATCGACAGCTTATGGCCGCTTCTTCCCGGATTTCCGCCGTACCTTGACACCGCCTCCGAAACCGCGCTTCTGACTCCGGGCGGCTTTGGAAAGCTGGTAGCTGAATTATCGAAATTTATTATCTGCTTCACATTTTTATGATCATGCTCCTTACAGGGAGCATACCTCCTTTCGGTGTCTTGGGCGGTCCTGCCGCTTCAGTAGCTTCTGACGACAAATCCTGAAGCGCAGAATCCGCATTGAATTTTTATAGCTTCGCCGCCTGTTTATTTATATTCGTAGGCGTCCTTATGAGGAATATTAAAACCGTCAAGCAATGCGATTATTTTATCAGGCTCGTCATGTATCCTGAGCGAATAGCCGCACCCCGAACCGATATTTTCAGGCGTTCTCTGTATTTCACAATAGATCCTGCTGTCATTAAGCAAAGACTTGGCCTTCATAGCGTAGGTAATCGAAGTCATCGCTATAAGATACTTCCCCATCATTATTTCCACCTTTATATAATTTGTCCGAAGCAATAATACAACGGACACTATTACTATATGCCTTAATGCTCAGGCTTGTTAATCAAAAATATCATATGTAAAGCCGCCGCGCCTTAGATTACATTCCTGCCGGCGCCGCTCATAAAGCAAAAATCTGACGGACAGCTCCTTCCGTGCCCGTCAGATCAATAAATACAGTATTCGGTTTTTACAGGACTGCAATCACAGTCTCCAGTCTATAGGCTCGACTCCGTTGCTGACAAGAAAATTATTTACCGCAGAAAAATGACGGCAACCGAAAAATCCGTTGTACGCTGAAAGCGGAGATGGATGAGCCGCTTTGAAAACGCCGTGTGCCGGATTTGTTATAAGTCCAGCCTTTGCTTTTGCATTTCCTCCCCAGAGGATAAACGCTATAGGCTTATCACGTTCATTCAGCTTTCTGATAACAGCGTCTGTAAGCTGTTCCCAGCCCTTTCCTTTATGGCTGTTAGGCTGCCCCTCTCTTACCGTAAGCACGCTGTTAAGCATAAGAACCCCGTTTTCAGCCCATTTTGTCAATTCCCCGCTCTTAGGAGGAGGATATCCGAGATCCGCCTGAAGCTCCTTAAAAATATTCTGAAGAGAAGGCGGCGGATTTACGCCTTCTCTGACCGAAAAGCAAAGACCGTGAGCCTGCCCGGGACCGTGATACGGGTCCTGTCCTATAATTACCGCCTTAACGCTGTAATAATCAGTATATTTAAGAGAATTAAAAATATCGAACATATCAGGATATACTTTAAACGAAGCGTATTCTCTTTTAAGAAACTCTCTGAGCCGTAAATAATATTCGCTTCTGAACTCGTCCTTTAAAATTTCATCCCAGCTGTTTCCTATATGTACCATATCAATATACTCCCGCAACTGTTCCTATTACGATACCGAGTACCATCAAGGCGGCGATTGCAATAACAGCGATACGCATAATAAGCGGTTTTTTATTATTCATTTTTATCCGTTCCTTTCATTTTCAGCGCCGCCGTGCAAAAGCAGAAAACAAATCCATACGGCTAAAAGCGCTGTTCGCCGGCACGCCCGACGGAGCTTTTACAAACGCTATATTTTTCAGTATACTTTTATATAATAACATAAGCAAACAGAAAAATCAACCTTGTTGAAAGTACAAAATATATATTTTTTTATTTGTAAAAAACGTCAAAAAAAATATACATTCTGACGAAAAGTCTATGCGATATTGAAATTTCATGAAAAATGCGGTATAATATTAATTATTATTCCAATTCAGGAGGTGTAAAAATGCTAAAAACAGCTCCGGCAGTATCAGAAGTATTATACGGACAATATATCGCCGATTTTACGGACGGCGGCGTCGTTCTGTCCGCAAACGACGGATTCTGCAAAATAACCGGATATACTCAGCAGGACATAAAAAACGGTCTGGTGCGCTTTTACAATTTCATTCCGGAGGAAGACCGCGGAGAATATATGAAAAAAGCTGAAGAGCTTCAGAAGTCTGATCGGTCGGTTTTTCTGGAGCACCGGTTCAAATGCAAAAACGGCAGATATATTCACGTTATATGTCTTTCGGAAGACTACACCGCCGGCAACGGTCATTTGCACTCAAAAATCACCATCTGCGATTTTACCGAAAATATAAAGCTGAGAGAAAAATACAGGCTTTCAAAAATGGAGCTGGACGCTCTGATGGATAACGTTCCGGGCGGAGTCGTACTCTATGAAGTGACCGAAAACACAGTGAAAATAGCCGACGCCAACGACGATTATTATAAAATGCTGGGATACCCTGACAAAACGCTTCATCCGGGAACAGGAGGACATCTGCTTAAAAAAGGGGAAATCCCCGATTTTCTCAAAACCCTCAACAGATGTATTGAAAACCGCGGAGATTTTTCATATGAATTCCGGATAACAAAATATGACGGCAGGTCTGCCTGGATGTGCCTCAAGGGCAAATATTTTGATACCTCCGAAAACGGAACCCACCTTATATATGCTATTCTTCTCGACGTATCCAACGCCAAAAAAGCTGAAAGAGAAATAATCAACCAGACTGAGCGTTTCAAGATCATAGCTGAAAACACCGAAGAGGTTTACTTTGAGTACAACGTTACCGAGGACAGGATGTTCCTTGCAAACTGCATAAACAGATACGGCGAGGAGAACAATATAATAAATAATTTCTGGAACGAGCTGAAGTGCAAGCCTTTTGTTCATCCCGCCGATTTCAGGGCGTATCTCAATTCGTGGATCGAAATATGCTCCTACCCGCACAAGGGAAGCATTGAATTCAGAACCATGGCGTACGATGACAGCTACACGTGGTATAAGCTTCCGTATGTCAGCGTTGCAAACGAACAGGGAGAGGTTACAAACGTATACGGAAGACTGTTCAGCATTGAAAATGTAAAGGATCTTAAAAGAACGATCGACAGCGACCGCGCCGAAATCGAACGGCTGACCACAACCGACTCGGTAACAGGGCTGCTCAACCGAAAAGCATTCAAGGCTCGGGTGTCGTCATATCTGAAAAACAGCTATGACAAAGGCTTATGCTACGGAATAGTATATTCCGATATAAACGATTTTTCATATGTAAACGATAACTTCGGCTCGGAAGCGGGAAACCGTATGCTGTACGATTTTGCCGATATTATCAGAAACACCGAAACCAATATATACGCCTGCCGTATCCATTCCGATTACTACGCAGGACTATACAAGTCGGAATCCCGGGACAGCCTTATCGAAAGCATAAAACTCAGAAACGAACTATTTACCGAATTTCACAAGAAAAAATATCCCGCCAGCGACATACATATTTCTAGCGGACTGTATTTTATAGACTCTGCGGACGTTGACGTAACCATCGCCATGGACAACGCGAATCTTGCCCGCAGAAGCGTAAAGGGAATTAAAGATATACCCTGCGGGATCTATACCGAAAGAATGAGAAAGCAGCGAAGCTACGAACAGGCTATTGCCAGCGAGCTTCTTCCGTCCATCAAAAACGGATATATAGAGCTTTTCCTCCAGCCGAAATTTTCTCTTGACACCAGAAAGATAATAGGAGCAGAGGCTCTCAGCAGATGGCGAAACCCTGACGGGACCTACAAGCTGCCGTTTGAATTTATAACCATACTTGAAAACGTAGGCTACATAACCGAGCTTGACTTCTTTATTTACGAGCAGGTGCTGAGCACTCTCGCGCGCTGGAAAAGAGAAGGAATACGAACGCTTCCCATATCGGTCAATTTTTCAAGACAGCATAACAATTACAGCTCGTTCGTAAAAAAGCTCACCGATATGGCTGACAGCTACGGAATCGAAAGGAGTCTGCTTGAGATAGAAATTACAGAAAGCAGCCTCAGCAAGGATATAAACATAATGTTCAGCAATATGAGAAAGCTGAGAAAAAACGGCTTTAAAATTGATATCGACGATTTCGGCATGGGCTATTCCTCCCTCAGCGTTCTGCTTGACGCTCCGGTAGATATTGTAAAGCTGGACAAGATTTTTATAGATAAGATCGCCACCAGCTCTCAGGCAAGAGAATATGTAAACAGGATATGCAGTCTTATCAACTCTACCAATAAGGACATTGTTTTTGAAGGCGTCGAAACGGAGCTTCAGGCGGATATCCTGTGCAGATGCGGACACAAAATGGCTCAGGGCTGGCTTTTTGACAAGGCGCTGTCCGTCCGCGATTTTGAAAACAAATACATGAAAATCCAGTCGGACGGCAAATAAAGCCGGTTTCTTCGTATACGGAAATTCTCACGCTTGAAAAACGGCGGAACAGCGTATAAATATTGACAGCAAAACCAAAGACCGCCTGAACAAAAAACGCTGCCTGCCGCTGCGCGGCCGGAAAACGCGAAAAGTTTTATCAAAGCTATTGCAAACAAATTTATAATGTGCTATAATATTTTAAACATTGTTTTGAATAATATATTATGATTATCCATTTGCGCTTGTACCATATAAATCAGCCGCCGCGCATAACCGAATCCGTCAGCCGAAGTATTGACCGTTCGCTGCTGCGATTATATCTCACTGGAAATTGCGCGTATTCTGTTTTATACGGCACAGTCTGAAAGGGAGTGGAGTCTAATGATAAAAGCCTGCAATCATCTGGGAACGATCGGTATTTCAATGAAGTATCTCAGAACACTGATATCCGGCACGGTACAAAGCTGCTTCGGAGTTGCCGGAATGAATTCATACGGCGCTCTGCAGGGCGTCGACGCTCTGATAAAAAAGAACAGGGCTGCAAATAAAGGGGTCATTATCAGGCAGAATAATAACAAGCTGATTATCGACCTGCATATTACCGTAACCTACGGAGTCAATGTAAAAGCAATTACCGAAAGCATTGCCCATAAGGTCGGCTATGTTCTTACCGAGCAGGCGGGCGTTTGCGTTGAATCGGTAAACGTTTATGTTGACGGAATGGTAAATTAACTAAATAGGAGGACTTTTCTGGTGATAAGCGGAAAAATACTGAGGGACGCTTTTATCAGCGCTGCCAACAGTATTTCAAATAAGAAAAAATCAGTTGACGAGCTGAACGTTTTTCCCGTTCCTGACGGAGATACGGGTACAAATATGTCAATGACGATCGGCAACGCGGTAGCGGAGCTGAAAAATATGGACGACGGAGTAAGAGTCTGCGACGTTGCCAAAGCTGCCGCCTCCGCCCTGCTGAGAGGCGCGAGAGGAAATTCCGGCGTTATTTTGTCGCTTATTTTCCGCGGCTTTTCAAAGGCTCTGGAGGGGCAGGAGTCAATGGACAGCGAGCACATGGTCCGCGCTATGGAAATGGGAGTGGACGGCGCTTATAAATCGGTAATGAAGCCGACCGAGGGCACGATTCTTACCGTTGCGAGAGAGGCGGCGGAAAAAGGCAGAGCGCTCGCCCTTTCCTCCAACGATACTCTGATGATCTGGGACGAGATATGCCGTCAGGCAAAGCTGTCGCTGGACGAAACCCCCAAGCTGCTCCCAGCGCTTGCCAAGGCAGGCGTTGTAGACGCGGGCGGAATGGGACTGCTGATAATTTTTGAAGCGATGAAAGATGTTTTCCACGGCGGAGATATCGTGAAGGCTGAAGCCTCCGGAACAAAAAAGATCACTGTAGAAACCTTTGCCGATACGGTAGGACAGTTCGACGAGGAGATTCATTTCACATACTGCACTGAAATGCTGATAACCAAAGCCAGGGACTGCGACGATCCTTCAAAGCTTAGAGCCTATCTTGAAACTATCGGAGACTGCGTTGTAGTCGTTGACGACGATGAGATAATCAAGGTTCATGTTCACACCAACGATCCGGGACTTGCGATCCAGAAGGGTCTTGAATTTGGATATATAAATCTGCCTAAAGTAGAAAATATGAAAATGCAGCATGAGCGGAGGCAGAAGGAATCAAAGCAGGAATTCATTCCGGCTAAGCCTGAAAAGAAATACGGCTTTGTCGCGGTTGCCGCGGGAGGCGGTATCGAAGCTATGTTCAGGGACGTCGGAGTGGACTGCGTTGTAAGAGGCGGTCAGACCATGAATCCGTCAACAGAGGATATCCTTGCGGCGATCATGTCCTGCCCTGCCGAAACGGTTTTTGTTCTTCCGAACAATAAAAATATCATTATGGCTGCGGAACAGGCGGTAAAGCTTGCAGACAGAAACGTATGCGTGCTTCAGACCAGAACTATTCCTCAGGGAATGAGCGCAATGCTTGCGTTCGACCCCGACAATGATTTCAATACCAACCGTCTTGAAATGACCAAAGCTCTGGAGCGCGTTTCAACGGGTCAGATCACCTTTGCCGCCAGAGATTCGGATTACGAGGGTCATCAGATAAAGCAAGGGGAAATTCTCTGTCTGGACAACGGCAAGCTGGCATTTGTCGATAAAGATGTTGCCAAAGCGGCGTACAAGCTTACAAAGCGTCTTGTAAAGAGCGACAGCTCGTATATCACCATTCTTTACGGAGCAGACGTTTCAGACGAAGCGGCGGAAGCGCTTTGCAGTCAGGTATCGGCAAAATATCAGCATATCGACGTAAATCTTATCAACGGTGGACAGCCTGTGTACTATTATATAATATCTGTAGAATGATCTGAGGGGTAAGTTATGTACCTTCAGTAAAAGTCAAGCCGGTCGGCACAAAAATACCGACCGACTTGTTTTTTTGTTTATTTTTTTTGAGCGCAGGCGAAAATACAGCGCGCCTTTATTTTTTTGCGGTAATTTAAAGTAAAATTTATTTATATCCTAAAGTAAAATTTAAGTAAGAAAGCTATACTTGATAACAGTTAAAGCAGTCGAAGCCGTTAAAAAATCAGCGGTAAAATACATTAAAAGGAGGAGCCCATAATATCAGGGCGTAAAAATATGAGCAATTTTCAGGAAATCTTTAGAAGAGTCGAAAAGAAATATCTGCTTGACGACAAAAAGTACAGACTTCTCAGGCAAAGACTGGACGACCGCGTAATTCCGGATAATTACGGCGAAAGCACGATCTGTAACCTTTATTTTGACACGCCGGATCGTCGGCTTATCAGAACGTCTATGGAAAAACCGGTATACAAGGAAAAAATGAGACTCAGAAGCTACGGCGTTCCGAAGGCTGACGATACCGTTTTTCTGGAGCTGAAAAAGAAATACAAGGGCGTTGTTTATAAGCGGCGTATAGATATGTCTCTGCAAGCTGCAAAAAGCTTTATAAAAGGCGAAGGCGGAACAGGCGGAAACCAACAGATAGAAAACGAGCTTGAATGGGTAATGAGCTTTTATCCACAACTTGCTCCGGCTATGTATCTTTCCTACGACAGAATCGCGCTTTACTCGAAGGAGGATCCTGAGCTGAGGATCACCTTTGACAGCAACATCATTTACCGCGAAGACGCGTTGGAGCTTGAAAAGGGAGTGTGGGGCAAAAAGCTGCTCAAAGCGGGAAAACGCATTATGGAGATCAAAATACCCGGAGCAATGCCCCTGTGGCTAGCTGATATTCTGGACGAACTTGAAATCTTCCCCTGTTCATATTCAAAATACGGTACGGCTTATCAGAACGAACTAAAACACAAAATGGAAAAAGGAAAGGTGAATTACTGTGCATAATTTAATTTCAGCGTCGGCTTCAATTTCAACTGCCGACGGCGTATCGACGGGAGAATTTATCCTGTATACTCTTATATCCTTGGCTCTTGGAGCGGTGGTCGCTCTGGTTTTCAGATATAAAAACAAGGTATCAAAGGGTTTTTCCATCACTCTCGCAATGCTTCCGGCAATCGTTCAGGTAGTTATAATGCTTGTAAACGGAAATATAGGAACAGGCGTAGCGGTAATGGGAGCGTTCAGCTTGGTCAGATTCCGCTCGGTTCCGGGAAACGCCCGTGACATATGCAGTATTTTTCTGGCAATGGCTATAGGTCTTGCAATGGGAACCGGATACGCGCTGATCGCGGTTATTTTCACCGCTATACTATGCGCGGCGAATCTTATATACTCGTCTATTCCGATAGGAGATAAAAGCGGAGAAAAACAGCTTATAATCACTATTCCGGAATCGCTTGACTACAGCGATATATTCGACGACCTGTTTGAAAAATACACCTCGGACTGCAAGCTCGTAAATGTCAAAACTACAAACATGGGCAGTCTTTTTAAGCTTACCTATAAGCTGACCCTAAAAAACGGGGCTTCGGAAAAAGCGCTGATAGACGATCTCAGATGCCGCAACGGCAATCTTGAAATATCCTGCGGTCAGCCTGTCAGCCAGCCGTACGAGCAGCTTTAAAAATAAACTGTCTGCTAACAATTTATTTTTCATAATACCGAAAGGAGGCTTGCTTGCAATAGCAGGCAATATTATAGAAATGAAATATGAGATCAAAAAACGCCTAGCCATGCTGCTGGCATTAATAATCGTTTTATCAGCTGCCAGCGGATGCTCGAAAAACGAAAACTCATCATCGTCAAGCCAAAGTCAGAACGCTTCGGCAACCGAAGCAACTATAGACACAAGCTTTGACGCCGTAGATCTTGACGTAGGCTACGACGAAAGCTCCTCCTGCGCCGTTGTGCTGAACGGCGGCAGCGCGGATATATCCGGCTCGGGAGCGGAATTTACTGACGGAAATCTTGTTATTTCAGCAGCCGGAACCTATATGCTTTCAGGAACCGTATCCGACGGTCAGATAATAGTGGACGCCGATAAGGAAAGCGATATAAAGCTGGTTTTCAAGGGAGTAAATGTTTCCTGCTCGGACAATTCCGCGCTTTTCGTAAACAAAGCGAACAAAGTGACTATTACCCTTGAAGCCGGAAGTGAAAACACCCTTTCCGACGGTACAGAATACAGTCTTGACGAGGACACTTCAAACGTAGACGGCGCGGTATTCTGCCGTTCTGACCTGACCTTGAACGGTTCGGGAAGCCTGAATATAACGGCAAACTACAAGCACGGCATAGTCTGCAAGGACGATCTGGTCATCGTGGGAGGAAGCTATACCGTTAATGCTGCGTCAGGAGGAATCTACGGCAAGGACAGCATTAAAATCAACAGCGGAAGCTTTATCGTCAGCGCCGGTACAAACGGAATCAAGTCCAGCAACACCGAAAGCGCGGACAAAGGCTATATCTATATCAACGACGGAACCTTTGATATAACCGCGGGTACTGACGGAATTGAAGCCGAAAGCGTTCTGTCCGTTGAGAACGGCACGTTTAATATAGTCACAGGCGGAGGAAGCGACAACGCAAGCATGACGTCCGACGGTCAGCCCAACGGCGACTGGGGAAACTGGGGAGGCAGAAATAACAATATGACTCCTCCCGACGGAAAGACCGTTCCCGGCGAAAGCTTCGGAAATATGACGCCTCCCGATGAAAACTTTAAAGAGATGACGCCTCCCGATCAGCAAAATTCCGAAATAACAGCCGCCGCATACACATCGGAGGAATATTTCACCACCGTATCCTACGAATCTTCGGATTCAGATACAGACTCCTCGGAAAGCTCGTCGGCAAAAGCCCTGAAGGCAGGCTCGGAGCTGAACATCAGAGGAGGGGAAATAACCGTTGATTCCTCGGACGATTCGGTGCACTGCAACGGAAATATAAATATTTCCGGAGGAACGCTCAGCGCCAAATCAGGCGACGACGGAGTTCACGCAGACGGCGAGCTTCTTATAACCGGAGGAACGATTAATATTGAGAAAAGCTACGAGGGGCTTGAAGGAGTAACTCTGACAATTTCAGGAGGGGATATTTCCGTAACCGCAAGCGACGACGGACTGAACGCAGGCGGCGGAAGCGATACGGGAAGCTCCGGACGTCCCGGCATGGACGGATTCAACACCGGCTCGGGTACGGAATATCTGCTGACTATAAGCGGAGGAACGCTGAAAGTCAACGCGTCCGGCGACGGTCTTGATTCCAACGGAAATCTTGTCATTGAGGGCGGAGAAATCTATGTCAGCGGTCCGACCAACGGAGGAAACGGCGCAATCGACTACGGCGACAACGCTTCGGCATGGATCACGGGAGGAACGATAGCCGCTTTCGGAAGCGTAGGAATGGAAGAGAGCTTCGGAGAAAACAATTCCACTCAGTATTCGGTTCTTCACAATCTCAGCTCGACAGTTTCAGGAGACACTGAGGTAGTCATAACAGACAGCAGCGGCAGCGTCATACTGTCATATACTCCCGAAAAGGACTGGCAGTCGGTGGTTTTCAGCTCGCCCGATATCAAGGACGGAGAAACCTATACCATTACTGCGGGAAGCATTTCCGAAACGGTCACAATAGACGGAATCTGCACCTCCAACAGCACCTCGGCGGGAGGCTTCGGAGGAGGCAGAGGAGGAGCAATGGGATTCAGATAACTCTACAACCCGATATAACAGCAGACGGCTGCGGCTTTCCCTGTAAGAAAGGAAACCGCAGCCGTCCGTTTTTAAGCGAAGACCTGCCGCAGAACAGACCTCCGAAGATAATAAAAAGCAGGCGTTACACAACAGTTACGCCCGCTTTATAAAAATTCTGCTTCTGCACATAGCCTGCTTTCTTTCCAAGCCGTTCATTAAACCAAGCGCTTGGATATAGCATGAAGCACCTTATGCGCAGCTATCAAACGCCATTTCCCCTACTTTAGTATTCTTAGGAATTGAAACGCTTTTCAGTCTGTCACAGCCTGAAAAAGCATAGCTGCCTATAAGCTCAAGAGTATCAGGAAGTATTATTCTTTCAAGACTTTTACAGCCCCTGAAAGCTCCCGACAGTATTTTCTCTGTCCCGTCTGGAATAACGACTTTTTTCACCGACGTCTGTGCAAAAGCGCAGCCGTCGATTATTTTTACGGCGTATCCGTCTATTTTATCAGGAACTGTCACATTATCATTGTCCCCGCAGTAATTGGTTATGCACGCTGCCTTAACGTATTTATCGCCTGATGCGTCGTACATTACCTCAACCGAATAAGTAAAAGGCATTTCCGACTTCCCGTTTTTTTCAAAGTCCAGACTGTTTGCCGAAGCATATTTATACGCTGCCGAAAGCTTTTTTCCTTTTACGGTAAAGCCTTTTGTTTTAGCGTTTATATCGTCATACCCTACTGCCTTTTCCCCTATTATTTCAACCGACTGCGGGATCGATACAGATTTTAAAGACGTACAGCCGCAGAACGCCCTGTTTCCTATATATGTAACGCTTTCAGGAATTCTGATAGATTCCAAGCCTGAGCAGCCGTAAAAAGCGTCGAAGCATATATCACGCACACCGTCAGGGAGTATTACCGATTTTAAGCTCTTGCAGCCGTAAAACGCCCCATGCGCAATTGCCTTTACTTGAATACCGTCTATTTCACCGGGAATTTCAAGCTTTTCACAGCAGCCGGTGTATCCTGTTATCTCCGCATATTTTACATTACGGCTCCCCTTTTTATCAGAATATTCCACTGTATCAAAAGTAAGCCTCTGTATAAATTGTTCATTTAAGGACATTTCTATTCCTCCTATATTGGGCTATAGCATTTCATTGACGTCCACAGGTATATTGATATCCGGTCTTACCCCTAATATTCTGGCAGAATCTCCTGCTGCAGGCTTACCGTTATCCTCTTTCATACTTATACACCTAGCACCCGTAATATTTATAATGTCAGTCAACAAATTATTTACTTCTGTATGATTTCTCCCACTTATTTCTCCAACCACTCCATTATGATATTCCATATAAAATGCAATATTACTTCCTATCCCAATGTAATGTTCAAAATCACTAAACCACGCCTTTATAATGCCATATTTTTTTATTATTCTATTTAGCTCTTCAAAAATATTAGATATACGCGCTTTCTCCATTGTCTCTTCTAATACATTTTTAGACGCCCCATAACTTATCCTTACATTAAAATAGACAAACTTTTTAAATGCACACTGAAACAAAAGTTTTTCAAAATTTTCTGAAGCTTTTCTGAAAATCTCACTACCTTCTGTAATCCAAACACTTTCCTGATTATTAGAACTTAAATCAAAAGAAAGCTCTACCCCTGTTTCTTGTATGCAAAAGGGAAATATTAAGTTTTCAAAATAATCAGGTTCATATTTATGGTAATCCTCCAGAAGTTCTATTATGTCGTATATTTGAGTTTTTCCCAACAATACTTCTGACAACAATCCCCCGTCATTTTCTCCCATTTTTTTTAAAAACATTCGATAGATTGCAGGTATGTCTACATTATGTTTAATTATTTCTGAAATTTCTACTAACTGGTTAATAGCATTTTCTGATGCTGGCTTGATTCTATTTTTCCAGTCAGTATCATACATTTCAATAAATTCAAACAATCTTTCAAACAAATTATTGCTGTTTCCTTCCATATCTGTTTCCTTACATATAATTTGAATACTATGAAAAATATAGTCAAAATTTAACGCCTTGTAATCACCCAATTATCTTTTTGTGTTTCTCTTGTCGCATAGTAACCACAAGGCATATCCGCTAAATCTCCAACCGAATTGTCCAAATCAAATAACATAATACTAATGTTATACACATTATAGCATATATTTTCTCAAAGCGCAATAGTTTTTTCACAAAATTATTTATTTTATATGAAAATAACGTTTTCGTTTTAAGCGAAATAACCTATTAATTTAAATATCAGTTCATCTTTATGCTCTTTTATATACTACACTTAAAGAGTATATAAATTCTATACCTTAAAACAAAGCCGTAATATAGGCAATAGTCACAGAAAATACACCGAAAATTTGTATATTCACATATAGAAAAAGACAAAGTATTTTGATATAATAAGAAAATAAGTGTATAATTTTAAGGAGCATAATTATGAGAATTGCAAAAATATACAAATCAATAACCTGTTCCGCTCTGGCTGCGGCAATAGCCTGTCTTACCGCCGGCTGCTATCTGCTTCCGGACGAGGAGGAGGTTCTTCCGGCGCCTACCGTCAAGGCAAGCGAGGTAAAATACACAACGGTAACCGCCCAGAAAAAGGACCTCGAAAAAAAGGTCGTAAATTCCGGCACTGTTACTGCCGAAAAGCAGTATAACCTTGTCTATGAAAAGCAGGGCGGAACGATAAGCGCGTTTCATGTTCATGCAGGCGATACGGTAAAGAGCGGAGATCCGATATGCGAATTGGATACTCAGGAGCTTGATTATCAGATCGCGGAAAAAGAGCTTTACCTCAAAAGAGCTCAGCTTAACGTTGACGTTATTTATGAAAGCGGCGGAACACAGTCTGAAATAGACAAGGCGTATGTGGACGTGGAGCTGCTCAACCACGAGCTTCAAAAGCTTTACGATCAGAAGGACGCCGCTACTCTCAAGACTCCGGTAGACGGAACAGTTTACTCTCTTGCCGATGTGAGGGTTGGCGACAGCGTAAACACGGGACAGACTATCGCCACAATTATTGATACCTCGGAGCTTTACATAGCGATTAAGCCTACCGATTCAAGAGTATATAAAATGGGTACTGAGGTTAAGATCAGGATCGACGAAAATTACTATAAGGGCGAAGTTTTTATGACGCCTGACGAGCTTGCCGACTATCAGGCTGAACAGGCGCAGAGCCACGACAAGCTTGACGATACAGGCATCGCATTTGAAGCGGAAACCGTCTACGTCAGATTTACCGACGAAATTCCGACAGATTCGGTAGGTCAGCTTGCCGACTGTATCCTTATTCAGGACAGCGTTCAGGACGCAATAGTAATATCAAATAACCTTATAAAAACTGTTGACGGAGAACAGGTGGTATATGTCCTTAAAGACGGCGAAAAGACCGCCGTAAAGGTTGAAACGGGACTGGAAACAGGTTCGCAGACCGAAATAATATCAGGACTCAGCGAAGGCGACGAGCTTGTTCTCAGATAAGCTTTCACAAGCAGTTTATTGAAAGGATTAACGACAGATGCTTACTTTGCTTTTCCGCAAAATGCGGAACACTAAATGGATGGTGCTGTGCCTGCTGATAGGATTCATTATGGCAAGCGCTATGATGAGCACCATTCCTATATACATGAACGCTTCTCTGCAGCGTATGCTGGTAAAGGATATGGAAGCGTTCCAGCTTGAAAACGACATATATCCCGGAGCTTACAATACGTCCTATTCGGTTACGCTGGATATATCGGCGGAAGAACAGCGAAAAGAGATAGACAGCGTGTCCGAGCTTGTCACCGATTCGTACGACGATCTTGACTGCCCTGCCCTTACCGAGAAAAAATACATAGCCGACGAATATCTTTACGTCACTACGATCGACGTCGCTCCGGGCGAATCCGCTTCCCGCCTGACCTTAGGCGCAATGACCGGAATCGAAGACCATGTATCGCTTACCTCCGGCAGAATGTACGAAAGCGGTCAGCGCGGCGACGGAGTTTACGAGGTAATTACCACTGAGCGCGCGCTTAAGGTTTCGGGTCTTGTTACCGGAACTGTTTATGAAATAGCCAACGTTTTCGATCAGTCTGCCTCGATTAAAATTGAAATCGTCGGAACCTTTGACGTTGCCGATGAAAACGATTCTTACTGGGCCGAGGGGCTTGACAGCGAATATCTCAACACTATGTTTATGGATTACGACCTGCTTTACGGCAGCGTCCTTGATACGGGAGCGGTCAGTATCAACGCCTTCGCCCAGCGCTATGCCATGGACTATCAGCATATGAATATGAACAATATGTCCTCTATGCTTGAAAAAACCGACGCTCAGGCGCTTGTATACAGCGATAACAATATCACCTTCAATCTGCCCGCCGCTTCGATTCTGGAAGACTACGGAGAAAGAGCTTCAAGGCTTCGCCTGATTCTCTGGCTGCTTCAGATCCCGGTCATCATGATGATACTGGTATATCTGTTTATGGTTTCGCAGCTCAACGTTGAACAGGAAAAGAACGAGATAGCGGTATTCAAAAGCAGGGGCGCAAGCAGATTTCAGATCATGCTCATATACGCGATGGAATCGCTGTTTCTCGGCGTAATAACGGCGGTCACCGGACCGTTTGCGGGAATGGGACTTTGCAGAATCCTCGGAGCCTCTAACGGGTTCCTTGAATTCGTAAACAGAAAATCTCTGCCCATTTCAATGACAAAGGACGCTTTTCTCTATGCCGGCATAGCCGTGATAGTATTCTTTGTAACGACGATGGTTCCTATAGTTCCCGCAACCAAAACCACTATTGTTGAGCATAAGCAGTCAAAGGCAAAAAAGAAGAAATTTCCTCTCTGGGAAAAGCTGTGTCTTGATTTTATACTTGCCGGAGGTTCGATAGCCTGGCTGTATTTTTACAACGACCAACAGGAAAAGCTGATTTCCGAAGGCCTTACCGATACCACAGCTACGGTGAACCCTCTTATGTTCATAGCGTCTACCGCCTTTATTCTGGGGCTTGGTCTGTTCTTTATTAGGATATACCCCGCGCTGATAAGACTTGTTGCCAGAATAGGAAAACGCTTCTGGTCGCCGTCCGCGTATGTTTCCCTCAGCAATATAGGAAGATGCGCCAACGGCAGGGAACGCTTTCTTATGATATTCCTCATACTTACGGTTTCCTTGGGCGTTTTCTTCGCCAATACCGCAAGAGCGCTCAACAGAAACGCCGAGGAGAGAGTATCCTATTCGATCGGCGCGGACGTAACAATGGCAGAGGAATGGGAAAGCAGCAAAACCACCGCTGCCGCTTCACAGCCACAGTCGGCTTCCGGAAACATTACTACTGCTGAGGAAACCGAGGAGGAATCCGATGACGGAAGCGATGAGATAATTCAGTATATAGAGCCGGTTTTTGAACGCTTTGAAAATCTTGCGGGGGTAAACTCCGCCACAAAAGTATTCATAAAAGACGAAGTTACTATTCAGAGCGGCAAAATGAAGGTCAGCAAAAGCTCGTCTGAAAATGACGACGAAAGAAATCCGGAAGATTTTATGCAGGACTACCAGTCGGCAAGCAGAACCAGCGATCACTCCGACAGCGTAAAGCTCATGACTGTTATCCCAAGCGAATTTTCCAAGGTATGCTGGTTTGAAGACAGACTTCTTCCGGTGCATATCAACGAATATCTCAACGCTCTTAGCGAATACAACGCAGGCGTCATACTTTCCTCGTCCTTCAGGGACAAATACGGACTTGAGCTGGGAGATACGGTAAACTGCTCATGGGGAGCAAACGAGGAATTTGAAACCACAATACTTGCTTTCGTTGATTACTGGCCGGCAATGAATCCTTACGAAACCGATGAAAGCGGAAATTACAAGGATTTTGCAATAATGAATTTCGATTATGTAAGAGTTCAGACGACGGTTGAGCCGTATCAGGTCTGGATAGACCTTGACGACGGTACGACAACTGAGGAATTCTACGATTCCATAGAAAACAGCGACATTGATCCCACAATGCTCAACGTAAAAAGTCAGGAGATAATAAGCGAAAAGACCGATCCCATGCTTCAGGGAATGAACGGCGCGCTTACCCTTGGATTTATCATAATTATGATCATGTGCATTATCGGCTTCTTAATATACTGGATCCTTTCCATAAAAAGCCGCACTCTCCAGTTCGGAATACTCAGGGCTATGGGTATGAGCTACGGCGGAGTGATCGCAATGATAATTTACGAGCAGCTTCTTGTTTCAGGCGTTTCGATCTTTACGGCTATATTTATCGGCGGCGCTGCAAGCGACCTGTTCGTTCCGCTGTTCCAGTCGCTTTACGACGCTTCGGAACAGGTTCCCGGCTTCGCCGTTATACCTCTGCGAAGCGATTACCTAAAGCTTTATGCCGTTATCGCTGTAATGCTGCTGACAGGCTTTGCGGTTCTTGGCCGGCTTATCTCAAAGATAAAAATTTCACAGGCTCTTAAGCTCGGCGAGGATTAACCTTGCATACGCCAATACGAAAAGCCCCTCTTAACGGAGGTTACAGCGTTTTAATAAAATCCTCAGAAAGCCTTGATAACAAAGAACTTATCGCCATGCGTCCGCCTTATCCCTTTATACCGTTACGCAAAAGTTTACTCTTTCTCTGACTGCTTATAAAAGCAAATGCAAGATCAGAAACGCTTTGAAAGGCTCATATAACAGATGAAGCAGCCGAAGGGGGTATCACGGAACATATAAAGGAAGAACCTTAAAATTGGTTGGACGGCTCAACAACATACGGGCGTGTGCAATGGCGATTGTGAACGAGAAAATTATCTTCGCATAACAACAGCAAAAGAGGCCGCTTTTACAGCGACCTCTTTCGTATTATGCCAGATAATCAGCAGCCGCAGCCTCCGCAGCCGTTGCAGCCGCAGCCGTTATCGCTGAGTCCGCAGCCGTTGCCGCAGCAGCAAGCGATTATAAGGATAAGGATAATAATCCACCAGCATCCGCCAAATCCACAACCGTTCATAAAACATTCTCCTTTTTCTGTGTATTTTATAAAGCGGCAACAAGCGTTTCGCCGTTTGCCTTTGCTTTATATTACAGTTTATGAAGCCGGCAGAATTGTGTTACAAAAATTTTGGGAAAGCTGAATTTGTCCTGCGCATAAGATAATATTAGCGGTTTGCAAAGACTCGGATATTAAAGACATACCGGTTTTCAAGGTCTGTGCCGCACTATATACGCTGCTGAAATTTATTGACCGAATGTCTAAAAATCCGAAAAGCGTCAATGCTTACTATAATGGTAACTCATGTCAGGGCTGCCTATAACGAAAGGGTGATTTTTTTGTCTGCTGGCAATCACAGCTTTGAAATTGACAGGTTTACAAAAAAAGGACGGGATATTATCCGCGGCGCAGTCGTATGCGCCGGAAAGTGGGGGCACACCTATATAGGCTCGGAGCATATTCTGCTTTCAATAATGGAGGAGGGCGCTTCTACCGCCTGCGCCGTTCTTATCAAGCATTCCGTTACGACCGAGGCGGTAGAAAAGCAAATGCTCAGAATGATTGGCAGAGGTACGCCCTGCCGCCTTACTCAGAACGATTTTACTCCTACCGCGCTTACTATATTAAAAGGCGCCTGCAATCTGAGCGAAAGCTTCGGCGCAAAGCAAACCGGCTCCGAATACATTCTGGCGCTTATTCTCAGACAGTCCAACGCCTGTGCCGCCGAAATACTGCGTGAGCTTGACTGCAACCTTACCCGTATGTATGCCGACTGCACCTCCGCTGGAAACGACAGGACTGTTTTTATGGAACAGAACTATGTTAGGCTTAAAAATCTTGAAAGGTACGGGCGGGAGCTTACCAGAAAAGCCGCGTGCGAACAGTTTGACCCGGTCATAGCCAGAGAAAAGGAAACTCAGCGGATAATGGAAATACTATGCCGCCGCACCAAAAATAATCCTTGTCTTATAGGCGAGGCGGGAGTAGGAAAAACCGCGGTCGTAGAAGGGCTTGCGGCAAAGGTAATGCTGGGCGAGGTTCCCTCAGCGCTGTCCAAAAAAAGAATTTTTGCTCTGGATCTTACCCTGCTGCTGGCAGGAGCCAAATACCGCGGAGATTTTGAGGAGCGGCTGAAAAACTGCATGGACGAAGCGGAATCGGCAGGAAACGTTATCCTGTTTATTGACGAGATACACAATATTATGGGAGCCGGAGCCGCCGAGGGCGCAATAGATGCGGCAAATATCCTGAAGCCTCAGCTTGCGAGAGGAAAGCTTCAGATTATAGGCGCTACCACCTTTGAGGAATATAGGAAAAATATCGAAAAGGACAGCGCGATGGACCGTCGTTTTCAGACAGTCAAGATAGAGGAACCATCTTCTGAAAAAACCGTTGAGATACTTCAGGGAATATGCGGAAAATATGAAGAGCATCACAAGGTATCCGTTTCTGAGGACGTTATAAGACATATCGTAAGCCTTGCAAAGCGCTATGTTACCGACCGCTTTTTCCCCGACAAGGCGATCGACATTCTTGACGAAGCCTGCGCCTGCGCCAGAATCAACGCTTCGGCGGAAAGCTGCGGCAAGCGCAGCATATCCGAAATATTCAACGACTATGTGATCGGTAAGATCTCACGCGAGGATTATCTCAATGCAATTACGGGAAACGGAAACGAGAAAAAAACAGAGCTTACCAGATACGATGTAGAAAAAGTCGTTTCCAGACAGACCGGAATTCCCTGCTCCGCTCTGACTGAGGAGGAATCTCAGCTGCTGAAAAATCTTGAGCAGCTGCTAAAAAAGGACGTTACCGGTCAGGACCAGGCAGTAGAAAGGCTCTGCGCCGCGATCAGGCGCTGCCGCTCCGGACTTAAAGACGACGGCAGACCTATGGGCAGCTTTATCTTTATGGGTACAAGCGGCGTAGGGAAAAGCCAGCTGGCAAAATCCCTTGCCAAAGCGCTTTTTCACCGCGACGACGCCCTTATAAGAATAGATATGTCCGAATATATGGAACGTCATAACGTTTCAAAGCTTATAGGCGCGCCTCCCGGCTACGTCGGCTTTGAAAACGGAGGACAGCTTACCGAGGCAGTAAGAAAAAAGCCCTATTCGGTGCTTCTGCTTGACGAAATAGAAAAGGCTCACCCCGAGGTATTCAACCTGCTGCTGCAAATTACCGAGGACGGTTTTCTCACCGATTCGTCAGGACGGAAGGTATCATTTTCAAACGTTATTATAATAATGACCTCAAATATAGGCGTGAAAAAGCTGAAGGAAAAGAAGCAGCTTGGCTTTGCCGACGGAATTTCCGATACAGACGATTATGAAAGCATGAAAAAAGAACTGACGGCAGAACTGAAAAAATTTCTTTCTCCTGAGCTGCTGGGAAGGATCGACGAAACGATAGTATTTAACCGCCTCGGCAGAACTCAGCTCTGCGAGATCGCTTTAACTGAACTGGACAGTCTTAAAAAGCGGCTGAAAAGACTTGGATACGGCTTTGAATACGAAGACGATATACCTAAGGAGATCGCACGGCAAAGCGAAGGAAAATCCTCCGGAGCGCGCGAGGTAAGAAGAATAGTATGCTCAGAAATAGAAAATCTCGTCAGCGATCTGATAGTAAACGGAGCCTGTAAATCTTCATGCTTTTCCGTTGTTATCTGCGACGGAAAGTTTGCCGTAAAGGAACACGCTGTTAATCAGACGGTTTAATTTAAAAATTATTTACAATAATTTTGCGACAAATGTCAAAAAATCATTGAACATTCACAGTTCACTGTGTTATAATATTTTCATAATAAACGGCTGCTTCGGTATTTGCGAATACCAGCTTGAAACAGAAGCAGAATAAAAGCCAGGACAATCCCGTATAATAATTGTGCGGTATTACTCCGGATTTTTGCTTCTTAAAAATCCGGCAGCCGAAAAAGGAACGGAGGGCAGTCCGGCACAGTCGGTAAGCTGTGTAAAGGGCGTTGTTATGACTGAGAGAGAATATAAAATCTGCTGCGATTCAACCTGCGATCTGCCGGAGGAATATATAAAACAGTTTAAGGTTGAAATTTTCAGGCTTAATTTTGAAATAGACGGTAAATCATATAAGGACGGCGAGCTGCCTTTCAAGGACTTCTATAACAGAATGAGAAACGGAAGCTCTACCAAAACCGCTCAGATTCCGCCCGAGGTTTACAGAAATGAATTTGAAGCCGCTGTAAAAGACGGTTATGATGTTCTGTATCTCGGATTTTCCTCGGGACTCAGCGGAAGCTTTAACAGCTCCTGCATTGCGAGGGACGATGTCCTTGAAAAATACCCCGACGCTAAAATAATCTGCGTTGACAGTCTATGCGCCTCAACCGGCGAGGGTCTGCTGCTTTATAAAGCCTGCGAGAAAAAGGCGGAAGGATTGGGAATCGACGAGCTTGCCCGATGGCTTGAAAAAAACAAGCTGCATCTTTGCCATATGTTCACCGTAGACGATTTAAAATATCTTCACCGGGGAGGCAGAGTTTCAAAGGCTACCGCTGTCGCAGGCACGCTTCTCGGAATAAAGCCTGTTCTCCACGTTGACAACGAAGGCCGCCTTGTCCCTCTGGGGAAGGTAAGGGGAAGAAAGCAATCTCTGAACAAGCTGGTTGAAATGATGGAAGAACGAATTGACGGCTGGGATAATCCTGTCATTGCTATCTGTCAGGGCGACTGTATAGAGGACGCCGAATATGTCGCAGAGCTGGCAAGAAAAAAGCTCGGCAAAAAAACAAAGGTGATAATATCCTATACCGGAACGGTAATCGGCTCCCACTCGGGGCCGGGAACGCTGGCGCTGTTCTTTATGGGAGAAAAAAGATAAAAATACTGATTGCTGATATATCCGGTTCTGCTTGGAGTGCAGACCGGATTTTCTCGTTTACAGCAAAAAAGCGGCGGGAATGCTCCAGCCGCTTTGTATGTTTTTATTATGACAGCTTATTCAATCAGCCGCTTGATACAGGTGATGTTGTTATACTTGGAGAACGACGCGACGTTTGAAATAACTATTCCCGTATTGGTGTTCTCAGCATGCACCATTCTTCCGTCGCCTATATACATTGCAACGTGATATATCGACGAATATGAGCTGCCGCCGAAGAAAATAAGATCGCCCGGTTTCATATCGTCATAGTCCACCGATGTTCCGTAGTTAGCCTGTAATGACGCCTTATGAGGCAGAGATATACCTACCTGAGCGTATGACAGCATTACAAGTCCTGAGCAGTCGGTCTCGCCGAAGCTCGAACCTCCGAACACATAGCTTCCGCCTACCATGCTTTTGGCATAGCTTACAACTATGTCTATCTTGGTCTGGTTATAGGAGGAATCTCCGCCGCCGGAGGAACCTCCGGCAGTTGTGACAGGCTTTTGCTGCGTTGTTGCAGCAGGCTTCGCCGTTGTAGTCTGCTTCTGAGTCGTAGTAGTATCCTCCGGCTCGCCGCTGTCCTCTGGAACGGTTGTAACTGTGGTTTTCTTTGTGGTAGTGGCTTTATCCGTTCCGCTTCCGCTGTCAGCCTCAGCAGTAGTCTTCTTTGTAGAAGCAGCGCTGCTGGTTTTTGCTTCGGCGGAGCCAGAGGTTTTAACCGCGTCTCCGGAAACCTTGCTGTACTCGTCCGAAAGCTTGTCCGACTCGTTTTCATAGACGGATCTGTCGCTTTCAAGCTGTGATATTTTTTCGTCGTATTCCATCTGAAGCTTCAGCAGCTCCGCCTGTTCCTCTGACAGCGACTTCAATTGCTCCGAATACTCCTTGCTTTTAGCCTTAAGCCGCACGCTTTGATCCTCAAGCAGGGATCTCGTTTCTTCAATCTCGTCTTTCTGAGCCATAAGCGCCGAGATAACGTCGTTATCGTGTCCTGCCACCCGCTTCACAAGCTCCAGCCGCATAAGGACATCGTAAAAATCCGAGGAATTAACCAGAACGTCTGTATATGTATCGGTACCTGCGATATACATTACTCTCACACGCTCCATAAAATCGTTTACTCCCGACTTTATGGCTTCCTCCTGACTGCTGAGAGCATACTGGGTATCACGCATTTCTTCATCGAGAGCGACCATTTCGTCCTCGATCTCCTTTGTATGCTCCTCAACCGCCGTTATCTTCTCCTTAATGTTTTCTATTTTCTGACTGACTGCCTCAAGCTTTTGCTTTTCGCCGTTTATGGATTCGTCCGCAGCGGCGATTTTTTTATCCAGCTCTCTCTGCTCCTCCTCGATCTCCTTCAGCCTTTGCTGATAATCGGCGTTTTCGGGAGCGGCAGAAGTTGTAACCAAATTTTCACCATTTGAGACGCCTAGAACTGCGGCTGTTATCAAAACTGCCAAACATATTGCCGCAGCTTTCTTAATTCTGGGTAATATATACATAATCCGACTCCGATTTTTCAGGGTTGTTACTCTTTTGTAATATATTATATACCCAAAGCTTCCGTTTGTCAAGTACCGCCGAAAAAATACCTGATATCAACCGTCAGAATTTTATAACAACGTCTGCCTTTCTTATGAAGTGGGCAAAGCCAGTCTGTGAGAAAACCGTCAGCAGAAATACGTTATTCAGAAATATATATCCTGTAGAAAACGACATAATAATTACTGACAGATAGAACATAGCCAGATCAAGCATAAACCCTAAAAATAAATCGCAGTCGTCCAGTTTAAGCGTAAAACGCTTCCATATAAATTTGAAAAAAATAAACGTCATTTTAAACCATGTGATCAGAAACAAACCGATGATACCCAGCTGGCAAATAAGCTCCGTCAGCGGCATGAAATCCTCGGTATAATTGACAACCGCCGTCCATACGGCTCCGAATATATTTACGCATACAGGTTCCGTCACCCGCATAGTTTCACTGGTAAGCTCCTTAACTACTCGTTTCACAACAAAGCTGTTAAAAAAAGGCGACACCGCGGACAATACTCCGAAAATGAATATAAGCACATTGATCATAATTCTTTTCACTTTTTTCATTTTCAATGCGCATACCACCTTTTAGAGTTATTGAAACATATTTATACAATCAATCAGTTATATACATTTTATATTATACAGCTAAACAATAATAAAATCAATACCAAACAGTAATAATTTGATATAATTTTATACCAAAGCGAGGTGTTATTTCATGTTTAATTACCAGCGAATAAGAGATTTGCGTGAGGATAATGATTATACCCAAGGACAAATTGCAAAAATTCTCGGTATGCAGCAATCGCAGTATCAAAGATATGAAAGCGGAAGCCGTGAAATTCCTTTTCATCATGTAATATCCCTTGCAAAATTCTATAAGGTTTCACTGGACTACATTGCGGGGCTTACCAACGATAAAATAGGACTGACAAAATCTAACCTGAGTTCCGACGAAGCTCAGCTTATAAAAAATTTCCGAAGCATGGACGACCTGCACAAAGGCAGGCTTATAGAACATTCGGAAATGCTTAACAAACTATATCGGTCAAGACGGGGAACAGATTAAGCTTTTCCTGTAAATAATGCCTGCGTATTTTCTGAGTATTCCTGCTGCTTCAACAGGACTTTTGTCAGACATATAAATGATTTTAAACAATAAAACGCCTGCCGAACTAATTTCAATTCAGCAGGCGTTTTTCAGCGTCTTTATATATTATTTTCTGTCCAAAGCTTCTTTATTTCCTCTGCTGCCGCTCTTATATCAGGCTGCGCCACAATAGCGGAAATAACCGCTATTCCGTCAATTCCCATATTTTTGAATCCACCCAGTGTATTTTTATTTACTCCGCCGATTATAACAATCGGTATGTCGACCGCGGCTCTTATTTCCGCCAGCTGTTCTTTTGTAACGTGTCTGGCGTCGGTTTTCGTATCGGTAGGAAACATTGCTCCTACTCCTAGATAATCAGCTCCGTCGTTTACCGCCTGCAAGGCTTCCTCCTTGGTAGCCGCCGAAACGCCTATAAGCTTATCTCCCATCAGCTTCCTCAGTTCCCTGCACGGCAGATCGCTCTGACCCACATGAACTCCGGCGCAGTCTGCCGCGAGAGCAATGTCCGTACGGTCGTTGATTATCAGCGGAACGCTATAGCTGTCGGTTATCCGCTTTACTCTTAACGCAAGCTCGTAAAACTCACGGCTGGAGCAGTCCTTTTCCCTGAGCTGTACCACTGTCGCTCCGCCCCTGACTGCCTCCTCCACCGATTCTTCAATAGTTTTACAGGACATCAGCTCCCTGTCCGTACAGAGATAAAGCGTATAGTCGATCTTATTTCTCATCTGCCCTGATCCTTTCTGCGGCAAGCGCCCGGTCGATTTTACTTAGCGCGTCGATCACCGCAATGTGAAAGCTTCCCGTTCCAAGCTCTCCTGCCTTTTCGTAAGCAAGCTCTCCAGCTATTCCCATAGCGCAGATACCTGCCGCCGCCGCTGACAGCATATTGTCCGACGCTCCTGCAAAGGCTCCTACGATCCCGGACGTCATACAGCCTGTGCCGGTTACCTTGGAAAGCATCGGGTGTCCGTTTGAAATCCGTACAATCCGACTGCCGTCGCTTACAGTATCGACCGCTCCGGTTATTGCCGCGATACAGCCGTATTTTTCCGCCGCGTTCTTCGCCACCGAAGCGGAGTCGTTCTTCTCGTCCTCCGCAGAGGAATCAACGCCCTTTGTGGAAACCTCAAGCCCTGCCATAAAAGACATTTCGGAAAGATTTCCTCTTAAAATATCAACCCTTACATTCTCCATAACCGCCTTAGCGGTCTGGTTTCTGAAAGCCGACGCGCCCGCGCCTACAGGATCGAAAACAACGGGTATCCCCTTTTGATTCGCAGCCTTTCCCGCCGCCAGCATAGAAGCCACAGTGCGCTGATTGAGCGTTCCCATATTGATGACGAGAGCCGAGGCCACAGAAGCAATATCCGCGGCTTCGTTAATATCGTCCGCCATGATCGGCGAAGCGCCTATGGCAAGAACAGCGTTGGCGACGTCGTTTACGGTAACGTAATTTGTTATACAGTGAACAAGAGGGCACTTTTCTCTTACTGTATCGAACTGTCCGGCAATTTCTCCAACAATCATGCTTTGACCTCCCCTGCCGTTTTCCCTATTCCGAGAAATCCGTCGAATACCTTAGCCTTTTTCAGAGCTGTAACAATAAAAATCGCTAGAACCGTTCCGCCGGCACAGCTTACAAAGAACGGCAGAATATAACCGAACACAGCCGCCGCGTCGGAGCCGACGATATACTTTGCAACCGGAAAGGCCAGAAGTCCGCCAAGAACCGAGGTTCCGAAAAGCTCGCCGATATAAGCCGCAGGCAGCGCTTTTATGTACTTATACAGCAGACCCGCAAGCAGCGCTCCCACCATAGAACCGGGAAAAGCCAGAAGCGAACCGAGTCCCAGCAGATTTCTCAGCAGTGAAGCTGCAAAGGCTATGCCTACGCTCCATGCAGGTCCCAGAAATACCGCTCCGATTATGTTTACCAGATGCTGAACCGGCGCGCATTTCGACGCTCCTATAGGGAACGATATCAGCGACCCCGCGACTGCCAGAGCGGTAAGAACCGCTGCGAACGTAAGCTTGTGAATGTTTGTTTTTTTCATGATAGAAAACCTCCTGTACTCATGCGGCAGTCCGCCGGACACAAGCTAAATATCCAGCGACAGCGCGATACTGTACTGAAAATTGTACAGCAGCATGAAAATATAAAATATTTTCGGTCGGCGCTCGCTAGCGCCCTCTCACCCCGAAACACGGGTTCCCTCGCTGAATACTCTGTTTATACGGATAGGAGATTTCCGCAAAACCCCGTAAAACGCTCCTCATACGGGAAAAGTTATCACGCCGGACGGGCAAATTCCCCTCCCGCGTTTACTTTATGCGGAAAGGGAACTTATCAGCCCTTCCGCAGGAAAGAGAAAGATAGAATAATGATTATTAATGCCGCAGGGCAAACTGTCAAGCAAAGATAATCAACTATCGATTCTCCGTATATAACCTAGCCGACGCCGCTTTGCTTTTCCATAACGATCGGCTGAGTTCCGTCATCTGTTATAAATCTTCCGCCCTTTACCCTGATCAGACAGGTACCGACTGGGGAGTGAAGATACGGAATGATTTCCGGGTCATAGTTGCATACTGTATTAAGCGCGAACACATGGCAATTATTCGGATCATTTGAATACTCCTCATCTTCATCGCCTGCATATAAGCGCCAACCGCTGTCGGGATAATCCGAATTGGGCTTCTCTCTGTACATATATCCTGCCTTCCAGCCTTCCTTGGTAATTCTATCGGATACAATACAGACCTCACCGTTAGGTTCGTTCCATTCAATAAGCTTTTTTACCTTTATATTGATATACCCGTTGTCATCTTTCGCGTTTTTTTCCTGAACAAGCCCATTTATAATCACTCCATTATAAAACGCGTGCCCCGTGCATTTAGGGAATCTATTTTTCCGAACAGAATTTAACTTCCTTGCCCTCAAGAATCATATTGGTAGTTCTTACAGCGCACATTTTTCCGCACATTGAACAGGTATGACGGTCGGCAGGCGGAGTCTGTTCAAAAAATCTCTGAGCCTTTTCGGGATCAATCGCCAGCCTGAACATTTCGTCCCAGTCAACCTTGTGTCTTGCCTCCGCCATAGCATTGTCCCTGTCCATAGCGTGAGGGATACCCTTTGCAATATCAGCGGCATGAGCGGCGATTTTGCTTGCCATGATCCCCTCCTTAACGTCGTCGGCGTCGGGAAGCCTTAAATGCTCGGCAGGAGTTACATAGCAAAGGAAGTCCGCTCCGCTTGCCGCCGCTATAGCTCCGCCTATAGCCGAAGTTATATGGTCGTAGCCCGGGGCGATATCAGTAACCAGCGGTCCGAGAACGTAAAAGGGAGCGTTGTGGCAAATCCTCTTCTGAAGCTTCATATTGGCCGCGATCTGATCCATAGCCATATGACCGGGACCCTCGACCATTACCTGAACGTCCCTTTCCCACGCTCTTGCCGTCAGATTACCAAGCTCTATAAGCTCAGATATCTGACCCGCGTCGGTAGCGTCCGCAAGACAGCCGGGACGGAGAGCGTCGCCCAGCGAAATAGTTACGTCATATTCCCTAAGTATATCCAGCACCTGATCGTAATACTCGAAAAACGGATTTTCATTTCCCGTCATCATCATCCAGGCAAACAGCAGCGAGCCGCCTCGGGAAACAATATTCATTTTTCTGCCCTCACGCCTGAACGCCTCCACCGCGCGGCGGTTTATTCCTGCGTGAATAGTCATGAAATCTACGCCCTCCTCAGCATGAGCGCGCACCACCTTCAGAAAATCCTCAGCGGTTATTTCAAGCAGATCCTTATCCAGATATCCTATGGCGTCGTACATTGGAACGGTTCCTATCATTGCAGGCGATTTAGCGATAAGCTCGGTTCTGAACTTATTGGTCTTTCCGTAATTTGAAAGATCCATGATCGCTTCCGCCCCGAATTTCAGAGCCATATCAACCTTTTTCATTTCTAGGTCGTAATCCTTGGCGTCGCCTGATATTCCAAGGTTTACGTTTATCTTTGTCTTCATTCCCGTTCCGATTCCCTCGGCTGACAGCGACTTATGATTGATATTCGCCGGAATACATACCTCGCCCTTTGCAACAAGCTCCATAAGTCTGTTGACGTCCATATATTCCTTGCCGGCGACAGTCTGCATTTCAGGAGTAACGATTCCTTTCTTTGCCGCTTCCATCTGAGTTGCGTAATTTCTCATGATCAAAGTCCTTTCATATTATAATACTCATAAAAATGATTTACCGGTCCGTTTCCTTTGCCCACGCTGAAGGAATTGCGTATCGCTTCGGTAAGATAGATCTTAGCGGTATGGACCGCTGTGATAATGTCATCTCCCCGCGCAAGCCTGGCAGTTATCGCCGAAGACAGCGTACAGCCTGTTCCATGGGTGTTCCTTGAAGCTATTCTTTCATGAGAAAAGCTGTGAAAATTCTCCCCGTCGTACAAAATATCCGTCGCCTCCTCAGTAAGATGTCCGCCCTTTACAAGAACGTTATCAGCTCCTAAATCATGTATCCTTACCGCCGCCTTCTGCATATCGCCGACAGTTTCTATCTTCATGCCGGAGAGAACCTCGGCTTCAGGTATATTCGGGGTAAGCACAAAGCTCAGCGGTATGATCTCGTTTACCAGAGCGTCAAGGGAGTCGCTTTTCAGCAGAGCTCCGCCGCTTGTGGCAACCATCACAGGGTCTATTACCGCAAAGCGCGGCTTGTATTCTTTAAGCTTTTCCGCGACAGTTTTCATTATATCCGCGTTTGAAAGCATTCCTATTTTTACTCCGTCCACCTGGATATCTTCAAAAACAGCGTCTATCTGATCGGCGATAATACCGCAGTCGATATCCTGAATTGAAATGACCCTCGACGTATTTTCGGCAACCACCGAAGTAACAACGCTCATTCCAAACGTTCCCATTGCAGAAAACGCTTTAAGATCGGCCTGTATTCCCGCCCCTCCGGAGCAGTCGGAGCCGGCTATGGCAAGACAGTTTTTCATACTAATATCTCCTTTCGGCTGCCAGATATTCTCTGATAATGTACAGCATAACAAAAAAGAACTCCCATTATCCGAAAGTCCTTATACAAACGCGCTAAGTACGCCTTTTTGCTTCCCTACAATGGTATTAACCAACAGGTTCAAAGGGTCAGGTTCTACCTTCTCAACTCGGCAGCCTTAACAGGCGCCAGTCCCCCTGCAAATCTGATTATTCACTTTTTATACAGTATATCATCTTTTTCTGCAAAAGTCAAGTTCATAGCCTGATGTTTTGCAGAAAACATTGCAGTACTCGACAAACTGCTTTTTTCTCCCTGAAGCACTTGCATTTAAACTCAAACAGTGATATAATAAAAAATAGTATTATACTTTTTAACGGTACAACGAGTAAAACACCTTAAACCCGTATAAATGCTTAATTTTTTATAAATACAAGTGTGACTTCAAACGCCTGAAATAGCATTTTGACGCTTTTTTGCCACCCTGACTCAATAAGCCGATATAAAACGATACGGGCAGATATAAGGGGATACCATGCTATGTAGGAAGCTGGGTTATAGTAGAAAATTTCATATATAAGCGCTAAAATATGAGCATACAAATCGACAAAACATAATTGGGCGGATAGATTAAGGAGGTACATTGTGGAGACCGGAATACTTGTGTGCGGTTTAAATGGTGCAGGAAAAAGCACATTTGGAAAAGCACTTGCTGAAAAACTAAAATTCCATTTTATTGATAACGAAGATTTGTATTTCCCCAAAACAGATAAGAATTACCTTTTTGCTAATCCTCGAACAAGAGAGGAAGCAAAATCTTTATTACTACATGATATAGTACATTATAAAAACTTTGTGTTTTCTTCTATAAAGGGAGATTACGGAACGGAAGTTTATTCGCTTTTTCAATATGCAATATTAATCGAAGTACCTAAGGATATAAGAATGCAGAGAGTTAAAAATCGTTCTTATGAAAAATTTGGAGATAGAATGGAACCCGGTGGGGATTTATACGAACGAGAAAAAAGTTTTTTTGACATGGTAAAAAACAGAAAAGAAAACACAGTAGAAGAATGGATACAATGTTTAAAATGTCCTATTATAAGAATAGATGGTACTAAATCAATCGAAGAAAATATAGAATTTGTTTTACGTGAAATGAAATGATAGCTTCCCATTTACATAAGAGCTTAGGATATTCCCAACGAACAAAAATCTCTATTTCTGTCACAGGCAAAAACGAGTATTTTTTACGGAAAGGGTACCCTTTTCCAATGCTTGCTATGGAACTTTTTACAAACGAATTTATGTGGAGATACGGCAGGATATATAGAGATACGGGAAAACCCTTATAAATCAAGGCTTTTCCTCACTTCTATAAACACTTGCAAGAAGTTATAAGACGATTTCCGTCTATAAAATCAATAAAAAATTGTAGAACGGTCTGTTTGTCTGGACGAGAATGATTGTTTATTACTCTCCCCAGCTTTTGGGATGAATTAGAAAATCGGCATGGTTTGTGATAAAATGATACTGTTAAACTAAGATTGTATTTTATGTTGAGAAAGCAGGCGATTATATGCGGGCGGATAAATTGAGCATAGGCGATACAATTGGTATTATTTCACCAAGCCATATTGCTTCAATTAGCAGCTACGCGGAGATTATTTCTGGAATAGAAGCGAAAGGTTTTCGAGTGAAAACCGGCTCTAACCTGTTCAAAGACACATATGGTTACGCAGCGAGCGAAGCAGAACGCGCAGATGACTTGAATCAAATGATTCTTGACGACGAGGTAAAGCTGATTTTTTTCGGAGGCGGCTATGGAAGTATTGAGTTGCTACCCCTTATCAATTATGAAAATATAAAGAAAAATCCAAAATTGTTTTTGAGCTACAGCGACGGAACTTCTATCCTCAACGCGATTTATTCAAAGACAGGCTTAATCACCTATTATGGGCAATCGCCAGGCCATTTCGCCGAGTTGCAGGACTACACCTATGAACAGTTTTCATCACATCTTATCAATAAGAATACGGGGCATTTTGTCAGCAACAGTAAATGGTATTCTTTAAAAAACGGGGTTTGCAACGGTATTTTGATTGGCGGTTATACATGGAATTTTGCACTTTCTGTAAACAGCGAATATTTGCGTATTGATAAGAGCAAAAAATATATCCTTTTTTTGGAAGACCGTGAAGAATTCAGTTGTTTAGCCGCGGTAAGTATGCTCATATCGCATATTGAACAAAGCGGCTTTATAGAAAATGTAGTTGGTTTGCTTTTTGGGAATTATTCAGATACGCTTTCTACTCAGCTTCTTGAAAGGTTAAGTAGATTCGGTGAATATCACAATGTGCCAGTTGCCTATTGTGATGATTTTGGACATGGGAAAAATCATGCGATCCTACCAGTAGGCAGTCAGGCTATACTGGATACCAACAATAACTCTTTGAAGTTTATTGACTAAAAATGCGCTTATAAAAGCTTGTAAGACGTTTTGAGAGTTTTTAATCAATAAAAAACGTATATCCGCAAACATACAACTGCCGACTGTAAATTTGCGTCTGAAGCAGATGACTGTAGCGGGCTGTTGTATTTCAGAAACGATAATGCTTAAAAAGGAGTGAGCGGCTTGAATAAGGAGCTTGTTGATATACTGATACAGCTATTCATAGGCTGTGCGGTTATTATGACGCTTATTGCAGTCGTGTGTATCCTGACGCCGAAAATAGCCGCGCGTATTATCAAGCGTTATCCCAAGCTCGGCAGCAGTCCCGAAAGGGTGGAGGAAAATGATAACGCCGGGACAGAGCCTTCGGTCAAAGGCCCTTACGACGCCCAGCATGAGGATTACGACCTGAATTATAAAATATACAATAAGGACATTTATGCGGTCAATTTCAAGCGAAGCGAAAAAAATAACGGCGATACAAAAAAAGACTGACAGGCTTCCGCCTGCTTTATCCGCGAGGCGCTTGAATATATGCGCTTATTTGAAATAAGAAAGAGGTTTTTTTAATGGCTAAGGACAAAAAATTAGTTGACGCGATAACTTCAATGGATGAGGATTTTGCAAAATGGTATACCGATATATGCAAAAAGGCTGAGCTTATAGAATACACAAGCGTTAAAGGCTGTATGGTAATCCGTCCCTACGGCTATGCTATATGGGAAAATATTCAGAGGATACTTGACGGTATGTTCAAGGCTACGGGACATGAAAACGTTTGTATGCCTATGTTTATTCCGGAAAGCCTGCTTAATAAGGAAAAGGATCACGTTGAGGGCTTCGCGCCGGAGGTTGCCTGGGTAACTCACGGCGGAAGCGAAAAGCTTGAAGAGCGTCTGTGCGTACGCCCTACCTCCGAAACGCTTTTCTGCGAGCACTATGCAAATATTATCCATTCCTACAGAGACCTGCCCAAGCTCTACAACCAGTGGGTTTCGGTCGTAAGATGGGAAAAGACTACCCGTCCTTTCCTGCGTTCAAGAGAATTTCTGTGGCAGGAGGGGCATACTATTCATGCAACCGCCGAGGAAGCCGTTGAGGAAACGGAGCGTATGCTTAACGTTTACGCGGATTTCTGCGAAAAATATCTTGCAATGCCCGTTATAAAGGGCAGAAAGACCGATTCAGACAAATTCGCGGGTGCTGAGGCCACATATGCCATCGAAGCTCTTATGCACGACGGAAAGGCTTTGCAGGCTGGAACCTCACATTACTTCGGCGACGGCTTTGCAAGAGCTTTCGGGATACAGTACGCCAACAAGGAAAATAAGCTGCAGTATCCTCATCAGACCAGCTGGGGAGTAACCACCCGTCTTATAGGCGCGATTATCATGACTCACGGCGACGACAACGGTCTTCTGCTTCCTCCCGCTGTCGCTCCGGTTCAGGCTGTTATAGTTCCTGTCGCTCAGCACAAAAAGGGCGTTCTTGACAAAGCGAACGAGCTTTACGAAAAGCTGAAAGCAAACGGTATAAGAGTCAAGCTTGACGATTCCGACAACTCTCCGGGCTGGAAGTTCGCTGAATACGAAATGAAGGGCGTTCCCCTCAGGGTTGAAATAGGCCCTAAGGATATTGAGAATAACCAGTGCGTAATAGCTACACGGTATAACGGAGAAAAAACCGCCGTTTCTCTTGAAAATATGCTTGAAACCTTTAAGGATAAGGTGACTGAGCTGCTGGAAAGGGAAATTCCTCAGGGAATGCTTGCCAAGGCTCTGGAAAACAGAAGAAATAAGACCTATCAGTGCAGGACTATGGAAGAAATAAAAGCGGTGCTTGAGGAAAATGGCGACGGCTTTGTAGAGGCTATGTGGTGCGGAGAAGAGGAATGTGAGGACAAGGTAAAGGAAATTACCGGCGTAGGCTCAAGATGTATTCCCTTTGAACAGCATGAGCTCTCAGACAAATGCGTATGCTGCGGAAAACCCGCGAAGAAAATGGTGCTTTGGGGCAAGGCTTATTAAAGAACGCCGCGCCGTTTCAGATCGGATACGAGGTCTGAAACGGCGTTTGCTTTTATAACATTACCTGTTGCAGCGCAAATTCGCCCTGTCGCATGATTTTTATTTACAAAACAGCGGTCGGCGTATTATAATAAAATTGCGGGGAGGCGGTAAGGTGAAGATCAGAATCGTGATAGACAGCAGTTTTGAGGAGGACGAGGTAGTTATCAGATGCAGAGAGCTGAATGAAAATATCAGGGAGCTTCAAAAGGCGGTCAGCGGCGTATCGGACGGACTGAAAATGGTATTTTACAAAAGGCAGACCGAATATTTCATGCCGCTTGACAGTATTCTGTTTTTTGAAACATCCCCCGGCAGGATTGACGCCCATACGACGTCCGACGTATTTCAGATAAAGCATAAGCTTTACGAGCTGGAGGAAATTCTGCCGATACAGTTCATAAGAGCTTCAAAATCCGCAATTCTGAATATTAATCATATTTATTCCATTGAAAAGAACCTTACGTCTTCCAGTCTGGTAAAATTCAGGAATACTCATAAGCAGGTGTATGTATCAAGAAATTACTACAAGGCTTTGAGGATCCGCATAAGCGAAAGGAGAAATTATGAAGAATAGAAGTTTTTTCTGGGGAACGTTTTTTATACTGGCCGCCGCTCTTATAATACTTAACGCGCTTGATCTGCTGATAGGAGTAAGCCTTGTAAGCCTTATAATCACGCTGCTTCTGATACCCCTGATAGTAAAAAGCGTAAGATATGCCAGCTTTTCCGGAATACTATTTCCGCTGGCCGTTATAGCTATCCTGTTCAGCGAACAACTCGGCATTGAAAAGCTTACGCCATGGCCGGTTCTGGGAATAGCTCTTTTCCTGAGCATAGGCTTGTCTCTGCTTTTTCCTAAAAAATATAAATGGTATAAAAAATACAACGACGCGCACGTTATCCCTGCAAATGAGTTCGGCAGCGGCAACAGCGAAGTTTCAGACGGAAGCGAAATAAACATCGAAGCAAAATTCAGCGGCTGCATAAGATATATAAATTCCGACTGCTTAAAAAAAGTGAACGTAAACAGCCGGTTTGCCGGAGTTAAGCTTTATTTCGACAACGCCGTCATCGACGGAAGCTCAGCGGAGCTTGATCTGAACACTGACTTTGCAGGAGTTGTTATTTACGTTCCCAAAACCTGGACTGTAATAAACAAAGTAGATTTCTCAATGGGAGGAATGGAGGAAAAGGGCGTCAGAATACAAGGCGGCGAGGAAAAAACGCTTATAGTCAAAGGAAGAATAAGCTTCGGCGGTCTTACCGTCCATTACATCTGAGAAGTTTTGTCTTTTGAAGCTCAGGCTGTGAACGTCACGAATTACTATTATGAAAATTGCCCATTTATACAGTGTAAAATCTAAGTAATATGTGTAAAATCATGATTTTTTGCAGGATTGCCAAAAACAACTTGCAAAATTGTTTGTAAAGGTATACAATAATACATGATGAAATATAATACAGATTATAATTTATAAATGGTATGGAGGATTATTTTATGCTGCTATCTGAAATGAGCAAGGAACAACTGGAAAAATTCAAAGCTGAAACTCAGGCTGAATACGACGGCTACAAGGAAAAAGGTCTTTCCCTTAATATGGAGAGAGGCAAGCCCTCGTCCGCGCAGCTTGACCTTGCCATGAAAATGCTCGCCGCTGTCAACAGCTATGACGCTGATTACAAAGCTTCCGACGGAACCGACTGCCGCAATTACGGCGGACTGGACGGAATCATCGACGCCAAGAATCTTTTCTCGCCTATGCTGGGCGTTTCAAACGATGAGCTTATTATCTGCGGAAACTCCAGCCTGAATATTATGTACGATATGATAGCTAGATGTATCATATTCGGAGTTGACGGAGTTCACAAGCCATGGAAGGATTACGATAAGATCAAATGGCTGTGTCCTGTTCCCGGATACGACAGGCATTTCGCAATCTGCGAAAGCTTCGGAATCGAAATGATACCCGTTCCCCTTAAAGAGGACGGCCCCGATATGGATATGATCGAAAAGCTGGTTGCAGAAGACGATACCATCAAGGGTATCTGGTGCGTCCCTATGTACTCCAATCCTACCGGAATCACATATTCTGACGAAGTTGTAAAACGCTTTGCCGCTCTTAATCCAAAGGCTGAGGATTTCAGGATTTTCTGGGACAACGCTTACTGCATACATCACCTGACCAAAACTCCAGACAAGCTTCTCAACATTCTTGACGAGTGCAAGAAAACAGGCCGCGAGGATATGGTCTATATGTTTGCTTCAACCTCAAAGATCACCTTTGCCGGAGGCGGAATCGCCGTTATGGCAGCTTCAAAGAAAAACGTTGATTACATCAAATCGCTCATGACTATCCAGACCATCGGCTACGACAAGATCAATCAGCTTCGTCACGCCAAGTTCTTCGGAAACTACGAGGGGCTTATGGCTCACATGGAAAAGCACAGAGAAATAATCGCTCCCCGCTTTGAAGCAGTTCTCAGCGCGTTAAGCAAAGAGATAGCTCCACTCGGAATCGGTTCATGGCATAATCCTAACGGAGGTTACTTTATCAGCTTTGATTCAATGGACGGATGCGCCAAGAGAATCGTAGCTCTCTGCAAGGAAGCCGGAGTTGCGCTTACTCCTGCCGGCGCGGCGTTCCCCTACAGAAATGATCCAAGGGATCGCAATATAAGGATCGCGCCTACCTTCCCGCCTATCGAAGAAATCAAAGAGGCTATGAAAGTTTTCGTATGCGCGGTTAAGCTTGCAAGCGCGGAAAAGCTGCTTGCCGATATGAAATAAGCGCTGATAACATATTACACAAAACTGATACTGCTGCCGGGCGGTATCAGTTTTATTTTGAGCAAAAATTTATACTGCCTTTTATTGACTTTTTACACGACTGCTCAATAGTCATAATACACATATAAACGTTTTTTATTTTACGCGGATTTATTAAAAATGCTGTTGACAATCACAAAAAAATACTGTATACTTTAATACATAAAAGCTTAAAAGCATAAAAAGATAAAAGCTTTAAATCGCAGCATTAAGGAGTAAATATTATGATAGTTATTCTTAATTCAACCGCTACAAAGGACAACGTTCAGGAGCTTATAGCCGGACTTCACGAAAAAGGTCTTAAAACCAATCTCAGCGAGGGCTCGCATACTACGATCGTCGGAATCATCGGCGATACGACAAAAATTGATATCGACACGCTCAAGGGCTCGTCTTTTGTAGAGGACGTAAAGCGCGTATCTGAACCGTATAAGGCCGCCAACCGCAAAATGCACCCGACGGATTCCATGATCAAGGTAACGGACAAGGTTACTGTAGGAGAGGGCATATTCAACGTTATAGCAGGTCCCTGCTCCGTTGAAACCGAGGAACAGATCATCGAGGTCGCCAAAGACGTAAAGGCAAGCGGCGCGACCTTGCTGAGAGGCGGAGCCTTCAAGCCCAGAACCTCGCCGTATTCATTCCAGGGACTCGAAGGAGAGGGATTGAAGCTTCTGCTTGAAGCCAAGAAGGAAACAGGACTTCCTATCGTAACCGAGATAATGAATCTGGTTCACATTGATATGTTCAGCGACGTGGACGTTATTCAGGTAGGCGCGAGAAATATGCAGAATTTCGACCTGCTGAAGGTTCTCGGCAAATGCAGCAAGCCTATTCTGCTGAAAAGAGGGCTTGCCAATACGATCGAGGAATGGCTTATGAGCGCCGAATACATTATGGCAGGAGGAAATCCCAACGTCATTCTCTGCGAGCGGGGAATAAGAACCTTTGAAACCTCAACCCGCAATACGCTTGATATATCAGCGGTTCCGATGCTTAAAAAGCTTACTCACCTGCCGGTTATAATAGACCCAAGCCACGCTACCGGTCTTTCATGGATGGTAGCTCCTCTTGCCAAAACCGCAGTTGCCGCCGGAGCCGACGGACTTATGATTGAAGTTCACAACAACCCTGCAAAGGCGCTCTGCGACGGAGCACAGTCCCTTGATCCGCAGCAGTTCGACGAGCTGATGAACGATATTAAACGCAGAGTTGAATTTGAGGGCAAAACCTTAGGGTAATCTGATAATAATACCCGCGCCTTAAAACAGAATTAAGGCCGCATAACTAAAGATCCGTTTCGGAACAGAAATCAGCTGCCGAAACGGATCTTTTTATTCGTCAATATATTTTTCAACTGTATTCTCAATGCTTTCAACACTGTTTTTTTCGGTTATTTCAACCTTATAGGAATATTGCTTGTCCTCTCCGTTTTCCCTTACGCCGGTAGTTTCAATAAAATACTGAAGCTCGTCGCCGCTGAAAAAATATTCCGCCGAAAATCCGATGACCTCTCCGCTCTCAGCCTCCGCGCCGATTTTTTCCGCGTCGTATATATGGGTTATATGCGTTATCCCGTTCTCCTCGGTTACCTCGGCCTGCGTTACCGCTGCCGGAGCGAAAAGTATCAGCCCTTCGTCAGCCTGAGGATGAGTGGCGTCACGGGTATAAAGGTTAAAGTCATTGTCGCCTTTCTGAACATGGCTGTACTCTCCGTTTTCATAGGAAAAACACTCGGCTCCGTTATGGAACTGGGCGTACTCAGAGCTTTCGCTTTTTCCCTCATAGGAATACATAAGTATATCCTTTTCATCATATTTGAAAGTAAAGGTCTGTTCAACCTCTCCGGTATCGGTATTGGTCATAACGACTCTGGCGCTGTCAAGAGCCTTGTATTCCTCTCTTGCCTTTTTTATCAGATCCTCTCCCTCAACGCTGGGAGCAAAAGAACACGAGGAAAAAATCAAAGCCGCCGTCGCCGCCGAAGCAAATATTCTAAACCTCCTGAATCTCATAGCACTTCTCCGCATAAATTACAGTCCCTTGCAGGTCTTGGCGTAAACTATCAAAGCGATTGGAATCGTAAATATCTGAGATATCGTAGCGTGAACCATTAAGCCGATATTGAACTTTATTACATAGAGATCGACGGCAAAGCTTTCAAGCCCTACTCTTTTTCCCCACGCAAGCCAGCCCACATAAGACTTTCCCTCGCATACATAAGCGATGAACGCTCCCAGAATGATTCCGGCAAGCATAAAAAATATAAAGGCAAAGGTTTTTTTGAAATTCTTCATATTAACATTCTCCGAAAGCGGCTCTCAGAGCCTTAAATTAAAACTGAAAACAGGCGAACCAGGTCCGCCTGAAATCTTCTGATTCAAACGCTCCGGGCAAGCTTACCTTCTCCTAGACGCGCTTCTTCTCTTATTATCCATAACGTGCTTCAGATCGGAAAAACGCTCCTCGCTGGCGCTCTTGAACCTGCTGAGCATATCCTCAAAATCAGCGTTTCCCGAAGCTGCCTTGGGGTCATAAACCGGAGGCGGATTTTTGGAAAAATCCTGCGGCTCCCTGTCGAAGTCCTTATTTCTTGGCGTACCATGCTTCTGAAACGCGCCGCTTCGGCCCTGATTATTCTGCCTGCTCTGTCCGCCGCGCTGACTGCCGTTATCCTTCTGTTTTCTGGGAGGAGCGGGCAAAGCCCTTTTTATCGAAAGACTAATTTTATTATCCTCCCCAAGAGAGAGAACCTTGACCTTTACGGTCTGACCCTCCTGAATATGATCCTTGATCTCATTTACAAAAGTATTTGCCACCTCTGAAATATGTACCATTCCCGTCGTATCCTTATCAAGCTCGACAAAAGCTCCGAACTTTGTGATACCGGTTACCTTACCCTCGTAGATCTTTCCAACCTCAAGCTGCATTTGATTTTATAATCCTCTCTTAATTTAATATTTTTTATGCCTCGCACGGCTTTTGAACAATAAATCCTGCTCCCCCGAATAATACAGCAAGAAGCCTTGGTACAAATTGCGGATAAAGCGTCTTTTGAAGATCCGTTTATATGCCGCCGGACCTATTTCCCTTCAACCACATAAAATCTTCTCTCGTTAGGGTAAGCGTACCCCAGCCTTTCGATAGCGATACGCTCCATATATTCCGACTCGTCGTCCGCACTGAGAAGCCTTACATATTCGTCATTCTGCTGCTCGGCCTCGGTTATTTTAGCCGAAAGCTCCTCACTTTGCTTTTTCAGCTGAGCGATCTGCGCCTGCTGAGAAATAATATTGAATACCGAATAGATAATCAGACAAAAAACTGCTGCAGTCGTAATGATCTTGACGATTCCTGTCTTTCTGTCCCCGCTACCGGTCGTTTCAGCGCTGTTCCTTTTTCCGACCATTTAACCGCACTTCCTTTCCGATAACTATCCTTGTTTGCTTTCATTTCAGTTAATATTATTATACACTATTAAAATCTATACTTTCAAGACTTTTTCTCCGATTTTTTTACTTTTATGAAATTTTGGGTACTTTTTCACAAAAGCCGACTTAATAAATAGTGCAATTTTAGCTATAAATCCTGCCGCCGGAGAAACGATCATACGCCATATAAAGCCCGTCACAGCCTTTACCATAGCTACCACGGTATTTCCCAGCACGATGCGTTCAAGCAGCGCTCCTATTACCATACCCACAAAGGTAAAAAACCTGAGCTGACCTGTCTGCGCCGCGCCGAAAATAAAATAAACAAAACCGAAAAAAACAGAATAAGCAAAATCCTCGATAAAAAGCATTATCTTGTTGTGTCTTACCGCCGTTCTGAAAACCCTTAAGCAGTCGTACAGCGCGCCCAGTCCCGCTCCGGCAAGACAGGACAGTAAAAACACCTGAGTTTCCGCCGCAACTCCAAGCTGCATAGGAGTCATATGCTCCACCTCACTTAAAAATCTTACCGAAAGCCGTCAGCTTTTTCTTTCTGTCCTTATCCCCGTAGATCAGAGCGCATATATCGCCCTCCACCGACAGATCTCCGCTTTCGACGCTCATCTCATTGATATGAAGATTATTCCCCTTAACCGTAAGCTCTCCCAGCTGAGTAAAAAGCGCTATTTCGGTTTCATTGAAGCTGTCCACATCGGTTACGCCCGACAGCACAAGATGCGAACGGTTTTCCAATATAACGTTATGTCTGCCCTGAATTTCCGACATATAAAATACCTCCTGTTAATTATAACCGCAATACCGTGTAATACTGCCGAACGGACGCGAGACGATATTGCTTTGATAATAATTTATATGCCGGCTTCAGACAGAAAATTCAGACAAAAAAACAAATCCGCCCGCCGAATAATACGGCAGACGGATTTTACATTATTCAGAACCGGCCTACAGATCAAACGTCGGTCATCAGCGTCCCCGGTTCATACACGTCAGTATTTTCAGCACACAAACTCTCCGTTTCTGTAATCGACTGTTATAACCGACTCCGGCTCTACCTCGCCGGCAATTATCTTTTTCGCAATAAGCGTTTCAATTTTTCTCTGTATAAATCTTTTAAGAGGTCTTGCTCCGTAATTAGGGTCAAAGCCCTGCTCCGCGACAGCGTTTTTCGCCGCGTCGGTGATCTCTATTCCTACCTGCTTTTCGGCAAGACGCTTTCTGAGCTCGTTTATCATAAGGTCCGCGATCCTGAGGATCTCAGTCTTCTGCAGCGGCTTGTAGTAAATTATCTCGTCCAGACGGTTCAGAAATTCAGGTCTGAACTGGCTTTTCAGCAGCTTATCCACCTGCCCGCGCGCCTCGTCGGAAATTTCTCCGTTTTCTGTAATTCCATCGAGAATATAGGGAGAACCGAGATTGGAGGTAAGAATTATTATAGTATTCTTGAAATCAACCGTCCTTCCCTGAGAATCTGTGATCCTTCCGTCGTCAAGCGCCTGAAGCAGAATATTGAACACGTCAGGATGAGCCTTTTCTATCTCGTCAAGCAGAACTACGGAATAAGGCTTTCTCCTTACAGCCTCGGTAAGCTGTCCACCCTCCTCGTAGCCTACATATCCCGGAGGCGCTCCGATAAGACGGCTTACGCTGAATTTCTCCATATATTCCGACATATCGATCCGTATAATATTTTTCTCATCATCAAACAGCGACTCCGCCAGCGCCTTTGCAAGCTCCGTCTTTCCCACTCCGGTAGGGCCGAGGAACAGGAATGAACCGATAGGCTGGCTGGGATTTGCTATTCCCGCTCTTGAACGCATAATGGCTTCCGTTACCTTTTCAACCGCCTCGTCCTGTCCTATTACACGCCTATGCAGAATATCCTCCAGACCCAGCAGCTTTTCACGTTCGCCCTCCATAAGCTTTGAAACGGGGATCCCCGTCCAGCGGCAGATGATTTTAGCTATCTCCTCCTCAGTTACTTTATCTCTCAGCAGCGTGTTCGAGGTATAGCTTTTTTCAGCATTGCGCTCCTCTTCCTCCAGCTGCTTCTGCAAGGCGGGCAGCCTGCCGTATTTAAGCTCCGCAAGCTTGTTAAGATCATAGCTTCGTTCCGCCTTTTCTATTTCCGCATTGCAGGCTTCGATTTCCTCTCTCAGCTTCTGAACCTTGGAAATCGCGTTCTTTTCATTCTCCCACTTGGCTTTCATCTCATTGAACCGCTCGCGCATTTCCGAAAGCTCCTTCTGAACGTCCTTCAAATGCTCCAGCGCAAGCTTGTCGGTTTCCTTTTTAAGCGCCGCCTCTTCTATTTCATGCTGCATTATCTTACGCTGTATCTCATCAAGCTCCGTCGGCATAGAATCCATCTCGGTGCGAATAAGCGCGCACGCCTCGTCAACAAGGTCTATAGCCTTATCCGGCAGGAACCTGTCGGAAATATATCTGTTTGACAAAGTGGCGGCGGCAATAAGCGCCTGATCCTGAATCTTTACGCCGTGATAAACCTCGTAGCGCTCCTTAAGACCTCTGAGAATAGCTATAGTATCCTCAACGGTAGGCTCGTCTACAAGCACCGTCTGGAAACGCCTTTCAAGCGCGGCGTCCTTTTCAATATACTGACGGTATTCGTTAAGAGTCGTAGCGCCTATACAGTGCAGCTCCCCCCTTGCAAGCATAGGCTTGAGCAGATTTCCGGCGTCCATTGCTCCGTCGGTCTTTCCCGCTCCGACGATAGTATGCAGCTCGTCTATGAACAGAATTATCTGACCCTCGCTCTTTTTTATCTCCTGCAGAACGGCTTTAAGACGCTCCTCAAACTCCCCCCTGTATTTTGCGCCCGCGACGAGCGCGCCCATATCAAGTGAGAAAACCTTTCTGTCCTTAAGATTATCCGGAACATCACCCCTTACTATACGCTGGGCAAGCCCCTCGGCAATCGCGGTCTTACCTACTCCCGGCTCGCCGATAAGCACCGGATTGTTCTTGGTTTTCCTCGAAAGTATCCTGATAACGTTTCTTATCTCGTTATCCCTGCCGATAACCGGATCAAGCCTGCCGTCCCTTGCCAGCTCCACAAGCTCCTGCCCGTACTTTTTGAGCACATCATAGGTTTCCTCAGGGTTCTGGCTGGTAACCTGAGTATTTCCTCTTACCGACTGGAGCGCCTGAAGGAACTTGCTCCTGGTGATATTGAAGGACTTAAACAGCTCCTTAACCGCTTTGTTGGGCGATTCCATAACGCCAAGCACAATGTGCTCCACCGAAACATATTCGTCCTTCATTCTCGACGCCTGAGCCTCCGCCTCGGAAAGCGCTCGGTCAAGCTCCGAGGAAATATATACGGAGCCCTGCTCCCGTCCTCCTACCTGCACCTTAGGAACAGATCCGACCGCCTTCTCAGCAGCGTCCGCAAGGTTCTGAGGATCAATGTCCATTTTCAGAAACAGCTGCGGAATAAGTCCGTTTTCCTGTTTAAGCAGCGCCAGCAGCAAATGCTCCTGATCTACCGCCTGATTGGAATTCCTCGAAGCTATCGACTGAGCCTCCTGCAGCGCTTCCAATGACTTCTGTGTAAATTTCTGAATGTTCATAATATAACCCCCTTATTTCACGGTTCGGTTAAAGCCTGACGAACGGCGCAGACGATCGTTGCCCGAAACCGCCCGAGCATTCGCTCAACTCAGTTACCGCCTGCATTAATGCCGGCAGGCGTTTAAATCACAGCTACTCCTTTATTCAGATAGCCGGCGTAAAGCTCGCTTATCTTTTGCCTTGCAGACTGCGGAGAATCGCAATGCTCAAAATATATTTTTATCGCCGCGTCGATCATATTTATATACCCTCCGATAGAATCTGCGATCTGCAGGTCGGAAAGCCCGCTGCCGGACGGAGCGTAAAACTCTCTGGAAAACGACAGTCCGGAAGCTTCCCAAGGAACTCCGCCGCGGAATATCTGAGAAAGGTAATTATCCTCAACCGACTTCCATAATTTAAAGAACTCATTCATAGTCTGAATAAGGCGGCTGCTCTGAGTACGCAGGGAAATTTTCAGCTTTCCTACAGCGCCCTCAAAAGACCTGTACAGCTCTATACTGTACTTCACGGTAGGCTTGTATTTATATTTAAGCGGACTTTTTATCGAAATCATAGTATCTGAGGACTGGTCAAGCAGCTGGAATCTTCCGTCCATAAGCTGCTCTATGCGTGAAAAAATGTCCCTCATTCTCATTTCAGGAGTCATAAGAGAAACCTTTTCGGCAAGTATCTGATTGATAAGATTCGACCTGCTGGTATTCATTGAATAAGCAAGCTCGTCTATCGCTTCAACAACATCGTCCGCCAGTACAAGACTATATACGCTTTTCTTCATTTCAAATCAGCTCTTTTCCCTTTTACGGCATTATTTTTTACACTGCGTTGCTTTTTATACAGCTGCCCTCTGTTTATTTATCTGTTATTCTATATATTATTATATCACAATTATATAACTTGTCAATACTATTATATAAATTAATAATCAAATTATATAACCGCATAAAAAAGCCGCCCATTAAACGACGGCATATGTGCAACCTGCACTAAAATCTTTTATTTTTTCCTATCAAACCAAACTCTTACGTTGAAATCAGCAGAACAGGCAGGACAGCGCGTAGAGTGTTTTCCTTTCACTCTCGGCAGTCTGAGTACCTTTCCGCAGTTAGGACAGCGCTTGAAGCAATAGCTTTTGTTCTGCTTTATTCTTGACTTCCTGTTTAAAAACCAGTCTTTTATGCCGCCGAACAGCCTGTTGAATTTTACGTTCTCATTCATTCTTTTGACCGTATTTCTCGACAGCACACGGTAAAAGGTGATTACAAACACCGCTATGCCCAGCACATAAAGCGTCCAGGAATGTGCAAACACATTCACCAGCATAAGCGTTATATACACAACCGACAAAAAGTAAAACAAATTATCGGTTCCGTATCTTCCGTACATAAATCTTGCTATTCTGTCTCTGAATTTCATAGCTACCTCCGAGCTTCCGCACAGGAAGCATTTTTTATTCACCCGTTTTTCCTACACCAAGTTTAAATCTGTATTATTTTGCGCTGAAACAGAACGGAGGCAGCCCTCAATTGACTACCCCCGTATAATTTTAACCGTTTAATTCTTCATAATACTCGTTCTGCTTATCGTAAACAGCTTCCGGAGTATAACGCCTGAGCGCTTTTTCATTTTCGGTAAAGCTTATCGCCTCCACCCAAGCGTCGACCTTGGTCTGGAAATCCTCGCTCTTCATTTCCTGAAGAATAGAATCCCTGTTATCCTCAGCGTAATCAGTTCTCTCTGAAACGTCGCCCCTGATGATAATGTAATAAGCGCTGTCGTTTTCATAGGCTGCCGCTTTTCCTATTTCAAGGCTGTCGATCTCGCTCAGCAGCTTGCCGTAATCGCTCTCCAGATCTTCCTCCTCATAGGCGCCGAAGTTCACCATTGTTTCGTTTGGATACGGATCCTCTTCTTCCTCCGACGAACTGTCCGTATCAGAATCCGATTCGCTGCTTTCCCCGCTATCCGAAGCCGGATCAGACGATTCGGTCAGCGAGCTGTCCGTTTCCTCCTCGGACGACGCATCAACAACGGACGACGTATCGTCAGAGCTTTCTTCGCTGTCCGCATCCGCGCCGCTTTCAGAGCTTTCATCACTCTCAGCGCTGTCGGAGGACTCTCCGCTGCTGTCGCCGCTTTCGGAAGCGGACTGCTCCTCCTGATATTCCTGATATGCGTCAATCACCTGATCAAACTCGTCAAAGGACAGACCCTGCGCCATTTCAAGGTATTCATCTCTCAGCGCCTCGTTTTCCTCATTTTCAGCTTTCGCCGTTTCCTCGTCCTCAGAAGAGGATTTGCTTATGGATATCGTTTTATAACGAAGATAATTATCGTTTATATATGTCTGCATTTCATCGGCGGACACTTCCTCCGCTCCGCCCTCTCCGTAGAAATAATTGAACAGCTTTTCGCGCTTCAGGGTACAAAGATATACCTCTTTAAGCGACTCCTTGCTTATTCCTTCCTTCTCATAAAGCTCGCTCTGATTATCCCAGGCGTCGTTTACGGTGGAATTAATGTCCTTCATTTCATCCGAGGTAAGCTCAAGCTCCAGCTGTTCAAACTGCTTTGTTATCGCAGCGTATTCCTTGGTATTTTTCAAAGCCTGCTCTGAAACGTACTCTGAAAAAGACTTGCCTTCAATTTCCTGGCTGAAATAATCCTCGGTGATACCCTCGTTATAATAAAGCATAGAAATCTGATAAGACATCTCGTTGAGCATATAGTCAATGTAGATCCCCGCACGGATCTCCTCATTGTCAGCCTTGAGAGTATAGCTTGTATCCGAACAGCCGGCGGCAGTACAAGCGATCATAGCTGCAGTCAGCAAAGCGGCAGTTTTTTTCAGTCTTGCCATATCTATAAACATTCCTTTCGCGAATATTCTCAGTCAAAGCGTAAAATTCCGCTTGTAAATACACTTCAATTCATACATTATACTACGTTATTTCAAATAAGTCAAGTATTTCTACACAAATATACTTGCCGACTGCTGCAAATTGTACGATATTATTTTAAGCTTTGTCAGTGACAGCCAAGTGATATTCCTAAAACAGTTTGATGAAAATCAAACGTTCTGCAAAAAAGCTCCCGTATCCGAAAATACGGGAGCTTTTTTATGAATCGGAACCGCTGCTTCCGGAGTCTGCCGCCTCGGAGCCGTCGTCCTGATCCGGCTGACCTTCGCTGCTGTTAGCGGAAGCTCCCGCTTTCACAGGAATACTGTAGCCGTTGGAATTCTGTTCACCATAGGTTGACATATACACTCTGGTAAATTTGATTTCCGAAGCGGGCTGATAATTCTTGTCGCTTTCATCGTCCGGAACGTCTTCGTCCACGATCTGAGCCGAATTGATTTTTTCAAGCACATCCCAGCCGTCGTATACCTGCCCGAAAAACGTATACATCTGAATATAGTTAGGGACTCCGCCGTATTCTTCAAATATTCCGCTTACGCGCTTAAAACCGTTTACGTCCTCGGAATCCGTGTTTTCCTTAAGCTCCTCAATATCCACGGCGTCGCCCAGAACGGTGAAAACGCTTCCCGCCTTGCTCTTGCTGAACGTTCCGCCCTGCTTTACCAATGAGCCTAACGTTCCGTTCAACGGAAGAATATTCGGCGAAACCTCCAGATCGATCATCGTAACGTCGGTGCTGTCGTCCGCCATTCCGTCCTTTGTTTTGCTTCCCCCGATAAAGCCGCCTGTAATATCTCCGCTTCGCAGCAGGGTGCAGACATAGGTTCCGTCGAAATAGCCGTCATTTACAAGTCCCTCGAAAAATTTGCAATACTCGGGAGCCTCGTTTTCAAACAGCACCGCCCTGAAGGTTCCCTCCGTTGTTTCAAAAACAACCACAGGCGCGTCATCCGCAGGCTCCTCAAGCTGTATGAAATCAGATTCGGAATAATCCACCGGATCTTCCTTGCCTCCGGCAAAAAACATGATTACGGCAAATACGATAACGAAAATCACCGCAATAAGCGAAAGCTGAAAATAGGTTCTTGTTTTTCTTCTTCTGAATGGGTCGTTGATTTGATTGTTTCCGTTCATTTTAAGTCCTTTCAGTTCTGCGCCTGACCGCCGGAGCGGTCCGCTACTTCTTAGAAATCTTCGTTCCCTGTCTTGTTTCTTCAATCACATATCCCAGCTGTGAGATCCTGTCCCTCAAAGAATCCGCAAGGGCGAAATCCTTTGCCTTTCTTGCACGGCTTCTCTCCTCAGCCAGCTGAAGTATCTCATCGGGAATATCCTCTGCCTTGGAAGCTGAAAGCTTCTTAGCCGCTTCGATCAATCCAAGCGACAGAACCTTATCAAAATCCTCAATAAGAGCAAGCTTAGTAGCGGCGGTCACGTCAGCCTTTAAAACATTATACAGGGCGGTAATGGCATTCGAGGTATTCAGGTCGTCGTCCATTGCCGCCTTAAAGCTGCGTTTAAGCCTGTCAAATTCAGCGCTGTCAACAGCTCCGGCGCTTGTGTTCATAAGCGCGGCTATTCTGGAAACGAGCTTACCATACGCCGTTTTGGCGTTGTCGAGATTTTCATACGAAAATACCAGCGACTTTCTGTAATGCGACAGCAGACAGAAAAATCTGTATACCATAGGATCGTAATTCTTGCTCTCCAGAAGAGAAACCGTCAGAAACTCGCCTTTGGATTTGGACATCTTTCCGCAGTTTGTATTAAGATGATGCACATGAAACCAGTAATTGCACCACTTATGGCCGGTATAGGCCTCAGACTGAGCGATCTCGTTTGTGTGGTGAGGAAAAATATTGTCCACTCCCCCGCAGTGAATGTCAAGATATTCGCCGAGATTTTTCATTGAAATACAGGAGCACTCGATATGCCAGCCGGGATAACCTACTCCCCAGGGCGAATCCCATTTAAGCTCCTGAGAATCAAACTTCGACTTGGTAAACCAAAGCACGAAATCCGCCTTGTTTTTCTTGTTTTTATCCTCCTCGACGCCTTCTCTTACGCCGACCTCCAGATCCTCCTCGCTGAAATTATGAAAAACATAGTATTCCTTAAGCTTAGAGGTATCGAAATAAATATTTCCGCCTGCCTCGTAGGCATATCCCTTTTCAAGCAGCGAAGAAATCACTCTGATAAAGTCATCAATACATTCGGTCGCCGGTACTACAACGTCAGGAGTTTTTATATTCAGCTTTTTGCAGTCGTCAAAAAAAGCCTCGGTATAAAACCTTGCGATCTCCATCACCGTTTTATGCTCGCGCTTCGCGCCTTTGAGCATTTTATCGTCTCCTGTATCGCCGTCGGAGGTAAGATGTCCCACGTCGGTAATATTCATAACTCTTTTTACGTCATATCCGTCATAACGAAGATACTTCTCAAGCACGTCCTCCATTATATAGCTTCTCAGATTGCCTATATGGGCGTAATGATATACCGTCGGGCCGCAGGTATACATTGACACCTTTCCCGCGACGTTCGGCACAAATTCCTCTGTTCTGTGCGTCAGGGTATTGTAGATGTTCATATTTTAACCTCTTTTCAAATTATTTTGCCGCTTAAATATATTGTTTCCTGTATCTGAATATTTCTTCCCTTGTCTTTGCAGGCTGCCGTATCGCAAGGCTTACCTCTTTTCAAGATCAGAAATCCTCTGCTCCAGTCTTGCCAGCTGACGCTTGGTCTGACACAGCTCCTGAGCCACAGGATCGGGAATGTGTATCTGGTCAAGATCATCGCAGCCGCTTTTCATTTTCTTTCCGTTGCGCCTTACTATTCTGGCAGGAACGCCTACCGCCGTACAGTTGGGAGGAACCTCCTCAAGCACCACCGCGTTGGCGGCTATTTTCGCGCCGTCTCCTACCTTGAACGGTCCCAGTATCTTGGCGCCGGAGCCTACCATTACGTTGTTTCCCAGTGTAGGATGCCTTTTCCCGTGATCCTTTCCGGTACCGCCCAGAGTCACCCCCTGATAAAGCAGGCAGTTATCTCCTATCTCGGCCGTTTCGCCTATCACCACTCCGCTTCCGTGATCGATAAGCAGACCTTTTCCTATCCTTGCTCCCGGGTGAATCTCGATTCCGGTCAAAAATCTGGCAAACTGAGATACCACCCTTGCAAGGGTCCCGTGATTTTTTACATACAGCCAGTGAGCCGCTCTGTACATCAGGACCGCGTGAAGTCCCGAATATGTCAGAATTATCTCCAGCGAACTGTGAGCCGCCGGATCCCGGTCCTTTACCGACTGAATATCCGACCGTATATTATCAATAAACGACATTTCCGCCTCTCCTTTCTTCATCATAATCTTATTTCCGTTCATAGTTATATATCAGAAAAGGCTGCCTCCGACCATGCTTTGTGCACAGTTTAAAGAGGCAGCCCTTAAGCTACGGTTCCACTCTGATTTTTTCCGAACGTCAAAAGCATTCGGACTTGAAATCCTTAACGCAGAATCTACGGGGCGCGATACTTGGACTTTTGTCCGTTCCCGAATACGCCCTGCTGGCAGCCGCACTTCGCAAGGCGTGCCATAAAGCCTTTCACCCACCGGCTTTTCTCTGCAATGACGACCGCAATGCTACTCTTGCTGTTACGCATTTGATACTCTTCTATTGTATGAAGCGGCTTTGCCTGACGTTACAGCGGCAAAGCCGTTATTTGCTGGAGTCGATGTAAGACCAATAGCCTTTGAGATATATTCCGCCGGAGATGATCGTCAGAACTGCCGATATCCAGATAAGAATCTCGTTGACGATAAAAATATTTCTGTCAAATCCGAAATATCCTACCAAAAACATTATTGCAATCAGCGCGAACATCGTGAAGGCTGTTTTAAGCTTTCCCCATATTCCCGCCGCGACGACAACTCCTTCGTTTGCAACCACAAGCCGCAGTCCGGAAACCATAAATTCCCTTGCGAGAATAATAACGACTGCCGCCGGATCTATCCAGTCAAGATATGTAAAACAGCAAAGCGCCGACATCACAAGCATTTTATCCGCCAGGGGATCGAGAAATTTTCCGAACGTGGTCACAAGATTATGCTTTCTCGCCAGTTTGCCGTCAAACCAGTCGGTTATTGAAGCCAGCGCAAAAATAACCAGCGCGGCATATATATTGCAGGGAATCGAGTCTATCAGCAACGCCGCCACAAACAGCGGAATAAGACATACTCTAAGCACGGTAAGCTTATTTGGTAAATTCATCTGTGTATTCTTTCCTTTCTGCCTGCTTCCTGTCGGATACAGATAATAACGGACATCGGCTCAAACGACAGTATAATAATATGCGTTTCCTTTACTGATATACCTTTCCTGAAATCAGCGCTCATTCAGCCGACATACTGAATTATAATCCGCAAATATTAACCTAGTTTAAACTCTGGTGCCTATAAGATCGTAATCCAGAGTATCGTCAATATGCACCTTTACATATTCCCCCGCGTTCAGCCCGGTATCGCTGATAAAGAAAATCTTTCCGTCAATTTCAGGAGCGTCGGCGGCGCTTCTTCCGTACCAGCATTCGGCGTAACGATCGTATCCCTCGGTAACTACCTCGACCGTTCTGCCCAGCATCTGCTCGTTAAGGGAATCGGATATGAACATCTGCTGCTCCATAATGATCTCCGCGCGTCTTTCACGTATTTTAAGAGGTATCTGACCGTCCATTGAAGCGGCTGGCGTCCCTTCCTCGGCTGAATATGCAAAGCAGCCCAGACGGTCAAAGCGCGTTTCGTTTACAAATTCGCAAAGCTCTTCAAACTGCTCTTCGGTTTCTCCCGGGAAGCCGGTAATAAGAGTAGTTCTCAGCGTTACTCCCGGTATTTTTTCGCGGATTCGGTTTATCAGCGCTTTAAGCGACTCACCGTCGCCGTGACGGTTCATTCTCCTGAGTATCTCCTTATTGCAATGCTGAAGCGGAATATCAAGATATTTTACCAGCTTTTCCTCTTTTGCGATTACGTCTATCAGCTCCGGCGTGATCCTCTCGGGATAAGCATACAGCGTTCTTATCCACTTTAGCCCGTCTATCCTGCAAAGCTCGCTCAAAAGCTCTGCCAGCGAAGGCTTGCCGTATATATCCTCTCCATACCGTGTGGTATCCTGAGCCACCACCACAAGCTCCGTAACTCCGTTATCGGCAAGCCACCTTGCTTCGGCGGTTATATCCTCGATCTTCCTGCTTCTGAAACGTCCCCTTATAGAAGGAATAGCGCAGTAGGTACAGCAATTATCGCAGCCCTCGGCAATTTTCAGATAAGCGTAAAACGGCTGAGTAGAGATAATTCTTCCGCCCTCAAGGCACAGCCCGCTTTTTTCGCCAAACGACGTTAAACTTTCATCGCTTTCAAGCGCCTGGCGTATTATTTCGCAAAGCTTTCCGTTAGAGCCGATACCAATAACAGCGTCAAGCTCGGGTATCTCCTTCAGCACCTCTTCCCTGTACCTTTCGGCAAGACAGCCGGTGCAGATAACCGCCTTTATCCTGCCCTCCTGCTTAAGCGTACAGAATTCAAGAATAGTGTCGATAGCCTCCTGCTTTGCAGATTCGATAAATCCGCAGGTATTGATAACTACAGCGTCGGCAAGCGCGGCGTCCTGCACTATTTCAAAACCCTCTCTGCGGAGATCGTAAAGCATATGCTCAGCGTCCACCTGATTTTTCGGACAGCCGAGAGATACCATTCCAACTCGTACAGCCATTAGACCATTCTCCAATCCATTTGTTCGCCGATCCGCAGCATAAATAAGGCTGCGTTTTAAAATCTATTATATTATCGCACTTTTGATAACAAATGTCAAGTGTTTTTGGCATATGGAAGAAATTCAAATTGTACCGCAAAGCAGAAAGGGTATCTTTTGTTCCCTGCAGGCAGACAGAAGATACCCTAAACCGTCAATATTACAGCAAAATACCATTCAGCATAATACTCAGAAATCATATAAGAGAATTTGAGCAGCAGCGCCGCTTCCGACTGCGCGTCACTGTATCAGCCACTGCTCGTCAAGCCAATCTATACGCGACAATATCCAGTCTATAAGCTGACGGGAGCAGCCTGTCAGAATAACAGCCGCGGCACAAAAACGCCTGCCGCCGCATTAATAAATTGTTTCATTAAAGCGCCCCCGAAATTCCTCAAGCGGTACAGCGACCGCCCTGAATAGCTACTGATATTATACCTCCTTACTTCTGATATGTCAATTGAATAAACATATTATATAATAAAATTATCCTATAGTAACATTTTTTCTTTGTCTTATTTGCATAAAACGCTTAAACGCCATAAAAAGGCATTATTGTGTACAAAAATAAAATTTTTATCTGTCCGCTCCAATATTGTACGATCAGGACTCTAAAATCGTATAAATATATTCAGAATGATACTATATGTTAAACAAACAGTATTATATGTTATTTATTTTTGCTTGGCAATAAGCTATAATTATTTATCATAAATACACTATTGATTTATTCATCATGCATAAATTGCAGCTTTGTACATTACGGAGGGGATGTATAATATGAAATTCAAGAAAACAATGTATCTGCTGACTGCGGCGGTATTGCTGACAGGCTGCGGCAACGCCGGCAAAGGCGCGTCAAATTCCGATGCGAACGGTTCCGGTAACGTTATCATTTCTGAAGACGGAACCGAAATCAAGCTGAACGACAGCGAAGTTTCCTTTTCCTCAGAAAGCGGATTGTACAGCGAGGCCTTTAAGCTTGAGCTTGACTGCGGCGGCGCCGAAAACATTTATTACACCACAGACGGAAGCGACCCCAGAACCAGCGATACACGACTTCTGTATGAAGCTCCCATTGATATAACCGACAGGGAAAACGATGAAAATATTGTTTCCGCCGTAGATCCGGCGCTGTTTTCAGGAAACTACTCAAAATACGATTACAGCAGCAAGAGCTTTGAAGCTACAGTTAAGGCTCCAGATATATCGGCTGTGGACAAATGCACCGTTATCAAGGCCGCCGCGGAAGCTGACGACGGTTCATATTCCCAGTCCTTTACCCAAACTTTTTATATAGGAACGCCGGAGGAGCATATCCAGGGTCTCAGGGAAAGCTGTGAAGCCATGGGCACAACGCTTGCCGTAGTAAGCATAAGCATGGAATACGACGACCTGTTTGACAGTGAAAAAGGTATTTATGTAAAAGGGGATATTTTTGACGCCGCCTTCGAGGAATATCTTGAAAGCGGAGAAAAAATAGACGGCGAAACCGCCAGGCAGCTCGACGCCAATTACAAGCAGAAGGGCAGAGAGTGGGAACGGGAATGTCATATTGACTTTTTTGAGTTTTCAGCCGACGGCGCCGAGCTTGCTCTTTCACAGGACTGCGGAATCAGGATTCAGGGAAATTATTCACGTTCCGACCTGCAAAAGGGGCTCAGGCTTTTTGCACGCAGGGATTACGGCGATAATAAGTTCAGATACCCCATTTTCGGCGAAGGGCTGAAAGACACATCAGGAAAAACTATTGACAATTTTAAAACTCTGGTTCTGCGCGCCGGCGGAAACTGTGCCTTTACCTCAAAATTCAACGATACCTACTGGCAGGACCTGGTCAGCGATCTTGACTGCACGACTAAGGCCTCCCGTCCTTGCGTTGTTTATCTGAACGGAGAATACTGGGGAGTTTATGTCCTCGAAGAGGATTATTCGGATAACTATTTTGAGGATCACTTCGGAGTAGTAAAGGAAAACGTAGCCGTATACAAGGGCGACGCCGAAAGTCTGGAGCTCGGATACGCTCTTGACGAAGGAACGCTTCCCGAGGGAGAAACAGACGAGAGCTATTACTTTAATGAACTCAATGAATTTTTCAGCGCTCACTCTGATCTTACCGATCCGAACGATTACGAGGAATTTTCAAAGCTGGTGGATATTGAAAGCGTGAGAGATTATTTTCTGGCGGAAATCTGGATAAACAACAAATGGGACTGGCCGGGCAAGAACTGGTCTATGTGGAAAACGACAGAAACTGATCCCTCCAACGAATATGCCGACGGCAGATGGCGTTTTATGTTCTATGATATGGAATTCGGAGGAGTAAGCGGCGGCGGGGACGCCTATGCAAACACTATAAAAGATGATAACTACAAGCCTTTGGGGCTTCTTGACAGAAATACCGATAATCCGGCGGTGCTCTGCTACGCGTACCTTATGACTAACGAGGATTTCCGCAGCGATTTTAATTCCAGGCTGCTTGAAATGTCCGAGGGCGTATTTGAAAAGGAAAACGCCATTAAAGTCCTTGATGAATATACCGCCGCTTACGAGCCGCTTTTCGATCAGTTTTTTGAAAGATACCCCGGCTCCGGCAGTACGGACAATGCAATCAACGGAGGATACGCTTCCGTATCCTGCATAAAGGATTTCCTCAGCAAGCGCGGCGCAAACATACAGCCGATGGTGGATTGGGTAAACGAGCAGTATTCATAAATCATCTGAAAGGAGAACCGCTGACTGATGGCGCAATATCAAAGCGTGTTCAAGCGCTATGAGCTTAAATACAGGCTGTACGGCGACAGGTATTCGGAATTTACAGAATGTATACTTCCGTATATGTCGCCCGACCGATACGGAAACACTACAATATGCAATATTTATTTTGACACTCCCGACTTCAGGCTGATAAGAAGCTCGCTGGAAAAACCGATATATAAGGAAAAGCTTAGGCTTCGCACCTATGGGGTACCGAGCGCAGATTCTCCCGCTTTTGCCGAACTGAAAAAGAAATACAAGGGAATAGTATACAAGCGCCGAATATGCCTGCCCTACTCCGAAGCTTACGACTGGCTTGTAAACGGCGGACCTCATCCGGACGGTCAGGTCGCAGACGAAATAGAACGCTTTATCGCCTTTTACGGCAGCCTTTTACCGTCAGGAGCGCTTTTCTACGACCGTATTTCGTATATAGGAAAAACAGATCCCGGTCTGCGGCTTACTATTGATAAAAACGTGAGATGGCGCAAAGAAAATCCCAGTCTTACTAAGGGAGGATACGGCGACGAACTTTTCGGTCGTGACGAATACATAATGGAAATCAAAATCTCTGCTTCAATGCCGCTGTGGCTTTCGCATATCCTGGATAAGCTGAAGCTTTATCCGGTATCGTGCTCAAAATACGGAACGGCATATATGTCAACTATCCAAAACAGCAAAGGAGTAAATATAAATGTCTGACTTATTTTCCAGCATAACATACAACGGAGTGACCGTTCAGAATTTTCTGATATGCACCGCTTTTTCACTTGTTATAGGACTTGCAATGGCGTTCGCGTATTCAAGAAGGACCCGATATACGCAAAGCTTTTTGCTTACCATGGTCGTAATGCCTTCTGTTGTGCAAATGATAATAATGCTTGTAAACGGCAATCTTGGCACAGGAATAGCCGTCGCCGGAGCATTTACACTGGTGAGGTTCCGCTCTGTTCCGGGAAACGCCAAAGAAATCTCAGCTATATTTATGGCTATGGCAGCGGGTTTTGCCTGCGGCACAGGCTATGTCGGAATCGCCTCGCTGTTTGCTTTAATCATGTGCGCGGTCATGCTTTTAGCGGCATACACAAAGCTGGGAGCGCCCAGACTGGAAGAAAAGAACCTGAAGATCACTATTCCGGAAAGCCTGGACTACAGCGGAATCTTTGAAGAAATCCTCAGAAAATATACGCGCTCATACGAGCTTGTCAATATTAAAACCACCAATCTCGGCAGTCTTTACAAGCTGGATTATTTAATTGTAATGAAAGAAAAAGGCAAGGAAAAGGAAATGATCGACGCGCTCAGATGTCTTAACGGAAATCTTGAGATCAGCTGCGGCAGGCCGGTAAGCAATGAAATGACTTTGTAATATTCAAAAGGACCCGTCGTTAAAAACTATACGGCGGATTTTTTATTCTGTCGACCCCTTATAACGCAAAATATCCGTATGACCGACAATCCCGAAAATACGCGGATAACGACCATTTTTACCATATAATTCACCGTAATCAGGCCAATTTTCTGATACATTGACAATTTTGACCGTATCTGCTATAATATTTTCAGGCTACATTGGCGTACGCGTTTTAATCTTTGCATAGTGGAATGTAAATTACGTTTCAATAGCAGTGGAATAACCGTAACGCCACGTTTTAATCTTTGCATAGTGGAATGTAAATTTTTGAACCACAGGTACAATGGATTCGTCAATTTGAGGTTTTAATCTTTGCATAGTGGAATGTAAATACTCCTTGCGATACTGTGTTCCAAAATAGAATGATAGTTTTAATCTTTGCATAGTGGAATGTAAATGCATAAAATATATCATAATTAGTAAATGGATTATGTTTTAATCTTTGCATAGTGGAATGTAAATCGCTTCTTTAGAAGATAGTGAAATCATTGACAAGTAGTTTTAATCTTTGCATAGTGGAATGTAAATTTTGAAGCAGTTTTTACATTTATTGCGCTGACCTCAGTTTTAATCTTTGCATAGTGGAATGTAAATACGAGAATATAAAAGACCTTTAAGAACATAACCCGTTTTAATCTTTGCATAGTGGAATGTAAATACAGAACTATAAAATTGATTACCAATAAACTCTTTAGGTTTTAATCTTTGCATAGTGGAATGTAAATACATTGCCTAGAATTGTATGAGAACGGGTATCACAAGTTTTAATCTTTGCATAGTGGAATGTAAATTATTCTTACATGTGTGAATTTAAAGAGGCATCCAGGTTTTAATCTTTGCATAGTGGAATGTAAATCTATTATGCACAGATTTAGAAAAGTAACGAATAAAGTTTTAATCTTTGCATAGTGGAATGTAAATATCAATGTATCGGTAGACGGCGGCATTGCATTTACGTTTTAATCTTTGCATAGTGGAATGTAAATTATGTTGAAATATACATATTACTAATTGCCATTTTAGTTTTAATCTTTGCATAGTGGAATGTAAATCATTTTACGTTGATTCTGGGCCATCAGGCTCGGGGTTTTAATCTTTGCATAGTGGAATGTAAATTACTTCTGTTGACAAATAAATCAATATGTGATATAGTTTTAATCTTTGCATAGTGGAATGTAAATGATATTATGCTTGATAAAATATTTGATGAGTATGAAAGTTTTAATCTTTGCATAGTGGAATGTAAATACCCTGAAAAACTGCTTTTATATCAGGGTCGTTAAAGTTTTAATCTTTGCATAGTGGAATGTAAATACAAATGCGCCCCTCATTAATTAATATAGAATTTAAAGTTTTAATCTTTGCATAGTGGAATGTAAATTTTAAAAAGATAGCGTAAAAGAGAGCGTACATATAGGTTTTAATCTTTGCATAGTGGAATGTAAATCTGTATTGCTTTGCGGCTAAGAAAGACATAGCGTATCGTTTTAATCTTTGCATAGTGGAATGTAAATTTTTAAAAAAGATAGCGTAAAAGAGAGCGTACATAGTTTTAATCTTTGCATAGTGGAATGTAAATCAATTTTTCCTAAACCCATCTCACTAAAATAAGGGGTTTTAATCTTTGCATAGTGGAATGTAAATTAAGTGCAAGCCCATTTATTATATTTTGGAAAATTGAGTTTTAATCTTTGCATAGTGGAATGTAAATTATATCAGTCATTATACCACCTCTTTTCTGTTGCGCGTTTTAATCTTTGCATAGTGGAATGTAAATTTTTTTTGTATGGAGCATATGGATATTTTGAAGCTGAGTTTTAATCTTTGCATAGTGGAATGTAAATATTGTTTCCTGTGCAATTTCATTAACCAATTCAGCGTTTTAATCTTTGCATAGTGGAATGTAAATATTTTTTTGTATGGAGCATATGGATATTTTGAAGCGTTTTAATCTTTGCATAGTGGAATGTAAATACTGTACACATAACTCTTGTTACTCCTCTCCATTTAGTTTTAATCTTTGCATAGTGGAATGTAAATTTTTTTATGTTTTTCATAATTTAAAAATTTATTTCCGGTTTTAATCTTTGCATAGTGGAATGTAAATACTTTTGACAGAAAGTCTAAAATTTTAGCTGTACAGGTTTTAATCTTTGCATAGTGGAATGTAAATTTACCCTGCCAATTTGCTCTAAAGACTTATAAGTGTTTTAATCTTTGCATAGTGGAATGTAAATAACTGCAACAAGTCGAGAAATCATAAGATCGATAAAAGTTTTAATCTTTGCATAGTGGAATGTAAATACGGATTTTTCAGTCGCCCAGCTTCAAACCAATCTTGTTTTAATCTTTGCATAGTGGAATGTAAATTGTTGAAGCTGTCAAAAAGCCATGTCAGAATCGTTCCGTTTTAATCTTTGCATAGTGGAATGTAAATTACAATTATCTGTAGCTGATACTGCATACCGTCGCTGTTTTAATCTTTGCATAGTGGAATGTAAATTATGCTGTGACTAAATTTCTTTCAATGACTTCCTGTGTTTTAATCTTTGCATAGTGGAATGTAAATATTAAAAATATACGCACAAATAATACATAATTAAATGGTTTTAATCTTTGCATAGTGGAATGTAAATAAGTCAATAATGGCATTAACATCATTCAGTAATTGTTTTAATCTTTGCATAGTGGAATGTAAATAAAGCACCACCGCCAATTTTATTATAGATTCTATAAGTTTTAATCTTTGCATAGTGGAATGTAAATCAGAGCGGTTCATGCAGGATAATAATCTCAATCTTAGTTTTAATCTTTGCATAGTGGAATGTAAATTGAGTTTCCGCACGGATTCTATCGTGGAGGCACTCAGTTTTAATCTTTGCATAGTGGAATGTAAATAAACTTTTAAGTCGGTCAATTCGCAAATTCGCTTCTGTTTTAATCTTTGCATAGTGGAATGTAAATCGCCGTTGATGTTGCAGTATATACTGCCATGACTCGTTTTAATCTTTGCATAGTGGAATGTAAATTTTATTTAAAGGCTTCATAACAGCAGATACATCAAGTTTTAATCTTTGCATAGTGGAATGTAAATAAAACAAACCAACCGACAACAGCGACAACTAAAACAGTTTTAATCTTTGCATAGTGGAATGTAAATAAAAATATTTCATGCTTTGCAGGAAGAACCGCATTAGGTTTTAATCTTTGCATAGTGGAATGTAAATAGTTATTAAAATTATAATTTTTACACCATATCATTTGTTTTAATCTTTGCATAGTGGAATGTAAATTCAGAAAGAAAGTCGAGCAGGTATATCGCTACGTGTTTTAATCTTTGCATAGTGGAATGTAAATAGAGTCGACGTAAAATGAGGGAGTTTATCTCCCTCTGTTTTAATCTTTGCATAGTGGAATGTAAATTTCAAAAGCTTCAAAATCTATGTTAGTCATATATGTGTTTTAATCTTTGCATAGTGGAATGTAAATCACTTATAAGTCGGTAGGGCAAATTGGAAGGATAAGTTTTAATCTTTGCATAGTGGAATGTAAATGCCCCTGCCGCTTTTTATAAAGCGTGACCTTTTCGTTTTAATCTTTGCATAGTGGAATGTAAATTATGGTGTCCTTTACTTTCTGCTGGCGGTCAAATGCGTTTTAATCTTTGCATAGTGGAATGTAAATCAGAACAGCTCGTTGACGTTCGGAGATAAATTTGAAAGTTTTAATCTTTGCATAGTGGAATGTAAATCTTGGGGCAAAGGAGAGCGACAGCGAAAGGCGGCTGGTTTTAATCTTTGCATAGTGGAATGTAAATGTCGATGAATTTATCTGCTCGGAATGCGGATTCGGTTTTAATCTTTGCATAGTGGAATGTAAATTACAAGCCGGAACAAAAGCCTTTACGGCGTATGGCAGTTTTAATCTTTGCATAGTGGAATGTAAATTGCCGCCTCCTGCTCTGCTGCGTCTTTCGTCGCTCGTTTTAATCTTTGCATAGTGGAATGTAAATCATAAAGCCAGTTTTCCAGCGTGGCGTGGTTGAACGTTTTAATCTTTGCATAGTGGAATGTAAATGAGGAATGGAATAGGGATGGGTTAGGTGAAAGAAAGTTTTAATCTTTGAACCAATGTCAATAAAGTGGACAAGAAAAATCAGAAAAAATTGGATTCAGCTTGAATAGGAGTCAAGCCGTTATTATGAGAATGAGGTCTTACCGAATTGTAAAAACCGTTAATGTATTGAAAAAGAGCAAGGTTTAAATCCTCAAGAGAAGAATAAGCCTTACGATTAACCTCTTCCTTTTTCAAGTATTTGAAAAAGCATTCCATAACAGCATTATCATAAGGATGCCCCTTTGCCGAAAAGGACTGAATCATGTTCAGATTGTCCAGATGTCTGCGAAATTCAGAGGATGTGAATTGGCTCCCTTTGTCCGTGTGGAATATTATACCTATGGATTTGCCTCTTGCGGCAACAGCCGAATTAACGGTATCTATCGCAAGTTTAGTATCAATTTTATTTGATAATTTGTATGCGATCACCTTCCTTGAAAACAGATCGAGAATTACGCATAAATAATAAAATCTTCCCGCTGCTCTTATGTACGTAAAGTCGCATACCCACGCCTTGTTCGGAGCAGATTGATTGAAATTTTGAGACAAAATATTTTTGCATTCTCCATTGGAAACCGATTTTGATTTGTGCTTAAATGGCTTAACAGTGCTCATTTTAGGTAAGTTCATACTCTTCATCAGACGGTACGCTCTGCCGGCGCTGATGTTTATGCGATAATCACGCTTAAGACAAATTTTCATTTTTTCAGCGCCAAAACGCTTTTTAGTTCTTGTATAAAGCTCAAGAATACATTTGCGTATATGGCGGTTTTCCTTTTCGCGGTTGCTTTCACGGTGATTTATGTATTTGTAGTAAGTACTTCGGTTTACACCGAGAACACGGCAAAGTGTTGTGATTTTGTGTTCACAGGAAAGCAGCTTAACGGCTTTTAATCTTTGTCTGAGTGAGGCGTGAATATCGCAATGGCTTTTTTTAATATCAGATTTTCCTCCTCAAGCTGTGCGTTTCGTTTCTGAAGCTCCTTGATTTGCTTGGAGGTAAGAATAGTGTTATCGTCCATTTTGACCTCTGAATACTTCTTTATCCAGTTGGCTAAGGCGCTGTGCGATATTCCGTATTCCTGACTTATCTGAGAATAGGTTTTCCCTGATTGATATAAATTTACGATTGTTTGCTTGAATTCCTCTGTGTACTTCGGTTTGCTTTTTCCTGACATTTTTTATTCCTCCTACTTGTCTTTTATTTTGATGTTTTTATTATATCTTACTTGTCCACTTTTTTAGTATATATCCAAAATCATAATGATAAAAGCGAACACAAGGAGAATAATGATGATAGGGGCAGCAATACAGGCGAAAAACCTCCTGACCTCTTTTTCATAAACATTCTTGATAAACTTCCCGACAGTCTTTGCAAAATCTTTGAATTTCTCCGAGAAAGATTTCTGATGTTTCGGTTTTTTACGCTTTTAGGCGGTTTACTGCTTTTTTCTTTCAGCCGATTTTCCTGACGATTCAGCTTTTGATCAGACCTTTTCTGCCTCTCCGAAAGGCTTTCACGCTTTTTCTGCTGCCGCTGTAAACGCTGCAGTTTGCTGACTTTCCGCGCCGTTGGCTCAATAATTCTGCGTTTTACAGAATCAGTGACGTGCATAAAATCGTTGTCGGAATCCTCATTGACCGCCTTTTGCCAAGCGGACGCTTTCATGCGGTTTTCCGTGTATTTCACAGGCTTCAGAACGAGAAATCCGGGGTTGGAATTACATTTGATTTTCCGCTGATTTTTCAATTCTTTGCTTTTGAATTTCTTTTCTACAGTCAGCTTTTTACGTTCAAATTTACTCTCACGCTTTGTCTGCTGAAATTTCTGGGTACGCCTTATCTGGAAAGCCTTTTGAATGTTGAATTTACTGCCTTGCTTGTAATTCTGCTTATACTCTTTGAACTTAACTTTGGCGGATTTCAAATCAGCGTTATTTTCTGAATTTTCGGCTTAAAGGTATCTTCTTTGAAAACTGCATATTCTGCTTTTTTCAGCTTGAATTTTGCCTTTTCAAATTTGTACTGCTTTTTCAGCTTGAAATGATGACGAGTATCCTTAATTAAATCAGCGCCTATACGAAACTGGGCAAACGTACCTTTATGGAAATCGTCAACGGCTTCACGGGCGTACTTTTCTCTCAGCTTATTTCTGACTTCACGCTGTACGGCATCGCCTGATTTTATACCGACCGTTTCAGCGGCAAGGATCGTATCGACAGCAGTTTTCACAGTATCATGAACGGCATAGTTTACAGCCTGTGCCGACTTTTTCAAAGCCTTTCCCTTGAAAGCAGACGGCTCTATACTGTTTATTGCTCTTGTGATTGATGGAGTATCGCCCTTGATACGAAACCGTAAATCTACAGCTTTATGAAAAATTCCACGATTGCTGCCGTGATATGCCTTTTCTCCGCGCCTGATACTTGCATAAGTTCTGAATTTACCTTTTTCTTTCTGCCGTCTTTCAAAACTCAGCTGAAACTGCTTACTGCGTTTACTGACTTTTTCAAATCGTGCCTGCGCTTTTTGCAAGTTGTTCTGTCTGCGTTCAAGTTTGCTCAATTGACCGCCTCCTTTCAGGCTATTTTTCGAATAAGGCTTGAAAATGAGATGTTTTTCTGATATACTATTTTTAATGTAATTTATACTAATGAAAGGCATGGCTTGAAATGAAAGTTAAGAAAATACTTCTTGATAATGCCCTTGAATCATGGTCAATAGCCATCAAATACTGTAAGTACATAAAAAACGGATTGTCTACACTTCATTATAAAAAGACGTTTGTATCATCATTACATAATTCTATAGAATTATTTTTCAAGCAAATTATGCTCGATAAAGAAGATAAAACAGTTATCGACCATATAGTCGTTAAAAACGAGGATATTGCCAAGCTACAATTAGAATTTTATCAAACTAAGAATTTGAATAAATTTTTTGAAGGCATGGACGCTAAACATAGAAATAAATTCTACTCTATTGAATTTTCAAGGCTCGTAGATAAAAACAAGTTAATTAAACCCACTTTAGATAGACTTGGCATTCAATCTATCAAAGAAGAACTTGAATTACTTCAAGAGCTAAGAAACCATGAAACTCATTTTTATATTTCTTCATTAGATTATCTGTCAGAAGTCGATTTCGTTAAGATTCATAATTTAATGAAAATTATATATGAAATTATTGAAGATAATGATTTTTTACCTTATTGGGGTGAGCCTTCTAATGAATATAGACACTTAGAATTCAAAGAAAAAGATTTAAAAAAATTTTCATATATCGAAGCGCTTAAATCTTCTCCGATTACTCAAAGCATAGTAACTGTTCTCAACGGAAAGCAGCACTTTTATTTCGAAGAGAATCCATTTAATTTGACTGAACAATACTTTGAAGAATTAGTTGAGCAAAATGAATCAGCAAATCATGATTTTAACGATGTCCTTTCAATAATCACGTTGCTTAAGCAGTATGGGTTATTACATTTTATACAAATAGGCGATTATGAAGAATTTGAGGGTGAAAACGGAGAGCTGTTTTATTCACAAGTTTATTATGTAATTGAAATCAATATATAGGCATTTCCAAGCCGTAGAGAAAAGCGCTCTACGGCTTTTCTGATGAAAAAATTGCATTATGCGCTTTCCGTCAATTTCGTTGTCATCAGCTTATACATCTGCGTATTCGTCGGAAAATGGTCTGTAAACGGCAGCAGTACCTTATCGTAACGAATCAGACCTTCGCCCGGACCGCTGTTTGTGACGTACTCCATTTGTTCCTTTGAAATATGAAGCTTTTCCGCAAGAATATCTCTGTCACCGCTTGCCTGATTGAGCATATACACAAAGTCCGAATTATCAAAGATGTTCTCAACTTCCTTCGACTGCAAAAGGTCTTTGACATTCTGCGTAATTCCGGTCGGAATGCCGCCCCATTTACGAAATCTTTTCCAGATTTCAGAGGAATATTTTACAGCCTGTTCCTCTTTCAGAAGCAGGTGAAATTCGTCAATGTAATAACGGGTAATCTTCTTGCGGTTTCGGTTTTCGGAAACCCTGTTCCATACCGTATCCTGCACGATAAGCATACCCACTTTTTTCAGTTGGCTGCCAAGATCCTTGATGTCAAAACAGATAAGACGGTTTTGCATATCAATGTTGGTATGATGATTGAAAAGATTCTGCGAGCCGTTGACAAACATTTCAAGGGAATTGGAAACTCTCAGCGCCACTTCGCCCTCTTTTTTCAGTTCATATTGCAAATCAGAAAGCAAGGGCATTTTAGCTGTATCAGGTGAATTTTCAATAAATTCCTTGTAAATCCGCTGGACACATTTATCAATGACAGAACGTTCCTCGGAAGAAAGCCCATATCGACCGCCCACAACGATTTCACACAGCGAAATAAGAAAATCCGACTTGTCGGCGATGACCTCCATAGGATTTTCAAACAGATAATTGTCAATGGCAATGTCCATTGGATTGACGTGCTGTTCGGAATTGCTTGCAATTCTGATTCGCTGTCCCTTCAGTGCAGACACAAGGGGAAAATACTTGCCCTCCGGATCGCATACAATAATATCGTCTGCTGTGGTCAGGAAACAGTCAAGTATGTCGCGCTTTACGCTGAATGACTTGCCGCTGCCGGGCGTTCCGAGTATCAATCCGTTGGGATTTTTCAGTCTTGACCTGTTTGCGCGAATCATATTGCCCGAAAGCGTATTTACACCGTAATATGCAGCCTGTCCGTCCTGAAAAAGCTCTTTTGTAGTAAACGGCATAAAAATTGCAATGCCGCTCGTATGCATTTCACGGCTGACGGGGATTTCGTTGTAACACAACGGCAAAGTCGATACCAAAGTCTGTTCCTGACGATAGTCATAAGGAAACAGCGCGCAGTTGTTTTTCTGACAGATTCTTTTCAGCATTTCAGCTCGCAGCTTCAAATCCTTTTTCGATTTTGCATAGCTTCTAATTGAAATCGAAATGTGAAAAAGCCTCTCATTTTTGCTGTTTAAGTCACCGAGCAATTTCTCAATATCGTCAATATACATCTTGATTTGCGGAGGAAGAATATCGGGGTCATATCCCTGCCTGTGAAGCCTTTTTCTGCTCATCGACTTTCATTTGGTTTACGTTTGTCAGCTTTTTCTTCACGAATTTCAGCGCGTCAATCTGGTCGAGCGGTTCTGCATGAATATTTACGCAGAACAGATTCTGCATTTCAAGAAAATCACGAAGTATCTCATCGGGCAGCTCTCCCGCAAGAATATTCATTCCGAATACAGAGCCGTAAGCGTTTCCGATTTCAAAATCCTGTTTGTTGAATTTCATGGATTTCGGGCAAATAAAGTCCTTCGTGTCCATTCCGGCTTTCAGCATACTGTCCCAATCGAATACAAAATTCTGATTGCCGTATGGATTTAAAGCATAGTATAAAGCCTCCAGTCTTGCCGGACCGTCAAGGAGTTCCGCTTCCACACCAAACGCCTTAAATCCCTTGATTACGTCGTTTTTGATTGACATGAGCTTTGCTCTTGCCGCCTTGTACGATGCGGATTCAATGCCGAACGTAAGGAATTTTCTTGCCGACTGACCGTTAGCGCCTTTGAGCAGCTTATCCGTCAGCATTTTGGAATACTCCTGTCTGATTGCGTTGAAATCGTCATCCTGCTGCGGAATCTGTACCGTTTTTATCAGCTTGTCTTTGGAACGATTCTGATTCTCAAAGGTAAGCTGAAACTTTATTGTGTTATCAAAAAGGTTAATAACATCGCAGTATTTTGAAAAAATGTTGTTCTGCTCGTCAAACTCCGCAATACTGTAATTGGTATCGAAAAACTGCACCGTCATAGAATAAAAGTTATCCGATACCTGACAAACGCCGTCCCGATACATGATTTGATAGGGAATGGCGTTCTGTACAGTCCCTTTGTTTGAATTCTCCTTTTTTTGGATATATACTAAAAAAGTGGACAAGTAAGATATAATAAAAACATCAAAATAAAAGACAAGTAGGAGGAATAAAAAATGTCAGGAAAAAGCAAACCGAAGTACACAGAGGAATTCAAGCAAACAATCGTAAATTTATATCAATCAGGGAAAACCTATTCTCAGATAAGTCAGGAATACGGAATATCGCACAGCGCCTTAGCCAACTGGATAAAGAAGTATTCAGAGGTCAAAATGGACGATAACACTATTCTTACCTCCAAGCAAATCAAGGAGCTTCAGAAACGAAACGCACAGCTTGAGGAGGAAAATCTGATATTAAAAAAAGCCATTGCGATATTCACGCCTCACTCAGACAAAGATTAAAAGCCGTTAAGCTGCTTTCCTGTGAACACAAAATCACAACACTTTGCCGTGTTCTCGGTGTAAACCGAAGTACTTACTACAAATACATAAATCACCGTGAAAGCAACCGCGAAAAGGAAAACCGCCATATACGCAAATGTATTCTTGAGCTTTATACAAGAACTAAAAAGCGTTTTGGCGCTGAAAAAATGAAAATTTGTCTTAAGCGTGATTATCGCATAAACATCAGCGCCGGCAGAGCGTACCGTCTGATGAAGAGTATGAACTTACCTAAAATGAGCACTGTTAAGCCATTTAAGCACAAATCAAAATCGGTTTCCAATGGAGAATGCAAAAATATTTTGTCTCAAAATTTCAATCAATCTGCTCCGAACAAGGCGTGGGTATGCGACTTTACGTACATAAGAGCAGCGGGAAGATTTTATTATTTATGCGTAATTCTCGATCTGTTTTCAAGGAAGGTGATCGCATACAAATTATCAAATAAAATTGATACTAAACTTGCGATAGATACCGTTAATTCGGCTGTTGCCGCAAGAGGCAAATCCATAGGTATAATATTCCACACGGACAAAGGGAGCCAATTCACATCCTCTGAATTTCGCAGACATCTGGACAATCTGAACATGATTCAGTCCTTTTCGGCAAAGGGGCATCCTTATGATAATGCTGTTATGGAATGCTTTTTCAAATACTTGAAAAAGGAAGAGGTTAATCGTAAGGCTTATTCTTCTCTTGAGGATTTAAACCTTGCTCTTTTTCAATACATTAACGGTTTTTACAATTCGGTAAGACCTCATTCTCATAATAACGGCTTGACTCCTATTCAAGCTGAATCCAATTTTTTCTGATTTTTCTTGTCCACTTTATTGACATTGGTTCACAGGTACTATTACATCTGTTTTACCTTTGTGTGATTCAGATGAGTGTTTCAAATACCACATGATACTTGCAATTCCACTTCGAATGTGCTAAACTGCTTATATCGTCTCTTGTCATGACGATACCTCCTTTGATTTTTTGTTGGGTTGGCAGACCTTAACTTTATTATATCATCGGAGGTTTTCTTTTTCCACTCATCGCTTAAGCTTTTTTGAACCCCCAGTTGAACTGGGGGTTTTCGTTACATAAAAAATATCCGCTGCCACATAATGACAACGGATATTACACTGTCTGCGCTAAAAATGGGGTGGATAGTGGGATTCGAACCCACGGTCTTCAGTGCCACAAACTGACGCGTTAACCAACTACGCTATACCCACCATAAATCAACAAAAAGCACGTTTCGGCGGTTAAAACACCGTCCGTGCCTGAAAAATAATGGCGCGCCTTACTGGACTCGAACCAGTGGCCTACTGCTTAGAAGGCAGTTGCTCTATCCAGCTGAGCTAAAGGCGCACATAGACGTACATAAAAATTGCACCGTCAGGTGCATATTGGAGCGGGTGATGGGAATCGAACCCACATGACCAGCTTGGAAGGCTGGAGTTCTACCACTGAACTACACCCGCAAATGTTATATTAGCAAGAAAATCAGCTACTGAAATCTTCATCAATCAACGAAATTAATTATATCACATCAATAATCTCTTGTCAATACTTTTTTTCAAAAAAATCAGAAAAAAATTCTGTAGGCGGCTTTTTTGTGAATAACCGCCTATTTCTGCTTTTTATGTTGCTTTATTTTGTTTAAAATAGCGTCCTTGAAAAAGAAACCTATTATTCCTATTACCATAAACGCAGCAACTATTATTACCGCGATTCTGAAATTACCGCTTCCTACGTTGCTTCCGAGAACCGTAGACATAACAATCGCAGGCAGCCGGCATGGCATTACATACATAAAAAAATCCTTAGTGCTTATCTTGGTAAGCGGAACAATGTAAGTCAGCACATCCTTAGGTATGCCGGGAATAAGATAAAGCACTATCAATATTCCTGTAAGCTTCCGCTCGTCCTGAAGGAACTTAAACTTTTTGATCTGCTTTTCATCAACAAAAGCTTCAACTACCGGAGTCCCGATCTTCTTGACAAGCAGGAAAATCACCAGACTTCCCAGCACAACTCCCACGAACGAAAGAACAGCGCCGAAAAACCAGCCGAACAGCAGTCCTCCGACTATCTGTATAGGGGGCACTATCGCGATTATGACCTGAACAGCCTGTATCGCCGTAAAAATCAGCACTCCTGCAACGCTGCCGTATCTGCTGAGAGTTTCCCTTATACTCTCCATTCCCTCGTCAGTTTTAAGACTGCTTATAAAAGGCCACATAAGATATGTCGCGCCGGCAAGCGCGGCAAAGAAAACTGCTAGACTGAGTATCTGCACTCTTTTACGATGCCTTGCCATTCTCGCTTTCCGCATTTCTTCTGTTTCGTTATTAGTTCTGCTGTCCTTATCTCTCATATTCTTCAGCTCTCTTTTTTATCAAACCTGTCCGATAACCCTCGGAGGAATCTCCGGCGGCAAAGCTTACATCTCAGCCGGTCTGAACTGTAATCCCAGACAGATTTCATATTCTATTTTCTTCTGAGTATTTTCTTTCTGAACCAGTTTACATAGAGATCAATCAGCTGAGTCAGCAGCCTGTCATAAATAAAGAAAAAGGCGTTTGCCGCCAGCCATATGACCAGAACGGCGTATCTGCCGAACATCTCCATGCCCTCCAGCATATCGGTACCGACAAAAACGTACTGAAACAGCATGTAAAAAACCGTGATCGCAACATTGAACACTATGTATTTAACAGCCCAGGAAACTGCCTTGTTATTTATTCTGTCCAGATAAAACTTCAGTATCGGATAATAACCCATAAAAAGAATAAAAAGCAGCGTCGCCTGATAATTAGGCGTTGCCAGCAAGCAGAGAAAGCTGGTTGCCGCATATGTGGTGACAGCCCAGCGGGCGCTTGTTTCAACTATCATTATTACCATCAAAAATCCCGCGAAGGTCGGAATTGCATAATCAAGCATCGGAAACATTCCGGTACAGAACATGGAAAACAGACAAACCGCAGTTACTATTCCTCCAAGCGCCACCTTGAAAGCCAGCTTGTTTCTCATATGATCCTCCGTATCAGCAGCAGGGTATCAAATCTCCGCCCATCATTTCGCAGCAGCAGTCGGCGCAGCACAGCGACGTACAGCAATCCATTGAATTAGACGCCTGATTCTGATAGCCTGCATTGGGATTTCCCCGCATAAAGCCGCCTCTCTGCTGGTTCATCTGATTTACCGCCGCCTGATATTCCGGATTCCCGGGCTGCATCCTATATGCGGTCTGAAAGTTCATATACGCGTCATTGAGCCAGCCTCTGGTATAGCAGACGCTTCCCTTAAGAAAATACCACTCTGCTCCGCGCTGTCCCTGAGCGACAGTATCAAGCAGTCCGTCGGCTCTGGTTATATCCCCGTTCTGGATCATGCGCCGTATTTCCTGATAATTTACCGAAGAGCTTCCTCCGTCATAGGAAGAGCCCGAGGAATAGCCTCCGCTTCTTCGCTGCGCCATGATCTGGTCGTACGCGGCATTGACTTCGGTCATTTTTTCTTCCGCAACGTCCGCTATAGGACTGTCCTGGTACTGATCCGGGTGATACTTCTTTACAAGCTCCTTATATGCGGCCTTTACTTCATCGTCGGTTGCGCTGGGCGAGATCCCCAGCACCTTGTATGGGTCCTTCATTTTATCTCCTCACTTCTGATATTACTTTACTGCCTGACGCAATACCGCCGGTTTCGCAGCTACTATATCAATTATTTATCCGGCTTACCTTTACGCCTGTAGGTTCCGTTTTGAATCTGCTCAAACACGTTTTTCAGACCGAGATAAATTATATTGTCAATAATAGGCTTATACATCTGAATATCAAGCTTTACATACGCTTCCGCAAGCTCTCCCAGAGTAAGATTCACGCTGTCGGCGGCATAGGCGCTGATAGCCTTGAAATCCCTGTCTGAAAGAGAAGCCGCGTCCGGATCGCCGCGCAAAAAAAGCAATGGATTATATCCGCCTTTTTTATGATCCTCACCCGCGTCGTCCAGAGCGTCGCAGATATAAATATATCTTCCCAGCAGATAGCCGAACCTTTTTAAAGCCGGCTTGCTTTCCTCCCTGTCGGAAAGTCCGCCTACGATCGCCTCCATCATAGCGGCGGTAGGCTCGCAGGCTCTATCGACGCTTTCGGTCCTTGCTTCCTCCGTGCTTCGCTGAAGCTTCATCAGCTCTTCTATAGTATCTGCAAGCTGAGGATATTTAATCCGCGCTTTTTTGTAATAACGTCTGAAAAAAGGCAGCGCTGCCGCCGCGCGGAGCTTTCCCTTCAGCCCTCTGTCAGCAAGATCGTCCCTCAGCTTATGATAAACAAGTATTACCGCGGCATACGAGGGATATTCAAGACCGTCATCGCAAATGGCGCAGACTCTCTTTTTCAGCGGATGAGCGATACACCTCTGCCTGCAGGAGGTAAGCTTTTCTTCATTAAGCGACATATTCATCAAAGCCAGAAAGGTAAAATCGTAGCTCAGAGTGAACCTTGAAACAAGCCCGAATTCCCTTCCCATCATTTTGCACAAGCCGCAGTAAACGCCCTGATAAGTATCAAATTCGCACACCCTCATATACGGCTTGAAGGCTCTGACATATCCAAACATACAATACTCCTTAAAAGGTAATTATAACCCGTTAATGTGTGCAGGCTGTGATAGCTGAGCAAAAAATAATACAATTTCTCAGTTTATGCCGCAGTCAGGCGAAAACAGAATGTATACATTTTTTATTATACTATTCATACATTGAAAAGTCAACATTATTGTGAAAATCAACAGTAAAATCCGTTGTAGTGCTACAAATCTTTTTTACACTTTAAATAAAAACTACTGGACTTTTGCGCTTATGCATGATATAATTAATTGTTGGAATATTTTTAAATAAGCGATTGTTAAAGCATAAGCTGCGGGCAGTCATACCCTTTACAGTCGGCGTATATTTCTTGAAAATAAGGAGAGTATTTAATGATCACAGTTTCAAACGTCAGTCTGTCCTTCGGCGGACAGACTCTGTTCAAGGACGTTGATTTGAAGTTTACAGCAGGCAACTGCTATGGAATTATCGGCGCAAACGGAGCGGGAAAATCCACCTTTCTCAAAATTCTCTGCGGAGAAATAGAACCGACTACAGGCGACGTTTCCATTGACAAGGGAACAAGAATGTCGGTGCTGCGTCAGGATCATTTCGCATTTGACCAGTATAATGTTCTGGATACTGTAATTATGGGCAATAAGCGCCTTTACGATATTATGCTGGAAAAGGACGCTCTATATGCCAAGGAGGATTTTTCAGAGGAGGACGGCGACAGAGCAGGTCAGCTTGAAAGCGAATTTGCCGAGCTTAACGGCTGGGAGGCTGAGTCTGACGCTTCAAAGCTTATTCAGGGTCTCGGGCTTCCTGAGGATATAATGTATTCGCAGATGTCCTCGCTTTCCGGAAATGAAAAGGTAAAGGTCCTGCTTGCTCAGGCGCTTTTCGGCAATCCCGATATTATACTGTTGGACGAGCCTACCAACCATCTGGATATTGACGCGATCCGCTGGCTTGAGGAGTTTCTTGCAGAGTATTTCGGAACCGTCCTTGTAGTATCTCACGACAGACATTTTCTTAACAACGTCTGCACTCATATAGTTGATATAGATTATACAAAGATCAAGATGTATGTGGGCAACTACGAGTTCTGGTATGAATCCTCACAGCTTATGCAGAGAATGATCAAGCAGCAGAACAAAAAAGCTGAGGAAAAGATCAAGGAGCTTCAGGAGTTTATCGCCAGATTTTCAGCCAACAAATCAAAGTCTAAGCAGGCTACCTCAAGGCGCAAGCTCATAGACAAGCTTACCGTCGAGGAAATGCCGGCTTCGTCCAGAAAATACCCCTATATCGGCTTTAATATGGACAGAGAACCCGGCAAGGAAATTTTAAGAGTAGACGGGATTTCCAAGACCGCCGACGGAGAAAAGCTGTTGAATAACGTTTCCTTTACGCTCGGCAGAACGGACAAGGTAGCCTTCGTCGGCGAATCCGAGCAGGCTATAACTATGCTGTTCAAAATCCTTATGGAGGAGGAGCAGCCTGACGAGGGCAGCTTCAAATGGGGATCCACTACCTCCCGTTCCTATTTTCCCAAAGACAACAGCGAATTCTTTAACGGCTGCGATATGACAATAGTAGACTGGATAAGACAGTATTCCACTACCGAGGAAACGGATACCTTCCTCAGAGGCTTTTTAGGAAAAATGCTGTTTTCCGGCGACGATATTTATAAGAAGGTCGACGTATTGTCAGGAGGAGAAAAGGTAAGGTGTATGTTCTCCAGAATGATGCTTTTCGGCTCCAACGTTCTGCTGCTGGACAGACCTACAAACCACCTTGACCTTGAAAGCATTACCGCTGTAAACAACGGTCTGAGAGATTTCAAGGGAGTAGTTATATTCGCTTCCCACGACCATGAGATTATGCAGACGGTCGCCAACAGGATCATTGAAATAACTCCCGACGGCTGTATAGACAGAGCCGGAACCTATGAGGAATATCTGGAGTTCAGACGTGAAAAGGGAATGAAGCCGTTTATCGAATAAAACCGTCGGCAGAGATCTGCCTAGTCTTGAACAACTGAATCCTGAGGCTTATTTGAAATAAGGGGCGCATTTCTGTTTTCAATACACAAAAAAGAGGTCTACATGAAAAAAGCAATAAAAATAATAACAGTAATTTTTATTACAGCCGCTCTGATTACAGGGACAGCGGCAGTATTCTGCTGCTGGAAGGAAAAGAAATACAGCGAAACCGCGGCGCCTGAAAACCTGTCGGCAACAAATACGGTAAGAAAATATTTTGAATACTGGAACGACGGAAATAACGCCGGTATGCGGCAGCTTACCTTCGGCGGGAGCGAATTCAATACGGCGGAAACAAAGAACTTTCTGCCTTCGCTGTACTTTTTCTGTAAAATAGAATGCACCGAAAGTATTCTGCTGGACGAAAAGGCTAAAAATTACGACGGCTATTATGATAACGCTATCGTTTCAGCTTCGTTTACATATAAAAGCACGCCGGGCTTTGCCGACGACAGGTTTTCAAAGGATAATACCGTCTGGAATTTCTATCTTGTAAAGGAAAAAGAAAACTCGCCGTGGAGGATAATAAGCTGGGAGCATGATTAAAGCCGTATATCCGCGCGGCAAACAAAATATCGAAAGGTCTGATCAATATGTTTAAGGCTGCTGCAATATTTTCCGACAATATGGTGCTGCAGAGAGAAAAAAACATTTCCGTATGGGGAGAGGCTGACGACGGCGCCGCCGTAACTGCGGAAATTAACGGAGCAAAAGCCAGGTGCACCGCTGAAAACGGAAAATGGCTGCTGATCCTGCCTCCTATGCCTGCCGGAGGTCCGTATGAGCTTCATCTTGAATACTCCGAAGCTATCAACGAAAACGGCAAGGCGGTTTCCGTAAAGCAGACCCATACCTTCCGCAACGTTATGATAGGCGAAGTGTGGCTTTGCGGCGGACAGTCAAATATGGAGCTGGAGCTGCAAAACGCAAAGGGCGGAAAGGAAGAACTGGCAGCGCTTTGCAGAACAATGCCCATAAGATTTTACTATACCAATAAGGCAGCTACGGTAAAGCAGGCTGAGGAAGCCGAAAAAACCGCCTGCTGGGGAGAATGTGACCCCGAAGGTTCCAAAGCGTGGAGCGCGGTAGGATACTACTTTGCCAAAAAGCTGTCCGCCGAGCTGGGAGTAACGGTAGGGCTTATAGGCTGCAACTGGGGAGGAACCTCCGCTTCAGCCTGGGTAAACAGAAAAACTCTCGATATAAACAAAGAGCTGAACTCATACCTTGAGGAATTCGACAAGGCGAACGAGGGCAAATCTGTGCAGCAACAGGAAAAGGAATATGAGGAATTTCTGCAATATGACAAGGAATGGTTTGAAAAATCCCAGGAGGTATATAAAAAAGAGCCCGACGCTAGCTGGGAGCGGGTGCAGGAGCTTTGCGGAGTAAATAAATGGCCCGGCCCTGTCAACTGTGTAAATCCCTTCCGTCCGGCAGGACTTTATGAAACAATGATATCCAGAGTTTGTCCATATACTTTAAGAGGATTTTTATACTATCAGGGCGAGTCGGACGATCACAAGCCAGGAACCTACTATACTCTCCTTACAAGCCTTATTTCGCTGTGGAGAAACATCTGGGGCGATGAGGAGCTTCCCTTTATTATCGTTCAGCTTCCTATGTTCAAATACAAAAACGATCCTGATTATAAGCACTGGTGTCTTATCAGAGAAGCTCAGATGAGAGCCTTCAGAACGGTCAGAAATACGGGAATAGCGGTTATTTCAGACTGCGGAGAGCTTGACAATATTCATCCTACAGATAAAGCGCCAGTAGGCGAAAGACTGTGTATGCAGGCTGAAAAGCTGGTTTATAATATAGATGTAAAAGCGTTCGGCCCTGTCTATAAGTCCTATGAGTATATCAGCGGCGGAATAAAGCTTTATTTTGAGTATGCTGAAAACGGATTTGTTATCAAAGGCGGCGAACCTGTCGGATTTGAAATTGCCGGAGCCGACAAAAAATTTTATCCTGCAAAGGCTGAGATTTCAGGAAGCACAATAACTATCAGCAGCGGCGAGGTTTCAGAGCCTGTCTATGCCAGATACTGCTGGTATAATTACGGAGAGGTAAACGTCTATAACGAAACCGGCATACCTCTGGCTCCGTTCAGAACTCACAGAAATGACGAATAAACAGAATTAATATATCCGGGTAGCTTCCTTCTGACTGAGAAAGCTGCCCTTTTTATTTTCTCCTGATAACCAAAAGCGGTCACAGACCGCCCCGCGTTATTTGCGGGAGCAGACTGTGACCGTCCGATTATTTTATCAGTTTCGCATTAAACAACGGCGCCGTTATTAGGTCTTTCAGTCCTTTGCTTTTTTGCCTTTGACTTCTTCGCCGGAACAGGTCTTTTACCCTTGTTCTTTTTATCAACGTGTTTCTGCCACATAACCCATAGGGTAGGGGCAATGCAGTTTGAAGAGTAAACGCCTGCGAGCATTCCGATAATCAGCGGGAAAGAAAAGCTCATTATCGAGGTTATATTGCATATCAGGCAGACAATGCAAACCGTCGCCATTGCCAGAACCGTCGTAGCGGTAGTATGAAGCGAACGTCCCAAAGTCTGGGTAATAGAAAGATTAACCAGCTCTTCTATAGACATCTTATTGCCGTACAGCCTGCGGTTTTCACGAATACGGTCGTAAATGATGATAGTCGCGTTTATCGAATAACCGAGAATGGTCAGGAGAACCGCCATGAAATTAGCGTTTATATCAAACCTGAAGATCACAAAGCAGCCGTAAACCATGCACATATCGTGTATAAGCGCAAGAACCGCAAAGCATCCGGCTGAAAGTCCGCCGATCTTCCTGAATCTGAATCCTATATAGATAATTGTTACAACAGCGGCAAACGCGCACGCCACAAGACATTTAAAGAAGAATTCACTTCCGTTGGAAGCGGCAATATCGTTTGATTCAAGGAGCTGAATATTATTGTCTGCAAACGTGCTTTCCATTGCCGTTTTCAGCTCGTCCTGCTTTTCGTTGCTTATTCCCTGCTTTGAGGAAAGGGATATCCTTATCGTCTTATCGTCGCTGGAGAAATTTTCTCCCTTTGTAACGACCGCACTCTCTCCGATTACATCGCTGACCAAACCGGAAACCTCGTTTGTATCGATGTCTCCCGAATAAGTATAGGTGATAATAGTTCCGCCCTTAAATTCTATAGCCACATTAAGACCTGCTACAGCCGTAATAATTATAAATACGGCGATCAGACTGCATGAAATCGTATAGAACAGCTTTCTGTGTGAATTTACCTTAAGAACTCTGCTCTTTTTCTCCTTGAGCTTAGCGGCTTTCTCCTCAGTATCGGGAACTCCGTAAAACTTACGCTTCTTGAAAACCTTGAATTTTGAAAGGGAGGAAAGCATAAGCCGCGAGCAAAAAATTCCGCACACGAAGTTAAAGATTATACCGACAAGCAGCGTATATCCAAGAGAATAGATCGTACCTGCCGTAGACGCGCCGAACATAAAGAAAATCGGCTTAAGAATAGTTGCAAACAAACTGTCGGTAGGACCGAACGCTCCCATAAGGATCACGGCAACGAATATAACGGTGATATTTCCGTCGAATACCGCGCTCCACGCCCTCTTGTAACCCATTTCAATAGCGCCGTTCAGAGTTTTTCCGTTAAGCAGCTCTTCCTTAATACGCTCTGAGGTAATTACGTTTGCGTCTACTCCCATTCCTATGGAAAGAATAATACCTGCAATTCCCGGAATAGTAAGGGTAAAGCTGTCAATATTTCCAAAAAAGCCCGAAATACAAGCAATGGAACCTATGATCTGTCCTATCAGAGCGATAGAAGCCACAACACCCGGAAGCTTGTATACAACGATCATATAGATAGAAACAATTACAAAAGCCACTATTCCGGCAATTAACATAGCCGTTCTCGCGCCCTCTCCCAAGGTCGCGGAAATGATATTTGTGCTGGAGGTAGTCATCTTGAAGGGCAGAGAGCCGGCATTGATCTTATCGGCAAGCGCCTTTGCGCTCTCGTAAGTAAAATTGCCCGTTATCTGGGCCTTACCGTCGGTTATTGCGCTTTCAACGCTAGGAGCGGATATGCTTTCATCGTCCATCCATATTGAAATCTGTCCGCTTCCGGCAAGCTCCGCGGTAGCCTCGGCAAACTTCTTTGTGCCCTCGCTGTTAAGCGTAAGACTTACGGCGTATTCTATATTTCCGGTATCCTGATCCTGATACTGTTGAGCCTCAGCCTTTTTTACGTCCGTTCCGGTGAGAACCTCCTCGCCGTCGGCTTCGGTTCCCTTTCTGAACGTCAGCACAGCCGTTTCGCCAAGCTCAGAAACCGCCGCTTCCGGATCAAAATCCTCTTCTCCCGCCTGCCAAGGGAACGAAACAATTACTCTGTCCTTGCTATAATCAACATAAACCTCGCTGTCGGTAATATTAAGGCTTACCAGACGCTGCTCAATAACCGCCTTCGCCGCGTCCATCTCGTCGTCGGTGGCGTCATATCCGTCAACAGGCTCAAATGTGGCGTTGACTCCGCCCTGAATATCAATTCCCCAGCGTATTTCATCGGCTCCCTTGATATAGGTCGTTTTTATATCACCATACTGCGTATGTATGCCGGCAAAGGTAAGATAGCCGAGCCCAAGAATACAGAGCAGCACGATAAAAAACACAGGCTTTTTAACTCGTCGCACGATTGTTCCTCCTAATTTATATTTTATGCGTATTTTGTCAATTCCGCACACACATTCACTATATAATTATAGTGCTTTTTTGTGCAAAAGTCAATAGATATTGAAAAAAATGCAGACAGCAAAGCGCACAATTTTCAGTTATTTTCTTATATACCATTATAATGCACGCAAAACATCAGTATTTATAAGACAGAAAGCATGAGAGCCAGAGTATAGCGACTATAATCAACAGTGAAATCTGCATTGTTTCCCTTATAAGACTTTCCGTATTCGGACTTGCTCTTTTCCTGCTTATATGGGAAACACGTTCCAGATATCTTGTCAATTTCCTGCCTTTAATGTTTATCATCTGCGCAGACGGAATGAATTACCTCAATGGACTTACATCATATATTTTCAACAGACTGCGCAAGGCTTTTTCACGGATAAATATACCGGAAAACGTATAAAATCGTTTTCCGGTATCTTATTTCTTAATACTCAGCTATCTTTTCATAAGCTCTTTTACTTCGCCGGAAGTAAAATGATAGACCTTATCGCAAAAATGGCATTTTACTTCGGTGACCTCGTCGCGGGAAAGCTCCTCAAGCTGCTGCTGTCCCAGCGATACCAACGCGCGCTCGACTCTTTCCTTTGAGCAGTCGCACCTGTATTCCACCTTAAAATCGTCAAGCACATCAGGCTCAAGACCTTCAAGCGCTTTCATAGCAATGTCCTCTGCCGAAAGCCCCTGAGAAAGCATTTTTGTTACCGACTGCATAGACCTGATATTTTTTTCGATCACATCCGCTGCCTCCTCCGGCGCAAACGGAAGCAGCTGTATCAGAAATCCGCCGGCCTGAGCGCAGGTAAGGTCCGGATTTACAAGCACCCCCAGAGCGCAGACGCTGGGAACCTGCTCGCTTACCGCAAGATAGCTTGTAATGTCCTCCGCGATCTCTCCGGAAACTATCGGTATCTGACCCGAATAGGGTTCTTTCAGCCCCAGATCCTTTATCACGCTCAGAGTTCCGTCGGTTCCGACCGCTCCCCCCACGTCAAGCTTTCCCACGCTGTTAAGAGGTATCTCCACAACCGGATTCTGAATATAGGACTTAACGTTTCCGAAGCTGTCCGAAACCGCGATAAGCGTTCCCGCAGGTCCTCCCCCCGCCATTCTCAGAGTTACCGAATCGTCCTTTCCCTTCAGCCCGAAGCCCAGAAGCGACGCTCCCAGCGTAAGCCTTCCCAGCGCCGCAGTGCAGACCGCCGAGGTCTTATGTATCTGCTCTATACGCGCGACTATGTCTCTGCCGTCAATGGCGCTGCAAACAACAGAAGCGTCCTTGCTTATCGCTCTTACTATTCTTCCCATCTATAAAACTATGCCCGCATAAACGAGCATATCCTCCTTTCAGCTTTAACGGCAGTTTTCGTACCGCAAAAATCATCTGCATTTTTTTGTGACATAAACCAATCTCTCGGTTTTCTCATTCGGAGGGCTTTCGCTGTAGCCGTCAAATTCGCCTAAAATTTCAAATCCGGACTGCTCCAGTTCACGCCTGACAGCCTCGCACGGATAAGCTCTTTCGGTAAAGCTTTCCTGGAATCTGCCGTAGCCCCCCTGCCCGTTCTCTTCAAAAAAGTCAAGATATATGTCTACCGAGCCGTCCGCAGGATCGTATTGGTTCTGCCATACGCAGAAAAGACCGTCCGGCTCGTATACAAAGACGTTGTCCGCCAGCACTTCCCTGTGCTTGTATAAGGTGTTGACGTCAAAAATAAACATTCCGTCAGGATAGGCAAACAGCGATACCCGTTCAAAGGCCTTCCTTACCGCCTTAATATCCGACAGATGATTTATACTGTCGAGAGTGCATACGGTCACATCCACCGTACCGTACATATCAAGCTCCGTCATATCCTGACAAAGATACTGTATCGGCAGTCCGCTTTCACATTTTTTATCCAAAGCCGCATTAAGCATTTCATCTGAACCGTCAACACCGATAACATCGTAGCCCATACCGGCAAACCGCTCGCAGAGCGAGCCGGTTCCGCAGGCAAGGTCCAGCAGAATACCCTTTCTGCCTCCGAACCTCTCAACATACCCGTTTATGACAGACGCTATTTTATCATACTCCACATTATCGGTAAGACGGTCGTAAAACCATGCAAACCTACCGTATCCGCTCATACTATCCCTGCTTTTTATCCTTCATTCTGTCGAACACAATGCTGTAGCCGCCGCTTCCGTCATAGGAAATAGACCGGTTGACACGACTTATAGTAGCGGTTGAAGCCCCTGTTTCCGAAACTATGTCGCTGTAAACATGATTTTCAGTCAGCAGCTTCGCTACCTGAAAACGCTGTGATAAAGCCTTGAGCTCCGGAACGGTACAGAGATCCTTAAAAAACGCTCTGCATTCCTCGACTGTTTCAAGACAAAGAACCGCTTCAAAGAGCTCGTCAAGATTTTTTATCTCCATTTTTTCCTTCATAATAACGCCCGCACGCATAATTCACAGCTGAAAATGAAAAAGCGTACACAGACCTTCCTCCTTAAAGTTAGATTTACAGACCTGCTGAACAAAAAGCCCCTTACTTTTCATAGTGTAAAGCGCTAAACTACCTGATATTATTTTAGCACATCACTTGATAAAAGTAAAGGGGTTTCAACAATTTTTTATTCTCTTCTTTTTCTCGGAGTAAGAAAGCCTGAAGCCAAATCCAACTCATGGCAATTATCCGGCTCTTCCTCACCGTTTTCCGCTTCCGAATCGTCGGACGGTATGCCCGCTCCGGCGACCTCCTCTATTATTTCCCTGAGCGTTTCAACGCCTTCTCCGGTAACCGCCGAAAACTCAACGCTGGTTATATCCTCAAAATAAGGAATTTCCTGTGCAAACCGCGCCATACGCTGCTTTCTCGCGTTGGGCTTAAGCTTGTCCGCCTTTGTAAACACTATTACAAACGGCATTTCGTTTTCAATAAGAAATTCTATCATCTGCAAATCGTCCGAAGTCGGCGAATGACGCATATCTATTAACTGAAACACAAGCTCGAGATACCTGTCGGGACTGGCAAGGTAGCCGCCTATAAGCTCGCTCCACTCCCGTTTCAGATTTTTAGCCGTTTTGGCATAGCCGTAACCAGGCAGATCCGCAAGATATATATCCTCAAGCTTATAGAAATTGATCGTTGCCGTCTTACCCGGCACCGAGCTTACCCTTGCAAGCGATTTTCGGTTCAGAAGCTTATTTATCAGAGAGGATTTTCCGACATTTGACCTGCCTGAAAAAGCAATCTCTATCCTGTCAGGCTCGGGAAGCTGAGAAAGCTTGCCGAAGGAGGTAAAAAACTCCGCTTTGTTAAAATTCATACGTCACCTATTTCTGCACCGCCGCCTTGCTTGCCTTGCGAACGGGCTGTTTTACAATCTCATACGGAATATCCTCAGGATCAGTCTTTTTTACCAGAGCAGCATCAAGAACATCCTGAATTTTTTCAGCAAATACAAACTCCAGACCGAGCTTTACAGTGTCGTCGACCTCGTCAAGATCTCCCATATTTTCTTTGGGTACGATAACCGTTTTCACACCCGCCTTATAAGCCGCCATTGTTTTCTCACGCAGACCGCCTATCGGAAGAACCTTTCCTCTGAGCGTAATTTCTCCCGTCATGGCTACGTCGGATCTTACCGGTATGCCGCTGAGCGCGGAAACTAAAGCGGTAGTCATCGTTACTCCGGCCGAAGGACCGTCCTTGGGAACAGCGCCCTCGGGAGCGTGGATATGCAGATCGTTTTTCTCATAGAAATCCGATCTGATCTTATATTTTTCAGCAATGCTGCGTACAAGGCTGACCGCGATTTTTGCCGACTCCTTCATAACGTCGCCCAGAGAGCCGGTAAGCTCGATCTTTCCCTTGCCGTCAAGCACCAGAACCTCCAAAGGCATAATTACTCCGCCTACCGAGGTCCACGCCAGACCGTTTACGCAGCCTACCTGATTCTCCTTAGACACAAGATCCGGCAGATATTTTCTGTGACCGAGATATTCTTCAATATTGCCGTCTTTAAAAACAACCTTGGCAGCTCCGTCCTCAACGATCTCCTTTGCCGCTTTTCTGCAAAGCGAACCAATGGCTCTTTCAAGCTTACGGACGCCGGCTTCGCGGGTATAGCCGTCTATAAGCGCATATATACCGTCGTTGGTTATTCTCATCTGAGAAGCTTTAAGTCCGTTTTTGGCAAGCTGCTTAGGAATCAGATGCTTCTTTGCGATATTGAATTTTTCCTCTCTGGTATAGCTTGAAAGCTCGATTACCTCCATTCTGTCAAGCAGCGGCGGCTGAATTGTTTCAAGCGTATTGGCGGTAGTAACAAAAAGCACGTCGCTGAGGTCGAACGGCAGCTCGATATAATGATCCCTGAAAGAGAAGTTCTGCTCAGAATCAAGAACCTCCAGCATAGCCGAAGAGGGATCTCCTCTGAAATCATTGCTCATTTTGTCTATTTCGTCAAGCAGTATGACCGGATTCTTGGTTCCCGCCTGTTTGACCGCATTGATTATACGTCCTGGCATAGCGCCCACATAGGTCTTTCTGTGTCCTCTGATATCGCTTTCGTCCTTTACTCCGCCGAGCGAAACACGGACATACTTACGGTTCAGCGCTTTCGCGATTGATTTTCCGATAGACGTCTTACCGACTCCCGGAGGTCCTACAAGACATATTATCTGACCCTTTATATCGGGAGTAAGCGATCTTACGGCAAGATTTTCAAGTATTCTTTCCTTTACTCTCTTCATGCCGTAGTGATCCTTGTCAAGAATCTGCTGCGCTTTCTTTATGTTGGTCTGATCCTTGGAATAAACATTCCAGGGCAGAGAGATACAGGTATCAAGATAGCCTCTTATTACTACAGCCTCCTGCGAGCCTGAAGCCATTCTTGAAAGTCTTTTCACCTCTGAAAGCAGCTTATTTTCAACCTCATCGCCTGCTCCGAGTCTATGTATCCTGTCAACATAGTTTTGTATCTCGTCCATATCTCCGGCTTCGTCGCCGAAGCCGTTTTCTCCCAGCTCGTTCTGAAGCGCCTTGATCTGCTCCCGGATATAGAAATCCCTCTGATTCTGCTCTATCGCCGCATGAACCTGCTCATGGATCTGTGCCTCAAGCGTCAGCACATCAATTTCCCTTGACAGCACTGACAGCAGGAACGCCGTTTTTTCGCCTGACGACGGAATCTCAAGAAGCCTCTGCTTATCCTCAAAAGGAAGCACGATATTAAACGCGATAGCTTCAAAAAGCGATTTAGCGTCCGACGCGCCCATTACTTGAGTATAAAGCTCCTGCGGCATCCTCGGAAGCACCCTTGCATAATCCGCAAAAACCTCCTTAAGCTCTCTGAACAATGCGGTTATCTCATTCTCGCTCAGATTTTCTCTGCCGTAATTGGGAATATTTCTAACCTCAGCCTCATAACAGGCGTCATTGTCTATAAGCTCTGCAAGCCTCGCTTTCTGAACGCCCTCTACAAGACATCTGTAAACGCCGTTGGGAGTTTTTATTATCTGTTTTACCTTAGCTACAGTACCTATTTTATATACGTCGCTCTTTTCCGGACGCTCGACGTTTACGTCCTTCTGCGCGACAAGAAATACATAGCCTTCTCCCTGAAGCGCGTTTTTCATAGCTTTAACAGAGCCTGGTCTGCCCACGTCGAAATGCATTACCATATTAGGGAACACGACCAGCTCTCTGGTAGGAACGCAGGGGTAAACCTGCGCGTTTGAACTTTCCTTTATATTTATTCTATCTTTCATAGCTGCTCCTATCTGTATACAACATTGTTTTTTAGATACCAAATATATGATACCATATATCCTTTAACTTTGCAACCCCTAAAGTATACTAAATTACTGTAAATTAGCGTTCCTGTTTCATACAAAACAAAAAGAGATACCCTGTTGAGGATATCTCTCAGCTTACATTAAAAATTAATCTGCAACATATGGAAGAAGCGCCAGATGACGAGCTCTCTTGATAGCTGTTGTAAGCTCTCTCTGATGATATGCGCAAGTACCTGTAACACGTCTGGGAAGGATCTTAGCTCTCTCAGTCATGCATTTTCTCAGCTTCGCAATATCCTTATAGTCGATTTTTTCAGCTCTGTCAACGCAGAACATACAAACCTTCTTGCGTCCTCTTTTAGCGGCTCTGTTATTTCTCTCCACAATTAATCCTCCTTACTCAACACGATGATTTTCAAATCAGAAAGGTACTCCGTCATCGCTCAACACCTCGAAATCGTCAAGGTCGCCTATATTAAGCGAATCATTGGCGGGAGCTCCGCCGTAATTGTTATTCTGATTCTGCTGCGGAGGATTATTTGAATATGAATTATTCTGCTGATAATTATTATTCTGATATCCGCCGTTATTAGAATACGATCCGTAATTGTTCTGATAACCGCCCTGAGAAGCGCCGTCAGCTTTTTCACCCGTAAACGAAACGCTGTCTACAAAAACCTCTGTAACATAATGCTTCGTGCCGTTTTTATCATCGTAGGTTCTCGTCCTGAGATTTCCCTCAAGCGCGATCATTCTGCCTTTTGCAAAATACCTGCCGATAAAATCCGCCTGCTGACGCCATGCTACACAGTTTATAAAGTCAGTCTGGCGCTCGCCGTTCTGACCCTTGAAGCTGCGGTCAACCGCCACAGTGAATGAAACGACCGAAACCCCGTTCGGAGTCTGGCGCACTTCAAGATCCTGCGTTATTCTACCCATCAAAATAACTCTGTTAAGCATAACCTTTCCCTCTTTTCAACCGGCTTACTTTACTGTGATCAGGAAACGAAGAACTCCGTCTGTGATCTTGAGAACACGCTCAAGCTCAGCAGGGAAAGATGTGTCGCTTGTAAAATTCCAAAGCACATAATTTCCTTCCGTTTCATAGTTAATAGCATAAGCCAATTTACGCTTGCCCCAATCGTTCATCTCAACGTCGGACGCATTTGCCTGAATCATCTCATTGAATTTGTCGGTAAGAGCCTTTACAGCCTCTTCTCCTGCCTTTGAGCTGAAAACAACAACTGCCTCGTAAGTTTCATTAATCTTTGCCATTAATACTGCACCTCCTTCTGGATTTCGCCTGTATACAAAATACAAGCAAGGATAACTTAATTATTATACCACAGCCCGAAAAATCTGTCAATCAAGTTTATGCGCCGTGATTATTAACATTTCGTAAATTTACGTCAAAAATTTATTTATCAGAAACAGTACAAGAATATTAAGCGTCATAAAAATCAGCACAGACATTATAAGCGCCGCAAACGAGGTTCCGCCCTTAGCGGCTATCTGCTCCTTTATCGAATTCTCATTGCCGGAATCGGAATAAACGGCGCGGATCGACATTATATCCTTTCTTGCAGTCCTGTAGTACCAGTAGTTGGCAAATAGCGCGGGTACTACCCTTATAGCCATCGACAGCAAATAAGCAACATTCAGAATCGTCCCGAACGCTTCGCCGGACAGATCTATACTTGCCGAGATCACATCTATACCCATAATGCCCGACTGAAAAGAATACAGAAGGCTCGGAATTCCTGTAAGAATAGTGAGAAACATAAAAAGCGATCCGACAAGCGGCATTTTACGGTAAAAGAAATAAAACTGCGGAAAAAGCAGCGCTCCCAGATTAAGACTTGATTTCCCTCCGAATTTGCCGAAGCGGATAAAATTTGAAAGCATAACTATAGGATTTTTTCCGACATACTTAGCGTAATCGCCCAGCTTTACCCCGTCGATATCCGAATCCTGATCAAAGGTCATCTGCCTTCCGGCGCCGAACGGAGAAGCTCCCTGATAAAAGCCGCCGTTTGAAAAATTCCCGTTTCCCTGCTGTGTAAAATTCTGCGAATTATAGTTTGGAGGAACGTTGAAAGGACGCTCTTCTCCTGTATTAACTGTCAGCGGCATACCGCATCTTTTGCAGAAAAGACCGTCAGGCGGATTTGTTTCGCCGCATCTGGCGCATCTTACAGGCTGATTATCCGTATTTGCCGAAGCTGTGTCCGAATCGTAATGCGGCTGCCACGAGCCTCCCTTTTCATGCAGCTCAGTATTTATACACTGCCCTTCCCTTTCATAGCAGGCGCGGTGATACGGAGTTCCGCATTCGGGGCACACTACAACGTCGTCTCCCTCTTTAAAGACCTCGCCGCAGCTGATACATTTTGTTCCGATATAATTTCCCATAACGATGTTTCCTTTCCAAAAGCGCACCGATACATTTATCTGTAAATAAATCAGTTTAATTATAGCATACATTTTCAAAAAAAGAAAGAGTTTTTGCTATTTTTTCTTTACTTTTTATAAAAAAAGCTTTATAATATAGTATGACGATAAAATAAGGAGATTAATCTATGGTATTTTTAGAAAATCTAAGGACTGAGCTTGAAAGCTACAGACCTAAAATCAAAGAGCTTTACGAGGTTTTTGACATTGAAAACAGCAAGGAACGTATACTGGAGCTTCAGGAAAAGGCGGCGGAGCCCGGCTTCTGGGACGACCTTGAGCTGTCTCAGAAGGTTCTCCAGGAAACCAGAGGCCTTGAAAGCAATATTGAACGCTACGCTAAAATAAAAAGCTCCTTTGAAGATATTGAGGTCATGCTTGATATGGCGGCGGAGGAAAACGACGAAAGCATGACCGAGGAAATACAAAGCGAAATAGAAGCCCTTGCCAAATCAGTCGACGAGCTAACGCTTGCTTCCCTGCTGACCGGCGAATACGATAAATGCAACGCGATAATCAATTTCCATGCCGGCGCCGGAGGAACGGAGGCTCAGGACTGGTGTGAAATGCTGTTCAGAATGTACAACCGCTGGGGCGACGCTCACGGCTTTAAGGTCAAAACTCTCGACTATCTTGAAGGCGGCGACGCAGGAATAAAAAGCGCGTCTATAATCGTTGAGGGCGAAAACGCTTACGGATATTTAAAAAGCGAATCCGGCATACACCGCCTTGTGCGCATCTCCCCCTTTGACAGCTCGGGAAGCAGACATACCTCCTTCGCCGCCATTGACGTTATGCCGGAGATCGACGATTCTGTAGAGGTAGAAATCAGACCTGAGGATATTGAAATGCAGGTTTACCGCTCCAGCGGCGCCGGAGGTCAGCATATCAATAAAACCTCATCCGCGGTGAGGCTTATCCATAAGCCTACCGGAATAGTATGCGCCTGCCAGACTCAGCGTTCCCAGTTCCAGAACAGAGAATACGCGATGAAAATGCTTAAATCCAAGCTTATTGAGATCAAGGAACGGGAAAATCTCGAAAGAATAGAGGATATAAAAGGCGTTCAGAAGGAAATAGCCTGGGGCGCCCAGATACGCTCATACGTTTTCATGCCATACACTCTTGTAAAGGATCACAGGACCGGCTATGAAACCTCCAACGTAAACGCGGTAATGGACGGAGAGCTGGACGGCTTTATAAACGCCTATCTCAAATCCCTCTCTCTCGGAAATCTGAACGACGAGGACAAAAAGCCTTGATCCGGCCGACTAAGCGCTTTTAATGAAACAAGACGGACAAAGTCTGATTTGTCCGTCTTGTTTTTATACCTTTAAATTTATCGCATTAAAGCTTTCTGCCCATTTGAGAAAATCCTTTTCTGCAAGAGGTTCTGAAAAATAAACGCCCTGAATATAATCGCATTTCATTTCAAGCAGCGTTTCAACCTGCTCCGCGGTTTCCGCCCCTTCCGCCACTATTTTCATATTCAGCTTTTTGATCATGGCCACAGTACTTTCTATTGCTATTCTGGCTTTTTCATTATTCAGCGCCTTTCCTGTGATCTCTTTTTCAAGCTTGATATATTTAAAAGGAAGATTGAGCAGATAATTCATATTTGAATAACCGGTTCCGTAATCGTCAAGAGCAAACTTTATTCCAATCGCCGAAAGCTGCTTTATATTCTGTTCCATAATATGCGGGGTGTAGGCCGCCGAGGTTTCGGTTATTTCAAGACATATCTGCGACGGATCTATCTTGTATCTGTCCATGATGTTTACAAAATTCTCAGTCAGATCAGACTGCATACACTGAACCACTGAAAGATTTACCTGAACATACTCTATTCCCAGTAAGGCCGCATAACCCTTTCTTATAAAACGGCAGGCCTCCTCAAAAACAAATCTGCCTATTTTCATAATGCTTCCGTTCTGCTCAGCAATAGGTATAAATTCACTGGGAGGGATATTCCCAAGCTCATCGTCCATAAGACGCAGCAGGGCTTCACAGGACACTATCTTATTCTCCTCAGAGCCGAAAACAGGCTGATAATAAACCTTGAACGTCTTGTTCTTAAGCGCCCTTTCAATAGCTCTTTCAACATCAAAGCGCCTTTTTCTGTCGTAAAGATTTATGTTTTCCGCGTAATAAAGCTTTTTATCAGAAAACGAATACTGCTTGAACTGCTCTATGAAATCCATGACCGTTTCAACGTCCGAAGCGTCCGCAGGACAGTCGATGCGCAGAAACATTGCGGAAATCACTGTGTCAACAGCGCCAATCTTCCAGTCGGAACTAAGTCTTGCGTCTATCTCCCTGTATATTCCGTCGATTCTGTCATAATCCCTGAAAAATGTAAGCGCAAAGCATTCGTCCTCCAGATAATATCCGTCTCCCAGATTGACAAAAGAATAAAGATACTCCGAAAAGCTTCTCAGCAGATTATTTGAAAAGCGCCCTCCGAAGGTTTTCATAAGAAGCGTGAAATCAGGTATTTTTATCAGCAGCACCGCAAAGGCGTTATCCGCCGAAAAATTTATCATGCAGTTGTTGGCAAATGTGCTTCTGTTAAGCATTTTAGTTACCGAATCCATTATATCGTCCTGATTCTGAAGCATAAACATAACCAGCATAATGCACAACGCGCCGCCGAAACATTCAACCAGCAAATGAGGATTAAAAAACTGGATAACTACAGCGACACAGGTCATTCCTACAAAGCCCATTATTGAAACGACCACCTGAGTGGATATCATCCTGCGGTTTCTCAGCGTATATACCACTCCGAACAAAAGATAATAAACGGAAATTATATAACATACGGGCTGAAGGGGACCTCTTGTATAAGCGCCGCCGTCATCAAGATAAATTATCCATTTTGTAAAAGGCGAAGTAAGAATCAAAATCAAATCAACGCTTATAGGTGCATACAAAGCAGCCTTAAAGCCTTTTGTCCTGCCTGAAAAATTATCCGTCAGAAATAAAACGTATATCATAAAAGCAAACGTTATTAGATTATGCGTAACATAATACGAAACGTGGCAGAGCATTTTCAAAAACCGCCCCACCGTTTCCGACGTGGTAAATACGCACAGCAGATCCAGAACGCAGGAAACCGCAGCCGTCCCCAGCATAAAGCCGAACGCCTTATTCCTCCTGCACGGAACCCTTTTCCGTATACAGAAAACGACAATAGTTACCGCATACAGCACCAAAGCGCAGATATCATAATGCACTATATAGTTCAAAAAGCCGCCCCCTTTGCGAAAATATTTAAATTAATCGTTTTCGCAGTCTTTGCTAAAATATCTTACTAAGATAATTATAGCACCTTAAATAATTTTCGACAATAGACTTTACAATTTATTATCACTTTTTGCTTTCTTGCATAATACGCTCGGAGAAAAATAATGTTATTTATCAAAATTAACTGTTTTTCCAAAATAAAAATTTCGGTAATTTGAACAGCTTTTATTTTTCGTTACGAAACATACCGAAAATTTCGCTTTAAAAACCAATGCCCGCGGCGGATAAGATGAAAATAAAAACGCGGACCAAAAGAAGCCGCACCGCTTCAGGATTCGGCGGCACAGCTTTCTTTGCCTGCGTCAGCAATTTCATAAAAGTTTGATCCGACAGATCATCAGCATACCGAAAACTTCCGCTTTCAGCCGACGATAGGTCAGTAATCTCAATGATATTTTTTATAGCCGGGATGCTTTCCGGTAACTCCGTACTGAGGGCGCATTGCTATAAGTCTGTCGATATTCTCCTTTGAAATATCCACCGCTCCGCCGAGAATCCTTGCGTTGAGCGAGATCTGCGCCTGAAGCTCAAGAGTTTCCATTCTGTAATATGCGGTAATCAGATCCGCTCCTACAGTCAGCGCGCCGTGATTTTCAAGCAGCATAACGTCATGCTCCTGAAGATAGGGCGTAATCGCGTCGGGGACCTCATATGTAGACGGAGTACCGTACGGAGTTATGGGAACCGAGCCTACGGCGATTACCGTTTCGATCATGCAGTAATCGTCAAGCGGCACATGAGCGCAGGCAAAGCCGGTCGCTGCCGGAGGGTGAGCGTGAACGACCGCTCCGACGTCGGGGCGCTGCTCATAGCATCTCAGGTGCATTTTTACTTCTGATGAAGGCTTCCAGCCCTCCTTGGCTTCGATTATATTGAAATCTCCGTCGATAAGACCTATCTTATCCGCCGTAATATACGCCTTGCTTACTCCCGTCTGAGTTGCGAGAAACCTGTTTTCTCCCACCTTCACAGTAACGTTTCCGTCGTTGGCGGCTACCCAGCCCTTCTGCCACATTTTATGGCATATCTCGACCATCTGCTCTTTAATTTCCTCGTACATAAATCTTAGTCCTTTCAAAATAATGATTTTCCGCGCGCCGGCGGTTTAATGCTTCCGGCTGCTTTTATAAGTCTGATATAAATTTGAAGCTGTTACCAAACCACAGGCATAAAAAATAAGTAGGGAGCTGTACACAATGCCAATAATAAAGAAACTTTTTTCTTAACTGCATTGTCCAGATTTGTCTTTTTAAGCGCTATTTTATAATTGAATAGGTAGATCAAAAAACCTGCTGACGCAACAGATACCAGAACCAGCAGAAATGAGCTCACACTGCCGAACGGATTTACAAGAATATCTCCCCTCCACAAATTGGCCATACACTCGAAACCAAACAATAAGCCTGTCGCGATTAAATCAGACAAATATCCAAAAATCCATGTTTTCAGAATGACTTTTTTATAATTGAACTTGATTTCCGTTTTACCGAATACTTTCAGCCCTATCAAAAGAATCGCGCTGTCCATAATAAAATTTAGCGGCAATGAGATCAGCCACATCTGCGGAAAAAGAAACAGAAAAATAGGATGAAATCCGATATTATACAGCTTAACCTGTTTACCCTTCATTTCCTGCCCCCCTTACTGTTTCTTATATCTAACATACTGATAACAGATTCAGACTACTCCCTTTTGCAGCATTACATTTGCGTATACCGCCTTTTCGCCCGTCGCGACGATAGCGTAGGCAGTCTTTGCCTCCTCATAGAACTTAAAACGCTCTATTTCGCCGATTACATCAGAACCTCTTTCATCGTGCTTTGCAACTATAGCCTTGTATTCCTCCCAGATAGGAGTTTCTGCATTGTCGCCCGGCATAACCTGCATAAGGTTTACCGGCTTTTCCACATAGGTATCCAGAGGGAACAGCTGTAAGACCGCGTCCAGCAGCTCGGGCACGCCGTGGCCGTCGCAGCGGATGACCTTGGCGTTTTTTCCCATGCTCTCGCAGGGAAAATTTCCGTCCGCAATAACGATTCTGTCCGAATGTCCCATCTCGCAGAGAGTTTTCAGCAGCTCCGGCGACAGTATGGCAGGGATATTTTTAAGCATAAGCGGTAACCTCCTTAAATCTCTTGTACGCCTGATTCCACGCTTCGGCGTCCTCCGGCTCAAAGATACTTATTTTCTCCGACCTGCGCACGATTTTCCGCGCTTCGCCAAGTCCTGAAATCGTACCGTCCGCCATAAGCTGAACGGCTATATTTCCAAGCGAGGTAGCCTCGGCAGGTCCGCTCGAAACCTTTATGCCGCAGGCGTTTGCAGCAAGCTCTGACAAAAATCTGTCCTTCGTGCCGCCTCCGAACATATAAAGCGTTTCAAATTTTCTGCCTGTACATTCTTCAAGCTGCCCGATCGCCGAGCGGTATTTGAGCGCAAGGCTTTCATAAATACAGCGCATTATTTCGCCAGTACTTTCAGGTATCTCCTGACCTGTCCGCTCACAGTATTTTCGGATACGCTCAGGAATATTTCCGGCAGGCGTAAATTCGGGCGCGTCAGGATCGACAAAGCACTTGAAGGGCTTTGCCTCCTTAGCCATTATTTCAAGCTCGGCATAGGAGTATTCCTTTCCCTCCCGTATCCACTGGCGGCGGCTTTCCTGAATAAGCCACAAGCCGATAATATTTTTCAGGAAAGAGGTTTTGCCCTCGCAGCCTAATTCGTTGGTTACGTTGAGTCGGCTGGAATTTTCGTCGATCACAGGCTCGTCAAGCTCAGTTCCCAGCAGACTCCAGGTTCCGCAGGACAGAAAAGCAAAATCCTTTTCAGCGGCAGGACAGGCGGCGAGCGCAGACTGAGTATCGTGACCGCATACCGCGATTATCTTAACGGGCTTCATATCCAGCTCTTCGCATATCTCCTCTGAAAGCGTTCCCGCAATCGTACCGCTTTTTATTATATCCGGCATCAGAGAACGCTTTATTCCCAGCGCGTCAATAACCTCCTCCGACCATTTCCTGCTTTTCTGGTCAAACAGCTGAGTGGTAGAAGCTATCGACTGCTCGGCGTGAATCTCACCGCTGAGGAAATAGTTGAACAGATCAGGCATAAGCACAAGCTTATCCGCACGCTCAAGCAGCTCAGGACGGTTTTTCACAAGGCTCAGCAGCTGAAACGCAGTGTTTATCTCCATAAATTGATTGCCTGTTATGCCGTAGAACCTGTCCTTGTCTATCAGCTTAAAGCTCTCCTCCATCATTCCCGCTGTGCGTGAATCCCGATAGTGAACCGGATTTTCCAGCAGTCTGCCGTCCTTGTCCAGAAGTCCGAAGTCAACGCCCCAGGTGTCGATCGCGACGCTTTCGATTTCGCCGTAAGCCTTTGATTTTATAAGGCTTTGCTTGATTTCATGAAAAAGCCTGAGCACGTCCCAGTACATGGTTTTTCCGAGAATAACGGGGTCGTTTGAAAAGCGGTGGATTTCGGTAAGAGTGATTTTCTCACCGTCAAAATCGCCGATGACCGCACGTCCGCTCGAAGCGCCGAAATCTATCGCCAAAACTTTTTTGTTCAATTTATCATCTCCTCCGCAATAACGTCAAAGCCGGCTTAACAGTTCGTCTATCTCGTCCCTGTAAGCCTCATTGATAGTATGTTCCTCACAAATTTCACTGCGCATATAAGAAAGCATACAGTTCCCCAAAAAAGCGGTATCATCTTATATTCTTATACATAGGACCGTATGCCGCGCAGGCTCTGTAATCCTGACCTTCCTTGTCCATACCGAAAGCGTTCCATGCCGCCGGACGGAATATCTTGTCCTCCGGCACATTGTGCATACAAACGGGGATTCTCAGCATTGAAGCAAGTGTGATAAGGTCCGCGCCGATGTGACCGTAGCTGATAGCGCCGTGGTTGGCGCCCCAGTTGTTCATTACATCGTAAGCGGTCTTGAAAGCGCCCTCTCCCGTAGTTCTTGGAGCGAACCAGGTGCAGGGCCACGTGTAGTCGGTTCTCTTCCACAGCTTGTCGGTTACCTCGTCCGGCAGATGAACCGTCCAGCCCTCGCATATCTGGAGCACAGGTCCCAGTCCCTTTACAAGATTAAGCCTTATCATCGTGGCAGGCATTTCAGCCTCCGTTACAAAGCGCGAGGAATATCCGCCGCCTCTGAAATATCCGCAGTCGGCATAGTTCCAGGTGGTCGCTTTCATAACGGCGTCCATATCCCTGTCGGTCATGTCATACCACGGCTTCATTACATGATTTCCGTTTTCGTCCACAGACTGACCGTTTGCGTCAAGGCAAGCCGCGCCGGAGTTGATAAGATGGATAAATCCTCCTGCTTTCTTTGCGATTCCCTCAAGCTCATAGCCGGCTGCTTTCTTTACCGCCTCCGGCGACCAGTATGTACGAACGTCCGCAAAAATCTGAGCGCGGTTGGTCAGCAGCTTCATGAACAGCATTCCCAGACCGTTGAGCACGTCATTTTCCGTCGCGAGTATATAAGGCTCTCTGGCGCCGTTCCAGTCAAAGGAGGTATTGAGCATTGCCTCGGGGAAATCGCAGTTAGGATAAAAATCCGTCCACTGACGCTGACCCTGGAAGCCGGCGGCAATTGCGTTATGACCTACCGCTTCCTCCTCACAGCCGGCAGGCAGCCTGTCGTTGCCGTTCATCAGATCCTTGATAATACACATCATCTTAACGACAAATTCCCAGTCCTTATCCTTTTCCTCTCCGGATTTCTGAATTTCCTCAGGATTCTTGTCAAAGCCCTCTATGCACTTTTCCTTTGTCCATGCCAGAGCCTTCTGATACTCCTCCTCGTCATAAATACCCTCGGTCATTCGTCTGATAATTTCTACCTCGTCCACCGATTCAACTCTCATTCCAAGATATTCCTCAATAAATGCGGAGTCGATAATCGAGCCGCCGATTCCCATACAGATAGAGCCGATCTGTAAATATGATTTTCCTCTCATAGTGGCGCAGGCAACTGCCGCGCGTCCGAAGCGAAGAAGCTTTTCCTTAACGTCCTCAGGTATTGAGGTATCGTCAGCCTCCTGAACGTCATGTCCGTAAATACCGAACGCGGGAAGTCCTTTCTGAGCGTGGGTAGCAAGCACCGAAGCAAGATAAACCGCTCCGGGACGTTCAGTTCCGTTGAAGCCCCACACACCCTTTATCGTCATAGGGTCCATATCCATGGTTTCCGCGCCGTAGCACCAGCACGGGGTAACGGTAAGGGTTATATCTACTCCCGCTTTCTTAAATTTATCAGCGCAGGCGGCGGCTTCCGCGACTCTTCCAATGGTCGTGTCGGCAATAATGACCTTTACCGGCTCGCCGTTTGAATACCTTAAATTTTCCTCAAACAGCTTAGCCGCCGATCTTGCCATATTCATTGTCTGCTCTTCAAGGGAGCCTCTGACGTTGAGATATCCCCGTCTGCCGTCGATCGTCGGACGGATACCGATCACAGGATAATCTCCGATAAGTCTGCTTTTTGCCATAAAATAACCTCCTAAATGATTTTTATAATAATGCATATCATCCGCCTTAGGCGATAACGTTTACATTTGTATATAATTATACCACATATCTTATGATTTGTCTTGCAATTTTACCTGTTGGAAAAGTAAAATTTTCGGTTATTTTTTTGTGCAGAATTAATAACCGTCCTACAGAGCCGTACGGCTTTTCCTTACTTAAAGCAATAAGCCGCGCTTCACAGACTGCAAAGCGCGGCAAAATGTTTATCTGTAAAAATCGTGCTGCTGAAAGAAATCAGGCCTGTTTATCAGCTGTCCTTAGGATACTGACCTACCGTTTCGCTTGACATATCTTCCGACCATAGAACATAATCAGGCTTTCCGTCAGTAATAAAGACCGTGAAATAAGTGTCTATAAGCTCCTCCGGCAGATTTTTCTTTATCTCATTGACAAAATCGTCGTTCTCGGTGCTTATGTAGTTCATATACTTAAATTCATATTTCCCGTCCAAGGCAGTACACGCCTTCTCCGCGGCCTCATAGACAGCCGCCGCATTACTGTCCGCTTTATCGGACTCATCATCGGCGATTATCCCTGCGAGATAAGCCTGGCTTTTCGTTCCGGCATACGCTATCTTCCACTCATGCCCGGGAGTTTCTATAACTATTGCATATCCTTTATAGGAAGCTTCCTTTCCCTGATTCTTATAGCTTACCGTTCCTATAAGCTCGACCGCGGTAATATATTCGTCCTTGATATTAACGCTTTCAAGTATTTGCGACTGCTCTCTGTCGGCGGTAAACGAAACGTCTGACAGCATATTCTCCTCATTATCGTCGTACCCGTGATCGTGACCCTGATTTTCCACAGTATCCTTATATTGCTCCTGCATCTCAGAGGTCATAAGCTTGAGCATCGACTCGTCAAATTCCAGATTGGCATACTTCATATACTGGCCTACAACATATTCCGCATTTTCTATCGGGTCGTCCGAAACCGAATTCCCGCCTACGCTGTTATCCTGATTACCTCCGCCGTTTTCAGTTACGCTTTCCGCAGCCGAAGAAAATGCAGCTGAATCATTATTCACGTTATTCTCATTGCAGCCGGAAGCAGACAAAGCGATAACCGCCGTTGCCATTGTAACTGCGATCCTTTTCATAGCCGTCTCCTTTCGTCAATCAATGCATTAATCCTCCTGCTCCTCCAGATACCTGTCAAGTGCGGCGTTTATATCCGAATACGAATAGCCCTGCCGAGCCAGAGCGTTCTTTACTTTTTTCACTCCGCCGTCTTCCTCAAGCCTTCTCAGATATTTTTTCTCAATAAGCTGACAGATACGTTCATCGACGGTATCCTCGTATTCGCTCAGGACCTCGTCGATAAGCTCCTTAGACAGCCCTTTTTGCTTCATCTCCTGAGCCGCCCGGTAATAGCCGAACCTTTTTACCTCCATATACTTTCTTGCAAGGCTTTCGGCATACCGTCTGTCGTTTATAAAGCCAAGCTCAGCCAGCCTGTCGCATACATCGTAGCATATCTGCTCGCCGTAATTATTAAGAAGCTTTTTATACAGCTCGACATAGGAATAATCCCTGTAATCCAGAAGATACATCGCCCGCTCTCTTGCGCGCCGAAGCTCGTTGGAATAAACAATCTCCTCCCATGCGTTCTCCGGAATCTCGGCGCCGACTCGGAGATTATACCGCAATACAATTTCCGAATTCAGAAACGCCGGCTCCGCGCCTTCAAAATCGATCCGCCAGGTATTCCCCTTATACTTTTCCACTGAAAGTATCTTTAACATCTGTTATTCACCCAGCTCGCTTATATCCACCGGAGCAAACTCTTCAAAGTCATCTTCAGGAGAAACGGTAAGATCAGGCATTTCAGGCTCGTCCTTCTTCGCCGGCTTAGCGGCTGCCGCCGACTTTTCTTCAAGCTTCGCCGCCTTTTTGTTCTTCTTTGAAGCCATAACGATCTCAGCGCCGCTTGCCTTGATCTTTTCCTCTATCTCACCCATGATCTCAGGATTTGCTTCAAGGAAATCCTTAGCGTTGTCGCGGCCCTGTCCCAGCTTCATATCGTTATAGCTGTACCACGCACCGCCCTTCTTGACGACTCCCGTTTCAGCCGCAAGGTCGAGAACCTCTCCTGTACGCGAAATTCCCTTGCCGTACATAATATCAAATTCGCACTCTTTGAACGGAGGAGCGACCTTGTTCTTTACTACCTTGCATTTCGTGCGGTTTCCTATTACCTCCGCGCCGTTCTTGATCTGTTCGCCGCGCCTTACCTCGATCCTCACCGAAGCGTAGAATTTCAATGCCCGTCCGCCCGGGGTCGTTTCAGGATTTCCGTATATAACGCCTATTTTTTCACGCACCTGATTTATAAAAATAGCGCAGCAGTTTGATTTCGCGATAACCGAGGTCAGCTTTCGCATAGCCTGAGACATAAGCCTCGCAAGCTGTCCAACGTGCGTATCGCCCATCTCTCCGTCGATCTCAGACTTTGTTACCATAGCGGCAACCGAGTCGATTACGATACAGTCGATAGCTCCCGACCTTGCAAGAGCCTCGGCGATCTCCAGAGCCTGCTCGCCGCTGTCAGGCTGAGAAACCAGCATACTGTCAATATCCACTCCCAGCTTTTCGGCATAAACCGGATCAAGGGCGTGTTCAACGTCGATAAAGGCAACCTCTCCGCCCGCCTTCTGAGCCTCGGCGATGCAATGCAGCGCAACGGTGGTTTTTCCGGAAGACTCAGGTCCGTATATCTCAACGATCCTTCCTCTGGGTATACCTCCTATACCCAGCGCCATATCCAGAGTCATAGAGCCTGTGGGTATAGCCTCAACGTCCAGCGCCTTGGAATCGCCCAGCTTCATGATAGCTCCTGCTCCGAACTGCTTTTCTATATATGCGATAGCGGTATCAAGCGCTTTCTTTTTCTCGTCCTTGTCAACTATCTTGACCACGGTCTTTACTTCTTTTTTCTTCTTGTCAATAGCCATTTTTACAGCCTCCTGAATCTAATCATATTACAAAGCAATTACGTCCGGCGGTTTTGCTTACTCCGCTATAATTATAGCATGATAATTCTGATTTACAGTATCTTTTTTCGGACAGTTATAAATTCCCGCTGATTATAAGTACAGAAAAACGTACTCAAAATCGCTTCTTTCCAATTTCTCCGAAAACTACGCGGTAAATCCCGCAGAGATCCTTCCTTGCCCTTACGTTTATAAAGCCTCTCCGTATCATGATATCCATGACCTCCTGCTCCTGACCGATACCGATCTCAAAGATCATCATTCCGCCCTGCCTGAGCTTTTTCTTCCACAGACGGGTTATATTCCTGTAAAAATCCATACCGTCCGCTCCTCCGAAAAGCGCGCTTTCAGGTTCAAAGGCCACCTCTCTCTGAAGATTTGCCATATCTTCGGAGCTAAGATAGGGCGGATTGCAGACTATAAGATCGGCTTCAGGAGCTTTTTCCATAACCTCCGCCTCAAAGACGTCGCCGCGGATTATTTCCGCTCCCGAGCCGTTGATATCGATATTGCGTTCGAGATACTTTACCGCCTCTGGAGATTTTTCAACGCAGACAACCCTTTTGCAGTCAAGATTTTTTTCAACGGAAATTCCTATACAGCCCGACCCCGAACACAGATCTATAACTGTAAGTCCATTCCTGCGCCTGTTTTTTTCCACTGCCAGCTCAACAAGCGCTTCGGTATCCTGCCTGGGAATAAGCACTCCCTCTCCTACCTTGAAAGGCAGACCGTAAAACTCCCATTGCCCCAGAATATACTGAAGCGGCTCGCCTTTTTTGCGTCTGTCCGCAAGCGCAAGAAATCTGGCAGCTGCCTCTCCGCTTACGTTTCCTTCCACAGCCTTTAAAAATGCCCCGCTGCGGCAGTCCGTACCTATGGCAAGTCCAAGCAGCTCCTTTGCTTCAAAAGCTGCGTTTTCAATTCCCGCTCCGCTTAATCCCTGACGGACAGTTTCAATAAGCTTTTTATATGTAATCATTTATACCGCGTTTTTCAATCAGCTGTTTTCACATTCCGCCGCCTGACTGTGAAGCTTTTCCTCGTCCTCAGGTATAACTGCCTTTAAAGCCTCGATGGCGCACTCTATCTCCTGTTCGTCAGGCTCTCTGGTAGTTATCCTCTGTATCCACAGTCCCGGAGCCGAAAGTATTTTAGTAGCCGGATTGTCATACTTTCCCGCAATCCTTATAAGCTCGTAGGCTATGCCCATTACAAGAGGCAGCAGCGCAAGCTTGCACAGCATTCTCAGCGCTACGTTATCCCATGTAAGACTGAAAACCGTATTTACAAAAATACTTATAAACAGCACCAGAAAAATAAAGCTGGTTCCGCATCTCGGGTGAAATCTGGAATATTTCTTGACGCTTTCGGGAGTAAGAGGCGCCCCGTGCTCAAAGCAGGCTATGGTTTTATGCTCCGCTCCGTGATATTCATAGGTTCTGCGTATATCCTTCATCAGCGCGGTAAGAGCCGTATATCCGATAAATATGCCTATCTTCAGAAGACCCTCTATTATGTTCTTGACTATGACAGGCATTGAAACAAAATGCTCTATCCCCTTTGACACCCATGAAGGAACCATCATAAACAGAAAGACCGCTATAACGACTCCGATAACCATTGAAACCGCGGAAATGACCGGCATAAGCTTGTCGCCCACTTTTTCGTCAAGCCACTTCTCAAATCTTGTCGGCTCCTCTTCCTCTTCAAACTCCATCTGCTTGTTTGCCGATCTTGTAAGACACCGATAGCCGTCGATCATTGAAATAACAAAATTGAAAACTCCCCTTACAAAGGGACATTTTCTGTACCACGGAATATTTTTCCCGCCCTTTATATTCCATACCTCAAGATCAATCTCTCCGGTCGGAAGGCGGTTAGCCATAGCCGCCTTGTCGATCCCGCGCATCATAACGCCTTCGATAACTGCCTGCCCGCCTATCTTGGATTTGAATTTTTCCGTTCCGGCTGCTTCTTTACCTTTGCTCATTTATACGGTTATGCCTGCTTGCGCAAGCATATCCTCCTTTCACTGTTTGTCCTTAAATCTGAAATCACTGCTCAAGCTTTTCGCTCTGTTCAAGCGTATTATCGGTGGATATAAGCTCTACATTCACCGTTGACTGGTTATCCGGCTTCTTTTTCTGGTCAATACAGGGAAGCGTGATCATAACGGTCGTGCCTACGCCCTGCTCGCTGTTGATCTCAAGCGTTCCTCCGTGCCGCTGAATAATTTCATCGGCAACCGCAAGACCTATGCCGGAACCTCTTCTGGTATGATTAGCCTTGAAAAACTTAGTCTTTATCTTAGGAAGATCCTCTTTGGATATACCCATTCCGGTATCGGAAACAGAAATACATATCTCATTGTTCTGCTCGTAAGCCTCTACCGAAACGGTATCTCCCTTATCGGAATACTTTATGGCATTGTCCACAATATTAATGAAAACCTGCCTCAGCCTGTTTTTATCTCCGTAAACAAAGGGCAGCATTTCAGGCTCATAGTAATTAAGCGTAATCCCCAACGCTCTGGCTCTTTCCTGATAAATAAGCACCGTTTCTCCCAGCTCGGCGAGAATGTCGATCGTATCCTTATTAAGCGTAAGTCTGTTATCCTGTATTCTGGAGAAATCCAGCAGCTCCTCCACCATCTGCGACAGACGCTCGGTTTCGGAGGTGATGACTCTCATACCCTTTTTAAAGGTTTCCGCGTCGTCTATAGTCGTCATCGTTTCGCTCCAGCCCTTTATCGCCGTAAGCGGCGTTCTCAGCTCATGGGATACGGAGGATATGAATTCGTTCTTCATAGACTCGGTATTTGAAAGCTCGTCAGCCATATAGTTTATTGAATCGCAAAGCTCGCCCAGCTCATCGTCAGTGGTTTTTTCGATTCTTTCCGAAAAATCTCCCTTTGCGAATTTTCTGGCGATCTGACCGATCCGTATAACCGGATAAACGATCGACCTAATAAAAAACATTCCCGAAAAAAGCATAAGCAGGATAATGCTCGCCACAACCAGAGTTATCAGTATAAAAATAATAAAAAGCTGATGATCGACGCCTTTCATGGAGGAAATCATTCTCAGCGCCTCGTATTCGCAGCCTCTGGGAGAAATAACCGACGTTACCGCGACAACCTTTTCCCCCGTAGGAAGCCTGAATATCTGAGAGGCCGTCCCTGTCGGATCCTTTTTGGCGTTTTCATAATCGGACATATCCGTTTCCTGCGCCGGCGAAAAGCCCGACGAGGTTATATCTACGCTTCCGTCGGTCTTTATCGCCATAAGCTCGATCTTGTCCTTGTCCTGATAGCTTTCAACCACAGAGCGTATTTCCGAATTGTAATTCACCGAAGCGTCGTCACTGTTGTTCATAACCGCTCCGGTAACCACGTTCATTTTTGAGGTGACGTACTGCCTTGCGGAGCTGTAATAATAATTTCTTACAACAAGCACCAGCAGTACCTCAACTATAAGCAGAATAACAATCACAACGCCCAGACTGTTTCTTATCCAGTGCTGCGTAATACTGTGTCTGCCGTATTTACTTCTGTTTTTGTTTATGCCCACCGGCAAGCCCCTTTCAAAGCATAATAGCTGCGCTTACGGGCGTTTCTGTCAGTTTGACGCCCACTTATAGCCAAAGCCCCATATAGTAAGAATATATTTGGGACTGGAAGGCTCGTCCTCTATCTTCATTCTTATGCGCCTGATATTAACGTCAACTATTTTATCGTCACCGTAATAGCTTTCTCCCCAGATGTGGTTAAGTATGCTTGTTCTGTCAAGAGCGGTATTCTGGTTCTTGAAGAAATACTCCATTATCTGATACTCCACCTGAGTAAGATCTATCTGCGCCCCGTTTTTATAAACTGTCCTGCTTTTTAGATTAAGAGTAAAGGGTCCCGAAACGATAGTAGAAGCGGCTTCCGGCTTCGCATGGGACATATTTACTCTCCTGCATACCGCGTCAACTCTGGCTATAAGCTCTGAAATGGAAAACGGCTTTGTAATGTAGTCGTCCGCTCCTATCATAAGAGAGGATATTTTATCCATTTCCTGAGATTTTGCCGAAAGCATTATGATACCCATAGTGTCCGAACGCTCGCGGAACCTTTTGCATACCTGCATACCGTCGATCCCGGGCATCATTATATCAAGCAGCGCAATATCAATGCCGCCGTCCGACTCCTCGAACACCCTTATCGCGTCTTCGCCGCAGCTTACGTCTATAACGTCATAGCCGCTTCTTTTCAGATTTATTACCACAAATTCGCGGATAGAATCCTCGTCCTCGCATACCAATACTTTTTTCATATCAAAACCTCCCTGCAAACGTTTCTGCGCTATTCAACGGTATAAAAATTATTCTGGACCTCGTCTATCGTAAGTATAAGCTGCTCCCGTTTGTTGGTCGGAAGCTTTACCAGATATTCAAGCTGACCCTTGCTGCGTATAAGCTCATATCCCTCGTACAGATAATCCTCGCTTTCCTGCTTGGAGGCTACGGCTATACGCATAAGCTCGGTCATATCCGAATTAATATCTCCGCTGTATTTATAAAATACCGTTTCTCCGGTATCCGTATCCTTCTTTACGGTAACCTGATCCGTCCATCTGCTTGGAAACATCATTGCGTATCCGTCGGAAATGGCATAGTATCCCGAATATCTGGCTTCAAGATTGTAAAAATCCCTGTATACCGACCAGGACGTCATCAGCAGCTGCTCCTCGGCGACAGCGTTTTCATAGCCGAGCATAGGCTTTGTAGACGGTATTTCGATTACTCCGTCGTCGTCTATATCTGTTGAATAATAGCCGGTCGGACGTGTACACATAGGAAGCAGCTTTTCGCTTCTGAGCTGCATAGGATTCTGAAGAGCCGAATATCTGTAATACACTATCTCAGTCTGAAGCTCTCCGGCGGAGGTAAGTCCGTCTATATAGATCGCCTGCCTGCCGTCGGGAAGATAGCCGGTCTTGGAATTAATGTACGACGCCACATTATCGCACATATCTATTCCGTCGCTCTTGGTTATCTCTCCTCCGCTCAGCTCCAGCAGCGCCGCCTTCGCCGTTACGATTCCGGTATCCTGATTGGTGCCGCGTTGAATGGTTATGATCTCGTTGTAGCCGTCGGAATTTATATCGAAGGTTTCAAGCACAGAATAGGTATCCGTTCCTATCCTGATGAAATCTCCGTCGCTGTAGCTGTATATTTCAAGGGTCTTATCCTCGCCTGAGATACTCTGATAGCCTACAAGAACGTCGATCTGGTTACCGTTGCCCATAGGAGTTATTATTACCTGATCGACTTCCGTTCCCGCGCCCGCGATTTCCTTGACGGAAACCCAGTCGCCGTCGGCGTTCTTGTCCAGCAGATTGACCCTGAGCCCGTCGCTGTCTCCGGCTGCGCCGGTATACTCGTAGAATACCAGAGCCTCGTCGCTTTCCTCTCCGTCGATATCGGCGATAACGTAAGCCGACCTGTTCGCGCCGTTTCTCGGATATTTAAGATTTATATTGTTTCCCACCGCGGAAATAAGCGCCTCGTGTATTTCGCTCTGCTCCTCGGTAAGCTTGGGCGCGGTAAGAATATTATCAACATTGAAATTAACAGGCGAGCAGCCTGTCATAGCAAGCGCAGCCGCCAGCGGCAGCGCCGCTCTTTTCAGCTTCATTTCACCACTCCCGTTTAAAATCTAACAACGTACACCGTCAACGCATACATATATTTATATTATATCACAAGACCGCTTGTTTTTCAAGCGTGACAGACAAATATTTTGCAGAAAATACTGTCGCTGTAGAAATACCTCTGAAAGCAGCAGCGTACAAATCAAATCCAGCAGAAAAAACGGACGCTGCAATCCGCGCCCGTTGAATTCTTCCGTTACCTGTTCTCATAATTCGACTGGATAGTCAGTCTGTCCATAAATCCCTCAAGGGACATTTTTTCCGAACATTCCTTTTTGCTTACCGTTACGGTAACAGGCTCGGTTCCATGGATATCGAACCAGTTGTCGGAAAATACGCAGTCCCCGTCCTCAAGATCAAGACATACGGATTTTGCAAAGCTTTCCGCGGTAAGCGTCAGAATAAAGCTTTGCTTGTTTTCAGAGCCAATGACCGAAATATACGGCTTTTCAAAAGCAAACTCCTTCGGCCGTACAAATAAGGTGGAGCCTCGGCTTAAAAGCTCTCCGTTTCTTATAAGGCTGTATTCAAGGTATCTTTCGCGCTTATCCTGCCTGCTTTCAAGCTGACCGCTGAGATCGCAGACGGCTATATTCTCTGAAGTAAGCGCAGGAATTTCAAGCTCTCCGCTTCCCTCCAGCAGTATTTCCGCCCTGCTGTTCCTGAGCCGCCACCTGTATTCACATTCGAGCGTATTCAGAGTTTCGTTCGATACGTTCAGAACAGGTCTTACAGAATCGCTGTCGTCGCAGGAAATAAGCGCGGGATTATAAAATCGCTTGGCATAATAGTGCAGACCCTTCCAGCGTCCGAAATAGTCAATACCCGACCAGGAAATTACCGGATTCGAGTCGTTTATCTGCCAGTACGCCGAACCCATGCAGCGCCCCCTCGCCCGGCGCATATGCTCAACATTAGAGCGGATACAGTCGGCCTGCAAAAGCTGTGAAGAATAAATAAGACGCTCAAAGCTGTACGGATAACGCACCATCTGAGCCAGATAGAACATTATCTTTTCATTGCCCTGGGTACATTTCTGGTGCGCCTCCATCACCGGCGACATCAGATCAAAATCTCCCGCTGCCTCGTCGGCAAATTCCTTTACCGTTTTCATGCAGGGGAGGGATTCAAAGCCGTATTCCGAACAGAAACGATAGTAATATTTTCTGAAATCCTCTATAGGCTTCAGATTGTGCCATACGTCCCAGTAATGCATATCACCCGCATGATTTGACGACGAGTCCTTAAATCCTCCTCCCGACGACGGCGATGACGGCCAGTAGAATATCTCAGGCGAATACTCCTTCACCAAAGCCGGAATAAGCTCTTCAAACTGCCGCAGATAATCCGCTTTCGACTGCGGGTCGTCCGGTATGCCCCAGCCCTCCCAAGCCGATTCTATCTCGTTGTTTCCGCACCACATTCCGAGAGAGGCATGATTTCTGAGCCTTATTATGTTGTCCTTTACCTCTTCCCTTACCGTTTTCTCAAACTCCTCGGTAAGCAGATAGGAGGAGCAGGCAAACATAAAATCCTGCCATACGATAAGTCCAAGCTCGTCGCAGCAGTCGTAAAAATAATCGTCCGGATAACAGCCTCCGCCCCATACTCTGATAAAATTGAAATTAGCCGCCGCGCACTGCTCCAGCAGCTTACGAGTACGTTTTTCTGTACATCTGGCAACGATCTGATCCTCGGGTATGTAATTTCCGCCCATTGCAAATATCTTTACTCCGTTGAGCTTAAAGCAGAATTCCTCGCCCCATTGATCCTTTTCCCTGCTTACGGTGAGCGTTCTCAGACCTATTCTGGTCGTATTCTCGTCTATGACCGCCCCGTCCTTTACAAGCCTTACAACGCATCTGTAAAGAGGCTGAGCCCCATAGCCGTTAGCCCACCAAAGACTGGGATTTTCTATTTTGCAGTTCATTTCATGATATTCATCGTCGTCATGCAGGTCGATTTCTTCCGAGCATATAAGACGTCCTTCGGGAGAATATATCTCAAGGAAGGCTGCGTCGCAGCCGTAAGCCTCGCTGTGAACAAGACAGCTTATCAGAACCTCTCTGTTTGTGTGCTTCTGCGTATAATGAACGTCGAGTATCCTTCCGCGGGAGTAACATTCAAGCCTTACGCCTCTCCATATCCCCATATCCGGAAGCTTGGGGCCCCAGTCCCAGCCGAACATACAGTGAGCCTTTCTCAGGTGAGTATATCCCTCCATAGTTGAATCAACGCCCCAGAGCGGACGCTCCGCCTGCTTTCGGGCAATATACGCATTCGGAGAGAATATTTTCACACTGAGCTGATTTTCCCCCGTATGCAGAAGCTTTTTAACGTCGAACTCCCAGACGCGGTGCATATTGTCGGTTCTGCCTATGAGCTTTCCGTTAAGATACACCTCGCCCAGAGTATCTATTCCGTCGAATACAAGCCTTATATTTTCATAGCGCAAAACGCTCCGATCCGCATATACGACGGTAGAAAACTCGTAATCGCTGTCGCATATGCCGGTTGAAACATACTCGTTCTCCCGCCAATACGGATCCTGTATTTTGCCATGCTCCAGCAGAGTTTTATATACCGAGCAAGGAACGGAGCACATAAGCCTTTCCGCAGCTCCGCACTTATTCATGATCCAGTTTTCGTTCAGGTCAATTGTCACGCCGACGCCTCATTTCTGTTTTTTCAATTACCTTTTCCGCAGATACCCAAGCTGAAATCACAGCCTCTGTACCCTCAAGAATTGGCGTTATATTAAAGATATTATGAACCCTTTGAAGCGTCAAGTCAATTAATATTTTCTGAACAAATCAGACAAACAAAAAATATGCCGGAAAAACCCAGTCGGTCTTTCCGGCATATTCAAAACTGAAATTACAAATCAACCTTGCCGCTTATCTTGCCGTTTACAACATAGTACGCAGCGCTGTCCTCAGGCTTAACATAAACCTCGAGCTTTCTTACATAGCCCTTGTTATTTGCCCTGAAATCAGCCTTTGCAGACTCGACAACGGAATCCATGTCGATCTCCTTGCCGGCAAACTGAATATAAACGGTTTCTTTCTTTTCAGCCGCCTTGCCGGAAGCCTTAGAAGCAGCCCTCTTTGCAGGCGCTTTCTTTTCGGCGGCCTTTTTCTCAACAGCCTTAACTTCGTTCTTAACTGCCTCTGCGCCGCTCTTAACAGCCTTAGCCTCAGTTTTTACAGCTTCCTTTGCTGCCTCCGCAGTTTTCTTTACAGCCATGACAATTTCTCCTTTCAAATTAAAGCAAATCAATTCGGTAACGGGCGTAAGCCCCTCAGGCTCCGGCGGAAGATACTATCGTACCGCCGGCAGACCAATACAACCGCCGTCTAAAAGCCGGAAAAGTGACGTAATCCGCGGTTATTTCTTATCAACAGCCTCTTTAAGAGCCTTGCCTGCCTTGAAAGCGGGAACTTTCTTTGCAGGGCAGTGTACGGGCTGCTTTGTAGCCGGATTGATCGACTCCTTTGCCGCTCTGTCGCGAACCTCAAAGGTTCCGAAGCCTACGATCGACACCTTTTCTCCCTTTGCAAGTGTTTCGGAAATTGTATCAACAACAGCGGAAAGAGCCTTTTCAGCGTCTTTCTTTGTGTAGCCGCCCTTTTCGGCAATTGCTGAAACGAGTTCTGATTTTGTCATAATAAAAACCTCCGTAAATAAATTTTCTGCTTGTATTATAGCCTATTTTACGCTCCTTGTCAAATTTTACAGAGCATTTTCTTTTCGTTTTCATAATCTTTGTAGAAATACATAAAAAGCAGTAATGATATCAAGCGTGCTTTTGTATTTATTCACAGAATATCTATAGCTCTTACTCTAGAAAAGTTTTCCGAAAGCAAACAGATAAAAATATCTTTCCCCGTTTTTTCAGTATAAATACCATATCTGACAAAGCAAAAAAGTCATGCCTTAACGCGAATCAGCATGACTTCAAGTAACACAATATTCACAAATTATTGTTTCAGATTTGAATAATACGCGATAATGTGACGTTTTTCTCCAGTGAGAGGATCTGCGCCTTTTATATCCACGCCGTTATGGCTCATAAGCTCGGCGGCTACCGCTCCCCTGGCATTACACCTGAACACCTCATGACCGTCGCATACCACGATTATTTCAGCTTCCGTTACGGAAATTCCTCCCTTTCTTCCAAGAACAAGCTCCTGGCCTCCTGTTCTTTCCACGGCATAGGAAAGCCCTTTACCGTGAAGCCTGCTTAAATCCCTGTGAGAGGTTTCATCTTTTTTCTTCTTAAAAAATCCCATGACATTTTACGCGCCGTAAGGCGCTCCTCCGCAATATTTTTATCCCGGCATATTCCGGGCAACGATCCTTATTTAAGGATCGCTCCTTCGTCCTGATCAGACCTGCCGCACAAGGCCTTTGACGCGGGAATGACCGCAAGCGCTTCTCCGACAAGCTGCAAAAGACCGGCAAGCAGATTTATTTCATCGTCGCTCAATCCCTCCGACAATGCGTTTGCAATAGATACGGCAAGCAGATTAAGCTTCTGTCCATAACAGTTGTTCAACTATAATCATTCCGTTTCCTATAATAGTTTCCTAAAGCTATTATATGTATGTCCCGGCTCATAAGTGAATAAACCCGAATCCTAAGCGCATAATACTCAAAGAACTATTTTGGAAAGGAAGTAACCGTTTTGTTTATACTGAAAGCCGTTCTTGCAACAATCGCTTCAATAGTTATAATGTTTCTGCTGTCAAAGCTTCTCGGCAACAAACAGATAAGCGAGCTTAATCTGTTCGATTACATCAACGGAATAACCATAGGCTCAATCGCCTCCGAGCTGGCGGTTTCAAGCACCGGAAAAGAAATGATTACCGCCGTTATCGCAATGGTTCTGTACGGTTTTACAGGCTTCGCGCTTTCAATGCTAACCATAAAATCCATAAAGGCAAGGCGCTTTTTCTCCGGTACTCCCCTTATCTTAATGGAAAACGGTAAGATCTACCCGGAAAATATAAAAGCCGCAAAGCTTGATACGGGCGATCTGCTTACCCGCGCCAGAAATTCCGGTTATTTTGATCTGTCGCAGATCTCCTATGCCATTCTTGAAAACAACGGAAAAATATCGTTCCTGCCCAAAAAAGTCAACAGCCCCGTTACCATGAAGGACCTGGGGCAGAACCCTCCGGACGAAAGACTTTGCGTAAACGTAATTCTGGACGGAGTCGTAATGGAGGACAACCTTAAACACACCGGGAACGACATGAAATGGCTCTCCACCGAAATGCACAAGCAGAATTATTCGTCGCCGTCAGATATTTTCCTGGCTACCGTCGACGGGAATAACAAGCTTACCATATACCCGCAGTGCGATCACAAGGTAGATAAAAACCTGTTTGATTAACCGCCGAGCGTTTTTGCAATGCCGCTGATAATCATACAAACCGCTCCAGCAGCGACGCAAGCTTCGATACCGGCAGCCCCACAACGTTAAAATAATCTCCGCTTATTCCCGACACAAGCAGAGCGCCCGTTCCCTGTATCCCATAAGCGCCTGCCTTGTCAAAAGGCTCTCCCGTTTCAATATAGTCGGCAATGTCTTGGTCAGTCAAATTCCTGAACGTGACCTCAGTTATTTCCGAAAAGGAACGAAGCCTGCCGCCGCACATAAAAGCCGTTCCGCTTATCACTCTGTGGGTTCTGCCGGAAAGCTTTCCGAGCATTCGTGCAGCGTCTGCCGGATCCGCAGGCTTGCCCATTATTTCTCCGTCAAGCAGAACGACAGTATCGCAGGCCACAATAACGTCGGCCTGACGCCTTTGTGCCGCCTCCCTGCACTTTTCCGCGGCAATAGTCTCCGCGGCATATTCAGGCTGAATTCCGTCGGGAATCTTCTCCTCGCCTAAAGCCGGACAAACCTCAAAGTCCTGGCATATAAGCTTAAACAGCTCCTTTCTGCGGGGCGACTGAGAAGCCAGAATTACTTTTTTACCCTCTAACAGCCTTCGTATTTTCAGCGGCATTATTCATTGTCCTTTCAAATCAAAAGATAGAGGATTTCCCGCAAAGAAGAAATCCCCGTTCGGCGTTTTTATAATAGTTTGCCGTTATATTATCAATCAAGCTTGTTTCCGCATTCGGAACAGAACTTTGTTCCGGCAGCTTCTTTATGTCCGCATTCAGTGCAGAAAACAAAAGCAGGCGCGGGCTGTTCCTCTATAACCGGCTGAACGGCAGGCTGCTCAGGCTCAGACACTGCCTCCGCACTGGCAGGCGCCGCCTCAGGCTCTGCTTCAGACTGTATGTTTTCAGGCTGTATAGCCTCAGGCGCTGCCTCAGACTGTACAGTTTCAGGCTGGATAGCCTTAGGAGTTTCTTGTACAGTGACTTCAGCCGCTTCAGAAGGCGCAGCCTGCTCCGGCTGAGCTTTAACCTCCTGCTTCGATCCGCAGGACGGGCAGAACATAACGTCAGCGTTGATCATCGCGCCGCAGTTACCGCATTTTTTTACACCCTTAAGTACGTTTACCTGCTCATTAAGCTGAGCTACCTCCGCAAGCAAAGCGTCTATTTCTCCGGCAAGCCTTATTACCTCGCTGTCGGTTATTCCCTCCATAAGACGCAGCTTAACGGCTCTTCCTATTTCGATATACTTCTTATTTACCTCCGCAAGATCGGAATTGATCCTTGCGTTAAGCTTGTTTGTTTCAGCCATTTTCTTGGCGGAATCAGAAACCGCCGACGCTCCCGATGATATCTTCTCTCCAAGCTTATTTAAAAATGCCATGCTTAAAACCTCCGTGTATAAATATAATTAATTTTCATCGAAATTCTGAATATCGTCCGCTGCGGACGATGAATCATTCTTAATATCGCCTTGCGCGGCAGATTCCTCCGTACTGTCCGATTCCGCGTCTGATTCAGCGGAGGACGGTCCGCTCGGAGATGAGTCGGCAGAGGTATCCGAAGCCTGCGCCGAATCATCTGTCTGTATTCCGCCTGTTTCCGTGTCTGAGGAAAAGCTGCTGTCGTCGTTTATTTCAGAGTTTTCAATTTCCTTCTCAAGCTCCTCCTGAGTCATTTTCCCTCTTTCCACCGCTTTCTGATTTACGTCTGACAGCCCGAGGTATGTGTCCGTATAATAATGCCTTAGTATCTGATCGTAGGTATAGCCGTTTTCCGCGTAAAGGCAGGCTCCCCACTGGGACATACCTACTCCGTGACCGTAGCCGTAGGTGGTGAATTTAAAAACGCCCTTTTCATAATCTATAGTGAAAGCGTTTGATTTCAGTCCGAAAAGCCTTTGCACAACGGCGCCGGTAAATCTTACTGTGCTTCCTCCCGCCGAATATGAACCGTGCCCGTCGATAGTCATAGCTCCTATATATTTTCCGCTGTATCTTGAATCCGCCTTAAACCAGTTCTCAGTATCTTCGGAAAGCTTTATTCCGGTCTTTTCAGCGAATATCTCCCTTACCTCATCTTCGGTAAATTCGGTCTCCAAGCCGAAATTCGGGTCCTGATCGTCATAAGCGCTTACTACCGCTCTGAGATAGGGATAATAAACGCTCCATACATTCTCGCTTTCAGCGGAACAGCCTGCTGACGACGCGGAATACACAGCGTTGATTATATTTCCGTTGTAATATACGCACTGACCCTCCACGGCGCTTATGCAGCTTTCGATTTTGGACGGATACCCTGATTTAAGCCCGATAGTCGGTATAAGACCTAAGCTGTCGTTAAAGCGCAGATACGAATAAGCCGCAACCGCCTGAGCTTTAATAGCGTCCTCCTTCCATGAAGCGCCTATTTCACTGTAAACCATGCGGCACAGCAGTTCATAAGCGTTCATAGTTACCGTTGAACCGGATATTATATCATAAACCGTGTAATATTCCTCCGCTACGCTTCTTGTTTCGCTGAAATAAACCCTTTCCGGCTGAGGATCGTAAATCATCGTTTCATCGGACGGAAGCTCCATAGAAAAGCTGACCGCCTTTTTATCCGATTTGCCGGACGGCGTCTTTCCTTCCTGAACCTTGGAAATCACCGCCGTATCGTACTCGTCGATCCCAGCCTTTCTGAAATCAATGAACTGCGCGGCTTCATAAGCGGTAGCGGTATCGGCTGCCGAAGCCTCGATATCTGCCGGAATAATATGCTTCGTTTTTCTCTGCTCCTGTTTTTCTCCAAGAGCCGCCGCCCCGAAGGTTCCTATAACAGCGAAGCAGGCAAGCATTATTCCTGCGTTGGTAAGCATTTTTTTGATTTTACTATTCATAAAATACCTCTTGCGTTTTTATAACAGCGATCCAGAAAAACTGAAAAGCCGAAAAATACCACAACTTTCCAGAATCATCATGGCAATACCTAATTTAATTTTAATCATTAATAAGAAAAAGTCAAGACATATTGAAATTATGTCCTGACTTTTTGTAGCTTCTTACAAACTATATTAAATTTTTTCAGCACTTTTTTACAAATTAATTCTTAAAAAATCTCTGACCCTCAAGCTCCATACAGAACGTAAGGCTTTCAAACCATGCGGCAGTTGAGCCGGAGCAATATTTAGGCGCGTAATAATATGTAGCGCCCTTTGACTCCTCAGCGCCCTCTCCGCTGAGCGCTCTCTTGGCACATTCTCTAGTGCTGCTTGACGGAGTGTTGGTCTTGTTGTAGTATGAGGAAATCGCTGTGAACTGATTAGGAGCTGTCAGAACGCCCTTTATAGTATCAGGGAATCTGCTTGACTTAACTCTGTTTATAATTACGTTTGCAACAGCGATCTTGCTTGCGTCCGAACAACCTCCGACCTCGCCCTGAAGGACATAGCACATCATCTCAAACTCTTCGTCAGTATAGCTTATAACTGAATCCGAGCCGTCGGAAGAAGCCTCTGTCGTTGTTTTCTTTGTGGTCGCGGCAGTTTCAGCAGTCGTCTTTTTCGCTGCAGAGGTCTGAGCCGCTGCCGTAGTTGTTGTCTTGGCAGGAGCCTTTGAAGTAAGGTATTCCGCCATACAGTAGCCCGTTGTTCCGTTGTACTCAACCTTATACCAGCCGTCGTCGGTCTTTGCAGTGCAGCTTACCTTTGTTCCGGCAGCCAGAACGGTTATAACATCGTCGCTCTTGGAAGGGCCCTTTCTCATGTTGACAGCCTCAGCCGCGTACATAGACTTTGTTTCAATCGCTTCAGTCTCAGAGCCTTTCTCAGTCTTTTTTTCAGACTTAGAAGCTTCAGCCGATGTCGTAGTCGTCTTAGCTGTAGTGGTCTTGGAAGCTTCCTTGTTCTTTGACGAAGCTGTAGTTACAGCTTTTTCAACAAACTCATACTCCTCGACTCCCGCTTTCCACCAGCTGACAGTCGCGATTGAAGCGGTTGTGTTTGCAGGAATTCTCTCCTCGTCAGCAGCCTGCACTGCCGCAACGTTATACTCAGCTGCAGCTTTTGTTTCCCCGCCGGATATTTCGGTTTTACCCGAAAGCCCGTAAACGCTGACAGCGCCGATAACCAGCACGGCCATTGCTCCGGAACCCAGCATTGTTCCTACTTTCTTGATAGAAGGCTTCGTGCTTCGCAAGACCCCTTCTACAGATTGTTTCTGCTTCATTTGTATCACATTACCTTTCCGACAGTTCAGCATATCCGCGGAACCGTCTCCCCTGCGAGCGTGAGAGATTCGCAGAGCCTTATATATTTACATCCTAAGATGCAGTTAAGCTTAGTAAGACCAGCCCAGATACTTTTTGTTGTTTCCCCATACGTTTCTCCAGCATTTCGGGAAATATATATCCTTATCGTCCCTTTCCTCATAGGACTCAACGATAAGATCAAGATTATCGTCGGCAGTCATCTTCTTGGCGACGATGACCCAGCGCATATCGCTTACCTCGTTTGAACAGGTCGAAAGCGAAATATAATCGTCGTCCTCGGTGCACTCAACGTCCGAAGAGTACCACGACTGCTTTCTTACATTATCTATCCAGCTTTCAAACGAATATTCGTCGTCGTCAAAGTTACGGTATCTCCAGTAATCGAAAATCGGAATATCGTCCTGATTATCCTCCGCGGCTGCAACAAAGCAGCCGATTATAACGTATTTTTCACCGCTGTCGTAAATTGTGTTGAACTCGATCACAGGATATTTTTTAAGAAAGTCAACGCCGTCTTTATACTCGGCGAGATGGGTAAAGGAGGTTCCCAGCTTTCTCATATGATGTCCGTAGATCGTGATATTGTCCGCCTGACCGTCTTTGTCTATCGGAATCACGCAGTCGGCAAAAATACTTCCGGAATCATAATACTCCTCGTCAAGATTTCTTTTAAGGTAGTAATTGTTTCCCTCGTCGATATTATCCGTAACGTGCTGAAGCACAGGAAAATTTATGTACTCCTCGCCGTTTGAATTAACAAAGCCGGGGATCTTTATCCACCCAACGACCTCGTCGTTTCTTTTCAGCAAATCCTTCGCCCAGCTCTGAACCTTGCGCTCCTTATCCGAGCTTTCCGGAATATCGGCGCCGTCCTCAGCGTCGCCGCTTACGTCGTTAAGGTTCAGGTCGTCAAAATCCGGCTCGTACTTAACGATCTCCTGAGCGTAGTCTATCTGCTCCTGGTCGCTTTTGAGAAAATCAGTAAGCTCGTTTATAGAAAAAACAAAGATGAAAATCGAGAAGATAAAAACGATTTTCCTGACTACCTCGGCGCTCTTATCGCCCTTCCACGGTACAAAATATTTGACGAATCTGACAAAAAAATTGGAATCGTCCTTTTCAGAAATATTCTTGATTTCATTGGCCATAGACATGATCAATCCTCAGCTTTCATGTTTCAGCAGAAGCTCCCGCAGCATTTCAAGAGCTCTCTGCACAGTTATCAACCGAATGAATTTTCTGTCCATATCTTCATATTCTTTATAAAGCATTAAATCGCGTACCGTTTCAAAATCCTTATATCTTACCGAAACGTAAACCGTTCCGACAGGCTTTTGCGCGGTACCTCCGCCGGGACCGGCAATACCGGTTATACCGACAGCGGAATCGCTTCCGGTTAGTTTCATGATCCCCGCGCTCATCTGAGAAGCGACCTGTTCCGAATAGACCGTATACCGCTCCAGCGTTTTAGCGCTGACGCCCAAAAGCTTCATTTTGACTTCCTCGCTGTAGGAGCATACGCCTCCGAAAAATATCTTCGACGCGCCGGAAACTGACGTTACCGTCTGGCTGAGCATTCCTCCGGTACAGCTTTCAGCAGTGCTGAGAGTAATGCCTTTAGCTATCATATATTCTACTACATCGCTTGTTACAATGTCAAGGGTTTTTGTAACCAGTTTGTCATCTTCGGCAAATTTCACAGTGGTTGACCTCCGTTTCTTTACTATAATGCACATAAAAACAGCTGTAATTATAGCCTGATTATTAATGCAGCCCTTTTATTTAACATAATGCACTGTTAATTTGTGGATAATCATGTAACCTGTTTGTAACACTTCAAATCTTATTTTAAATTAAACTCCACGCTTTTATGCTTGTTTACAGGCGTCGAAAAACAACATATTATCCCTGAATTGCGCGGTTTTCGTGATATGTGACAATTTGTGTCGAAGCGCATATATGTCCATTTTATCGTACTATTTATTGAATTTCGGTTACATTTTTAACCGCTGCGTAACCTTTCTCAATTGTACAATAAAAGTTACAGTATACAATCTGCCATAATATGTTATTCAGGACGCGGTTATTTTGAAAACCAGCTTCAGCAGAACGTTTTTTCTGTCTGTTTTTATGTACCTATAGTTTTTTGAAAGGTTTTAAGCTTTACAGATAATGATTTGGCTTATATTTACAGTAATATTTTTAAATCAAAAAATTTTTAATATACAGTATATACTGGATAATAATTTAATCTGACAAGTTATATAACTTGTCAGATTAAAGCGGCTTGATTACGCCGACTTCTGTTATTTTACTATCTGAATCAGATTTTATTTCTGATTAATTTCACTACAGTATTATCAACCGCTTTTTTTATAAACGGCTCATAGTCATAAGCCGCCTGCGCGGCCTCCACCTCGGACAGCGCCGGCTTCGTTTTCGGATGCTTAGGAGTAAATACCGTGCAGCAGTCCTCATACGGTTCAATTGAAGTGTCAAACGTGCCTATTTTTCTTGAAACAGAAACTATCTCAGACTTGTCCATACCGATGCAGGGGCGGAAAACCGGAATACGGCAGGCAGCGTCAGTGCAGACCATAGCGTACATCGTCTGGCTTGCCACCTGACCGATGCTTTCTCCGGTGATAAGGCACTGAATGTCCTCACGCTCGCAGAAGCGCTGGGCGATCTCCATCATAAGCCTTCTCATCAGTATTGTAAACAGCTCTTCGGGACAGTTGTCGCGCAGCACTTCCTGTATCTCAGTGAAAGGAACGCAGTAAAAATTAATATCGCCGCAGTAGGTCGCGATCTCCTCCGCCAGCTTTTCAACCTTCATTCTTGCTCTCTCCGAAGTGTACGGCGGAGCTTCAAAATGTATCGCCTGTATCTGCACTCCCCTTTTTGCCACCATATATCCGGCAACCGGCGAATCAATTCCTCCCGACAGCAGCAGCATTCCACGTCCGCTTGAGCCTACCGGAATTCCGCCTGCTCCGTCAAGCTTCAGAGCGTTTATAAAAGCGTGTTCCTCCCGTATTTCAACTGTTACCGTAACGTCAGGATCATGCACATCTACCTTGAGGTGCGGAAATCTTTCAAGTATCTCATGTCCAAGCTCTCTGCATATCTCAGGAGATTTAAGCGGAAATTTCTTGTCGGCGCGCTTCGCGTTCACCTTGAAGCTTGCGGCGCCCTCCAGCGCTTCCGCCAAATAATCCATTGAATCGTGAAGTATTGAATCCATTTTTTTTTCAACCGTCAGCGCCCTGCACAGCTTGGCGATACCAAATACCTTTGACAGCTTATCAACTACCTCATCTATATCTGTATCCTCCGACAGAGGCTCGATATACAGCGTAGACTGCGCCCTTGAATACTTAAAGCTTCCTGAATTTCTGAGACGTCTTTTTACATTTTTCACAAGAATGCTTTCAAAATTATTCTTGTTAAGCCCTTTAAGAGCAATTTCACCGTATTTGCACAGTATAACTTCTTTCATATCAGTTTTTCTCACCTTTCAAAAATCTTATTCCTTTTCCCCTTATATACATTATAAATAGTGTAAAATGTTTGTTCTTATATTTTACCTTGTCCCGCACAGCTTTTGACGCGCGGATTTCAACGCTTCTATAAGACTGTCGATCTCCTGGGCAGTATTTTCTTCGCTGAAGCTTACGCGCAGAGTAGAGTCCTGATACTTTTCGGCAATTCCAAACTCTCTTATAACGGAGCTTTTCTTTCCCTTGGAACAGGCGGAGCCGCTTGAAACATAGATTCCGCGCTGCTCAAGAAAATGCAGCAGCACCTCTGATTTGTAGCCATCAACGGCAATGCTGCTGATATACGGAGAACATTCCGTATCCGAATTTACATGAATACCGTTCTCACCGCATTTTTCAAACAGATAATTTCGCAGAGCAGCGGCTTTTTCAAATCTCTCCCCGATTGTATCCGCGTATTTTTCAGCTGCCGCTCCGAATCCGCAGATAAGCGGAACGCACTCCGTTCCGGAGCGGAAGCCTTTTTCCTGACCGCCGCCGTACATAAAAGCAGGAACTCTTACGCCTTTTTTTATGTACATCGCTCCGATGCCCTTGGGAGCGTGAATTTTATGCCCGCTGAGGGAAATAATATCCGCATAAAGCTTTTTTACCTTAACGGGAATTTTAAGATACCCCTGAACGCAGTCGCAGTGAGTGACGGTCTGGGGAAATCTTCGCTTTATCGCCCTAAATGCCTTTTCTACGGGCAGTATCCTGCCGGTTTCATTGTTGACAAGCATACAGCTTACAAGACAGGTATTGTCGTTTACAGCCGCAATTATATCCTCGGCGCTTATTTTACCGTCCTCACCGGGCGTTACTCTTACGATCTCAAAGCCTTGTTTTTCAAGCTCGTCACAGCAGACCTGAACCGACGGATGCTCTACCGAGGTGGTAACTATACGTTTTTTACGTTTGCCTATGGTTCTTGCTATCCCGAAAATAGCGGTATTGCTGCTCTCAGTAGCGCAGGAGGTAAAATATATCTCCTCATCAGCCGCTCCGAGAGATCCCGCGATTGAGCTTCTCGCCCTGTTTATCAGACATTCCGCCTCAACTCCCATACCGTGCAGCGACGAAGGGTTTCCGAACAGCTCAAGCCCCTTCATAACGGCTTCGACCGCTTCGCTGCATGGCTTGGTTGTAGCGGCATTGTCAAAATATATCATAAAAATTTCAATTCCTTTCCTGTAAACAGCTATATGAAATATAACTGCAAACCTTGGCGTATCGTTCTTGTGAACCGCTTTACGCCGCAGTCATACTATTTTATTATAGCACAATCCGAACAATAATGCAAATAAATAAGTATATTATTGAAATTTTCCGGCATAATAATTCTGACAAGGATAATATATGTACGTTTTATTGTACTAATTTTATATAAGTACAATTATATGTACAGAAAATTTTCTTTTTAAAAGTACAATAAAAAGTACAAAATATAAAATAAGTACGTTTTTATGTACACAAAATTCAAGGAGGCAGTTATGTCAGTAACAAGAAGAGGTTTAATAAGGATCTGCTCGTTTGCCGCCGCCGCGGTAACCGCTTTGGCAGTACGCAACGTTCAGCTTATGAATCAGCATAATACCAGCGCCAGAGCCCTTGAGTATTCGTATTTACGAGCCGTAGAGGATCTTTCGACTGCCGCTGACAATATCAGCAATACTTTGCAGAAGGAGCTTTACGCGGGAACCGCGGATATGCACGAAACTCTTGCCGCGAAGCTCTGGAGAGAATCCTCAGCCGCCAAAGCCGCATTATCTCAGCTTCCGGTCGAGGAGCTTCAGCTTGAAAACACCTATAAATTCCTTTCTCAGGTCGGAAACTACGCTTTGTCTATTGCGGAAAAAGCAAGCGAAGGCGAGGAAATTTCACTGGATGAATATGAAAAGCTCCGCACGCTTTACGATTTCTCAAAGCGTCTGAACGACGATATGTGGGAGCTTGAAAACAGCATTTCAAGCGGCGAGATTTCTCTTTCAAACGTAGCAAGCAAAACCGTGTCAGCCGGAACGGACGCCGAAACGCCGTCTGTCACCGAAGGCTTTGAGGACTTTGAGGAAGGCTTCGACTCCTATCCTACGCTTATATATGACGGACCCTTTTCGGATCATATTCTTGAAAAGACGCCTAAAATGACAGCCGAAGCGGAAGAAGTGACCCAGCAGAAGGCTCTGGAACGGTGCACCCTTGCACTCAACATCAATTCAACGGATTTTACACAGATCAGCGAAGAAGCCGGAAAAATGCCGTCATGGGTATTTTCAGACGATAACGGCAGCGTGACCTGCGCGGTTACAAAGAACGGCGGATATATCTCCTACTTCCTCAAAAGCCGTCAGGTTACGGACAGCTCTCTTTCTCAGGAGGAGGGTCTTGAAGCAGCCGGCAAATTTCTTGAGGAGCTAGGCGTCAACTCGATGACTAAGACCTATTACGAGGATTATAACGGGATACTCACTGTAAATTACGCCTATGACGATAACGGTATATGCTGCTATACCGATCTTATAAAGGTATCGGTGGCAATGGACAACGGAGAGATACTGGGCTACGACGCGAGAGGCTTCCTGGTCAATCATGAAAAGCGCGGCTATAACGACAACAGAATTTCCGTTCTTGACGCTCAGGAAAAGGTTTCCCCCATGCTTGAGGTTCTTTCGCGTCAGCTTGCGGTAATTCCGTCCGATTCAACCGAAGAGCTTCTTTGCTACGAATTCAAATGTCAGTCTGAGGACGGCTCTCACGTTCTGGTATATGTAAACGCATATACCGGCAAGGAAGAGCAGATACTGATGCTCTTTGAAAGTGAAAGCGGAACTCTTACAATGTAATCAAAACCAAGCGCCTGTCTTTTTCAGTACCGCGCCTTGCGGTACGCTTAAAGCACAGACTCTGAAACAGAAAGGATGTTTTTTATGCCGGTCGAATTTAAATCAAGCAAAACAAAGGAAAATCTTATGAGGGCGTTTGCCGGTGAAAGCCAGGCAAGAAACCGCTACACCTTCGCGGCTGGACAGTGCCGCCAGCAGCAGCTTTATGTTGTAGCAGACCTGTTTAAATTTACTGCAAATCAGGAAAAGGAACACGCCGAGGTTTTCTATAATCATCTTGCCGAATGTTCAGGAGAAACGATTCATATCGACGGAGGCTATCCCGTAGATATTTCCAAGAAATGCGAAGATCTGCTGAAAATGGCGCATCATAACGAATACGAGGAATATGAGGACGTATATCCTTCCTTTGCCGCGGTAGCAAGAGAGGAAGGCTTCTCAAAGATAGCTCAGGACTTTGAAAACATCTCGAAGGTTGAAAAATGCCACGGCGACCGTTTCAATACCTTCAAAAGCCTGATGGAATCGGGCAGGCTTTTTGAATCCGAGGAAAAGACCACATGGGTCTGCCTTAACTGCGGATATATTCTTGAAAGCACTCAGGCTCCGAAAAACTGCCCCGTATGTTTACACCCTCAGGGCTATTTCCTGAGAATGAATATGGCTCCTTGGGGCTGCCAGCAAAACTGACGCGACAAAAGCCGGGATCAAAAAGTCCGGCGGCATAAGCAAAACGGGCGAACACAATCCGCCCGTTTTATTTTTTACATATAACCTCTGAAAAGCCTGATGCCTTTAAATTACGCCGCCGAAAGGAATCAATAATTAAGCCTGCTTCCTCCTATAAACTCCCTTACAAGCGAGTCATCAGGAACGCTGTCAATATCAATTTCGTCCAGTTCGTCAAGCACCTCAAGCATAAGCTGATAGTTGTCGAAATCCCTGAATTTATCCTGTTCAGCCTTCAGATCGCCGTACAGAAATTTCTTGTATACCGATAATTCATAAGGATGGAACGTGTCTACAGAATATTCCGCGCGGTTTTTAAACGGCATAATAAATCTGTTTTCGCCGCGTTCGACGTTTTTATACATTTCAATAGTGCTTTCAACCGCTCTGCCGCGGAAAAACTTATCCCTGATTATCCTTCTCATAAGCCTTATATGGGACGGGTGAAGCAGCGCTCCCGTTTTAGTTTCTATCCTTGTTCTTACGCTCACATATATGCAGCTGGCAAAGCTGTCCGTCATGCCGGTAACCTGAGGATTAAGAGCGTGAATACCCTCAAACACCACAAGCTCGCCGGGTCTGCGTTTAAGCGGCTTTCCTTTTTTTCTCGCCTGATTGGAAAAATCGAAAGCGGGTATCTCGATCTCCTCACAGTTTGATATCTTCAGCATATGCTCGTTGAGCAGCGGTATATCAAGCCTCATCGGCGATTCATAATCTATCTCTCCGTTTTCATCTCTGACCGCCGTATCGTGATCGATAGGAAGAAAATAATCGTCCATTGATACAGTATGCGTTTCGATCCCCCGATTATCAAGATATTCTTCCAGCCGGAGAGCGGTAGTGGTTTTCCCCGCGCCCGACGGACCTGAAAGCAGAATAATAGGCTTTTCCTTTCTGCTGTCCGCTATCGAATCGGCAGCCGCTTTTATCTGCTCGCAGTAGTTATGCTCGCTTCTTTTTATAAAATCAGCGCTGTTTTCCTCAAGCTTTCGGTTTATTGATGTGCAATGCAGCTTTCTCATACTGTTTTCTCCTGTATATCCAGATTAAATTGTACATTACTCCGGCAGCCGAAACCAGCCGCAGGACTGCGCGTGCGTCAGTTCATACAAACAGGTATTCCTATTATACTATGCCGCCCAGGGCTTCAATGTCATTTACTGTTCCCACTTTGAGCAGAGATTATTGATAGTATCGGTCATTTTTCCAAGCTCCTTATTAGTAAGACCCTTGCTGGACTGAACAACAGCCGAAAGCCTTTCAAGGGCGGCGGAAAGCCGCTGATAGGCTGTGGACGGCTTAGGCTTCTTAACTATAAGCTTTGGCTCGGCGTTTACAAACTCTCCCGTAACCATATCAAGCTCCGCCCCGCTGTAAGGACAGTAGGCGTCAAGTCCGAAATCCTCTCTCAGATGTCTGGTAAAGGCTTCTGAAACCGCGTCCTCTCCGTGAACGACAAAAACCTTATCCGGCTCCTTTATATGGCTTATCCACCTGTCCAGACCGCCAAGGTCCGCATGACCGCTTATTCCGGGAAGTATCTTTATTTCAGCCTTAACGGTGATCTCCTCCCCGAAAAGCCTGACCTTTGACGCTCCCTCGCAAAGGCTTCTTCCCAGCGTGTTGGCAGCCTGATAACCTACAAAAAGAACCGTACATTCCTTCCGCCAAAGATTGTGCTTCAAATGGTGCTTTATTCTTCCCGCCTCGCACATTCCGCTTGCTGAAATTATAACCTTAGGAGCAGAATCAAAGTTTATCGCTCTTGATTCGTCGCTGGTAGTAGTAAGATGAAGTCCGCTGAAGGTTATAGGATTTTTGCCCTGTGAAACAAACTTCATAGCCTCCTCGTCAAAGCATGAATCCTTGTTCTTATTGAATATGCCGGTAGCCTCTATAGCCAGCGGAGAATCCACATACACAGGAAAATCCCCGTGCCCCTTTACAAGCCCCTCGTCCTTTATGTGCCTTATGAAATACAGCAGCTCCTGAGTTCGTCCAACCGCGAAGGCGGGAATAACCACATTTCCTCCACGGTCAAAGGCAGTCTGGATAATCTCCGCGAGAGCCGCCGCGTAATCCGTCGGTCTGTCGTGATATCTGGTACCGTAGGTGGATTCCATAACCACATAATCGGCGCTGTCAAGATACTGAGGATCCCTGATAAGCGGCTGATCGGTATTTCCGATATCGCCTGAAAAAACGATCTTTCTTGAAACTCCGTTCTCCTCAAGCCATATCTCAATGCTTGCGGAACCAAGCAGGTGACCCGCGTCAGAAAATCTTACCTTTATTCCCTCTGATATTTCGCATATCTCTCCGTATTTATGAGGAACAAAGCGCTTAGCTGCCCCCTCGGCGTCCTCCATCGTATAAAGCGGCTCTATCTCCTCCTGCCCCTTTCTTCTTCCCTTACGATTGCGCCATTCCGCTTCAAATTCCTGAATATGCGCCGAATCCCTCAGCATTATGCCGCACAGATTGCAGCTTGCCTCGGTACAGTGTATACCTCCGCTAAAGCCTCCGGCATACAGCAGCGGAAGCAGCCCCGAATGGTCGATATGAGCATGAGTCAGCAGTACAAAATCTATTTTCCCGGGCGAGGTAGGTATCTGTTCGTTTTCAAAGGAATCAAAGCCCTGCTCCATTCCGAAATCAACAAGAAACCTCTTGCCGCAGGCCTCTATATAAGTACAGCTTCCCGTAACCTCATGAGCAGCTCCTATAAAAGTCGTTTTCATAAATTTCCGTCTCCTTTCAGGCTTTGGCAAAAACACAGCTGATAATTTTCCAAGCCGCATATCTTCTAGGATTTATTATAACATATACCCAATATATTTTCAATAAATTTCTGAAATTTTATCTGATTTTCACAAAACTGTTTCCAAAATAAATTACAGTCAGTAACCGCTGTTCCCAAACGTGTTCCTGAAAAAATTCTCCTGATCTTTTGCTGCCACAGTTAAACTATTGACCCTTTGCCGCGGGATATTCAGCACAGAATAAAACAGGCGGTTCCGGACGCCTCTGCAAAGCTGTAAAAGCCCTGCCGCAGAGGCAAACCGAATCCGCCTGTTATTTTATACGAAAATATTAAATTTCAGCGAGCCATAACAAGCTCTATTCTTACGGAACCATTTCACTTGAATCGCTGTCCGCCTTGCTTGAGGTCTCAGCCTGCGACGACGAATCGTCCTTGCTGTCAGCCGCGCTGGACGAATCCTTCTTTATTTCCGTAACCTCGGCTCCTTCGGTTCTGATCCTTTCCTTTACAAGGTCGGATTTCTTGGCGTTTGCATAAACCGAAATATAGCTGCTTGAAACCTCCGCCTTTCCGTCGGGAGTAACGTAAGGAGCATTTGCCGCAAACGCGACATAGAAAGTTTCAGTAGACTTATCATCGTCGTCAAGCTTTACCTTTACCTTGTATACCCTGTAAACATAGCTGGTATCTCCGCTCGAGAAAAGGGAATCGCTCTCTGCGATATAAGAATAATAAACGCTGTCCGCGTCAAAGCTTTCAAAGCTTTTGATCTTGCCGTCAAAGCTGCTCAGACCCGATATATACGATTTTCCGCTGTAATCGCTCTTGAACTCGTTTACCTGCTCGTTAAAGAGGTCGTCAAGCTTCATGAAATCTTCATAGGAGGATTCGTCTGTCAGATATTTATTGAAAGAAGCCTCGTCAACCGTAAACTCCTTCGTGTAATATCCGTCCGCGTTCTTAGTACCTGCAGCCTTGTAGCCCTCGTCCTCAAGATATGAAGAAACATACGCCTTGATAACAAACTTATCGCCCGCGTCGTATTCCTTGCTGTAATCCTCAACCGAGAAGCTTACGTTTTCCTTTACGATTTCAGCGCAGTTATCCGTTTTTACTCCGGTGATTCTAATTTTCGGGATCGCGCCGCTGGTTTCAAATTCAATACCCTCGAAAACGTCTATTTCTTCAGGCTCGGTAAGTCCCTCGACTACAAAGTCCTTTGAAACCGACGTGTCGTCAATAACATATGTTACGTCCTCGTATGTAAAATACATTCCCGATTCGCTGTCTTCAGGATCGACATATTCAATATCTCCGACGCTGCCGCTTATGTAAGCCTCAACGGTAAAGGTATCGCCGTTGGTAAGATCATAGCTTCCTGTAACATTATAATAGCTTATAAACGGATATTTTTCAGACTGGCTCGGATATTCAGCCTCGCCGTTTCCGTCGGTTCCGCTGAACTTTACGTTAAAGTCCTCGAACATATCCAGCTTGGTGCCTTCCTTAAGCCCCTTGACCTCTACCTCAAACTCTGTGTTGACAAGCTTGATTTTCTCTTCCTTCAGCTCGTCCTCGTCATACTCTACCGTACAGGTTATCTTATCGCCGTTTGTAAGGTTTTCGTCGTCGGACAGATCCAGCTGAAGCTCGTACTCTCCGGTCTTTTTATTGACCTTCATAAGAGCGTCGCGCATATCCTCCGCCTCGCCCTTGTCCTTCGCCTTGGTATAGACGTCAAGCAGAGTTTTCTTATCGTCTGAAAAATAATCGCTGTAATCCTCGCCGCTCTCTTCGTCAACATAAAGCTCGTCAAGCATATCCGACAAATAATCGTCCTCGGTCGGACAGTTAAGCGCCGCCGTGCATTTTCCGGAGCCGTTGATTCCCCTGAACTCGATTCTGAAAAGATCCTTGGCGTCGATCTTCTGATACTTGGTAACGTTGACGATTATAATGATTACTACTATAAGCGCCACTACTGCCGCCGCGGCAATAAGAGCAAGCATAACCTTTTTCTTATCCTTTACCGCTGGAATCGCCGCCGCGGAGGAAGGCTGCTCAGACTGAACCGCCGCCTTGCTTTCTTCCGCGGACGCTCCGCACTTTCCGCAGAATTTTTCATTTTCGTCCAGCTTATTTCCGCATTTGGCACAAAATTTTGGCTGACTCATAACTTACCTCCGTATGTATACTGTATTTACTCCCCGGGCAAAAATAAATATTTTTTGTCCAATTGATATTTTTATTATATTATAAACAAGCAATTTTGTCAATATATAAAAATACACAGGTGTGGACACAAAGAGCAGATTATAAAAAATCAAGAACAGAAAAGGGTAATTCACGAGAATTTGAGGTACGGCTTTTGCGATAATTCATTTTAGCGATGCCAAATTCATTATACGCTTGGACAAATAGCTCTAAAACAGCTTTTAGCGTATCAAGCTTTCGTGGAAAACATCGGCTGCGTCGCCTCAAAAGAGGTATATAATGCCTCAAATCAGCATTTATTCCCTCAACGGTAAAGGTGTTGCTTTTGTCGTAAATATTACGAATATGCTTACCTGGATATACAATATCAACATAACCCCAATAGCCGTCTGTACAGTAACATTCGGCTTCAGGACCGCTGTCAACCACCCTTTGTATACGCTCCGGTGATTTATCAAAAGCAACATCAAATCCAACGATTTGTCTTGGCAATCTGCTTACCATTGTCATTACATAAGTGTTTTCACGTGTTTCTGTTTTGGGCTTTTGTCCAATAAACCAATACAACTCATCTAATTCTAAAAAATGGAAGTTACTGTGAGCTTGAACTGTTTTTTTTAATCCAATTGTAGACATTCGCCTTGCTGAAACCAAACACCTTGCCGACTCCTCGTCCGCTGGCTCCTGCGTAGAATGTTTTGATTGCCTGTTGGCGAATTTCTTCGGGATATTCTCGTGTTTTCGGGTTGAGAGTGTAGTATTTTTTGCAATCATTGCAAAAGCACTTCTGTGTTCCCGAACGATTTTTCCCTGCGTTCACCTGATTTTTTGATTTACCGCAGATAGGACATTTTCTACCTGCTACTTCTTTTGCTTTTCTCATTCCTTCATTATATCATATTCTGCTCTATTTGTCCACACCCAAATACACAGCTCAGCGTTTTCGTCCTCCTGAACTGATATATATCTGCTGTAAAGCGAAACAAAAGCGTATAAGCTCCCCTGCCTGCGGCGTGGAAACGTATACGCATAACGCTTATCCGGCGTCATAAAACCGAATAAAGGCGCGGAAGCTGGTTGCTGTACACCAGATATGCCCAGTATCTGACGCTTTTACATTCCGAAACAAACTCGTCCGAATCCTCTTTAAGCAGCGGCGCGAGCTTAGCGACTGAATAGGAAATGTCGTCAAGGGTAGACGACCTTGCTATAAAGGATATCCTTACATAGTACCCTTTCCAGAACTGCTCAAGCTGAGCTACCTTTTCCGCTGTTTTATCCGTATCGCCGCCTTCGTGCAATTCAATTATTTCATCAATTCTTGAATACAGCTCCTCGTTGCTTTTTTTCAAAATGCACAGTGAATATACCGATATGCCGATGATCAAAGCAAATATCCCCATGCATATATAAACTCTTTTCATAAAGAATATTCCTCCGCCCGGCCCTCCTCAATTTCGGCAGACCCTTATACTGCCTGCTTATAAACGAGGGTACGCGTCTGATTTATTTTTCTTTTCTTATAAGCTTATATTTTCTGTCGCTGTCGCAGGTCATCAGAAAAACTTTCTCGAGAGGGCATTTTTCCCTTTCAAGCGCTTTCATAAGCCATTCTCTGTCCGCGCCTATAAAATCCAGAGCTCTGTCCGCGATCTCTCCGTCGGTCACTATAAGCTGAGGCGGATTTTTGCATTTAGCTTCTATTCCCATATCCTTTCTTGTGCAGGGCTGACTTGACTGCTTCTGATAAACCGAAATCTTTCCTGTAGTTTCAACTATAGCAAGCTGAACGTCCTCAAGATCGAATACCTCCACGCTTCTCAGCGACTCCATAAGATCGTCTATGGTAAATCTCAGCTTTTTCATTACCTCCTGATCCACAGCTCCGTCGGAAATAATGATTTTGGGCGTACCTGAAAAAAACTTTCTCACCTTTCTGGAGTAAAGGGAAAGCTGCGACATAAAAACGTCCAGGCAAACCAGCGTAAAAATAGGTACGACGCCCATTATCATAGGAATATTGATATCCTCGATAGGAAGCGTAGCTATGTTGGACATAAGAATAGTTATCACCAGCTCGGACGGCTGAAGCTCTCCTATCTGCCGCTTGCCCATCAGTCTTATTGAAATGACAATAATAAAATAAAGTATGATCGCCCGAAAGAAAACAATAAGCATAAGCTAATGCCTCCTTAGCTTTTCATTTCAGTTATCCGCGTCATGACTGTCATATTTTCGTCAGGACAGGATTTCACTGACGCAATATCCTCTATGATTTATTTTAGCTCAAAGCAGACTGAATATTCAGAAACGTTATGCAGATAATATATTCAGCGCTGATATTACCGAAAGGAGATGTATAAAAGAATGGGCGGCACCATAGATTATTCAAATTATAAAGACGCCGTTATCTCAGAGGATATAACCAGAAACCTTATAGATTTAAGAACAGTAACAGGCAATACGATGGATCTTAATATCATGGAGATCAATATAGGAGGAGTGGACTGCGCTGTCGTTACAATAGAAGCAATGGTATCCACAACCTCAATGGCGGAGCTTATTTTCAGACCGCTGATGGAATTAAAAACTCCGCGGCAGCAGCCCGCGCAGGGAATTTTTGATTTCTGCACCAAGCAGAGCCTGCTTGCCAACGAAAGAAAAATAATCCGTTCCTACGGAGATATCATTCAGCTGCTGTTTTCCGGCTTTGCAGTGATACTTATAAACGGTATACCCAGAGCGGTAGCCTACGGAATACAGGGCTACGATAAGAAATCCATATCCGAGCCGACCAGCGAACGCAATGTAATGGGTTCGCAGGAAGCGTTTGCCGAGGTAATAAGAACAAACATATCGCTTATAAGAAGACGAATGAAAGATCCGGCTTTAAGGTTTGAAATGATGCAGATAGGCGAAAAGACCTCAACCGACGTGTGCATTGTCCATATGGCAGGAAAAGCTCCGCCGAAGATCGTTGACAGAGTGCGGAAAAAGCTCAAAGGCATAAAAATGGACACCGTTATCGCCAGCGGCTATATCAAACCGTTCCTTGAGGAAAAAAACAGCCAGAACCTGTTCTCCGGTATAGGAACGACTGAAAGACCGGATATTTTATGCTCAAAGCTGAACGAAGGAAAGGTCGGCGTGCTTATAGACGGAACTCCCTTTGCGCTTATCTGCCCTTCGCTTTTTGCCGAAAACTTCAAAACCATCGACGATTACTGCTCAAAAACCTACTATGCAACATTCCTGCGCTGGATAAGATATATAGCCTTTTTCTTTGCGGTCGCCTTTCCCGGGATCTACGTTTCCGTAACAAACTATCACCCTGAAATGCTTACGCTGCGTATGCTGCTCAATCTTTACGCTTCGGAGCAGACAACTCCCTATCCTCTCTATTTTGAGGTGATAATCATAATGGTTCTGCTGGAGCTGATGAGAGAGGCGAGCGTCCGGCTTCCAAGCGCCGTAGGCAGCGCGATCTCTATAGTAGGCGGACTTGTTATAGGCGACGCCGCGGTAAAAAGCGGACTTATCTCATCTCCGCTGCTTATAATAGTAGGTCTTACGGCAACGGCTTCCTTTGTTCTGCCAAGCTTCAGTCAGCAGACCTCTGTCCTGCGTATCCTGTATATAATTGCCGGAGGAGCGGCAGGCTTCCTCGGAATAGCGGTATGCACGATACTGATAATATCCAACATCTGCGCTATGGACGAATTCTATATTCCGTATACCGCTCCGGTATCGCCGTTTTCACGGAAAGAAATAATGGACGTTATCTCGCGGAAAAGCTACCGTCAGATGCAGAAGGATCATCCGACTATTGAAAAATATGTGGGAAAATAAAGCTTTTACGATAAACCGCGCATTCATTTCTCCGTAAAGCTTTTTGTTCTGAATTTACAGCTGCAAAGCGGAGCCGATGATAATCTAAACAGCCTTAGGAGTTCTTATGAAAAAAATAACACCGGTTCAGATGGTATCTATATTGATCTGCTGTCTGTTCTACACCCTTATGACCTATATACCGCCGCAGAATGACAACGCGGTACTTCTGCTGTGTTCAAAGCTTCTGACGCTCGGTATTCAGTGCGTCCTTCTGATTCCTCTGATCAAATTATATGCCAAAACAAACGGCAAAGGAATTATTGAAACCGCTTTTGCAAAAAGCCGTACCGCAGGCTGCGCCGCGGCGGTTATCTATTTATTGTTCAGTATTTTCATACTGTTTATTACGATAGGCGATTTTGCATTCTTTCTGCGATACAGCTTTGCTTCAACCTATTCGGAATGGAGCGTGGTGCTTGTATTTTCACTGGCCTCGGTTTATGTAGCGTCTATGGGTGTGTCGTCCGGAGCCAGGACAGCGGTGGTAACCGCTTTTATAACCGTTGCGGGAACGCTGCTGGTAATTACGGGCTTTAAGGGAGTGATTGATTTCCGAGCCCTGAACCTTGCGGCTGAAAACAGAGGAGAAATGCTTGCGGACGGAATACTCAGCAGCTTTTCCCGCTCCGACGAGCTTGTTCTGCTTGCACTGCTTCTGCCGTATCTTAAATCAAAGCCGGGAAAAACCGTATACTCATATATCGCGGCAAAAGCGGTTCTCTCAACTGTGATTATTATTGCTATTGCCGTGATTCTCGGAGACTTCGCAATTGATACCAAGCTTCCGTTCTTCGCTCTGTCGGCATATTCAAAAAACAGGATATTTGAACGCTTCGACGCCTTTTTTCTTATGTTCTGGGTAATGTGCGCCCTGATAAAAGCGTCCGTCGCTCTGATCTGCATTTCCGACTGCTTCAGATTTCTGTTTCCTAAGACGGACAAAAAGCTCTGGCTGTTCCTTCCTGCGTTTTTTTGCGGCTCAGCCGACATAATACTGATAATGCTTGACAAATGGGAAGTCATAAGCTATAAAGCCTTCAGCAATATTCTTATTGTTATCCTTGTTGCAGCGCTCCCCTTGGCGGTCATGCTGTTCAGGACGCGCTATACCCGTTCAAAAACAGGAGGTACAAAATGAAAAGAGCGTTTTTATGGCTGATAATGCTTACTCTTGTATTTGTATCCTTTAATAACAAGGAAGCCGTTGAGATCTCCGAGCGCGCGCTTGTGCACGCCGTAGGAATAGATGAGTCGGAGGAGGGAATCACCGTTACGCTCCAGGTATTCAAAGCCAGCGGAGCAGGCTCGGATACGCAGATCGACCCCAGCAAGCCCAATATTTTTGTGATCTCCAATACTGCCGCCAGCTTCGACGAGGCTATGGAAAAATGCGAAAGCCAAATGGGAAAATATCTTTTCATCGGACACAACCAGATAATCGTTCTGGGCTCTCAGGTATCCCTTGACGATCCCGATAAGCTTTTGGGCTACTTTATAAAAAACAAGGACAACTACCTCGGCGTTTCCGTCGTCATGGCTGAAAATACGGCAAAGGAGATCATGGAAGTACAGCTTTCCACAGGAGCGGTAGCGTCGGAAAACTTTACCGAGATCATAGATATGTATTACAGCAACGGCGAAACAGTATTCTCCGATATGCTCCACTTTATGAATTCAATGAAATCTCCGGGCAGCTCGGCAGTTCTGCCTGTAGTTTCAGTAAAACAGCTTTCAACTCAGGACCAGAGCAGCCAACCGCTCTCCGGCGAATCGGAGCAGTCCGGCGATTCCTCCGGTCAGCAGGAGGAAAGCAGTCAAAACAACCCTGATTCCTCGCAAAACGAAAGCTCCTCCGAAGCGGAAGGCGCTGAAAACAGCTCTCAGCAGGAAGGCTCGCAGTCCTCAGGAGGCGGAGGTTCGGAGGAAGGCTCTCAAATCGCCGAGCAGCTGGTTACAATCGAAGAGTCCGCGGTGATAGGCGGAGGACAATTAAAAGGATATATAAACGCCGATGAAACAAAGGGCTTGAACTGGCTCACCGACCATATGAAGGAAACGGTAGTCAACACTCAGACGGACGGAAAACAAATAGGCGTTACGGTCAAAAAGCGCAGCGTAAAAAACAAGCTTGTTGAAAAGGACGGCAGACTTGTTTATAAAACCGACATCGACGTCATCATTCTGACCGATACAAATATTCTCACCAGCTTTAACGAAGACAGGCTCAAGGAAAGCGTAAGCCGGAAAATCAAGCAGGACTGCGAAGCGGCGGCGGACAAGGCCTTTTACCAATACGGAGCCGACTGCTTCAACTGCTCGCGGCTCATAAAATTCTATTATCCTCAGCTGTATCTTGACTATTCGGACAACTTTGACCTGCTGAGGCAGATCATTGATTTTGAGACCAGCGTAAGCTGCTATATCAAATAAAGGCTCAGCCTGAAAACGGGCGGACACGGAATAAACCGTGTCCGCCCGTTCAGGCTGCATAGCTGTTTATCAGACGGCGTCAACAGATAATTCCCCGTCCTTGACCGTTATACCCAGAGCGGTTACCGAGCCTTCGCCTCTGTCAATAAGGACCTCGGCGACCTTGTCCTCTATCTCGTCCCTGATAACATGACGTATATCTCTCGCTCCAAGCTTTTTGCCGTAAGCCTTACGCGCAATAAGCTTCAAAGCCTCTCTGTCGTAAGCCAGCCTTACTCCCTTTTCCTCCAGCGGCTCCTTCATCTCGTCCAGCATAAGAGCGGCAATATCCGCGTAATTGTCCTCCGTAAGCGGATTGAATACGACGATCTCGTCCACTCTTCCCAGAAACTCAGGACGCAGAAACTCTCTCAGAGCCTTTATCGCTTTTTCATGCGATACCTCGGCGTCGGTCTTGTTAAAGCCCACTCCAGTATCCTTATCAGAAGAACCGGCATTCGACGTCATAACTATAACGGTATTTTCAAAGGAAACCGAACGTCCCTGAGAATCCCGTATTTTTCCCTCGTCAAGTATCTGAAGCATTATATTCATAACGTCCGGGTGAGCCTTTTCGATCTCGTCAAAAAGCACTACAGAATAAGGACGCCGCCTTACCTTCTCGGTAAGCTGTCCCGCTTCGTCAAAGCCTACATATCCCGGAGGCGAGCCTATAAGCTTTGAAACCGAATGCTTCTCCATGAATTCCGACATATCTACCCGTATAAGCGGTTCGGTCGCGTCGAAAAGCTCCTCACCGAGAGCCTTTACCAGCTCCGTTTTTCCCACTCCCGTCGGACCTACAAATATAAACGACGCAGGTCTGCGGCGCTTTGTAAGCTGAACCCTCGTCCGTTTTATAGCCTTCGCTACCTTGTCAACCGCCTCTTCCTGTCCGATTACTCTGGCAGACAGGGCTTTTTTAAGATTGCGTATCTTCTCATATTCAGTTTCTACTATCTTGTTCGCGGGAATACCCGTCCAGAGCTCTATTACCTTGGAAATATCCCCGTCTGTCACCTGAATGTTCTTTATAATTTCCTCAACCTCTTTAAGCCTGTTCTGAATACGCAGTATCTCGGCTTTTTCAGTGGCAATTATCTCATAGTCAGGATTTTCGGAAGCCTCGTAATCGGAAACAAGCTTCTCAAGCGTATGAAGATCCGAGTTAAGCTCGTCAAATTCCTCAAGCTCCGGACTTCTTATACTTGCAACGGCGCACGCTTCGTCAAGCAGGTCTATCGCCTTGTCCGGCAGAAACCTGTCGTTGATGTATCTCTCCGACAAAACGGCGCATTTTCTCAGCATTTCATCTGAAATCCTTACTCTGTGGTGCCTTTCATAATACTTTGCGATCCCCTCAAGAACCTTTACAGTATCCTCTACGGTAGGCTCCGAAACGGTAACCGGCTGAAAACGTCTTTCAAGAGCGGAATCCTTCTCGATATACTTTCGGTATTCCTTGAAGGTAGTGGCTCCTATTACCTGAACCTCGCCCCTGGAAAGCGCCGGCTTAAGTATGTTGGCGGCGTTCATCGTTCCCTCGCTGTCGCCGGTTCCCACCAGATTGTGAACCTCGTCTATAAAAAGAATAACGTTACCCTCGTTCTTTACCTCTTCCACAAGACCCTTGCAGCGGCTTTCAAACTGTCCCCTGAACTGAGTGCCGGCAACAAGTGCCGTCAGGTCAAGCAGATAGATTTCCTTATCCTTAATGTGAAACGGAACGTCGCCGCTGACAATTTTCTGAGCTATGCCTTCCGCAACGGCAGTTTTTCCCACGCCCGGCTCTCCGATAAGACAGGGGTTGTTTTTCTGTCTGCGCGAAAGAATATGAATAACTCTGGAAATCTCCTTATCTCTGCCGACAATATTGTCCAGCTTTCCCTCTCTGGCTCTTTCGGTAAGATTGGTGCAGTAATTAGTCAGGAATTTCAGCTTCTTTTTCTTTTCCCCCTTGGCGTCGGCGCTTTTGGAGGACGCCGGGCGGCTTTTTCCCGGTTCCGCCGGAGCGCCGGAGGTCTGTCCCTCAGACGGAACTCCCCCTCCGAAAAGGCTGCTTAAAAAGCTTGGCATTGTTCCGCTTCCGCCCAGCTCAAAATCGTTGCCGTCAGTAAGCTCCATAAGCTGGTCGGACATTGCCTGAACCTCTTCCTCGCTTATTCCCATTGACTTCATATAATCGTCTACCTGCGAAATTCCCAGCTCTTTGGCGCATACAAGGCAAAGCCCCTCGCTATGCTTCTGACTGGAATCGGCGGTATTCATCTGTGAGATAAACACAACAGCCGGTCTTTTTTTGCAGCGTGAACACATCAACATACTTCATCTGTTCCTTTCCCCGACCTTGAAGGTCCGTTTTTTTATTTATAGAAAATATAGAATATATATCTGAAAATATACGTTTTGTTTATTAACTCAGTATTAAGCGGAAAATGTCCGGGGTAATCCCCGCTGATCCTGATAACGGCGGAGCAGATAAATCCTATCAGCAGAATATACAGCGCGCCCTTTATCATTCCCGCCAGCAGCCCCAGAAATCTGTTTATTCCGTTTGCCGCGGGTATTCTGTCAAAAATTCCGGCAACGGCGAAAATTATTGCCAGTACCGACTCCGCGGCGATCAGAATTATTACAAACAGTATATATTTCACAACAGTCCGTATCAGCGGCGCCGCCGTTTCGGCAATATATCCTGCTCCCTCCGAGCTGTCCCCGGAAGCCAGCGCCCTTACAGTGTCGTAAACAAAGCCCTTGGAAAGCCCTGACATCTCGTCCGTATTCTCTATTCCCAGCCTCTTGCAGACCTCCCGCGCGAAGCCGTCCTCAAAAAAGGAATCAAGCTCCTCCTCAATTCGCTTTGCCTGAGCTTCGTCCGCACCGCCGTCCTCGGCAGCCCTTGCGACCGACTGCGGAATACTTCCGCTGCCGGAAAGCGCCTCTCTGAGCTGCTCGTCGGAAAGCTTAGTTTCCAAGCCGTTTTTTTCAAGGTAATCCCTTACCGTATCCTCAATGCTGAATTTTTCAAGGTCCTCGCTTATTTTCTGCTCTATCCTCGGCTGTACAAAGCTTTCATATACCGGCGTCGATAAGAGATCCGACGCAATAAAAGCAAGGACAACGCATACTATCGTCCCCAGCATTTTAAGCGCGTATCTTGCAAAGCCCCGGCAGTAGCCTATCGCCGCGGAAACTGTAAATATGAAAATAACTCCTATATCAAGAGCGAAAGCCATCAGTTTATTCCTTTCCGCAATATCCTACGACTCGAATACGATCTTGTTCACCTCACGGTATCCCATAAGATAAACGGCGTCGCTGTAATAAACAAAATCCGTGTTGTCGGAAGAAACCGCCGCGGTAGCTATAAGATTTCCGTTGACGTCATAAGCGTCCAGCGCTTCCGAGCTGAGCAGATATATCCCTCCGTCAATACAGCTGACCTTTTCAGGCGTTCCCTTTTCAGACCTGACAAGCGCGGGCTGAGCATTGTCCGAATCGCAGTCGAAAACCGCAAGCTGAGAAACTCCGCGGGTCATTCCGCTTACGGAAACCGCCGCGCATTCCTCACTTAAGGAATATGATATCATATCGGCGGTATATTCGTAGCTGTCGATTATTTTTCCCTTTTTGTCAAGCAGATAAAACCTTTCGTCGCCGGCAGCCCATATTCTGCCGCCTTTGTTTTCACAGGCTCCGAACACAAGCGAATCCAGCTTTTCGCTTTTCATAAGCTCGTCGGTCTTGTCAAACTCAACGTAGTGTATCTGTGAAAATATCTCTCCGTCCTCCGAAGCGAAGGCGCTTACATAGCAGCCTGCCCCGTCGTCGGTAAAGCTTATGTCCATGATCCTCTGACCGCAGCTCCACCTATAGATCTCAGTTCCGTTTGAATCGTACACCGTCATGCAGGCGACGTATTTTTCAGTCTGAGTAACGATCGCCGCGTTTCCGTTTCCGGCAAGCGTGGCGTAAATTATCTGGTCCTCAATACTTTTTTCATATACCTCTCCGCTCTTGTTGTACAGCCTGAAGGTATATCCGCCGTTATCAAACGCAAGCAGACGCTTTCCAGCGGTTTTTATCATGGGATTGCCGAAATTGTGATATACGGTATTCCTCAGCTTTCCGCCGCCGTCGTAAAAGCATATCCTGCTGTCGTCGGCTATTATAATATTGTTATCCATACGGTCGATAATATTTACCGATCCTCCGCTGAGCGCTATAGGAAAATTTCCCGACTGAGCTACTCCGTCGTTTACGATAGTGTCGTGAGGTCTTTCCAGGATTCCCTCCAGCTTCGGAACCCAAAGCTCCCTGGTAATATAAACCGCCAGCCCAAGCAGCAGAATAATAAGAATAATTATTGTTTTTTTCAGTATCCGGCGGCGTTTTTCTTTTTTTCTCGCCAGCCTGAGATCCTCCATGTCGATAGTATTTTCACTCTTGGCTCCGCCGCGCTTTCCGCGTATCTTTTTTTCTGTGGCTTCGGCTTCCTCGCCTGAGCTTACCTCTATCGGCCTGCTTTCGTCCTTGCCGTCTGCGGCTTCACCGCCGACGAAAGCCGTCCTTGGGTTTTCGTTTTCATTTCTTTTCACGTTAAGTCAAATCCTTTATCATCATAAAAAACCTTATTAAGATACAGACCCTGCGGAGGCGCCGTTATGCCCGCTTTCGTCCTGTCCCTTGCTTCAATCAGAGCCGGTATGGCATTCTCCGCGATCTTTCCCTCGTTTATATAAAGCAGCGTTCCGACCATAATTCTGACCATATTATAAAGAAATCCGCTGCCCGCTACGATAAACTCCACAATATCGCCGCTGCGCCTTACGTCGAAGCGGTATATTTTCCTTACCGTATTTTCTTTATCGCATTCCGCGGAGCAGAAGGCCTTGAAATCATGCTCGCCGACAAAAGCCTTGGCAGCCCTGTCAAGCTTTTGAGCGTCTATCGGAAACCAGCTTCTGTATACGGTATCCTTATAGAAAGGATCCTTTATTTCGCTGTTATGGACAAGATACCTGTATTCCTTGCCCCGGCAGCAGAACCTTGCGTGAAAATCCAGCGGCGCCTCTCGGCAGTCAAGGATAGCGATATCGTCCGGAAGCCTGTCGTTCAGACCGAATATAAGCCCCCGGCAGTTTATTCCGGAATCTGTTTCAAAGCTGAAATAATACTCTCTCGCGTGAACTCCGGCGTCGGTTCTGGAACAGCCGTTTATCGAAGCCCGCTTTCCGGTCAGCGATTCTATCGCCTCCTCGACTACCTGCTGAACGGCGACAGCGTTGTTCTGCCGCTGAAACCCGTGATAAGCCGCGCCGTTATACGCCATTTTTACTAAAAAATTTTTCATATCAGTCAAGCGTAATATTATCTATCGTATCAATTCTCACGATTTTGGTATAATCCTTTTTCTTGTCGTGAACAGTAACCTTTATCCACTCGTCGTCGGCGTCGATAACAGTACATCTGCTGTTGAAAAAATCATCGCCGTCGATGGTACACTCCATGCCTACCAGCTCCTTGATAAGTCTTGACATCTGATCTTCCCCCTTACCGTTTCTTCCCTCAAGTCTGCGCAGCCTGCTTTCAAGCCTTGACAGCCTGTCGTTCTGATCCATATCTGTCAGAAAGCTCATTGCACTACCCCTTCACAAATATATTTATAAGAATTACCGCCCCGATAAAAGCCGCGGTTACCGCTATAGCCGCATAATCCACAGAGCCGGTCTTCATCTGCTTCATTCTTGTTCTTCCCTCTCCGCCGTGATAGCAGCGGCATTCCATCGCCAGCGCCAGCTCCTCGGCTCTCCTGAAGGAGGAAACAAAAAGCGGAATAAGTATAGGTATAAGCGCCTTAGCCCTCTGGATCACCGAACCGCTTTCCATATCCGCGCCTCTGGCCTTCTGAGCCGACATTATCTTGTCGGTTTCCTCGATAAGCGTAGGAATAAACCTGAGCGCGATAGTCATCATCATAGCAAGCTCGTGAACCGGAACCCTGATCTTTTTCAGCGGCGAAAGCAGCCGCTCTATAGCGTCGGTCAGCTCAATAGGAGAAGCCGTATAGGTCAGAAGCGATGTTCCGATGATAAGACAAACGATTCTTACCACCATAAACACAGCCGTATGAACGCCCTGCTCAGTGATCTTTATAAATTTGAACTGCCACAGCACGTCTCCGGTTCTGACAAAAAGCAGATTGAGCAGCGCAGTAAAAATTATTATGGGAACTATAGGCTTCAGGCTTTTATACATCATCTTGAACGGAATCCCCGAAACCGCGAAAGCCGTAAGCGTATACAGGATACCGACCAGCAGTCCGTAAAAGCTGGACGACATAAAAAGCATTACTATAAAGGCCATGGTAAGCACAAGCTTTACCCGCGGATCCATTCTGTGAACGGGTGAATTTCCCGGAAAATACTGTCCTATAGTGATATCCTTTAACAAAGGTACATCCTCCTTAAACGCACATTGAAAAACCTGCTTTTACAGGTCTTTTATCCTCTTATCTATTTAGAATTCCCGTTTTTTCGCTGTCAATAAACATAAGAACGAATACCGCCGCCAGCAGTCCGACGGCGAAAAGCACGGCAAAGTTGCTCAAAAGCTCCGTAACCGCCGCTCCTGCAATTACTCCGGCTATAAAAAATAAAATAATTCCGTAAATTTTCAGTCCGTTTACAAGATATTCCTTTTCGCCGGTGCTTCTGTACCTGAAAACGCTCTCGGTCGCCGTCCGCAGATTTCCCGTACACATAGTCGTGGCAAAGCTTATGGAATGAACCTTTCTGAAGCTTTGCACCTGAAGCGAGCATACGAAGGATATCATTATATTCGCCGCGATATTGTATTTCCCCGCGGGAATAAACGCCGCCGCCGAAAGCACAGCGGCTTCAATCAGTATTATATACTGCCTCCAGTGGAAACGGGAAGCCGCGAAGCGTTTTCTTATCCATTCAGCCATGACTACGCCCAGAGCGAACATTATTATCGGAACAAGGTATCTGAGCATTCCCAGCCAATTCCTGCTGAATGCCGAGATCCCCAGCAGCACTATATTGCCGGTCTGAGCGTTGGCAAAGACCCGATCCCTGCAAACATAGCTGTAAGCGTCGAGAAAGCCTCCTGCCGAAGCAAGCAGTGCCGCGACCGTATAGGTTTCCGACATCTGTCTTTTCACGCCTGTCATTCGCTCATCTTCTTCCCGCCTGACAATTCCCGCAAAAGCAGCTTTCTGCCGAAATCCACAGTATAAACGTCCTCCCCGAAATCGTAACCCATAGCCTTGAGCCTGTTGAATACCCTTGTTATCTGCGGAACCGACAGACCCATTTCCTCCAGCTCCCGCGAACGGTGAAATACATTTACCGGCGTATCGTAGCAGAATACCTTAGCCGAATTCATCACCAGTATCTTAGAGCAGTGCTTTGCGACGTCCTCCATTGAATGGGAAACAAGCATTACCGTATTCTTCTTCTCCTGATGATACTCCCTTATAAGCCCGAGTATCTGCTCCCTGCCCTTGGGATCAAGTCCCGAGGTAGGCTCGTCGAGAATAAGTGCCTTCGGCTCCATAGCCATAACTCCGGCTATCGCCACGCGCCTTTTCTGACCGCCTGATAGCTCGAACGGAGATTTGTCAAGTATCTCTGGCGAAAGTCCTACAAGCCTTGCGGTCTCCTTTACCCTGCGGTCGATATCAGCGTCCGAAAGCCCCATATTTTTAGGTCCGAACGCTATATCCTTATAGCAGGTCTCCTCGAAAAGCTGATATTCAGGATACTGAAAAACAAGTCCCACCTTAAACCTTATAGGCCTTAGCCTCGATTTATCAGCCCACAGCTCCTCCCCGTCAATAAAAAGCTTACCTGAGGAGGGCTTGAGAAGTCCGTTGAAATGCTGAATAAGGGTAGACTTTCCTGAGCCTGTGTGACCGATAACTCCCACAAGCTCTCCCTCGTCTATCTCTATGCTGACATCGTCCACAGCAACCTTGCGGAAAGGCGTTCCTTCGCCGTAGACATATGATAAATTCTCAGTTCTGATTACTGCCATACTTTTACTTTCCTTTTGTCTAATACGATTATTCGTATTATTATATCATACATTTGTGTAGATTTCAAGAAAATTGTTTGAATGCAGGGTGTTAAACTCCCCTGTTATGTTAATCCGGATTCACATAAGCCTCTTTTTTCCCAGATCGCGCATTTTCATACTGATCTCTATCATGGAAACAAGACTCCACACCGGCACCAGCATAGATACTGCCAAAAGAACGTTTTTCAACTTGGAATATCCGGAAAGCCCTCTCATTCTGTACAATGCGGTAACGGTCATTGCGACTGTGATAATCATAAATACCGCGGTCAATGTTCCGAAAAGCAGGAAGAATATAATTGACGAGGACATATAGCCGACAACCAAAATCACATAGCATACCAGAGTCAGTCCAAAGGTACATATGCATATAAACCAGAAAAAAGGATTCATAGTTATGATTGACGCGCCGACAGCCGTCATAAAAATATGCACTCCCGTTCCCAGCGCAATAACCGCGCTTATCCAGAAAATTGGATAGGCTATCCACAAAAGACTGCGCTGTCGTTTCATGCAGGCAATATTGTAATCCTCATCGCTGCCGTTAAAACGCGTTCTGTCAATAGGCGCACGGCAGATTTTCACAAGAATATAAGACATCATAATAATCATTGGCAGCGCAAGCATAATATTAACCGCCAGAATCATACATCTTGACAGTGAAAAATCCGCCACCATGTTTATTATTCCCGAAATAACCACCGCCAGATAGCCGCACAGCAGCAGCGGTATTCCGACAACATACAAAACGCTCATAAACAATGTATTGCATTTCAATATCCCGGTTCTGTCAAGCACTATGAAAACAATCATTATCAGCAAAATTATCCACATAAAATATCCCCCTTGAATCAGTTTATCTGCCGCTTTCCACAATCAGCCGGGCAACCGCCTCGGCACACTCCTCCTCAGAGATTATCTCCGTGGAAATATCATAGCCCGCCTTTTTAAGCCCGTAAGCAAGCTTCGTTACCTGCGGAACGTCAAGCCCCAGATTTTTAAGCGTTTCGACCTGAGAAAAAACCTTTTTCGGAACGTTGTCCATAACTATTTCTCCTCCGTCGATAACCACCACTCTGTCAGCCTGAGCGGCTTCCTCCATATAATGGGTGATAAGAACTATAGTAACTCCGTTTTCACGGTTAAGCATTTTTATGGTCTTCATGACCTCCGCCCTGCCCTTAGGGTCCAGCATTGCAGTAGGCTCGTCCAGCAGGATACAGTCGGGACGCATAGCGATTATTCCGGCGATCGCCACCCTCTGCTTCTGTCCACCTGAAAGCTTATGGGGAGCGTGGCGTCGGTATTCGTACATACCAACGGTTTTCAGCGCCTCGTCTACTCTCCTGCGTATCTCCGCAGGCTCGACGCCCATATTTTCCAGAGCAAACGCCACGTCCTCCTCGACTATCGTAGCGACTATCTGATTGTCGGGATTCTGAAACACCATTCCCACCCGCTGACGTATAGGGAGCAGATTGTTTTCGTCCCTTGTATCCATCCCGTCAACGGCAACCTCTCCGCTTTCCGGAATATTTATAGCGTTGAAGCACTTTGCAAGAGTGGACTTTCCGGAGCCGTTATGCCCAAGGACAGCCACAAACTCGCCTTTTTTTATATCGAGGCTGATTCCTTTAAGCACCTCGGTTTTTACGGGAGGCTCCTCCATTTCGTTTATATATGAAAAATTAAGGTTTTCCGCTTTTAAAAATGTGTTCATTCTGTTCCTCTTTTCTCGATTGCATTTACTTGAGCTTTATCTCAAAGCTTACCTCCGTACTGTTTCATAAGCCTTTCGACCTCTTCAAGCTCAGGAGGACGCAGCGGGATAGGGAATCTTGACACCGCCGCTCCGGCAGCCGCGCAGGCGAATCTGACAAGCCTGTCGTCGTCAAAGCCTTTGTAAAGTCCGTAAACCGTGCCTGCCTTGAAGCTGTCCCCCGCTCCCAGAGTTGAAACAACGTCGACCTTCACCGAGCCGCGGAATTCAGGCTGCCGACCTTTTCTGCCGTACATCGCGCCCTTTTCCCCGAGAGTAAAGATAACAAGTCCGTCGGTATTTTCAGTATAGAGCCTGTAAAGCTCCTCATAGCTTTTATCGGGATAATGGCCGTCGAGATACTGGTGAGAAACCGCGTTTACGGCGCAGCGCTCATTCATATAGCTGTCGTGATCGCAGTCGATAGTCGCATAGGGCTTATCGTGCTTTACGCAAAGCCGCGCGATCTCGTCTCCGAAAAACGGGTCAGCTGCTACGCAAACGGCGTTTTTCACCGATTCCTCGCGGGGCGGCTCATAAAAAGGAATTTCACGGCTGAAATGCCTGCCGAATTCCCCGAAGCAGGTTCGGGTGCTTTTGTCAATGATCACCCTGTCCTCAACGCCCTCAAAATCCTCATAAACCAATTCGGAAAGGTCAGCGGATTTATCGGCAAAATAGCCGAGAATAAGATCCCTGTTTAAATTTCCGTAATGGGAGCCGCCGAGCTTTACCTTCGCCCCCAGACTGCAAAGTATAGCCGCCGCAGTTCCCGTTTCGCCGCCCAAATGGTGATATTTCTCCTTTATTTCAGCATAGCCGTCGGCTTCGGGATAATTGCCGCACAGCAGATATGCGTAGGTCGACATGACCATACCGTACATATAAATATAATCCGACATCTTATCACCTCTGAAAGTCAAAGCCTTACTTTTTAAAAAGCCCGTCCGTCATATCTGCCGTTCCTCCCATACCGCTGTTGAGCCGCAGGGCAGAGCCGTTAATGATTTTTCCACCGGCAGTCCTATTTCGTCGGCGGTCACCTTTCCTCCGAATCCGGGAGTGATGACCTCGTTCAGGATATAAGCCATAACTGACGGCGAAAGCCCCGTTGTATAGCTGTTGAGCAGGAAGAAAAGCGGCTTGTCCGAAAGCGCTTCGGAGCAGGTCTTTACCAGATCATATATGCAGTCCTCCAGCTTCCAGACCTCTCCGCCCGGACCTCTGCCGTAGCTCGGAGGGTCCATTACCACCGCGTCATAGCGGTTTCCGCGGCGTATCTCCCGCTGAACGAATTTAAGGCAGTCGTCTACCAGCCAGCGTACAGGCTTGTCCGAAAGTCCGCTTGCCGCGGCGTTTTCCCTTGCCCACTGAACCATTCCCTTTGAGGCGTCAACATGGGAAACCTGCGCTCCCGCGTTGGCGCAGGCAAGAGTCGCGCCGCCTGTATACGCAAACAGATTAAGCACCTTGATCGGTCTGCCTGCTTTTTTTATTTTATCCGCCATATAGTCCCAGTTTACCGCCTGCTCGGGGAAAAGCCCCGTATGCTTGAAGCCAGTGGGACGGATAATAAAGCTAAGCTCTCCGTAGGAAATATTCCAGCTTTCAGGCAGCTTTTTGCGGTATTCCCATTCGCCGCCTCCCTTCGAGGAGCGGTGATAGACCGCGTCCGCCTTATCCCACAGATCGGTTTTGCGGGGCGTTTTCCAGATTATCTGCGGATCTGGCCGCACCAGCACCTTTCCTCCCCAGCTTTCAAGCTTATCGCCGTCCGACGTGTCGATTATCTTATAATCCTGCCATTTGTCTGCAATCCTCATATTTTCAGCCCTCAGTTATATCCTTGATCATTTTTCACTATACCCGAACGGAAGCATCTCCGTCCTAATGGTTATTTCGGCTGAGCCAGACGTTTCCACGGTCTTTTCTTCTCCGTCCAGCCTTTGGCGTTCCAGTATTCTGTATCCGCCTTATTCCATGAGCCGCCTTTGTTCATCATACGGGAAATCCCGAAAAAGAAACGTCCCTTTAAGCCCGCGGCAGGTCTGAAGCCGGAGCTTTTTATCCTTGCGGCGATCCTGCTTAACTCCGACTCTATACGAGCCTTTTTCTTTTCGCTTACGCCGTCCCAGGAAACCGCCCTGACCGCCTTTCCTACAGAATAGACCTTCGGAACTCCCCAGAATATCAGACTGTCCTTCATATCCTTATTGGCGGATCTTGAGCCGCCTCCGGCACAGGTGGAAATCACTATCCCCTTTTTCGAGAACATTTTCTCTTCCGGACGGTGTACTATCCATCTCCAGCCGTAGTGATCGAGAAAAGCTTTCATTGAACCTGTGCAGTGATAGACATACACAGGAGAAGTAAGAATTATCACGTCGGCGTTATCCATCGCGCCGGTAATAGGCTTCAGCTTTTCCGCGTGAGGACAAAGGCTTTCGCTTTTTACGATACAGTTTGTACAGCCGCGGCAAAATTCCCCGAAATCCCGAGGAAGAAAAAATTCGTAAATATCCTTTTCCTCCGCGAGCTTCTCAGCCATAAGCCTTCCTATATGATATGTAGAGCCTTTATGATTCTGACCGTGAATAAGAGCGATTTTCATTGCGCCGCCTCCTGAAATTATTATACTGTGTTTTTTCGTGCATTTTTGTTTTGCGCGTTATACCCCTCTGCTAACAGGCAAAAAAGAGGGAAAAGTTGCACGCGGACGTGCAACTATGAACAGAAAAACTTTTAGTTAAAACAAAATTTGTATACTTGAACGAATCTCTGTCGCTAAATCTGTGTGATATGACGGTAAAATCAAGCGGTACGGCGGAGCTTCAAAAGCATATATCACATTTCCTCAATCAGCTTTGCAATGTTGTTCGCATATTCGGTTATAACGCCTGTGCGCTTTCCCTCCAGCATTACACGGACAAGCGGCTCGGTACCGGATTCTCTCACCAGAATCCTGCCGTCTTCGCCCAGCTTTTCCTTGTACGTCTGAATCGCGCTCTGAACCGCCTCGCATTTTTCCCACATACCCTTTTTGTCGGCGGTTATTTTTACATTTACAAGCACCTGAGGATAGCAGTCCATGCAGGAGGCTATCTCGCTGGCTTTTTTCTTGGTCTTTTTAAGCACCTCAAGCAGCTTTACTCCCGTAAGCTCGCCGTCGCCCGTGTTCGCTTCGTCGAGAAAAATAATATGACCGCTCTGCTCTCCGCCCAGATTGTAGCCGAACTGCTGCATTCTTTCGAGAACATATCTGTCGCCTACGGCTGTGGTGGTAGCGTTGATACCCTCGCTTTCCGCGAACTTGAAAAAGCCCAGATTGCTCATAACGGTTACTACGCAGGTGTTTGACTTTAATTTTCCCTGAACCCTCATGAATTTTGAAAATATCGCCAGAAGCTTGTCGCCGTCTATAAGCTGTCCGTTTTCGTCCACCGCAAGACATCTGTCAGCGTCTCCGTCAAAGGCTAAGCCCAGATCGCATTTTTTCTCAACTACAATCCTTTGCAGGTCTTCAATATGAGTAGAGCCGCAGTTTTCGTTGATATTTGTTCCGTCCGGCTCGTTATGAATAAATACGCAGCTTGCGCCCAGACCCTCGAAAAGCTTGGGAGCCACTCTTGAAGCAGAGCCGTTGGCGCAGTCGATCGCTACCTTTATGCCCTTGAAATCACAGTCTACGGTTTTCATAACATATCTTACATAATCCCACTCGGCGTTAGGCTCGTAAAATACCCTGCCTATTTCACAGCCGTCTTTCAGCTGCATTTTCTCGGGAGTATCCAGTATCAGAGCTTCAATCTCCTCCTCAATTTTATCCGAAAGCTTGAAGCCCGAGCCTGAAAACAGCTTTATTCCGTTGAATTCAACGCTGTTGTGCGAGGCGGAGATCATGACGCCCGCGTCGGCTTCGTACTTCTGCACCAGCATAGCTACCGCCGGAGTTGGAACTACCCCCAGAATATGAGCGTCGGCGCCGACCGAGCAGATACCCGCGATAAGCGCGGCTTCAAGCACGTCGCCCGAGATCCTGGTGTCCTTTCCGATTATAATTTTAGGCGTATGGTTGGTTTCCCTGGCAAGCACCAGCGCCGCGGCCCTGCCTATATTCATAGCGGTTTCACAGGTAAGCTCAGTGATCGCAACTCCCCTTGCTCCGTCTGTTCCGAATAGTCTTCCCATTATAAATTACTCCTTTTAATGATTTTCAGCCCTTGCAAACAGTCTTTTTCAAGCGTCAGTTATCTTTTCAGCAGCATTTCAAGCTCGGTTATTTCTCCTCCGGCGACCTGCTGAATCATCTCTCGTCCGGTGGGTCTGAAGCCTATGCGGCGGTAAAAGCCTATCGCGTTTTCGTTTCCCTTCAGTACGAAAAGCACGACTTCCCTTTTTTCAATCTTATTCAGACAGCTTTCCATAAGTGCTTTTCCTATTCCGGCTTTCTGATATTTCTTCAAAACGTACAGGGCTACGATCTCTCCGGCGCTTTCAGCGGAGCAAAAATCCCTGCGCTCCGGCAGAAACGCGGCGAAGCCTGCCGCCTGCCCGTTTACAACGGCGACAAATTTATTCTGATACGTATCGGCGTACCGTCTGCATTTTTCGTAAGTATGAGAATCCAGAAATTCGTCCGGCATAAGTCCTCTGTAGGTTTCCTGCCACGCCTTATAATGCACATACGCGGCTCCCGATGCGGTCCTATCCGTCTGAGACTGTATCTCAAACCGCATAAGGCTTCTCCTCCTCTCACAAAAAACGAATACAATTTGACATTTTATTATACCATATATACGACGGCAAGTCAAACAAAAATTATCCTGACAAGCTTCTTTTTATTTTCCCTGTCGGTTCAGAAAGCAAAGCTTAAAATACTGCGTTACGCATACCCGATCGGTTGACATTGAATCTCAGCTGTGATATAATGTTTTTAAATGTAATTAAATATGCAATGGAGGATTTTTTAATGTCAGTTATAAAACTCAAGCCCGCCTTCAAGGATTATATCTGGGGCGGAACAAGACTGCGTGATGATTTCGGCAAGGAATGCGATTACGACAAAGTTGCGGAAAGCTGGGAGCTTTCCTGTCATAAGGACGGAAATTCGATCGTAGCTAACGGCGAATATGCCGGTATGACTCTGGCGGAATACATTGAAAAAGCCGGAAAGTCAGTTTTAGGAACCGACTGTGAGAAATTTGACAGCTTTCCTATTCTCATCAAGCTTATCGACGCGAAGGATAATCTTTCGGTTCAGGTACATCCCGACAACGAGTACGCGCAGAGAGTGGAGGGAGAATACGGAAAAACCGAGATGTGGTATGTTGTAGACTGCGACCCCGGCGCAACGCTGCTTTACGGCTTCAAGCATGAGATATCGAAGGAAGAGTTTGCCCGACGTATCGCGGACAATACCCTGCTGGAGGTTACGAACGCGGTTCCGGTAAAAAAAGGCGACGTATTCTTCATTGAGGCGGGAACGCTTCACGCTATCGGAAAGGGTATCCTTATTGCCGAGATCCAGCAGAATTCAAACACGACATACCGTATCTACGACTACGGCAGAGTCGGAAAGGACGGCAATCCGAGAGAGCTGCACGTTGAAAAGGCAAAGGACGTCACAGCCCTTCGTCCTGCAAAGCAGTATCCCGAAACGCCTGTTGAAGAAAAGGACGGCTATAAAATCAAGCTGCTTTCCTCCTGCGAATACTTTACGACATACCGAGTCGACGTAGAAAGCAAGGCGGCGCTTGAAGCTGACGGAAGCTCCTTCAACAGCATTCTCATGCTGGAGGGAGAAGCCAAGATAATCGCGGACGATATTGCAGAAGCCAAGAAGGGCGACAGCGTTTTCATTCCGGCAGGCACAGGTAAATACGCGGTCGAGGGCAAATGCCGGTTTGTGCTTACCAAGGTCTGAGCATATGCCCGGATCAGATAATCGGCGCCGCGGCTTTTGATTAGCCGTCCGTTGAAATAATAATCAATAAGTAAAAGGGAGAATGAAAAATGAAATATTATATCGGTATCGACTTGGGCGGTACAAATATAAAGGCGGGAGTAGTCGACGAAAAGTTCAGTATCGTATCGAAGGCCTCCTGCAAAACCAATCTTCCCAGAGCCGCTGAGGAGATTTGCAGGGATATGGCTGAAACAGCCCTGAAAGCCGTAGAGCTTGCCGGACTCACCCTCAGCGAAATAGAAAGCGTAGGGATAGGCACTCCCGGAACGGCAAATTCAGCCGACGGCATTATCGAATATTCCAACAATCTCGGCTTCCTTGACTTTCATGTCGTTGAGATGATGAAAACCTTTATCGACAAGCCCTGCTTTGTTGAAAACGACGCTAATGCCGCGGCCTACGGCGAATACATTGCCGGAGCCGCCAAAGGCGCCGACGACGCAGTATGCATTACCCTCGGAACCGGAGTAGGCAGCGGAATAATCATCGGCGGCAAAATATATTCCGGCTTCAACTTCGCAGGCGGAGAGATCGGTCACACCGTTATCGACCCCAACGGTCCCCAATGCACCTGCGGCAGGCACGGCTGCTTTGAGGTTTTCTCATCAGCAACCGCTCTTGTGAGAATGACAAGAGAAGCCATGCTTGAGAACAAAGGCTCCATCATGTGGAAAATGAACGAGGATGACGGAAAGATTTCAGCCCGAACCGCATTCAACGCCATGAGAGAAGGCGACAGAGCCGGCAGAGAGGTAGTCAATAAATATATAAAATACCTTGCCTGCGGAATCACAAACGTTATCAACACCTTCCAGCCGGACATTCTGTGTATCGGCGGAGGCGTATGCAACGAGGGAGACCCCCTGCTGCTTCCTCTGAAAGAGCTGGTGGCAAAGGAGGTCTACACTAAAAACTCGGCTAAGAACACCGAGATAGTAATTGCCGAGCTGGGCAACGACGCGGGAATCATCGGGGCGGCTTTCTTGGGGCTTTCGCACTGATATGAATATTGAAATTACAAAGGTCAAAGAAGAGGAAAAGGAAATTCTCCGGAACCTGCTTGAAAAGTATGACTATGAGTTTTCGCAGTATGACGGACGGGACGTTGACGAAAACGGAAACTTCGGCTACGAATGGCTTGACTATTACTGGACGGAGGACGGGCGTTATGCCTACTTTATCCGCGCGGATAATAAAATTGCAGGCTTTGCAATGAGCTGTCCGTATGCTGAATACAGAGAAAGCACCGATTATCAGGTGGCTGAATTCTGCATACTGCCTAAATACAGAAAGCTTGGACTTGGCAAAAAGCTGGCTTTTTATCTCTGGGATACGCACAAGGGCAGCTGGGAGATCCGCTGTCATCCGAAAAACATCGGATCGGTCAGGTTCTGGGAAAGCATAGCGCTGGAATACTCCGGCGGAAAATGCGAGATCGTTCACAACGATACGCTGGCTGAACCGTACGATGACAAAACGCTGCCGAATATGATTTATTTCAGCTCTGAAGCATGAAAAGGCATACGGCTCTACAATTTTGCCGCCGCGCGCATACGCCTGACAGCAGAAAAACCGCAGGTTGTCCGTGATAATACTGCCGGCAGTATTGCTTCCTGATATTCTCAGCGGACATTTTAACAAAAAGCTCAATACAATACTTAAAAAAGGAGCAAAAGCTTATGGGCTTATTTGACAAAATATTAAAAAGCGCTGCAAAAGCTATTGACGATGCAGTAGACAAAAACGGCAACACGGGAACAGTTCCCAGCCTTTCAAAAATGATGGACAATGCTCTTGGAATGAAAGACAAGGCGGTCGGAGGTTCTTCCGCGCCGGCGGAAAATAAATCCGCCCGGACGCCTGAGCGTATCCTTGAAAGCGGTACGGCAGCGGCAAAGCCGTCAAGACTTGTGAACGAAATTTTTTATGACGGAGACGACACGGTTATTGAATTGAAATATACCTTTATGCTCAGCGGGGATTTTCTACCTTTCAGAAGCGGAGCCGGCGAGGTAGATTATTCGGCTCTGTATCTGCCCTACAGCAGCGAAGAACACGGAGATAACGAATATGACAGCAGTCTTCCCTGCTTCTGTATCGTAAGCGCTCCGGAAAACGAAATATATGATATGATCGAAAGCTGCAGGAACGGCTCGGTTCCCGACCAAGCGTTTATGTTCCTGAAAGTTTCAGACCTAGGAGAAAAAATATATTTTAAAGCCAAGGTAAAATTGCGCGGAAATATTCTCTATTTCTACGCGCTTGACAGAGGAATGAGCTGGGAGAACAACTACATCGGAGTATCCTATAAGCCAGACGTTATGGGAACTCCGTTGGAAAAGAAGCTTATGGCCGCGGTTGACGAAGCGGCGGCAACCTATAAGGAAACAATTTTATAACCTAGCGCCGATGAAAAGCCAAGCTTACATCGGGCTTTGCTCCGAATTAAAACCAAATTATTATAAAAAGAGGTAATCAGAATGTCAGAATGTAAAAATTGTAACTTTTTCTGCGGCGAAGTTGACAAGGCTCCGCAGAGATCGCTGTTCAACGCTCTGGGAATGACCAAGGAGGAAATGGAAAGGCCGCTCGTAGGCATAGTTTCCTCATATAACGAGATCGTTCCGGGGCATATGAACATCGACAAGATAGTAGAAGCCGTTAAAATGGGCGTTGCCATGGCAGGCGGAACTCCCGTAGTATTCCCTGCCATCGCTGTATGCGACGGAATCGCTATGGGACATCAGGGAATGAAATATTCGCTTGTTACCCGCGACCTTATTGCCGATTCAACCGAATGTATGGCGCTTGCTCATCACTTTGACGCGCTGGTAATGGTGCCTAACTGCGATAAAAACGTTCCCGGACTGCTGATGGCGGCGGCCAGAGTAAACGTTCCGACTATCTTCGTATCAGGAGGACCTATGCTTGCCGGTCACGTCAAGGGAGGAAAAACCTCGCTTTCAAGTATGTTCGAGGCTGTAGGAGCTTACAACGCCGGAAAATACACCCTTGAAGACGTTGAGGAATATGAAAACAAGGCCTGTCCTACCTGCGGAAGCTGCTCCGGTATGTATACGGCAAACTCAATGAACTGTCTTACCGAGGTTCTTGGAATGGGACTCAGAGGAAACGGCACTATTCCGGCGGTATATTCGGAAAGGCTGAAGCTTGCAAAGCACGCCGGAATGCAGGTAATGGAGCTTTACAGAAAGAATATCAGACCCAGGGATATAATGACCAGGGAAGCTTTCATCAACGCGATCACCGCGGATATGGCTCTCGGCTGCTCCACAAACTCAATGCTTCATCTTCCGGCTATCGCTCACGAATGCGGAATAGAGCTTGATCTTGACTTTGTAAACGAAATTTCAAAGAGAACGCCTAACCTCTGTCATCTTGCCCCCGCCGGACATACATATATGGAGGATCTTAACGAGGCAGGCGGCGTTTACGCCGTTCTTAACGAGCTGAACAAGAAGGGTCTTGTCAACACGGAATGCGTTACCTGCACAGGAAAGACCGTAGGCGAGAATATCAAGGGCGCTGTAAATCTGAACCCGGATATCATCAGACCTATCGACAATCCGTATTCGGAAACGGGCGGAATCGCGGTGCTAAAGGGCAACCTTGCTCCCGACACCTGCGTTGTAAAGCGTTCAGCTGTCGCGCCTGAAATGCTGGCTCACGAGGGCCCCGCAAGAGTGTTCGACTGTGAGGAGGACGCTATAGAGGCCATCAGAGGCGGCAAAATCGTCGCCGGCGACGTAGTCGTAATACGCTACGAGGGGCCTAAGGGCGGTCCGGGCATGAGAGAAATGCTCAATCCGACGTCGGCTATTTCCGGAATGGGTCTGGGCTCAACCGTGGCTCTTATTACCGACGGACGTTTCAGCGGCGCTACGAGAGGCGCTGCAATCGGCCATGTTTCTCCCGAGGCTGCCGTAGGCGGTCCTATAGCCTTTGTAAAAGAGGGAGATATAATTTCAATCGACATCAACAACAACAGTATTCAGCTCAAGGTTTCCGACGAGGAGCTTGAAGCAAGAAAGAAAAACTGGACGCCGAAGGAGCCTAAGATAAAAACAGGCTATGCCGCCAGATACGCTTCTCTCGTAACCTCTGCAAACAGAGGCGCGATCCTTGAAATAAAATAGATCGGCTGTCACACCCGCCCCGTTCCGTCAAAGCTTTTTGCTGAACGGGGCAGTGAGATCATCTGAAATCAACGAGGCGGAGCTTTCCGCCTGAAAGGACGGATTTTTATATGGTAAAGAAAATAGTACAGTTCCTTTTGCTGCTTGTATTCATAGCTTTTGTGATCTGCGCGATTGTCGTCGGAAGCTATATGCTCAACCACCCGTCTACCGAGGGCGATACAAGAACGCTTATTTCCGGCGCCTGGTACGACGAGGAGGAGAACGTTACGCTGACCTTTGACGAAAACAGCAAATTCAAGATATCTTACACCGATGACGAAAGCGTCATCGCGGAGGGATACTTCAAGGTAGACGAGGACTCCAGAAAAATCAAGCTTTTTATTCTTCCGGGAAATCACGCGCCGGAATTTGACAAAGCCATGGATTATATGTTCTTCGCTCAGATATCCTATACGGACCTTAACGATCCGTCCGCCTCAGAAGACGCAACCGACGCCGACAAGGAAAAGCCGTGCACCGTCACCTTCCTTGTCAACGGCTCAAACAAGCTTTACAGCTGCGAGATGCCGGAAAAGACTCTTGACCTTTACGCCAAGGGCAAATCATTTGAGGAAAAGAACTGATGAAGCTTTTAATAAAAAACGTGCGGGCTATAGACCCTCAGACGGGACTTGACAAAATTACCGACATTCTCTCGGAAGACGGAATAATCACTGAAATAGGCAGCATATCCCGCGGCGCTGATAGAGTTATAGACTGCAAAGCAAGGCTTATCGCTTTCCCCGGATTGTTCGATATGCACGTCCATTTCAGGGACCCGGGATTTACTCACAAGGAAGATATTTTTACGGGAGCGGAAGCCGCAAAGGCGGGAGGCTTCACAGGAGTTCTGCTGATGCCCAACACAAAGCCTGCCTGCGACAATCCGGAAACCGCGGAATATATTCTGAAAAAGGGCGGCCGGACGGGTATCAATATTTACACCTCGGCTTGTATTACAAAGGGTATGCATAGCCGGGAGCTGTGCGATTATGACGCGCTGAAAAAGGCGGGAGCGATCGCTGTTACCGACGACGGACGGCCTGTTGAAAACGCGGAGCTTATGAGAACGGCTCTGGAGCTGTCCAAAGAAAACGGAATGACTGTGCTTTCGCACTGCGAGGATCTCAGCATAATAAACGGCGGAATAATAAACAAAGGCGAAGTATCGCAAAAGCTGGGCGTAAAGGGTATGGACAGGGCGTCGGAGGATTATATCACCGCAAGGGAGATAGCTCTGGCGGCTTCCTGCGGAGCGCATATACACATCTGTCACGTTTCGACTTACGGCGCGGTAAATATTATAAGAGCCGCCAAAAAGGACGGAGTAAAGGTGACCTGCGAAACCGCTCCGCATTACTTTACCTTTACGGAAGAAAAGCTGCTCGGTAAAGACGCGGATTACAGAATGTCCCCTCCGCTGAGAACGGAAAAGGACAGGCAGGCAATCGAAAACGCCCTGCTGGACGGAACGATAGACTGCATTATTACCGACCACGCTCCACATACGGCTGAAGAGAAGGCTGATTTTGAAAAGGCCCCCAACGGAGTGGTTGGACTTGAGACCTCCCTTGCCGCCGCGCTGACGCGGCTTTATCACACCTCAAAGGCGGAGCTTTCAAAGATTGCCGGGCTTATGTCTGTAAACCCCAGAAAAATTCTCGGTCTGCCTCCTGTTATGATAAAAGAGGGAGAAAGCTGCGAGCTTTGCATATTTGATCCCGACCTCGAGTGGGAGGTTATTCCTGATAAGCTGCGCTCCAAATCCAAAAATACTGTGTTTAAGGGCGAACGCTTAAAAGGCAGAAACGTTTATACGATCTGCGGAGGGCAAATAGTATACGAGCTTCAGGACTCTGTCTGAAGCTAATGAAAGGAAGATGAAAAATGTCGTTTGACAGACTTATTGAAAACATTGTAAAGACTCAGAATCCTTCAGTCGTCGGTCTTGACCCCAAGCTTGAGTATATTCCGGAATATATCGTCGGCAAGAAGATAAAGAAATACGGAAAGACGCTGAAAGCGGCGGCAAAGGCTATTCTTGAGTTCAATAAAGGCATTATCGACGAGATACACGACATCTGCCCCGCGATTAAGCCTCAGGCAGCCTATTATGAAATGTACGGCTGGGAGGGCGTTAAGACTCTCTGCAAGACTATTGAATACGCTCAGGAAAAGGGTATGTTCGTTATGACGGACGGCAAGAGAAACGACATCGGCGCGACAATGGACGCTTACGCTACGGCTCATCTCGGCGTTACCGAGGTATGCGGCGAGGAAATTCCAGCTTTCGGCGCTGACGCTCTTACCGTAAACGGCTACCTCGGCACTGACGGGATCTCGCCTCTGCTTGAAAAATGCAGAGCTTACGACAAGGGTATTTTCGTTTTGGTAAAGACCTCGAACAAGTCGTCGGGAGAATTGCAGGATCTGATGATAGGCGACAAGACAGTTTATGCCGTCATGGGCGATATGTGCGAAAAATGGGGCGTTGAGGTCATGGGCAAGTACGGCTACAGCGGCGTTGGAGCCGTTGTCGGCGCAACCTATCCCGAACAGCTTAAAGAAATGAGAGCGGCGCTTCCTCACACCTTTTTCCTTGTTCCCGGCTACGGCGCTCAGGGCGGCGGAGCCGAGGGCGTTGCAAAAGGCTTTGACAAAAACGGTCTGGGAGCTGTCGTAAACTCCTCCCGCGCGGTAATGTGCGCGTACAAGAAGGAGGAGTGCGACGAGCATGAATATGCTCAGGCGGCAAGGCGTGAGGTTATCAGAATGAAAGAGGATATTATTTCTTATCTGCCTAAGATAGCGCTTCCTGAATAATGATCAGCGGGCGGATTTATTCCGCCTGTATTTTTAGGATACGATATTCAGGAATGAACTTGAAGCGCGGAAGAAGCTCTACTGAAATACAAGCTTCAATACGCATAATAAAACGCTTTCAAAGAAATAATATATTGAAAGACCTTTGCAAATCCTTATCTAAGGTATAAAAAATGATAAGGAATTTAACTCGGAGCAAAACCCGATGTAAGCTTACTTAACATCGACTGCGACGAGGCAGCCTCACCGCATGAGCCTTAGCTCCGTAGGTGTTCAGCGGGGATATAATCCCCCGCTGAATGACAGAATGAACCCCGCCGCCTTAAGAAGGCGGGGGACATCGGTGAATAGGTTATATGACATTGTGCAGCAATACAAAATTAACCGAAAGGACTGATCAGATGTACAGGCAGGGCAAATACCCCATAACCCAAAAATGCGCGGCGGCTAAAGGAATTTTCGATATTACCGTAAAATGCCCGGAAATTGCGGCTGAAGCTGAAGCAGGTCAGTTTGCGCAAATCGCCGCCGAGGGATTTTTTCTTCGCAGACCTATCTCTATCTGCGATATTGACAGGACAAACGGAACGATCCGCTTTGTTTTTGAGGTAAGGGGAAAGGGAACAGAAAAAATTTCAGAGCTTAACAAGGGGGATATGATTGATATTATCGCTCCCTTGGGAAAAGGCTTCAAGGCGCTTGGATCTGACAAAAAAGCCGTATGCATTGGGGGCGGAATAGGTACTCCGCCTATGCTGGGCATAGCTAAAAAGTACGGTAAAAGAGCCGCGGTAATCAGCGGCTTCAGAACCTCTTCTATTGCTATTTTGCAGGAGGATTTCAAGGCTGCGGGCGCTGAAACGATCCTCTGCACAGACGACGGCTCGGCAGGCGTTCACGGCTTCGTCACCGACGCTCTCAAAAGCTATCTTAAATCCGCAAAGCCTGATATAATTTACGCCTGCGGCCCTATGCCCATGCTTAAAGGAATCGTTGACATAGCGGAAAAATACGGAATCGAAACGCAGGTATCTCTGGAACAGCGGATGGCTTGCGGAGTGGGAGCGTGTCTGGGCTGCGTATGCAGAACGGTAAAGGACGGAAAGGAAATATATTCTCACGTCTGCAAGGACGGACCTGTATTCGACAGCAAGGAGGTGGATCTTAATGGCTGATCTGAGGGTAAAAATTGCCGGAGTTGAGTTTAAAAATCCGGTCATTCCCGCAAGCGGCGCATTCGGCTACGGCAGAGAATACGAGCAGTTTTATCCTCTCTCAAGGCTGGGAGGAATTTCAGTAAAGGGAACTACTCTGCACGAACGTCAGGGAAATCCCGGCCCCAGAATAGCTGAAACGCCCGCAGGTATGCTTAATTCGGTAGGGCTGCAGAACGGCGGCGTTGAAAAATTTCTCAGCTATGAGCTTCCCTCTCTGGTCACAAAGGACACAAGAATAATTGCAAACATCGCCGGCTCGACGGTCGAGGAATGCGCCGAGCTTGCCGAAAGGCTCAAAGGCTCAGCCGTTGACATGATAGAGCTTAATATATCCTGTCCCAACGTAAAGCAGGGCGGCGCGGCGTTCGGCACAGACTGCGCTGTAGCAGGTCAAGTCACAAGGGCTGTAAAGGACGCCTCGGACAAGCCGCTGATGGTAAAGCTTTCTCCCAACGTAACAAGCATTACGGATATAGCCAAATCAGTTGAGGCTAACGGAGCCGACGCGCTTTCACTTATAAACACACTTCTCGGCATGAGGATCGACATAAAATCACGCAGACCTATCCTGAAAAACAACGTAGGAGGACTTTCCGGCCCTGCCGTTTTCCCTATTGCGGTAAGAATGGTCTGGCAGGTTTCGAACTCCGTAAAGATTCCGATAATCGGCATGGGCGGAATTTCAACGTATGAGGACGCCGTTGAAATGATGATGGCTGGCGCTGGCGCAGTCCAGATCGGCGCGGCTATCTTCTCCAACCCCTATGCTCCGATTGAAATAATAGAGGGGCTTGACAAATGGTGCGATGAAAACGGAGTAAAGAGCATAAGCGAAATCGTAGGTACGGTCAAACCCTGGTAGGTATTACTGTATCCTATTCAGGCAGACATTTAAAACAAACCGGACAATCCTTTTTATACGGACTGCCCGGTTTTTTATATAAAAAATACAATATATCTAATGACGATATCTCTGCTTAAGCACAGCGCATATAAATTGAGTAACCATGTATGCGCAAAATTCTATGCACGGCTCTTAAAGCTGCTCCTAGGCTATTATCACAATATTGCAGCCTCTTATTTCTCCGACCTTTCATCCTCTTCCTGAGCCGCGCGCAGTATCTCGTTCATACTGAAAGAATTTATTATACGGTCATAAAGCTTGTAATGATGCTTTCTATCGGAATTTTTCTTAATAAAAGCCAATGCTGACATAAGCTTGTCGGTGCGCAGCGCAACAGTATTTTTCCCCTCGCATGAATACACGATATACCTGCTTGTGTTCCACGAATCAGGTCTGTCAAACCCCTGGATTTCTATTCTGACCTCGTCATCCAAACGCTTACTCATTATGCCCTGCCCTTCCCGACAAAATAATATCAATTTAACATTATTATACCACAGCTGCACCGTACTGTCAAGCTAAAGTCACTTACGTCCTTGCAGAAACAGCCGTTTAATTTGTTTTCCTGCCGCCTTTGTCAGGTCGCATAAAAAATCCCGTCACCACAAAATGATAACGAGAACCATGCAATCACACCGAATTCACAGCAAAATATACTTACGGCAGATATAAAAATATCCGCTACCACTGTGTGATAATGGACAATTCACTGATACTGGAGCGGATTACGAGGCTCGAACTCGCTACCTCCACCTTGGCAAGGTGGCGCTCTACCAGATGAGCTAAATCCGCATTGCAGATCCAAAAAACTCAGATCTGATTATGGTGCCTCCGGACGGAATCGAACCATCGACACGGGGATTTTCAGTCCCCTGCTCTACCTACTGAGCTACAGAGGCATACTTAAATCCAAGGTCATTGGATTTAAGCTGGCGACCTGAATGGGGCTCGAACCCACGACCTCTAGCGTGACAGGCTAGCGTTCTAACCAACTGAACTACCAGGCCGTAAGCAGATTAAAAATGTTGAAGTCAAAGGCTTCAACATTTTCTGCTTGTTCTGGTGGGAACAACAGGGCTCGAACCTGTGACCCTCTGCTTGTAAGGCAGATGCTCTCCCAGCTGAGCTATGCTCCCAAAATCGACTGCGAAAACTTGCGTTTCACAACATAATTAATTATACGCCATTTTACTCCGTTTGTCAAGCCTTTTTTTATATTTTTTTCTCACAGCTTTATTTTCGTCAATTAAAGCTATTTTTATTAAAGCTTCCCCTGTATCTTTGGAGAAATTACACAATCATTTCTGACCGCCGTTCATTTTCTTTACAAGCGTAAATATATAAAAGCCCCCCGCTTTCTGCGGCGGGAGGCTCAGATATACATTTTTATCAGTTGTTGATAAGCTTATCCTCGTCGCTCCAGCTGTAAAGCTTTCTGATCTCCGCGCCTACCTTCTCGGAAGGATGCTCGGAAGCAAGCTTTCTCATAGCCTTGAAGTGAACCTGAGAGCCCGCGCTTGACATATCGAGGAGGAAGTCCTTGGCGAAAGTACCGTCCTGAATATCTGAAAGCACCTTCTTCATAGCCTTCTTTGTATCCTCAGTAATGATCTTAGGACCTGTGATATAGTCGCCGTATTCAGCGGTATTTGAAATCGAATATCTCATGCCTGCAAAGCCGGACTGATAGATAAGGTCAACAATAAGCTTCATCTCATGGATACACTCAAAGTAAGCATTTCTCGGATCATATCCCGCTTCAACCAGAGTTTCAAATCCAGCCTGCATAAGAGCGCATACACCGCCGCAGAGAACAGCCTGCTCTCCGAAGAGGTCGGTTTCAGTTTCCGTTCTGAAGGTCGTTTCAAGAACGCCGGCTCTTGCTCCGCCGATACCCGCGGCATACGCAAGACCTATATCCTGAGCGTTGCCCGTAGCGTCCTGCTCAACTGCAATAAGACAAGGTACGCCCTTGCCTGCCTGATACTCCGAACGAACTGTATGACCAGGTCCCTTAGGAGCGATCATTATAACATTAACGTTCTTCGGCGGAACGATACAGCCGAAGTGAATATTAAAGCCGTGAGCGAAAGCTAATGTCTTGCCTTCGGTAAGATAAGGAGCGATCTCGCTCTTATAAAGCGCAGCCTGCTTCTCGTCAGGAATAAGTATCATTATAATGTCGGCAGCCTTTGCGGCGTCGGCGGTAGTCATAACCTTAAGCCCCTGCTCCTCTGCCTTTTTCCATGACTTTGATCCCTCGTAAAGACCTACGACAACGTCTACTCCGCTGTCCTTGAGATTAAGAGCATGAGCGTGTCCCTGTGAACCGTAGCCGACGATCGCTACCGTTTTGCCTTTTAAAAGGTTCAGGTCGCAATCCTGCTGATAAAAAATCTTTGCCATTGTAAATTCCTCCAGTATATTAAATGTAATACCTAATATTTTATGTAGCCGCTGCGGGCTATATAAGCTTGAATCACTTCCTTGCGGCGATAACGTCCGCACCCTTCTGAATCGCTATAGTTCCCGTTCTTACCATTTCCAGAATGTTATACGGCGTAACTATCTCCTCAAATCTTTTGAGATGAGCATATGTATCGCACAGCTCCAGGGTCATGGTGGTCAAGGTAATATCCATTACCTTGGCGCCGGTTATGTCCGCAATCGTCATAACCTCGCTTCTCTTATCGGCGGTACAGGCGATCTTCACGATCATAAGCTCTCTTGCAAGGCACTCGTCCTTTGAAAGGGTTTTTACCTTTATTACCTCGATAAGCTTGTTGAGCTGCTTTTCGATCTGCTCAACGGTATGCTCGTTGCCGTCGGCAATTATGGTTATGCGGGAAATCGTCGGATCCTGCGTAGGACCTACCGCAAGGCTTTCAATATTAAAGCCTCGCCTGGAAAAAAGCCCTGAAATTCTTGAAAGCACTCCGCTGTGATTTTCCACTAAAACAGATATAGTATGCTTCATATCTTTATACCCTCCACTTTTCTTCCGCAATTTATAATTATAGCACTGGTTTATTAATTTATTTTTAATTTTTCACACATCTAAAATTAAAGATACGGCAAAATGCAGAACTGTCAAAGCGTGGCTGCATTTTCATCTACCCTTACCTCCGCAAGGAAAAGACCGTCTGTTTCGCTGAGAAGCTTTATTGCCTCATTCATCGAAGCCTCGTCGGTAACTCTGACCGCCGGTATACCGTAAGCGTCGGCAAGCTTGATAAGGTCCGGAGAACCGTCGAGAAATACCGCCGTTTCCCTGCCGTTATATCCGTTTGTCTGAAGCTCTCTTACCATGCCGAGGCGGTTATTCGACATAACTACTATTTTGACGTTTACTCCGTGCTGAACCGCCGTTGCGAGCTCCATAAACTCCATCTGAAACGCTCCGTCGCCGCATATTGCCATAACCGGTCTTGACGGGTCCGCCATCTTCGCTCCGATAGCTGCCGGAACGGAATAGCCCATAGTTCCCATTCCGCCCGAGGTAAGAAACCTTCCTCCCTCTTTGATATGATAGCCCGTTGCAGTCCAGATCTGATTCTGTCCGACATCGGCGACAACTACCGTATTATCAGGCATCGCCCCTGAAAGCTTCTCCATAAATTCTCTGGGGTTTACCGTTCCGCTTTTTGCCGGATCAAAGCTTCTGAGCCGCTTATACGAATCAAGGCGCTCTAACCATTCCCTATGCTCCATAGGCTCAGCCATTTCAAGCATTTGGGAAAGAACTGATTTTGCGTCGCCTACCAGCGGATAATCGGCTCCGATATTCTTTCCGATCTCCGCAGGATCAATGTCAATATGCAGTATCTTAGTGGTCTTTTCAAGCGCGAGCGGAGTCCTTACAGCCCGGTCGCCTACCCTCGCCCCTACGAGAAACAGTACGTCGCATTCCCTGACCGCCGTATTCGCGCTCTTTACCCCGTGCATACCCAACATTCCGTAAAAAAGCGGATCGTCGTCTGAGAACGCCGAAATACCCATCATTGTAGTGATAACTGGGATCTGCATAATATGCGCGAGCTCGTTTATCTCCTTACGGGCATGAGAGGCAAAGATTCCTCCGCCGATACATATCAGCGGTCTTTCAGCCTCCTTAAGCGCCGTAAGCACTCTTTTTATCTGAAGATAATTACCCTTTGTAGTCGGCTTATAGCTTCTTATATCCGCTGTTTCGGGATATTCAAAATCAATTTCCGCTTTCTGAACATCCATAGGAACGTCAATAAGAACCGGTCCTGGTCTGCCGGTTCCGGCTATATAAAACGCTTCCTTAAAAACCCTCGGAAGCTCCGCGGGGTCCTTCAGAAGATAGCTGTGCTTTACAAAGGGCTCGGCGGCGCCGGTTATATCCGCCTCCTGAAAAACGTCGCTTCCGATCTGATCGGTATTGACCTGCCCTGTAATGCAGACTATAGGTATAGAATCGGCATAAGCCGTTGCGATCGCGGTAATAAGATTAGTAGCTCCCGGACCTGAAGTGGCAATACAAACGGCAGGCCTGCCCGAAATCCTTGCAAAGCCGTTAGCGGCATGACCTCCGTTGGCCTCATGACGGACAAGAACGTGAGTAATGTCGTTGCCGGCGTCCATCAATGCGTCATAAAAGGGACATATCGCCGCACCCGGATAGCCGTAGACGACCTTTATATTCTCCGCCTTTAAACATTCAACCATTGCCTGAGCAGCTTTCATTTTCATAAAGAATCGCCTCCGTAATAAAATTTTTTCAGACACTTAATACGTCTGAAATTAATTTATTATACCATAATACACCTTTAAAGTCAATAGAAAAATAATCAAAAATCCGCAGGAAAACCGAAAAATAAATGTTTTTCAACTGCCCTCAGACTTAAAAAGCCTATGACGGTAACAGCTGCGGAAACGTAGATGCTAAGAAGCCGGAAGTTTATTTTTTATCCTTATTTTTTTTAAGTTTTGCTCTTGTATGTTAAATCCATGTGTGCTATAATACATAGGAATTTAAGGAATCTGACAAACCGGAAACAAAGGAAGTGCATGATACTAAATGTATATATGTCCCGTATGCGGAAAGAATCTGAAGCCTTCAAAAAACGTCTGCCGCTGCAGGAACGGCCACTGCTTCGATATTGCAAGAAACGGATATATAAATCTATTGACCACCAAAGGGAGAAATCCGAAAAAAGCGGGCGACAATCCGCTTATGGTAAAGGCGAGAAGCTCTTTTCTCGACAAGGGCTATTACAGACCTCTGGCTGTGAAAGCGGCAGAAATCATCAAGGCGCTGCTGAACGGAAAAGAACAGCCCGTTATCATAGACAGCGGCTGCGGAGAGGGCTACTATACGTCTTTTTACGCCTGTGAGCTGAAAAACGCGGAAATTTACGGCATAGATTTATCAAAAAGCGCGGTTTCGCACTGCGCGGCAAGAAGCAGGCAAAATGGACTTGCCAACGTAAGCTTTGCCGTCGCTTCAGCCTTTGAGCTTCCCTTCCGCGCGCTTTCGACAGACCTGATCGTTTCCGCGTTTGCTCCCGTTTCAAACGACGAATATACAAGGGTACTTAAAAAAGGCGGTTTTCTGGTTATAATTTCCCCGGCGGCAAGGCATTTGTACGGACTTAAAAGCGTGCTTTATGATGAGCCGTACGAGAACAGACCGAACGCTTACGGCCTAAGAAAATTTGCCAAAATCCAAGAGGAGGAGATAACCTATTCGGTAACTCTTTCCTCGAACGAGGATATACGAAATCTTTTCGCCATGACTCCGTATTTTTACAAAACTCCTGAGGAATCAGGGAGCCGGCTGGAAGCGCTTGAAGCGCTGGAAACCGAATGCAGCTTTCTTATTGAAGCCTACCGAAAAAAATAAGCTCAGAACATAAAAAGAGGGTGTTGTCAATATGAACAAGGATTTATTCTGCAAAGGATATACATGGGGATTTTTTGCTCCCAGCGGAACAATGCAGACCGAAGCGGCGGAAAGGTCGATGGAAAGGCTGGCGTCGAACGGTCTTAACTGGATATGTATTCCCGTAAACGCATGGCAGGAAAGCTTTGCAAGCACCAGAATATTCAGCGACTACGAAAGGACTCAGACCGACAGCGACTTGGTTTTTGCAGTAAAAAAGGCAAAATCGCTTGGTCTGAAGGTCTGCCTGAAGCCTATGGTAAACTGCTTTGACAGGGCATGGAGAGCAAGGATCGACTTTCCGTCTGAAAATCCGGAATACTGGGATAAATGGTTCAGATCGTATAACGCCTTTATGCTTCATTACGCCGCGATTGCTGAAAAAACAGGCTGTGAAATGCTTTGCACCGGCTGTGAAATGGCAGGAATGGACAAGCAGTCCGACAGGTGCAGAAAAATGATCGCGGAGGTACGAAAGCTTTACAGCGGAATTATCATGCATAACATCAATCACGGCGACGAGTTTCGCTTTGATTGGCTGGAAGCTGTAGACGTTATAGGCATTTCCGCTTATTATCCCGTTACGGACGAAAACGACCGCAGTCTGGACAGAATGATAAGGGAATTTGACAAGCGTACCGACGTTTTGGAAAAGGCGCACAAGCATTACGGCAAGCCTGTTATGTTCGCTGAAATAGGTATGCGTAACGAACAGGGCTGCTCTCAGTATCCGTGGGATTTTCACAACAGACCGGAAAAGCCCTCCGACGAACAGGAGCAGGCTGATTTCTATGAGGCGGCAATGACTTCCACATGGAACAAGGATTGGTTTTGCGGCTACTTCTGGTGGGACTGGAAAGCGGTTCTTCCTCCCATTGAAAAGGCAAAGGCAAACCGTGATTTTACGGTATTCGGCAAAAAAGCCGAGCAGGTGCTGAAAAGGTGGTACAGCAAAAACGATTGATACTGTCATGTAAGCTAAGGTTTCCTAAAAAAGAACAAGTCCAGTAAAACGGACTCGTTCTTTTTTGTTATATACGCATAAATAAAGAGAGAACAAGCACTGCCTGTTCTCTCACTATATACAATATTTAATCAAATAGCACTTTAAATACTGTCATACTACTTAGTACATCGGATTCACTCCACATTGAATTAAGTTTCTGCAAACAGCCTCTGCTGCCGCACCTGCCAAATCTGCTTCATTTGGCATTCTTCCTCAAGCCTTACGGCTTAAAACCTAAACCATTGGAATTACACCTTTCAGTAATTTCGATTTCACTCTTAATTACTTAAACCATCGGACTCAACCTTTCAAGTAATTTTACCTACCGCAGAGGTATCATGCCATTGGACTCATACCTTTCGTATAAATTAAATTCCCCTAAGGAACAAACATCAAAATCAAGCTAAAGTTTCTGGCGGACTCACTCCAATCATTTAAATATTCAAGCGCCTTGTGCACATCCTAATCATTATGCACCACTCCTATAGAAACTTTATTCCTTAACCTTACAAGCAATTTCGCTTCAATTTAAATTTTTAGGCGGACTCACTCCCGTCTTTCAAATATCAAATCATATCTTAAAGCGCCTAAATCGCATTTAACAGTATTAAAACTGCTTAAGCCTTAAGTTTACATTGGACTCACTCTTTCAGGTTATTTCAAAAAATCCTTCGTAAAACTTAAATTGTGCATTGGAAACACTCCTCACTAAAATTTATTCAGAAACCTCTTGAAGAAAATCATAGTAATTTCTCCTTTCGCATTATCTGAACTATTAAATTGTAATTTCAGAGTATCCAAACTTGCATAAACTTATTTTCCGATCTACCGCGAAACTCTCGAATCTATATTTTAAAAACCATTTTTCCGGTTTGAGTTTATCAGTCTATACACCTGAGTTGTCACTCGATTTTTTTCAGATTCTGCCGAGTCTCGGGATACTCTGTCCGATCTCTACTGCGTCCATGGGACTCGCTCCTTTCAAATCATTATTAAGCTTAACCGCGGTACCCTGCCGTTCCTGCCGTAAAACTATGCACTATATGAACCACTTGATAATTCTCCGCCGCCGCTTCGATTTAATCAAAGGTACTCGGATAACCCTATAAATTCCTCTGTACTGCGGCTTTGTACTGAATCTCTGCCTTAATCTCTGTCAGATCCCTCTCGTCGGACTAATTCAGCTTCAGCTTTTGCCTTTCATCAAGAAACCTATATGAAAATAAACCTGTGATATTCAATCGGCATCCCTTTCGACATATCGTCTATTTTCTGAGATAAATTTCTCTGAGGAACTTCTTTTCTGGTATTTCCTTTTCCTTGTTTATACTATAACACACTTTTTGTGCATTGTCAATAGTTTTTTTCAAAAAATTGCGAAATAAATTATTTAATATTGCCTTTACATTATGCGCTTGACTTTCATTGTCAATAGTAGTATAATAAATATGTTGCGGCGCTTCAATTGAATGTTTTTTCAGAGAGCGCCATATCATCACAGGCTGTTAAAACAACTTTAAAATCGGTTTATAGTTATTGAACCGCGCGGAGGTACGCTATGTCTGAAGAATATACCCCTGACCTTTACACGCTTGAAGACGAGGACGGGCATGAACAGGTTTTTGAAATGCTCGACGCCATGGAATACGAGGGCGAAAAATATTACGCCCTGACTCCCTACTACGAAAATCCTGAGGAAACCCTCGGAGACGACGGCGAGGTCGTTATCCTGAAATCCGATTTCGACGGTGATGAGGAAATTATGGTTTCTATTGACGACGACGAGGAATACGAACGTATCGGAAACATTTTCATGAAACGAATCGAGGAAATGTTTGAGTTTGACGATGACGAAGATGACGACGCCGGAAGCTCAACGTATTCCTGACGCGTAACGCCTTTGTCAATAGTTATGCTGTACAATTTTTTTCACTCATTTTTGCACAAAATTACCTATTGATATTTACGCGGCAATGTGCTATACTATATACAGCAAATTAATACAGACTCACTGCCTTGTACGATCAAGTGCGGTTTTATAAATCCAACACATTTTAAAAGGGAACTTTGCTCCGAAAGCGGATTGCAGACCTCCCGCCCCGAACCGCTTCGGCTGCTTCGGGCTACGGACGAAGGGAGCGTGAAACCTAGGGCTGGTACCCACCTGCTTGAGGCGGGTTTTATTCGCTGCACGACGGCAAGGCGGTCTACATTCAAAAATTAATCCGAGAGATTTTATCCCTCGGATTTTTATTTTATATACATATGCATGGTCTGAACAGAAAAGCCTTACTGTGCCGAGCGGCGTCTTTTATATAAGGCTGAACCGTCTATAGTATATTTTCAAGGAAAGCAACCGTTTTCGCGTCGTATCTCAGATCCTGCGCCGTCATATCCTCCTCCAGCTGCCAGAGCTTAGATACCGCGAATACCGAAGATACAAAAAACGGCTGACTGTTCAGATAGCCGAGCGGCACGACTGCCGGCGAATCACCGGTTTTAAGGCTCAGCTCCTTTACCCTTGCAAGCCTTGCCAGATTTGCCGTGCTTGTAAACTGTCCCTCAGGCAGCTTTGCCGCCGACAGGTCGCCTCTTGCAAACTTTGCAAAAAAGCCTTTTGCCTGCGGGGTGAAAGCCATTACCGGAAAATTGTGTTTTCTGTACCAGTTGTACTCCCACATATTCATGCATACAAGCGTCGGATCGCCGAAGGTATCCGTGCTGGAATGCGCAAGGCTGTAGTTTATCTGACTTACCCTGAAGGGCTCCATACCGTGCGCCTCGGCATAACGGTTCGCCGCTTCAATACGGCTTGTCGTCCAGTTGGAAGCGCCTATAAATCTTACCTTTCCGCTTTCCACAAATTCATTGAGAACCGGCATGATCTCAGAAACCGGAAGCTTCTCGTCATCTCTGTGCAGCAGATATATATCGACATAATCGACGCCAAGGCATTCCAGACTTCTTTCAAGATCATAACGCAGCGATTCAGGGTCAAGCCTTGAAGCGGACATATCATCAAGCCTCGGATGCCCTCCCTTTGTGGCTATTATCATTTTTTCGCGGCAGTTTCTTGCTTTAAGCCATCTTCCTATAACCAGCTCGCTCGAATCCTCTCCGCCCTCAGTCCATGAGCAGTAAACTCTCGCCGTATCTATACATGAGCCGCCAAGCTCCGCATATCTGTCAAGAAGCTTGAAATAAGCCTCGTCGTTATCCTGTCTGTCAAAATTAGCCGTTCCCAGCGTAAGCGCCGGAAGCTTCAAAGAATAACGGCTGTTTTTAATTTCAAAAGTAAACACGCAAACACCTTCCTGTCTGAATTTTTAACCAGTAAAACTTCAAAAACGGAAGTCTGAAACACCGCTTCAAACCTCTCCCCGAAAATCAACGTTCTATCCTTTTATAGATTTATTCAGTTTTTATAATAATATCACATTGCAAAAGGCTATTTCAAGCGATATTTGTAAAAAAAATATTATTTTTAAGAAAGCCCTTGACAAGCGGCTGAACTTGATATATAATATGTAAAGCGGTTTTGCTTTACAATTGATCCGCGGTAAAAAACAAAGCTTATGAACGGAGGAACGACTGTGAATAAAAATCTCAGCATGAGCATACTTCTTGATTTATACGGAGAACTGCTTACAGAAAAGCAGCGCGACGTTCTTGAGCTTTATTACAACGACGATCTCTCTCTCGCGGAAATCGCCCAGCAGTATGAAATTTCAAGACAGGGCGTTCACGATTCGATCAGACGCGGTGAAGAAGCGCTGCTGAAATTTGAAGAGATACTGGGCCTTTCACGTCAGGAGGAGCAGAACAAAAAGCAGCTGGAAGAATTTAAGCGTATGGCTCTTGACATTTTTGAGGAATGTAAAAAGGTTTCCTTTGCCAGAAATATTGCGGACAAGACGATAGTTCTGCTTGAAGACCTGGATTCCAGACTTGCAGAGTACGACAATTCAAAATATCTTGAAGATTGATACAGCTTTGCCGCGCTGATAATTTTATCAGATGTCGGCGGAGCGATAATTGCTCAAAAAGAGGTGTTTGCATGGCATTTGAAGGACTATCCGAAAAGCTGGGAGGCGTTTTCAAGCGGCTTAAATCCAGGGGCAGGCTTTCCGAGGCGGACGTTAAGGAAGCTATGCGGGAAGTTAAAATGGCGCTGCTTGAGGCCGACGTCAGCTATAAGGTCGTTAAAGAATTTATCGCAAGCGTTACCGAAAGAAGCGTCGGTGAAGATGTGCTTAAAAGCCTTACTCCCGGTCAGCAGGTAATAAAAATAGTAAACGAAGAGCTGATAAAGCTTATGGGCGAGGCAAATTCCAAAATAAATTTTCCCAACAAGCCTCCCTGTATCATTATGATGTGCGGACTTCAGGGTTCGGGTAAAACGACTCACGCCGCAAAGCTTGCAAAGCATTTCAAGGCTCAGGGCAAGCGTCCGCTGCTGGTCGCCTGCGACATCTACAGACCTGCGGCTATAGAACAGCTCAAGGTCGTCGGCGAACGAGCCGGAGTTCCGGTTTTTGATATGGGACAGACCGACCCGAGAAAGATCGCTAAGGAAGGCATTAAGCACGCTAAGGATTACGGAAACGACCTTGTAATTCTCGATACCGCGGGACGTCTGCATATAGACGAGGAGCTGATGGACGAGCTTAAGGATATAAAAAAGATTGCCGAGCCAAACGAAATAATGCTTGTAGTAGACGCCATGATCGGTCAGGACGCCGTAAAGGTAGCCTCCAGCTTCGACGAGGCTCTGGGTATCGACTCGGTAATACTCACAAAGCTCGATTCCGATACAAGAGGAGGAGCGGCGCTTTCGGTGCTTTCAGTAACGGGAAAGCCGATCAAGTTTGTGGGAATGGGCGAAAAGCTTGACGAATTCGAGCCCTTCCACCCGGAAAGAATGGCTTCAAGAATACTCGGCATGGGCGATATGCTTACGCTGATAGAAAAGGCAACCCAGACTGTAGATGAAAAGGACGCCGAAAAGCTTGCCAGAAAGGTCAAGGAAAAAGGCTTTGATCTTAACGACCTGCTGGATCAGATGAAGCAGATTCAGAAAATGGGGTCTATCAGATCGCTTATGAAGCTTATCCCCGGAGCGGGAAATATAAAGGACGAGCAGCTTGAGCAGGGCGAAACTCAGCTCAAAAAGACCGAGGCAATGATAAATTCCATGACAAAGGCGGAACGTGAAAAGCCCGCGATAATAGATCCGAAGAGGAAGCGGAGAATAGCCGCGGGAAGCGGAACTCAGGTTTCCGACGTCAATCAGCTTTTAAAGCAGTTTGAACAGATGCAGAAAATGATGAAGCAGTTCGGCATAGGAGGCGGCGCTCTTCACGGAAAGAAATCCAGAAGAAACAGAGCCGCTTTGCTCAAAGGACTGGGCGGAAACGGAACGGGTCTGCCGATGTAAAACAGCGATCATGCAATAATTGCTTGATATAAATTATTGGACCAATCGGAGGTGAATATACAATGGCAGTTAAGATCAGACTGAGAAGAATGGGCGCTAAGAAGGCTCCTTTCTATCGTATCGTCGTAGCTGATTCCAGATATCCCAGAGACGGACGTTTCATTGAGGAAATCGGATACTATGACCCTACCAAGGAACCTACCGTTCTTAAGGTAGACGACGAGAAGGCTAAATCCTGGATCGCAAAGGGCGCGCAGCCTACGGACACGGTTAAGTCGCTTCTCAAGAAAAACGGCACTATCTAATGCCGGTAGCTGATAAAAGTATGTAAATTCATACAGAGCTCAGACCGGTATACGGTGCGTTCCCAATCGGTAAGGTACTTATCCCACCGCACGCCTTACCGGTTTACCGGTGGGACAGCCGGTATTTTCCGTGGGAGAAATGAGGATAAAAAAATGGAAAAGCTTTTAATGACTATCGTATGCGAGCTTGTTGAAAACAAGGACGCGGTAGAGATTCAGGTGGACGAGCCTAACGAGGAAGGCATTGTGGTGTATCATCTCCACGTTGCTCCTGAGGATATGGGCAGGGTTATCGGAAAGCAGGGACGTATTGCAAAAGCGATAAGAACTGTAATGAGAGCCGGCTGCTCCCGTATCAATCAGAAAATAATGGTCGAGATAGACTAAGCGCTAGGATACAATACCTTGTAATGAATAAATAATCGCCTTTTACCGATAATAGTAAAAGGTGATTTTTTTATGAAAAAATATCTGAAAAGCTTTTATCTGTATACTGTAGGCGCTCTTTCCGGCGCGGCAAACGGTCTGTTCGGCTCGGGCGGAGGTATAATTACCGTTCCGATGCTGGAGCGCGACGGAATGAAAACAAAAAAAGCTCACGCTACCTCGATTGCGGTAACGCTGCCGCTGAGCGTAATAAGCGGCGTTATTTATTTCGCGAAAGGCTCCATAGACCTTGCCCAGGCATGGAAATTCATACCCTGCGGACTTATCGGCGTTTTTGCCGGATCAAAGCTTCTGGTAAGGCTTTCTGGAATAACGCTGAAACGCATATTCGGAGCGGTAATGATAATATTCGGAATCCGACTTATGAAAGGATAGCTTATGAACTGGATCACGATCGCGCTGGTATCCTTTGCAACCGGAGTCTTTGCCTCCCTCGGACTGGGCGGCGGAATGATACTTATAATCTATCTTACCCTTTTTGCCGGACTTCCCCAGCTTCAGGCTCAGGGGATCAATCTTGTATTCTTTCTGCCTATAGCCGCCGTCTCCCTTTATTTTCATACTAAAAACAAGCTGGTGGAATGGAAAAAAATCGTTCCCGTTATAATCTCGGGAACGATTTTTGTTGCAATATTCAGCTTTATGGCAAACGCTATGGACAATACGCTGCTTAAACGGATATTCGGCGTATTCGTTATACTCGCAGGCATAAAAGAGCTGTTCTCCAAAAAGGAAAAGCCTGAGGCTCAGCCCTCCGCCTCCGATGATAACGCTTCACAGTGAAAACAGCCGTAAAAGCTTCCGTCCGCTCCGACGCCTATTCTCTGTCTTTTTTATTCTTTCTTCTGTATTCAAGGTAACCCTCGAGAATAACGGAAGCGGCAACCGTATCAACGACCGCCTTTCTGTTCTTTCCCCTTACGTTCGTCTGGTTTAATATCTGATGAGCCGTAACCGTGGTAGAACGCTCGTCCCACATATTGACCGGAACGTCCGTAAGCTCGTTGAGCATATCAGCAAAGCTGCGGCACTTCTCCGCTCTCGGACCGTAGGAACCGTTCATGTTTACAGGAAGCCCCACGACTATCTCTCCGACCTCGTACTGCTTTGCCATATGCGCTACCTTCATTGCCAGCAGCTTGGCATTGCGTTCTTCTATCGTGCCTATAGGCGAAGCCAGAAACTCGGTTCTGTCGCAGACGGCAAGACCGGTTCTCGCGTCGCCGTAATCGACCGCCATTATTTTCATATACGCAAAATCTCCTTAAAAGTATACTTAATTTTTCGCCTCTGCCCGAAATCCCGCCATATTCGCAGGCACAGACTAAAACCTGACTATATCAATGTTCTTTCGTCGCAGTATTCGCAGATAACTGTATCTCCGCCGCCTATAAAATATTTAGGCAGATATTCCTCATGATTAGTTATACATCTGGGATTTGAGCATCTGACCGAGGGCAGCGCCCTGCCGCATACAAGTCTGGCAGGAGTTCCGTTTTTATTCAAAATGGTGAGAATAAGCGCCATTCTTATATACATTCCGTATTTTGCCTGTTTAAAATACATAGCCCTTCTGTCGTCGTCAACCTCAATAGCTATTTCATCTACTCTCGGAAGCGGGTGAAGCACGACAAGATCCGCCTTTGCTTTCAGCATTTTCTGCCTGTCCAGAATATAGCAGCCCTTCTGCCGCTCATACTCCTCCCTCGAGCTGAATCTTTCCTGCTGTATCCTGGTCATATAAAGCACGTCAAGCTCCGGCATTGCTTCGTCAAGGCTTGATACCTCCTTATACTCATGACCTCCCGCGGAAAGTATATCCTTGACATATACCGGCAGAGCAAGCTCCTTTGTGGAAATAAGCACAAACCTCGTCCCCTTGAAGCAGGACATTGCCTTTATCAGCGAATGTACCGTTCTTCCGTTTTTGAGATCTCCGCACAGACCGACGGTCAGATTTTCAAGAGTACCCTTTTCCTCCCTGAGGGTAAGCAGATCCGTAAGCGTCTGAGTCGGATGAAGATGTCCTCCGTCTCCGGCGTTTATGACGGGACATTCCGCGGTAAGCGCCGCCGCCTTTACAGAGCCTGCCGACGGGTGACGCATAACCAGAATATCCGCATAGCCGGATACTATTTTGGTCGTATCCTTGATATTCTCTCCCTTAGCGACCGACGAGGTCGCCGGATTGTCAAAGCCTATTATCGTTCCGCCCAGCCTGAGCATAGCGGTCTGAAACGACATCTGCGTTCTTGTAGACGGCTCGTAAAACAGCGTTCCCATAATTTTTCCCTTGCAGGCCTCGCTGTAATTCTCAGGATTTTCTTTTATATCATGACCAAGCTCCAGAAGCTGCTTCCACCAGGAAACCGGATAGTCGTTAAGATCGATCAGGTGTATAAACTCATCATAGCTGCTCATAAAAAACCAACCTTTCATTATGCCGAAAGCTCAAATTTCCGTCCTTGACATTATACCACACTTTACACGTTTTTTCAATACGGCATAACTGCTTTTTTCACAAGCCTGAACAATATGAGGTGTATACCTAAGCTCCGATTCAGCCCCGCTCATTAAGCAGATCAAATTTATCATATGCGCAGAACTGCCGTATGTCGTATAGAAACATGATCTGATCGAACCCGTCAATATCGACGACATCTCCGAGAGCTTCGCCGTCCAGCTTTCCAAGGTCCACAAGAGTTATGCTGCTGTAATGAGGAGTCAGCAGAGGAACCATACAGTTTGCGTAGCTTCCTTTTATAATAAGCAACTCGGGGCCGGAGCTTACCGAGGTCGAAACCGTGTATTTTTTATACGTATCTCCGTTGAGAAATATCCCGTATTTATCGTCTGACTGAAGCGCGGAATCGTAGTATACCGATTTTGAAGTAACCTTCTGCTCGTCCTTATAGCCTTCGGTGCCGGTTACATAGCTTCCCCGTTTATTTCTGAATATATTGACAGTATCCGCCGACACTCCTCCGTAGAAGGTCTTTTTATATAAATTGCCGTAAAAGCTTCTGTCCGCATACTCTATATCGTAATTGGAAAGATCGACCGGCTGAAATCCAAGCTTTGAGATCACGCTTCTGTAAACCGCGTAAGCGCCGAAGGAAGTCCATCTGCTGTCAGTTCTGAAATAAATATAATCATCTCTCGCGGAAAAAAGAGGATTGAACGCGTCCAGCGTTAATATGCTGTTGTCGAGCCGGTAATATATATCGTCGATAAGCTTCTGCTGATCGACCGCCGAAGCAAAGGAGGGAAGCTGAGATTTGTATATGCCGGAAGCGGTAGGCACCAGCATTGCATAAACCGAAGCGTCTTTATGCGCTTCACGAAACCTGTTTATTGCGGCTACAGATTTCTGAATTTTTTCACTGTCGGTTCTGTCAAATACCTCTATCAGCCTGTCGTTGTCTACATAAACCTTTCCCAGACGGTTCTGACCCGTACCGATAAGCACAGAGCTGTAAAGGGCTTTGAAATTGCTTTTCAGGGGGAATCTGCTGTAAACGCAGCCCTGTATCTGCCCTTTAAGGGTTCTGTCCTCAGAAATATTCTTTTCTGATTCCGAGCTTTGAAAAAAAACCGTGCTGACCGCGAACATTACCGTAAAAGCGAAAAACAGAAAAACAGATATATAATCCAGTATCCTTTTCATTATATACCTCCAGTCAGAACGCAAAAGCCGCCTTGCCGTTTCCAGAAACCATAAAGGCGGTACAAAGTATCAGCAGCGCAAGTATGATCATAGGCTTTGAAAAACTAATAACGTCGAATTTTAAATCGCGCAGCTTGGAGTTTAAAAGCTTCATTAAAGGCGAAGCCAGTAACATACACAATACGATAAGCACAAACGACGATTTGAGCCAGTACCACACCGTATCTCCGCCGGAGACTGCCTCCAGCCGGAACAGTGCTCTGATATATCCGAACGTGGAATGAAGATCCTTACCCGATAAAACCGACCAGCTTAAAAGAACCGAAAGCTGAGTCATTATAAATCTTACCGCGGAGGGAATACGGGATAATATGTTTTTCAGTCCGCTTTCCGCCAGAATAAGCAGCGCCGTAAAAACCGACCATAGAATAAAATTAACGCCAGTTCCGTACCACAATCCTACGGCTGCCGCGCAAAGCAGGAGCTTCGCCGAGTTAATGACCCGAGAGTCTTTGTTTTTGGTAAAAGAGTCGTAAATGTAATCCTTCGCCCATCTGTTGAGGGAAATATTAAACGAGGAAGCAAAGCCGATAATCGTCTTTTCGGTAAAAGGCAGCTTGAAATTAGGCTTCAGCTCAAAGCCAAGCATAAGAGCAAAGCCTCTCGCCATATGGGAAAAGCCGAGAAATTCAAAATAAAACCAGAAGCCGAAAATCAAAAGACCCAGCCAAGCGGTTTCAAGCTGCATAGACTCCGCTCCCGCCGAGGTCATATCCTTCCACAGAAATCCAAGCCGGTCTGAAACAGCCGTCTTTTCAAATAATCCGAACATAAACAGCAGAATACCGTCCGAAAGCTTTCCGCTTGTTATCCTCGGAGCCTTCAGGCTTTCGGACAGCTCCTTATATCTGACTACAGGACCGCACACCATAGACGGAATAAAGGCTGTATATGAAAAAACACAGGAAAATTTTATATCCGGCTCCAGACTGCCCCGGTAAATATCAGCGCAGTAGGAAATGCTGTGCAAGGTATACACGCTTACGCCAAACGCCGAAAAAGGCAGAACGGTATCCCTTCCCAAAGCGGCGCCTATAAGACTGGTCCGGTCATATCCGCTGTAGGAAAAAAACACGAGCATTGCCGCGTTGACCGCGGCGCAGATGATCATAGCCGCTCCGGACTTTCTCCTGTTCTCCCTGAAATTATAAATAAGTATTCCGCCTATGTACGCGCAAATACCTGATACGGCAAGATTTATAAGTCCCCATGGATTTTCCCACGCCGTAAAAAAGCAGCTTCCCAAAGCCAGCGCCTTCGCTCTGTGCTTAGGCTTTGCTAATCCGTATATGCCCATAAATACGGGAAGAAAAAAATAAAGAAACAGAATACTTGAAAATATCATTATCAGTTCTCCCCTGTTTTACCGTCCTGCTTCAGCTCGTCGACAAGCTTCATAAATCCGTCTTTGTCACACATTGTATTCACAGCCTCAAGCAAAGCGTTAGCCGTAATAAGCTCGGGCAGACCGAGCCTCCGAGCCGTCCTTCTCCTCAGCGCCGCGCTGTCCGGCTTTCCCGACAGCCCTGCTTCATAGAAATCCAGCTTTGTAACAGGATATTCATGCTGCTTAAGGCTTTCTATCCCCGCCTTTTCAAAGGTGGCTCTTAAAAGTCCGGCGTCTATACCCTCTACTCCCAGCTTTCCCTCCTTTGAGGGAACGGCCTTGCGCTTTTCCTTGCCGTATATATCCGGAATATAAAGATTTATGATCCTGCCCTCAGGACAAATCCCCTTTATATAGCCTCTTATTTTAAATCCTGCCGAGTCGGAATCGGTCAGAATAATGATTCCGCTGTTTTTAGCGTAATACCTTATAAGCTCCGCCGTTTTCCTGTCCTTAAACACGCCGAAGCCGTTAGTGCAGATAATAACTCCGTCTATAAAAGATGAAAGCTTTATTTTATCGTACTTGCCCTCTACCACAACTGCCTGTTTGAGCCGTATCTTTTCCATTTTTACAGCTATCCTACTCCCTCAGAATATTTTTTCGGACCGATTCAGCACCTGAGCGCCATAGCCTTTGCGGCAGCCTGCTCCAGAACAAGCATATCTCCGCTTTTTCCGCTTGAACGCGTCTTGAGCAGCAGATCAGTATCTGAAAATATTTTTAGCGACTGTCTTATGCGCTCACAGGTCATGTTGGAACATTCCGAATAAGCGTTTTTCACTGCAAACTCACGGTTTTTTCCGTATTTGAAATCCGCCGCGCAGTCCGATACCGACCTTCCCGACGACCTGGCAAGCTTCGCTCTGTAGAGATCGGTCATGGAAAAGCTTATGACCCCCAGAATCTCAAACGCCTCGTAATTCTGCTCGGACAGCTCCTTTATTCGGTTAAAGACCATTGACGCGTTGCCCCTGAGAATATTTATAGCAAGCGCGAAGCCGTCGGACTCCACCTTTTTTACGCACAAGGCGTCAATATCCTCGCGGGTTATCGTTCGGTTCACAGCGTAAGCCGTCAGCTTTTCAAGCTCATGTCCGATAAAAGAAGTATCGCACAGACAGCAGTCCGCCAAATATTCAGCGTCCTGCTTTGATATGCCGCAGCCCGCTTTTTTAACGGCAGCGGCAATGCTTTTGCCCGTATCTGACACACGCCTGTATGCAAACTCGCATACCGACCCGTGCTTGGCGCAGAAATCTGCAAACCGTTTATTCTTATCTGTAAGGCTGCGCTTGTTTTTATAAAGATCCACTCCGGTGGAATATATCACTACCGAGGTAGTTTCAGGAAGATCGGAAAGGATTTTTCTCAGATCGTCGCCGTCAGACCTGACAAGCGTGTCCATATTGAGGTCGTTAATCGTAACGACTACTCTCGGAGCGAACAGCGGCAGCATTTCGCAGGCTCCGGCAATTTCAGCAATATCGGGTTTCTTTCCGTCGAAGCTGTGGAGGTTCATAGTCTGGTCGCCGTCGGGACACAGCTTTTTTATCAGCTTTTTCACATAAGCCTCCAGCGCTCCCGAGTCGTGTCCGTAAAAATAATAGAGTTTGTCAAAAGCTCCGGCTTTTATCTTCTTAGCCAGATCGTTTGCCGCCGTAAAAGCCATAATAAATCTCCTTCGTACAATTGCCGAGCAAAGTCCGCGCACGCTTTTCTTTACTTTCCGCCGAAGCTGAACAAAATCTGCGAATCCTGTCCCGCCGTTTCATATTCATTGCCGTTTATAATTATTTTGTCTTCAAACAGCTCCAACACATTGCCGTATGCCGAAACCGCATATCCTCCGTCCGCCTCGGTGACCGTAAAATTCAGCAAGTCGGCGCTTGTTCCCGCGGGAAACGCAGAGCTACCGGAAATTCCCGAGTCGGAGTAATACGCCTCCGCCTGCGGAACAAGCGAAAGCTCATAGACGCTTTTACTGTAATCCACGCCGCTTTCGATAAAAACTCCGGCTATTCTTTTTATGCCGTTATACGAAGCAAATCTCTGCACCGCCGACGCATATTCTCCTTTTGAATTCAGATCTATAACAAACGCCTGCGAATTCTGATAAACTACCGCCGCACAGCTCCTCTTTCCGGGAAAGACCGCCGCGTATACGGTATTTCTGTCCGCAAACGACGCAAAGGTTACCGAAGCGTATATCCCGCAGTATACAAGCAGGGTCGTTACCGCGTAAACACGAAATTTCTTATATACGACCGCATAAACGATCCCTGCTGCCGCTGCCGCGGAAAATATCATGATTATCGCAAACCGACAGGACGGAACCGCGGCAAAGCTGAGACCGGCAAGCTTCTGCGCGAGCCTGATAACGAATCCCGCAACAGCTCCCGCCGCTTTAAGAATACATACCGAAACCGCTCCGCCGCCGGTCAGCACAGCCGCCGTAACAAGCGTCAGCGCAAGGGTGCAGAAAGGTATGGCAAACAGGTTTGTAACAGGAGAAATAACGGATACCTCGGTAAAGTACACCGCCGCCAGCGGCAGCGTTACAAACAACACCACAGTAACCGAAACAAAGGCGCGCGGCAATCCGGCAAAACGCCTGACGTTCAGCGAACGGTTCAGAGCCGGACCTACCGCGCCAGCCGCAAACGCCGCAGCCAGCGACATTGAAAACGACGCGCTTCTGACGAGATATGGATTGAACGCGCACATTGCCGCCGCGCAAATGCCGAGAGAATTCAGCGTATCCGCTCGTCTCCGGAAGATTCCCGAGCACTGCACAGCCGACATCATGATCCCCGCTCTAATCACCGACGGCGAAAATCCTGCAAAAGCGATAAAGACGACTATTACCGCCTCGATCAGAAGAAACCTTATACGCTTTGACGAAAACAGCCTGTTTATTATAATGCCGAAAAACATTGCTATAACCGAAAGATGCGTTCCTGATACCGCAAAAAGGTGACCTATACCGCTTCTGTAAAGCATAGTCTTGGTTACATCGTCCAGCTCGGTCTTGTCGCCGCACAGCATAGCGGTCAGAAAGGCGCCTTCCCGCTCGCCGGTATTGTCCCGTATAAATTCAGAGACATGATCGCGGAATTTCATGACAGAACGCATAAAGCGGCTGCGGCAGCCTTCCTTTATCTCAACCTCGGGAGTCGAATCGCCCTCAAGGAAAACTCCCCTCGGACGGTTATAGCTCTGCGAATCAAACTTTAAGGTATCGCTGATCGCGCTGACCCTTCCGGTAACCGTAACATACTGATAATAATCGAAATCGTCGTTTTCAGCAAAGTATGTAACGCTGGTTTTTCTGCCGCCGTTTATCCTTCCTTTAACGGTGATCCTGCACACATCGCTTCCGGTATACGAAAAATCGGTTATATATCCGTCCAAGACAACGTTCTTTCCGTCATACGACATAATCGGCTCATAAATACGCAAGGTATATATTTTTCCGAAAACCAGACCGATCAGGACGCAGACCGTTACTGACAGAATATATACCCGGTATTTCCTGACAGATATATACAAAAGAACGCCCGAAGCCGCCGCGGCTATAGTAAAAGGCAGAAAGCTTTTACCCCAGTCGGCGGCAAAAAGTATAAGTCCTAAAAGAAAAGACAAGCCCCACCAGGCGAATTTACGCGTCACAGGCGTTCCTCACGATCTTCGGTCAGCCTGCCGGCCAGCCGAAATCTCTGCCTGCCAGCATATGAAAATGAATATGAAAAACGCTCTGTCCGGCGTGTTCGCCGCAGTTGGAAACGACTCTGAAGCCCTCCTTCAGCCCCATATCCTTTGCAAGCTTTGCAATCACCTCGTAAATATGAGATATTACTCCGCTGTTTTCCGCCGTGATTTCGTCAAGCTTTGAGATATGCTCCTTGGGTATGACCAGATAATGAACGGGAGCGGTAGGCTCTATGTCCTCAAACACATATACCGTTTCGTCCTCATAAATTTTCTTTGACGGAATCTCTCCCTTTATGATCTTACAGAATAAACAATCAGACATCTTTATCCTCCTTTATGTCGAAGCCTATTTTACAAATTCGCCTACTATTTCAATCGTCTTATCAAGAGCCTCGTCGATCTTGAACCTGTCTCCTATTCCCGCCATTGCCGAATCGGGACGTCCGCCGCCCTTTCCGCCGGTAACTGCCGCGATCTTTCCTACGATCCTGCCCGCATGAGCGCCCTTTGCAACCGCGTCCTTGCCGGCTACCGCAAGAAAGTTGGCCTTTTCTCCGTCAACTCCGGCAATTACCGCGAATATATCGCTCCTGCTCGCCTTGATCTCATCGCCCATTTTCCTCAGCATATCCGGCTTGATTCCCGTAAACATCGCGGTTATGACCTTTATTCCGCCCACGTCCGCGGCGTTATCAAACAGGGATTTTGTTCTGAGCGACGATATTTCAGACTGAAGCGCGTCTCTTTCCCTTTCAAGCTCTCTTATGTCATGCATGACCGCCGTACATCTTTTAAGCAGCTCCATAGGATTTGCCAGCTTCAGAATTTCCGACGCATGATGAATAAGCCTGTCGTTTTCATTAAACAGCTCAAGAACTCCGGTACCTGTCACCGCCTCAATACGCCTTACTCCGGAAGCTACCGAGCTTTCTGATATTATCTTGAACAAGCCTATTTTTGAAGTATTGTCAAGATGAGTTCCTCCGCAGAATTCAATAGAGGCGTTTTCCTCTTCATCTCCCATGGAAACGACTCTTACGACATCGCCGTATTTCTCTCCGAAAAGCGCCATCGCGCCCAGCTTCTGAGCCTCGGCTATAGGCATTTCCCTGACCGTAATGTCAAGCGCGGAAAGGATATACTTGTTTACAAGCATTTCAACTCTGAGTCTTTCCTCAAGCGTCATCGCGTTAAAATGAGAAAAGTCGAACCTGAGTCTGTTTTCGTCCACAAGCTGTCCCGCCTGATGAACATGATCTCCAAGGACCTGCCTTAAAGCCGACTGAAGCAGATGAGCGCAGCTGTGGTTTCTCATTGTTGCAAGACGGGTCTTTTTGTCAACTGCAAATTCAGCAGTCTGACCGACGGAGATTCCGCCCTCAGTCACCTTCACCCTATGCGCGAATTTGCCGGCAACCGCCTTCTGAACGTCAAGAACGCGGCACTTTCCGCTGGAGGTGGTTATCGTTCCCTTGTCGCCTGCCTGTCCGCCGCTTTCCGCATAAAACGGAGTTCTTGCCGAAACTATATAGACCTCGTCCCCCGCGCCCGCGTTTTCAACAAGCTCGTCATCGGTCGCGATAAACGCAATCTCAGCCGTATCCGTAAGCTTCTCATATCCTGTAAATTCCGTATGGAATTCCTTGTCTATCTTATGGAATACCGTTTCGTCCGAGCCCATATATTTTGAGCCGCCTCTGGCTTCTCTGGCGGTAACTCTCTGTTTTTCCACGCACGCGGCATAGCCGTCCTCGTCAGCCTCGAAGCACTTTTCCTCCAGAATCTCACGGGTCAGGTCGATAGGGAAACCGTAGGTATCCGAAAGCTTGAAGCACGACTCTCCGTCCAGCACTTTTCTGCCCTCGGAGCTCATGTTTTCAATATACTCGTCAAGAATCTTCATTCCTCTGTCTATAGTCTTGTTAAAATTCTGTTCCTCTGTGGTGAGCACCTTTACTATATAATCATACTTTTCTTCAAGCTCGTTATATTCACACTTGTTGCAGTCAACTACGGTTTTCACAATATCCTTCAGGAACAGACCGTTTATCCCCAGAAGCTTTCCGTGACGCACGGCCCTCCTCAGAAGGCGGCGCATAACATAGCCTCTACCCTCGTTTGACGGCAGAACTCCGTCCGACGCTAAGAAGGTAACCGCTCTTATATGGTCGGTTATAACGCGGATAGAAACGTCCTTTTTATATTCCTCCCCATATTTGCAGCCCGCGATCTCGCAGATATGATCCCTTATAGCCTTTACCGTATCAACATCGAAGATTGAATCTACGCCCTGCATCATTGCGGCAAGTCTTTCAAGTCCCATTCCGGTGTCTATATTTTTCTGAGCAAGAGGCGTATAGGTTCCGTCCTCATGGCGCTCAAACTGAGTGAACACAAGATTCCAGAATTCCATATATCTGTCGCAGTCGCAGCCCACCGTACAGCCGGGCTTTCCGCAGCCGTATTCCTCTCCTCTATCGAAATATATCTCAGAGCACGGACCGCACGGACCGTCAACTCCCGCTTCCCAGAAATTATCCTCCTTGCCCATACGGAATATCCTGTCCATAGGCAGGCCTACCTTTTCGTGCCAGATCCTTTCCGCCTCGTCGTCCTCCTCGTAAACGGAAACGTAGAGCCTGTCCACAGGAAGTTTGAGAACCTCGGTGCAGAATTCCCACGCCCATGAAATAGCCTCTTCCTTAAAATAATCTCCGAAGGAAAAGTTGCCGAGCATTTCAAAATAAGTACCGTGCCTCGCGGTCTTTCCCACGTTTTCAATATCACCCGTCCGTATACACTTCTGACAGGTAGTCATTCTCGTTCTCGGCGGAACTTCCTGACCTGTAAAATACGGCTTCAAGGGAGCCATTCCCGCGACTATAAGCAGCAGACTGTTATCATTCTGAGGAATAAGCGGGTAGCTTTTATGCCTCAGACACCCCTTGCTTTCAAAAAATTTCAGATAAGCTTCCCTCAGATCGTTAAGACTGGTCCATTCCATCAATTTCAAATCCTTTCATCTCAATAGCTATTTAAAAAGCCCCGTCCCATAAACATGGGACGAAGCTGCATACTCCGTGTTACCACCCAAATTGCCGCGCAGCTTGACCTGCCGCGGCCGCTCGAATCCTTTAACGCAGGAGATACGCCGCTGCTTTCACAGCGATGCTCGGGGCAGCCGCCGAAATCCGAATCAAGGCTCGCACCGACCGCCTTTTCTCTTGGATCCATCTTTTCGGTTAATTCCGTCAACGCTTTTCACATATATTATAATTATATATCCTGCAATAAAAATTGTCAATAGTCACAAGTCAAAAAAACGCTGAAATTAGCCTTATACACTGAAAAAATATCTTTACCGCTCTGACAGGACAGCCGTAAATTTTACCGCGCAAAAAAACAGAGCCGCACAACACTGTCGGCTCTGTTTTATAAAACACTTAATCAGTTTCCGTACTTGGCTGTATTGACCTTAATGCCAACGCCCATTGTAGAAGCGACTACAACGCTCTTGAGATACTGACCCTTAGCGGCAGCAGGCTTTGCCTTAACTACAGCGTTCATAAGGGTATTAAAGTTTTCCTCAAGCTTTTCAGCTCCGAAGGAAGCCTTGCCTATCGGGCAGTGAATGATATTTGTCTTGTCAAGACGGTACTCGATCTTACCTGCCTTAGCGTCTGTAACAGCCTTGGCAACGTCGGGAGTAACCGTACCCGCCTTCGGATTAGGCATAAGGCCGCGGGGTCCGAGGATCTTACCAAGACGTCCTACAACGCCCATCATGTCAGGGGAAGCGACTACGACGTCAAAATCCATCCAGTTTTCCTTTGTGATCTTTTCAACGAGGTCCATGCCGCCTACATATTCTGCGCCGGCAGCCTTAGCGGCCTCGTATTTATCTTCCTTGCAGAATACGCAGACCTTTACGGACTTACCTGTTCCGTTAGGAAGAACTACAGCGCCTCTTACCTGCTGGTCAGCGTGACGGGAGTCAACGCCCAGACGGATATGCGCTTCAATTGTTTCGTCAAATTTTGCCTTAGCACCCTTAGCCGCCAAATCAAGAGCCTCAGGAGCGTCATAAAGCTTAGTCTTGTCAACAGCCTTCGCGCTGTCAACATACTTTTTGCCGTGTTTCATTATTATATCCTCCTTATTAGTGGTAATACCGATACCCATATAGCATACCGGCTAGCGGAAAATTCCTCCCACCATCTGCCGTATAATTGATTTTATACGGTTCGCGATTAGGTTACAGACTATCAGTCAACTACAGTAACGCCCATTGAACGGCAGGTTCCCGCGATCATGCTCATTGCTGATTCGATGCTGGAAGCGTTCAGGTCGGGCATTTTCTGCTCGGCAATCTTCTGTACCTGCTCCTTTGTGATTGTAGCAACCTTTGTCTTGTTAGGTGTGCCTGAACCGGACTCGATCTTGCAAGCCTTCTTGATAAGAACGGCTGCCGGAGGAGTCTTTGTGATAAACGTAAACGATCTGTCGGCATAAACCGTGATTACAACAGGAATGATAAGACCGATATCGTTCTTTGTCCTCTCGTTGAAATCCTTTGTGAATGCCATGATGTTAACACCGTGCTGTCCCAGCGCAGGACCTACCGGTGGTGCAGGAGTCGCCTTTCCTGCCGGAATCTGCAGCTTAATATAGCCTACTACTTTTTGTGCCATCTTTCGCACCTCCATAATTTGTGGTAAGGCGAGCGCCGAAACGCTCTCCCACTTTTTGAAGCAAGATGTCAACAGACAAGCCGCATTGATTCCAGCGGATTGTCTTGTATATCAACTTTCGCTTCTTATAAACGTATGAATTATGCGGACATTCCAGCCCGCCGTCTGCGTCAGTCCTCAGCCTTGATCTGTGAGATAGGAAGACTTACAGGAGTTTCCCTTCCGAACATCGATACTACTACGTCAACGGTCTGCGACTCGATATCGATATTCTGAACCGTTCCGGTAAAGCCCTCGAAGGAGCCGCCTGTAACAACCACAAGATCTCCGATCTTATAGTTGACCTCAACGGTCTTCTTTCTCTCAGCCTCAACTCCCAGCGCCGCAACCTCTTTTTCAGTAAGAGGAACAGGCTTGGACGCGGGACCGACAAATCCTGTAACTCCCCTTGTGTTTCTTACAATGTACCATGAATCGTCGTTCATGACCATTTTTACAAGAACATAGCTGGGGAAAAGCTTTCTTTCAGCTTCAACCTCCTTGTTATCCTTTACTTCGGTAACAAGCTCCATAGGTATTTTGACCTCGGTAATAAGTTCCTGAAGCTTTCGGTTTTCAACAACCTTCTCAATATTCTGTTTAACCTTGTTCTCATAACCGGAATATGTGTGTACTACATACCACTTTGCTTCTTCAGACATGATATAAACCTCCGTAGATATTGCAGGCTGCAAAAACCGTTTTCCGGACACGCCGGCAATCAAGCGCCCAGATTAAGCAACGCCTTTATCGCGGCTCCCAGTCCGGTGTCGATACCAAAGAGAAACAGCGCCATAACCGCCATTACGGACAGAACTATTCCCGTATTGTTTATAACCTGCTTTCTGCTTGGCCAAACGACCTTTTTCAGTTCGGATTTCAGATCTCTGAAATACTTTCTCACGCCGCCTTTTTTAGTCTTTTCAGACTTGCCGGACGCCTTTGACTTCGCAGCCTTGGAGTCAGCTTCTTTCTTAGCCATAATAAAGCCCTCCCGACTTACTTAGTCTCTTTGTGAAGAGTGTGCTTCTTACAGAACTTGCAGTATTTATTCATCTCAAGTCTGTCAGGGTCATTCTTCTTGTTCTTTTTCGTGTTGTAGTTCCTCTGCTTGCATTCTGTACAAGCGAGCGTAATCTTAACTCTCATTTTCGGCACCTCCTGACGAAATTTGCATTCTGCAGGAACGGGCAGAATGCGTCTGCCTCCCTCACGCGCAAAGTCATGTACAAAAGCCCGCGCAGCTATGAGGTAACTTATGTTTTAAGCCGCGTTTCCCGCGCATACAGCCAAAAACGCGCAAAAAAATAGACCTCATAAAGAGGTATGATTATTATATCATACTTGACATACGCTTGTCAAGCAATTTTATAAACTTTCTGTAAATTCTTCTTCCGGCAATCATATAGAAACGAAAGCCGAGCCGCAGAACATAAAAATGTCCGGAAATTCTCTGTTATGCCCGGAACAATGAAATATACGGCGACGCTTCAGCCGCTCCGATTTTTTCATATATTAAAGGCGTGCCTCCGCGCTGACCGCCGGACGGTTAAGCGGCTTCCGGCGGTCATTTGTTTTTCAGACCTTGCTTTCGTCAGGTTTTCCGGCAGCGTCGGCATTTTCATTAAATTCTCCCTCTTCCTCCGGGATCCACGCTTTTCCGAAGTTTACATCCTTGAACAAAGCCGCCAGACCGGTGATCTGCTTTAATCTCAGTATCTCGTCCTTGTCCATGCCGAGATGCTTTGAGATCCATGCGTCCGATCTTCCTATCTCATGCAGCTCCTTTACAATATTACTCATAAGGTCAACGTCGTGAGAACCTCTGGCTCTGTTGTGGCGTATTGTACTTGCCATTCTATGATCCAAAGACTTGTTTATTACGGAAACCGGCAGCATTCCGTTTTCACGCCTATATATGTCGTCATGCTCCAGCATGACGCGATAGCGGTGAAACCCGTCAACTATTATATATTTATCGTCCTTTTTGGAATAATAGCAGACTATCGGCATTGTATAGCCGTCCTCTCTTATACTGTCGTACAGCAGATTAAGCTCCGGAGGCGCGACCGCGTTGGGGTTGTATGTATTAGGAACTATTTTTTCTATCGGCACCGCTTTCACACCGTATACAGGACTTGTATATTTCATTATATTTCCTCCAGACTCTTGTATTTTTTCTTTATCTTTTCAATCTGATTTTTTTGCTTACGCGTCTCTCCGAAACCCATAGAGCGGCACATATGGTCGTTTTTCAGAATACAGGTGCACATTCTTTTCCAGCTGGGAATATCTTTGGTACTGAGTATATCGTCGGTATCGTCAGGAATGGTTCCGACAAATATGACTCTGGATTTCTTATTCATGGTATAGTTTGAAACTCCGTTGAGCATGATATTGTATCCCTTTCTCAGCAGCTCCTGTATCGTTTCGTCAGACAATCCTCCTCCCGTTTCGTGCCAGAATCTTATCGACGTCCTGAATTTGTCCGAATAGTTTTTGCTCAGCCGTTTAGGAAGGGTGCTGAGGAGAAATTCGGTATAGGACCTCCATGTATAACCCTCGGGGAGCTTTATCCTTCGGTATCCCAGCGCGGAGGATCTTCCGTATAACGCAGTGAAGTTAACTCCTCTCACCCGTCCCAAAAGCCTGACCCATACGTCAGGCTCCAGTACCCTATAGAGATTCAGGCTGTCCTTGGCATAATCGTTAAAGGGCGAAGCTACCCTCATCTGCTCCGGAGTAAGCCCCGCTTTATAATACAGATCGTAAAGACGGTTGTATTCATACCCGAATTTATAATATGCCGTCCAAACGTCGCTTACCGTCCAGTCATACATAGGAGAGCCGCACCATACGTCCTTGAACGTCTTGGTTATCCAGCTCACGCCGTTATAGCCGTACTTTTTATTTACAATCGCGCTGTATCTCTGAAGCGATTCCGACGCCCTTATTCCAAGCAGGCAAATCGTCTTTCCCCCTCCGTGAATATCCCTGTACCATCTGCCGAACTGCTTTGCAAGGTCCTCCTGATGCATTTTATATCTGTAATATCTGATCGGATTGTTCTCCAGATTGATAACATAAGGCTTATCGGGCATTTTTCTCACCCAGATATCCTTTTTATTGTCGTCCCAAGGATACCAGTACATTTCATAGCTGCTCAGAGCGGTTCTGGTCGCCATAGGCAGACACACCCAATACGGCTCCACACGTTCAAGATTTTTCTCGAAGGTGCTGGTAATGTATTCAGTGGTATAGGTATACTGAGCCTCAAAGTCCTGATGAAAAAGTCCGATCTTTTTTCTGATCCCGTGCTTCTCGGCATAGTCAAGCACCATATTCAGAAGCAGTCCGCTGTCCTTTCCTCCGCTGAACGAAACATATATATTATCAAACTCCTGAAAAATATATTCCATCCGGTTCTGAAAAGCTTCATAAACGTCAATGTCCAGATAATTTTTAATCATATTCTTCACCGCCTTATTGTATAATTATACTATATCCTGAAACATATTTCAAGTTTTTTATACATAATTATACCAATTTCAGCAGACAGTATAAAAAATCGCCGGAACGGCGTATCCTCGTTCCGGCGCTGTATCTGAAATTGTCTTTAATAAGCGGTTTTATAAATTTCCAGAATAGATTCCACAGTACATTCTCTGGGATTTCCTCCGGTACACACATCTTCAAACGCCGACTGGGCAAGCGCCGGAAGATCCTCTTCCTTTACTCCTATCTCACGGAGCTTCTCAGGTATTCCTACGTCCTTGGAAAGCTGTCTTACCGCGTCAACCGCCGCCTTTCTGTACTCGCTTTCGCTCATTCCGGAGGTATCGACGTCCATAGCCTCCGCAATATCCTTGAACTTATCTCCGGTGCAGGGAGCGTTATACTCCATTACATAAGGCAGCAGGACAGCGTTTGCGATTCCGTGGGGAGTATCATAAAAAGCGCCGAGCGGATGAGCCATTCCATGAACCACTCCGAGCCCTACATTTGAAAATCCCATTCCGGCTATGTACTGACCGAGAGCCATATCCTCCCTGCCTATAGGATCATTGTCGCAGGCTGCGCGCAGCGAACGGCTGATGATCTCGATAGCCTTTAAATGCATCATATCCGTAAGCTCCCAGGCTCCCTTGGTAGTATAGCCCTCGATCGCATGAGTAAGCGCGTCCATTCCGGTAGACGCCGTAAGCCCCTTCGGCATCGACGACATCATACTGCTGTCGATAACGGCGACAATCGGAATATCATGAGGATCCACGCACACGAATTTACGCTTATTCTCCTCGTCTGTGATAACGTAATTTATCGTAACCTCCGCTGCTGTTCCGGCGGTAGTAGGCACCGCTATTATGGGAACGCACGGATTTTTGGTATCAACGGCGCCCTCAAGCGAAGTAACGTCAGAGTATTCCGGATTAGCTATGATAATACCTACAGCCTTAGCAGTGTCTATAGAGGAGCCTCCTCCGATCGCTATAATATAGTCAGCTCCCGACTTGCTGAAAACCTCCACGCCTTTTTTAACCACCGCAACCGTCGGATTAGCTTTAACGTCGGAGAAAATCTCATACGGCATACCGGAATCATCAAGAAGATCTGTTACTTTCTTTGCTACATTAAACCTTATAAGATCCTTATCGGTTATGACAAGGGCCTTTTTAAAGTCTCTCTTTTTTGCCTCACTGACGATTTCAGCGACAGCTCCCGCTCCGAAATATGACGTTTCATTCAATATCATTCTGTTAGCCATAAAAAACCATTCCTTTCTGTCTGCTTTACAGGAAAAATCCTATGTGCTTATTATACAATAACAGCCTATTGAAGTCAAGCATATTTGTTGAAATATACAAGAATATTATGTGATAATTATATGTTAAGCTTTTCCTTTGAACAGTATACGGCTGCGAACCAAGGCAAAGGCGCAAAAAATTCAAGGCAGCGCCGCCGAAAATAGTACGGCGGCGCTGCCTTGATTATTCCTGATTTAAAATAACGGTATAGGTATTCGTGTTTTCATTGCGTATCAGAGAGTATGAAGCGTAGGATATATCCGGCGAGGTTTTCTCAGAAGCGCTTTTCAATATATCAAAAATGCTTCCGTTTCCGCTGCCTCCGCCGAATATTTCACTGTATACCCAGTCGTAAACCTCGTCCGACGAGCACTTGACCCTGACATACCTGTCATGGCTTTCGATAGCTTTCACCGCCGCGCTTTCAAACACTCCGTAAGCGGAAGCTGCGTCGTACACTACAAGCCCTGATTTCACATAATAATTTTCTTCGTCTGACGCCGCCTGCGGATATTTCATGAATACCGATTCCTCGGCGATATGATCCCTTGAACATATCTCGTCGCTTATGTTGAAATAGTCATATCTGATATAATCGTTGCCCAAATCGGAAATGGGATCGTCCCAGGTCGCGTCTATATTATACCAGCCTCCGTTCAAATACACCATATTCCACATATGAGGAACGCCTTCGCCGTCAGCGTCCAGAGACTCTCCCAGCACGGGTATGCACAATATTCCCGCCCGCTCGCAGAGTATCTGCATTGCCTTGGAGTAGCCTTCGCAGACCGCCTTTCCCTCAATAAGACAGCCGTACGCCGAATAAGCGTTTTCGGTTTCGTCGCTGTAGGCGCATTTGAGAATTATCCTGTCGTGAAAGTATTTGAGCTTTTCATAATCGTCAAGCCCCTCCGCCTGAAGGCATATGCTTTCAGCCTCCGACCTCAGCTGGGCAAGCTGACTGCCGCCCTCTTCCTGATTTTTCACATACGAAACGTTAAGCGATCTGACATAATTGTCGTTATCTACAACAATGCTGTAGCTCGAACCAATCTGATTCATCTCAGGAGAGGTGCAGATTATCAGAGTCATTAAATCGTCAAGCAGGTCTGAGGGAATAACTCCGTCGGTAATATCAATATTCTCGTTATATCCGATCAGACCGGCGTATATTTCAAGGTAGCACTGCCTTATCTTCTCATCGGCGTCTTTCAGAAAATAATCCGCAGCCGCCGGAAGTACAGCGTCTGCGTCAGAATCGTCCGAGCTGCTGCTTTCTGACACCGATCCCGTTATCATCTCAGTCTGAACTGACGGCTGACCTTTGTGCCCGAAAGAGCTGTCCGCTCTGGGTGACACCACCGTTGAGCCAGATGATTCAGAGCCAGATAATGCTCCGTACAAAACATCAGAGAAAGAACAGGAAGATACCGCAACCGCTACTGTCAGCGCCGCGGCGGCGCACAATAACCTGTTCAGAAATCTTCTGAAAGTTATCTCTCCCCTTAAAAGGCTGTCTGTTGAATACTTATTTTTAAATACTGATTTATGCACAGTTATCTCCGTTTCCTGCAAATTTCTACACATTCATCTCTGACCGCCAGCCGCCGGCATTTTGTTACTTACAAATAAAACAGACTATTCAGCCGCGGCGTTCTGCTCCGGACCGCTTTTTCTTATAACGGCGCGAAGCTTTTCTATACGCTTTTCGCTTACCTTAATAACCGAAAAGTCAATATTCTGCCAGGTAAACGACGGAGCCTCGCCCTTCGACGGAATAAACCCGAGAATATCCGTCGCGAAGCCGCTCATCGTATCATAATCGCTGTCCTCAGGAAGCTTTGCTCCCAGACGTTCCATAGCCTCCTCAGGATCGGCTTTGCCGTTTATATCAAACGTATTAGGCGTGATTTCCTGTATCTCCTCGTCCTCGTCGTCATACTCGTCCTGAATATTTCCGACTATGGATTCAAGCAGATCCTCCATAGTAACGATTCCGGCAGTACCCCCGTATTCGTCCACAACCACCGCTATCTGTTTTTTTTGTGAAGTGAAAAACTCAAACAGCTCCTTGCAGCTGTTGCTCTCGGGAATATATTTTATTTCTCTCATAAATTCCCTTACAAGCCTGTCGTCCGCGTGATCCACAAAAACCGCCTTAAGCAGATCCTTGGCAAACACCACTCCGCATATATCGTCGATATTGCCCTTATAGACGGGAATACGGGAAAAGCCTTGATCAATCACGATCCTGACCGCGTCCTTTACCGAGGAATCGTCCTCGACCGCCACTACCTCGGTCCTGTGAGTCATGATCTCATGGACCTCAAGATCGTCAAATTCAAAAATGTTGCTTATCATTTCCGCCTGGGTTTCCTCAAGACCGCCCGTTTCATTTACGGCGTCTACCATCATCAGTATTTCTTCCTCCGTTACCGATTCGCCGCCGGAGGCCTCCTTTACTCCGAACAGCCTCAAAACAGCGGAGGTTATACCTGAAACCAAAAGCTCGAGCGGAACAAACAGCGCGAGAAACAAACGGTAAAGCTGACAGGTGTTCATTACAAATCTGTCTGTGATCTTTCCGCCGGAGCACAGCCTTTTCGGCAGCATTATGCCTAAAACGGAAATTACCGCCGCCAGCACACATATTATAATAAGGAAGGACAGCAGCCCTGCCGCATAGTACACCGTCGGCTTGTTTTCCTCAGCCGAAAACAAATCAAGCAAAGAGTTCCTCAAAGGAGAAAAGAAGTAAGCTGTCGCCGCAGCCGACATAATTATTATCATTACCGTCCGGGAAACCAGATTCAGCATTACAAGCCGGTTGGGCTTATCAAGCAGCTTTTTCAGCGTTTTTCCTCTTTTATGCTCCTCTGAAAGCTTTTTTGCCTTCATATCGTTCATTTCGATCAGAGCGTTTTCACAGGCGGTAAAAAAGCCCGATGCAAATAATGCTACAGCGCAAATCAGAAATCCCTGCCACAATCGCCCGGCGTCGTCCATTTGTCCGACCATTCCTTTCATTATAACAATTTCATTAAAGTAATTGTACAACATTCATACTGTATTTGTCAATAGAATATTCAGCGAATCATCAAAAAGAATTTACCGTATCAAACGTCCGTATTCTAAAGCGTTTCCGGCAGAGCTTAATAACGGATTTTGACTACCGAAGCCGCCGTCAGCTCAGGGCATATATTGTCAGATCAAAGCGATAAAATTCAGCTCTGAAGCCAGCTGTTTGTCCCGCGGGAACAGGCATATGCGCAGACGCCGTCAAATTGTGCAATCTGCCTTGTCTTTCAAAAAAACTTACATTTAATATGTATAAATCTCTGAAATTATCCTATCCGCTCCGCCGCTTATAAAATTATTCATAACTTTGCTGTAAAATAAAGCTTATGTGAATGAAAGGACTGATTAAATGGAATACGGGCTGATCGTCGGAGAAAGAATACTTATAATGTTTCTTATTCTCATTCTCGGAGCGCTTTGCTTCCTGAAAGGAATAATAACAAAGGACGGAACCAAACAGCTTTCCAGGTTAGCGCTGAATATTGTAAATCCCGTACTTATATTCATGTCCTACCAGTCTGAATACGACAGCCGTCTTATCAGCGGGCTTCTCTGGGCTTTCGCGCTTTCGGCAATATCCTTTGCCCTTACGATCGCCGCGGCTACGCTCCTTATCCGTCAGAAAAACAATGACGACTGCCCTGTTGAACGCTTTTCGGTCATTTACTCAAACTGCGCGTTTATGTGTATGCCTCTTATAAACGGTCTTTACGGTTCGGAGGGAGTGCTTTATCTTACCGCTTATCTTACGGTTTTCAATCTGCTGGTATGGACTCACGGACTTATGACAATGAAAGGGGAACGGGATTTTTCTTCGTTTGCAAAGGCTTTGAAATCCCCTTCGGTCATTGCGGTAATACTCGGTCTTATATGCTATCTTACTCAGATAAGACTTCCGGAGATACCCGCTCAGGCAATGGAATATATCGCGGATATGAACACGCCGCTTGCAATGCTTATTGCAGGCTCTACCGCGGCGCAGTCAAATATTCTTAAAAGCCTGAAAAAAATCAGGATATATTACATCTGTTTTCTCAAGCTTATACTTATACCGGCAGCAGTATTTTTAATAATCAATCTTTTGCCTGCTCCAGATACCGTTAAAACGACCATTCTTGTAGCTACAGGCTGTCCTGCCGCCACAATGGGAACTATGTTCGCGGTAACGCTGGATAAAAATCCTCAGAAATGCTCCGAGATATTCACCGCAACGACCTTGCTTTCCGGTATTTCGCTGCCCCTTCTGGTCTGCGGCGCGGAACTGCTGCTTTAAAATAAAACCTTTAGTTTGATCGTCAAGACAGATAACTAAACGCTCGCTTAATACCGAAAATAGTTTTGTGAAATATTTAAACGTTGGTGAACAAACTGTAAAACCGAATATAAAAGCAAAAAAACTGTTGACAACGACAATTTTTAATGATATAATATTAAAGTCGATTGCGGCAGTGCTGGAATAGGCAGACAGGCACGTTTGAGGGGCGTGTGTCTTTGACGTACGGGTTCAAGTCCCGTTTGCCGCACCAAGTTGAAAGCTACATTTTAGTGCTAATTGCACAAGAATGTAGCTTTATATTATTTAAAAACACAATAAAATAGAAATAAAAACGAGAGTTCAAATCCTGTAAGTTGAACTCTTGTTTATTTTTATGCTATCTTTTATATAAAAATAAGGAAATTGCAATGCCAAAATTAAAAGCAGCAGCTTATTGCCGAGTAAGCTCAGGTCACAAAGAGCAGGAATCAAGTCGTATTGTGCAGAAAGCTCATTATGAAAAATATATACAAAACAATAAGAATTGGATTTTAGTAGACATATATGCTGATACCAAATGTGCTTCTTATTTTAAGTCGATTTCGAGAAAGCCAATACTAACTCTAAGTAATATTAATTACAATCTTATAAAATTAGAAAGAAATAAATAGTTGACGAAATTTGATTTATGATGTAATATGTAAATGGGGTGATAAAATGATAATCAGTGCAAGCCGAAGAACAGATATACCTGCTTTCTATTCGGAATGGTTTTTTAACAGAATAAAAGCCGGGGATGTGCTTGTGAGAAATCCTATGAATACTCATCAGATAAGCAGGATAAAACTTACCCCTGACGTTGTCGACTGCATAGTGTTCTGGACGAAAAATCCCAAGCCGATGTTGGAGCGGCTTGATGAACTGAAAGATTATAACTATTATTTTCAATTTACGCTTAATTCTTATGCCAAAGACATTGAACCGAGCGTTCCGTCAAAGGATAAGGAATTAATACAGACTTTTAAATCACTTTCAGACAAAATTGGCAAGGAAAGAGTTATCTGGAGATATGATCCGATCATAGTTAACGAAAAATATACAGCTGAATATCACTTCAAGTATTTTGAAAAACTTGCTGAAATATTAGATGGAAAGTTTGGAAAATGTGTAATCAGCTTTGTAGACTACTACAAAAAGAACGCAACGAATTTCAAAAACAATAATATATCGGAGCTTTCTTTTGAAAGTATAAGACAAATTGCAAAAGCTTTTTCTGAAATTGCAAAGAGAAAAAATTTCACTATAAATACCTGCGCAGAGGAAATTGATTTGAGTGAGTTTGGTATTGAACATGGGAAATGTATTGATGACAAACTGATTGAAAAGCTTGCAGGCGGATGGCTGTCGGTATCAAAAGACAAAAATCAACGTGATGAATGCGGCTGTGTTGAAAGTATTGATATTGGTGTGTATAACACTTGTCTGCACGAATGTAAATATTGTTATGCAAATTACAGCAAGAATACCGTTCTTGCAAATTTCAATAAATATGATGCGAATTCACCATTGCTTTGTAGTTTTCTTGGCGAAGATGATAAAATCACAGACAGGAAAGTTAAATCAATGATTGATACACAATTAAAGATGTGGATGTAAACAAAATATGTGTCAAATGTTTCATCAAACCGTGACAGTCCTAACACAATTCCCGTTATCAGTTTGTGGTAACAGGATATTTTATGCCGCTTACACTTTTCACAAAAAAGTGCGAGGTAATCGAGCAACGGCATTGTACACTGAGCAAATATCTATTTCATATTCACAACACAATTGATAAACCTACCGCAGTTTGAACTCTAAAAAGTTTAAGCCGCGTTGCTTTTTATGCTGAAAATCCTATAAATTCAGGATTTTCAGCATTTTATGTTATTGGACAAAATTTGCTTTATAAAAGTTGAATCTCAAAAAGAAAAAGCAAAGCGGAGGGCTGACGTAATGTAAGCTCTCCCGCTTTACAGCATTTCAAAATGCCGGAAAATAAGAAGCCGGTTATATGAAGTCGGTCATATCTTGATAGACTTCTTTATAGTTTAATTATTTCCGAACTTCAAAAATACTCATGATACTTAATCTCGCCGACTAACTGGTCGTCGATATGCAAATACCTGCATATATCAATGAAATAGTCGTCAGACATACTTGCTATAAAATCAACGACTGCTTCATTAGGGTCCGCAATAATGCGTCTTGAGGTTTTATCACGATAACAGTTACCTAAAATGGTATTGTTTAAGTGATGCTTAAATATGGGTGAATTATAATTTTTACTTATAACGTCATCCAGCAGACGGTCATATAACTTGAACATCAGCGGTCGTATGATTTTATAGTATGGCTCGTTAAGTTCATCTGAGGAATATATTTTATTGTTTTCAGATATTAAGTCTTCAAAATCATCGAAAACTTCCTTATCCATATTCAGCGAGGGAGAATCGATACTGTTTTTTATCAAATTAATTATTAAATTTGAAATTATATCGCTGTTTCTCGTACCAATAAGCCTGCTTTCTTTGAATTTGGTTTCAGTTATCATTTTGGCATGAAACATATCCTGCCTGTCTTTTCCTGCATAGGCGATCCTGTCGCTTATTCTAACTACGCACCCTTCCAAAGTATTGGGTCTTAGTCTCTTATGAAATTTATCCTCTAAATAACATTGCTCCAAAAGTTCGTCGAATTCATCAAAAGTATTTAGCGTTGACGGAGTATATTCCTTATAGCCTTTTTCACCGTTGTGCGACAAAATACCGCTTAATGTCTGCAGCGATATATTGGTTCCCAAAACATATCTGAACAATCTGGCGCTATGTACATTATGATTGAAATATCTTACCGGTACGCCTGTTTTTCTGCACCCTTTCTGATACGATATACTCAAAAACTCCTCGCCTTTGTGTCCGAACGGAGTATGACCCATATCATGACCAAGAGCTATTGCTTCTATCAGATCTAAGTTGAGCTTTAAGGCCCGTCCGATTGTTCTTGCTATTTTTGATACTAACTGTACGTGCAAGGCCCTGCGGGTTAAGTCGTCATTTTTATAAAATGAAAAAACCTGAGTTTTATCAGCGTATCTATTATATAACGGGTTATAAAGTATGCAATCAACATCATAGGAATATTGCGGACGAATGATGTCATATCTGGGTGTTTTTCTCCTCACAGCGGAATCATTTTTAGAAGCGTACGGAGATAAAGCCTCGTCATATGACAAATTTACGGATTCTAGATATTTTCTTTCACTTTCGCTAAACAAAAAATAGTTATTCATATATTTTCCAATCATTATTAAAACGTAATTTCACCTTCGACCCTGTTGAAAACATCTGCTATGTTTTCAACATCGATACGATTTACAATTAAGAATCATCTAAACTTTTTTGTACAAGCCGACCATTTATTTATAATAACTGCACTTCTTTTAACTTCAGGGAACAGTAAATGCATACAGATATATAACCCGCGCAGATAATCAGTTAAATACTGAAAGCAATTATTCAGTTCGACTGGCATAAAAACTGAATTCATTAATCCAATTGTTAGTTTGATAGCATTCTTCTTTTTCATATTAAGCTTATATCGACAAATAAATCTTACTTAAATTATATACCACAAGATGACAAAAAGTCAATACTTGGACAAAATATTTTATACACCGGAGAAAGCAAAGGCTCATGGGGAAAATAAATAAAAACCACGCAAATGCGTGGTTTTTATGCTATATGGTGGAGGCGAGGAGAGTCGAACTCCTGTCCGAAAACCTATCCCCACGAATTTCTACGAGTGTAGCTTGTTATTCCGGATCGCTCCGTTTCCCTTTAATATCCGCAAACAAGCAGGCAAATATTATCGGTAGACTGCAATACATCAAAGAGCTACAGCCGTCACTCAATGACGTTCACCACTAGTCGGCGCCTTATCCTAAGCCGTGGTACTCAAAGGTAAGACGAGCAGCATTAAGCAGCTGCTAATTCAAAATTATCGTTGTCGTTTAATTTTAAAACGTACGCCGTTTAAAGAGAGTGCGCTCCTCTACTCGCTTATCGTGCTTCAAGATCCCCGTCGAAACCTTTACGCCCCCGTTTTTATTTATTGATCGACCAACCGCTTCTGTATATATTTCGGAAGCTTGCCGACTACAGTTTTATAGCTGTGATCGATCATTTCTAATATTACCGAAGCTTCAACCGAACCATTCAAAGGCAAAGTATTGAAATACGGCTGCTGAACCGCCGGACAGTGATACCCTCTTACAACAACTCCCGGATACAGCCTTCTGTAAAAATCTCCAGTCATAGCGTCGCAGTTGAAGGTAGCAGATTCCTGACCTTTAAGCGTGAAAAACTGCGCGAATATCCTCTTTTCTACCTTTATAACAGTACAGTCCTCTCCGAAAGGAAAATCCTTATATGCGCCCTTCTTTGAAAGACAGTATTTTATGAAATCCTCAGTGCTCATTAACGTTACCTTCCGCGGTCCCTGAGCGCTCTTTCAATATCCCTCTGAGCCGCCTTTTTGGCCATGTCCTCGCGCTTATCATGCAGCTTCTTGCCCTTGCACACTCCCAGCGCAAGCTTAACCCTGCTGCCCTTGAAGTAAAGAGCAAGCGGAACAAGCGTAAGCCCCTCCTGCTTTACCTTTCCTAAAAGACGCATTATCTCACGCTTATGCAGCAAAAGCCTTCTTACCCTGAGCGGATCCTTATTGAATATATTGCCCTGCTCATAAGGAGATATGTGCATACCCTTTACCCACATCTCCCCGTCGTCAACAGAACACCAGCTGTCCTTCAGGTTTACTCCGCCATTTCTTATTGATTTGACCTCAGTCCCTACAAGCTCGATGCCGCATTCGATCTGTTCAAGCACAAAATAATCGTGTCTTGCTTTTCGGTTATCGGCTATCTGCTTCGTTCCGCTTTTATCTATAGCCACATACGGCACCTCCTTTGCAGTAAACTTTATTATAGCACCAATTTTCTGTAAAGTCAAGTATATTAAAATCGATCTTACTGTCAGTTTTTGCAAAACAATATCACGTCAAATATTTGTCGGTTTTAATTCGGAGCAAAGCCTGATGTAAGCGTGGCTTTTCATCGGCTGCGACGAAGCAACCTGCGCCAAACGCTGTCTTTTGACAGCGAAGAGCTTCTAGCTCCTCAGGGTTTCAGTAGGGGGATTAATTCCCCTACTGAAATACTGAATGGAACCCGCCGCCTAAGAGAGGCGAACGCCTGGCGCTAGGTTATAATTTAAGACCCGGCAAGCTGATTCTTTCCGGGTCTTGTTCATTTAATTATTTTTACAGTCGGATACAGAAATTTATCGGGAATTAAAGCGCTGCGATTATCCAGGGAATAAGATAGGTTATAATGCACATTATAGCCGTTGCAAGCAAAATGCCGAAAAAGATTGCAGGAACCGCCTTTTTCATCTTCACCTCAAGCAGACACGCCAGCAGCGCGCCCGTCCACGCTCCGGTTCCCGGAAGCGGTATGCCCACAAATATAAGCAGTCCCCAGAATTCGTATTTTCGGACCGTATCGCCTTTGGCAAGCGTTTTCTGCTCAAATCTGGTTATAAATCCTCCGAATTTTTTTGTCGTTTTCAGCCAGGCGAATATTTTATTGATAAACAAAAGTATAAACGGGATAGGCACTATATTGCCTATAACGCAGATGGGAATAGCCTGAACTATAGGAATATTGAAAAGAGCCGCCGCGACCAGCCCTCCTCTAAGCTCCAGAATAGGAACCATAGATATGATAAAACAAATAAGCTCCTTTGGCAGACCGTCAAGCGTTGTCGTAAACCAATTGATCAATGCGTCACTCATAAAATTTTCCTTTCTTCCGTCCACTGTCAGCAAAAATATAACCTTTCCTGCCTAAGCGTAAGCTTTCTCTACAAGCTTCATAAGCTTTTTCAAATTATTTTTCTGATATACTGTTTTTACTTGTCCCGCCGCCTCCAGAGCCGCCGCTTTGGCATATTCTTTTCTTCCGGTTTTCAGATAGCAAAGACCTAAATACAAGCTGCAGTCAGCCTTCGCCTGCTTTGTCGGAGCGCTGTTCTTCGCCTGAAGCAGCAGAGCTTCAGCCTGAGTATAATTCCCCTTAGCATATTCGTATACTCCAAGCGTATGAAGGACCGGCATATTATATTCTCTCAGCCTTGCCCTTTCAAAGTTTGAGCTCGCTTTTTCGTATATTTCTCCGGCGCCGTCCATATCTCCATCCAAAAGCCTGGCGTACAGATAAACGTTAAAATACTCGTCCTGATAAAACGGGCTTAAATTTTCAAGAGAAATCTTCTCCAGTATCTCATAGCATTCTTTGTAATGACCGCCCTCTGTTAGGTATGAGGCAAAAGTCAGCAAAGCAGTCGCCTTCGCTTTTGCGCCTCTTGCGTTGTCTGCCTGATTTTTCAGCATAGCATACAGCTGAAGCGTTGCGCCGTCAGTTTCCATTATATGAGCAATCCTGCGGTACATTATGCTTTTCCCAACGCAGTCAGCCAGCCGCAGAATACATAAAGCCGCAATACATACAAATACCGAAAAACGATAAATGATCGACAGCTCGAAAACGTCAAGCCTTGCGCCGCTGACCAGCCATACCATACACATAACAAAAAGCCCGCATACAAAAGAAAAAGCAATTATGATCACTGCGGAAACAACTGCAGCTTTCAAAGTCCTCATTGCGGCACCCCAGTTTTTATAATATCACAGATCATAAAAAAAGTAAATAGAAAAGCTATAAGAATTTTTCCACAAAAACAATTAATATATCCTTGACATTATTGCATATTATGCTATAATAATATAAGAAATAAAAGCAAAACGAATTTTTATCAATAATATAAACTTAGAGAACAGAGATAAAGATAAAAGAAAGGAAATATATTGATGAAAAAATTATTATTTGTCTATAACCCGCAGGCGGGCAAGGGGGCTGTCCGTTCTAATCTCTGCGATATTATAGACATATTCACCAAAGGCGGATATACAGTGACCGCTTATCCTACGCAAGCGCCGTTGGACGGATATAATCAAATCAAAAATACCGCTTCAGAGTTTGATCTGATAGTGGTATCCGGCGGAGACGGAACGCTCAGCGAAGCAGTAAAAGGAATGATGGCGCAGGCTGAAAAAATACCTCTCGGCTACATTCCAGCCGGCTCGACAAACGATTTTGCGTCCAGCATGGGGATCTCCACAAAAATGTCCGTTGCCGCGCAGGAAATAGTAGACGGAGTTTATTTTGATTATGACGTAGGAGAATTCAACGGTGAATATTACGTTTACGTTGCCGGCTTCGGCGCTTTTACCGACGTATCCTACGAAACCTCTCAGAACGCAAAAAATATTTTCGGTCATGCCGCCTATATTGCCGAAGCGATCAAGCGTCTGCCTAAATATACCGGATATGAAATGACGGTGGAGCATGACGACGAAATCATACAGGGTAATTTTATTCTAGGACTTGTGTCAAACACCGTTTCAATCGGCGGAATGAAAAAGCTGATATCGGAAGGCGTTTGCTTTGACGACGGTCTGTTTGAAGTTATTCTTGTAAAAACTCCCGCAAGTCCGCTTATGCTTCAGAGCCTGCTAGCCGACGCCGCGCTGAACAAGCTCACCGACAAAAACTTTGTAAAATTCAAGACGTCTAAGGTCAGCTTTACATCAGACTGTGAAATTGCATGGACTCTTGACGGCGAAGCGGGAGGCTCGCACACAAAAGCTGAAATTGTCAGCCATAAGCAGGCTGTCAGGTTTATGGTAAAGCCCGACGACAAAACCGCAGAGCAGCAGCTTATTAATGCAATAGATTCGGATAAGCTTCCAGACGATTCCGCTACGGAAACACAGGACGGCGTATAACCTGAGGAATTAAGCCGATAATTATAGTAAAGCAGGATACTCTGCTTGATTCAGGAAAGGAATTGATCAACGCTTGAACTTTAAAATCAAAAAAGCTTCGCTTGCATTGTTTGTTACTCTGATGGTCAATGCCGCGCTGGTTTGCGTATGTTCTTTCGCTTTCAACAGCGATTTTGCAGGAACTGTATGTGCGGTTTCAGTAACAATGCTGTGGCTGTTTTATGTGCTCGGCTTCTGCCGAAAGAAAAACTGACCCTTTAACGGCTTCCCTTTTCTGCGGAAGCCGTTTTTCTATGCAAAAAATCCGCCGAACATAAAGCGCGGCGGATTTTTTGAAGGCTGTATTTATCCGAAATTATTTTACCGGGAAAATCCAGCCGTATTTATCTTCGATTTTTCCCCACTGAATCCCCGTCATCGTATCGTAAAGCATCTGAGAAACAGGACCGATCTTATTGTCGTTGATCTCCATGATCTTATCGCCCCATTTAAGATGACCTACAGGTGAAATAACCGCGGCAGTTCCTGTGCCGAAAACCTCGTCAAGCTTACCGCTGTCATAGGCCTGCGCGACCTCTTCAATGGATATTCTTCTTTCGGTAACCTTATATCCCTTGTCCCTGCATACTTCAATAGCGGATTTTCTTGTAATTCCTGAAAGAACCGATCCGGTAAGCGCGGGAGTAATAACCTCTCCGTCAATTACAAAGAAGATGTTCATCGAGCCTACCTCTTCAACATACTTTCTCTCAACGCCGTCAAGCCACAGCACCTGCTCATAATCCTGTTTATGAGCCTCGTCCTGACCGGCAAGCGAAATAGCGTAGTTGGCGGCAGTTTTGGCAAAGCCCGTTCCGCCTCTTACAGCTCTAACATACTTGTCCTCAACGTATATCTTAACCGGATTAAGCCCCGTCGAATAATACGCGCCCGACGGTGAAAGTATTATCATAAACATATAATGATCAGCGGGTCTTACGCCTACATACGGATCGGTTGAAATAATAAACGGTCTGATATAAAGCGAAGCGCCCTCGGTATGAGGCACCCAATCCTTCTCGATATTCAAAAGCGCCAAAAGGCCGTCAAGGCAATCCTGCTCGTTCAGCTTTGGAATTACCATTCTTTCGGCAGAAACATTCATTCTTTTAAAGTTTTCGTCCGGTCTGAAAAGCTGAATGCTTCCGTCGGCTGTACGATAAGCCTTCAGACCTTCAAAAATCTCCTGACCATAATGCAGGCACATTGCGGCAGGAGAAAGAGAAATTTCTCCGTAAGGAACTATTCTTGCGTCATGCCAGCCCATACCCGTATCATAATTCATAATAAACATATGGTCTGTAAAAATATGACCAAAGCCAAGCTTAGTTTCATCAGCCGGCTTTTCCTTTGGAGCCGCGGTACGCTCGATTTTGATATCCAACATACAAAATCCTTCTTTCATAAATTTTGTTCAATCTAATTATAATACACTTTATTATAATTTTCAAGTAGCTGGGACAAATTTTTTGGCTTGTAATGAATAATTGCCCGTATTCTCCTGCAAAATAAAAGACAGCGCTTTTACGCGCTGCCTGATTCGCTTAAATTATTTCAGCGAGTTAAGCAAACCGTTGCTGTTGATAATATTTATGAGAAAGTCCGGAAAAGCCTGTCCCTGATAGGTTTCGTTCTTGGTCCTGTTGGTGATCACGCCGCTTTCAAAATCGATCTCAACCTCGTCGCCGTCATTTATTTTTTCAGCCGCCTCAGGACACTCTATTATAGGAAGTCCGATGTTTATTGCATTTCTGTAAAAGATTCTTGCAAACGTTTTGGCGATAACGCAGGAAATACCGCTGGCCTTTATGGCTATCGGAGCGTGCTCTCTCGATGAACCGCAGCCGAAATTTGCTTCCGCTACCATTATATCGCCTTCGTTTACCTTATTGACGAATTCGGTATCTATATCCTCCATGCAATGAGCCGCAAGCTCCTTATGGTCGGTAGTATTCAGATATCTTGCCGGAATGATAACGTCCGTATCAACGTTATCTCCGTATTTATGTACTCTGCCGTGTGCTTTCATTGCAGAACAACCTGCCTTTCATATATATTTTTAGCTTTTATAGTCAGGCGAATTGAAAATATTTTCACCCATAGCCTGTTTCCTCAGCTCCTCGTAAACCTGCTCCAGATACTGGGACGTTATCTCATCCTTGTTACGGGAAATGAAATAGCAGGTCTTTACTTTATGAAACATTCCCTCTTTAACGATACCGTAAACAGGCTGTCCCTTTATATTCGACGTATAGAAATTATTCATTCCCTTTTTGTCAAGCAGCGCCTGAGTCATTTCAACGGTAAAATTATTTTCCGCGCGAAGCTGTTCGACCATTTCATCCGCCTTATCCTCCCTCTGATCGTCGTTCAGGGAGGTTCCGTACTTCTTGGTAATAATACTAAGAATTATATCCCAGAATATTTCACGAATGTAATTTTTCATTTATGAATCCTCCTAAATAATTAGCGCCGCAGCCGATTCATCAAACCTTACGGCAGACTATTGCCGCCGCTGACAACAGCACATATTACCCCAAGAAGTTCCCTTTTATTTTATACTTACCGCACGCCTGAAATATTCGGCCGCGGTACGCGAGATTCAATCCGTCAGCTCAGACGGCTGCGATATTCTTCCGGTAACCGCCGAAGCGGCGGCGACATAAGGCGAAGCCAGATAAACCTCGGATTCAGGGTGACCCATTCTGCCGACAAAATTTCTGTTGGTGGTAGCTACCGCCTTTTCGCCCTTAGCCAGTATTCCCATATGTCCTCCCAGACACGGTCCGCAGGTAGGAGTTGAAACGGCGCAGCCGGCATTAATGAAAATTTCCAGCAGCCCCTCCTGCATAGCCTGAAGATAAACCTTCTGAGTAGCGGGAATAACTATGCACCTTACATTATCCGCAACCCTTCTGCCCTTGAGTATCTCGGCGGCGCATCTCATATCCTCAATTCTTCCGTTAGTGCAGGAGCCGATCACAACCTGATCGATCTTGATGTCGCCAATCTGATCAAAGGTCCTTGCATTCTCGGGAAGATGAGGAAACGCCACAGTAGGCTTGATCTCGTCAAGACAGATGTCATAGACCGCCTCATATTCGGCGTCCGGATCCGCTTCATAGACCTTGTATTCCCTGTCTACCTTGTCCTTTATATAGTCAAGAGTAACCTCGTCAACAGCGAAAATACCGTTTTTAGCTCCCGCCTCAATAGCCATATTAGCCATGCAGAGCCTATCCTCCATAGTAAGGTTTTTCAGACCCTCGCCGGAAAATTCCATTGATCTGTAAAGCGCTCCGTCAACTCCGATCAATCCGATAATGTGAAGAATAACGTCCTTTGCCGCCGAATATTCCGGAAGCTTTCCGGTTATATTGAATTTAATGGCGGAGGGAACCTTGAACCAGGTCTTTCCCTTTGCCATTCCGGCGCACATATCGGTAGAGCCTATTCCCGTTGAAAAAGCGCCGAGCGCGCCGTATGTACAGGTATGGGAATCCGCGCCGATAACGCAGTCGCCGGGAGCCACAAGGCCTTTCTCCGGCAGCAGAGCGTGCTCAATACCCATATCTCCAACGTCAAAATAATTCTTAATTTTATACTCTCCGCAGAAATCCCTGCACTGCTTGCACTGACCGGCGGCCTTGATGTCCTTGTTCGGCGTAAAATGATCCATTACCATAGTGATTTTTTCAGTGTCGAAAACCGAATCGAAACCAGCCTTATTGAATTCGTTGATAGCGACCGGCGAAGTAACGTCGTTACCCAGCACAAGATCGAGCTTTGCCATAATAAGCTGTCCGGCTTTGACCTCGTCAAGTCCGGCGTGAGCCGCAAGTATCTTCTGCGTCATTGTCATACCCATATATTCCTTACTCCCTTCTCTATATAGAAAGCCGCTGTTCCTGTCAAATATAAAACGGCAATGCTTAATTGATTCAAAAATTTACCGCTGACAGCGATTAAGATAATATTATTATATCACATTTAAAAAGTATATGTAAATACATAAAAGTTATATTAAATATGAATAATGTTTATCTATAACGTTTGCGTTATGAGGATTTTAGCTAAAACAAACATTTTAATATTGAAAATATTTACCGCAATAGGCTTATACACTGCGTCTTTTTCAAATCCGTATTAAAATTTATCATAAAATATGAAACAAAAGCGGAATATTCAGTAACTAATTGCACTAACCGCAATATCCGGCGGGAGGTAAACTTTGAGGCTTCTGCCTTAATTTTGCGCTTAATTCAAGCATAACTATCCTTGAATTAATTTCACACCGTATCAAAAAATAATAACAGCGGAGCAAGCCGCCTTTATGACAGTAACAGACCTGAACCATGTTTTAACGAAATAAATCGGAATTTTGCTGCGCAAACCACAAAATATTGAAAGGAGGTAGCGTAAAAATGAAGATCAGTTCGATTGCCAAGGGAATTTCCGTCGGACTTACCGCAGGAGCGATAACTTATGCCGTTGCAAATGCGACGTCAAGAGAAAAACGCCGTTTGAAGTCCAACGCCGGACGCGCGCTTCACGCCATAGGAGATATGGTAGAAGGCATTAATATGATGATGAAATAATTTCAGAATGCCGCAGAAAACGCTGCTGCGGCTACATACATTTTACGCCAAAATCCCCGTAAGCCTCTGCTGAAATCCCCGCGTTTCTTAAATTTGTTTACAGCATATATTGTGTTGTGCAATATTAATCGCCGCATTCATTTGGCTTTAAGCTCAAAACACAGCAATCAGCCGTAAAGCCGCAGTTTTTTCGACGTTTTTTTATTGACTATCGCACTGCGGCTGTGATATAATCCATGTACCAAACGCAGTATTTTCAAATCAAGCTAAAATTTTTGTACACCTGCTGAAAGGCGACCCCATAATCAGCAGCGCAAGGGAAAATAAAAACAACAGGAGGATGGTAAAATGAAACTTAAAGTAAACAAGCTTGCTCTTTCGCTTGCAGCGGCAGTTCTTATAGCGACTTCGCTGCTTTCGCCGGCTACTTCGGCTTCGGCAGACAACGAGATAACCCTGACCGCGGACAAGACCTCGGCAAAAGAAGGCGAAAGGCTCAATGTTACCGTCGGATTTATACCGAACGAAACGGGCGCGGCTGGCTTTACTGTAAATCTGCATTACGATCCGAACAAGGTAGAGGTTTACATTCCAGCGGAAACAGATTCGGCATACAAGGCGGACAGCAAATTCTCCGTTGTGACCGATTACGCTTATTCAAAGGGAATCGTCAGAATAATCGGCGCAAATCTTGTCAACTCAAACATAACCTCCGCTACCGACCTTGCGCTTGCTACCTTTACGGTCAAAAGCGGCGCAAACGGAAAAATAAGCTTCTGGACAGAGGTTGAAAACATGGTTTCTTCAAGCGGCTCAGGGTACATAAGCTCTGCATATTCCGCTCCGACGGAAGCTTCTCCCCTTACGGTAAGCATTTCTGATTCAGCGGCTTCCGGCTCTGACAACACTGAGCTTTCTAGTCGGGAAGAAGCCGGCAAACCGTCAGCCTCAGAGCGAACAACGGCAAAAACGGTATCCGATACCGATTCCGAAGCGTCCACCCCGGAATCAAAAACCGTAACTTCGGCTGATCCCTCCGATTCGAAGGTTCTCCAGACTGACGACGCTTGTCCGGTTTTTACATATGAAACCCAAGACAGCGATTTTAATTCCGAAAAGCCTGTAGGCTGCTCCTTCAGCCTGTCAGATTATATAACTGATTTTTCAAAGCTTTACAGCATTAAGGTAAATATTTCTACCAGCGGAAGCGTAAACGGCGGGATCGGTATGCTTGTCAACGGTCGGTGGCAGTCGTACGGCAATATGACGCACCGATCAGGCAGTGATACATGGACCTCCGGCTGTATTGACCCAAATTCTGTTTCCGGCGATATTTTCGTACAGCTTTACTTTCTCAAGGAAAATTCCGAATTTTCTGTTGAAGCTATAGAAGCTGTTCCTATAAATTCGTCCGAAAGCGCAAATGAAACGGACGCCTCCTCTGATTCAGATAACAGCGGTTCTGACTTTGAACACGGTACAGAAACGGAATCTGCCGTCAGCGCGGACAGAGAAAGTCAGGCGGTTGAAAACGCGGCGCTAAGCGCAGCTCAGGAAGCGGAAAAAAATTCAGATATCTCTTCCCCGGACGTTAATCCTTCCACCGGTATAAAGAGCCGTCCCTTGCGGATAATCGTTACATTGGTATGCACAGCCGAAATACTGTGGTCGCTGTTCGTTGTGATTTATAACAGGATAAATGAAAAAGAACAAGACTAAACCTATATAAACCGCCGGATTCATTTTTATTTCGGCTCCGGCGGTTTATTACCGCGTCAGTCAAACACTTATATTTTACTAAATACCGCGCTTATACCCTCACAAATTTTGTGTATAATCCCAAATCAGAAAAAATATTCTATTATTTTATTGACATTTTTCGACACATAATATATAATATCATACATAAAATAACGGTTAAAAATATTTTTTTAACAGAAAGGGGAGGGTTTATATCACTTCGCTACAAAAGCTGATATATAATTTTGACAATGAGATCAAAGACGTTTTAAAACATAACAAAAAATATCAGGAGGCATATTCCGAGATCTTTAAGATCCTGTCGGAATGCAGCGCCGACAAACAGCAGCAGCAGAAAATCGACAGCCTTATAGGCGAAATGCTTACCGCAGAATCGGACGGCTCATGGACTGCCGGAGTAAGATTCGGAGTAAGCTTTATTATTGAAACATTATCATGTAATCATAATAACGGGGAAAATTAAAAAGGCGATGCGGATAAACCGCAGCGCCTTTTCATCAACTCTGTCCTCTTAAATTCCACCTTCTCCATACGCGTTCCAGAAGCGGAGCCTGTTATTTATTTTTTCCTTTAAAAATAACTCCCGTTACCTTCGGACCCGCGTTAATTGCGATAGCCGCGCCTATCTGAAAATATTCAGCCGGCGGATAGCCCAGTTTTTTGGTAAGCGCCCTTGCAATCTCGTCCCGCACGCTTTCATCGTTTCCGTAAACAACGCAGTACGGCGTCTGAGGTATGATCTCGTCGGCGCAAAGCTCTACGATCTTAGGAACTATTGCCTTGTCGCCCCTGACCTTGCTTTCTGTCGCTATTTTATGGTCATGTATCCTCATAACGGGGCGCAGTCCCATTACTTCTCCGACAAAAGCCGCGGCTGACGGTATCCTGCCGGATTTCTTGGCGTATTTCAGCGAATACGGCGCAAAAAAGATCACGCAGTTCTCCACCCAGTCCTGTATATAATCCACCGCTTCCTTTGCGGTACAGCCTCTCCTGATTTTAGCGGCGGCCTGCAAAATCGGAAAACCGTAGCCTCCAGTATATCCCTGGCTGTCGATATTGTAAATATGACATTCGTCTTTAAGCTCGGGGTGCGACTCGAAAAAATTAGCTGCTGCCATAACGGCGTTTCCGTAAGTCGCGCTTCCCTCGCTGTTTATAGTTACATTTATAATATCGGTATAGCCGTCCGCAAAAATCTTTTCAAATATTTCCTCATACTCAAAGACGGTTATCTGCGAGGTTGCCGGAAGTCCGTCAAACTCGTCCATCATCTTATAAAACTTTTCGTTGTCAAAGTCAATTCTGCTTACATAGCTTTTGTCGCCCATTGCGACCTTAAAGGGCACGACCTGAATGTCAAATGCCTCCTCCTGTTCCTTGGTAATGTCACACGCAGAATCTGTCAGCAGTTTAATTTTTGCCATTGTTCCTACACGCTCCCTGACAGAGAGCGTCCCTCCTTTCGTGCTGTCGGTAACCGGACCTCTATTCTGTAACGATAGGTTAATCCGCGGTATTTAAATCATATACAAAGCTTTCGTATCCCTGTTTCCTGTAACAAATCACACTGTTTAATCTATTGATTTTTTATCCTCCTGAAATCAGGAGAAGCTCTAATCCAAGCGGTAATCCCTCAGCTTTCCCTCCCTGCCAAGATCGGGATAATCCCACTGCCGCAGAACCTCATAGCAGGCGATGGCGGCGGAATTTGAAAGGTTAAGGCTTCTCAGCTCGTCCCTCATCGGTATTCTGACGCACTTTTCATAATTCTCAGCCAGCAGCTTTTCCGGAAGACCTTTATCCTCCCTGCCGAAAATTATGTACACGGCTTTATCCGCAGGATAGCTTACGTCGCTGTGCACCTTTTTTCCTTTGGTCGTAAAAAAATAGTATTCTCCGTTATTATGCCTGAAAAATTCACCGATATTATCATACTGAAAAATATCAAGCTTGTCCCAATAATCAAGCCCGGCGCGCTTCAGATGTTTATCGGTTATTTCAAAGCCGTAAGGCCTTACAAGATGAAGAGCCGCGCCCGTAACCGCGCAGGTTCTGGAGATATTACCCGTATTCTGCGGTATCTGCGGTTCTACCAGAACTATATTAAGCTTATGCATTTTACACGTCCTCAGCTAAAAATTCTCAGAGCCTGGCTACAGATCGGTGAAATCCGACAGCTCCTGATACCCAGTAAGCCACGGCAGCTGAGTTTCGAGCATTATACCGTCAGTCCACTTGGTTCCGTAGCTGTAGGTTGTTTTTATTGCAAGCTGGGTAAAGGAAGTAGCCCTGTTCATAGCGATAGGCAGACTGTCGCCCTTGAGCAGACCTCCGATAAGAACGCTTGCGAACATATCTCCGCTGCCCGAATAGCTTATGGGAACATAATCGTTGATTATCTTCCAGAAGCTGCTTTTTTCTTTATCATAGCCTAAGGTGGCGATCCCTCCCTCGGCAACGGGAACGCTTGTGATTACCACAGTTCCAGGTCCAAGCTCCGCAAGCCTTGCAAGCCACGATTTCGCTTCGCTGCTGCGCATAGGAGCGGACGGGTATTCCTCCCCCAGAAGTATTGCCGCCTCCGTAAGGTTAGGGGTAATAATGTCGGCTACAGCCGCAAGCTCGCTCATTCTGTCGCACATATCCTTAGTATAGGTAGCGTAGCATTTGCCGCCGTCTCCCATTACCGGATCCACTACCTTGAGCGCTTGGGGATAGCTTGCGAAAAAGTCCAGACAATGGTCTATCTGCTCTCCGGACGCGAGAAATCCGCTGTAAATACAGTCAAATTCAGTCCCGAGCTTTTTATAATGCTCAAGAGCGGGGCTGATATAATCCGTAAGATCCCTCATTACGAACTCGCCGTAACCGGTATGAGCCGAAAGCACGGCGGTAGGTACCGGACAGACCTGAACGCCCATAGCCGACAGCACCGGAATTATTACGGTAAGCGAACATCTGCCTATTCCCGAAATATCATGTATTGCCGCAACTCTTTTTGGACCTGTCATAAAAACGCCGCGAACGCATTGAATGTAAAAAACAATACGAACCCGTCTTCCTCCGTTTCTGTTCAAATATAGCTTGTGTATTCCCGGCTTGGAGCTCAAGCCCCCGATCATAGCTTTAAAGCTTTTCAGCAGTATTTTCAAGCTCTCACGTTATGATTTCCTAACCGATATATTTTATATTATAACACACGCCCCTCTGATTTTCAATAGTTTTTTAAAATTCGCCCGCTGACCGGCTGTAATGCCGCAATAATCCCTGAGTCAGTTGCATAAATCGATCAAAAGTAGTATAATACTAAAAGCAGACGGATAACAAGCATATATTTTATTCGGCTCAGATACAGTCAAAACCGTTTAAAACGGAATCAGACAAAAATAAAGGAATGATTGGATGAAATCAAGAATAGTAACGGCGAAGCCACTGATATTAAGCTTTAACCTTGCTCCCGAAAAGCATACCGCTCTGACGGCGCTCTGCTCAGAGGAAAATATTGAATACCGGACGGTAACAGCGTCCCAGTCCTGCGAACAGATAGGGTTTTTGTGCGGCTTTCCGGGTTTCAAGCAGCGCAACGCCGTATGTGAAAATCCTCCCGCAGAGGAATGTATAATTTTCAACGGAATAGACCGCCGTCGGCTTGACAATTTTATAAAGGCAATGAGAAGCGCCTCGGTAAGCGTCAGCCTTAAGGCGGTATGCACTCCCACTAATCAGGCATGGACGCTTTCCGCGCTGATCGGCGAGCTTTCCAAGGAGCATAAAGCTTTGAACGGAGGCTTCGGAAATTGACAAAGCCGAAAAATAAATATATGGGCATAATCTGCATTATACTTTCCGCTTTCTGCTTTGCGCTTATGTCGGTATTCGTAAGATTGTCAGGAAAGCTGCCCACTATTCAGAAAACCTTTTTCAGAAACCTTATAGCCTTGTTTTTCGCGCTGTTTATTCTGAAAAAGGATCATATTCCGTTCAGAATAACCCATAAAAGCAACCGTCCGATACTCTTTGTGCGGGCGCTGGCAGGTACTGCCGGAATGCTGTTCAATTTTTACGCCATTGACCGCATGGTGCTTTCGGACGCTTCCATGCTGAATAAAATGTCGCCTTTTTTCGTGATATTATTCTCCTTCCTTTTCCTTAAGGAGCGTCTAACCGCTTTTCAGGCAATAACGGTGATATGCGCGTTCATAGGCAGTCTTTTTATTATCAAGCCCAGCTTTTCAAACGTTGAATTTTTCCCCGCCCTTATTGGGTTCCTCGGAGGAATGGGCGCCGGACTTGCATATACCTGCGTAAGATATCTGGGAAGCCGGGGCGAAAAGGGCGCCTATATCGTCGCGTATTTTTCAGCCTTTTCATGTCTTTTCTGTCTGCCGTTCATGATTGCGGATTTTCAGCCCATGTCCGCTTCCCAGCTTCTCTGCCTGCTTGGCGCGGGAGCTGCCGCCGCCGGAGGTCAGTTCGCTATCACCGCCGCCTATACCTACGCCCCTGCCAGAGAAATTTCCGTTTACGATTATTCCCAGCTTATTTTTACAACGATTCTGGGCTACATTTTGTTCGGCGATGTTCCCGACCGCTGGAGCTTTTTCGGATACGCGGTAATAATTCTTATGGCTGTGCTTGTATTTTTCTACAATAACGTATGGCATAATACAGACGCAAAAAAATCATAAACCAGATATCATTCCGGCGTAATATAACCTGGCGCCGATGTTAAGCAAGCTTACATCGGGCTTTGCTACGAATCAAATTATACCGATTGCCAAAATAAACGAGCCTGCCTTCTTTGAGAAGCAGACTCGTTTTATTGCTTTTCAGACCCTTTTTCTGAAAATTGCTTTTAAAAGCCCCGCCGCTTTGACCTTTGGCTTATAAAAATGCTGATAATCCTTTGACTCCTTCCACTCTCCGCCCCATTTCCATCCGTGAGCGGTAAAAATTCTATAGCATATATCGTTCCTGTCTATTTTGTGCGGAAAATCCTTAGTCCTGTCGGCATAGGGCAGTGCGTTTTCAGGCATTACTCTGCCGCCGGCTATATAGGGATTATACAGCGGATTTATATCGACCGCCCTGCCGAAGCCGTGAAGAGAGATCGTATCCGTTCCGGCAACGGTTCTGTAGTTGAAGCATGAGGTATTGTTATCCGCCATTATTCTGTCGTCGTCTCCGCCGTATTCATCGGCAAGACGTATCTTTTCTATTGGGTAAGCGGCTTCATAAAGCTCCCTGAAAATATTAAGCATATCCTTGGAAAGCCTTTTGCCGCATATCAGCTCCCCTACCTGAGTATTCCCTTCAAAATCAATATAGCCTACCCTCAGATAGGAAAGCTCGGAAAGCTTTATATGCGGATTCTCGCGGTAGGTCACGCCGCTAATCCTTTTGATCACGCTTTCCGGCAGCTCCTGCGAAGTAAATACCGGTATCATATCCCCCTCCTGTTTTGCTTTTACCTTTCGCACTTCCATAGAAAAGCCGAATACGGCGGCAGCTCGCTTCCGCCGCCGAAGTCGTGCTCCTTTCCGGTTATCAGATCAACCGCTCTTCCGCAGCGGGCGTCGAAGTGTGCGGTAAAGCTTTCGCCGTCTGCGTTTATCGCCGCAAGCACCCGTTCTCCCTCAAACTCACGCTCAATAATGCACTGCTTGTTCGTAAGCACAGGAACGGAAAGCGAGCCGCGGCAAAGCGCCCTGCTTTCCCTGTGAGCCTTTGCAAGTGCGGATATCCATTGGGTAAGCTCATTGCTCACAGGCTTATCAAAGGATACTCTCAGAGCCGGATCGCCCTGGCTTTTATCAGCCTTCTCTCCCCATTCCGAGCCGTAATAGATACACGGTATTCCTGGCATTGCAAACATAAGCGCATAAATAAGCGGCAGGTGCTTTTCGTTTTTAAGCACGCTTGCTATTCTTGAAACGTCGTGATTGTCCACAAAGGACAGCAGGTGCATTCCCCTGTAGCGGCACCAGTTTTCAGGCCCGAACTGATTTTTCAGCGAATGACATATCTCAAACATATTCATGCTGTTAAAGCTGGAATGAAGCCCCTTATAGCATTCGTAGTTGGTGGCGCTGTCAAGCATTTCAGGATTTACCCAGCGGGCGTAGTCGCCGTGGAGCAGCTCTCCCAGCAGGAAGAAATCCGGCTTCAGCGACTTACAGAAGCCGTGCAGCTCTTTAAGAAAATCAAAATCAAGGCAGTAAGCAACGTCGAGCCGCAGACCGTCTATATCAAATTCCTCGGTCCAGCCTCTTATGCAGTCCATTATATGATTTACGACCTCTCGGTTGCGGAGATTAAGCTTAACAAGATCGAAATGACCCTCCCAGCCCTCGTACCACAAGCCGTCGCCGTAATTTGAGCTTCCGCCGAAATCAATATGGAACCAATCCTTATAGGGCGACGCTTCCCTGTTTTTCAGCACGTCCTGAAAAGCCCAGAAGCCCCTGCCCACATGATTGAACACTCCGTCAAGCACTATCTTTATTCCGTTTTCATGCAGCTCCCTGCAAACCTCGGCAAAATCCCCGTTCGTTCCCAGACGGCAGTCGATCCTGCGGTAATCCCTCGTATTGTAGCCGTGAGTATCCGACTCAAACACAGGCGAAAAATAAACCGCGTTGCAGCCGAGCTTCTTTATGTGAGGTATCCATTCGCTCACCTTGCTTATTCTGTTCTTTACGACCCCGTCGTTTTCAAACGGAGCTCCGCAGAAGCCCAGCGGATAGATCTGATAAAATACGCTTTCATATGCCCACATTTTCACAACATTCCTTTCCGGTTACGGTATTCAGAGAAAACAGTATTCCGCCGATTCCGTCGGAGCATTCTCTGAATGCCTTAATTGCAATAATTTTTCCGTTTTATCTGGACAATAATAATTATATCAGATATTCTATGTTAATACAATACTGATTTTACAGCAAAATTTTCAAGATATTTGTGTATTATGCACAATTCTTGACTTTTCACAGCTAAAGTGATATGATAAAATGTGCAAAAAAACCTGAGCAATATTCCGGTTATTGTACAATAAGCGGATAAAAATAACATAGTTTACCTTGGAATTTTTTGGAAAATATTATGAAATAAGAAACGGAAAGGAGTGCATATTCCCTTAACAAGAATATGATATATATGAAAAAAATATTAGTGCTTTTTACCGGAGGCACCATCGGCAGTATTTCTGACAACGGCGTCACCGACGTTGACGAAAGCGGAAAATATCTGCTTATAAGCCAGTATGAAAGCATTTACGGACACAGTATTGAATTTGAATGCCGCAGGATCATGAATATTCTGAGCGAAAACATAACCTCCTGCGAATGGGAGCTGCTTGCAGACGAGCTTTCCCGCATTGATTTTAAAGCCTATTCCGGAGTAATCATAACTCACGGAAGCGATACTCTTGCTTATACGGCGGCATTTGTAGGAATGCTGTTCAGACATTCTCCCGTTCCGGTGATACTTATTGCCGCAAACCGTCCTCTCAACGAAAGCGGAACAAACGGGCTTTATAATTTCTCCTGCGCCGTAAAGATAATTTCAGACGGAAAATACCGCGGCGTTTTCACCGTCTATGAAAAGGTCTATCTTTCTACCCGTATGCTTCCGGCGGATACCTGTCTTGACAGGTTTTCCTCCTACGGCGGAGATGAGTTTTACCGTATAAGCGAAGAAATGCTGAGAAAACGCTTTGAGCCTCTGCTGAGAAAGCCGTTGAAGCTTGAAAAGAGCGTGCTTAAAATATACGGCTATCCGGATATTGATTTTACAGCCTATAACATTCCCGAAAGCGCGGGCGCGGTACTGTTCGTCCCTTATCACAGCGCCACCGCCTGCACGGACAGCAAAAGCTCCGGCAGGAATATAACTCTGCTGGCTGAAAAATGCAGTGAAAGGAAAATACCGCTGTATGTGTGCGGCGTGAAAAGCGGAGGAAACATCTACGCTTCTCTGGATAAAATGCTTAAAGCCGGTATCAAACCGTTAGGCAGAATATCCGACGTTTCAGCATATATAAAGCTGCTTATCGGAATAAATCAGACAGAATATCCCACAGAACAATTCATGAACACCGACATTTACTTTGAAACGGTAAAATAGCATAGGGATTGAAAATAACAGACTTAAAAACATAAGAGGGCGGTTCGTTGCCGCCCTCTTATATTATATCAGCGCCTTATATCTCTTTTCAGAAGCCTGATTTTTGCAAAAGCTATTCCTTTTCTCCGCCCATTACCTTTACCATAACGGCTTTCTGAGCGTGCAGACGGTTTTCCGCCTCTTCAAATATTTCGTCGGCGTGAGCCTCGAATACCTCCGCGGTGATCTCCTCCCCGCGGTGAGCAGGCAGACAATGCTGAACCATTGCGTCAGGCTTTGCGGCAGCCATTATTTCGTCGTTTATCTGGTAGCCCTTGAACGCTGCCTTGCGCTTCTCCGTTTCAGCTTCCTCGCCCATTGAAGTCCAGACGTCCGTAAACAGAACGTCTGCATTTTCAGCAGCCTTAAGAGGACTGTCCGTTATAAAGAATTTTTCTCCGTACTTCTTCGCAAACTCAAGAACCTCCCGGGCAGGACGGTAATCCTCAGGACAGGCAACGGATACCTCCATTCCAACCTTAAGGCATCCCACGATAAGAGAATTCGCCATATTGTTTCCGTCGCCTATATAACACATCTTGAGTCCGTCAAAGCGCCCTTTGAATTCACGAATCGTCATAAGGTCGGCAAGCACCTGACAGGGATGGCAGAAATCCGTAAGTCCGTTGATTACGGGGATAGAACCGTATTCCGCAAGATCCTCAACCTCCTTCTGTTCAAAGGTACGGATCATAATACCGTCAATATAGCGTGAAAGCACCCGCGCCGTATCCTGAACAGGCTCGCCGCGTCCGATCTGAAGATCGCGGTTTGAGAGAAACAGCGCCTGTCCGCCCAGCTGATACATTCCCGTTTCAAAGGAAACACGGGTACGGGTGGACGACTTCTGGAAAATCATTCCCAACGTCTTGCCTTTAAGCAGATGATGCTGGATTCCGTTCTTGTTTTCATATTTAAGCTGATCCGCAAGATTCAGAATATCAACGATCTCCTCCTTTGACAGATCGAGCATTTTCAGCAAATGATTCATATTAATTACCTCCATTAAATATTTGTCCGCCGAAATACATATTCAGACCGCTTTAAAAGCATGCCTTATACGCGTCAGACGGGTAAGACTTATGCGGCGCCGTTTAACTCGGAGCCAAGCCCAATGTAAGCTTGCTTAACATCGGCTGCGACAGGGCAGCCTCACCGCGGGAGCTTTAGCTCATCGGTGAATAGGTTATAAAAGCACCTTTTTAAGTATCTCTATCCCCTTATCAATTTCTTCATAGGAAATTGTAAGAGGCGGCAGAAATCTCAGCTTTTCCTTTGCGGTAAGGATCAGAAGTCCGTTTTCAAGGCATTTTCCGCATATCTCTCCTGCCTTTTTAGTCTTAAGCCTTACGCCTATCATAAGCCCCAGACCGTCGACGCCCTCAACCTCGGGAATCTGAGCAAGCTTTTCCCTGAAATACTCAGCCTTTCTGTTTACCTCCTCAAGGAAGCCCTCGCCTGATACCTTATCCAGTACGGCGTTTCCTCCCGCGCAGGATATAGGATTTCCTCCGAAGGTAGACCCGTGAGTTCCCGGCGTAAGCACGTCGCAGCATTTTTCGTCCGCCAGACATACTCCTATAGGAACGCCGCCGGCAAGACCCTTGGCAAGAGTGCATATATTCGGACGTTTTCCGTAGTTTTCACCTGCGAGCAGCCTGCCCGTTCTTCCCACTCCGGTCTGAACCTCGTCGCCGATTGTAAGAATATCTCTTTTTCCGCATTCCTCAAAAATCGCGTCCACAAAATCCTGCTCAAGAGGAACAACTCCGCCCTCCCCCTGAACAAATTCAAACATAACGGCGCATACCTTTCCGTCGTTTTCCTCAAGCTTGACCTTCAGATCGCCGATATCATTCGCTCTGACATTTACAAAGCCCCCGACAAAGGGAAAGAAATAGTTGTGGAAAACCTCCTGTCCGGTAGCGGAAAGGGTGGCGAGGGTTCTGCCGTGAAAGCTGTTTACCAGAGTAATGATAATATTTCTTCCGGCTTCCCTGCCGTATTTATCAAAGCTGTATTTTCTCGCAAGCTTTATCGCGCACTCGTTGGCTTCGGCGCCCGAATTGCCGAAAAACATCTTGCTGTATCCTGTAAGAGCGCAGAGCTTCTCCGCAAAATCAGCCTGAACCTTTGTGTAATAGTAATTCGAGGTATGCTGAATTTTACGCGCCTGCCCGCAGACAGCCCTTACCCAGTCCTCATCGCAGAAGCCCAGACTGTTGACTCCTATGCCCGAGCCGAAGTCTATGTATTCCTTTCCGTTTTCATCTACGGCAATACGGCTTTCGCCCTTTTCAAGCACCAAATCGTACCGTCCGTAGGTAGGCATAACGTGCCCGTTGAACTGTTCGATCGTATTCATTTATATAATCATTCCTTTCCGCCGCGCCCGCTGTTTGAGGCTGACTGCAAAAGCACAGGTCTGTTCGTCATACTGACAAAATCCCTGATATTCTGCTGACCCTCGTGTCTGTCATACAGCGAGCCGAATCTGATATTATCAGGTAAACTGCGTTCCGATACCCTCGTTTGAAAGCAGCTCTATAAGAATTGAATGAGGCACTCTTCCGTCTATGATAGAGGTCCTTTTTACTCCCCTTCTTACAGCCTCGACGCAGCAGTCTATTTTGGGTATCATTCCGCCGCTTATTATTCCCGTCTTTTTCAGATACGGAACATCGCTTACCTGAACAAAAGGAATAAGCGTTGAATCGTCGTCCTTATCCTGAAGCAGTCCCGGAATATCAGTCATCAGAATCAGCTTTTCCGCTCTGAGACAGGAGGCTATCCTTGCCGCCGCGGTATCGGCGTTTATGTTATACGCCTGTCCGTCCTCGGAAGTGCCTACTGTCGCGATTATCGGAACATAGCCGTTGTTAAGCGCGTCGATAATAGGCTTTGTGGTTATCTTTTTGATCTCGCCGACATAACCCAGATCAACATCTCCATGAAACTTCTCTGCAAGTATCATCTGTCCGTCGCAGCCGCACAGTCCGAGAGCCTTTCCGCCGTAAAGCTGAAGCGCCGATACAAGCTCCTTATTGACCTTACCGCACAGAACCATTTTTACAATATCTATGGTTTCCCTGTCGGTATATCTCAGCCCTCCGATAAACCTGCTTTCGATTCCGACACGCTTGAGCATTGAATTTATCTCCGGCCCTCCGCCGTGAACCAGCACTACCCTGATACCTACCTCGGTCAGCAGAACGATGTCGCTCATTACCGCCTCTTTCAAGGCGTCGTTTGTCATTGCATTACCGCCGTATTTTATAACAACAACCTTGTCGTGGTATTTCTGTATATACGGCAAAGCGTCGATCAATATCTGACTTCTGATACTGTTGGCAATTTCCATTTAACATCTTTCCTTTTTTGATTTATTTACGGCTGCTCCGAATTATCCGTATATTCCGGTATATCATCTGAATCCTGATAGAATTTCGAGGCACGCTCGCTGATAATCTTATATGCCGTCATGCTATCGTATACATATTCCAGCTTGGTTTCCATTGCATAATCCGGACTTTCACTGTAGCCGCCGCCCATAAAGCCAAGCATGTGATTCCTGCTCTTGATCATTATCGTTCCCGTATCGTCAGCTTCAGCTGTCAGTTCAACGCTGAATATATCCTCATAATATACCGACGCCGGCTTCCTTAACAAAAAACTTATGATACGCTTATCGGTGACGGCGTAATAATAGTCTGAATCAATTCCCAGTATCATCAATAAGCCTATAACCGCAATAGGCAAGGCTATTATTGCAGCCAGATGATTGCCGGAGCTATAAACAATAAACGTCCATAATGCCGCAAAGGCCGCTATGCCAAGCCCCAGCAGTCTTGATTCCAGATTGCTTTTTATCTCTTTTTTGCCGGTCCACAGAATACATTCGTCACCGTCAAGATATTTTATAAATTTGTCCGAATAATCCGCGCTCGTGTAATAAGTCCTTTTTTTCTTTCCCATTATAATCCCCCATTTTATTTTTTAGTCCGTCTTTGATTTACGATCTGTAATCTCCGTTTATTCTCACATAATCGTAGGTCAGATCACAGCCCCATGCCGTCGCGCTGCCGCTGCCGCTGCCGACGGAAATATCAACGGCAATCTCGTCCTGTGCAAGGATTTTTGCGGCCGCTTCCTCAGAGTATCCGATCACAAGACCCTTTTCGCCGACCTTGATCCTGCCGGCCTGAGAACCGATATAAACGTCGACATCATTTACGTCAAATTCAGCGTCCGCATATCCCAGAGCGCAGAAAATACGTCCGCAGTTAGCGTCCTCTCCGAAAATCATAGACTTGAAAAGAGCCGAGGATATAACGCTCTTGGCTATCTTTATCGCCTCGTCCGTATCCTTTGCCCCCGAAACGCTGCACTCAATAAGCTTTGTAGCGCCCTCGCCGTCCTTGGCAAGGAGCCTTGTAATATTCATCATCACTATGTAAAGCGCCTGCTTAAAGACCTCAAAATCCTTTCCCTCCGAAACGATCTCAGCGTTCCCCGCAAGCCCGTTCGCCATAACCATGCACATATCGTTAGTAGACTGATCTCCGTCTATGGAAAGACAGTTGTAGGTTACCTTTACAACCTCTGAAAGCGCCTTTTGAAGCATATCGGCGGAAATATCGCAGTCGGTGGTGATAAAATTCAGCGTTGTCGCCATATTCGGGTGGATCATGCCGCTACCCTTTCCCATTCCTCCGAGGCGGCATACCTTTCCGTCCAGCTCAAACTCCACCGCGACCTCCTTTTTGAAGGTATCGGTAGTCATAATAGCTTCGGCGGCTTTTTCGTTTCCCCTGTAGGAAAGTCCCATAACGAGATCGTTCATCGCGTTTTCTATCGGCTCTATCGGAAGCTCCTCTCCGATAACCCCAGTTGAGGCGACAATTACCTCCTCCGCTCTGATACCTAAAGCTTCCGAAGCAAGGCGGCACATTTTTTCCGCCTTTTCCTCGCCGTCGGCGTTGCAGGTATTGGCGTTCTTTGAATTGACTATGACCGCTTTTGCCTTTCCCCCGGACTCCGCAAGATTTCTCCTTGTTACCGTAACAGGCGCGCCCTTTACCTTATTCTGAGTGTAAACTCCCGCCGCGTTGCACATTGCGTCGGAAACTATCATTCCCAGATCATTTTTGCTGCCTGACAGAGGACTTTCATTTCCGTCGGCCACGGCAGATTTTTTAATGCCGCAGTAAAGCCCGTTAGCCTTAAAGCCGCCGGCGGCGCACACTCCGCCGTCTATATATTTGTACCCTTCAAAATCCTTCATTTTCTATACCTCGTTTCCATGCTAATATATCGATGTCTGTAAAGCGTTTGAATAAACAATGCCCCTCCGCGGCTGTATTCCTTTAGCCTCAAACAGCTGTGAAACGGTTGCAAATCCGAAGCCCCGTCCAAGCATTTCAGGTATTATTATATCAAGCGCTTCAACGGTAGCATAGTTGTTTTCCATATCGTGAAGCAGTATGATATCTCCGTCCTTGACCTGGTCAAGTATCAGCCTCGCTCTTTCCTCCGCCGAAACCTCCGACTCCCAGTCGTTTGCTCCTATTCCGGCAATAAACGGCAAATCGGTATTTTCAAACATGATGTCGTTTACCGCAATATAGGGCGGTCTGAAAAACGCGGGAAAGCTGCCCGTAAATGCGGCTATTCTCCGTGAGGTTTCAGCAATATCCTTTTTTATCTCCTCAGCCGTCAGCTTTGTCATATCGGCATGAGCGAACGAATGATTGCCTATTTCACACCCGGCGCGAAAGACGTTTTTCATAATCTGCTCCGATTCAGAATTTATATTGCTTCCCACCGCGAAAAACGAACCGATTATATTATATTTCAAAAGCTTTTCCAAAACCAGCGGAGTTATAGACGTATTCGGACCGTCGTCAAAGGTGAGAGCGGCAATTTTTTCTCTGCCAGCGGCATAATTTCTGCCTTTCATCGTTCCAACACCTCTCTGATGTTTTTCATTGACTCATCGTCATAGCCAAATTTATCAATATCCTCGTCTGATATATCCCTTTCGGCTTCAGGAGCAAACTGAGCGACCAGAGCGTCGACCTCCGCGCCGTTTACTTCAGGCTTTTATATTTTATCTGCTTCTATATCTGTCAGCCCAAAAAGCAATAATTACATATCAAAGCCCCTCGGCTTCGTCAATTCCCAGCATAATATTCATATTCTGAACCGCCGCTCCGCTTGCTCCCTTGCCAAGATTGTCAAGCCTTGAGCAGAGCAGAATCTGCTCCTCGTTTCCGCACACGAAAATCTGCATATCATTGGTGCCGGCAAGCGTATTCGCGGCTAAAAATCCGTCGGGAAGAATTTCCTTTCCGCCAAGCTCCATAACCCTTACAAAGCGCTGTCCCTCATAGTGAGCGGACAGGATGCCGTGAATGTCGGCAGGCGTGTAATTCTTGTTCAGCGCCCTTGAGATCAGAGGAACGGTTACGACCATTCCTTGGTAATAATCGTCAACGATCGGATTGAACATAGGTCTGTATTTAAGTCCGCATACCGACTGCATTTCCGGCAGGTGCTTATGCGTCTGCCCCAGAGCGTACTGACGGGGAGAATACATTTCAGCAGTCTTTGCCTCTCCCTCCATTGCGGCTATCATTTTCTTTCCGCCTCCGCTGTAGCCGGAAACCGCATGAGCGGTAAGCGGATAATCCTCCGGCAGCGCCCCCGCCTTTACCAGCGGGTAAACAAGGCTTATAAAGCCGCTTGCATAACAGCCGGGATTCGCCACCCTTTTAGAACGGGCAATGCGTTCCCTGTGTTCGCGGGAAAGCTCCGGAAAACCGTAATCCCATGCGGGATCCGTCCTGTGAGCGGTAGAAGCGTCGATTATTCTTACGTTTGGATTTTCCGCAAGCCTTGCCGCCTCTACAGCCGCCGCGTCCGGCAGACAGAGAAAGGTTATATCCGACTGATTTATAAGCCTTCCGCGCTCGTTTACATCCTTTCTCTTTTCCTCGTCAATAGCAAGTATTTCAAGGTCGCCGCGGTTTTCAAGCCGTTCAACTATCTGAAGCCCGGTAGTGCCCTCCCTGCCGTCTATAAAAATCTTTGTTTTCACCTAAATCATTTCCTTTTTTTGTATTGCGATTCGTCAAGAATACTCCTGTAACCTCTCTCCGAAAGCTGAGCCTTTGAAAGCTTTTTCGCGGTGGTTTCAGCCGCCGTATAAAACTGCCTGCCGATTCCCGCCCCGAAAAATACCGCTACCGCAGTCATAACCAGATAGTTCGGTTCAACCATATCAAAGCCAAGCAGAAAATACATAACTGCCGCAATTGCCGCCGCCGGAAGTATAAAATACCATTTCAGACCATACCGTCTTGTATATCTGAAAGCCGTATACAGCGTACCGAGAGGATAGACAAAAAGAAATCCGAGAATAAACGGTATCAGCGAACGGCTGACCTCCGTCGTAAAAAAGAATATCCCATATGCCGCTGCCGCCCATACCGCAATATGTACCGCGGCAACCGTTTTGGGTCTGTTATAGTCTTTAAGCTTTTTCATCAAGCTTTCGCCTTACATATCCGATCTGCGCCATAACGGATTCCGGAGCAGGTCCGCCCGCTGCCTTTCTCTGCATTACGCAGGCCTCAAGGCTGATAGCGTCGTAAATATCCTCCTCAAAGGTATCGCACAGCGACTTGTATTCCTCAAGCGGCAGAGTTTCAAGAGTAAGATTCTTTTCAATACAGGTATGCACCAGCGTTCCGGTTATCTTATACGCGTCCCTGAACGGCAGACCCTTCTTTACCAGATAATCGGCGCAGTCGGTAGCGTTAATAAAGCCCCTTGCCGCCGCGTTTCTCATATTTTCGGGAATGACCTTCATTGTTTCGATCATCGGGATAAAGGTGGTAAGACAAAGCTTAACGGTATCAACCGCGTCGAAAATTGCTTCCTTATCCTCCTGCATATCCTTGTTATAGGCAAGGGAAAGTCCCTTCATCATCGTAAGCAGAGTCGTAAGATCGCCGTATACTCTGCCTGTCTTTCCTCTTATAAGCTCGGTAATATCCGGATTTTTCTTCTGCGGCATAATGGACGAGCCGGTAGCATACGCGTCGTCAAGCTCTATAAACTTGAATTCCCACGAGCACCACAGCACAATTTCCTCCGAAAATCTCGAAAGGTGCATCATAAGAATCGAGATTGCAGAAGCAAGCTCTATGCAGAAATCCCTGTCGGAAACTCCGTCAAGCGAATTCTGAGTTATCTCGTCAAAGCCCAGCAGCCCGCAGACCTTCTGCCTGTCAATGGGATAAGTAGTAGAGGCGAGCGCTCCGCTTCCGAGCGGCATTATATTGGTCCTCTTATATGTATCCTCCAGCCTGCCCAGGTCCCTGAGCAGCATCTGAGCATACGCCATAAGATGATGTGCAAAGGTTATCGGCTGCGCTCTCTGAAGATGAGTATAGCCCGGCATTACGGTATTGAGATTTTTTTCGGCAAGACCGCAAAGCGTTTCCGTCAGCTCCCTGACAAGCTTTTCGATCTCTTTTATCTCCGCCTTTAAATACATTCTCAGGTCGAGAGCAACCTGATCGTTTCTTGAACGGGCGGTATGAAGTCTTTTTCCCGCGTCGCCGATTCTGGCTGTCAGCTCCGCCTCGTTGAACATATGAATGTCCTCCGCGGTCGGATCAAATTCAAGCTTTCCCGATTGTATATCCGCAAGAATCACTTTCAGTCCGTCTATGATTTTTTCGCTTTCGGATTTGTCTATGATCCCGCATTCACCGAGCATTTCGGCATGAGCGATGGAGCCTTCAATATCCTGTTTATACATTCTTGCGTCAAAGGAAATGGACGAATTGAAGTCGTTTACCCTTTCATCTATTTCCTTTGTAAATCTTCCTGCCCACATTTTTACTGACATTTTTTCAACCTGCCTTTGCTTATAATTATCCTTATTCTCCCTGCCGATACCGCTTCATCAATAGTATTAAACCACCACTTAAGTGGTGGTTTAATCAAAGCGCGCGTCGATTTTTAAAGCGTTTACTGTGCCGGAGCGTCATTTTTCTTTTTAGTCAGATAGTGAATAGAGGTAAGCGCAATAACCGTGAAAACAACCGCCGCCGCGAAAATAGCGGCAATGTAAAGCATGATGTCGCTTTCAGAGCTTGCAATATTTTCTATTTCCCTTATCTCGGCTCTGGTAAGATCAAAATCTTCGATAGCCGCGTCGCTGAAATCGCCGTACTCGTCGATGATCTTCACACCCAGCGCCAACAGCGAATTAACTTTCATAGATATTAAAATAAGTATTGTGCTTACGCCCATGAACAGCGTCCTGAAAACAACGCTTACTTTTTTGCAGTACCGCTGCGCAATACAGCTAAGTACGGTAGAAACCACAGCTCCCACAGCCATAAACCTGAAAAACTTCACCGAAACGCTGACTGCGCCAAACAACTCCTCGTCGTCTCCGCCGTTCGAATCCTCAATGGCAAGCATGATAAGACCTACAAAAGCAACGATCGCGAAAACCGCCGTCGCGATTACAGCAATTCTGAACAGTATTGCTATTTTTGAATTTTTCGTCATAAATTACCCCTCGCTTATATTAGTTTATATCGAAACAGGTAAAGCGCACGGACAGAATAACCGTATTGCAAATTATTCTGCCCTGCACTTAAATTTTGGGTCAAATCCCCTTTTCATGCTGCTCCAGCAGCTTTGAGATCTCAATTCCGTTGATTTTCAAACCGTCTATCTTGCAGTCGTTTATCTCAACGTTTGAAAGATCGCAGTGAATAAACTGGGAATTTTTCAGATCGGGGTTCTTAAACTCTACATTGTTCATGATCGAGCAACCAAAACGGGTGTTGCTCATATTGACACCGAGAAATCTGGAATTTACCATATACATATCGGTAAAATCCCCTTCCGTCATACTTATATTATTGAATTTCGCGCTGTCCATGTTGACATCGTCAAAAACAGCTTCCTTCAGATTTACATTGCTGAACTTAGCTCCGCCGAGATTCACGTCCTCAAACGTAGAATTCGGAAGACTGTCATATGATATTTCAACCTTTTTATCGAAAGCGGGCTCAAATGCCTTGCTTGCGTCTGACATACCAAAAACCTCCCTCATCGTAACTGATAATTAGCATATAACCGAAAACGCATATTCAAGCGGCTATGGTCGTGCCGCCGCTTTTTCCCATAGCGCTCCTGGAATTTCCGGATACCGATCAGCGTCTTTTCTGATCGAGCTTTGCCTTAACCTTGATAGGCAGACCGAACAGATTAATAAAGCCTGCGGAATCAGCCTGATTGTATACGTTGTCCTCATCAAAGGTCGCTACCTCTTCGTCGTAAAGAGTATACGGAGAAGTTACGCCGGCGTTGATAATGTTGCCCTTGTAAAGCTTGAGCCTTACGTCGCCCGTAACAGTTTTCTGAGTTTCGGTAACAAACGCGCTCATAGCCTCTCTCAGGGGAGTATACCACTGACCGTTGTATACTATATCCGCAAATTTAATTCCCAGATACTGCTTAACTCTGGAGGTTTCCTTGTCAAGAGTGATTGTTTCCAGCACCTCGTGAGCATGGTAAAGGATCGCTCCGCCCGGAGTTTCATAAACGCCTCTGGACTTCATTCCCACAAGACGGTTCTCAACCAGATCGGCAAGTCCGATTCCGTTTGCTCCTCCAAGCTCGTTAAGCTTTGCAACCAGCTGAACGCCGTTCATTTCGACGCCGTCAACAGCGGTAGGAACACCCTTTTCAAAATGAATCGTTACATATGTAGGCTTGTCGGGAGCGTCAATAGGAGATACTCCCATTTCAAGGAAGCCGGGCTTTTCATACTGCGGCTCGTTCGCGGGATCCTCAAGGTCAAGGCCCTCGTGTGAAAGATGCCACAGGTTTTTATCCTTGGAGTAGTTGGTTTCCCTGTTTATTTTAAGAGGAATGTTATGCGCCTCCGCATATTCGATCTCCTGCTCTCTGGACTTGAGATCCCAGATCCTCCATGGGGCGATTATCTCCATATCCGGAGCGAAAGCCTTGATCGCAAGCTCAAATCTTACCTGATCGTTTCCTTTTCCTGTGCAGCCGTGACAAATCGCGTCCGCTCCCTCCTTGATGGCGATCTCCGCGATTCTCTTAGCGATGATCGGACGCGCAAAGGAGGTGCCCAGCAGATATCTGTTTTCATAAACGGCTCCCGCCTGCACCGTCGGGAATACGTAATCCTGAATAAACTCTTTCTTCAGGTCCTCGACATAAAGCTTTGAAGCTCCGGTCTTGATAGCCTTTTCCTCAAGGCCGTCAAGCTCCGTTCCCTGTCCGACATCTCCGGAAACAGCGATAACCTCGCAGTTATTATAATTTTCCTTCAGCCACGGAATAATGATTGAAGTGTCAAGACCGCCGGAATAAGCCAGAACGACCTTTTTGATTTCCTTTGCCATTATAAATTCCTCCGTTACAATTATATTTATGGTAATAGTTCATGTAATAATCCGCATTACATTCACCATTATACACCATTGCTTTGTAATGTCAAGTGGTTATACACAAAAGTTTTATTTTTATACATAATTCAAGCTATTTAGTGTATAAAAATATATTTTATACGAAAATTTATGCATTAGGACTGTTATTATACATTTCCTGCGCATAAACCGCCGGCGTCAGAATAAAGCAGCTTCCGTACGCATATAATCTTTACAAGCAAGACTTTCAACGGCAGCTTAACCAAGCCGCTTATCACAAACGCTTAAATAAATTATATCATACGCGCATATTAAAATCAAGTGCAAATTGCGTTTTTTCGGAAATCAGCAAGCCTGACGCGAGGCATTGCAATTTTTCACCCTGCATGATATAATAATTACAGCTATCCGTTTTTCAGCGGAGAACTTTTATCACTTTTATAAAGTCAACGAAAGGATGCGCATACGATGAGCAACGCAAAAACATTTGACCAACTTGGATTTACTAAAACAGCGCCGGACGAACTTGACAGGGACGGCAATATCAATCCCTTTAAAATGATAGGCAAGGACTGGATGCTTGTTACCGCCGGAAACGAGAGCGGCTGGAACACAATGACCGCCTCATGGGGCTTTATGGGAGTTATGTGGGGCAAAAACGTCGCCGTTGCCGCGATAAGACCTCAGCGGTACACTAAGGAGTTTGTGGACAAGGCGGAATATTTCACTCTCAGCTTTTTCCCGGAGGAATACCGCTCCGCTCTCGCGTTCTGCGGAAAATACAGCGGCCGCGACAGGGATAAAGCCGCCGAAACCGGTCTTGTTCCGCTGTTCGCCGAAAATACGACCGCCTTTGAGCAGGCTGAAACGGTTATTGTTTGCAGAAAGCTTTACGCTCAGGACATGAAGCCCGAATGCTTTACCGACGTTTCCTGCGACGGGCAGTGGTATCCGAACAAGGATTATCACACCGTATATGTAGCTGAAATCCTGGCTGTATACCGTAAGAAGCATTAAGGCTGCCGCGGAGATAAAAACGCTTGAATCCAATTTTCTAAAATACCGTTCATTCAAATATAAAGCCGTTCAGCGGAGCGTAAATATCCGCTGAACGGCTTTTATTTTCTGTATCTGAAAGCACAGCGTTAAAGACGGCTTCAGCCAAGAATTGTTCCTCCGCCTACGACATAATCCCCGTCGTAGAAAACCACCGCCTGACCCTTTGAGACCGCGGTATGCGGAGAATGAAACTCAACCCTTGCGCAATTATTTTCAAGGGGATACACCGTACATTCCGCCTCCCTCTGATGATACCTAGTCTGGGCGGTACATTCAAAGGGCTTATCCGGCTTATCGAACGGAATATAATTTACATCTCCGGCTATAAGCGAATTACACACAAGCTCGTCCTTTGTACCCAGGATCAAAATGTTTTCCGATATGTTCTTATCTATTACGAAAAGCGGCTCGCTGTAGGAAACTCCTATCCCCTTGCGCTGTCCTACCGTATAATTTATCAGACCCTTATGCTCTCCTAAGTATGTTCCGTCGCTCATGCGTATCTCGCCTTTTTTCTGTTCTCCCGAACGTCGGATTATAAAATCCGCATACCTGCCGTCCGGAATAAAGCAGATATCCTGACTTTCCGGCTTGGACGGATCAGCAAGACCTCCGGCGGCGACTATGTCCCTTATCTCAGCCTTGCTCTTTTCTCCCGCGGGAAAAATCGTATGGGCAAGCTGATCCTGAGTAAGCGAATAAAGAACGTAGCTCTGATCCTTTGCCCTGTCCGCCGCTCTTTTCAGAAGCCATCTTCCGCTTTCGCCGCAGTATTCCTTTCTGACATAGTGACCGGTAGCTATGTATTCGTAGCCCAGCTCCCTGGCTTTGTCAAGAAACGCGCCGAATTTAAGATACCTGTTGCACTCCACGCAGGGATTGGGCGTTCCTCCGCTGAGATAGGTATTCACAAAGCTGTCCATTACCTTTTCCTTGAACTCGGCGGAAAAATCAAATACATAGAAATCTATTCCAAGCCTGTCAGCCGCAAGCCCCGCGTCCCTTACGGCGTCGTTTTCTTCATCTGAAGCAAGCTTCATTACAGCTCCGCCGCAGCTATAGCCTTGATCCAAAAGCAGCCTTACTGCCGCCGAGCTGTCCACGCCTCCGCTCATTGCGGCAAGCGCTCTTTTGTTTCCGTTGCCGGTCACGATCAACTCTCCTTTCAGCCTTGACAATCATGACATTCGCCGCAGCTCTCGCAGCCGGCTGTCGGCTCCAAAGCAATGCCGTTCTTTTTACAGTAATCGGCAATAGCCGCCTTCATCGCCTGCTCAGCAAGGACTGAACAGTGCAGCTTTGCGGGCGGAAGTCCGCCGAGCTCCTGAACTACAGCCTTGTTTGTAAGCTTAAGAGCTTCCTCAAGGCTTTTTCCTTTTATCATTTCCGTCGCGGCGGAAGATGTCGCTACCGCGGCGCCGCAGCCGAAGGTCTTGAACTTAACGTCTGAAATAACGTTTCCGTCCACCTTAATATACATCTTCATTATATCCCCGCACTTTGCGTTTCCAACCTCTCCGATTCCATCGGCGTTTTCAATTTCGCCCACGTTTCTCGGATTAGCGAAGTGATCCATTACCTTTTCACTGTATATCATTTTTATCAGCCTTTCTCTATACTTCAATATTTTCAGTCTTGCATATTCTCTCCCAGAGCGGCGACATATCCCTGAGCCGTTTTACCGCCGCCGGCACCGTTTCAAGAATATAATCTATATCCTCCTCGGAGGTTTCTTCGTTTATAGTCAGCCTGAGAGAGCCGTGAGCGGTTTCGTGAGGAAGCCCTATAGCAAGCAGCACATGAGAAGGATCAAGAGAACCGCTTGTACAGGCTGAGCCTGACGAAGCCGCTATCCCGTACATATCAAGCATAAGCAGCAGGCTCTCTCCCTCGATTCCCCGGAAAGAAACATTAACATTTCCCGGAAGCCTCCTGATACGATCGCCGTTAAGCCTTGTCTGCGGAAGCTTCAGTATTCCGTCAATCAGCCTGTCCCTCATTTTCACAAGCCTCTCAGCCTTTGCGGGAATATCCGAACAGGCGTCCGTTACAGCCGTACCTAGTGAAACTATTGCCGGAACGTTTTCTGTTCCCGCCCGTTTGTTTCTTTCCTGCGCTCCTCCGTAAATCAGATTGGGTATATTGAGCCCCCTTCTTATATAAAGAGCCCCCGCTCCCTTTAAAGCGTGTATCTTGTGCCCCGAAAGTGAAAGCAGATCAATATTCATTTTCTTGACGTCTATTTCCGTATTTCCTACAGCCTGAACCGCGTCGGTATGAAAGATAACGCCCTTTTTGCGGCAGACCTCACCTATCTGAGCTATCGGCATGATCGTTCCGATTTCATTATTAGCAAACATAACCGTAACAAGGCAGGTATCCGCGCGAATCGCTTTTTCCACCTGCTCGGCCGTAATAAGTCCGTTTTCGTCAACCGGGATATACGTTACCTCAAAACCGCGCTTTTCAAGATAGCGGCAGGTATGAAGCACGGCGTGGTGCTCTATCGCGGTCGTTACTATATGCTTTCTGCCCTTTTCCTCACCCTTTTCAGCGCAGCCTCTTATCGCCCAGTTGTCAGATTCGGAGCCGCCTGCGGTAAAGTATATCTCGTCGGCGTCGGCGCCCAAAGCCCTCGCAGTCTGCTCCCTTGCCCTGAGAACCGCCTTTGCCGCGTTCATTCCCATTTCGTATATGCTGGAAGCGTTGCCGTATTCCTCGGTAATATACGGCATTGCCGCGTCAAGCGCCCTTTTTGAAACCTTGGTTGTCGCCGCGTTGTCAGCATAAACAAATCTTTTATCCAAGATAATCAGTCCCTTCTGCCGAATACTTCTTCCGCCCTTCAAGCCGGAGCGCTGACGGTCGGTATCGGCTTATAAGTAATTATATACCTTTCGGACAAGGATTACAATAGCGTTCAATAAAAATTTACTAATTTATATATGAATAATATGAAATTTAATCAATATAAGCTTTTATCTCTGTAAATTCCAGATTTCAAAATCATATAAACAAAGTATGATTATAATTTCATTTTCTGCGATTCAGCTACCGCCAGCTGATCGCAGCGTTCGTTTTCAGTATGTCCGGCATGACCCTTTACCCAGATAAAATTCACCTTATGCACATCAAGCAGCGCCAGCAGCATTTCCCACAGGTCGGAATTAAGCGCTTTTTTCTTATCGCCTTTTATCCAGCCGTTAGCCTGCCACTGCTTAGCCCAGCCCTTTGTTACCGCGTCGATAATATATTTGGAATCGCTGTAAAGCTCGACCTCGCAGGGCTCCTTTAAGGCCGACAGTCCGGTTATTACGGCAGTAAGCTCCATACGGTTGTTGGTCGTTTCCCTCTCCCCGCCTGAAAGCTCCTTTACGCTGTCCTTATATCTTAAAATCACGCCGTAGCCGCCGGGACCCGGATTTCCCGAGCAGGCTCCGTCGGTAAATATCTCCACCCTTTTCATCGTACAAACCCTTTCTTATTCTGCATTGATCGTTTTTGATTATACCATGAATTTAAACATTTGACAAGCGCTTCGCCTCGTCATGACCGGCCGCAGACCGCGCAAAGCTCCCTGTACGAACGGCCGCTGAATTTTATCCGCCCTCTCCAGTTGAAAAATTCCGCCTTATGTGATATAATAAAATTCATGATCGGCTTAACAAGCCTTAAGAAGTCATTAAAACCATGGGACAAATCCCATAAAAAACAAAATGCCGTATGCAGTACGCAAAACGGCATTTTATACTGCTTTTGCAAATCAAAGAAGGTGCTTTTTGTGAACGAAAATAAAACTGCCTCCGACGAAAAGCTCGGCACGGAAAATATATGGCGGCTGATATTTTCAATGGGAATACCTACGCTTGTCGCGCAGGTCATCAATCTTCTGTATAACATTGTAGACAGAATTTATATCGGACACATCAAGGATATAGGAGCGTCCGCTTTAACAGGCGTTGGCCTGACAATGCCTGTGATAGTTATAATTACCGCGTTTTCAATGTTTATCGGAGGCGGCGGTCCTCCTCTCGCGGCAATCTCACTGGGAAAGGGAGATCGCGAAAAGGCTGAAAAAATACTGTCGAACGGTTTTACTGTTCTTATCTGTCTTTCGGTAATTCTCTCCGTGCTGTTTATGATAATAAAGAAGCCCTTTCTGTATATGATAGGCGCCAGCGACTCCACCTTCCCCTACGCCGACGAATATCTTTCCATATATCTTCTGGGAACGGTTTTTGTTCAGATCACCGTAGGACTGAACGCCTTTATAACCGCCCAGGGACGCTCAAACACAGCTATGCTTTCCGTGCTTATAGGAGCCGTCCTTAATATCGCTCTCGATCCCCTTTTTATTTTCGTATTCGATATGGGCGTCCGCGGCGCGGCAATCGCGACTGTTATCTCACAGACCTTCAGCGCCGCATGGGTCATCAGATTCCTGACGTCCGAAAAAGCCGATCTGAGAATAAAAAGAAAGTATCTCCGCCCTCAGGCGGCTGTGGTAAAATCCGTTGCCGCGCTTGGAATCTCGCCTTTCGTAATGCAGTCAACCGAAAGCCTTATTTCGATCGTTATGAACAGCGGACTTCAGAAATACGGCGGCGATCTATACGTCGGCTCTCTTACGATAATGCAAAGCGTAATGCAGATAATGACCACTCCGGTATCAGGCTTCGCTCAGGGAATCTCGCCTATAATAAGCTATAATTACGGCGCCGGAAACACTGACAGAGTAAAAACCACCTTCCGCAGGCTTGCCGCATTGATGTTCGGCTATACCTCGATTATAGCTCTGGCGGCAATTCTATTCCCGCAGATTTTTGCCGGAATGTTTACCAACGACGCGGAGCTGATAGGTCTTACCTCGCGCGTACTGCCCATATTCGTTTCCGGAATGCTGATCTTCGGAATCCAGCTTGCCTGCCAGAACACCTTTATGGCGCTGGGGCAAGCGAAGATATCCTTATTTATCGCCATGCTGAGAAAGGTCATTCTCCTTATCCCTCTGACGATAATTCTGCCGAGATTTTTTGGAGTCATGGGAGTTTATTATGCCGAGCCTGTTTCCGATATTACAGCGGCCTTAACCTGCGTCATACTTTTTACTTTGAATTTCAAAAAAATACTTTCCCACGCCAGCTGACAAAAAGCCGCGCGCCTGTCCTGATTTTTCAGGTTCCGGCGCGCGGCTTCGCTTTTACTGTCTTACTCCGTTGGAATCAAATGTATATTTCTTTCCGTCAATAGTTTTTGTGGTGTCCGTATAGGGAGTTCCGTCGTCGCGGCAATAGTAGCGTCGGGAATTCCATTTTACCCAGCCGCTCTTTATATATCCTTTTTCTCCGATAACGTAATAAACTCCGTCTATATAAACAGGGCCTCTAAGCATAACTCCGTTTTCAAGGAAATATTTCTTTCCTCCTATTTCGGTCCAACCGTGCTGAAGCTTTCCGCCGCTGCTGAAATAATATTCAATACCGTCTATAGTTGTCCAGCCCGAAGCCGCTTTTCCGCTGCCTTGGAAATAATATGCGCCGTCGTCGGTATTGACCCATTTATCTGTAACCATACCGTTTCTGCTCATATAATAGACCGAACCGCCCTCGGAGAATATTCCGTTTGCAAGCCGGCATTCGTCGTCGAAATAGTAGCTTTTGCCGTCTATCTCCCGCCAGCCCTTTACAGCGTAGCCGTCGGCGTCAAAATAATATGTATACCCGCCTGAGGTTTTAAAATCCTCCCTTACCCAGATGTCGTCATTTTCTTCATTCCTGCTCTGAGCAAACCGCAGACCGTCCTCGGTTTCCGTAAGTCCGTCGGCAAGCGCGCCGTCCTCAGAAAAAGTGTATTCCTCGCCGTCAATAACAACTGTTCCCGTTGCCGCGGCTCCGCAAAGTCCGAAATAATAACGCTTCTTATCTATGGTTTTCCAGCCGGTAGCCTTCAGACCTGTTTCCTCGTCAAAATAAAACCTGTATCCGCTTATCTCCTGCCAACCGGCAACCATATGATTACTCTCGTCAAAATACAGCTGATAAAACAGCTCTTTGCCCATCTTTTTATAGGCTTCAAGCATAAAGGCGTCATAGGTTCCGTCCTCATACTGCTCTCTTATCTCATCAAGCCTTTCGGTTTCCTTCCCCGAAAGCTCTGTCTTTTCGTCTGTCTGCGCTTTAAGCTCCTTATCGAAAAGCTTTGAATCGCTCTTGAACTGAGCTATCTTTTTCTTTTCGTCCGCGCCGTATTTATAGACCTTTATCCAGCCCTCCGCGGCATTGTGAGCTATCGGATCAAAATAATAGGTTTCTCCGTCCCAATCCATAAAGCCGGATTCTACCACTCCGTCCTGCCCGAAATAATAGGTCTTGCCTTTTATCTCCTGCCAGCCCGAAAGCAGTCTGCCCTTTTTGTCAAAGTAATAATAGCGCTCCTTTATCTTTACAAATCCGGTATCAGCCGCTCCGTCCGAAGCAAAGTGATATTTATAGCCGTTATCCTTGAACCAGCCGGTATCCATGATTCCGTCGTCAGAAAAGTGATACCGCTTTTTCCCGATGGTTTTCCATTTCTTCACCATCTTATATTCGCTGTCGAAATAATAGGTTTTCCCGTCTATTTCAGCAAAGCCTATGCTGAAAGCTCCGGTAACCTCGTCGGCGTGCATATAGTCGCTGCCGTCCTTTTTCCAGCCGGTAAACATCGCGCCGTTATCGCTGAAATAGTAGCGTCTGCCGCTTATATCCTGCCAGCCGGTAACCATATGCCCGTCCGGAGCAAAATAATAGGTTTCTCCGTTTATTTCAAGAAATCCCACAGCCATCTCGCCTGTATTCTTGAAGTAATACTGTATTCCGTTTATCTCCGCCCAGCCGGTTATCCTTTTTCCGTCAGCGTCGTAGTAATAATCTCCGCCGTTTACTTTGTTGAATCCCGAATCGGGGAAACCATAGTCGTTGAAATAGTATTCTATTCCGTTGAAATCTCTCAGTCCGGTGCGGAAAATGCCCGAATCGTCCGCAAAATAATACTCCTCGCCGTCTATCTCGACTCTTCCTCTTACCATAACTCCGGATTTGTCAAAATAATAGGTTTCGCCTTCGTATTCCTGCCAGCCTGTAAGCATATAGCCATTTTCATCAAACAGATAGGTTGAATTGCTTATAAGCTGCATTCCTGTAGCCCGTTCCCTGTCGCCGCTGAGGATATAATATGTACCCCCGTCGGCGGTATGCCAGCCGGGAGCATAAAACATTCCGTAATAAAAATAGCCTCCGAAAGCCGCGCCCATAACGACAGTACACGCCGCTGCCGCCGCGATTATCCGCTTTCTGCCCTTGTCGGAGTTCCTGCCGCCGCTAAAAGATCCGGTTATTGTACTCATAGTAACGCCCGCTGTTCAGAGCAGCCGCTCCGCAGCGCAGACCTGCACCTGCCTTTCAAATGATATATCGTAAAATCCCGTAATTATATTCAATTAAATTATATCACAGTATACCCGGTCTGTCAAACGAAAATCCTGTGAAAATAACATGATAAAAATATTCGCTGGACTGTCTGATGAAATTTTCATTGCTGCCGAATTCCTTTACAGAACGGCAACGCTTCGCCGGACAACCTGCGAATACATACGCCGCGGCATAAGCTCAATACTCGTTGTCTATCTGGATAACGCAGTTATAACGCTCGTCGGCCTGCGAAAGCTTTTGCTTTATTTTCTGAATATTTCTTTCAAGCTGCGCGTCGGAAATTCCGTAAGGGACTACCATGTCAAATATAAGGTTTATCTGGTTCTCGCCGTCAACGATTCTGAAATCGTGAATACTATATTCCGAATTGGTATCGGCCACTGCCTGAACTACCTGTCCTTTTATCTTATCCGACCGCTCGCAGTTTACCGACACCGGGTCCATATGAATTACCATATGTATCCCCATTTCAGCTTCTATTCGCTTTTCGACGGCGTCTATTACCTCGTGCACCGCGACTATGTCGGAATCGTCGGGCACCTCAGCGTGGATCGACGCCATTACACGTCCCGGACCGTAATCGTGCACGATAAGGTCATGAACTCCCGTTATGCCCTCGCCGTTAAGCACCCTGGAGGATATTTCATTTACAAGCTCCCTGCTTGCCGGAGTGCCCAGCAGTATTCCTACGGTATCCCTGGCTATATCAAAGCCTGTTTTCATAATAAGCAAAGCAACTACGGTTCCGACTATTCCGTCAAGCGGAGGAAATTTAATAAACTGCCCGATAACGGTTGTAAGTATGACCGCGCTTGTCGCGATAACGTCGTTAAGCGAATCACGTGCCGTCGCCTTCAGCGTTGAGGAATTTATTTTTTCGCCCATATATCTGCCGCTGAAGTACAGCCACACCTTGACCAGCACCGAAAGCGACAGCAGTACTGTAATAGGCAGACTGAAATTCAGCTCCTCCGGCTCGAAAATTTTCACCGCCGAGCTTTTAAGCAGTTCAAAGCCCATAAGCAGAATAATAAAGGAAACTATCAGCGAGGATATGTATTCAAGCCGTCCGTGTCCGAAAGGGTGCTCCCTGTCCGGACGTTTTCCGCTCAGCTTAGTACCGATTATAGTGACCAGCGACGATCCCATATCAGACATATTGTTGAAAGCGTCGGATATTATCGCTATGCTGTTCATAACCGTTCCGGCGCACAGCTTAAGCGCAAAGAGAAACGTATTGCAGATTATACCCAGCGCTCCGCCGAGTATGCCGTAGCGTTCCCTTACCTTTTTGTCGGATACGTTTTCGCTGTCTTTTATAAAGCGTTTTACTATTAATTTTATCATACGCCATAGCCTTTCGTCAAACATACGGTCAGAAAGTTTCCGCCGTTAAACTTTATTATACTATTATGCCGGAGCCGTGTCAATGTGAATACGCGAAAAATTTTTCAGAATTGCCTGTATGTTATTGCGCCGCCGGCGCGTTTTATCTTTTTAGAATAAAAAATTCCCGAAAGCTTAACTTCCGGGAATTTTCCGCTGTCTGTTTAAATTTAATAAAGTGCCGGCTCGGTCTGGGTATGAGCGCTTTCATTCTTAACCACCTGAACGTTATTGTAAACGTCCATACCTGTACCGGCAGGGATAAGCTTACCGATAATAACGTTCTCTTTAAGACCCATAAGCTTATCGGTCTTGCCCTTGATAGCAGCGTCGGTAAGAGCCTTTGTAGTCTCCTGGAACGAAGCTGCCGACAGGAACGAATCGGAGTAGCTTGAAGCCTTTGTTATACCCTGAAGCACAGGAACGGTAGTAATAAGCCTTGCATTGATATCCCCCGCGTCGATCTCCTTCTGTATCTCCTCGTTTATCTCAGCGATTTCATGCTTGTCAACCAGCGATCCCGGCAGCAGGTAGCTCGAACCTGAATCCTCTACCTTTACCTTCTTCATCATCTGGCGTACAATAACCTCGATATGCTTGTCGTTGATATCAACGCCCTGCAAACGGTAAACCTTCTGTACCTCGGTAATGATATAATTCTGAACAGCCTGAACGCCGTTTACCGCAAGAATATCGGCAGGATTGAGAGAGCCTTCGGTAAGAGCGTCTCCGGCCTTTACAAAGTCGCCGTCATGTACCCTGACCTTATAGCCGTAAGGAATAGTATAGCTTTCCTGATCGGGATCGTTCGTATCCTCGCTCGTAACAACGATCTGCTTGGTCTTTTTGACCTCTTCGATCCTAACTGTTCCGTCAAGCCTTGTAATGATAGCCGCACCCTTCGGACGTCTGCTTTCAAACAGCTCCTCTACACGTGGCAGACCCTGTGTAATATCCTCCGCCGAAGCGATACCGCCCGTATGGAAGGTTCTCATCGTAAGCTGAGTACCCGGCTCGCCGATAGACTGGGCGGAAATTACGCCGACAGCCTCTCCGACCTGAACCTCCTTGCCGTTCGCAAGGTTGGCTCCATAGCACTTGGCGCATACGCCGTGCTTCGCCTGACACTGGAGAACGGAACGTATCGCGATTCTGTCCTTGCCCTCCGCCTCGAGCGCGGCGCACACCTTCTCGGCGTCATGCTCGTTCATAAGCTTGGTATGTGAAACTATCATTTCTCCCGTCTTAGGATCCTTGAGATCCTCGACAAGATAACGTCCCACAAGACGCTCTGCGAGAGGCTCGATCTTCTCTCTTCCGTTGCGTATTTCAAATACGTCGATTCCATGATGAGTTCCGCAGTCCTCCTCATGGATGATAACGTCCTGGGAAACATCTACAAGACGTCTTGTAAGGTATCCTGAGTCGGCGGTACGCAGAGCCGTATCGGCAAGTCCCTTTCTGGCTCCTCTGGAGGAGATGAAATATTCCAGAATATTAAGGCCCTCACGGTAATTCGACCTGATAGGCATTTCGATAGTTGAACCTGAGGTATTGGCGATAAGTCCTCTCATACCTGCAAGCTGACGTATCTGGTTGATAGAACCGCGGGCTCCCGAATCCGCCATCATATTGATCGGATTATAGGGATCAAGACCCTCTTTAAGAGCCTCGGTAACCTCGTCGGTTGCGTTGTTCCATATCTCGATAAACTTCTTTGACTTTTCCTCTCTGGAAATATAACCTCTCTTATACTGTCTGTCGATAACGTCTACCGCGGCGTCAGCCTTGGCAAGTATATCCTTTTTCGCGGCCGGAATTTCAGCGTCGCATACCGCTACGGTAATAGCCGCCTTAGTGGAATACTTGTATCCCAGAGCCTTTATTTTATCCAGCACCTCGGAGGTTGCCGCTGTTCCGTGCTGATGGATACATCTCTCGATAAGATCCGACATCTGTCCCTTCTTTACAAGGAATGATATTTCCAGGTCAAACTGCTTATCGGAATTGGTTCTGTCAACGTATCCCAGATCCTGAGGGATATGCTCGTTGAAGATAAGACGTCCGACTGTAGCGTCGATAAGCTTGGAAACCTGTCTGTCGCCTACCTGCCTTGTTATCTTTACCTTGATGGCGGCATGAAGCGAGACCACGCCCTGATCGTATGCCATAAGAGCCTCGTTCACGTCCCTGAAAACCTTGCCCTCGCCCTTTTCGCCCGGCTTCTGCAAGGTCAGGTAATAAGAGCCCAGCAGCATATCCTGCGAAGGAACCGCGACCGGACGTCCGTCCGACGGCTTGAGCAGATTGTTTGCGGCAAGCATAAGGAATCTTGCTTCCGCCTGAGCCTCTGCGGAAATCGGAAGATGAACCGCCATCTGGTCGCCGTCGAAGTCAGCGTTAAACGCGGTACATACCAGCGGATGAAGCTTGATGGCTCTTCCCTCGACCAGCACCGGCTCAAACGCCTGGATACCGAGTCTGTGAAGCGTAGGCGCACGGTTAAGCATTACAGGGTGACCCTGAATCACGTTTTCAAGAGCGTCCCATACCTCCGGCTTGGCTCTGTCCACCATTTTTCTGGCAGACTTGATGTTTATTGAAGGATTTGTATCAACAAGCCTTTTCATAACGAACGGCTTAAAAAGCTCCAGCGCCATTTCCTTGGGAAGTCCGCACTGATACATTTTAAGCTCCGGACCTACAACGATAACCGAACGTCCCGAATAGTCAACGCGCTTACCCAACAGGTTCTGACGGAAACGTCCCTGCTTTCCCTTAAGCATATCTGAAAGCGATTTGAACGCTCTGTTGTTTGGTCCTGTAACAGGTCTGCCGTGACGGCCGTTGTCGATAAGCGCGTCAACAGCCTCCTGAAGCATTCTCTTTTCGTTTCTTATGATAATATCAGGCGCTTCAAGCTCCAGCATTCTCTTTAAACGGTTATTTCTGTTGATAACGCGTCTGTAAAGGTCGTTAAGGTCGCTGGTTGCGTATCTGCCTCCGTCCAGCATTACCATCGGACGAAGATCGGGAGGGATAACCGGAACAACGTCGAGTATCATCCATTCCGGACGGTTGCCGGAAAGCCTGAAAGCCTCGACGATCTCAAGCCTCTTCAGAAGCTTGATCCTCTTCTGACCCGACGGCAGATCCTTGAGCTCAGCCTTCAGCTCGGCGGAAAGCTTGTCAAGATCGATCTCCTCCAGCAGTTCCTTAACCGCCTCGGCGCCCATTCCTGCCTTGAAGCCGTCCTCCCACTTCTCTCTGGCCTCTATATAATCCTTTTCGCTGAGAAGCTGACACTTTGTCAGACCGGTATCGCCCGGATCAATTACTATATATTTTGTGAAATAAAGAACCTCTTCCAGCCTTTTCTGTGAAATTTCAAGCATCTGTCCTATTCTGGACGGAGTTCCCTTGAAATACCAGATGTGCGAAACCGGAGCGGCAAGCTCGATATGACCCATTCTCTCGCGTCTTACCTTGGAGCGTGTTACCTCAACTCCGCAGCGCTCGCAGACCTTTCCCTTAAAACGTATCTTCTTATATTTTCCGCAGTGACATTCCCAGTCCTTCTGCGGTCCGAATATTCTTTCGCAGAACAAGCCGTCCTTTTCAGGCTTTTGCGTACGGTAATTTATTGTTTCAGGTCTTTCTACAACACCATACGACCATTCTCTGATTTTTTCCGGTGATGCAAGTCCGATTTTTATTGATTCAAAAACGTTAAATTCCAAAAATAGTACCCTCTTCCTGTATAGTTTTTGGTTACGAATGTCCGCTTAACGCATAGCTCCGCAGACGTGAAAGCGTCCGCGGCAATGCGAAAATCCTTTGTTTATACCAGTCGTTTGCTTTACTACCGGTATTACTCCTCGTCATCACTCAGGAATAAATCTGTATCGTCGAGATCGTCGGCAAAATCGTCGTCTGAATCAAGCTCAAGCTCGGATATTCCGTCCTCGTCCTCAGCCATAAAGCCTTCGTCGAGATCTCCGTCGTCAAGGCTGAAGTCCATATTCTCCTCCGCCTCGGAAGCCGCGTGAGGAACAAAATCGTCATCGTCGTCAAACGACTGCTTGAGGTCGATCTCCTCGTTGTTGATATTGAGTACCTTAATATCAAGACCAAGCGACTGAAGCTCCTTGATAAGAACCTTGAACGCCTCGGGGATTCCCGGTCTGGGAACATTCTGTCCCTTGACGATAGCCTCGTAGGTCTTGACGCGTCCGACGGTATCGTCGGATTTAACGGTAAGGATCTCCTGAAGAGTGTAAGCCGCGCCGTAAGCCTCCAGCGCCCAAACCTCCATTTCTCCGAATCTCTGACCGCCGAACTGTGCCTTACCGCCGAGAGGCTGCTGTGTTACCAGCGAGTAAGGACCTACTGAACGGGCGTGGATCTTATCGTCAACCAGATGGTGAAGCTTGAGATAATACATATATCCGACAGTTACGCGGTTGTCAAACTTCTCGCCGGTTCTTCCGTCGTAAACGGTAAACTTTCCGTCCTCGCTCATTTCAAGAGCGCTTGGATTTATAACTTCGTCCATCGTATGGAGAGAGAACTCGTCGTCCTTGTGCTCCAAATGCTTCTGCTGAGCCTCTCTGAAGCACTCCCTGATATCCTCCTCGTGAGCTCCGTCAAATACCGGAGTCATTATCTTCCAGCCCAGCGCCTTAGCCGCCATACCGAGGTGTACCTCAAGCACCTGACCGATGTTCATACGGGAAGGTACGCCCAGAGGGTTAAGCACGATATCGAGCGGAGTTCCGTCCTCCAGGAACGGCATATCCTCCTGAGGAAGAATACGGGAAACTACGCCCTTGTTTCCGTGGCGTCCCGCCATTTTATCTCCGACAGAGATCTTTCTCTTCTGCGCTATATAGCATCTTACAAGCATATTTACTCCGGGCGAAAGCTCGTCGCAGTTCTCGCGGGTAAATACCTTTACGTCGATAATTGTTCCCGCTTCTCCGTGAGGCACCTTAAGGGAATTATCCCTTACCTCTCTCGCCTTTTCGCCGAAAATAGCCCTCAGCAGTCTTTCCTCCGCCGTAAGCTCGGTCTCGCCCTTGGGAGTTACCTTTCCTACGAGAATATCTCCGGCTCTTACCTCGGCTCCTATACGGATAATACCGTTTTCGTCAAGGTCCTTAAGAGCGTCCTCTCCTACATTGGGAATATCTCTTGTGATCTCCTCGGGTCCCAGCTTGGTGTCGCGGCATTCGATCTCGTATTCCTCAATATGAATTGAAGTATATTTATCCTGCCTTACCAGGTTTTCGTTAAGCAGAACGGCGTCCTCATAGTTATAGCCCTCCCAGGTCATAAAGCCTATAAGAGCGTTCTTTCCCAGCGAAAGCTCTCCGTTGGAGGTAGCGGGACCGTCGCCTATAACCTGATGAGCCTCTATTCTTTCGCCCTTTTCAACTATCGGGCGCTGATTTGTACAGGTTCCGGCGTTTGAACGCTTGAACTTGGTAAGCTGATAGGTACGCAGATTTCCGTCGTCCTCGCGGACAACTATCTTATCCGCGTCTACGCTTTCAACTACGCCTGCCTTTTCGGAAACCACCGAAACGCCAGAATCGACGCAAGCCTTGTACTCCATACCGGTTCCCACTATAGGAGATTCGGTTTTCAGCAGAGGAACAGCCTGTCTCTGCATATTTGAGCCCATGAGCGCGCGGTTCGCGTCGTCGTTCTCCAGGAACGGGATACACGCCGTAGCCACGGATACTACCATCTTAGGAGATACGTCCATAAAATCTATCTTATCGCGCTCGATCTCAAGGATCTGGTCACGGTATCTTCCGTTTACCTTTGCCCTTGCAAACTTATGATCCTCTGTAAGAGGCTCGTTTGCCTGAGCGACCATATAATTATCCTCAACATCGGCGGTCATATATACAACCTCGTCGGTAACAACGCCGGTTTCCTTGTCCACCTTGCGGTACGGAGCCTCGATAAATCCGTACTCGTTGATTCTCGCAAAGGAAGCAAGATAAGAGATAAGTCCGATATTAGGACCTTCAGGAGTTTCAATAGGACACATTCTTCCGTAGTGGGAATAGTGAACGTCACGCACCTCAAATCCGGCGCGGTCACGGGAAAGTCCTCCGGGACCGAGGGCGGAAAGCCTTCTCTTATGAGTAAGCTCCGCAAGCGGATTGTTCTGATCCATAAACTGCGAAAGCGGCGACGAGCCGAAAAACTCCTTAATCGCAGCGGTTATCGGTCTGATATTGATAAGAGCGGCAGGGGTAACTACCTCCATATCCTGCGACTGAATATTCATTCTTTCGCGGATCACTCTTTCCATTCTGGTGAAGCCGATTCTGAACTGATTCTGAAGCAGCTCGCCTACCGAACGGATACGTCTGTTGCCCAGATGGTCTATATCGTCAACCGTTCCTACTCCCTCGCAGAGATTGAGGAAATATGAAACGGTAGCGATAATATCGTCAATGGTTATATGCTTAGGAACAAGCTCGTCCGCTCTTGCCTTCACATTCTCCATCAGCTCCTCCTCAGAGTCGGACTCCTCGAGGATCTCCTTAAGAACGTTAAAGGACACCTTCTCATTGATACCGAACTGCGCTACGTCAAAGTCAACATATTTTGTTATATCGACCATGCCGCTTCCGATGATCTTGACTTCGCGCTCCTCCATTTTAACAACGGTTTCGCCGGTCGACGGAGAAGTAACAAACTCCTTAGCCTCTACGGTAACGTAAGCCTCGTAAACGCCTGCGGACTCGATCTCCATAGCGCGCTCATAATTAATGAACTCGCCTGCCTCCGCCATTATTTCTCCGGTAAGGGGATTAACTACGTCACGGGAAACGGTATGTCCCGAAAGACGGGAGCCTACGCCCAGCTTCTTATTGTATTTATAGCGTCCGAACCTTGAAAGGTCGTATCTTTTCGCGTCAAAGAACAGATTGTTCAGATGAGTTACCGCGCTGTCTACTGTAGGAGGCTCGCCGGGGCGAAGCTTCTTATAGACCTCAAGCAGCGCCTCTTCGCGGTTGGCGGTCTGGTCCTTCTGCAGAATCGTCTGATTGATCCTTTCGTCCGAACCGAACACCTCTTCAATTTCCTCGTTTGTACCGAGTCCGAGAGCGCGGATAAAGGTAGTCAGCGGAATTTTTCTGTTCTTGTCTATTCTTACATAGACAACGTCGTTGGAATCCATTTCATATTCCAGCCACGCGCCGCGGTTAGGAATAACCGTCGATTTGAACAGATCCTTTCCGGTTTTATCCTTGTCAAAGGAGTAGTAAACGCCCGGCGAACGCACAAGCTGAGAAACAATAACCCGCTCAGCGCCGTTGATAACAAAGGTTCCGCTGTCGGTCATCATAGGGAAATCGCCCATGAATACTTCGGATTCCTTGATCTCTCCGGTTTCTGTATTGTTAAGCCTGGCGGTCACTCTGAGAGGAGTAGCGTAGGTAACGTCCCGCTCCTTGCACTCGGCAACCGAATACTTAGGCGTATCGTCAAAACGGTAGTCTACAAAATTAAGCTCAAGCGTACCGTTGTAGTCGGTAATCGTAGACACATCTCTGAATACCTCTTTAAGACCCTCTTCCAGGAACCACTTATACGAGTTTTTCTGCACCTCGATAAGATTAGGGATCTCCAAGACCTCATTGATCTTCGCAAAACTCTTTCGGGTATTTTTGCCAAGCTTCACGTCCTTGACATTCACCATAGGCTCAATCACTCCTTAAATTTATCCGGTATACCGTTTGACGCCGGACATCTGAAAACATCCGCCGGCAAAGATTTACACATTATTCAGAATTTTCAGCAGTTTTCATTGATGAAAATCAATAAAAAAGGTGTAAAACTCCATTATGATACAGTATACTATTATATAATATACTAAATCAAAAGTCAAGAGCTTTACACCCTGCAAATATCAGATTTTACGTTTTGCACAAAAACCGCAGTTTTCGACCCTCAAAGTTCTATAATGACAGTTCCGTGAGCGTTCTGTAAATTTTTCATTAAGCGTTGACGCTCATTACATTTTCAAGCTCGCTGTAAAGCTCGTTATAGGTTTTGCTGTCGCACCTGTAGGACGAATACTCAATATCCTCCTGCTTAAAGCCTTCATTTGAATTACCTACCAAGCAAAGAATGTTTCCTCTCTGCAATTTATCCTCATCGTAATTCTTAACCGCCTGAAGCTGTACCGTAATAACCGTTCCGTCCTCCTCCGTTAGAGTAAACACAGGCATTTCTCCGCCTGACAGAATATCGTAACCGGAGTCAAACTCAATTTCCGTACTTTCGTTTACGGCTTTGTTATAAAGCGATACTATCCGATTTTTCTGCTCCGCATCGTCCACAGCATATTTCGGCTTTTCTTCGGGGGAGCATTTTTCCATAAAGCACTCGACAGAATACTGAGGATATCCGTCAGAAACCTCGGAAATCTGCTCCGCCGGCTTTGCAGTCAGAGCTTCGTCCTCACCAGTCTGACCGCAGGCAGTCGCCGTCAAAGTCAGCGCCAATGCCAAAAAAACTAAAGTCTTTTTCATAAAATCACCTCGTTTTTCGTCGTTCACAAGCAGAGCACTAATGAAATCACAATCGCTTTATTCAGCAGTCGCCTCCTGAACCGCTTCACACAGCGCGCGGTAATTTTCCACGCTGGTGCAGGTATAATCCACGGCAGTATCTGAATCCGCTTCTCTTACCGTAACCTTACCAGGCTCGGATGAATTATTATCAATATAACTTCGGTAACTGCGTAAATCTATGCTGAGCGTCTGTTTTCCCTCCTCATAGACTTCTATGTTCAGCGATATGCCGCCTGCCCAGCCTTCCTCTTTAGCCTTCTGCAAAGAATATTCCATCTCATCAGACCTATCCTCAAGAACGGCTTTGCACAAGGAATCAAACTTCTCCGCCATATCCCCGCTGACCGTCACACGCTCAGAAGCGCCGCTAATGTCATTTTCAGGATTATAGATTCTGTACTCCTTGCTTACATGAGCAGCGTTTTCGGCGGCTGAAAATTCAGCGCCTGCATTTTCGTCGTTTCTTTCCGAACTCAACGACGAATCCTCCACATTTCCGCAGGATACCAGCAACGCCGCTGCAAATGCCAAAACTAATGTTAAGCGTTTCATTACATCATCCCCTTGTCAACTATTCGCAAGATATTGAAAACTATATGCATAGCTCATGTCTACATAGCATTCATTTTTCCCATACCCGTCATTAACAATCATATCATTGCGTACTTCGCTACCATTGACAGTTATATATCTGTATCCATAGCAAAAAACTGCATGACCAATATTACTGCTTGATGGATTAGGATAATAGCATATGATTGCTGGAACCTTCGCAGAACCTATTATCATTCTCGCTAAACCATATATTGACAACCCAGTTCCTTGAACAAGTCTTAAATCTGATTTATTTTGTGTATCCAAAAAAGCATTTAAACCTAATTTTAATGAATTAGAAGTTCCATACGGAGAATTAGGATCTGATTTATCAGGACAATTTGAGCCATTTAATTGTATGTATGACAATAAGGCATTAAAAAATGAACGAGAATTATTCTCAAAAAAAATGTTTGTTAAGCATTTTTCCTTAATATCAGAATAATAATAAACAAGAATTAATGCCGCTAAAGAACAACATTTTGTATTATCATCATTATATGCGTAATACCTTTTAGGTAAAGGCAATTTTATAGCTTCAATTTCAGGAGTTGAGGCTGCTTTAATATTTATTTGAGAAATTGAGCTGGCATTTGATGCATTGTTAATCTGTTTTTTAAAGCTTATACTGCATTCTTTAAATTCTTCACTTGTGATTTTCTGGTTACTTGAAAAATGTGCAAAATCTCCGTTAAAATCACGATAGTAATATTCAAACGGACCAATATAATAAATATTTATGCTTTCAGGTATATCTTTAAAACTAGGAAATCCACTATCACTGTACTCAATGGTAATTCCATTTTTATCAGAAATTAAATACCCATTAGTAAATTCATAATAATAAGCAACGATTTGATCATTCGAATCATACAAGGCCCTTTTTTGGACAAAGTCTCCAAAATTCATTGTATCAATAATAAGCTGTATATCATAAGAATAATAGTCATCCGAGTTTACAACAGATTGAGCAAATACAGATAATGAACTTGAAATACACAATACAACTGTCAATAAAATCGTTAATATACGTTTAAACATTTTGACCACATCCTTCCTTGTAATAATTATACTACATATAAAGATATAAGTCAACTTTCCACAGAATTTACAGGTTCATATTTGTATGCTTCACTAGATTCTGTCTGCATAGTTTGTATAGTTTCACCTAAGCTTTTACAATACGACTAAGACCGCCCGCCTGCTGACCAGAATACTCAGCCAACGTTCTTAGCGCCTATGGGAAACGGACCGGCTTTCATCAGCTTTTGCGCTCAATCAAGGGCAGATGAACTATCTTCCACGGGGAACTGCGTGATAGTAACCCAGTAATTGCTCTTTTGAGACCAAACCAAGAAGTTGTCTTTTTCTTCATTGTACAGGAGAGCGTCGCCCTCTTCAAAGTAATTACTAGTAAAGTCTGTATCCGGCATTACCCATTTATCATCTTGTTTATAATTTTCAAACTTTGTTGAAAGCGTTCCGACAAAGCTGTAACCATCCAGCAATGAATAGTCAAGCTCGGCGATCGAGCCATCATACCGGGTGCTGATAACCATATCCGCATATAGCTTTTTATAGTATATTGCTGTCATTGGTTCGTCGCCGTCTTCAAATTCTGGTTCTGATATATATGAACTGATATCATCGGTTACAGCTTGACCGGAAAGGCTTTCATTATTTGATTTTAAGCCGGCTGATCCGGTGTTTTCCTGCGCTTCTTGGGCATTACTGCACGATACAAGCAATAATGAAGTCATTGTCGCAAGCATTATCGTTTTTACTGTTTTCATAATCATCCGCCTTTCTGATTGTTCTTTAACGCAGTTATCAACAGCAAAACCATATAATATATTTATGCGGTATTCCCTTAGTAAATCGTTCTATACCAATCAGTATATGAACCATAATAAAATTTTGACGGATCAGACATTGCCGCATAAGAAACGTATTGATAGACTCTTTTCGACAAAATTATACCATAGTTTGCTATAAAATGTCAACCTTTTTTGCGTTATCAAAATATTTTTTGTATACATATACAATATTTGTATTTATAATTTATACACTTTACCTAATTACCCCAATATTTCCGATCAAGACTGCGGTACTGAACCGCCTGTGCTATATGCGTTTTTTCAATCATCTGAGAAGCCTCCATATCAGCACAGGTTCTCGCTACCTTTAAAATACGGTCATATGCTCTCGCCGAAAGACCCAGCCTTTCAAATACGTTTTTCAGCGTTTCCTCAGCGCTGCCGGTCATGGGACAAACCTCCCTGATAAGCTCGCTGGTTATGCGCGCGTTGCAGGTTATTCCCGTATTCTTAAAACGCGCGTTCTGAATATCTCTGGCTCTTTGAACCCTTTCCCTTATTTTCTCCGACGGCTCCTCCTTATGAGGCGAGGACAGCTCGGAAAATTCCACCGGAGCCACCTCAGCGTGAATATCGAATCGATCCAGCAGCGGTCCCGATACCCTTGAAAGATACGAAGCCACCTGCCTCGGCGAGCAGACGCATTTTCTCGACGGATGTCCGTAATATCCGCAGGGGCAGGGATTCATTGCCGCTATAAGCATAAACGAACAGGGATATGTAACGCTTCCGGAAACCCTTGAGATCGTCACCTGTCTGTCCTCCAGCGGCTGACGCAGTATTTCCAGCGCAGGTCGTGAAAACTCGGCAAGCTCGTCCAGAAAGAGCACTCCGTTATGGGCAAGGGATATTTCTCCCGGTCTTGGGACAGAACCTCCCCCGGAAAGTCCGGCGGCTGAAACCGTGTGATGAGGAGAACGGAAAGGACGTCGGCAGACAAGAGGGTTGTCCTTATCCAGAAGTCCGGCTACGGAATGTATGTTAGTGGTTTCTATCGACTCATTGAACGTCATGCCGGGAAGTATGGACGGCACACGCTTCGCCAGCATCGATTTTCCCGAACCCGGAGGACCTATCATAAGCACATTGTGACCTCCGGCCGCCGCGATTTCCAATGCCTTTTTAGCGCTTTGCTGTCCTTTTACGTCGGCAAAATCAAGCCCTCCGACCTCTGTGCCTGCGGACGGAACCGCTTTGGCAGGAAGCATTACCGCTTTACCCGAAAAATGCAGCACAAGCTGAGCTACGCTCTCAACACCGTAAACCTTTATGCCCTCTATTACCGCCGCTTCCCTCGCATTTTCAAAAGGAACATATATCTCTTCAAAGCCCGACTGTCTTGCAAGTATCGTCATAGGCAGCACACCGCGTATTCCTCTTATTTCACCGCTGAGGGAAACCTCCCCTATAAAAACGGCGCCGCGGGTCTGCTCCTCCCGGCAGAAGCCGAGAACCGAAAGCAGAGCCGCCGCGATACCAAGATCGTGAACCGAGCCGGATTTCTTTCTGTCAGCAGGGGCAAGATTCACCATTACCCTCATGACCGGAAAATTAATATTGCTGCACCTGAGAGCGGAGCGTATCCTCTCCCTGCTCTCCCTTACGGCGGCGTCGGCAAGACCGACGATATCAAAGCTCTGCATACCCTTGCTGGCCTCGATTTCAACTTCCACCGGAAAAGCGTTAAGTCCCATTAATCCCAAGCTGTTTATTTTCGCAAACATTATACCGTATACTCCCTGTTTTTATTTTTCGTATAACCGCTGTTTCTCCGGCAGAAGCTGTATGAAATAATCCAGCACGTCCTTATATACCTCGCCGCGGTTTGTTTCATTAACAAGCTCATGTCTTGCTCCGCTGTATAATTTCAGCCTTACATTACAGCCGTTGGCGAGCATTTTATCGTACACCCTTTCAACGCCTTTTCCGTATCCCCCCACAGGATCTGCATCTCCGGCTATAAGCAGTACGGGAAGCTCCTTCCTGAACGACTTATACCACCTGTCGCCGCTTACATACCAAAGCGCCTTCATAAGATTTTCAAATCCGTTGAGAGTAAAAATAAAAGTACAGCGGCTGTCCCGGCTGTATTTGTCCACAATATCAGCATCTCTTGATATCCAGTCATATGGAGTCGTGTTGTCCGGGATCTTTCTGTTATAGGCGCCGAACGCGATGTTGTCAACCAAACTGCTTCTGTATTTGTCGCCGTAAAGCTTTTTCAGACCCTCTATAAACGCCAGCATTCCCTCAATCCCTTTGACGCCTCCGCTAGTGCCGCAGAACACCGCGCCGTCAAGCTCATAACCGTATTTTATGCAGTAAGCCCTTGCCATAAAGCTTCCCATACTGTGACCGAACATAAAATAGGGAACGTCAGGATAGTTTTTCTTAATTATCTTCGTGAGCGTGTGCAGATCCGCCACAACGTTTTGCCAGCCGTTTTCCGCGCTGAAATACCCCAGCTCGTCCTCGGAATTAACGCTGCCGCCATGCCCGAGATGATCGTTTCCGCAGACTAAAAAGCCGTGAGCGGCAAGATATTCCGCAAAGTCGTAATAGCGCATTACATATTCGCACATTCCGTGAGAGATCTGTATAACTCCCCTGACCTTTCCTTCCGGGAACCAGACATGATAGCTGACGGAATGGATACCGTCTCTGCTTTTATAGGATGATTTTATTTTTGTGCAGTTCATAATTATATTTACCTCCGTATACGACTTAAACCGTCGTTTTACATTATTATACCACGTCGCGTTATAAATTACAAGTGCTGACAGCCCTGTCCTTTTCTTAAACGCAGTATCTGATGCAGAATATAGGTATTTTTTATCAGCACATATGACGTCAGGTCATATTTTCTTCAAAAGGAAAAATAAAGCTGCGCTACAAAATAATAAAACGTAAACTTTTTATTATTGCTATTGCGAAATGAAAAAAATGTGATATAATATTTATGGTTATTTTATTTTGATTCAGATGTTTAATTATTTATGAGGTGATTTTATGACAGAAATGGAGCTTTACAGGCTTTGGTGTGAAAATGCCGTTGACGACCCCGATCTTCAGACCGAGCTTAATTCTATAGCGGACGATGAGGAAGCTATAAAAGACCGTTTTTACCGCGACCTTGAATTCGGAACCGGCGGCCTCAGAGGAGTAATCGGCGCAGGTTCCTACAGACTCAATATCTATACAATAAGACGCGCGACCCAGGGGCTTGCGGATTATGTAAACGGAGCCTTTGAAAACGGCTCTGTCGCCATTGCTTATGACAGCCGCATCAAATCCGATAAATTCGCAAAGGAAGCCGCCGCGGTTCTGGCTGCCAACGGTATCAAGGTTTATATCTACCCCGAGCTTATGCCGACGCCTATGCTTTCCTGGGCGGTAAGATACCTGAAATGTCAGGCGGGAATTGTTGTAACCGCTTCGCACAACCCTGCCAAATACAACGGCTATAAGGTCTACGGCGAGGACGGCTGTCAGATCACGCTGGACGTTGCCAACACCGTTATCGGAAAAATCAACGACGTTCCGATGTTCGGCGGCGCAAAGGTAATGTCCTTCAGCGACGGCGTACAGTCGGGAATGATCAAACTTATAGAACAGGAAGTTATCGACGCTTATCTTGAAAAAGTAAGCGAGCAGGGTATTCATACTGATCTTGTTGCAGACAGCGGACTGAAGGTTGTCTATACTCCCCTTAACGGAACCGGAAACAAGCCGGTAAGGGCTATTCTCAAAAAAATCGGAATCAGCGAGGTTACCGTCGTTCCCGAGCAGGAAAATCCCGACGGAAATTTCCCTACCTGTCCTTTCCCGAACCCGGAGATCAAGGAAGCTCTCGCAAAAGGACTTGAACTGTGCGAAACCGTTAAGCCGGATCTTCTCCTTGCGACCGATCCGGACTGCGACAGAGTCGGAATCGCCGTTCCCGATCCGAACGGAAATTACGTTTTGTTCAGCGGAAACGAAGTCGGCGCGATGCTGCTCAAATATATCTGTCAGGAAAGGACCGCGCTCGGAACAATGCCTGAAAATCCGGTTGCCGTAAAGACTATAGTTACTACGGATATATGCAAAAAGATCGCGGCTGAATACGGCGTAGAGCTGAGAGAGGTTCTTACGGGCTTCAAATTTATCGGCGAGCAGATTGGCTTCCTTGAGGAAAAGGGAGAAGAAAACAGATATATTTTCGGTTTTGAGGAAAGCTACGGCTATCTCGCGGGCTCGTATGTCAGGGATAAGGACGCCGTCGTAGCTTCAATGCTTATATGCGAAATGGCGGCATTCTACAGAACCAAAGGCGTTTCTCTGCTTCAGGCAAGAGAGGAAATGTATAAAAAATACGGCAACTACGTTCATACACAGAAGTCCTTTACCTGCGAGGGCGCAAGCGGAATGGAAAGAATGAAGGAGATAATGACAGGTCTGAGAAATGAAACTCCGAAAGCTATCGGAGGACTGAAGGCGGAGTTTTTCGCGGACTATCTCGCTTCCGAAGAAACAGATCTCAGAACCGGCGAAAAAACCGCTCTTACTCTTCCGAAGTCCGACGTGCTGGCGTTCAAGCTTGAACAGGGCGCAAGCGTTATCATAAGACCTTCCGGCACTGAGCCTAAGATCAAGGCGTATTATACCACGATCGGCGAAAGCAGAGAGGACGCGGCAAAGCTTGAAGAAACGATATCCGAGGACTTTAAGCGCATTCTCGGTTTTTGATCCGCATAGAGTATCAGGCTTAGAATCATTATATAAAACAGAATAAGTTTAATCTTGGGGACGGTTTCAGCCGTCCTCTTTTTTACTTATAACAGAGATAACGGCGGTACTATACCTATATCCGCTGATATTTTCCGGACGTTTATGACTTTTATGAAACAATATAAATATATTAAACCAAAGCTAAAATGGCTGTTTATACTGTCTGACTAAAATCTATAAATAATTTTGTATAAATTACACTAAAATTAATCGGTTTCATTAAAATGTATTGCATTTCTAAAATAAATGATGTATAATTATTTTAATCTTAAAAACAAAGGAGAGTCAGCAATGAATAATTTCTTTAAAAGAATTTTGGTATCCGCCATGGCAGCCGCTACCGCGGTTTCCGGTATGTCGCTTGCAGCGTCTGCCGAGCCGGACGGAAGCTTTACCGATTTGTCTGCGGCTGAAATTACCGAAGCAATGGGCGCCGGCTGGAACGTAGGAAACCAGCTTGAGGCTTCAAACGCCGGTACGCCCAGCGAAACCGCGTGGCAGAACACCACGATCACCAAGGAGCTTATCGACACTGTAAAGGCGCAGGGCTTCAATTCTGTAAGAATTCCTGTTTCCTATCTTTCAAAGATCGGAGAGGGACCTGATTACACGATCGACGAGGCATGGCTGAACAGAGTACAGGAAGTTGTCGATTATGTTGTGGATAACGATATGTACGCGATCATCAATATCCACGGCGACGGCTATTATACTGTAGACGGCGGCTGGCTGCTTGCCGGTTCCGAAGATCAGGAAGGAATAAACGACAAGTTCAGCAAGGTCTGGACTCAGATCGCCGAAAATTTCAAGGATTATGACGAGCACCTTATATTTGAATCCATGAACGAGGTATTTGACGGCGATTACGACGATCCCACACCCGAGCAGTATGCTGATATAAACGCTTACAATCAGACGTTTGTAGACGCAGTACGCGCTACCGGCGGCAACAACGCCAAGAGATGGCTGCTTATTCCCGGCTGGAATACAAACATCAACTACACTGTCGGAGATTACGGCTTTGAAATTCCTTCGGACGACGGCTGCACAGCCGACGGAAACAGACTTATGATTTCCGTTCACTATTATGATCCTTACGATTTCTGTCTTAATGAAAAGAACCTGGTAAAAACTCAGTGGGGCGAAGAAGCTGACGCTCAGCGCCGCGGCGGTGTGGAGTCCACAGTCAAGGATGATTTCACAAAGCTTTACGACGCTTTCGTAAGCAAGGGCTATCCGGTTGTTATCGGAGAGTTAGGCTGCATTGACAAAACAGAGAACGACCCTCTAAACAACGAATCCAGAGCGCGTTGGCTTTCCTGCGTAGTTTCAACCGCCAGAGAGCTTGGCTGCGTACCGGTATACTGGGATAACGGCTGGAACGGAAATAACGGCTTCGGTCTGATAAACAGAGCTACCTATGATATCACTCAGCCTGACTTGATCGCTGCAATTGCAGAGGCTGCTAAGTCTGAATATATCCCTCCTGTTGACGATCCTGCCAGCAGCGAGCCTTCGGACGAATCCACAGCTGAACCTTCGTCAGACTCTTCATCCGATACCGAGTCAGCCGAGTCATCTTCAGCAGATTCTAACGCTGAATCAGACGCTGTAACAAGCGCTACTACCAGCAGCAAGACATCATCCGCTGCTTCTGCCGGCAATACTGATAAATCCCCTGCAACAGGAGCTTCAGGCGCCGTAGCTATGAGCGCAGCCTTGATACTTATCGCCGGAGCAGGACTTGCAGCGGCTAAGTCAAAAAAGAAATAAGCAATAAAAAGCATAAAAGCGTCTGATTAAGTTCAGGCGCTTTTTTATGTCTGTAAAAATCGCAAAAAAAGGTTGAAGATTTCAAATAATTATGATATAATGAAATAAGTATAATTTTTAAAGGACGTGAAAAGCCATGCAGGACGTAATACTATGCTCTGTTGAAAACGAAATTGACAGATATGCTCAGCTTCTTAAAAGCGAGTACAATATTATCCGCGTTCCTGCCGGCAACACGTTCGGTGACGAATACAAAAGTGCAAAATTTATTCTTTCATCTTATAAAGCCATTCTTTACAGAATCGACAACAGAATCACCTCTACTCTTAATCTGCCTGTTATCGTCATAGTCAGCGAAAACGATATGTACGATTACGACGACCCTATAGGGAAGCTGCTTTTCTACGGAATAACCGAACCTATTGCCGAGCCTGTTTCAGACAGGATCTTTATGCTCAGAATACATAATACGCTTAAAAGATATGCCGGCGTTGAAAAAGTAAGACTGAATTACTCCTATAAAATGTACAAAATGGAACGGTTCATTTCGCGCATGGAATACTGGCTGTCCTCCTGTAAAAACGAAAGCTTTGAAATACTGTGCATTGACATAGAGAGGATAAAAATCTTAAACGAAATATACGGGGCCGCCAAAATAGACGATCTTATCTGCTTTATTGAACAGAAAATAATAAATATGACGGAAACAAAGCAGGCAATTACCGGACGCTTTGACGCCGATCTGCTTATATTCATCAACTCAAAGGAATCCGAGTTTATTTTCAGCTTGCAGCACCTGCTTGACATCTGGATCAAAGAGTATAAATTCCCGGATAAAATAAGCTTTAATATCGGAGCGTACATAGTCGAAAACCCGTCTATGCCGGCAATGAAAATAATCGACAGGGCAAAGATCGCAGCCAATTCGATAAAAACAGACTCCTCTTCTAAAATAGCGTTTTACGGAAAGAACATTTACAGCCGTATACTTGAGGAACAGATATATATCAGCGAAATTGAACGCGCTTTTGAAAACAAGGAATTTGTGCTTTATACACAGCCTCAGGTTGACATGACCAGCGAAAAGATCGTCGGCGCGGAAGTTCTGATAAGGTGGGATCATCCCAAGAAAGGACTGCTTAGCCCGGCAGATTTTATTCCGGCAATGGAGCGGACGGGGTATATCCGCCGGATCGACCTTTATATACTGGAGGAAACCTGCCGATATATAAGGGAGCTGCTTGACAGAGGACTCAATCCTCCGCCTTTTTCGGTAAATTTCTCAGGACTGAGCTTTTATTATGAAAACCTGTACGAAAAAATATGCGGTATTACAGAAAAATATGATATTCCAAAAAAGCTTATACAAATTGAAATTACGGAAAGCACCTACACAGACGGTATACAGAATCTCCGCGCAACGTTTACCAAGCTGAAAGACAGCGGCTATACGATAATCATGGATGATTTCGGCAGCGGTTATTCCTCGCTTAACTCACTTAAAAGCTATAATATAGATATTATTAAGCTTGATATGAACTTCCTGAAAAACTGGAGCGCTCCCGACAGCAAAAACAAAAGCCGTATTATTTTGCAGGCCGTTCTTCAGATGATGGACAAGCTGAAACTGGCGGTCATTGCAGAGGGCGTTGAAGCAAAAAACCAGATCTCATTTCTGACCAACGCCAGCTGCCGGTATGCACAGGGCTTTTATTACTATAAGCCTATGCCTGCGCAGCAGTTCGCTGAAAAGATAGCAAATGGCGCCGTTGAAATAGATACAAACGGCATTTACCGCAACAGCGGCAATATTGACGGCAAGGAGATTATTAAAGAAACAAATTTTGCCGCCGCGTCTATGGAAATCCAAGACGGAAGCCTTATTATAAGCCGCTGCAATTACGCGTTTACCAAGCTCACTAAAATCGACCCTCACAAGCACAGCGCCGGAAGGCCTGAGCTTCTCAGCTATATAGCCGAAAGCTCCAAGGATTCATTGCTGAACGCGTGCAAAGCGGTCATGGAGCAAAAATCAGGTGTTGAAAATGTTTCCGTTACTCTGCTTGAAAACGGAAAGCCTTTCAGGACTATACGGTTTTATATATTTTTACTGGAAACCGGCGGCAGCAGCAATACGCTCGTATGCATAGCCGACCCGTATACCGCGGAAACAGAGCTTTCTTTGCTCTCGGTTTCCCGTATTCTCGGACATACTATCGACGTCATAACCGAAATAACGCTTCCCTCTTTTACTTACCGTCAGCTTGCCTTAAGAAAGAAGGAATATTACGGCGTAAATAAATCGGGAAATTACGAGTCCGCTTATACGCGAATGATACAAAACGAAATTGAGCCGGAGGATATACCCAAGCTGAACGCTGTATTCAGTATTGATAACCTTAAAAAATTTAACGAAAACCCTGCTCTCGGAGATACAGTTTCTGTAAAATACCGTCTTAAAAACACTCCTGAGGTAACGTGGATGGAAAGCAGCGCCATATTTATACGGGACTCCGTACCTCAGAAAATAATCGTTCTTGCAAAGAATGTGACGTCTGAGGTAGAATATAAAAAGGTCAGCGAGCTTGCGGCGCACGACTATCTCACCAACGCCATGAACAGAAGCGCGATGCCGAAAATTGAAAACTCGCTCCGGGCTGAAAAGTATTCAAATTCGGAGCACGCTGTCTGCATGATCGACGTTGACAACTTCAAAAACATCAACGACTCTTACGGTCACTATGAGGGGGATAAATGGCTAAAGGAAATAAGCCGTATAATTTCCGCTCAATGCTCCGAAAAAGATTCTATCGTGCGGTTCGGCGGCGACGAGTTTCTGGTATACCTTGCCGATATCCCGTCGGAAAAATACGCCGCAGAATGGGCGGACTCGGTTTTGAAAAAAATAAAATCAATAAACGACAGCGGCGCGGAAATCTCCGTAAGCATAGGGATAGCTTTCTCTCTGCCTCCTCACGACCGCTTTGACGAAGCATACCGCAACGCCGACAAGGCTCTTTATAAAGTGAAGAAAAAGCGCCGGAAAGGCAGCGCATACGTTTACAGGGAAAAATAAAAGCCTCATAGCTGTAATTACAGCGCAGCGGGCGGTCACAGCCGACCCCTACGGAATGTAGGGACGTTTGTGACCGCCCGCTTATTATTAGTTTTACCTGCATACAGCAACAATTTTTGATATTATTTTTTAAGTCCCCAGATATCGCGGGCGTAATCCTCGACCGAACGGTCAGCCGAGAAAATACCGGCGTTTGCAATGTTGACAAGGGACATTTTCTGCCACTTCATTCTGTCGTTATAACACTCTGAAGCGTATTTCTGAGCCTGCTGATAGGAATCAAAGTCCGCAAGAGCCATATAGGTATCGGCATTCTTGAGCGAGCCGGCGATCTCTCCGAACTGCTCGCCGTTGATCCCGCTCTGAAGCCTGTCTACAGCTTCCCTTACCACGGCGTTTGAGTTGTAGATATCCATTGGATTATATCCGGGCTTTCTGGCGTTTACCTCGTCTACGGTCATACCGAATATAATAATGTTGTCGTCCCCTACCTGCTCATGAATCTCAACGTTGGCTCCGTCCATTGTTCCAAGCGTCACCGCTCCGTTTATCATAAGCTTCATATTGCCTGTACCGGAAGCCTCCGTTCCTGCCAGCGAGATCTGCTCGGAAATATCGGCGGCAGGCATAAGGATCTCTGAAAGAGTTACGCAGTAATCCTCAAGAAAGATCACGTTAAGCTTCTCATTCAGCTTTTTGTCCTTTTTAAGCTCCTGGGAAATATTCCAGATAAGCTTGATGATCTGCTTTGCCATATAATATCCCGGAGCAGCCTTTGCCGCAAATATATAGGTCTTCGGAGTATAGTCGGCGTCAGGATTAGCCTTGAGATAGTTGTATTCGGCAATTATATTCAGCGCGTTAAGCTGCTGACGCTTGTATTCGTGCAGACGCTTTACCTGTACATCGAAGATCGAGCTTGTATTGAGCACGACTCCGTACTCATTTTTAACGTATTTGGCAAATCTGTTTTTATTATCAAGCTTAATGGAGGCAAGGCGCTCGAGGATCTCCTTGTCGTCCTTATAGCTGTTAAGCTTCGCAAGCTGTGAAGCGTCCTTGAGAAAACCGCTTCCTATCTTCTCTTTCAGCAGCGAGGTAAGCCCCTCGTTGGACTGATAAAGCCATCTTCTGTAGGCTATACCGTTAGTGACGTTGGTAAACTTTTCAGGAGTATACTCATATTCGTCCTTAAAGGTTTCCTTTTTGATTATCTCCGAATGTATCTTTGCAACGCCGTTTACATGGTGGCAGGCATGAACGCAGAGAGTAGCCATCTTGACCTTGTTGTTCTCAACGATAGACATTCTCGATACCTTCGCCTCGTCGCCGTATTTTTCCCAAAGCTGACGGCAGTATCTCTCGTTGATCTCTATAATAATGGCAAAAATTCTCGGCGTTACGCTCTTAAGCAGGTTGCAGTCCCACTTTTCCAGAGCCTCAGGCATTACGGTGTGGTTAGTATAGGCAAAGGTATTCTGAACGATATGCCATGCCTTATCCCACGAATATCCGCAGTCGTCAAGCAGAACTCTCATAAGCTCCGGTATCGCAAGAGTCGGATGCGTATCGTTTATATGGATAGCGACCTTTTCATGGAGATTGTCAAGAGTGCCGTAAACACCCATATGCTGATTGACAATATCGCCTATGGAGGCGGCGCACAGGAAATACTGCTGTCTTAAACGCAGAGATTTTCCCTCGGCATGATTGTCGTTTGGATAAAGCACCTTGGTTATTGCCTGCGACATAATATTAAGACCCAGCGCCTTTGAATAATCGCCCTTATTGAACATTGTCATATCAAAGGACGGAACCTCAGCCTTCCAGAGTCTGAGCTTTGAAACAGCCTCGCTTCCGTAGCCGGAAACAAACAGATCGTAGGGAACCGCCATGACCGAAGTGTAATTCTCATGGGTCACGCAATGATACTGATTATCCCAGTATTCCTTTAAATCTCCGTCAAAGCGCACCTCGACAGCCTTGCTCGGAACAGGAACGAGCCATGCCGAACCGCCCGGCAGCCAGTTATCAGGCAGCTCAGTCTGCCAGCCCTCGTCAAGCTTCTGTTTAAAAATTCCGTACTCATAGCAGATAGAATATCCAGTAGCGTGATAGCCGTCTGCGGCAAGAGCGTCAAGGTAGCAGGCGGCAAGCCGTCCCAGTCCTCCGTTTCCAAGACCCGCGTCAGGCTCGCACTCATATATACCGTTAATCGAGATGCCGAAATCCTTCAGCATCTGAGTCGTTTCGTTTATCATTTCAAGGTTGTAAAGGCTCGTTTTCAAGGAACGCCCCATAAGAAATTCCATCGAAAGATAATAAACCTTTTTCTTTCCCGCGGAATGGGTCTTAACTGTAAAATGGCGGCGCTTTGCCTTGAGAATACCCACCACGATCTTGGTCAGCGCTTCGTAAACCTGCTGATCGGAAGCGTCGTCCGGAGTAGTCTGGAAATCATTGTGCAGAATGTCGACAAACTGCTTTTTAAGCTCATCCTTTGTGATAGTTTTGCTTCCCGCCGTATTGGATTTTGCCATATTATTTTACCTCCAAAAAAAGTATACGCCTATGCATTGCGTTCAGACAATGCAAAAGCTGTGAATCACATTAATTATACAATAATTATTGCAGGTTTTCATCAACCCGCTGTGAATACATAAAATTATTATACCTAAACGTTTTCAATGCTTTTATTATGTTTATATATACTATTATATGGTGTTTTTGTACAAATGTCAAGTAGAAAAATTGTGTAGTATGCATAATTCGTAAAATTACACATCGTACAATTAATCAAGCAAAACTTTTTTAACAATTATCACAACACATAACCCTTATTCAAATATGAGCTGTTGATCACGCTGCGCGTCAGACTGCCGGAAGCTTACGTTTATTCCCGCTTTTTCTGCCTGACTGTGCTGAAGCTTTCTCGGGATATTATAAAGCCGGTTATCCTTGATAAATTTTGCTCCCGTCTGCTTGAAATAAAAGGACACGCCCGCTTCGACGCACTGGCTTCTGATAGACAATATCCATTCATAACGGCAGGGCCTTGCATAATACCCTGATTCCCCGCCGGCTATAACCTCTGATATACCGGAGCCGAGATAGGCGGAAAGGTCTATTTCCTCAAGCAGAGGCTCGCATATCACCGACTTCTTTTTTATCGGCGCCGCAAGAAAAATCGGAAGCCTGAAATCCGCCCTGTCCTGATTTTCACAGGTACAGCAGATATGCACGTTATCGTAGCCTTCTCCCCAGTCGTCAGGAATACACTCATAAAAACGGTGTATTCTTTTGGTTATAAAAAGAAAGTCAAGATCGCCGCGCTGCCTTATCATTCTCCAGCATTCATCTCTCCAGCCGTCGGCGTCCTCCAGGAAAAAATCGCTGGAAAAGCAAAGATAAACTATCCCGTCTCCCTCGCGGTTCAGCTTATACTCTCCCCTGCGGTTCTTCTCGACCGGAAGATAAAAGGTCTTGTTCTTTACGACCCGCGAGCTGTCCCTTTCATATCTTGCGTCCTGACGGTAGACGTAGCAGTTCTGACAGCCGGTGCTTATTTTATGACAGCCGTGCCATGGATTCCAGGTAACGTTCATGTTATTTCGCCTCACTGCCTGAATTATAAGTCTATTATAACACAGCTTTCTTGATACGTCAAGAACAAATATTCGCGCAGCTGCGCGTTCAGCAGACATACCCGCGCCTGAGAAAGGCTTATAATATGAACAGCCATTTTTATAACCGCATACAATGACAAGGGGGTGATTTATTTTGGCACAACTGACGTCTGAAACAGAAAGACAGCTTATACACGCCTTTGCCAAAGGCTCGCTTATTTCTAATATCGAAGCGTCAACGGGGCTTTCAAAAGAATTTCTTGAAGAGTTTTCACGGACTCACGCCGACGAAATATGCAGAAAGCGCGGCGAAATAAAAGAGGACTTCAATACCGGACGCGAAGAAGGAAGATTTTATGGAATCGACGTGTCCTCCTGGCAGGGAGTAATAGAGTGGAACAGGGTGAAAAGCAGCCGGAACAGACATTTTGCAATGCTGAGAGCAGCTTACGGCCTGGAACGGGACGACAGGTTTGAGGAAAATTACCGTGAAGCGGTAAAAGCCGGCATACCAGTCGGAGCATATCTTTACTCGCTGGCTCTTAACGAACAAGAGGCGGCAGCCGAAGCAGACTTCATGCTGGAGCTTATAAGAGGGAAAGATCTGAGGTATCCCGTAGCGCTGGATATAGAGGAACGCTCTCAGGCTCGTCTGGGCAAAGAACGTGTTTCGGCAATTGCCGAGGCTTTTTGCTCGCGTATCCAGTCCGCAGGGTATTACGCTATGATCTATTCCTATGAAAGCTTTCTTACAAGCCTGCTGGACGAAAGCGTACTGAGAAAATATGATATCTGGGCAGCGGATATTGGAGCAACGCCTTCCATAAGCTATGGAATCCATCAGTACTCGTTCCGAGGACAGGTCGAGGGAATAAAAGGCGGCTGCGATCTTGACGTTTCACTGAAAAATTATCCGGAAATCATTTCTCAAATGAAATCGACAGACTCCGTTAAGCTGTGACAGCAGGATTATCAAAGCCTTGGTCTTGCGTATGTTTTCTCTCAGTAAACTGAGAAAGCATACGCTTTACTTATCTGCCGTCAGCGTAATTAAACAAACCTTCACACATATTGAAATAATACCGCTAACGTGATATAATTAAGAAAACGCCTAAAAAGGCAACAGTTTTTTTGCCGCAGGCGCAAATATTATGACCATATTCATCGTGAAACGGAGACAGGAATATGAAGCTGAAAGAAAAAATACTGAAAATACTTGAGGACAACAGAGGCAGGCCTGTTTCAGGCTCACAAACCGCAAAGCAGCTGAAGGTTTCAAGAAACGCGGTCTGGAAAGCCGTAGAAGAGCTGAGAAGCAGCGGAATAGGCATAGAAGCGGCAAGAAACAGCGGCTATTTTATTCCCGAAAACGAAAACAGCCTGACCGTTCAGGGAGTTGAAGCGATCTTAGGCAAGTCCGATTACTCTATTCACGTTGAGGACAGCGTTACTTCCACCAACACGATTTTAAAGAAGCTTGCGCAGCAGGGCTGCAGGGAAGGCTACGTTCTTATCGCCCGACAGCAGACCGCCGGAAAGGGCAGGCTCGGCAGAAGCTTTTATTCCCCTCCCGACAGCGGATTGTACCTTTCGGTAGTGCTTCGCCCGCAGATGAATATTCAGGACGCGCTTTTTATAACCACCTCTGCGGCGGTAGCCGTTTCCCGCGCGATAGAAACCTGCTGTAATCACGAACGAAAAGCGCGGATAAAATGGGTAAACGACATTTATCTTGACGGCAGAAAGGTCTGCGGAATCCTTACCGAAGCGGCGCTGGATTTTGAAAGCGGCGGCCTTGAATACGCCGTACTGGGAATAGGCGTTAATATCACGCCTCCCGATGGAGATTTTCCGCCGGAGCTTTCGGATGTTGCCGCCTCCGTTTTCAGCAGCGGCAAAACGGGGAATCTCAGGAATCGTCTTGCCGCCGAAATACTGCGGGAGCTCTCCGCTCTCCCCGACGGCTTTTTATCTGACGAGATACTTGACGAATACCGCCGCCGTTCAATGCTTACGGGGAAAGACGTATTCGCGCTGTTCAAGGATGAAACCAAGCCGTGTCATGTGCTGGGAATAGACGACAGGGCGAGGCTTCTGGTAAGGTTTAAAGACGGGACCGAACAGGCTCTCTCCTCAGGAGAAGTCAGCATAAAGCCGCTTCCTCCGCAGAAGCCTTAAGCCTGCTTAAACATAGCCTATAACCGATGAAATAAGAATAACTACAAGAAATACAGGACAGACGAAGGATATCATTATTCTGTAAAGCTTTTTCGACCTGAAATTTTCCGTGCGCTCCACCTCGTCCTCTATCGTCTTGGGCTTTATGACAAACGCCACGAAAATACAGGTAAGCAAAGCGGTTATCGGCATCATTATATTGTTGCTGATAAAATCAAAGAAATCAAGAATTGAACGCCCGAGAAGCTTGACGTCAGACCAGATTCCGTATCCGAGAGAGGACGGAACCGCCACCTCCGCGGATATCAGCATTACGCAGACGCAGATCACCCAGCGTTTCACCTTGAGCTTATCGCTGAATATCGACACTATAGTTTCCATAAGCGATATCGACGACGTAAGCGCCGCCAGCAGGACAAGAACGAAGAATACCGCGGCTACGAGCTTTCCGCCGTACATGGTGTCAAAAACCTTAGGCAGAGTAACAAACATAAGTCCAGCACCCTGATTAAGAGCGTCCTTGTCGCCGCCGGAAAAAGCGTACACAGCCGGAATTATCATCATTCCCGAAAAGAAAGCTACGGCAGTGTCAAATATTTCTATCTGACGCACCGAGCCTTCAAGATTATCCTCTCTCCGCATATATGATCCGTAGGTAATCATTATTCCCATAGCCAGGGACATTGAATAGAAAAGCTGACCCATAGCCGCCACTACGGTTTTTATCGAAAAATCTGAAAAATTAGGCTTTATATAGTATATGAAGCCCTCCCACGCGCCGTCGATGGTAAGACTGTATACCGCTATGCCTATGGAAAGCAGGACAAGCACCGGCATCATGACGGTACTTACCTTTTCAATTCCCTTCTGCACTCCCATCAGCACTACAACAGCGGTAAGAAAAATAAAAATGCAGGTAAAAACTATAGGAGAAACCGGAGAACTGATAAACCCATCAAAATATCCGTCCGCCGCGGCCTCCGCGCCCTGACCGGTAAAATATATCGTCAGGTATTTTATTACCCACCCTCCTATTACGCAGTAATAGGGAAAAATTATTATAGGGACGGCGGAGGCTATATAGCCGATAAAGGAAAATCTCCTGTCAAGCGAAGCAAACGCCTTTACCGCGCTTTTTCCTGTTTTTCTGCCGATAGCGATTTCGGTCACCATAAGCGAAAAGCCAAAGGTGACTGCAAGAACAATATAAACAAGCAGGAATATTCCTCCTCCGTACTTTGCCGCAAGATAAGGGAATCTCCATATGTTCCCCAGACCTACCGCAGAGCCGGCGGCCGCGAATACAAACCCCAGCTTGCTCGTAAAACCGGTTTTCTTGTCGTCCATATTTTCATACTCTCTTTCACTATTATTTTCGTCTTTCGGACAGGCATATAGCTTCAATTTTGCCCGCCAAAGCCGCAGATTGCCTAAAGGATAGCGTCCGGGTCCGACCGAGCTTTTAATGGCGCCGCATAAACAGCTGTAAAAACGCATAAACCTGTAATACGGCCATTCTTACGCAAACAAAACGGCTTTTATATAATCTTGTCATTAATAATAACATATTTTTCTTATGAAAACAACAGTCTGACGCATAAAAAAGTATACAAAAATCACTTCTGATTTTTTACCTCCGCTGTCTGCAATGCTTTACGACAGCTGAAAGCAAAGCTTACGGCTGTATTTGCCGTGTGATATTTATATATATCATACAATAAGCAGTAGTTATAATGCCTCGTCAGAGGCGAAAATATGCCGCTGCTATTAAGCGTTAAAAAACAGATTATGCATATTGCTTTATGACGTTATCCTTTTTTGTTTATAATAACGAAGGTTTTTTTTGAAATAGGGGTTGCGTTTTATGTGAAAATAGTATATAATTATACCATGCAGTTTGAATTTTATTGTGTAATTAGTACATATATCTGCAAATCATATAACATAAGGAGAGAACTGAATTGAAAAACTACGACAGCACGAAAATTAAAAACATCGCCATTGCAGGTCATGCCGGATCGGGAAAAACTTCGCTTGCCGAAGCTTTGCTGTATAAGAGCGGAGCGTCTGACAGACTGGGAAAGGTTGCCGACGGCAATACCGTTTCCGATTTTACCGCAGAAGAAATAAAAAGAAAATGCTCTCTTTATACTTCTCTGTCCTCCTTTGAAAGGGACGGATTTAAAATTAATCTGCTCGACACCCCCGGACTTTTTGACTTTGCAGGAGAAATGCTGGAGGGAATCTATGCCGGCGGCTCGGTAATGATCACCGTTTCCGGAAAATCAGGAGTCAAAGTAGGAACTCACAAGGCTTACGACGCCGCGAAAAAATACGGAAAACCCACCATGTTCGTCGTAACCAAGCTTGACGACGACAACGCGAACTTCAATAACGTGCTTACTCAGCTCAAGGCGGAATTCGGTCCTACCGTCTGCCCGGTAGTGGTTCCCGTTATCGCGGACAGAAAGATAGTTTCATATGTAAACCTCATTGAAATGAAAGCCTATAAATACGACGACAAGGGCAACGCCGTAGAAACCGATATGCCTACGGCAGAGGTTTCGGAAAAGATGGAGTACCGTATCGACGGACTTATAGAAGCCGTTTCCGAGGCGGTAGCCGAAACGGACGAGGAGCTGTTTGAAAAATTCTTCTCCGGCGAGCCATTCACTCAGAAGGAGCTTATCGACGGAATACATAAGGGAATGAACGAAGGAATAATCACTCCGGTAACCTGCGTTTCCTCCTCCGATCTGTCGGGAGTGGATATGCTGCTGAAGGAAATATCCCTGCTGCTGCCGCATCAGGCTGAAAACGCTTCCGTCACGGCTGAAGACGCCGACGGCAAGCCAGTCGAGATCGCCTGCTCCGAAAGCGATCCGATGTCGGCGTTCGTATTCAAAACCGTATCCGACCCGTTCGTAGGAAAAATGTCATTTTTAAAGGTTTTCTCAGGAACCTTATCGCCCAACAAGGAAGTGCTGAACTCAACTTCCGGAAATACCGAAAAGGTCGGAAAGCTTGTCACTCTTATGGGCAAAAAGCAAACCGAAGCCGCTCAGGTAGTGTGCGGAGATATAGCCGCCGCTATGAAAATGAGCGTAAATACTAACGATACCATCTGCGACCCGTCAAGGTCGGTCAGATTCGCCGCCATAGAGTTCCCCAAGCCCTGCTACAGGATGGCGGTAAAGGCTAAAGGACAGGGCGACGAAAGCAAGATTTCAAACGCCGTTTCCAAGCTGCTTGAGGAGGATCTCACAATTTCCTATAAACAGGACCCCAACACAAATGAAATGATTTTAAGCACTCTCGGCGGACTTCATCTTGATTCGGTCGTTGAAAAGCTGAAAAATGAATTCGGCGTTGACCTGGACGTTACCGTTCCTAAGGTCGCCTATAGAGAAACCATACGCAAGAAGATCAAGGTTCAGGGCAGACATAAAAAGCAGTCGGGCGGACACGGTCAGTTCGGCGACGTATGGATCGAATTTGAGCCCTGCGTAAGCGACGAGCTTATTTTTGAGGAAAAAGTATTCGGCGGAGCGGTTCCGAGAAACTTTTTCCCCGCCGTCGAAAAGGGACTTCAGGAAAGCGTCAAGAAAGGCGTTCTTGCAGGATTCCCTATGGTTGGTCTGAAAGCTATCCTTGTGGACGGTTCCTATCATCCGGTGGATTCTTCCGAAATGGCGTTCAAAACCGCGGCTTCCATCGCATATAAGGACGGAATACCTCAGGCTGAGCCTACCCTGCTTGAACCTATAGGCTCTCTCAGCGTGCTTGTTCCCGACGAAAACACAGGCGATATAATGGGCGATCTCAACAAGCGCAGAGGACGTGTTTTAGGCATGAACCCTTCTGAAACCAAGGGACTTACCGAGGTTATTGCAGAGGTGCCCGAATCGGAAATGCAGGATTTCGCACTTACGCTCAGACAGATGACCCAGGGCAGAGGCGAATTTACCCTAGAGCACGTAAGATATGAGCAGCTTCCCCCGAACCTTGTCGCGGAGGTAATAGCCAAGAACAGAATAGACTAAGCTATAACAACAGCGGACAGCCGTCCTTTTTCACAAAGGTCAGCTGTCCGTTTTTTTGGCAAAAGACATTATTATATGCATAATTATGTGAATACTGTCCGTATCACCGGAAACAGACTTCGGCGTTTTAATTCGGAGCAAAGCCCGATGTAAGCGTGGCTTTTCATCGGCTGCGACGAAGCAGCCTGCGCCAACGCCGCCTAAGAGAGGCGAACGCCTTCTAAAGAAGGCGGGGGTCATCGGCGCTAGGTTATAAAAGAGGAGAGAATATCCTCAGCACGGCTGAAACCATTCTGCTCCAAAGAGAACGCTCCGCACAGTCATGAACGGTGATTTCAACACAGTTTTTTTCCAGGATATTGAGAAAGTCCGCCTTTACCTCCATGACCGCCGGCACCTTATACATATATGTAGCGCACTCGAAATGAAGATAAAGGCTTCTGTAATCAAGATTTATCGTGCCGACTACCGCGGTTTTATCGTCGGAAACAAAATTCTTGGCATGAATAAAGCCGTTATATTCGTATATCTTTACTCCCAGCGCAATAAGCTCCTTGTAATAGGATTTGGCAATTGATCTTACATACCACTTATCGGGTATTCCCGGAGTGATAAGCCTTACGTCAACTCCGCTTTTAGCCGCATAGCCAAGCGCCGTAACTATCTCGTTGTCGGGGATAAGGTAGGGAGTCGTAATATAGATATAATCGCGGGCGTTGTTTATAATATCAAGATAAACAAGCTCTCCTACGTTTTCGGTATCCAGCGGCGAGTCGCCGTAGGGAAGAACATAACCGGGAGCGCTTTTCGGCATTTCGTCGGTATTTTCAGGAAGAAACTGATCGTAATCCGAAGCCAGCCCTTCTCCGTCAACGATTTCCCACATCTGCAGAAACATCATAGTGAAATTCCAGACTCCGTCGCCCTTTATCATAACCGCGGTATCCTTCCAGTGACCGAAACGCTCCTTGCGGTTTATATATTCGTCGGCGAGATTAACGCCTCCGTTGAAAGCGGTATGACCGTCAATAACGCAGATCTTCCGATGATCCCGGTTATTCTGGATAGACGAAAGCATTGGTCTGAACGGATTGAAAACATGACATCTAATGCCTTCAGCCTCAAGCTTTTTGTCATATCTGAAAGGCAGAAGATGCTGAGAGCCCATTCCGTCATAAAGCAGCCTTACCTCTACTCCCTGCTTTGCCTTTTCGACGAGTATCTGATGTATCTCATCCCACATTTCGCCCTGGTCGATTATAAAATACTCAAGAAAAATAAAATGCTCCGCTTTTTTCAGCTCTCTTACCATAGCGGCGAATTTTTCCTCGCCTACCCTGAAATATTCCACCGTGGTATTCTTGTAAATAGGATATCCGCCGTATTTATCAACATACCTTGCAAGGCGGTAAACGTTTTTGTCCTCGATATCCAGCTCGGTAAGGACGTCCTGATCCTGTCTGAGATAGGGCTTTGTACTTGCGCATTTTTTTATATGAGCGTTTCTTACTCTCCTGGTGCTGTATTGATTTGTCAGTATAAAGTAAGCGATCGTAGCAAATACGGGTATGGCAAGCAGCGGTATTATCCAAGCCAGCTTATATGCCGGATTCTGAGGCTTGTTAAGAATATACACAGCCAGAGCGAGTCCAAGAACAGTGAACGTATAATAAATCGCGCTTGAATGTTCGCTGAGCTGAAAAAATGTAAACAGCAGAAAAAGAACCTGCGCAAGCAGAAGCAGAATTATAGTCGTTCGCTGTGAAAAAACAACATTCGCAAGCTTTTTCCAAAATTTCGTCATCTGATTTCCTTTCCCGAAATTATTTTTACTTTCCTTTTATGAATCTTTAAAGTTTATTATAACACGGCGTTATTATTTTTTCAAGTACAAATAATTAATCCCGGCTGGTTTAAAGCGAAACTAATATACATCACGCAATTTCAAGAAAAAATACACGTTCGGCGCAGCTATAACTTTTCAAAAACAGCCTTTCTCTCCTTAAAGTAGGTCAGATACCTGAACCCAGCGGCTTTGGCAATCTCCGCCCCTGCGGCGGTTCCCGCAGCCAGATCGCTTACCCTGTGCGCGTCTGAGCCGACGGTCAGTATCTCCCCGCCCATTTCACGGTATGTCCTTACATATTCAAGGGTCGGAAAAGTTCTTCCGTACTTCTGTCTTAAACCAGAAGTATTTATCTCTATACCCTTACCTTTTTGTATAAGAACGCGGAAGATTTCTCTTATTATTTCCTCATATCTGTCCAGATCAAGCGCTGTTCCGTAATCTCCCTCTATATATCTCAGAGGGTACGTCAGGTGACCTAGAACGTCAAATTTTCCCCATCTGCACATATCCAGCATTTCCCCGAAATATGCGTCAAGCAAGGAATATATCCCGCTAAGCTCCATTTCGTCATACTTGAGCAAATAAAAATCGTCCTGTCCCTTATTCTGATGATGAGAGCCTATTACAAAGTCAAGCCTCGGGTCGGATACCAGCTTTTCCGCGTTTTCCAGACTTTGAAGCGGCTGACCAAGCTCGATCCCGCAGAGAAAATTAAGTCTGTCCTTATAAAGCTCCTTCAGCCTGCTCTGCGCGGCAATGCTTTCCAACGCATACTGTCCTGCGCCGTACATTTCAATGTCCTTTAAATCCAAAGAGCCGGAACAGCCGTCAGCCGGATACCAGTAATTACAGTCGCAGTGATCGGTTACGGCATATGCCGACAGACCAAGCTCCGCCGCTCTTTCAAGCATAAGCTCCGGCGGAGCCTCGCCGTCGGGTGAAAAAGAACTATGAGTATGCAGATCTATAAGCCTTGAATAATCCATATATAATCCTTTCCTAGCTGTTGCAGCATAAGTTTTTCCATCAAAAACGGCAGGACTCAGCCTGCCGCATAAAATCAGTTTTTGAGAGAATGAAGCGGCGCGGGGATCTGTCCGCCTCTGTTGATAAACTTAGACGGCGATTCCTTTTTCAGCGGCATAACCGGTCCGCAGCCGAAAAGTCCGCCCCAGTCAAGCTCATCGCCGACCTCCCTGCCGATAGCGGGAATAACCCTTACGGCGGTGGTCTTGCTGTTTACCATGCCGATAGCCGCCTCATCGGCAATAATTGCCGCAAGCGTATCAGGCTCGGTATCTCCGGGAACAACGATCATATCAAGACCTACGGAGCATACCGCGGTCATAGCTTCAAGCTTCTCTATAGACAACGCGCCGCATTTTGCAGCGTCTATCATTCCGGCGTCCTCCGACACAGGAATAAACGCGCCTGAAAGTCCGCCAATTCTGGAGCAGGCCATAACTCCGCCCTTTTTGACTGCGTCGTTAAGCAGGGCAAGAGCGGCTGTAGTGCCGTGAGTTCCGCATTTTTCAAGCCCTATTTCCTCCAGTATATGAGCTACCGAATCTCCGACCGCGGGAGTAGGCGCAAGCGACAGATCTACTATTCCGAAAGGCACTCCCAGTCTTTCAGAGGCGGTAACCCCCACAAGCTGTCCGACCCTTGTTATTTTGTATGATATCTTCTTGATAACGTCTGCAATCTGGGTAATGTCGGCGTCGGGATACTTTTTAAGCGCAGCCCTAACAACGCCGGGTCCTGAAACTCCGACATTTATCATGCAGTCAGGCTCTCCTACGCCATGGAATGCTCCCGCCATAAAAGGATTGTCTTCAACGGCGTTGCAGAACACCACCAGCTTAGCCGCTCCGAAGCAGGCGCTGTCCACAGTTTTTTCCGCGCACTCCTTGATTATCCTTCCCATCATTTTGCAGGCGTCAAGATTGATTCCGGTTTTGGTAGAGCCGACGTTGACTGAGGAGCAAACTCTCTCGGTACAGCTCAGAGCCTCTGGTATGGATTTTATAAGTTCAATATCTCCGGCAGAGAAGCCCTTCTGCACCAACGCGGTATAACCTCCTATAAGGTTTACACCCACATCCTTGGCTGCTCTGTCCATCGCCTTCGCGAAGGGAACGGGCGAGCATTTGCAGGCGGCGGAAACTATAGCGATAGGCGTAACGGAAATCCTCTTGTTTATAATAGGTATACCGAATTCCTTTTCAATTTCCTCTCCTACGGAAACAAGCCTTTCAGCCTTCTGAGTAATCTTTTTATAAACCTTTTCACACGCCTTGTCTATATCGCTGTCTATACAGTCAAGAAGCGATATACCCATGGTAATGGTGCGTATATCAAGACACTCGTCCTGAATCATGCGTATTGTTTCAAGCACGTCGTAAGTATTTATCATCGGTCAAACATTCCTCTCAAATCAGATATGGTGCATACAGTTGAAAATGTCCTCGTGCATTGTATGAATTTTCAGACCCATAGAATCTCCCAGAGCGGTCAGATCGTCCGCCATACGAGCGAAGTCTGTGCTGAGCTTTGAAATATCCACCAGCATGATCATTGCAAAAAGATCCTGAAGCACCGACTGAGTAACCTCGATCACATTCGCGTTATGCTCGGCGCACTTTGTGCTTACCTTTGCAAGTATGCCTACCGCGTCCTTGCCTATAACCGTAACTACTGCTCTCATTATATAAACCAGCCTTTCATTAGTAATCAGATACACTTTAAAACAATAAGCCTTCCCCGCTTTCAGCGTGCAAAATATTCTCCGCCGCCTTAAAGACAGAAAACACCGTGTCTTAAGTTATAATTATAGCATATTTTTATCATTTTGCCAACAGAAAAATATAAACAATTAATTAACGTATGAATTTACCCGAAATTAACATGGAACATACAATACTCTGCCGCTTTTCAGTCCGCTGTCATAAAGCTGTCACATTGAGCCTTTATTATATAAACAACAGGTTAGAGGGACGCCTGAGCCGCGAGGGTTAAGCGATTTGTGAGATTCTCAGGCAATGGGTATCACATCTGAAAAATCTGATGATCGTTATGTAAAGACATACCTGAAGTCCCGTCCACATATTATTTTTTCTCCATCATATATTAATATAAAGTGAGCGATCACACAAAAAACCTCCGTTCAATCAAGAACGGAGATTTTTTGTTTACATAATATGCAAAAGCATAGAACAGCCTGCCTACCTTTTCGCTTTACGAAAAACTGAAATTACTTTTTTGTAGTAACAGTCTTTACGCTGCTCCACGCACTCAGGGCGTTGGTTCCGTTTCCGTTTGATTTATATGCCAGAACCCGGTATTTATATGAGGTTTTCTTTTTCAGTCCAGTGATTTTAAGCTCCTCGGCGTTTTTTACAAGCTTTACTGTTTTCCATGTCTTTCCGCCGTCGGAGGACTGCTGAACCTTATAGCCCGTACAGCTTACCTTGTTCCAGAAAAGCCTTACCGACGTAGTCGAAATATTTATTTTGCCGATCGTTACCTTAGACGGCTTTGAAGCGGTAAGTATTTCATCGGAAGCGCTGCCCCAGTAAACCGTTCCGTTATACCTTACAAACGCCTTGACCTTGTATTTGTACTGAGCGCCGCTTTTCAGTCCTGAATCCCTGTATGTAACCGCCGAACCGTCTCCTATGGTTTTTACGCTTTCCCATTTTTTAGACGACGCGTTATACCTGTAAATTCTGTAGCCTGACGCTCCGCTGACCTTGTTCCAGTTGATGCGGACCGCGTTTGTAACCGAGCTGAATTCGGTCTTTGCGCTGACCTTAGGCACCGTTTTCTTCGCCGTATAATTGGTTTTATAGCTTGAGCCGCATTTTGAGCAGGTTTTCAGAGTATAACCCTGCGCCGCATAGGTAGGCGCAACTATTGTGGATTTATATGTATGACCCGTTGCAGGTATAGACTGAGTATAGCTGCTGCCGCAGGAACAGCTATAGGTTCTGACTCCGGACTTGGTGCAGGTTGCCGCTTGGGTAACCTTAGAGGTATAGCTGTGAGTATGTCCCGAATCCCCGTCGTCCGGATAGGTTTTAAGATCGGGCATTTCATCCAGAGTTATTACGTTTGAATGAGTATAGACCTCTTTCCACATATACGCTTCGGTATACTTCTCAGATATTGAAGTTCCGACAGAGCAGAAATCTCCTCCCCACACGCAGAACCAGCTCCAGAGCGTACCTGCCGACAGAGCCGTATCAACGTCGAAAAGACAGCCGTTTTCAGTAAGCGCAACTACCTTGTTTGTATCGGTATACTCCGCCGCTTCGAGAAATTTTGACGACTGCGGATTGTAAACATGATTTCCCGGGTAAATATCCTCTCCGATAATATCGACATATTCATCTCCGGGATACCAGTCTTTATTCTGACCGTTCCATACCCAGATAAGATTATCAAGTCCGTGTTCTACGGTAAGCCTTTGATAAAGCGTCTTCCACAGCTTTATGTAAGGCTCAGAACCGTCCGAGCCCCACCAGAACCAGCCGCCGCTTGCCTCGTGCAGAGGTCTGAACAGCACGGGAACGCCGGCGTCCTCCAGCCTTTTCAGCTGAACGGCTATGGCGTCTATATCCTCCATGAGAAGCTCGTAGCCCTCAGTATCCGAGCCGTCCATGATCGCCGAAAAATCAATGTTGAGGTTGTCGGTATAAAAGCCTCCCCACCATCTGGGATTTCCGCTGCTGTCGGTTCCGGATTTCAGATATTTATCGGGAGCGTTCCAGTGCCAGCAAAGCTCTACAATTCCTCCCGCTTCCCAGAACTCAATCGCGTTTTCCACCGTTTCGCATCTGTCGCCCTTTGCCACTCTCGTAGGAGTATACCTCATCAGATCCATGCCGAGCATAGCCGGAGTTTTTCCTGTAAGATTCCTGATCGCCGTAAACTCATCTCCGTAAAGCCCGCCGTCGCAGGTCTGTCCGGATATAACGTTTTCTCCGTAATTATCCGCAATAAAGCTCATCAGCTTCTTTGCCGAAGCGGAAGCCGAAGGATTTATCAGCTCATCCGAAACATCGTAATAATTCCTGTCCGGCATTTCCGAATCAGTGATAATAAGGCAGTCAAGATTGATATATCCCCACGACGGAGTAACCTGCACGCTGTGGCTTCCCTTAGACAGATATACTCTGTTTATATAGCCGTCGCCCAGCACGCCGTTCCTTGAATAAAACTCGCCTATGCTCTCCCCGTCGGCAGAAGCGTAATTATATTTGTCGCTGCCTATGCCGCTGCTCCTGAAGTTAAGATCGTAATAGCCGTTTTCCGGTACGGACACGTTGAAGGTACAGCTTCCCGCGCCCTGAAAGACAACATATCTTCCGCCTGAATACGACGAGCCTGAACCTGTGCTGACGCCTGAAAGCTGAGCGTTTTCAGCCTCATATTTCAGGCTTACGTCAGCGGATACGGGCGTATACGAAGGCATTACCGCAGCCGCGCAAACCGCGGCGCACAACGCTGAAAATATTTTTTTGACTATATTATTCATACCGTCACCATCCTCAAAAAATCAATACGGATATATTCTGATGTTTACACAAATATTCTATCATAATCTGCGTGCAAAGTAAACACCTTAACGCCTGTCCGCGCAATATTCTACATTTAGAACCTATTATCTGTCTCAGAAAAGGTTTTCGGTATTCATTTTATACAAATAATAAGGAAATTACAGGAATAATGTATCAAAGGTATAAACGGCTCTGTCTTTACAGATACTCAGCCTGAACTGCCGCAGAACCGGCTTTTAACTCGAAGCAAAGCCCGAGCTGCGGCGAGGTAACCCCGCCTTCTTAGGAAGGCGGGGACATCGGTAAATCGTTTATAAAGCAAAAGGTCCGCGTTTTTTATACACGGACCTTGATTTTATGAAAAATTTATTCTGACTATATGTAATCAGTCAGCTTTAGGAGCCTCAACAGGGCAGGTTCCTGCGCATGAACCGCAGTCGATGCAGGTATCGGCGTCGATAACTGCCTTTCCGTCTTCCATAGCAATAGCTCCTACAGGGCAGGCGTCAACACAAGCGCCGCAGCCGATACATTCGTCACTAATCTTATAAGCCATAATATATACCTCCTCAATATTTTAAGAACCTAATCAGTTCCTATATTAATATAATATCACATTTTTAAAAAAATGCAAGCGCTTTTATGATAATATCACAATTTTTTCATAATATTTCGCCTTTTTATCAGGAATCCGTTCACCGTCCGTCAGATCCTGCTAAGCTCCTCCTGACTGAGCAAATGGAAGCCGCTTTCATTAAGCGCTGTAACCGCATTGTCGTTGCTGTCAACTCTCAGAACAAGATAAGCGGTTTCATCCTGCTCGTTGATAAACGCCGCATACATATACTCAACGCTGATGTTGTCCTTATAAAGAATATCCATAGCGTCGGCAAGTCCGCCGGGTCTGTCTGAAATTCTGATTGCAAGCACGTTTGTTATAGTAACCGAACAGCCTGCATTTTTAAGTATCTCCAGCGCCTTGTCCGCGTCGTTTACAATAAGACGCAGGATTCCGAAATCCTTGGTATCGGCAATGCTCATCGCGCGGATATTAATGCCGTTGTCACCCAGAAGTCTGGTTATTGCAGACAATCTGCCCGGTCTGTTTTCTACAAATACTGATAATTGCTTTACGGTCATAAAGATAACCTCCCTTTTATATTATTTTTGCAGCCGGCAGAAAATTTCACCGCCGCCTGCTCATACGGCTTACTGGTCAGCCGTAAACAGCACCCATAAGCCTTTTTCCGCAGCCAGTCTGAAAAAAGGGACAGCGTCCTGAAGATACTCCCAGGAATACTCAAAATCCTCGTCCCCACGCTCGTCGGGATATGTTTCGTCAATTTTGTCATACCCTTCCCTGAACTGCTTTTTTGTAAGTCCGGCTAGCTGAGTATAGATATTTTTAACCTCCTCAGGGCTTTTGGCGGTAATTATGTAATCGTCGTACTCCGCTCCGTCATAGTAGAGGATCTCACCGCCGAGAATTACTCCACCCAATGGATATTCCCCGCAGTCAAAGGAAAGCGTTCCGTCGGTAAGGGAGCGGTGTATCGCGTCCCACGCCTTATCAAGCTCCGCGGTTCTTTCAGGATAATCCTCAAAATAAAGCTCCTCCAAGCTTAAGGATATATATTCCGGTCTTTCCTCCATCGGCAGGGCTTTGATATGCCCGACCACGTCCTCCGGAACGGCAAACAGAACCCCAAGACAGCTCATACGATCATTCCTCCTGTATTGACTAAACCAGCTTTCTCCTGTCGATCACTCTGACCGCCTTGCCCTCCGACCTCGGAATTGACTTAGGCTCAACAAGCCTGATCTTTGCCTTGATTCCCAGGATAGAATGAATATCTCCGGATATCTTCCTTTCAAGCTCTTCAATGGATTTTATTGTATCCGACAGCATATCGTCCGAAAGCTCCACTCTTATCTCAAAGGTATCGGTGTTGTTTACTCTGTCAACAATTATCTGATAGTTGGGCGTAGCGTTGCTTACCTTGAGCAGCACCGATTCTATCTGCGACGGGAATACGTTTACGCCCTTGATAATAAGCATATCGTCGCTTCTTCCCATAGGCTTTGTCATCTTCACAAGAGTTCTGCCGCAGGAGCATTTTTTCCTCGAAAGAACGCAGATATCCCTTGTTCTGTATCTGAGCAGCGGAAACGCCTCCTTGGTTATGCTTGTAAATACAAGCTCTCCCTTAGAGCCCTCGGGAAGCACCTCTCCCGTATCGGGGTCGATTATCTCGGCAATAAAATGATCCTCGTTGATATGCATACCCGTCTGCTCCTCGCACTCAAAGGATACGCCCGGGCCGCTTGTTTCGGTAAGTCCGTAAATATCGTAGGCTTTAATGCCCAGCAGCCTTTCTATCTCATGGCGCATTTCCTCAGTCCACGGCTCGGCGCCGAAAATTCCCGCTTTAAGCTTTATATCTTCCGGACCGTAGCCCATTTCATGCAGAGTTTCTCCAATGTAGGCGGCATAGGACGGCGTACAGCAAAGGATCGTCGAGCCGAGATCCCTCATAAACTGAATCTGCCTTTCGGTATTTCCCGACGACATAGGAAGCGTAAGACAGCCGACTTTATGAGAGCCTCCGTTAAGTCCCGGTCCTCCGGTAAACAGTCCGTAGCCGTAGCAGACCTGACAAACGTCTTCTTTTGTTCCTCCAGCGGCGGTAATAGCTCTGGCGCAGCAGTCCTCCCACAGATCAATATCATGCTGTGTATAAAACGCCACCACTCTCTTGCCAGTAGTACCGCTGGTAGACTGGATTCTTACGCAGTCGGCAAGAGGCTTTGCAAGCAGACCGTACGGATAAGCGTCCCGCAGGTCAGCCTTTGTAAGAAAAGGCAGCTTATACAGATCCTCAATACCGTTGACATCGTCCGGCGTAACTCCTTTTTCCTCCATAAGCTTTCTGTAGTAAGGCACATTGTCCCAAACGTGTCTTACCTGAGCCGCAAGTCTTTCGCTTTGCAGCTTTTTCATGTCCTCCCGGGACATACACTCAATTTCTTCGTTCCAATATTTACCCATTGGAACATACCTCCTATCGTATATATATTATAGTCCGAACATTTCATTAAGCATACGGATTCCCGTTTCGGTAACAAAAACCTTGTCGCGGAAGCTTCTAATACTTTCCTTCGACAGCTCGTCCTCATACGCGTTCACGAGAAAATCAGCCTCTAAAAGTATCTGCCAGTCAAGTCCCTTTACACCCGTATAGGTATGATGATGAGCAATAAGGAAACAGACTCTGTCTATAACGTCCTTATCAAAATCAAGCTCTCGCAGCATTTTTTCTGCCGGCTCCGGTCCAAGATCCTGCTGAAGCTTTCCGCCGCAGCTGCCCTTTCCATACTTTTCCTCGACAGGCTTGATTCCGATATCGTGAATCACGGCGGCAGCTTCAAGCCGGTACATTATATTGACGTCAAGACCCTCCGCCCTGCCGATAACTCCTGAAAAGGTATAGACCTTTATAAAATGCTGAATACGCTTCGGGTCTCCGCGAAAGAACTCGGTCATCTTAATGATCAGCTTACTGATTTCGTCCATTTGCTATTTTACCTCTCTGCCAAGGGCAAAGGCTTTTTTATTCAGCTCAAGAAATTTGGGTGGAACGCACTGCTCAAGCGCCTGCTGCCATACGCTTTCGTCAAAAGGCATTTTTGTAGAAACAACTCCCATAAGCACAACGTTTGAAGCCTTGGCAGTTCCCGCCTGCTCCGCAAGCTCCAGAGCGTCAACAGCGATAACGTCCACTCCCAGCTCCTTCAGCTTGCCGATTATATTTTCGGGATATTCCGCCGCGCCTGTAATTACAGGCATAGGGTCTATCTTCTGCGTAGAGGTCACAAGATGTCCTCCCTTTTTCAGATACGGCAGCCATCTTGCGGCTTCCAGCTGTTCAAAGCTGATTATTATATCAGCCTCTCCCTTATTGACGACAGGAGAGCATACCTCGTCGCCGTACTTTACATATGTAACAACCGAGCCTCCCCGCTGGCTCATTCCGTGAACCTCGCTTACCTTAACGTCAAACCCCTGCGAAAGCAGAACGTTTCCTATTATTCTCGAAGCCAGCAGCGAACCCTGTCCGCCTACGCCGACTATCATAATCGATTTGGTTTCCATTATTTACACCTCGTATTTTAAATTAATCACCGGTCAGAAGCCTTCCCCTACGCCTGCTGCGGCTGTATCTGAAAACGCATAATATCGGACACCAATCCCCTGTACTGGTCGATCATCACCTGATGCTGAATGGGATATTTCTGCTGAAGCTGAGAAAGAACATAATCCACATTATGATCGTTAAGCTCCAATCCCTGCGATATCTGAACCGCGTAATGATAGCAGTCCGTCAGCAGCTTTTTGTTGGTGAACATACGGTATATTTCCTTCAGTTCCCTGTACTGCTCCTTGGATATCTCCTGACCGCCCTCGCAGTTGTCGCAGAAAACATAATAGCCCTTGGTCCTCCAGAAAACAGGAATATAGCATATATGCACCCTGAAAACTAATCTTCCCAGATAATGATGCGAAAAGCTGCGGCATCCTCCGCATACTGAAACTCCCATCGGAACGTCGCGTTTCAATTTGTTTCCCCAACCGTACATTATAAGCATACCGTTCTTCTCCTCCTTTATCAATCATCAGTCTTTAATAGCGTCAAGCCTGCACATTTCCTTGCAGATTCCGCAGCCTACGCACTGCGTATGGTCTATAACGCACTTTCCGTTATGTATTGAAATTGCCGGACAGCCGATCTTGAGACACTGCTTACAGCCTACGCACTTATCTGAATCCACCCTGAGCGGAGGATTATGCTTGACATATTTGAGCAGCGCGCAGGGACGTCTTGAAATTATAACGCTCGGCTCCTCCTTAGCAAGCTCTTCCTTTATTACCGCTTCGGTTTGAGCCATGTGATAAGGGTCTACTACCCTTACGCTCCTGATCCCGATAGCATGACACAGCTCTTCAAGATTTACGGCGGCGGCGGGATCGCCCTTCAGATTCTTTCCTGTGGTAGGATTCTGCTGATGACCCGTCATGCCCGTAATAGAGTTGTCAAGAATAATTACAGTGGAATTGGTAGCGTTGTAGGCGATATTGACCAGTCCTGTCATTCCGCTGTGCATAAAGGTAGAATCGCCGATAACCGCGACAGAGCTTTTTTCCGCGTCGGCTCCCCTTGCCTTATTAAAGCCGTGAAGCCCGCTGACAGAAGCGCCCATGCATATAGTCGTATCCATAGCGCAAAGCGGAGCGGCAGCTCCCAGCGTGTAGCAGCCTATATCTCCCGATACCATTACTCCCAGCTTTGAAAGACAGTAGAAAAGTCCTCTGTGGGGACAGCCCGCGCACATAACCGGAGGACGAACGGGCACGTTTTCGGGAAATACCGTTTCCTCCGCCTTTTCTCCCAGTATCTTTTCCCTGACGATCGCCTGGGATATCTCTCCCATAAGGCTGAAGGTATCCTTGCCGTGAACGTCAAGTCCCAGCTTTTTGCAGTGAGTTTCAAGAATGTCGTCAAGCTCCTCTATAACATAAACCGTTTCACATCTGTCGGCAAAATCCCTGATTATCTTTTCAGGAAGAGGATTTACTATTCCCAGCTTAAGATACGAAGCCTTTGTTCCCAGAGCCTCCTTGGCGTACTGATACGCCGCGCCGCTTGTAATCACTCCGATTTTTGTATCGTTGATCTCAAGCCTGTTAAGAGGAGAGGTTTCAGCATACTGAGCGATCTTTTTCATTCTTTCCTCAACCTGAGGGTGACGCCTGATGGCGTTTCCGGGCATCATAACAAACTTCTGAGGATTCTTTTCGTAGGGCATAAGCTCCTTTTGCTCGCGCTCCAGAATCTCAACCGCCGATTGGGAGTGCGATACTCTTGTTGACAGCCTTACTATTACGGGTGTATCAAACTGCTCCGACAGCTCAAACGCCGCTTTTGCGAACTCCTTACACTCTCCCGAATCGGAAGGCTCAAGCATCATTACCTTTGAAGCTATCGCATGATGACGGGAATCCTGCTCGTTCTGAGAGGAATGCATTCCGGGATCATCGGCAACGGCAATTACCATTCCCGCGTTTACTCCCGTATATCCCGCGGTATAAAGAGGATCGGCGGCAACGTTAAGACCTACGTGCTTCATAGCGCAGAAGCTTCTCGCGCCGGCGATCGACGCTCCGAGAGCGACCTCCATTGCAACCTTTTCGTTAGGCGCCCATTCCGCATAGATCTCGTCGTATTTAGCCGCCTCCTCGGTTATTTCCGTAGACGGAGTTCCGGGATATGAAGAAGCGATTTTACAGCCTGCCTCATACAGACCTCTTGCAAACGCTTCATTGCCAAGCATAAGTTTTTTCATATCAATCTCTTTCCTTTCATGATAAAATGCCAAACAGCCGTTCCTGCATTTTATAATTTCTTTGTTAAAAAACAACAACTATCCTTGTCAATAAAAATAATTATACCATAAATATATACAAAAATCAATTGCTTTCCTCAAAAAAAACGCTGTTCAGAAATTTTTTATGCCTTACGCTGTTATTTTCTCAGAATTCATGCTATAATAAATATGTTCATTAAAATATTACAGCGGTTTTCACTTCCGGCCGGCGCCGCTGAATTAATAAATTATTATTGAAAGAGAGACGTTTATGTTGTATAATAAAATCAAGCATATGGATTTTATTCTGATAATTTTTGTCGTCCTTGCCTGTACGGGCGGTATCGTGCTGGTTTTTTCACTGGTGGACACAAATTCCTATCAGAAAATATCCTACGGCATATCCCCGTCGCTTTGGATAACCAAAATCACTGCCGTTGTGCTTGGACTTGCCGCTATGTTTACACTTTCAATGATAAGAATAGATAAAATCGTGAAACATTGGAAGGCAATAGGCGCGGGCGGGATCCTTTTCACCCTTCTGACCTTTACTCCGCTGGGGACCGGACCGGCTTCCTCAGACGACCGAGCTTGGATAAGTCTTTTCGGCTTCACAGTCCAGCCTGCGGAGATACTTAAGGTTTGCTTTATAATAACCTTTTCTGTGCATATCGCGTATGTAAAAAAGCGCTTCAACAGACCTCTTACCATTCTGGGGCTTCTGTGCCATGCGGCGGTTCCTGTTCTGATAGTTTATCTTCAGGGAGATCAGGGAACGGGAGTTATCTTTATCCTTATCGCTTTGGTTATGATGTTTGCCGGAGGGCTTAGCTGGAAGTATATTCTTTCGGCGCTTATCCTTTCTCCCGTAATTATCTGGGCAGTGTGGAACTGGCTTCTGCTTGAACACCAGAAGCAGCGTATCATGGTGCTTTTCAGACCAGAGCTCGATCCGCTGGGCACCGGATATCAGCAGTCGCAGGGAAAGCTTGCGCTGCAAAGCGGAGGCTTTTGGGGAAAAGGTCTTTTTTCAGGCGGAAGCGAAGAATTTATTTACGTTTCCGAATCTCAGAACGATTTTATTTTTTCATATGCCGGGCAGACCGTAGGCTTTATCGGCTGCGGAGTCATCATACTGATACTGTTCGCAATATGCTTTAGACTTGTTATTGACAGTTCAAAATGCAGCCAGCCCGGCTGCTCGGTGTGTGCCGGCGCGTTTGGACTGATTTTTTCTCACACATTTATAAATATAGGCATGGTGCTGGGATTTATGCCTGTTATAGGCGTTCCTCTGCCGTTTTTCTCCGCCGGAGGAACTGCCGTGCTTACTATGCTTATCGCTATGGGACTTGTGCAGTCGTCGCTTAAATCGGGAAAAACCGATAGTGAGCCGACCGTTTAAAAATACTCTTTTGGAGGTTAATATATGGGCGTTAATACACTTGACAGAATTTATTCAGAGGATAAAACAGCTTTTCAGAAGGAAAGATACGCCGAGGCCGCGGCTGAGTTTGAAAAGCTGTTCAATGCTGCTCCGAGCCGCTTCTTTTCCGCTCCGGGACGAACCGAGGTAGGCGGAAATCATACCGACCACAACCACGGACGGGTGCTTGCGGCGGGAGTTTCTCTTGACGTTATCGCAGCCGTAGCTCCGACCGACGACGGTATTATCAAGGTAAAATCCAAAGGCTTTCCTATGGACACGGTAGATTTGTCCGACCTGGAAGTGCACAAGGAGGAAGAAAACACCTCGGCGGCTCTGATAAGGGGCGTTGCCGCGGGCTTTGTCAAAAACGGTCACCGTATCGGCGGCTTCAGAGCGTATACTACCTCTAACGTGCTGAAGGGCTCCGGACTTTCCTCGTCCGCCGCTTTTGAGGTTCTTATCGGCACTATACTCAGCGGACTTTACAACGATCACGGAGTTTCCGCCGTTGAAACAGCTCAGCTCTCGCAGTATGCTGAAAACGTATTTTTCGGCAAGCCCTCCGGTCTTATGGATCAGATGGCTTCGTCAGTCGGCGGCTTTATTACCATTGATTTCAACGATCCGCAGGCTCCCGTTATTGAGTCGATCGGCTTTGACTTTGCAAAAAGCGGTCATAGTCTGTGTATCGTGGATACAAAAGGCAACCATGCGGACCTTACGCCTGAATACGCCGCCGTTCCCGCGGAAATGAAGCAGATCGCCGGATATTTCGGCAAGGGTTATCTCAGGGACATATCCAAAGCTGACATCATGGACAATATTGCTGTTCTGCGCAAGAATTTCGGGGACAGAGCCGTTCTGCGCGCGCTTCACTTTATGGACGACAACCAAAGAGTAGTCAAGGAAGCCGAGGCGCTCAAAAGCGGAGATTTCAATACTTTCCTGAAGCTTGTAAAGGAATCAGGCAGGTCGTCATATATGTATCTGCAAAACGTTTACGCTTCGTCCGCGCCCGATGAGCAGGGACTTTCCACCGCCCTTTACATAGCCGAGCAGATCCTTGGCGGCGAGGGAGCGTTCCGCGTTCACGGAGGAGGCTTTGCCGGAACCATTCAGGCGTTTGTCCCGTCGGATAAGCTGGAAAAATTCCGCACAGAAATGGAAAAGGTATTCGGAGAAGGCTCTTGCCATGCGCTTTCGATAAGACCTGTAGGCGGAACCGAGGTTCTGCTGTAACAGTAAAGCAGCACTGCGGAATTTTACCGCAGGATAGAACAAAAAAGGAATATGCCGGTATGAACAATCCGCTGAAACGACTGAAAAAGGAACTGAAGAGCATAAATAAGCCGCAGGTGAAGCTGAAATTTTCAGCCTGCGGAGAGATACTTATAGACGGACTGCCTTTTGCGTTCGGGGTGGAAAGCGACGGAATTTCCTCAGAACAAGGACTTACGGTTTCGCTGTCGGGAGAAGCTGTCGACAAGGGCAGGCTAACTTTTGACACAATTGAGTTATATATACTGAATAACGAGGCAAGTCCCGCCGTCAAAAAGCTTGAAGCCGTTACAAAAAAAGACGGCAAGAAAATCTACCGCGCCCGTTTTCCCGAGGTGAAAATTCCCACAAGTCAAAAGCAATCTTTTTTCAGCTTCGGACGCCGGCTGTCGGAGAACGAATTTCTTCAAAGACTTTCGTCGGAGATTTCTTTCAAGACGGTTCCGCATTATAAAGGCGCGGAAGAGGCTGAGGTCATGATCACTGTTTACCCGAACGAAAATCCTCTTAACGGCTTGGCTGTAAGCTGGAAAAACTGCACCTCCGACAAGGACTGGTTCGTCCATAATATCGGCAGAAGGAATGATAAATAAGTATGAGAATGAGAAGAAAAAAGCACCTTGAAGAACGTCTTGCGGAATGCGGCGATTACATAATTTATATGGATCGGGAGGACAGGAATTATCAGATCAGGGACACTGAAAATATAATTGATTACGAAACGGTTTTCGGGAACAGAAATCCCGTACAGCTTGAGATAGGTTGCGGAAAGGGGCAGTTTGCCTGCGAAATAGCCAGGCGCAATCCCGACATAAACTACCTGGCGGTAGAAAAGTCCAGCAACGTTATTGTAGACGCCGCGGAAAAGGCGATCTCCGAAAATATTCCTAACCTCAGATTTTTGCGGGGAGGAGCGGAATACCTTGAAAGCTATATTCCTGCCGGTACAGTCGGAATGATCTACCTTAATTTCAGCTGTCCTTTCCCCAAAAAATCCTATGCGGCGCACCGCCTGACCCACAGAAATTTTCTCGCTATATATGAAAAACTGCTTGCAAGCAGCGGAGAGATACATCAGAAAACCGATAACAGAGCGTTTTTTGAATTTTCCCTTGAGGAATTTTCCCGAAACGGCTGGACTCTGAAAAATATATCTCTCGATCTGCACAGCTCGGATTTTGACGGCAATATAGTAACCGAGTATGAACAGCGCTTTTCACAGGCAGGCTTTCCGATCTACAGACTTGAAGCGTTTAAGCAGCCGAAGGCTTAAACGTTACTAACCGTTGAAATTGAACAGAAATAAAAAATGCCGAGGCTTTTCCGCCCCGGCATTATGTTTTTTATTATCCCTTTACTGAACCAAGCGCAACGCCGCGGATGATAAACTTTGACAGGCAAAGATATACGATAACCACAGGCAGGATCGCTATTACTATGTAAAGGTTGAACAGACCCGCGTCAGACTCCAGAGGACCCGCGTTACGCATTGCGGAAAGAACCAGAGGAACCGTATACTTGGACTTATCTTCAATAATAAGTCTGGGCATAAAATAGTTGTTCCAGTTAGTTACAAACGTAAATATAGCCTGTACCGCAAATGCCGGCTTTAGAATCGGGATTACTATGGAGTTAAAGGTTCTGAATTCGCCGCAGCCGTCAATTCTGGCCGCCTCCACTATCTCCAGAGGAAGCGCCGAATCCATATACTGCTTCATAAAATAGAATACAGCCGGAGCGGCGATCGCCGGAACTATAAGCGGAATATAGCTGTTATTAAGTCCCCAATCCTTCATCAGACGGTAAAAACCGATCGCAGACGCCTGAGTAGGAACCATCATAACTATCAGTATGAATGTAAATGCAAATTTCTTAAGCTTAAAGTCATAAACATGAATTGCATACGCAGTAAGCGCCGAAAAATAAATCGAAAGTATGGCAGACAAGCCGGAAATTATCAGACTGTTTTTCAAAGCGCCGAATACGCTTCCGTAAGCTGTAGAAGTCTTGGCGCTGAACAGACTGCTGAAGTTCTTGCCCAAAAGGTTGCTGGGGATCCATTCGATACCGGATTGAACCTTGCCTCTTGTCGCGTTTACTATAAGCAGATAAAACGGAAAAAGGGAGATCAATACAAGCAGGATCAGAACCACATATGCGATTATTCTTCGTACCAAAAGCCTTGTGCGGTCATTGCTGTGACCAACCACATCAGTTGACATCGGCATATTCGTTACCCCCTTTTCGCTTTCTTCTTTTTCTTCTTACCGTCGCGCTTGTCGCTTCCCAGGAAGTTGATCGCGAATCCAAGCACCGCGGAAACAATGAAAATAACAACGCAGATAGCGGACGCAAGTCCCACATTTGAATCCTTACGCGTCTGGATCTCCATAACAAGGGTTCTTGCGGTTCTGACGCCGTTGACGATAGGATTTCCTTCGTCGTTTGTCAGCAGCGCAGGAACATCGTACATCTGCAGACCGCCTATCATTGATGTAACCAGCACGTAAGAAAGCAGCGGCTTGATAAGCGGAATAGTTATCTTCCAGAAAGTCTGAGTAGGATTGGCTCCGTCGATTTGAGCGGATTCGTACAGAGACGTATCGACGCCCATAATAGCAGCCATAAGAAGTATAGTGGTATTACCGTACCACAGCAGAAAATTGATAAAGCCTATGATACCTCTTGTACCCCACACAGAGTTGAGCAGCGTATCCTCATTCCCTGTAATCCTGCACACCAGATCGTACATCGCGCCGCCCTGATTGAACAGAGTATAGAACATAAACGCGATAGCCGAAGCCATGATCACATTCGGGAGGTATATAACGGTCTTAAAGAATCCCTGCGCCTTGATTTTCAGTCTCAGATCTGTAAACCATGTAGCCAGCAGCAGCGAAACGGCAATCTGAGGAATAAAACCTACCAGCCAGATAACTATCGTATTGATAAAGCTATGTACAAGAGTACCGTCCGCACTGAAGATTTCCTTATAATTATCAATTCCTATAAACTTTATCTGCTCTTCAGCCGCAACAGCCTCGGTAGTCCAGCCGCCTCCTATGGAGCCGCGGTCTATAATATACTCATGAAAGCTGTTGTAAAACGTCTGAATCAGCGGATACAGCGAAAATACTATATAAACCACGAAAAATGGTATTAGGAAGATATAACCCCATTTTGCATAGCTTATGCTTTTCTTCTTCATAAGACATATCCTTTCTGAGAAAAATTAGCAGGCTGTGAAAAACAATAGGGGGGGAAACAACCTCCGCCCCCTATTGAATTTTCATCGCGCTTTAATTATCAGTCCATTGAAAGGTTGCTGTAAAGAGCTGTGATCTCTTTCTTGAATGCCTCAAGAGCCTCTTCATATGTAGAGCTTCCGTCGAAGTAAGACTTCATAGCAGCCTGGAACTTCTCGTTGCAGCCCTGGTCATAAGCGGAAAGCTTATTTGAAAGGTCGATCTTGTCGGCAGCTTCCGTAAGAAGAGCAAGGTGATTCTGTCCGCCGAGGAAGTCGTTTTTATATCCTCCGTCGATAAGCTCCTGGATAGCAGCCTTGTTGTTTGTGTAGTCCTGCTCGCCCTCTGTGATCTCCTTCATGCACTCCTTGTTGCAGGTCATAACCTTCATGATGTCAGCGACGATATCTGTGTTATCGGAGTCGATAGCGCCGCAGATCCATGTGCCGCCCCAGAAGTAAGCCTGAGGTCCTTCGCAGGCTCTCCACTTACCGTAACCGCCGTTTCCTTCAACAGCGTTGGAGTTGTCAGCCTTGATCTCTTCGTCAACAGTATTGGGGAGAAGTGTGAAAGGAATACCCCATGTGGAGAAGAAGTAGCCGAATACCTTACCGTCTATCTTCTGTCCGGCAGCCCAAGCGTCGTCCCAGAGAGAAGTCTTGTTGTTGTAGCCCTTGTCTGTGTACTCCTTGGTCTGGTCAACCCAAGCCTTGATCTGAGGATCAACAGTGATCTTGTCGTCAGTAACCCAAGGCGCAGCAACATTGTTTGAATACAGTCTGTAAGCGTCGTCATAGCCGGAAAGCATCTTAATGCCGTTGTCAGCCATCAGCTGTGCTGTTTCAGTAAACGCATCCCAGTCCTTAACGTACTCCTGAACCTCAGCAGGATCGTCAGTTCCGAGAACCTCCTTCGCATACTCCGCGTTGTAGAGGAACAGACCCGGTGTTGCCTGCCAGGAAACGCCCTTCAGCTCGCCTGTCTTGGTATCGGTAGCAACGTCCTTAACATACTGATACTGCTGTGAAAGATCGTCCTCTGTAATTCCGATATCCTGAACGGAGAGAGCAACGTCGCCGTTGATATACTTCAGAGCATAGTCGGCTTCAATAAGGAAAATATCTACCTTTTCGGTGGATTCCTTCTGAGCCTTCAGAGCCTCGTCAAGCTTGGTCTGATATACGTTTCCTTCGTTTTCGTTCTGTACCCAATTGATCTTAACGCCGTTGATAGCATCAATTACCTGATTTCCGTCAGCGTCGGTAGAAGTGGTAACCGTCATATCTGTGTGCGCGGGATAATACTTGTCAAGTCTGCTCTTGAACTCGGTGTTCCAGCAGTAGATCGTCAGAGTGTTCTTCGACTCCTCGGAAGACTCAACGCCGTGGAGTTCCGCGGTATTGGTTCTGCTTTCCGTTCCGCCGTTTGAACCCGTTGAATTTGATCCGCCGGAAGCCGATGAGCTGTCGTCGTTTCCGCAAGCCGTCATTACTGAAGCTGCCATGCAAACGCTGAGTGCGCCGGCAAGGATCCTCTTTAACTGTGTCATAATAAATTTCCTCCTTAAATATCGCATTATATTTGTGATTGCATTGCAGATAGATCCGCAATAAATTAATGCCTAAATCTGTGCCACGGACTCGCCTTCAAGAAACTGTCCGTTTACTGTAATGACCTCCGTAAAGGTCGTCTGCGGTCTCTCAATAAGAGAAATAAGCTGTTTTGCCGCCGTTACGCCTATTTGAGCCGTATCCTGAAGATAGGTCGTCAGCTTTGGCGACAGGAACTGAGCGTAAGCTATTCCGTCATACCCTACCACCGAAACATCTCCCGGAACCGAAAGTCCCATATCCTTGATCGCATTGAATCCGCCTATCGCCGAATAGTCATCCGGCATAAAGATACAGGTAGGTCTGTCATCGCTCTTCAGCAGCTCAGCAGTAAGCTTGTATGTATTATCCGGATTATGGTAATCGCCGCTGAGTATCCATTCGGAACGAACTGAAATACCTCTGTTGATACAGGCTTTATAAAAGCCTGCCAGACGCCTTTCGGCTACCGCCGACTTGTTGCCTTGAATATAGGCTATCTTGCGGTGACCCTTATCCGTAACATAATTAATAAGCTCTTCCATTCCGCCTTCATTATTTGACATCACCGCAGTACGGCAGTCAAAAATGTGATCTATCGTAACCACCGGAATATCACCGTTTATTACCTCGTATACATCGGGGTCGGTAAAATCGGTACAGGTGATAACGATTCCATCAACATTACGGTATTTACAGTGTTCATAAGTAGACATCTTCTGCCGTCCGATATCCTTGTTAATAAAAGTGATATCATAACCCGAAGCTTCAGCTTCTGTTTTAAAGCTGTTGAGCACCTTTGCGAAAAACTCATGAGTAAGACCGCTTCCCGCTTCGTCAAGAAACATTACGCCAAGGTTATACGTCCTGTTGGTTTTAAGCGCTCTTGCCTGAGAGTTGGGGAAGTATCCCATTTCCTTGGCAGCCTTGATAAGCCTTTCTTTTGTAGCAGCGCTGACGTCCTTATGACCGTTAAGAGCTTTGCTTACTGTTGCAACTGAAACGCCGCAACGAACGGAAATATCCTTCAGTGAAACCACTAAAATTTCCGCCTTTCATCTGATTTAAACGTTTAAGTTATAAACGCTAAACAGAAAATCTGAATTTCAAACGTTTCCGTTAATAAAAATATACAATATATCCTCTTAAATTTCAAGTATTTTTGCAAACTTTTTTGCTGAATGTAATAAATTATGTTTAATTGAACAGTCTTTCAACATATATTTTGTGCAATTTAACTATAAAATCAGCGCAGCTGTAACCATTCTGTAATTTAAAGCCCTTAAAAATTTTCTTAAGCTCCAAAAAGCATTGCTAACGTTTAAGTTACCCGACTCCTTTGCTTACGCCAGTCAAGCTCAATGTGCATATATCCATATTTATTTCAACATTTCCATATCGAATTAGTATATTATAAACAAACATCCGCCTTGGAAGCATTATGCAGAAAATATTAAACGTTTTCGACATAATATCTGAAAAAAACAAAATTCGTCTGCATAACGCTTACAAAGCCAACGGATTTTTTTTAAATTTCGCAATTTCGTATTGCAGAAACATATAAAATTATGTTACAGGGTTTAAAATTTTCATATTGTGATAATCTTATCGCGCTTTTTATTGTGCATTTTCACCTACAGCGTGCCTTTCAGTCACTACCTACAGCCGAAGCTTTGTATAATATTCTCGCATAAACCGCAAATACGTTACTTAAACGTTTTTGATATTTTATGCATAAACAAGCTGATTTTTAATGTGTAAAAAGCATTGCTTATTTACATAGCCGCCGGTTCCACTATATTAATATTTAAATTATTATTAATTAAGAACCGAAAACAAACCGCTGCCGTGCAAATAAAATTAAGGCAATATCACACAAACACGCGCGATATTGCCTCAGCAGCTAATTATAAGATATAAGCGGTCAAATCCGCTTCGCTAGACCGAATAAATGCGTAAATTATCTTCGACCCTCATACAGCATAAAACATTATTCCTTGTTGAGCTGATCCCTAAGCTTCTTCTGCTCCTCCTCCATAAGCTTCATAAGATCCTCCAGGGAAGCGGACGCAGTCTTTCCTGCCGAAGCCGGAGTCTGAGCCTCAGGCTCTGACGCCTTATCAGCAGCGATATCCTCTGCAAAGTTATCGGACTTTTCTGAAGCGGCCTCGTCAAGCAGCTTAGAGGCTTTTTCATAGTACGACTCGTCAACTTCGGAGCCTCCTTCGCTGTCAGTTTTCTCTGAAGCTTCAGCGTCGTTGCCTATACCGCCGTCAGTTTCCGCAGGCTCTTCCTCCTGCTCGGCGTCCTCCTGCTCCTCATCATGAATATGAGAATTATGGAGCGCCTTATCATTTTCTCCTCCGAAAAGAAAATCGTCAAGAGTTACATTGGTTTCATCTTTTTCAGGTTCAGCTTCATACTCATCTTCCTCTCCGGAATGGGAAGCAATGGCGATAATAAGCTCGATCAGAACCAGGAAGAACAGCGGAACTATGGCGCATACCGCCATTCCGAACGTTGAGGTAACGAACGTGATGACCTTTCCTGCCGTAAGATAATAGCTGGACGCGGAACCGACTATATCCGAGGACTTGACCTCATACAGAACGGAAGGATTTTTTTCCTGATAAACAGTATAAACAACTCCGTCTATACTGTCGCCCTTAGACGATACATCGGCAAGCCAGAACACAGACGTACCGATATTCGGAACGTTTTCAACAAGAACTGCTTTTCCTATTCCCTCTACGCTCGGCACTCCGTTGGAAGCCACCACAAGCGCCCCCTTAGGAACATCGTCGCCCATTCTGTCGTCATTCATTATATACAGACTGTATCCGGCAAAGCTCGGAGTAACGTCCTTATTCTTAAACACCCTTGAAACGCCGAAGATTATCAACATCTCCAGAATTATAAAGACCACAAAAAATATTGCCACATTCTTAGCGGCTGAGGATTTTTGTTTTGTCTGACTCATAAATTACATCCCTTTCCAAAGACTTCCGCTTTATTTTTACACAAAACCGCAGTTGATGGACGCGGTACATTATGTTTTATTATATCATATCTTTTCAGGAATTTCAACCGCTTTACAATATTTTTTATAAATGCATGAACCGCTGAAAAAATTGCGGACAAAGCTATTGACAAAAGCTGTTTTTTAGTTTATAATAATTATTGCACTGTTATGAAACATAGAATATATGCTGATATGGCTCAGTTGGTAGAGCAGCTCATTCGTAATGAGCAGGTCGTCGGTTCGAGTCCGACTATCAGCTCCAGTCCTGGCGCGGACAGCGCAATACCCGTTATCACTAAACTGGTGACGGGTATTTTTCTTTTTATAGCTTAACTAAACAAAAAAATTTATTTAATACATATAATTCAAGAGATTTTACCATTGCACTTTATGTAATTGTATGATATAATTCTTCCAAAGGAGTTGTAAAATCATGCTTAAAAGAATTATATGTATACTATGCGCGGCTGTATTGTCAGTCGGAATGTGTTCCTGCGGTAAGGGCGGCAGCTCTGAAAGCGAAGAAATGGTTAAGCACTCTGAATTTGACGACGGCAAAATGCGCAAGGATATGTCCGCTATGGATTACCGCACCGAGATGGGTATCGGTATCAATCTGGGAAATACCCTTGAAAGCTACTGGGAGGATAAATCCAACAAGACTACCGGCGCTCAGATAATCGGCGAGAACACGCCTCTTAATTACGAAACCTGCTGGGGCGCTGTTGAAACCACTCAGGAATGTATTGACGGAATTAAAGCGGAAGGTTTTTCAACCGTGCGTATTCCCGTTTATTGGGGAAATATGATGGAGGACGATGAAAAATACGAGATAAATGACGAATATTTTGACAGAGTTACCGAAATCATTGATTATTGCAGAAAAGACGGTCTGTATGTGGTTTTAAACATACACCACTATGATGAATTCATCGTCGAGAACAAATCCAAAGAAGAAGCCTTAAAAATTTTCGATAATCTCTGGACGCAAATCGCGGAAGAATATAAGGATTATTCGGACTATCTTATTTTTGAAGGCTTCAACGAAAATGTGGGCACTGTCAGAGAAGAGGATAACTTTTCAGAAGATGAGATATATGACTATGTAAATCAGCTGAATCAAACATTTGTAGATGCCGTAAGAAGCACAGGCGGAAACAATCAGGAAAGACCGCTTATAGCTTCGGGCTATTGGACTAATATCGACAATACTACCAACGAAAAGTTCAAAATGCCTGAGGACTCCGCCGAGGATAAGCTTATGGTATCGGTGCATTACATAGACAACGCCTGCTACTGGACAAATCAGGTCGGAGGTGAATATTGGCTCGACTACAGCAAGTCGCAATGCGAGCTTTTGAAAGAAGCGTTTACCGACAAGGGTATACCCGTATTTGTCGGAGAATGCACATCAATTTACGAGCAGGAGCGTTTTGTTAAGAACGCAGAGTATAATACCTCGCCTGACTGCCTGAGCGTTATACTTAACATGGCGGCTGACTATGGTTTTGTTCCCGTACTTTGGGATGTAAACGACAACTTCTATTCCCGTACTGAATTCAAAATAAAAGACGAAGCCCATGCTCAGGTAATTTACGATCTTTGTGAAAGATTTGCAAAGTGATTTTTTTAACGAATAATCAAATACAAGCTAAAAGGAGCGATTCTTCAGAACCGCTCCTTTTTATATCATTTATAACCTCAAACTTATCCCAAAACAACCACAATATCAGTCTGCTCAGTCATCTTGCACTCGCATACGAAATCGCCCTCGACTGCTTCGCCGTTTACTGTGATCGACTTAACGCCGCTCTGAACATGGTCGGGATTCTGAATATCAATGGAAAGATGCTTTCCGCGGAAATTCTTCTCAATCTTAAAGCCGTCCCACTCATGCGGAATAGACGGGCTTATAACAAGACCCTCCGCGTTCGGACGCATACCGCAGATACCTTCCACGCAGCCTACCATTACGGTCGAACCGGTACCTGTCAACCAGTGAACGTGAGAACGTCCCTCAAACGGCGAACGGGTAGACTCGGTAAACTGTCCGTGAACATACGGCTCAAGAACTCTTGTTTCCGCATTGTCGTTCATGCTTGCGGGCGAGCTTTCAAGGAAATACTCAAACGCCCTGTCGCCGTGCCCGAGCAGTGACTCAGCAAGGATAGCCCAGCCCTGAGTCTGAGAGAAGATACCGCCGTTCTCCTTTGTATCCGGATTGAAGATATGCATAAGCGCGCCGTCGAAGTAGTGATCTACATAAGGCGGTTCAAGCAGCTTTACGCCGTAAGGAGTATTGAGTATCTCATGAACCTTATCCATTGCGGTTTCGGCCTGCTCCTTGCTTGCAAAGCCTGAAATGACCGCCCACGACTGCGGATTGAGCCACATATTCGCCTCAGGATCGTTCTTTGCTCCTACTACAACGCCGTCCTCGCGGATTCCTCTGATAAATCTGTCCTCGTCCCAGCAGGCTTCCAGGCTCTTGCCAAGCTCTGCCTGAACCTTATTGATATACTCAACGTATTCCGTATCGTTTCTTTCCTCAGCATAGCCCTTTATTACGCTCATTGCATAGTAAAGCTGGAAGGCTACGAATGTAGACTCGCCCTTCTTGCCCATTCTCAGGCAGTCGTTCCAGTCGGCATGAAGTCCGGCAGGCATAGCGTGAGCGCCAAGTCTTTCCATCGAGAACCTGATAGCGTTCTTCAGATGATCGTAAACCGTATCCTCTCCGCCGTTGGCATAAACGATAACCTCGTCAAGGAACGCCTTGTTGCCGCTTTCGCCGATGTACTTGACAATTGTCGGGAACAACCAGAGAGCGTCGTCGGCTCTGTAGGACGGATGCCCGGTCTCCTTGGCGTAAACGGAATTTTCATCGTTTTCATCAGGACAGGTTTCATGACCGGCATTGTGATCGAACTTAACCAGCGGCAGACCGCCGCCGTTGTCAACCTGCGCGGACAGCATGAAGCGGATCTTCTCAGCCGCAAGCTCGGGATTGATATGGATAATTCCCTGAATATCCTGAACTGTATCTCTGTAGCCGTAGCCGTTTCTCAGTCCGCAGTAGATAAACGAAGCGGCTCTTGACCAGATAAAAGTAATAAAGCACTGATAAGCGTTCCATACGTTTACCATATTGTTGAACTCAGCGGAAGGCGTTTCAACCTGGAAGTTGTTCAGCTCGCCGTGCCAGTAATCAACAAGCTCCCTGATCTCAGCGTCGCATCTGCCCGGCTCATTATACTGAGCAAGAATTTCATCGGCGGCAACAGGTCTTTTCTGTCCCAGAACATAAATAACCTCAGCGGTTTCTCCCGGAGCAAGCATGATCTCCGACTGCAAAGCGCCGCAGGCATTGCCGTTATAATTGCACTTGTTGTCGCAGAAGCCTCTTTCTACCGCGATAGGATTGCCGTAGGTCCTGTATGGTCCGATAAAGCTGTCAAGGTTTCCGTTATATGCAGAAACGGAAGCGCCGACAACGCCGAAAAATCTTTCTCTCCAGTTGGAGCCCTGCTCGTCCTTGCCGCTGTTTTCGTTGATATGCTGAACGATCTTGTTGCCCTCAAAGCTTGTTCTTGTAATAAACAGGGTATACTGAAGGTTTACCTGATCCTGCTCGTAATTATTCTCATTCGTAAACTCTACAAATCCGAACAGCGAAAGATTTCTGTAGGTATCGCCGCTGTTGGTTACCTTGGTTCTCCATACCTCGTAGGTCTTGTTAAGCGGAACATAGTATGTAACCTCGGAATGAATATCCGCATAATCGGCAAGCATTGTGGTGTAAGCCGTACCGTGGCGGCACACCGATTTATACTTGTCCAGAGGCTTTCCTACCGGCTGCCAGGAAGCCGACCAGTAATCCGACGTATCGTTGTCGCGGATATAGATATATCTGCCCGGAACTGCAATGTTGGTGTTGAAACGGTAGCGGACGTGTCTGCCGTTGGCTCCGCTCTTCACAAAGCTGTAGCCTCCCGCATTGTTTGAAATGATAGCGCCGTACTCAGGCGAACCAAGATAGTTTGCCCATGGAGCAGGCGTATCTGGTCTTGTGATGACATACTCCTTGTTTTTGAGGTCAAAATAACCGTACTGCATATTTAATGCTCCTTTATAAAAATATTTGACTACTCTTCCCCGCAGGTACCAGCAGACTTACGCGTCAAATTTCAGAGCCTGAACAGTGCTCCATATGCGTCAATATCATTCTAGCATACATTAACTTTCTTGACAAGGGGGTTTTTAAAACTTTTCTGATAAATATTTTAGCCGTTTTTGATTTTTGAAACTTAAACGTTTAATCTGTTTAATTCGGAGCAAAGCCCGATGTAAGCTTGGCTTTTCATCGGCCGCGACGAAGCAGCCTGCGCCAAACGCTGTCTTTTGACAGCGAAGAGCTTCCAGCTCCTCAGGGTTTCGGCAGGGGGATTAATTCCCCTGCTGAAATACTGAATGGAACCCGCCGCCAAAGAGAGGCGAACGCCTTCTAAAGAAGGCGGGGGACATCGGCGCTAAGTTATAATCAGCTTTTACAGATAAAAAAGCCTCCGGCTTCTGTGCCGGAGGCTGAAGCGGGTCAGCTTATCACCCGCATATCTCCATTATAGCGTTTGCGTACATATTGAGATTATATTTCAGAGTTTCCACTGATATATGCTCGTCGGGGCCGTGCATATTATTGTTTTCCCAGGGAAATTCGGCGCCGAATGCCACTCCTCCGGCGGTATTGTGAACGTAGGTTATTCCTCCCTCCGCAATGCACTTTCCTTTTTCGCCCTTTACCTTTTCATAGGTTCTCAGCAGCGCCTGTACAAGCTCGCTGTCCTCCGGAACATAATGAGGCTCCATTCCCTCACAGGAGGTAACGTCCATTCCGGCGTTTTCAAGCGTATTTTTTATTATCCTTTCTATCTCAGCGCAGGTTCGGTCAATTGGAAATCTGATATCTATACCGCCGGTTATCACTCCGTTTTCATAGCCAAGCTGAGTAAGAACGCAGGTCATTTCTCCCGATACGCTGTCGGAAAAACCAAGTCCTGCGGAGCTTCCGCCGAATTCCCCGTGAGGAAAAGCCGCCGACAGCCTGTCTGCCGTTTCGCAGCCGTTTGCGGCAAGAAAAGCAAGCAGCGCCGTAACGGTATTTCTGCCCAGCTCAGGTCTTGAGCCGTGAGAGGACAGCCCCGTTATTTCAAAGCCCTCCTCCGACCTTTTCACATTACAGCCGCAGATCTCTTCAGGAATACTGCCTTCGTCATAAACAGCCGTACATGACGTTTTCCCGGGAACCGCGTTTATAACCGTTCCTCCGGCGATTTTTCCGAATCTGATCCCGCCGCAGTCAAAGCTTCCTTCTCCCGAGAAAGTCAGATGAAGCATTCCCTTTTCACAGTTGAGCACAGGAAAAGAACCGTCGGGAGTAAATACCATAGACGGAAACGGTTCCTTTTTCTGATAGTATTCAATGTCCTGACAGCCACCCTCCTCATTGCCGCCGAAAATGACGCGAAATCCTTTCTTCAACGGCAGACCAAGCTCCTTTATACACCTGACCGCATACAGAACGGCAACGCTGGGACCCTTGTCGTCTATCGCCCCTCTGCCGTAAATATTTCCGTCCTTAACGGTGCAGTCAAAAGGCGAAAAGCTCCAGCCGCCGCCTGCCGGAACAACGTCAAGATGACTCAGTATCCCAAGGATCGGTTCACCCTCGCCATAGTCCATAGAAACGGCATAGTTGTCAAAATTCTTTACCTTCATTCCAAGACTTCTGCCGAAATCCGCTCCCCATTTAAGAGCCTCCGCGGAACCCCTGCCGAAGGGCATTCCCTCCAAAGGCTCTGACAGACTGCTGTCGATAGACATTATTTCTCTCATCGACTTAATGACGTTATCTATATTTTTATCAAAATACTCCGCAATTTCCTTTTCAAACACCAAAAACGCTCCTTTTATTTTCCCGTAAGATATGCGCAGATCAGCTGCGAGGGGTTATTGAGCCTGAACTTACCAAGCCCTGCCGAAACTACCATGCATGAGCCGTATCCTTCATATACTCCCTTCGTATACTCAGGGAAAAACCTTCTTTCAGGCGAAAGCAGTCCGCCTGCTATCGGAAGCCTGATAACTCCCCCGTGACAATGGCCGGAAAACACTAAGTCCGCTCCCCATTCGGCATATTCCCTGAAAGGGAAAGGATTGTGGGCAAGCAGAATACAGCACTTCTCATGATCCGGCTCTCCCATAAGCCTCTGCAAAGCTTCACGATCCGCCTTTTTCAGTCCTCTATAGCCTATTCCGTCCGCGCTTCGGTAATAATCCATTGAAAGCTCGGCGCCGTATATATTTATATAATCGCCGCCTCTGTATATTCTTTCATAAGAATTTCTCAGTATATGAACGCCTTCGGCTTCAAGCTTATAGTTGAGCGCCTCCGATTTAACGGCAGCGTCGGTTTCGTGATTGCCCATAACATAATAAACCGGAGCAAGCTTCATCAGTCTCCGCATAAGCACAAGCTTGGGAGTAAGGTTTTCCTCCGATCTGCTGAACAGATCGCCGGTAAAAAATATATAATCCGGATCGCAGACCTGACAGACATTGATAAGGTTATTAAAGCCGTCGCCGTATCTCTTTTTGTGCAGATCCGAAATGTGCAGTATCTTTACTCCCTCAAAGCTTTGTGGAAGATTTTTGCATTCCACCTTATAATTATCTACAGTAAGCAGCCTGTTCTGCACAAAACAGTATGCCGAAAGCGCGGCGGCAATACCTGTCGCCCCCGCGGCTTTTATTTTGCTCATTTTCCGTAACGCCTCTTTTCCGTTAATAAAATGAAAATGATTTCTCCGCGCAGCAATCGTGAGCGCCGCCTGCGCGGGCAGTCCGCCGCTATGCGCCGCTCTATCTGCTGAGATAATCTTTAAGCTGCCGAGCCGCCCATTCCGCGTGTTTGTAGCCATGATCGTACAGCCTTTTCAGCTTAGCCGGATCCCCCTCAGTCCTGCTTACGTTAAAGGTAGTCTTAGGCGTGAAAACGCAGACCTTGCCTTCGCTCTGAAGCTGCTTGATCTCGTTCACACATTCGTTGTATCTTGCCGCCCTTGTCCTCATTGCTTCAACAAATTCAGGATTTTTCCTGTAATATCTTTCAGCAAGTCTGATCGCAGGCTCGTCCCTTTTGATATAATCTCTGGGGCGGGTCAGAATTATTATCAGCTTGTCGCAGCCCGCCTTTAAAGCCTGCCTGTAAGGTATGGAATCCGCAACTCCCCCGTCAAGATATTTTTCGCCGTTTATCTCTATCTCCGGAAACAGCAGCGGAAGCGCGCAGCTTGCCCGCAGGTGCATAAAGCTCCTGTCGTCCCTGTCACAGGGAAGATATTCCGCTTTTCCCGTCCTTACATTGGTTACAACGGATATTATTTCGCCGGGAAAAGCTTTAAACGCGTCAAAATCAAACGGAAGCTCCTCATTAGGCACTTTTCCGTAAACGTAATCCATATTGTAAAAGCTTCGGTTTCCTCTTTTGAACATATGCCTTAGCCCCGAATATTCCGAACGGTTCATATATTCCGTAGCAAGCGTAAGATTTCTTCCCTTCTGTCCCGAGCAATAGGAAACGCCGAAGGCAATTCCCGCGGAAACGCCTATAAAATAATCCGCGATTATATTTTCCTCCAGCAGAAAGTCCAGAACTCCGCAGGAATAAACCGTGCGGCTTCCTCCGCCCTCGCATACGATCCCAAGCATAGCTACACCTCCGAATCCTGACGGCTTATCTCGGAATTTTCAGACGACAAGCCGGAATATACCGTATCCTCATATGCTATCCCCAGCCCGTCAAGCATGGAATGCATATCGTTCACCGCGTCAGCAACTGCATTATCGTCGCAAAGCTCGATAACCACCGCGTCCCTGTCAATGATCTCTGCTATCTTCTCAAATTCCGCCAGAGTATAAACCTTGTCCGCATAAATATAGGTGCTTCCCGAAATTCTCAGCTGGACTGCGATTTTTTCCGTTTCCGAGGATTCGTCCGTCGTCAGGCTTTCCTCCGGCGCTGAACTCTGCGCGCTCTCTCTGCCTGCTTCTGAGCTGTCCGTATTTTTCTTTACCAAACCGATCTCCAAATACCTCATAAGCATACATACAGCTATCAGCGCAAGCAGAATTATCAGCATGAAAATAATTCTTTTTTTCTTTTTCTTCATCATGCGCTTTTTCTCGTGCCTTTCCTGCATTTCCTCGGCAGGATGAATATATTTCCTGTTATCCGACATTCCTTTCTCTTCCCTTCTTTTGCGTAATTTTAATTATGTTATGCCGCAAATCTGTATATGTATATGCTTTGCGGCGGCGGGTTTTCGGCAGCCGGTATACAGCCGTTAAAATATTAGCTTGAACGAATCATACCGCGCCGCCTTTATTGTATCACTTTTTCACAGCAATTGCAATAACAAGCGTCTCAGCGGCGCCGTTTATTTATACTCTCTAACTGTAAAAAGAAAAACCGCATGACCTGCCGCAGAAAGCCTGAAAAGGCCGGCAGAATCCTGAAAATCTCCGATTCTGCCAGCCTTTTTATTCGCCGATCTTTTCTCCGCACCGCTGGCAGAACTTGGCTCCGTCTTTCAGCTCGGCTCCGCAGCCTTTGCATCTTGAAGTTTCCTTTATAACCGGAGCAGACTTAACGTTTACTCCTCCGTCCGCCGGACTCATATAATTACTGTTTGTAAATTCAAAGCTGGGCTTTATCTCTTCAGGTCTGCCGTTTTTTTCAACCGCCTGCTCCTCCGTATCCCGGCTTTCCGGAGAAGCCATATATTTCATACAAGGGCAGGACACCGAAAACTCGTCGGTAGCGTTCCTTCCCCAAAGCGTAATGCCGCATATAAACAGAAATATTCCGGCTAACAGCGGAAGCCCGTACACAAGCGCCTGCATTATATACATAAATCGAGCCTCGTCTGAGCCTTCTGCCGCAAGCCTCCATGCGCTGTCGTTGAAAAGGCGGTAAATAAACAGCGCCGGAGCAACGGACACAGCCGCCGAAGCAACGGTTATCAGCGCTCCGAATTCAGCTCCGATCTTCTTTTTCCTGCGGCTGACAAGACATACAAGCAGCACGGTAAGCGACAGTACCAACAGCACTACCGAATGCTGATACGTTACAAAGTATTCGTCCCACTTTTGTGAAAACAGCGTTTCATTTTTATAAAACTCCCTGCGGTATATCTCCCTTCCTATAAACTCCAGAGCCGTTCCCGCTCCCGAAGCAAGCAAAGCGATAAACGCAAACACACATGACGCCGAACCGGCGTCGCAGAGCTTTTTTCTGCTGCTTTTAACAGCCGTCATAAAAAACACTTCCTTTTTTGCAGCTAAGAACCCGCCTTCATACGTTGGTCAGTAATAAATCCGCCGGCTTTATAACCTTGCGCCTATGTCCCCGCCCTCTTCAGAAGGCGTTCGCCTCTCCAAGTCGGCGGGTTGCTTCGTCACCGCCGATGTTAAGCGAGCGCACATCGGGCTTTGCTCCGAATTGAAAGACAAGCCGCGAACCCTGATTACATGATACCAGCTGTACGATACATTGTCAACGGCGGAATATCAGTCATTTGGGTCTGTTTTGTCGATTTTGCTGTCATCTGCTATGATAGGCTTTACATCAGCGGCATCTGCGGCTGACTTAGGCTGCGGCTTTTCAAAAAACTTCTTTACAAGCCTGCCGTTTTTGTATTCAAACATGAATATCAGCACAATTATTATAAGTCCGCATACTGAAATGATCTTTGCCGCGGTAAAATAATTAGGGGCAAATTCCATTGTTATTACGTTCTCACCCTTTTCCAAAGGTATGGTAATCAGCGAATCAAGGGATTTTCCGATATCTGCCTCTTTCCCGTTTACCTTTACGATCCAGCCGTTTTCATACGGAATAGTGGTAAAAAGCACCTCCTCGCCGCTTTCAGCGGTACAGGTTCCCTCAACATAGGTATCCTCATGCCTTGTAACGTTCCATACCCTTTCCTGAAGCTGAGCGTCCGCCGCCTCAAAAGCCTTCATATCAAAGGAATAGAACAGCGCCTCGGACCAGAAAGCCTCGTTATCGTCGTTGGCAACGGTGATCCTTATGCGGATATCCTCATCCTGATAGAATTTCCCCAGATTCAGAATAGAATAATTGTCCCCTACAAAGAACTGACCGGCATATTCCATTGCCGAAGTTCCCTCAAGATACTCGTTCTCCTTCTGAATCCATACATTGCAGCTTCTTTCATACTTGGTCGGGAGATACATATACAAATTTGAATCCTTATCCATTCTTACGACATAATCAATATGACATTCCGCAATGCTCTGATCCGCCGGATAATACTTGGTATGTCCGTCGGCAAGCGACGAGGTCTGCATATTTTCCGTTTCCATGCTATGCGGAAGTATCCTTGTAAAATACGAGGTATCCTCAGTCTGCGAGATCAAAGCGTTGAATACGTTGTTCTGATTCTCAAAGGGATTCGCGTCAATAAGCCGCACGTCCTGAATTTTGGAGGAGGAAACCACGCCTAGGCCCAGTTCGTAGGGATTTTCATAGAATTTATATTTAGCCGCCTGCTCGTCGATATGGGTAACAAGCGTATATTCCTCAGGAACGGACGTCCTCTGATCTGAATACCTTTCGCTTGCGTCATAATCCTCCTTATCCATCAGATAGCGTATGCCGAACAGCGCGTCTGTCAGATAGGTGGAACCGTCATATTTTGTATAATGTCCTCCGTACGCGTAGCCAAGCTGCTGAAGAGCCTTGAGAGCGGGGGAATTCATTGTCGAGCTTGAATGGGAAATACCGTAATACCCCGTTCCGATCGGATCGTTGACCGTTCTGTGGAACGTGGCTTCCATGCGGAAGAACGGAGAATCATCAAACTCCTTTATATGCTCAACAGCGTCGCGGGTGTCGCTCATATACGGCTCATACGACGTATACTCGCTGTATACAACGTCAACGTCTATTTTATGAAGGGTATCCATCGTATTTGCCAGCAGCTCAAGACCCACCAGCATACAAAGAATTACGCAGACCGCTTTTGAGCTTTTCCGCTTTCTGTAAAGATAAAGCAAGGCAAAATAAACCGAAAGGGCGATAATTGAAAACCATATCCCCTGAATAACTCCCTTGGTTTCGCCGTTCTCGGTTCTTCCTTCAAAAATCTGAAAGTGAGAATAGTTTTCCCGTTCGCACCAGAAAAGAAAAACCATAAGTCCGAAGAAAACCCCGCCTATCTCCTTGGCGGTTATTCCGTCAAGATTTTCAAAGGCTCTGTACGCCATTAAAAGCAATAAGAAAGAAAACGCAAAGGAATACCTGTACGGCAGCCAGTTGGGAACCTGAAAGCCGTGCCACGCAATATCTATCGGCGCGATATACATACTGACAAACAGGACCAGCAGCAGCAGCCCCTTTGAAACCTTTTCCTTGACCGAAATTTTCGCGTTCATGAAAAACAGCGGAACAAGCAGCAGAACCGCGGAGCCGCAGAAGATCATCGGAAGCCCCTCGGGATAAACCGTATCGTAGCTCATGGGAAACAGCTTGGTTATAAAGGTAAGGAAATCAAACTGCGTCGCAAGCGAAAAATCCGGAGTTGAAAACTCAAGCTTGCCCAGCTTCAGCGAATTGTAAACAGGAATCAGCACGACCCCCGCGGTCATAACAGCCGTAACCGCCGCCGCCCCGAACTGCACTATCCTCCTGAAAATATGCTTGGGAAGTATTCTTCCCTCACGGGACAGGCAGTAATAGATAAAATAGCAGAAGGTAAAAAAGCCTACCATATAACCGATATAAAAATGCGCAATAAACATAAGCGCCAGCGGAATAATAAGCGGAAGCAGCTTTCCTTCATCCACAAGCCTGTGAACGCCCCAGCAGATAAGGGGCAGATAAATAAGCCCGTCAAGCCACATGGGATCCATAAGCTGAACCACCATATAAGACATAAGCGCGTAGCAGGACGAGAAAACCGCCAGAGAGGTATTTCTCGGCTTTCCGGTTTTTCTCAGGAAGTACGCAAACGTCACCGCCGCCGCGCCTATTTTTGCTATCTGCATCAGCTCGATCGCGCCGCACATTGCCGTTCTGGGCAGCAGGCAGACGATAAGCATAAAGGGGCTTGCAAGATAATAGGCGAATATTCCGAACATTTCGCCCGAAAGATTCCTCGACCAGCTGTATACCAAACTGCCGTCGCCCCAGAACGCGTCCCTTAAGGCTTCGTAATAATACACATACTGTCCGTTAAGGTCAAGCACCAGAACGGAATTATCCCCGAACGGATGCACCTCAAACAAAGCATACGCGATATACATTATAAGCGCCGGCACGGCAAAGACAAGAAAATAGATTCTCTTGTCCCACAGCAGGCTTCTGACTCTTTCCCATTTAAGCTTATTCACAGACTTGCTCCTTTTAAGAATTTATTTGCCGTCGTTTTTTCTCACAATATCCCGTATCAGATATCTGGGTCTGTTTTTTATTTCCTCGTAAATCTTTGAAATATAGAAGCCGATAACTCCAAGGCTGAACATTATTATACTGGAGGTAAGCAGCTGAAGTATTATGACTGTCGGAAAGCCTGCCGCCGAGTTTCCCCAGATCTTGTTGTAAAGAGTATTGACCCCCAGAATTATTGAAATAATAAAGGTTATTACTCCGCACACGGTAACGATCTGCAAGGGCGCCGAGGTAAATGACGTTATACTGTTGACCGCATATTTTATCAGCGACTTGACAGACCATTTCGATTCGCCCTCCGCTCTTTCGGCAACCTCAAAATAGACCTTTTCCGTTTTGAAGCCTACCCAGCTGGACATTGCTCTGAAAAACGTAAGCCTTTCCGGCATTCTGTTAAGGGCGTCAACGACCTTTCTGTCCAGCAGCTTGAAATCTGAAGCCGCCTCCATATCTAAGCCCGAAGCCTTATTTATAATTTTATAGAAAAACAGGCTCATACCCTTGTAAACCGGGTTCTCCCTGCCGCGGCTTTTCTTTCTGCCCTCCACAACGTCCACGTCGTTATTTTCCCAGATTTTATACATCTCCACAATAACCTCGGGAGGATGCTGCAAATCGCAGTCCATAAGCACGCAGGCGTCGCCCCCCGCTACCTCAAGTCCTGCAAAAATAGCGCTTTCTTTGCCGAAATTCCTGCTGAAATTAACGGCTGTGATATTTTCTCTGCTTACAGCCATCGCTGATATTTTTTCCCACGTTTTGTCCTTTGAGCCGTCATTAATAAATATAAGCTCGTAATCTATTCCGTTCCTTTCAAGAATTTCACTAACCACGTCAGCGGTATGCTCCACGTTTCCCTCTTCATTATAGCTGGGAATTACGATTGACAACAATTCTGTCAGCTCCTTTTCTTTTCTCTATAAAATCAAGGCGGCGCCGCACTATAACGGCGCAGAATCGCCTTTACATAAAATACAGCACAAGGGACGCCAAAACTGACGTCCTTCGGTAATCATTCTTTTTTGCAAATCGCTGAAAACACCGTTTCAAGCCTGCGGTTTTCTATTTTTCCGAAACATCGGCGCCGTCCGGGTGCTTATTATTGAAATCACATCTGATCTTATTAAACGTCCACGCGGTAGATATAACGAACGCAAACAGAATTATTTTTGATATGGTCACCATAACTCCTGCAAAATCGGCAACCGCCGCCGACGGGACGAGTCTGTTCAGAATATCGAAAACCATATTTACGATCGTAAAAAAGGCAAGCTTCTGCCAGCCGGAGCACAGGCGTGAAATATTCGACGTGTCGTTTACGAGCAAGCTGTTCTCAGCAAGCAGCCTCATAAGCTCCCGCAGAAACACGAACGCAGCCGCAACCGACGCTGTTCCCGCTATAATGCTCACAGCGCTGAACAGCTCTCCTTCCCGCTGAGCAAGCTTGAAGCACAAAATGATCAGGCAGGACGCCGCCGAAACCGCAAGCGAAGCGTACGCCCGCTTTTTCAGACCCGAGAACGCTTTTGAAAAATCGGATATCTCCGATATTCCTCCCAGCATGAACAGTATTCCGGCAAGCTTCAGAATATAGCTTGAAGTCCAGCCCATATTAAGATGTATGACCAAAAAAGCATAACCTAAAGTAAAAAAATTCATATCTTACATTCCGCCCTAACCGCCGGCTGCTTCCGCATAGTTATCAGACAGCCGCCGCAAAGCCGTTGAAATTCTTACTGATCGGCAGCGTTGGCTTCAATTTCAGCCGCAGCCGTATATACGCATATAAATTATATTACATTTAGCTTTCGCTGTCAATGTTTTTTGCCTGTTTTCACTTAATTTTCGTTTTGCACGAAAACACTGACAGCCTTTTATTCCGGCGGCAGAAGCCTGGTAAATAGAAAAAGGCAAAAAAACTCCCGCCATAAAGACGGGAGCCAAAAAATAAAAAATTATAGGGGAGAAGCCAGTAGAAATTAATCTACTGAACTGTATATATGAAGGCTTGGGGTAAAAGCCAACATACCATAATAACCTGCCGACTTTCCGGCAGACAATCAAAAGAACTCATCAGATGAACCGTTGTCCTCTGATGTATATATGATATCCAATCAATGTGATATGCGTGTGAAAACTTATTGTATTTAGTATGAAATTTATTGAACTTTTTTTGAAGCTGTGCTATACTATTTTACACACAAAAAACTGCTTAATTCACATGGAGGACACTCATATGCCGCGTTTTTTTATAGACGAGCCAAACGGAAGCAATGCCGTGATCACCGGGCAGGACGCCGTTCATATAGGCAGGAGCCTGCGCATGAAAACGGGAGACGAGCTTATTCTTTGCAGCAGCGGGACGGAATATGTTTCAAAAATATCGAAAATTTCCGAAAGCTCAGTAAACTGCGAGATAATGTATTCGCGTCCCTCTGCCTCGGAGCCGGACATACAGCTCCATCTGTTTCAGGCTCTCCCTAAAGCTGACAAAATGGATCTTATCGTCCAGAAGGCCGTAGAGCTCGGAGTCTGTGAAATTCATCCGATTCTTACCGAAAGGTGCGTTTCACGTCCGGATTCAAAAAGCGCGGAGAAAAAACGTCTGCGCTGGCAGAAGATCGCGCTTGAAGCGGCAAAGCAATGCGGACGCGGTATAATCCCTCAGGTTTCGGAAATAATATCGTTTGACGAATGTATCCGTGCTCTCGGCGGTCTGGATATTTCGCTTTTATGCTATGAAAAAGGCGGCGTTCCGCTGAAAGAAGCAGTCTTTTCCTCATGCGGAAGCGCGGGCGTAGTCACGGGAAGCGAGGGCGGCTTCGGGCCCAGCGAGGTTCTGAAAGCGGAGAACTCCGGAGTTAAAATCATATCCCTCGGCAGACGGATATTAAGATGTGAAACGGCTCCAATTGCCGCCGTCAGTATTATAATGTCGCTTACAGACAATATGTAAAGGCTGAGGAAATATAATTGTTAAATATGCACAAAAAACGCAACTTATTTTTTTATTTTTTGAAAAATACTTGATTATCGGCAAAGTATGTGGTATAATACATATAACCTGATACGATAAGTTTGCGCTGCTTTTATACATCTGCGGTTTCGTATCGGAAAGAATTTAAAGGAGTGTTTGAACATGGGTAATGGATTGAAAATATTTGCTGCTCTCGGAGCTGTCGCTGCCGGTGCTGCTGCAATTTTTGCATTAAAAAAGCGCAAGGAGCTTCAGGATTACGATTACGAAGAGCTTGACGACGATTTTGACGACTGCTGCTGCGACTGCGACGAATGTGCGGCTGAGGAAGCTACTGACGACAGCGAAGCTGCTGACGATACTGCCGCGCCCGAGGTAACGGACGATACGGAAGCCGACCTTGACAACATCGAAGATGCGGTTGAAGAAGTTGACAAATAATCATTTCTGATTTTCATACTATCTTTACCACGGAAAGGACTGCATAAAAGCAGTCTTTTCTGTTTTTACGCCGACGCTATGACATACTTGGCGCAATTTTAAAAAACGCTCTGCTGCACTTACTGTATTTCAAAAAGGCGCTCATACATAAAAAATCCGCGAACCTGCCTGATCGTCCGGCTCTTTTCGCGGATTTTTTCTTTTATAATATTCTATTCTTTTGAGCGGGTCAGCCACGCTATTTACAAACAGATGCCTACCTAGGCTCCGACCATACTCCGTAAATCCTGGTGCCGTCTACCAGACTGTAGGACCTTACGCTTACAAGATAGGTTTTTCTTACGGTAAAGGCTTCTAAGCTTATCTGTATCGGAGATTTCAGCTCATCTCCGTCTGCCAGGGAAATAAAGTCGTTGGGCTTGCAAAGCACGCTGTATCCGCCGTCCGAACTTCTTTTGCTTATAAGCGACGACGGCTTTTCTGTTCTTGGCTGTACCTTCAGCGAAGCCTGATTCATAGGGACGATATTAAATTCCCTGGTCACCTCTCCGCAGTAATCTCCCTGCGCGACGATCTTCACCTGAGCGGTTCCGATGTTTACATTGTTGAAATATTCCACCGTATAATCAACGTCAGGTACAAGCGTTACTCCGGCAGCCTTGACCGTTATATCCTGCGTTCTCGCTTTTCCGGTATAAGCCATTTCAGGCTGAATCTCAATATACGCGTTTTCAACAGCGGTCTTTGTTTTTACGGCAAAATCCTCTACAGCCTTTCCCGGCTGCTTGTTTTCGCCCTCCATTACATAGGGCACGACCTTATAGAAATACAGTGTTTTGGAATTAAGACCGTCCTCCGAAAACTTTATGTCCGTCTGATCGGAAACAAGCTCATATTCTCCGTCCGCGCCGCGTTTGCGGTATATTTCATAGCCGGCGGCTTCGCTCTGATAATCCCAGGAAAGAACCGCCGTTTTTTCCGTTATTTCAGATGAAACAAAACCGGAGGGAGCGCTGAGAGTGCAATAGGAGCCTTCTCCGATCGCAATATTCTTTTTGTTGCTGCTGAACGTGTTGCCGCTGACAGACGCCTTGCTTTCTCCCGTCAGGCAAATGCCTCTTGCGCACTGAGCCGTGGAATTGCCGGTGCAGCCTATGTTTTCAACCGTTTTATCGGCAAAGCATATTCCCGACGCTCCGGCAAACTCCACCGAATTTCCGTCAACCGATATATCCTTACATGAGTTCTTAACGATAATTCCGCAGGCGGACGGTTTTTTCACCGTATTGCCCGAAATTTCGGATTCGGAAACAGAGTCGGTAAGACAAATCGCCGAACCTCCAGCATTGCTGACCGTATTGTCCTTAACCGTAAAATTCTTTCCGCCTCTTATTTTTATTCCGTCCCCGGCGCTTGCTGAAATGTGGTTAGAGGAAACAGTGATACTTTTGCTCCTTTTAATATCAATAAGCTCCGCGCCTTCAACGCAGCCGCTCTTGCTGCCGCTGATACTATTGTCTGAAATAACGCAGTCAACGGTATCGTCAAGTATGATCGCCTGAGCAGCCGAGCTTATTTTATTTTCACTTATCTTAACTCCCCGTACCCTGTAATTATGCTCCGGCAGCTTCGTCCCCTTTACGCTTTTGCCGTAAATTCTGATACCGTACGGCCGGGAGACATCGGAAGTGCCGCGGGTCTTGATGGTGTTGCCTTTTATCACAGTCTGAGCGTCGTCGTCAATATTGCTTTTTCCGGCTTCATAGCCGCCGTTTACCGGCTTGAAATAGTCAGACGATCCGTCCTCGCTCATGTACATAAAATCTATTCCCATGCCAACCTTTGACATTACGTTGTCCTTAATGGTACAGTTTTTATGGTTGTACATTATAATGCAGACGTCCTGTATATTCTTGAACGTATTATTTTTTATAACAGTATTTGTATAATATTTCCCCAGCACCGCCGAATGGGAACCGATTCCTCTGCACAGATCTGTAAATGTACAATTTTTTATAACCACATTATTGGTCGCGGTATCGTCAAAGGGCTCATATTCAACAAACAGTTCGGCATTATTCATTACGTCAAGCTGAATAGCCTCTTTTTGCAGGCTTCCGGTATATCCGCTGAAGGAACAGCCGTCTATTGTAAGACCTTCAATGCCGCCAAGCTCAAGATGATGTCCGTTTTTGTTGTTGCACACCTTCGTATTCTTAAAAACAATGTTTCTCGCATGACCTATCCTTACATTAGAAAAATATTCCATGCTGTTATATTCAGCGGTATTGCCGTCCCATGTTCCGCCCTCAATGATAATATTGCGGTCTGCGTCATAGCCCCCGCCGCCGAACTGCTTGGTGTTTTTCAGCATACAGCCGCCGCCGAAGCATTTTTTTATAACTGCTCCGTCCTCAAGATACAGCCATGTATTGCTGTAGATTCTGAGAGTTTTTGATATTCTGTATTCCCCCGCCGGAACAAATACCTTAACCTGAAGCTTGTCAGAGGCGTTGTCCCTCGCGTAATCAAGGGCTTTCTGTATTGCCTTCGCGGAGTCCTTCTCACCGCTTCCGTCCGCGCCCTCGTCGGATACGTTTATCTGTTCGCAGCCGTCAGAATATTCCGGAAGCTTCGCTCCGGAGATCTTAACGGCTCCTTTTATTTTTGAAACATCATAAGCGGCGCCAGACAGCGAAAAAAGCTGCATCATCAGCGCCGCAGTTATCATGTAAATAATTAACTTTGCCTTTTTGCCTTTCATTGCGTGAATTATCCTCCGATTGAACGTTTTGCGTTTCTCTTTCTGCGCCTGTTTAAAAAGTCTGAACAGCGCTCTTCGGTTATATTGTCTGTATTGCAGCAATCTCGTAAAGCGCCGCGTCAATTCTAACGGTATGTTTCTCAGACAGCTGCAGCCTTTTTTAATTATAAACCATCTTAATTTATGTGTCAAGAATAACACAAAGCCAAAGAAGTAATAAAATAATTTTTGTGCAGTCTGACAAAAAACCTATATACTTTTATGCATTTTAACAAAATCAGGCTTGCCGCCTATGCATAGACAAACCGTTATTTTTCATAGGATATAAAAACCGATACACGCGCCGTAAATACGGTAAACGCTTAAATATAAGCTTTTAAGGCAATACCCCGCATTGCTTGTATGCAAATTTTGCCTTGCAGAATATCAGGGAAAGGAGTATGCCTTCTTTCGGGGGCATAAAAACGGTCATGCTACAAATTATAATACAGTTTCTCAGCAGTCATTTTCTGTTCTTTGCTCTGCATTTCGACGGCAGGAATACTTTCCCGAAACCGCTGTCGGCAAAAGAGGAACGGGAATGCTTTGAGAGAATGTCGCAAGGCGACAAAGCGGCAAAGGATAAGCTAATAGAGCATAATCTCAGACTGGTGGCGCACATTATAAAAAAATACTACTCCGCTTCAAAAGATCAGGAGGATCTTATCTCAATAGGCACTATAGGTCTTATAAAGGCGGTTTCAACGTTTGACTACACAAAGGGCTGCCGTTTTGCCACCTACGCTTCCAGATGTGTTGAAAACGAGATCCTCATGCATTTCCGTTCTCTCAAGAAATCCGTAGGCGAGCTTCACTTTGACGAGCCTATCGAAACGGATAAAAACGGAAACCAGCTTACTCTTATAGACATCATCTCAGACGGCAGCAGCGTTTGTGACAGTATAGAACTTATTTTGTCCTCCGAAAGGCTTTATAAACTTGTTGACAAATATCTTGACAAAAGAGAATCGGAAATCATAATCATGAGATACGGCCTTTACAACAAACGTCCGCTTACCCAGCGCGAGGTGGCGCAGAAGCTTAACATTTCCCGCTCCTATGTTTCAAGGATAGAGAAAAAAGCGCTTCAAACCTTAAAAGCACATATGAACTGACTACGGCAGGGCAACACGCCGCCGCGCCGTAACAAAACAAGCGGTCTGCGCCGGACCGCCTGAGATATAACCTATCTGTTTCTTATTTTATTAATATCAATTCCGAATTGCTCAAATATCGCCTTTGCATAGCTGTTTCCCGACGGAAGTCCGTGCTCCGCCCTGTACATACGCTTCTGGGTCGCCTCGTCGGTATGCATAACAAGGCTGGCGGTTTTAGATCTTACGCCCGGTTCGCAGTTAAACTGTCCGCACATATACGCTAGATCGGTAAGATGAGTAGCAAAGAAACCTCGGGCGCCGATAAATGTAAATATCTTTATAAGCTCCACGGCAATATCGACGCATTCCTTCGGCGTTGTGCTTTGCACCGACTCGTTCATAAGCAGCATACTGTTTTCGGTTATAGTGTCGCTTATAGTCTTGAACTCCTTTATTTCCGTTGTAAAGCGGCTGGCATTTATTCCGATCTGCTCCTCCCTGGGAAAATGAGTATATATAAAATCCACAGGAGATATGCGGCAGCTTTCCGCCGGAACATACAGCCCCGCCTGAGCAAGCAGCTGACAAAGCCCCGCCGCCCTGATAAAGGTAGTTTTTCCTCCGTTGTTTGCTCCGGTCAGAATAAAAAAGCGCTCGCTGTCATTCATTGAAATATCGTTTCTTACAATAAGCTCGTCTCCGCAGACGTCGCGGTTTCTGACGATCGCCGATTTAAAAAGGCATAAATCGAAAACGCCTTTTATTTCAGCCTCCCGCCGCTCGGCAGGCAGAAGCTCGGGGCGGCACATCTTCAGACCCTTATGCTCCGCAAGCTGTATAAGCTTTATTGCCCCGTCGTAAAAATCCAGCTGCTCCTCAAGTCCGGCAAGATCGTCGAAGCTTACCAGCCTGTAGCTTTTAAGCGCCTGTGCAAGCCTCTCCTTAAAATCGTCGGTAATTTTTTCAAGCCCCTTGAAAAGCTTCCGATCGATCTCGTTTACCGCCCTGTCACCGTCGCCGGAACGATTGGACATATATTTGCGGAACAGACTGCCCTGCACCTGATTTTCATTCTTCTTGGCGTTCATGTAAAGCAGCTTTTCAAAAACGGACGGCTTTTGAATATATTCCGTATCCGAATATCCTACTATGCCCGCGCTGACAGGAACCATACGCTCGTTAAAATTAATGGCTACCGTCACGCTTCTTATCCTTGAACCCAGCGCTTCCTTGAGTCCGTTTACAATATCTCTGACCTGTATAAAATCACTGCTTGAATATATAGCCTCAAAATATTCAAACAGCCCCCTAAGCGCCCGCGACCTGATGTTATCATGCTTTTTCTCATAAAACTCATGCATACTTTCAACGCAGCTTATATAGCACAAAAAGCCGTCCAGCTGAGTCTGAAATGTATCAAAGGAATCTGGCTCGGTAAATTTCCGCATATTGCTTCTGTCGTTGTCCAGCATATCCCGTATGATTTTGTAAAGGACAGGCATAAGTCTGGGGTCGGCAATAAAATCGTCGATCGCGTCAAGCCTGTAATTTATTATCTCAGGGTCGGTATTAAGCTCAGTAAGTATCTGCACCGTCCTGAACTGGTTTGACTGGCATATAAACGAAGCTACCTGCTGGATCTCAAGGTTTTCAATATAATCCTGCGGAAGCCGTTCAAGCGCCAGCCGCCTTGCCTTTACCTGCTCCCTTTTTTCCTGGGAAGGATACAGCAGATCAACCGGCGACTTTCTGTTTTCCGGATTTTTCATAGCAAGCTCCTTTCTGTCCGAAATTTCCGTCAATACTATTATATATCAGACCCGTCAGGCTTTCAAGCGTAAAAACAACCAAAAAGCCGCCTGCATATTTGTATACAAAAATCAGTCTGCAAGGTGCGGCATACATAAAAGTATAGCCTGAGAGAACAGTTTTCTCTCAGGCTATCTAATGACTTCACAAGCAGGTACAGTTTGATTCACCTTTCGCCGTTACGCTCTGAAAACCTTATGGAATACCTTTTTGCCCTTTTTGATGATCACAGGCTCGGAAATATCCACCATTCCCTTAGGGTCGGTAAATTTAGCGTCGTTTACGGAAATTCCGTTCTGGGTAACAAGACGCCTTGCCTCGCTGTTTGACGGAGCAAGTCCGGTCTTTACCAGCAGATTCAGAATTCCTATTTTTCCGTCCTCAAGCTCATCGGCGGCGATTCCGGTAGACGGCATATCAGCGCTGTCCCCTCCGGCTCCGAACAGAGCCTTTGCCGCTTCAAGAGCCTTGTCTGCCTCTTTCTCGCCGTGAACAAGCTTGGTAAGCTCATAGGCAAGCAGCTCCTTAGCCTTATTGTATTGCGCTCCCTCCATGGTTTTTTCCATTTCCTCGATTTCTTCTACGGGCACAAAGGTAAGCATTTTCAGGCACTTGATAACGTCGGCGTCGGCAACGTTTCTCCAATACTGGAAGAACTCATAGGGCGAGGTCTTTTCAGGGTCGAGCCATACCGCTCCCTTTTCGGTCTTGCCCATCTTCTTGCCCTCTGAGTTAAGCAGAAGCGTTATAGTCATAGCGTACGCGTCCTTGCCCAGCTTCTTTCGGATAAGCTCGGTGCCTCCCAGCATATTTGCCCACTGATCGTCGCCGCCGAACTGCATATTGCAGCCGTAATCCTGAAACAGCTTGTAGAAATCGTAGGACTGCATTATCATGTAGTTAAATTCCAGGAAAGTAAGTCCTCTTTCCATTCTTTGCTTATAGCACTCAAAGGTAAGCATTTTATTTACCGAAAAGCAGGCTCCCACCTCTCTTAAAACGTCGACATATTTAAGATCAAGCAGCCAGTCGGCATTGTTGACAACCAGAGCCTTTCCGTCGGAAAAGTCGATAAAACGGCTCATCTGCTTTTTAAAGCACTCTACGTTGTGCTGTATGGTTTCAGGCGTAAGCATTTTTCTCATATCGGTCTTTCCGGAGGGATCTCCTATCATTCCCGTTCCGCCGCCAAGCAAGGCTATAGGCTTGTTTCCCGCCATCTGCAAACGCTTCATCAGGCAGAGCGCCATAAAGTGTCCGACGTGAAGCGAATCCGCGGTGGGATCAAATCCGATATAGAAGGTCGCCTTTCCTGCGTTGATAAGCTCCTTGATTTCCTCCTCGTCGGTTAGCTGAGCGAGAAGTCCTCTTCTTTTCAGTTCTTCAAAAAGCGTCATTTTTTATTCCTCCAAATTTTTATTATTTATTAAAATCGTTCCTTATAAAAGGTTCGCATTTTTCCTCAGATAAAAGCAGCTTGTATTTTTCAGGACGGCGGTAAGCGTTGCCGTGAACCTCCTGCTTTCTGTATTCTCTTATATCGTCCAGAGGAAAGCGTGCAAGATAAATACCTTCTTCCTCTCCCGCTTCAACTATAAGAGTATCTCTGGAGCCGCTTTCGTCCGGGCGGTAGGCTATTCCGTCGAAGGTGGTGGAATGTCCGTTGCAGTCGGGCTGACCGTACGGATAATTGCAGGTCGCTATCCCGACCATGTTTTCATATGCTCTTGCGCGAAGCTGTGAAAGACGGTTTATCTCCATCGGACAAGCATTGGGTACAAGGATTATCTCCGCGCCTTTGAGCATAAGAATCCTTGCGCTTTCTGGAAATTCCCTGTCGTAGCAGATCATCGCTCCGATCCTGACCTTTCCGCTTATCGTATCAAGGTCCGCGGTATAAAAATCATCTCCGTGACAAAGAGCGCTTTCATCTCCGAAATCACAGGTGTGGACTTTTGAATACCTAAGTATCGAATTTCCGAAACGGTCGAAAACCTCCGCCGTGTTTCTTGGCTTAGGCTCATGCCTTTCCAGATAAGTTACCGCTATCGCCATACCGAGCTTCTCCGCCGCCTCTGCAAAAGAGCGAACAAAACCGCTGTCAGGCTCGACTGCAAATTCGTTTGAAAACTTATTAAAATCATAGCCTATGCTCCACATTTCAGGAAATAAAGCCAGATCCGCTCCCATTTCCTTGGCTTTTCGGCAGGCGTTCAAGCCTTTTTTCATGTTGCCCTCAATACTTCCCTCCGGCAGCAGCTGGAGCAAAGCGACTGTGAAATAATTTTTACTGCTCATAGGTTTGATCCTCCTGACTTTAAAGTCATCTTCTTTTCAGTTCTCCAAAAAAAGTTTTTTATTATTTCTCCCTATTATTTATTGCTGCTTCCGATTTGATTTTGATTTTTCGAGATCATAAAGTATACCGATATATTTATTTTTAAACGCCCCGACCGCCCCATAATCCTTTACAGGACTATAAAAAGCTCAGCTGCCTATCCCCGTAGCCGCGCTGATAATCCGCGATTATCTCGTTCATTCTGTACAAAATTCCGTACTGCTCGCATTTTTCCGCAAATACCGTCCAAAGTCTTTTTGCGCTCGGCGATACGCATTCATAGCTGCCGCCGTAGTACCGACGGTATTTATCGGACATTCCGGGGAAAATCGCGTCAAGCTTCTTAAAGTAATAATCTCTTTGGTTCTGACGCAGCGTCATCCCGAACGCCGGATATATATACCTTACTCCGCATTCATGAGCCTTACGGACAATTTCGGTTATATTTTCTTCAGTATCCTCAATAAACGGCAGCACAGGCATAAGGGTTATCCCCGTTTTCAAGCCTGCTTCGGACATTTTCTCAAGAGCATTGAATCTCTCGCTTGAAGCGCTGACATTAGGTTCGATCAGCCTTGAAAGCTTGTCGTCGCAGGTTGTGACGGTCATTTTGCAAAGCACAGGCGAATGCTCCGCGATCTGTCTGTACAGATCAATGTCCCTGACTATAAGGCCGGACTTTGTAATTACCGTAACCCCGAAATTATAGGCGTCAATAAGCATTAAAGCTTTCTCGGTAAGCCTCTCGCTCTTTTCAAAGGGATTATACGGATCGCTCATGGCGCCTGTTGCTATCACGCCTGTTTTAACCTTCTGCCTAAGCTCGTCCCTGAGAATTTCAATGCAGTTTTCCTTTGCCCTCACCGTATCAAAATCGTCGATACGGTAGCAGTCGCTGCGGCTGTCGCAGTAAATGCACCCGTGGCAGCAGCCCTTATAAAGGTTCATATTATAATCGTTTCCGAACCAGCCGGAGGATCTGTTCTTCTGCAGAATAGTCTTTGCGGGTATCGTAAGCATGGATTCACTTCTTTTCAAAATCATACGTCCGCCTGAACATCATTTTAAGCATTTTAAAAGCAGGTTAGTAATGACATTTTTCAAAACCGGACTTACGTTTGACTAATCTCTAAACAATACAAAACAGCTTCATATCGCTCCCATAATACAAAAGCCCTCCGACAAGCCTAAGCTTATCAGAGGGCGAATCTATCGCGGTACCACCTCGGTTTATCGGGATATTCCCGACCTTAACGGCTAAGCATAGCTGCAAAGCCCTGCGCTTTAACGGACGCTTCCGTACTTCCCTTTGCGAAGCCCTGCTCCGCTTTCTGAGGAAATCTGCTCCAAGATGTATTCACGAATCAAACCGCCGTATCCTCGCACCCTCCGGATACTCTCTGAAGCCGCTCTGAAACGCTACTTGTTCCTATCGCCGCATTTTCTTATTAAAGCTAATATAGCACAGTTGAGCCGTTTTGTCAACAGCCTGATACAATAAAAATGTCATTATTTTTCTCCGCTGTTTTTCTGTTGAATAAGCAGATCTCTTATTTCGGTAAGAAGCTTTATATCGTCAGGAACCTCGGCAGGCTTTTCTTCCTTTGGCGGCTCCGGCTTTTTATGAAAATTCCTTATCGTATTCACAACCTTAACAAAGATAAACACGCACAGCGCCGTCAGCAGAAACGTTATAACTGCCGTTAAAAAACCGCCTAAATTTATGTACGGCTCATTTCCCCACGGAATGTGAAAGCCAAGGGATTTAAAATTAACTCCCAAAAGGATAGTTCCTATAACAGGCATCAGAATATCGTCGACCAGAGAATTGATTATCGAGGTAAAAGCGCCGCCGACAATAACGCCGACCGCCATATCAAGAACGCTGCCCTTTGAAATAAATTCCTTAAATTCACCGATAAATCTTGAAATAACCCCAGACTTTTTTTCATTACCCATGATTAACATTCCCTTCAGCTATTTTTTTATGTATATTATATCACCGATTACGCTAAAATGCAACAAATTTCTAAGTAAATATTGCTTTCGCAATATCGGAATATTTTATTCAGCAAAGGGAAATATAAATTCACCGATGTTTTTCGGCAAATTATTTTTTAAGGAGTGTTTTATAATGTCTAATCACAATCCGTCTAACGCAAACGAAAAGAGCAGACAGAACAAACAGAATCCTAATTTCCAGCCTTTCCAGAATCAGAAGGGACAGAATAAGCAGAAAAATAATCAGTTCAGCAATTGTCAGGACCAGAATAATCAGAACAACGGCTAACGTTTTTCTGCTGAGCGCCGCAGGCTGATCCTGCGGTACATATATACAATATTTTTATTAACAAATTGTAAAAACGCGAACTATACTCTTGCATTTTAAAGCCTTATCTGATATAATATAAAAGCTGTATAGAACAGCATATAAAATTAATTGTTTGGGACAGATTGTGGGATATAGCCAAGAGGTAAGGCAACGGACTTTGACTCCGTCATTCCGATGGTTCGAATCCATCTATCCCAACCAAAAATGTATTTGTCCCGACATTGGGGTATCGCCAAGTGGTAAGGCACCGGATTCTGATTCCGGCATTCCAAAGGTTCGAATCCTTTTACCCCAGCCAAGTTGAAAGCTACATTTTTAGTGTAAATTGCACAAAAATGTAGCTTTTTGTTATGCAAAACCACAATAGAATAGAAATAAAAACGAGAGTTCAAATCTGATATGCACCCCAAAAGTTAGACACTTTTGGAAGTGCATATTTTTATGGCAAAAAGGGTCAAAAACAGAAAAAGTATAGTGCAGAATTTAAAATCTGTGTTATAATGGATATGCGAGAACACCGATTGTCGTATTGTGAAACAGTTAGAAAATACGAATTAGACAGCACAAAAAGCGGTGCTGCAATTGAACCAATGTCAATAAAGTGGACAAGAAAAATCAGAAAAAATTGAATTCAGCTTGAATAGGAGTCAAGCCGTTATTATGAGAATGAGGTCTTACCGAATTGTAAAAACCGTTAATGTACTGAAAAAGAGCGAGGTTTAAATCCTCAAGAGAAGAATAAGTCTTACGGTTAACCTCTTCCTTTTTCAAGTATTTGAAAAAGCATTCCATAACAGCATTATCATAAGGATGCCCCTTTGCCGAAAAGGACTGAATCATGTTCAGATTGTCCAGATGTCTGCGAAATTCAGAGGATGTGAATTGGCTCCCTCTGTCCGTGTGGAATATTATACCTATGGATTTGCCTCTTGCGGCAACAGCCGAATTAACGGTATCTATCGCAAGTTTAGTATCAATTTTATTTGATAATTTGTATGCAATCACCTTCCTTGAAAACAGATCGAGAATTACGCATAAATAATAAAATCTTCCTGCTGCTCTTATGTACGTAAAGTCGCATACCCACGCCTTGTTCGGAGCAGATTGATTGAAATTTTGAGACAAAATATTTTTGCATTCTCCATTGGAAACCGATTTTGATTTGTGCTTAAATGGCTTAACAGTGCTCATTTTAGGCAGGTTCATACTCTTCATCAGACGGTACGCTCTGCCGGCGCTGATGTTTATGCGATAATCACGCTGAAGACAAATTTTCATTTTTTCAGCGCCAAAACGCTTTTTAGTTCTTGTATAAAGCTCAAGAATACATTTGCGTATATGGCGGTTTTCCTTTTCGCGGTTGCTTTCACGGTGATTTATGTATTTGTAGTAAGTACTTCGATTTACACCGAGAACACGGCAAAGTGTTGTGATTTTGTGTTCACAGGAAAGCAGCTTAACAGCTTTTAATCTTTGTCTGAGTGAGGCGTGAATATCGCAATGGCTTTTTTTAATATCAGATTTTCCTCCTCAAGCTGTGCGTTTCGTTTCTGCAGCTCCTTGATTTGCTTGGAGGTAAGAATAGTGTTATCGTCCATTTTGACCTCTGAATACTTCTTTATCCAGTTGGCTAAGGCGCTGTGCGATATTCCGTATTCCTGACTTATCTGAGAATAGGTTTTCCCTGATTGATATAAATTTACGATTGTTTGCTTGAATTCCTCTGTGTACTTCGGTTTGCTTTTTCCTGACATTTTTTATTCCTCCTACTTGTCTTTTATTTTGATGTTTTTATTATATCTTACTTGTCCACTTTTTTAGTATATATCCAGTAAACTGTCTTTCAGGACAGTAGGAACGATAAAGTATGGATTATTGTAGAAATAAAATAGGAGATTGATCGTGATGAAATCATTAGATGAAATAAAAAAATTTATTTATGAAGCAGGAACAAAAATCAAGAAATTTTTCTTTTTCTATTGACAAACCCTTCTGTTTTTGTTATACTGATATAAATCGCATATTATCGGATTAGGGAGGAAAATACAATGACAATGAGCGGACTTGAAATTGCAGCAGGCGTGCTTCTTATTCTGGCAAGTCTGGTGATTATTTTGGTGGTTCTGGTTCAGGAAAGCAAGGAGCAGGGCCTTACCTCTGCAATCGGCGGCGGTTCTAACGAATCTTTTTACGGAAGAAATTCCGGCAGAACCCGTGACGCAAAGCTTTCAAGGTTTACCAAAATAGCGGCAATCGTATTTTTTGTCGTAACTCTTGCAGTAAACATTATTTCGTCTATTCAGAAATAATAACAGCTGAAAATTCGCCCTGCTTACGCGGGGCTTTTATTTTTAATCTCAGGCGTTCATAGCGGAGGAATGTAATCATGTATTCAGTCAAGGATTCCAAGGACATAATCCATATGTTTTCATGGTGCAGGGATTCTATGATAATAAGCTATTCGGAGGGAATAATAGGCAAAGGATACTGCGATGATCTAGGCGATCTCACATGGGCCGCGGTTTTTACGGGGGACTTTTGCTTTCTGGCAGGAAAACCTCAGCAAAGCAAAGAGCTTGCCGGGCTGATAAACGGCGGCGGAAAAGAGCTGATAATAATTCCGCAAACCGCCGGCTGGCTTGAACCTCTTGTACAATGCGGCTGCAAAATCAGACCTGCCGAACGTTACCATACAAAGCTTCCCGCCAAAGGCTTCAATTTAGAAAAGCTTGAAAAGCTTACGTCTGAAATCCGTAAAATCAAAGGAGCAAGCCTTGTAAAGATCGGAGAAAAAGAATATAATGAACTCAGAGAATGCTTGTGGGAAAATTCGTTTGTAAGTAATTTTAAGGATTACGGCGACTATAGCCGCCACGGCTTTGGGTATATTATTTTTATAGACGGAGAGATCGCGTCCGGCGCGTCAACATTTGGCTATTACAGCAAAGGCGTTGAGCTTCAGATCGCAACAAATCCGAAATACAGACGAATGGGGCTTGCCGCGATTTGTGCGGCGCAGTTTATAATTGAATGTGTTCGCAGAGACATTCGTCCTCACTGGGACGCGGCTAATAAAATATCAGTAAAAATTGCCGAAAAAATCGGATTCGAATATGACGGCGGATACCATGCTTTCTGCGCCGGCAGTCCGTCTAGTCATAAATTAGCATCAGCAGAAAATAAAAAGACGAAAGGCGAAATCAATGGCTAAGAAAAAAGAAAAGAAAACTAAAATTGATTACCGCAGACTTATACTTGCAAAGCTTAAGAAATCAGGAAAGAAGCCGGTAAGCTTCAAGGCGCTCCTTAAAAACTGCCGTATGCGCGGCTTTGATTTTGACGATTTTGTAAAGGCGGTGGATAAGCTCAAAGCCAAGGGAGAGATCATTGAATCGCGTATGGGCTTTACTCTGATCGACAAAAAATCCTTGGTTAAATGCGCGGTTTCACGGCTTAATAAAACCTACGGCTTTGTGAGAAATACGGAAACGGATCAGGAGATATTTATTACAGGCAAGTTTCTCAAAGGCGCAATGCCCGGGGATATAGTGTTGGTGCGCGTCTTTGAGGGAAAGGGCGAATCCCCTGAGGGAGAGGTACAGAAAATACTTGAAGAAAACTTCTCGCGGTTTACGGGAGAAGTGGTAGACGAATTCGGAACACTTAAAATAGTACCCGACACGCTCTCAAGATATGCTATGGATTTTGAAAATCCCAACGGTCTTGAGCTGCATGAGCACGATAAGGTCATGGCTGAAATAACGGCAAGAGGGCACAGGCATTCCGAGCATAAGTGCGCTGTAGTTTCCAGCTTCGGAAGCTCGCTGAAAGCCTCGGTTTGCGCGCTTTCCGTACTTGAACTGAACGGCATAACCCCCGTTTTTCCTCCGGAGGTCATATACGAAGCAAAAACCGTTGCAGACTTCCGCAGAATATCTGAGGAATCGGCAAACCGACTTGATTTAAGGGATATTCCCATATTCACAATCGACGGCGCGGATACAAAGGATATTGACGACGCGGTTTCCGTCAAAAAGCTTTCAGACGGAAGCTATGAGCTTGGAGTTCATATTGCCGACGTTTCCCATTATGTGCTTCCCAAATCGGCTCTGGATAACGAGGCTTTTAAAAGAGGCACCAGCGTTTATTATGCCAACAGGGTAATACCAATGCTGCCGCAGGAGCTTTCCAACGGCATATGCTCCCTTAATCCGCAGGAGGACAGGCTGGCGTTTTCCTGCATTGCTCATCTTGACGATTCGGGGAATATAAAAGATTATAAATTTGCCAAAAGCGTTATCCGCTCCAGAGTCAAAGGCGTATATTCTGAAATAAACGAGCTGCTGGAGGGCTATAACTCCAGATCTCTGTGTGAAAAATACGCCGAGGTTCTTGATACTCTGCCGATAATGCGGGAGCTTGCCGATAAGCTTAACCGCAAAAAGCTGAACAGGGGCGCGCCGCAGCTGGAAACTCCGGAAGGAAAGCTTATAATAGACGAAAACGACATCTGCGTCGGAGTTGAGGCGAGAAAACGCGGAATAAGCGAAGAAATGATCGAGGATTTCATGCTTACCGCCAACGAATGCGCCGCAAGATTCGGGCTTGAAAACCAGCTTCCCTTTGTATACCGCGTTCACGAGCCGCCTTCCGAGGAAAAACTGGAGGGACTGAAGGAAGGACTTACCAAGCTCGGAATAACCTTCAATTTCAACGGTCGGCCGACTCCCGCGGATATGTCCTCTATTCTTGAAAAAGTAAAGGGATCTGATATTTCCATGATCATAAACAATCTTATCCTTAGATCGATGTCAAAGGCTAAATACTCTACCGAGCCTGTAGGTCATTTCGGACTGGTGCTGGACGACTACGCCCATTTCACCTCACCCATACGTCGTTATCCCGATCTCGCTATACACCGTATAATGAGCGATTTCCTCAGCGGAACTTCCAAACAGCAGTGCGCTAAGAAATACAGCAAGTTTTCATATGCTTCCGCCGACCAGTCCACTCAGACGGAACTTACCGCAATGAACGTTGAACGCAGCTGTGAGGACTGCTACAAGGCGGAATATATGAAAGCTCATATAGGAGAGGAATTTGACGCGATAATAGTTTCGGCTGCGGATTTCGGATTGTTCGCCGCCCTGCCCGATACCTGCGAGGGTCTTGTTTCCGTTCATGCCTTGCCGGAGGGCGAGTATTACTACGACGGAACGATGAGCCTTAAAAATCTCAATACCGGAGAATCGTGGAGAGTCGGTGACAAGATAAGGGTCAAGGTGGAAAACGCCGATGTAAACAGCGGAAAAATTGATTTTGTCCCCGCATAATCCTATAGAACTTATTGTACGCTTCCTTTGCGCTGTAACCTTTCGCCAAAAAAAGAAAAAATTTTTCCAAAAAAGCACTTGACAAGCTGTCAATTTTGCATTATAATATTAAATAATTAGGGAATTAAGGAGAATTATTAATGCTGAATACTGAAAAGACCATGGAAAAAATCGTTGCGCTGTGCAAAAACAGAGGATTTGTTTATTCGGGCAGCGAAATTTACGGAGGTCTTGCAAATACATGGGATTACGGTCCTCTCGGCGTAGAGCTGAAAAATAACATCAAAAAGGCTTGGTGGAAAAGATTTGTTCAGGAAACTCCGTATAACGTAGGTCTTGATTCGGCTATTCTTATGAACCCCGAAACGTGGATCGCTTCCGGTCATCTGGGAGGGTTTTCTGACCCGCTAATGGACTGCAAGGCCTGTAAAACACGTCACAGAGCCGATAACCTTATAGAAGATTTCGACGGTACCAACGTTGCCGGCTGGACAAATCAGCAGATGATGGACTATATCCGCGAAAAGGGTATTGTTTGTCCCGAATGCGGAAAAAGCGATTTCACCGATATAAGACAGTTCAATCTTATGTTCAAGACGTTTCAGGGAGTAACCGAGGATTCAAAATCCGAGCTTTATCTCCGTCCCGAAACTGCTCAGGGCATATTCGTAAACTTTGCTAATATACAGAGGACTTCAAGAAAAAAGGTGCCTTTCGGCGTAGGTCAGATAGGTAAATCCTTCAGAAACGAAATAACGCCGGGAAACTTTATTTTCCGCGTAAGAGAATTTGAGCAGATGGAGCTTGAGTTTTTCTGCAAGCCCGGCACCGACCTTGAATGGTTCGGCTACTGGAGAAGCTACTGCAAGGATTTTCTGCTTGATCTGGGAATCAAGGAAGAAAATCTTAGGCTCAGGGATCATGATCCTGAGGAGCTCAGCTTTTATTCCAAGGCAACCACTGATTTTGAATACCTCTTCCCGTTTGGCTGGGGCGAGCTGTGGGGAATTGCCGACAGAACAGATTATGATCTTACACAGCACCAGAATCACAGCGGAAAAAGTTTGGAGTATTTTGATCCTGAGGATAATTCAAAATATATTCCTTATGTTATTGAGCCCTCACTGGGCGTTGAAAGGCTGTTCCTTTCAATAGTTACAGAGGCTTATGACGAAGAAGTTATAGACGCGGAAAAGAACGATACAAGAACGGTAATGCATCTGCATCCTGCTCTTGCGCCTGTAAAGGTCTGCGTGCTTCCGCTGGTTAAAAAGCTTAAGGATCCTGCAATTGAGCTTTACGGCAGACTTGCTAAAAAATTTGCTGTCGAATACGATGAATCAGGCGCTATAGGCAAAAGATACCGCAGACAGGACGAAATAGGCACTCCGATTTGTATAACCTATGATTTTGATTCCCTGGAAGACGGCTGCGTAACGGTTCGCGACCGCGATACTATGGCTCAGGAGAGGATCAAAATTGACGAGCTTGAGGCATATATTGCAAAGAAGCTTGAATTTTAAACGAAGTTAAAAGATGTTTATCTTTTAATATAGTGGCATATTGCGAAAGCGATATTTGGAAAGGCTTAAAAAGCTTTCTGATGGTAATGTTCGGGGATTTTAAAGACAGTCGTTTTAACGGCTGTCTTTTGTTTTTTATAAAGGGCGTTATTTATGCGCTTTACGGAAGGAGCAAACAGAGCTTTCTGACGTATTGCCTTCCGACTGAAATAAAACTGGCAAATAGCACCTGCAGCATATCCAAACCAAAAATCTAAGAATAAAATGACAAATATCGCAGATAATATAAACACAAATCCAAAAAAACTGCACAAATCACAATGGTACAAATGGAGGTTAAAATAATGAAAGCAACAGGAATAGTGCGCCGGATTGACGATCTCGGACGCGTTGTAATTCCAAAGGAAATAAGAAGAACTATGCGTATTCGCGAGGGCGACCCGTTACAGACAACGTTGAAAACAGAACTTGATTACTGTATGATGATGCTTGAGATTGCGAATAGGCTGTACATAAAATAAAAATCCCGCCGCAGACTGAAAATTAACGGTCTGCGGCGGGTTTGCTGTTGGCTGTAATTATATTATATTTCTAAAAATACATATCCTCAGTACGCTGAATCACTCCGTCATATCCCGTATTTTCCCGGCAAGATACAACGGAATATTAACAAAGCTGTCGTTGATCTCATAACCCAGCTTTGAAAACCGCACAGCTTTTTCAGGCTTGTATTCTTTCAGATAATTCTTAAAGCTTGCGGAAGTTACGCTTTCCCCTGCCTTTACTTCAATCGGAACAATGCTCGTTCCGTCCTGGACAATAAAATCAATCTCGCTTGCAGGGGTGGGCGCAAAGTATTTCGGCTCGGTGTCGTAAAGCGATTTTATCTGCTGTAACACAAAATTTTCCGTTAGCGCGCCCTTAAACTGATAGTCGGACTTCAGCAAAATCGCTTCGTTGCTGATACCTGCCATGTGCTTAAGCAGTCCCACATCAAACATAAACAGCTTGAAATGATTGAGCTGTTTATAAGCATTAAGCGGATGCTCGGGCTTGCTGACATTGTAAATACGCAGAACCATTCCTGCCGAAACAAGCCATTCGATAGCCTCCTCGAATTCCCTCGCCCTTGCGCCCTCTTTTATACAGCCGTAAATAAATTTTTCATTATCTTTGGCAAGCTGAGTAACAATACTTCGGAAAACCATAAGAATACGCCCGCTGTTCACCTTGCCGTTATGCTTGGAAAAGTCGTTTTCATATAGCTCGATAAGCTCCCGTTGGATTCTGCTGACCTCGGCAGGGTCCTTATGCTTTATCCACGACTGCACACATTCAGGCATACCGCCTATTATTAAATAATAGTTATATTCGTCAAGCAGTTTGTTGTGGAATATCTCTTCAATATGCTGCCTTTTTTTTATACCGCAGTAGTAATTGTAAAGTCCCTCGTCATTGGCGGCGAGAAATTCGTCAAAGGTCATAGGGCTGATATTAAGCAGATTCACTTTGCCTACGGGGTATGACTTCGGCTGAGCAAGCAGCGTCCCAAGCAGACTTCCGGCAGAAATAATGTGATACTCATTTGCCTTTTCACAAAAGTATTTCAGGCAGTTTAATGCCGCCGAGCACTCCTGCACCTCGTCAAAAATAATCAGGTGCTTTTCGGGCATGATTTTTCTGCCCTTGATAAGTCCCAGCAATTCAATGATCCTGTAGGGATTTTTATTCGTTTCAAAAATAGATTTCAGTTCGTCCTCTTCGTCAAAGTTGAAATAAAAAGTGTCATCATAATAAAGTCTGCCGAACTCCTCCATCAGCCAAGTCTTACCCACCTGTCTTGCGCCTTTAAGCACAAGCGGCTTACGTTCAGCGCTGTTTTTCCACATCAAAAGCTGTTCTATCGCATTGCGTTTCACATTATCACTCTCCTTGTCGATATTATTATACCACTTTTAACAAGGTTATGCAATAAGATTTTACACGTTTTTTTAAAGTTTTATGGGGTTGGATTACACATATTTATAAAACACTTTTGATATTTTAACTGGCTGCGCTTAATTATGAGAATATTTCCGATTATGGCTGCAACCTGCATTTCTGCATATAAAATAGGCGAACCAAAGCCGTATTTTGATATGTGCATAATTGATGAAGCAAGTCAGTGTAATACTGCAATGTCGCTTGTACCGATTATCCGAGCGGAGAATCTTATGCTTGTAGGAGACCCTCAACAGCTTAATCCTGTTATTCTACTTGACAAGGCTGATAACGATGTTCTTAGAAAAAAGTACGGAGTTTCAAATAAATATGACTAAATAAAAAACTCTATTTACAAAACATTTCTAGCCTGTGATTCTGTCAGTGATGAAATCTTGCTCAGCTATCATTATCGCTGCGGAAAGAAAATTATAGATTTTAATAATCGTAAATACAGAAACAGAGGAAGCGTTTCTCACAAGTTTAGATCATGCTCTCGGCAACGTTATGGGCGGAGGAAAATGCACAATCAAGAAAGAAGTTGCAATTTCTCAGGTTTTTCGAAACAATATCACCCACAGTCATCTGTTTTATTCGGGAGGATTTGATTTTGTGATTTATGAAAAGGCTGAAGACAGAAAGGAATTTCCTATCTTAGCAATAGAACTAGACGGTAAAGAACATTTTGAGGACGAAATTGTAAAGAAGCGTGATAATCAAAAAAATGAAATTTGCCGTCAGCAAGGATTTGAACTAATACGTGTGGAAAATTCATATGCTAGACGCTATAATTATATTAAGAATATTTTGATTGATTTTTTCAGCAAGAATAAAATATAAACTATTCGGAAAAATACTGATTCAATAAAGGGTCAGTCCGCAGATAATGTAATTTCCGTTGACCTTAAATCTTTTCTTCCTCAATTCTTATTTCGCTTATCCTTCCCTTATCCATTTCATGTACCGTATCGCAGAGTACGGAAATATCTTCTGCTGAGTGTGAGCAGATAAGAATAGTTTTCCCCTGTTTCTTGTATGACAGCAGATATTCTCTCATTTCCATTACTCCGTCTTTATCAAGTCCGTTGAACGGCTCGTCCAGTATCAGAATTTTCGGATTTTCCATAATCGCTTGAGCAAGACCTAATCTCTGACGCATACCAAGGCTGTATTTGCGTACATGACGTTTCAGATCCGGATCAAGACCAACCTGCTCCATACTGTTTCTTATTTCATCTTTTCCTATTCTGTTATTTAGCCCCGCCAGCAGCTTCAGATTCTTATAGCCGCTGTAATACGGAATAAATCCGGGCGTTTCTATAATTATACCCATATTCTCCGGAAAATCAACGTCTCTGCCTACCCGCTTGCCGTTTACCGTAATTTCTCCGCTTGTCGGTCTGATAAATCCGCATATGCATTTCATAAGCATTGTTTTCCCCGAACCGTTTCTTCCTATCAGTCCGTGAATTTTACCTGCCTCAAAAGTTACGTTTATATCTTTAAGTATCTGAGTTTTCCCTAAAATCAGATTTATATCTCTCACATTAATAATATTCATTTGCCGCACCTAACCGTTCTCATCTGTTATATGAAACGAGCAACGCTTGCCTATTTCAAATACATTAATAATTAAAACTGTACATACGATTGCAAAATATATATATGAGTATAAAATGCTTTTTATAGTTTTATCGTACATTCCGTCATAATGCCAGCCGAACGCTGAATTTGCAATCGGAAACAGCCATTTGGCTCTTACGTCAACCGCCCACAATACCAAACCTGTTACGATAAAACTCAGGTTTACAAATATTCCGAATACTTTCTTCCTAAGCAAGGTAAAAACCATAAGAATCAGTCCGACTGTAAGCATAAACATAAGCATTAGCGCTACCGCATGAAAAAAAGCAGTGTACGGACGTGACTGATTAATTACGGAATCGTCTATAACAGCAAAAGTGAATTCGTTTCTAATCGTTACGTTTTCAGGTTTAATTGCATTCTTTGAAACAAGACTCCATGCGTTGATCAAAAAACTCCTGTTAAATACCGTTAACATTGAAGATAAGCCTAAAAACGCTGTGAACGTAACTGAAGAACATATCAGAAACCATATCTGTCCTAATATCCAGGCAGTTCTTCCTGTTCTGAAAAGTATAAAGGTTCCCGAATTATCTAACTTGGGATGATCAGAAATAAGGATTAAATAAGTCAGCGCGACCAACGGTACAAAATATCCGTTATTCATAAGTGAAATAAACGGTTCTATTGCATTTAGCGGAGTTAAAAAAAAATCCGAAATCCGTATAAGAGGATCAATAAAATACGTATAAAAGAACATATATGCAAAAGCAAAAATCAATAATCTTGAACTAAGGAGCCATCTTACATATGTAGTTTTCAAAACAACATAGCTTTTTTTAAGAACTGCCGTCATTGCTTCAGCCTCCTTTTCATAACATAATAATACAAAACAAAAAAGACTGCAATAACAAACAGGAAGTATATGTACGCAAAAGCTAAGGAAAGCCCTGTATAATCTGAAAACCAATTTTCAACCGAAGAAAATCTTGCGCTGTTATCAAGAAAATAGAATTTAGCGTCTTCCATTTTACCGCTGTACATATAGGGTTTAGCAACCTGTGCAAAAAAGAAATAGGTAAGCACGGGAATTCCAAGAGAAACATATTTGCTCATTGTGACAGATGAAACAGCTAGACAAAATAATCCGCCTATTTGTGCAATAAGCCCCGAGGTTAAAATTCTGCCGAAAATAAACAACAGCACGCTGTCCGAGCCGAATATTCTGTTAAAACCGTAATAATTGAGCCAATCCGCAGTATAAACGCTATCGGCATATTCATTCGGAAACGGAAAAATACTGAAACATACGACTGCAAAGATAAGATAGCATATAGATATTAAAGAAACCGAAATTATTATGCTACATATAAATTTTGAACATATATATTTTCTGAAACCGGTTCTCTCCGCAATATGACGCCAATAGTTTGAATTATATTCGTCACAGAATACAGGAACACATGAAAATGCAGCTAAAAACGGTATAAAGATTCCGATCCATTGGTTTGCAAACCCCTGTGAAAAAATACTTATACAGCTATAAGAAGAATACTCCAGCCATAAGCTTTTATCCGTCTTAAAAATAAACTCGGCTATTGAATAGCTCGGAGTAGACGTATCCAAAAGAACGCAGCCCGTAGAAAAAATCAATATGATAAATACTATAATTGACAGCAAAAAGTTTATACTGAAAAAGCTTTTTCTTAAATCTGACCTTATTGCATTGATCATAGTACCTCCTAATAGCGTATAAGAAATCAGTATATATAGAGTTCTCCTGTTAAAGCGTCCACAAGATAAAGACAATTCTGATTTACTGTCGTGCTGTCATATCCCGTTATATCCGGATAGCAGCCGGACATTGTAAAAGCCCAGAACGGTCTTAATTGTATATCTGCATTATTAAGCATATTTTCTGTATCGACATTCGGTTCTTCGCCTTCGGCAGGAGAAGTATAGTCAGGGCAGTCGTTGCCGATATAGTAATACTCCAACTCAGCTGTTTCAAATGAATAAGCAGATTTATCCGCCATACTTGAAGATATTATGTTTATAGCAGACGTAAGAGATATTAACTGTTCGCCGTTATCAATAATTTCTCCTGTATACGGCGTGTTACATTTTATAAAGGAATTGATCTGTTCTTTTTCGTTAAATGTAAGCTGTATCTGTGAGGAATATAAGTATGGAATTCCTTCCGCTATCCAGTTATCGCTGCTATTATCATAATAAATTTCGTCATTGGCATAATAGTAATGGTTGTCATACAGATTCCCGTTTTTATCAATTCTCTGATATTCAATTACATACCCAAAACTGTCATCAAGCTTTTTCACTGTGAAGTCTGTCATTGTTGCTCGCCACGCAAAATCCGAAAACCGCAAAAATACGAAAAAACACGAATTTAATATAAAGGACCCAACAAAACCGCGCAAATACGGCGGTTTGAATGTGCAAAAATCTGATGTGTTTTGCGGT
>NZ_UWPB01000004.1 GCF_900604945.1 Ruminococcus sp. Marseille-P6503 | reverse complement strand
CTTTTTATCCGTTTTAACAGTATTAAAAAATACAAAAAAGCAGTGATTGTTTTAACACATTGAAACATTTCACTGCTTTTTTTTGATTTTGCTTGTCACTTTTTTGTGTTTTGCTTGTCAAATAACAGTCATTGAATATGTAAACAAATTATTTTCAAGCGGTGCCAAATATTCATCGACAAAATCCTGAGCAAATTCAGCAGCGTCTTTTATTCCCCAATCGCTTCCGTCAAGCATATTGTAACTGACATCGTCAAGGCTTTGACCTAAATTTACCCTATACCTTTTTTCTATAGGGAACAATTCAGTAAATCTATACGGATCCCCGCCTGCAACTCTGTTATAAAATGAATATCCTGTTTCATGATAAATAAGCGAACGGCTCATATCCATATTCTTTCCCATATACATTATAAAGCTGTGAGGATTAATATCACTTTCCGGATCATTTTCATCATACCGCCTTCCCCCAATATTATATTCACAAAAGGGTGAGTCAAGAGAGAATTCTTCCTGATATAAGTGATAAACCAAATCCTTCAGATCATCAAAGTTAGGATTATACGGAGATATTTTATATGCGGGCATTACATTCCCTTCTCCGATAATTACATTATCAACAGTTACGTTTGTATTATTTAACTTTAAACTTTCTGAACTGGTTTTTCTAATTTCGTCAAGGCATATATAATCAAGCTCAGCTGACTGAGCCTGATTATTGTTATTCAGTATTTCCTCCTCCCTTTTTACTTCGTCGGGAGCTTTTGAACATGATGACATTACAGTTAATATAAAAACTATTATAAGGACCTTGCGCATTTCATATCTCCTATTTATTGCGCGTTACCTGTAATTGTAACGCCGTTGGTTCCGGTATATCCTCTGAGGGATACCGTGATCTTACAGTTTAAGGTATTAAAATCAGATTAGCCGTTTCTTGCGCATTATCTGCTCTCCTCTTTCTTTTTTTAACAGACCGTTATATAAAAAGCTTTTCGTTTATAATACAATCCAGTCCACGGAATCCTTGTGAATATTCTGTAAATATTTTTGCAAGAAAACAGCTTAACTCCCTCCATTTTAATAGAAATATCCATAAGCACAGCAAGTTTATAACATATTGGAGCAGTCCGCTAATGATACAACTTATTAAGCCGGTGTAATAAAATACAATATCTTTTGGCAGACTTTGTTATTCATAATCAAATCAAGTATATTATCTTTGTACAATATAAACAAACGCAAACCCATGTAAAAATATGTTTAAAACGGTGCAACTGTTTATGCATTGAGTATATGCTGTTTTGAGATTAATTAGGTTTATTTGATGAGAAAAGCAAAATTTAATGCCAAAGTCTATAAAATATTTATACTCTGATGCAAAATCTGATGTCAACACTTTAGAAAGGATTTACGTTGTAATTGTAAAGTCAAAACAAGTTATAAAAATTATATTGAAATTGACGGAAATGTAGCCCTTAATTCCAGCATGGGAACGCTGATGGATATAACCGTGACAGGACACGTTACCGACAACATTGAAAACAGAGCTTGATTACTGCATAATGATGCTTGAGATTGCGAATAGGCTGTACATAAAATAAAAAACCCGCCGCAGACTGAAAATTAACGGTCTGCGGCGGGTTTGCTGTTGGCTGTAATTATATTATATTTCTAAAAATACATATTCTCGGTACGCTGAATCACTCCGTCATATCCCGTATTTTCCCGGCAAGATACAACGGAATATTAACAAAGCTGTCGTTGATCTCATAACCCAACTTTGAAAACCGCACAGCCTTTTCAGGCCTATGTTCCTTCAGATAATTCTTAAAGCTTTATGCAAACACTTTTGATTTTTTTCCATAATTAATAGTATAAGTAAAATTTCAATAAAAGGTGTAGGTAACAAATGCAAAAGTCATCTTTAAGCGATTCGAGATGCTCTGAAACCGCATCTTGGTTGATAGGTATGATATGAATCTATCTTGAATGTTTCTGCTGGAATAGATTCCAATCATCACAAGATGAATCATTTTAAATTACAAATAACAATCTTATCGCTTGACATAATATATTACCTATGCGACTTTACTCAAATAAAATCCTCAGTGAAACTGCTCTGATAGAAATCTGGATCTTCAAGCACATTCGTCTTCATTAGCAGACTTCCGGGATACATCAGATATTTCATACCGCTTGCTAAAGACATCTCCTCAGCAGCGGCTTTCTTTGCACGGACAACGGAGTTGTCTATCATGTTATCACCCTTAACCTCAATCAACTGATAAGAGCCATCTTCCATCAGTGCAATGAAATCAGGATAATATTGACGTACACGCTTTGATTCTGGATCATAATATTGCACGGAGAGGTCGCCTTGATTAGAGGTAAACATTCCCGTGAAATAAATCTCCTTGACCTTCTGACTTGAGATATATTGTAAGAAGCACTCACGCTCTGGCTTGGAGTCAAAGCAATAGGTATCAGCGTGGAAGCTCTTTGCAACCTCGTCTGGTGTCAAGTATTTCTCGTCCTTTGTGATAACTAGTTCAGGAAATGCAGAGAACTTATAGTAGCCAGCAACCTTCGGCTCTCGCAGCAGAACGACATCCACGTCCTCGCTCTTTTGTGTACCTTTTACCTCGTACAAAGCGTGGAAAATCGTAGGAATTATAACATCGTCCAAGATTTCATTGTGGCGGTTTACTGCTGCAACTACGTTTTCCGCTCCGTCAACAGACTCACACAAAATTCTCGAAACTATCAAGCAAGATACATTCTCATTGTTCAAGTAACGAGCAATTTCTCCCGTGAGAGAAAATTCGCTGTACCTCATTTGCTGCTTGATGTCATCTATATTTGATTCCTTGGCGCTTCTATTTAAGCGCAGACTGTCTTTTTCGTAAACCTTGGATTCATACTGCGTTTCGTCAAGCTCGTCCAAACTGAAGTTAATCGGAGCTTCATACGGCTTTTCTATAAGCTCGTACTCGTGCCATATTCTTTTCATGCGAACGGTTCTCGGAGGTGGCAGTACACGAACCTTGTAGTCCTGTTTTTTCTTTGTGGAGGTTTTGCCAAAGTCGGAAATCTCCATGTTATAGTTCTTGCGAAGCTCATCGTCCAAGGTGTCGTAATTTTCCTTGGAGAGAAATACAGAGGCTTTTAACTGTTCATCTGTCAGCATACGCAAGCAGCGCATCGTAGCTTGAAGCACAAAGATTTTTGACTTCGGACTGCGGAACAGTGCTATTCCAAGCAGAGAGCGACAGTTCCAACCCTCTCGTCCTTTTTCAACCAAGATGATAAACTGCTTCTTACTGCCCTCGGTACCGACAACGTCAAGGTTATTGAAGTTGCGAATATCCTCGTCCTTGGTAACTGTAGAATCACCCGTGTTCACCAAAATCGTAGAAAGCGGAATACCAAGTTCGCTCAAAACCTGCTCCACAGCAGGTCGCACAACATCTGTTGCTTCTGCCACGGTAGCGGCGAATATCGCCAGTTTAGGCAAAAGTCCCTCGTAGGTCTTTCCGCCGTAACGCTCCCAGAACGTTTTAATAGAATCGCGGAGAAATTCCTCGTTCTTTACGTTATCGTAGCCCTTTAAGTCGGCATCTTTCAAGAAACCGTGCGCGATAGATTCATTCAAGCCGTAGGCATAAACTACCTCCGGCAGAACCTGCTTATTGACATAAGGCGTACCCGTGTAATTGTAGCAAGCAACGATGGACGTAGCCTCAGCAAGCATATTTATAGTATTGCGGAGCGTGGTTTTGTTACCGCTGCCCGAACGCAGTTCTTTTTCGAGATTCGCACCAAAAAGGTGATGCGCCTCATCCACATACACGCCGAGCTGCGGCAGACGGCAGAGCTTCTTGAAACGCTGATTATCCATCAGCGAAGCATCGTTCCATGCATCGTCTTCGTCGTCCTCGTCTGTTCCGTATATATCGGCGAGCAGAGAACCACTGCCAAAAAGCATATCTGTCGGCTTATCCGTCTTACGCTTTTTCTTGACGATGATTTTCTGATTGTTTGAGATTACGATGTTAAAATCGGAATCGTCAATCGTATGGAGCGTGATGCCGCTCTCTTCAAGAAAATGAAACTTGATATTAAAGTCAAGCACACGGGCATACTCCAGAGGCACAACCTTAGTTTTATCAAAAGTCATAATCTCACGCAGGGATTCAAGAACCGTCTTATCCGGTGCAAACACAAGCGCATTATGGCAAAACCTCTTGTCCTTCGGATACTTCTTAGCCAAAAGGAACTCATAAAAAATACAAGTTGCCATGAGGATAGTTTTGCCAAGTCCCATCGTGAGGGCATAGATGTAGTTCGGGTACTTCTCTTTGTACTTTTTCATTTGCTTGAAGATGATTTCGTTCTGCTCATCGCCCAAGTCAATAAGTGTACCTTGACCACCCTTGTGGATGGTGTAGTAGGAACGGTCGGAGAATTTTCCCTCACGCTTGCGCCAGTCGTCAAACATCTCAAACATATGAGCATTGCCCATAAATTCCTTGATAAAGATATACATCTCCAAGGCTTCAAATTGCGGCTGTCGGAGAAACGCATCTTTATTTTCGTTCTTGTCGTTGTAGGCAAGAAACTTCTTTGTGAGGTCGTTATAACGGGAGCGGATTTTACCTCGGTTGTTGGTGTAGTAAAACCATAGCTGCTCGTAAAACGCATAGTCCTCAACAAACTGTTGTTTTTGCTTTGCTGCCATAGGATTTTACACCTCCACTTCGATGGATTCGGATAACAGGTCTGTGATTTTTACCTTAATCGTGCCTGCATCATCGGGAATATCATAAACGCCCGTTACCATTTCTTTTTTGTCGGGAACGTCCATAACGGTCGGCTGCATAACCACGCCGTCATAGTTCCAGTCAATCATAACGGATTCCACAAGCTGACGCCAATCCTCGACATACTCTTTTTGGAGCGAGAGCTTCTGCATGAGGTTCATGGGATAGAATTGCCGAATCACCAGCTTGCCGCCCTCACGGACAATTTCCGCCTCGGCTTCACGCTTGAGTTCGAGCTCTGACTTGTCACGGAGAATATCCACTATGTTGATATCAAGCTTATAGTCGGAGAGTTCCTGCTCCAAAGATGCCTTTAAATCCGGCTCATGTCCCATGCAAACAATGGTAATAAGTTCCACGGGCTCTTTTGAATTTTCCTCACGGCGCTTTTCGTAGGTCTTATATGGAAGATTCGCTTTCAGCTCCTCCAAGTCCGCTTTGGTGGCTATGCGGTTGACGGGCATAATTTTCACCATTCTGCCATCAAGCTCACCGTCCCATACGCTCGACTGCGGGAACGGCTGTATTTCGAGAGCTTGAATAATCAAGTCACGAGCTTCCACGGGATTTCGGAAAAAGTCGTAGTTGTTGACGTTATAGACCTCAAAACCCGTGTACTTCACATCTTCCTGCGGCAGGTTCACATCAACGCCCTTTGACTTGAAATACTCCGCTACCTGTGCTTTTTCCTCGGCACTCAAGTTCTCCTTGCCGCCCGCACTCGCCGCCGTAAGATAGCCTTTGTCCTCATCGTCAGTCTGCTTGCCGCCTTGGAAAAGCGTAAGCTGCGGCTCGGCTTTCTGCTGTACGTTCAGTTCTTTTGCTACAGAAATCAACCGCTTAGTGGTAGTCTGAATTGCACCGAGGTTTATGTCCGCACCGATAAAGCGGCGTCCAAGCTTCATAGCGACAGCCTGCGTAGTGCCGCTGCCCATAAAGCAGTCGAAAACAAGGTCACCGGGATTGGAAGATGCTTTTATTATTTTTTCAATCAACGTCTCCGGTTTTTGTGTAGGATATCCAGTTCGCACATTAGCAGATGGAGCTTCAATCGCAACTGTTAGTACATCTTCTGGATATTTTCCTAAAGGATTAAGTGATTGCGACCCAAAATTTATTCCATTACGCACATTATTTATTGCATGACTAAAACGTTCTATTGTTGTCGCTGCATATTCTGTTCTAACTGCATCTGCATTAAAACAATAGTTACTTGTTTTGGAATACACAAAAATATTATCATGGCGCTTAGCCCAACATCCCTTTGGAGTTCCTGCACCTGAGTAATGCCAAATTACTTCATTGACAAATTTGTTTACACCGAAAACCTCGTCCATAAGCATTCTTAAATGGTGAGATTTATGCCAATCACAATGAAGATAAATACATCCTGTATCCGCAAGAAGTTCACGCAGAACTATAAGACGTTCATACATAAACTGGAGATATTCGTCATTCGTCCAAATATCGCCATATTGTTTCTCTTCAAAGGTAGTACTATCTGTTTCGGCAGAACCAATTCCCTTTATCTCAATCTTTTTCTTATAATCTGCCTTACTGTCAAACGGCGGGTCAATATAAATAAGGTCAACCTGCCCACGGTATTCCTTAAGCAAGTGGCTCATAACCTGCAGATTATCTCCCCAGAAAATCTTATTTATCCAGTTGCCCTGTTCCTCACCGTAGCGTTCACGGAGCTGTGCAGGATAATACTGCGTGGAGCGGTACGGACGCTTGCCCGTCCAACGCAGTTCGGGGAAACCCTTGATAGTAGGGCGTTCTTGAAACTCAAAAGTAAGCTGTTCGTTTTCCATTGTGGTTAGTCCTCCATGTTTTTATCATTGAATCATTGTTCATAGCTTGATGCTATTTGTTTTATTTCTATCGCCTCAATCGGCACATACACTTTTTCTTTGTACAAATCCCTGCCAAGCAGACCTTGCAACGTGAGATATTTGTCCACCTCAAGCAGGTTCTGATTTTCGCCAAGGTAGGCGTTTACTTTTTGCAGTGTTGCAGGACTTGTAAGCTGTGCCAATGTATCATTCAAATCCTCAATTTCTCCTGCATTATGGAGCTTTGTTAAGCTCTCCATCATGCCGAGCCAATGATACACGGCTTTTCGCTTCTCAGCATCTATCTCCTCCGTAGTCATCGGCACCTTCGGTTGAGCCTGTTGTTTTGCAAGCAGCTCCGCAGCTTTTGTTTTTGGCTTGACAGAGTCTACTTTCAATTCCTTTGCTGTTAAAGCATCTTTTACATCGTGGCAGAATGGCACTATATGTTCCTTCCATACACCGGGCAGAACCTCATAAAAGAATTTATCAACAGCCCGGTCGATTAATTCTAAAAAGGCATTGACCGCTATTTGTTTTAGCCCTTCTGATACTGTAGGTCCGCTTTTTACGGGCTGCTGCGGCAATGACTTCTTCACGTGTGTCATGTCCTCATCGGCTCTAAAATCGAGCCATTTGATAATATTTCCTGTCTTTCTATCAACAAGATGCCCTTGCTTATCAATGATGGCGTCACCACTTTTCAGTCTTTCAAAAAGCTCATCATTAGGTATGGTGTATATAATCCCATCTCGTTTTATTCTATGTTCCGCCATAAACCCTCTCTTTCGTCATTTGCCTTGGCAGTAATATCTGAAGTCGCAGTTCCTGCACGTCTGCGGATTATCTGAGCAGTGCTTGTATTCATGCCTTAATATCTTATGCACCGTATCATCAAACGCCGCCACAGTACCCTCAATGGCACTCTTGGTATACGGAAACGAAATAACGGGATTGCCGTTCTCCTCTCCCGTATAGTAGAGATTCATCTTGCTGACTTTTTGCCCGGTTCTCTGCTCAATCAAATAAGCATAGATATGAAGCTGTCTGCGGTAATGCTCCAAACGTTCACGCATCTTCACCATATCGGGCTTGCGCTCCGACTTAAAATCCACCAGCTCAACTGTACCGTCAACACCGCGTACAAGGTCAATCTTGCCCTCAATGATGTAGTCCGGCTGTACAAGGCTGACGTCAACCTCCGCTTGTCTTATGGTATCCCACTTTCCGTTCTGTCGCTCGGCGTACCTCAAAACCTGCTTCAATGCCGCCAGCTTCTGGGGTTCGGCAAGGTAGGTATGCTCGGATTTAATCAAGGATACATAGTTGTTCTCAAACCACTGCTTGATTTTCGCCTCGTTGATTAAATGCTCCTCCTTGCGGATAGCCGCTCGGTGTATATCCTCAATCGTTTCATGCACAAGCGTACCGAACATCATAGCGTTCTCACGCACGGGCATAAACTCCAGTTCCTTATAAAACTTATACTGCAGGGCGCAGGTTTCGTAAACCGTGATATGTGAGGTAAACGAGAACGTATCCTTGATATTCACCTTCTTTACCGTCTTGAACTTAAACTCCGACAAGTCAAACGCCGGATTGTCCACGCTCACGAGTTTCTCGTAGGTGTCTGTGAAATATTTACTCGGAGTTCGTGCATTCTCATCGCAGGTCAGAACAAGCAAGTCCTGCGCACGGGAGAATGCCGTGTAGTAAAGCCGCCAAAAGTCAAAAAATTTCGTCTGGTCGGCAGGCTCGAATGCAGGACGGTGGAAATATCTCTCCTCCACATCATTCATCAAATCCTTGTAGCTCTTCCTCGGCGTACCACTGAGCGAGTCCACAAATACAATTGGGAACTCCATACCCTTGGACTGGTGAATTGTGAGGAACGAAACACAGCCGCGCGGTGCATACTCTGCATCGTCCTCATACTCCGAAATGCCACCGTCATACAGCAAGCGGAGATAAAGATTAAAAAGCCGCTCCGTGTTTATATTTATGTACTTGCCGTTAAAGACATCAATTCTGTGCAAATACTCATACTTCCCGATGACTTGCGTTAAAAGTGCAAGGTTCCTTGTTGGGCGAATATCCACCACGCCCACGCTCAAATCCGTGTCGAGGATAGAGCAGAACGGTTCAAACATAAAAAGCTGATACAGCAAGCCGGAATATGCGTAGTCGGTCGTTCCCGTCAAACCATAATGTTCCCTGCCGTGCTGTTTGATGAAGCGAAGCAATTCTTTATTTTCAGTCTTCTTTACATACTCGTTCGCTACTAAAATACAGTCGCGATAATAGAAGCAATGTTCCGGCTGCAGGAAAGTATATTCGCCTGTTTCCAAACCCTGCACATATCTTGGGAACATCAACATAAGACAGCCGAGCGTCAGTTTTATCTCATCACGCTTGAAAAACATATCGGAACGTGGCGAGTATACATTGATTCCGTTCTTTTCGAGGAAGTCCGCCAAAGCAGTCACTCTCTGATGCTTGACGGAACTGAACAGAAACGCAATTTGATTATAGTCCGTAAGTTTTCCAGAATCCTTCAAGCGGTTGATAAAGCTGAGAATGCGTTCATGCCATTCATCCTCATCGTCCTTGCCTGAGAGTTTCACAACACAGGGGCTTTTAATGGTCGATTTCTCATGTGGCTCTATCCGCTTAGAATAGCGGTACTTGTCCCATGTAAACTTAAACTTCGCTCCATAGGTGGTAGCCATCCATTTATTGTAGAAATCTACAATATCGCTGTCGGAGCGGTAGTTCAACACCAGAGGAATAACCTTGCACTCTCCGTCAGCAAATTTGGACGGAAACTCCAAAATATTACGGATTGTCGCTCCACGAAAACGATATAAGCCCTGATCATCATCACCCACCACGCAGATGTTTTTCTTTTCTCCTGCAAGCAGGAACACAATCTGCTCTTGAATAAAGTTTGTGTCTTGATACTCGTCTATCATGATGTAGCGGATTTTTTCTCGCAGAGACTCAAGAATATTCGGTTTCTCCGTCAAAAGCCTATAGCACTCTGTCTGAATTGCAGAAAAATCAATCAGGTTCTCATCGGTGAGAAGTGTCTGGTAAGTCACCAGCATATCCGCAAGCGCACGGACAGCGATGTCCGGGTCTGCCGCTAAAGCATCCGCATCCACCAATTCCTCGGAGAGATTATTTACATAGTTGCAGATTTCCTCCGACCATTTCCATGAACCACCTTTTGAGAGCGCTTCCTCGATTCCCTCGATTATCTTGAATTTATGCATATTACGAAAAACGAGGTACTTCTGGTCAAACGTATCGAGCAAGCGATAGTTTCTCTTAAGACGTGTGTACTCTAAGTTTTCCTTTAGTACACGCAGACAAAGAGAGTGGAATGTGCCGACATACATCTCGTTTACGTTCGCCGAGATATTGCGGACAGCAAGCTCATTCGTAATACGGGTGATTAGTTCCTTCGCCGCTTTCTCCGTAAAAGTGGCAATAAATATCTGCTCCGGCTTGACACCTCTTTCTTGTATAAGGTAAATTACCCGCTGAACCAAAGTATAGGTTTTCCCTGTACCCGGACCAGCTGTTATCAATACGGGGCCGTCAGCAGAGGATATGGCCTCACGCTGTGAGGAATTTGCATTGCCAAAATCAAACATAGTATCAATGCTCCTACTTCTTATTCGTAGCTTCGACAGGCTCTGCAATCTCGGATATATCGCATTGCAGAGCCTCACATATTGTCAAGAGTACCGCCGTACTCACATTTTCGCCCTTTGTCAACTTTGCAACAGTAGACGAACTCAAATGTGCAGCTTCACACAAAGCCTGCTTTGTCATGTCTTTATCAATTAAAAGTTTCCAAAGTTTTTGTAACTGAAAATCATGTTTTTTACCTTTCTTATTTATAATTATAACCGATTTTTACGATGATTTAATTAAATTATGACACACTTTTTTTGCGAAATCAATGAATAACTGCGAAAACTCAAATGTTATTTTTATAAGTAAATACGGCAGATTAGTTGTTACATTTACTTTGAAAACAGAGAGTGGTAGAAATAAGTTAGAAAAAAGTCTGCTAAGAGAATGAAAAATGAAAACAGCAACAGACATATAAAGTATTAAAATACAAAAATATCTAAATAAAGACATGACATTTTAGGCAATAGTTTAACATTGGAAAGGATCGAATAACAGTATCTTGTGAAATATAAAACTGTCTATTCACATTCAAAAACATATTTTTAATCACTTTGACCAAAGTATATGATATGAACACTATATATTTATCACAGCCCCATACTCTTCAGTTCTCCCGATCCATTTTTAAAGAACATAATATAATAAATCGGAATATAAGTTATCTTACCCTTTGTTGTAACAGTACGCTCATTGGACACAACAAAGGCTTTTTTGATATTGTAATCCGCGTTCTGAACAAAATTGTTCAGCGCGCTGTGGACGGTATAATCCTTGCCCGATTTAACCTCGATGGGGACAGCGGAAAGGCTGTCGTAGTCGTCAATAAGATAGTCGACCTCGCCCTTGCTGCGGTTGTCATAATAGAATAGCTTATATCCGTGCGCGATCAACTCGCTTGCCACTACGCTTTCATAGACCGAACCAAGGTTGATACTTTTTTCATCATTCAGCACAGCGCGGATATTGTTCCCGTAAAGGATTCCGGTCAGTATTCCGACGTCGTTGAGATACAGCTTGAGCAGATTCTTTCCTGTAGATTCGATAAGCGGAAAAACAGGATTTGAAATCGCCTGAACATTAAGCGCGATTCCGGCGCTGATAAGATATTCAAACTCGTCCTCGTAGTCATTAAAGGTCTTTCCTTTTTTGTTCTCAATGCTCTGCGCCACGACACGTTTTTTCCTGTTCTCCATATTAGAGGGTATCAGGTCGTAAATACGGCGTATTTTAAGCTTTTTCTCCTCGTCGTACTTTGACGCATCTGCGGCGTAATAATCGTGAATTTCACTTTGGATCTCTCTGACCGACTGAATATTTTTCTCTTCAATATAGGAATTTACAGCGTCAGGAAGTCCTCCTACAAGCAGAAATTTGCGGAACAAATCCATCATTTTGCTGTGCATAGACTCGTCGAGAGCTTCAAGCCGTTTAAATTTTTTCTGTATAGCGGAAATTGCTATTTCGTTCATTCCATTGGCGTACAGAAACTCCTCAAAATCAAGAGGAAACATTCTCACCTTGCGGATACTTCCCATGGGAATTGAGGTCGTCTGCGACAGCGTAACACCCAGCAACGAGCCGCTTGCAATATAATTAAACCTATTATCCTGAGACAAAAATTTAAGCAGAGTCAGCAGATGCGGATACGCCTGAATTTCATCAATAAAAATCAGCGTAGTTTCCTTTGATTTCATCTTATTGCCTGCAAGCATACTCACCTGAAGATAAAAATCCTCAACGGTTTTTGTTTCGGCAAACAGCCTGTCCCCCAAACTGTCCTCAACCATATTGATCTCTATAAAATTTTCAAAAAGCTTGTTTCCCACATAACGAATGATATATGTTTTGCCGACCTGTCTTGCTCCGTCAATGAGAAGTATTCTCTTTGACTCTGATTTCAAATGCGCTTCAATCAATGATTCTATTTTACGATATAGCATAACGCACCTCCATGCTGATTTTTCAATAATATTATAGCACATTAAAATCAACTTTTCAATATAATTTTGTCGGTTGGTTTATGATTTTTCAAACTGTTTTCATTCCAAGAACGCATACCTTGCAATGAAAACAGTTTACGAGAATTACTTTAGTGAAATATTCAACGCTCCCCTACTTTTATCAAGTAAAAGAGCGTTAATATCGTTTATTATATTCATTCCCAAAATACACTAAGTGTTCACGCTTGTTTTTATCACTCACATAAACTATAGAATCAGATTGATTATCATTGCTTTATTAATTTTTTCTCAAGTAACCGAAAAGCCTCCAAGAACATAAGGCTGTTAAAATCATAAGGCA
>NZ_UWPB01000006.1 GCF_900604945.1 Ruminococcus sp. Marseille-P6503 | reverse complement strand
CGTGGAATGTGCGATTGTCAAGATAGCGTCAGAAATTTATATAGCAAAAACAGCTATACTAAAACAGAATTAAAATACTCCTAACACAATATAAATTGGATTGAAAAACTCTTATTATATAATTAAAAACAGGCCAGAATTTCAATTGAAATCTTGACCTGTTGATTGTTATACTGTTATCGCAAAGTTTGCAACTTTGCTTCAAACGCCTAATAAACGGCTTGTTTAAGCCGTTTTCTTTAATTATCCGACTAAAATCCGACTGCGCATTTTCAGCTTAAAAGCAGACTGCTTACATAGTTTTTCTTGATCTCGTCTGAGGAATGAACATAACGGTCGAGCGTAAGCTTAACGTTCGAATGTCCTAAAAGCTCGCTTAACGCTTTCGGATCAAAGCCTTTTTTAATACAGACGGAAGCGTATGTGTGCCTGAGCACGTGAAAGGGAAAGTCCCTGATTCCGCATTCTTTCAGAACCTTTTTAAAACGGTACTGCAACATTCTCGGCTCTTTGGGAACGTTCAAGCCGGACAGCACATAGATTGACGGGCTGCTCTTGAAATCCGACATCATTTCGGTAAGAAAATCAGGCATAAAAACCGTCCTGACGGAGCTTTCGGTTTTCGGCACGTCAACTATAACCTTTGATTCGCCGTCAATAGTGATCCGCTGAACGGTTTTGTTTACAACAAAAAAGCCCTCCTGCAAGTTTACGTTTTCCCATTTCAGTCCGCACATTTCTCCGATTCTGATACCCGTATACAAACATATCAGTATGCTTAAATTAGTCAGATCGAGATTGCGTTTAATATACAAGCTTAATCTGCGTATTTCATTGTCCGACAGCGCTTTAAGCTCTGTGTTTCTAACTTTGGGCGACTGAATATCCTCGCAGATATTTTCAAGTCCGTATTCCCTGTGAGCGAATGAAGATATTGCTTTCAGCACAATTATTACGTCCTTTGCAGCTTTAGCCGAAAGACCGCCTTGTCCGTCTGTTCTGCCATTGGAAAGCAGCTCTGCAACAAATGAGTTTATCCGCTTCTTTGAAAGCAGGCAATAAATTTGATCTCCCAATAGCGGATAAATGTGATTTTTAAGCAGTCTGTAATAGTTTGCATAGGTAGAGCTTTTAACGGTCAGCTTTTTAATCTCAAGCCATTCAAGACAGATTTCCCTGACCGTCAGTCTGATATACGCCTTAGCTTCAGTCTTTTTCAAAGTATATGAAAGCTCCATTTTGTTCTTTACTTCCGCAAGAGTTTTTCCGTAAACATACTTATATTTCAATTTGCCTTTTTCATTGTAACCAAGCTTAATACGTCCCTCGTATCTTCCGTCTGTTCTTTTGTAGATATTGCTGCCTCTCCTTGACATCTGTGTTCCTCCGGACTAAAATTCTGACGGTTTATAGCATAAAAATTAGGCTTAAACCGTCGTTTTATTAATACTTTGTCGAAATGTTATACCTTAAAATGTCAAAAAAGTCTTTACAGCTTCCTTTTTTTATGATATAATACAAGTGTTGCAGCGCAAAAACTGGTAAAATGCCATACGCAAAGTTGCAAACTTTGCGATAACCTCTTAAGCGCTGCAATACTATTTTGTGCGGAGTTCCAGAATTTATGCAAATTTTAATCTCTTTTCTTTTGTGTTTTGCACACGACGGTTATTTTGCTTTTTCAATCAGCTAGGGGAAATCTTATGGAACTCCGCATAAGCTTTTGTACCATACCTCCTCTTAATAATATGTGTGACAAAAGTGAATCCGGTCTGGAAACAGACCGGATTTTGTTTTTATGTGAATAAGAAACAACATTTTGTCATAAAGCATGATAATGTCGAATAAGCACGAAAACAAACTATTGCTAAATATTGAAAGTCGTTATATTATTTGATATAATGTAAATAATAGTAACAACTTATTTGATTATAATCGTGAAAGTAATCTATTAGTGTAACTGTATAGGTTAAATAAGATGAGACTTATATTACAGTTTGATTATTTAGCAATTTGTACAAAAGGGTATTAGCGGTTTTTACATAAATGTAGAAAATTAATTTATTGCCAAAAAACAGCATATAAAATATTGAGTTTTAAAAATTATTGTTGTATAATTAATAAGGAGAATTAAATGTGCTGTTAAGACCGGATAATAAGGAGGGAACAAAATAATCCTTGATAACAGAAAGAAAATCAAAAAATAATTAATTATGGAGGAAAATGCAAATGAAAAAGTTTATCAAAAAAATTACAGTATTTACTGTAACAATTTTAACGATGTGTGCTACTGTAATAAATGCTTCGGCTTATACATCATCACGATTAGGTGAAACAAATAAATCTACCTCATCTACTCGCAGATATATATCATGCTATCAGTCAGGTTCATTTTCTTATGGTAATGTAAGCGGTACTGCTTGGACGAAAACATCTGTAAGAAAAAGTACGTTTAATCCTGATTGTAGTTTTAATGGAGATATTACAGTGACAGCAGGGGTTGGAAGTGTTTCCGGTTATAAAAATAATCCTTACGCAAGTTCGGCGGTATGTAATATATCAGGCAAGGCTTCAGGTACAGTAAAATCCAGTCATGTCTTTTCAAGCGCTACATATGGCAAGTACAGTACGGTATTGCCCAATTAAAAGGTTATAAGTAAATGTTCAGTCGGATAAGGTTATTTCTTTTTTGAAAGAAGTGAAATTGTCCGACTTTAATTTTTTGAGAGGGGATTTAAAATGAGCAAAAAAATTAAAATAAGTATTATAACAACTGCTATAATTATATTAGCAATTCTTGTATCTCTGGTTATTTTTTTAAGCAATAGAAATAGTAAAAATGTAACAGAAGAGTATAAATATCAATTGATTAATAATGAAACTAATCTATATATTAGCGACCTTGTAGCATATGCAGGAGATTTTATATATTTTAATGATTACATAACTAATTATTATGCAGAATATGATGTATACAAAGATAAACAAATTCAAATGCCTGTAAAAGGCCAAATTTCAGACTTTAATTTTTATAATGGAAACCTATACTGCATATTATATACAGAATTTGAAGTGGACAATACTCATTTATCGATAGTTAAATGGGATATAAATACCGGAAATTATGAAACAATATATGTTCCTCCCAAAGGAGTAGACGGATTGTATAATTTCTCTATGACAACCGACGGTCTTATGTTCTTTTTAGAAAGAAAACCAACAAGTGAAGTATCTATTCAAAAATTTATTAGTGATCCAGATGGATATAATATAAACTATACGCTTTATATATATGATTCGGAAACTAATGAAAAAACGGCTTTAGCTGAAGGGGTTGACAGATATTATATAAGAGGCAACAGATTGTATTTTGATAAAGTTATGGTATCAGATAATACCGAAGATGTTTTTTATTTAGATTTTGATGATCCTGATAAAATTATTGACACAGGTATTTGCTGCCGTACCGCTGAAGCAGTAAAAAAAGGATATGAAGGCTGGTTTTATGTTGATGACGAATATGTGTATTATTCCGGAGGTACTGCTGATTATTATAGGCGTTCAATGAAAACTGATAAAGAAGAGCTGCTTTTTACTTATACTGATTCTGAAGGATATATAGCCAGATCGCTCGAATTTAACGGTAAGCAAATTCTATATGTACGATGTAAATTTAATGATGAAGTGGAATTCGGAGCGAAGCTTTTTGAACTTGATACGGAAACAAAAAGCAATGAAAATATTTGGACAGACACTACATCAGAGCTTTTAGGAGATTATGCTTCGTTTAAAAATAATAATGACTTTTTTTATTTGAGTACATATGCAGGAGATTATTCAGGTCGGACAAATTACTATATTGTATATCCGGATTATACAAAAAAGGAGATATACCGTAATTCATATTGGGAGAATAACGAGTAACGAGGTGTAATATATGAATAAGATCAAATTAGAAAACTTATCAAAACGTTATGGAAAAAGGACTGCTATAGATGGAATAACATGTGAATTTTCAACAGGAATCAATGCATTATTAGGACCTAACGGAGCCGGAAAGACTACAATAATGAACTGTATTTCAGGCGTTATTTCTGTAACAGGAGGAAAAATTACATATAACGACAAAGATGTTTTTTCAATGGGAGAAGAATACAGGTCCAAGCTAAGTTTTCAATTTCAATCTCAGCCCTTTTATCTTAGCTATACCGCTCATGATTTTTTAGAGTTTTCAGCTTTATTAAAGGGAATGGATAAGGCTGATATAAATAAGGAAATAAAACGTGTTCTGTCGCTTGTAAATCTTTCAGAAAATGAAAATGACAAAATAAAATCCTTTTCAGGCGGTATGAAACAAAGGCTTGCTATAGCTCAAACGATTTTGAATTCACCTGAGATTCTTATATTTGATGAACCGAGCGCAGGATTAGACCCTTTTGAAAGAGAACAATTCAAGAGGATCATAATGCAAATGAAAGAGCAGAGTATAATTATTATTTCCACACATATAGTATCTGATATTGATACTATATGCGATAATCTTATAATATTAAATAAGGGTTCGGTTATTGCAAATAATAAGCCGGAGATTCTGTGCGAAAGAATTAAAGGAAAGGTCTGGAGCATTCCCAAAGAGGATATTAAAGACATACCGTTTAATAAAATTTATTTTGAAGATACTGATTCTAAAACTATATCAAAAACCAAACCGACCAAACACGCGGTTATTTCAAAACCGACCCTTAACGATCTGTATTTTTGCGGGCAGCTTAATAAGAATATTTTCTCAGATATAGGCGGTGATGATAAGTGAAAGTATTTTTCTTTATTCTAAAGAAGGATATGAAGATCCTTCTTTTAATTTCACTTATTCTTATGGCCTTTTCCGGAACAACTCAGTATCTCAAATATAAAGAGGCAATGCAGAATGAACCTTATTATTCTAAAACCTTTAAAATATTTAACGAGAATGAAAATATTTACGAACTGGCGGAAAAAGAATATGCAAAGGCTAATTCGGAATATGACAGCTCATATAATGATATTTTTAATTTTATGTACGGATATGACTATGATTCGTCCAAGCCTCCAAAGGAAATACCAAGTCAGTTAATAGAAAGACTTTTTATGCCGTCAAGTAAAAGCGGAAAATATTCTCCGACTGCTGAAGCTGATGTTCTGATGCTGAGCCAGATGTCTGAACAGCTTTACGCTCAGAAAAACTTTAAAAAGCTGATTGAGGATCAGATTGAAAATTATGACAGAAACGTTCGTCGCGGAGTTAAAGACGAATATGTCCTGCTTGAGGCAAAAAAGCTTACTGAAGATTATAATCAGGTATTAAATTTACCATTCAAGGAGGCTGTTGATACTAGAGCTTCCAATGTATTAATTACATATTTAACAACTGATTTTATACCCTTTATAGCTGTTTTTATACTATTCTTTCATAGATTTTCAAGTGAAATTCAAAGCCGGAGATTCCTGCAGTTTTCTATATCGAAATACGGTCCCTGTAAATATACAGTTGCTAAGCTGCTGTCGGGCCTTGCAGGATATTTAATATTTTATCTGATATATTGTATTGTGATATTTTCAGAATTTTTTCTGTTTGACAATTCAAGCGGAACGCTTTTTGCTCCGGTTCAGGTTATAGCTGATTATGAATTATCTCCTGAACCTCTAACTGTATTGCAATATGTACTGTGTATAATGATTACTAAGCTTATTTACTGCCTTGCTTTGAGCGGCGCAATAATGCTTACTTCATTTCTTAGTAAAAAAGTGATCGTTTCCGGAATAACAGGATTGCTGCTGACGTCCGTTCCGATTATTTTCGGAAGAACATACGATATGTATGCCGCTAATCTTGACAGACATAAAATTAAAATAATTTTGTCCTGCGATATATTTAATATGTACCACAATATCAATTATGTAAATCTGTTTAAAACGCCGATAAAATTATATTGGCTGTATTTTATTATCGCAGTAATTTTACTATTGAGTTTTCCTTTTGTTCTTATACTCTATTCAAAAAAGAGAGGTGCTGCAAGTGTATAGCTATCATATAAAAAGACTGATAAAGAAGCAATTACCCTTGCTGCTTATTATATTGCTGCTTACTGTTTCAAGTAAAATTGTGATTATTGAATTTTCTCATCAGGAAGAAAGCTTGACGGAACGATCTCAGGAATTACTGGATACATATGTAAAAGAAGCTATTGATCTTAATACAGACGAGAAGCTTACATACATTAACAAAAAAATAACTTCTGAACGTGAAAGCTATATGAGCATTGAGTCACCTTCACAAACTGAAACAGAAGAATATAATCAAAGAGCAGAGGCACAAAATACATTTAAAAACAGTGTGCTGTTTAATTCATATACATTGTTGGGGGTGAAAAAATATGCGGAAACCGGAGAAGGGTTAGTAAGTTTATCCTTCCCTGAAAATATTTCTGATATTAAAGAAGCTTATCTGGATATACATGAACCTAATGTTGTAAACGAATCCCATTTTAAACGATTTATTTCGCTTCAGAGCTTTTGCTTGATACCATTCTATATACTTTTTATTGTAGGTATATTTATTGCGGACTCATATGAAAAGAAAATTGATCTTCAGGTAATAATATCAGGAAATTCAAAATTGTTTTTCAGGTCACAGGAGATCGTATTAAGCATATTTATTTTTATCATGCTGATAATAAATATAATTTTTGATTTGGCGGCGAGCGGTCTGCTAAGTCATTTATATGAGCTTTCCGTGCCGATACAGAGTATAAGCGACTATGTGTTTATTCCTCATAATCTTACTGTTCTACAGGCAATAATATTTATATTTCTGCTTGAGGTATTCGGAGCTTTTATATGCTATAATTTTTTTGCAATAATATCAAAAGCTTTAAGGTCAATGAAAAATTACATTATATGCGGACTGACTCTGATCGCACTTACCACC
>NZ_UWPB01000002.1 GCF_900604945.1 Ruminococcus sp. Marseille-P6503 | reverse complement strand
CCAGACCGTAGCAGTGCATTTTGCCTATTCTGTACCAAACGTAAGAGCGCATATCCACAGACTTCATATTCTGACCTTCGTATCTCGGCTCATAGGGGAACATGGAATCAGCGTTCGGTTCTATTACCGTAAAAGCATGAAGCGCTTCCCTGTAAAATGAAAATGATTTTTCATCATTCTTTTCTCCGAGCTTATCTGTGGAATACAGCTTTCCTAAATCGTGAATGGCAAGCAGATTACCTTTTTCAGATTCAGAAATTAAAATCTGTTCAGCCTTTTTAAAATCTTCAGGCTTCGGGCTTTTGTCATAGATGATCCTGCAGGCTTCCTTGTATTCATTGCTCCATTTTAAATAGTATTTGCTTTTCGGAGTTTTGTCAGTACTATCAGTACCAACTGTTACTTCATTTTCAACGTTCAGATTTAAATCTTCGGCGGTTAGATTGTCATTATCAAACTCATCAATCTGCGGAGGAATATCTGTTATATCATCGTTATCAGTTTTTTCTGTCAGTTCCGGTTCTTCAATCTCAATATCAATAACAGGACTATTCATATCCAGCACATTCTGAACGATCAAGTTTTTGACGGATTTAAATTCCTTGTTGTCGGTCAGCTTCGGAAACTGAAGCTTTGCAGACGAATACACGTCGTGCTTCTGCTGTTCCATTTCACACCACAGCATATACATTTTCTGAATAGAATCATTTTCCGCAAGCGCTTCAAAAATTGCGTTGACCGTCTGCTTGACCTCCGGCTTTAAAAATCCGTATACTTTTTTGCCCGTTACAGATTTAAGCTGATCGTTAAGTTTACCAACAAGCTTTATCAGCTCCGTATCTTCAAAGGCGTTTCCTGCAATATCATTTACAAGCTTACGCATAAACTCTGATGACTCTTTTTTCAGAAGATTTCGCAGGTCAGTCTGCTGCTGATATAAATGGTGCAGCTCGTCCTGATAGATATCGTTTGCAAAGCCGCTTCGTATTTTTTCTATTCCGCGGTTGGTGAGGAATCCCTCGCGCTCGTTGGCGGAGTACACGATTATATGCGCGTGAGGATTGGTTTTCTTATCATGAAACGCGGCGTACCATCTGAGATTTTTCATTTCGATTTTCTGACTCTTTGCAATATTAGCGATCTGCCGCTTGACTAAGTCCCGCCACGCTTTTAAATTGTCATAGCCCATCGCCTGAGCGCTGTCCCTGCGCAGGGAAACGACATGAGTCCAGACGTTTCCTCCGTGAGCCGCTATCTCTTTTGCGGTCTTTTCAAGCTCGACAGGCTCGTCCGACTGCGAGAACAAACCATGCTTACCGAATTTAACAGCGCCCGGACGGTTAGCAAGATAGCTTACATAGTTTTTACGGCTTGTAAGGCGGTCCATGTTCCGGTCAAGTATTTCCGATATGAGAGCGGAAGCGTTTTTGATAGTGGGATTCTTTTGGTAGTCCTCGTATTCAAATAACTCTTTGCCGTCGGGGAAACATTTTAGCAGAGAAAAAATCAGCTCCTGCTGTTTTTTAGAGGCAGGAGCGTGTTCGTTTGTATTCGGTATCGGCGCTGAACCCTCGCGGGTCGCGACGTATTTTACATAGCGGTAAAGCTGTTTTCTGTTTCCGCTGCCGCTTTTTAAATAACGGCTTGTTACGATTATTTTCGCCAGTTATATCATCTCCTATGATTTGCTGATCTCTATACTGAAATTTCCGTCGTTGTCTATTTTAAGCTTCAGCGTCTTTATATACTTCTTATAGAATACGTCCATTTCCTGATCGCCTGCCGTAATACGGGCTTCATCATAAATATGTTTTACAAGCTCTCTGCCGTTAAGATATATAATGTCGGGCAGATACTTTTCAAGGATGTCGAACAGCACCGCTTTTTTAAGTTCTTCAATATTTCCGGAGCAGAAATCGTCTATGGAGCAGTAGTATATGCCGTGCTCGGTAAGAGCTTTCTTGATTGCTTCTCCGCATTTCGAATACTCATACATTACAAGGAATCTCGCTTCAGTCAAAGAGGAAATCAGACCCCAGTAATCAGAATCGCTTGACACTAAAATAAATGACGTAATATCGTTCTTATAAAAATCAGTACAAACTCCGGCGGTCATTTTAATATCCACCAGAGACTTTCTGCCCGTTACTCTGTCTGCTTCTACATGCTCAACGGGTATCCGGGTAAACTTTTCTAACCAGTCCCAGCCCTCGGTAGTATGGCTGTCGTCGTAAAGAACTATTTTTTCAACCTTTGACAGCTCGTCCTGATTTAGATTTTTAAGTACGCTGTACAGCTTGTACACGTCTGAATTTTCACAGTCCACAACGATAGCCGCTTTAGAGCTGCAGCTTATAAAGTCGTATATGTTGTTTTTTGTTTCCTCATGAGCGTCCCTGAACTTTGTATTATCGGTAAATACGTCTCCGTGCTGTCTGTAAATAATATTTAAAAACTTTCCGTCGGTATAGAGTAAGCTTCCGCAACTCTCAGGAGTCCAATTGATATACATACTGAAGGGATAGTAAGATATATTTCCCATGTATTTTTCAAACTCTCTCACCATTACTCCGGGTCTTTCAGGATTTTGTATAATAAAAAGCTCCTTTATATAGTTCCAGTTCAGCCAATCCGGAAACAACGACGAGCATCTGTCTATGCAGTTATTAATAAGGACTGAGATATCTGTCAGATATTTCTCCGCACGGATATTTGCCTGAATGATATGAAAGCCCCACTGCTCAAGCTTATGAATATTATCCTGATCAAACCATTCAAGCTTATCCAGATTTTTAAGGTTGTATCTTATTTCCGTATCTGTTTTACTGAACTTTTTAAAAAGCGATGACCGCAGCTTGCATAAATATCTGACCGCCGTTGCATTCTGATCTTCGTACAGCTTCTGCAGAAGCTCATGACACTGTTCGTCAAAGCAGTTTTCTAAAATCGGCTTGCTTACGCCTATTAAGTACGCCGTTGCTGCGGTTACATCTTTCTTATCGGTTGTCATCAGTATTCTCCGTTCCATTTCATATTAATAATAATTATATCATATGAACTCGAACTAAATATAACATTTTGTTAATTTTTAGAAAACAGTAATATGCTTATCAGCTGTTCTGATATTCAGCCGCGTCCTCGTAATCAATGATGCCGTTGATTTTCCTCACCTCGTTTACGCACATAGCGTGAAGCTTGTCCAGCGTTTCATCGTCAACCTCGTTTACAGCGGCGGTCATATGCGAAAGCTTTCCAAGCTCCACGGCGACTTTAAAAAGCAGTCTTGAAAGCCGCTGCTCCGTACCCTTTATCTGCGCCTTGACCGTTTCGGTTATCATAGGGGAGAGATAGTTTATGTTATCTTCCTCGCTGAGATAGCCGATGTAGAACTTAATTGCTTTCTCTATAAACTCGCTTTGCGATCTGCAATTGTCGTTTTTGTAATGGACCTCTACGTTCTTCAGCGTTTCAGGATACGCCCAAAGAGCAAATTTGACCTTATTCTCAAAACTCATATGCTACAACTCCTTTAAATATGCCGTAATTTCTTTGCTTTCTGCGGTTACAACCCCTAAATTTCAGAAAGGCTGGATTTACAACCCCTTACCATGAAACTGCCCAAGTCCCGCAAAATTGCGGTCGGCTTTGCCGTCCGCTGTGTCCGCGTCGGGGTTACAACCCCGACGTTTTAACTTGCAAGACAATTTTTCACCTCATACATATATTTTCCGCCTTTCTGAAACTCTGCGAAAAAGCCCCGAATAAGCCCTGCTTGTCCTTAAGGGTAAACTTACCCTGCCTACGCCTATAGAATCGCACACGACGGCACACGGTTGGCGACAGGGCGGTTAAATCACGTTCTCTCACATTGTAAGCTCGTTTTTATAGCGCTGGTATTCCTTTATTTCCATATCAACGACCTGACGGGCGAACTGCTCAGCGGTTTCCTCACTGTCATCGGACAGCTCATATCCTACGGCTCCACAGAAGTTGTCTATTTCCTCAGCCATCGAATCATCTGTGAAAACCTGATAAAACCAGCCCTCTGCGGTTACCGTATTGCCGTTCTTGTCCTCTCGTTCAATGCCTGTGTCACGGCACTTTGAAATATATAAGCCTCTATAATTCATACAAAATCTCCTTTACGTTTTTGGGAATCCGAACGTAAGCTGTTCGGGTTTATCGGTTATTTTCATCCGAAGGTTATGCCAAACGGAATGTAGTCCTGCGTTTTCATTTCCGCTTCACGCTCCGCAGCAACAATCTCAGACAGCGGCACACGGTGCGAACAGGGGGGAGTTACTGCTCAGACTGCTTTTCTGATTCGGCAGGCGAGGGCTTCCCACGTTTTGCCGAAGGCTTCTTTGACGACATCATGTCAATAAAATCTCTCACATTCTGCGGCACGTTTTTCTGATATAACTGATCCACATACTTATTAAGCTCCGCCGCAAGCGTAGTGTTCTTCTGCTCTAAATACATTTCTATTGCTGACAATTTTTCTTCATTGACTGAAACTGCAACCGACTTTTTCATAGACTCATCTCCGTTTCCATCCTTATATTTTTACTCCTTTTCTTCAACATAGCTGATATACGGAATCTGAAGCCAGTGCGTCCATTCGCGCCCTGCAAGTTTGGTACGTGTCACGCCTCTGAGAGTGTTCATGGCTTCGATTACTTCGCCGTTTCCGATGTAAATTCCGATGTGACCGTCCGACCAGACGGCAAGTCCGGGTACTTCCGGTATGGTATCTATCGTGCCCTTGACCTCCGCCGCAGCAAACATTCCATTCGCTCCAACATCAGCCATGCCGTTAGAACCGACCTTTATTTCTCCGCTTTTGCTGTCATACCAGCCGTACCCCTTGATGAGCCCAATGCAATCCGCCGTCCTTTTGCCGAGCCAGTTTGAACGTATAAAGTCCATATAGCTTGTGACCTCGCTGCCGAACACAGCGGCTCTGTCCTGTAAAAGCGACTCCGTCAAAACGTTTCCGTAGGTTCCGTAAACATATCCCCAGCCGTTTTCATGAGCCTGGATCGCCCACTGAACAAGTCCCAGATTATTTTTCTTCTTTGCGTCATATTCTTCAAATTTGATTTCATTGCCGAAGCTTTTTTCATCGCCGTACTGTATCCACGGTATTTCAAACCACGAGGTCCAGCCTCCGGCTGAGATATTCTCCTTTACTATCCCGTCCTCGGCAGATTTCGCATATATCGCGTTACCGTTTCCCACATAAATACCTATCGTATTCTCTTTTAAAACAGCTATACCCTTGGTTTGAGGAAGAGTTTCGATATTTCCTTTTACGTCCGCCGAATCGAACAGCTCCTGAACGGTCATATCGGAGATCGGATAATTATCCTCGGAAATCGTTCCGCTTTCGTGGTCGTACCATAGATACGATCTCAGCAAATTGTAATTGTCAACAGTTCTCCGGCTCAGCCATTTGCCGCAGTCTGCGGTGATATCCTGCGGATATTTTTCCTTTAGCGCCTTGTATTTTTCATCTGTCAGCAGACTGCCGTCGGTATGGGGAACACAGCCCCACTGAGTTTTATATGCGTTTTCTGCCCAGACCGACAGGTCTATGTTGTTCTTTAAATCAAAATTCACAAACAGATACGGATTTATGCTGACGTTTACTATCACAGAATACGACCGCATAAATTCGCTGTAATCAATGCTCAGATTGTATTTGCTACCGAGATTTTCAATCAGCTTTTCATTATCGTTCTCTTTGAAAAGCGAACAGTATTCCGCAAAAAAATCCTCATCCTTGTGAACGTCGTCAAAATATGTGAGATATATTATCTGAGCTTTGACGATCATATCCTTGATTCCGAGCTTTTCCATTTCCTTTTCAATAGCCTTGCCGTCTTCCTCCATCTGTGAGAAACGCTCCTTTTGTTCCGGAGACAGACTTTGCATAAACTGACTGAAATCTATATTTCCGTATTCATCCTCCGCCTTCGTCAGCTGATGACCCATTGCCAGCAGCAGCATTACCGGAAGCAGAGCGAGCGTTATTAAAAAAGCGGCGGCAAAGCCTATAGCCTTCCTTACCTTTTTCTTTGGAAGCAAAACCGCCGCGGCTTTTTTGACCGCCGCTGCCGTTATACTCATACGCAACCCTTCTTTCCTTTGTATATATGAAAAGGACGGCTGTTTTACTTCAGCCGTCCATTAGAGCTATATGCGGTTTTTTCTTGGAATTATAAAAATAGAGCCGATAACGCAGCACTATATAAAGGCATAAGCCTCTTTCAGGATATTTTACGAGCGAAACTCCGACACTTCTAGCAGATTCCTTTTTCCGCACTCTTTTCATGGCGTTTCTGATGTACTCGATGGCTGTTAGATTTGAATAGAACAAATAAAGAGCCGGCAATGCGGCTCTCAAAATTGTATTACATGGTTACATATCCAAGGTATGCGCGTCAACTTCCTTCAAATAATCCTCTGCAATATTTTCTTCAACATCGTTTTTTACGTCGTCAACGATGGTATTTTCCATTACAGCAGCCATTCTATGCACGATCTCGATCCTGTTCGCAACGGATTGAGCGATTGCATTTTTTCTTTGCTCGTCAATATATTTTTCCGCGTTTTCTGAGGACAATATCTCCTTTATGTCATCCTCTATTCCGTATAACTTTTCAAAGTCCACCCATTCAAACGACGTCGCAAGCTTAAGCTGATCAATATGGGATTTCTTAAACGGTTTGCACTGCGCCGTCTTATTGTTCGCTATCTGAACCGTCAGACTGTCATATCCCAGCGATGTTCCGCTATCAAATATAGGGGCCGCGCCGATCCATTCCAGAGTTTCAGCGTTTCTCAGCAGTCCGAAATTATTAAAATGTCTGTCCTCGTTGGCTATGATATAGTCCAGAACGATCATGCGGTCAAGAAACCTCTCTATATTCTTTACGCCCAACGCCTCGCAGCAATTTACATAATGTCTGTAAACAGAGACGCTGTTATCCTTTTTCCGCGTTTGGATCACCCGCCATGCCCCTATAAGCTCAGTTTCCGAACTGACGAAATCTTCGCAAACGCTGTAAGGCTCGTCGCCGCTCCATATTACGGAATAATCGACATGAGGTATCTCAAGTCTTTGACAAATCAGCGACGCGATCGCCTCGTTGAACGGCTGCTGTTGGAACGGTTTGCTGCCGCCTTTTACAAGACACCTTTTTCCGTCTATAATTTTCCACCTTTTTTTCAGACAGCCGTCCGAGGTATTGTCGGGAGAACTGAAATCAAATCCATTTGTTTTATTGCTGTTCCCGAACAGAACGTCGCCGATGTCGTCGGAAAACGGGTTGTCAAAAAAGTTGATAGCTTCCCATTTCACATCGCTTTTATCGGGCTTTATCCAGTATTGATCCGATAAACTCAATCCGAAACAGCGTGTTAAAAGCGTTTTTGTATCATGGATTTTAAGGACTTCCATTGCTTCATGTATACCTGAACGGCTTGCCGGAATTGCTCTGTCAGTCCACCATTCGTTTAATGCCGCTCTGTCGGCAATACCCTTTTTAAAGCCAACGCCTACGGGCAGATGTTCCGGTCTGCAGACCTCATATATTTTTAATATATATCCGGTTTCGCTGTCAAGCTCAAGATATGCTGCCGGTATTTTTTTATGCATTAATACGCATTTCACTTTTCTCACTCCAATACTGAGTTTATCAATAATAGTATACCATACAAACGATAATAATTCAACTATCTTCCTCCCGCCACGCCGAACAGCTTTTCCTTGTACTCCGGCGCGTGAACCTGAAGCAGATACCTCTCATTACCGCAGCGATAAAGGCACAGACCCTGTTGGGGATATTTTACGAGCGAAAACTCCGACATTTCTAATTGAAGCATATCGGTATACGCTCTTGGTTCTACGTTGCCCGCGTTGAACAGAAACTGATGGATAGGAATAGCAAACAGCGGTCTAGTAAGCTCCCTGATCTCGGGCAGCAGGAAATCGTCGATATTCTGGCTTGCGATCACCATTGCAGATTCCTTTTTCCGCACTCTTTTCATGGCGTTTCTGATGTACTCGATGGCTGTCAGATTTGAAAGGAATAAATAAAGCTCGTCTATTGCCGCGGCGGTGTTCCCTTCGCCTAAAAGCTGATTTGACATGTAGCTCAGAATATTGAACAAAAGAGCGTTTTTAAGCCTTTTGTTGGTGTCCATAAGACCTTTTACTCCAAAGCACAGAAACTTTGAATCCTTAACGTTAGTATGCCCGTTGAAATATTTTGCTTCAGCTCCTCTGCACATAGAATGCAGTCCCAGACAGATGTTCTGCAGTATTTCCTCTGTGTACAAACGTTTCTTTTCCTCGTCGAAAATCATGAATTCCTTTTCCGTCAGTTCATAAAGATCAGTCATTGTAGGATAATCCTCCGGCTTCAGCCTGTTGAAATCAGTGAGGTCGTCAATACCGAATCTTGCATACAATTTCATTAACATAATTTCTATCGTATCTATCTCGCTGTCAGAAAAGTCTTTGTATGCTCTGAAAAAGTCCTTTAAATATGATATGTGCTGACTTAGCCTTGTTACCCTTCTGAACGCTTCCGGAGACTGTCCGTCACGCTCAGTTTCGCCGAAGGTTTTTGGTTCAAGGTGATTTATCATATATTCTCCCGACATGAAATCGAGATAGGTTCCTCCCAGATTTTCCGTCAGCTCCTTGTACTCCTGTTCAGCGTATAAAATTATTATGCTTTTTCCGCTCTCCCTCATATTGGTAAGCAAAAGCTTCATAAGGTACGACTTTCCCTGACCGCTGTTTCCTAAAATGAGAACGTTTGCGTTTGTCTTGTCGTCGCTCCGCTTATCAAAGTCCGCCAAAATGTTTGTTCCGAACTTATCTTTTCCGATATAGAAGCCCTTTTCATCGGTTTTTCCGCTGTAATTCAGCGGATAGAGATTTGCGACCGAGCTTGCCGGAAGAACGCGTTCATACAGACTGCCGAACACATTGTATCCGAACGGCAGAGCTGAGAGCATGCCTTCTTTCTGACGTAGAATCAGTCTGTCGACAGTTATTTTTGAGCGCGTAAGCTCCATTAGTATATCCGACTGAAGCTCCTTAAGCTTGTCCTCGCTTACCGCTTTCAGTTCGATAAACACGGCGCAGTGCAGCAGCGGTTCCTTGTTTCGGCGCATATCGGCAATAAGCTGAACAACGTCCTGTAAATTGCTTTCCGCGGCAATCGATTCCGTTACGTCGTTTACAGTCGACATAAGCTTGTTTCTTCTTGCGGCGTGCTGAATTATCTGCCTTTGCTCGGCGCTGTCCACAAGGCGGTTATATATTCTTAAAGTAACCGAGCTTCTGTCGGCAAGATGGGCGAGGATAGCCTGTTCTTCGGTGGTAGGCGGCCATTCTCTGACCGCCCACACGCATTTATACGAATTGCCGCAAATAAAATGGTCGGTAAAAAAACGGACCGTGCCGGGAACGACGCGGTCAAAAAACTCCTGTATTCTGATTTCCTCCGCCTGTTCCGGAGTCATCGCTCTTTTTTTAAACGGCATACGGCTTCTCCTTATCCTGTATCGGCTCAATATATTTTTCTCCCTCCGCGTCCTCGATTTTATCTCCGTTCATAGAGACGTCAAAGTAAATAGCCAGCATTCTCTTTATATCCTCCTTATTCATTCTTCTGACGTCAAAGCCATGCTCCGATATTATTTTGGAAGCGCGGTTTATCTGCTGAAATATCTGCGATTCCTTTTTGTCCTTTGTTCTTACGCAGAACATAAACTGTCTTGCGGTAGACATTTCAAGCTGAATGTCGTCTAAAAACTCCATGTCCTGTTCCAGCAGCTTTATGACAGCGGGATTTTCTTCGCAGTCTATCCTGTTTCTGATATTGATCTTGTTGCCGTCGAAGCATTCGCAGCTGTCAAGACAGATTATTTCAAGCTCCGGTATCATGCTCAGCAGCGTCATAAGGCGGCGTATCTTCGTATCAATATTTTCATTTGACAATACGGATATATTGGTGGGCTGAACGCTGAAAAAGGACAGCTCGCCTTTTTCCGTTTTCAGTCCGTATCTGCCGAAGCCTTTCAGTCCGAACAGGCTTTGCGTTGATTTTTTGTTTTTCATCTTGTTACCTCCAGTAATATATCTGCTGCGCCGTTACAAAAAAGCGGAAGGCGCAGACTATATAGTCCATGACCGTGGTTTCTTCAAGTCTTATTGATAAAAACGCAAACACAGCCGTTACCGCAAAGGGCAGAAAGGTCCAGAGCTGAGTCAGCAAAACCACGGACAGTATCAGTCCGAGGCATATGATAAGGAAATCCCTTATACTCCACAGCCACAGCCTTGATCCGGCTTTCATATTCTGGGGATAGATATATGTTTTTTTCATACTTTCTCCTTTCGGGTATTAAAAAATCCGCTGCAAATCAGCGGATTTTTAATTCTTCAATGTCATCAAACATAAACTGAAGCTTATCTGTTCTTTTGCGGATATGATAATGACCGCAGTACCATTTTTTATAGTCTGTAATTTCTTCAATATGATCCAGCCATATCTCTGTGCTTGTATCAACCGTTTTCTGATTTACACAGCTTAGAAAAGCCTCCGCAGGCTGATATTTTAACGGACAGGTATGACTAAGAACAATATCTATAGGATTGTCTTTCAGTACAGCCTCTGTTTTTCTTTTTATTTCTTCCGACGGCTGCTCGTCATCCCACCAGCCGTATCCCTTCATAAGCCTGTATCCCTTATCTACGCTGTAAGCTCCGCCTATTACGAGACATTTCAGTCCGTCCAGGTCATATATTTCTCCGTCGGCTGCAAACAGCAGATTCGGATACTTGCTTTCTTTGTATACAATTCCGCCGTTCCATATTATCTGCTCATAGTCCGGCAGCTTCTGAGGACGCATTTCATGGTTTCCGTGAATACAAAAAAGTGTAACAGGAAGCTTGGAAAGAATATATTTTAACCGTCCGTCGCTTTCGTTACCGTAATAATTTATTCCGGCGTCGCCAAGTATAACGATAACGTCCTCGGCCGTCGTATTGGCTAACCTGCAAAACTCCTTTATTCTCCTAAAATCTCCGTGCGTATCTCCGGTTATATATATCATCCGTCATCCCTCCTGATTACACAGTATATCACCGGAATCTGGCAAAGTCAACTTAAATCACGCAAGCTTTTTCGCTACGAACTGACCCGCCCTTACGGCGGTATTCACAGTGTGGGAAACGCTCGTCATATTGACTCTTACGCTTGTATCCAGTCCGAAATGCTGAGCGATCCTCGGAACCTCGTTTGCCGAAAGCATTATTCCAAGTCCTAAAAGCCTGTTGGTCTGCCATGTAAGAAGTCCCAAAAACAGCAGGCTGGTCTGTAAAAACGCAGTCAGACACAAAGCGAAAATCTGCTTGCACCAGCTGCTGAAGCCGTCCGCGTATCCTCTGGGAACGGAAAACATATACAGACTTCCCACGGCGATCTGACACAGCAGTATTCCGCCTCTTTTTATATTGGCAAAAAACAGCTTTAAAACGCAGTAGGCAAGGGCGATAACCGTCAGTATTCCAAGCAGTCCTGATAAACCTATCGTAGAGTGCAGCACTATTGTCGCCGTAGCTCCGAGGTCTCCCTTGTTCGCCCCTATAAACGAGCCGAGAAGATCGCCTGAGAATGTGCTCTGAAGCGTTATGCAGAATTTATACAGCTCCACAGGAAGCTGGGTAAACAGCATTACAGCAATAAAACCTTTAAGAACGTTAAGGCACGTTCCCTGAATATTCGCCCGTCCCGTCTGATATTCGATCGCCGTATCAAACGCAGCGACAACAAGCCCTACTGCAAACAGCGCCCAGCCGAACAGGGAAAAAAGCTTAAGGAAGGCTTCCACCCATGCAAGCGAAAAGATTCCCGCGCCCATTCCGTTTATCATTCCGAACAGATCGGCAACCGCTCCGTATATCGTATCGTACATCCATTCAAGCATAACGTCCCAGACAGCCGAGGAGATCGCCGAACCTACCGATTCCACCACCCCGAACAGCTTTTCTCCTACCCATTCCACAGCGTCGCCTATCCATTCAAACATTGCCGTTTTCCTTTCCGATCAAACTGATCTGTTCGTATTTTTTCCTCTGATGATTTTTTAAAACAGTAAAAGCGGCGCCGTCTGCGTATCCGTATCAGCGAATACCTTTTAGATATCCTGTATATTCCGCGCCGTTTTCTCTTTGCATTCATTTTCACCCTCCGTATATATGAAAATACCGCCGGATTTATCCGACGGTATTCCTTATTTTTATTATTCCGCTGTACGTAATATCTGATCTGTTCTACAGCGGTTTTCAATTTAATCAACTTTTAATAAGGTAAAGGTTAGAGCTTCTTCCGCCGCTTGTCCTGTACCTTTCCCTGCGTTCTATGAGCCCTGCTTTTTCCAAGTCGTTCAGCGCCCTGAATACCGTTGACTTTGAAACGCTCAGATCCTCCGATATAGTTTTAACGGAAGGAAAACACTTCTTTTTTCTTCCCGCGCGGTTGGACAGGTACATATACACAGCCACCGCCCTGTGAGGCAGATCGTATTCGTATATCTCTCTTGAAAACCTCAAGCGTTATGCGCCTCCCGTCTTTGGCAGCTTTTTTCTCAGCATATCCTCATAGCTTACCGCCTGATCCTCCGGAGCCTCGATTTTCTTTTTGGCGTATTTAAGCTCCGCCGCCCGCGTCAAAGTCTCCTTTTTCATATATGTGACCGTTCTTGAGCCTTTATCCTCAAGGCTGTACGGTTCTTCAAAGCTGATACCCCACTTGAAAAACAGCTTCAGGGGAGATATCATGGGGTGAGTTCCTGTTTTCATAACAATGAACTGTCCTTTGGGCATACTTTTAAGCTCGTCCGTTGTCATTAACGGTCTGCCGATCATCTGCAGCGACTGGCTTTTATCTCTGCCGTGCGAAACAGAACCGCTTAATACCGTCTGTTCTCCCAATGATTTGGACAGAATTTCCGCAGACTGTGAATTGGGCGCAAAACCGCCGAAAATGGTCAGCTGCGTGTTGTCGGTTATGATCTCCTGTCCCTCTCTGCCGTAATTCTTATCGAGCTGCGCAAAGGACTGAATAATCGCAACAATGCTTATCCGTCTTGAACGGCTTGCGGAGAACATCGCTTCTGCTCCCTCTATCTTAGGGAAAGTTCCGAACTCATCGCAGTAGAACATAACGCGGTTTTTAAGCTTGCCTCCGTTTTCATCGGCGATCACAAGAATTTCCCTGTAAAGCTGCTGGATCAGCAATGAAACCATGAAATATTTCGACTGATCCTCTTCCGGCAGTATAATGAATATCGCCGATTTCTCGGAGCAAAAACGTTCCGCGTCGATCGCCGTGCCGAAGCACAGAATCTGCTCCATTTCCGAGTCGATAAAGCTGTTGAGTCTTGACAGCGCCGTGGACATGATCGACATCATCGCCTGATCCGCGGAATGAAGGGCGGAGCCTGCAAGCCATTTTGCCTTGTGCTCGTCGGGCAGCTTTTCCATCAATACCTTAAAGCCGTTTTTCGGCTTTTGTTTTCCGGCGCTCTCTATAGGCTTTAACAGGTCCTGAATAAGCTTGAACACGGAAACGATATGCCTTTCGTTTTTCTCTCCGAATTCCGCGATCAGTAAAATAAGCGAAGCAAGCAGCCCTTCCGCCGCGTCGTAGAAAAACGCGTTCTGACCCATTGCGGAGGAATCGGCGCCGCCTATGCTGATAATGGTTTTTGCCGTGATCTTGGCGTATTTTTCCGCTTTTGCCTTTGCGGACAGATCATTTTTGTCCTTTAGATAAACGTCCATGTATTTGTTGACAAGGTGCAGCATATTGTTCTCGTTACTTCGTGTTGGATTTCTTAAATCAAGCACGGAAACGTTGTAGCCGTAGTACTTTGAAGCGATAGTTCCGTAGTTTCGGGCAACGTCGCCTTTGGTATCTGTCGACAAAAAGGACATACCGGACGCACAGGCGAATTCAAGATTTGGGTACAGAAAATATGCGGTCTTTCCCACTCCGGCAGCGCCTATCATCATGGTATGAACGTCGCCCTCGTCTACAAGCGCGACAGTCTTTTTTCCTTTTGTTCTGCAGCCGACTACAGTACCCTGAACAACACCTCCGTTGGAGCTGCGCGGTAAACTCTCGCCCTTACGCCATTTCTCAGGCTCAAATGGGACTTTGGTATATGTCTTTTTTACCTCTGCTTTTGTTGCAAATCTCGCTGTGCCGTGCTGGCCGTTTCCCACAGTTTTATTCTTTATTCCATTGAGGGAATAATTGTTGGAACAGTAAGCTAAAATCATCATGACTGCGAACACCGCAAGCATGACTATAATTCCGATTATCTGAGTCTGATTCATATAGCCCTCCTATCCGAACCCGAAGCTTATCGCCTCGGATATTTCTTCCTGCGCTTCTTCCTGCGAGATCACAGGAGCGGACATTTCCTGTTCCGTTTCACAGCGTACCGCGCAGTCCGCAAGCTGATACAGCAATTTTGCAGTCTGTACCGACTGCTCACGGGTACGGGCTGTCTGCCGTAAGTCTTTCATTACCGCCTTAACACAGTCATGCAGATTTCTTTGTTTAGCGGCTTTTTTGCCCTTGTCGGTATAGGGTTTATACTCATCTTTCAGCTTGAATTTTAACTTTTCAAACATCAAATTTTCGCTGTTTTTCCCAATAAAAAAAGCCGAGCCTGCCAAAGCATACTCAGCCAGATACTTGTATTGTCCGTTTTTGAATGTCGCATAGATCCGTGAGATCAGCTTATCCGGACGGCATTTCAGATACTCTAAATTCTCAGCCTGCCGCAGATATTTTTCCTTTCGCTTATGAGGCACGGCAGGAAGCGGTTCTGCACCATTTTGCGCTTTCAAATCCTCGTTCCAGTCCTTGAACTTTGGCGCAAGCCGTTTTACATCGGTATATCCGTTATCCCCAAGAATGTCTTTTAACCTATCAACAGCTTCGATTCCTCCTTCATCGTTATCTACGCAAAGAATGATTTCATTGAGGTTTGTATGATTCTTTAACGCCGTTAAAACGGCATTTTCATAAACACCGTTCATTGCAATATATGAGTGCTGCTGCCAGTTTTCGGGATTCAAAGTAAGATAGCTTAACATATCGATCGGAGCTTCAAACACAAACAGCTTTTCCGACTCGCCAAAGTGGGAAAAGCTGTACTTTGTGTCTGAACCCTCGCAGGTTATTCTAAAACTTTTGCCGTAAGAATTAGTTGAACGCTTGCTTGCCTGCCGTGGAACTCCCTTTTCATCAATCCCTACAAAAACGGCGTTGTGATGCTCCTTATCCTCATAAAGCGTATGCCGCTTTGCAAAGTACGAGATAATGTCAGGAGCAATAAACCGCTGTTTTATGAGGTAGGCGAACACTCTGTGCATATTGCCGTTTGCTTCGGGCAATTTGAATTCTTTCGGTTTTTCCTCCCGCACAGCCGCTTTAGGCGGACTGTGGGACAGGGGAGTAACCGTGCGACCTAACAGCTCTTGAACCGCGGTCTGAAAATCCATACCGTAAAAATACCGCATGAACCTTACGGCTCCGCCGCCCACCTGATTTTTATGGTCGAACCATCTTGATCCGTTTATAGTAATACTGTCGTGCTTGCCGCTGCCGTCGTAGTAAACGAGCTTGTGTTCCCGCCCCGCCGATTCCAGCTTTTCTCCTCTCAGCCTCAGAAAATCGGCTAAATCTACGCTGTTCGCGGCAATTTTTTGTTCTTCTGTAAATGGGATATACGGCATTTTCCACCTCCTGAAAAAGAAAAGCAGCCCTGCGGCTGCCTTTCCTTATTTTTTGATTTTCTTTACACGCGTTCATCTCAGCAGAGAGACTATAAGCTTTGCTCCGAAGAGAGACTATAAGCTTTGCTCCGAGCTTCATTGCAGATATTCCGATGTTTTTTGCTACGACTGTTCCAAACTCTCCGATCAACTCGTCTAATTTCTGAGCGCCTTCCTTATCAGCGTACTTATCAAACAGCTTATTGAATCTGTCTATGATGTCGCCGTACTCGGAGCTTAAGTACAGCGACCGGTCCAGTTCCTGTGTAAATTTATCGTACAGCTCGTCTGATATATCCACCCCTTTCACCTCCGATCGTCAATCCTTTAGCAGCGTAATTATCAACTGCGCTCCGAGCTTTATTCCGGCCTCGGACGATACAGACGATACCGCTTCGCTTAACTCCTGCACTCCGTCCTCCAGCTTTTTAGCCAGCTCCTTGTCGGATACCTGTTTTATCAGCCTGGACAGCTCATTATATTTAAGGTTATATTCGCTGCTGTCCCGCAGCGGTATGTCCAGGTCCTCGGCAAAGCTCTCATATATTTTTCTGATCTCCATTTTTCACCTCCGACACTACAATACCACACTATCCGCCAAATAGCTATATCATAACCCAACAATCTTCCGCGGCATTTTTTCCCGCTTTTATTGCATATCGGCTATACCTTTTCCCTTCATTTTTACATTCCGACGATAGACCAGACGTAAAGCGGAGCGGTCAGTGAAAACAGCAGACAGCCGAAAATTATTGCCGGAGCCGTCCATTCGAACTGACCGTGCTTGCGGTAGTCCATGTACGCCAAAGAAAGCTTGGCAAAGAGCAGAATTGCCAGAACTACGTCTATCACAGGGAATACGACGTTGTTAACGATCGATTTTATCTGACTTTTTGCAGAGTACCATGTACTCTGCACAGCGCCTGCGACATCTCCGTCGGCGTATGCCGTTATACAGCAGAATACAGTCAGCAGGCATACGGAAATTAAAAGCGCGGTTATTTTCTTCTTTTTCATTTTTCCTCCATTCAGAACATTGAAAGCTGCAGATTTTCTTCCGGTTCTGCCATAGCCGCTTTTTCAGCGGTCCGTCTGAAGCTTTCAAGGTAATTGTCTGTATTTTCAAATCTGCGCATCGTTATGAGATCGTCTTCAGCTATTGCAGTATGCAGAGCTTTCGGGTAATTAATTACAACTAAAATATTCATATCTTTTATCTGGCGGTCGGACAGTTCCCTGATCCTTTCACGGAGATACAGCAGATTCTCATCCTGTTCCATGATCTCCAGAGAACTTCTTGCGTTTCCCCGTATTTCATCGGCTCTCGCCATATAGTCCCGATCTGTTTCCGGCGGCGTCTTGCAAAAATATATCTGAGGATAATCCTTTTCAGACATACCGCTTTCAATTTTATGCTTGAAATACAGAATATGATTTCTTACAAGATTCATATTGACTCCGTCTGAATAAGACGGATCGGAGCCGCCGTGTTCCTTTAAATACTCCCAGCGTTTAAAGGATTTCTCAAGCTCTGAAGCATAGTCCGTCTTTTTTTCTTTTCTGCTCATGTCATACCTCTGTAAGCTTTCCCGTCAGCACAGTTCTGGAGGTTCCCTCCGCTCCGGTACAGGTGGACAGTGAAATAAACTTATCTTTTTCAGATACGCCGATATTTTTCCAAATAAAAGAGTTTTCTTTCAGACCGTCAAGCCAGACGGATATATCTTTTGTCACGTCGTAAAAGCCGCTGTAGCATTCCGGCTGTGAAAGCGAGAAAAAGTCAATTCGGTACACGCTGTCCGAAACAGTCAGCCAGCCGACGGCGCGAGCTTCAAAATAGCTCTCGTCCGTAAAATTAATTACATCTGCAAACATAGAGCCGTTACGCATATTGTGACCGTAGAGAATATTTATTCCGTCTGAAAGCTCCCGCGCGCATCTGCCGTCAAGAAAAACGGACCCCGAATACAAATAGCCGCCGTCATACGACCTGTGAAGGTAATAATCGTTATCTCCCGAATACATGACGGGATAGTTTATGCCCGTATCAGGAATATACAGCCAGCCTATGGAACCGTCAAAATTGCGGCAAACCTCACGAACCTGTTCTGTCAGCTCCCGCTTTTTATCCTCCGGCAAACGCGCGGAATTGTCAGGCTCGTCAGTTATTTCCTCACGATCGGGCATACGCTCGTCAAACACGGCAATGTCGGGCATAAAGGGCTTAAGCCTTCTGTAACTCAGCTTCTGGGCAAGATCGTTGCGAAACATTAAATATACGCCTCCCGAAATTAAAACGGCAGCTGTAATAGCTGCCGCCGTTCTCATTATTTTAGTTTTCTTCATAAAGCTCAGTCCTTGTCAATAAAGTCGGGACACTCCGACGCTTTCCTTATTTCTTCCGTCCTTATTCTCTCAAGCTCTTTTCTTTTTCGTATTTTACAGCTTACGAGCATAGCGCAAAGACTTAACAGTCCTCCGGCTATCATAAGCCATGCGGCGGTATTGCTTCGGCTGTCGCCGGTATGAGGAGTATCCTGCGGTATCTCTTTCTGTTCAGCCTCGTCAATCATAACGATCAGCGGATTGCCGTTTTCAGATACGGCGGTCGTTTCAGCGCCGTCAACCGTGACCGTACCGTCATTAAGGACTTCAAAGCAAATATCCGTCGCCAAAATATATCCCTCCGGAGCGGCGGTTTCTTTCAGAATATATTTTCCGGCGGAAAGCTTTGCGACAATATGATTAGTTCCGTCGGAAGTCCATTCGTCCACAACTGTTCCCTTATCATCCAGCAGCTGCATTTGCGCGCCTTTAAGCTCGTTTCCGTCCGCGTCCCGCTTGGATATTTCCACAGTAACAGGCTTGTTTTCAATTTCGATTCTGATAATCTCATCATTTTTTGAAATTGTCACAGGATAGCTTTCATCGCTTAAAATATATCCGTCGGGCGCTGAAAGTTCTCTGATAACATACTCGCCAAATGGAATGTCGGCAAAAGAAAAACAGCCCTTGTCGTCCGACTTGGCTGTCATTAACGCATTTTCTTCCGTAAATTCTGTGCAGTCCATTGCAAACAGACCGAACAGAGCGTTTTCAAGAGGGTCGCCGCTTTCGTTTGTCTTGATACCTTCTATTTTTCCACGCTTAAGGCGATTCTCAAATGTTCCGCAGTCGATTGAAACCGTCTGAATATCCTGTCCCTGATATTCAAATGTTACAAGGTATTTTTCGCCGTTCAGGACGTAATGCTCGTCTGTGCCGATTTCCTGAACGTAATATTTTCCGAACGGAAGCTGAACGTCAAATTTTGCGGTCATATTCTCATCAAGGCTGATTTCAGAAATCAGTCCGTCGGCAGGAATAACCGTACCGTCGGCGGCGGTCAGAGCCTCTGCGGCAAACAGTCCGAAGCGGACGTTTGTATACTCGTCTGAATTGCCGATATTAAACAGCCCGTCCTGTTCCATAAGCTTGGAAAGCGTTATTTCTACGCCCTGATATTCATTGAAAAATTCCGCGTTTACCGTATCTCTTATCTCGACTTCCTGTCCCGCATAGGTAAGCTCGATAAATTGCGATTCGCCGTTAAGAACATATCCGTCGGGAGCCTGAATTTCCTTTATTTCATACTTTCCGAGATAGAGCGGATCGGTTTCAGCATAGCCGTTTTCATCTGTTGCGATTTCAGCTACAATGTCGCCTGCGTTTGCTCTTACCGTTCCGTCGGCCGTTATTATGTCCTCGCCTGCAATTATCTGAAATACCGCGCCGGAAAGCTTTCCGTCTGAAAATATCGGAGTGTAGGTCGTAAGGTTTTCTATAGCATTTCCGTTTTCATCTGTATATGCAGATGATGAAACTGCCGCGCTTGCAAAGGTATCTCCTGTTTTCTGAACGCTGATTTTTCCCTTTTGAGCCTTGTTGAATTTTTCAACCGTTATAACCTCTTCCTTACCGTCGACCGTAAAGGGAACGGCTTCACTGCCGAGAAAATATCCCTCCGCCGTCTGTACCTCATGAAGCTCGTAATCTCCGTATACAAGCTCGTTTGGGAGCGTTAACGTTCCGCTTTCGTCAGTATAGAATACGTCAAGGATCATTTCCGTCGGATAGTTTATTTTCTGTTCAACATAACGGGAATTTTTACAGTCCCAAACCTTAAAGCCGATACCCGAAACGGGGATCAGATTGCCTGTTTCAGCGTCCTTTTTTACGATCCTGACGTAGGAGGTCAGCACGGCGTCGTTGATCAGGTAGAAATATTCCTTTTCGTTTTCGCTGATAATTACGTCAAAATCCTCTATCCATTCTGTGTTTTCCCAGCCCTTGGTCTGATGAACCGTATATGTCCCGTAGGGCAGCGTTTTTGTAGCTGCAAAGCCGTTTTCATCGCATACAAGATAATCTCTTTCAGAATCCTTTGCGCTTTCATAGCTTCCTGACGATTTAAGGTAAACCTCGAATTCCGCTCCTGCTTCGGGAGTTTCAATTTGTGTTGTGCCATCGTCAGAATGCTTGATAATTGAGATTTTGCCTTTGATAACATCTTCGGTTACATTTACTGAAATATGATTGCTTTCAATGGTGTAATTTTCAGCTTCTGCACCGATTGAATAGACAGTCGGATCAAGCCTGTACCCCTCCGACGGGCTTATTTCCTGAATAGTATAATTTCCGCAGACATATTCCCTTGTTTTGAAATATCCCTTTTCGTCGGTAGTATAGGTATTGATCAGTTCTCCGTCCCTGTACAGTCCGTAGACCGCTCCCGCAAGGCTTGCATTGCCCTGTGGATCGCCGTTCTCGGAATCCTTTTTTATTACCTCGGCGGTAAATTTCTTAAGAGCGTTTTTAAATGTTTTTGAAACTGTCGCGTCGGCTGTCAAGGTCGCTGTCTGGTCTGCCGGAACAACATATTTAACGGGTACGTTTTTCTCGGAAATGGTATAAGCGATCTTTTTATTATCCTTATCATATACGGGAATATCGGAAAGAACTGCCGTACCCTCGCCGTTGGTGGTAACAGTATAGGTTTTGCCGCCGCCGGAAATCGTAAAGGTCCTGCCGCCGTTTTCTCCGTCCTCCGACTGCTTGTTTATTTTTATAGCTCCTGTCTTTAACGTATTGGAGAATGAAACGGAAGCTGTTTTGCCCGCCGAAACCGTAACCTTTTTCGTCTGCTGTTTTTCATAACGGGCAGGGACGACCTCGGTTAAGGGATATTCTCCCGCCGCAAGATCGGGTATATTTATTTTACCGTTCCTGTCCGTTTTTACCTTATACGTTTTTCCGTTTCCTAAGACGATAAATTCAATATCCGCTACTATACCGTCCTCGGAGGTCTTGATAATTTCAAGCGTTCCGTTTTCTACGCCCTTGACCGCCGCGTAGTATTTTCTAGGATCGGCTTTTAGCTCCGCTAACGTCTGCTTTGAATCGCTTGTAAGCGTCAGGAATCCGGTCAGCTCTCCCGATTCCTTAACGTTATTCTGAGTCAGAGTAACCACAGCGGTCTTTCCGCTGTCCGCCTTTATTTTCAAAGCGTTTCCCGATTTTGATATAACGGAGCCGTCTGTGACTGCCGCGTCAAAGTCTGATAGAACATTGTTTTTATCGGTAAAAGTATATGTTCCGTCAGAATCTGATTTGACCGCCGTAATCTGAGCCGCCGCTTTGGAACGGCTGCCGAATGAAACAGATTTTGAATGATTCTTTATTGCAGACTCATACTCGTAATAGTAACCGCTTACTATCTGAGCGGCATAGTCGCTTTGGAAATTATCAAGAAGCTTTTCAACAGAGGTATAGCCGTTGCTTATTCTGTTAAAGTCAACATCTCTTTGACCTACTAAAACCTCCCACACCAAAAGCTGTGTTGCCGTGTAACGGTAATATGATTCTAACGTATCAAGTTTACCTGTATATGCATAAAGAAAAACTCTGCCTATCAAGCTTCGTATATCATTTGAATCAAGCTCTTTATTTGATACGCTTTCCAAATATTTATTTGTTTCATCTTCGGTATATCCATCTCCGCTTGCAACAGATTTGCCCGGTTCAAGGCAGTATACAGCCCTCATGCTGTCGGCTGTGTGTATCATACACCAGTAATCTTCGGCGCGGACCGTATATCCTTCGCCTATGGTTATATCCTTTTTTGTAGCAAGCGCGTCGGCGTTTTCTATCTGCACTTTTGTTTCCGCCGCAAACGCTGTGAACGCCGCGGGAAGCATGGTCAATATGATCGCGATTACCGATAAAATCGATATTCCTTTTTTCAATACATTCTTCATATACGATTTCCTTTCTTTAACATAAAAAAGACCGATGTTTTTACCATCGGTCTTTACGCTTATTTTATTTCATTTTACCACATTAAATATATCCAATATTTATCTCCGTCCTTTTCCCAATAAACATTTAAATAGAGATACTGAGAAATTTCTTCCTGTGACATATCGCCCGCCCATTCATCATATATTGCTTTGATATCATGGTCAATGCTGTTTTTTATTGAAGATACCGAGCTGCATATAGCGGTGCTAATCGGAGGATTAAACGAATATTCACTCCATACATCAACGTATCCGCTTAATATATTAGTTCCTGCCATACCGTAAGACTTAGCAGCCTGTTTGATATATCCGTTTATCTCTGATATATCTGCCTGTGAAAGTCCCTGCGGCTCAGGGGCTTCTGTCGGTTTTGGCTTTGGCTTTTCGGTTTTCTTTGCAGTTGTGTTTTTTTTCTGAGTTTGACTTGGCTTCTCGGTTTTCCGCGAAGCTGTCGTATTCTGACTTTGCGGCTGAGTTTGACCGCCGTTATTTTCTCCCGTTTGATAATTGCCGTTATTATCCTGTTCGTTGCCGTACTGCGGCGCTTGGGTAGTTACGTCGGCCTTCTTGCTGCTCTTTTTGGTACCGCTTTTCTTTTCCGTACTTTTCGCCGTACTTGCAGACGTGGTTTTTACCGTTGTTTTCGGCGATTCTGTTGTTTTTACGGCAGTTGTCGTCTTAACCGACGAAGCCGTTGACACGGGCGCGGTCGTTACCGTTGAGGCAGCCGAAGCCGATTCGGTTTTTCCCGCCCGAAGCTCAGCTCCGCCCGTTTCTGTTTTTCCGCAGCCTGACAGCGCAAGTCCGCATATTATCAATACCGCCAATGTCCTTTTCATAATTGTCACACCCCGTGTATATATTTCAGCCTTTGCTGTTAAATCCAGCATACCACACTGCCGCGCGGATATCTACCGTTTACGGAAAAATTCTACCTGTCAGACAAACCGAGCAAGGGTTTTTACAGCATAACCAATAAAAGCTTACGTTTAAAAAATACCATAATTATTGGTATTTGTCAACATCTTTACATAATGATCGTCAAGCCGTCCTCCTGCAGGGAAGGCGATTCCTCCAGCTCTAATACGGGCTGTGCCAGAGCCGCAAGGTATTTGACGATCTGGGGGGAGGTCAAAGAGCGGCTGTCCCAGCCGTCGTTTGTAAGCTCGTTGCCTGAAATATACAGCGTACCGCGAACAAGGACTCCGCCTATGACTCTGTTGGGTTCATAATCATAAAGCAGAAATTCTTCGTTGCACCATGCGACCGCGTCGTTGTCAGGCTCGAAATATATCGGTTCAATACGCCCTCCCACCACTGACTGCATTGCCTGAAGCTCGCGTCTGATCTCAGCGACATAGGGCGCTTTTACAGCCTCCGCGACGACTATTCTCATCATATCCAGATGATCTGTCCGTAATATATCAAAGTCTATCGGTCTGAAGCCCACGCTGTCGCAGAAGTAAAAGCCCATGTCCTTTCCGCCGCAGACCTCTATCACATTGCTTACCGACATGGCTTCTCCGCAGTAGCCGGGCGGCAATTTATCCGAATTGCAAAGCGCAAAGACTTCTTCAAGATTTCCGCAGTTTACGGTACCGCCGTATACCTGACGGTAGTTTTCAGCCTTTACACCTCCGTGCGATTGTGTGTAATCGTAGTCCATAAACGCAAGCTTGTTTTCGTCCTTTTCATGGTCTATCTGAAATATCCTTATCTTCATCTGCGGAGCCTCCATATACTCGAGCCGTTTCACCGCCCACTTCGGAAGCTGCTCTCTGTCCGCGATGCCTATGAATTCCCCGCGGCGCAAAGAAGCTCTGTCCCCGTCGATGAGATAGTTACCGAACACCAGTCCGCCGGGTTTTTCCGGATCGCATCCGCAGCCGTCAGCGGCGTAGAAATACTGGTATTCCGGCTTTCTGTATTCCTCTGTCAGAAGCTCCGGCTTTATTATCATCAGCTTATTCGTATAGTCCTGCGGTTCATCTGAATGAACGCATTGCTTGCTGCCGAGAAGCCCTAACCGGGCATATTTTTCACGGACCTGCTCGGTAAAGCCGTTAAGCACGGCAGGGTGACAGTCCGAGCAGTATTCTATCGTTTCTTTTTGAGATATATGGCTTGGAATCACAGACTTCGCCCACGCCTTATTATCCTCCGAGAACCTGCCGTCGTTAGCGTTGTTTCTGATACTTGCCGCAAGGACCCACATGGCGCGGTCGTATCCGAATCTTGCAATTACGCTCTCCGCTCCCGAATCGCTTAAGCTGTATCCGTCGAAGCTTTCGGAAACCGCTTTGTCAATCTCCTTGCAGCAGCGTATATTTTCTATACGGCTTTCCCGCCATAGTTCGGTTTCCTCGCATATTTTTGCCTCTTCATAGGATTTTCTGTACAGAAATCTCATAATTTATCCGTCCTTTCTTTAAAACAAATTGTCCGAGCCTAGGTCCTTCGCGCATATACCGCGGATGGGACAGCCGGCGCAGTCATCGTATTCATCGCAGACCGCCTGCTTTTCCGCCTCCGTAAGCTCTTTGTGAAGCAGGGTGAAAACGACTCCGTCCTCGTTCTTTTCAAGCTCCGCCGTCACGGGAAACCCATTCTCATCATAGAGACCGTCAAATCTTGATATTCCGTTTTCAGTCATCGCCTGCGTCATTAATATTTTTCTCATTTAAAACCTCCCGTATTTTCGTCAAACATTGAAAGCTGAAGCGCGTTTCTTTCCGTTTGCCTATAGTTTGAGATAAACAGCTCGCTGTACATACAGCCGCCTTCGTACCTTTGAGCAAGATTGTTAAGCCTTGATATTTCCTCAATATATATGCCCGGTCCGTCCCACAGCTTCCTGATTTCAGGGCAGTCGTTATACGATACCAAAAACTTTCCCTTGATTTTCAGAAGCGTATCTCTGAGCCTGATATGATCCTCCTTTTTAAAGCCCACGTCCTTGTAGTAGTTCTCCGTGGAAAAGTACGGGGGATCGCAGTAAAAAAAGCTGATTTGGCGGTCGTAATGCCTTATCAGCCCTTCAAAATCCTTATTCTCGATCACAACCTTCTGCAATCTTCTCGCCGCCATATCTATCTGCGGAAAATCCGCCCACATGGAATGAGGCTGACTGCCGAAGCTGTCAAGACCGCTTGCATAGCTGTACCGTATCAGCTGATAGAACTTAGCCGCCCTGTCAGCGTCGCGGAATCTGCCGAACAGTCCTTTCTTATGAAGAGCCGCGATCCAATTAAAGTCCTCGCGGGAATTAAGGACGTACCTGAGCTTGTATTTGAGCTTATTCGGTTTATCCCTGACGCAGCGGTACAGATTTGCAAGGTTTGAGTTATAGTCGTTCCAGACCTCGAAATCCATGCCCGGCGGTTTATGAAACAGTACCCAGCCTGCCCCTCCGAAAACCTCGATATATTTCTCATAGTAAAGCGGAAACCTTGAGAGAATCTCGTCCCTCAGCGCTTTTTTGCCGCCTACCCACGACATGAAACTGTCCATTTTACTCCTATCCGCCGTTAACGCCAATGACAGAAGTTAAGCCGTTTTGCTAATTACAGAATCTTTTCTGTCATTGGCAAAACGACTTGTCCTCGCGCGGACGGCGCAATTTACGCTATCGCATACTTTTCAATCCGCGCCTTTTGTTTTGATTTAAAAATCATATGTCATTTTTAAGGTTATTTAATTCTTTGTTAAGTCTTTCGATTTCTCTGTCGGCGTTTTTTGCCGATACCAGAAGGCATCCGACAGTAAGCCCCGCTGTTCCTCCTATCGCCAGACCTATGAATAAATTCAGCATTATTTCATCTCCATTCCAAGCTCTTGAGTTTGTTCGATAAAATCGGCGAACGTAACGATTTCGCCCATAAAGTTCGGCTCCGTATCCTCGGTCAGAGGTATGAATCCCTTTTCTCCCAGATCAAGCGGCTCTTTGGTTACGACCGAACCGCCGCGATTTACCGCGACCCTTTTTTCAATGGAACAGAAACGCTCCCCACCGTCCGACTGCCTTAAATCGTAGCAATACGTTCCTTTGGGAATATCCGCGTCTGTTATTCTGTCGTTGGTAAACAGCGCAGTCTGTCCGAATAGTTCTATACGCTCATATTCGTCGGCGTTATCGATATTGACGTATCCTGTTTCAGAAGCGTTGAGATACAGACCGTAATTAATTTCAAGGTCAACGTCCATAACCCTTGCCGCGAATTCAAGCCGCTCCTTTTCGCTTTCGGGATAGTATTCTTCATAGCGTTCTCCGTCGTAATACGCGTATCTGCCGCAGTTCATGCCGATGTCCTCGTCAGCCCATTCATGAATAATTTCGATTTCGGGAAACATCTCCGATAGTCGCTGAATTACAGGATGGGGAGCTGCCCAGGCGGTCAGAAACCGCAGTTCTTCGTCATTTGAGTAATCACAGTCTTTCTCATAGCCATAGGCTGACCACTTCGTACCCCAGTTTGCTATACGCCAGTCGTACCAGTTGTTTTTGCCGTAGAGCTTCGTTTCCTCCCGACCGAGGTTGCCGCGGTAGATATTTTCAGGCATAGGAATTATCTTCTCAAAATCAATAGTTCCAAGCCCGAGCTCATCGCTTTGGATTTGCTCCAAAAGCTCACTAATCTGCTTTCTGTCTCCGTTTAATTTGATTACGTTCGTCACATGATTTGGCATTCGCTTTCTCCTTTACGCATATGTTTTTCACTTAGCGGCATGGCTGTTGTTCCTAAAACACCGCCTGTCAGCATTTCTGTAAATAAATACGCCATTACATCATCTCCATTTTGAAATCTTCGGTTTGTTCATTTTCTGAAACAAAGCCGCCAAGCCTGTTAGGAACATAATCGGAAAGCCATGTGCCGCCGAACTGCTCGTGAGTCTGCAATCTCCACATTGCAAGCCTGCCGACATTAAGCTGAACGTCGTCAAACGGAAACAGCAGACAGGTAAGATTTCCGTTATTAAAGCTATATACCTTTTCAAATCGACTTTCATTCTGCAATATTCCGCTTTCCGTTAACATATCGTTTATGCCGTCGACCCATTCTTTCAGGTCGCCGCCGCAGCCCTGCAGAACAAGCCCCTCGCTGTCGTTCATTTTTCTCAGATCGTGTAAAGATACGCTCTTGATTTCCATTAATGCAAAAACTCCTTCCCATAATATTTTTTCAGCAGACCTATGACAAACAACTGACCCTTGCCTGTGACGTAGGTCTGCCGATAGGTTTTTGTCATTGCGGAGGTTTTAAAAACCGACTCCTTCACTTTAAAATATCCTCTGTCTATATATTTCTGATAGGGGAGATTGTCGGTCATAAGGATGCCCATTCCTCTGAGAACGGCGTACAGCCTGTTTCTGCCAATAGAAATTCTTTCGGCTCTCGCAAGCTTTGCCATTTCGTTCATATCGATGAGATTATCGGTATTTGAAACCTGATTTGCAAACTCCACCAGCGGTTTGTCATGCCGGATATGCTTGTTGAGCTGATTTATCGCTATCATCTGTAAGCGGAAAAGATTCTGATATGGCTCATCGAGGAATGGGAGGTAGTTTTCGATGAACATATCCTCGTTGGAAACGTAGCCGCCTGTTCTCCTCAAAGTTGGTAAAATCGTGGCTGTGACCCAACGCTTAAACTCTTTTGCTCTCGGAAGCTTGCTTAAAAGTATCAGACTGTAAAGTCCGCTTTCGTTAATTATCAGCGTATTCTGAGTACCCGTAGAACACCCGCCCTGAATCGGGGCGAGTGCCTTATCTTCGTTGTCAACATGAGCGTTAATCGCATTTCTTGGCTTAGAATATCCAAGGCATTCCGCAACATCTTTCCCCACAAACCAAGGCTCGCCGTCTTTAATAACCGTTCTCACTTTGCCGAATTCTTCGTTTTCAAAAATCCTGATCATATTTTCCATTTGCGTTTTCCTCCTCGTCAAATTCCAGTAAATTTCTCGCGATAGCTTCAACCACATTTACCGTAATTGAATTTCCTGCCTGTTTGTAGAGCTGCGCGTCGGACATACCGACAGCCTCAACCTTGCGGAACTGCTCGGTTGTGAAGCCCTGCAATTTCCAGCACTCAACAGGCATAAGCCGGCGAATCCTGCCTTTGTGGATAATTCCGTGGCGGTCTGTCACGGTCAGCGTAAACATAGGTTCATTGGGATTTTTTATCCGTCTGCCGTTCTGACGTGTAGTTTCCTTGAATGGGTTCAGAATCGCTCTCGGAGCTTCTTCAAGCACTCCCGATCTTTCCCCCTTATGAGCTCCGTTTGTTACTCCCAAATCCATTCTTGTATGCAGACATCTTGCATTCTCTGTAATCTGAGGATTTTCGTTCAGATCGCAGAAAACAGCGGAATGCTCTCCTCTATGGTGAGATACTCCGCTGTTCTGACGTGCGGTTATACATCTCGCGGTATCTGTCATTTGAGGATCGGGATTCATGTCGATAAAATACAGCCCTGTCTTACCTCCAAGACCGCCCGAACCGCTGCACTGGGTCACTGCTGTGCCGTTTGTTAAATACACTCTTGATCCCTGACTGCCGCCTATCAGCTGTTCAGGTTTTCCTTTTTCGCAATTTTCCTCATCATTTCCTCCGAAAGCCAATACTTTGGCGGGACATCTGTTTCCAAGATATCCGACAAGGAACAGCCTTCTTCTTGACTGCGGTATCCCGAATCCGGCAGAGTTAAGCACTCGCCAGCACATACTATACCCCAGTTCAGAAATCTTTTCAAGGATGATTCTGAAACATTCCCCCTGCGATATACCAAGCAGATTGGGTACATTTTCAGCGATAAAGTAACGGGGGCGCTTGGCTTCAAGGATTTGAATATAGTTGAAAAAGAGGTTTCCCCGATCGTCCTCAAAAGCTTTTCTGCGCCCCGCGACGCTGAAGGACTGGCAGCACGGTCCGCCGACGAGCAGATCAAAATCCGGCATACCTCCGTAATCGATTTTTGTGATGTCCTCATAAAAAATTTCTTCCTTTGTGTCATACAGCGTTCTGTAGGCTTTCCGCGCAAACCGATCGATTTCGCACCATCCGACGCACTCAAACCCGCCTGTCTTTTCAAATGCCGAGCGGAAAGCTCCGATTCCCGCAAACGCTTCAAAATATTTTATCATTTATCACCAATCCCTTCTTTTTCGTAATAAAAAAACGGCTAAGTCTTTTTTAAACTTAACCGTTACATTGACATATCCATTTCGGCTTCCTCGGACAGACTCTCCGTTTCTTCCTGCTGAATTTTATGAAAACAGTCCTCGCCGGGTATCAGCGAAAGGGAACGTCCGTTATCCCATTTCATTAGAATATTACCCGCGTCATCCACTGCTTTTACCGTTCCCACAGCGCCTGACGGAATCGGGTGCGGATCGTTTTCCATGCTGTCAAGGCAGATCCTTGTGCCTTCAGGGTATCTCTGTCTGAGCATTTCAACCTTGTTCTGATCATATATCATCATATTTCCTCCGTATAGTTTCTTTTTTTATAGTACATTAGTCCATTGGTATCACGACCCTTCAATATTCCTGTAATATTCCTTCATATCGCATTCAATACAGTCCTTTGCAAACTGCTCCGCCTCCCGCATACTGTTTTCAAGCAGCTCATAATTCACAGCCGCAGAAAATTCGTCCAGCTTTTCTTTTTCCGATCCGTCTGTGAAAACCTCGATCCTGAACCCTTCGCACAGAATCTCCGTACCGCTTTCAGCTTCCCTTATCAGGCTTTGGTCGGGAGTTATTTTTACATAATAGCCCTTATACTGCATATTCAGCCGCCTCCTATAGTCATCTGAAAGTCATCGTTCAAATTCTCGTCAATTTCATGCTGAATCGAGTTTTCCAGAGCGGTCTGCAAACAGCTTTCGTCAAGATCGTTTTCTCTGTAGCCCTGCAGTATAATATCGTAATACTGCCGGGCAGGAGGAGATATCTCTCCGTTATTCATAAGATACGCCATGCCCTCGTATTTTTTGCCGCCAAGCTCAAACGTCATTTTTTCCTGTCTGTACTGCCGGGGATAGCCTTCGTATCGGTTCAGAGCGGTAATATCGCTTTCTTCAAGCTCCCAGATCACAACGGGAACGCTCGCGCCCTTTTTCGGCACGATAGTGGCGTAGCTTCTGAATTCCAATTCATGATCCTTGATCACTGACGTTCCTACGGCTTTGGAATGGGGACATCTATACGCCATCTGTTCAGGATTGATATTTGAGCCGTAGGCTATATACAATTGTTTTTGTTCCATAAGAGCTCCTTTCTACATTGCAATTTCAAATTCCTCGCCTTCGCTTTCCGACTGCTCCGGTTCTTCATCACAGCTCTGCTCATTTTCAGCGCTACGCTTCTGACGAAGCCTTTCCCTTGCGGCTATACCGTCCTCCGGATGCCTCCACGCTATATCTCCGGCAAGGCGCTTTAACAGGTGAGCGCGGCAGTTTTTGAATTCGTCCCCTATGAGTCCGAGATTCAGAAGCCACACCCGAAAGCTGTAACGCATATTGTCGCTGACGCTTACTTTAGGGGAGCAGAACTTTCTTGTAACCGCCGCGTTGCTTATTGCCAGAGCCAGGACTATCTGGCTTCTGATCTCTCCGGCATGAAGGCTTGCGTTGCAGCATCTGATCTCATAATGACCGTGCTGAAAGTAGCTATGAAGATTGAGCGCCCGATACCTTGTTTCTGAGTAATAGGTATGCTCCTCCGACATATTTCCGTTATACCACAGCATTTTTATTTCCTCGATCGTATCCGGCTTTCGTTTATTTAGTTTTTCCACAAAACTTCTGTCGATTTTCTTGCAGTACCACTCTCGGACTGACGAGACCTGCAATGCTTCCCACAGGTAATCCTCCTTGCTTGAGAAGATATTTACAAGATTTCTAAGCTGCCGGGGCGTGTAATCGTCCGCTGAGATATGGATATGCGTTCCGCATTTATATGCGGGTCCGGTAATTCCTCCGGCATGCCGCAGAGCCCTGATCACCTCCTGCAGCAGAGGTATATCATCATACTCCAGCACAGGAGAATTCAGCTCCACGCTGTAGGCTCTGGAAGCCGCCTCGCCGTTTCGGTTTTTGCAGATAATACTGCCGTCCGATACGAACGACCAGCTTCTGCCCTTGCTGTCGCTTACGGAATATTTATCGTAAAACCCTCCGTTATGGGATACCTGTCCGCCGAGCGTCTTTGCCGCCGCTTTTGCAGCCTGACATCTGGTCAGTCCCGTCATTTCTATTTCGATTCCGAAATTCCGTCTTTTGATACCGTTAAAATTTCCTGACAAATTTTCACCTCCCTTATCCGCAAAAAGACCGCTTTCCCTTTACATTTTAAGATTCATTTCTGGTTCTTCATTCCGGCTGATTTCCATTTCCTCCTCTGTCTGCAGCGACCAGCTTGCTCCGTTATTAAAGAAGCTGACGCAAATATTACCCAGTTTTCCGGTTTCAATCTCACGCTGCTCCAGACCTTCGCCCCAGCCGTCGCTTGCCTGACCTTTAAGATAACCTCGCAGCTCTTCAAGCTCGCTGTCCGTAAGCTCTCCGGAAATCTGACAATCAAAAATTCCCATAAGCTCTCCGTTTACCTCTCTGACGGACGGAAACGCTGAATAGACCTTTTCGCATACGGACGTTTCTTTGTCATAGTACGCCATAAGTCCGCGGCGTTCTTCCTCCGGTAATGAAAACTCCTGAATGAATTCATTGATCTCGTCCGCACAGCCGACGGCGAATTCACAGGAAATCTTGTCGCAATCCTCATTAATAACTACCAGCGGACAGTAAAGCTTCAGAGAATGCGTCGGCTTGGCTTCCGCCTTAACAGACTGTCCGATCATCTCCGCGGACAGAATATCGTCTCTTTCACGGAGCATTTCTATGACTGCCTGCATGATATTGCTTCTGAGATCGTCGGTTATTATTTCCGTCAGGACCTCTTCAGGCTCAAAACGGCTTTCTCCGCAGTGCGTCTTTTCGGCGATATCCGCTGCGATCTCCTTAAGCCTTTCGTGTATTCTCCTTTCAGCCTCGGTCAGCTCGTTGTTTTCGATCAATGCTCTTGCGTTGGGAATGAACTGCGACTTTCTGGCGTATTTTGCGCCCTCGGAATCGACAAGAATTCCGTCGCCGCTTTCGCTGTCAACAAAAAGAACGCAATGGGCAATGTCGTTTATGTCAATGCGCATCAGATTATGATACCTGGCGATCCAGTAATTATCGTCAAGGGTATCGTTTTTCAGCCTTAAAAATTCGTTGCCGTAAAGCGTAACGACCTTTTCCACGCTGACATAATAGGTATTGTAACCGTCCCTCTTGTGATTGAGCGTACTGTTAAAATGCAGTCTTTTCATTCTTATTCCTCCGTTATATTTATTTGCGGTTTCTATATGCCTTTTGCTGTCGCCTCCTTCAGGGCATAAAAAAAGACCGCTTTGTTTAACATCACTTTCGTGATATCAGACAAAACGGTCCTTGAAAATTTGTATACTATTTTTTATATTTACAAAGAGCATATCTGATATTATCTTTCTCAAATATGCCTCAATCTTCTGAAATATTTAAATGTCGTGAGTTCGAATCCTTTCAGACGGTGTTTTTCGGCTTTTTTCATCTATGGTTTTTAACTTCTTTTTTTCGACGTTTGGGTATCAAAAAAGCCCGTAACTACGGGCTTTTTGGCACTTTCATCTATTTTGTCAGTGCTATATGGTGCGGGTGACAGGACTTGAACCTGCACACCATAGGGCATTAGAACCTAAATCTAACGTGTCTGCCAATTTCACCACACCCGCACATTAATTTTTCTGTCAAAATTAAACTGTTGACAGTCGCAGTTTTTACAATTTATTTTTCCACTGTAGTAACGCAAACGAAATCTATCGCGGCTGCCAATTCCGCCACACCCGCGTAAATTTTATTCACGTCACAATAGCTATTATATCATACGCTCAGGTAAAAGTCAATATCAGAAGAACAATTTTGCTTTACCAAATAAACGATCCGCGCCGAACAGCGGAATGATCCCGATATGCGGCGGTTTTAGTCCTTTACGGGTCTTAAAGGTTCAAAAATGTAAAAAAAGAATATATTTTTGCGCAAACCGCTTGAAATAAACAGGGAAATGTTATATAATATATTCGTATGTAAAATACATCATATTATTGAGAGGAGTATTTTGAATGATCTATTCACATGAAGTTGAAACAATGTGCCCTATCGCTCAGGGCGTTGCTCACGGCGCTGCTCCCATTCCGGAGGAAGCAAAATGGGTGAAAGCTAAGGAAATCAAGGATATTTCAGGCTTTACACACGGCGTGGGCTGGTGCGCGCCTCAGCAGGGTACTTGCAAGCTTACTCTTAACGTTAAAGAAGGCGTGATTCAGGAATGTCTTGTTGAAACTATCGGCTGCTCCGGTATGACTCACTCCGCCGCTATGGCAAGCGAGATCCTTCCGGGAAGAACTATTCTTGAAGCTCTTAATACAGACCTTGTATGCGACGCTATCAACACCGCTATGAGAGAACTTTTCCTCCAGATCGTTTACGGACGTTCACAGAGCGCCTTTTCTGAGGACGGTCTTGTTGTCGGCGCAGGTCTTGAGGACCTCGGCAAGGGACTCCGCTCACAGGTTGGAACTATGTACGGTACTCTGGCTAAAGGACCCCGTTACCTTGAAATGACCGACGGTTATGTTACCGGTCTTGCTCTCAACGAGGACGACGAAATTATCGGCTATCAGTTTGTAAACTTCGGAAAGATGATGGATTTTATCAAGGCCGGCGACGATGCGAACACCGCGTTTGAGAAGGCTAAGGGTCAGTACGGCAGAGTGGCAGACGCCGTTAAGATCGTTGACCCGAGAAAAGAATAAGGAGGATAACAGCAATGGCTTTATTTGAATCATATGAAAGAAGAGAAAAGCAGATACTCGCTGTAATCAAGGAATACGGTATCAATTCTATCGAAGAATGCGCTGATATCTGCAAGGACAAGGGTCTTGACATTTACAAGCTTGTTGAAGGGATTCAGCCTATCTGCTTTGAAAACGCGAAGTGGGCTTACACCGTAGGCTGCGCTATCGCCATTAAGAAGGGCTGCAAGAGAGCTGCCGACGCCGCGGCGGCTATCGGAGAGGGACTTCAGGCTTTCTGTATCCCGGGCTCTGTAGCCGATCAGCGCAAGGTCGGTCTTGGTCACGGAAATCTTGGAAAAATGCTTCTCGAAGAGGATACGGAGTGCTTTGCATTCCTCGCCGGTCACGAGTCGTTCGCTGCCGCCGAGGGAGCTATCGGTATTGCCGAGAAGGCTAACAAGGTTCGTAAGAATCCGCTCAGAGTTATTCTTAACGGTCTTGGAAAAGACGCCGCGCAGATCATTGCAAGAATCAACGGCTTTACATATGTTGAAACCGAGATGGATTATCACACAGGCACAGTTAAGGAAGTATTCCGCAAGGCTTATTCAGACGGACTTCGTTCCAAGGTAAACTGCTACGGCGCCAACGACGTAACCGAAGGCGTTGCGATCATGTGGAAGGAAAATGTTGACGTATCAATTACCGGTAACTCAACTAACCCCACAAGATTCCAGCATCCTGTTGCCGGCACATACAAGAAAGAGCGTCTTGAGGCAGGCAAGAAATACTTTTCTGTTGCTTCGGGCGGCGGTACCGGACGTACGCTTCATCCTGACAATATGGCTGCCGGCCCTGCTTCCTACGGCATGACCGACACAATGGGAAGAATGCACAGCGACGCTCAGTTCGCAGGTTCTTCCTCCGTTCCCGCTCACGTTGAAATGATGGGACTTATCGGAATGGGCAACAACCCGATGGTCGGCGCTACCGTTGCCTGCGCCGTTGCGGTGGAAGAGGCAATGAAATAAGACGTAAAACCGCATAAAACAAGGATTTAAAAAACAGGACGTTTGAATGTAACGAACATCAAACGCCCTGTTTTTTATCGTTTATTGCGTCGCCTACGGCTCCCCGACTCATTCACTGTGCTTTACCAATCCTTTTATCGCCGTCACACAGCCGTCTATCCCAAGGTCAGAAGAATTCAGCACCATATCGTAACCTCTGAAATCCTCCCATCGTCTTGCAGTATTGGCAAAATAGTAATTTGCCCGTTTTTTATCAAACTGCCTTCGCACATGATCCGCTCTGGAGCTTTCGATCCGATAATCCTGAATGATACGCTGCTTTTTTTCTTCGTCGCCGGCACAGATAAATACCTTTAACACGCCTTTTCGGTTTTTAAGCGCTTCGCAGGCGCAGTGCCCCAGAAAAACAGCGGGACCGTTATCCGCCAGACGGCGTATTTCAGCCTGTTCTTCCATGAAAACCCTCGCCTCCGGAGAAATGAAAGCCTCTCCGCCGGAGCTGACCCGCCCTATCACGGATATGGTATATAGCAGGCTGGAGGACGCGCTTTCCTCATATCGGTCAATGCTTTCCGACGAAGTGGAAAATTTCTCCGCTACCGCCTCCAGAATCTCATGCCCATAACAGGGTATACCGCAGGTTTCCGCCAGCTGACGGGCTATTTTTGTTCCCGCGCTTCCGTACTCCCTTTCTATAGTAACAAAACTGTACTTCATTGTAAAGAACCACCTCTCTGTTTTCTTTCCCCGCCTTCCTCCGCGGACATTTCTGCATCAGGCCGACTGCTCAAACTGACTGTTGTAAAGATCGGCATAGAAGCCGCCCTTTTGCAGCAGCTCCTCATGCGTGCCCTTTTCAATTATGTCGCCGTTCTTCAGCACAAGGATCAAATCCGCATTCTTAATGGTGGAAAGCCGGTGGGCGATAACAAAGGAGGTACGCCCTTTCATCAGCTGATCCATTGCGTTCTGAATCTGAAGCTCCGTACGGGTATCCACCGAGCTGGTGGCTTCGTCCAGAATCAGCATAGGCTTATCGGCAATCATCGCCCTCGCGATAGTAAGCTGCTGTTTCTGACCCTGAGAAAGATTGACCTGATCGTTCAGCACCGTATCGTACCCCTTAGGCAGCGTGCGGATAAAGTGATCCAGACCTACCGCCCTGCAAGCCTCTTTCATTTGCTCATCAGTGACGTTTTTGTTGTTGTATATCAGATTTTCCCTTACAGTACCCTCAAACATCCAGGTGTCCTGAAGCACCATACAGAATTGCTCGTGGACGTTCTCTCTGGTTATTTCCTTTGTGGAAATACCGTCAATGCGTATCTCACCGTCCTGCAATTCATGAAAACGCATAAGCAGGTTGACCATAGTAGTCTTTCCCGCGCCGGTAGGACCGACAATGGCGATCTTCTGCCCCGGCTTTGCCTCGGCGGAAAAATCGTGGATGATCACACGGTCTGAATCCTCGTAGCCGAACCGAACATGGCTGAAATCCACTGCGCCGCGGACCTTTTCAAGTTTTTTGGTTTTGGCGCTTTCATCCTCCATCTCTTCGGCTTCCAAAAATTCAAAGACGCGCTCTCCCGCAGCCGCGCCCGACTGGAGGGTCTGAACCGCTTGCGCCATCTGGCTTAGGGGCTGAGTGAAATAACGGACGTACATCATAAACGCTACAATAACCTCAAAGCCGATAACTCCGTTCATGGTGAGCAGAGCGCCTGCCACGCATACCGCCACATAGCCCAGATTTCCGATGAAGCCCATTAAAGGCTGCATCATACCTGCCATACATTGAGCTTTAAACGCGCTGTCACGCAGAGAGCCGTTGTGACCGTCAAAAACCTTTTTAGAAGCTTCCTCGCCGTTGTACGCCTTTACCACCGTATGTCCGGCAAAAGCCTCTTCAATATGTCCGTCCAGCAGACCCAGATCCCTCTGTTGGCGGACAAAGTATTTCTGAGAATGCTTCGTAATGAGCAGCATCAGAGAAAATCCGATCAGCGTTGCAATTACCGCAGTCAGCGTCATCGCAACGTTGGTGATCAGCATCATCACCAGAGAGCCGAGGAAAAGCGTTACGGCAGAAATCAGGTTGCCTATGCTTTGGTTCATAGACTGGGAGATGGTGTCCACGTCGTTGGTTACCCGGGAAAGAACGTCACCGGTACTGGTGCGGTTATAGAACCACATTGGCAGCCGATGTATCTTGCGGGAAATATCGCCGCGCATACGCTGGGATACCCTCTGCGTAACCGTCGCCATAATAAAATGCTGAAGCATTGAAAGCACAGCGCCTGCGGCGTAAAACGCTACCAGCGTCAAGCCGATTCGGTTTACCGCCTTTAAATCAATACCGGAGAGCAAGCCGTCAGTAATCACCTTGGTCAGATCAGAAAGCTTATCCGGCCCGAGCAGAGTAAAGACCGTGCCGACGACGGCGCATATCACCGCTGTCAGAATGGCAGGAAAATATTTTTTGCAGTAAAGCAGCAGCTTTTTCCATGTGCCGGTAAAATCTTTCGCTTTTTCTCCGGCGCCGCGCCCCATTCTTCCTCCCATAGGTCCGCGGGACATGGGTCCACGCTTTGGAGCATTGCCGGTATATTCTCTATTTTCCATTACGCCAATTCCTCCTTCGAAAGCTGCGACAGGGCGATTTCCTGATAGACGCCGCAATTTTTCATCAATTCCTCATGAGTGCCAATACCTGCTACTTTTCCCTCGTCCAGCACAATGATTTTATCCGCGTTCCTGATCGTACCGATACGCTGCGCTACTATCAGGCGGGTCGCGTCCCCGCATTCCTTATCCAGCGCCTGCCGCAGAGCGCGGTCAGTCTTGTAATCCAAAGCCGAAAAGGAGTCGTCAAAGATAAAGATTTCAGGCCGTCGGCAGACTGCGCGGGCGATGGAAAGCCGCTGCTTCTGCCCTCCGGAAAGGTTAGAACCGCTCTGAGCGATATACCCGTCGTAGCTTTCCGGCATTTTCTCTACAAAGTCGTTGGCCTGCGCGGTATAAACGGAATCCACAATATCCGAATCAAGAAAACCGTTTTTTCCGTTATCGCCGTAAGCCACGTTGCTCCGCACCGTACCTGCAAACAAAATGGCCTTCTGGGAAACATAGCCGATCTTATTGCGCAGAGCCGTCTGCGTATATTCCCGCACGTCAACGCCGTCCACCAGAACCCTGCCTTCCGTAGCGTCATAAAATCTGGGGACCAGATTGATAAGCGTGCTTTTTCCGCTGCCTGTAGAGCCGATAAAGGCTACGGTTTCTCCCTGATGAGCAGTAAAGGAAATATCTGTAAGCACGTTTTCCTCCGCGTCCGGGTATCTGAAGCTGACGTTCTGGAACAGTATCTCTCCCTTTTTCTCTGTTTCCACTTCGGTAAGACGTCCGTCCTCAATAGAAAGCTCTGTATCCAGCACCTCGTTGATACGCTTGGCGGAAACAGAGGCTCTGGGCAGCAGGACAAAAATCATAACCAGCATCATAAAGGACATGACCACCTGGATCGCATATTGGGAAAATACCACCATTTCAGAAAACAAAGGCAGCTTATCGACAAGCCCCGCGTTTTCGATCAGATAAGCTCCGATCCAGTAAATCGCCAGGCTTAAACCGCTCATTACCAGATTGACGCTGGGGAAAAGCACGGACATAGTACGGTTGGCAAAAAGCTGCGTTCCCGTAAGCTCATCGTTTGCAGCGTCAAATTTCTTTTCCTGATAGCCTTCCGCGTTATACGCCCGCACAACCTGCTGTCCCGTTAAATCCTCCCGGGTAACGCGGTTGATATTATCCGTCAGGGTCTGAAGCTTTTTGAACTTCGGCATAGCCAGCATTATGCAGCCGCCTACTACAGAAAGCAGAACCGCCACTGCCACTCCTGTGGCGGCGGTCCACTGCCAGTTGCGGTTCGCTATCTTGCAGATTGCCCATATAGCGGTGATCGGCGCTTTCAGCAGAACCTCCAGACCCATTACGATCAGCATCTGCACCTGCGTGACGTCGTTGGTGCAGCGGGTAATCAGACTGGCTGTGGAAAACCTTCCGATCTCCGCCATAGAGAAGGACTGCACCTTGTCAAAGATCCGTCCCCTCAGGCTGGCGGAAAAGTTTGAGGCGATCCGCGCCGCGCAGACAGTAGTCAGCACAGCGGATACGAGGCTTCCGAGCGCGCAGAGCAGCATTTTGCCGCCGGCGGACAATATGGCGCTCATTTCGCTTCCTTCCGTTTGCACCAGAGTGGTGATTTCCGACATATAATCCGGCATTGTCAGGTTCAGCCACACCTGCACAAAGATAAGCGCGAAGGCTGCGGCAGCTAATATCCACTCTGTTTTTGTAAATCGTTTGAGCAGTTTCAGCATTGCATATACTCCTTTTCTTTATATATTTTTTGTATCTGACGTCAGTATAACTGAGAAATCTAAACTGAAACGAAACTGACGGATATTTTTCGTAAAATAAACCGCCGCTCAAGACCTTGATTTCCGATCGGCTGTATCTCCGGCTTTTCTTGACTTTTATCAGCAAATATGCTAGAGTATACTTGCAGGCAGGTGATAGTAATGATACATATTTTAGTGGCAGACGACGATAAAAATACCCGGCGCTTCCTGCGGGCGGTGCTTGAAGCGGAAGCGTATCAGGTTTCCGAGGCGGAAAACGGAGAGCAGGCGCTGGAAATACTTGACCGGGAGCATATAGATCTGGCGGTGCTGGATATTATGATGCCTAAAATGGACGGCTATGAATTCACCAAAATTCTCCGGAACGGACGGAACGATCTGCCGATTCTGATGGTTTCCGCCAAGCAGCTGGCAGCCGACCGAAAAAAGGGATTTCTTGTCGGAATTGACGACTATATGACAAAGCCCGTGGACGAGGAGGAAATGCTTCTGCGTATCAAGGCGCTGCTTCGCCGCGCTCAGATCGTCAGCGAAAACAGAATAGTCATCGGCGATATAGCGCTTGATTATCCCTCCCTTTCCGTCACCGGCCACGGGCAGACCCAAACGCTGCCGCAGAAGGAATTTCAGCTGTTGTATAAGCTGCTTTCCTACCCCGGTCAGATCTTCACCCGTATACAGCTGATGGACGAAATCTGGGGAATGGAAAGCGATACGGGCTGGGAAACGGTGACCGTACATATAGGTCGGCTGCGCAAACGGTTTGCGGACTGGCCGGAATTTGAGATCGTTTCTGTGAGAGGGATAGGCTACAAGGCGGTGAAAAAGGTATGAGATTTAAAAAAAGACCTTTTAAATGGCAGATCCGGCTTTTATTTACCCTGATGATATTCTTCATTCTGGTCGTGACCATGATTATCGTCGGTATAAGCGCATATATACTGTATCAGGCGGGAGTGATACCGCCTCTGATGAGGGAGAGAGGTTTTTTCCCCCTTACTCTTTTGGTTTTCATACTGGCGAGTATTGCAGTCAGCACTATAATTTCTTTGTTTTTCAGCCGGCTGCCGCTGCGCCCGGTTCATACGCTGGTAGAGGGTATGTCACAGCTTGCGCAGGGAAATTACAAGGAACGTATTGATCTGGGTGACACCCGTCTTGGTCAAAACTTATCGGAAAGCTTTAATCTTCTGGCCGAGGAGCTGGAAAACACCGAAATGCTCCGTTCGGATTTTGTCAACGGATTTTCCCATGAGTTTAAAACGCCTATTGTATCCATTCTGGGCTTCGCCAAGCTGCTGAGCCGCGGCAATGTGCCTGCCCAGCAGCAGAAGGAATATTTAAAGATCATTGAAGAAGAGTCTTCCCGTCTGGCGGCAATGGCCACCAACGTGCTGAATATGACAAAGATCGAAAATCAGAATATCCTGACAGATGTGGAACGGTACAATCTTTCCGAACAGCTTCGCACCTGCGTTCTTCTTCTGGAGAAAAAGTGGAGCCGAAAAAACCTTCAGATCACGGCGGATTTTGAGGAATATGAGATTTCCGGCAACGAGGAGCTGTTAAAGCAGATTTGGATAAACCTGCTGGACAATGCAGTTAAATTTACGCCGGAACAAGGCGAGATATCTATTGGTATACAAAAACATCAGGATTGTCTGACGGTTGAGATAAGCAATACCGGCTCGGAAATCAGTCCTGAAGATCAGGCGCGTATTTTTCAGAAGTTCTATCAGGGCGACGGCTCCCGCGCAACGGAGGGCAACGGTCTTGGACTTTCCATCGCGCTGAAAATCGCCGAGCTGCACAACGGCAGTATCGGCGTGTCCAGCCGGCCGGGAAAAACCGTTTTTACTGTGAAATTGCCGGTTAATATGCCCCGTTGAGCATACAGCTCCTATTTACAGGGATCTCCTGTAGGAGCCGTGTAAAACGCCTGTTTATACAAAAAAGTCTTTTCTGTCTCTTTACGGAAAGCAGGCGGAAAATATACTTCCGTATGAAAAAATCCGTCCGAGTTCAATACTCAGACGGATTTTATTATCATATGTACCTATATCCTTATTCGGCGCTGAACGCTTCAAGCCTGGAGTTAAGATCCTTAAGCTCAGAATCAACGGTTGCCGAATACTCCTCGCGAATAGAAGCCCATGTAGGCTGATTGCCCTCTTCGTCCTGTGTAGAAGCCGCGGCATACAGATAGTCTACAAGACACTGGTTGCCGTCAAACTGCTTTCTGTCGCCGAGTGTTGAGGAAACGCCGAACGCATAATCAAAAATCATCATATAATCGTCCGAAACGACGTCCATCTTAACGTCATACATTTCATCAGTCCAGTACGGATTGTTTTCCATAAACTTGGCTTTAGCTGTTTCTTCATACTGAGGATCGGTATTTGCAACGCGGCAGCACTCAAACCAGGTCTTTACAGCGTCGTTTTTGGTAGAGCCCTTTACCCACATATATGCCGTCATATCGGAAGTCGTTATTTTCTGAGGATTGGAATCGTACGCGGGAATAGGAACGATCTCCCAGTTCTCTCCCTCCTTAGGACCGGAAGTTCCGGAATAAGCCCAGTCGCCCATTGCATAGAACAGGCAGTTCTGATTGAAGCAGTCGCGCGCGGAGCCGATCCATCCGTTAAGCACAAGTCCTTCTTTCATCATGTCATACAGGAAATCCTGACCCTTTTCAATGTCCGCGTCCTTGAGGTTGCTTTCAAACTGCTCCGTTTCCGCATTGTAATTTACAAGATTCTTACCGGTCTGCTGAACAAGATGAGTTCTGAAAAAGCCGTTTACGCCGTAACGCTCAGTGTCGGCGGGAGCATTGCCTACATACTCCGACATGATATCCTTCCATGCGGACCACGTCCACTCTCCGTTTACATACAGATCATAAGGAACTTCAAGTCCCTCTGAATCAATAATGTCGCGGTCGTAGCAGAGCATTGAAGAAGCCTGATATCCGAGAGGAGCAACATAATGCTTTCCGCCCAGCATAAACTGATCGGCGGTTTCCTTTGCGGGGCTCCACAGATCGGAACTGAAATCAACGATATCGTCGATAGGCTGATACATTTCACGAACCACCTGAGACGGGAAAGCCAGCCACTCATACTTGAATATATCAGGAACGTCCTTATTCGCGGTGATCGCCGCTGCAAGATTGTCAAACCTGTCCTCATTGCTCGTCTGATGGAAGGTTATCGAACCGCCCTTCTGCTCAAACAGGTTAAGCTCGGTGCTCTTTTCGGGATTTTTCTTTGTAGGATTAAGATCTCCCTCACCGAGATAAATTATCGTTCCGTCGCTGCCTTCTGGAATATCGCTGACCTTATCGCTTGCCTCAACTTCTACGTTATTGGTAGCCTCAAAGCTGTCGTCGCTGACAGAGGAATCGTCCTTGCCGCAGGCTGTCATGCCGAATACCATTCCAAGCGCAAGAACGCCAGCCAGCATTCTTTTATAGTTTTTCATAATGAAAAGCCTCCTTAATTTTCTGTGATATTTTCGTTAAAACCATAAAATCTCTTTACATAATTATATTATACAAACATCTGTAAACGATGTCAATTAACGATTATAAACAATATTTAATTAAAAAAATTGTACAATACTCACAAAAAAACTCCGAAACCGTATCTAAAATCCGTTTCGGAGCCGCTTTAAATTTCAGAAATCAGCAATACATTATTTAATCATTTATAAGCCTGTCATTAACCCTTGTAATCCTTTACCGCCTGATTTATTTTATCAAGCTCGGTATTTACCGTAGCCGAATAAGCTTCTCTCAGCTCAGACCATGTATACTGATGACCGTTTTCATCCTGCTTGTTTGTAAATTCATACAGCTTTCTGGTTATGCAGTTGCCGTCCTCGCTGGCGTTATCCTGAGACATTACCGGCGAAATACCGTAGCCGTAATCGAACACCTGCTTGTATTCGCTTGACGAAGCCTCCTGAAGCACGTTATACATTTCCTCTGTCCAGTTGGGATTTGCATTGAGGAATTTTTCCTTTCCGTTTGCCTGATATTCGTCGCTGGTCTGCGCGATACGGCAGCATTCGTACCAGGTCTTTACAGCCTCGTCGGCAGTTGAGCCCTTGACCCACATATACGCAAGCATATCGGAAGTCATATATTTTTCGTCGGTATTAGGATCGCTGGGAACGGGAACTACTCTCCAGTCGTCGCCGTCCTGAGGACCGTTTCTGCCCGTCATAGCCCACGGACCCATGCAGTAGAACAGAATATCGCCGTCCTTGAGGACCTGCTTTGCCGTTCCGCCCCATTCCGTATATACAAGATTATTTTTTCCCAGATCGTAAAGCAGATTTTCAGCGCGCTCAATATCGGGATCGTTAAGATTGCTCTCAAAGGTTTCTCCGTCATAGGTAACCATTGTTTTTCCGGTTTGCTGTATAACCTGAGTCTGGAACCAGCCGTTTATTCCGTAACGCTGAACTCCCGCCGGAGCGTTCTCGACGAACGTCGTCATAAGATCGTACCAGGAATCCCAGTTCCACTCTCCGTTTACATAAAGCTCGTAAGGATCGTCAAGCGCCTCGCTTTCAATGAGAGCGTGGTCGTACATAAACAAGGTTCCGACCGAGAAGCTTATCGGAGCGACATAATGCTTGCCGTTAAGCACAAACTGATCTGCCGTTTCGGCAACGTCAGCCCAGAGCGGATCGCTGAAATCAACAATGGAATCCACAGGCTGATACATATCTTTAAGAACCTGCGAAGGAAACGCCAGCCATTCATATTTGAAAATATCCGGCACGTCCTTCTGGGACATGATCGCGCTTGCCAGCTTATCAAATTTTTCACCGTCGCTTACCTGTGAAAATTTGACCGTTCCGCCCTTATTGTTAAATAAAGTCATTTCTACGCTCTTATCAGCTCCCTCGGCAGGATTAAGATCGTATGTACCCATCCACAGGATCTCCTTCTGCGCGTCGTCGGGAATAGCTTCAATAAGATCAGTATCGTTTACCTCAACCTTGGGCACCGTCGTAACAGCCGAGCTTGAATCGCCTGATCCGCATCCGGCGGCAGCCGCGGCAGACATAAGGGCGGCAATAACCGCCAGCGTTCTTTTTATACCTGTCAAAAAAAATCACTTTCCTCTCTTCAGTCAATAGCTAACCACAATTAATATACAAATAATTATATTCATTTTTGTAAACGTTGTCAATGCACATTTTATACAGAAGCTTTTATTGAAATTTGTATATTATACTGGTTAAACGTTTAAGCGTTCAGAAGTTTTTGAATTTATAGGTTCAACGCTGAATATATTTAATCAGCTAATTATTCCGCGCGCAAAAAAATTATGCGGATTTTATTGATTTTCCGCATAGACTGTGCTATAATTAAAGTTAGCAAAGGTTAACTTCTGATTTTTTCAGAAAAGCTTGCCATCTGAAAGGAAATGTTTTAATGAAGGAATATACACTCAACGATCTTTCTGTCGGCGGACAGGCGGTCGTGACGAATATAAAGTGTCAGGGAGCTATGAAGCGCAGGCTGATAGATATGGGAATAACACCCGGCGTAAAAGTCAGGCTTCATAAAATCGCTCCCCTCGGAGATCCTCTGGAAATAAAGCTCAGAGGCTATATGCTTTCCATAAGACGTTCAGAAGCCAAGAATATAACAGTAAGTAAGGAGCCTGAAGCATGATATCTGTAGCTCTGGCAGGAAATCCGAACTGCGGAAAAACAACGCTGTTCAACGCTCTCACCGGTTCAAACCAATACGTCGGGAACTGGGCGGGGGTAACCGTTGAAAAAAAGACGGGACAGACCAAGGACGGAAGATTTGAGATCGTCGATCTTCCCGGGATCTACTCTCTTTCTCCCTATTCAATGGAGGAGATAGTAAGCCGCGACTTTATTATAAAAGAAAAGCCGCAGGCTATAATCAACATAATCGACGGCACGAATATCGAAAGAAACCTTTACCTTACCGTTCAGCTGGTAGAGCTCGGAATACCGATGGTTCTTGTCATCAACATGATGGACGACGTAGCGGCGCAGGGCGGTTCTATAGATACCTGCTACCTGTCAAAGCTTATGGGAATGCCTATCGTTCCCGTATCCGCCAGAAGAGGCGAAAACATTGACGAGGTAACGCGGCAGATATCCTACGTTATAGACAACGGCATTATTCCTCCGGAAATAAACTTTGACAACAAAACCCAGAACGCGCTCAACGCTGTTTTTGCCGAGATATACGACGAGTCAAAAGCGCTTCCCTATTCCTTTTACGCCTCAAAGGTACTGGAGGGGGACGAACGGGCTGTAAAGGAGCTTGAGCTGAGCGAACAAAAGGCGGCGAAGCTTGAAAAAATCGCCGAAAGCTATGAAAGCTCAGGGAAATACGGGGATCGTGAAACAATGCTCGCCGACGCCCGCTACCGCTTCATTGAGGACGTTACACGCAAATGCGTGGTCAAGGGGAAAAGCGACGACAAGCTTACCGTGTCGGACAAGATAGATCTTATAGTTACAAACCGTTTTCTGGCTCTGCCTATATTCATTCTGATAATGGGCTGCATTTTTGCTCTTACGTTCGGATCGATAGGCACATTTTTATCGGATATGATAGAAAAGCTGTTCAGCGAGGTCCTGTCCCCCGCCGTACTGAATTTCATGGAGAACGCTCAGGCTCCCCAATGGACGGTATCGCTGATTACCGACGGCATTATAGGAGGAGTCGGAGGAATACTTACCTTTCTGCCTCAGATATGTATACTTTTCCTGTGTCTGTCGGCGCTTGAGGACAGCGGATATATGGCAAGAGCCGCGTTTATAACCGACAGATTTCTGCGGAAGCTGGGGCTTTCGGGCAAAAGCTTCATACCAATGCTTATGGGCTTCGGCTGCACGACCCCCGCGGTCATGGCTACCAGAACCCAGGAAAACGTCAATGAAAGACGCGCGACGATACTGCTTATTCCGTTTATGTCCTGCGGCGCGAAGCTTCCTGTTTACGCGCTGTTTGCCGGAGTTTTTTTCTCCGCTCATCAGGGGCTTGTCGTTTTTTCAATGTACATAATAGGCTTTGCTCTTGCGATAATCACAGGTCTTATCCTGAAAAAGACGGTTTTCAAATCGAACAAGGCGCCTTTTATTATGGAGCTTCCGACGTACCGACTTCCTATGCTGTCCTCTGTGCTTAAGAACACATGGGACAAGTGCAAAGGCTTTCTTATAAAAGCAGGTACCATTATATTCGCGATGTCGGTGGTTATCTGGCTGTTACAGTCGTTTACACCGTCGTTTGAGTATACTCAGGACAGCTCAGCAAGCATTTTCGGCAGGATAGGCTCCTTCATCGCTCCGGTATTTGCTCCGCTGGGCTTCGGGAACTGGCAGTCGGGAGTGTCGCTGCTTTCCGGCCTGGTCGCCAAGGAGGCGGTGGTAAGCACCATGCTGGTGCTTTACTCCGCGCCGAACGAGGCGGCGTTATCAGGGGCGATATCCTCGGTATTCACTCCCCTTTCGGCTTTCAGCTTTATGGTATTCTGCCTTCTCTATATGCCCTGTATTTCCGCTTTCGTTACGATAAAAAAAGAAACCGGAAGCTTAAAGTGGGCGCTGGCGAGCGCGGTTCTTCAATGCGCAGTCGCTTATATCGCGGCGCTGGCGGTCTACCAGATAGGTTCTGTCTTTATAGGATGAGGTCAAATGAAATATATTATCATAGCTTTCTGCATTTTTCTCATAGCGCTGGCTGCTGTCATACTTATACAATTTATTTTCAGCAGTCTGAAGGGCAAATGCTGCGGCGACTGCTGCCGGTGCTCCTGCCGCCGGTGCGGACAGGATAAAAGCGAAACAAAGCGGGAAAACGCAAAACAGCATACGTAGCATATTCCGGGTTTCCATTCACAATAAATTTACAAATGCCGCGATATACATATTGACATAACGGGTCGATTGATGTATAATAATACTGTTATAATTTGATACCTTATCAAGAGTGGCGGAGGAACAGGTCCTGTGAAGCCCGGCAACCTAGTATAAAGCTAAGGTGCTAATTCCTGCGGTGTATTCCGAGAGATGAGGAATTTTGAAGAAAATTCAGGCGCTTCGGAATGAAGCGTCTTTTTTATGCACTCATTTACTTGAAAGGTTTCTTTTGAATATCAGTATGAAATGAAAGAGGTAATGAAAATGTCAAGACGTTTATTCACATCAGAGTCGGTTACTGAAGGACATCCGGATAAAATATGCGATCAGATCTCAGACGCGGTTCTGGACGCAATGCTCGCTCAGGACCCCATGTCGAGGGTCGCCTGCGAAACGGTTACTACCACAGGCTTCGTTATGTGCATGGGAGAGATCACCACTAAGGCGGCTGTAGACATTCCTCAGATAGTAAGGGACACTATCGTGGAGATAGGCTACGACCGGGCAAAATACGGTTTCGACGGCTACACCTGCTCTGTGCTCACTTCTATAGACAAGCAGTCGCCCGACATCGCTATGGGAGTTGACAACGCTCTTGAGGGACGGGAGGAAAACGCTTTCGACATCGGCGCGGGAGATCAGGGAATCATGTTCGGTTATGCCTGCGACGAAACTCCCGAGCTTATGCCTATGCCTATCTCTCTTGCGCATAAGCTGGCGCTCAAGCTTACGGAGGTAAGAAAAAACGGAACGCTCAGCTATCTCAGACCCGACGGAAAAACTCAGGTAACCGTTGAATACGACGGCTCAAAGCCCGTAAGAGTAGACGCCGTTGTCGTATCCTCACAGCACGACGAAGCCGTATCTCTGGAGCAGATAAGAAAGGACATTATCGAATATGTAATCAAGGCGGTTATACCTTCCGAGCTTCTCGATGAAAATACTACTTACTATGTAAATCCGACGGGACGCTTTGTTGTCGGCGGACCTCAGGGCGACAGCGGACTTACGGGAAGAAAAATTATAGTGGACACCTACGGAGGATACGCGCGTCACGGCGGCGGGGCGTTCTCCGGCAAGGATCCGACAAAGGTCGACCGTTCGGCGACCTACGCCGCGAGATACGCCGCAAAGAATATAGTCGCGGCAGGTCTTGCCAGTAAGTGCGAAGTAGAGCTTGCCTATGCCATTGGAGTTGCCCGTCCCGTATCAGTTATGGTTGACACCTACGGAACAGGAAAATACTCCGACGAACAGCTTGCCGAGGCTGTAACAAAGGTATTCGATCTCCGTCCGTCGGCAATAATCAGAGATCTTGAGCTGAGAAAGCCGCAGTACAAAAAGCTCGCCGCATACGGTCATATCGGACGCGAGGATCTCGGCGCCGCATGGGAAAGAACGGACAGAGTTCAGGCCCTGCTTGACGCGTTGAAGTAAACGGACGGAATTTTTTCACGAAAAAAATAACGGGCGAACGCCGCTGTTTTTCCATAGACAGCGAGTTCGCCCGATTTTATTTTTCCGTATTTATTTGTTCTTGTTATATATAATGCAAAGACCTTTAAGCAGCAGCTCGTCGTCGATTATGATTTTCCGCTTGCAGAACGGAATAATCGTTTTCGCGATCCCTCCGGTGGAAATAACCGTGCAGGTTTCGCCTAGCTCTTCCTCTATGCGCTCAATAACTCCGTCTATGCTTGAAGCGGTGCTGTTGATTATACCGCTTCTCATACAGTCTACAGTATTTGTTCCTATCACCTTATTAGGCGGAACAAGACTGATATTGGGAAGCTGCGAGGTTCTAACCGTCAGAGAATCGAGAGAAGTCATAAGACCCGGGATTATAAGCCCCCCCAGAAAATTCTTTTGGCTGTCGATAACGGAAATCGTGGTCGCGGTCCCCATATCTATCATAATGCACGGGACCGGATACAGATTTATCGCCGCAACAGCGTCGGCTACCCTGTCGCTGCCGAGCTGAGCGGGATTATCCAGCATTATTTTAAGCCCTGTCTTGATCCCCGGACCTACGATCATCACCTTTTTACAGGTAAGACGCTCCATCGCGGCTCTGACCGTAAGCGTTACCGACGGAACAACGGAGGATATTATCCCTCCCTGAAAATCCATATGGCTTATTCCGTTGAGCTCCAGAATATTTTTGAGCATTATGGTATATTCAAGAGCCGTTGCCCCTCGGTTTGTAGACAGGCGTTCAATGAAAAGTATCTTATCGTTTTCAAAGCAGCCCATTACTATGTTGGAATTTCCTATATCAACTGCAAGAACCATCTCAACGTCCTCCGGAAAACATTTTTCGTCTTATGAATCGCTGGACCTGACGCCCGACGGGATCAGCCGCGCCTTATACAGCGCCGTTCCTACCGCGCCGGTAATCAGCGTCGAGGAAGCTATTTCACACACAGCGTTGATCCCGACAAAAGTGCAGATAAACACTATTATATTTTGTCCTCCCACAAGCTCACGAACATATTCAGTATTTCCGTAAAGCAGCACCAGAGCGGTCATAAAAAACGCCGTATTCAGAAACGCAGAGCAAAAGCCGGTAACGGCGCAGGAAACGTAAGTATTTGTAGCCTTCCGCACGCCTTTGAAAATGAAGCCCAGCAGAAAACCGTCCAGAACTCTCGGAACAAATCTCTGTATAAACGCAAAGACGGGATTTATATCGAAGAGAATAGCTCCCATCGCGCTGGTTCCGCCGATTCCGATGCATTGAAGAAAGCTGGTAAGACCGAACACAGCTCCCGCAACCGCGCCTCCTACAGGTCCCAGCACGATCGCCGCCAGCGCAACCGGAATAACGTTAAAGGTTATAGCAAGGGGCCCGATATTAAGATAGCCCAGCGGCGTATAAGCCATAAGCAATAAAACCGCGGAAAGCAGACCCAGCATAACCAGCTGTTTTGTTTTAAATGTTGTTTTCATAGTAACGAATACCTCCAAGTTATTATTCCCCGTAAAGAGGATACAATACACGGCAGACAAAAAAGACCTATTTAATAAGCGCGTCAGATTTCCTATGAAAGGAATATCTGCGGACAGGGCAAGCTGAAGCCGCTTATTCTTAAGCCTTAGACCGCCGCTTACATTATAGCATACTTTTTTCAGAAAATCTATATCTTTTTTCGTTTTTTTGTGATATAATATTAAAAATACTTTATCAACAAACTGGAGATGAGCATATGCTTAAAGGAAAAACCGTTGTTTTGGGCGTGACAGGCAGCATTGCCGCATATAAAACCGCCAATCTCGCAAGAATGCTTACAAAGCTTCACTGCGACGTTCAGGTGCTTATGACCCGAAACGCGGAGCAGTTTATCAATCCCGTAACCTTTGAAACCATAACCCAGAACAAGTGCCTTATAGATACCTTTGACCGTAATTTTCAGTACAGCGTGGAGCACGTCGCTCTCGCCAAAAAGGCGGACGTCGTTATGATAGCGCCCGCTTCCGCAAACGTAATCGGGAAGATCGCAGGCGGTATCGCCGACGATATGCTGACCACCACCGTTATGGCGTGTCCCTGCAAAAAAATAATCGCTCCGGCTATGAATCACAATATGCTTCATAACCCTATCGTGCAGCACAATATTGACAAGCTTAAAAGCTTCGGCTATGAAATAATCGAGCCTGTAAAGGGAATGCTCGCCAACCGAGATATAGGCGACGGAAAGCTGCCGGACGAGCAGACTCTTCTTGAATACGTCCTAAAAGAAATCGCCTGTGAAAAAGACCTTGCCGGCAAAAAAATTCTTGTAACCGCCGGAGCTACCAGAGAAAAGCTCGACCCGGTCAGGTTCATCACGAATCATTCCAGCGGAAAAATGGGCTGCGCTTTGGCAAAGGCAGCCATGCTCCGAGGAGCCGAGGTAACGCTGGTTTGCGCCCATATGGAAATCGAGCCGCCTATGTTTGTCAGAACCGTACGGACGGAGTCCGCCGAGGATATGTTCAACGCGGTAAGCTCTCTGGCTGACGGGCAGGATATTATAATAAAAGCTGCCGCGGTATCCGACTACACGCCTGCGGCTGCGGCTGACAGCAAGATAAAGAAATCCGGCAGCGGCATGACGCTTGAGCTTAAACGAACAAAAGATATTCTTAAATATTTGGGAGAGCATAAACGCCCCGGTCAGATTCTGTGCGGATTTTCCATGGAAACGGAAAACGTTATTGAAAATTCCGTCGGAAAGCTTGAAGCCAAACGCTGCGATATGATCTGCGCAAATTCTCTGAGAAAAGAGGGCGCGGGCTTCGGAACGGATACGAATATTATAACCGTAATAACAAAAGACGGTCGCGAGGAGCTTGACATTATGTCAAAGGAAAATGCGGCGCATATTATTCTTGACAGGCTGAAAGCCATCTTGGACAAATAATATTTTAAAGAAAACGGAGGACTATATTATGGAAATCAAGGACGTTTGGTATTTTAACTGCAAACAAAGCAAAGACGAATTTTTACAGCCGGATTTTTTCAGCACAGGCTCGCATATAGGAATATACTGTGAATTTACAGAGCTGACCTTCCCGCTGAACGTTTGCGTCTGCGCCTACTGCGGAACAAGTCTGGTATTTGAGAAAAACGCTGAAATAACCAACGACGGCTTCTCTGACGGGATCTATGTAAAGGCCGTGGAAAAAAATGCCCTGATCAAAATATATGAAAACAAGGACTGTTATCCTGACTTTATTCACGTTTCCTGTACAAGCGGCTCTCAGCGCTGCGAGCTTGACAAAAAATGCGGTTACTCCGTAATATCGGGAAATGTATCGGATTTCGACGGAAGCCCTTTTCCGGCGGCGGTAATGCTGTACCGTTACGGCTTTGAGGACGGTCCGTATATTATAGGAGCATGGACCGATAAATGCGGAAGCTATTCGCTCAAGATACCCAACGGACTTTACAACGCTGTTTACTCCGACGACAACAGCTACGGCAGCGGCTCTCTAGAATGCTGGGGCTGGCATTTTATCGCCGACCGCGACGAAACCGTCGATCTAAAAATAGGCAGCGGTGAAGTTTATTCTCTTAACCTGTTTACAGACAACGGCGGAATAAACAATTTATTTCTTTCCTTCCGTCCCATGCTTTATTACAAAAAAGACGAGTATAACATAATTCTCGGAAAAAACACATTCAATGTAACCGATATAGCGCCCGAGCTTGAAACGGACGATATTTCGGTAACTGTAAACGGTAAAGGCAGCAAAGTCATATCGTTGCAGAAAATATATGAAACGGCGGACGACGGCTTCTCAATGCCTATGTATATAGTTCAGGTTCAGAAGCCTGCCGACTGCGACCTTACGGACAAGCAAACCGTAATTCTTGAATACGACACGAAGGACAGACTGGAAAAACGTGCCGCAAGCCGCGGATTTCTGCAATTTTACTATAAAGACGGCTTTGCTGCCGCAGTAAGATAGGTTGTAAAAAATATTACGAACGAGCATAAAATTAAAACTAAAATTGCCGACATTTTCCGCCTGATATTTACATAACGCTCCTAGCGCAGAGAGGGCTTGGCTATAATAAAGAAAGGATTTTATCTTTCCTGAGCTGTGCGTTTAAGGAATACAAAATGATCGGCTCCAAAATTCAAAGCGTATGAAAGGATTAAAAGGCTATGAAAAGAATCGAGCTATGCGAAAACGGAATACATTTCGCGCTTGAAATAAACGACGAAAACGAAGCCAAGCTGCTGCATTTCTCCGCCCTGCCCTTTGACGAAAGAAACATTACCTCCCGCACCGGAACGCTCGGCTTCCGTCTGGTGGAGATAAACGTTTCCGGGCTTGACAGGCCGTATGAGCGTCACGGCAACAAGTATATCGTGACCGCGCCGGGATACCGTATGAATTTCAGGGATTTTAAGGATACTGCAAACCAACTGGGCAGAAAGCTTGAAATCACCACATACGATGAAGAAACGGGACTTGAGGCGGTTTCTCATTTTCAGTTTTACAACGGCGTATCCGTTGCAAGGTCGTGGACGACCGTAGCTAATAACGGAACTGAGGAGCTTACGCTTGAATATGTATCCTCCTTCAATATCAACGGAATTGAAAAGGAAGGCCTGCTTATGCAGGATAAGAAAATGGAACTTTCCGTATGCCACAACTCATGGCAGAGAGAGCTGCAATGGACGAAATATACTCTTCCTCAGCTAGGCGTGGAGCAGTGCCAGCCCAAGGAATATCAGCATTCCTCGAAGGTTATCGGCTTTACCAACGTCGGCAACTGGTCGGCTAAGGAATACATACCTATGGGCTTTCTTGAAAATACCGAAACAGGCTCGGCGATCTTCTGGCAGATCGAGCACAACGGCTCATGGCACTGGGAAATTTCCGATCAAGAGGGGCATTTGTATCTTCAGCTTTCAGGACCCTCGGAAATCGAATCCCACTGGTGCAGAGTCCTAAAGCCGGGGGACAGCTTTGAATCCGTACCGTGCGCCGTGGGCGTTTGCAGGAGCGGCGCCGAGAACGGCGGCTGCTGCTTTGACGCGGCAATGGGAGAGCTTACGAAATACCGCCGTAAAATACGCCGCCGCAATGCCGACAACGAAAGACTTGCGGTTATTTTCAACGACTATATGAACTGTCTGTGGGGCGACCCGACTGCCGAAAAGGAGCTGCCGCTTATAGACGCCGCCGCCGAGGCAGGCTGCGAATACTTCTGCATTGACGCGGGCTGGTATGCCGACGGCTTCTGGTGGGACTGGGTAGGCGAATGGCAGGAAAGCCGCCGCCGTTTCCCCAACGGTCTGAAGGAAGTGACCGATTATATACGTTCCAAGGGAATGATCCCCGGAGTATGGCTGGAGCTTGAGGTTATGGGAATAAAATGTCCTATGGCTGAAACGGTATGCGACGATTCCTGGTTCTTTACACGCCACGGTAAGAGAGTTTTCGACCGTTCTCGATACCAGCTTGATTTCAGAAATCCTAAGGTAATCGCTCATGCGAACGAAGTTATCGGCAGACTTGTTTCGGAATACGGCGTTGGATATATAAAAATGGATTACAATATCGAGCCGGGTATCGGAACGGAGCAGAACTGCGACAGCGTAGGCGACGGGCTTTTGCAGCACGAGCGGGCATATCTGTCCTGGCTTGACGGTATTTTCAAAAAATATCCGAAGCTTATAATCGAAAACTGCTCCTCCGGCGGACTGAGAATGGATTACGCTATGCTGTCGCGTTACTCCATACAGTCTACCTCAGACCAGGACGACTACAGAAAATACTGCACCATAGCGGCAAATTCGCCTTCCGCCCTCTGTCCCGAGCAATCGGCGATCTGGAGCTATCCTATGACCTCCGGCGATAAGGAGGAGGTAGTATTCAATATGGTGAACGCCATGTTGCTTCGCATTCATCAGAGCGGTCATCTCGGTCAGATAGAAGCGGAAAGAAAGGCTCTGGTCAAAGAAGCGCTTTCTGTTTACAGAAAGATAAGAGCCGATATCAAAAAAGCCGTTCCTTTCTGGAGCCTTGGGCCCTCCGGCTTTTCCGACGAATGGGTATCGCTGGGGCTGCGCACCGAAAGCTCCGCGTATCTTGCCGTTTGGAGAAGAGAAAGCAAGGACGATACCTGTGTGCTTCCCGTCAGATTCCTGAACGGCAGGGACGCTGAAATAAGCTGTATCTATCCGTCCTTCAACGAGGAAAAATTCGCTTACAGCAAAGAAACGTCAGCCGTTTCCGTCCAGCTGAGAAAGCCTTATACCGCGCGCCTTTTCAGATTAGACTTTTAAGCTTGTCGCGCAAATAAAAAAACGAACGGTCAGATAAAGTATGCAAAGAGAGATATATAACCCGTCGCCGGTTTGGGTATAAACGCTTTCCGTACTGAGCAATTTGATGCTGTCGGCAATCACAGCGCGCTCCGAGCTTTTTAGAGCCGACGATTCGTCTCCCCAGGGAGTAATTACCGCGGATATACCACAGTTTCCGGAGCGCAACGTGTAGCGCTGATTTTCAACCGATCTCAGGATACTGTGGCGGTAATGCGCATATCTGGCAAAGCTTTTGCCGAACCATGAATCGTTTGTGGGGATAACAAAAAATTCCCCTCCCTGCTCCGCCTGCTCTCTGAAAACAGACGGATAAATGCTCTCTATGCAGATACCGCAGCCTATCTCGTAATCTTCGGTTTCTATGGGCTGAGTGTATTCATCGTCGTCGCAGCAGGAAACGGTAGACAGCCCCAGTATTCCGGCAAAGGGTATGCTCTCCCCGAAGGGAACAAGTATCTGCTTATAATAGGGTCTTTCCCCCGCGCCGTCCGGAGTTATGACATAAAGCGCGTTATAGGTCTTGCCGGAATCTTCACAGAACGCGCCGGAGCATATTATAACGTCCTTTTCCTCGGCAAGCTTCATAATGCCTGAAAACTCCTCCGCCTGCTCGTCGAAATTCGACGGGACCGCCGTTTCGGGAAGCAGTATGAAATCTGTGTTTTCGCTCCAGTTTTCAGAAATTACGGATAAATAGTGCTCTGCGGCCTCCGAGCCCTTCAGCTTGGATTTTTCCTTGCCCTCCACATTGTCCTGCGCTATCATTACATTCAGATTTTCTCCGCTTTCAGCCGTCAGATTTTTAAGGAAAAGTATGTGGTTTGCTCCGTAAAACACCGTTGCCGAAACTATTGACACCGCGCAGATTATATATGAAAGCCTTGCTCTTATGTTCTTCCGGCTTAAGGCATAAGCGATAAGTCCGTTTACGGTAAGAATAATAAGCGAAGTAAGCTTTCCGCCCATAAGGCTTGACGACTGTATCATTTCCCGCCACGAAACCGCGGAAAGTGAAACGGTGGACCAGGGAAAGGACAGTATAAAAACATTTTCGCAGAGCCATTCGCCGACCGTATATAATATGCAGAAGCTGTAAACGTCCCATATTCTGCCGCATCTTATCTTTTCAAGAAAGCTTACAGGAAGCGAGGTCAGCAGCGTAAGCCAGAGCGAAAGCGCCAGCAGCGCCAAGGCCGAAAGAACAATCGCGACAGCCGCCGGCAAAGGCATGAGCTTATAGATCGTGACAAGAAAAGAGCATGAGGTAAGCTGCATGAAAAAAATATATATGTGCCAGCTTTTAAGCCATGAGAATTTTCCGTTTATTATTTTTTTATCGTAAATTACGCTGTAAAACATAGGTATATAAGCTATCAGCGCCAGCTGGGGAATATTCGCGCAGGTCTGAATAATTCCGGCGGCTGTTCCGCAGATTATTAAAATAAGCTTCAACGCCAAAATTTTCACCTGCCTTAAATATTACGGTACAAATATGCTAATCGTGACAGAATTTATCTTTCCCAAAAAGCTTTTATTTATTAACGCGGCAATTATTCACTATGCCTTTATAAGCACAGCCTGCCTGCGGTCACCGCGGTTACATATCCAAGGAAAGGAGCCGATTTCAATGGAAATAAATGTGCCTGATTACGTTCTTGCCGCAATCGGGCTGCTGGAAGCCAACGGCTATGAGGCATACTGCGTCGGCGGCTGTGTGCGGGACAGCCTAATCGGCAGAAAGCCCTCCGACTGGGATATATGCACCGACGCGCTGCCGTTTCAGCTGCAGCAGGTGTTCAGCGGCTGCAAAACCGTAGATACGGGGCTCAAGCACGGAACGCTTACGGTTATCATAGACGGAAACGCCGTTGAGATCACTACCTACCGCAGCGACGGCAGCTATGCAGATCACCGCCGCCCGGACCGCGTAGAATTTATCAGAGAGCTCAAACGGGATCTTGAGCGCAGGGACTTTACCATAAACGCTATGTGCTACAATCCCAAAAGCGGTCTGACCGATATATTCGGCGGAGCAGACGATTTAAAAAGCAAGATCATCAGGTGCGTCGGCGACCCTGTCAGAAGGTTCAGCGAGGACTCCCTGAGGATACTGAGAGCGGTACGTTTTTCGTCCGTTCTGGGCTTCAGTATCGAAAACGACACAAAGCGCGCCGTTTTTTCAGAAAAGGAGCTTTTACGCTATATTTCGCCGGAACGGATATTTTCCGAGCTGAAAAAGCTTGTCTGCGGCAAAAACGCTTCGGAAGCGCTTTCGGAATACGGAGAGATCATCGCGGTCTTTATCCCGGAAATAATCCCCTGCTTCGGATTTCCTCAGAACAATCCTCATCACTGCTTTGACGTCTGGGAGCATATCTGCCGCAGCGTAGGCTTCTGCCGTCCCCAGACCGAGCTGAGGCTGACAATGCTGCTTCACGACGTAGCCAAGCCGAAAACAGCGACTACCGACGCGAACGGGATAAATCATTTTAAAACGCATCAGTTCGCGGGAGCAGAAATTTCCTCGGAAATACTGCGCCGCCTGCGCTGCGGCAACGCGGCTGTCAAGCACATTCACGACCTTATCTATGAGCACGACAACCGTATTCCCGCCGAGAGAAAGGCTGTTAGGCGTTTTATATCCAAATACGGCTTTGATTTCTTTATGGATTATCTTGAGGTTCGGCGTGCGGACACCTATGCCCAGTCGGACTATAAAAGAAAAGAAAAGCTGAAAAACCTCGACCTGCTTGCAGTTATCGCTCTTGAGCTTGAAGAGGAAAACGCCTGCATGAAAATTTCCGATCTGAACGTAAACGGAAACGATCTGATCGCGCTTGGACTCAGAGGACAACAGATAGGCGCCGCCCTCAGGCAGATTCTTGAGGCGGTTATTTCCGAGGAAATATCTAACGACAAAAACCAGATAGCTGAATATGTAAGGAAAGTAATCTTATGATCGGGAGAAAACAGATACTCTTTATAATTTTCACATTGATATGGTGCGCTGTAATTTTTATGTTTTCATCACAGAATTCCGGCGCGTCAAGCGAAACCAGCGGCTCTCTCATAGAAGGCGTATACGGCTTTATAGTACCTGAATTTGACGGCTTTTCGGGCAGTCAGCGGGAAGCTGTCGTAGAGGGGCTGCAATTTGCGGTGCGTAAATCCGCTCACTTTACCGCGTATTTTATTCTGGGAATACTGGCATATAACTCGGTAAAGCCCAGGCGAAGGCTGGTAAGGTTTATTATTCCCACAGCTTTTGCGTTTATATACGCCTGCTCGGACGAGCTTCACCAGTATTTTGTTCCGGGAAGAAGCTGCGAACTGCGGGATATACTTATTGACACCCTAGGAGCGGCGGCAGGAACGGCGTCGGCGCTTGCCGTTTCGGCGGTTATCGCTAAAAAGCGCGTAAAATCAGAAAAAGACCTCAATTCCGAATAAGGTTCCGAATCGAGGTCTTTTTTTATTCTTCACTATATGAATCTGATTTTCCTATTCCGGACTTTTATCACTGTCCTTCCTGTTTTTGATTTTCTCCAGAATAAGCTTCAGCAGCTTATTTACGCAAAAGCCGATCAGCATTCCGAATAAGCTTCCGATTATAACGTCCGACGGAAAATGAACATAAAAATACAGTCTTGAAAAAGCTATAAGAGCCGCCAGAACATATGCGGGTATTCCCAGCCTTTTATTGTGCATAAATATAGCCGTGGCGGCGGCAAACGACGAAGCCGAATGTCCCGACGGGAACGAATAGCCGCTAGGCTGACGTATTATCGTATCTATCGCGCTGTTCTGGATAAAGGGTCTTTCCCTTGCTATTATCCCCTTTACTATCCCGTCGTTAAGTATGACCTCGACGATAAGCGTAACTGCTGTGAAAATTCCGATTTTACGGGTTTTCGGAATACATATCAGCACTATGCACACCGCGATCCATATATAACCGTTATCTCCGGAAACCGTGATCGCCTGCATAATGAAGTCAAGCGCCTTGCTATGCAGCTTCTGAATAAGGTCAAGCACTGCAAAATCCGCATTTGTTACAGCCTCCAGCATAATTCATCCCTCCGTTTATATCAAGGCTTACAAATCCTGTATCATCTGAAATCCGGCGCAGTATTACGGCCGGCTGATATAGTATACCACAAAATTAACAAATTTGCAACATAGATATTGCCACCAGCTATATTTTTATGGTATACTAATTCTATGTCCGCAAATTATAATTATTGCTTCCGTCCGGCAGAAGTCCTATCCGGCGCAAGCAAATTCAAAAAGGAGAATCATCTTGTTAAAGCTTTTCAAATATCTAAGAAACTATAAGCTTCAAAGTATAGTCGGTCCTTTGTTCAAGCTTATAGAAGCCTGCTTCGAGCTGGCGGTTCCTCTGGTTATGGCAAAAATAATCGACGTCGGCATAGCCGGCTCCGACAAGCGTTATATAATCACTATGGGAGGCGTGCTGGTGCTGTTGGGCGTGCTCGGTCTGGTCTGCTCCCTTACAGCTCAATATTTCGCCGCCAAGGCAGCTCTCGGCTTCGGCACCGAGCTAAGACGCGACCTTTACCGGCATATCAACACCCTGTCCCACTCGGAGATAGATAAAATCGGAAGCTCTACTCTGGTTACCAGAATGACCGTCGACATCAACCAGGCGCAAACCGGAGTTAATATGCTCCTTAGACTTTTTCTGCGCTCGCCGTTTATAGTTATCGGCTCAATTATAATGGCATTTACGATTTCCGTAAAGCTGACCCTTATTTTTCTGATAGCCGCGCCTGTGCTGGGGCTTGTAATATATCTTGTAATGACAAAGACCGTTCCTATGTTTAAAACCATTCAGAGAAAGCTGGACAGAACCACTCTGACGGTCAATGAAAATCTTGCGGGAGTCAGGGTCATCAGAGCGTTTTCACGTCAGAAAAACGAGGAAAAAGAATTTCACGACAATGCGGACGAGCTGTTCAAGCTCCAGATCAGAGCCGGAAAAATATCCGCTCTTATGAATCCCTGTACTTATGTCATAGTATACGCCGCTATAATCGCGATCATCTGGTTCGGCGGAATCGACGTAAATATCGGCGGGATAACTCAGGGGGAGCTTATCGCTCTTACCAGCTATATGAATCAGATCCTTCTCGCCCTGCTTGCGGTAGCGGTTCTGGTCACCTCTATAACCAAGGCTCAGGCTTCGTCGATCAGAATAAACGAGGTATTCGGATACGATCCCACTGTTACTGACGAAAATACCCAAACTCTGCCGCCGAAAGAAAACTCTCCGGCGGTTGAATTCAAGAACGTTACCTTTTCCTACAGCGATTCAGAAGAGCCGGCTCTGAGCAATATAACCTTTACCGCCGAAAAGGGTGAAACTATCGGAATAATAGGCGGAACCGGCGCGGGAAAATCAACGCTTGTAAACCTTATCCCCAGATTTTATCAGTATCAGAGCGGAATGATAGCGGTTGACGGACACGAGGTAAGCGAATATCCGTTTGAACAGCTTCGTCACAAGGTGGGAATGGTTCCGCAAAAAGCAGCGCTTTTCAAAGGCACGGTGCGGGAGAATATGCAGTGGCGGGATAAAAACGCCTCCGACGAGGATATATGCCGGGCGCTTGAAATCGCACAGGCTCTGGATTTTGTAAACGGCAAGCCGGAAAAGCTGGATCACATGATACTTCAGGGCGGAAAAAACCTTTCGGGAGGTCAGCGTCAGCGTCTTACCATCGCAAGAGCTCTTGTCGGAGAGCCTGAGATCCTGGTGCTTGACGACTCAGCCTCCGCGCTGGACCTTGCAACGGACGCCAGACTGAGAAAAGCGATCTCTGAAAAAACTAAGGATATGACAGTTTTTATTGTTTCCCAAAGAATATCTTCAATACGAAACGCCGATAAAATAATCGTGCTCGACGACGGCGCAATAGCCGGAATCGGCACACATAAGCAGTTGTTTAAAGACTGTAATGTATACAGGGAAATCTGCCTTTCGCAGCTTTCCGCAGAGGAGGTGGCTGAAAATGAGCAATAAAAAAGCTTCCGGCAAGGGCTCCGTTTTCAAGCCGCTGATGAGATACGCCGGACCTCACATCTGGCTGCTGGTTGTCGCGCTTATACTTACTGTGCTTTCGGTTGCCGCAACCCTTTATGCTCCTATTCTTATGGGACAGGGAATAGACCTGATAATAGATAAAGGCAACGTTGATTTCGACGGGCTTGTGCCTATTCTGGTCAAGCTTGCCGCAGTAGTCGCCGTAACGGGAATTTCGCAGTGGCTAATGTCGCTTTGCACCAACAAGGTAACCTACAATACCGTCAGAGATATACGCAACGACGCCTTCAGAAACCTGCAGAAGCTTCCGCTGAAATATATAGACAGCCATCCGCACGGAGATATCATGAGCAGACTTATCACCGACGTGGAGCAGATATCGGACGGATTGCTGATGGGCTTCGCCCAGTTTTTCACCGGAATAGTAACTATATTCGGAACTCTTTTCTTTATGCTTTCGATCAGCGTGAAAATCGCCCTTATCGTTGTCGTTATAACGCCTCTTTCGCTTTTTGTCGCCAGATTTATAGCTAAGAACACCTTCAAGCTTTTTCAGAAGCAATCCGAAGCAAGAGGAGAAATGACCTCCCTTGTAGAGGAAATGATAGGGAACCAGAAGGTAGTAAAAGCGTTTGCATATGAAAATGAGTCGGAGGAAAAATTTGACGTTCTCAACAAAAATCTTCAGCAGGTCGGAGTTAAAGCAACCTTTTTCTCATCGCTTACCAATCCCTCTACGCGCTTTATAAACGGTCTGGTGTATACGAGCGTGGGCATTATCGGAGCGTTCGCGGCAATAGGCGGAGGCTTTTCGGTAGGTCAGCTTTCCTGCTTTCTGACGTATGCGAACCAGTATACTAAGCCTTTCAATGAAATTTCCGGAGTTATAACCGAGCTTCAGAGCGCTTTCGCCTCTGCAAAAAGAGTTTTTGAGATCATAGACGAGCCGGCGGAAATTCCCGACAGTCCCGACGCTGTAAGGCTTGAAAGCGTAGACGGAACCCTTGAGGCTGAAAACGTAAGCTTTTCATACAATCCCGAGATTCCTCTTATAGAGAACTTTAATTTATCGGTAAAATCGGGACAGAGGATCGCGATAGTCGGACCGACCGGCTGCGGAAAAACCACCGTCATAAATCTGCTGATGAGGTTTTACGACGTAACCGGAGGAGAGATTATTCTCAGCTCCGTTCCTATAAAACAGTGTACAAGGGATTCAATGCGGTCGATGTACGGTATGGTTTTGCAGGAAACCTGGCTTAAAACCGGTACGATACGGGATAATATCGCTTACGGAAAGCCCGGCGCTTCCATAGAAGAAATTACTGCCGCCGCCAAGGCCGCACACTGCCACGGCTTTATAAAAAGACTGCCCAACGGCTATGATACCGTTATATCGGAGGACGGCGGCACGCTTTCGCAGGGTCAGAAGCAGCTTTTATGCATTGCCAGAGTTATGCTGGCTTTGCCGCCCATGCTTATTCTTGATGAAGCGACCTCGTCTATAGACACCAGAACAGAGATCCTTATACAGCAGACGTTCAATGAGATGATGAAAGGCAGAACCAGCTTTATCATCGCTCACCGTCTTTCAACAATAAAGGAAGCGGACTGTATTCTTGTTATGAATTCAGGACATATCATAGAACAGGGCACTCATGAAGAGCTTATGGATAAAAACGGATTTTACGCCGAGCTTTATAATTCCCAGTTCAGCGTCTGATAAAAACGCGTCTGTGCAGCGGGCACGGGCGCGTTTTTTCGCGGTTATACTTATATTTTACATTACGCTTATTGACTTTGAGCCTGCAATATAATATAATTAAATATATATTAATAATTGAATTGCAGACACAGAAAAATATTGTGCTGTATGAAATATAAAAAAGGAGGTGTGCTCCGTTTCGGGAGCCTAATTTATGTCCAAAAAGGTTTATGATAACAGGGAGTTAAGCTGGCTTAAATTCAATAACAGGGTCCTTGAGGAAGCGCAGGACAGCTCAGTCCCGCTTATGGAGCGTCTGCTTTTCACGTCCATTTACGGAAGCAATCTTGATGAATTTTTTATGGTAAGAGTAGGCTCGCTTATCGACCAGAAGCTTATAAACGACAATGACAAGGACGGCAAAACCAAAATGCGTCCCTCTGAGCAGCTGTCGGCAATATATTCCAAGGTAGGAGAGCTTAACGAAATAAAGGATAAGACGCTTTCCGCCGTAAACAAGGAGCTTGAGCTGCGCGGGATCTATCACAGGACTATGAAAAGCCTGTCAAAGGCCGAGCAGGAATTTGTAGACTCATATTACGCATATGAGATCAAGCCTTTTCTTAACGCTCTGATAATAGACAAGCGTCATCCCTTTCCTTTCCTGAACAATCAGGACATATACGTCATAGCGAAAATTTCCTCAAAATCCGGCATAAAGCTGGGCATTATAGGCTGCGGCGGAAAGTACGAGAGAACGGTTTTCCTTCCGTCGGACGACAGCGGCAGGATCAGCTTTCTGCTGGTTGAGGATATCATTCTTCATTATGCGGACAAAGCTTTTGAAAGCTACAAAATCGAAGAAAAAGCGCTGATGAGAATTACAAGAAACGCCGATATCGACGTTGACGAAGGCTTCGACAGCGAGCTTGATTTCCGGCAGAATATGTCAGTGCTTATAAACAAGAGAAAAAGGCTGTGCCCCATCAGGCTTCAGCTTTCAAAAACGATTTCCGAGCCGACGCTTGACGAGCTGCTTTTAAGGCTTGAGCTTTCCAAGAAGCAGACCTTTATTGAAAAATCTCCTCTTGACTTTAAATACGTTTTCTCCGTATTCGGCAAGGCGGCAAACCGCAAGGAGCTGTTTTTCCCAAAAGCGGAGCCTCAGCAGTCACGAATGGTCCAGAACGGCGTTCCTATGATGCAGCAGATAGACAAGGGAGATATATTCCTTTCATATCCTTATGAATCAATAAAACCGTTTATAAGCCTGCTTGAAGAGGCGGCGAACGATCCTCAGGTGATTTCCGTAAAAATGACTCTTTACAGAGTCGCTAATAACTCCAAGGTCATTAAGGCTCTGTGCGCCGCCGCGGAAAACGGCAAGGAAGTCGTTGTGCTGGTAGAGCTGCGCGCAAGATTTGACGAAGAAAACAACATCGGCTGGTCAAAGCTGCTGGAGGAATCTGGCTGTCACATTATGTACGGACCGCAAAAGCTCAAGGTTCATTCAAAGCTTTGCCTTATAACAAAAAAATCCGGCAAAGCAGTCAGGTATTACACCCAGATAGGCACCGGAAACTACAATGAAAAAACCGCTGAGCTTTATACCGATTTCAGTCTTATGACTGCAAACAGGGATATTGCCGAGGACGCCCAGAACGTTTTCAAGGCTCTGTCTGTAGGAAAGCTGGTGGAAAGCTCCAAGCTGCTGCTTGTCGCTCCGCTTTGTCTGCAGAACAAGGTTCTTGAAATGATGGACGACGAAATCAATATAGCCCGTGCGGGCGGAAAGGGCTATGTGGGAGCAAAGCTTAATTCTCTTACCGATAAGGTTCTTATAGATAAGCTGATAGAGTGCTCTCAGGCGGGAGTAAAGGTCGAGCTTGTTATCAGAGGCATTTCATGTCTGGTGGCGGGTATAGAGGGTGTAACCGACAACATCAGAATAATTTCCATAGTAGGCAGATATCTGGAACATTCGCGTATCTACCTGTTCGGAACCGGAGTAAGAAAAAAGGTATACATATCGTCCGCCGATTATATGACCAGAAATACTACCAGAAGAATAGAGGTTGCCGCTCCCCTGCTGGACGAAAGCATAAAGGAACGGGTAATCGACTATTTCAATACCCAGCTTGCTGATAACGTAAAAGCAAGAGAACAGCACTCAGACGGAAAATATGCTCATGTAAGAACAGGCGATTTTCCGCTGGATTCGCAGAAGCATTTTTCTGCTGAGGCTTATGCAAACGCTCCGAAAGCTGACGAATCAGCTGAAGCAGTAAAAAAGAAAAGCATTTTTTCTGTGATAATCGGTCTGTTCAGAAGAAAAAAATAAGCTTTTGTCTGATAATTAATGAACGGCTTTTACAGGCAAAAATAAGCGGCTGCGGAATTTTTCTAATCCGCAGCCGCTTATTGCGTACGACAATACCCCTATAGTATTCAGCCAGCCTTGCTTCCTTTATCCTTCCGCCTAAAGCCGCCGAACCCATATTCTTTAACTCTTTACCCTGACGCTGTCTAACGCCGGTTTTTATTACATATTTTATCTGTTTTTTTGACATTTGGATTAACGATTATTTATTGGGATGGATTGACATTGACTTTAGGCGTAAGGCATGATAGAATTAAATTATAACCTAGCGCCGATGTCCCCCGCCTTCTTTAGAAAGCAGTTCGCCTCTCTTAGACGGCGGGTTCCATTCAGGATTTTAGTAGAGGAATTAATCCCCTACTAAAATCCTGAGGAGCTAAAGCTCCTGCGGCGCAGTTGCTTCGTCGCAGCCGATGAAAAGCCAAGCTTACATCGGGCTTTGCTCCGAATTAAAAATTACTTACAGGAGGATTTTATAATGAAAAGCTTTAAAATAATATTATCGTTTATTTCCGCAGGAATCATTGCCGCCTCTTCATCTGCCGCGGCTTTTGCAGAAAGCGGCTTCAATATTGCGACTCCAGCCGAGCAGGCGCTTTCCGCCTCAGCATATACTCCGGCGACGGTTACCTTAAAATCAAGCTATTCCTGCACTACCGACGCCATACGAATCAACTGGAATAAGGTCAGCGGAGCTTCCGGCTACAGGATTTACCGTTACAACGGCAAAAACTGGGTTAAAATCGCTACCATAAAAAACGGCGGCGCTACCACATACCGCGACGGCGGACTATCGTCAGGAACGCTTTACAGATACAAGGTCAAGGCTTACAAAAAGGTAAACGGCGCTAATTATTGGGGAAGCGCCAGCAAGGAGTTTCTTGCTTCCACTAAAGCAAAAGCCGTAAAAATAACATCAACAAGCAAAACCGCCGACGCGGTTCGGCTAAACTGGACAAAGCAGACCGGAAACGGTTATCAGGTATATCAGCTTAAAGGCGGCGCATGGACAAAAATAGCCACCGTCCGCAGTATGAATACAACTACATACCGTATCGGCGGTCTGAATCCCTCAACGAAATATCAGTTCAAGGTCAGAGCCTACAGAACCGATACTAAAGGAAAAGTCAATGCAGGCTCATTCGGAAGCGTTTCTGTCACAACCAAATCAAACGGCTTCTCCGCGGAGGTCAACGAAGTTCTTAAGCTTGTAAACGTTGAAAGAAACAAGGCGGGACTTAAAAGCCTGACTCTTGACGCTGAGCTGTGCAGAGCGGCACAGGTGCGCGCAAAGGAAATCAACACCCATTTCAGCCACACCAGACCTGACGGAACCAGCTGCTTCACCGTACTTGACGAATTTAACATCAGCTGGAGCGCAGTGGGTGAAAATATTGCAAAGGGCCATATGTCTCCCAGCGAGGTCGTCAACGCCTGGATGAATTCAGAGGGTCACAGAAAAAATATTCTAAGCTCCGGCTTCGGCAAGCTTGGAGTAGGATACGATTCCTCAACCAAGGCATGGGTCCAGCTTTTCACTGACTGACAGTCATTAATTTAATAATAGCTTAACAGCAAAAACGGACGGTCAACAGCCGTCCGTTTTTCGTGCCGTTATTTACACAACGCCGTATATCCTGAGATTAAATATCGACTATCTCGCCAGTCTGATCCCTGGAAGCTCCTACCGCGTTGGATTCGTCTGTATCAATGTGCATTGCCAGCGCATATTTTTCGCTTACTCTTACCACCGTATCGCAGAGAACGGCAGTTCTTTCAGCAGACTCGATCTTAACCGACACAATCTGCTTATCCTTAACGCCGAAATCCTCAGCGTCGGCAGGAGTCATATGAATATGTCTTTTTGCAATTATCACGCCCTGCGAAATCTCAACCTCGCCGCAGGGTCCTACTATTTTGCAGGCGCCGGAGCCGTCAAGCTCCCCCGACTCTCTTACAGGAGCCGCAATTCCAATGGAACGCGCGTCGGTAGCCGAAAGCTCCACCTGCGTTGCCGGACGCACCGGTCCGAGTATAGAAACGTTTGCAAGCTCTTTTTTAGGACCTACAACTGTTACTCTTTCCTCGCAGGCAAACTGACCCGGCTGAGAAAGATCCTTTTTATGAGTAAGCTTTGCGCCCTTTCCGAACAGAGTTTCAAGATCCTCCTGAGTTACATGGACGTGACGAGCCGACGTTTCAACAATAAACTTCTTTGACATAAAGAACAAATCCTTTCAGCTTAGATTATGCGATTACCGCACTGCCATATATATTTTACTACTTTTTTTTCATAAGGTCAAGTGCGCAAGCTGAATTTTCCAAAGCTTCTGAATAATCGGAAACAAATAAAATCCGCCTTATCAAAATGCCTAACCGCTGAAAAAGCCCAGCTTTCGCTGAGCTTTCATAAAATTCTGCCGTTGTGTTAAGCTCCCTTTCTGGGAGAATCCACCGCTTTTTCCTTTGTTATCACAGGTCCGGAATCGCCCTTCACACAGTCGGAGGTGATGGTTATTCCTGTAATTTCACTGTCAGAAGGAGCGTCGAACATAAGCCTGGTAAGGATTTTTTCAACAATGGCACGCAGTCCTCTTGCTCCGGTTTTCTGAGCGATAGTCAATCTTGCAATTTCCCTCTTGGCGTCGTCGGTAACTTCAAAATCTATTCCGTCAAGCTTAAACAGCTTTGTATACTGCTTTATTAAAGAATTTTTAGGTTCCGTCAGAATCCTGCAAAGGGTATCCTCGTCCAGTTCGTCAAGCACGGTTATTACCGGAAGCCGTCCTACCAGCTCCGGCACAATGCCGAACTTTACAAGATCGTGAGGCAGCACCTTTTTCATCACATTGATTTCAGAATTTTTATTTTTTATATTTCCGCCGAAGCCCATGGAGGAGGAATCCGTCCTTTTCTTTATGACCGAATCAAGCCCCTCGAACGCGCCTCCGCAGATAAAAAGAATATTTCTGGTGTCGATCTGAATGAACTCCTGATGGGGATGCTTTCTTCCGCCCTGAGGAGGAACGTTTGAAACGGTTCCCTCGACGATCTTGAGCAGCGCCTGCTGAACACCCTCTCCGCTGACATCTCGGGTAATAGATGTATTCTCTGATTTTCTGGCTATCTTATCAATTTCGTCTATATAGATTATACCCTTCTGAGCCGCTTCAACATCATAATCCGCGGCCTGAATAAGCCTTGTAAGCACATTTTCAACATCGTCGCCCACGTATCCCGCCTCGGTAAGAGTTGTCGCGTCGGCAATCGCAAAAGGCACATTAAGCAGTCTTGCAAGCGTCTGCGCAAGCATTGTTTTGCCGGTTCCCGTAGGACCGAGAAGCAGGACGTTGCTCTTCTGAATCTCAACGTCGTCGCTGTCGTCGTCAAGCGCCATGATACGCTTGTAATGGTTGTAAACGGCTACGGAAAGAGAAATCTTGGCTTCCTCCTGTCCGATAACGTATTCGTCCAGAAAAGCTTTTATCTCCGCCGGCTTTTTCAGCGTTATCCCGTTGTTCGTTTCTTTTTTATCCTTTATTTTGACCTGCTTAGATGCCGCGGCAATACCCTGCTCCGCAAGAATATCATAGCAGAACAGAACACATTCGTCGCAGATATGATTATCGCCTGAGGAAAACATATTCTTTACCTTTGTTTCAGGCTTTCCGCAGAAATCGCACCGCTTGATTACATCGTTAGCCATTTGTTACACCAATCCTATCTGTTTGAAACTATCTGTTGGTTATTACTTTATCAATAAGACCGTATTCCATTGCCTGCTGAGCCGTCATATAGTTGTCGCGCTCGGTATCTATATTGATCTGTTCGATAGGTTTTCCGGTATTCTCCGAAAGGATACGGTTCATTTTTTCTCTGGTTCTCACCAGATGATCCGAGTGGATCTTTATATCTGTACACTGACCGGAAAGACCGCCTGAAATTAGCGGCTGATGAATAAGAATCTCGCTGTTGGGAAGAGAAAGCCTTTTTCCCTTGGCTCCGCTTGAAAGGAGAAAAGCTCCCATTGAAGCCGCCATACCGATACAGATAGTTGAAACCTCGCACTTTATATACTGCATTGTATCATAGATAGCCATTCCCGCTGTGATCGAACCGCCGGGACTGTTGATATAAAGATCAATATGCTTTTCCGGATCCTGACCCTCCAGATAAAGCAGCTGAGCTACGACAACGCTTGCAACGGCGTCGTCGATCTGATCGCAGAGCATAATTATTCTGTCGTTGAGCAGTCTTGAATAAATATCATAGCTGCGCTCGCCTCTGCTGGTCTGTTCTACTACATAAGGTATCAATGCCATTTTCATTACCTCCCAGTTATATGCTTTTCGCCCGCTGAAAAACGGCGAGCGAAAGCGACAAAATATTACAGTGATTACTTTATAACGGCAGCTTCCTTAATCATGTCTACCGCCTTGCCTACGGCAATATCCTTTGCAAGATCCTCTCCGCGGATGTAAGTCTTTATCTGATCCACGTCCATCTTATAAGTATCGGAAAGCTTTGCAAACTCCTCGTTTACCTCCTCCTCGGAAGCCTCGATTCCCTCAGCCTTTACGATTTGCTCAAGTGCAAGTCTGAGCTTTACCTGCTTTTCAGCCTGCTCCATATAAGCCTTTTTAAGAGTATCCATGGTCTGACCGGTGTACTGAAGGTAAAGATCGAGGGTAATTCCCTGCGGCTGAAGCCTCTGAGCAAGCTCATTTATCATTTCGTTTACTCTGTTGTCAAACATAACCTGAGGAATTTCAGCGGTCATGTTTTCGATAACCGTATCAAACAGCTTTTCCTCAACCTGAGCGTCGGCAGCCTTTCCAGCAGCCTCCTCAAGCTTCTTCTTAACGTCCGCCTTATACTCGTCAACCGTATCGAACTCGGTAGAATCCTTGATCATATCGTCGTCAAGCTCCGGAAGCTCCTTCTTAGAGATGGATTTAAGGTTAATTTTGAATACTGCCGGCGCGCCTGCAAGCTCCTTAACCTGATACTCCTCAGGGAAAGTAACGTTGATATCAAACTTCTCACCGGCGTTATGTCCGGCGATAGCCTCCTCAAAGCCGGGAATAAACTGGCCGCTTCCCAGCGAAAGCGTAAAGTCCTCAGCCTTTCCGCCGTCGAAGGCAACGTCATCCTTGAAGCCCTCAAAATCAATAACAACGTCGTCGCCCATTTCAGCCGCTCTGTCGTCAACTGTAATGATACGAACATTCTTCTCTCTGAGCTTATCACATTCCCTGTCAATATCTTCGTCAGTTACAGCATTGACAGTTTTCTCAACTTCTATACCCTTATAATCCTTGATCTCAACTTCAGGCTTTGTAATGCATACGACCTTGAGCGCAACGCCTGTGTTCTTATCAATAGAGGTAACCTCTACCTCGGGTCTTGCTACGAGCTCAACGCCGGATTCGGCAATTGCCCCGTCAACCTCGGGACCGTAAAGCAGATTAACAGCGTCCTCATAGAACACGCCCTCGCCGTACTGCTTTTCAATAAGCTTACGGGGAGCCTTTCCCTTGCGGAAGCCCTGAATCGTAATATTCTTTTTCGCTTTCTGATAAGCCTTTTCGATCGCCTCTTCAAAAGCTTCGGCAGAAATCTCTATCTCCAGTTCCATCTTATTGGTTTCAACCTTATTTGCAGACTTTAAACTCATTTTTTAATTCCTCCATTAAATAAATGTATCTAAATAATTATAGCACATACATTTGATTTTTTCCAGTGTTTTTTTATAAATTGTCACATTGCACAATTTTCGTTATGTTCATTGGGTCAAATTGCAAGAAATCGCTTGAAATAAGCCGGTAATTCACTCCGTCCCGCTCACCGTTCACAGCAAATTCATGGCCGCTGCCGTGAATATGACCGTAAAAACACCATTTAATTTTATGCCTGTGCAGAACGTTCAGTATATCGTAATTGCAGCTAGTTCCGAATACAGGCGGATAATGCAGAAATACCACCGGATTCAAACCGACGCTTTCAGCGGAGCTTATTGAAGCTTCCAGCCTGCCAGCCTCACGCAGAATGACCTTTTTATCCTCCTCGGCGCCGCCGTCGTTTATCCAGCCGCGGGTTCCGCATATTCCAACGCTTCCGTACGCATAATGATTGTTGTGAAGAATATTAAGCGTATCAAAACCGTTTTTTCTGAAAAAATTATCCATTTTATTTTTCGTGTTCCACCAGTAATCGTGATTGCCCTTTGAAATAATTTTTTTGCCGTTGAGCTTATTCAGAAATTCCATATCCTTATAGGATTTTTCAAGTCCCATCGCCCACGATATATCTCCGGGAATAACTACCGTATCGTCAGGACTGATTTTTTTCTGCCAGTTTTCCTCAATTCTCCGCATATAATCCTGCCATCCGCCGAAAATATCCATCGGCTTGTTTACAGACAGCGACAAGTGCAGATCCGCCATAACAAACAGGCTCAATCGGTTACCTCCTTACGGTCAAAATTTCCATAATAAATACATACGTTATGAGCATAATAATGTTGCAACAACTGTTGCGGAAGGAGTGATTACTGATGGAAAAGGAAAGAATTTACGGCATTAACTGCGACGTTAAGAACTGTGTTTACAACAAAGACGGCTGCGAGTGTACTGCCGGTAAAATCGACGTATGCTGTACTTGCTCAAATCCTAACTGCTGTGATGAAACAGAGTGCAAGACCTTTAAAGCAAGAGGCTGCTAATTACTGCCTTTAACAGGTTATTCTGCCGCTGAACGACGGAATAACCGACAGTCTGACCTGTTTAGAGCAAGTCAGACTGTACATAGTAATATCGTTTAAATTCCCAGAGCTCTGAAAACGTAATCCTTCATTTCGTATCTGTCAACGGTTTCGGTGAATCTGACCTCCTTATCCTTCAGCGCCGCAAGCGAAGCCGGTACAGGAATCTTTGAAGCCTCATAAAGCTTCTCCACCAAGGCAAATTCGTCGGCGTCCGTATCGGCGCCTATAGCCTCCAGCACTGAGCCGGAGAATTTATACGGACTTGCCGTTGAAGCGATAACCGTTTTTGTGTTATCTCCAGTCGCAGCCTTATAATCCTCATAAACCTTGACCGCGACTGCCGTGTGCGTATCGCAGGTATATGAATATTTACCGTATATTTCCCTGATACATTCCTTGGTCTGAACATCGTCGCAGCAGCCGGCGTAAAATTCGTCCTTCAGAACCGCCTTCACCTCGTCTGTTACTTCATATCTGCCGCTTTGCGCCAGAGCGCCGAACCACTCTCTTATCTGAGCGTCGTTTTCACCGCACAGATGATAAAGCAGTCTTTCCAGGTTAGAGGAAATAAGTATATCCATCGAAGGTGAAATCGTAGTATGGAACGGACGGTTTCTGTCGTAAACTCCAGTTCTTATAAAATCTGTAAGCACATTGTTGGCGTTTGAAGCGCATATAAGCTTATTTACCGGAATTCCCATTTTCTTAGCATAGTATCCGGCAAGAATATTGCCGAAATTTCCCGTGGGAACTACGATATTGATTTTATCCCCGGGATTTATTTCTCCGTCCTTCACAAGCTGAGCATAGGTCGAAACATAATAGATGATCTGAGGAGCAAGACGTCCCCAGTTGATGGAATTTGCAGACGAGAACATCATGCCGGCGGCGGAAAGCTCCGAAGCTATCTTCTCATCGGTGAAAATAGCCTTAACGCCGTTCTGAGCGTCGTCAAAATTGCCTTTGATAGCGCAAACGCCGACGTTTTCACCCTCCTGCGTCGTCATCTGCTTCTTCTGCATGGCGGAAACGCCGTCCTCAGGATAGAACACAAGGATCTCGGTATCGGGGACGTCTCTGAAGCCCTCCAGCGCCGCCTTGCCTGTATCGCCCGAGGTAGCTACAAGAATAACTATCTTCCTGTTTAGCTCAAGCTTTTTGGCGGACGTCGTAAGCAGATAAGGCAGTATCTGCAGCGCCATATCCTTAAACGCGCAGGTAGGACCGTGCCACAGTTCAAGCATATAGGTCCCGTCAAACAGATGAGCAAGCTCGGCTATATTGGCGGTATCGAAATTTTTATCGTTATACGCGCTGTCAACGCAGTATCTGATTTCCGCTTCGGTAAAATCCGTCAGATACTTTGAGAACACAAACAATGCCCTCTGGGCGTAGGTCATTTCTCCCAGCGCCTTGATATCGTCCATAGAAACGGCAGGGATCTCCGAAGGCACAAACAAGCCTCCGTCCTTTGAAATCCCCTGTGCGATAGCCTGAGCAGACGTTACGTTTACTCCGCTGTTTCTGGTACTCTTGTAATACATAAAATTTCACCCTTCTTTATAAATTGGCAAAGCCATTACTTACTAGCGTCAAACGCCGCAACGTAATATTTAAGCTTAACGGCTCTGTTTTTGTCAAGCTCAACCGCGGCAACGTCAAATCTGCACGGAAAAGGCTTCTCAAGCCCGCACAGATACCGCTCCGCCGCCTTTATTATATGCTTTCGCTTTAAAGCGTCAACAGCCTCCTCGCCGGAGGTCAGGGAGTTTCTTTTTCTCGTTTTGACTTCAACAAAAACAACAACTCCGTTTTTTCTTGCAACAATATCTATTTCTCCGCCTCGGATCGTAAAATTTCTGTCCAGAATTTCGTACTGATTCTTTTGAAGAAACCTACAGACGGCGTCCTCTCCTATATCTCCAAGCTTACGGGAGCTGATTTTTTCTTTCATAATACTTTTTAAGAAAGCTTAGCCTGTGTATCTCGCAGGGACCGAATTTATCAAGCATTTCATAATGAAGCCTGGTTCCGTAGCCCTTGTGTTTTTCAAACTGATACTGAGGATATTTTTCAGCCATTTCCTCCATATATTTATCCCTTGCAACCTTTGCAAGAATCGAAGCGGCGGCAATGCTCTGGGATTTTCCGTCGCCCTTGACGATCGGTTCTGTCCTATAGGCAAACTCAGGTACTTTATTCCCGTCTATCAGCACGATATCCGAAGCGCAGTCTATATCCTCAACGGCTCTTTTCATTGCAAGCATAGCGCTCTGCAGAATGTTTATTTTTTCGATTTCCTCAACCTCTGCGCGCTGAATCGAAAAATACTCCGCCTTTTCCGTTATCTCCTCAAAAAGCTTCTCTCGCTTTTTAGCGGTCAGCTTTTTGCTGTCGTTTATACCCTCTATCACAGTATCCGGCGCAAAGATCACCGCGGCCGCAAAAACAGCCCCGGCAAGAGGTCCTCTCCCCGCTTCGTCCGCACCGCAGACGATCGGATACTTTTTTCTGTATTCATCGTCAAATTCCGCAAGGGTCATCTTAAGTCACCGCTCTTTATTTCATTTGGTTTTTCCAAAGACAATCTGCCGATCTTACCGCTTCTGAATTCGTCGATCACCGTAATGGCCGCCCTTTCGGTATTGATCTCCCCTCCGGAAAGCAGAAAGCCTCTTTTCCTTCCTATCCGTTCAAGTATCTCAAAGCCCTGAACGCACCCCGGCGTATCGGGATCGTTCTCCGGAATATCATCGACGGCAACGCCGTATCTCTGAGTTATAAGACCCGGATAATTCCCGTTCAGAAACTCCAGAAACCTACAGGCAAGATATTCCATATCCATTATATCATCCTTCACAGCGCCGGTAAAAGCAAGCCGCTCGCCTACGTTCTTATCCTCGAACTTGGGCCACAATACCCCCGGCATATCAAGCAGCTCGATATTTCCGTCAAGACTGACCCACTGCTTCCCTCGGGTAACTCCGGGTCTGTCCTCAACCTTAGCTCTCCTCGCACCAGCAAGACGGTTTATAAAAGACGATTTGCCAACGTTCGGGATACCCACGATCATAATTCTTATAGGTCTTCCCTTCATTCCGTGAGTTTCCCACTGAGCAAGCTTATCGGACATAAGCTCGTTCAAAACGGCGTAAAACTTGCTGACGTTCTTGCCGCTCCGGCAATCCGTTGCGATTACCGCAACGCCTCTTCTTTTATAATGATCGATCCACATCGAAGTAACAGTTTCATCGGCAGAATCAGCCTTGTTCAGCAGCAGCAGTCTGGGCTTTGAACCCACAAGACGATCCATTTCAGGATTTCTGCTGGAGTAAGGTATTCTTGCGTCTGTAATTTCCACAACAACGTCAACCAGCTTAAGATTAGACTGCATTATACGTCTGGTCTTAGCCATATGTCCCGGAAACCACTGTATATTGGAAACCTCGCTCATAAATTTCTCCTTTCAGCCAGACTCAGGCTACTTTTCCGCTCTCAGCCTTATCGGAATAAAACCGATATACGACTCTGCCAAGTATCTCATCTTCAGAAACAAGACCAATCTCACGGCTGTCCGTAGAATGATTCCGGTTGTCGCCCATCACGAACACATAGCCGAACGGAACCGTATATTCATAGCAGTCGTTCTCAGCATCATAAAAGACCTCGCTGAAGCTTCCGGTATTCACCATCCGCTCCTTTATGTACGGCTCGTCAAGAACCCTTCCGCCGATCTCCACCTCGCATTTGTTATAATCTATCCTTACGGTTTCGCCGGCAGTCGCTATAACCCTTTTGACAATTACCTCGTTCATAACGCCGGAATTTATAACTACGATATCACCTCTTGAGGGATCGTAGCAGAGATTGGAAATTATCAGACGGTCGTCCTGAAAAAGCGTATTTTCCATCGAACTTCCAACAACGACAACTATTTTAAACACAAAGGTAAACATCAGTATGACAACGAAAACCGCCATAACCAAGGTTTCCGCCCAGCCTAAAACTCCGCTGGCAAACGAATCAGGATCGTATTTTTCCGCGCGCTTATTGAGATTCATCCGTCGTCACCTTATTCTTCCGAATCCGCTGAACGGAAGGATCCGGAATATAGCCTTGCCCAGAACATCGTCCTCGTCAATAAAACCGACTAAATACGATCTGCTGTCCGTAGAATGATTCCTGTTGTCGCCCATAACAAAAAGCTTACCCTCCGGAACCTGATACTCAAAAACATTATCGTCATTGTCATCTAAATACTGAGTATCAAAGCCTGGCAGCACTGTCATTTCCTCATTGATATAATCTTCCTCAAGCTTTTCTCCGTTTACTGTCACCGAATTGTCGGAATAGTCTATGCGAACCGTATCTCCGCCGATTCCTATGCAGCGCTTTATTATAGTTTTACCCAGTCCCACGCTGTTGAGCACTATAATATCTCCCCGCTGAGGCTTATAGTTAAAATGATAAATAATAAGCCTGTCGCCGTCGCTCAGCGTAGAATTCATAGAGGGGCCCTCTACCACAACGTTGCGAAAAACAAACATAAAAATAAGAATAACTACAAAAACGGCGAAAATAAAAGATTCCACCCATTCCAATACCTCATTCAGTACCTTTGACGGCAGTCTGTTATTATCGCCGCCGCTTTTATCTTTTTGCATAGCAATGCCTCTATTTCCCTGCCCTTTCAAGGCAGATTTATATTAAAATAATCATATAAAATTATTATATCAAAATATGCTGCGGATTTCAAGGGCTTTATCAAAAAAAGCGGCATATTAACGACAATTTTACAACTCGGCAGCCTCGCCGACAGCACAGCGGTTCCCCGGCAGAACGCATTTGCCTTGATATGCAGTCCCGCGCTTTGCGCGCCGCAGCAAGCCGGCGCAGTTTCCTGCAAAAAACAAGAGCCGGACAGAACCGGCTCTTTAAACTTAAAATTATCTGATTGCTTCCTTGACCTTGGCTGCCTTTCCGACTCTGCTGCGGAGATAGTACAGCTTGGCTCTGCGGACACGTCCGCTTCTTACAACCTCTACCTTCTCTACAACGGGGGAATGTACAGGGAATACTCTCTCGATTCCGCAGCCGTGAGCTACGCGGCGAACGGTAAACGTTTCATTGATACCGCCGTGCTTCTTGGAAATAACCGTTCCTTCAAATACCTGAATCCTCGACTTGTCGCCTTCCTTGATCCTAACGTGAACCTTTACGGTGTCTCCCACGTTAATAACGGGAACCTCTGATTTTAAGCTTGAATTTGAAATAAGTTTTAAAGCGTCCACTTTAAATACCTCCTGTTTATTTTCAGACATTCATTCGCTTTATGGCGGAAACAGCTTATTCCGCAAAGCCAGAGGACTGTCCGCTTTAATGTCTTTCCGCATAACGGAAAACGGCACTAACTCTCGTCGTACAAAGTCCGACGGTAATTCAAATGCTTTAATATTATATCACAAAACGCGCTTCATTTCAATTGTCTGTTATATAAAAAGTTCGCCCGATTCAGTCATGATTTTTGTGCGTTCTGTATATATACTGTTTATTTCAACGGATTTGCTGCGGCAGAATGCGTCGATTACCGCCGCGGTATTGAGATTAAAGCTGTTTCCCGCCGGAAGTATCAGGTCTATAAGCGTTTCTCCGTTTTCAGCAGCGGCGCTTACAAGCCGTATGTGCGGTTTGATGTCCACCAGATTTATTCCTTTTTTCTTTGAACGCTTCTCTATTTCTATCCTGTCCTGACCGAGGAAATCATAAAACAGCTCCTTAGCCCTGTCAGCGCCGTAATTACAGGTAAAACGTATAACATATTCCGCAGACGCGATTTCCGTATGCTTCATTATCGGCTCCGCGACGCTGCGTACTTTCAGACCCTCCGGCATAGCCGCGTTAAGCCTGTCCTTTATCTCGCCGTACTCCAGCTTTTCAACAAGCGCAACGTCCAGTATCTCCGTACAGCTGTCCGTTCCCAGCGGAAGCGCCAGAGGAAACATAAGATACGCGTGGGGATTGAAGCCCTGAGTGTACCAAAGCGGAATACCCGCTCTTTTAAAAACCCTCTGCATTGTACGCATAAGATCAAGGTGAGAGATATACCTGGCTCTTCCCGTTTTGCAGTATATGATCCTGTATTCAAAGCGTTCTATAATCAGATTCTGATTTTTCGGTATCAGCTGCTTAGCCACAGTAAACACCTCCGCAGTTCCTTCCTACTCCGCAGCCGGAGCAGCCCTCCTTGCAGTTTCGGGTAGTCTGAGCGTTATGCGCCTTCTTGTTTTCCCTTATCAGAAATTCCTTGGAAATAAGATAATCAAGGTGAGACCAGGGCATTACTTCGTCATAGGAACGGCGGCGGTTAGCGTAAAAGCCGATGTCAACTCCGCACTCGCTGAACGCTTCGAGCCACAGGTCGAATCTGAAGTGCTCGTCCCAGCTGTCAAGAGTACAGCCCTTTTTCCACGCCGTATACACCGCCCTGCAAAGCCGTCTGTCGCCTCTTGCCAGAACCGCTTCAAGTATTGATACGTTCTGCTGGTGATAGCTGCATTTGATCTTCTTTGAATTTATGCAGTCCAGCAGATACTTCTGCTTTTTCGCTATCTCCTCGGGAGCTGCCTGCGGTTCAAATTCAAAGGGAGTAAAGGGCTTAGGCACAAAGGTCGCGGCGGAAACTGAAACCTGAATACTTTTTCCGCGCTTTTCCTTGGGAGTTTCATAGTAGAGATCAACAATATCCTGCGCCAGCTTGGCTATGCCCTCTACGTCCTCCATAGTTTCCTCAGGAAGCCCCAGCATAAAATACAGCTTTACCGTCTGATAGCCCTCGTCAAAGGCAAGGCGGCAGGTCCGCATTATTTCATCCTCAGTAATATTCTTGTTTATAACATCTCTCAGACGCTGAGTTCCCGCCTCCGGAGCAAAGGTCAGACCGCTTTTTCTTACGGCGGCTATCCTGTCTATAAGCTCCTTGCTGAAATTATCTATCCTCAGCGACGGAAGCGAAAGATTGATTTTTTCCTCGTCGGTATAATCAGACAGCCTTTCAAGCAGCTCGTTTATCTTGGTATAATCGCTGGTTGAAAGAGAGGACAGCGAAACCTCCTCGTAGCCCGTCTGCTCGCACAGACATCTGGTTTCTTCCGTGATCGTGTCTATATTCTTTTCTCTGAACGGACGGTAGATAAAGCCCGCCTGACAGAAGCGGCAGCCTCTGATACAGCCTCTGAGCACCTCTATGACCGCTCTGTCGTGAACGATGCCGGTAAATGGCACTACAAAGCTGTCGGGATAATAAACACTGTCAAAATCCTTGACGATCCTTTTCCTGACCTTTGCAGGCGCCTGCGCCGTATTCGGCAGCACCGACCTGACAGTTCCGTCGCCGTTGTATTCAACGTCGTAAAACGACGGGACATATATTCCCTCGATTTTCGCCGCCTCTCTGAGAAACTCCTCCTTGGACGGAGCAAGCGGCTTCATTTTTTCATACAACCTGAGCAGCTCAAGATTGACCTCCTCGCCTTCTCCGATAATGAAAAGATCAAAAAAATCGGCCATAGGCTCGGGGTTGCATACGCACGGACCTCCGCCGACGATTATGGGCGTCAGCGATTTTCTGTCCTTGGCATAAACCGGAAGCCCCGCGAGCTCAAGCATAGCAAGTACATTTGTATAGGAAAGCTCGTACTGAAGAGTAAAGCCGATAAAATCAAACTCCGTCAGCGGATCAAGGCTTTCAAGAGCGTACAGGGGAATTGAATTTTCACGCATATGCGCCTCAAAGTCCTTATCCGGCATAAAAACTCTTTCGCACCACCAGTTGGGCACGGAATTTTTCAGACCGTAAAGTATCTTCATTCCTAAATGCGACATACCGACATCGTAAATATCAGGAAAACAGAAAGCAAACCTTACGTCTACCTTGGATTTATCCTTTACGACGCTGCCATGCTCTCCGCCTATGTATCTCGCGGGCTTCTGGGTTTTAAGCAGAAGCTGTTCTATTTTGCATTTTATTTCTTCCAAAGGAAAACCTCCGATTTCTACTTGCATCAGGCTCAGTACCTGAATCCGCTTCTGTTCCGCATTTGTTACTTACCGCCGAAAAACTCCGCAAACGCCATATATCCGAACGTAACCAGCAGCGATATGCTTACATTGCCGGACAAAAGCATTTTTATCATTACCGACATGAAAAAAAGCAGAAAAAAGCCCCTGATAAAATCACATATCCGGCTTTCGTTCAAAGCAAGCGAAAGAATACGCCCTCCGTCAAAATATTTTACAGGCATAAGATTGAATATACCCAGAAACAAATTGGCGCAGGCAAAGTAATTAAGCCCGCCGGAAAATATCCGCCACAGCAGCGCTATAAAAAGATTGACAGAACACCCGGCAAGGAGAATTATCATATCCTGTTTTTTTGAAACCAGTCTGCCTTTCCGGGGTGATAATTTTATCCCGCCGGCGTAAAAAAGCACCCGCTCGGGAGGAATCCCGAACATACACATTGCCGAAATATGCCCCAGCTCATGAAGGATACAGCAGATAAGCGCCGTTATTATCTTAAAACCCCATGAGCCGTTCCACAGCGTAACCGCCGCCACGACCGCAAAAAAAGTAAATGAAAGTAAAACCTTTATCCTGCCGATCGATAATTCAAGCATAACCATAACCGCTCAGCGCGGCAGCTCCTCCGTTTCCGGAACATTATTCTTTAAACTCCGTTCCGGAATAATATATATGCGGACCTGCCCCGCTAAAGAAGCGATTTTCTGGATAATGCCTGTTTGTGCCGTTATTTCTTTAAACCTGCCAGCTGTTCAGGTATTTTTCCTGCTCCTCGCTCAGCCTGTCTATCTCAAGATTCCAGAACTTAAGCTTGCGGTTCGCGACCTCTCTGTCTATCTCCTCGGGAACTGAATTTACCATGCTCTCAAGCTTTTCCCTGTTTTTGACAAGATAAGCCGCCGAAAGAGCCTGAATAGCAAAGGACATATCCATTATTTCAGCCGGGTGACCGTCGCCCGCCGCCAGATTCACCAGTCTGCCTTCGCCGATGACATAGAGCCAGTTTCCGTTTTTAAGCCTATAACCGTCAATATTGTTTCTTGCAAGCCTTGTTTCAACTGCAAGCTTTTTAAGACCAGCCACGTCAACCTCGCAGTCGAAGTGTCCGGCGTTGCACAGGATCGCGCCGTCCTTCATGTTCACAAACGACTTTTCGGTTATAACGTCCCTGCAGCCTGTTACCGTAATAAAGAAATCGCCTATTTTAGCCGCTTCCTCCATTTTCATCACCTTAAAGCCGTCCATAACGGCTTCCATTGCCTTTATCGGGTCTATCTCGGTGATTATCACAGAAGCGCCGAGCCCCTTCGCTCTCATCGCGACGCCCTTGCCGCACCAGCCGTAGCCCGCGACAACAACGTTTTTGCCTGCCACTATCAGGTTAGTTGTACGGTTTATTCCGTCCCACACCGACTGTCCGGTTCCGTAGCGGTTGTCAAACAGGTATTTGCACTTCGCGTTATTGACCAGCATCATAGGGAATTTCAGCTTACCCGCCCTGTTCATCGCGATAAGACGTATAATGCCGGTGGTAGTTTCCTCACAGCCTCCGATAACGTTTGAGATAAGCTCAGGATACTCGTTATGAATAAGATTTACAAGATCTCCGCCGTCGTCGATAATTATATTAGGCCCGGCTTTCACCGTCTGAGTGATATGCCTATGATATTCTTCATCGGTAGCTCCGTGCCATGCGAAAACGTTAAGTCCGTCGTGAACAAGCGCCGCCGCAACGTCGTCCTGAGTTGAAAGCGGATTGCTGCCCGTTATATACATCCGGGCGCCGCCTGCCGCCAGAACCTTGCACAGATAAGCGGTCTTGGCTTCAAGATGGATCGACAGCGCGATTTTCAGTCCCTCAAAAGGCTTGGTCTGCAAAAATTCCTCCTCAACGCTTCTGAGCAGCGACATATTCTGCTTGACCCACTGTATTTTACGCTGTCCGCTTTCCCATAAATTTTCATTTCTTATCTCGCTCATAAAATTACCATGCATAAGGCATGGACTTCCTCCGTTTCCTCAGGATCCGTCCTTATAAGACTTACAGAACGCCGCAGGTAAATACCGCCAGACATACGCTTTGTATTCACAATGCGCGCGCAAAGCCTGTAAAGACCGATCCTCAATATTTTAGGTATTATTTTTCAGCTTCAAGCGCCTTTAACAGCTCCGCAAGCGCTTTTCCCCTGTGCGATACGGAATTTTTAAACTCCGCGTCAGCCTGAGCGAAGCTTTTTTCACCGTACATAAAAATCGGATCGTAGCCGAAGCCGTTTTCTCCCAAAGGACTGTAGCCTATTCTGCCCTCGCACCGTCCCTCGACTGATATTTCCCTTCCGTCCGGTCTGATAAAGTGTATCGCACAGATAAAGCTTGCTCCCCTTTTTTCTTCGCTTACGCCCTTAAGTTTTTCAAGTATAAGCCCGCACCTTTCCCCGTCAGACGAAAGACCGCCGTATCTTGCGGAGTAAACGCCGGGCTCGCCTCCCAGAGCGTCTACGGACAGACCGCTGTCGTCGGCAAGAACCGCGCATTTTTTCAGCTTATAGATAGCTCTTGCCTTTATAGCTGCATTTTCCGCAAAGGTTTCTCCGGTTTCCTCAGCCTCTGTATTTATTCCCGCTTCACTCTGAGAAACCGCCTCATATCCGAGAGGCTCAAGCAGCTCTTTGTATTCGCGTATTTTTCCTTTGTTATTGCTGGCAATGATAAGCTTCATTCTTCAAGTCCTTTCAGCAGACCTGAACGGCGGCATACGGCTTACCCGATGTTGTCCGTCAGATCTGATATGTAATCAATAGTGAAGAAAAGTCACCCTTGACTTTCTCATTTTTTCCCGGTATTTCATAGCCTTATTGCCGTTAATAGTTCCTATGCAGTTTTCATTGTAAATAACCCTTAGATCCAGATTCTCTATCGCGCTTACCGCGGTTGCTCCCACCGAAACTCCTCCGTCTACGCCTACAAGCTCGATCTCCTTGACGTTCCTTGCCCTCATCAGATCGGCAAGAGCGTCGTTTGAAAACGCGTCGGGCTTGCTCTTTTCAAAAATATTGCCGCTTCCCACTATTTTAAGCTTTTCGGCAAGCTTAGCTTCATGGGTGCCCTCCTTGGGCATTGAGCCTACGATCGAGCCCAGACCTTTTCCAATACTTTTGATATAAAAAACCTCTTCAGCCTTATATTCTGAGATACGCTTGTTGATCTCGTCAAAAAGCGTATCGTCTCTGTACGAGTACTTTTCCTTGCTGCGTCCGCGCCCGACATAGATTTCCTGCATATCAACCACAAACAATACCTTATCCATCATAATTACCCCCTGAATCCATTTTGCTGCAATTGCAGTAAACTAATTAAAGCCGGCGGATCCCCAAAACGGCTGAGCCGTATCCGCCGCTTAATTTTTAGATAACTGTGCTATTCAAACAGCGCGCTGACAAAATCCTTTGCCGAAAACGGCTGAATATCGTCAATCTTTTCGCCGACGGTAACAAGCTTTACAGGCACCTTCAAATCGTCGGCAATGCTTATTATTATTCCGCCCTTAGCGGTTCCGTCAAGCTTTGTCAGAATGATTCCCGTTATATCGGCAGCCTCGTTGAACTGCTTGGCTTGATTAACCGCGTTCTGACCGGTAGTCGCGTCCAGCGCGAGCAAAACCTCAAGCGCGCACCCCTCAGCCTGCTGATGGACTATCCTTGATATTTTGCGGAGCTCATCCATAAGATTTTTCTTATTGTGAAGCCGCCCCGCCGTATCGCAGATAACAACATCGGTATTTCTTGCCTTTGCCGCCGTCAGAGCGTCAAATACCACCGCCGCCGGGTCAGAGCCCTCGTTATGCTTGATTATATCCACTCCGGCGCGCTCGGTCCAGACCTCTAGCTGATCGATCGCCGCCGCTCTGAAAGTATCCGCCGCCGCGACCAGAACCTTTTTACCCTCGTTTTTAAGCTGATAGGCAAGCTTTCCTATCGTGGTGGTCTTTCCCACTCCGTTTACTCCTATAACAAGAATAACCGAAGGCGCCGTTGACATATCAAGAGGCGTATCCTCGCCCAGCATTTCGGCGATAACCTCTTTAAGCATATCCATTATCAAAGCAGGATCCTTTACGCCCTGACTTTTCACGCGTTCCCTGAGCTCACCGCATATCTTCATCGAGGTCGTCACGCCTATATCGCACATGATAAGCGTTTCCTCAAGCTCCTCAAACAAATCCTCGTCGATTTTGGTGAACGAATTAAGCAGACCCTCGATCCTGCTCATCATTGAGTCCTTTGTCTTTTTCAGTCCCGCTTTAAGCTTTTCAAAAAAACCCATAACATCTCTCCTGACTACTGAAGCTTCATTTTTTCGGTATCCGCCATGCTCATTTTCAGCAGCTTGGATATTCCGTCCTCCTGCATCGTAACTCCGTAAAGAACATCCGCCTCTTCCATCGTGCCCCGCCGGTGCGTAATGGCAATAAACTGAGTGGTATCGGTAAACCTGTGAAGATACTGCGCATATTTCGTTACGTTTACATCGTCCAGAGCCGCCTCGATTTCATCAAGCAGGCAGAACGGCGACGGACTTATTTTGAGAATAGAAAAATAAATGCATATCGCAACAAAGGCCTGCTCTCCGCCGGAAAGCAGCGAAAGATTCTTGATAAGCTTTCCGGGAGGCTCTACCCTGATGTCTATTCCGCATTCAAGAACATTTTCCGAATCGGTAAGAGAAAGCTCCGCCGAGCCGCCGCCGAACAGCTCTGTAAAAATCACCTTGAAGTTACGGTTTATCTTTTCAAACGTTTCGGAAAACATCGACTTCATATTTTCCGTCAGACTGTCAATAAGCTCCTCCAGCTCCAGCTTGGAGGTATTGACGTCGTCAAGCTGCCGCTTCATAAACTCATAGCGCTGGGAAACCTCGGCGTATTCCTCTATGGCTCCCAGATTAACGCTGCCGAGATTTTTTATTTTATTTCTCAGCTCCGAAAGCCTTTTATTGGCTTCAAAGACGTCCTCCAGCCTTTCCGACTGCTCCTCAGCCTCGGTTCTGGTAAGCTCGTATTCGTCCCACAGCTGGGAAACGAGCTTGTCGAAATCAGCAGTGCATGACGCTTTCCTCTCGGAAACCCTGTTGACCTCGTTCGACAGAGTTTCCTTTTCTTCCATTTTTATCTTCTGCTCGCTTCTGAGCTTGTTTGCTTTCAGATCATACTCATTATGCTCCCTCTGCGCCTTTTCTATACTGAGGCTTATCTCCGCTATCACGTCGCCGGAACCGTCTATCGCCGCTTTTACCGCTTCTATCTCGGAGCGCTTTCCGGCTATCGAACGCTTAAACCCGAGTATCTTCTCCTGAAGTCTGCCGCCGTCGCCGCTGTTAGTTTCAAGGCTTGTCTTAAGTCTTTCAATGGACAGTCTGCACGCCTCCTGATCCTTGCCGAGCTCAACGTCTTTCATTTTAAGCTCCGAAAGCTGTGAAACAAGCTGTTCCCTTTCAGCTTTGAGGCTGTCTATCCTGCTCTGCGACAACGCAAGCTTCCGCTCTCCGTCAAATATCCGCTTGTCGGTATCGGAAAACTGAGCGTTAGCCTCGTCTATTTCCTTCTGAGATACCGCAAGCCTGCCGCGAAGCGCCTCTATATTGCCTGCCGCGTTTTCAAGCCTTTCCTCATACTGCGCCGAATACTCCAGCACTCTTTTTATTTCCATATCAAGGCGAAGCTCATCCTTTGAGATAGCTTCAAGCCGCTCCTTAACGCCGTCTATATCGGCGTTAAGCTTTGCGGTTTCCTGGGAAAGCCTTTCCCTTTCCAGCTTAAGTCTGTCGTTTTCCGACTGAGCCTTTTCACGCTGTTTTTCCAGAGCGCTTATTTCATTTTTACGGGTAAGTATTCCGGTATTTTTAGAAACGCTTCCTCCCGTAAAGGAACCGCCGGAGTTTATGATCTGTCCGTCCAGCGTGACTATACGGAATTTATAGCCGTGCTTCTTCGCGATAACCGCGGCAAGGTCTATATTCTCCGCTACGCATACTCTGCCGAGAAGACTGTTGATAACTCCCGCGTACCGCTGATCAAACTCCGCCAGATCGCAGGCAAGCGCCACAAAGCCCTCCTCGTTTTCGGGAGGCGGCGCAAGCCGCTGTCCCTTTACCGAAGTCAGCGGCAGAAAGGTTGCCCTTCCGGCTCTTGATTCCTTTAACAGCCTTATTCCTCTCTTTGCGGCGTCCTCATTTTCAACTACTATATTCTGTAGCGCTCCTCCCAGAGCAGTTTCCAGCGCTACGGAATATTCCGGCTTTACGCTGATAAGCTGGGCTACCGAGCCGCAGACTCCTGAAATTCGCCCCTGCTTTGACGCCTGAAGGATATGCTTCACGCTGTAGGCAAAGCCCTCCATCGAATTTTCAAGATCGCGCAGCAGTCCAAGCTTTTGTACTATTTCTCTCAGCGCGATGTCGTTTTGCGAGAATTTTTCCTCCGCCGCTCTCAGCTTTTCCGTTTTGCTTTCCAACAGCTTTGAAAAGCCGGACAGCTTATTTTCATTCTCACCTTTCAGTTCCGCCGTCTTGTTCCTTGATTTCCTTAAATTTTCAAGCTCCGAAGCGGTAAATTTCGCCTTGCTCTCCGCCTCCGACATTTCTGCGGCGGCGGCGTTTATGCTTTCCTGCGTTTCAGACAGATTATTCTTTGCGTTTTCCAGTTTAAAGCTCAGCTCTGATTTTTTCAGATACAGCAGATTAAGCTCGCTGTTTGAGTCTGAAAGCTCCCTGTCAAACTCCTCGGAGCGTGATTGCAGACCCGAAAGCTTTTCCTCGGCGCTGCTGATTTCATTTTCAAGCCTTTCTTTCCGTACTGCCGTTTCTTTCAGATCGTTTTCACGCTTTTCAAGCTCGGCGGTAAGAAAATATTCGGAGCTTCTTGACTGCTCTATCTGCTCCTCCGCCTGCCTTACCGACTCGTTCAGATGCTCTATATCGTTTTCAAGCACCGCGATTTTCGCGCCTGCCTGTGAATTTTCAAGCTCCGTCTGATGTATCCTGTCCCTCAGCTCATCGACCTCGGCTGACTTTCCGGCGCTCATTGCAAACGCGTCCTCTATGCTGTCTTCAAGCTGTTCAAGCTCCCGGGCAACGGCATTATACTGAACGTTCAGAGCTTCCAGCTTCTGATCGTAGCCCTTTGCAGAACCGGACAGCTCCTCCAGCCTGTGCACCCAGACCGAAATTTCCAGTCTGCGCTTTTCATCGTCCAGCAAGCGGAACCTTTTTGCCTTTTCGCATTGCCTTTCAAGCGGACCTATCCTGTCCTCCAGCTCATTCATTATATCGTTAAGACGGGATATATTATCCTCCGCGGCGGAAAGCTTACGCTCCGCCTCTTCCTTTTTATACCTGAATTTTGAAATACCCGCGGCCTCTTCAAAAATCTCACGCCGCTCGGTAGACTTGCTGCTGACGATATCCGCAATTTTTCCCTGTCCTATTATAGAATATCCGTCTCTGCCAAGACCGGTATCCATAAAAAGCTCTACTATATCCCTGAGCCTTGAGGGAGCGCCGTTTATCATATACTCGCTGTCGCCGTTTCTGTACAGTTTTCTGGACACCGAAACAATATCGGTATCAGCCTCCAGCGCCCTGTCCTCATTGTCAATAGTAAGGGTGACCTGAGCAAATCCGGCTTTCGGACGTGATTTCGAGCCGTTGAATATAACGTCCTCCATTCTTCCTCCGCGAAGGGTCTTGGAGGACTGCTCTCCCATTACCCATCTCATCGCGTCGCCGATGTTGGATTTTCCCGAACCGTTAGGCCCTACGACAGCGGAAATGCCCTTATTAAATTCAAGCTTTACCTTATCGGGAAAGGACTTAAAGCCGTGCAGTACAAGCGATTTAAGATACATAACTAACCCCTAAGCTCACATTCATATTTTGACAGCTTTTCATCTGCCACAAATCTCACAGAATTTCCGAAATATTCAGAATTACATTTTTTATGCCCCACAGCCTTACTTATGCTTAGCGGATTTACCGCGATCACATAAGGCTTGAATCTTGATTTTACGCACTCCCACACAGTTTTGTTTAAATTGCTTTTTAAAATCTCTGTTTCAATTTTTCTGCGGAAGATCTCACTTTCACACAATTCCTTAAAAGCGGGATGATAAAATCCTCCAACCTTGCTGCCTTTAATATTATCAGATGAATGAAGTCCGCAGCGAATAACCCTGATATTGTTAGCGTCAAACTCTTCAAGCATTCTTGCGCAAAGCTCTATCATTCTCTCAAATGAAATCGGTTTATAGAGCCCCTCGTCATACAATTCAGCAAGCTTAGTGCCTTTCAGTATTACAGTCGGATAAATCCTCACAGTAGACGGGGCAATTTTTATAACCCTGTACATAGTTTTCAGATCGTCAGCATATTTACTGCGATATAGACCCGTCATTATTTGCAGACCCAATTCAAAACCGCGCTTTTTTATAAGTTCAGAGGCTCTGTATACATCTTCTGCAGTATGTCCCCGTTCGTTCGCCTTAAGAACATGGTTGCGCATTGACTGCGCGCCAAGCTCTATTGCCGTAACCCCGTAATGCCGCAGAATATCAAGTATTTCCCCGTCTATATAATCGGGACGGGTCGATATCCGTATCCCTTTGAATTTTCCGGCGCCTACAAATTCATGCGCGGCTTCGAGCAGTTCGAGCATATACTCACGCTCTATCGCCGTAAAGCTTCCTCCGAAAAATGCGATTTCCGAGTTGTTTAAATCGCTGACCTCATTCAACGCCTGAGAGCATATTCTGATAACGTCTTCCGCCCGGGGTATATCCTGTTCTCCTGAAATAGTCCTCTGATTGCAGAACGCGCACATATGCGGACATCCCACATGAGGAATAAATATCGAAATGTTGCTGTGCGGCATTACAGGTCTATCCCCATAAGCGACAGCGCTTCCTTTGCCGCAGCCTGCTCCGCGTTCTTTTTTGACCGGCCCGTTCCTTCTCCTATTACGTTGTGATTGAGCAGCACCTGGACGGTAAACTGCTTGTCATGGTCGGGACCGGATTCGGATTTAAGATAATACTCTATTTTCTCTTCCGGATTTTTCTGGATTATTTCCTGAAGACTTGTTTTATAGTCGTGGAAAGACGACGCCCCCTTCGGCGTAATATCCTCAGGTATAAAAGACAGTATATACGGAGCGGCGGCGTCCATTCCGCCGTCAAGATATATAGCGGCGATTACCGCCTCAAACGCGTCGGAAATAATAGAGGGACGTTCTCTTCCTCCCGTCATCTCTTCTCCCTTGCCGAGAAAAATATGACTTCCCAGATCGATTTTCTTGGCAAACTCAAACAGCGAGTTTTCACAAACCAGCGAGGCTCTCAGCTTTGTCAGCTCTCCCTCGGGGATATGAGTAAAATGCTTGAATATATAATCGGACACAACTATCGACAGCACCGAATCGCCCAGAAACTCCAGTCTTTCGTTGCTGTTTCTCGATTTTTTGTTTTCATTTGCAAAGGACGAATGTGAAAGCGCCTCGTAAAGCAGTTTTTCATTTTTAAATTTATAGCCTATTTTTTCCTGAAGCTTTTCAAGGCTTTCCTGTTCATTCATAAACATAAAAACGTCCTCCCTGATTTTTATGTACAATCACTGACGCTGGCTGTTTTTCATACTTTCAACAGCCGCCGCGATCTCGTCTATTACCTTAGTTTCGGTAAACTGCTTGGCCTGTCTTATAGCATTGTAAAACGCCTTTGCGTTTGAAGAGCCGTGAGCCTTTATAACCGGCTTGGCTGTGCCGAGCAGCGGGGCTCCGCCGTACTCGGAATAATCGACCTTTTTCTTGAATTCCCTGACGTTGCCCATAACCATCAGAGCCGCCAGCTTGGATTTGAAATCCTTCGTCAGCAATGTCTTCAGCTCGCCGGAAAAGAATTTAGCCATTCCCTCATACAGCTTCAGCAGCAGATTTCCGCTGAAACCGTCGGTCACAACCACGTCGCAGTCGCCCATCGGTATCTGCCTTGCCTCTATGTTTCCGGTAAAATTTACGGGAGCCGCCTTCAGCTGCTTATAGGCTTCAAGCTCAAGCTCCCTGCCCTTTGATTCCTCCGAGCCGATATTTGCAAGCCCTACCTTGGGCGAATCAACTCCGAGTATCTTGTTCATATATGCCGAGCCCATTATTCCGAACTGCACCAGCATTTCGGGACGGCAGTCCGCGTTAGCTCCGCTGTCAAGCAGCATTGCCGGAGCGCCCGCCGTAGGAAGTATGGTGGCAAGGGCGGGACGCTTTATTCCCTTTAATCTCTTTACTATAAAAGTTGCTCCTACAACTAAAGCTCCTGTTGAGCCTGCGGAAACAAAAGCGTCGCCCTCTCCGTCGGCAAGAAGCTGCATTCCGACTGCCATGGAGCAGTCCTTTTTGCCTTTTATGACGCTTGTAGGCTCCTCGCATACGTCTATGACCGTATCGGCGTGCTTTATCATCAGCCGGGAAATATCCAGATTATTTTCCTCGGCGCACGCTTTTATTTTGTTTTCATCGCCTACAAGAGTAACGTCTATGTCAAAATCCCTCTGAGCGTCAACCGCGCCCTTTATTACCTCAAGCGGCGCGTTGTCGCCGCCGAAAGCGTCTATTACTATATTCATAAAAATCTTACCTTTCAGACATAACCATAACCTTTGACTGTACTGCTGCCGATCACTTTGATCCGCGCATTTTTATTATAATACATATTTAATAAAAAAGCAACAAAAAACACGGTAAAAATATGATATTACATAAATTTTGAAAACCTATGCCGCCGCTTTCCGACTGAAACACAACCGTCATCTCAAAAAACTTTTTGCCGTAGTGCCGGTCATCTGGACAATTCACACTAGTTTTACTGCTTTACGGAATAAAGATCATAATATAGCGATAACTCTATCCAGAGCCTCCAGACCCCTTTCGGCAAGCTTTTCATACCTAAGCCTTTTGTCCCTTATCCTTTCCTCAGGCTGGGGCAGAATACCCATATTGCAGCCCATAGGCTGGAAGCTTTCTACTGTCGGATCGCTGATATATTTTGACAAAGCCCCGAGCATTGTGGTTTCAGGCAGCGATACATAGTCCTTACCGCTTAGCCGTCTTGCCATATTCAGGCCCGCTAAAATACCGCTCGCCGCGGATTCGATATAGCCCTCCACTCCGGTGATCTGGCCTGCAAAAAACAGATTTTCACGCTCTCTCATATTAAACTGCTCGTTCAGAAGCTTCGGGGAATTTATAAAGGTATTGCGGTGCATAACGCCGTACCGCATAAACTCAGCGTTTTCCAGACCGGGTATCATAGAAAAAACTCTTTTCTGCTCTCCGAATTTGAGATTTGTCTGAAAACCTACCAGATTATAAAGCGTGCCCTGTGAATTTTCAGCTCTGAGCTGAACTACCGCGTAAGGTCTTTTGCCTGTTCTTGGATCGGTAAGTCCTACCGGCTTCATGGGACCGAAACGCATTGTATCCTCGCCCCGCTTCGCAAGCGCCTCTATCGGCATACAGCCCTCGTAAACCTTGAAGCCGTCTTTACCTGAACCCTCCCTGTCAAACGAGTGAAGCGGCGCGGATTCAGCGTTTGTAAGCTCACGGTAAAAGCGCAGATATTCGTCCTTATCCATGGGACAGTTGATATAATCAGCGTCTCCGCGGTCATATCTTGCGGCAAAAAAGATCTTATCCCTGTCAAGGCTGTCAAAGGTAACTATAGGCGCCGCGGCGTCGTGAAAATAAAGACAATCTCCGCAAAGCTTCCTTATGCTTTCAGCCAAAGCGTCCGAGGTGAGCGGGCCAGTCGCGATAATAACGTCGCCCTCGGGAATTTCCGCAGCCTCTTTTCCGATAACCTTTATCAGCGGATTTGAACGGATCATTGCGGTTACCGAGTCCGAAAACCTCTCCCTGTCCACCGCCAGAGCGCCGCCCGCCGAAACCCTTGTTTTTTCAGCGCATTCCATTATAAGCGAACCAAGTCTGCGCATTTCCTCCTTTAACATTCCTGCCGCCGAGCCTGTACGCTCGGCTTTAAGAGAATTTGAACAGACTAACTCTGCAAAGCCGGCATATTTATGGGCGGGAGTATATTTTTCAGGCTTCATTTCGTAAAGCTCCGTTTCAATCCCCGCCTTTGCAAGCTGCCACGCCGCCTCGCAGCCGGCAAGTCCCGCGCCTATAACCTTAACCGCCATTGCTCAGCTCCCTTTCATAGCCGCAGCCCTCTTTATGGCATATCAGCTTTCCGTTTTTCCCGCCCTTCTGGAACAAAGTGGAGCCGCACTTAGGACATTTTTCCTCGGTAGGCATATCCCACGTCATAAAAGAACAATTGGGATTGTCCTCGCAGCCGTAATATTTCTTGCCTTTTTTCGACTTTTTAAGCAGTACCTTTTTTCCGCAGAAAGGACATAAGCCACCGGTTTCCTGCACGATCTTCCTGGTATTGGTGCACTCCGGAAAGCCTGAGCAAGCCATGAACTTCCCGTATCTGCCTATTTTTATCACCATAGGCTTTCCGCAGACCTCGCAGACCTGATCGGTTTCCTCGTCCGGAACCTTTATGCGCTTTCCGTCCATTGCAGTTTCGGCTTCCTTAAGCTCTCCGTCAAAATCCCCGTAAAACTCCTCAAGAGTTTTTACCCAGCTTTTTCTGCCGTTTTCAACTTCGTCAAGACTGGTTTCCATATTCGCGGTAAACTTAACGTCAACTATCTTTCCGAAATGCTCCTTCATCAGCTCGTTGGTAACCTCTCCCAGAGCCGTGGGCTTGAGCTGCTTTCCGTCGCGCTCAACATAATTTCTCGCAAGTATCGTCGTGATTGTGGGAACATATGTCGACGGACGTCCTATGCCGGTCTCCTCAAAGGCCTTGATCAAAGTAGCTTCGGTATATCTCGGAGGCGGCTGGGTGAAATGCTGATTGCCCTCCAGCGACTTTACTTTAAGAACGTCTCCCTTTTTTATCGGAGGCAAAACGTTTTTCTTTTCACCCTCGTCGTCCTTCGATTCCTCGTAAAGCGCTGTAAATCCGTCAAATTTGACAGAATAGCCGGTTGCCTTGAAGCCGCAGCCGTTCGCGTCTATATCAACCGAAACCGTATCCATCAGACAATTGGACATCTGGCTCGCGATAAATCTCTCCCATATCAGCTTATAAAGCTTATACTGGTCGCTCGTCACTCCGCTTTCCTTTATCATATCGGGCGTAAGCTCGGGATGTGAAGGACGTATCGCTTCATGAGCGTCCTGAGCGTTGCTTTTCGACTTGTATTTTTTCGGGGTATCGGGTATATACTTTTCCCCGTATTTTTCTTTTATAAATTCATACGCCGCAGCTCTCGCCTCATCGGAGATCCTCAGGCTGTCGGTACGCATATAGGTGATCAGACCCGTCGCGCCCATACCCTTTATTTCCACACCCTCGTAAAGCTCCTGAGCGGTTTTCATTGTCCTTCTCGCCTGAAAGGAAAGCCTTCTTGACGCCTCCTGCTGAAGCGTTGAAGTAGTAAACGGCGCCGCGGGAGATTTCCTGTGCACGCTTTTCTTCACGTTCGTAACGTTAAACTGAGCGTTTTCAAGCCGTGCAAGTATTTCATCGGTCTGCTCCTTGGTATTCAGCTCAGGCTTTTTCCCGTCAACCGACGCGAGCTTTGCCGCAAACGCCTTTCTGCTCGACTCCGCAAGAAGCTTCGCGTCTATCGACCAGTATTCCTGAGAAACGAAGGAGCGTATCTCCTCCTCCCTGTCGCAGATCATTCTTACGGCTACCGACTGAACCCTGCCTGCCGAAAGACCGCGTCTTACCTTGCGCCACAGAAAGGGAGATATTTTGTATCCGACGATCCTGTCAAGGATACGCCTTGCCTGCTGAGCGTTGACAAGATTCAGGTCTATTGATCTCGGATGGCTCATTCCCGCCTTTATTCCCGTTTCAGTAAGCTCGTTAAAGGTGACTCTGTTTTTATCGCTGAGATCAAGCCCGAGTATCTGCGCAAGATGCCATGAAATAGCTTCTCCCTCACGGTCAGGGTCTCCCGCAAGATAAACGCTGTCGCTTTTCTTTGCAAGCTTTTTTATATCCTTTATAACGCCTTCCTTATCCTTGATATTAACATACTGCGGTTCAAAATCATGCTCTATATCAACGCCCAGCTTCGACTTGGGAAGATCGCGTATATGCCCCTTGGAAGCAACGACCTCGTAATCACCGCTTAAATATCTCTTTATTGTTTTGATTTTGGTAGGCGACTCTACGATTATAAGATTTGACAAACCAATTTCTCCATTCTTTCACGGCTTTAAAAGCCGCCGATTTTCAAAAACCCGCCCGTTCAGACTTAAATCTTTTCCTAACGGATCTTTAAGCCGATGTTTGACGCTTTACGCGGAAAGCCTGCTTTGCATGACCGTACCGCATTTCTGTCCGATATTATTCCGGCAGCTTCAGCAGCCTGCCATTACCCATAAACCCGCGGTCGGGAGCGGCTGCGGAATTAATGTCAGGCAATACCGAACATTTTCCCGGGCAGGGAGCTGACGTATCCGTCAAGCTCAAGAACAGTCAGCTCCGACAGTACCTCCGATATGTCAGCGCCAAGCCGCTCGGCAACATTGTCGGCAAGCATAGGACCGCTTTCTATCGTCCGGCAGATATCCGCCTGAAACGAGGTAAGAGCCGAATAATCTCGTTTTACCTCGTGTCTTTCTGTTTTTTCGTCATCAGCTTTTCTGCCTGCGGCAGAGCGTTTTTTCGCCGGCTTAGGCTTAAGCTCTGAATCTCCGGAATTTTTAAATACGGCGGAATCCTCGGTACTGCTGTATTTTCCTCCGATCACGTCGAAAGAAAAGTCCTCTATCCTCGAAGCCGAAACATAGTATACAAAATCCTCTCCGCCGAATATAGGCTTACATCCCTTTCTCAGCAGATCACGCTGTCCGAAATACCTCCCGTCGGCTATATCATGCGGAGGCACCGCAAAAATCTGCTTTCCCTGTGAAACAGCGTGCCGCACGTTATCAAGCCCTCTGCTGTTTTCGGAACATTCTATAAAAACAAGCGCGTCCGAAATCCCCACAAGTATGCGGTTACGCTTTGTAAAGCTGACCGGGGGACTGTTCATATACGAGCAGGTCTCGCTTATTATCGCTCCTTTTTCACAGATACGCGCTTTAAGCTCTCCGCTTCCTTTAGGATAGTCGGCGTCGATATCTCTGCCGCACACTCCGCAGACATACGCCTCTGATTCCAGAGCGGCTTGAGCGGCAAGCTGATCGATCCCCTCGGCAAGACCTGTGATCACCGAACAGCCGCAGGCGCACAGTTCGCCGCATATCGTTCTTACAGCCGCCTTTGAATACTCGGAAGGAGTTCTCGAGCCTGCAATCGTCGCGGCCGGCTTATTGTTCAAAAAGTCAGGATTTCCTTTGCAAAACAGCACAGCCGGAGGATCTGCGATTTTTTTCAGATGTCCGGGATAACCCTCACTTTCATAACAATAAACAGTTATATTGTCCTTGCTGCATTTTTCGATTATTTCCTCAGCCTTTTCAGGCGCAAAGCTCTTTATCCTTCGGATCTCCCCGTCTGAAAGCCGTCCGCACTCGTTTGCTCTGAGCGCGTACGCAAATTCCTCTGCCGTTTCATATTTATCTCCCAGCCTCCAAAGCCTGGGACTTGCCGCTCCGAATACAACGGTAAGCCAGAGCCAGTAAGCGCGCTTATCCATAAAACTCACCCGTCTGTATGAAAAGTTTTTCCCTGCAAAAAACGTAGCCGTATCCTCAAATAAACACCGCCGACAGAAAAAGCGCCGTTTTTAAGGCAGTTATTCCCTTCCCCTTCCGGTCATTTCCCAGAGAATTATTCCCGCCGCCATAGCCGCGTTAAGAGAATTTGCGTTTCCGCGCATTCTTATGGTGATCCTCTCGCGGCACAGCCTGACGTGTTCCTTTGGTATCCCGCTGCCCTCGTTTCCGATAATTACCGCGCAGCCGCCGGAATAATCCGCGCTTTCCACCGGAACCGCGCCGCTGTCTACAACCGCCGCCATAGTCTTTATACCTAGCCTGTCAAGCATAGCGCAAAGTCCTGCAAAATCCTCGTGCAGATAAATGTTCAGCCTGAACAGGCTTCCCATCGTCGCTCTGACCGCCTTTGGGTTATACGGATCGCAGCAGCCGTTTGAAAGAACGACCCCGTCCGCCCCGACAGCGTCCGCCGTCCGCAGAACAGTTCCCAGATTTCCAGGATCCTGTACGTTGTCCAGAACAAGATATCTTCCGTTAGATTTTATGCTGCTCTCATTGAATATATTATCCGACATTTTCGCGATTATAAATATTCCCTGCGAAGCCTTGGTGTCGCATATCCTTCCGGCAAGCGCTTCGTCAAGAAGGTAAAACCTATCGCCGTCCTCAAACAGCTTCGGGTCAATATAATCCGCATATTTTTCAACAGCGGACGGAGCAGCGAAAGCGGCATATATATCCAGCTTTCCTTTTTTGTATTCGGCTATAGCGTCGGCGCACAGCCTTGCGCCCTCTACAACGTACATACCTTCGCTCTGCCTTGCTTTTTTACTCGAAAGAAGCCTGAGATAAAGCTTTATCTTGGGATTATCCCTGCTCGCTATAAGCAAATTCTTCACGCTCCGTTTCCTTTACATTTACAGATCGGCTATTTATCAAGCGGCGGCGCAAGTTGCGGTCATATACAACAAAACACGCAAGTCTTTAAAACGTGCGTGTTAAAATCGTATTAAAGAGCAGCCTTAGCCTTCTCAACGATTGCTGTAAAGCCGGCAGGATCGTTGATTGCGATCTCGGAAAGCATCTTTCTGTTAAGAGTAATGCCCGCCTTGTTTACTCCGTTCATAAATGTGGAGTAGTTCATACCGTTAAGCTTTGCGGCAGCGGAGATTCTTGTGATCCAGAGCTTTCTGAAATCTCTCTTCTTCTGCTTTCTTCCGATGTAAGCGTACTGACCGGATTTCATTACGGCCTGCTTAGCCATCTTAAAATGCTTGCTCTTCGCGCCGAAATAGCCCTTTGCAAGCTTCAGAGTTTTATTTCTTCTCTTACGAGTCATCATTGCTCCCTTTATACGAGCCATAGTTATTACCTCCTGAAATTTAGATTAATGTCTTATCCCTACAACCCGTATTATTTGTAAGGTACGAGCGCCTTGATGTTCTTGATGTTTGAATCGTCTGCATATGCGGCGCCGCGGAGAATCCTCTTGCGCTTATGAGCCTTCTGCGTAAGTCTATGTCTTTTGTTTGTGTGCTGGAACTTAACCTTTCCGCTGCCTGTTACAGAAAAACGCTTTTTAGCGCCTGAATGTGTTTTGATCTTTGGCATAAAAATTTATCCTCCTTAAATATTTTACTTGCTGTTTTTGGGAGAAACGAACATAACCAAGCTGCGTCCCTCCATTTTAGACGGCTTGTCAACAACGCCAACCTCTGCAACGGCATCCTTGAATTTAGTAAGCAGCTCTTCGCCGAACTGAGGATGAGCAACGGTTCTTTTTCTGAAACGAACCGACACCTTCAGCTTGTCGCCGCCCTTTAAAAACTTGACTGCCTGATTGACCTTTGTATTGAAGTCATGAGTATCGATGGTAGAGGACATTCTTACTTCCTTTATATCAATAACCTTCTGATTCTTCTTTGCTTCCTTTTCACGCTTCGACTTCTCAAAGCAGAATTTTCCGTAGTCCATAATACGGCATACGGGCGGCGTGGCCTGAGGAGCGATCTTTACAAGGTCCAGATCCTTCTTGAAAGCGATTTCAAGAGCTTCCTTTGCAGATAATATGCCCAGCTGGGCACCGTCAACGTCGATCACGCGAAGCTCTTTGTCGCGGATCTCTTCGTTGATCTGATGTTCTTTGTTGTTGCTAATGACACAGCACCTCCAAAATAAAATAAAACATAAAAACGGGCACAGAAATAATCCGTACCCGCATAACTGTTACGTAAACGCAAAAATCATGTTGACCTCTTCACTTAAAAGACGCTTGAGGTGAGAACGGATCAGGTTCTGCTTTGTTTCCAATATAGTATACACTACTTTTTCAGCTTTGTCAAGTGTTTTTTTCAGATTTTTTATTTTTGCTCCCTTACCCGTTATTTTACATCTGAGGCGGATTGGGATCAAGCGCAAGCTTTTCTATCTGACTGTAATCAGCTCCGCTGACAGAACCGCCGCAGTAATCCTTGAAGCCGTATTTCTTCATAAACACTCTTGAATGATAGCTCTGCTTCAGCTCGTTGTAAAGCGTGACCATCTCCCTGCCTTTATCGTAAACAGCCTCTACAAAGGTAAAAGCGTTCTGCATTTTCTTTATAGCCCCGTCAGTGACGGCCTTCATTCTGTTCATAGACGCCGTAAATTCCTGAATAACGGTCTGGACCGCCCTCATATTGTCACGGCATTTCGTAGTCTTGTCCATATATATTCCCAGGCTGTAAATAATCCAGTGCATTACTCTTTTGTTAGCCGGAGAAATAACCTTCGCCCTTGTCAGCTTCTGAAGCTTCGACTGCTCGTCCATTATGTGATGGCTGAGTATTTCGCGGTTTGAAAAATTAGCGTTCAGCTTAACAATAGTATCCTGGAGAATAGGCTGGAGCTCTTTCAGCATCTTCTCCATTTCAAGACTTTCCTTCATGCTTCTTGAAACGCTTTCTATTATCATTCCGAACAGCAGACGCTTTTCGTCGCCCTGAGCGTCGTGGGCGGCGTTGATAATCTCTTCGGTAACGTTTCCCTCAAGGATATCGTCAACCATATATTTATTGTAGTACTCTACATAAAGCGTATAGTACTGCATAAAACGCTCTGTAATATCGTCGTCCTGTATATACTGCGCTACAAGGGTGCTGTCGACATCAATTCCGCCCTCCTCATACAAAAGGAGCATTTCGGAAAGATCCTCCCAGCCTCTGGCGGTAACGAAGCTCACTATCTCTCCCGATACCGCGCTGCCGACATGATAAAAATCCTCCTCGCGGCTTTCAAGATAACAAACTATGGCGGTATGGATATGCTGCTTATAGGCGTAATCCTTCCAGATCTTAAAGTCAGGCTCAACCTCTACTCTTTTAAGACGGTCGAGGGTAACAACGTCGAAATCGTTTACAGACTTATTATATTCCGGGGGGTTTCCCGCCGTGCATACAACCCAGCCGGCAGGTATCTGGTGCTTGCCGAAGGTTTTGTATTGCAAAAACTGAAGCATAGCGGGGGCAAGCGATTCAGCTACGCAGTTGATCTCGTCAAGGAACAGTATACCTTCCTTTATACCCGTTGCCTCTATGGTATCATAAAGCGAAGCAATAATCTCGCTCATTGTATATTCGGAAATCTGAAAATCAACTCCGGTATAATTTCTATGTACGATCTGAGGAAGTCCCAGCGCGGATTCACGGGTATGATGAGTCATTGAATAGGCTACAAGGCTTATTCCGGTTTCCTGAGCTATCTGCTCCATAATAGCGGTTTTTCCTATACCCGGCGCACCCATAAGAAGCACGGGGCGCTGCCTTTCGACCGGAATTCTGTATTCACCGAATTCGTCTTTCATAAGATAAGCAGTGATCGCGTTCTGTATCTGCTGCTTGGCTTCTTTTATATTCATATATTCTCCTCCGTTATAATTTTTTAACAGGCGCGGCGAAGTCACGGAAAGCTCTGCGCTGAAAAATACTTACCGCATGATTACCGAACAAAAACGCTCGGCATCATACCGCAAGTTTTATTATACACTATTTACAAAAGCGTTGTCAACATATTATGAATTTTTCAGCATTTTCAACAAATAAAAGGCTTTATATATGTCATTTTCGTAAAAATCAAAAAACTGTATACCATTTTTTAAAACTCACTGCGCAGACGCTAGGCTCTGCTGAAACGATCCGCGTCAGCTTCCCGTCGGCTCCTGATGCAGTTATTTATCTCCTGCATTTCGTTGTCCAGCTCCTGAATCGCCACCGCGCAGATCTTCAGACGATACCGAAGATCCTCGTCCACCTCGCTGTCCGCCTTGTATTTCAGCTTATGCTCAAGACTGGCCCAGAAATCCATCGCTATCGTTCTTATCTGTATCTCGACCGGAACAGGAACTCCCCCGTCCGAAAGAAACACGGGAATTTCCACCAGCAGGTGCAGACTCTGGTATCCCGACGCCTTGGGCTTCTTTATGTAGTCCCGCCTTCTAAGCAGCGTTACGTCGTTCTGCTTAAGCAAAAGCTCTTCTACTCTGTAAATATCGTCTATATAATTACATATCACTCTTATTCCGGCAATATCGGTTATGCTGTTCCTCATATTCGGGATCGTAAGAGAGATCCCTTTTTCTTTTGCCTTGGCAGCTATGCTTTTAAAGGACTTCAGCCGCGACTCGATATGATGAATCGGATTATAGGAAAACTTAGTCTGAAACTCCTCGTCAAGAATTTCAAGTTTTGTGCGTATTTCCTTTATACCGGCCTTGTAAGTCTGCATCTGATTCATATAGCAGCGTATATCTATCCCAAAGGAAGAATCCGCATACGCCTCAAACTCCTGTGCGCTGTAATCTACATTATCCATTTTAATTATCCTTATTAATTATCATCAGTATTATATAACCTGTCTTTACAATATATATGCATATTCTGCCGCGGGCAGGGCAATCGCACGCAGAAACGCTCGGCTTATTTCAATTAATTTTCAGCGCGTCATAAATAAAGCGCCGCAGAATACCGAACGTTTGAGCTTGTAAAGACAGCTTTCTCAGCTTGTTCCGAATAAGTGCCGCCTTGGACTAAAACAGCGGCGCTATCAGCCTAAGCAGAGAATCCAGAAGCGTCGAAAAAAATCCTTTCGAGCAGATATCCTCCGACACCTCCTCGCTGCGGGCAATAGTATCCAGCGAATCCTCCTTAAGCTGCATTACGGCAGACGATTTATAAAAGAACGCCGCGCACTCAAAATGCAGGTAAAGGCTGCGGAAATCCATATTTATAGTTCCCACAACTCCAGCGGTATCGTCGCACACGCAGCTTTTGGCGTGAATAAATCCCGGCGTATACTCATAAATCCTCACTCCGGCTTTAAGAAGAGGTCTGTAATAGGATCTGGTAAGCCTGTGCACCATTTTCTTATCGGCTATCTTAGGCGTAACGATCCTGACGTCAACGCCCCGTTTCGCCGCAAGGCGCATTGCCGTTTTCATTTCGTTGTCGGGAATAAGATAGGGAGTAAAAATATAAACGTAATCCTCCGCCTGATTGAGCATCTCAATATATACGTTTTCCCCGACGTTTTCATCGTCAAGAGGAGTATCGCTGAAGGGCTGAACAAAGCCGTCGTCCTTAAACCGCTCCTTGCGCCACCTGAACGGCTTGTAATCGTCAAAGCATATATCCTCGTGCCGGAAGCTTGTCCACATTTCAAGGAACATGAGCGTAAAGCTCCACACGGCCTCGCCCTTGAGCATTATTCCAGTATCCTTCCAATGCCCGTGAGGATGGATACGGTTGATATATTCGTCTGCCAGATTTATTCCTCCTGTAAATCCGGTATGTCCGTCAATCACAAGTATCTTTCTATGATCCCGGTTGTTCATTACAGCGGAAATAAACGGTACCAGCGGGTTGAACGCCATGCACTTTATGCCCAGCGATTCCATCTGCTCTGCAAAATCCTTGGGCAGAAGAAAGAGCGAGCCGAAATCATCGTACATAAGCCGGACATCAACTCCCTGCGCCGCCTTTCTTTTCAGAATATCCAGAGTCTTTCCCCACATCAGCCCGTCGTCAATTATAAAGTACTCAAGGAAAATAAAATGCTCCGCCCTTTCAAGCTCGGCAAGCATATCCTCAAACATCTCCTCGCCTATGGGGTAATACTTGGTTTTAGTGCCTGAATACACGGGAAACCCGCTGAATTTCTGAAGATAGCCGCTTATTTCTCCTATCCTCAGATTATCCCTTTTAATACCGTTCATTATCTTCTCGTCCTGAACATACTGAGAAAGATATTCGTTATGGGTCTTGTCCAGCTTTTTCCGCATTTTCTTAGACGGCTTTTTATTTCCGAAGCACAGATACAGCAGTCCTCCGAAAAGAGGAAGAATAGTTATAAGCACAATCCAGGATATTTTGTAATCCGAATTTTCGTCCTTCCCTATGATCCTTACAGCTATTATCAGGCTCAGCAGCGAGAAAAACGCCCCTGTCCAATGCGAGTACGCCGTAAGCTTCATAAAAAACAGCACAAACCATCCGGCCTGAATCAAAATCAGCAGCGCCGTTATAAAAACCCTGTTAAAGAACGCTTTTATATATCTCATCTTATCATTCCATCCCGCATACGAGTAAATATGAGCAATTCCGCGCATAAGCCCCATGGCAGCGCCTATAGATTATTATATCATAAAATTCCTCAAAAACAACCCCGAATACAATTTTTTAGACAATACATTGCATTCGCCGTACAAGGGATACTCAAACAGATTTTACGTCAAAGCCGTCTTTTAAAAAAGAAAGCGGAATGTGCAGTTACATTCCGCCAAAAAACGATCAGAACTTTCCGCCTCCGCCGCCGTGGCTCGCTCCGGAGGAACTCGTGTGAGTGCTGCTTCCGCCGGAGCCGGAGCTTCCCGAGGACTGCCTCACTGTTCTGTCCACATTTTTGTACAGAAAAACGTCTCTGCTTGACGTCAGCTTCATGCTTCCCTGACGTATATAATCCTTCGCCTGATTATTCGGCTTGACTGACTTAAGCTGTCCTTTAAGGCTGAGGGTAACGATAAGCGCGGCAACGATACCTATTCCGGCTGAAATAAGAACGATCTTGATTTTGTCACCCGCGGTTTTATACTTATTATTTGTATCATATGGTCTTCCGTCCTGAGCCTGCTTCATAAAATCGTCGGAAAGCTCGGCAAAGGTGCAGAAAGCCTCATAATAATTTCCGTCGCTCAGGTCAGGAAGCATTTCTCCGCCGATAAACTGAATACCGTAGTCGGTGAAAATATCTATGCCTTCCCCTGTGGTAGATATCCACCAGTCGCGGTCCTCCATGCTCAGCAAAAACAGAACGCCGTCGCGTCCGCTTCCGATTCCATAGTCGTTGTAGTCAAAATAATCGTCGGCATAAGCCATAGGAGTTTTTCCGTCTATAGTATCCGCGGTGACTATTACAACGTCGCAGTCGTATCTGTCGGCAAGCTCGCTGAGCTTATCCTCAAGCTCCTGTTCCTGTGAATCGGTAAGAAGCGAGGCATTATCGACAACCTTATCGCTGTTTTCGGCGGAAACCGAAAAAGCGCAGACCGCGCACGCTGAAAGCGCCATAATTACAGCAGCAATTTTTCTCATCTGTTCTCCCCCTTACATAAACAAAAGACCAAGTATTGAAGCCACAATGGACACGCCCGCAAAAACGCCGAGAAACCAGCGTGCGAACGCGCCTTTGTCAAGAGGAAGATTGCCGACCATCTTGCCAGTCTGACCGTTCATAGCGAATATGTAGCTGTTTTCTTTCCATGAAGTAGTCAGTACCCACACCGGATAAAGAGCGTACTTTACCGTATTTCCCGAAAGACGCACGCTGGAATTCTGCGTTATGACCGTACTGTAGCCCTTTACGGTATTCCTGAAAGCGTCCTCGGTGCTTTTTCTTATTCTCTGGTTTGCACGGTCCTTGCTCTGCTCCGCAGTAACGTCGTACTTATCCGCCAGATAGCCCGCAAGATAAGCTGTCTGAAAATCCGCCGCGTCATTGAAATTGAAAGGCTCTATCGACTCCATAAGCGTATCGTCCATTTTTGACGAGCCGTCTACAGGAACTCTTTCAAAGCCGATATTTCCGGCGCGCGACACAAGATAATGACTGGTTTCCTTGTAATTATATCTGCTGTCGCTCCAACGGCGCACTTTAGTCGCGTTATAAGTAACGTCGGCGTCCGCTTCGGCGTCGAACAGCCAGAACGGCACATAAACGCCTTTTATCTCGTCGATATGATTTTCGTCCTTGAACACCTTAGGAAGCAGCTTTTTTCCGCGGAAATGCTTGCTGAGCGCCTCCTTCGCCGCCTTTTTGTCAAGCTTGAAGGGAATAACGTAATCAGGGCGCAGATCCCCGGAAAACTGACATTTCATAACGACCGGATTACCGCAGAAAGGACAGCTTGAAGCGGCGGTATTCTCGTCTGCTACTATTTCTCCTCCGCAGGATTCACATATGTAAACGAGCATTCCCTCCTGCTCGCCTTCCTGCCACTGACCCCCTATATCATCGTCCCATTCCATGCTTTCGGGCTTGTCGGCTTTAAGCTCATCGTCGTAGGCTTTCAGCGTGTCCATATCAAATTCCGTATCGCAGTAGGGACATTTCATCTTCTGAACCGACGCGTTGAATTCTATAGCGCCTCCGCAGCAAGGACATTTATATTCCAGCAATGTGGACAATAGTATCACCTCGTATAATTTTTATTTTTTGATTTTAAGATTATTTAATGTCATTATCGTCAAAAGGATCTCCGCATTCAGGACAGAATTTCGGCGGATTCTTCGGATCCTCAGGCTTCCAGCCACACTTGTCGCACTGGTAAAGCGGTTCTCCGGCAGGCTTGGGCTTACCGCATTCAGGACAGAATTTTCCCTTATTCACCGCGCCGCAGGAGCAGGTCCATCCCTCGTCCGGCTTATTCTTGCCGCACTCCATACAGAATTTACCCTTATTTACCGTACCGCAGGAGCAGGTCCACGTGCCGGCGGCAGGCTTTGGCTCAGGCTTAGGCTTTCCGCAGCCGCTGCAGAACTTTCCGCTGTTTCCGCTTTGTCCGCACTCGCAGGTCCATCCTCCGTCTGCGGCAGTCTGCTGAGGAGAAGGCTGCGCGGCAGTCTGCTGAGGAGAAGGCTGCGCGGCCGCCTGCTGCTGTTGCTGCTGACCCATAGCATACAGATTCTGGGTGTTCATTCCTCCTGCCTGCTGAGCCATTCCCATGCCCATAAAGCCCATCATAGCTCCGTTGGGATTGGAAGCGGCAGACTTCATCGCCTCTGACTGAGCGCCTACCAGCGTAGCGGCTGCCATAGTAGGATCGCGCATAACGGCAACCCTCTGCGCTTCCTTGATCATCTGCTCGTCTTCCTTGGGTATGCTTATGGAATTAAACGAGATATTTACTATTTCCAGACCGCGGATCTCAGCCCAGTCGTGAGTAAGCTCGCTTTTGAGCGCGTCGCGTATTTCAATGTTCTTTGAAGGAATCTGATTAGGTCTTACCTCCAGCTCAGAGATCCTTGCAAACGCGGGAGCAAGATAGGTAAGCAGCTCGGATTTAAGCGTTTCAGCTATCTCCGCCTTTTCATATTCGCTCTGAACGTTTCCGCATACATTTGTATAGAACAGCAGAGGATCAGCGATCTTATATGTATAGATTCCGTTGCAGCGCACCGAAATATCGACGTCCAGACCTATTTTGCTGTCTACGACCCTGAACGGAATAGGGGTAGGAGTGCCGAATTTATTATCTATAATTTCCTTTGTGTTGAAGTAGTAAACACGCTGGTCCTTTCCTGTGTCGCCGCCGTAGGTAAAACGCTTTCCGATAGTCTTGAACGTATTTTTAATTCCCTGTCCAAGTCCGCCGGTAAAAATACTCGGCTCGGTTGAGGTATCATAGGTATATTCGCCAGGCTCCGCGCATACCTCGACAACCTTTCCCTGCTCCACGATTATCATGCACTGACCGTCCGCCACGGCAATTCCGCTTCCGTTGGAAATGATGTTGTCGTTGCCTTTGGTATTTGACGAACGCCCTGTCAGCATTTTCTGACCCTTTGTTACCAACACGTCCTTGCTGATGGCTTCGCAGTAGAAAAACTCCTTCCACTGATCTGCCAGAGCTCCTCCGGCCGCGCCTGTGATCGCTTTAATAAGACCCATTTTAAAATTTCTCCCTTCGTCGTTATAATTTTTATCATGGCTTACTGATCCTGAATCGTATCAGCGCCCTTAAAAGCCCATACGCATATGTATACATATAAAAGCTTTTATTTTCACTGATCATCCGGAATTCTTTTCTGAATACGGATTTTTGCCCGCAGAATAAGGATTCTTGTTTTCCCGCTTTTCCTCAGGCTCGCTTCCCGTTCCGGCGGCCCAGCTGATAATAAAGGTCATAGCGGCTATCGCCAGCAGCCATATTCCCATGCTCAGCCAGAATATCCACATCGGCAGTCCGAGCCAGAAGTGCAGTACAAGAAGTATTGCCGACGGAATAAGCCAGTGCAGATTTAATATAATATTAACAAAAAAGCACAAAAGCTTTCCTCCCGAAGATCCTGTCCGTCTCAAAAAATCACCCCTGAATCTTACATAGCTCAAAACCCATACCGCACAATGCTTACAGCGGTATTCCGAATAATTATATCATATCACAACCGCATAAAAAAATCAATGAAACTTTGAATGTTTTTTAACTGATCCCGAAAAATAATGAATTATGCATAATTTTGTTCATAAGTTTTTGTGACAAACACCAACGCTGCTTTTCCGGCAAACAGCTTCCCTTTTACATAAAAACAGCCTCAAAGCCTGTACGCTTTGAAGCTGTTCGGCATAAGCCGCATTTATTCATAACAATTTTAAGCTTCCGAGCCTATGTCCGGCAGCCGACGGAAAAGCTGCTGAAAACATATATCCAAAGCCGGAGAACCTGATATCAGACGTTCGCCTTTTTATGAAGCGACCTGAATTCGGCAGGAGACAGCATTTCATGACGTTTGAATACCGCGCAGAAATAGCTGCAATCATTGTATCCGACCAGCGTCGCGATTTCGTTGATATTTTTCTGGTCTTCAAGCAGCAGAAGCTTTGCCTGCTGTATCCTCTTTCTGGCAAGATACTCGAAAGGCCGCATATTCAGGCATTCCTTGAAAAGCCTGCAGAGATACTGAGGCGAAAGATCAATAAGATCCGACAGCTCCATAAGAGTAAGGTCCCTGCGGTAGTTTTTATCAATATAATCAATAACAGGCTGGAGCTGATTAAGCTTAGCTCCGTCCTTGGTTCCGTTCTGAAGATTAACGACTCTGTTAAGCTCAATGAAAAACTGATACAGATGAGCGGAGCACTGATGACCGCTGTAATAGTAATTAGTTTTCATAAGGTAGAGTATTTTCTTGAAAATAGCGTCCACAGCGTTTACATCGTGAATATGAAAAACCTTGGCTCTGTCCAGCTTTATATAATCCAACACCGCCTTTACCTCTCTGCCCTCGAAGGTAAGCCAGTGTGTTTCCCATATATCCTCTGTAGGATAATACTCATGGGATATATGCGGAGGAAGATAAAAAGCGTCTCCCGCGGCTATAGGATATTCCTGACCGTCCAGCTTCAGAACGCCGCCGCCGCGTATGCAGTAAACTATCTGATGATTCGGATAGCCCTCTTCACGGATAAAATGAAACTCCTTATCTCTCGCGCCAACTCCAAGCACATACATCGGCAGATTTACTTCGTCGCCCAATACGGGATAATAATAATCGGTCATAATATCACTCTTTTCTTTCCTTAAAAACAGGATTTTTATGATTTCATATTCTACTATTATATAATATCACGGCATACCTGCCTTGTCAAGCGATTATAAAATATTTAAAAAAACAGTTGTACAAAGTGTAAAAATATGATACAATATAATAAAACTGAAAAATCAACGGAAATGTCGTATGACGCGAATACCCGGCAGAAACAAATTCAACGGTTATCACACGCTAAGCAACATTAAACAAACAAGGTGAAAAATATGCTGAAAAAAATTTCATGTACCGCCGCCGCTTTTTTTGTATTCCTTTGTATGCAGTTCATTTGCTTTGCGGACGACGGATTTGAAGATGCGGAAACCAACGTTCCGCCGCAGATACTTTTTCTCGGCGACTCCATCGCCTCGGGCTACGGACTTGAGGGCTACGATTCCGGCCGTGAAAACTGCCGTTCCTATGCAAATATCCTTGCAGATAAATATTCCCGGGAGCTTCCTTCGGAATGCGGCTTTTCAATGTCCAATCTGGCTGTAGACGGGCAGACCTCCGGCGAGCTTGCAAAAGATATGCTGAGCGGAAAATACGACGACGACGTAAAAGAAGCCGACTGCGTAGTAATATCCATAGGCGGAAACGATATGCTGGGCATTATGCTCGAAACACTGGCTTCGGCAAGAGCCGGAAACGATTCCTCGCAAAGCATTGATCTTAAAGCGCTCGTTCAGGGCTTCAGCGATATGTCGAAGCGGATAGACCGCAGCCTTGAAAGCTTTGATACCAACCTCGGCGAAACTGCGGCGTATATAAAAAGCATCAGCTCAGCGGAGGTCATCGTTCAGACGCTTTACGACCCCTTTGAAAGCTTTGACCTTATTCCGGCTGTAAAGGAGCTTGCCGCGGAAAAAATCAGCAGACTTAACGAAATAATCGTTTCTCATTCCTCAGATAATGACGGCGGATATACCGTGTGCGACGTAGCCGGCGCTTTTTCCGGCAAAGCAAAGGAGCTGACCAGAATATCGCAGCTTGATATTCATCCCAACGCAAGCGGACATGAAACTATCGCCGACTGTCTGGATCAATCGGTGAGAAGCCACAAGTACTGCTATAAAAGGGCTGTCGAAGCTTCGGCTCAGACCGGCTCTGAAAAAGCTTCCGCCGCTGCCGGAGCAGTTATTGTAACAGCTGCGGTCTTTCTTGCTCTGGCTATCCGTATGGTAATCGTAAGAAAACGGCGGCGGTAATACGCTGAAATATGCCGCTGTTACAGCAAGCTATTCACTACGCCGTCCGACAGCCTGTCACAGCAGCGTCTGAACGGTCTGATATTCTTTATGAAACGGAGGAAAAACACCATGTCAGAAATCTGCACATGGCAAATCATATGAACGCTTATCTTATAGACTTTGAAAACGTGAAATCAAAAGGACTCAACGGAATAGAACACTTATGCGAAAACGACAGGGTCATTATATTCTACAGCGAAAACTCCGATACTATCAGCTTTGATATGCACATGAAGGTTATGGCGACTCCCGCCAGCGTAGAATATCTGAAGGTCAGGGTCGGCGGAAAAAACGCGCTTGACTTTCAGCTCTGCTCCATGATGGGCTTTATAGCCGCCAAGGAAATATACAGATATATTTTTATCGTCAGCAACGACAAGGGCTTTGACAAGCTCCATGATTTCTGGAACGTATGCAATGTGAACAACACCTCCTGCACCGTATTCAGAAGCCCTACGATAAAATCCGCCATGCTGAGCAAGGGACTGCTCCGTCCTAATTCAGACGAACGTGAGAAAAACGCTCTTGCAGCCGAGTCTGATAACGAATACACGGAAAATCTGTCAGAAGATCCGTCCGCCGAGACCGCAGAAGCAAACGCGCCTGAAACCGGTTATGAAACAGCAGTTCAGCCGCAGGAGGAAGCTCAGTCCGACGAAAACGAAGATGCCGAAGCTTCTGAGAATACGGACAATGAGGATAATCGCTCCGAGCCGGAAATGATTATTACCAAAATTCCGGCAAACGAGCAGGAGCAGAACATTGATTCGGTTTCACACCAGATAAGAAACGCCCTTCTCGGAACCTTCGACTATGAAATAAGCGATATCGAGGAAATAGAGGAATGTATCAGAAATTCCGTATCCAAGGAGGATTTTCACAATTCTCTGGCTAAGGTATTCAAGCAGCAGGCAACCGAGCTTTACAAGATATTGCGTCCCAGGTATCTCAAGCTTAAATCAATGCTGAGGAAAGATGAAGGCAATGCTCAAAGACTTTCGGAGGATACCGGCGAAGATATTGACGAGGCGGTATTCTCAAACGACGGAGCTGCCGTTTCAGACAACAGCCAGGCAGATGACGGAGCCGGCAAAGACCGCGCTCTTATGGACGAAATAAGCCGTCTGCTGAAAAACTGCTGCTCTCAGGAGGAGATCGAAACGGTATATAGGCTGATGAATGAAACCGATACAAGACAAAGACTATATCTTTCAATCGTGAAGAAATACAAAAAGGACAGAGGCTGTGAAATATACAAGTATATAAAGCCGGAATATTTGAATCTGGCTAAGCTTAAAGCGGAGGTTACGGTATGAAGCTGATCATAGCGTCTGATATTCACGGTTCGGCATATTACTGCCGGAAGCTGCTTGACGCTTTTGAAAAGCACAAGGGCGACAGGCTGCTCCTGCTGGGAGATATACTTTATCACGGACCCAGAAACGAGCTTCCGCAGGGCTATGACCCCAAGTCGGTAGCTTCAATGCTCAATGCCGCGAAGGACAGACTTTTATGCGTAAGAGGGAACTGCGACTGCGAGGTTGATCAGATGATGCTTGAATTTCCGGTTCTTGCGGAATACGCGTGGCTTTGCGCAGACGGGGTCACGATATTTGCCTCCCACGGTCATAAATTCAGCCCTGACAATCCGCCGCCGCTGAAAAAAGGAGACGTTCTGGCGAACGGTCATACTCATATTCCCGTTATCAAGGACATGGAAAGCTATACTTATGTAAACTGCGGCTCGGTCGCTCTGCCGAAGGAAAATTCGCCGCATAGCTATATTATAATGGAAAACGGGATATTTACCCTGCACGAGCTTGAATAAACCGCCTGAAGCAGTCCGAAAGACGGTATATACGCCCGCAGAGCAGATTTTAAATCAGACCTTATAAAGCTGAACCGCCGCACCGATTAAAATATCGATGCGGCGGTTTTTTATACACGGTCAGACCCGCATACTGCCGTTACTGCGGCTCACAGGATTTTTTTATTCCGCTTCTGCGTTTTTTCAGCTCAGACGCCGCCATTACCCCGCATATAAGCAGCCCTGCCGCGGAGACCGCCATACCCTCATGCAGCATGGGCGCGGTGTAAACTATCCTTATGCTGTGACTGCCCTTGGATATGGGGAACCCTATAAACGCTGTATTTACCTTTTCGTAATCCTGCTTTTTTCCGTCAACGTATATTTCAAAGCCGTCGTCATAAGGAACAGTAAGCTCAAAATATCCGTCCGAGGAACACTCTATGCTGCCCTCCATTACATCGCCCTTGGTTTTTTCCTTATCAAATATCAGCTCGTCATAGTAAGGTTCGGGATAATCCAAAGTATACGCCGTTATCTCGCTTATCGTATAATCTCCCGCGCCGAATTTAAACTCAAGCTCTGTAAGGCTTTCGTTGCCGCCGCTTGTAAGTACATATTCAAACACGGTATTTTTATTGTAATATTTCCACTCCGGATCGGTAAGCGTATTCTTTATTCCGTTTACAGAGACGCTGATGTCTTTTCTTTTTCCTGTTTTATTGTCCGCCCTCATTTCAATGACAAGTATTTTATCCTTGGGAACGGACTGGGGAAGCTTTACCGCTGCTGTAAAATCCGATGAGCTTTTGATCCTCCAGCCGTCCTGCAATTCGCCTATGTTTTCGTTCTCCGTCAGCTTTATCTCTCCGTACTGCTCAACGGAAGACTCATACGCCTCTCCGTCGTCTGCCGAGTCCGCAACTATACAGTTTACCAGCGCCTCCATTCTCTGAACGTAATTCAGGCTCAGATATTCGGTCTCGCTTATTACCCTGTCTGTGCTCCTGCCTACCGGAAGGACGGCGTCGTTTTTATAAAGCCTGTAAACGCCTGAGCTTTTCTCAAGCTCATATCCGGCTTCATCGCATTCCCCGTCTGTGATAAGATATTTGTTTCCCATAAAAATGTTAAACAGAATATTTGAGGATCTTGTGGTAAGCGCAGAATTTCTGTATTCATTTTCATTTCGCATTTCATTGAAATAAAAGCTGTTGTAGCCCTTGTGGTGGATCGAGGAATATAGATAGGGACTGTAATAATCCGTATTATAGATCATATTTACGGTATCCGAACGCTTTATTCCGCAGGAGCTTCTGACAAGCTTTTCATCGCCGGCTATTATATCCGCGAGATATTCGATCCGCTCAGAATTTTCGTATTCAAGCGTTTTAAGCGGAATAAGCTTATCGGCCAGATTAAAAGAAAGCATGGAAACAAAGGGAACCGCCGTAACAGCTATCCACAGAAAAGCTTTTTTCCCCGATCGGCTGAAACAGCAAAGACAAAATGAAAGCGCCAGCATATCCGTAGCCATGAATTCCCATGTGCTTTTCCAGCCGTCATAAAACACCGCTCCAACGGCGTAAACGATCAGAAAAACGCCGAATATGACCTTGTAAGACTTTTTTCTTCCGATAATCTCCTCATAGCACTGTCCGAGCAGAATTATTCCCAGCGGAATAAAAGGTATCAGAACCTTGGGATCAAAGTACATCGTTCCGTTTAAAATATAAACTATCAGCGGAAAGAACGACACCGCCGCGATAACGGCTCCCAGAAAACGCCTTGCCTTATCCCTGCTGAATAACGCCGCGGCAACCGAAAGAACGGCAAAGCAGGAAAGACCCATGGAATAGGTGGACATTCCTATATAATTAAGCTTGAACTGAGGTAAAAATTTAATCCAGTCGGTTTTCACATTGGCAGAATCACGTCCTGACAGAAGCGCCGCCGCGGTAGGCAGCAGCAGAACACCGGCAAGCATAACTGGTATCAGCAGCTTGCCCGTATAGGCAACGCCCGCCTTCAGCAGCTCCTTCGGCTTTATTTTATCGTTTAAGGATATATATCTGTAGGCGCCGTAAACCAACAGAACTGCCAGAGCGGAAACGCTGAAAAACCAGCTTGAAAGAATTATCATAAGCGTCCAGAATATAAGCCCGGACTTTTTTCCTTTTTCAAAATAGCTGTCGGCGGAGCCGAGAGCGAGGATAAGAAACGGCATATAGCTGACAAACATGATATGCCTGTGTCCGTGATATATAAGCGGAGCAGCGCAGAGAAAGGCCAGCGACATGAGAAAGGCTGTAGAATCCCTGAATTTGGCGCGCATAAACCTGTAGAAAAGCAATATGCTTATCTCCATTCCGATAATGCTTACCGCCTGAATGTATACCGGCATTTTCACAAACGGCAGAAGATAGGAAATAAGTATTATCGGCGAGTAAAGACCGTAATATGAAAAATTGTATATATTCTCTCCGGCTCCCAAATTTGCCGCGAAGCTCGGGAAAATATCGCCAGTTTCATAAAAAAGCTTTCGGAAATAATCAGGAATCGCGTAATGCTGACCGCCCCAGTCTGTATTTGAGCCGTAGGCATATTCAAAACGCATGATAAGCAGCACAACGGCTGCATAAACAACTGTCAGCGCCGTTATATGTATTATGTTAATACGTCCGAATTTTTTGACGTCGTTCACACTGATGATCCTCCATTTTATAACAATTGCAGGCGAAATTGCAGCCGCACAATGATTTCAACGGATACGCAGATTTTCAGAAAAATTGCAGGTATACCGTAACGTATCCGAAAAAATCCGGCGCGGTATGACTTAAAATACCGCAAAGCCTACGAACGGTACGCCGTCAGGATTCAACCGTAAGCACCGGCGGCTGATATTCCTCCCAGATCTCATATTCGTTCATATGACTAAGCTTTTTAATCGTTTCACTCTGGGATTTATACAGCTTTTCCAGTTCCTCCTTATAGGTAAGCTGCTGCGCGGTAATAGGCGTAAGCGTACTTTCCGCGTCTTTAAGCTTTGACCTTTTGAAATATTTCCCGAAGCAATATAGCCTTGAATCAATTTCATCGTCGTTATATACCTGCGTAACAAAGCTGTGAAGCATCTGGTGATGAATATGACCGTATTCTCCGTTTTTGTTGTGGGTCACAATAAGCTCCCAATCCTTATATTTCATCACTCTTTCGATATCCGACACGATACCGCCGCGCACCCTGGACCAGTCGTCGCGCTTTCCTCTTACTTTATCCGGATATTCAAGTATTATACCCTCGTTTCCGGATTCTTTCATCACCCTATAAAACTCTTCGGAGCGTACCCTGTCCTTACCGTCGGTAATACAGAGTACCATATATCCGCCCTCCATAAGATGTCCTCCGCCCCAAAGCAGCTCGTCGTCGGGATGAGCTACTATCATAAGCTTTGAAGCGTTGTTCACATCCGCGGCTTTGATTTTTTCATCTGTCAGCGGCTTGACGTCATAGGCGTTATGCATTACCGTCAGCACATAGATACACCGTACCGCTAAAAGCGTCAGTAGCGCAGCCAAAGCATATATGAAAATATGCTTTGACGTTGTTCTTTTTTCTGTTGTCATATCTTTCTTCCTTCCAAGATCAGTTTTTTATCTTTCAAAACAACAGGCGGTATTCTGCACCGCCCTGAGATTTTATTTGTTTACATATTCTATAAATCTTGAAAAATATTCTCTTCCCTTTTCGTTCCTTTTAAACACTCCTGCGTGCTCTAAAACCTTCGAGAAAACGATCCCTATCTCTTTCTGAATAATTTCATTTACGTTTTCCCGGGTTATATCGTACGAAGCGGAAAACGCCTCAGCCCAGTCCGCGTGCTTCATAAGCGTTTCATCGCTTCTCAGATCTTCTCCGCTGACGAGCGCTTTTGCAAGTCTGTCCATTTCGTCTTTTAGCCTCGCGGGAAGAACCGCAAGTCCCATCACCTCAATAAGCCCGATGTTTTCCTTCTTTATGTGGTGCAGCTCGGCGTGAGGGTGGTATACTCCGAGAGGATGCTCCTCTGTGGTGATATTATTTCTCAGAACCAGATCAAGCTCAAAGCTTCCGTTTCTCATTCTTGCTATAGGAGTTATGGTATTATGAGGCTCCCCGTCCGCCTGAGCGAAAACGAACGCTTCTTCATCAGTATAGCCTCTCCAGCAGGAAAGTATTTTTCCGGCAAGCTCCGCAAGCTCGTTCCTGTCAAGCGACGATATCCTTATGACCGACATAGGCCATTTTACTATGCCCGCCTTTACGCCTTCAAAGCCCTTGAACACAAGCTCCTTTTCAACCGGAGCCTTAGCCATTGCAAAGGTATAGTTTCCGCCCTGAAAATGCTCATGAGCGAGAATAGAGCCTCCCACTATAGGAAGATCAGCGTTTGAGCCGATAAAATAATGCGGGAACTGCTCAACAAAATCGAACAGCTTTGAAAACGCCGCCTTGTCTATAACCATAGGCGTATGCTTTTTGTTGAACAGAATACAATGCTCGTTATAGTATACATACGGCGAATACTGAAGTCCCCAGTCCTCGCCGTTTATCTTCAGCGAAATCACCCTGTGATTCTGCCTTGCTGGGGAATCCACCCTTCCGGCGTAGCCTTCGTTTTCATAGCAAAGCAGACACTTGGGATATCCTGATTGCCTGGCGTTCCTTGCCGCCGCTATTGCCTTGGGATCCTTCTCCGGCTTTGAGAGATTTATGGTTATATCCAGATCGCCGTACTCTGTAGGCGCGACCCAGCGCATATCCTTTTTGATCCTGTAGCGTCTTATGTAATCGCTGTCCTGTGAAAGCTTATAGAAATAATCCGTCGCAGCCTCCGGCGACTGATGATTGTAAAGTCCCCTGAACAGCTGATTGATCTCCGACGGTCTGGGGGTAAGCAGACCCATAAGCTTCGTGTCAAACAGATCCCTGTAAACTATACTGTCCCCGCACAGACCCTTTTCGCAGGCGTAATCGGTAAGCTCCCTTAAAACTTCCTCCAGAACCACCCCCGAATATTCCTGAGCAGGCTCCTTGTATTCGTCAAGACCAAGCGCCTCCAGAATACGGTTGATGGCAAAAATCCTGTCCTCTTTGCCGATAAGTCCCGTTTCAAGACCATATGCCGCAAGCTTTTTTATACTGTCATAAATCATACGCAACGCTCCCTCTGAAGAAGAATTGTATTTATCAAAATATTGCCGCACACAAACAAAGCCGATCAAAGCTATGTCACTGCGCGGTGCCTTCTTTACAGTATCCATTATACTCCCGCCTATTATGTTTGTCAACAACACTAATCTTATGTATTTCTTAAATATACTCTTTTATTTCTTAATATTTTCAGTATGCAAACAGCTGTCTTACTGCGCAGTTGTAAAATAAATATGAACGCGGTTGACAAAACCTGATTCGTGTAATATAATAATGATAATATAAATATATTAAATGCAATGATGGGAAAAAAAGCATACTATTCAGTTTCAGAGAGCTGCCGTAAGGTGCAAGGCAGTACGGATTTTATGTAATAACTCGTCCCTGAGCAGGTGCGGCGAAAACGGCTGAAAGCTTTCGGTCAAGTAGCTTCACACGGTAGGCTTCCGTTACAAAGCGGCACATTGTCAGATGTGGCTGAGGTAGCATAGCGCAAGTTATGCACGAATTAGAGTGGTAACACGGGTGATAACGCTCGTCTCTTCAATATAAGAGACGGGCTTTTTTAGTACAGAGAAAGGAGAAGCTGTCCATGAAAAGCAATTACGGAAAATGGCTGTCTGACCGACTATGCATAAGGACAGCCCCAATTTCAAGAAGCTATAAAACTACAGCCGAAGCCGCCGTCAACGAAAAGGCACGGCAGTTTTAAAAATCGGCTCATCACTATCAATAAGCATATTATCAGGAGGAACTTACTATGAAAAACGTTGAAAAATATCAGAGAGGCTACTTTATGCCTCCTGTTGAATCTTTAAAATGGACCAGAAAGGAATACATCGACCACGCCCCCATGTGGTGCTCGGTCGATCTTAGGGACGGCAATCAGGCGCTCATTATCCCTATGAGCTTAGATGAAAAGCTCGAGTTTTTCAATCATCTGGTCAAAATCGGCTTTAAGGAAATAGAAATAGGCTTCCCCGCCGCTTCCGAAACAGAATATGAATTCTGCCGCACTCTTATTGAAAAAAACATGATCCCCGACGACGTTACCATTCAGGTTCTGACCCAGTCGAGAGAGCACATTATAAAAAAGACCTTTGAGGCTATAGACGGCGCAAAGCACGCGGTCGTACATCTTTACAATTCCACCTCAGTTGCGCAGAGAGAACAGGTTTTCCGCAAATCAAAGGAGGAGATCGTCAAAATTGCCGCTGACGGAGCAAGGCTCTGCAATGAGTACAGGGAGAAAGCAAAGGGAAATATCATTTTTGAATACTCTCCCGAAAGCTTTACAGGAACAGAGCCGGAATTTGCTCTTGAAATATGCAACGCCGTTCTTGATATCTGGCAGCCTTCGGCGGACAAAAAGGTCATCATCAACCTGCCGGTAACGGTAGAAATGTCGCTGCCTCACATTTATGCCTCGCAGGTTGAATATATGTGCGATAATCTGAAATACCGCGAAAACGTGATTGTTTCTCTTCATCCTCACAACGACCGCGGCTGTGCGGTAGCCGATTCCGAGCTCGGACTGCTGGCTGGAGCCGACAGGATCGAGGGAACCTGCTTCGGAAACGGCGAAAGGACCGGAAACGTTGATATCGTTACTCTCGCAATGAATATGTTTTCTCACGGCGTTGATCCCAAGCTTGACTTTTCAGATATGCCGGCGTTGGTGGAGCTTTACGAGCGCGTTACAAGAATGAAGGTTTACGAAAGAAGCCCCTATGCCGGCAGACTGGTATTCGCGGCGTTTTCCGGCTCTCATCAGGACGCTATCGCCAAGGGCATGAAATGGCGCGATGAAAAGGATCCTGATCACTGGACGGTGCCTTATCTTCCTATCGACCCGAAGGACGTCGGCAGAGAATACGACGGCGACGTTATCAGAATAAATTCACAGTCAGGAAAGGGCGGAATAGGCTACCTTCTCGAGCAGAAGTACGGCTACAACCTCCCTAAAAAGATGAGGGAGAATTTCGGATACGCGATAAAGAACGTTTCCGACCACAAGCACAAGGAGCTTATGCCGGAAGAAATTTATGAGATATTCAAGAACAATTATCTTAACGTAAGCTCTCCGGTAAGCGTAAGCGAATCCCATTTTGTGCAGGAAACCGACGGAACTATAACCGCCAGCGTTACAGCGGCGATCCCCGGAAAAGGAACAGCGGTTTACTCCGCTTCAGGAAACGGCAGACTTGACGCGGTCGCAAACGCGTTAAAAAACGCTATTCCCCTTGATTTTACTATTGAAAGCTACGAGGAGCACGCGATCGACAGACATTCTTCTGCCGAAGCGGTATCATACGTCGGCATTTCGGCAAACGGCAAAACAGTGTGGGGCGCGGGAAGAAACACTGATATAATAGTTTCCTCGATAAACGCTCTGCTTTCGGCTATCAACCACATTTTAAAGGATTAAGCCTCTTCCAAACGTGTTGAAAACACAGCAGGCGGTCTGAAAATTCTGACTTTGCAGAAGCTTCGGACCGCCTGTTTTTACTCAGCGAATTAAAAAATTTCCGCTTACAGTATTGCTTGAACAGCGCGAACCGTTATAAATAAAAGCGCGGATTCTCTTAAACAGAAGAATCTGCGCTTTTATTTTTTCATTCATAACACAAATATCAATACTTATTCACTTACGGTCATAGCGTCGGCAAGCTGCGCCAAAGCCGCTCTGGAAGCTTCGTTAAGAGCCGAACGAATCGTAACCGCAGGCTCGGCGATCGTTACGTTCTTATAGCCCTCTGCATAGGACCTCGTAACTCTGCCGGCAGTCGGTCCCCACGAGCCGTTTTCCACAATGCCTATCTTCCTGTTCTGATAAAGCTTCGATTTAAGGTGAAGCAGAAAATCCTCCATAACCGGAAATACGCCGCCGTCGTAGGAAGCCGCCATAAGCACCATTCGGTCATACCTGAAAGCGTCCTCAACCGCTTCTGACATATCCGTTCTTGAAAGATCGGTCAGAACTGTCTTTTCAGCCCCACGCTCCTTCAGCATCCGCGCAAGCTCTTCAGCCGCGGCGGCGGTATGGCCGTGAATGGAAGCATATGCTATCAGCACGCCCTTATCCTCAGGCTCATAGCTTGACCATACGTTGTATTTATCTATATAATATCCCAGATTTTCCTTAAGCACAGGACCATGCAGCGGAAGTATCATCTTTATATCAAGCGCTGCCGCCTTTTTCAGCAAAGCCTGAACCTGCGCGCCGTATTTTCCTACTATATTGAAATAATACCTTCTTGCTTCGCACGCCCAGTCCTCGTCCGCGTCCAAAGCTCCGAATTTTCCGAAGCCGTCCGCCGAGAACAGCAGCTTTTCGCTTTGCTCGTAGGTAACCATTACCTCAGGCCAATGAACCATAGGAGCCATTATAAACTGCAGCGTATGACTGCCGAGAGAAAGCGTATCCCCCTCCTTAACGGTAACGCAGCGTTCGTCAAGTCCGTCGATCGTAAAGAACTGCTTCATAATAGCAAAGGTCTTTGCGTTTCCGACAAGCCTCATTTCAGGATACTTCTCAGCAAGCCGCTGGATATTTCCCGAATGATCCGGCTCCATATGCTGAACTACAAGATAATCAAGCTTTCTTCCGTCAAGCGCCTTTTCAAGCTTGTCCAGCCACACGTCGGTAACTCTGTTGTCAGCGGTATCCATGACCGCGGTTTTTTCGTCTAAAATAACGTATGAATTATATGATACGCCGTTGGGCACCTTGTACTGGCTTTCAAACAAATCAATAGCTCTGTCGTCCGCTCCGATATAAATCACACTGTCAGAAATTTTAACATCTCCCATTTTTATTTCCTCCAAACTAAACCATTCATGCGTATTAATTCTATCACAGACAAATATATTTGTCAATATCCTCTTTTCACCCGTCCGGCGGGCTTGCTTTATTTGCGCGCTTTCGAGACAAAATCGTGACTTCACAAAATTCGCTCAAAAGCATTTACTTATCCAGAACGAATCTCCATGGCTTGTCGATATCCTCCTGAGCCGCATAATTTATGCCTACGCGCTTCTCAGTATGGAAGGTATGCTTTTCCCCGTCGTCCTCTACCCATATGAGCGGATTATCAACAAACGACTGCAAATTAAGCTCGCCGGTAACGCCGAGACGCTTCGTAAGCTTAGCCGGTCCGTCAAAGCCCTCTCCTGCACGGAAAAGCACTCCCTGAGGATTTTCCTTACCACCGGTGATCACATTCATAAGCCAGTGCATTCCGTAGCAGAGGTAAACATACACCGTTCCGCTTTCGCGGTAAAGCGCTTCGGTTCGCCTGGTCCTGCCCTTGTGCGCATGACAGGCGGTATCGTTCTCTCCGCAGTAGGCTTCGGTTTCGGTTATTCTTACGCGGATCTCCTCTCCGTTTATTCTGGAAACCAGAATCTTGCCTGCCAGCTCGGGAGCTACCTCCAAAGCGTCGCGGTCAAAAAAATTAAAATCAAGCTTTTTCATAATGTAACCGCCCCGTTATTTTTTATCCCTCAGCTTTTCCGCCAGAGCCTCGTCAGGCTTGACATACAAAGTCCGGTTATTTGTAAATATAACCATTCCCGGCTTTGCGCCGTTAGGCTTTTTCACATATTTTATCAGCGTATAATCTACCGGTACCTGCGAGGAGCCGCGTCCCTTGGAATGATACGCGGCAATAACCGCCGCTTCCTCGATCGTCCTGTCCGGCGGCGTTTCTCCCCGGCATGAAATAACGGTATGCGAGCCTGTAATCCCCTGAGTATGCAGCCAGATATCCAGCTTCTCGCTGTCCTTGCAGGTAAGCATATCGTTCTGCTTGTTGTTTCTTCCGACCCTTATCTCATACCCGTCGGAGGATACAAACCTTATAGGCGGCAGGCTTTTCGGAGGCTTTCCTTTCAGCTTTGAGGATTTTATATAGCCCTGCTCCGCAAGCTCAAGCCTCAGCTGAATTATATCGCTTTCGCTCTGCGCCCGCGTCAGGGAATCAAAAACCGAATCTATATAATCCAGCTCCTCCTCCCCCTGCCTGATAAGCTCAATCAGCTTTTTTTCGGCCGTATCCGCTTTGCGGTATTCCTTATAATACTTCTGCGCGTTCTGCGAAGGCGTCAGCCTTCTGTCAAGGGGGATCCTGACCGAAGGACACTCCGGCTCATAATAATCCTCCACCTCTGCCATGGTCTGACCTTTTTCCAGACGGTAAAGATTAGCCATTATAAGGTCGCCGTATTTTTTCAGCTTATCCCGGCCGGCGCACTCCTTCAGCTCCTCCCGCTGGTTAGCGGTTCTTCTCGCTATCCTGTCCGATACGTTCACAAGCAGCTTAAACAGATCCTGTGACCGCTGCTTCATTCTGGCGGCTCTGTCCCTTTCGGAATAGAAATAATCAAGCGTTTCGCTGGGCGAATCCAGCTGCTTCGTAACCATAAGACCGCCGTACTGATTAACAGAGGTAAAGCAGAAATCCTTGAACATTCCGTCCTTGGTTTTTACAACGGTATATTTGTTCACGCCGCTGCGTATTTCGTCAGCCGTCTTTCTGAGGTAGAACGCAAGCCTGTCAAAATCGTCGCGGCTCATAGCCTGAACCGTCAATTCCTTTCCTCTGCCGGCAAAAAACTCCGCTTCTCTGGCGAATACCGGCGATATGCCCTCTATCGCTTTCATCAGCGCTTTAGGCAGAGCGAGGTTTGTGTAAGTGCGTATCATATCGCATATGTCCTCAGCAGAATCGTCGAGCAGGGAAAGTCTTTTCTCTCTCGGCGGCAGCGTATAGGTCATTCCCGGCAGCACCATTCTTACCGCGGACATATCCTTTCCGACACGCTTAATGCTGTCCGCTATCCTTCCTTCGGAATCAATAAGAATAAGATTTGAATGTCTGCCCATTATTTCAACGGCAAGAGTAAAACGGCAGATATCCCCCATTTCGTTTGCCGAATCAAAATCAAAATAAAGTATACGCTCAAAGCCGTCCTGTCTTATATCCACAAGCCTTCCCGAGGATAAATGCTTGCGCATAAACATACAGAACATCGGCGGTACCTTTGGATTTTCAATTTCCGCTTTTGTAACGTGGACTCTTGCTGTTCCTGCTCCCGTATTGAACAGCAGCCTGTACGAGCCGTCCCTGGTCCTTAAAGCGATAACCAGTTCCTCTCTTGAAGGCTGGTATATCTTGTCCACACGCCCGTCGATCAGAGGCTGAAGCTCATTCCTTACAAGTCTTAAAAATACTCCGTCAAGAGCCATAATCGCTACTCCTTAAATCTGATATGATAAAATATCCCTGTTGCTTACGGCAACCCTGAATTCAACCTCGCGAAACCTTTCGGACAGCGCCTTCAGCATATATTCGCAGAAAATATTCTCCGTATGGAAATGCCCTCCGTCTATCACGCAGATACCGGCATTATGGGCATCGATAAATACGTCGTGCTTTACGTCCCCCGTAATTAAGCAGTCCGCTTTTTTGGACATCGCATCACTTAAAAAGCTTCCTCCGCCGCCTGAGCAGACCGCTATCCGCGACAGCATACCGTCCCTCAAAGCGTTATATCTTACGACTGTATTTCCCAGCGCGTCCCTGACCCTTGCCGCCATAGCCTTGCAGGAAACCGGCTGACAGCCGCACACATATCCGACAGGCGCTCCGTTTTCCACTGCAAGGGGTTCTTCGGGCACAAGCTCCAGCTTTTCGCACAGGATATCGTTCATCTTAGCCGAATCGAAATTCGTATGCGCCGAAATCGCCGAGATACCCGCTCTGCAAAGCCTGACCGCCGTATCACGCTCGTCAAGAGCTTTCAGCCCCCTGAAAATCACAGGATGGTGAGTAATAATTAAATCAGCCTTTGTCTGCTCAGCCTCGGCAATAATCTCATTTGTAACGTCAAGAGCGATAAGCGCACGCTTTACTCCGCCGCCGCTGTTAAAAGTCACGTTAAGACCGCTGTTGTCATAGTCCGTCTGCAAAGAGTACGGAGCAAGCATATCTATGTAATTATAAATATCATTAATTGTAATCATCATTCTCATTCCTATCATTTGCTGACGCGATTTTTTTCAGCATTTTTGCCGTCCAAATATATTCCTCTCCGGCAGAACGCTTCTCACGGGAATTTATCATTCCTCTGCCCGCCGTTTCCAGCCTTTCAGCCTGACGCAGCAGATACTTTCTTCCGTCCTCCGTATCCGCGGCGACCCGTCCGGCGTAAAGATACTCTGTATCGCATTTATAATCCGGCTTTACTCCTGTATAAACCGCCTGCATTACCGAATAGACGAATCTGCCCTCCTCGCAGGGAATTTCACTGACGACTTCAAAGCCGTTGTCATACAGCCATTTTCTCAGATGATCCCATTTTGTCATCGGCTGGAGCACAAGATTTACTCTGTCCGCTTTGATCCATTCCGCCCTGTCGATTATATCAGCTATAAGCTCTCCGCCCATTCCGGCTATTACAATGTCCGTTACGCCGTCCGGACATATTTTATCCAGTCCGTCTGACAAAACCAACTGTATCTTATCGTCAAGTCCAAACCTTTTTACAGTATCCTCAGCGGCCTTAAGCGGTTTTTCGTTTATATCGCAGGCAATGCAGCTATCACATATCCCCGACGTGATCAGATATGCCGCCAGATGACCGTGGTCGGTACCTACGTCCACGGCTTTTTTTCCTTTGCAAAGACGCGCGCAGGCAAGCAGTCTTTGATCGTTCATAAAAAATCTCTCCCAAATATAACCTAGCGCCTATGTCCCCGTTTTCTAAAGAAGACGTTTCCATATCAGACTTTCAGCAGAGGACGTAATCCCCTACTGAAACCCTGAGGAGCCAGAAGCTCTTCGCTGTCAAAATACAGCGTTTGGCGCAGGTTGCTTCGCCGCAGCCGATGAAAAGCCGAGCTTACATCGGGCTTGCTCCGAATTAAAATACGGTATCGCCTAATAAAATACGCTGTACAAAGTCGGCAGACAATGAACAGCGTATTGAGTCAGCATAAGCGTCTCAGCCGGCAATATGCGCGTTAAGCTTCTCTATCATATTGTTGACGTCAACGCCGTGAACCATGCAGGCCTGTTCAAGCGACTCCCCTCTGGATGAAGGGCAGTACAGACAATGCATTCCCATTTCGGTAAAATACTTGGACGTCGTTTCGTCATGATCCAAAATATCGCCGATAATCGTATCCTTTGTAACCTTAAATTCCATTTTCAACGCTCCTTTCATTTAAACCGACATTTATATTATAACCAATTTTTCATAGCAATGCAATAGTATTTTGTAAATTTACTCAGCTAAGCTTCCTAACAAAGCAAAAAGAGCCGCCACAAAGGCAGCTCAAAGAGTCTTTAAATAAGGAGCCTGCCGCTTTTATATGACAAGCTATCAGCACAGCGTCCAATGCTTAAAGCCAGAATTTGCAAACCAAACTCGCTTTTTAAATGCTGAACGCTTACTGCGGTTATAAAAAGATTTCTTCTGAGAAATTATTCCTCTCTCATTTTTGCGAAGCACTCGCTGCAATAAACAGGTCTATCCTCGTTCGGCTTAAAGGGAATTACAGCTTCTCCGCCGCAGGCAGCACAGGTAGCTGTGTACATCTGTCTTTCGGATCTCGAAGCGCTCTTTCTTGCGTCACGGCAAGCCTTGCATCTCTGCGGCTCGTTCTCAAAGCCCTTGCTTGCGTAAAACTCCTGCTCGCCTGCTGTGAAAACAAACTCGTTTCCGCATTCCTTGCATACTAATGTCTTGTCTTCGTACATGATTTTATACCTCGCTAAAATAAAAATGTGCCCTGGTCGGACTTACACCGACACCTTTGTTAAAACAACGCTCTGTAATTAAGCTACCCGGCCGTACAATACAGAATAATTCTTTTTTGCAGCTATCTCAAAACCGCCTTAAGTTTTCGCCTAACCCTCTGCATTGCGTTGTCTACTGCTTTTACGGACACGCTCAATTTTAATGCTATTTGATTATAAGCCAAACCTGATAAGTATAATTGAAATACACGCCACTCAAGCTCCGAAAGAGCCGAATAAATTTTCTCAAAAATTTCATTCATGCGTTCCTTCTCAAGGACAATATTCTCCGGAATGTCGGAAGGATCGTGAGACGGCTCGTCATCCTCTCCGGCAGCTTCCTCCAAGATCGCCCTGTCCTTTTTTAACGCCGAAATCATTCTGTTTTTTACACACGTCATAGCGTAGGTGCCGAACCTGACCTCCTTATCAGCCTCAAAGCTCTGGATAGCGCTCATCAGCCCCATAAGACCTTCCTGAATCAGATCATCGTCGTAAACACCGCCGGAAAAGGATCTTGCCTTTGCCTCAACAGCGCAGATATACCTTGAAATAAGAGAAAGCACTGCCTGCCCGTCATTTTTCTTAGCCATAGCGGCAAGCTGTTCATCGGAACATTCAGCATAACCGCCCTTTTCAAGCAGACTGTTATCTACCAAAATATATCCCACCATTCACACTATATGATGTAATAATATCATATCACGATTAAACGTTAAAGTCAAGCAATTTTCAAATTAAAATTAACTTTTCCACAGATTTGTAATATCGTCTGCATTTCAGGCAAATTTAATAGTAAATTTGCCCAAGGTCTTTAAAAATACAGGGAGAAGCCTATAACTCCTCCCTGTTAATAATACCCGCAGTACGGTTCTTTTATACCTGAGCATATTTCGCTCTGCCCTGAGAGAAAATATCTCCACCAAAGCAGTCGTCGGCAACGATAAGAGGAAACTTCTCAACATACAGCCGTTTTACCGACTCACAGCCAAGATCCTCAAAAGCAATTACCTCGCAGCTTTTAATACAGTTGCAGGCCAAAGCGCCGGCTCCGCCTACAGCACATAAATAAACCGCCTTGTTGCGTACTATCGCGTCTCTTACCTCTTTACAACGCTCGCCTTTTCCGATCATTCCGCCCAGACCTAAATCAAGCAGCCTTGGCGCGAATCTGTCCATTCTGCCTGAAGTCGTAGGACCGCAGGAGCCTATAGGCTTACCCTCCGGAGCGGGAGTAGGTCCGGCATAATATATCACAGCGTTCTCAAGCTCAAAGGGCAGCTTTTCTCCATCGTCCAGCATTTTCATAAAACGCTTGTGAGCGGCGTCTCTCGAAGTATAGACCGTGCCGGTAAGCAGTATCTTGTCGCCGCAGCGAAACTCCTCCGCGCGCCGCTTAAGCTCCTCCGCCCGCACTTCAATTATTTCACAGTCGTTATTCATCATCGGAAACCAGATCAAGACCCTCGTCAATAAGCTCTCTGGCAGTATTTACAGAACCGATGCTTGCCCCGTACAGATCGTTGAGAGCAGTAACAAGCTTCTGAACGGTATCGTTAAGAGAGCTGAACTCCGTCTTAACGGAATTTCTGAGACCGGAGGATTTTTCACGGATAATTCCCGCCTCGTTAGTAGCGTCTGCTATCATTTTTTCCGCCTTTGCCTTGGCCTCGTTGGTAACAGAATCCGCTTCTGCTCTTGCGGCGGCAGTCATCGCGTCCGCGCTCTGCTTGGCGGTTTTAATAGTATTGTTAGCCTCATTCTGCGCGTCGGTAACAAGCTTTTCAGCCTGAGCGTTAGCGTCGTCAAGGATCTGCGTCTGAAGCTGTGCGGCTTCGTCCTCCATCTGCTTAGCCGCCTTTTTAGCCTCTGTAACTACCTTATTGGCAGTATTCTGAGCCTCAATAAATACGCTTCCCAGATCAAATGCAGGCGCGGCCGCGCTTCCGGCGTTGGCCTCCGCATTTTCAAGCTTTTCCTTAAGATCCTCGATTTCATTTTTCTGCTTCTCGATTTCAGAATCCTTTTCGGTGATCTGCTGCTCATAATCCGCGATCTGAACCTTCATTGTATCTGTTGAAGCCATCAGCTCGGCAATTTTATTCTTTGCTTCCTCAACCTTCTTTTCAAGCTCCTTCTTGCCCTCAAAATCACCCTGAGCTCCGCCTCCTGTTTTTTCAAGACGCTCAATAGTTTCCTGCTGATCGGTTACCTGAGCCTCAAGGTTATAGATCTTAGAGTTCAAATCATCTACATAAGCAAGAACGTCCGATTTATCAAAACCACCCATACGGACTGTTCTCAAATATCCATTACTTGCCATAATTCATTACCTCCAAAGATAATTAAAGTTTAATATAATTATACTATACTTTAAATTTATTTTCAACCGCTTTCCAATTATTTTTTCAAGTTTATAATGTTTGACCAAATGACAGATGTTTTTTTGGGTATTTTGTCAAAACTCAAATCTGTAAAAGTATTAAACTATCATATTTTTATTATAGCAAAAACGCAGCTGGATTTCAAGTGGCTTTTCACAAAGCCTGAAAATTTTCTCAGTAGTTTTATGTACACCCTCAAGCATTTTTAAATTACCGCGCCGATAGTCCTTATATCCTCTTGAACAGCAGACACCTAACGAATCGCGGCAAACAATGGTTTTATACTGCTTCCTGATCTTCGACAGGCAAATTGCCAATCAATAATTTCTCCGGCTGTTCTTCTGCTGTCTGCTGGATATATGTCTTTAATAGAGCTTTCAAAATACGAAAAAGGACGGATACAACGATCCGCCCCATAACATTTTTATACGATTATTATTCCGGCAGTCTTTTCTCTTATAAATAATTCGGAAATTCAAAACCAAGCATAATATTTTTAAGAAAGGCGCGGAACAAATTATTTATTTTTAAATATATTGAAGATGTCGTCATAGTAATTCGGGTTGTCTGCGGCCTTCACTCCCGCCTTATGCATAGCCTCTGCGTCAGCCTTGGCGTCGTCCGAAGCGGCGCTGAAATTTGCTGAAAAAGCGGCTTTCTTCGCGTTACTGTCAGCCGTCGGCTTTACTCCGTCAAAATCAGCGGCGATAACCGTTACATAAACCTCGTCGTTAGCGTCCGGATCGTATCCGTTTCCGAAAATGATCTCAGCGTCCTGATCAACAGCCTCAGTGATCGCGTTGGTAAGCTCGTCGATCTCGTCAACTACAATATCCTCCGACATGGTTATATTAACAAGCAGTCTCTTGGCGCCTGTAATAGAGGTTTCAAGCAGATCGCTTGAAATAACCTGAGAAACAACGTCCTGAACCTTGTCCTTGCCCTGACCGTGACCAATAGCCATATGAGCAAATCCGGCGTTTTTGATAATCGTAGTAATATCCGCAAAGTCTACGTTAATTTCGTCATGTCTTGTAATAATTTCGGCAATAGAAATTACATCAGTTTTCAGAACCTCATCGGCAAGAGCATAGGACTGACGCATTGTCAGCTTCTGACCGCCTGAAAGCAGATTCTGGTTAGGAATTACAATAAGAGCGTCAACGTGCTCAAGCATTGCCGCGATTCCCTTTTCCGCCTTTTCCATTTTCTTCGGACCTTCAAAATTAAAGGGCTTGGTTACAACGGCAACAGTAAGCTTATCCATTTCCTGAGCGATCTCGGCAACTACGGGAGCGGCTCCGGTTCCGGTTCCGCCGCCCATTCCGGCAGTGATGAAAACCATGTCCGCATCCTTGATCACCTCAGCGATCTCATCTCTGCTCTCCTGAGCCGAAGCCTCGCCGATTTCAGGCTTTGCGCCGGCGCCCAGACCGTGAGTAAGCTTGGAGCCTATCTGGATCTTCTCGGTCGCCTTAGAGCCCTTGAGAGCCTGAATGTCTGTATTGATCGCAATATAATCAACGTTTCCGGCAATGCCTGCACAGGCTATGCAGTTGAGAGCGTTTCCGCCGCCGCCGCCGACGCCTATTACCTTAATTCTGGCACCCTCTACAGGTGCTTCAACATACTCGTATGACATAATTGACATCCTCCTAATTGCATTTTATAGCATAAAATCCATTATTTTTACTTGAATTCGCGGCGCAATACCGCATAAACCCCCATAGACATAAATATATTACTATATTATCACAAAACACGGCAAATGTAAAGCACTTAATTAAACGTATTCTGAATATTTTATTAAAAATGTATAAAACGGAAAATCCAGCGACTCATATACTCAATAAGCTTCCGCCTGATAGGTATAACCGTTATCCCATGCATCGCCGGAATATCCGTCCTGATATTCATTTCCGTTGTAATCTCCGTAATCATCGCCGCCGGTTCCGTCGCTCCATGCCTGGGAGTAATCTGTTCCGCTGTCATTGCTCTGAGCCGGATCGTCCGCGTTTATCTGTGTATCAGCGTCGGCGGCGTCCTGAGAAGACTCCGCTTCGTCAGAACCGCTGTCGGAAGCGGAGTCCGAATCGCTTTTAGGTATCGCGGAAATTCCGCTGTTTACTCCGTTATACCGCAGGGTCCCCTCATAATTATCAGAAAGGCTCTTGTCTATCACAGCCTTGATATAGGTAAGCTTGTAATCAATGTCAACCGAGCTTCCCAGACGTATATCTATTCTGCCGTCATAGGTCATTTTTATATCGGTACGGTCGGTAAGGTCAATCTCGTTTATGTTTTCAAAATCCAACGCTTCTATCTCGCCGACAAGCTGATCCAGTATCTTCGTTTTAAACGCGTCCTCAGATTCCAGCGCGCTGCCGGGCTCAAGGCTTTTAAGCTCAAAGCCTTTTATCTGCATAAGGCTTGTGTCAAGCGGCACGTCCGCCTCCAGTATCCTGCCTGATTCTGACAGAATATAATATTTGCCGTCTTTCTCTATCTGCGCCGCTTTTACGGCCTCCGTGACCTTTATTTCAAGCTCCGACGGATACTTTCTGCTGACCTGCACGTCGTCAATATAGACAAGAGTATTCTTAAGTCTGGTTTCAACTGCCTTCGTATCGGTTCTGATAAGATTTACTCCGCTGTTCACTCCGCCTACCGCCAGTATCTGCTCCTTTGTATAGAGCTTTACGCCCTGAATATTGACCGCCTTTACGTTAAAGAATACTGTCATGCAAAGAATAAGCACTATCACCGCGGCAAAAATAACGGCCAGCGCATAGTAGCTGTTAAGATTGCTCCTGCGCCTTCTCCTGTTTACCTTTACGCGCTGTCCGTTTATCAGCTTGTATTCGCCGTCGTCCTGCCGGCTTTTAACAACGTCCTTCATTTTAAAAATCCCGTCCGTCGGGACGGCTCTCCTTTCGGTTTGTTTTTCAGCTGTTCTCCCGCCGCACCGAAGCGCCCGCAAGACTAAGCTGCTTTTCTATCTCCTCATACCCTCTGTCTATCAGCTTTACGTTTGTAAGAACAGTCTGACCCTCCGCAGCCAGCGCCGCCACTGCTAAAGCGGCTCCTCCTCTCAGGTCGGTCGCCCGCACGCTTGCGCCGTAAAGCCGTTTCACTCCCTCAACAACTGCGACCTTGCCCTCTGCCTTGATATCGGCTCCCATTCTCACAAGCTCGTCAACGTGACGGTATCGGTTTTCAAATATATTTTCAACTATGACGCTCGTTCCCTGCGCTTTGGTAAGAGCCGCCATTATTATTGCCTGAGCGTCTGTAGGAAAGCCCGGATAAGGCATGGTTCTTATGGTTTTAACGGCTCTCAGCGGCTTTTTGCCGCAAAGATATATCCTGTCGTCATAAGGATAGACCGTACAGCCCATCTGATCAAACACCGGAATGACCGAATCTATATCCTGGCTTCTGGCATTTTTCAGGCTTATTTCTCCGTTTGTCACCGCCGCTGCCGCGAGCATTGTACAGGCGGCTATTCTGTCCGGCATAACGCTGTATTCGCAGCCGTGCAGACTCTTGACCCCGGTAATATATACGGTACTGGAGCCATGACCGCTTATCCTTGCTCCGCAGGCGTTGAGGAAATTCGCAAGATCGGATATTTCCGGTTCTCTTGCGGCATTATAAATAACCGTATCCCCTTTTGCAAGACAGGCGGCAAGCATTATGTTTTCGGTAGCGCCGACCGACGGGAAGGAAAGCGAGATCTTCGCGCCTCTGAGCCCTCTGGCGCATGAACAGCTTAAAACTCCGTGCTCCTCCTTTATGGAAACGCCCATCTGCTTCAGCGCTGAAATATGCATATCTATAGGTCTGGGTCCCAGCTCGCAGCCTCCCGGAAAAGAAAGAGAACATTCGCCCGTTCTTCCCAGCACTGCTCCGAGAAACACGATGCTCGATCTCATCTCTCTCATAAGCTCGTCGGGAACACTGCTGCCTGTAAGCTCATACGACTTTACAGTTACCGTATTGCCCTGACTTCTGCACCGGCAGCCAAGACACGTAAGTATCCTGCACGCCGCGAAAACGTCGGAAAGTCTGGGGCAGTTATGTAAAACGATCTCTCCTTTTACAAGCACGCACCCTGCCAGCAGCGGAAGCGCGCTGTTTTTGGCGCCCTGAACCTCTATCTCTCCGCTTATCCGTTTCTCTCCCTCAATCACCAGCCTTTGCATAAAGCTTTCTCTCCTTTTCAAAGAAATTCACCGCCAGTGCGTTAAATCATCTGACTTTACATATATTATGCAGAATTTCTTATACTGGTGAGAAAGGGAATAAGGCGTCATAAAGACAATACTCGGCGCTCTTAATCGAGAGTAAACACGGAAGCGTTTGAAACGAATACAAACGCCGGAATACAAGGGCAGTAAAGGGATCTTCCGATCTTTTTCTTCATTCCCGAGGTTTTCAGGACAAGGCTTGTGACAGCCTCATCCAGCTGCTGATCGTTCATTGACGCAACATTTATAAGCACCTCTACCGTTACAGGCTCATTTGAAAAAGGAGGTATTATATATCCACCGTTTTTCTCCGGTGCGGCGTAAACAAACCTTGACTTATATTCGCTTTTCGCCGATACGATCTCATATCCCGGTATTTTCAGCTCAAAAGGAGTCATGTTGCTTATATTCAGAGATATTTTGCATATCCTGTAGCTGTCGCTCAGCTCCGACGAAAGTCCCTCCTCGCTGTACACCGCTTTGTTTTTCAGCATATCCTCCTTTAACTCGGTAAGTCCCATCGTCTGAAAAATATTTCTTTTTTCACAGCCGCTTTCAGCGGTATTGTTAGTTACAAAGGGCGGAAAGAAAAACAAAATAACTACCACTGCCATAACGCAGCCTGTTATGATCTTTGCCAGCCTCCGCTTGGCGACATAGCGCTTTCCTACCTTGACGCCGGTACTTGTAGCCTTCCGCGTGGGGTCGGGCTTGGGTATAAAATCATCGGGATCGTTCTCCTTTTCCTTCTTTTCCGGAATATCCTGAACTTTTCCGGCGCGGGCAAAGGTAGGAGCGACTATTCTGTCAAAATCCTCAAACGACCCTGTGTTTTTCGGCTTCTTTGTTATAAAGCCGTCCTGCAGATTGTCTATCTTAGACTGATCCGGAAGCTTTATACTGTCCATCGTGTTTTTAGAACTGTTCATTTATTCTTCTTCCCCTTGTTCCTTTTGTTTTATTTATCCCTGCCGCTTTCTATCAGCGGCTTAAGCGTATTATATATCCTCTCAGAAGTATCGCTTATGAACAGAGCGGCGGCGTTTTGCGACAGCCTTTCGAGCTTTTCGGGATTTTCCGTAAGCTGAGCCACCTTATCTATAATGGTGGTTTCGGTAAGCTCCTTTTCCTCATAGACAAAGCCTGCTCCGGCTTTCTGAAGCACCATTCCGTTATAATACTGGTGATTTTCGGCAACCGTAGGCGAAGGAATAAGTATAGCTCCCCTGCCGACCGATTCAAGCTCTGTCAGCGTGCTGGCACCGCAGCGTGTGATAACCAGATCTGAAGCCGCCATACACAAAGGCATATCTATATAATCCCTGACGATAAGTCTGGGGTTATCCCTGACCTTTACTCCGTCCGCTTCAAGCTTATCAATATAGTCGGAATACCCGCTATAGGTTCCGTAGGAATGAATATGGTTTATCCTTGCTCCGCTGTCCTGGTACCATTTAAGAAGCCTTGCTATATTCTCGTTGAGCACCCTTGAACCAAGACTTCCTCCCGCTGAAAGTATTACGATCTCATTGTCGGCAAAGCCAAGTCTGCGCCTTGCTTCGGACTTTGAAATATGCTTAAAGGCCTTTCTTACCGGCAGACCCGTTACCGCCGACTTTTTCCTGACCGACGGATCCAGGTTCTTGGTATCCTCCACCGTAAGCATTATTCTATCCACATTTTTGGACAGAAGCTTTGTCGTCACTCCGGCGAACGCATTCGCCTCATGGATAGCGGTTTTTATGCCCATCTGAGCGGCTTTTCTGACAACCGGGCCGGAAACATACCCTCCTGTACCGATAACCAGATCGGGCTTGAAATCGCTGATGATCTGCTTTGCCCTGCTTCCGGTACGGCTGAGATACCATACAGCCTTTATATTGCGCTTGATATTCTGAAAATTCAGCTTTCTCTGAAAGCCCTCCACCTTTATCGGCTCAAAGCTGTAGCCCGCCTCGGGAACCAGCTTAGCCTCAAGCTTTTCGGGATTTCCCGCAAAGCAAAATTCCGCGTCGGGATAATGCTCCTTTATTATTTCCGCAATAGCCAGAGCAGGATTTACATGACCGGCAGTTCCTCCGCCTGCAAGCAGCACTTTCAGCATAAAAAACAGACCTCTCTCATTATAGTATTTACGGCTCTCCGACGCTATTTAGGCGTCCGCGCCTGACGTGAAATGTTAAGCAGTATCCCCATTTCCGCAAGCTGTATCAGAAGCGCGGTTCCTCCGTAGCTGAAAAACGGAAGCGATATTCCCGTATTCGGAAAGGCGTTGCTTGCAACCGCTATGTTGAGCAGCGCCTGCGAACCTATCTGAATGGTGATACCCGCCGCCAGCAGCATTCCGAAACGATCCTTTGCTCTTGAACCTATATAAAAACCGCGGATAATAAACATCAGAAACAGAATAATTACCACCATAGCGCCGATAAAGCCAAGCTCCTCGCATACGACAGAAAAAACAAAGTCGTTCTGCGATTCGGGAAGGTAAAGATATTTCTGCCTTGACTCACCGAAGCCAAGACCGAACAGACCGCCGGAGCCTATCGCCAGAATCGACTGATAGGTCTGGAGAGTAGTATCGCTTGTATCGGAGGTCGGATCCTGCCAGCTTTTGAATCGGTCAAGAATATAGTTGAAATCTCCCGTGGCGAATATCTTATACAGTACGAGCAGTATGCCCGCCGCGCCCACGCAGGCGATAAATATCCAGAAGGTCTTTCGAGGCATTCCGCTGACAAACATCATGGTAACTCCGATTATTCCCACCAGCAGAACCGCGGACATATGCCTCTGAAGCACCAGAACCGCGGCAACCATTCCCAGTATGATCGTAAAGGGGAGAACACAGTACCTCCAGTCCTTGAACTTAGGGAAATTTACAGACATGATGTAGGCGAAAATAATAATAAAGCCCACCTTCAGCAGCTCGGACGGCTGAAGCTGAAGCGGACCTATATAGATCCATCTTCGGGCGTCCGCCGTTTCCACTCCGAAAAACGCCGTATAAAGAGTAAGAAGCCATGTGGCTGAAAATATTATATACGCAACCTTTGTATTCTGAAAAAAATGATAATCCAGAAACGATACGGCAAACATAGCCGCCAGTCCCAGAACTCCCGCAAATATCTGTTTTTTTACATAATGGTAGCCGTCGTTATGCTCGGAAAGTCCCCAGGCATAGCTGGCTGAAAACATCATTATTATGCCGAAAACAAGAAGCACCAGAACAAGTATAAAAAACGGCTTATCTATTTCGCTTCTGATAAATCTGAAGTTTATTTTCTTTCTTGCCTGAGCAACCGGCTGTCCGGCAGACCTTACGCCGCCTCCGTCCCTTGCTGTGCTTTTGTCAGACATGAAAACAACCTCCCTTTTGTTCTACAATTTCGTGCTGTAAACAGAAAACGCCGCCGCTCCGGCTCCTCCGACAAGAGTAACAAGCGAGAAAAAGGCAATGACCTTATAATCGCTCCAGCCCTTTGCCTTGAAATGAGCGTGCAGACTGTTTCCTTTGAAAATAAATTTTTTGTTCCTTTTATATACAAAATACTGTATTGCCGAGCATACGGCGTCGGCGGCAAAACCGATACCTGCAAGGATAAACAGAAAATGCAGTCCTGAAATTATTATCACGGACGCCGCCGCTCCGCCCAGAAAAAGCGAGCCGGACTCTCCTATATACACCTTAGCCGGTGAAAGTCCCCAGATCAGTACCGCCGCGCAGGCTCCCGCAATGCAGTAAGCATACAGCTGACCCTGAACATTTGAGGTAATATTGCAGCATACCGCAATAATCAGTGAAAATATAAGACAGGTTGAGGCGCAGAGCCCGTCGCAGCCGCTTGACGTATCGCCTGAAAAGCAATCGTGAAGCTTAACGCAGTTTACCGCGCCCGTCATCATCAGTCCCATAAGAGGATAATAAAGATAGCCGAATTCCATATACCCGAGCCGGAACGGAAGCAGAACCTCCGTCGTATTATCGCCCTGAAAATACAGCACCAGCAGAAATGCGGCGCTGAGCATAAGCTGAGCCGCGATCTTATGTCTGAGCTTAAAGCCCAGAACAGCTTTGCGGCAGTCCTTTGCATAATCCTCAGCCGCTCCCAGAGTCATAAGCAGCAGACAATATATGTATGCCGCCGCAAGACGCTTCCCTTCTCCTCCGCCTGTCTGACCTGATGAAAGCGCGCTTATTCCAAGAAAAATCCCCATGCCCGAAACCGCGGCGATTATTATTCCTCCGAATTTAGGCTCGGAGCCGTCCTTTTTGAATCTGTCCCCGATATAAAGCTCCAGCCTGCCGGTCTTAAGCCTTCTGAACCACGGTATCAGTATTTTTCCCAGCATAAAGCCGGCAAATATTTCAGCCGCCAGAATTATCAGCAGCCTATTCCAGAGCATTTACGACCTCTTCAAGCCTCATTCCGCGGCTGCCCTTCAGCAGAACGGTATCCCCCTCTTTTAAAACTGATCTGAGATATTCGGCGATCTTCTGCCTGTCGTCAAAGTGCAGGCATTTTTCCTCCGGGAAGCCTGACTGAACCGCTCCTTCGATGTAATAACAGGAATCACCGCCGAAGCACAGAAGCATATCGGCCTTTGAAGCAGCGGCATATTTGCCGACAGTTTTATGATACTGTTTTGAATTTTTCCCAAGCTCCAGCATATCCGCAAGAACGGCGTATCTTTTTCCGTTCGTCTTTATCTGTGACAAAACCGAAAGGCTTGCCTTCATCGAATCGGGAGCGGCGTTATAGCAATCGAGAATAAAGCTTACTCCGTTTTTAACGGTCAGATTCTGTCTCATGCCCTCGGGTCTGAAATCCGCGATCCCCTTTACGATCTCCTCCGGTCCGATGCCAAGCTCCAGTCCGACGCAGAAAGCCGCAAGCGCGTTTTTAACGTTATGCTCTCCAAGACAGTGTATAACGGCGCCGATACTTCCGCCGAAGTAATTAACTGTAAACGATACAGAAGAGCCGCCGGTTTCTATATCCGAAGCGTAAACCTCGCAGTCCTTCTTTTTGACCGAGTAATATATTACCCTTCTTTCTCCGTGTATTTCCGCCGCGGCAAGGAGCTTGTCGTCTTTACAAAGAATAAGAGGGGCGTCATAGTCCGCTCCGTCGAGTATTTCAAGCTTAGCTTTAAGAATATTCTCCTGGCTTCCCAGGTTTTCAATATGAGAAACGCCTATATTGGTTATCACCGCGCAGGTCGGGCAGGCGCACATTGAAAGGCGTGAAATCTCTCCTGCATGGCTCATTCCCATTTCGATAACCGCCGCCTCACAGCCTTTGTCAAGCCCGAAAAGCGTCTGCGGCAGTCCGATCTCATTGTTCAGATTCCCCTGAGTTTTAAGCGTTTTGTACCTTCTTGAAACAACGCAGGCGATCATATCTTTTGTGGTGGTCTTGCCTACGCTTCCAGTAACTCCTATCAGAGGTATATCGAATTTTCCGCGGTAAAAGCTTGCCAGATCAAGCAAAGCCTTGGCGGCGGAGTCAACAATAATGCACTTTGCTCCCTCCACCGGTCTTTCGGTTATTACCGCCGCCGCTCCCAGCTCCATAGCCTTCGCGGCAAAATCATGACCGTCGAAGCGTTCGCCCTTAAGAGCTATAAAAACAGAATTCTCCGTTATTTTTCTTGTGTCGGTTGAGATTGCGCTGACCATAGCGTCAGCAGGAAAGCCGAAGCTTCCGTCGACAGCCTGTATAATTTCAGCCAAGCTCATTTTCTCCATAACTGTTTGCTCCTTCAGTACAGGACATTTTCCGTACGGTATTAAGCGTCCGTCGTGTCCCCTTATCTTTTTGTGCTGTCAGTCTAACTGTGCAAGCGCTTCGGCAACTACTTCCCGTTCGTCAAAATGTATTTTGACCCCTCCGGCAAGTATCTGATAATCCTCATGACCTTTTCCCGCAAGCACTATAATATCGTTCTTTTCGGCATTTTTTACAGCCCAGTAAATCGCCTCGCGCCTGTCGCATATCTTTATGTACGGAGTGCTTTTTCCCTCAAGACCTTTCAGCACGTCGTTTATTATTTCCTCGGGATCCTCGTTTCTCGGATTATCCGAAGTAACGATAAGAAAATCCGCGTTGTCGGCAGCCGCGGCAGCCATAAGCGGACGCTTGGTCGCGTCACGGTTTCCTCCGCAGCCGAACAGGCACTTGACCTTTCCGTCCGCGCTTTCCTTAATAGCAGAAAGCACGTTGGCAAGAGCGTCAGGAGTGTGGGCGTAGTCGCATATAACCGTAAAATCCCTGCTTGTCGGAACGACCTCCGCTCTTCCTCTTACGCCCTGCATTTTATTGAGCGCCTTTATGACCTTTTGGGTATCAAAGCCGAGAGTTTCACAGCAGGCTATAACCGCCAGCGAGTTTGAAACGTTAAAAAGACCCGGCATTTTAAAATCTACATTATGCTTTGTTTTTCCGTCGCAGAACACATATTTTACTCCGCTGGCGGAAAGCAGTATATCCTCGGCATAAAAATCCGCCTTTGAAGCGGCGGAAAAAGTTTTGTAGGGACAGGTTATTTCCCTCGCGTATCTTTTTCCGTAATCGTCGTCGATATTTATAATTGCCTTATCTGAAATACCGAAAAGAATTTTCTTTGCCTGGTAATAATTCTCCATAGTTCCGTGAACGTCAAGATGATCCTGCGTAAGATTGGTGAATACCCCCGCGGCAAAACGGCAGGGTCCGAGTCTTTTCTGCTCCAGTCCCTGTGACGACGCCTCCATTATAACGTACTCGCAGCCCCTATCGGCCATTTTATCAAACAGCTCGAACAAATCATAAGGCTCGGGAGTAGTTCTTGTAGTAGGATATACCTCGTCGCCGATCTCGTTCTGGCAGGTTCCGATAAGACCTGTCTTACAGCCCAGCGACGACAATATCTTTTTCATAACGGTAGTTATTGTGGTCTTGCCGTTCGTTCCCGTAACCCCTACGAGCTTCAGCTTTCTTTCGGGGTGACCGAACCATGCCGAACAAAGCATGGGATAAGCCGCTCTTGTATCCTCAACGATTATCTGTCTGTCAATACCCAGATCTCTCTCTGTAACTACAACGGCGGCTCCTCTTTCTAACATTTGCTCAGCCGCGCTGTGACCGTCAAACGTCGCGCCCTTTATGCAGACGAACATTCCTCCGCTTTTCATTTCAGTTCTGCTGTCAGAGGTAAGACAGGTTATTTCCATATCGGGAAGCTCAGTTTCCGCTACCCCGTTTATAAGATTGTAAAGCTTCATTATTATGACCATGCTCCGGACAGGGAGCATACCTCCTTTCGATGTACTGAGCGGCTTTGCGGCTGCAAAGAAGCGGCGGTTTTAAAGGCACAAAACCCGTTTGGATAATTCATTCGGCATAAAGATTCTTAATTATTCCGTATCATATCACGGATCGCAAAACAGGAGCATTTGTCACTATTCCGCGCCCGGCTTGCTGTAAATACAGCGTTTATGGAAGTTACTGCGAGCCTACCGTACTTTGCTCAAATGTCACCTTGATCGCGGTTCCCATAGGAACATTTGCTCCTACGGCATAATCCTGATCGTCCGTCGCCAGCGCGCCGTCCTCATAAGCCGCGCTTCCCTGCGGAGAAAGATTAAGCCCGTAAGCTTCAAGCGTGTTTTTCGCCTGCTCCTTTGTAAGTCCCTGAAGATTAGGTACAACTACCGTATCCTCGGTATAGTCCTCTTCTGTATACAGTACGACAGAGCTTCCTCTTTCTACGGAAACCGCAGTAGGAACCTGCTTTACAACGCTGGCTCCGTCGCCCTGAACCTTGACCTCAAGTCCGAGATCCTCAAGAGTTTTTACAGCGCTTTCCACAGTTGAAAATTCTACGTTGGGAACAGAAACCTGAAGCTTTTCAAGCTCTTCCTCCGTATATTCAGGGAAAAATCCCATATACGGCAGGACCTCCGAAAGCACCTCGACGCATATAGGCGCCGCGACCTGAGAACCGTAATACTTTTCCCCAGTCGGATCGTCTACCATGACGAGCATTATTATCTCAGGATCGTCAGCGGGAGCAAAAGCGCAGTAGGAAGCGACATAGGTGTTTCCTGTAGAATCCACGTCGATCTTCTGCGAGGTACCTGATTTTCCTCCTATGCGGTAGCCCTGAATATAGCAGTTTGAACCCTGCTGTCCGTTTACAACGCCTTCAAGTATCTCGCGCATAGCGGCGGAGGTTTCCTCTGAGATAACCTGACGCTTTACTACGGTTTCAAAATCCTTGACAACGTTTCCGTTGGAATCAACGATTTTATCAACTATCTGTGGAGTTACAAGGTATCCGCCGTTTATGCAGGCGGAATACGCTGTTATCATCTGTATCGGCGTTACCTTATTTGTCTGTCCGAAAGAAGATGACGCCAGCTCAACGCTTCCCATTCTGGAAAGCGGCATATATATTGAGCTTGCCTCTCCGGGAAGGTCTATCCCGGTAAGCTCGGTAAATCCGTACGCCTTGAAATATTTGAAAAAGCCTTCCGCGCCCAGACGCTGTCCTATCTGAACAAACGCGGGGTTGCAGGAGTTAAGCATTGCGGCGGCCAGATTCTGGGAACCGTGGTCATACGTTGCCCAGCAGTTGAAATTTCTGTCGGCAACCGTTATGCTGGTATGGCATGAGAAAGTATCTTCAAGCGAAATAGCTTTTTCCTCCAGAGCAGAGGAACCTGTTATAACCTTGAATACCGAACCGGGGAAATAAAGCTCGGAAATAGCCTTGTTCTTCCATTGAGTAGACCAAGCGTTAAGCTGGAGGTCGCTGTATTCCTGAGAATCCGGGTCAAGCTTTTCAAGCTCCTCCGCCGCTTCGGCGCTGGTTATTTCCGCGGGATTGTTCGGATCGTAGCTGTAGGTGGTAGCCATAGCGTAGACCTCGCCGGTATTGGGATTCATTATAATACCGCAGGCACGCTCGTTAGGCTTGTTTTCGTCGTACGCCTTTTTCAAAGCTTTCTCAAGATGATACTGGATATTGACGTCGATATTCAGCTTGAGGGAATCTCCGTCCTGAGCGTCGTAGCTCTGCTTATAGCGGTACGGGATCTCAGTTCCGTTTCTTGCCGTCGCGGTAACAACTCTTCCGTCAACGCCCGAAAGATAATCGTCATAGTAAGCCTCAAGCCCGTAAATTCCGTCTCCGTCATAGCTGAGATGACCTATAACATTTGAAGCCAGCTCGTTCTGAGGATAAAACCTTTTGGTAGAAGGATCGCATCTTATACCGTCAAGTCCCTCCTCCGAAAGATAGTCCTCGATTTTATCGGCAGTGGTTTTTTCCACGTTCTTTTTTATAATAACGTATCTTGAGCCTTTATCTGTGCAGTAGTCTTTGATCTTGGCGGTATCCACTTCAAGAGTAGACGCAAGAAATTCTACCAGATCGTCAAAGGTATCGTCAGTGGATTTGGCCTTATCAAGCTTTCCTTGATATTCCGCCCGCTTGTCAGCGTCGTTTTCCTCAGCTATAAGCTTCTGAAGCTCCTCGATACGCTCGTCCTTTTTATCAAGGTAATCGTCCCAGAGCATCTGGGGATCGCAGTACACTGTATACACCGTAGCGCTCTGAGCAAGCACCTGATCGTTGGCGTCGTAGATCGTTCCTCTGGACGCGGGCACCACTGTGCTTTTAAGCTGCTGCGAGTTCGCAAGCTCCTGCCATTTCTTTGATTCCGTAACCGAAACCTTAAATATGCAAAAAATTATATAGCCGACTAGAGCAATTATCACAAGATTTATCCAAAGGTTCAGTCTGCGCTTCATTATTCTGCTGGGTTTATCAGTCATTCTGTGCCTGCCTTTCCTTAAATCCTCTTTCCGGCTTTCCAGCCTTACCGTTCTCTCTTTTCACAATAAACTGACAAATTTCATCATTAATTATAATAGAACAAGAAAGCTAAGCACATTTTACTGTCCCTAACTTTCCATGTTAATATTTTATTGGACTAGGCTCCGATATATTCCAGCAAGTCTGAAAACCAGCGCTTGATCCTTACAAATATATTCGTATCCTCCTGAGCCACTACCTCAGCTACGGTATCTCCCTCGATCTCAACATATTCTATCTGTGATTTGTCAAGCTTTTGCAGCCCAAGCTCGTTTTCGGCATATTCCTCGACCTTTGTAAGACCGGTTTTCTGCGCCAGCTCCGACTCAAGGCTGATATTCTCATTCGTCAGCTGAGCAAGCTCCGCCTCCAGCTCCGACTGCTGGGTATAAAGGCTTGAAAGCTCCACTCTGCCGTATATCATCGAGCAGAAAAGAGCCATAGCGGCAATCGCCGCTCCGAGAGCCTTTATTCCGCCCGCGGCCTTTTTCTTTGCCGGATTTGCACGGTGCTTTATTTTACGGGGAGCCTGTATCTCTTCCTCGTCATATGTACTGTAATCATACGCCAGATTATTTATCTTAGCCATTTTCAACTTCACCTCTTACCGTACGGTCAATACGGTATATATTTCAAATACATCCAGTATTCATATTTTTTCAATAATACGCAGCTTCGCGCTTCTGCTACGCCTGTTCGCGGCAAGCTCTTCTTCGCCGGGTTCTATAGGCCTTTTGTTTACAAGCTTTCCCCTGGGCGTTCTTCCGCATACGCAAACCGGGAACTCCGGAGGACATATACATCCCCTCGCGAACGAAGCAAATCTTTGTTTAACCAGCCGATCCTCCAAAGAATGAAAGGTTATTACCGCCATTCTGCCGCCGTGCTTCAGACAGTCAAACGCTGTGTCAAGCGCTTTGTCCAGATGACCCAGCTCGTCGTTTACCGCTATTCTTATCGCCTGAAAGGTCTTTTTACAGGGATTTTTATCCCGCCGCACCCTCTGCGGAACAGAGCTTTTTATTATCTCAGCCAGCTGACCGGTAGTTTCTATCGGCGCCCGACCGCGGGCCTTCACAATATTCGAGGCAATGCTTCTCGCATACTTTTCCTCGCCGTATTCAAATATTATCCTCCCAAGCTCCTCCGCGGAAAATCCGTTTACGATGTCTTTGGCGGAAATGCCCTCGCCGCTCATTCTCATATCAAGCGGAGCGTCGCCGTGATAGGAAAAGCCGCGTTCGGCATTATCCAGCTGATAGGAGGAAACCCCCAGATCAAGCAGTATCCCGTCGGCTCCGTCAGCTCCAAGCTCGTCCAGAACCCTGTCCATTTCGGAATAATTCGCAAGCACAACCTGAGCCGGAAGTCCTTCAAGCCGCTCCGAAGCTGTTTTAACAGCCTCCGGATCCCTGTCAAGCGCAATGAGCCTTCCCTTTGAAGGATCCAGCCTTTTGGCAATCTCCCGGGAATGTCCCGCGCCGCCGGCGGTGCCGTCAACATAAACTCCGTCAGGCTTTATCGCAAGCCCGTCAAGGCACTCGTCAAGCAGCACCGATATATGCTTAAACTCCACTAAAAATCAAGCCCTTCCAACGCGTTCATAAGCATTTCATCGTCAACGCTGCTGTTCAGCTCGTCCCATTTCTGTTTATCCCAGATTTCGCATCTGTCCGAAACTCCGGCGACAACGACGTCCTTTTCAAGCCCTGCCATTTCACGCAGAGCCGGAGGAATCAGTATCCTCCCCTGCTTATCCGCCTCGACCTCGCTGGCGTTTGCCATAAAGCTTCTCTGAAGATTTCTTCCCTGAGCCATAGGCAGCGCCTTTATTTTATTGGCTCTGACCTCAAAATCCTCAAGCGAATACACAAACAGACAGCCGTCAAGACCCTTTGTAACGATGAACCTCTCGCCGATTATTTCACGCAGCTTCGCGGGAAAAGTCATTCTTCCCTTAACGTCCATCGACTGGTTATACGTTCCCTTAAGCATACTTGTCAGCAAGATGTCCACCTCCTTACACGCAGTGCATTGAAAAGCTCAAATCGTTTCAGGGCTTTTTCACCACTTTTTTGCACTTTTCACCGCTTTGACTTTATTATACACTATGTATAAAGAAAATGCAACTGTAAATTTCGCCAAAACTCAATTAAAAAAACAAAAAATATCAGGCAAACGCCGTCGAACGGCGCAAATTTACAGCGTTTTTTTGTAATATTTACTCGAACAAGGGTTACTGATTTGTAATTTATGAACGCTTTATTTCCAGAATAATCATCTGTAAAATTACAGATTTTTCTGTTCCGGACAATTTTTCACCTTTGGAGTTATGCAGTCCGGTTTCCTTTATATTATTAATTATAGCACAACATATAGTATCGGTCAACAGTTTTTCTGAAAAAAAGCACAATTATTCTCGATTCCGCTTTACCAGTTCAAAAAAACGTACAGCTGATCGTTTTTTGACCGCTAAAACGGCAAATTGGTTACAAAAATATTATGTTAAATTAAATAATTATTACAACCCGAAAAGCGTTTTTCTCATTTATAAATTTTCTGTGAATTTTACTTGACTTTATCAGCACCCGCAGCCGTATATAGGCTTACATATAAAAAGCCGCACAGCAGACCGATTATATAAAACCGATCTGCTGTGCGGCAAAAGCTATAAATTCACTTTAAACTATTTGCAGTATTTTTCTATATAATTGTCAATGCAGTACTGAACGATCTCCACAGCCGTTTCAGCATTTTTAACGTCGTCTATCACCGTGTCCTTACCCTCAAGCTGTTTATAAACTGTGAAGAAATGGGACATTTCATCAAAAATATGCTTAGGAAGATTTGAAATATCTTTATAAAGATTATATGTCGGATCGTTTTCAGGTATGCAGATTATTTTTTCATCAGCCGCTCCGTTGTCAAGCATTGATATAACGCCGATAGGATAGCATTTTACCAGCGACATAGGCACCAGCGTTTCAGAGCATAGAACAAGAACGTCCAGCGGATCTCCGTCGTCGGCGAAGGTCCTTGGAATAAAGCCGTAATTCGCCGGATAGTGCGTCGAGGTATAAAGTATTCTGTCCATTTTGAGCAGACCGGTTTCCTTGTCAAGCTCATATTTTACCTTAGAGCCCTTAGGTATCTCAATTACAGCCGTAAAATGATCCTTGTTTATCGCCTTGGGCGAAATATCATGCCAAATATTCATTTATATACTCCTCGATTCTATATTAATTTTATTTTATTTTTACTCGATAACATCAGAGAGATACATTCCTTCGGACTTAAGATTGACAGGTATATCGTATACCGTTTCTCCGTTTATTTCGACCGAAAGGCTGGTTCCCGGAGTATCCTTGGTAAAATTGTCCCAAAGATTTTTTATCTCATTTTCCTTTACTACTCCGAGGGCTGCAAGCGCCGGCTCAAATTTCGCGGCTTCACCGTAAACCGAAATACTCTGATAGCTCATACAATATATCTCCTCGCCGCTTTTATGCGATCCAAAGCCGAACCGGCACAGTCCGTCGTTTATCAGTAAATCGCCGTAACGCTTCATGATCGCGTCTGCCACAGGAAGCGTACAGTTGTCAAGATAATACAGATTGTAATGAAACGGATCGGTCTTGCTTTTTCTGAGCTTCTTTTCCTCATCCTCGCCGCACGGCAGCTCAACAAAGAAAAAAACCGGCTCTTCAAGACTTTTAAGCAGACCCTTTACCGCTCCGCCTATAAGCTCCGCGCTTATAACAGCGGAAATTCCGTTGTCGCAGATACAGTATGCGGAATGTATGCCTTCAAGATTGTCCGCGTCCACTCCCTGCACAAGCTTAAAGTCCACAGCGATTTCCCCACCTTTTCTTATTTCTTATCTGAAATAATTATACAACATATTCCCGTCAAAAGCAATAGCGGAGCAAAAATATTTAATTCGGAGCAAAGCCCGATGTGAGCGTGGCTTTTCATCGGCTGCGACGAAGCAGCCTGCGCCAAACGCTGTCTTTTGACAGCGAAGAGCTTCTAGCTCCTCAGGGTTTCAGCAGGGGACATAGGCGCTGGATTATAAACCTCCCTCAGCAAAAAACGGCGCACATAGGTCAAGCGCGCCGCCAGAATAATTTACCGGCTATATATCCGTCCTCTCCGCCTTAAAAACAGATCAGAATAACGGTAACCGCCGCATTTCAGAACATACGGAACTATTTTCCCCGTTCCATTATCAGATTTACCATTTCACCGACATTTTTCATGCCGGAAACCTCGCCCATGGAAAAACGCATTTTAAATTCGTCCTCAACAGCGCTGATAAGAGTTATATGCTCTATAGAATCCCAGTCCTCGATATCGTCGGCAGTTGTGAACCCTGTCAAGCGGATACCGCTGTCGTCGAATACATCCTGAAAAACAGACTCCAGCCTTTCATAAATCTCCTTTGCGTTCATAAAAACACTCCTTTCAGTTTACCTTTATAACTTTATTTTTGTTTTCATACCCTGAAATATCAAGCTCCCATGATGTAACGCCCTGAGAATTGGCGCACAAGGGAGAAAAGCCTAAAACGTCAGGATAAAAATCCTTCACCATTTTGTTTTTTGCCGTCGGGATATAAACTCCCACAAGCCTTGAAATTCCCTGCTCCGCGGCAGCGGCGGCAAGCGCGTCAAGCATTGCTAGCTCCATATCCCTTTTCAGTACGCGGCAGCTCATCAGCCACAGCTCTATAGTCAGCGTATCGCCGTTTTTTTCACCGATTATAACTGATACTACCCCGTTATCGCCGAATTTGTCCGCCAGCTTTCCGTAAAGAGTTACATATTTTTCGTTTTTGGATATATCCTCGATCTCAGTCTGAGTATAACGCTTTGTCGTAAAATTAAACTGGTTGCTCTTGTTTGTCAGCTGAGTTATCCGCTGGATATAGACAGGCTTGAACGGCTGTATCTCGGCGGTCATTTCAAGACTGAGCAAATAATCCTCATAGGATTCAAACCTTGCCAGAGAATTTGCTCTGGCAATATTGGCCTTATACATTTCATTGCGTTTGAGATCGTCCTCCGAAAGGCTCGTTACCTCAAAAAAGCCGGAACGATCGAGTATTCTGATATAATCCGTTACCTCGCCGATTTCGGGAACCGCTGCGCCCGCAAGCTGGGAACGCACTATCTCTCTTTCGGCAGGGTTATCGTCGCAGAACACTATAGCTTCGGGAAGAATATTCAGTTCCTGCGCTATGTCGGAAATATTCCTGTCCTTCGGCAGCCAGTTTGCCTTTATAAGCGTGAAATCCTCAGGGGAAACAGCCCCTTCAGGGTGAGAAAGTCCGGCAAGCGCGTTTTCCTCCTCGTTTTTGGAGCATACTGTAAGCACGATCCCCAGGTCCTTATAGGATTTGATATACTGCTGAAACTCATAATAAGCCTGAGCTGTTCCTGTTTCCTGACCTATCTCCAGATTTTCAGCTCCGTCGTCGCCGACTATTCCGCCCCACATAGTATTGTCCAGATCAACGGCTATACACTTTTTATTCCTGCCGAAAACAGATTTTATTATGTTTGCGGTCTGAAACGCATATTCCGGCACAGCCTCCAGACTCATGGCGTATTTGTACAGATACCAGTATTTGAGGTCAAACCATTTATCCAGCCCGTACGCCGCGGAAAGCCAGTTTATGTCGTTGATATAGAAGCTTTCATGCTCTGCCGCGTAATCGTAAAGCTTCATATTGAGCCGAGTGATAAGGTTTACTGTACCGCGGTAATCGTATGCCTCCCTGCTTCCCATAAGCCTGAAGAAAGGCAGCTCAAAATTGTTCTGAATTATAGGACAGCGGAATTTTCTGTCCAGAGCGCTCCACATCTGCTCAAGCCTTGAATATCTCTCCTCAAGAACCGCGTCGGCTTCCTGGCGCGTCATTCTGACATTGAGCGCCGCGTCAAGATTGCGGTATGTAGTGTGAATAAAAATCAAATCAGGCTCAAAGCTGTCAAGCACAGGATTTCCGAATACCGCGTCCTGCCAATACTGAGCGTATTCCGACTGATAAAATTCGGCTTCTATGCCGGAATCAAGCAGAAAAAGCTCAAGCACAGAAACTATATCGCTGGTCGTCGAACCTCCCAGAACAGCTATTTTTTTCTTTACCCTTGCCGTACCGTCCGAAAGCAGCTTCTTTTTAAGCGATCTTTTCTTTTTGAGAATATAAGCCGCTTCAAAGGGATATTCAAGCTCTCTCATAACCGCGCACACTCCTTTGCTGAATAAGCCAAAACGGCTGTCCCGCAAATTGCCGGACAGCCCGCGTTATTTATTTTTCACTGTATTCTACCGCCGCTCTGATAAAATCTCTGAACAGAACCTGAGCATGGTTAGGACGGGATTTAAATTCCGGATGAAACTGAACTCCCACAAACCAAGGATGAACGTCGGCAGGAAGCTCCACGATCTCAACAAGCTTTTCGTCGGGAGACAGACCGGCAAGAACAAGACCTTTGTCAGCAAGAATTTTTCTGAATTCGTTGTTGAATTCCCAGCGGTGACGATGACGCTCATAAATAAGCGGCTCGTTGTAAATTCCGGCGCATCTTGAGCCCTCGGCAAGCTTACAGGGATACAGCCCAAGGCGCATTGTTCCTCCCTTTTCAGTAATATCCTTCTGCTCGTCCATAATATCAATTACAGGATAAGAAGTTTCTCCGAACTCGGTAGAATTTGCCCCTTCAAGTCCCGCGCAGTTTCTGGCAAACTCAATAACCGACATCTGCATTCCAAGACAGATACCGAACATAGGAATCTTGTTTTCTCTGGCATACCTTATCGCCTCGATCATACCTTCTATTCCTCTGTCGCCGAAGCCTCCCGGAACAATTATTCCGTCAACGCCCTTTAAAATATCAGGAGCGGTTTCTCTGTTTATATCCTCAGACTGAAGCCACTTTATATCAACCTCCGCCCCGTTTTCAAAGCCGCCGTGACGCAGCGCCTCGGCAACGGACAGATACGCGTCCTCCAGCTCTACATATTTTCCTACAAGACCGATAGTAACCGTTTTATCGCAGTTCTTAACCCGCTCTATCATAGCCTTCCAGCCGGCAAGGTCCGGAGTGCGGTTTTCGAGGTGAAGATGATGGCATACGACGTCGGCAAGCCCCTCCGCCTCAAGCCAGAGAGGAACCTCGTAAAGCGACGGCGCGGTAAGATTCTGGATAACGTCCTCGGGACGCACGTTGCAGAAAAGACTGATCTTTTTTTTCATATCTTCGGGAATCTCCATTTCCGAACGCAGCACAAGAACGTTAGGCTGAATCCCCATTGAAAGCAGCTCCTTTACGGAGTGCTGGGTAGGCTTTGACTTCAGCTCCTTGGAGCCTGAAATATACGGAATAAGACAAACATGGATAAACATGGCGTTATCCCTGCCTAGCTCGATATACGCCTGTCTTATAGCTTCAAGAAAAGGCGTCGACTCTATATCGCCGACCGTTCCGCCTATTTCGGTGATAACAACGTCGGTATTCGTTTCCTTGCCGACTCTGTAAAGCTTGTCCTTTATCTCATTGGTGATGTGGGGAACGACCTGAACCGTTCCTCCCAGATAATCTCCTCTTCTCTCCTTATTAAGAACGTTCCAGTAAATTTTGCCCGTGGTCACATTTGAATTAACGGAAAGATTTTCATCAATAAAACGCTCATAGTGACCGAGGTCAAGGTCCGTTTCAGCTCCGTCGTCAGTAACGAAAACCTCGCCGTGCTGATACGGCGACATTGTTCCGGGATCAACATTAATATACGGATCGAATTTCTGAATCGTAACGCTGTAGCCTCTCGCTTTCAAAAGGCGGCCCAGTGAAGCCGCGGTAATACCCTTTCCAAGACCCGAAACGACTCCGCCTGTAACAAACACATACTTAGTAGGCATAAACCTTTACCTCCGAACAGAATAAATATATCATACGCTTCCGCAAAAAACACTTTTCCGGAACAAAATAAACCTTACATATGATTATACCAAATTTTACGACAGAAAGCAAGAGGGTTATGCAAAAACCACAGCCTTTTCACAAGTAAATAAACTATGAATAATAATTTATCCGCCGGAAAGCTTAACTTAGCTAAAGAATCCATACGCAGCAAATACAAATTCCTCTCCGCAGAAGATAAGCCGGAGGTTCCTTACCTGCACAATTTATATGACGGCCAAAAACAGGGCTTTCCGAAATCCGAAAAGCCCTTGCGCGTCTTATTCAACAGTAACCTTTTTCATGACCTGAGGAACAACAGGCTTATCTCTGAAATCGGTTTTGATATTTGCTATTTCGTCAACGGCATCCATTCCCTCGACAACCTTTCCGAATGCGGCGTACTGTCCGTCAAGGTGCGGCGCATCCTCATGCATTATGAAAAACTGGGAGCCGGCGGAATTTGGATCCTGAGAGCGGGCCATTGAAACAACGCCTCTTGTATGCTTAAGACTATTGGGAACGCCGTTTGCAAGAAACTCTCCCTTGATACGCTCCTTTGGGCCTCCCATTCCCGTTCCCTGAGGGCAGCCGCCCTGAATCATGAAGCCTTTGATGACCCTGTGAAAAATCAATCCGTCATAAAAGCCTTCTTTAACAAGCTTTTCAAAATTTGCCGCTGTTATAGGAGCAACATCAGGATAAAGCTCGATTTTTATTTTCTTTCCGTTTTCCATTTCAATTACTACCATAATACATTTTCCATACTTTTAAAAGCATGGACGACCTCCGTTTCATAATGTTATAATACCAGCAGGATCGTTTCCTATTTTGACTTAGGAAGCTTTCCCTGCTTGTTGAATTCCATAAGCTGCTTAAAATACTCAGATTCAGGCGACAGCTTCTTTTTGGAAAAGATATTGCTTTTCACCATGTCCTCACAGTAGATATAATCTCTTTCCCCGTCGTTATTGACGCAGTATATCCTGTCTACAACAGCAAAACCGCCGTTTTCATCATACCTGTTTTTATCGAAACAGCAGAACATATCTCTTGCCATAAGATCGCACAGATTCAGTATCTTTGTATAATTGTCAAGCGCCGACCACTTTTCAAGCTCCTCGTGAAAAAACTCCTGCACAGGAACGTCGTTTACCTCCATTTTTCTGATTATCCGCGCAAGGCAGATAGAAGCGTCCTGATCCGTAAGCTTATCCAGCCGAGCGTTCTTATACTCAAGAATATAATCGTTAAGCGTTGCATAAAACAGCTTATCATACTGAAAAGGCTTGCCCTTTCCGGAATACTTAATAATAGGGTTATCTGTATTTATTAACAATTTCATCGCTCCTAATAAAACTATTTATTGATTTTTCTGTCTTTATATTTTTCAAGAAATTCCTGCGTTTTAGCCGCCGCCTGCTCAGCGGTAATCTCCTCGATTCCGTCGTCAGCTTCCGCACAAACTCTTGTGTCCAGCTCATTTCGTATGTAATCCTCTACTCCGCTCATCAGCTCATCAGGAACGGCTTCGATATTCTTAAAGTTCTTATCCTTGGTTACATCCTTAGGATCTTTAAGCTGAGAAAGCCCCCTTGATACCTCTTCTCCGTCCACCTGCTCAATCCCGTAGTTCTTGTCCCTTACTGCCTGAGCGCGTTTTGCCGTTTCATCAAGCATCTGATTTACTTTTCTGTCTATATCGTCAGCGTCAGCCGAAGCAATATCCTGAACATGAGTTTCAATATAACGCTTATGCTCGATCTCATACCGCTTCTCATACGCTTCCTGCGCGCTCAGCACCTCGTCAATGAACACCGGATCAACATCGTAATCAATATAAGTTTTAACAGGCTTGTTTTTCTGAGCCTCCAGCTCCGTTTCAAGCTGCTCCATTTTTTTTCTTATAGTTTCAGGGTCTATAGCCGCCGGTCCGACCGTTTCAGCAGACGGCTCGTCATATTTACTCTCTTTAATAACAACGGTTTCCGAGCCGTCCGGCTTTTTTCTGACAGGCGTATTCCAGATATCGTCCGGGTTTATCTGCGCTTTAGGAGCACCTTTAGTTTCTTCAGTTCGTTTTTTATGTCCGAATAATGCCATAAAAACTTCCCCCTTGAATTTTTTACGATACCAATAAAGTGCCTAAAGCACATACTATATCTTTATAATTATACCGCATTTAAATATAAATTGCAATAATTTTTGTACTTTTTTTCTGAAAATTTAAACGCTCATTTTTGTATGAAATTCAGTAAATTCACAGTTTTATTGTGTATTATTAACAATATATTGACATATGCGCAAGCAAAATTTGATACAATAGAATATAAGTAAAAGAATATACAATTTTATAATTTTTTTATTTTACTCACAATTAAGGGGGAATTATTTTGCCCAGCAAACTTGGAATCACAGCAACCGAGCTGTTCGCCTGCAATCCGTTCAGAATTCTCGGAGTTCCGGTAAACGCTTCACAGTCGGAAATCAACGACGCATATGCCGAAATATTAAAATTAAACGAAACCGGAGCTATAAACGGGTTCGTCTCTCCGTTTGATTTTTCATCGCTTCCGCCCTTTTCCAGAGATATCGGATCTGTAAAAAATGCATATGCAAAGCTTGCCAGCAACGGCTACAGATGCTTTGCATACGCCGACAGTCAGTTTACCGCCGCTCTGAATATCGACGACGTCGCTCTTAACCTCCGCGATATAAGCTGCTACGACTGCTTCCTCAGATGCTATATGTGGCTGGTCATAAACGACGGTGAAATGGAGGAGACCCAGCTCTGGATACAGCTTGCGGAATATATTGACAGAATGATAGCGTCCACATCGGATAACTGGACCAAGTATTTTGACGACAGATTTCCCGCCGAGATGATAGACCGGCAGCTTACGGTCTACAAATCGTTTTACACTACTTTCTGCGAAATTATACTGCTTCCTATTAAGGAGCTTGTCAGAGGCTCGATGAAATGCCGCACGGCGACGGATATACTGAAAGCAAAGGGTATAAATTTCAACGAGGAATTTCCGTATATAGAAATACCTCAGGCAAATATACCCAAAGACGGAGAAAAGCCTCCCAAGCTCAAAATCGCGCTCAAGGACGGAGACGAGTATTTTGATATTTCCAGCGGAAAGATGGTTTCATTTGAATCAGAAAATAACGCGGATATTGAGAATAATGAATTTTCAGTCGCGTCCGCTCCGATCAAAGCAGAAAGCATTATAGCCGCAGCCGATGAGTCCGACGCGGCAGACGAAGATAATCATTCTGAGCAGAACTCTTTCGGCTCCCAGAACGAAGCTGACATATCTTCATTCAGGACTTTTTCAGGGCCGGACTATGAAGACGACGAGGAATATAACGAGCCTAAGCTTCTGAGAAAACCGATAACCTTTAAAACCTTTCATGAAGAGGACGACGATTCCTACATTCAGAATCCGCCCGAAGCTGAAAACGACGCCGTAAACAAACAATCTGCGCCGGAAGTAAAAACTGCTCCCAAGCTTAAGATAAAGAAAAACCGAACAAGCCTGATCGACAATTCGGATTACATTGAAGGCGATTCGACCGATATAGTCCTTACAGACGAGCCTGATGAGGAAAACAATCTTTATACCGAAGCGCTTATTCAAATGCTCAGGGCTAACCGCAGCAAAAACCAGATGATGAAGGACGTTGATACCAGACGCGTTTTTGATAACGGCGACAGCCTGAAAAACACCGCCGAGGCAGAGCTGACGATGGACGATATAAACATGAAAAAGTACGATTCGTCGCTGCTCGCTTCTCCTTATGAAACGGATAATTCCGGCGAAGCGAATAAAATTTCACGGGAAGAAAAATTCCGCAATATAAAAATCGACGATATGCTTAACCCGTCGATAGGGGGAAAAACCTCCAGGGATTCATTCGAGCCGGACGCTATCGAAGAATTCAAAAAACAGAAGCAGCAGAAGAAAGCGTCAGTAAAATCTCTTGTTTCTTTATCAGTTATACTGGCCGTCTGCTGTATAGTTTATGTACTGCTCAGGCTCAACGATATAATTTAGCCGGAATTTAAGGCTGCATAATACAAATGCAAAACTAAAACAAAAGCTGATTCATCAAACGAATCAGCTTTTGTTTATATATGCACATCAATTTTTAGGTGAGCCTATTTTCAATACGGCAGCTTTAGTGGACGTAACATCCGAGAGGCTCTTGTTAAGCACAGCCTCGGCGTCAGAAAGAACCTTATCAAGATTCGCGGCAAGCGCGTTTCTAATATCCTTGTCCTTCGCAACGGCCTGAGCAACGATTTCGTCAGCCTGCTCTTTTGCGCGCTTAAGCTGCTCCTTGGCTATATCCGTAGCCTGCTTGATTACTTCCTGCTCGGAAACCAGAACCTTGGCGCGCTCCTCAGCCTTTCTTATTATCTCCTCGGATTTTTTATTGGCCTCGGATATAATATTGTTTTTGTCGCGGGTCATATCCTTTGCTCTCTTGATCTCTCCGGGCATATTAAGTCTTATACTGTCGATATACTCTCTCATCTGCTCGCAGTCGATCATCTTCTTGTTTGAAAAGGGTACAGACGAGGACTTATCAAGCAAACCGTCCATCAGATCCAGAATTTCTTCAATGTTCATTTTATGACTTCCTTTCATTATTCCTTATATTCCCGGCAAGACGCTCGGTAATAAAATCAAGTATTTCAGGCGGAACAAATCCGCTTATATCTCCTCCAAGGCTGGCAATTTCCTTTACCACGCTTGACGAAAGATACATATTTTCGCTGCTGGTGGTGAGAAACACCGTTTCCGCGTCGGCGTACAGCTTTTTGTTTGCCAAAGCCATCTGAAATTCATATTCAAAGTCGGATACCGCCCGCAGACCCTTGACGATCGCGCACGCTCCCGTTTGCTTCAGATACTCGGCAAGCAGTCCCTCGTTGCAGTCCACCACAACGTTATCAAGATGTCCGGTCACGGATCTTATCATCTGCATCCGCTCTGTGATCATAAAGCTTGACGCAGTTTTGCTTGCATTGAAGGACACAAGCACGATTACCTTATCAAAAAGCTTTGAAGCGCGGTTTATTATGTCCAGATGTCCTACCGTTACGGGATCAAAGCTTCCGGGACAAACAGCAATTCTCATTTATACCTCATCTTCCTCATCGGGTATTTTATAAACCGTCACAGCGATCTTCCCGTACTTATAGCGTTTTCTTACAGTTAATCTTCCGTAGCTGTCGTTAAGCGTCAGCTCTTTCTCATGCTCGCACACTGCCAGACCGCCCGGATTCATTTTTTGGTCCAGCTCCGGCAGCGCCTTTTCCAGCAGCCCCGTTCTGTAAGGAGGATCAAGCAGCGCTATATCGAAGCCTGGCTTAGCGACCTTAAGATACTCAAGACTGTCCATATTAAGCACCCTTGCAGACTGAACAAAGCCGCATTTATTCAGGTTATCCTTCACTATATCCACAGCGCTTCTGTTTTTATCAATAAAAACGCAGTGCGACGCCCCCCTGCTCAGCGCTTCTATTCCAAGCTGACCGCTTCCGGCAAACAGATCCAAAACGCTGGCTCCGGGGCAGTCAAACTGTATGATCGAAAAAATAGCCTCTTTGACCATATCGGAAGTAGGACGTACATCCAGTCCGTCCAGAGTTTTCAGCTTCTTTCCTCTGGCAGCTCCGGTAATAACTCTCATAAAACAAACCTCAATAACTAAATTATGTATTAATTATACTATAAATCGCCGGCTTTGTCTATAGCTAAATTTGATTTTTTTAGACGAACGCTGTAAATTCATCAGTTTTCACATAAAAAAAGAACTCCGAAGCCGGAGTTCTTTGAAAATTCTATAGAAATTAATTATTTCTTCTTAGCAACTACGATAGCAGCGCCTGCAAGAGCGATACCTGCAAGAGCGATACCTGCAGCGGCGCCGGTAGGCTGGTTGGTATTGTCGGAAGTGCCGTTAGCTGTAGAAGTGGTTGTAGACGGCTTCGATGTAGAAGCTGATGTTGAAGTCGTAGCGGAATCCGCAGAAGAAGCTGCCTCAGACTCGGTTGTATCCGCAGCGCTGCTTTCCTCAGCAGGAGCCTCAGCTAAGCCTTCGATCGTGAAAGTAACAGAAATGTTGCCGTCCTGCGCAGGCAGGGCAGTTTCATCAATCGTGCTGTCGCCGTATGCATTGATAATAGCGATCGTAAGATAATCTGAATCAGACTTGAAACATACCGCGTCCTGAGGTGTATATTCAGTACCGCACATATCAACTACAACGTCCTTAACGGTTACTGCCTTATCGTTAACCAGAGGCTGATCGTTGTCGTCGTATGTACAAGGAATATCAGTCGTTACAAGAACCGTATTGAACTTTGTAGTTGTAGCAGGATCTGCGCCAACCCATTCGATCTGATCCTGAGTAATCTCAGTCTCTTCAGACTCTGCCGGAGCGTAAGCAGTCAGCATAGACCAAGGAGAACCTGCTCTTGTAAGCGTCTTCTCTTCGTCAAGATAGAAGCCGTTATCATCCTTATCAGCATATTCAGGATTCTCTTCTTTGATCGTACCGCTTGTAGCGATAGAAACAGTATAAGTACCGTCGTATTCAAATGATACGTCCGTGCAGTTAGCTTCGGTATCAAGACCGTATCCGCCGCCCTGAACGCCGACAGCCTTAGCCGGGAACTGCGCTACACCGCTCTCCTCGCCGTTCTCATAATACGGGTTACGAAAGTTCCAAGTATCAGCAGTCTGGAAAGCAATTCCTGCATTATATGCAGAAGCGGAAACAGCAAAAGCAGTCATAGCTATAGCAGAAGCAGCCATACCTGCAAAAATCTTTCTGAGTTTCATAGATATAAAACTTCCTTTCTAAATTAAGTATATCTATATTGTACTTTATTTTTTTCTATATTTCAACTGACTTATTGAACAAATTTGATAACGTTTTCTTATATAAATTTGACAAAAAATCATCAGAATTTTTGTCGCCGCCTCCCTGCTTTTATTTAATCTTTTTATGCTGAATGTTTCCGGTTATGAAGAGCAGAGCTCTCTTTGGCAGCAGTCTGGCTGCTACGGTTCCTACCCCCAGCAGCTTTTCAGGCACAATAATCATTTTTCCTGCAAAAAGACCGTCTACAGCATTTACAGCGCAAATTCGGGGGCTTATGCTTTTTACCCCGAAGCTGCAGCCGGCAACGTCGTTGAATTCAGTGTCCACAGGTCCCGGACAAAGCGCCGACAGCTGAACCCTGCTGCGCGCGCGCCTTAGCTCCTCGTTTACGGCGCAGGTCATATTCACCACATAGGATTTCGTAGCGTAATAGGAAGCCATCATAGGGCCTCCTGCCATAAGTCCGGCGGAGGACGCAACATTCAGTATATATCCGCGATTGCGTTTTTGAAAATCCCTGAGAAAGAGCTTAGTCAGAATATGCACCGCCTTACAGTTCACATCTATCATTTTCAGTTCTTTTTCAAGGTCGGTGCTGCTGAACTGACCGATATCCCCGAACCCTGCGTTGTTTACCAGTACGGACACATTCCGCCCTGACGCTTTGCGGTAAAGCTCGCGGCACTGCTCTGTATCCGAAAGGTCGGCGGGTATAACGGTAACTTCGCCTTTCAGCTGTTCTTTAAGCTCCCTGAGCCTGTCCTCTCGTCTTGCGGATATAATCAGATCATATCCTCTCCTGTTAAGCTCAATAGCAATTTCACGTCCTATTCCTGAGCTTGCGCCCGTTACAAGTGCCGTTTTTTTCATAATTCAAGCCTTTCCAAAACAAAATACCATATCAATGCGGCGTTAAAACAAGCTTTGACCGCACGAAGCGAAAATGACTTTTAAAGGTTCTCCCTGAAGCCCTCACCGATAAGCACATTTTCAAAAGCAAGCTCCTTTATCCTGCTTACCAGAACGGCAGGCGGCTCCTTCATGCCCTTTACCGCCCAGTCGATAATAACTCCGCAGAAACCGTGAGAATAATAATCCGCGAAGAAATCAGCCTTGCTTCTCGTCGCCATCTTTTTTACCGCGTGATGTATAAACTTAACGAACAGTCTGTGCATTATCTTATACAGATGATTTTCAAACGTTCTGTCCGAGCTTTTCAGCGCGCTGCAATAAAACCCCTTGTCGTTCTTCATGCTCACCAGAAACGCTTCAAGACTTTTCTCCCAGTTGTGAAAGCCGACGCCGCTGTTAAAATGCACAAACAGCTCATTATAGTATATCCAGTCCAGCAGCTCATATTTATCCTGAAAATGATAATAAAAAGACTGACGGTTCAATCCGCACTCGCCGGTTATATCCGAAATTGAAATTTTTTCTAAGGGTCTTTCCCTGCACAGCTTTTTCAGCGCGTCTGCAAGAGCCCCCTTTGTTACAGTTGAACTTGACATTATCTTACCTTTCTTGGAAATTGCGTCTGCTGCCGCAGCCGTCCGTAATTGATAATATTATTATAACATTATCAATTCCAAAAATCAATAAACAAATTATTTAATATGTTTTAATATCGGCTGTTTTCTCCGAGCCGGCTGATTATATCCTCCGGAGAAAGCAGCAGCTCCGCGCCGTCCCTCAGCAGCGCCGTCTGTCCCTGATATTGGGGAGCGTAAATATCTCTCGGAGGAAGCACAAAAATATCCTTGCCCTGTTCCGCCGCATGATATGCGGTATTCAGCGCCCCGCTTACGGCGGACGCCTGCATACACACCACCGCCTCGGAAAGGGCGGAGCAAATACGGTTCCTGATCTTGAAGTTTTCAGGACATGGTCTTTGAGCAGGGAAATATTCCGATATTACCGCGCCGTTCTCGCATATACCGCGTTTAAGCGCTCCGGAATTCCGGGGATAATCATATTCCGTTCCGCAGCCAAGAACGGCTACGGTTTTTCCGCCCGCGCTGATCGCCGCCTCATGCGCCGCGGTATCTATTCCCCTCGCAAAGCCGCTTATAACGACAACGCCGTTTCGGGCAAGCTCGTATGAAACGCGTTTTGTACAGTTTAGCGAATATTCGTCCGGATCTCTTGCTCCTATTACCGCCGCAGACCGTTCAAAGCCGATTTCCTCTAGCCTGCCCTTTGCAAACAAAACCGACGGCGGATTCACTATATTCCTCAGCTTTGCGGGATAACCCTTGTCCTCAGGACAGAATACTTCCGTTCCTGTTCCGCGGCAGTATTCCAACAACTCCTCCGCCTGTCTTAGTGAAGCGGAGCCGAGCGAGCCTGCCTCCGCGTCCGACATATACCTCTGAGCTTCTTTCATATTATTATATAAGCTCTGAACCGAATCGTATCTTGAGAGCAGATCCCACTTCCGCGGATTACAGGGTGAAAAACCGATAGTAAGCCACATATAGTATATTTTTTCATCCGACAAAGCGTCCGCCCCTTTCCTTTTCTTTTATTGTATCATATTCTTTTATGTATTTCAACAATATTTAAGTGCAAAATATTCAAAAATCGCAAAAACTGTTGCGGACCGCATGAAAGTGTGCTATAATATCATCATTATATAAGGGACAGTTTAACTTGTCGGAAAGGACAGAATTATGATAAAGAAATATGATTTAAGCGGAAGCTGGCAGCTGACTCTCGATAAGGACTGCAAAGGCGGCGCCCTTGATTTTACGGACAGCATAACGCTTCCCGACACCACCTCAAACGCCCGCAAGGGAGAGTATAACCCAAAGCGTGAAACCGGATTTCTCACTGATACCTACAAGTTTGAGGGCTGGGCGTGGTTCAGAAGAACTGTCGAGCTTTCGGATACGGAAAATAAAGTGGTAAAGCTTTTCCTTGAGCGCACGAGAATCACTACGCTCTATATCGACGGAACAGAGATCGGAACTCAGGAAAGCCTGTGCTCGCCTCATGTATACGATATTACCGACTATATTTCGGACGGCTCTCATGAGATAGTTATCCGCGTATCAAATGTCGGCTATAAAACCAAGGGAGGACATCTTACCTCTCCTGACACGCAGACCAACTGGAACGGAATCACCGGCAGAATGGAGCTTCAGCTCTTTGAAAAAAATCATGCTGAAAACGTAATGATATACCCTGACGTTACCGCAAAGACCTTCAGAGTCACTGCCGATATGACCGGCGACAGCAGCGGTACGGCGTTTATTTCTGCGCAGAGCTTTAACGGATCGCTTATTCACTGTCCTGAAACCGTTGAAATATCATATTCCGGCGGCAGGCTCGACTGCGTTTACAAGCTGGGCGAAAACGCGCTTTTCTGGAGCGAGCATGAACCGAATCTTTACAGTCTGAAAATTGCCGTCGGGGACGATATATTCACGCAAACCGTAGGACTCAGGGATTTCAGAGCCTGCGGGGACAAGTTTGAGATAAACGGAAAGAAAACCCTTCTCCGCGGAAAGCACGACGGTATGATATTTCCTAAGACCGGCTATGCTCCCACAGAGCTTGAAGAGTGGCTCAGGATAATGAAGATATCAAAGGATTACGGCATGAATCACTACCGCTATCATACCTGCTGCCCTCCCGAGGCGGCGTTTGAAGCGGCAGATATACTGGGAATATACATGGAGCCGCAGCTTCCGTTCTGGGGAACTATTGCAGCTCCCGGAGAGGAAGGCTATAACGAGGAGGAGCAGCAGTTCCTGATAGACGAAGGCTTCAATATGCTTAAAGCCTTCGGCAACCATCCCTCCTACTGCATGATGTCGATGGGCAACGAGCTTTGGGGCTCAAAGGAGCGTATCAACGATATTATAGGCGGATTCAAAAAATTTGACGCAAGACATCTGTATACTCAGGGTTCAAATAATTTTCAGTGGTTCCCTAATGTTGTGGAAAACGACGACTTCTTTGTCGGAGTCCGTCTTGCCAAGGACAGACTGATAAGAGGCTCTTACGCAATGTGCGACGCTCCGCTCGGGCATATTCAGACCGATAAGCCCTCCACAACGCACGATTACGACAGCGCCGTCTGCCCCGCCAGAGCGTCTGAAAGTACGGAGGCGTCGGCAGACGGAACCGTCCAGATACAATACGGAACCACAATGAAAACCGTTAAGGCCAGCGAAGCGGACGCCGATTTTATCCCGGAGGTTCCGATACTCACCCATGAGATAGGACAGTATGAAACCTATCCGAATTTTGACGAAATTGAAAAATATACCGGTTCGCTCAAGGCCAGAAACTTTGAGGTGTTCAGAGAACGGCTTGATGAAAAGGGTCTGCTCGCGCTTGCTGAGGACTACTTTGAATGTTCCGGAAAGCTGGCTGTCCAGTGCTACAAGGAGGAGCTTGAAGCCGTTTTCCGTTCAAGAAGGCTCGCCGGCTTTCAGATACTTGACATTCAGGATTTCAGCGGACAGGGCACCGCTCTGGTAGGAGTGCTTGACGCGTTTATGGACAGCAAGGGTCTTATTTCAGATGAGGAGTGGAGAGAATTTTGCAGCGACGCCGTGCTTATGGCGAGATTTGATTCCTACGCTTTCCAATGCGCTCAGCCCTTTAATGCCAAAATAGAGCTTGCCTATTTCCGTCCCCAGCCCATTGACGGAAAAGTTCTGTGCTGGGAAATAAGCGGCGGCAGCTTCGGCAGCTGCTCAGGCGAAAGCATAATAAGAGGAGAGGGAAACTATTTCGATATAACCGATATTGAAATAGCCGTTCCTGAGATCGACAGTCCGGAAAAGCTTACGTTCAGGCTGTGGATCAAGGATACTGATATCAAAAACCGCTACGAGCTTATGGTTTACCCAAGGCTTGAAGAGATCAACCTTGAGGGCGCCTATATTTTTGAGCGCATCAACAGCGAGGCGGAAGAGCTGCTGAAAAGCGGAAAAACTGTGCTTGTTCTTCCCGACCTTTCAAAGCTTGAAAATTCAATCGAAGGCTTCTACTGTCAGGATTTCTGGTGCTATCATATGTTCAGGCAGATCTCTGAAATGATGAAAAAGCCGGAGCCTGTAGGAACAATGGGTCTGCTTATCAACAGCAGGCACAAAGCGCTGGAGCATTTCCCATCCGAAAAATGGTCAACTCCCCAGTGGTTTGATATAGTAATGAATTCGCGATCCGAAATACTCGACGAAAACTATGACGGCAAAAACATAATAGTTCAGACAATAGATAATTTTGAACGGAATCACCGTCTGGGCCTTCTTTACGAATATGAGCGCCTCGGCGGCAAGGTCGTCGTCTGCAACTGCGATTTTGAGAAGCTGTCCCATTCGCCTGAGGGCAGACAATTCATTTATTCTGTAATTAATTATGTAAAGCAATATTGATCCTTCAGAATACATAAATGGCAGGACCCGATAACCTGTCCTGTCATACAGAACGCAGAATCCCTCCTATGGTTTACAGGTTACCATAGGAGGGATCTTCTTTTCAATGTGTTATAAGCAGTTATTTTAAATGCAGAAAACTGCTCTCGGCTTATACTGATCCGTTTTTTCCGGACAGCAGCATGGCTTTTTAGATAAAGCCTCTACATACTCTTCGGGCAGGTTATTTTCAGCATATCGAGAATGTTGCTTATTACCTGCTTTACCGCCAGCGAAAGCGATACTCTCGCCTGAAGAATATCGTCAGGCTCACCCATAACGCGGCAGTTAGTGTAGAACTTATGATACATAGTGGCAAGCTCAACGGCGTATCTCGTCATTTTTGCCGGATCGTAATTTCTTGCGGATTCGTCCACGGCGTTAGGGAGCGTAGCCATATATTTTATAATTTCAAGCTCCTCGGGAGCCTTGAGCTGCGATAGGAAGCTGCCGTCGGGAGTTTTTATTTCAATTCCTTCCTCCTCAAGCTTTCTGAGCACCGAACAGATTCTGGCGTGAGCGTACTGAACATAGTAAACAGGATTCTGCGAGGTCTGGGAAACCGCCAAGTCAAGGTCAAAATCAAACTGGGAGTTAGGCTCGCGGAGATTGAAGAAAAATCTTGCCGCGTCGATCGGAATTTCCTCCAGCAGAGTAGACAGAGTTACCGCCTTTCCGGAACGCTTTGACAGCTTGTACTTTTCGCCGTTGCGCACAAGGTTTACCATCTGCATTATAACCATATCAAGCCTGTCGGCGTTGATTCCCAGCGCGGTCATCGCCGCTTTCATTCTGGGAATATAGCCGTGGTGGTCGGCTCCGAGAATATCTATAGCTATGTCGTATCCTCTTGTAACAAGCTTATTATAATGATAGGCTATATCAGGCACCAGGTATGTCGGCACGCCGTTGGCACGCACAAGCACCCGGTCCTTATCATCGCCCAGCTCGGAGGATCTGAACCAGAGGGCGCCCTCCTGCTCATAGGTATAGCCGCTTGCCTTTAATTTTTCTATTATATCCTTAACAGCGCCGTTATTATGCAGTTCGCTTTCCTTAAACCATTTGTCGTAAGTAATTCTGTATTTTCCAAGATCCTTTTCAAGATTGGCTATGTTGATTGGAAGCGCATAGTCGCAGAGCGCCTGCCGTCTTTCCCCGCTTTCGCGGGAAACGTACTTATCTCCGTAAAGCTTTGCAAAATTTTTGGCGTGCGCCGTAATATCCTCTCCCAGATAAGCGTCCTCCGGCATCTGTATATCGGGCTTATAAAGCTGCAGGTACCGTACCTCAAGAGAGGTCTTGAACTTTTCTATCTGGTTTCCGGCGTCGTTTACATAAAATTCTCTCGACACCTCGTAGCCCGCCTTTTCAAGCACCGACGCCAGACAGTCGCCGATAGCTCCTCCCCTGGCGTTGCCGATGTGCATAGGTCCCGTAGGATTTGCCGATACAAATTCTACCAGAACTTTTTTTCCATGGCCGGTCTGAGTCCTTCCGTAATCGCCGCCCTCTGCTATAACGGAAGCCACTACCTCGGAGAACCATTGAGGCGCAAGGAAAAAATTGATAAACCCTGCTCCCGCGACCTCGCACCTTTCAAAAAACGAGCCGCCCAAATAAAGCCTTTTAACGATCTGATCCGCTATATTTCTCGGAGCCGTTCTGAACGCCCTGGCGCAGACCATTGCGGCGTTTGTTGAAATATCTCCGTTTTTAGGATCGGCAGGTATCTCAACGTTGAACGATGGTATCGGCTCTGCCGGAAACACCCCCTCGGAAACGCATTCCCCGAGAGCCTTCATAACAAGCTCCCGCACCTGCTCGTGAGCTTCTTTTATAAGATTTGACATTTCTTAAACATTCCTTTCAATTTGAATAGAAGGTATGGCTATATTTCCTTGCTTTCTGACGCTTTCACATCTATAGAGATCGCAAAATCGCCTATATAGCTTGAGTTGACATCGACCACATATCTGAACTCCAGATGTCCTCCCCGCTCGGTTACGGTGTTCCTGATTTCTTTGGCGTTTACGCCGACCATAAAAGCCCCGTACGGAGTGCCGTAATGACAATGGTGCTTCTTTCCCGGCTCTATAACAAGATTTGACGATACCGTACCCGAACGGGTCATCACGATTTTTTTGCTTCCGGTGACCTCCAGCCTTGTAACCGCTCCCTCAAATCCGGTAGCTTCGGTTTCATCGTAGGAAAGAACATATCCGTCCGCCGTTTTTTTATATTTTCCCTGAGTTATAAGCTCTGTCTGCTCGGTATCATTCCCGTCAGACTGAGTGCTTATAAGCGAAATTGTAACGTCCTTTTTCAAAATCTAACCTCTTTCGCCCGCCGTCATAGGGCGAGACTGCATTTTGATATTGTGATATTTTTATTGTTTCCCAGAAAGGCGCCTACATTCTCGGCGAAAAGCTCAACGCTGTCCGTACAGTAAAGCTCCAGCGTTCCGTTCTGCTCCCTGTCGCTCAGAGCGTCGTTGAACGAAAGTATCTTCTGGGCGTGCTTTGCGACCTCTGCTCCTGAGGATATAAGCTTGACCCCTTCGCCCATAACCTCGGCAATAACGTCCTTCAGCATGGGATAATGAGTGCAGCCCAGTATCAAAGTATCTACCTTTTCCCTTATCATTACCTCAAGATATTCCTGAGCGATCAGCTTTGACACCCGGTTATCCGGAGATGTGTATCCGTTCTCCACCAGCGGCACAAACATGGGACACGCTTTGCCGACGACCTTGATATCCGGCTTCATTTCATGTATTGCTTTTCCGTAACAGCCGCTCCTTATCGTTGCGGGAGTACCTATGACGCCGATCCTGTTGTTCTGGGTAGACGCGCACGCCGCGTGAACGGCAGGATAAATTACGCCGCTGAACTCGGTTATGGAAGTCCCCTCAAATATTGGAGTGGTCATAAGCACTGACGAAACCGTTCCGCAAGCCACAAGCACCATTTTGACATTATGCTGCTCAAGGAACTTAATGTCCTGCCTGCCGTACTGGGCGATAAGCTCCTTGCTTTTCGTTCCGTAGGGAACTCTCGCGGTGTCCCCCAGATATACGATATTTTCATTAGGCATAAGACGCGCCAGCTCTTTGACGCAGGTAAGTCCGCCTACTCCGGAATCGAAAACTCCAATAGCCGCGTTATTCATAATCAAAGTCCGCCCTTTCAAAAGCAAGCTTTATCAGTCTGTCCTCCTGCTGCCGGGGAGAAAGCCCCTCGTGCTCCATAAGCTGAGGATACATACTGATAGGAGTATGACCGGGCAGAGTGTTTATTTCATTGAGTATCACATCTCCGTTTTCACAGAGGAAGAAATCCACTCTCGCAAGACCCTCGCAGCCCATCAGCTTATAAGCCCTGACAGCCGTTTCCCTGAGCTTTGCAGAGGCTTCCGCGCTTATATCCGCGGGTATTACCGTCATAGACTGAGGATTCTCATACTTGGCCTCGTAATCATAGAAATCATTGGCGGCTTTTATCTCGCCTATAGCGGAAGCGAAAGGGCTGTCGTTTCCCATAACGGCGCATTCACATTCAACGCCGGTTATCCCTTCCTCGACAACGACCTTTTTATCATGAGCAAACGCAAGCTTTATTCCCGCAATAAGCCCGCTTCTGTCCGAAACCTTTGAAATTCCGACAGAGGAGCCGCAGTTTGCAGGCTTCACAAACATAGGATATGTAAGCTTTTCTTCCATTTCATCGCATTTTGAGGAAAGCTCGCCGTCAAGCTGGCTTTCAAGTATCGTGACCCACTTTGCCGTGCGTATTCCGTTTGCCTCCAGAACAGTGTGGGTAATATCCTTATCCATACACATTGCAGACGACAAGCAATCGCAGCCCACATACGGTATCTCAGACAGCTGAAACAGTCCCTGTATAGTTCCGTCCTCGCCGTTTTTGCCGTGAAGCACAGGAAAAACGCAATCGACCTTTACATTCTGCACGGTCCCGTCCTGTCTTATCGCGAGAAAGCCCTTATGCAGAGGATCCGGACTCAATACGCAGGGTACGTTATCGGGATGCTGCTCCCATTTCCCCGTAGGTATCTCGTCGGTACTTCCTATATATTTAAGCCAGTGACCTTTTTTGGTTATGCCTATGCAGGTCACCTCGTATTTATCTCTGGGAATACTTCCGATCACATGAGCCGCGGATACTAAAGATACCTCGTGCTCGTTTGACTTTCCGCCGAAAATAACGGCTACTCTTAATTTTGCCATATATTTCATCGCCTTCCGCAATTAATCACTCAGTTTTCTAAACAGCGGCACACATTGATCCTACACGGATCGCCGCAATAACGAATATTGTATTATTATATCATACAGACGGATAAAATGCAATATTTTTTACAGCTTTTTCGCATATATGACGTGACGGCTTTATGTGCGTACAATCTCTATACAAGCTTCATAAACCAGACGCTGCCGGATAAAGCCGTATATGCGACTCGCCTTTAACGGCTGACTTAAACTATATCGCGCTGCTTCCAAAGGCGGCAACGTCCTCAAATTTCATTTTTCCGCCGAAAATATCCAACGCGCTGCCTACAGTAAAGTCTATTCGTCCGCCGCCGATTCTATTCAGAAGCTCCAGATCGTCAAAGCCAGAAATACCTCCGGCATAGGTGACAGGTATCCGGCAGGCCTTTCCCAGCAAAGCCGCAACATCCTCCTCGATACCGCTCACGCTGCCCTCCGCGTCAACCGCATGGACAAGCAGCTCGCTGCAATAGCCCGAAAACAGATCTATACTTCTTTCGTCCAGAACAGTATCGGTAAACTTCTGCCAGCGGTCGGTAACGATATAATAATCTTCCCCTCTCCTGCGGCACGACAGATCCAGCACCAGCCTGCTTTTCCCGACTGATTCTACAAGTCTGTTCAGATTTCCGAAATTTACGTCGCCGTTTTTGAAAACATAGCTTGTTACAATAACATGGCTTGCTCCCTTATTGAGAAAACCTGCCGCGTTTTCAGCGGTTATTCCTCCGCCTATCTGCAAGCCGCCTTCAAATTCCCTCAACGCGCCGAAAGCCTGCTCACAGTCGGCTTTGTAATATTCCGAATCCTGCGGATTAAGCAGGATAATATGTCCGCCGTAAAGTCCGAAGCGTTTATACAGCCTGCCGTAATAGCTTCCGTTTTGGCGGGAAACAAAATTTTCCTCGGCATAATTGTTTTTATCGGTCAGAGTGCCTCCGACTATCTGCTTTACCTGCCCGTTATGTATATCTATGCATGGTCTGAATTTCATATTTACATTCACGTCCGCAGTCAACGCACAGCAGAAACGGACATTTCCTCCTTCCACAATTGCAGCCTGAACCTACCCGAAAAGAATTTCCAAGCCGATTCCGCCGTTGAATTCTTTTATGCAGCAATAAATCTCATTATCGCTGAAATCCATTCTGAGCGGCTCAAGATAATCGGTATAAAGCTTTGAACTGCCTGTGCTGTCAATATATTCACCGTCATATCCTTCGATGACAATTCCGGCGTCATCGGCAAAAACAACGTAAAGCTCCTCCCGTTTACCGTTAAGACATTCGGCAGCGGCTTTTTTCAGCTCGTCATAGCCGCGTATCACGACTGCCGAGCCTTCAGCGTATAAATAAGCGTCGGCGACGGTCTTTTCCAGTCCCGACGTATCCCATACATGACCGGTTTCCCTCATAAATTCTTCCGTAACGTTAAAATATTTATGAGTTACAAGCCTGCCGCTGTGATCGGGAACCGGATCGTCCCAGGTCACGTCCACATAATACCAACCGTTTTCTATTTCAACCATATTCCAGGCGTGCTCGTCGCCTTGCTCGTCTGACGCATAAACGGTAAGGCAGGGAATCTCAAGCATATCCATAAACATCTGAAAAGCCGAGGTATAGCCCTTGCAGATAGCCTGTCCGTTGATGAGCGCCCCGTACGGGTTATCGGAATTCTCACTGTAACCGCCAAGGATACCGAGAGCCTTGTTGTCATAGGTGCAGTTATAAACTATCCAGTCGTGAATGGCAAGCTCCTTTTCAAAGTCGCTCATATCCTCGGTTATTACGTCCGATATTACCTCGGACGCTTTATCGTAGATCTCCCGGTCTATACCGCTCAGGCTGTCCGGAGCTCCGTCAAGATACGCCTTTGAGATCAACGAGGTGTCATATATGCCCGGGGCTTCATCATCTGCGCTGTCGTCCGGCTTGCTGCCGCTGTCCTCCTGCCGGCTGTCGTCAGCCGTCTGCGAGCCGTATATTCTGGTTTTACCGTCGGAGCTTCCCGATACCGCTTTATCGTATATTACAAGAACCGCAAAAGCCGCGGCAAGCAGCAGCGCCGCCGCAAGCATAATTTTTGAAATTTTATTCAAAAGAATTTCTCCTTGATATTTATTTTTAACGCGCCGTTTTTTACCCGATACAGCATAATTATACCGTACCGACGCTTTGATGTCAAGAACGCGGGGTTTATCGGACAGCGTATTTTATTTTACGGCAAAAAGATTGGTTTCCCATGCCGGATAATACGGATACTGCCTTATATAAAGCTTGTAATCTGGATCTATCCGATGGATAAGCAGAGGAATATCCAGCATATCGTAAGCCCTGTGATACAAAGCTGTACAAATTTTAGGACTGTAATTCTTTATAGTTTCGGAGCTTCCCTCTATGGCCTCCGTCTCCGCGCCTTCAACATCATATTTGATATATGTACATTCTCCTCCCGCCAGCACGCTGTCAAGCGAACGGGCGTATACCGAAACGCCCTTGTCCGATATCTGAGCCTGACGCCCCTCCCCCTTGTCAAAATAAAGTGGCAGGTCTTTTTTCCATGCCGGACAATTGTAAAAGCTTACATTATCAAGGTACATAAGGTTCTTAACGCATTTTCTGAAATTTTTTCCGTTAGGCTCAAAGATGTAAATTTTTCGGAATCCTCCCGCAAAGCTCAGAAATTCCTTTACCGTATCGCCCGTATACGCTCCCAGATCGGCATATATCTCGTTTTCGGAAAGCCTGAGAATATCCGTATATGCTTCATCAGGCAAAGTGAAAATCCTGTCGAGATAATCGATACTTCCTGTTATTTTAAAGGACAGCACGTTTTCAAAGACCGCGCGGGATATATCGTCCGCAAGCAGGCGGGAGAATTTCTCGGCGTCGGCGAATCTCTCCAGAAATCCTTCCTTGGTAAACACCTCTTCCCCTATAACCGGAGTATCGGGAAAAACAAGCGTATGCTTTTTTGAAATGTTCCGTATGCTCCCCATGACCTCCGGCAAAGACGTTCCGAAAGCGGCCGCAACGCAGAAATCACTATATCCGCTTTCAACATCCGAAAGCCTTTTCACCTTAAAACCTGCAAATTCGTTTCCTCTCGCAAAGTCATCGCTTGCAAAAATTCCGCCGCACTTGATCGCATGGGTTTTGAATTCCTTCAAAAGCTTGACGCAGCCGTCGCCCATGCCGTAAATAAACACGGGAAGTCCTGATTTTTTCAGAACCTCGTACCATGGCTCAAGCGATTCAAAATAATCTCTGTCAAGCATAAAAGCCTCCCTTCGGATATAATCAAAAAGGCGGCGCAAAAAACGCCGCCGGAACTGCTGTCAATATAATCAGTCGTGTATTTACGCTTATGCGGACAAATTCAGAAATCCGTTGATGAAAATTCATCGCTGTGGATATCGTAAGGACCGCCTTCCGGCCCCATCATATCACGGCCTCTGATATTATATTTATCACGGTTGAGATTTATCTGCTTATCAAGCATTTCAAGCACCTTTCTGGGCTGCTTTACAGAAACTACTTCCTTTATCGGCGTATCCACGTCCTTAACGTGCATTACTATCGTTCCGCATTTGAAAATTCTCTGTCCGAGCGGAAGCACCAGCTTTTTATCGGTAACCTTGTAAAGCTCCAGCTCGTCCTCGACAATTTTCAGAAATCCCCTTCGGGTTATAAATTTATTTTCAGTAAGAAAATATCTGGTAAACGAGATCGGCAGACCGAAAATCGTTCTTTTCTTATCTGTCCAGAGATAATCAAATAAATCCTTTTTCATAAAAAGTCCCCCTTTTCCAGACTTTAATTATAGCATTTTTACGTCCGGCAGTCAATAGATAACCGCAGCCGCGCTACCTTTCGCACTTAAAAATACCTGTTTTAAAAAAATCAAGGACCGCCTTAGTTTTTCTTACAGCGGCGGTCCTGCTTTGATTATTTGCTTAATCTGCTTTCACGGTAAATGATGTCCTCTCTCTTCGGACCGTTTGAAATCATAGTAATAGGGAATCCGATATGCTCCTCTACAAATTCTATGTACTTTCTGCAGTTTTCCGGCAGCTCGTCATAATTCCTTATTCCTCTTATATCACAGTTCCAGCCGTCAAGAACCTCAAGCACAGGCTTTGCCTTTTCAAGCAGCTGAGTTGTCGGGAAATCAGTCGTTACCTTTCCGTCTATCTCATAGCCTACGCATACGGGGATCTTATCAAGATAGCCGAGAACGTCAACAACGGTAAACGCTACGTCGGTAGTCCCCTGTATCCTGCATCCGTATTTTGAAGCCACGCAGTCAAACCAGCCCATTCTTCTCGGTCTGCCCGTAGTAGCGCCGTACTCTCCGCCGTCGCCTCCTCTTCTTCTGAGCTCGTCGGCCTCCTCTCCGAATATCTCGGAAACAAACGCCCCCGCGCCCACTGCCGAGGAATACGCCTTTACAACGGTTACTATCTTCTTTATCTCATAGGGAGGGATTCCGGCTCCAATAGCTCCGTAAGCCGCAAGCGTGGACGAGGAGGTCACCATAGGATAGATTCCGTGGTCGGGATCCTTGAGCGAACCGAGCTGTCCCTCCAGCAAAACGTTTTTGCCTTCCTTAAGAGCGTTCCAAAGATAAAGCGAAACGTCGCACACATAAGGCTCCACCATTTTTCTGTACTCCATCAGAGTCTCAAAAATCTTCTCCGGATCAAGAGCCGGCTTGTGGTACAGGTGCTCTAAAAGAACGTTCTTGGTTTCGCATACCCTGACAAGCTTTTCGCGGAGATTTTCCTCGTCAAAAAGCTCCTGCACCTGAAATCCGATCTTAGCGTATTTATCAGAATAAAAAGGAGCAATTCCCGATTTGGTAGATCCGAAGCTTGCCTTTCCCAGACGCTCTTCCTCATACTCATCAAAAAGAACATGATACGGCATTACCATCTGGGCTCTGTCTGAGATCAGTATCTTGGGCATAGGAACTCCCTTGTCAACAACAGACTTGATCTCATTGAAAAGCACAGGTATATTCAGCGCGACTCCGTTGCCTATAATATTAGTCGTATGCCCATAGAAAACGCCCGACGGAAGCGTGTGAAGCGCAAACTTTCCATAGTTGTTGACTATGGTATGTCCTGCGTTGGCGCCGCCCTGAAAACGGATAACTATGTCCGATTCCTGAGCCATCATATCGGTAAGCTTTCCCTTACCCTCGTCGCCCCAGTTTGCGCCTACTATTGCTCTTACCATGAAAATTTTCCTCCTTGCCTGAATCAAAGCAAAATTAGCGGCATATGAAATGAGCTCCCTCGTCGGGAAACAATGCCGCTAAATAATTATATCACAAAACTTTCCTCTTGTAAATAGGTTTTAAGACAAAAAGTTAAGCTGCGCTGTAGTGCTAAATCTTTGTCAGATTGAAGCATTTATCTGATTTTTCTGAAATAATCTGCAAAAACTCTTGACAAACAATATATTTCACTATATAATTACACTTGTATGATTTATTAGATAAAAGCATAAAAGCATTAAATCTTTAAATTGCTGCTGTATATGAGGAAGGATTGAATAGTATGTTGGAAATGTGGATAATTCTTATCGTGTATCTGCTGATCATGGTAGGAGTCGGCTGGTACTACAAGAAAAAGAACGACAGCGTATCGGAATTTGTTTTGGGAGGACGTACCCTAGGGCCCTGGTTTACCGCCTTCGCTTACGGTACCTCGTATTTTTCCGCTGTTATTTTCGTAGGCTATGCCGGAAAATTCGGCTGGAACTACGGAATCGCTTCGACCTGGATAGGAATAGGAAACGCCGTGATAGGCTCTCTCCTTGCCTGGCTCGTACTTGGAAAACGCTCCAGAATAATGTCAAAGGCACTTGAAGCCAAGACTATGCCGGAATTTTTTGAAAAGCGGTATAACAGCAAGACCCTCAAAATCGTTTCGGCAATGATAATTTTCGTATTCCTTATTCCATACACCGCGTCTGTATACAACGGCTTGTCAAGACTGTTTGAAAAAGGCTTCGGAATCCCTTACAAATACTGTATTATAGGAATGGCGCTTTTTACCGCCGTTTATGTAATCATGGGCGGCTATAAAGCTACAGCGCTGACCGATTTCATTCAGGGAATTTTTATGCTTGTGGGAATTACCGCGGTGGTTCTGTCCGTTCTGAATTTAAACGGAGGACTTACCTCTTCTATAGATATGCTGCACAATATTCCGTCGGCGGACGGAAGCACAGGCGAATACAGCAGTCTTTTGGGTCCCGACCCGATAAATTTGGCTGGCGTGGTCATACTTACCTCCCTGGGAACCTGGGGTTTGCCGCAAATGGTGGGAAAATTCTACGCCGTAAAGGATGATAAATCAATAAAGATCGGAACGATTGTATCGACGGTTTTCGCCGTGATCGTAGCCGGCGGCTGCTATTTTCTCGGAGGCTTCGGAAGGCTCTTTGTCAGCAATATCGACGGCTCTCCCGAGGGCGGCTTTGACGCGATAATACCTCAGATTATGGAACGGCTCCCTGAGCTTCTGTTCGGCATTGTTATCGTGCTGGTACTTTCCGCTTCAATGTCTACACTGTCTTCCCTTGTTCTCACTTCAAGCTCCGTTCTGACGATTGACCTTATCAAGCCTATGTCCAAAAAGCTGAGCGAAAAGAAAGAGCTGCTCATCATGAGGATATTTATTGCGGTTTTCCTTCTGATATCCGTAATTCTGGCTATCATAACGCTTGAAAATCCGCAGACGGTCATATCTACCCTTATGTCCATTTCGTGGGGCGCGCTTTCAGGAGCATTTCTTGCCCCGTATATGTACGGTCTTTTCTGGAAGGGAGTTACAAAGGCTTCCGTTATCGCCTGCTTTATAAGCGGTGTGGGAATAACGATTGCCCATATGTTCTACTACACCTTCGGCAACAGATCCGGCGAGCTTTTCGGACTGGATCTCGCGTCGCCAATCAACGCCGGAGCATTCACAATGCTGTTCGGTCTTGCGGTCGTACCTATTGTAAGCCTGCTTACCGGACGCGGAAAAAAGGAGAAAGAGCACGCAGCTCAGGTATTTACCTGCTTCAGTTCTTCAGATACATAATTTTCGGCATAATAAAATCAAAACCGGCGCACAGTCAGCTTATGACTATGCGCCGGTAACTTTTTTGTACAGCGAAGCCTTTTCAACACAAAGCTATGTAAATCAATATATGCTCCGACCGCATAATACCGTCTAATACATAGTTTCTGCCTTTGATACGGCTTCTATAAGCGTAAGGCCGTTAAAGCTCTGCGCGGGAAAAAGCCTTCCGCTCCGCCTGTCGTCAACAAACGCTCCGACAACGATTCCGGGTATGCAGCTTTCAACCGAATTAGGGGCGTTAGGTCCTCCGAGATCGGTTCTGCACCAGCCAGGATCGGTTATATTCATCATTACGTCGGTTCCCTCGATAACCGTAGACAGATCCGTTGTAAACTTGTCCAGAGCCGCCTTGCTTGCCGAATATCCTGCCTGCTCCGGCTCGTTTTTTATTCCGCTGGTAGTATTTATTATTCTTCCGAAGCCCCTTTCTATCATCTTGGGCAGAAAATGATAGCAAATCATCGCAGGCGCAATCGTATTTATCATAAAGCTCTGCGTAAAATCCTCCACGGGAGTTTTAAAATAGTCGGTTCTGTATGCGATCTGAACCGCGGCGTCATTAAAAACAATGTCTACCTGCAGGCCGCTGTCGTCTATCCTTTTCAGCATATTACCGACCGAATCCATATCCGAAAGCTCAGCCTCGATCTGCATTGCCCTGACTCCTGTTTCTCTTACCTCTTTGAAAACCTCTTCAGTATGTTCAAGCTTTCTGCTGTGAAGTATGATATTTGCGCCGCGGTTTGCCATAAACAAAGCGATCTGCCTGCCTACTCCCCTGCTGGCGCCCGTTACGAATACCCATTTTCCTTTTACGTCAACCATATTTCCTCCATGCGGATTTTAAAACTCATAAAAGCCGCCCGCATGGTAATACCTCCGTTTCATATTCGGCTTTCACTCCTGAATTGTTTTTTCTGATGAATTTATCAGCCTAAAATACTTTGCAGAGCATTGTCCATTGCTTCAATTACCTTATCGCACCAATGATCGAATTCAAAGTCCGCCTGCTGACATTCCTTGTGACTGAGAACATATTCCGCCGCCCTTTTCACTCCCTGATCGAAGCGTATCTCGGCGTTGAAGCCCGGGACAAGACGCTTCAGCTTTGAATTGTCAAAAACCACCGAGTTTGCCTTATCTCCCAGCAGACCGCCCTCAAAATCATAGGAACTGCACTTTGCAAGAAAATCTGACGGAACATAATAAGGTCTGTATTCAACTCCCAGCGCGTCGGCAGCAGCCTTATATATCTGATTCCATGTAAGCGTTTCGTCGGAGGTTATCTGAACCGACTCTCCGACAGCGTGAATATTTCCGATAAGTCCGACGAAAGCCCTTGCAAAGTCGTCGCAGTGAGTCATAGTCCAGAGCGACGAACCGTCGCCGTGAACGATTATCCGCTTACCTTCAAGCATTCTCTTTATTACCTGCCAGCTTCCTCCGTTTCCGTGAACGCCTACAGGTATGCTCCGATTGCAGTAGGTATGGCTGGGGCGCACTATAGTTACCGGAAAAGCGTTTTCACGGTACAGCTTCATCAGACATTCCTCGCAGGCAATTTTATTTCTGGAATATTCCCAGTAAGGATTTGAAAGAGGAGTCCCTTCGTTTATTATATAGCTGCCCAAAGGCTTCTGGTAAGCCGAAGCGGAGCTGATAAAAATATACTGCTTTGTTTTCCCCAAAAACAGTCGGTAATCCCGCATTACCTGCTCCGGTACAAAGCCGATAAAATCCGCGACGCAGTCAAAGGTCATTCCCTCAAGCAGCCGCGCCGCCTTTTTCTCATCCCCTATATCGCAGCAAATGTGCTCCGCCCCCTTTATTTCATTGTTTCTTGAACCGCGGTTAAGCAGAAAGACCTCTTCGCCTCTTGCAAGCAACAGCTTTGTGATCGCCTCGGATATCGTTCCGGTCCCTCCGATAAAGAGAATTCTCATAAGCTCGCCCCTCCTGATAAAATTTTAAAAATTTACATTATAATTATAGCAAAAACAATCGGCGTATGCTATAATCATTACAATCAAAAATAGTATATTTCTATACAAGCGAAAGGATGTTTCAAATGCAGGAGCTCTTTGAATACAGCGACAAGCTCAACTCTCCCTATGAAGCCTTTTTATTCGACACAGAAAAAGATAACTTTCCTGTGCGTGCTCACTGGCACTATTTTGTGGAAATAATATATATACTCCAAGGCTCAGTAATCGTAAGCAGCATAAACGACAGCCGTACTGCCTCGACAGGGTCGCTTGCGGTTTTCCACCCTCAGACGGTTCATTCAATTTATCCTGACAACGGCAGTTACTGCAAATACGCGGTATTGAAATTCGATATAAACCGGCTTAATATGTCCAACAGCTATTCTCCGAAGCTGTCGTACATTCTCGCCGCCGCCCGGGACGACTCTTCCTCGGATTTTCTGTTTGACGGCAGCGAGCTTTGCGGTATTCCCGCAGAAGAAATATTTATGAGCTGTATTCATGAAATTGAAGAAAAAAATTACGGCTATGATCTTATAATACAATCCAATCTTTCCGAACTGCTGGTCAAGCTTATACGGATATGGAGGCATAAGGGCTTCGATACCGATCATATCTCAGTTTCTCAGGTTGAGGCCGAATCGATACACACTATAACCGAATACATTGATTCGCATTTTGCCGAACCCTTGAAGGTACAGACGCTTGCGGATAAATGCGGAATGAGCTATTCATATTTTGCGCGTCTGTTCAAACAGCTGTACGGACAAAGCTGCAAGGAATATATCGAATTTATAAGGATATGCAAGGCTGAGGATATGCTGCTGTTTACCAATTTCGACCTGAACTATATCAGTCAGGAAACCGGCTTCTCCGATTGCAGTCATCTTATAAAGACCTTCAAGAAGCTTAAAGGGATAACTCCCAAGCAGTTCAGACTGAAAATGAGGAGATAAAAAAGCCTGTACGGATCATATTATCCGTACAGGCAAATGTTTTACCTTTTATATTACTTAAAATATCTGTCGTAAAGACCCTTGAAGCCGCAGCCGTGACGGGCCTCGTCCTTAGCCATTTCGTGAACCGTATCGTGAATAGCGTCATAGCCCAGCTCTTTAGCTCTCTTGGCTATCTCAAGCTTTCCTACTACAGCGCCGTTTTCAGCCATATATCTCAGCTCAAGGTTCTTCTTTGTGGAAGGAGTTACGACCTCTCCGAGCAGCTCAGCAAACTTAGCTGCGTGCTCAGCCTCCTCATAAGCCGCCTTCTCATAGAAAAGACCAACCTCAGGATAGCCCTCGCGGTATGCAACTCTCGCCATAGCAAGATACATTCCAACCTCCGAGCATTCGCCGTTGAAGTTATCTCTCAGTCCCTGAACAACCTCTTCGTCAAGACCCTGAGCAACGCCTACCTTATGCTCGTCAGCCCATACAAGCTCTTCGTCTGCCATTTTATTGAACTTTGAACCCGGAACTCCGCACTGAGGGCACTTCTCAGGCGGCTGCTCTCCTTCATAAATATAACCGCATACTGAACATACAAACTTTGACATAATTTTATCCTCCTCAATTAAATTTATTTCTTGCTTATTTTAACCGGCTGACTTTACCGGTATACTGCTTCAGCTTTATTGCTGTGTTTAAAGTATACCACACAAGTGCACTTTTGTCAACAGTTTTTTACAAACATTTTTTAACGAAGCAAGCTCAATATTTTTGTTAGTTTTGCACAATAATATATATTATGCCATATGTATAGAAATATAATTTACATATTATCACTTTTAAAAGTCCTCTGTCCGATGCAGAATCAAAAGCCTGCGCAGCGGGTATAGACAATTTCTGATTTTTATGATAAAATGTAATAGTGCAAAAATAAAATTCAATCTGAAAAGCAGGTGAAAAATTCCGCGCTTACTGCGGCGCGGAAATGATATGATCAATCTGAATAAATCCCCGAAAGCTTTAAAAGCTATGGAACTTTTCAAAAGCGGCTACAACTGCGCGCAGGCGGTGGTAGGAGCATGGCACGAAGAAATGGGACTGGACTTCGGCACCGCGGTGCATATCGCTTCCGGCTTCGGCGGCGGCATGGGAAGGCTCAGGGAGGTGTGCGGAAGCTGCTCGGGAGCATTTATGGTGCTCAGCATGAAATACGGCTATACCGACCCTAAAAATTACCAGGACAAGAAAATGCTTTACGAGCTGATTCAGAAATTTGCAGCCAGATTCAAGGAAGAAAACGGATTTGATTCGATCGTATGCCGCGAGCTTCTTGGGCTGGCCGCCGGAGCAAGCAGTCCGGCGCCTTCAAAACGGACGGAAAGCTATTACAAAAAACGTCCTTGCCCTGAGCTTATAGGGCTGTCCTCCCATCTTCTTAACGAGTTCATTCAGAAATCACAGTCTTAAAGCACAAGCAATACCGTAAACGGCCTTAATCCAGAACCTCCGGCAGGTCATTCGGCGGTTTTGTCAGTCTTTTGGGTGAAAACATCTCTTATAAAAGCAATTATGCAGGACATAATATTTTCAGAGCAGTACCGAAATCAAAACCGACGCGCGGTGAAATATCGGTATTGACTCAGCGCTTTTCGGAACATACTCATATTTATTAACGGTATGCTTCTGATTGCTGAAAGGAATGAATTTATTATGACCTTTGACGCTTTTTTCAACGGTTCCGCCGTACGGCGTTTTTTGATAATATGCTTCGGAGCGGTTCTTTACGGCGTTGCGCTGGGGCTTTTTCTTGCGCCCAATAATATTGCCCCGGGAGGAGTAGGCGGAATTTCAATCATGCTGAACAGCGCCTTTCCTATCGGTGTCGGAAGCTATACTATGCTGCTTAATCTTCCCCTTCTGGTAATAGCCATTCTCAAATGGGGCTGGAAATTTATTTTCAGGACGGTTCTGGCTATCATAATCGCCGGAATTACCGCCGACGCCTCAGCCTTTCTGGAGCCGGTCACAGCCGACCCCGTACTTGCCGCAATTTTCGGCGGAGCTCTATTGGGAGCGGGCTGCGCTGTAGTATTTCGCTGCGGCTCGACTACCGGTGGAACCGATATCGTAACGATGCTTATAACCGCGAAACGTCCTCATTTAAGGATCGGAACCATAATTCTGGTCATCGACGGCTTTATTTCCATACTCGCGGGAATAGTATTCAAAAACGCAGAAAACGCTCTTTACTCGCTGGCGGCGCTTGCCGTCTGCTCAAAGGTCATTGATTTTATTCTGTACGGAACCGATTCCGCAAGACTGCTTATAGTAATAAGCGAAAAAGGCAGCGAGATAGCCGACGGCCTGCTTCATCAGGTAGATGTGGGCTGCACCATTCTGAACGGTGTATCCGGCTACAGACAGGAGGACAGAAAAATAATTTTGTGCGCAATGAAAAGACAAACCGTTCCGGCGGCGCAGAAGTATGTTCTGAAAACCGACAGCCGCGCGTTTATGCTCATAACCAGCACAAACGAAATATACGGTCAGGGCTTCAAGACCGGCAAATAAAATCTGAAAGGAAATAAAGCTATGGATTTTACACAGTTTAAAGGCATAATATTTGATCTTGACGGAACTCTTGTGGATTCCTCTCATGTCTGGAGCGATATCGACGAGAAATTCATGGCGAAGCGCGGCATAGATATTCCCGCCGACTATTTTAAAAAGGTCTCCTCCATGAATTTTAATCAGGCCGCTCAATACACTATCAAACGCTTCGGACTTAACGAAACGATCGAAAGCGTAACCCGGGAATGGTATACGATGGCAGAGAACGAATATGCTCACAATGTGTTTGTAAAGCCGGGAGCAGACGCTTTTCTGCGCTACATAAAATCAAAAGGAATAAAGATCGCCCTTGCGACCGCCTCGTCGGAGCCGCTTTACTCTTCGGCGCTGAAAAACAACGGTATATACGACCTGTTTGACTGCTTCGCCTCGACAGATCAGGTGAAGCGCGGAAAAGGATTTCCTGATGTTTACGAGCTTGCCTGCGGCGGAATATCCCTGAAGCCTGAGGACTGCGCCGTATTTGAGGATATAATCGAGGGAATACATGGCGCCAAAGCCGGAAGCTTTACTGCCGTAGCCTGCCTTGACAGGCATTATGCCGCCGACTGGGAGGATATGAAGCGGGAGGCGGATTTTTATTTCAGCGACTACAGAAAGCTTATGCCAAAACCGGTTCCGGTCATAACGCAGGCTTAGCGATAGGCTATTTAACTTAATAAGCGAAACGGGCAGACTCATCCTGCCCCTGTCATGCGTTTATTTTACGCGCAAGCTTCAGGGGCGCTTAAGTCTGCCCGATATATTTATGCCGGTTATTGTGAGTCTGAACGCTGAGAGAGGGTTATGCTATTTTTTTGTGGTAACCGACTTTACGCTGCTGAACGAGCTATATCGATATCCCCCGGAAGCGTCTTTTTTAAACGCTCTTACCTTATACTTATACGTCGTGTTCTTTTTCAGACCGGTCTGCTTATAGGTCAGAACCGACGATCCGCTGACGGTTGCGATCCTGACGTAAGCTTTTGACGAAGAATCGTACCTGTATACCTGATAACCGTCGCAGGCGGTTTTATTCCAGTTGATACGTATTGCGGAAGAGGTTCTTGAGCTTGAGGTTATGCTTACCGCCGAAGGATTGGTCGCGGTATTTTTAACGGCGGAAGCGCTTCCCCAATAAACAACTCCGTCTATTTTTTTGTAGGCCTTTACCTTATACTTATACTGAGTGCCGGATTTAAGTCCTGAATCCCTGTATGTAATGGTTGAACTGTTTCCGATCGTCTTTATGTTCACCCATTTTTTCGTGGAGGAATTATATCTGTATATTCTGTAGCCTGTGCAGTTGTCTACCTTGTTCCAGTTTATTCTTACCGCGTCTGACGTTGCGGAATAAGACGCCTTTACAACGGGAGTCTTAGGTACGATATTAAAGCTTTTTGTAACAGCGCCCGTATAGTTGCCCTTAAAGATGATTTTTACCGTTGCTTTGCCTATTGCCGTGCAGTTCTGATAGCTTACCGTATAATCGCTGTTCTTAACCAGCGTTTTTGAGCCGTGTTTTACAGTAACGGCAGGGTTTATATCCTTACCTGTATAAATTCTGTCGGCGTCGGAAAAGCTGACTGTAAGCGCAGAGGAGGAAAGCCTTGCAATCGTAAAGCTTCTGGTGACTGAGGCGTAATAATCTCCCGTTCCGGTTATGGTAAGCTCAGCCGTTCCGGCATTGATATTATTTTTATACGATACCGTATAGTCCCTTCCCTGGATAAGCTCAGCAGAATTGCAGGTTACCCTCAAGGACTGGGTAAGAGAACCGCCCGTATATGTTTTGCCGGAAATACCTGAAACAGAAGCTTTTGCTATGCTTATGTAATTCTTATACAGCGCCCTGACGGTAAGATCGGCAGTAATGCTGGAAAAATCAGCCGACCAGCCTGTAAACAGCTTATCGTCAACGTCGGGAGCCTCCGGAGCAAATGCCGGTTTTCCGTATTCGACAGTCTGAGAACTGATAATTCCGCCGTTTATATCAACAAACCGCACCGTAAAAGTATCAGGAATCCATTTTGCATACAAGATAACGTCCTCGCTCATGCTGTCATATTCAAGAGCGGTAACCTTATTTGTAAAACCGGCGTCAAGATACCAGCCGCCGAACTCGGCATGAGCCTTTGACGCGGGAGAGAGCACATAGCTTTCTCCGGCATTAACTTCCGACGGATTGTCCGCGCTGTTTGCTCCTCCGTCAAGCACATAGCTTACCGTATACCGATCGCCGGACGTGCTTTCGATAATTCCCGTTACCTCGCAGTCAGAGGAAAACCGCTGATCCTGAGATATTTCCTGTCCGTCAAGCGTCCATTTCAGCGTGCAGCCGCTCGGCAGATCAACTGACGGAAATACCGCGCTGCCGTAAATATCGGTATATACGGTATTTTCATAAGGACTGCCTGAAACCTGAGCCTTGAAGGTCACGGCATAGCTGATACCCTCTGGTGTATTTCTTACCGCCGCTGAAGCCCTGACTCCCCAGCTTTCGCTGTCCGTCTGGGTATTATTGAAGGTGTTGAGCTTTTCAGCCGTTTCATAGAAGCTTTGGGACTGTGTACCTAAGCTGTCCGCGGTGTTTCCGCTGTAAACGCAGTTATAGATCCTCTCGGCTGCGCTTTCCGACCGCACATATTTTACAATGCCCGAAACCGCCGACGGCGTATTGCTGTCTGTACAGCCGTAGCTGCTTATGATATTTCCCCCGTTCATGTATGCGGCGACTCCGCCTCCGTACTGATCCGCGCTTACCGTTCCGTTGAAGCCGCAGTTCTTGATCGTACCGTAGTCGAGCATTGCGCATATTCCCGCTGCATACTTTCCTGAAAATTCAGAATCCGTAACCACAAGATTTTTTACAGCTGACTTTTTGCTTATACGTCCGAATACTCCGCTGTAGTCGGCATTGCAGGATATACCGCTCATAATATATCCCTGTCCGTCAAAAATACCGTCAAACGGACAGCTCTGCGTTCCCGCGGGAACAAATTCACAACCGCTGAAATCAATATCCGCAGACAGCTTAACTATTTTTCCCTCATAGCCGTTTCCCGAATTTACACTGTCTGCAAAGGTATTCCATTGCTCCGCCGACGATATATGCAAAACCGAATCGCCTGTGTTTACAGCGGCAAGCATATGCGCGGAGGCGTTAAGCACATCTGACTTTGAAGCCCCTGCGTCAGCCAGCGCCGCCATTACCTCTCTGACCTCGAACGAAAGCGATGGGTCGCCTGAGTATTCATCGGCAAGAGCTCGGAGCGCCGTCTTATCCGGCTGATCCATGTCAACGGTATAGGCGTTTATACAGTTATTATTCACATTTGATGTGCCGCTCGACGAAGGTATCTCCTGATTTTTATACCAGCTGACTCCATTTGTGGAAAAGTAGCTTTCGCCGCTTTTGCTGGTCATATAAGACGCTCTTCCCTCACAGGCAGCGTTGGCAGACCCGCCCTGCTGATAAAGCCTGAGCACGACCGAAAAAGTATCGCCTGCCGAAAGCTCCACTTCACTGTCAAGCTCAACCGTATGGTAGCCGTTAAAATCTACGCTGCCGGAAACACTGGCCTGCGGACTGCCGCTAATCGGTGAATCTGCTCCGAATTCAGCGCCCTTGTAAATATCGACACGATACTCCACGCTTTCATTTCCGTTGGTCTGATATGTATAAAAAGACACTGCCTTCAGAAGCTCGCTGCCTTCGGCGGTAAAAACGTTCGCCTGATATATTTCCTCAGATGAATTGAGATAGCTCTCCATTCCGCTTGTGGAATAGGTGTAGTTATTGTCAGTTTCTTCGGCGGGATAAAATTCATATGAAGCAAAGCTGTCAAGCGACGTATCCTCATAGGAAATCCAGTAATATCCGTTGTCCCCGTAATCGCCCCAGCTTCCTCTTATCAGCCATGCTCCGTCTGAAGACGGCTTGACGGAACCGAAATTCTCCCTGCTGTAATTATCGTCCCAGCCGGCAATGAACACCGAATGGTTTGTGGTATTGCTTCCGTTGTAATAGTACGATATACCGTCGCTTGAATAATAATCGCTGTTTGAATAGTACGCGACCTGAACTCCGCCGTAATTCATAACAGCATTTTTTATAGCCTCCGTATCGTCAGGCTGATATAAATTGATATTTTTCAGCTTATACCGCGAAGCATAGCGCAGCTCCTCCGGCAGCTGGTATTCCGACGTGCTGTATACCGGAAACGGAGCGTAATCCTCATATTCTACACCGCTCCAGCAGGAAAGCGCCGCCGAGCTTATAAGCCAGTTTCCACCCGAATCGAAGGGATCGCTTATATTAGTCCCGTCGGTTCCCTCTCCGCTATTGGGATTAAGAGCGAACCAAGCAAGATGAGCCTCAGAAAAATCAACGTCGCCGTTTTCATATCCGTTCATTACCGCCCAGCTTTCAGCTGCGGCAATTGTGGAAAAAGCCCAGCAGGCTCCGTCGTCTCCCTGATTTCTGGTGTATGTATCAAAGCCGTTTTCTCTTATGTCGTAGCTTTCCGGCAGCGAGGACATATCGGCTTTGAGCGAAGGAAGCTTTACCGCGTTGACCCCGTATTCCTCATTGTCAGCCGCGTTTCCGTCAGCCTCGCCGATGTATACAGGCTTATATCCGTATTCCGACGAGCTGCCGTAAACAACGTCCGTTATTGCGAATAGATCCTGCCGATCGTTTTCCTGCGCGAAAGCGGAAAGCGACACCGAAGAAGCCAAAACAACCGCAGAAATCAAAGCCGAAGCCGTTCTTCTGAAATAAATTTTCATAAAAACTCCTTTCATAAAGCATATTAAAAAATCTGCAAAGGGATCTCAATACTTATTTTGATTTTATAATACCATAAAATCTGATATTTGTAAATGAAATTTATCCTTTTTGTGCAATCTTAACAAAATAAACTTCCGGCTTCAGGATAAAAAACAAGCTTATGCTCCGATAAATTTCACAGGCATAAGCTTTAATTTATATATATCCCGTTCTGACCGCTATACCGCAAACATACCTACTCGGAGCTTTCATTTATCCGCGGATCATTCCGATAGCGAGATTTTTCTCTGATAATCGCTTATATAAGGCTCCTTGCGGTTTGAGCAGAAATACTGGAGCCTGACTGCGTTCTGTTCAAGCTGAGATACCCTTGCCGCATAAACGGAGGTCTGCTCAAGGCGTTTTAAGGACGTATCCACAGGAAGCAGCGCGGACTTGCAGCGGGCGAGTATCTCTTTACCTCTGCCGTTGAACGCAAGTATCCTTATATACGGCACATCAATCAAATCTGAGCTTTTGACGCCCAGAACAAGGTACAAAGCAATACGCCTTAATCTTGCCATGGTTATATTCCTGCTCTTGCAGGCGCTGAAAAATTCATCGGAGGAAAGCGGCATTTGCTTCATTACGGTTATGATTCTGTCTGCAATTTCTCCGCTTACGTCCGGCAGCTCAAGCAGACTTTCCTTATCGGCGCAGGAAAGCCTGAACAGCAGCTCGCTCTGCATATTCTCCATGAAACAGGTGTTTTTCGGAACGCAGCCGTCCGGAATAAAGCGGCAGGCGTTTTCGCCGTTTCTCAGCATATTCCTTACCGCTGATGCCGAAGCAAAATCCCCGACCGTACCTCCGTCATCGTGTCCGACAGCCTTTCTCTGCACAGGCGACGGCTCGATATCCGGCGCAAGCTTTCTCAGAGCTTTTATATATTCCACGGCAAGAATACTGTTAGGTTTTGCCAAAGCCTCGCCAACATCCGTTCCGTATTTTTCAAGCGCCGCCTCGTAAACTGCCAGCGGATAGCTTTTTCCCTCCGACAGTTTTTTTCTGACCTCTCCGGAATCCTTCAACTCCTCCGACGCGTCCGCCGCTCTTTTCAGCAGCTCCGCCTCCTGAACCTCGCTTCCGAAGGAAAGCCTGTTTACAACGCCGCTGCCAAGGGAAGCGAGAATTCTTACCGCAGACAACGCAAAAAGCTCACCGCTTGAGCATGAAAAGGGACAAGGCAGCTCTATGACCAGATCGACCCCGTTTTTTACCGCGGCACGCGCCCTGAAATATTTGTCCGCTGCCGCGCATTCCCCGCGCTGCACCGCCGCTCCGCTCATAACAGCGACGACATGGGTCGCTCCGTTTTTCCTTGTTTGGTCTGCAAGATATTTATGACCGTTGTGAAAAGGATTGAATTCCGCAATTATCCCCGCCGTCAGCATTTTGAGTTCCTTTCATATTCCGGTTGAATCAGCAAAGAGCGAAGCCGGCAGAAAGCCTTGACGCCGTTGCCGCTTTAGCCGGTACTTAAACGTTTAAAATGAATAAAAAGACGTATGTAAAATTGTGCAAAATGTATATTTATAAAAAATGCCCTTGAAAAAACACGATGTTGCTGTTATAATAATAGTATCTGATAACAGGGCAAAAGTCAAGTCCCGTTATTTATTTTTGTTTGAGAGGAGATTTTTTATCCAATGAAAATATTAGTTGTAAACGCAGGTTCTTCTTCGCTTAAATATCAGCTGCTCGATATGACAGACGAATCGGTTATAGCAAAGGGAAACTGCGACAGAATCGGTATCGACGGTCACATTTCCGCAAAAACAGGGGACGGAAGGACTCTTGAGGAAAACTGTGCTTTCCCTACTCATACGGAAGCTTTTGAAAAGCTTGTCAAGGTGCTTACCACAGGCGAAACAAAGGTTATAGATTCAATGGCTGAGATTTCCGCCGTAGGACACAGAGTAGTACAGGGCGCAGAGGTGTTCAAGGAAACCTGTATCGCTACCGACGAGGTAATCGACAAAATAGACGCTCTCGCAGAGCTTGCGCCGGTTCATAACCATCCTCACGCGCTTGCTCTCCGCGCCTGCAAAAAGGTTCTGCCCGAGGGCGTTCCGCAGGTAGTCGTATTTGATACCGCATTCCACTCGACAATGCCCAGAAAGGCTTTTCTCTACGGACTTCCCTACGAGTGCTATGAGGAGCTTCACGTAAGAAAATACGGCTTTCACGGAACCTCGCACAGATATGTTTCCTCAGAGCTTTCCAGAGTTATGGGCAAGGATATCAAGGACCTTAAAATCGTTTCCTGTCACCTTGGCAACGGCTCGTCTATCACCGCTATAAACGGCGGAATTTCAGTTGACACCTCCATGGGCTTTACTCCCCTTGACGGTCTTGTAATGGGAACCCGCTGCGGCGCCGTTGACCCTTCGGCTATTGAGTTTGTTGAAAAGAAGAAGGGCTTTACTCCCGATCAGATGACAGAATATATGAATAAGCAGTCGGGCTTCCTCGGACTTTCCGGAATAGGCTCCGACAACCGCGATATTACCGCCGCTGCCGAGCAGGGCAACGAGAGAGCCAAGATCGTAGGCGAGGTATTCTGCTATCAGATCAAGAAATTTATCGGCTCCTACGCCGCCGTCATGAACGGTCTTGACGCCGTTATCTTTACCGGAGGAATCGGCGAAAACGCTCCGGACGTCCGCGAGCGCTCATGCTCCAATCTCGACGTTCTCGGAGTAAGGATCGACCACGAAGCGAACGCGGTGCGCGGAAAGCTTGCAAAAATCTCCACTGACGATTCAAAGGCTCAGGTTTGGGTAATTCCTACGAACGAAGAGCTGCTTATCGCGAGAGATACTCTTGAGCTTATAAGCAAATAAAACTACAAGGCGGCACACGGCAAGTGTATCGCCGCTTTAACTCTTTAATTTATCCGCGGCGGTCAGGTACGTTTGCCTGACCGCCCTTTTTATTATGGCCCTTATTTTTATGTTAATACGCAGTTAATATTAGCAGTGTATAATAATTCAAACAGAAATATAAGCATAAGGAGGTATGTTCCCGTAGGGAGCATAGTTTTATCATGAGCAAAATAAGCAAAAGCGGAGGAACTGTTTCAGGGGACGATTACGAATACGAAAAAAGAATCGCCGAAGAGGAGCAGAACAAACGCCGCGCGGAAGAAGAGGAATACAACGCCGCACTTGAAAAGCAGAAAAAAATCGACCGTCAGCAGCGGGAGGAAAGGGACAGACGGATCGCTCAGGAACGCATTGAGCTGATGAAGCTTAAAAACGGAGTAATATCGGAGTCGGAAACTATCAAGGAGGAGCACCAGCAGGCGCGTCAGCTTCACGGCGTTGAAAAGCTCTCCAACTTCTGGTATCACAATAAAATATGGATACTGTTCGCCGCATTTATTATTGTCGTCGTAGGATACATAACCTACGATACACTGACGCGTGAAAAGCCCGATATCACGGTAATGATGATTGCCGACAACGGATTGCAGCTGAGAACCGACGAGCTTGAAGCGTTCTTTGAAAAATACACCGACGATCTTAACGGCGACGGAGAGGTTCATGTATCAGTTCTTTCGCTTCCGCTCAATTCCTCAACCGCCGATACAATGCAGCAGGGCTATCAGTCAAAATTTCTTGCCCAGCTCCAGTCCTCTGAATGTATAATGGTCATAACCGATTCCAATACCGAGCCCGACTTTCAGGAGATCATGAAATCTGACCTTTCAGACGACTTTCCCGGAAATCCATACATTGACGAATACGGGCTTTCACTGAATTTTAAATTTCTTTCCGAGGAACTGAAATTTGAATATATGCCCAACGACGTTCATCTGTGTCTGCGGATACCGATAAAAACCGTAAGCGACTCTCTTGAGGAAATGCAGGAAAGCTATGATACAAACTTCAGGATTTTTTCACGTATCGTCGAGGACCTTACCGAGCGCGCTCAGGAAACCAACGATCCGGGGCTTTCAACCGAGCCGGTCAAGAGGGACGATTCAAACGCGGAATCCGTTTCAGCCTCCGAATAACAAAAAGGAAAGGCTGCGCCTGAAAAACAATAAAGCGTTCACCCTGAACGGCAGGTGAACGCTTTAATATTTGCTCTTTTAAATTCCGCCGGAAGAATAAGCAACGGAAGCTTAATCCCCGAACGAGATACCTATATCCTTTGCGGTTCTGACGAGCTGATCGTTTTCAGGCACAAACTTGGTTTTTCCCGCAACCTCCGACAGCGGATTTTCAGAAACAACATTATCTATCATGGCTACGGCATAGCCGTACTTTTCGTCGGCAATAAGCTTCGCGGCATGGACTCCGAACTTAGTGGCAAGAACTCTGTCGTAGGCCGAAGGGCTTCCTCCCCTCAGCATATGTCCGGGGACGCAGACCCTTGTTTCACAGCCGGTATTTTCCTCGATCTGCTTTGCGATCCGGCTGGTTGCCGTGGTAATTCCCGCCTCCGCGCGAAGTCTTGCTCTTTCCTTCTTTTTCAGCTTAGCCTCATTAACGTCAAAAGCTCCCTCGGCGACCGCGAGGATCGAAAATCCCTTGCCTGAGCGGCTTCTCTTTTCACAGGCAGCGCACAGCTTGCCAATATCATAAGGTATCTCAGGAATAACTATCATATCCGCTCCTCCGGCGATTCCCGAATAGAGCGTAAGCCACCCTGCCTTATTTCCCATAATTTCTACTACAAGAATACGTCCGTGAGAATTGGCCGTGGTATGAAGCCTGTCAATTACATCGGTCGCCGTATCGACCGCGGTATGAAATCCGAAGGTCACGCTGGTGCCCCATATATCGTTGTCTATCGTTTTGGGAAGCCCGATAACGTTCAGCCCCTCCTCCGAAAGAAGATTTGCTGTTTTGTGAGTTCCGTTTCCTCCCAAAGTAAGCAGGCAGTCCAGCTTCTGCTTCTTATAGGTTTCCTTCATCGCCTTGACCTTATCTACATTATCCTCTCCGACTACCTTCATCATCTTGAACGGAGTACGCTTTGTACCGAAAATAGTTCCGCCGGTAGTAAGTATTCCGGAAAAGTCGGAGCTTACCATTTCTCTGCACTGATTATTGATAAGACCCGAGTACCCGTCCTCAATCCCCACGATTTCAACCTCGTCGCCGAAGCGCTCATAGCAGGCCTTTGCTACTCCTCTGATGGTAGCGTTAAGTCCCGGACAATCTCCTCCGCTTGTTAAAATACCTACTCTTCTTTTCATAATATCAGTTTCCTTTCGTTAAAGCGGCGCAGCCGCTTTTGGTATCGCCTTTAGTATTTATCGTCGTCATCGTCAAAAACAATTTTCAGATCATCTCCGTTTTCGTCAGCCGGCTCCTCAGGATACACAAACCGGCTCTGAGACTTTTCGGCTTCCTCAGCTCCGGCTTCATCGCCGCTTTCGGAATCGTCAAGCCCGCTGTCGTCGTACTCGTACCGTCTGCCGGAGGTATGCTCGTTTACGGTATCAGAAAGCCTGAATCTCGCTATCATCTTTTTAAGTATCAGCGACTGCTCGGAAAGCTCCTCGCTGGCGGACGCCGAACCGACAGCGGTAGAGGTATTCGCGGCAACTACCGCAGATATCTGGTCCACTCCGGTATTTATCTGAACTATAGCCTCAGCCTGTGCGGCGGAAGCGTCCGTAATGTTTTTAACAAGCCCTTTAGTAGTATTGGAGCCTTTGACGATTTCATTCAGCGACTGCGCGGTCTGCTTGGCAAGCTTTGAGCCTCTGTTTACAGCCGTTGTTGAATTTTCTATCAGCGCCGCAGTCTGTTTAGCCGCCTCAGCGGAACGCGAAGCCAGACGTCTTACCTCGTCGGCTACGACCCCGAAGCCCTTGGAGCCTTCTCTCGCGGCCTCCACCGCCGCATTCAGAGCAAGTATATTGGTCTGGAACGAAATCTCGTCAATAACCTTGATTATATTCGCGATCTCCGAGGAAGCCGAGTATATCTGTTCCATAGCGTCAAGCATTTTCGACATATCCTCATTGCAGCTGTTGATAGCCGTTGTGTTCTCGGCAACGATATTGTACGCGTTCTTAGCGTCCTCGGAATTTTGCCGTACCTGCTTCGCAACATCGTTGAGAGTAGCGGAAAGCTGTTCGATCGCGCTGGCCTGCTGGGTAGAGCCCTGGGAAAGAGCCTGCGCCGAATTTGAAACCCTTACCGCGCCCGTATTTACCTGCTCCGCCGAAGTGTTTATCGACGCGAAGGTCTCCGAAAGCGATTCAAATATTTCATTGAAGGTATTCTTTATCTTAATAAAATCCCCCTTGAAGGTACCCTCCATACGATGACACAGATTACCCTCCGATATCTGGGTAAGAGCCACGGTTATAAGGTTTATATACTGCCTCAGACACACTATGGTTTCCTCAAGCGAGCTTGAAAGAATACCGATCTCTCCTTTTGAATACCATACCTCTACCGGATCTGTCAGATTTCCCTGAGCAAGCTGGCGTATACGGTTAGTCGTAGCGATTATCGGCTTGGAAATGCTCCTCGCAAACAATACCGAAATTATAACTGTAACGCCGAGTATCCCTGCTCCGATCAGAAAAATATTTCTCAGCGCGGACGAGCTTGTACTCATAAAGCTTTCGACCGGGCTTATAACAAGCAGCGTTCCGTTAAAGTAGCCGGTTTCAGCATAGCCGACTACATAATCCACGCCGTCATAGCTGTAGTTTCCATAGCCCTCCGTCTTTTCCGCCGCATTCGATATACACAGAGCCATATCTGAATATGTATCGTCGTACGCGGCAAGATCTACCGGATTGAATCTGCTAACCGCCTTGCTCATATCCTTATGAAGTATCGTTTCTCCGGACGAATCTACAACGCAGGCATACCCTTCCTCACCGAACGATACGTCCGCTATAACATTGTTGACAAGCTCAGCGTTGACAGCAACTGCGGCGACATAGCTTACATTCCAGTCGGATATTATCGGATGCAGAACGGCAAAATACATACTGTTTTTTTCCGATTTGATATCCGTTATCACTGTGTCCTTTTTGTTGACCGCGTGAATAACGTCGTCGGAGGTAATAATATCCGCACAGGCCCCTCCGGTAGTATCTATCATTTTACCGTCAGCGCCATACAGCGCATAGGAGAAATTCTCCGTATCGGTAGACACCTTTTCCTGAAGCAGCTCAAGGATTTTCTTACTGTCCTGCTCCCCGCTGACGCTCTGGGAAGCCGCTATATAGGCAAAATTATCAACATAGCGTTTTACCGCGTTGTCAAAGGTTTCGGAAGCCTGGACCGCTATAGGACATATAGTCTTTTTCAGCGTATCCTCCGTTGATTTATTGATGTAAGAAACCGCCACTATGCTAAGTATAACGGTTATAACAAAAGAAAGCGACAATAATGATACCATCAGCTTAGAGCGAACTGTTTTCAATTTGATTCCCCCGTATTTGATTACCTTATATATATTGATTATATCAGATTTGCACAAATAATTCAATAGCCCTGTACATATTTTTTTGTACTTTTACAAAAATCTTCGGCATATTATAGTACAGGCATAAAAGCCTTAATTTTTTTAAACGGGGAGATAGCATTGTTTGTAAGCATTAAATTAAGAAAAGCCGGCTGCGCTGTAATGATCCTTACGCTGATCGTCAGCGCTCTGGCAGCGGTTTTCATTCCGTCGGAGGCAACGGCGCAGGAACGCGAGGGTATCAAGGTTCCTATAATAATGTATCACAGTATACTAAAGAACGAAGAGATGTGGGGAGATTACGTGCTTTCTCCGATTGAACTGGAAAAGGACATAGTTTATCTAAAAAACAACGGCTACGAAGCGGTTTTTGTAAGCCAGCTGATAGACTATGTTGAAAACGGAAAGGAGCTTCCAGAAAAGCCGGTAATACTTTCTTTTGACGACGGAAGCTACAACAACCTTACCTATGTGCTTCCGCTGCTGAAAAAATACGGCTTCAAGGCGACCTTTTCCGTAGTAGGGAAATATTCCGAGGTAGCCTGCGAGGACGCCGACCCGTCGCCCGGCTATTCCTACCTGGACTGGAAGGACATAAAAAAGCTAATGGAAAGCGGATACATTGAAATCGCCAACCACAGCTATGATATGCATTCGCTTGACGGGCGCAGAGGCTCGTTAATGAACAGCGGCGAGAGCTACGAGGATTACCGCCAGGCTTTTTACAACGACGCTTTTAAAACTCAGCATCTGCTTGAGGATAACTGCGGATTTACGCCGGACGTCTATACCTATCCCTACGGTCTTATATGCGACGCCTCCAGACATCTGGTGAAAAGCTGCGGCTTCAAGGCAAGTCTGGGAGTAGAGGAAAAAATGAATTACATATGCCGGGGCGACAGCGACTGTCTTTACGAAATGTACAGATATAACCGCACCGCTTTTGAAAGCACCGAAGATTTTATGAAACGGCTTCTCGGATAACGGCTTATAATCATAAAAGTCGCCTTGCATAGCTTTCGGTATTTTTATCTGTTCCTGATTCCGCCGGCAGGAATAAAGTTTTTGAGCAGCCGACGGTTGACGAATTATGCAATTTGTACTATAATAAAACTGACAATTGCATTTAGTTCCGAAGGACAGGTGATTATATTGAATTTAAAGCGTATATGCCACACGCTGATATTAATGGCGGCCGCTGCGGCGATTTGCTCTCTGTTCAGCATAACCGCGTCGGCGGCGAGCCGCGCCGAATTTTATATTCCCGACGGCGCAGTCGCTCAGGGGAGCGACTTTGAGGTTACCGTTAAATTTACCTCCGATCAGAATATAGGCGCTGTACAGTCCGACTTCGTATACGACGATTCATCAGTTCAGTTTGTTCCCGACGGAGATATGATTACCGGAGGAAGCGGAATATTGTTTATAGAAGCTTATCCGGACAGCGACAGCAGCGAGCTTTCGGTCACGCTGAAATTTACGGCGCTTAAAAAAGGCGTTTCCGAAATGTCTGTTTCAAACTGTTCCGTTCTTTCCGGCGACGGAACAACACTGGGAAGCCCGACGGCATACGCAAACATTACGGTCGGAGAAGACTCGGGAACGGTCACTACCATCCCCTCCGGCTCATCGCAGACTGACAGCGATGTTTCCGCGATAACCACTGCTGATGAAAGCAGCGCTCCCGCTCAGGGTATTCTTACTGAGCTTACCGTTTCAGAGGGCGAGCTTATACCTGAATTCTCATACGATATTTACAATTATGTCGTAAAGGTAGACAACTCTGTGGATTACTGTGAAATAGAGGGAACGACAGCCAGCATTCTCGATTACATATGGTACACCGGCAGCAACTATCTTCAGGTCGGCGACAACATAAGAACCATAACCGTTACCGATACAAACGGAAACAAACGCGCATACACCATAACGATACAGCGCGCGGCAGCGCCGGAGGAATCTTCCTCCCAAGAGGAAATCAACACGCAGACCCAGTCGGTCACAACGTCCGTCAGACAGACGACCTCAGCCCGATCGGACAGCGGCGGCGAAAGCGCAATGGATAAGTACAAAAAAATTCTTATGCCGGCTCTTGGCATCGTAATGTTCGTTCTGGTTCTTTCGCTTGTCATACTGATCGTCTGGCTGCGATCAAAGGCCAAGGAACGCCGCGAACGGAAGGAAGAGGAAAAGGCGCGCATAAAGCGCGGAAACATACAGTCAAAAAAGAAATAAAGCTTATTCCCCGACGACAGCGCCCGCCGGGGAGTTTTATTTTGCGCCTGAAAACATAGTTCAATACAGTCAGGTCTGTATTGGAATATCCCTTTTAACGCATTTCTTATACCGCATAATTATCCGGCTCACCGCCGCCCGGATAATTATTGCGGCAAAAAACCGCTTCCGGCACAGCAAAGCTTCGGAAGCGGTTTTTATATACCTATTAGTTTACATATTCAGCCTGACAGCTTACTGCCATTTCCAGTTTCTGATCTCCGGCAGATCAATACCATACTCGGCTATGTACTGCTTGTGCTCGACAAGCTTGTCCATCATCTGCTGATACAGATATGCTCCGGTATTGCCGAGCTGAGGAAGTCTTTTGACTATCTCAAGCACAAGGTGGAAACGGTCTATCTCGTTCTGAACTCTCATATCGAACGGAGTAGTTATAGTTCCCTCTTCATTATAGCCGCAGACATACAGATTTCTGTTGTGTCTGTGGTAAAGCAGCTCATGTATAAGCGTAGGATAGCCGTGGAACGCAAAAACGATAGGCTTGTCCTTTGTAAACAGAGCGTCGAAATCCGCGTCGGAAAGTCCGTGAGGGTGCTTCGACTGAGGCTGGAGCTTGAACAGATCCACTACGTTTATGAATCTGATCTTTACCTCCGGCAGGTTGCTGCGCAGGATAGTAACAGCGGCAAGCGCCTCCAGAGTAGGCGTATCTCCGCAGCAGGCAAGAACAACGTCCGGCTCCTGACCCTGATCGTTTGAAGCCCACTCCCAGATACCTATACCCTGAGTGCAGTGCTTTACCGCCTGCTCCATTGTCAGCCACTGCTGCCTTGGATGCTTTGAAGTAACCATTACGTTTACATAGTTCTTGGAACGTATGCAATGGTCAAAGCAGCTCAGCAGACAGTTTGTATCCGGCGGGAGATACATTCTTACAACGTCGGCCTTCTTGTTCGCAACATGGTCAAGGAAGCCGGGATCCTGATGAGTAAAGCCGTTGTGATCCTGCTGCCATACGTTGGAGGACAAGATATAGTTAAGCGACGCTATCTTATGTCTCCAGGGCAGCTCGGAAGTAACCTTAAGCCACTTGGCGTGCTGTGAAAACATCGAATCAACGATCCTGATAAACGCTTCATAGCTTGCAAAGAAGCCGTGACGTCCAGTGAGCAGATAGCCCTCGAGCCAACCCTCGCACATATGCTCCGAAAGCATTGAATCCATAACACGTCCGTCCGAGGCAAGGAACTCGTCGTTGTCCTTCATATCCGCGTTCCAGTCGCGGTTCGTAGCCTCAAACACCGCGCCAAGGCGGTTTGACATCGTTTCGTCAGGTCCGAAAATACGGAAGTTTTTCGTTTCCTCGTTAAGCTTGAAAACATCTCTTACAAACTTGCCAAGCTCTATCATATCCTGCGCCTCGACAGAACCCGGAACAGGCACTTCTACCGCGTACTTTCTGAAATCGGGAAGTCTGAGATCACGCAGCAGGATTCCGCCGTTGGCATGAGGATTAGCTCCCATTCTCCTGTCGCCCTTAGGACAAAGCTCCTCCAGCTCCGGAATAAGTCTGCCGTTTTCGTCAAACAGCTCCTCCGGTCTGTAGCTCAGCAGCCATTCTCTCAGCTGGTCGAGATGCTCGGGCTGTTCCATTGTCATAGGCACCTGATGCGCGCGGAACGTACCCTCTATCTGCTTGCCGTCAACGGTCTGCGGTCCTGTCCAGCCCTTAGGCGAACGGAAAACGATCATCGGCCACATAGGACGCTCTGTTACGCCGTCCTCGCGCGCGGCCTTCTGGATAGCCTTAATTTCTTCGATAACGGTATCAAGTGTTTCAGCCATCAGCTTATGCATCGTCATGGGATCGTCGCCCTCAACGAAATAAGGCTTCCAGCCGCAGCCCTCAAAAAACTTCTGAATCTCGTCATGCGAAATTCTGGAGAAAACAGTAGGATTTGAGATTTTGTAGCCGTTAAGGTGAAGGATAGGCAGAACCGCTCCGTCAGTCTTAGGATTAAGGAACTTATTTGAATGCCAGGCAGTGGCGAGAGGTCCTGTTTCAGCCTCGCCGTCGCCCACTACGCAGGTCGTGATAAGATCCGGATTATCAAAAACGGCTCCGAAGGAATGCGCCAGAGAATAGCCAAGCTCTCCACCCTCGTTGATTGAGCCGGGAGTTTCGGGAGCGACGTGCGAAGAAATTCCTCCGGGAAAGGAGAACTGCTTAAACAGCTTTTTCATGCCCTCAACGTCGCGGGAAATATTAGGATAAACCTCGGAATAGGAGCCTTCAAGATATGTATTGGCAACCATGAAGTTTCCTCCGTGTCCGGGTCCCGAAATATAGATCATATCAAGATCATATTTCCTGATCACACGGTTAAGGTGAGTATAGATAAAGTTCTGACCGGGAACCGTTCCCCAGTGACCTACGATCTTCTTCTTTACATGATCCATAGTAAGCGGCTCGCGAAGAAGCGGATTATCAAGCAGATAAAGCTGACCTGCCGACAGATAGTTTGCGGCGCGCCAATAGGCGTCCATTTTCTCCAGAAGCTCGGGAGAAATATTAACTGTGTCTGACATTCTTCATACCTCCATTAATTTCTGAGCGGCCGTAAATTCCGCCCTGCCGAAAACGTAAACGTTTTCACCCAATAAAATTATATCACATTTTCTGTCGTTTTTCAAGAGAAACATATGAATATAGGTGAAGATTTTATACTGTATATATGAACATACATATGCAATATAAAAATTTAAATGCACTTAATCGGCGGCTGTCCGCAGCTGCAGGCTTAAATAAACACAGAAGTGCTGTCGTCCTCTTTTGCCCAGAACTCCTTTTTCAACCATTTTTCATTTCTGCTCCTGAAAACTATCAGAGAATCCGATTCCTTCCTAAGGTATTGATTAAGCTTATTTTTCATCGCGGCAAGTCCAGGCTCAGATATTTCCCCTTCAAACACAGAATTCTGTATATGGAAAAGATACTGCTTACAGATCTTATATACTTTCGGAAGTATCTTTTTCCCTTTCTCATCCATTGCTATATCATAGACTAAAATTACATACATCTGCTTTCACCACCATATTTTAAATCCGTCATATTCCTTTTCACCAATAAGATGCTTTATGAGCTTGTACAGCTCCAGCCTTATAAGATACTGATAGGAAACGCTTCTTCCAAGTTCCCTGTGCTTTATAGTAGCCGCCAGACGCTTTTCCAGCTCAGTTACAATCGTCTGCGAAGCTTTTTTCGTAAGATGAAGGTAATCAAGCCCCGGAGTAAAGCTTTTCTGAGATATCTGATTTTTGTTCAGCATGGAAAATATAAGCCTGTCGGCGATCAAAGGCTTGAAAATTTCTGAAATATCAAGGCAAAGCGAAAATCTTCTGACGCCCGGTTCGTGAAGATAGCTTATGGTGGGATTAAGCTGAGTCTTATAAACTTCGCTGAGCGTTTTAGTGTAAACCAGTGTGTTCACAAAAGATATAAGCGAATTTATTTCATTGTCAGGAGGATTCTTTACTCTCTTTTCAAAATCGATCTGCTGATTGACGACAATATTCCATGCATTGTAATAAATCTTCCGTATATTGCCTTCAACTCCCATCAGCTCGCTTATTTTACAGGTCTTATATATTAGTTTCCGCAGACTTTCAATTTCCGCCATATGACCTGAAAGATCCTTTTCGCGGACATTGTAATACCTTAAATTACGATAAATATTAAAGCTTGCCGCGTCTATAAGCTTCTGAGCTATGGTAAGTCTTTTCTCAGAATCAGTATAATGCTCCACCTGGCTTATCAGCAGCCTTCCCGCAAGCAGCTGTTCCTTGGGATAGAAGCTGCCGGTATAAAAATCATAATAATTAAAAAAGTGTACGATAATTCCATGCTGTGACAGAAAATTCAAAAGCGCAGTATTGAAGGTCATTTCGCTCATTACATAAATGTCGCTGATATTTTCAACCGGTATATCTCTTTTTGTACCGTCACAGGTGATAAACTGAACGGTATTATCCTTTCGGCTTAAAGTACCGCCGTTATATACATAAAAGCTTTGTCCCATTTTCCCCTCCTATATCAGACAGAGATCGGCATATGCGCATTTTCTGCAAATACTTTTTTTATTCATTTCAGGCGGAAGCTTCAGACTGACCGTTTCCTTTATGTCAGCGATCACTCCTTCAAGCTTGATCATATCCGATTCTGAAAGCTCAACGTCTACATTTTTATGCAGCAGCGGATAATCTATCCTTGCGCAAAGACCGCTCAGTCCTTTTTTCTTCAGATAGTACAGATAATACTTAACCTGCCATATAGAAGCCTCTTCAATCGAACGGCTTTTCTTTACTTCGTGAAGCATATTTTTATCTCTGATAAAATCAATATTTATCACATTGTCTATATTTATATGCTTTTGTTCCCTGCTGTAGGAATTCTCGTCAAGTATTTTGCCAAGCACGACTGCGTCGTAATCCGCTTCCATCCGTATCTCATTTGAAAAATACCACAGCTTTCTTCTGCATACAAAATAATAATATATCATCATGCCGGAAATGTTTCTTTCCATTTCACTGTCCTCCGTCAGATTATCAGCTCGTCTATTGGGAAGCTGCTGTTCGCATTCTTTCCGTCGGCAAAAGCTTTGATAAGCCCCATGCCGGAGGAAGACGCTTCGTCGAAATCATAATCTCCATTATACAGATAAATACCGCTGTGCTTATAAAAAAGCTGATTCGATCTGTCATAATCAAGCCGATGATAGTAAGAAACGTTTACCGTATAGCTTAGTATTTCATCTCTTACCCTCTGCTTTTCTTCGCTGATTCTCCGCTTTTCCTCGTCTGTAACCTGATTCTTCAGCTTAACCGAAAGCTTTTCCCTCCATTCTGCAAGCCTGCCGCTTTTTTTAAGCCGTTCATATACCTCTCTGGGACAAAGAGTAATGGAATCAATGTTTCTTAACTTCTCCTTTACCTCCCTCTTATCTTCTTCATACCACGACAGATTTTCCAGAAACCTTATCTGTTCCTTTACGGTATTGTAATATCTGCTGTCCCTGCGGTTTTCATTGTAAACATAATCTATCATTTCCGACTTATCATCCCGCTGTTCACATTCGTAAAGAAGCGCGCATTTATTTCCGCCGAGCTTGCTTTTCACCGCTTCAAGGGACCAGTCATAAAGCTCCTCGTCAATAAACAGCTTAGTTCCGTTCCGGCTGTCCAGTATAAATACGTTAGCCTCGCCGGCGTCGTTCTCACGGGAACGGTAAACACGTCCCATGCGCTGTAGCAGCGAATCTATGGTGCACATTTCGGTGTAAAGCACATCAAAATCAATATCCAGGCTTGCCTCTACTATCTGGGTAGATATCCAGATACCGCATTGCCCGTTAACTTCTCCTGTGTTAGGCGCAAAACTGCATATATCCTTCTCAAGCGCTTTTCTGTCCTTAGCAAGAAACAAGCTGTGCAGCAGGCGGCAGCTGCAGGACGCCGTTTCACTCAGTATCTCAAAAACCTTTTGCGCCTTCGCAACGGTGTTTACGATAACAAGCACCTTCTTTGCGTTTCCCTCAGAGGCAATACGTTCGTAGTCGAACTCGCAGCCTTCCAGCAGCGATATGCTGTGCCTGTGGGTACAGCTTCCGTAAAAGGACGGCGACATTTCAAAGGATATCCTGTTTTCCTTAAAAAAATCCTTAAGGAGCAGCGGAAAGGTCGCCGTAGTAATTAGAAAACGTCCCCCAAGCTCTGTTATCTGCTTAAGCGCGTAGATTATAGTACCCAGCAGACGCGGTGAATAAGACTGTATCTCGTCTATTATAAGCTTTGAATATGAAAGCGTGGCAAGACTCATTTCACAGCCGTTGTATTTATATGCAAAAGTAAGCAGCTGGTCTATCGTGCATACCGTCAGGGGAGCGGTAAGCTTTTTTGCCTTCTGATGTAAAGTATCGGCGTCCTCTCCCCCGTCGACGCGGTTTGCAATGTAGTACGAACGCGCGTCAGAATGAAGCAAAGCGCAGGGAGCATATCCAATTTTAGTTTCAGCTATGATCCTCCTGTAAATCTCATTGATAGAAATTTTAAGCGGCAGCGTATAAAAACCCTTTTCTCCGTTGAGCCATAGCAAAGCTCCCTCCGTTTTACCGCTTCCGGTAGCGGCTGTTATGATAAGATTTTTATCACAGTTTTCCGCGGCATACCGCTGCAGACCGCGCTTCGAGCCGTAGCGTGTCTTAAGAAACCTGTCTGTCATCTGTGTAACAGTGCTGCCGTTATATTCCGCCGGCGCCTCAATATCTATTCCCGCAGAAGCGCAATAATCCGCCTTGTTAAGCAAGCCCTTAATTTTTATGTAGCGATTTGTAAAATTATCGTTCTGCGGTTTTCTCAGCGTGATATACTTAAGGTAAGGCTGCCGAGGACGCTTATAGCCGTTAAAGCTGTAGCCGGCGGCGTTTTCCCACAGGTTATCCGCAACATATTCCTCAATCTCGTCACTTTTGTATTCAAATTTTCCTCTGTCATGGTGAAACATAATTGCCATAAATATGGCATTTTTGTCCTGCTGATCCTTAAAGCGATTGATAAAATCATTTTTATTTATCATCGCGCAGCTTAAAAAGCCATGAGGAATGCTTTCCTCTCTGACCTGTTTTCCGCTTATCGCTCCTTTTATTTTATTCTGAAACTTTTTATCAAGCTTTCCCAGGTCATGACTTTCCGCAGCAAAATAAAGCATTTCCCATTCATAATCGCTCAGCGCTCCTTCATAGCGCTGTCTGAGCAGCTTACACTCGTCAAGCGTTTTCCGCGTATGCTCCTCCAGAGATTCCGGGGGATTTGATTTTGCATATATCATAAGCTCGTCCATACAAATTCAAAGCATATTTTTATAAAACAAGCGCACATTTTTTATACGGACGCTTGGCTTTATGCCGACACGCTCTCTGCCTCCTTTTGTTCTTAAATAAAACAAGCCGCCGTTTTTACGGCAGCTCTGAGTTTTATGCCGGAAAAACCGGTAATATATTTCCATTTATATTGTCGGTCAGAATTTCAGCGTCCTCCGCTATAAGGTTGTTTTTAGACATATGAATACATTCTACCTTCTTGATCCAGCGGCGGAAGCCGGAAGCATTTACTTCAAATACCTTGCTGAGCCTGTATCTTGAAGCATTCCAATCCTCCAGATCGGTTCCAAGGGACTGTTTTACCTCCACCGGCACATACATATCATACTGAAGCGTGAGGTTATTGTCAAGCATAACCTCGTTCAGCTCAGTTATCTCTGCCTCGTCCACCCTCAGCAGATCCTCATGTCTGCCAAGCGATAAATAGTTTTCCGGATAAAGCAGTCCGTTTTTTATTTCCTCCAGCCTGCTTTCGTCCTCGGGTATAATATGTATCAGCAGCTCCATGTCAACAAGCAGCTGAACCTGACCAAGACCTCTGTTTATTCCCACCAGCTTGCCGCCGGACTCCACGCTGAGCTGATGACGACCTGCTTCATATTTCATATTTCCGAACTCATATTTCGTATAAGCGTCGCTTACCGAGGAATAGTATCTTCCGGCAACCGATAGCTTCATCGGAACATAATCCTTATATCCGCAGGCGCTGTGAATCATGCCTATAACGGTGGAGTAAGGAGGCAGCGGATAGCTTTCCCTGATTATAAGACTGGTGGGCATACGGTAGTTAGCGGTTTGCTGATACGCCTTAAGCCTTATTGCTTTCATTATAATACTCCTTAACCTGCCGCGACAGCCTGTCAAACATTTCGGATATTGATATTGTTTCAAGATTTTCCTTGATAGCTGCGTCGTTTTTAAACACTCCGCTTACATAGCCTGCAATAGTTCCGTCCTCTCCAATACCGTTTTTAGTGTCTATGATGGTATCCAGATTGAGCGACTGTCCACGCAGTTTCAGCCGATTCTCAAAGAAAGGAGTTTTCCTGCTGTAAAGTCCTCCTATTGCAAATACGGGAGAAAGATTTTCGCTTCTGCCCCTTATATCTCGGTAAAGATACTGTACCGCCTTTAACAGCTGGCATACCCTTTCAGCTTTCTCCTCCTGAGAAATCTCTACATCCATTTTATCATCGACGCCGACCCTGTTAAGGTCTACCGTCAGAGTATAGGCATAGAAAGATTTGTGAATCTCGCTCTGAGCAATAGAGTTATTGACTCCTTCCTTTCTTTGGGCAAGACCCATATTGGTCAGAAAGTCAAGATCGGAAGAAAACGGCTCAAGCGAAACAGCGTTGCTTAATCTTGCAGCGGCGTTTCTAGTCAAAGCATTGTTTCCTTTTAGAGTTTTCATATAGCCGAAGAGATCGATCTCAGGATAATCAGCTATAGATGTATCGGGAGCAAACTGAATAACCGTTTTATCACCAGAACCGCTCGGCTCTATAGGAGTTTTGTCCCAGCCAAGCTGACTGACGATATTATATCTGAGCGCCTGACGGGAAATATATGTATATCCGTCGCCGCCTGCTCTGCTTATTTTTTTAAGCGACGCTATATTTCCCATTGCTTCTCCGTAATTAGCGCTGTTAGCCTCTACGATTACGCTTAACGTAAGTCCTTTATTCATTTGTTTTTTCCTCCTCTGATTTTTCATTAAAGCTGTTCAGCCCGCTTACAAAAGCATAGCCGTAATCCAGAAATCTGTCTTCATATTTGATAACATTGCAGAAGTCCGCCGGCATTGATTTTCCCTCAGACTGGTACTGACGCATTAGGCAGTCAAGAAAAATCTGCTTGTTTCTTCCCTTGAGAGCATTGATAAGCCTGTATGAAAGACTCCTTATTTTGTTCTCATTCCTGTCTGGACCTATCATAGCCATTCTCAGACTTTTACCGTCTCTGAATCCGTTATCAACTAAATTTTCTGCCATATTTATATCACCCTTTCTATGAATCCTTATTTGTATCCTGCTTAACGACAGCAAATAAGAATAGCTTCTTCCGTTTATTGTCCTGACCGGCACCGGCGTCTTATTTTCATTGAAAAGATAGCTGCTGTTATCATACATCAAGCCATACATATTCTCATGATTCATTATGCGTCTTAAAGCTTCGTCAAAAAGATTTAAATACTCATTGTTTTTTTTAAAACTGCGATTAATAAGGTTCTCCAGTTCACCCTGACATTCCTTAATACCTGCCAGAACATCCTTCGATAAAATATTCCGACTGAGCGTTTCTCCTTTTCTCCGCAAAACCTGAATATTCTGAATTTCATTTTCAGCCGCTTGCTGTTCCTTTTTATCAATGAATTTTCTGATTACCGCATAATATCCTTGGTTCCCGTCAAAATCGTTCAAATTAAAGTTATTGACCGATTCAAGATCGTTTATGCTGCTGTTTTTATTAATAAAATAACCCTCGTCTTTATATGCGGAGAATCCCAGAGGAATACAGCTATAGATTATACTACAGACAGGACACAAAACCAAATCGGGCTTGAAATTCCAATAAGGACTTGTTTTTTTATTCATATCAACACCCTGATTATTGATCCAGGCCATATTAAAACTATCTTTTCCCATCAAACTACAGCCGCACTGACAGCAACTCAGTTCGACCTTACGCCTTTTCCCTTCTTTAACGGCTTTTACATAAGTCCGCAGAGGCTTTACAAAAGTATCTTCATACGCTTTGACATATTCGCTCTTATTCTGGGTCTTATGAAGAAAGCTTATTCCGCCCCAGTAATACTGTACCTGCGTATAAATAATATCCTTTATAATAAAAACGTCTTTATATTCCGACATTTTATCTATGGCGGCAATCATTTCATCTCTGAGCTTCTCCGGCTCTTTCGTCTCTTTTATTCTTGCGAGCGACGTCAGAAAATCGTAGCTCTCTCCCCTGCCGCGTATTATTTCATACGCAGATTTATAGGAAGCGCTGCTCATTTTCTTTACAACCAATTCTTTGGCGTCAGCAACAGCACTGATAAACTTGTCCTGATTTGTTTTATCGAGATTTTCAAGCCTATCCCTGAAAGCCACAAGCTTGGAAAAAGCAGCGTCTTTTCCAAGGAAATATTTCAATCCCTCCAGGTAACATTCAGCAAAATTTTCATATATACTGTCGTCGAAGCTTAAACCTGTTCCGTTCTTAGATTCGTTTCCATCGTAATCCACTATCTTGAAATCCAACTTTGAATTTTTAAGAATCCTGTGAAATCCAAGCATTCCCGCATTAAATAATGCATCGTTGAGATAAACCGTAAAATTCAATTTATCGCCTCCTATCATTTCACAATGTTAAAGTACCCAAATCCTTCAGAACGTCTTGAGCCCACCCCCGCCTGATAAAGATACCTGATCAACTCCGGACAACCTTTCATGCAGAATAAGCCCAGCGCACCGGTTACATAGGTATCTTTGAATTTCACCACCGACTTTTTGTACTCCGGCATTGCAAAATCGAAGCCTTCAAGCAGCGATCTGTCAAATCCGGCTGAATCCAGCTGGCACAAAACGATTTCCTTAAGCTTAGGCAGAAACCTTTCATCATCAGGCAGATAATATTTATCCTTATTGGTACTGCGGTCGTGATCCCGAACCGCCAAAGGCATTGCCGTCTGGCAAATCATCTCACCCGCGCGCACATCCTTTTCATGCTCCATAAAAATATTCTTCAGCGTAAGCTTATTGTTCATAGGCAGCGGAAATTCCTTGTACCTCTGGCCGTTCAGCGCATTATACAGAATTACCATATCGGAAAGATCATAAGACGAAAGATACATCTCCACAGTCATTCCGTCAAGCAGAATTTTGTCTTTGACAAAGCTGCACCTTGGAAGCTTTACAGCAAAAGAAAAGCTTTTCTGCTTACATTCGCCGTAAAACTCTTTATAAAAACTTCCGCCGCTGTACTGTTTGAGAGCGCTTTTCAAAAAGCTTATCAAACACTCCCGATAATTAACTGTAAGTACATTATCCTCAAGCTGAAAAATCAGTTTATACCTCATTCTACCTCCTCCTTTCAAATCATATATTTTGTTGTTTCCCTAAATTATCATTATCTGTTTTTCTTTGTCATTTATGATTTAAGCAAAAGCAAAAAATAATGATAATACACATCATATTTTTATTTTACTTAAAGCATAATATAAATTTATGTATATAATAGCACATTTTCTCGGCAATTACAATAAATATTTTCAAAAAACGCTGTTTTTGTATGTAGAAAAATTACAAATTAATTTGGTTAATTTGCACAATTTGTATTTTTGCGACATTTTTCGACTTGTAATACTGACAGACATTTCAAATATAAACGTATTATACAAATAAACGCCAGTTGTTTTATTCAAAAAGACAATTGAACTGAATATAATTTTATGATATAATATCTAACAGTGTTAGATATTGATTTTTAAGTGATTTAACGGTGATTTATTATGGATTACAGCAAGCTGGTGCGGCAGTTGTTTGAGGTTCTGAGCATTTCATATTACGGCAAACCTGATTTAAATTTCAGCGAGTTTTTTCAGGGCGAGCTTAAAATGCTGAATTATCTGTCGTCAAACGGTTCTGACAATATTTCTCCGTCCGACCTGTGCCGGAACTTGTATATGACCAGCGCCCGGGTTGCCGCCGCTTTAAAGTCCGCCGAAAGAAAGGGTTATGTAAAACGGCGTATTTCCGACTCTGACAGGCGCGTTGTTATCGTCAGTCTAACCGAAGAAGGACGCCGCTATGCACAGCAGAAAAAAGACGGGCTTTCAAAAAAACTCTATCGTTTGCTGGAACAGCTGGGAGAAAAGGATTCAGCCGAATTGATCAGAATAATAAGACGGCTTACGGAAATCTCCGGAAGCCGTGATACTGAAGGTGAAGATATATTATGAATATGCATGATTTTTATATGGGAAAGGTTTTTGACGCCTATAATTATTTCGGCGCGCATAAAGAAAACGGAAAAATGGTTTTCAGAACCTTTGCTCCCGCCGCTTCCAAGGCGGCAGTTATAGGAGAATTTAACGGCTGGACGGAAGAGTTTATGACAAAAAACGGAGACGTCTTTGAGCTTTGCTCCGATGAGGCGGACTATAATCAGATGTACAAATACGTTATTTATTCCTCCAATGGCGAGCGCCGGGAGCACTGCGACCCATACGGCTTCGGCATGGAGCTTCGTCCGGCCTTTGCGTCAATTACAAGGAATCTGGACGAATACAGCTTTACTGATGATAAATGGCTTGCAAGCCGCGGCAAAAACTACGACCTTCCCATGAGCATATACGAGGTTCATTTAGGCTCGTGGAAAACCGATCCTGACAACGAAAACGGCTGGTATACCTACGATAAGATCGCGGATAAGCTTATAGAATACGCTTTAGAAAATCATTTTACTCATATTGAATTTCTTCCTCTGAGCGAGCATCCCGCAGACTGCTCATGGGGATACCAGAACACAGGATTTTTCGCGCCTACCTCGCGCTACGGAACAGCGGCTCAGCTTATGGAGCTGGTGGATAAATGCCATAACGCGGGAATAGGAGTGATAATGGATTTTGTTCCTGTGCATTTCGCGCTGGACGGCTACGCCCTTGCAAAATACGACGGAACCTGTCTTTACGAATACCCCAGCAGCGACGTTTCCGTAAGCGAATGGGGGACCTGCAACTTTATTCATTCTCGTCGGGAGGTCTGCTGCTTTATCCAATCTGCGGCGGATTACTGGCTGGAAAAATATCACTTTGACGGACTCCGCATGGACGCTATAAGCAGAGCGATATACTGGCAAGGGGATCCTGCCAGAGGAGTAAACGGCAATACAGTGGATTTTCTGAAAACCATGAACAGCGGACTCAGACGCCGTCACCCCAGCGCTATGCTTATAGCCGAGGATTCCACATCTTTTCCTAAAATCACCGCTCCGACAGAATACGGCGGCTTGGGCTTCGACTATAAATGGGATTTGGGCTTTATGAACGACACGCTTGACTATTTCCGCACCCCTCCTGCGCAGCGTCCGCAATGCTATCATAAGCTTACCTTTTCAATGGCGTATTTTTATAATGAGCTGTACATTCTTCCCTTTTCACACGATGAAAACGTACACGGAAAGGCTGCCGTAATCCAGAAAATGTGGGGAGATTATGAGGACAAATTCCGGCAGGCCCGCGCTTTTTATATGTATGTTTTTACTCACCCCGGCAAGAAGCTTAATTTTATGGGCGGCGAAATCGCTCAGTTCCGCGAGTGGGACGAAGCTAGGGAGCAGGACTGGGATCTGCTGAAATATCCTCTTCATGACAGCTTCCGCAAATACATGATAAAGCTGGGCGATCTTTATACCTCCCGTCCGTCACTGTACGACGGCGAATACAATGCGGCGTCTTTCAGATGGCTTATAGCCAACGGAGAGAAGCAATGCGTGTACGCCTATGAACGTATCTGCAAAGAAGAAACGACCGTTTGCTGTTTTAATTTCTCAGACATACCGCAGAAAATCTCTCTTTGCTTTGACAATCCCTGCTCGCTCAGCGAGCTGCTGAACAGCGACTGGGATATATACAGCGGAGAAAGCAGAACTCCTGAACGAATCTCAACGCTGACAAGCAGTCAAACGAGCGGAAAATATACTGTATCGCTGAACCTTCCTCCCTTCAGCGGCAGGATATTTTCAAAAGCTTTTCAGCGGACAGACAGCGGAAGGAATCCCGCAAAAGCTCAGACCGCCAAATAAAAAACGCGCTTTTTCCGAACTAACGCTGAAAAAGTACGTCTGTAACACTAAAAATCAATATTCACTAACAAAAGCCAAAGAAGCCTGACATATCTAACAGACTTCTTTGGCTTTGTATGTTTTCAAATTATTAACACAGGCTTGCTGCCGGTAATATTATCTTACAAAGACGTTCAGGTCTTTTGGGACATACGCGCTATATTCTCTTAAAATGCTGAATTATAAGCGTCAGCAGCACAAACGCCATGTTATAGCCGATAACAAGCGACGGCGTGATCTGTGAAAACGCTCCCAGCAAAGTCATTATAAGCGCGAGAACACCGCCCAGAACAGTCGCTCCCATCTGTACGGCGACTCCAAGACTGGAAATAAATTTCAGCTTTTTAGCTCCCGTTATAAGCATTGCAAAGGACGGAAAATGTCCCGAGCAGAGAATCGAGGACGAAACCTCCGGCACATATTCCGTTTCCTTTTCAAAATCCTTGTGGAAGCGGAAAGACAGAAGCTTCATGCTGGTCGGCATAACTCCGAAAAGCTCGGAAAGGAAGTTTACGCTGATAAATCCGTCAACCGTTCTTACAACGGCGATAATTCCCTCGTTCTCAAGCTCCTGAAGCCATCTGGTGACAGAAAGGCTTGCGTTTGCCCTGACCACAAAAAGAGTAGTTACGACGCCGGACACAGACAGATAAAGCACTATATTTCCCTTTGCGTATTCGGTTTCCTTCGCCTTGGTCGGTATACCCTCTATCGAATGGTTTTCCATCAGCTCTCTTGTGCCCAGCAGCACTCTCTTGTTTTCGATCCAGCCGGAAAGTCCCAGACCGTCCTCATAAATATAGCTTTCAACGGGATAAAGCATTTCAGTCTTTCCCCTTAGCATTTTATAAAAAGTAGGCTTGAGAACGCTTCCCGCCTGACAGGCAAGACTTGCCGCCATCAGTATACAGTCCTCTATCCTTGCGGAGCTTAAAAGCTTGAGATTAACAAAATCCACCATGCCGTTAGGAAAAAGCTGCTCCGCGTCAACCAGAACGGAATTGGTGTCGGCAAATTCCTCAACCGAGGAATAGCCGAGCATTACGCCGGAATACTGCAAAAACTTTTTCTGCGCCCTGCCCATAGGAACGTTTACCACCAGCATAAGCGCCAGCGACGAGCACATTGACACTGTACCGGACATTACCGCAAGCAGATTGAAAAACTTTTCAGCGCTTCCCGACGCTCCCTTTTCAAAGATAAGCGACAACAATCCGACCGCCAATCCGGCAAGCAGTATGAACGGAGCGGTTTTCTTGGCAAACGAATCTGATATATCCGACGAATAGGAATTTTTCATAAAATCCTTTACGAATTCCGTCTTTCTCATTGCCGCAAGCTCAGGAAAATCATTGAGCGCGCCCTTTGTAAGCTTGCCGGCTACGTCCTCGTTGTCAACGCTGACAAGTGCGTAGCGCTCGTAATCTCCGGCGGCAAAACGGAAATTGCGTTCCGTTCTCTTGACTATCATAAGCTTTCCGAGCGTGTTGAACAAAAGCCCCAGAATACCCGCCGAGGTATAAACGTGATAAAAATTTTCCCTCACAACAGACGGCTCAAAAAGCGTTATGATCCCTGATACTACAGATATCAGTATGCCTACAGCCGCAATGCTGTCGCAGTCCGCGTTCCGCTTGAACAGATTTTTCAGACCGCCGGACAGAACGGTATATGAAACGGCTATGGAAATAAGCCCCATCAGAGTGTTGGTGAAAAGATACGCGGACGGGCTCATAGTTTTATCAAATACTTTTACCAGCGGCAGAGAAAAATCATTGGCAAGAGTTATCAGAAGGCTGAACACGCCGGTAAACATCAGCACGCACATACGCATTACAAGATTGTTTTTCACCTGAAGTATGTCGCTGAGAACGGCGGGAGCCTCGTCAAAGCTTTCAAATTCCCTCTGAGCCGTATTGCCGCTTCTGCTGTCGGACGCAGCTTCACTCTCATCGGTTTTAAGCCGGAAGCTGTCGATTTTTTTCTTTCTTCTCTGTGAAAGTATCGCCGATTTTTCCTCATATGTAGCGTTATCAGGAATATCCGCAGCTTTATCAAACTCCTCGGTTTTGGGAATTATCTTTCCGGTGAGCCCCATATCTATATCCCTGACGTTAGGACGGCTTACGGGAGAAACATCCTCGTTCTTCTTTACCGTTCCCCGCTCCTTTTTTAGCTTCATAAGGCTTTCAATAACCTGAGCGTTTTCCTCGCTGCGTTTCATATTGCGTTCCTTTTCCGCCCTTATCGAAGCCTCAAGCTCTTTGATATTGACTCTTTCCTGCTCGCTCTTTCTGCCGAAAAGCTTTTTCGCAGGATTTTCAAAAGACTTTACCTCTTCGTCACGGATAACCGCGTTTGCCTGAACCGCGGCATTTTTGCCCTCGGCAGCCTGACTCTCCTTCGCGGTAAAAATGCTTTCCCGCTTCTCCGTTACGCTTTCCGCCAAAGGCGCTCCGGAGGTATGCAGAATTTCGTCATTTGTTTCTTCAACTATTTCGTCAACACTGATATCGTCATTTTCATTTCCGCTTCCGGCGGATTTATTGGAATACTCAGCCACTATATCTTCCAATGAAAATTTATCAGCCAAAATCCTCACTCCTTAATCTTTAACCTGATCAGCTCTGCGCTGTCTTACAATTTCATACATAAATATTCCCGCCGCTACCGAAGCGTTAAGAGATGTAATTTTCCCCGCCATCGGAAGCTTCAGCAGAAAATCGCATTTTTCCTTTAAAAGCCTGCCCATTCCGAAGCCCTCGGAGCCTATTACAAGTCCTGCTGGACCAGTCATGCTGACTCCGCTATAATCCTCTCCTCCGCCGTCTGTACCGTATATCCATACGCCGTTTTCCTTAAGCTTGTCCACAGCGGACGCGAGATTTGCCACCCTTGCCACCGGCAGCCAGCTTGCCGCCCCGGCAGAAGTCTTAAACACGGTATGATTAAGCGAGGCGCTCCTCCTCTTGGGAATAATGATCCCATGCGCGCCGGCAGCCTCAGCCGTTCTTATAATTGCTCCCAGATTATGCGGATCCTCTATTTCATCGCATATGATAACAAAGGGATCCTCGCCCCTTTCGGCGGCAATTCTGAGAATATCCTCGATCTCTACATACTCGGCGCAGGCGCCTACGGCGATAACTCCCTGATGAGATGAGCCGGAGCACATACCGTCAAGCTTCTGCTCGTTCACCTGCTTGACAGGTATTCCCTTTTCACCCGCCATTGAGCAAATTAGCGAAATTGACCCGCCCGCCTCCGAGCTGACAAATATCAGATCAATAAGCTTGCCGGCTTTTAAAGCCTCTATAACGGGATTTCTGCCTACGATAAGACTGCCTTCCCCGTCAAACCGGCGTCCTCCGGAATATTCCGCGGTTCTGCCTTTAAAACGCCTGTCAGGCTTTCTGTCAAAGCTGTTTTCTTTTTTATTCATATAACACTGCTTTCCTGTAAGAACAAATTATATTTAACTTTCAAAAGACATTATATCAAAGTAAATTATAACACAAAAATCCTCAAAAGCCAATAGCATTTGAGGATTTTTATTTTACTTTATACATTTTGAACAAAAATTCACCTGAAACTTTGACAAAACCATTCCGCATAAAGAGAAAAAAAGTCGCCGCAAGCCGATTGCCGACGTACAGCGTCTACAGCAGCAAAGCGGCAGCAGTAATTCCGACAGCCAAACCAAGCAAGCACAGCAGCACAACAACCGCCGCGGTTTTTGTATAATTCCAGCGTTTTCTTTTAGGATATACTGACGTAAAGACGCTGCAGCAGTTCATAGCCTGACCGCGAAGAATTTCACTGGGTAAATCTGACTTTTCACCCTTTACAAATAACAGTATTTTTTCAAAGTATTCATTATTTGTGCATTTAACTTCAATGATTTGTTTATTAATACCTCTCAGCATTTTTTATCAACACTCCATTTTACATATTTTTGGATTACAAAGCTATTATTGACACAAAAATTAAGTTTAAACCACAAGTTTTCAAATATTTGTTGAAAACTCTGTTGAAAACATAAATTCAGCCTTAAAAAGTGTTGATAAACCTGTTGAAAACGTTGAAAACTACGGCTTTTTATGGACTTGTCTTAATGTTGAAAAGCTTTGCAGTCTGAAAAACCGTACAAATCCGCAGCCGAATTTCTATTTTATGGAATAAAATTCAGTTACAAATGCAGACAAAATATTAACAAAGTAAAACGCAGTATTTTTCGCTTCCAGCTAATCTGAATTTTACGGCGGTTCACCGCTTTTATTAATTTGTTTTTACGAAACTTACGAAAATCAATTTAAGCTGTACAAAAAAACAGTCTTAAAATCGTTTAAGTATGCAATAGTCTCACGTTTTCAAAAGCTGTACATAAAAATGTACTTTTATTCGCGGCAGGCGAATAAACTGAAGCGTTACCTTTGTAACCGAAACGTAATTATCTGGAGGTAAGAAATTTTATCGACCTCTCTATGGAATCCTTTGAATTTCCCCAGTCGGCGTCCTTGCCGGTATTCCTGTAGTCGTACATCTTACAATAGTGCGACACGTCCTTTTCAAGGAGGTCAAGATATTTCTTTGTCAGCGCCGCGCAGTCGTCCGTAAACTGCTTCTGCCACCGCTTTTCCACATTTTCCGCCGCCATTCCGACCAGAAGATCGTAATGGGGCAGGCAAAGCATTTCCTGCTCCTGAAACAATGTGCGAAAATCCTTTTCCTTGGAATACATTTCAAAAAAAGTTACCATAAGCCTTGACATACCCCACTCTATCTTGGAGCACACAAAGCATTCGTTGTTTACAGCGGATACCTTCTTCTGCTTCGCGGTCTTACCCTCAAATATGCTTTTACGGTTAAAAATATGCTTTTGGATATCCTGAAGATGAGACTGCAGCATAAGCGCCAGCGACAGTCTGTTCTTGCAGGCGCGCATCTGTTCAAAGTGGGTTTTACAAAAGCCTAAACGGTTTGTTTCCATTCTCACATCGGGCTCCATCATCGCCGCGCCCATAATATACTCTACAGTACGCTGCTCCAGCATATCCCGCATACGGCATATGGGACAGCCGCACTTAGGCTCAAATATTTCGCTTACCGGAATGGTCAGAATACTTTCTCTCATGCTAATCCTCCGAACATTAAATTTATTGTACCGCTTTTTATGCGGAATCATATTGAAAAACGCCGTTATTCATAGTATAATAAATTTACAAGCATTTTTCAAGAGGTGGTTTGAAATTTATGGACTATAAAATCGACGGAAACGACATTCTGCTTGAACAGAAGGATTTTGATCTGGACGAAACCCTGGACTGCGGACAGGCGTTCCGATGGAAGAAAATCGGAACGGACTGCTACAGCGGATATTTTCTCAACACTCCTCTTATTATAAGCTGCGAGGACAGAGACAAGAATCTTTTTAGGCTGAAGAACACGTCGGAACAGAACTTTCTGGATAAATGGTACAATTATTTGGACTTATCTACAGATTACGGCGAACTTAAAAAGCGCTTTTCCGAAGACGAAACCATGTCCAAAGCCTGCTCATACGCCGGGGGAATACGGATACTCCGTCAGGATAAATGGGAGGCGCTTTCATCGTTTATAATATCACAGAACAACAATATTCCGAGAATAAAAGGAATTATAAACAGGCTCTGCGAGCATTACAGCGGATATCCCTCAGCTGAAATGATGAAGGACGAAACTCCTGAGAGTCTGGCTTTTCTGCGTTCGGGCTTCAGAGCGAAATATCTTGTCGACGCCGTTTCAAAAATCAACTCCGGAGAGCTTAACCTTGACGCGGTTTCCTCAATGCCGATAGACGAAGCGAGAGCGGCGCTTATGACGATAAAAGGCGTCGGCCCTAAGGTGGCGCAGTGCGCTCTGCTTTTCGGTATGTACCGCGTTGAGGCGTTTCCCGTCGACGTATGGGTAAAACGCGTCATGGAGCGCTGGTATCCCGAGGGTCTGCCGGATTGTGTAAAGGGATATGAAGGAATAGCCCAGCAATATCTTTTCCACTACATAAGAAACCTTGAAGAGTAAAGCCTGCGCTAAAAATCGCTTCAGCGCCTAACGCGGCAGATTTCATTTATTATTCAGCAGAAATCTTGAACTTTTCCGGCATTTTGTTTTGCGCCGGCTTCGTAACGGCTTTTTTCTTGCGCTTCCGATATTTTATATTCAGACAAACAACTCAATATATTGTGCCGCACTGCTTTTCGATAACGTTTTATATTCTGGATTTTGTGTAAAACGTAAAATAAGCGGCAATTTATTTGTGCAAAAAGTTGAATTACGGAAAAGCTTAAAAATTATTGTTCACAGCCGGAAAAAAATATGTTATAATAATCTTGTATGATATTCGGAAGGAAGGTTGAATATTATGGGCAGTAAAACTTCGGTAAAGCATTATAAATATAAAAATATTGCCGCCGCTATGGCAATATTGCTGATCGGTATTCTTGCGCTTTCCTCATCGTGCAGCTCCGGATCTGCGGACAATTCCAAAAACAAGCCCGCCGCTTCCGTAAGCTCTGTTGTGAAAAACGACGCTTCGTCATCAAAGCAAACATCGTCTGAGGTGTTCAAAGCTCCCGAACTGACCAAAAATTATAAATATGTTAGCGTTAAAAACAGCGAATCCTTAGGCAGCGGAAATCTTATCCTGCTTAATTCCACTTATAAGTACGAAGGCGGAGCTCCGGCTGATCTTGACGGCGTTTACGGTTATCTTTTCGATGGGACCGGAGCGCAGATAGGCTCTACCAGCAGCACTCAGGTCATGGGCAGGAAAGAAATGCTGAGAGCCTTTAACTCGCTTCTGTGCGGTTTTTACGACGAAACAGGTCTTAAGACCTTAATGGTGAACGATATGTATATAGGCTCTGATTCCGGCGAAGAAAGCAGCGGCGCAGACGAAAGCTCCGTTCAGACAGAAAAGCCCTGCTATGAGCACGATTCAGGGCTTGCCGTAGATCTTCAGCTGTATCTTGCAGAAGAAGGGACGTATCCCGCCTTTGACGGAACGGGCAGGTATTCCTGGGTAATTGAAAACTGCTGGAAATACGGGTTCGTGCAGAGATACACTCAGGATAAGGCGTCCGTTACAAGAGTCGAGCAGCTGGCTAATCATTTCAGGTATGTAGGTATTCCCCACGCCGAGATCATGCACCTTAACGGTCTTTGCCTTGAGGAATATATTGATTTCGTTAAACAGTACACCTTTGAAAAACCGTACAGCTTTGAAAGCTCGGAAGGAAGCTGCTACGCAATATACTACACTGAGATGAGCAGCGAAAAAAACACTAACTGTCCGATACCACTTGATGAAAACGACGGGGAATACGAATATGAAATATCGGGAGATAATATGAGCGGATATGTCATATGCGTAAAGCTTGTATCTGCTGAAGACGACGGCGGACAGAGCGATGACAGCTCATCAGCTGATAATTCCTCCGCCGACGATTCCGGCAGCCGGACCGAGTAAATTTTCTAAGGAGTGCAATATTTTGAATATGGAAACTATTGAGATCAAGGTTGATTATTCCGCGGCGGGACTGAGCGACGAGGGCTGTGCGCCGACGCTTGACTGCTATACGAATACATATAACGACGAAATGGGAAAAAGAAAGCGTCGGGCGGTTCTCATATGCCCCGGCGGCGGTTACGACTACTGCTCAGAACGCGAAGCCGAGCCTGTTGCCTTAAGATTTCTGGGCGCCGGCATCAACTCTTTCGTATTGAGGTATTCCTGCGTAAAAAAGAAATTTCCCACGGCAGCGCTGGAATGTGCCGCGGCTATAAGGCATATACGCGCCAACGCGGATAAATATGATATTGATCCCGATAAAATAGTCGTCGCCGGCTTTTCTGCGGGAGGACATCTTGCGGGAACGCTTGCCAACTTCTGGGACAGCGAGCTGCTTACAAAGCCTCTTGGCTGCAGCAAGGAGGATATTAAGGTAAACGGCTCTATGCTTTGCTATCCTGTGCTCACAAGCGACCCCAAGTACACTCATGAGGGTTCGATTGTAAATCTTCTGGGCGAGGAAGGATCGGATAAACTCAGAGAGCTTGTTTCTCTTGAAAACAGAGTCCACAGCGGCACGCCGCCTACCTTCCTGTGGCACTGCTCTGACGACGGCTGCGTTCCGGTAGAAAACTCGCTGTTTTATATGTCGGCTCTTTCGAGAAATCATATACCGTTTGAAAGCCATATTTACGAGTACGGCGGTCATGGTCTTGCGCTCTGCGACGCAACAACCGCTACCTGGGAAGGGCATTATCAGCCCGTCGCGGCGGAATGGGCTAAGCTGGCAATTGACTGGATACTGAGATTAAAGTAGGCTGAAACGGCATTTTGGAAAATTTTCTTAACAGAAACCAAGCTTCTGACATAATATAAATCATCAGATTATTTTTGGAGGGATTTATATGTCAGAAGTTTATTTTTTAGGTGCGATGACTTCCAACGGATTTTCCACTGAATTCGGAAAAGTCATCGAGGACAGCGATATGTTTACCTACATTCTAAAAGGCGGCGCCGGAACCGGAAAATCATCGCTTATGAAAAAAGCGGCAAACTATTTTGAAAAAACCGAGCACGTTGAAAGATATTACTGTTCCTCTGATCCCAACTCGCTGGACGCAGTAGTTCTAGGCAGCTCCAAGGTTGCGATTGTAGACGGAACCTCGCCTCACGTTTTCGATCCTCTGGTTCCCGGAGTATCTCAGAAAATAATCAATCTGGGAGATTACTGGAACGAAGAAATGCTTAAAGAAAACGGCAAAATGATTTCTGAAGTAACTGCCGCAAACAAATCAATGCTTGCAAGAGCCAAACGTTTCACCAACGCTGTTTCAAACATTTACTCCGATACATATCAGATAGGCTCTGATTGTATAATATCCGACAAGCTGGACTCGTTCATTGAACGCTTCAAGAAAAAAATACTCGGCAAAAAAGGAAGCGGAACCGGACTGAAAAAGTTCCGTCAGCTTACGGCTCTTACCGAATACGGATTTTACACCTTTACCGAAACGCTTGACGACTATTTTGATATTTACTATATGTCCGACGATTATTTTGCAGTTTCAAACTACCTTATTTCCGTTCTTGCCGACGAGGCGGCGGTAAGAGGCTACGACGTTACTATCTGTCCTAATCAGATGTTCAATAATACGGCTTATGAGCATATGCTTATTCCGGAGCTTGGCGTCGCCCTTGTAAGCGGCAGCTCGGTTACCGAGTATAACGCTGAATCCGGAAAGCCTCTGAATCTTACGCGATTCTATGACAAAAAGCTGATTTCGCAGCGCAAGATAAGGCTTAAAATGAACAAGGCGGCCTGCAAGGACCTGACGGACGAAGCGGTAAGAACTATAAAAACCGCGAAGGAAATACATGACGAGATAGAAAGATACTATATCTCCTCCATGGACTTTGACAAAATCAATTCCGTTACGGAAAATATCATCAGGGAAATAGAAAGCGAAAACAGCTGAAACCGTACGGCAGGCGGAATAACACAAGCGGAAAATAAAGCTGCCTCTGCCGAAAAGCGGTTTGAATAAAAAATACATCGGATCATATCGAAAGATCCGATGTATTTTTATGTAAAGCGTAAACGGCGGCAGATACGCGCCTTTCGCGTTTAAAATGTTCTTAGTTTACCACAGCTTTTCCGGATATACTTTTTCAGAAACGAGCTTCCTTATGGATTCACAGACTGCCCGCTTGTCCTCGGCGTACGTTACTCCAAACCACCTGTCGCAGCTTTCAAGCAGTCTGCAGCTTGCCTTTTTATTTTTCAGCAGCTTGTCAATAACCATTGGCAGCAGAAATTCAGCCTTCGGGTCATCGCCGTATTTATCAAGGAACCTGATAAATTCCGACTCCAGCACGTCAATAAACTCCGGCGGACAGCCCCACATATTCATGGAAACATAGCTGTTCTCGTCTATCTCCCGGCAGTTGTCCTTTCCTGCAATGACCTTTCCGTTTTCGCGTCTTATATTATAGGTCTCCTTTATCTCCTCAAGACAGCCGTCCTTGCCAACCCTGCATATCCCCCTTGTGACTGATCCGTTGTCGCTTAGGGTATTTTTAAGAATAAAGCCTGCCATGCTGAGTTCAAGAATATCGGAATCGCTGCAATGGATAAGATAGTCATGAAGCTTTGCAAAAGCCTCTTTCCCGTAATAATCGTCTGCATTAATAACGGCAAACGGCTCGTTCACCACACCCTTGCAGCATAAAACCGCGTGTCCCGTTCCCCAGGGCTTTACTCTACGCTTATTCCTGAATCTTTCCGGAACGTCTGAAGTTTCCTGAAAAACATACTGAACGTTTACAAATTCAGCGATCCTGTCGCCTATCATTTTACAGAAAGCCTCTTCAATATCCTTTCTGATAATAAATACTACCTTGTTGAAGCCGGATTTGACCGCGTCGTATACCGAATAATCCATGATTATTTCATTGTTAGGACCTACAGGCTCAAGCTGTTTTATGCCCCCGCCGAAACGGCTTCCCAAACCCGCCGCCATAATAACCAAAGTACAGTCTTTCATTAAAATATCCATGCCCGCATATGCGGACATATCCTCCTTTCCGTTATGTTCACAGCCCAGCTTCTGAGCTGAAAAACCAGTAGTATGTCAGTCGGCATTTCAGTAAAGCAAAAATAAGCTCTCAAATAAAACCGATTTTCTCAATATCTATATAATCAAGCGCTATCAAAGCATTGATTCAATTTCATAAAATTTATATTTTTATTATTGCATATCCCTTTTCGTTTGTCAATATTTCATTAAGCTTTATGCAACAAAAATACCGTCCAATATTCTTGGACGGTATTTCAAACTTACTGAAATCTCTGTCTGACTAAATCAGTAATTGTGATATACGGTATCGTCATAATAAGAAATATAGCTTATTACGCCTTCTTCTATGCAAAAGACAAAATAAATATCGTCCGAACCAAGCACAACGTTCGTATAATCGGTATCTTTCACCTTTAATCCGTCATAAGTCTTTTCAAGGTCTGAAACGGCATCTCCGGCAGTTATCCCGTCTATAGAGAGCCAGTTTCCCTGATAATCGGCAATGCTCGTTATATCGGCGTCCTTAACATCAATTTCAGTATCTCCGGTATTATATACATTTACAGAAAGACTGTAGTCCTCCGAATCAAACCAGTAACCGTCGCTTGCCTCAATAGTTTTTATGTCAGCAACAACGTCAGACTGTACTTCGGAGAACTTTGCAGGCAGGCTGAAAGCCTTGCCGTTCAGCTTTATATCACATTTGCTGAGATCATAGTCATAATCGTAATAAAGCTCACCGTAATCATTAGCCGAATAATCATCTTCATTATCGGAATCTATTTCGTAATCATAATAATCGTTATAGTCATAATCGTCATATACGGTACCGTCAGAGCCTAAGATCTCATTATAAAGCTCATCTCCCAAAGCCTCTTTGATACCAGCCAAAAACTCGTCGGTCTTGCAGGTAGCAGCATAAGACTCAAGTCCCGCTTCGTCAAGAGAGAATATATTATCAGAAGGAACGGTTATATCTGAAGCGTCGGTTTCCTGTCCGGTTACCGTCATGGTAAAATAGTTTTTTCCGCCTTCTTCAACATTCAGAGTAAGATCAAGCTTATCGGCAGTGCTGTTTGAAATCAGCTCAATGCTGGGTGAATATGAAACCCCAGCTTCATCATCATACCCCTTACCGTCAATGAGAAATGCTTCCTCAGAGTAAGATAATTCGCATTTTATTGAACCGGAAAACAGCTCTCCCTGAGCCTGAATATCCGTCATTGTCAGCGACATTCCCATTTCTTCGCTGCCGCTAACGTTAAGATCAAACTTTCCGTTTACCTTTCCGTCCTGCTCCTTTGCGGCGCCCTTAAGCGTAAAGCCTTCGCCGTCAGCCGTAAAATTCATGTCAACAGCATAAACCTCGTCTGTCTCGATCGAGATCATTTTTACATCAAGCTCATCATCAACTGAGGTGGCAAATCCTACGGCATTATCGCCGTCAAAATAAACGTCAACCGAAAGCAGAACCTCATCCATATCCACAGATTCCATTGAAGGAGCGATACTTCCTACGGCAGCATCGTAATCAGACTCGCTTACCCCCATTTTAACAAACAGGTTCTTCAGGAATTCGTCGCTCTTGGCCTTTTCGGTCATATCAACTACCATATCGTATACGACCTGACCGGTGATCTCATAGGTCTTTACGCTGTAATCATAGGCATTACCGTTGATATCGCCTGAAACGCTGCCGTTTTCCTTGCCCTCAGGACAATTTTCCTCAATGAGCTTGCAGTATTCCTCCAGATCGGCGGTCAAAGCCTCATAATCTACCTCGTCCAGAACATCAAGCAAAGAAGCAGAGGCAGAGCCTACAGACATTGCGGTCAGAGAGCCGGTTGCAGATTCAAGAGTATAATCGTCCATTGAAATTCCGCTTTCCGCCATCAGGTCGTCGATATCGTCAGCAGAAGCGCTGAGATAAGAATCGCTCAGCTCCGGACATTTTATGTAAACCGTCTGAGTTTCATTGTCGATAACCGTATTAAGCGACATAAGATTCTTGGAATCATACTTGAACGACATATCGGCAGCGGTTTTCTTTCCCTTCTGCTTCGTAGCCGTGCTTATACCTATCGGCTTGATCTCATAGCCGATATCATTGGTAATGCCCTCTCCGAATTTAAGCTCGGCGTCGGCGGCATACGAAAAATCAAGCTCGCCCTTCAAAGCCTTGCCCGCGATATCAATAGTTTCCCCGATATTGTCAGATACTCTTGAAATTCCGTTTTCTCCTGATTTCTCATTATTTTTCCCCTTATCGCCGCTTCTGTCAAAATAATAAAGCACGCCGGAGCCTACCACAGCAACCGCCAGAACACCGGAAAGCACAGGGGTTAAAAAAGATTTTTTCAGCATAGTGTCTCCTCCTTTAAAAAATACGATAATTGTCATAACTTAATAAATTGAATATAACACATTATTAACAAAATGTCAAGACGTCATATATTACAAATCAGAAACAAAATAAGTGCGGAAAACTGTTTATTTCCGCACTTTACAACATTTAAACCTTTAAAATGGTTCAGCCGAACTCATACCCTTTTTCCCTGACCGCGTCGATAAAATCGGGAAGCACTTCCGTATTGGTTGACGATACAGAGTGAAGCAGGTAGATCGCACCGTCGTGAACCGCTTCTGTCAGCTTGCCGAAGGCCTCCTCCTCAGAGGGCTGATTGTCAACGTCCCAGTCGGCATAGGCATAGCTCCAAAGCACCGTTTCATAGCCGCAGTCCTGAGTAACGGCAAGCGAAAGCTCGGAAAACTCTCCCATTGGAGGTCGGAATTCTGTCATCTCATAGCCGAACTCGTCTTTAATATACTTATGCAGCCCCTCGATCTCCTCGCGGCATTCTTCAGCGCTGAGCGACGGCATGGAATAGTGGCTTACCGAATGATTTCCCACAGTATGCCCCTCGTCAATCATACGTCTGATAAGCTCAGGATTTCTCTCGGCATAATCCTGAAGCACAAAAAACGTTGCCTTAACGTTTTTCTCCTTTAGGGTGTCAAGTATTTTCGAGGTATACCCGTTTTCATAGCCCTGGTCGAAGGTAAGATAAATCTTTCCCTTGTCCTCGGTAATCGCTTTGGCGTTGTATTTTCCGTAAGCGCTGTTAAAATCAAGCGCTCCTGTGGGACGGTTTGATTCGTCAAGCAGTACGCCCTGACCGTAGCCGTGCTTTTCGGTAGACAGCGATGAAAAATCCACAGCGCCTGCCTGCGCTCCCATGATTATCGGTTCAACAAGCGCCTCGGATGTTGCTTCAGGCACAGATTTGCTGTTCTCTATATTTTCTGACTTACCGCAGGAGGTTAAAGCTGCAGCGGCAGCCAGAGCAAGCAACAATACTTTTTTCATTTTCAAGCTCCTTTTCAAAAGATTTTAAATTAGTATTCCACTTGAATTCAAGACCTTGCAAAAAAAATATATGTAATTTCTGCATATCCGCTTTTCCAGATAAACAACAGAAATACGCTTGATAAAAAAATGATTCCATGATATAATAATTAAAAAGCACAATCATCTTTATTTGACAGGTCTGATGGATCTGTCAAAGCAGAATACAGCGGCTGAAACGGAGGAAATGAAATGCTTCACGGTTATCTTGACCTGCCGACCTTTACTTTTTTTGATTTTAAAAACATATGGACCGGCAGCGTTTTTCAGGAGTTTAACTATAGGATAATGTACAGGGAAAATAACGGCGCAGACGAGCTGTACGGAGTCGTCTGGCTCGGGAGAAAGTGCTATGATCTTATCAAGCCGGAAGAATACATATGCGAATTTCATGAGGAATACTCCGCCGAAGGGCTTGATTCGCTTATTCTCAAAATAAATGAAAAAGCGGAGGAATACCGAAAAAACGGCGGAAGGCTGTAAAACCGCGATCAGTAAAAAACAGAAGGTCTGTTTTACGTCGGATAAAACAGACCTTCTGTTCGTTATTTATATAAAACCGCTTTGCTCTTCAAGGCGCAAAAATATCCGCCGTCACTGCTGTGACAGCGGATACCGCTTTGTCCTGAACGGACTGGAGGCGCCACCCGGATTTGAACCGGGGATCAAGGTGTTGCAGACCTACGCCTTACCACTTGGCTATAGCGCCGTATATGGAGCGGATTACGAGGCTCGAACTCGCTACCTCCACCTTGGCAAGGTGGCGCTCTACCAGATGAGCTAAATCCGCGCATTTTTATAATTCCGATGGTGCCTCCGGACGGAATCGAACCATCGACACGGGGATTTTCAGTCCCCTGCTCTACCTACTGAGCTACAGAGGCAAATACATAAAGCACTCAGCAGCAAGGCTTTAATATAGTATATGCAGCAGTTACAAAAAAATGAATGGCGACCTGAATGGGGCTCGAACCCACGACCTCTAGCGTGACAGGCTAGCGTTCTAACCAACTGAACTACCAGGCCATTAAAGCGAATGAAAATCATTCGCTTTTGGTGGGAACAACAGGGCTCGAACCTGTGACCCTCTGCTTGTAAGGCAGATGCTCTCCCAGCTGAGCTATGCTCCCGAATTAATATCGCCTCATCAAGCGACGATATTAATTATACACTATCCTGTTGAGTTTGTCAATAGGTTTTATAAAAATTTTTATGATTTTATCTCATTCTGCGGTTATTTGCAGCACACAGCCAGCTCAACGGCTTATTTAATCTTCACAGCCGTATTTTCTCAGAATCTCCTCTCTTCCGCTTATGTCAAGCTTTCTGATTTTGTCTCTCAGCGGCAGGATCAACGACGGCGCAGCTGAAATTTCATCTATTCCAATAGCAAGAAAGACCTCGGTAAACGACATATCTCCGCCGAATTCTCCGCATATCCCGACCCACCTGCCATATCTGTGGGCGTTATCACAGGTAATTTTCATAAGCCTCAGCAAGGCGGTATGGTGATCAGGTCCATAGCTTTCCAGACGCAGATTATGTCTGTCCATAGCCAAAGTATACTGTTCTAGATCGTTGGTGCCTATGCTGAAAAAATCCGCCTCCTGAGCAAGCCGGTCGCTCATGATCGCCGCCGCGGGAGTTTCTATCATTACTCCAAGCTCAATATCGTTGCTGTAAGACTGATTTCTGGAATCAAGCTGACGTTTTGTTTCCTCTATCAAAGCCTTCGTGCGCCGTATTTCCTCGGCGTCGGTTATCATCGGCAGCATTATCGACAGCCTGCCGTATGCCGACGCTCTCAGAAGCGCTCTCAGCTGAGTTTTAAACATTTCGGGGCGTTCAAGACAAAGTCTTATGGACCTCAGTCCAAGCGCAGGATTCTGCTCCTTTTCAAGTCCGAAATAGCTTATGTTTTTATCTGCTCCGATATCCATTGTACGGATTATGACCCTTTTTCCGTCCATCTGTTCCAGCACTCTTCTGTAATTATAGAACTGATACTCCTCGTCAGGAAAATCATCGTTTTCCAGATACAGAAACTCGCTTCTGAACAGACCTATTCCTCCGGCGTCGTTTTCTATTACGCTGTCTATATCCGAAAGTCCGCCTATATTCGCAAACAGCTTTACCTCCGTTCCGTCGAGAGTGATATTCCTTTTTCCCTTCAGGCACTTCAGAAGCTCTTTCTTTTCAGCCTCATCGACCCGCTTCTTCTCAAGTTCCCCGCGCGTCCGGGAATCAGGCTCTATGTAAAGTATTCCGCTGTATCCGTCTACCACCGCCTCGCACCCGTTATAGCTTTCAAGCAAGCCGTTCCCTATTCCGATTATTGCCGGAATATTCATAGTCCTCGCCAGAATAGCCGTATGCGAATTTGAAGAACCGTAACAGGTGCAGAACGCCGCCACCTTGGATTTATCCAATCTCACTGTTTCAGAAGGAACAAGGTCGTCCGCGCAGATTATAGCTTTATCGCAGACGTTGAAGCCGCTTTCCGATTTATTCTGAATATGTCTTATCAGCCTGTCGCAGACATCCTTCAGATCGGCGGAACGCTCCTTAATATAGTCCGAATCCATTTCGCTGAACACCTGTGAAAAATCCCTTGCCGTCTTTGCGACCGCGTAATCGGCGTTATAATGCTCCTGCATGATAAGCTCTCTGACAGCTTTATTGAAATCTATATCGTTAATCAGCATCTGCTGTATCAGAAAAATCCCCGCGTCGTTTTTTCCCACGTCTCCGACCGCCGTATTATAAAGCTCCTTAAGCTGAGAAAGCGCGCACGATTTTGCATATTCATATCTCTGAAGCTCTATGTCGGGATTATCAATTTTTCTTTTCTCGACTACGCTTTCAGCTCTGGAGTAAAAAACGATTTTTCCGCTTACTATCCCGCCTAAAACCGATTTTCCCTTTAGTTTGATCATGCTCCGTTCACTCCTCTAAGCCGACCATGACAATTTATATATCCAATGTGAAACCTGCGCCTTGCGGCCTGTTCACAGGATATTATATGCACTGTTTGACAACAGTTTCCTCTTTCAACTCTTTAAATAACAACTTCAAGCTTATATTCTATATATATTATACCATTTTAATAAAACAATTCAAGAGATTTTTGTACAGTTTACACATTTTTAAAAAAACAAAAAAAAACTTTGTTCAAAAACATATTAAATATATTTTTACTGAATCCGTTGAAATTGTCGCAAAACGATAATTATTATTGAAATTTATTATGTTATGTGATATTCTACTATATGCACAAAAAACGAAAGGAGCTTATTAATGAATATAACGGAATATTCGCAGACATGGTTAAAGGAATACAAGGAAGGAATAGTAAGATCCTCCACGCTTGTAAACTACAGATATGCGATCGGCTATGCTGATATGGCGCTTCACGATACAGCTATAGAAGAAGCGGATATTACAGTGATAAAGGACGCTTTTGTAACGCTTAAAAATCTTGGGTATTCAAAAAATACGATCAAAATTGTCAAACGGGTGCTTTCTCAGGTTTTTGAACAGGCGGTTCAGGACAATATTATAGCTTACAATCCGGTTGCAAAGGCAGATATTCCCCATGACGCTCATGAACGCCGCATAGCTTCCTACAGCGAAAGCGAGCAGAGCTCTCTGATAAACGCCGCGCTGAAAGACAAGCAGGGCGACGCGGTTCTTTTCCTGCTTTTCACCGGACTGCGCCGCTGCGAGCTGCTTAATTTAAAATGGTCAGACTACAATGTAAAGGATCATCTCATATACATCCGCAGCTCAAAAACGGAAAACGGAATCCGCGAGGTGTTTCTTTCTCATCAGGCTGAACGGCTTATCAACACCCAGCCCCGAATGGAGCACGGCTATATTTTTTCCACCTCCAAAGGACGTCCGATCTCCGCGGGAAGTCTGAAAAAAACCTATATGCGTCTGCGGCGTGTTACCGGAAACAAAAAGATAACTCTTCACCGCTGCCGTCACACCTTCTGCTCAAAGCTCAGCGACAAGGGAGTAAGCCCCAAAATAATCGCAGAGCTAGCCGGACATTCAAATGTCAGCTTTACAATGCAAAGGTATGTTCACCCGTCGCGCGAGCAGAAAATGAAAGCGGTAAGCCTGCTGGACTGAATGGGCAAAATATCCTGTCAGATTGATATATGCCTGCATATTGATTTTATATCCGAGCCTGACAAGAGTGCAAAAATTAAACCGGCGGAATTTTCCGAATCTGAAAATTCCGCCGGAGCTTTTAATTATTTTACGGTTTCAACCTTGATAAGATTTGTTGTTCCGCTCATTCCCAAAGGCACTCCCGCCGTAACCACTACCAAATCGCCGTGTTTAAGGTATCCCTTTTGAAGCGATACATCAATTGCATGATCAATCAGCTCGTCGGTATTAGTTTTCTCATCTATGATTCCCGGACGTATGCCCCATGACATATTCATCTGACGGCAGGTGGTCTCGTCAGTCGTAAGACCTATTATCGGACAGTCGGGACGGTATTTTGAAAGCATTCTTGCAGTCGTACCGCCCTTTGTTACCGTAAGAATAGCTGCCGCCTTCAGGTCATGAGCAGTTGTAACGGTCGCATGGGAAATTGCCTCTGTAACTGTAGAGCTCTGAGAATCTCCCCTCTTCTTAAAGCGACCGACATAGTCGATGTCCTTTTCGGTCGTTTCAGCAATAAGCGCCATAGTTTTTACCGCTTCCATCGGATAAGCTCCGGCCGCGGTTTCACCCGAAAGCATTATGGCGGAGGTTCCGTCGTAAATAGCGTTGGCAACGTCGGTTATCTCGGCTCTGGTAGGGCGCGGATTGGTTATCATCGACTCCAGCATCTGAGTCGCCGTTATAACCTGCTTTCCCGCGTTATAAGCCTTATGAATAAGCTCCTTCTGAATAGCGGGTATTTTCTCAAAGGGTATTTCAACTCCCATATCCCCTCTGGCGACCATAATTCCGTCAGCGGCGTCAAGGATTTCGTCGATGTTCTCAACGCCCTCGGAATTTTCGATCTTAGCAATGATTCTCGGGTTATACCAACCGAGGCTCTGGGTAAATTTTCTAAGATAGATAACGTCCGCTCCGGTCCTTACAAAGGAAGCGGCGATAAAATCAAAGCCCATCTTTGCCCCGAATTCCAGATCCGCCATATCCGCGTCTGATATATAAGGCATGGAAAGCTTGACCCCGGGAACGTTTATTCCCTTATGATCCGACAGCTTTCCGCCGTGAATGACTTCGCACACTATATCCGTATCGGATACCGACTTTACCGCAAGCTCTATAACTCCGTCGTTTATAAGGATTTTAGAGCCTACGTTCACGTCCTTGGGAAGATGCTCGAACGTGATAGAAGCGATCTGCTCGGTACCTTCAACATCTCTGGTAGTAAGCGTAAAATCCTCTCCGCTTTTTATAACGACCGGCTTGTGATCCTTAAAGTCACGCAGCCGTATTTCCGGCCCCTTGGTATCCAGAAGCGTCGCAACGTTCAAGCCAAGCTCGTCGCTCAGTCTGCGCACGACCTCAAAACGCTTTTTGTGAACTTCATGATCCGAATGTGAGAAGTTAAATCTGGCTACGTCCATTCCTGATTTCATAAGCTCACGCATAACGTTTTCATCGTCGGTAGCAGGACCTATAGTGCAAACGATCTTAGTTTTTCTCATTTTATTCCCAACTTTCAATATATAATATTTACATTTATTATAACCCACATTCAGGACTTAGTCAATAGAAACAACGCCATTGAAAAGTAAAATTTACATCATGTCAGCTATTCCTTACCGACGTATTATTTTACATATTCGCCTCAGCTTTGCCTGCCGGACGTATGCTTTTTGATAGAACTCAGCAACGGCATCGCTTAAATAAACATTCCCATTATCTTTGTTTCAAAATCGTCCTTTCTGACCTGCTCTCCGTCTATTTCAATTGATTTTATATCAACGCCCAAAACCGCTTTGAATTTGATCTCATATTCCTCATTCCGTAAATTCTCGCCGGTATATGTTGCGGTAAAGGTAAAAGGATTATAGGACCAGCTTCCCGACTCAAAATATTCGTCTATTACCTCCCCGTAATTTTCACGGGTCATTTTCATATCCAGCGAAAAATCATAGGACGAATGTCTTATTCTGAAAACCTGAACCGCGAATATAACGGCATAGACCGCAAGCACTATAAGCGCCGCCTTTAAAAACTTCCATAAAACTCCTAGCCTTGAGCCTTGCTTCTTATGTCCTCTTTCCTGCGTATGCGCCGGCTGAGATATTTTTCTGCCCTCGCCGGATACCTTTGCCGAGCAGGGCTGAGCCTGGGCGGCAGGAGGCGTGCGGCGTTTGGGATGCTCATAGACCCGCTTGGGCGCCGGCTGATAAGCCGCGGCTCCCTCCCGTTTTTGTTCAGCCGGAACTATCCTGCCGCAATTGGGACAGATTTTCATCCCCTCGTCTATTCTGGCATGGCAGGACTGACATATTCTACCCATAGTGAAATTACCTCGTTATATGTATCTTATGACCGCAACTACCCTGCCGAGGATTGAAACCTCGTCGGCTATAATAGGCTCCATGGCGTCGTTTTCAGGCTGAAGCCTGTAATGCCCGTTTTCTTTGTAAAACCTCTTGACGGTAGCGCTCTCTCCGTCTACAAGACACACGGCAATATCTCCGTTATCAACTACGGAAGCCTGCTCCGCTATTACTATATCCCCATCGAGGATAGCGGCGTTTATCATGGAATCTCCTCTTACCTTAAGCGCGAACAGGGGATTCGCATATCTTTTAGCAGGCTGAAAGCTTATATAATCCGTAACGTCCTCGACCGCAGTAATAGGCATTCCGGCGGTAACCGTTCCTACCAGAGGCACCATCGTGCCCTGTCTGCCTACAAGCTTTAAAGCCCGGTTCTGGTTTGCTCCCTTTTCGAGAAAGCCCTTTTCTGTAAGAGAAGCGATATACCTGTGAGCGGTCGAAGTGGATTTGAAACCAAACTGCGCGCATATTTCCCTGACAGTAGGCGGATATCCCTCCTCAAGACGCTGTTTAACAAACTCAAATACTTTTCTTTCGTTTTCCGTTAACTTCATAAATGCCGTTCCTTTCCAGCGGCGTTTCCGCTTTTCGTTTAAATTTCCCGGTCAACAGCCCGCAAATTCGGGATTGCGAGATATTGCCGCATTTTTCTTATGACCTGCGTTCGCCGAGTCTTGCCGCAAGTCTTTTTGCTACTTTGTACACGTCGCCGCAGCCGAGAGTTATTACAAGGTCTCCCTCCCCGACGTTTTCCGCAAGATAATCGACAACCTGACCGAAATTAAAATCCTTCTGCTGAGAAGTCTGACTGTCTGCTGCTTCGTGTGAAGTATTAAACCAGACTGCCCCTTCAATTTTCGAGGCAAGGTCCTCTGTATATATCCCGTAGGTATTTTTCTCTCTGCTTCCCATGATATCGGTTATTACCGCCTTATCCGCAATAGACAGCGCCGTTACGAAATCATTAAGCAAAAGCCTGGTTCTTGAGAAGGTGAAAGGCTGAAACACAGCCCAGACTCTTTTAAAATCAAGAGCCTTGGCCGCCTTTAACGTACAGCTTATCTCCTGCGGATGATGAGCGTAATCGTCAACGACAGTAACGCCGTTTATTTCGCATATTTTTTCAAAACGCCTTATGGCGCCCATAAAGGTTTTCAGCCCCTCGGCGATACCCTCGTACGATACCATGCAGTATCTTGCCGCGGCTATGGCTGCAAGCGCGTTCAGAACATTATGATCCCCGGGAACATGGATTTCATATTCTCCCTGCTTAACTCCCCTGACGTAAAGCTCAAAACGGGTGCATAGTCCCTTTCTTTCTGTAATAGCGGCAGAATAATCGTTGCCGCGTCCGAAGCCGAAGGTTATGATCTCCTTTTCCAAGCCCTCCAGCGACTGCATGGTATTTTCATCGTCGCCGTTGGCAACGACTGCTTTTTCAGCTTTTCGGGCAAACTCCCTGAAGGATTTTTTTATGTTGTCAAGATTTTCAAAATACTCCAGATGATCCTCGTCGACGTTTAATATCACCGCGATATCAGGATAAAGCTTAAGGAAATGATCCTCAAACTCGCACGCCTCGCAAACCATGATATCGCTCTTTCCGCAGCGGCCTGACCCTCCGATGCTCGGCAGCTTACCTCCTATCACGCAGGACAGATCTACTCCTTCGCACATAAAAATCTGCGTGAGCATTGACGAGGTGGTGGTTTTTCCGTGAGTTCCGGAAACGCATACGGCGCTGTTATACCAGCCTGTCACAAGGCCCAGCAGCTCGGCGCGTTCGCATACATAGGCTCCGCTGTTTTCAGCCGCGATAAGCTCGGGATTGTCGCTCATTATCGCGGCGGTATAAACTATAAGCTCAGCGTCCTTAATATTCTCCGCGCGCTGTCCGAGATAAACAGTTATACCCATTTTTCGTACAGCCTCAAGGGTTTCCGTTTCGTTATTGTCAGAGCCGCTGATACTATAGCCCTTGGCGTGAAGTATCTGAACCAGCGGATACATACCCGAGCCGCCTATGCCTATAAAATGCACGCGGCGTACTGAATTAAGTATTTCATCGGTAATCATTATCATAACGTCCGTCAGAACATCGAATCCAGCGGACTTGCCTCCGTTTCATTAAATAATCGTTCAGCTACGGCTGATTTTTCATTGAAAATAAGAATATACGTTTTTATATTTCTATTATAGTACATTTCTCAGAAAAAATAAACCCTTTTTTGAATATTTTTTTGTTTTCGGGCAAAAATTTTTTCTGTAAGCGTTTTTACTTCATTTATATTATTTCAAAACAATTAAGCAGCAGGAAAGGACAAAGTTATGGAAATCACAGAAATTAAAGTCAGAAAGCTTATATCCGACGGAAAATTAAGAGGAATAATAAGCGTAACCGTCGACGGAGTTCTGGCGATCCACGACATCAAGGTCGTGCAGGGAGAGGAACGACTGTTTGTAGCAATGCCAAGCCGGCGCGACGATTCGGGAATGTTCCGGGATATCGTTCACCCTATTACCTCAGAAACAAGAGAAAGCATAGAACAGCAGATTCTCTCCGCCTACAGAATGGAGCTTGACCGTCAGTCGGCGGAAAGCATCTCGGAAGGACATCAAACGATCCAATAGCATATTGCCGGAATATACCGGCAGCAGAATAAAACGGGCGCCGGGAATTTCGCTTCCGTGCACAAGTGCGGGAGCAGAAAAACAGGACGCCCGTTTTTTATTTACATAGTCTGTCCGCATATTAAATGTACAAAGGTCCTTATCGGATTCTGCATTTAATACGGCAGAGCGTTGATCTAAAGCTTTGCCAAAGCTGCAAATTTATCCTTGAGAGCGGGATAAATCTCTCTGTAAAGCTGATAGTACTTTTCATACTCAGGCACATTTTCAGCGACCGGCTGCTGGATCTTATCCGTCTTTACGACAGCATGACAAGCCTCGGGAACGCTCGAATAAACGCCTGCTCCGGTAAGCGCCAGCAGAGCAACGCCGAGCGCGGGCCCTTCCTTAGAAGCCGCCGTCTTGACAGGACAGCCGTACAGGTCGGCAAGCATTGATCTCCACAGAGGAGAGGTTCCTCCGCCGCCGCAGGCCATCATATCCGAAACATTTATGTTCATTTCCCTGAACACCTCAACGCAGTCGCGGAGAGAATAGGAAACTCCCTCTAAGACCGCTCTCAGCATATCCTTTTTGGTGTGCATTGCCGAAAGCCCGAAAAATACTCCCCTGGCGTCGGGGTCAAGATGAGGAGTCCTCTCTCCCATAAGGTAGGGCAGATAGAGCAGTCTGTTTGCGCCGACAGGAACCGTCATGGCTTCCTTATCCATAAGATAGTACTCGTCTACGCCCATATATCCGGCAGTTTCCTTTTCCGCGTTGCAGAAATTATCTCTGAACCATTTAAGCGAAAGTCCCGCGCCCTGAGTTACTCCCATAACGTGCCATGCGCCGGGAACAGCGGCGCAGCAGGTATGTACTCTGCCCTTAGGATCAATTGAAATGTTCGAGGTATGAGCAAAAACAACCCCCGACGTTCCGATGGTGGTAAACGCCTTTCCGTCCTCGCATACTCCCGTACCTATTGCCGCCGCGGCGTTATCTCCCGCTCCGCCGACTACGATTGTGCCTTCGCACAGCCCCAGCTCGTCAGCCATTTTTTTAGTAAGACCGCCTGTAACCTCGCAGGATTCATAAACCCTGCCGAGCATAGACATATCAATTCCTAACGCATTGCACACTTCCTCAGACCAGCAGCGGTTAGCAACGTCAAGAAGCTGCATACCGGAAGCGTCGGAAACCTCGGTAGCGTACTCGCCGGTAAGAATAAATCTCAGGTAATCCTTAGGCAGCAGAATATGACGGCATTTTTCATAGATTTCAGGCTCGTTGTTCTTTACCCAGAGTATCTTTGCCGCCGTCCAGCCGGTAAGAGCGGGATTGGCTGTTATCTCGATAAGCTTTTTTTCTCCGAGCTTTTCGTTCATTTCCGCTACCTCTGCGGCAGTCCTCTGATCGCACCAGATTATAGATCTTCTCAGCACCCTGTTTTCCGCGTCCAGCATGACCAGACCATGCATCTGACCGGAAATTCCGATTCCCTTTACATCCCGCCTGTCAACGCCGCTTGCGGACATGACCGCCTTGATAGTTCCGATCATGGCGTCAGCCCAATCGGCAGGCTCCTGCTCGGCATAGCCGTTTTTCGGCTGATACATAGGATATTCGATAGTCTTAGAAGCGATCACCGATCCCGACTCGTCGAAAAGAACCGTTTTAGTACCGCTTGTTCCGCAGTCTACTCCAATTACATAAGCCATATTTACAAACTCCTTCTTATATTTTCCGTCCGTCTGTGAAAAAACGACAAACGTTTTTATCTTAAACGATTACATTTATTATACCGCAAATTTTGCAGCGCCGCAATACCCTGAAACGTCAGTCTTATTTTAGCAGCGAAAAATCCTCTGCTCCGTGCTTGCAGACCGGACATACAAAATCAGCCGGCAGCCTGCCCTCATAGATATATCCGCAGATATTGCATACCCAGCGTTCCTTGCCGTCGTCCTTTTTGACCGCCGGCTTGGGCTTGACGGCGGCGTGATAATACGAATAGGTCATCGGCGGTCTGTCAGACAGAACTCTGCAGTCGGTAACGTCGGCGATAAACATGGTATGAGTTCCCAGCTCCACCGTCTGAACCACCTTGCAGCAGAAATAAGCGCAGGTGTTTTCAGCAACGTAAGGTATGTTGTTTTCAGCCCTTATCGACGTAAAACGGTAAAATTTATTTTCCCATCTTCCGCTTGCAAATCCGAAATGTCTGAACAGTGAAAAATCAGCGCTTTCGTCAATAACCGAAACGTTGAATTCACCGCTCTGCCTGATCATATAATTCGTATAATTGCTTTTGTTTACCGTTATGCACACCCGATTGGGATTGCTGGTAACCTGAGAAAGCGTATTTATAATACACCCGTTTGCAAAACCGCCGTTCCGCGCGGTCAGGACGTAAAGTCCGTACGATATTTTAAACATTGCCGTGATATCCATATGATTCCCTCCCAGTTAAATATCTTCCTTCTCAAGAACGAAAAACGCGTCTCCGTTATCCGTCTTAAAATCCTTAATAGTCCAGCCAGCCTCCAGCAGACGGTTAAGCTGCTCCACACGCTGAAATCTGTCCATTTCAGGAGCCGACACATTTCCGCGGTTTTCATATCTGTCGTTATTCCTTGAAACGTAAAAAACCTTCTGCAAAAGCTCACCTCCCAAAAAGTATTGACTATTCCCCACAATCATTATACGATATTTTTCACAAAACGGCAAGCCCTTAATACAAATTTTATATATTTTTTTCACAAACAAAAGCTTTGAACCGTCTTGTAAAAGCCAGCCGCATATGCTATAATGAATAAAACTAATTACGGCAAATGCAGAAATGACGAAATCAGGATCTTCGAGGGAAGAAACGTTTGGCTTTGCAGCGATGAATACGGCGTTATCGGCAATTCCGGACTGCAAAGCGTCGTAACATGGATTTCGTACTTTCCGATGAAAGAACGAAGCACGTTATCGACGAAATAATTTCTCTGCTGTAGACCGAAAGGAGCAACTTAATTAATGGCAAAGGCAAAAAGCGTATACGTCTGTTCGCAATGCGGCTACGAGTCGTCTAAATGGAACGGAAAGTGCCCCAGCTGCGGAGAATGGAATACCTTTGAGGAAACCTTTCCCGCCGCGGCAAGAGGCGGCTTTTCGTCAAAATCCGCTTCACGCTCGTCGAGAGATCTGTCCGGAAGCATTCACGGCATCGGCGACGTTGACGCAAGCTTTGACGAGATAAGATATAAAACCGGACTCAGCGAGCTTGACAGAGTGCTGGGAGGAGGGCTAGTTAAGGGAAGTCTTGTGCTTCTGGGCGGAGAGCCGGGCATAGGAAAGTCTACCATGCTGCTTCAGATCTGTCAGCAGTTAGGCAGCGAGCATACAATTTTATATGTTTCCGGCGAGGAATCGGCAAGGCAGATAAAGCTGCGGGCCCAGCGTCTGGGAGTTGACAGCGAAAATCTTTATCTTCTGGCGGAAACCGACTGCGAAGCGATATGCGACGTTATAATAAAGGAAAAGCCGGAAATCGTAATAATCGACTCCATCCAGACCATGAGCATAAGCTCTCTGACCTCAGCTCAGGGCTCGGTTACACAGGTAAGGGAATGTACGAATCTTTTTATGCGGACGGCAAAGTCAGAGGAAATACCCTTTTTTATCGTAGGTCACGTCAATAAGGACGGCGCCATAGCCGGACCCAAGGTAATGGAGCATATCGTAGACTGCGTTCTGTATTTCGAGGGACAGCGCAATCTTTCCTATCGTATCCTGAGGGCTGTGAAAAACCGCTTCGGCTCTACCAACGAGATAGGCGTATTTGAAATGATAGACAAGGGTCTGGCGGAAGTAGACAACCCGTCAATGATGCTGCTTTCCGGCAGACCGACCGACGTTTCAGGCTGCTGCGTCGCCTGTATAATGGAAGGCTCCCGCCCGATAATGGCCGAGGTTCAGGCGCTGGTGACAAAAAGCGGATTTTCAGTTCCCCGCAGAACAGCCACGGGCTTCGATTATAACCGCATGGCAATTATAATCGCCGTGCTTGAAAAGCGTCTGGGATTTTTCTTCGGGGGTCTTGACGTATACATAAATATCGTGGGCGGACTAAGACTTGACGAGCCTGCCGCCGATCTGTCCATCGCTCTCGCGCTCTACTCAAGCCTTCGGGATAAGGTCGTAAGCGACAAAACCATCGCTTTCGGCGAGATCGGGCTGGGCGGCGAGCTCAGAGGCATTTCCCATGTTTCGCAGAGAATTTCAGAGGCTCAGCGCATGGGCTTTGAAAAATGCATACTTCCCGCGCAGGCGCTGAAAGGAATAAATCTTCAAAGCTACAGTATGCAGATAATCGGCGCGCGGTCTGTGCGGGACGCCTTTAACGCTGTATAGCTGTACGTTTTATTGTACTGAAAGGAAATGACCATGGAAAGATTCATACTTGCCCTCGATCAGGGAACGACCTCCTCAAGAGCTGTGCTTTTTAACGAAAAAGGCGAAATACGCGCAATAGACCAGCTTGAATACCCTCAGATATTTACGGAAAACGGCTGGGTTGAGCATGATCCTTTCTGTATTCTTGATACACAGCTTCAAGCGGCGAAAAACGTCATTGCAGGCTCAGGCGTTTCCCCTGAAAGCATTGCCGGCATAGGCATAACCAATCAGCGTGAAACTACCGTTATATGGGACAAAAACACAGGTATGCCGGTATATAACGCCATTGTCTGGCAGTGCAGACGCACCGCTGAAATATGCGCAGGATATAAAAAGCAGGGACTGGAAAAATTCTTTCAGGACAAGACAGGACTGCTTATCGACCCGTACTTTTCAGCCACCAAGATCAAATGGATACTTGACAACGTAGACGGAGCGCGCGGAAAGGCTGAAAACGGTGAACTGCTTTTCGGAACCGTAGACAGCTGGCTTATATGGAATCTGACCGGCGGCGCCGTTCACTGTACCGATTATACCAACGCTTCCAGAACCATGCTCTTCAATATCCACACTCTGGAATGGGACAAGGAAATAATGGGACTGCTCGGGATCCCTATGCAGCTTATGCCGGAGGTCGTGCCTTCAAGCGGCAGGATAGGCGTCTGCCGTAAGGATATTTTCGGCGCGGAAATACCGATAACAGGCTGCGCCGGAGATCAGCAGGCAGCGCTGTTCGGACAGTGCTGTTTTATCGAAGGCGACGTTAAAAACACCTACGGAACCGGTGGCTTCCTGCTGATGAACACCGGAAAAAATCCGGTAAGCTCCTCTCACGGACTGCTGACGACCGTTGCCTGGGGGATAAACGGCGAAGTTACATACGCTCTTGAAGGGTCGGTATTTATTTCGGGAGCGGTCGTAAAATGGCTGAGGGACGAGCTGGGAATAATAAAAACCGCCGCCGAAACGGAAGAAATCGCCCGCAGCGTGGAAACTACCGGAGGAGTTTATGTCGTCCCCGCTTTTACAGGTCTGGGAGCACCTTACTGGGATCCTTCAGCGAGAGGGGCGATAGTCGGGCTTACCAGAGGCTCCGGAAAAGCTCACATAGTCCGCGCCTGCCTTGAGGCGATCGCATATCAGACGGTAGACGTGCTTCGCGCCATGGAGGAGGACACAAAATCCCTGAACGCAATCAAAGCCGACGGAGGAGCCTGCGCCAACAATTTTCTCATGCAGTTTCAGGCGGATATTCTGGGCAGGACGGTCGCACGTCCCAAAAACGTCGAATCTACCGCAACGGGCGCGGCGTATCTCGCAGGTCTTGCTTCCGGCGTGTGGAGCAGTAAGGACGAGCTGCTGGCTTTGTCCGGTCAGCTTGACGAATTCCGTCCTTCAATGGACGGCAGTACAAGAAAAAATCTGCTTAACGGATGGAAAACAGCTGTAAACAGAGTAAGACAAGGATAGTTGTAAACTTTCTGTAAAAAACACCTTTGTAAAATTACTTTCCTTGACTTTAACGCTCAGATATGTTATGATAAATAAGCCGCTTGTTTCCGGCACTAAAGACGCAGTGAAACAGCCTGCGCACCGGACGCAGCGAGTTTTTTATGAAAAGGCAGGTGCATTTAAAGATGTACGCAGTAATTGAAACAGGCGGAAAGCAGTATCAGGTAAACGTCGGCGACGTTGTTTTTATTGAGAAGCTTAACGCGGACGCAGAGGATACTGTTACTTTCGATAAGGTAATGGCAGTAGGCAAGGACGACGGAATCAGCGTAGGCGCTCCTTATGTTGAAGGCGCGACGGTTTCCGCTAAGGTTCTTAAGAACGGAAAGTCCAAAAAGATCACAGTTTTCACTTATAAGCCCAAGAAAGGCGAAAAGAGAAAAATGGGTCACAGACAGCCCTACACAAAGGTTCAGATCGAAGCTATCAACGCGTAAGCATGATCTGCGCCGATTTTTACAGAAGCAGTTCCGACAGACTCACAGGATTCCGCGTTACGGGTCATGCGGGAATGGCGGATTACGGACATGATATTGTGTGCGCAAGCGTGTCCTCGGCTGTTATGATGGCAGCGAACACGGTTACCGAAGCATTTAAGGTGAACGCCGAGGTAAGCGTGGAAGAAAACGAAATTGTTCTCAGACTGGTTTCAGACGACAAGGAATACGGCGACAGAGTCCTGCTCGGGCTTCTGACTCATCTTTATTTCCTTTCGGACGAGTATCAGGACTGTATCAGGGTCAGGGTTATCGACGCATAACCGCCCTATGAATTACATGACGGAGGTGTAATTACAATGATCAGAATTTCCATGCAGTTTTTTGCACATAAAAAGGGAATGGGTTCCACCAAGAACGGCCGTGATTCCGAGGCTAAAAGACTTGGAGTCAAAAGAGCTGACGGACAGTTTGTTCTTTCCGGCAACATTTTAGTACGCCAGAGAGGAACTCACATTCATCCGGGCGAGAACGTAGGCCGCGGTTCGGACGATACTCTGTTTGCTATGGCGGACGGAATCGTAAGATTTGAAAGAATGGGCAGAGACCGTAAGAAGGTTTCGGTTTATCCGCAGGCTTAATTCCAGATAAGTAAAGCACGGGACGTCTTGAAACCGCTTTTTAAGTCGGTTCGGCGCCCCGTTTTTTCACATCATCGCACCGTTCGGCGCGGCTATGCAGGAGCATAAAAGGAGGCTTGGATATAATGTTTGTCGACGAAGCGAAAATTTATATAAAAGCGGGCGACGGAGGAGACGGCTGCGTTTCCTTTCACCGTGAAAAATATATAGCCGCAGGCGGTCCTGACGGAGGCGACGGCGGCAAGGGCGGCGATATTGTTTTCAAGGTTGACGACAACATCTCCAACCTTATAGATTTCAGATACAAGAAAAAATACACAGCCGAAAAAGGACAGAACGGCTCGTCCAAAAACTGTACCGGCAGAAACGCTCCCGACCTTGTGATAAAGGTACCAAGAGGAACCGTTGTAAGAGAAGCCGCTACAGGCAGAATACTTGCGGATATGTCCTGCGACGAGCCGGTCGTGATCGCAAGGGGAGGCAAAGGCGGACGGGGAAACGCCCATTTTGCCACGCCTACCAGACAAATCCCCAAATTCGCCAAGCCAGGCTTCCGCGGCGACGAATATGAGGTCGTACTGGAGCTGAAGCTTATAGCCGACGTAGGACTTGTAGGCTTCCCCAACGTGGGAAAATCAACGCTTATTTCAGTCGTTTCCGCCGCCAGACCTAAAATCGCCAACTACCACTTCACTACCCTGACTCCCGTTCTGGGCGTGGTAAAGATAGAAGAGGGAAAATCCTTTGTAATGGCTGATATTCCCGGGCTTATAGAGGGAGCCAGCGAAGGAATAGGCTTGGGTCATGAATTTCTGCGTCATGTAGAGCGGTGCAGGCTTATAGTTCATGTGGTAGACGTTTCCGGAATCGAAGGGCGCGATCCCATTGAGGACTTCAACGCTATCAACCGGGAGCTTGCCAATTTTTCGGAGGAGTTTGCCGAAGCGCCTCAGATCGTAGCGGCTAACAAATCTGATATGGCTGAGCCTGAGCAGATAAAAAGCTTCAGGGAATATGTTGAAAAAACAGGACTTCCCTTCTATGAGATCTCAGCGGCAACAACAGCAGGAACTAAAGAGCTTGTATACGGAGTATGGGAAAGGCTTCAGCAGCTTCCGCCCGTCAAGCAGTTTGAGGCTCAGCCGCTTACTCAGGAGGAGCTTGACGACAAGCTGCTTTCAAAAAAGGATTTCAAGGTCACGACCGAGGACGGTATCTATTTCGTGGAGGCGGACTGGCTATGGGACGTACTCCGCTCCGTCAATATGGACGATTACTCGTCGCTTCAGTATTTCCAAAGGGTTCTCAGAGCAAGCGGTATAATAGACAGACTGCTTGAAATGGGGATCAGGGAAGGAGATACGGTTTCGATCTTTGACTTTGAGTTTGAGTTTGTAAACTAGCGGAAATTCCAGGCAGAACGGGTTTTGGTCACCCACATAACAGATAAAAGAGGTGCTTATAAATTGACATCACGGGAAGCAAAGCAATTTTCTCCCCTTGCCCTCGCTTTCATGGGGGACGCGGTATTTGAACAGCTTTGCCGCGAAAGGCTCATGCTTACGGCTAATATGCCCGCCAAAAAGCTGCATGAAATGGCGGTAAAAAAGGTATGCGCCGAATTTCAGGCAAGCGCGGTAAAATATCTGCTTGAAAATTCCCTGCTGTCCGAGGAAGAGCTTGATATTCTTAAAAGAGGCAGAAATTCAAACGGAGTAAACGCCCCGAAGCACTCGACGGTGAGCGAATACAGAGCGGCTACCGGACTTGAAAGCCTTTTCGGTTTTCTGCATCTGTGCGGCAGACACGAAAGAGCAGCCGAGCTTTTTGATATCGTATGGAACGCCGGAGAAGAACAGGCATAAACGCTTCAATAAATTGCACAGATAAGACGGGTTTTGCCGGACAGATATTTACAGCTAAACATACTGCTTGACATCAGACAGAGCATGAAAAAAACATATAAGGAGTTGAATATAAAATGTCAGGACATTCAAAATGGGCTAACATTAAGAGAAAAAAAGAAGCTACCGACAGCGCGAAGGCTAAAATCTTCACCAAAATCGGCCGTGAGATGACAGTTGTGGTAAAGGAGGGCGGTCCCGACCCCGCCAACAATTCCAAGCTGCGCGATCTTATCGCCAAGGCTAAGGCCAACAACGTCCCCAACGACAACATTGACAGAATAATTAAAAAAGCCGCCGGCGACGGAGAGAAAAACAACTATGAGGAAATGGTATACGAAGGCTATGGTCCCAGCGGCGTCGCCGTTATTGTGGAATGTCTTACCGACAACAAGAACCGTACCGCAGGCGATATCCGTCACTATTTTGACAAGTTCGGCGGAAATCTCGGAACAAGCGGCTGCGTTTCGTTCATGTTCTCAACTCAGGGAACGATAATTCTTGAAAACAACGGAGCCGACGAGGACAAGATAATGGAGGACTGCATGGAGGCAGGCGCGGACGATTTCAGCATTGAAAACGACGTTATTGAAATAACCTGCAAGCCGTCTGACGTTCACACTATAAATGAAGCGCTTACAGCCATGGGCTACAAGGTGCTGTCCGCTGAAACCGAAAAGGTTCCGTCAAGCTACACTGCTCTTACCGATGAGGAAGCGATCAGGAAAATGAATCTTCTGCTTGAACATCTTGAGGATAACGACGATGTTCAGAACGTATATCACAACTGGGATATGCCTGAGGAGCCGGATGAGGATTAAAGCTTTCCCGAAATAAATCTTATGGCGCAAATATTCCTGCCCGCCGCAGACGGTACGGGCAGAGCGTTTATTTAAAACAAGATCCTGCCGGTAATCAGACCGACAGGATCTTTTATTTGTCCAAACGAATATCCGGCTTCCTTACTGCCTTTCATCAATAGGGATATAGTCCCGCTCTGTTCTTACCGCTTTATATGCGGGGCGGATTATTCTCTTACCCGTAACAAGCTCCTCAAACCTGTGAGCGCACCAGCCTGCCATTCTCGATACGGCAAACAGCGGAGTGAACAGATCCTGCGGTATACCCAGCATTCTGTAAACAAGTCCTGAATACATATCTACATTGGCGCACATAACCTTGTCTACGCCCTTTTCCTCCGCAAAAAGCTTAGGAGTTATTCTTTCTATCGTTTCAAGCAGACGGAATTCCCTTTCAAACTCGGTACCCTCAGCAAGCTTTTTAGCGTTAGCTTTAAGTATAACAGCTCTCGGATCGGAAAGGGTATATACGGCATGGCCCATTCCATAGATAAGACCTGTTTTATCGTACGCTTCCTTTCTCAGTATCTTTCTTAAAAAGTCCGCGACCTCTCCTTCGTCGTCCCAGTTCTTTACGTTTTCCTTTATACATTCCTGCATCTGGTCTACCTTGATGTTCGCTCCGCCGTGACGGGGACCTTTAAGAGAGCCTATAGCCGCGGCATATGCCGAATAAGGGTCAGTTCCGGAAGAGGTCAGCACCCTGCATGAAAATGTAGAGTTGTTTCCGCCGCCGTGCTCCGCATGAAGGATAAGCATAAGATCCAGCAGCTTGGCTTCCTCATCGGTGAACTTTCTGTCAGGTCTGAGAGCCGACAAAATCATCTCCGCGGTTGAATGCGACGCTATAAGCGGATGCATTATCATGCTTTGTCCGTCAAAGGTCCTTCTTTTTACCTGATACGCCGAAACCATGATATTAGGCAGCTTTGAAATAATGGATATAGCGGTCGCCATTTCATATTCAGGACTGCAATTTTCAGGATTTTCGTCATAAGAATATAGCGCAAGAATAGAACGCGCCATTTTGTTCATTATGTTCTTGGACGGAGCCTTAAGTATCATATCCTCAAAAAAGCTCGGTGGAAGCGCCCTGTTTTCAGCCATAATATCCCTGAACGCCGCAAGCTCCTGCCTGTTGGGAAGATTTCCCATAAGCAGAAGATAAACTACCTCTTCATAACCGAAGCGGTTTTCATTAACGGCATTGCTTACAATATCGTTTAAATTATAGCCGCGGTAGATCAGCTGACCGTCAATAGGAGATTTCTCCCCTTCGTTTACAACGTATCCGTGTACGTTGCATATATTGGTAAGTCCTGCTATAACTCCGGTTCCGTCGGAATTTCTCAGTCCTCTCTTTACCACATACTTATCATAATATTTAGGATCGATAGAATTATTTTCAACAAACTGCTTATAAAGCAGATTTCTCGCCGAATCGCTTATCATTATTTTTCATCTCATTTCGTATAGAATTAACTCAGCCGACGCAAGCTTAACATATTTATTTTACTACATTTAATGACAATTGTCAAGCAAAACGCATAAATGCGCAGCAATTGCCGCTTTTACCGCCCGCCGGCATATCCTTCCGCGCGCTTCTTTCTGTCATATCTTTTAAATCGCAGAATACAATTAACTATACGGACAATCTGTCAATGTAACTGCGAAAACGAAAGGAGAGCCTATAAAATGCTTGAGGTTCTGGAAAAAAAGGCACTGAACGAAGCCGCGCCGGATAAGCCGAAAGGACTGCCGCAGCAGGAGGCTGAAAGACTGCTTAAAATCAACGGAGAAAACCGGCTTGCCGCAAAAAAGAAAAACAGCGCGCTGAAAATATTCGCCAATCAGTTTCACGACATAATGGTGATGATCCTGCTTGCGGCTACGGTAATATCCGTCGCCCTCGGCGAATACACCGACGCAATACCTATAATGATAATCGTTATCGTAAACGCGCTTCTGGGCTTCATACAGGAATACCGCTGTGAAAAAACCCTGGAGAAGCTGGAGGAAATGACCGCGCCTGCCGCCAGAGTATATCGCGACGGAAAGCTGGAAACTATTCCGGCCTCACAGCTTGTTCCCGGAGATACGATAACAGTGGAGGCCGGCGACAGAATTCCTGCCGACGGAATAATCGTTTCATGCAGAAGCTTCACCTGCGACGAATCCATTCTTACCGGAGAAGCGGTTCCCGTAGAAAAAAGACCTCACACCGGCGAAAGAGAATTTACCTCGCTTAATCTGCCGTACATAGCTTATATGGGTACGGTCTGCACCAAGGGCAACGCGGTAATTGAAATCACGGCGACCGGAGGGCTTACCCAGATGGGCAGAGTATCTCAGATGCTGGAGGACATTGAACCCGACCCTACTCCCCTGCAGAAAAAGCTGGGTGAGCTCGGCAGAACGCTTGCCGTTATCTGTCTTGGCGTGTGCGCGCTTGTATTTGCCGCCGGAGTAATAAGAGGCGAGCCTGTATTCGATATGCTTATGACGGGAATATCCATCGCAATAGCCGCTATTCCCGAAGGGCTTCCCGCCGCCGTTACGATCGCGCTGGCAATTGCCGTGCGCAAAATGCTCAAAAGAAACGCTCTTGTACACAGGCTTCATTCTGTCGAAACCCTCGGCTGCGCTACTGTTATCTGCACCGATAAAACCGGAACAGTAACGATGAACAGAATGGCGGTAAAAAAAGTATTTACCGCCGGATATATGTCGGGGGAATATTCCCTGGCGAACGAAAGCGATTCCCAGGGGCTTTTCACCGCCTCCGGACAAAGACTCATGGCTTGGGACAATCAGGTTTTAAGCGAGCTTTTTATCTGCGGCATGGCTTGCAACAACGCCCGTATGGCAAAAGCTTCCCCGTCATCGGAGCGCAACCGGCAGGGAAACGTATTTACAAAATTTTCCGCCGAGGGCGATCCGACGGAAGCCGCTATACTTTCAGCCTGCGCCAGATGCGGTATAGACGTTTCCGGTTTTCAGCTGAAGCGTATAGACGAACAGCCCTTTGACAGTGAAACCCGATATATGTCGGTAACCTGCACCGACGCGGCCGGTGAAAAATATATATACAAAAAAGGCGCCCCAGATGTTATTTTAAGAGAATGCGAGTACATAATCGCCGATTCCGAGGGAAGCCTCGAAAGACTTACCCCGCGGGAAAAGGCGGCAATGCTGCGCAAGAACGATGAAATGGCGTCAGGCGGACTGAGAGTTATGGCGTTTTCAAAAATATACCGCGGAAAAACCATCTTTCTCGGTCTGATGGGACTTGCCGATCCCCCCCGTCCCGAAGCTAAGAAGGCGGTAAGGGAATGTGAAAAGGCAGGCATTAAAACGGTTATGATAACGGGCGACCACAAGCTTACCGCCTGCGCCGTAGCAAGGGAAACGGGTATAATGCGCGAAGGCAACCTGGCTTTGACCGGAGATGAGCTTGACAGAATGTCCGACGACCAGCTTGCCGAGGCAGCGGAAAAAACCGCCGTATTCGCCCGGGTAACTCCCGCTCACAAGCTGAGGATAATAAAGGCGTTCAAGGATAAGGGGCATGTATGCGCTATGACGGGAGACGGCGTCAACGACGCTCCGGCGGTAAAGGAAGCCTCCATCGGCGTATCTATGGGTATATCAGGAACCGACGTAACAAAGCAGGCTGCCGACTGCATATTGCTTGACGATAACTTCGCGACGCTTGTAAGTGCAGTGGAAGAGGGCAGAACGATATATCAGAACATCAGAAAATTTGTGCGCTACCTTATTTCCTGTAACATAGGCGAGGTTCTGACAATGCTGGGCGGAATAATAATGGGACTTCCCATGGTGCTCATTCCCTCTCAGATACTGCTTGTAAACCTTGTTACCGACGGACTTCCGGCTGTGGCTCTCGGAGTTGAACCGTCAGAAAAATCCGTAATGAGAAAACCTCCGAGAAAGGAAAGCGACAGCTTTTTCAGCGGCGGACTTCTGTCAAGAATAATCATTCGCGGGATCCTGATAGGCTTGTGCACCCTTGCCGCGTTTACATTCCTGCTCAAAACCGGCTGTACGCTTGACGCCGCAAGAACGGGCGCTCTTATAACGCTTATACTTTCCCAGTTAATTCATGTGTTTGAATGTAAAAGCGAGGAGAAAAATCTTTTTTCAGTACCCTATTTTTCAAACCCGTTTCTTATATTCTCGGTTATAGTTTCTCTGCTGTGCCTTGGCGCGTGTATGTTTGTGCCCTTCCTGAGTAAAATATTTGCCATTGCCCCTCTGGGGCTTACGGGCTGGCTCATCTCCATAGGCTTTTCCGCCGCTATACCTATTGCCGCTGGCATAGCCGGAAAGCTTTCCTCAAAAGCCCGCAGAAAATAAAAATCAAACTCAATAAGACCGTTTCACTGCCGCTCCGGCTGCTGAAACGGTCTTTTTTTAAGCAAAGCACGCAGCGAACATACTCCGGCTTTGACGGTATATGCTGAAAAATTATTTTTCGGGCGACAATGTGCAAGTATATATATGCAGCATATTAAAATTGGAATAGTTATATTATAATAAGGCATTTTTACTTGACACGCAGCAATAATTGTGTCGCGCATTTTATCTGTCCAAAAAATCAGCTTTATTTTTTATCATAAAAATAAAACGTTTTTTCCGATTTTTTTACTGAGTCCGCTTAAAATATTTATACAAGCCGTTTTATATGTCATGGTTTTAAACTTTACACTAAAATTTCTGCCGTTTTTATCAGTAAAGCTAAAAACCATTACATATTGCATTGATGCTTCGTTAGTCTGTTCAGGGTTATTTTTCCTACAAGCTTCTTTGTGCAGTGTATACAAAACAAGAACGCTTTTTTTGGCACTTATCTACTTGACAATAAAGTCGGAATACTATATACTTGTTTATGGCGATTTAAAGACCACAAGATATTGTGGTGTCTTTTCAAAGCAACTTACGGCTGTTTTTAAAGTGACAGTTTAAAAACATATAAATGACCAACTATTACAAAACAGCTTTTATGTTATTTAGCGTATATTTGATAATCTGCAATATATGTATGGAGGTAGGAGAAAAATGATAATTAAAATCAAAAAAAGAGACGGAAGAAACGTTACGTTCAATATCGAAAAAATAGCCAACGCTATTTTTAAAGCTGCCCAGTCGGTAGGCGGAAGCAACTATGAGGAAGCGCTGGAGCTTGCCGGTAAGGTAGCGGATATGCTTATGGAAATGAATCTTACCTCTCCTACCGTTGAGGAAATTCAGGACTGCGTTGAAAAGGTTCTTATTGAAGAGGGACACGCCGCTACCGCAAAAGCGTATATACTTTATCGTTCCACAAGAACCAGAGCCAGGGAAATGAACACCCGCCTTATGAAGGTTTACGAGGATCTTACCTTCAAGCCTGCCAAGGATATGGACCTGAAGCGCGAAAACGCAAACATAGACGGCGATACCGCAATGGGAACAATGCTCAAATACGGCTCTGCCGGGGCAAAGGAATTCTACGAAATGTATGTGCTTGACCCCAAGCACGCCAAAGCCCACGCCGAGGGAGATATTCATATTCACGATTTGGATTTCTATACGCTTACCACGACCTGTACTCAGATCGACCTTACCAAGCTTTTCAACAAGGGCTTTTCCACCGGACACGGATACCTCAGAACCCCCAATGATATTTCAAGCTATGCCGCGCTTGCCTGTATCGCTATTCAGTCCAACCAAAACGACCAGCACGGCGGACAGTCTATCCCAAAGTTTGATTACGATATGGCTGAGGGCGTAAAGAAAACCTTCCGGCACCGTTACCGCGATAATATTCACAGAGCCCTTTCCCTTATGGCGGGCGTGACCGACAGCTATGAGATTTCAAAAAAGCTTGCAGAAAAGCTGTGTTCCGAAAAGGGTCTCGTTCCTGCGCTTTCCAACGACAACGGATACCAGGAGGCTGAAGCAGAGCTGCTTTCCGCTTTTACCGACGCCGCAACGGTAAAGAAAATCCAGAGCTTTGCCTTTAAGGCGTCCGTAAAGGAAACCGACAGAGCTACCTATCAGGCGATGGAGGCTCTCATACACAATCTTAATACCATGAATTCAAGAGCGGGAGCTCAGACTCCGTTTTCGTCGATAAATTACGGCACTGATACCTCTATTGAAGGCAGAATGGTAATCAAAAACGTTCTGCTGGCGCAGGAGGCCGGTCTTGGAAACGGCGAGACGCCTATTTTCCCTATACATATTTTCAAGGTCAAGGACGGCGTCAATTACAATCCTACCGACCCGAACTACGATCTGTTCAAGCTTGCCTGCAGAGTTTCGGCAAAAAGACTTTTCCCCAACTTCTCGTTTATAGACGCGCCCTTCAATCTCCAGTATTATAAGCCGGGCAATCCCGATACCGAGATCGCGTATATGGGCTGCCGCACCAGAGTTATAGGCAACGCCTACGATCCTTCCAGAGAGATCGTAACGGGAAGGGGAAACCTTTCTTTTACCTCCATCAACCTTCCCCGTCTTGCGATAAAGGCTCAGGGAAATATAGGAGCTTTCTTTGACAGCCTTGACGAAATGATGGATATGTGCATTGAACAGCTTATGCACCGTTTCAGAATCCAGTGCTCCAAAAAGGTAAAAAATTATCCATTCCTTATGGGACAGGGGGTTTGGATCGATTCCGAAAAGCTCAGCGTTAACGACGAGGTCGCCGAGGTACTCAAGCACGGTACTCTTTCCGTCGGCTTTATCGGGCTGGCAGAAACGCTTAAAACCCTGATAGGAAAGCACCACGGAGAATCGGAGGAGGCAAGAGAGCTCGGACTTGAAATAGTTACCCATATGCGCGAGCGCATGGACGAGGAAACAAAGCGCACCGGACTTAATTTTTCGCTGCTTGCAACTCCCGCGGAAGGACTTTCCGGCAGATTTGTCAGAATGGATAAGAAACGCTACGGCGAGATCGCCGGCGTTACAGACAGAGATTATTATACAAACTCTTTCCACGTTCCGGTTTACTACAACATCAGCGCCTTTGAAAAAATCAAAATTGAAGCCCCCTATCACGCTCTTACCAACGCGGGACATATCAGCTATATCGAGCTTGACGGAGACCCCTCCACAAATCTTACCGCGTTTGAAAAGGTTATCCGCTGCATGAAGGAGCAGGGTATCGGCTACGGAGCTATCAATCACCCTGTAGACCGTGATCCGGTATGCGGATACACCGGAATTATAGGCGACAAATGCCCCATGTGCGGCAGAAGCGAGGCGGAGCATTCCAGAGTATATACGGAAAGGATTCCGCGAATTAAGGGCTGCTGCTGATAAATTCTGATCAGGATACAAAAAACGGACGAATTAACAGGTTAATTCGTCCGTTATTCATCAGCAAGATACTACGCAATAATACGAAAGGAACAAAAAATGGAACTAAAAATAGCAGGCTTTGCAGAAGATTCTATTGTAGACGGTCCGGGAATCAGATTTACAGTATTCACCCAAGGCTGTCCCCACGGCTGTCCCGGCTGCCATAATCCCCAGACTCATGATTTTAACGGGGGCTGTACGGCCGATACTGACGAAATCTATAAAAAGGTGACCTCCAATCCGATGCTGGACGGTATAACGCTGAGCGGAGGCGAGCCCTTCTGCCAGTGTAAGCCTCTGGCGGAGCTGGCAAGAAAAATTCACGCCTTCAGGGAATTTCCCTTAAACGTTATCGCCTATACCGGCTATACGTTTGAATATCTGCTTGAAAATTCAACCGATGAAAACGGTTATAAGGAGCTGCTTAAGGAAGTGGATTTTCTTATAGACGGTCCGTTTATACTCGCGCAGAAAAGCTTTGACCTGCACTTCCGCGGCAGCGCCAATCAAAGATATATCGACGTGCAAAAATCCCTGAAGCAGGGCAAGGCGGTTACAGTCAGCGACATATAGAAGGTCAAAAGGCTAAGCCTCGGAAGAATCGTCATAGGTGTAATCGTGAGTTACGATCTCCTCCCCTCTCTCCTTTTCCAGAGTTTCTTCAAGCCCCGTATTCATCATATAAGCGCAGAAGGTTATCAGAACTATAAACAGGCTTACAATAAGCAATATGTCTATTCTGTATCTGAATTTTCCGGCTTTCTTTTTTTCGTTTCCGCTCACTAAATCAGCGCCTTTCAAGCATATTTTCAACATCAGCTGTAATTTTATTAAAAATCAGTAACAAAAACCAGCCGTTTTCCTTACTATATATTATAGCTTATTTATCCTGTGCTTGCAATAGAAAATTTTATTTTTCCACAGTTTTATTATTTGACCTGTACCCCTCTAAAATTTAATTTTATACTATTGCAAAGCAGGGAAAATTGATGTATAATATATATTATTGCCTGTATTTTAGTTTTACTATTTCAGAAATGAGGAATTGATATGTGCGGTTTTGTTGGCTTTACAAATAAAATAAACGACGCTTCCATCGTCCTTGGAAAAATGATGGACAGAATCAAGCACCGCGGTCCCGATTCCGACGGTAAATATGTCGATGAGCAGGTCGCTATGGGCTTTCGCAGACTTTCTATTATCGACCTCTCAGATAAGGGCAGCCAGCCTATTTTCAATGAGGATAAGTCGGTCGTGATAACCTTTAACGGCGAGATATACAACTATCAGGAGCTGAGAGAGGAGCTGCTTGAAAAGGGACACAGCTTTTACACCCATACTGATACCGAAGTGCTCGTTCACGGCTATGAGGAATGGGGCGTTGATATGCTCAACAGGCTGAGAGGTATGTTCGGCTTTGTTATTTTTGATAAAAATAAGGATCAGATCTTCGGCGCAAGGGATTTCTTCGGAATCAAGCCCGTATACTATGCAAAAATGGGTGAAACTCTGATGTGGGGAAGCGAGATAAAAAGCTTTCTCGACCATCCGGATTTCAGAAAGGAGCTTAATGAAGCCGCTCTGGAGAATTACCTGACATTTCAGTATTCTCCCACTTCCGAAACCTTTTTCAAGAACGTATATAAGCTTCCTGCCGCTCACTACTTTATTTATAAGGACGGTAAAATGGAGGTTAAACGCTATTGGGAGGTCAAGTTTACTCCGGACAGCAAGCCTGATCTTGACGAATGGGTAAACAGAATAACCGAAACTTTCAAAAACTCCGTAGAGGCTCACAAAATAGCCGACGTTGAAGTAGGCTCATTCCTTTCAAGCGGCGTTGATTCAAGCTATGTAGCCGCCGTTGCAGACGTTGACAAGACCTTTACCGTAGGGTTCGGCGAAGATGAGAAATACAACGAGATAGGCTATGCCAAGGAATTTTCCAAGTATATACATAAGGAAAACAACTCAAAAGTTATTACGCCTGAAGAATACTGGGGCAATTTCGCCAAAATACAGTATCATATGGACGAACCTCTTGCCGATCCCGCGGCTGTCGCTCTCTTTTTTGTCTGCCAGCTTGCCTCTCAGAAGGTCAAGGTAGTTCTCAGCGGCGAGGGAGCGGACGAAATATTCGGCGGATATAATATTTATCACAACCCTGCCGATATGGCAGCCTACAATAAAATACCAAAGCCTGTCAGACGGGGAATAGGCGCGCTTGCTCAGCATCTTCCGCATAAGCACGGTATAAACTTCCTCATCAGAGGCTCTCAGGATCTTCAGGAACGCTTTATAGGAAACGCTTTTATCTTCACTGAAAAGGAGCGTAAGGAGCTTCTCAGTATAAAAACCGACGCTCCGGCTCCTCAGGCTATCACCAAGCCTTTCTATGACAAATGCAGTAACAATGACGAGGTCACTCAGATGCAGTATCTCGATCTGCACTTGTGGATGACCGGCGACATTCTTCTTAAAGCTGACAAAATGAGCATGGCTCATTCCCTGGAGCTTAGAGTTCCTTTCCTTGACAAGGAGGTAATGGCTCTCGCGGAACAGATACCTGCCAAGCACCGCGTAACAAAGGAAAACACCAAATACGCAATGAGGATCGCCGCGCTTAAAGCCTGTCCTCCCCAGACCGCAAACAAGAAAAAGCTGGGCTTCCCTGTTCCGATAAGGGTATGGCTCAAGGAAGATAAATATTACAATATCGTCAGGGAGAAGTTTACCTCTGCAAACGCCGCGAAATTCTTCAGAACCGATAAGCTTGTACAGCTGCTTGACGATCACAGAGCCGGTCATTACGACTATTCCAGAAAAATCTGGACGGTATTTACTTTCCTTGTCTGGTATGACGTATACTTCGGCAGCGAAACTGTAGGGATAAAATAATATTGCAGACCCGGCGAATAACAATAGAATAATACAAACAAGAGCGTGTACGCAAAGTCAGAACTTAGGACTATGCGGGCACGCTCTTTAATTCGGAGCAAAGCCAGATATGGGCTTGCGGGTCATCGGCGCTGGGTTATAATTCAAGGCAATACCGTACAGCTATCGTGCGGTGTTGCCTTAATTATGCTTCTTTCACAGTTTTACGCAGCTTTGAATAAAAAATCAGACCTATGTGATCTAAATTTTCAGTGATATTCACTTTCCTGTACTTATTTCTCGTTTTAGATACGCAATTACGTCCTCAAGGCTTTCAAAGCATTTTTCAGACATTGCAAGCATTTCTCCGTCAGGAGCAACAAGATCGGGAACAAGCAGAGGAATCATACCGGCAAGATGAGCGGAAATTACACCGTTTTTGCTGTCCTCCACCGCCGCGGCTTCCGACGGCTCCACGCCAAGCCGCTTGCAGGCGGTTCTGTATATTTCAGGATCAGGCTTGCTGCGAGCTATCATATCTCCGCCTATTATTACTTTGAAATACTTAATAAGCCCCGCCCGTTCCAAATGCTCTATAATCCTGTGATACTTCGTTGAAGAAGCCAGTCCTACGGTAAAATCTATGCTGTGTAAATATTCAAGTATCTCCACAGCTCCCCGCTTTACAGGAAGCCCGTCCCGCTGTATTTTATCCTTTACCCAGGCTTCAATAAATTTATGATATTCCTCCACTGGAAAAGCTTCGCCGTATGTATTTTTAAGCAAAGCTACAGTATCGGTCACGCTCAGACCTATGCACTTTTTCGCGGTTTCCGCAATACCTGAAATATTTTTCCGCGCGCCGAGAACCTTCCACGCGTCAAGATACATTTTTTCAGTATCAAATAAAACGCCGTCCATATCGAACACTACCGCTTTGATCCTGCCCATAAAAGCTTCTCCTTACTACCTGAAATACATATAAAGCGTACACTTTATCATTCCGTTGTAAAGCTTGCGCTTTTTATCCGCCTTTTTACCGAAAAACTTTTCAAAATCCTCATGGGGCGAAATTATATAGCACGCTTTGTCCTTCGACGGCGATAAAACGCTGCCAAGTCTTTTGTAAAGCTCCTCCGCCTCCCTGATTTCCAGCATTCTCTCTCCGTAAGGAGGATTGCACAGCGTAATCGAGCCCTCCGGCTGAACAAACCTTGAAATATCCTGCCGAGTTATCTCAAGCTTGGAGCCTACCCCGGCCTTTTTAGCATTTTCCGCAGTCAGCACCGCCGCCTCTTCGTCGATGTCAAATCCGAAGCCGTGAAATTTTCCCTGTCTGTCTATCGCGTCCATAGCGTCGCTGCGCTCCCGGCGCCAGACGTCCTGAGGTATCTGCTCCCAATCCTGAGCGGCAAACTTTCTTCTCAGCCCGGGCGCAACATTCAACGCTTTATAAGCCGCCTCTATAAGAAAGGTTCCGGAACCGCACATGGGGTCGCATACTACAGAATCCGCCCTTACTCTGGCAAGGTCTATTATTCCCGCGGCAAGCGTCTCCTTCATAGGCGCGGCATTGCTGTTTCTGCGGTATCCTCTCTTATGCAGACCCGCGCCGCTTGTATCAAGATACAGCGTGCATATGTCCTTATAAAGAGAAAACTGAAGCTGATGCACCGCCCCGCTTTCATCAAACCAGCTTAGTCCGTATTTTGCTTTAAGCCTCTCAGCCGCCGCTTTCTTTATGATTTTCTGACAGTCGGGAACGCTGTGAAGCTGAGAATTCAAAGAATGACCCTTAACGGGAAAGGCGTCGCTTTTACCGATAAAATCCTCCAACGGCAGCGCCTTTACCCCCTGAAAAAGCTGCTCAAAGCTTTTTGCCTCAAAGCTGCCAAGCTCTATAAGCACTCTTTCGGCAGTGGAAAGCCTCAGATTCGCCCTTGCCAGTATATCAAAGCCTCCGTCAAAGGATATCTTTCCGTCGGAAACATTCAGATTTTCTCCGCCTATTTTATTTATCTCATACTTCAGCACGCTTTCCAGACCAAAATGACAGGGACAGCAAAGTCTGATTTTATTCATATTGCAGAATCCTTTCTTTTCACAGCAAAGCCTCCGCCGGATTTCCGAAACGGAGGCCTATTCTCATTTTTCAGATTTATCCGAAAACCGCAGAAGCTTTCGCGCGGCGTCATGCTTTGTCAAAAAGCTGCTTTTTCTGTTATCGGTAAAATCTATCAATGACCGCCTGAACAGTATTCAGGCACGTTCGTCTGCTTATAGTATCCTGTAGCCGTGCTTGAGCAGCCGTTGCCTGCAAGCTTTCCGGTTTTGGTACAATACTTTGCCTCTACCACGGTATCGGGCATTTCAAAATCCTTATTCTCTTCAGCTTCGGCTATATCTCCGAAAATATTCTTCCAGATAGCGCCGATATTCTGATATTCGTTTGTCGGAATCTTTTTCTGCTCGTCATAGCCTATCCATACTCCGCTTACATAATCAGGAGTACAGCCGACGAACGATAAATCCTTCCATTCGGACGAAGTACCGGTTTTTCCCGCTACAGTCGTATTGTTAAGCTTGGCATAGCGGCCGGTTCCCTCCTGCTGGGTAATAACCGTCTGCATCATCTTATTCATGACATAAGCAGTAGACTCGCTTATAGCCTGCTTATAGCCCTCGTTTTTCTCATAGATAACGTTACCCTCGGCGTCCTCTATCCTGGAGATATAAGTTACCTCGTACTTTTTGCCGCCGTTTCCGAAAATCATATACGACCCGACAAGCTCCTCAAGCTTGGTACCGTTTGTCAGACCTCCGACCGTTACCGGCGAATAGTTTACGTCAGAATCGGTAAGCGTAGTAAAGTCAAGCTTTTCTTTAAGGAAATTATAGGAATACGCCGGCGTCATCTGCTCAATAAGCTGAGCCGGACAGGTATTCAGCGATTTCATAAGCATCTGCCATGTAAAGTAATTATTATACGACCAGTTTTCGCTGTCGCCGGTTTCCGAATAGTTTACCGGCCACTTTACATTTTCGCCCTCTTCCTTGATCGTAATAGGCTCGTCTTTAAAAAACGTCGACCAGGTCATAAGATCCTGTTCAAGCGCCGGCGCATATGAAGCGACAGGCTTTATACACGATCCGGGTGATCTTTGCGCGTCGGTAGCGTTATTCCAGATACGGGACTCGGTTTTTTCGTTTCGGCCTCCTACCACAGCAAGCACATTGCCTTCGTAATCCATAGCAATAAAGCCCGAAAGCAGCTGGTCATCATCAAGGTAATAGTTCTGGAAATTTGACGCGTCCTGCATTTCCTTTTCTACCTTGTTCTGCATATCAATATCAACGGTAGTATATACAGTATATCCGCCGTTATAAAGCCTTGTCTGTGCGACAGACGTATCAACGCCCGATTTATCCGCAATAATATCTATTGCTTCCTCTATCGCCTCGTCCATGAAATAGGAGGTAGGACCCTGGTCCTTTGTTTCGTCCTCATAAACCGTCGCGCTTGAAAAGTCAGGATCTCCGGTAACGGTAATTTCTTCATTAAGCGCCTGCTCATATTCGTCGTCAGAGATAGCTCCGTTTTCCAGCATATGGTCAAGGCAGTATTTCTGTCTTATTTTATATCGCTCCGGATTGTCATAAGGGTTATAGTTAGCCGGCGATGTCGTCATGCCTGCCAGAACTGCGGCCTCAGCAAGCGTAAGCTCTGAAACGTCCTTGCTGAAATAGAAATTTGCCGCCGCCTGCACTCCTATAATATCGTGCTCCCATGTATTGAGTGATATGATATTTAGGTAGCTTTGAAGAATATCCTCTTTGGTATAGGTTTTCTCAACATTGATAGCCCTGAAAATCTCTCTTATCTTACGCTCTACTCCGGCAGTTCCGTAAGCTTCGTTATCTCCGGTCACATTCTTTATAGTCTGCTGCGTTATTGTGGAGCCGCCCTGATGCATTCCTGTAAGAGTCCTGATAATAGCGGCAAATGTTCTCTTGAAATCCACGCCGTCATGAGAATAAAAACGCTCGTCCTCAGTATATACAAAGGCGTCCTGAACATACTGCGGAATATCCTCAAGATCCGCCCACTGAACCTTTTTATTCTGATTTTTCAGAGCGTAGTAAAGCAGGTATTCCTGCGAATCCTCATCATTTTCATCATAATCCGGATTTTTATACAGAAATCTTGAAATATTGCTTGAAATCACGCCCTTGTCAAGATTTACAGTATCGTCGGAGTCGGCGAAATTAAGCACGTATATGGTAAGAGCAGTGACAAAAATCGAGCCCGTAATAATAACGATAAGAACAAAGGAAAGCACCAGCGTTCCGAATATCTTCAGCGCTTTGACCGCGGGATGGGTTTTCTTCTTATTCTTTTTAATTTTTTTAGAAGCCGTCTTTTTTATTTCTTCCATAATGCAAACCTTTCATAGTAAACTCTGACTATGCGCCGCATAAATCAACTCAACCGGCCGCCGTCAGAATTCATTTGCCGTTAGATATAGGACATCGTCCGTCATTATATTCTGCAGAAAGTCCGGCAATATTCGGCTCAGCAGTCTTTGTTTAATTCCGGACTTTTTTATATTATACCATATAAAAATAAAAAAGTAAAGGGGACGAAACTTCGCCCCCGTGAGTTTTAAGAAATTTTTAAGGCAAAAAGCTTATTCCTCAGCTTCAGCCTCATCGGCAGCCTCCGCTTCCTCGTCCGGCAGCAAAGCTCTCATCGAAAGGCTGATCCTCTTCTTGTCAAGATTGATCTCAGTGATCTGAGCGTCAACGACCTGACCTACCGAAAGAATATCCGCAACATTGTCGACTCTCTGATTTGCAATCTGAGAAATATGAATAAGACCGTCGATTCCGTTTATGATCTGAGCAAAAGCTCCGAACGACGTTATAGAAACGATCGTAGCCTTAACGACCTGTCCTACCTGATAGTTAGCCTTAAATATCTCCCATGGATTTTCCGAATCCTTCTTGTAAATCAAAGAAACCTTCTTGGTTTCAGGATCAATATCCTTTATCTTTACTTCAATCTTGTCGCCAATGCTGACAACGTCTGAAGGATGCTTGATTCTGTTCCACGACAGATCCATTCTTCTTACAAGCCCGTCAACACCGCCGAGGTCAACGAACACGCCGTAATCTGTAATAGACTTGACCTCGCCGTTTACAATGTCCCCTGCCTGAGCCGTTTCAAAGAACTTAGCCTGAGCGGCTTCTCTTTCCTCGCGCTGTACGGCTCTGATCGAACCTACCGCTCTCTGCTTGCCCTCGTTTACCTCGAGTATCTTGAAATTTACCGTCTGTCTGAGAAGCTCGTTAAGATCGTAATCTCTTCTCGGAGCCGCCTGTGAAGCCGGAATAAATACCTTGACTCCGTTGGAAGCGACGAGCACTCCGCCCTTTACAACATTTGTGACAGTTCCGGTAAGAACCGCGTTTTCTTCCTTTGCGGCGCATATCTTCTCAAAGCCCAGAGCCGCGTCTACTCTCTTCTTGGACAAAGTAACGACTCCGTCCTGATCATTGGTTTTAAGAACGATAAGGTCAATAGTATCGCCTACCTTGACAACGTCTTCAACCGATTTGGCAGGATCGTCAGTCAGCTCGGAAACAGGAATTACGCCCTGCTGCTTTGTGCCCAGGTCAACATAAACCTCGCTGGCGTTAGCGCTCAGCACTGTACCGGTTACTCTCTTTCCAATATGTATTGGCTTAAGAGAATTCTCCATCTCCTCCACCCAGTTAAATTCTTCTTCATTGTTCAACATTTCACTCATGGTCTGTTGTACCTCCTTGATTATATAAGCCGGAGTCGAAGCACCGGCAGAAATCCCGATAAAATCTGCACCTGATAAGTCTATATCGGCAAGCTCCCGCGCGCCCTCGATCAGATAGCATCTGCAATATTCGCCGCATACCGCTTTAAGCTTATGGGTATTTGAGCTGTTTTTTCCCCCAACGATTATCATTGCGTCAGCCCTGCGCGCAATATCCGCCGCCTCTTTCTGACGCTCGGACGTAGCGCTGCATATCGTATCGAATATAAGCGCCCCCGGCAAAAGCCTTTCAGCCAGAGCGCAGCATTCGCCCCATATTTTTTTATTATACGTCGTCTGCGCGAGAATTGCAAGCTTTTGGGGATCGAAATTCTCCTTTTTCACCAAATTTTCAAGCTCTTCACATCCGGCAAACACGAAAGACGGACCCATGCAGTGACCCCTTATTCCGATAACCTCGGGATGACTTATGTCTCCGGCTATCAGTACGGTGCAGCCGCTTCCGGATTTTTCACACGCGATTTTATGAATCCTGGCTACAAACGGACAGGTCGCGTCTACGACCGCACAGCCTATTTCCGACAGGCGTTCGTAAACGTCATGACCGACTCCATGAGAACGTATAATAACGGTATGTTCAGGCTTTACTTCTTCAAGCGAAACCGATCTGCAGCCCCTTGCCTCAAGATCTGAAACGACATTTTTATTATGAATTATAGGACCTAACGTTACAACATTATTTCGGTTATCTAATTCATTATACACTATTTTTACGGCTCTGTCTACACCAAAACAGAAACCTGCCGTCTTAGCGGTGCAAATTTTACAATTTCTTAACATTTAATATACCAATTCGGTTATAGCGTCCATTATCTTTGTTTTCAGCATTTTCAGTTCCTTCGGACTTACAGACGTAACCGCGAGTTCCTCCGGCCTGATCGGTCTGCCGAACCGAACGACTACCTTTCTTCTGAATTTCAGCTTTCCCTCAAAGTTTATTCCTACGGGAATAACGGGGACCTGCGCAATAGCGGCAATAAGAGCCACTCCGGTCTTTCCCTTTCCCACCTTTCCGTCCTTAGAACGGGTTCCTTCAGGAAAAATAACAAGATTTCGTCCCATTTCAAGCTTTTCAACCGACATATCTATAGCCGCCGTATCTCCCTTGCCTCTGGTTACGGGAAAAGCACCGAAAAATCTGATAAGCCATGTAAAGAATATATTCTGCTTAAAAAGCTCCTCCTTAGCCATATAGGAAAGAGGAACCCTGGTAGGCAGCGCGATGAAAACCGGGTCGGAATAGCTTCGGTGATTCGACGCGAAAATATTGCTTCCGTCCTTCGGAATGTTCTCCGTCCCCTCGAAAGACAAATTAAACCAGCACTTATATATAAGCCTTACCACAGGTCTTAAAATACTGTATAAAAACATTCTGACGGGACTGAGCTTCTTCCCGCGCTTTACCGGTCTTATCTGCGCAATTTCCTTTGACTCATGCTTTTTCTGTACGCTGCCGTTTTTTTTAGAGGCAATTTTATCCTCTGCAATTTTATATATAACTTCAACCGCCTCGTCAAGAGAAAGATCGGTAGAATCCACCTCCACCGCGTCCTCCGCCTTTTTCAGCGGCGCTATATCACGGTGAATATCGTTATAGTCCCGCTGCCTGATGTCCTCGAGCACCTGCTCGTAAGTTGAGGTATCGCCCTTTTCCTGAAGCTCCTTATAGCGTCTGCGCGCCCTTTCCTCGGCAGCCGCAGTAAGAAAAATCTTTACGTCGGCGTCCGGCAGAACTACCGTGCCTATATCTCTTCCGTCCATAATAATATTGTTTTCCCGGGCTATGCTCTTCTGAAGCTCAAACAGAAATTCTCGTACAACCGGAATTGCCGAAACGCCGGACGCGCCCATGGATATTTCTGGAGTCCGTATCTTATCTGAAACGTCCTCTCCGTTAAGTATTACCTTCTGGGATCCGTTCTCATACGCAAGCTTAACGTCTATTCCGCTCAGAAGGGGACAAACCTGCGTACTGTCCGCGGGATCCGCTCCCTTTGAGATCACATTATACGCGACAGACCTGTAAAGCGCCCCCGTATCTACATACACATAGCCCATTCTCTCAGCGAGCCGTTTAGCGATCGTGGATTTACCGGCTCCCGAAGGCCCGTCAAGCGCAATATTGATTCCCATAATTCTTCCTCCTGTTTATAGTAATCGCCAAATAAATCCGGTTTCAGCGCCGAAGTCATTGCTGAAACGCAGATATTTATATTCACCGTAATCTGTTTCCTGATACACGACCTTAACGCGCAGCGCATTAAACGTCAGCAGCGCAGGCATATGCCGTTGAAAAGGCTATCTGCAAATTAAAACCGCCGGTATATCCGTCTACGTCCAGAACCTCACCGATAAAATAAAGCCCCTTTACAAGCTTTGATTCCATGGTCTTGGGAGATATCTCCCTGACGTCCACTCCGCCGCGTGTAATTATTGCCTCTTCTATCGGACGGAGAGCCCTGACAGAAAAACGCATATCCTTAAGAAGCTCCGCCAGACGTCCGCGCTCTGTCCTCGTTATCTGGTTCACCTTTTTATACGGCTCTATTCCGCTGAGCCTTACGACCGTATCTATCATTTTCGACGGCAGCAGCTTTTTCAGCGCGTTTGAAAAATCACGGTTGGGATATTCACTGAAATCCCTTAAAATACGCTCGTCCAGCTTTTCATGGGACAGCGCGGGCTTCAGATCTATCGAAACCGTATACCTGCCCTTTGTTATCCTGTCCATATGCGCCGAGGCTGACAATGCAAGGGGGCCCGACAAGCCGAAATGAGTAAACAGCATTTCTCCCAGCTCCGAAAACAAAACCCTGCCCGTCTGATCGTCATGCAGCGTAAGCGTGCAGTTTCTGAGAGAAAGCCCCATCATTTCCGCACAGTGTCTTTCTTCCGTAACTATAGGACAAAGCGACGGCGATATTTCCGTAACCCTGTGGCCCGCCTGCAATGCAAGCTTATATCCGCCGCCTGTGGAGCCTGTAAGCGGATAGGATTTTCCTCCTGTAGCGACTACCACCTTTTGCGCATAATACTCGGCTTTTTCGCAGCTTACGCCTTTTACCCTTCCGTCCTCTACAATAAGCTTTCGGGCGTCGTCGTAAATGAATTCAACTCCGGCCTGCTCCGCCGCTCCGACAAGAGCATTAAGGATCGTTTCCGCCCTGTCGCTTTTGGGAAACACTCTGTTTCCCCGCTCGGTTTTCAGCTCCGCGCCAAGCGATTCAAAAAACGCCATCGTATCCTCGGGAGCAAATCGTGAAAGCGAGGAATACATAAAGCTGGGATTTCTCGGAATGTTCTTCATTACGGTTTCCGCGTCGCAGCTGTTGGTTACGTTACATCTGCCCTTTCCGGTAATAAGCAGCTTTCTTCCCGGCTTTTTCATATGCTCAATAACCGCAGTCTTTTTTCCGAGCCACGCCGACTGAACCGCGCAGAACAGCCCTGCCGCTCCGCCTCCTATTATGATAACATCATTTTCAGACATATTATAATTATAACCATTTTCCCCTCAGGAAAAATGTACCTCCTTTCGGCGCACTGAATAAAGCCAGGTCACATATTACGGTTCATATACGTCGTATTCCTCCCAGATACGTTCAAGACTTTCAAAGCTTCTGGACACCTTGCCGACGTCGCTTATGGAAACCGCGGCTATCAGCGCGTTTATAAGGCTCAGCGGAGCGACAAGCGAATCCACGAAGGAAGCCATGTCGCTGCTGGCGAGCAGAAGATTATCGGCATAGCGGGCAAGCGGCGATTCCGACGAATCGGTTATGGCAATTACATTCGCGCCCTTGTTGCTCGCGTACTGCAAAGCCTTTACAGTCTGACGGGAATACCTTGGAAAAGAGATTCCTATGATAACGTCCTTTTCGTCCATATGCATTATCTGCTCAAACATTTCGCTGGTAGTCGTATTTCTGATAAGCTTGACGCGCGGAAAAATAAGCGTGAAATAATAATTCAGAAAGCTTGCCAGAGGAGCGGCGCTTCTCGCTCCGAGAATGTAGATAGTATCGCAGCTCATGATTTTATCCACAGCGCTGTTGAAATCCTCTTTTGAGGTTTCCTCAAGCGTCCGGCGTATCTTTTCAATGTCGAGATTAAGCACCCTTTCAAGCACATCGTCGCGGCTCATACGGTCGGAGGTAACCTCGATCCTCTGGACCGCGGTAAGCCTGTTTCTCATCAGGTCCTGCAAGGCTCTCTGAAGCGCCGGATAACCGTCGTAGCCTAGCTCGGAAGCAAACCTCACTACCGTGGACTCGCTGACGCCAACAGTTTTCCCCAGCTTCTGCGCCGTCATAAAAGCTGCCTTATCGTAATGGGACAAAATATAGTTTGAAATAAGCTTATGCCCTTTTGAAAGCGTTGGCTGCCGCTCTTCGATCAATGCAAATAAATCCTTTTTCATAAAAAAGCCCATGTGCAAAGCCTGCCGTCGGCTATAAAAGAGCCTGACATGGGTCTGCCCTCCTTTTTGCATAATTTCTGATTTCCTTACGCCGCCCTTCGTACGGCACATTACCGTACCGCGCAACGGGCGTATCAAGCTACTCCCACAGGGAATCCAGCAGCTTATTCATTCTCCGCCGCCGCTCGTCAGTTTCGGCTGCAAGCACCTTATACGAACCGTCTGCGTATTCCACAATGTCGCCTGCCTCAGCGTTTTCAGCCTGAACGCACGGAATAACGACGCGTTTGCCGTTTTCATCCTCACAGACAAAGCTTTCGCCCTCTCTGCGGTCTATAATCAGCTTCATATTGTTCACCTTTTCAGTCTGCAAATTCAATAACGCTCAGCATTATTTGAATCGTAAGCTACCGTATTGCTGATTGGGGTATAAGAGTCGGAAAAGCTTTTATAATCGCCGCCTACCACCAGAGTAACTTCAAAAAAGCCTTTTCTTTTATATGTAAGCTCGTCATAGTAAAGATCGTTAGCTGAACGTACGCCGCTCGGTTCTCCGTCTTTTTCTATATACCACCAGATCCTGCCTTCCAGATTGCCCATTTCAGGACGGATCACCAGAATCTTTTCGTCCTCTTCCTTCAGAGTTATTTCCACAGGCAGCTCAATCTCTTCGTCTGTCTTAAACAGTCTTTTATCCAGACCGTTAAGATAATCGAACTTTATTCCAGCTATAAGCCTGGTATTCGTATAATACTCTACCTCGAAATTCTCCAGCTCGGAATTCTGTATCTGCTGGTACTGCGCGTCAGTCAAAAGGCACTGTACGATTTCCTCATCTTCCTCAACAAGCAGAACATAAGCGTTATCCTCCGTTTTCCGCACCATTTCCTTTGTGAAGGACGCGGATAAAAGCCTGCTCATCCGTTCGTCCTCTTCGGCGTCTGAGATCAATAATATCTGGTCGTATATGTTTTTGCCGTACAGCTTTGAAAAACTGCTGAAAAACAGTCCTGCGCCGACAATACCGCACAGCAGCAGAAAAACCGCAAGTCTGACAAAATACTGTTTTACAAAGCTCCGGTCAGTGCTGAACGACGCTTTTCTCAGAGTAACCAAAATGCCGAATTTATCCGAATATCTGTAAGCCCTGCCATGCCTGTACCTGCGTATCAGCATCTCGGCGGCAGTAATAATCAGCTTGGAGATATTATATATAAAAATTATAAAGCATACGATCCTTAAAGCCAGAAACTGCTTAAATCCGGACATACTGTCAAACGGATCAGCTTCGCCGAAAAACAGCCCGCGCAGAATATGGTCTGCAAGCAGCGACGCTGCAAGCATTACAGCGTTAGGCAGGATCACAAGAAAATATTTTATTATTAATCCTGCCGATAAGGCGTATCTTTCAGTTGGTTCCATATTTGCCCCCGTTATGCTTAATTTATGCCTTTACTGGTATTGTCCGTATTTCAATTCAATTTACCGACAGACCCTTTCCGTCGGATGTAAATACAATCGTTCCGTCGTCACGGGTTATGTAAATATTTTCAGCGTATTTCTGAAGCCTGACCAGCGTTTCATCGCTGGGATGACCGTACTTATTGTCAAGCCCGCAGGAAATGACCGCGTATCTGGGAGCCACGGCCGCAAGAAACTCGCCCGACGAGGAAGTAGAGCTGCCGTGGTGTCCGGCTTTAAGCACCTTGGAGGACAGCTCAAAGCCCTGCTCCAGCATTTCCTTTTCCTCCTCCGTTTCGCAGTCGCCTGTTACAAGAAAGCTGTTTTCTCCGTGAACGATCTTCACAAGCACTGAATAATTATTAAGGTCGCTGTGATCCTCCTTAGTCGTGTAAAGCTCCACCTCGGCGCTTCCCAAAACAAAGCTTTCGTCCTTTGCCGAAGCTATCTTCATGCCCTTGTCCTTTATTGAAAGAAGCATATTTTCATAAACCTTTGAGGTCGGCGTCATGTCCTGAGGAACCTTCGGCATTATAAATCTGCCGGTCTCAAAGCTGTCTATTATCTCGCTCATCTCGCCGATATGGTCGGAATGAGGATGAGTTGCAATTATAACGTCAAGCTTTTTTATATCCAGCTTCTGAAGATACTTTATTACCGTATTGTCCTCGTCGCGGTCGCCGCAGTCTATCAGCATTGTCTTCCCGTCGGAAACGACAAGCGTGCAGTCGCCCTGTCCCACGTCTATAAAATGAACCTGAGTATCGGAAGCCTCAATGACAGCAGGCTCGTCCTCAAGCCCGAGAGATATTTTAAAATCACTGTAGGTATATATCCCCGTCAAATCAAGAACAGCCAGCACCGCCGCCGTAATTACAGCAAAAACCGCGGCGAAAGCCTTTTTATTCATGCTTCCGGCAGAACAAATCGGATTTTTTCGTTTTCCTCTCTTCGCCATATACTATCTCCCGCACCGTCCGCGTATGTATAAACGTCCTTGTTGTGTGTCAGCGTTTTTTTGAATAACGTCCATTTCTGCCTTTTCCTTTTGCGTCCCCGGACTTTCTCTGCCTCTTCAGATATTCGGCGTCGGGCGGAACAAGCTTTCCGGCTCCCTGCCCTATCAGATCCTGTCTGCCCGCCCTGCACAGCGCCTTTATTATCCTGCCGCGGTTTTCAGGCTTGAAGTATTGCAGTAGGGCGCGCTGCATCGCCTTTTCCTCAGGAGATCTTGCAACATACACCGACTCGAGGGTGTAAGGATCAAGTCCGGTATAAAACATACAGGTTGAAATAGTTCCGGGAGTAGGATAAAAATCCTGAACCTGCTCCGGATGTATCTTATTCTGCTTAAGAAACACTGCAAGCTCTACCGCGTCTTTAAGCTCAGAGCCGGGATGAGAGGACATAAGATAGGGAACAAGATACTGCTCCTTTCCCTTTTGCTTTGTTATCTCATAGAATTTTTTCTGAAATTTCTTGTAGGCTTCAATATGGGGCTTTCCCATTTTATCAAGCACCGCCGACGAGCAATGCTCAGGAGCTACCTTAAGCTGTCCGCTTATATGGTGCTCTATAAGCTCCTTCATGAACTCGTCGCTTTTATCCTCCATGAGATAATCATAACGTATTCCTGAGCGTATGAACACCTTTTTCACTCCCGGTATTTTCCTCAGCTTTCTCAGCATATCAAGATATTCGGTATGGTCTGCCTTAAGACTTTTACAGGGCTTTGGCGCTAGGCATTTTCTGCCCTTGCACAGCCCGTATTCAAGCTGCTTTTCACAGGACGGTCCCCGAAAATTGGCAGTCGGCCCTCCGACGTCGTGAATATAGCCTTTGAATTCCGGCATCTCGGTAAGCTTCCTCGCCTCCTCAAGCACCGATTCCTCACTGCGGCAGGTCACCCGCCTGCCCTGATGAAGCGCTATGGAGCAGAAATTACAAAAACCGAAGCAGCCCCTGTTGTGTGTGATCGAAAACTGTACCTCCTCGATCGAGGGAACGCCGCCCTGACTTTCATACATAGGATGGTATCTTCTTTCATAAGGCAGAGAATAAACCTCGTCAAGCTCTTCGGAGGTAAGCGACAGCGTGGGAGGATTCTGAACCAGCATTTTGTCTCCCTGCCGCTGGATTATCATTTTTCCGTAAACCTCGTCCTGCTGATCGTACTGTATCCTGCACGCCTTTGCATAAAGCGTCTTATTCTCCGAAACCTCCTTGAAGGACGGACACTGTACCGCGCCGTAGGGAGTTTCGGCAGGCTCGCACAGGTAACAGGTTCCTCTTACATTGCGGACGGACCCGATGTCCTCCCCCGCGTTAAGACGGTCGGCGATTTCAGCTATCTGATGCTCTCCCATTCCGTACATCAACAAATCCGCGCCTGTATCTACAAGAACCGACGGCATTACGCTGTCGCTCCAGTAATCGTAATGAGCAAAGCGGCGGAGCGAAACCTCCAGCCCTCCGCACAGCACGGGAAGCTCAGGAGCAGCCTGTCTGCACATACGGCAGTAGACGGTCGCCGCACGGTCGGGACGTTTTCCACCCTTTCCTCCGGGCGAATAAGCGTCGTCCGTTCTCTTTTTCCTGGCTACAGTGTAATGCGCCACCATGGAGTCGATATTGCCCGCCGTTACCAGCCACGCCAGACGCGGCTTCCCCAGCCTGAGAAAATCGTCTGTGCTTCTCCAGTCGGGCTGAGCTATTATCCCCACGGTATAGCCGCGGCTTTCCAGTACTCTTGAGATGATCGCCGCTCCGAAGCTTGGATGATCAACATACGCGTCGCCGATTATATATACAAAATCAAGCTGCTCTATTCCACGCTCCGTCAAATCATTCTGACAAACCGGCATAAACGCCATAAACGTCGTCCTCCGTTTCTTAAGCGGCGCTGCCGGACAGCGCTCTGCCGCTTTTATTTCATTGCCTGCCTTTCAAGCCATTCTTCCTTGGTAATATTTATCTTTCTTGGCTTTGAGCCCTCCTGAGGGCCGATAATTCCCATTTCCTCGATCTCGTCCATAATTCTGGCGGCGCGCGGAAAGCCTAATTTAAGCTTTCTCTGCAAAAACGCGGTAGAAGCGTTTCCCGTTTCAACAATTATGGAGATCGCCTGCGAAGTAAGATCGTCGTCCGTATTCAGGGCAATATCAGCCTCAGAGCCCTTGCCCTTAGGCTGAGGAATATTCTGCTCTACCTCGTGAATGACCTCTTCGCTGTATTCAGCCGTATGCTCGTTTTTGAGAAATTTGACTACGTTTCTGATCTCAGCTGTGGAGGCAAAGCCGCTCTGGATACGCAGGGGCTTCGGCATTCCCACCGGCTTATAGAGCATATCGCCCTTTCCCAGAAGCTTTTCAGCTCCTATCTCGTCCAGAATTACCCTTGAATCGGTATTGTTTGATACCGAAAGCGCGGTTCTGCTGGGTATATTCGCTTTGATAAGACCTGTAAGAACGTCTACTCTCGGCGACTGAGTAGCTATAAGCATATGCATTCCCGCCGCTCTTGCCAGCTGGGCAAGACGCATTACCGATTCCTCAACCTCCGATTTCGCCGCAAGCATAAGATCCGCAAACTCGTCCACAACTATAACGATACGGGCAAGCTTCTGCCTTTCAAGCTCGGGATTTTCATCTACAAACTGATTATAATCCTCAAGGTTCTTGGTTCCGTTGGCTTCAAAAAGCTTATATCTTCTCATCATCTCGTTTACCGCCCAGCCCAGCGCTCCCGCCGCCTTAAGCGGTTCGGTAACTACCGGAATAAGCAGATGAGGGATTCCGTTATACATAGGAAACTCTACCTTTTTGGGGTCGATAAGAATAAGCTTTACCTCGTCCGGCGAAGCATGAAAAAGTATATTGAGTATGATCGAATTGGTAAATACTGATTTTCCTGAGCCTGTAGTTCCCGCAATAAGCATATGCGGCATTGATGCAATATCGCCGATTACGATATTTCCCTCGATATCCTTGCCAACCGCAAAGGAAAGCTTGCTTTTTGCGCTTCGGTACTCCTTGCTGTCGATAAGCTCCCGCATTGACACGCTGTCGCGGTGGATATTGGGTATCTCTATGCCTATCGCCGCTTTTCCCGGAATAGGCGCCTCTATTCTTACTCCGTTGGCAGCAAGATTCAAAGCAATATCGTCCGCAAGATTGGTGATCTGCTTTACCTTTACTCCCGCCGCCGGCTGAAGCTCGTATCTCGTTACCGACGGTCCTCTGTGAATGCCGATTATTCTCGTTTTAACTCCGAAGGTTTCAAGCGTTTCCACAAGCTTCTGAGACTTTTCCTCTATTTCCCTCTGAGCAAGCTCGGGAGAAGCAGAATTATCAGGATATTTCAGAATGTCTACCGGGGGATAAACGTAAGCCGGAACCGTTTCCTGCTGCTCCAGCAAAGAAGTCTGCCCCTCGCCGTCAACAAAAACCTGCTTCGGCTGACTGTGCTTTTCGCTTTCGATCTTTTCGCCTATTTTTTTCTGCTCCTTGGCAACCGCCTTTTCAATAATGCGCTTAAGCTCCTGCTCGTCGGATTTTTTATCCCTGCTTTCCTCCGAAAGAGTATCCTCCCCGAAAATACCGTCAGGATCAGACGGCAGGCTTACATCGTAAGGCTCTCCGACGTCCGAAGCTTCCGCGTCCTGAACTTCAGAAAAGGCTCCTTCTTCCTGTCCGACGTCGTCCTGATAATATTTTGCAATATCTATACGAACCTTTCTGTCAGATTTCTTTTTCTGAGTTTTATCGGGCTTTTCCTTGGGCGGCTGCATCGCCCTTTCGATACGCTCCTCGCTGACCGCCTTATACCCTCCGACGAACGGCTTTGACAGCGCCCTGAACAAATCGGGCAAAGTCAGATCCGTAAGCAGCATTATAAAGGTAAAATCAAGCAGTCCTATGATTATTCCTCCGCCGACGCGCTTGAACGCCGCAAGCAAAGGCCAGCCGATCGCCGCGCTGGCTATTCCGCCGCCGTTAAGCCTTACTCCGTCGTTGTAAAGCCCTTTAAGCTTCAGCAGAAACGTTTTGCCCTCCACAGTTCCGTTGACCGCTATCTGAGCCGTTCCGCTTAAAAGCAGCATAAGCACAAGACCCTGTACGATTCTCGCAACGATCGTATTATGAGATTTATCCGAAGCTATCTGAAGCGCCACATAAATTATCATCGGTCCTGCCAAAAAAACAGATACTCCGAAAATCCCTCTGTTAATTTCATACAGGCTTGTCCACAGACCGTCTCCTTTTATAAAAGTAACCAGTAGCTCCAACACGCCTGCAAAAAACAGTATGTACGACCAGAAACGTCTCTTCTCCCTTTGCCGCGCAACCTGAGCCGGATTTTTCTTTGCAGCGCCTGTCGCCCCGCCCTTGCCGGACGCGCTCTTTGCGGCGCTTTTTTTATTATTGGATTTTGCTCCGGACTGGGTCTTCCCTTTGTTTCCGGACGCGGATTTTGAAGCTGCAGGTTTCTTCGACGCCGCCATTAAATTTTTCACCACCACTAAAAATCTTGCTGTATCCGCGACCAGACAGTGCGCAGCAGCATATTCAAAACCAGTAAAAGCACTGCAAGACCGCACAAGGCAGTCCTGCAGATACGCATTTTATCCTATTACCAAAGCGTGTCCGACAAACTTTTCAATAATCGAAACAACAATCACAATTATTCCTAAAATAAAAGTGTAATATCCGAATATCTTAAATTTATCGGTTTTAACAAGCCAGTTTACAAGCTTTATAGCGCATACTCCCACAATTGCCGCGACTATAAAGCCTATGATACATTCCGGTACGCTTGCAGCAGCTTTTTCACCGACGGCGTCCTTTATCTCAACCGCACAGCCCCCGAGGATCGCGGGTATGCCCAGTATAAACGAATACTGCACCGCCGTTTCGCGGCTGAAGCCGGAAAAAAGTCCCGCCGAAATGGTCGAACCGGAACGTGAAACTCCCGGAAGCAGCGCTACTCCCTGAAAGAAGCCTACAGTAACCGCGTTTCCTGCCGTTATATTCTTAGGAGTTTTCTTCCCCTTAACGCATTTGTCAGACATGAAAAGCAGACCGGCGGTATACAGAAAGCAAAGTCCCTCGGCAAAAATGCTCTTATCCTCTGCAATTCCCGTAAACCAATCCTTGAACAAATAAAACGGTATAAGGCAGGCGGTGGATATAACTATCATCACTATCATTCTGCGTTCGGGATTCATCTCGCGCCATTTGAACTTTCCTGTGAAAATATCTCTGAGCATAACGAAAAATTCCTTGATCAAGGCGATTATTGTTTTCTTGAAAGCAAAGAAAACCGCCACCAGCGTTCCGAGATGGAGCACCGCGGAATACATAAGCGCGCCCTCTCCGCTTTTTCCGGTAAAATGCTGGAACAGCGACAGATGTCCTGAGCTTGAAACCGGCAAGAACTCCGTTAACCCCTGAATTATCGCCTGAAAAACAGCGTTGATCATTCCCATTATGTACTTTCCTTTCCGAAAATTAATTGCGTTGCATTATGTATGAAAGCCCTCAGACAGGGCTTGGAACTATTTTAAATACCAAAACGGATCCGTATTGACCTCAAGGTAATTATCGGTCTTAGGCTCATAAACGCTGTCGGTGCGCAGAACCTCGTAAATATCAATAACAGTATAAAGCATTCTACTCCCCACCGCCTCCGTCCTCTATCATTTCATAAAGGCACTCTATAGCGTCTGACAGACCCCCTAGCTGGTCTATAAGACCTACTTCGACCGCCCGTTCTCCGTCGAGCACTGTACCGACGTCCATCATAAGCTCGCCGGTAGTCATCATAAGCTCTCTGAACTTATCGGGGCTTATTCCGGAATTGTCAGCCACAAAGCGGACTATTCTCTCCTGCATTTTGTCAAAGTAGGAAAGCGTCTGAGGGACCCCGAGCACCAGACCGTTCATTCTGACCGGATGAATCGTCATTGTCGCCGACGGAACTATGAACGACCTCTTTGCGCATACCGCCAGCGGAACCCCTATCGAATGTCCGCCGCCTACCACCAGAGATACCGTAGGAGTTTTCATTCCGGCGACAAGCTCGGCTATTGCAAGACCTGCCTCAACGTCTCCGCCGACAGTGTTAAGGATAATAACAAGCCCTTCTATCGACCTGTCCTGCTCTATCGCGACAAGCGCGGGAATTATATGCTCATATTTTGTAGTCTTGTTCTGGGGCGGCAGAATATAATGCCCTTCTACCTGACCGATTATATTAAGACAGTGAATCAGATGCTTTGCGTTAGGCGTTGCAACCTCGCCCATTTCCTTGATCTGTTCACGCTGCTGCTCCGTTTCTTCAGGAGAAGGAGAGCCTGGATCATCAGCTTCCTGAGGCGGCTGCTGGATCTCTCCGTTATTCTGGTTTTCCGGCATATTCAACGACCATGCTTCCTTTTTGAAGCACTGCTCCTTTCACAAAGATTTATATACCTTAGTATAGGTCAAATCTCTGCGTAATATGCAGGAAATATTCCAAACGTTTTTAATCATAACACATTTACGCCGCTGTGTCAACATTATTAAGCCATGCCATGCAAGGCTTCGTCAATATCCTGCAAAAAATTTATATATTATTCATACTCCTGCGCCAGCGTACCGTCAACCCAATTGACCAGATCGATAAAGGTTTCACGGCTCAGTACTGTAAAATATTTATTTGCCGGCTGTTCGTTATGAGTAAGGCTGTCCGTAAAGCAATAGCCGTCCGCGGAAATAGTTACCTGAACACGGTCGCGGGCGCTCAGTCCGAATACTATCTGGATAAAATCCAGATTTTCGTCCTTGCTCGGTCTGCTGACAGCGCTTTCGCTTCCGAAGCTTGCTATCATTTTTTCCAGCTCGCTGTAATGATCGCCGCTGAGAATGTAGCACTCCCCGTACACATCTCCGATTTTCAGCTTTATCATTCCATAAACGCCCTCATAAATCTTTATATTGTAATAGTCGTCAAAAACAATAAAATAATGCTGACTCGACGAGGACGCCTTGTAAACTGCCGACGCCTTTTTTGCAGTGTCTATATCTTCAATGTTTGCAGGATCAAGGCTGTCCCACTTTTTATCATATACTGATTTTCCGTTTACCGTAAGCTCATAAAGCTCCTTGTCTTCCTGAGAATCATATACGGCTGAAACCGCTATAGCTTCTGCGGAAAAGCTGTGATCCTCAACAAGCTTTCCGTAGCCACCGCTTACCCGCAGATAATCCGCAGACATACCCGAACCCTCAGGATAATTCAGCTTTATAAGATCGTCAGACACAAGCTCGGCGGAAGAATAGGTGTCCGCCTCGATCACAACGGTTCCATGCTTATTTATGATACCGACAAACCCGTCCTCCTCAAAAACATAATATGTATCAAGGTAGCTTTCAATACATACATATTCCTCGAAAGGCTGCTCTTCAACCTTTTTTGCCAGCTCCTCCTTATTAAACGAGGAGTATATCTCATTTGAAAGCATATCCGGAACGCTTATTTCCTCCATAAACTCCGGAAAGGAATAGTCCTTTATTTCAACAGGCGAAAGAGCGGAATTAACTCCGGTATTTTTTGATTCAGTACTGCTGTTTATCGCGCTGCTTTCATCTTTGTCGCACGAGGTCATAGCTGCTGCCGAAACCGCCGCGCATAAAATGCCCGCCAGTATTTTTTTTATTCGCATTTTATGTTTCATCTCCGATCCTTTTATTTTTACACACGTTTTGTTATATATAAATAATTATAGCACACGGCGCAGAATAAATCAAGCAAAATCTGCCCGCATTTTCGCGGCAGGCGCAGCGGAAGGCTTACAAAACGCCATAAAGCCGGAGAGTTAAACCGAAAAGCGGCAGACCAGACTTCCCGTAAAACACATTTTTTACAGAAAGCCGATCTGCCGCATAGCAGCTGTTCGGTTTTTATGATCAGCTGATTTTAAAGCAATTATTTCTTTGATTTTTTCTTGGATACGAATTTACCGGAATTTACGTCGTAAGCAGCGCCGCTCTTTTTATTCATTATAATTACGACAACGCCTACTGCAAGCACTATTCCCGAAACTACGCCGATTATGATAAATATTACATTTCCGGAGCCGCTGTCTGAACCGGCATTGGTATTCGCCTGCTGAGCCTCCGTTTCGGCCGCTGATGAAACAGCCTCTGACGCTTCCGAGGATTCTTCCTGCCGTTCCTCAGATGAATTCTGAGCGGCGTCAACCTTGTGAGTGCCGTTATCGGTGCAATTGGTCACGGTTATTCCGGTGCATTTCAGCTTGCAGAAGCCCGCGTCGCCTATACAAATGGCGCTTACCTTCTCAAAGTTGGCTGTTCCGTAGGCCTCGATTATATCTATGTAGTCAAAAACCGCCTGGGTATCCGTAAACTCGGCGGGAGCGATTTTTGCCCATACATTCCCGTCCTCATCCGCCATAGGCGTATCGGGGTTTTCCCAGCTCTGGAAAACAAGCTCGCAGGGCGCCTGGTCTACGTCTTTTTTATCTATTTCATAGTCGACAATTATCTGCGACTTTGAAGTCATTCTGGTCGTGTCAAAATCCGTGTATTCGACCATAATGCTCTGTCCCCAGTTTTTAGACTCCTTAGCGTCTTTACAGTCGATCTCAACGGATTTAAGCGAGTTTTCACCGTCCAGATCCTCCTCGGCAATACAGTTGGTAATCGTCATTTTTGTAAGCTTGACAGAGGTTATTCCCGTATCTCCGATAAGAATCGACTTTATCTGCTTAAAGTCCTTGGTGCCGTATGCCTCAGCCATATCGTCAAAATCAAATACGGCCTCGCCGTCGCCGAAGTCTAAGGGAGCCACCTTGACCCACAGTCCGCCGTCGTCGTCAGCGTTGGGAGAATCGGTATTATCCCAGCTCAGAATTATAAGCTCCACCGGCGCCTTCTCATAATCCGCGTCTGTTTCAAACTCAATCTTTACCTGAGAATCAGCCGACATTCTCAGAGGGCTGAACACATCGGCGGTAAGCTCAAAGGTTTGTCCCCAGTCTGACGCTTCCTCTGCCGCTGAAACGTCGATCTCAACATCCTCTTTTGCAAAAGCGGTAAGCGCAAAGCTGAGAAAAAGCGCAGCGCTCACTGCCAAGCCGGTCAATGCCGATAAAAATTTTTTCATGTTCACTTCTCCTTTTGGTAATTTGCACAATGTTATTACACATAATATATGTAATTTTACCATATTTCATTGTTATTATATCACAATGCAAAATTGAAGTCAACAACTCAAAATGGGTAAAAGGCGCAGAAATTTTTATGTTTTTCACTTGCTTAATTGATAATTATCACAAATTTCATTGTTTTTATGGATAAATAATAAACATAAAAAGCGCAGTCCCTTAAAGGAGCTGCGCTTTTATAACCAGCTGTTATCCCATTATAACCTCGACTTCATGAGCCGTACCCTTTTCAAATACCGGCAGAATATTTCCGTTAATCTTCACGCCGTCAACTGTTACGCTTCTGATTCCCTTGGAAATATGATCGGGATTCTTAACCGTTATGCTGTATGTATTGCCGCGGTATTTTCTGACAAGCTTAAAGCCGTCCCATGACTCAGGTATTGAAGGATCAATCTTCAAGCCGTCGTAATCGGGAATACATCCGAGAATAAACTGAGATATTGCCACAAAATTCCATGCAGCAGTTCCCGTCAGCCATGAATTCTTTGCCTCGCCGTGTCTGCCCGCGTCCTTTCCTGCAATCATCTGAGCGTATACATAGGGCTCGGTTCTGTGCAGATCGGAAATATCCTCAAGATATGCCGGAGCGATCTTTGAATAGTATTCAAAGGCCTGATCTCCGCGTCCTATGGCCGCCTCGGCGCAAATTATCCACGCGTTGTTGTGACAGAAGATACCCGCATTTTCCTTGTAGCCCGCAGGATATGTGGAAATCTCGCCGTATTCCTTATAGTACCTTGTAAACGCGGGATTGTTCAGCACAAGACCGTATTTGGAATCAAGATATTTCTTTACGCTGTTTAGGGTAAGTATATCCTTGCCGGAATCTCTGCCGAGTCCGCCCATAACCGCAAAGCCCTGAGGCTCAATAAATATCTTGCCCTCCTCACACTCATGAGAACCGACCTTATTGCCGAAATCGTCGTATGCACGGAGGAACCACTCTCCGTCCCAGCCGAATTCCATCGTATTTCTGTTCATTATCTCGATCTCAGACTGAGCCTTTGCAGCCTCGTCGTCAAGACCCTTATATCTGCACAGAGCGACATATTCGGGTCCGATGTAGGACATCATTGCCGCAACCATTACAGATTCCGCCGTACGACTGAATTTATCCTCCCCGTATTTAGGAGAAGTATAGGTCTGGAAGCTTTCACCGGGAACGTCCGAATGACAGGAAAGGTTAAGACAGTCGTTCCAGTCGGCTCTCATTGCAAGAGGCAGACCGTGAGGACCTATAAATTTAGCGACGTGCCAGAAGCTCTGCTTCAGGTGGTGCATCATTGTCTGAGCCTTGCTTTCGTCATTGTCATAAGGCACCATTTCGTCAAGTATCGAGTAATCTCCTGTTTCCTTTATATACTGAGCAGTGGAAAGTATCATCCACAGCGGATCGTCTGAGAAATCGCCGCCGATCTCATTATTTCCTTTTTTGGTGAGAGGCTGATACTGATGATAGCAGCCTCCGTCCTCCAGCTGAGTAGCGGCAAGATCGAGTATTCTTTCTCTTGCTCTTTCAGGAATCTGATGTACAAAGCCGAGCAGGTCCTGATTTGAATCCCTGAAGCCCATTCCTCTGCCTATGCCGCTTTCAAAGTATGAAGCGGAACGGGACATATTGAATGTAACCATGCACTGATACTGGTTCCATATATTCACCATTCTGTTGAGCTTTTCGTCGGAGGTTTCAACATGATACTGAGAAAGCAGATCGTTCCAGTAGGCTTTCAGCTCGGCAAGAGCCTTGTCCGCCTTTTCGGCAGTATTCATAGCCTCTATCATTTCATAAGCCTTGGACTTGTTCATAGAGCCGTCGGCGTTCCACTTGTTTTCTCCGTTTTCAACATAACCGAGCAGGAACACAAGCGTCTTTTCCTCTCCGGCTTCAAGCGTAATATCCAGACAATGGGAAGCTACAGGCGACCAACCGTCGGCAACGGAATTATTCGACTTTCCGGCAAGAACCGCCTGAGGATTCTCAAAGCCGTTGTAAAGTCCGACAAAGCTTTCTCTGTCAGTGTCAAATCCGCATATATCGGCGTTTACGGTATAGAACGCAAAGTGATCCCTGCGCTCCTTATACTCCGTCTTATGATAGATCGTTGAGCCCTCTATCTCAACTTCACCGGTATTGAAGTTTCTCTGGAAGTTGGTAGAATCGTCCTGCGCGTTCCACAGACACCATTCAATAAAGGAAAACAGCTTGAAGCTTTTCTTTGATCCAGAGGTGTTTTTCAGCACAACCTTCTGAACCTCGCCGTTGAAATTCTGCGGAACAAAGAACGTTACTTCAGCCTCTACGCCGTTCTTTGCGCCCTTGATAACAGTATAGCCCATTCCGTGGCGGCAGGAATAGCTGTCAAGCTCTGTTTTTACGGGGCTCCAGCCGGGAGACCATATAGTGTCGCCGTCTTTTATGTAAAAATATCTTCCTCCCATATCAACGGGAACGTTGTTATAGCGGTAACGGGTGATCCTTCTGAGCCTTGCGTCCTTAAAGAAGTGATAACCTCCCGCCGTATTGGAAATGAGGGAGAAAAACTCCTGAGTTCCCAGATAATTTATCCATGGATACGGAGTTCTTGGATTGGTGATGACGTACTCCTTGCCGGCGTCATCAAAAAAACCGAATTTCATTTTAAAATCCACCTTTCAAATATTTATATGTATAAATTAATTTACATCAATCAAATTTCCTCGGAAAAGCGATTCGCCGAACCGTAAGAAAAGCCGTAAATCAGTCTGTAAAAAACCTCTGTCCGCAGACAAAGCTTTCTCCTCCCGCAAGCTCGGCATAACCGCTGACCTCTCCGGGCAGACTTAAATTAGGAGAATTTATCATCGCGGTCATCGGCTCGGGGCAGAAATACCCCTTGTCGCCGTCATTATTCCACATATTCCAGAATTTAAACTCCCTGGACACCTCGTTTAATATCCTGCGGCCGGTAGCGGTATCGGTAACGACGATTCCATAAAAAGCCTTACCGTCAAGGTCGTTCATACAGGCTGTAAACATATCGTTTGAAATTTCCTGCAGCGTCGGACGTTTTGTTCCGTTTTTATATTCAGTATCCCAATCTGACAATTCAAGCAGCCTTTCCGTAGGCAGGAACCTTTCGTCAAGCTCGCACTTTTTCTCTACCGGAACGCACAGGCGCATGGAATCTTCCCTGCCGCCTTCCGTCATCGGAGCGTTGATGCAGGTATGAGTGCAGAGCGAAACAGGAAGCATTTTCCCGCTTTTATTTTCAAGCCGTATTTCCTGCTCAAGTCCTTTTTCGTCGGAAAGGGTAAAGGTATATGATATCCTGAAATCAAGGGGAAAATATTTATACATTTCATCTGAACCGTTATGCTCAAAAGAGGTTTTCACAACGGCTTTCCGATCATCGGCAAACGCTTCATCAACGCTGTGGACGCGTTTATGAACCCAGCCGTGCAGAAAATTACCCGTATCCTTTTCATTTATCGGAAGCTTATATAAAGCGTCCGATGTTTTTATAATTCCTCCGTCATAACGGTTCGGAAGATACAGCGTCGGAAGTCCCCAGATCTCTCTGGCCTCATTTATCGTGCCGATCGTGCAGTCATCTCTGTACCGAAAAATTTCAATACGGTTTTTTTTGTCAAAAAGCCTCAGAACTCCGCAGCCGGTTTCCGGTGAAACGACAGCCAGATATTTTTCCGTTTCAAGCCTGACGCATTTAATTCCTTTAAAATCATATTCCGTATCGGCACAGCAGCTCATCTTAGTATATCCCCTTTTTATCCTTTTGATAACGTAAACGTTTAATATCAATAATTATACCATATTAAAAACACATTGTCCAGTGTTTTTTGTATATTATTAAATAGAATTTCAAAATAAAATTTAAGTAATTCTGAACAAAACAAAAAGCTGATTAAAATTCAGCTCTGTTATGCGAAATCCTTTTCGGACAAAAATTTCCGTTTTTTTATCGTATAAATATTTTTTTACCGGCAATAATATGAGTGCAAGGACAAAAAGCTGTCTTTAGCGTGTAATACCATTTACAGAAAGGACGGTATAAAAAATGCTTGACAAGATTGCGCTTTTTCTGCTAATCGTCGGAGGAATCAACTGGGGCCTTATCGGAATTTTCCAGTTTGACCTGGTAGCCTTTCTTTTCGGAGGTTCGGCGGCGATTATCAGCAGAATTATTTATGTGTTGGTCGCAATATCAGCGATCTGGTGCATTTCACTGTTTTTCAGGGATAACGAGCTGGTGGAAATGTCATAATTCAGTTTTCAGGAAAAATTGTTTTTTGACATAAGGAAAGGGAGCCTGTTTTTTCTGAAGAACGTTTCAGGTAAGCGGGTTTGCTCTGTTTCGTCTTCACGGCAGTTCCTCGCAGTCCGTGACGCGGCGCGCGGCTTGCGGGGAGCTGCTGTAAAGCAGACTTCCTTCCCTTATTTCAAAAGCAGATCCTTCTTTGATTTACATACTTTAAAGTAAATGATTGAATTATTTTAACTCAATTTTAGTTACAGGCAGAATAAATTAAATTACTGATGTAAAAATGTCCAGTAAAAGCACACTATATTTGTACAAACCGACGAAAAAGTTAAGCGTTTGAAAATGTTTTTCTCATTTCCTTGACTATTTAAGCAAAATGGAGTATAATCAAATTGATGTTAAGGAATTGAACAATTATTGTTTGATTTAACATCCGTTTTGTTGTCTCCTTTCTTTTGTTCTACACATAGTTTTTTTATTTTATTTTCCGCAGAGCACCGTTGCTCTGCATTTTTTTTGCCGTTTTCAGCAAACTGCATTATTATCGCTTCAGCTCCGGCAGTTTTGTTATTTTAAATTGCCCTTGCCTTGTGTTTTGCCGCTCATTATGATATACTATAAATAAATCTTCTTAAATCTTTTACGGAGGCGTGAAAATGCGAATAACAGACGGCGACAATCCAAGACTTCCCTATCTGCGCGAAAAAACTTCAAAGCTTACGTCCTCTCCCGGCTGCTATATAATGAAGGACTCTTCTTCCAAAATCATATATATCGGCAAGGCGAAAAATCTGAAAAACCGGGTGACCTCATATTTCCGCAAAGGTCAGGATCATCTTCCCAAGGTGTGGAAAATGGTTTCTCATGTAAACGACTATGATTTTATCGTAACAGACTCGGAATTTGAAGCTTTGGTTCTGGAATGTTCCCTGATAAAGCAGTATTCGCCTAAATACAATATACTTCTTAAGGACGATAAGGGCTACAGCTATATCCGTATAACCAACGAAGCTTTTCCCAGACTGCAGAGCGTATTGCAGAAATACGACGACGGCGCCGAGTATATAGGTCCCTATACCAGCTCCTATGCCGTAAGACAGGCGGTTGCCGAAGCCAACAAGGTGTTCATGCTGCCGACGTGCAGCAGAAAATTTCCTCAGGATTTCGGAAAACAGCGTCCCTGTCTTAACCATCATATAAAGCAGTGCATGGGCGTATGCACCGGGCAGATTTCTCAGGAGGAATACAATGCCGTTATACGCCAAGCTCTGGATTATATCAGAAACGGCTCTCAGGACTCGATAGAACGGCTGACCAAAGAAATGGAAGCCGCCGCCGAGGAGCTTAACTTTGAGCTTGCCGCCAAGCTCAGGGACAGAATTTCCGCTATAACCAAAGCTGCGGATAAGCAGAAAATAATCGATCCGAATATGAAAGACGCAGACATAATCGCAGTTTCGCAGAACGGTGAAAAAGCCTGCGCCAGCGTGCTTATGTACCGCGGAGGGCGGCTTTTCGACAAGGCGGATTTCTTTCTCGGCGAGGAGGAGGATCAAACAGAAATGCGTGAAAACTTCATAACCCGTTTTTACTCCAACCGGGATTCCGTTCCTAAGGAAATACTTCTCGACGAGGATATAGAAAACTATCAGCTGCTGGAAAAGTGGCTGAGAGAAAAGTCCGGCCATGCCGTTCACATATCGACTCCTAAAAGAGGTCATATGCTGAGGCTTACCACATTAGCCAAAAGCAACGCCTCAGAATACCTCTCAATAAAGGTAGGCCGCACAGGAAAGGAGATCGTAGCCCTTGAAGAGCTTGCAAAGGCGCTGGAACTCCCCAAGCCCCCGAAATTTATAGAATGCTACGATATTTCCAACCTTGCTTCATCGGATATGGTCGCAGGCATGGTAGTATTTGAAAACGGACGCCCCTGCAAGAAATACTATAAGAAATTTTCCATAAAAACATTATCGGAACAGAACGACTACGCAAGTATGTGCGAGGTGCTGGAACGAAGATTCAGAAACTATTTTGAGAAAACCGACGAAGGCTTCTCCAAACTGCCCGATCTGATCCTGCTGGACGGCGGTCAGGGGCACGTCAATACCGTTACGCCGGTTATAAGAAAAATGGGAATAGACGTTCCTGTTTTCGGTCTGGTAAAGGATTCCAAGCACCGAACCAGGGCGGTCGCTACAGGCGGAGGAGAAATAAGCCTGACAAAATCACGCAGCGCCTTTAATCTTGTTACCAGAATACAGGACGAGGTGCACCGCTACGCCATAACCTATCAGGCGAAAAAGCACAGAAAAAGCTCATACCAGCTGGAGCTGACCAAGGTCAGGGGGATAGGCGAGAAAAAAGCGGTGAAGCTTATGACCCAATTCAAAACCAAGGAAAACCTGAAAAAAGCTACTGTTCAAGAGCTTGCAAAGGCGGCGGGAATTAACGCCGCGGCAGCCGAAGAGCTGTACAAGGTCATTCAGGATATGTAGTCTTTTGGACAGCCTTACAGACAAGCAGACACAAACGCCGCTAAGAATATCGAAAGGAGATATGTTCCCTGACGGAGCATTGCCATATAAAAATGACTGAAGCAGAAAAATATATCAGCAGCTTTTCAAGAACGGGGAAACGCATACATGACCTTGACCGGATCAGATCGCTGCTTTCATTGGTCGGAAGTCCTCAGAAAAAACTTCGTTTTATTCACATTGCCGGCACCAACGGCAAAGGCTCGATGGCGCAGATGTTCAACGAGATACTGATAGACGCGGGTTATACCGTCGGACTTTTCACCTCTCCTTACATAATAGAGTATTCAGACAGAATAAAGGTAAACAACTGCAATATTTCAAGTTCAGAGCTTAACGAAATCATAGAAAAAATCAGGCCGTCTATCGAGCGTCATCCTCAGAGAAAGGAATTTTCCCAGTTTGAAATAACTCAGACGATAGCTTTTCTGCATTTTGTCAGCCGAGGCTGCGATATCGTAGTTCTGGAAACCGGCATGGGAGGACTGCTTGACAGCACTAACGTTATTGAAAAGCCGCTGGTTTGCGTAATAGGCTCGGTTTCCTATGACCATACGGCGGTTCTGGGAGATACTCTGGAAAAAATCGCGTATCAGAAAGCCGGAATCATAAAGCCGAAATGTCCCTGCGTGCTTTCTCCAGGAAACAGTACCGAGGTCGTAAGTATAGTAAGAGAAAGGGCGCTGAATACTGATTCGCCGCTGGATATTTCCGACCTTGCCCTTTGCAGCGTGAAAAAAAGCGATATAACCGGAAATGATTTTACCTACCGAGGCAGGGATTACAAAACGTCTATGGCGGGACTCCATCAGGGTTCAAACGCTGTGACTGTAATCGACGCCATGAAATTCGTATCCGAAGCGCTGCCTGTTTCTCAGAAAAGCATTGCAAACGGCATAAGAAAGGCAAGGCTTTTCGGCAGAGTCGAGGTTATTTCAGAATCCCCCCTTACTATCCTCGACGGCGCCCACAATCCTGACGGAACAAAAGCGCTGGCTGATTCCCTCAAAGCCTTGAAAGGCAGAAAAATAACCGCTGTGATCGGAATGCACAAGGATAAAAACGCGCTCGAAGCGGTAAAAAACCTCATTCCCTTAGCCGACAGCTTTACGGCAGTCGACGGCTTTTCCGATAAAGGACTTGACTTTGACAAAGCTGAGCTTGCCGGACTTATAATAAAAGCCGGAGGAAACGCGCGTCCCGCTCAGGAGAGCATAATAAATGAGATACGCAAAGCAAGAGAAGAGAATCCGGACGGAGCGGTTCTGATCTGCGGCTCTCTTTTTCTAGTCGCATATGTTAAAGCTAATGCAGGTAAATTATTCTGAAAAGCTTGACGTTGATACGGAAAAGTTGTATAATATTAAAAGTGCTTTGCACTAATCTATTCGTTTTAGGAGGAAATAAAATGCCTGAAAAGCCTTTTTACATTACTACCCCGATCTATTATCCATCGGGCAATCCGCATATCGGTCACTGCTATACGACGGTCGCGTGCGATTCCATTGCCAGATATAAGCGAATGCAGGGCTGCGATGTAATGTTCCTCACCGGCACCGACGAGCACGGTCTTAAAATCGAACAGAAGGCTGCCGAAAAAGGCATTACTCCGAAACAGTATGTTGACGAAATCGTAGAAGTATTCAAAAAGCTCTGGGACTACATGAATATAAGCTACGACAGATATATAAGAACCACGGACAGCTACCATATCGAAACGGTTCAGAAAATATTCAAGGCTCTTTATGATAAGGGGTATATTTACAAGGGTGAATATTCAGGAAAATACTGTACTCCCTGCGAAAGCTTCTGGACTGATTCGCAGCTAATTGACGGAAAGTGCCCCGAATGCGGCAGAGAGGTTACGGAGGCGAAAGAGGAAGCATATTTCCTTAAGATGTCGCCTTTTGCGGAAAGAATTGAAAAGCTGCTTACCGAAACCGACTACCTCCAGCCTAAAACAAGAGCGACAGAGCTTGTAAACAATTTTATAAAGCCCGGTCTTGAGGATCTGTGCGTATCAAGGACTACGTTTAAATGGGGAATTCCCGTAACCTTTGATGAGGGTCACGTCGTATATGTATGGATAGACGCGCTGTCAAACTATATTTCCGCTCTGGGCTACTGGAACGAGGAGTATAAAGACTTCGATAAATTCTGGCCGGCAGACGTCCATATGGTCGCAAAGGACATAATGCGCTTTCACGCCATAATCTGGCCTGCAATGCTGATGGCGCTTGAGCTGCCGCTGCCTAAGCATCTGGCAGTTCACGGCTGGATCACCTTCAACGGTCAGAAGATGTCCAAATCGCTGGGCAATGTTGTCGATCCGTTCATCCTCGGGGAAAGATACGGCTCAGACGCTATAAGGTACCATATTCTCCGTGAAATGGCGCTGGGCGCGGACAGTTCTTTTTCAAATGAAATAATGATAAACAGAATTAATTCCGATCTTGCCAACGGTCTGGGAAATCTTGTTTCAAGAACTGTGGCAATGGCTGACAAATACTTCGGCGGAACGCTTCCCTCAGAACGCGAGGAGGGAGAATTCGACCGGGAGCTTATTGAAGAAGCCCTTGCTTTAAGAAGCAAAACCGACGATTTTATTGACAAAACCCAGATAAACAACGCTCTTGCAGAAATTTTCAGGGTAGTTTCAAGGGCAAATAAGTATATTGACGAAACCGCGCCCTGGATTTTAGGAAAGGACGAAAGCAAAAAGGCAAGACTTGCTTCCGTGCTTTACAATCTGCTTGAAACTATCAGAATTACAACCACTCTGCTAAACTGCTTTATGCCCTCGACAATGCCGAAGATCTGGGAGCAGATCGGCGCTGCGGAGTCGGATATTTCCTATGAAAACGCAGGAAAATTCGGCATTCTGCCTGCAAATGCGGCAGTCAGGAGGGGTGAGATCATATTCCCCAGAATTGACGTTGATAAGGAAATAGACGAGCTTAACAAGATCATCGGCAGCAATAAAGCCGAGGAAGAAAAAGGCGAAGAATTTGAGGCTGCTCCTTTAGCCGAACAGATCTCGATTGACGATTTTTCAAAGGTCGATCTGAGAGTAGCGCTTGTAAAGTCCTGTGAAAAGGTCAAGAAGTCCAAAAAGCTGCTTTGCCTGCAGCTTGATGACGGCATGGGCGGCAGACAGGTGGTATCGGGAATTTCTCAATGGTACGCTCCCGAGGACTTAATAGGCAAAAAGGTGATCGTAGTCGCGAACCTTAAGCCTGCGACGCTCTGCGGAATCGAATCAAACGGAATGATATGCGCCGCCGACGCTCCGGACGGCTCGGCAAAGGTCATTTTCCCCGACCAGAGTTTGCCCTGCGGAGCTAAAATAAGATAATCAGCTAAAAAAAGGAGCGGATCACCGCTCCGTATATGCGCCTGTAGCTCAGTTGGATAGAGCGCAAGACTCCGACTCTTGAGGTCGCAGGTTCGAATCCTGTCAGGCGCGCCAACAGCAAGTTTTTCTTGTTAAAATTATAGACTTACACATTTATGTGTAAGCCCGTAATAAAAACTATATTTCAAATATAGGATTATCAATTTCATCCGCACGACCATTAAGATAATAACGTGTTGTGGTAGATGTATCGCAATGTCCAAGATAAAGAGAAAGATTAGGCAAACTACAGCCATTTTCAAGACTTATCAACGCAAAAGAATGTCTAAGCTTATGAGCCGACAAATAAGGCAAATGCTTGCCATATAAATTTACGTACTCTTTATCACGGCGATTGAAAAACTTAATCCAGTTATGAGAGTGCCAAGAAGGAGTTAAGTAATCAGAATTTCTGCAATTGAATTGGTTTGCAAAAACAAAATCATTAATATGAGGCAAACGTTCAATTATATCAACTGCCTGAGGCATAAGCTTTATAGTTCTGGAATAACGGCTTTTCGTAGTATCGGTATAATAGCGGTTACCGCAATTATTACAAATAACGGCGCAAACAGTAACATAATAATTACCGTTGACCTGTTTAACACGCTCCCATTTTAAAGCAAGTATTTCCTCTGCTCTCATACCAGTTAAAAACTGAAAAAAGAATAAGTCTGAAACAAAGCTTTTTTCTGAAAATATAAAAGCAATTTCCTCTTTAGTAAAGCTTTTAACCTTGTTTCTGTCGTTCATACGCTTGTAAGGCATATAAACAATACCGTTGCTTATATCCTTTTCACATAAATCATTAACATAAGCGGTAGACATAATCTTTTTTATATCATAGATTATTTTTTTAACAGTTCCGCTTGTTTTAAGCCGTTTGTCTGCACTGGCTAAAGCTTGCATTACATGAACAGGTTTTATCTCGTTCAGTTCCATATTTCCTAAAAGGGGAATAAGATACTTACGTATATAAGTCTGATGTTCAACTGTGTTTACAGTTTGATAGCTGCTAAGATACAACGGGATATAATCTTTAAATTTCATTATGACATTCCTTTCTTGCATGAGGGTTTGTAGAAAAGCTGTCTGCTGAATTGCGCCAACAATTCAGCGTTAAAGACAGCTTTTTCTTATTAACGTACATTGAGATAACGTCTAAGAGCAAGGTAACGTCTTTCGTTGCCGAACTCCGTAAGAAACTCTTTCAAAAGGCTGTCACGCTCGGCAGGACAGCAGAGAAACACAATTATTAAGTTTTCGTCCGTCTGCTTGCTACCCTTAATCTGACCGCTTAACCACAGATAAAACAGCCTTAATTCATCTGCATTAAATTCCTTAGTTTTCATAATAAACCTCCTAAATGTGATATTATATCAATTATTTTTCTTTTGTCAAATTGGCAAAAGTAATTGTTTAATATATTAACTGCATATTTTTGAAAGTAAACTTTCAAAAATTATTAAATAGCAAAACCGTTTATCAGTGATTCTTCAATCTGTTCGCCCTCTTTCTTTACATAAGTTACTTTTATACCGTTCTCGCCTTTATAATCGTTATTAAACTTTACTCTGTCTATACAATAGGCTTCTATATCGTCAAACTCTTTGTAAACGTCTTTTACACAACCGTTAATTTCACAAGGAACAGAAGCTTGAAAATAAACAGTACAGTCCTTTTTTTCATATTTAAAGCAACGGATTATTTCTTTTATACGGCGGTAAAACTGTTCTTTCTTATCTTCTCCCTCATTGTTGTTATAAACATGATAAGGTGTAAGGGGCGAGGTTATATAAACCTTTGTCCAAATACAAGTTTTATTAAAATAACGTGCATTTATATCCCTTTTGTATTTATCAAGATACATAAGCATATCAGCAAAACGAAATTGACCCCGAAATTCGTCAAAGACAATAACGTCTTGACCTATATAATTATCAAACGGGTGCTGATAATCAGAAACCAAGTATACATTTTCATCTCCGTACTTTTCGCAAAGTTCAACGTATTTATATGATTTTCCGCAGCCTGTTCTTCCGCAAAGCCAGTAAACGTCAACATTTCTTACCCTCGGTATATCTTGACACCGTTTATTAAAGAAAAGCCAATTTACAGCCTTTTCTTCTTTTAATGCCTTTGGAAACTTAATAAATATTTCACGAGGAGTAAGACCCTCTGCTATAAGGTTCTTGATTTCATCAAGAGTTATAAGGTCGTTTCTTTTCCCCTGACAACCGATTATATCTCCAACCTGAGATTTAGCAATTATTTTTTCGCCTTTTTCCTCAAATTTTCCGACCTTATTTATATAATCCTCAACATCTTTTTTACTGCCTTTTGTGACCTCAATATGTATCTTAGGAAATAAACGTTTTAAAACAGTTAAAGGACGATAGGTTTTCTTACTTTCAAAAACACAATGCAAATGTTCAAGACCAAGAGCCGAAATACAATACAATACCGCTCCTGTATGCTCGTCACCGTCCGAAACCCATTTATTCAACACATCATCGCAAATTTGCTGTTCAGTAAAACCGTAATATTCAGTTGGTTCTTGCATTAATATTTCTGGTTTTCCGTTTTCATCTTTTATTATTTCTCCTGCTTCATTATGCCTATAGGTTATATTATAACGAGGATTATTTATAACACAGAATGTTGATTTACAAGTAAAATCCGACAAAATTTCACCCCCTTGTGACGAAGTTGTGACAAATTGCTGTCACAAGAAAATTACTAGAAAATACGTAATTTGCACCACCTTTGTGACGTGTGACGAAGTTGGGGGTAATACTAACCCCAACTTCGTCTTATCCTCGCTATATAAGAACATCAGTTCCTATATATTATAATAGAACATTTATTCCACTATGTCAAGAGGAAAGTTTGTCCAATGTATTAACGGCTGTTATAATTTGCTTGATGAGGAAAGTTTGCAAACCGCTAAAGCGGTTACGCCATTCGGCGGTTTGTATAGACCGATAGTTTGCTAATGCTTAGAAAGGGCGCTAATTAGATATTTTTATAAAGTCAGCAAAAAACAAAAGGATTATTCAATTTTGAAAGTTTGAGAAAAAGGAGCGCAGGGAAACAGCGACTGCGGTCTCTGTAAGGTGGGGAAGCTCCCCACAGAGCGAATGCGTCCAGTCCGTCCGACCTGCGGTCGTTACTCCTTACCGCTAAGTTTAATTCGCTCATTATATAGACTTTGCGTTTTTTACACATTTTTATTACCTCACTTTTTTGAAAGTTTACTTTCAATTTCTGCCCGTATAGCCGTTAGCCCAGCTTATGTATTTCAATCTTTTGTATAGTGATTGATAAACATATGATTTTTGATTTCTTCTGCATTATCGCTTGTAATTGCCCAAACATCAGTTAAATAAATACCGATGTTATAAAATCCCGCATAAGAATCAAAAGCATAGATATTCAGCCAAACGTCAAGTTGTCCACTGCTTTCGCCATATGCGTCATTTACTCTTGCATTTTTAGCAATTTCAGCTTCAGCTTTTAAAATTTCAAAATTTATATTAGTGCTGCTTGCTGTTCTTACCGCCATTTTTGCATAATCTTTAAGACCGTTATCTTCTTTCATTTCATTAATGATTTTGTTTGCCGCTTTCAATTCAGAAAGAGTAATAATTTTTTTTGCATCATCTGTAAATTTAACTTTCATGATAATTTTCCTTTCTGGTTTTTAGGATTTTCCTTTCCTTCTATTATATATTATACCATAACGTTAGTACATAGTCAAGTAAACATTTTGTACTAACAATATGTATAAATCATGTACTAACGCTAGTACATGATTGACAAAAAATCAAAATTAATGTATAATTATTCAAGAGGTGATAAAAATGCCGACAGCAAGAACAAAAGCAAATAGAAAATACAATGAAAAAGCATATGACAGAATAGCTTTAACAGTTAAAAAAGGGAGGAAAGAAGAAATAAAGAAAACAGCAGAAAAAAACGGGTTAAGCATTAATGCTTATATAAATAAACTTATTGATGATGATATAGAAAGAGAGGAAATCCAAGAATGAATTATGATGAGTTATCATCAGTAATTGATTTATCATTAAATGCGATTGTTATATTAAGAATACTGTGGATAATTTTTAAAATAATTGTTGGTATAGCTATAATTTATATTGCTTGTAAAATCAATAAAATACTTGATATATTAAGAGATTTACACTATTATCAGCGCAATCATTTTGAAACGGAATTTGAAGTTGAAGAAGATGACGAAAAAGAAACAATAATCACAAAAGTTTTTAAAAAGCTAAGTGAATAAGCATAACATCAATCCGGCATGGACCTTGCGGTTACCATGCCGGATTTTATTACCATGCATTTTTACGTTTGCGTATACTCTTTTTCTGCTTACGGTCAAGGGGCTGTGTATGAGATTCTGAACCATCTCTATTTGACAATATTTCTTCGTCAGAAAGGTATTCTTTTGCAAGCATATTTGTGACAAGTTCAGACGTATCATATAACTGTCGATATTTATTGCGCTGTATGTACGTCTTGTTATAAAGCGATACAGGACTGTAAGCTTTGTTTTCGCTGTATAACTCATATTCCTCAATGTCATAAGTATAACCAGTCTGTATACGTGTGTAAGGGTGTTTAAAATGAGTATGACAAGCTGTAACATCTGCGGTTATATCCCTTATTTGTTTATCAAGCAAATTGAATCTTTGAACCGTTGCATATATCATCATTCGTCTTTTACGGCATTGACAAAGATGCTGAAAAAGTGGTTTCGGAACTGCACACTTGCCACCGCTAAAATCTCGACTGTTAAATATTGTGCCTATCTCATCAATCAGAACAAGCGTATTTTTCGGAGCGTTAAGAATATCCTGTGCTGTATTCAAAGGCAAAATTTTTGTATAATCAGGGAAGTTTTGAAGCTTGATATTTGTCAATATGTTAAGCTGAGGATACTGTAAACAAAGCTGATATGCTTTTGTAACCATAAGACTTGTTTTTCCTGCACCAAACTTTCCAACAAATAAATGTATCCCCCAGCCGTTAAAAAGCTGTTTCCAATTAAAATATGCTGAACAGCATTTATCATAGGCAATATATGCGGTAAGCATAGGAATACGAACATAATAATCCATTAAAACCATTCAGACACACACCCCTTATCTCATATGAAAAAAGCGAATCATGCAGTTATAAAGCATTTTCCAGAGCATAAAAAGCATAATACAAGCAAAAACAAATTCCATTGCCAGAACTCCGAACTGTTTCCAAGTAGTTATATTCTCGATTGCGGACAAATCGCAACCGAGAATTTTTAACAACTGATAACAAGCGTTTTCTATGTTGTAGAGCATTTTTCTGCACCGTCCTTTTCCGTATCATTATTTTGAAAGTTGACTTTCAATTCCTGTTCATCAAGAATTGACTGAATAAGTTTACGGCGTGGCAAACTCATTTGTTTTTCGGCTTTAAATTCATGCAAATCCTTAAAAAATGCGATTACACCGCAAAATGCGGAAATTAACAAAATGATTATCATAATCATTATAAAAAATTTAAATATGTTCAGCATAATTTACTCCTCTCTAATCTTTGTTAAATAAATAGTGTAGTAACTGCAAACTACAGCCAATTATACATAAACCTACAATCATACTTCCTAAACTAAATTCAAAACCATTAAAATTCATGCGCAAGGAAAAAATACTTGCAATCGAAGTAAAAAGCTTTTTCATTATCCCAAAGAAATCCATAAAACACCTCGCTAAATAACAAATTTTATAACAACAAGAGCAAGCAAAACCACAAAGAAGCTTGCAAGAATCGTTAAAAACCAACTTGGTAATATAGCTATACAAGCGGTTAGAAATTCGTAAAATGTAGAAGTGCCGTTGAGCAAATCAGTAATTGAACCAACGCCAAAGTCAGTTGAAAAATTATTTTGCCAACGTATTTCATCATCATATTTTTTCTGTTCTTCTGCTGTTCTTTCATCTGATAAAGTTCCGTCAGAATTTACAGACTGATAACTGTCAGGTTTATAAGCAGTATCACCAGTATAACTAAAAGGATTTCCCTTTGTTGTATATTCATCGCCATTATACTTAAAAGGTGTATACTCTGGGTAATCATCAAAGCTAAATTCATTTCCTAAATAAACATACTGAATGGGTTTGTTTTCCCAATAATCAACAAAAGTTCCGTTGTCATAAACAGTATCATCATGTTTTGTGCCGTCGGCATTTTCTTTATTAAAAATTATAGCACCGTTAGGAGATGTATCACTAGTTAAATCAAATGCAGAAAAAGAAACAGGTGCTGTACTATCAGTTATTAGCACTGGATAATAAGTAGGATAATCATCCGTAAAATACACGTTTTCAAGATTTATAGTTATAGTTTTAGACGGTAAATCTTCAATAAAATTTTTATATTCACTGCCAGTAATGTTTTTTATATCTTCAAAATACTTTGACATATCACAAAAATCAAACCAAGGATAAAGACCATTTGCATAAGTGGCAGTTGATGTACTACCGTTTATTTCACCGTTATCAATATCAACAATACTATATTTTTGTTTAGATAAATATGTATAAACTGAATTTTCAACGACTGCGCGAGGACTGGCAGTAGACGGATTCGCACCAGTTATAAAAAACATAAGTTTCTTGTTCAAACCCTCTAAACTGGTTTCAGTTCCGCTTTCTGTTCCGTCATATGCCGATAGCAAATCTTGTATACTGTTTTCATCACTTGCGCCTAATTCTCTAGCGTGATTATACTCCCAAGAACGGCGAGCAACATACTCAACATAATCGGGATTTAAACATATAGTAACCTTTATTTCCTCTGTTGTTATTTCTATACCGTCATTAGGACTACCAGGAGCCATCAATATTCCACTGCGTTTCATATTTACCGATAAATTCGGAGTATAAGAAACAGTGAAAGGAGTAGGGGGAGCAGAGGGGTCAACAGGTGTTATGTCTACATCATCAGCAATAATTTTAAGACCTTGCGAATTTAAAATCAAAGATTGCCCATTATCTGCAAAGCCGTCTTTATAAAGAACAATTTTTGCAGAATCAATATATTTTCCGGGGTTATCAATACCGTATGTATTATAAGAATTACTGTAAAAACCAGTTACAATATTATCTGTAACATATAATTGACTAGACCCATAAGCAATAACTTTGTCAAGTTTTTTTTCTAAATTATAACTTAAATCAATAGAAGTAACAGGTTCATCAAAAGCATAGTATCTATATGTATAAATGTCCTGAGAACCAAAGGTATAAACACTATAAGAAATAAAATAATTTAGTAGAAAGCAAGAAGGTATTTGACCTTTTAAGTAATCAACAAAATCACCTAAATATGCATTACCGTCCTCTGAAGATAATTTATAAAAAGTAAAATTACCAGAAGTATAAGACTCACCCTTTTCAGCTCTAGCAATAAGACTTGAAAAAACACCAGTACATATAATTATCAGAGTTGTTATTATGCTTATTAGTTTTTTCATTTATTTTCACTCCTTTCAAAAAATTAAGCGGAGCGGTTAATAACCGCACCGCTCAATTAGATTATGCCCTGCCCTTTGTAAGCTTACGGATTACACCAATCGCAACACCAAGAAGCGAAGTACCGACAAAAACCATAACAAGAGGATTTCCGGTCATAATCGTCCAAACCTGTGAAACAAGGTCGGTAATGGTGGATACACCGCCAGTAATCGTAGATTCTGCCAAAATTTCCATAGAAAAAACTCCTTTCTTAATCTAAAATATTGATACCTGTTATAACGGGCTTCTGAATACCGTTATAAACACGAATATCCACATCAAAAGTAACATTAGACCCGATAACAGCCGTTGAATCAGGGAAAGTATCCTGCAAAAGTTTCACAGGGACTTTAACAGCCTGAACAGAACGACCATTAACTGTTGAATCTTCTTTAGTACAGAAAACGGAATAATTTTTCCATTCCCTGCCGTTTTCAAGAGTACCTTTGTTTTCTTTGAAGCCTACAATTGTGTACATTTTTTCATTTCTCCTTTAAAAAAATTTAATGTTAAGAGATTTTCTTTTATTTCTCTAGTTATATAATACAACATTTTTTATATAACGTAAATTCGTGACTTATTTCTTGTCAATAGATAAAAAATTAATTTAAGCGAAAAAAATTGACACATAAAAGTAAATTTTTTATGTGTCAATTTGTATGATTATTTATTGAATATTTGTTAATTATAAGGTATCAAATACTCCGACTCTTGAGGTCGCAGGTTCGAATCCTGTCAGGCGCGCCAGTCCCAGCTCGGACAACGCAATACCCGTCATCATTTTGTGGTGGCGGGTATTTTTAAGCCGCTGGCAAATACCATCTCATTGTCACAAATCAGTGAAAAAATAAGAAAATCCGCATAAAAGAAAAAAGACAGTCTGCTGACTGCCTTCTAACTTGTGTAAAAATTTTGGAGAGGATGAAACGAGCTAAGAGTTAATTCACTTAGTGTTTTCATTCTTTTTTCTTTCTTTGTTCTACAGTTAATATTATACTCAATTACCGCGCAACTTCAAGAACAATACAATTACATTTTACTACAGATTAATTACAATTGACTTTTTTTGCTGTAACCTTTCTGGTACATTTGCGCAAATTAATATACGGATTTTTTACAGCTCCGCTTTAAATACTCCGCCGGACTGTATACAAAACTGCCCAAAAAGCGCCCGAACTCATTGTCCTGAATTAAAAAGCTGAAAATTATTCAGCCGCGCCGTATTCCTCGCGATACTTCAGCATTTTTTCAAGATATTCTTTTCCCTCTACTATGCCGTCCCGGATCGCTTTGATAATATCGTTTATATTGACGATAGAATAAACCTTTACGCCGAAGTCTATATATGCCTGCTGAACAGCCGAAAGCTCGGTATCAAGCGCCTTCTCCATACGGTCTACGGTAATTACCATTCCGGTAATGTCAACGTCCGCAGCGGATTTCAGCTTAGGCACAGACTCCCTTAAGGCTTTACCCGAGGTCATAACATCGTCTATAATGATCACCTTTTCATTGTCGCTCAGCTTTTTGCCCACAAACATTCCGCCCTCGCCGTGATCCTTGGCTTCCTTACGGTCAAAGCAATATGAAACGTCGGCGCCGTACTTGGTTCCAAGCGCGATAACTGCCGATACCGCAAGAGGAATACCTTTATAAGCAGGACCGAATAAGGTTTCAACCGGTATCTTATTGTCCGCAATACAGTCGGCATAGAATTCTCCCAGCTTAGCAAGCTGCGCCCCCGTTCTGTAATTTCCGCAGTTAATAAAATACGGAGCCTTTCTGCCGCTTTTCAATGTAAAATCTCCGAAGGTAAGCGCTCCGCTGTCCACCATAAACTTAATGAATTCTTCCTTATAGGTCATAAATCATACATCCCTTCAAATTTAATAGGCATATATATTATAGCATATTCCTGGTCCGCTTGCAAGCACGTATCATTCCGCGTCTGCTATAAACATAAAGAAGGCGTCTTTCCTCCGCCCGACGGCAGAAAAACGCCCAAAAATTATTTCTTAACGGTTATTATCCAACCGCCGCAGTTATCTCCCGAAACAGTTTTCTCGCTTCCGTCCGGAACTCTTATCAGCTCGCCCTGCTGACGCGATATTATGTATCCGCCGTATTCGTAGAATTTGCCGATTTCCAAGCCCTCGACATATTCTTCAAAAGTTTCATGCTCAAGACTTATTATCTCAGAATGAGGCAATCCTACATATCTTATATGCCACGGCTCGTATTCTATTCCTGTAACCTTCTTTTTGAACAGCGGATATCTGATAATAAACCCATACTCCCCGCATTCTGAATTAACGAACTGTCCGGCGTCGGATTTCAAAAATCCCATTCCCGCAAATCCGTCGGTATACACATCAAGCGCAAGCCCCGTCTGATGCTCGCTGGAGCCCGCTGCCATAGCGGTATCCGAACCCTCCTGCGCCAGTATATCCTCCTGCTCCGCTGCGGTGCGGAAGGACGACATTATGTAAAGATTTTGTCCTGTTTCATCTCTGACCGCTTCGGAAAGCTTTTCAAACGCATTCAGCGCGCATCGGTTTATTACCGCTCCGCTGCTTTTATATTCCTGAGTATCCGCCGAAAAGCCCTCAGGCAGAAGATTATCTGAATTTACAAGCATCAGGCTTTGATTTAAAATACAGCCGTTTTGCTCAAGCTCGTCGATATACATACTTTCAAGGTTTAAATTTTTTTCGCTTACCCGGATAAGCTCGGCGCTTTCGCTCAGCCTGCCGAATTCATGCTTTACGATAAACCTGAGATCCGGCCTCAGCGCAAACAATACCGCCGCGGTCACCGCCGCCAGCAGTACAAGCAGCAACAGCGCCCTGCAAAAAAGCTTTTTTCTTTTAAATATCATATTATCTTCCTTTATTTTCTCCAAGGACGTCCGAATGGACGCCTCTTGGATTTTCTGTTGTTTCATACACCGCAGGGTCAGCGTTCTTCAGTATCGGAGCTTTTTTGCAGCAGAACCACCGCCTTGAAAACATCTCCGTCAAGCTCTACTCTGAAAGCTCCTCCGCACGCCTCGGTAAAGGTTTTGGCTATCGAAAGCCCCAGACCGTTCCCTCCGTCTGTTCTTGATTTATCTCCTCTTGTAAATCTTTCCATTATCTCTTCAGGCGTGAAATTCATTTCATAGCTTGCAATGTTTTTCATCTCAAGCTTTATATAATCCTTTTCCTCTTTAAGATCTACAAATATTCTGGTTTTCTCCATAGAATAATTAAGAGCGTTGTCTATAAGATTCTGGAATACCCGGTAAAGCTTGTTCCCGTCGGCGGTTATCATCGCGGACTTAGGCTCTATATTTATCTTCAGCTGTCTGCCGCTTTTCTCTATTTTATCCGCGGCGTCTGCCAGTGCCTGATTAAGCAGTATTACCGCGTCAAGGACCTCCATGTCTATATCTACGCCGCTGGTGGCTTTGGCAAGAGAAAATACGTCTGCAACTATATTTTTCAGCTTATCGGATTTCTGCTCCAGGATTCTGACGTAATCCATCGCTTCAGCCGGCAGCTCCTCCGCTTTAAGTAGGTCTATATAGCTTATGATCGAAGTAAGCGGCGTTTTAAGGTCGTGTGATACGTTGGTCACAAGCTCTATCTTCATTCTTTCAGACTGAACCTGCTTTTCTACCGTTTCCTTGATGTTTTCAGAAATTTCGGAAAGCTTGCGGCTGTCGCTGAATACAAGAGAGCCTTCAGGTATTCTGTCGTCAAACTCCTCTCCCCTGCTCATCAGGTCGATCTGGTTATTCAGACTGTCGATATCCTTATATATTTTAAACTGAGTTATAACAAACCAGATAAAATATACAGCGTAAGCCATCAGCTCAATAGGATTATTTGAAAAAGTAATAACGTAATCGTACAGCATTATTGCCGCCAGAACAGTAGCGCCTATAAAGATCCACTGGCGAATAAAAAGCCTGCGGGCGGCAGATTGGCTTTTGTACCGGGCGAAAACTCCTGAGCCGCGCAGCTTTCCGCCGATCCAGCTGATAAAACGCCTGCACAGCTTAAAAACATAGAAATCCTTCCAGAAGCTGTGAATTTTCAGCTTGCTGACCGTACCCAGAGCAAAGCCTAAACCGACTGCGCATATAAAAGTGACCGCTCCGCTTAAGATCCAGAAAGAATAGGGCTTTTCAACATCAAAAAGATTGAGCGCTATTCTGATGAGATTCTGATATTCAGATAAAAGCATTCCCGCCAACGCAAGAGCGAAAGTTATTCCGGCAATAAGAAATTCCGTATGCCATCTTCCGAATACAGCCGCGTATTTCCATTTAACGCCGCCGCTTCCCTCATAGCCGCATACTACGACCAGATATACCACGCATATAGCAAGTATAAATGAAGCAATAATTATTCTGACGATAAGTCTGTTTCCGGAATCAACGTTTTTGCTGAAATTAAGCTCTTCCTCCGCCAGCTTTTCCTGGTTGGGAGAGATCATGACCGTTATATCTTCATCGTCAAGATAGTCAATCTGATAATCGTCCGTTTCCTCGATAGGCACGTCAATATAACGGCTTTCGCCGTCATAATAGTCATAGTAATCATAATTGTCTCTGTCAGCAAGCACTCTCTTATATCCATTGACAATATAGGACTTTGAGGGATCGCTTGTATTAAAATCATAAATATACAGATCGTCGTAAGGCCCATAGCACATAATATACCTGCCAAAGCTGTCATAGCACGACCAGCCTATCGGAACCGAAGAAATATCATACTGCTCGCTTTCATAATAGTCATCGCTTCCCGGAATATCCATATATATATAATGGTATCCGCTGTCCGTCTGATAACCGCTGTCGGTTTCAACTGTGTTTTCATGCCTTATATACCAGCATTTTCTGCCGCTTTTAAAGCTTTCCGTATCCTTGTCCTGGGCTATAATTCCTTTCAGCCCGTCAATATTGGTTATTAAGTTATCTCCGTAGGCTACATAATAATCAAAAAATTCACTTTCTATTACCGGAACGCCGTCGCTGCTGTAAATCCTGATTTTATCCGAATATTCGTAATTTTTCAGCGCCCTCATGAAATTCTTGTAAAGATACTGATTCCCGCTGAATTTTCCGTCTTTAAAATTCCTCAGATAAACCGACGCGGTTATACACAGCGCCTGATAAAGATTATCCTTGCTTGAAATAAACTCCTCGCTTGCGGTATACTCGTCGTCAAAATAATATCCCACATTGTTTTGGCTTTCGTCGTATTCCATAGCCCAGCCCAATATGCAGAAGCCCATTACGCAGGCGATCAGAAACGCGAACGCTCTGAATATCCCCGACGTTACCGCCTTTTTAAATTTATTTACTCGGGATTGATCTCCGCCGGCTTTGCCCTGTTCCTCCGATACAGATTCCTCAGATCTTTTCGATTTTATATCCAATGCCCCACACCACCTTTAAATACTTGGGCTCGCGAGGATTTATTTCTATTTTCTCGCGGATATGACGGATATGAACCATAACCGTATTTTCAACGGCATAAGCGTCCTCGTTCCACACCTTTGAATAAATCTCCTCCGCTGAAAATATCTTTCCCGCGTTGCGCATAAGCAGTTCAAGTATTTTCAGCTCCGTAGCCGTCAGCTTGACCTGCTCTCCGTCCACCTCCAGCGTTTTAGCGGAGGTGTCGAGAGCAAGCCCGCCTATTTTTATCAGATCCGTTTTATTTGTGTCTGCCGAGCCTAAATGAAGATAACGCCGCAGATTTGATTTTACTCTTGCTACAAGCTCCATCGGATTATACGGCTTTGTTATATAATCGTCAGCGCCCATTGAAAGCCCCAGCACCTTATCGGTGTCCTCCGACTTGGCCGAAAGCACTAATATAGGGATATTTCTGGTGGTTCTGATCTTCATCATTGCCGAGAGTCCGTCAAGCTTAGGCATCATTATGTCGATAAGAATAAGATTTATATTTCTGTTTGAAGCAAGCTTGTCAAGAGCGTCAAGTCCGTCGTACGCACGGATAACCTCGAAATCCTCCTTCTCCAGCAGCTTCGCGATAGCCGCTACAATATCCTTATCGTCGTCTACAACAAGAATGCAGCCGTTCTCCATTTAAGCTCAGTCCTTTCCTTGTACGATTGAATTATATAATACACTTTTTAAGTTCAACCTGACGTATTTCTTAAAAATATCTTAACCGTACCTATTATACCATATAACAAAAGGGTTTACAACAAAAAACCGCACGCATGGCATGACCGTTCAGCTTCAGCAGACAGAAAAAATCCGCCGTCACTGTGTGTGACGGCGGATCTCACCGCTTCGCGGGCTGCTGCTATGACTAACTGAAAAACCTGAGCTTTATAAGCCCAAGCCATTCTCTTATCCAGTAGGTGAAAATATATCTCGGCTCGGTCCGGGCGGATATTGCATGGACCTCCTCCGCTCCGCGCTTTTTCGCGATCAGACCGGCTCTGTACTGATGAAAGCCGTCGGTCACAACTGTGATACGCCGCTCAAGCCCGAGCATATCAACGATTTCAAGGGAATTTTTCATGTTTTCATCAGTGGAAAAGGATTTTTCCTCTTTTATAATACGGTCCGCGTCTATCCCTTTTGATACAAGGTACCGTTTCATAGCTTCCGCCTCGGTAATTTTTTCATCGCTGCCTTTTCCGCCCGACACAATACATCTCACGCTTTTATGCTCGCTCATATATTCAAAAGCGGCGTTAAGCCGTCGCCTGAGCATTCGGGAGGGTCTTTTCCCGTTGACCTTGCAGCCCAGCACAATAAGCAGATCAGGCTTGACAGGTCTTTTTTTCATTGCCTTTATCATACTGACAGACAGTATAAAAGCACACGCCGCCGAAGCCGACAGCAGCAGCACCGCCGCTGTCAGAACAGCCTTTCCCGCCGCGCCGCGCCACACCGCGCCAAGCAGCAGAACAAATTTATCCCAGCCGCAGGTAATAAACAGCGCCGTCAGCGATATGACGATCCCGACAGCGTTTCCTGCATTTATAACAGGAAGCGGCGCCAGAAAAAGCATTAGCAGAACCGTTTCCAGCGCCGCAAAAATATGCCTCAGACTCATTATCAGGAATTTGCCGCCGTAAGAGTTATCTCGCTTCCGTCATCGGCTGTAAGCCTGAGAGTAAATATGTCAAACGTATAGCTGTAGGACGCCAATTCGCCACCGTTCCTAGTTACTTCAAACGTTTCTGCGGTCTGAGCGTAAGTCATAGCCTCGCCCGTTTCTGAGCCGTAAGCGCTTATAGTGCCTGTTCCGTCGCCGTTGAATACCCATTCGTTAAGATAGGTGCCCTCGGAATCCACCTCATAGTAGGTTCCGCTTATCGGAATAAACTCAATTTTTGTCCATTCATATTCCGAACCGTTTCTTTCAAACGTAAGAACATTTCCGTCGTAAGTATAGTCCGCAGGCTCTGAATCGTCAACGCCGCCGCGGTTTATTGTAATAGTATCGGCAGTCTGATCTATTCCCAAAGGAACTCCCGTAACCGCTCCTATTCCAACAAGATAGCTTGCGTTTTCGTTGATTATAACATAGTTGCTCTCAACGCCGTCTATACTTTCCTTGAATATTCCCGAAACCGGAATATAATCGTTTCCGTCAGCTACGGAAGATTCGTCATCTGCCAGAGAACCCTGAGAATCAGCGTCAGATACGCTTTCCGTCCGCTGAGCCGGAGAACTGTCGTTTCCGCTGTTATCTAACGTCTGCTCCGACTGAGAAACGGCGGATTCCGTAAGCGCCCCTGTATCTGACTCACCGCTGTCGTCAATAGCTCCGCAGGAAGCAAGCGTAACAGCCAAAGCTGCAGCCGCTGCAATAAAATACTTCTTTTTCATAATAGATCCTTCCTTTTCATTTACATCATTTTGCTGCCGTAAACCGAATAAATTTACGCTTATATTATACAGCATACACCGCCGGTATGTCAATTGCAATTTCCGAATTGTAATAACTCTTACAAATAAATAAGCTTTTATTTCCATTATGATAAAAAGGGACTCTCCGCATGGAAGGTCCCGTAAATTATCTTCAGTTATAAAAAGCTGTTTTCTACTGTTTTGCGGTTATTACCGGCTGAAGCTGCTCGCCCTTCAGAGCCGCTTCGACAGTTTCGTTTATCCGGGTGAAATCAGCCACGACCGAATTCGGCTTAGCCGTAAAATTATCCTGACAGTAAGGTACAAAATAATAATTGCGGTAATTCTGCAAGGCCCCTATATTTTTGGCGCAGCCGGCAAGAGCGTCGTTGGTCGAAATTGCCAGAACTACCGGTCTGCCGTTTCTCAGATGCGATTTAACAGCCATCGTAATGGGCGTATCAGAGATACCCAAGGCCAGCTTTGCAAGAGTATTTGCCGTACAGGGGGCGACTACCAGTATGTCAAAAAGCTTTTTGGGGCCTATCGGCTCCGCTTCTTCTATGGAAGCAATAATTTTTCTGCCGCATATCTCTTCGATTTTTCTGCGGTTTTCCTCCGCCGTTCCGAACCGTGTGGAGATACCCCATGCGTTAAACGACATTACGGGGCTTACCTCCGCTCCGGCCTCAACCAGCGACTCCGCCGCTTTAAAAGCCTTTTCAAAGGTGCAGAAGGAGCCCGTCATTCCAAAGCCCACCTTGATTCCTTCAAGTGACATTTTTCACACCCCTTTCATTTATAATATTCTTAACCGCCTCGGAGATTATTTCTCCGCTGGTGATTGGGGCGACCTTTCCGGGCAGAGAAAGGGCCTGGATCGCGCGCTTGTTAAGACGCGCGGCCGCTTCAAAATCAACTCCGCCCGGCTTAGACGCCAAATCTATTATAAGCGTATCCTTTGAAACGGCCTCAAGCATTGCTTCGTCAAGTATCATTGACGGCGCTGTATTTATAATAAGGTCATATCTTCCTATATGTCCGAAAAGCTCGTTGATATGGAATGCTTTGAGCCCTGAATTTTCCGCCTCCGCCAGCGCTCCCAGCTTTCTCGCCGTACAGGCGACCTCAGAACCTGCCGCTTTGAAAAGCGCGGCGGCAGCCTTTGCAACCCTTCCGTAGCCTATGATAAGCGTGCGGCTGCCGAAAACGGTAGTAGCAAGCTCCTGCATAGCAAGCTGAAGCGCCCCTTCGGCGGTAGGTATGCAGTTTTTTACCACAAGCTCTTCACGCTTGAAATAATCCGCTACCTCAAAGCCAAGCGCGGAAAAGTATTCAATCAGACGGGTCCCAAGCCTTCCTCCTGTAACAATGGCATTTTTGCGAAGATACGGCGCTAAATCCTGACAATTTACTTCCGCGCCTCTCTGGCACGGTATTTCAAGCTCTCCGCCGGACATCATCGGAAGCACAAGAACGTCCGCCTTTTCTTCCATTTTATCCAGGCTGTCAAGAGATACGACGTTCGGAGACGAATCAAAGATCCTATAGGTATAAACTTTTCCGTATTCCGCAAGCTTTCTGCCCATATATATCTGTCTGGCGTCCCCTCCGACGCATAAAAACACTGTCTTTTTCATATATCGAAACCTCCTGTCGCATAAGCCATTCTTACATTTTCATTATATGCCACTTATACTGCTGTTGTTACGCCGCCTCCCCGCTTTTGCGCTCATTATTCCGGTCGGAAGGATAAATGACCCGCGTCAAGTTCAGGCTTCTTCAGACAGCCCGATTTGTTACCCAAATGTAATATTTTTAGTCGATATCAACTAATTAAACGTTTAAGATCAAGGAGGATTTGTATTAAAACGCAGTTTTTAATAACAAAAGTGTTATTTTGCTTTACAACAATAAATGGCTGTGGTATACTATGTAATTATGGAATTAATTTATGTAAAATCTGAGTATAATTTTTATGCGGGCGGTAAACGCCATACAAGACTGGTGTGATCCGGGGGTAGATTTTTATGAAAAAAATTATTGTTTGCTTGGCCGCTGCTTGCGCGATGACAATGCTTGTTGCCTGCGGAAGCGCTGACAATAGCAACGGCGCGGTAACTCTTAACAATAACGATAATATTCAGAATGAAGACGAAAAGACTGCCGCTCTGGACGGAGAAACGTTTGAAAAGCTTCCTGACGAGAGTGTGGATTCCTTAAATTTTGTCGCGGACGCAGTCAAGGAGCTGTTCGACAACGACGGCGGAGATTGGATGTACGGCTACAAGGGAACCGGCGCTATTAATAATTCTCAGTGCTATATATTTGCGGTTTATACTTATAAGGACGACGTTCATGTAAAGCTCGGAACGGTGGCTAAAACCGTTTACGGCTCAGACCTGTATGTTCTTGACGAGCTTACAGGAGAGTATGTTAAAGCACAGCTCCCTGACGACAGCTCAAACGAATTGGCATGGGCTGAAACAGAAACTCTCGCTTTTGCAAAAAACTAATGATAAACACAGAAACGCGGCTTGTTCATATAGGACAGGCCGCGTGTTTTATACCCTCAGAATTTAATGTAAAAAGCAGGACTCCGCAAAAACGAAGCCCTGCCGGAAAGCAAAATATCAATCGTAATCAACAACGTCAATCCACTTCAGAAGGAATTCCTTCTCCGACTCGATTCCCTTGTCAAGCTGAGCCGCCGCAACGATAGGCAGCCATGCCTGAACATAATTCTTTGAGGTTCCGCTCTTCATACAGTAGCGGTCAAGATATTTGTCAGCGATCTCCGGCTTGTTAAGACAAAGCAGAAGATAGGTTTTTGCCACATCGGCAGAAGCGTTGCCCTGTCTTGCCGAACCCCAGTTTATCACATAGGTTCCTTCGTCATTGATTATAATATCCTTAGGCTCAAAGCTGTTGTGGCAAAGCTTGATATGCTTAGGCATTGAATCCAGTCTTGTCAGAAGCTCATACTTTTTGATCTCATCGATCTGTCCGAGGGATTTGATCTGTCTTGCCATTTTGTCCTTGAGCTTTGAAAGCAGAGGCATATACTGAGCGTGTATCTCACACTGTATATCAATAAACTGATTTAGATATGTATCCATCTTATCCGGATTTTCGTCCATAAGCTGCTCAAGTGTCTTTCCCTTGATCCAGTCCATCGTGATAGCCCATTTCCCATCGATAAGAGATACCTCATGAAGCACCGGCATTTTAATTGACGAATTTACCATCGTTGTTTCAACTCTTGCATGAGTCAGCGCGGCATACAGACATTTTTCCTTGTATTCCGGCTTTTTGTATATTCTGACAGCAAGACCGTCGCTTTCATAAACGTCATAAAGCTCGCTGCTTACAATAAAATTCTTAAGCTCCATAATTCATTTCTCCTTTTTATAATAACGTTAATTTTGCAGTACAGGTAAAGAAAACGTAAATAACCGACCTCTTATGTGTAAAATGACGTCTGTGAAATTTCATTTTCTTCACTGTATATATTGTACCACATATCTTAATAATGTCAAGTATTTTTCGTAAAATTCACTAATATTTATTTTTTGTTATTTTAAAATTAATTTTAAATACACATTTAGAAAACGATTTAATGCCGACGTACGATATACGTTTGATCAAGCTTGTCAGATCATTATGCAAATTGACGAACACAATTTGTTTATATTACATAAAACAATTTTCATTATTTGTGTATAATGAATAATAATGATGTCAAAAATACTAGAAAAGCTGTACGAAAAACAGATTGACAAAAAAATAACAAACAGCTATAATATAAATAAGATGAAACAGGCATACTGTAATTCGGTTTCATCAGAATACACAACGCTAATATTTTATTGGAGGTTTATTTATGGCAAAGAATGAAACACCGGTATTGGTAGACAGCGTAGAAGCACTTGAGGCGAAGATCGCCGAAGTAAGAGAAGCTCAGAAAATTTTTGCTACCTATACTCAGGAGCAGGTTGATAAGATTTTCAAGGCTGCCGCCATTGCCGCTAACAAAGCAAGGATTCCTCTTGCAAAAATGGCCGTTGAGGAAACGGGCATGGGCGTGGTTGAAGACAAGGTCATCAAAAACAACTATGCGGCTGAATACATTTACAATGCCTATAAAAATACTCAGACCTGCGGAATTATCGAGGAGGATACAGCTTACGGAACCAAGAAGGTTCTTGAGCCTATCGGCGTTATCGCCGCCGTTATCCCTACAACCAATCCTACCTCTACCGCTATCTTCAAAACGATGATCTGTCTTAAAACAAGAAACGGAATCATTATCAGCCCTCACCCGAGAGCTAAGAAGTGCACGATCGAGGCCGCCAGAATCGTTCTTGAGGCTGCCGTTGAAGCCGGCGCTCCTAAGGGCATCATCGGCTGGATCGACGTTCCGTCCCTTGATCTTACCAATACGGTAATGAAGGAAGCTGACTGCATTCTTGCCACTGGCGGACCGGGAATGGTTAAGGCCGCTTATTCAAGCGGTAAACCCGCCCTTGGCGTAGGAGCCGGAAACACCCCTGCCGTAATTGATTCTTCAGCTGACATCAAGCTTGCCGTAAACTCCATTATTCATTCTAAAACATTCGACAACGGTATGATCTGCGCTTCCGAGCAGTCGGTTATCGTTGACAAGACAATTTACGACGAAGTAAAGAAGGAATTCAAGGCGCGCGGCTGCTATATCCTTAATAAAGAAGAAACCGAAAAGGTAAGAAAGACTATTATCATCAACGGCGCTCTTAACGCTAAGATCGTCGGACAGTCCGCTCACAGGATCGCGGAGCTTGCAGGCGTTGAGGTTCCTGCTGATACCAAGATCCTTATCGGCGAGGTTACTTCCGTAGAGCTTGACGAAGAGTTTGCTCATGAAAAGCTTTCTCCTGTTCTTGCAATGTACAAGGCCAAGGACTTTGACGACGCTATAGAAAAGGCTGACAGACTTGTTCAGGACGGCGGATACGGTCACACGTCTTCACTTTATGTAAACGCTTCTACTGAAAAGGAGAAGATCGACAGATTCGGCGCCAGAATGAAAACCTGCCGTATCCTTGTAAACACTCCTTCCTCCCATGGCGGTATCGGAGATCTTTACAACTTCAACCTGGCTCCTTCCCTTACTCTCGGCTGCGGTTCATGGGGCGGAAACTCCGTTTCAGAAAACGTTGGCATCAAGCACCTTTTAAACATCAAGACAGTTGCCGAGAGGAGAGAGAATATGCTTTGGTTCAGAGCGCCTGAAAAGGTATACTTCAAGAAGGGCTGCCTCCCTGTTGCTCTCAGAGAGCTTAAGGAAGTAATGGGCAAGAAAAAGGCATTTATCGTTACTGACCAGTTCCTTTACAAGAACGGCTATACAAAGGCTATCACAGATCAGCTTGACAAAATGGGAATCCTCCATGAAACCTTCTTTGACGTTGCTCCCGATCCTACGCTTGCCTGCGCTCTCGAGGGCGTAGCTCAGCTGAGAGCTTTCGAGCCTGATACGATAATCGCGGTAGGCGGAGGCTCCGCTATGGACGCCGCAAAGATCATGTGGGTTCTTTACGAGCATCCGGACGCTGACTTCTTTGATATGGCAATGAGATTCATTGATATACGCAAGAGAGTTTATACATTCCCCAAGATGGGCGAAAAGGCATATTTCATTGCCATTCCGACGTCTTCCGGTACAGGTTCTGAGGTTACTCCTTTTGCGGTTATCACCGACGAAAAGACAGGAACCAAGTATCCTCTTGCCGACTATGAGCTTATGCCTAATATGGCGATCGTTGATACAGACCTGATGATGAGCGCTCCTAAGGGACTTACCTCCGCTTCAGGTATCGACGCTCTTACTCACGCGCTTGAGGCTTACGCTTCGGTTATGGCTACCGATTATACCGACGGTATTGCTATCAGAGCAATGCAGCTTATCTTCAAGTATCTCCCTGCGGCCTATGAAAACGGACAGACAGACGTTAAGGCCCGCGAGGAAATGGCTACCGCTTCAACAATGGCAGGTATGGCGTTCGCCAACGCGTTCCTGGGAGTATGCCACTCAATGGCTCATAAGCTCGGCGCTTATCACCATCTGCCTCACGGCGTTGCTAACGCTCTGCTTATTACCCATGTTATGAGATTCAACGCTGATCCTACACCGAGAAAGATGGGAACCTTCTCGCAGTACCAGTATCCTCATACTCTTGAAAGATACTGCGAATGTGCACAGGCTCTCGGAATCGTCGGCAAGAACGACGAGGATACTCTGAATAAGTTTATCGCAAAGATCGAAGAGCTTAAGGAAGCAGTTGGAATCAAAAAGACAATTGCCGATTACGGCATTGACGAGCAGACATTCCTTGACAATCTCGACCAGATGGTTGAGGACGCGTTTGACGATCAGTGCACAGGCGCTAACCCGAGATATCCTCTCATGAGCGAGATCAAGGAAATGTATCTCAAGGCTTACTACGGCAAATAATCAGCCTTTACTGAAATTGATTTTCATCTATAAACCTCTTATAAAAAAAAGAAAAGACGCTTCTGATATTTCTGTCAGAAGTGTCTTTTCCTTTTTAATTTGTAGCAAAGCCCGATGTGAGCTCGCTTAACATCGGCTGCGACGAAACAACCTGCGCCGCAGGAGCTTTAGCTCCTCAGACTTTCAGCAGGTAATTACGTCCCCTGCCGAGAGCCTGAATGTCCCCCGCCTCCTTAGAGGCGGGGGACATAGGCGCTAGGTTATAATGCTTTGATTTATGACACAAATTTGTTACCTAAGCGACACTGCTCTGCCGCTTGAAAACTGCGGTCAATAAAAAATATAAAAAACCCTTGCATTTTTTCCGTATATGTGATATAATAATTGAGTAATGTTAAGATTGGGTTGTTTCAGAAATGTTCCTCATCAATCCGAGATATAGGTGTGCGGGTCCTGTGCAATGAAACGCTGTGAACCATGTCAGGCGGGGAACCGAGCAGCATTAAGCGGTCTGTTTCGTGTGACACAGTTTCGCCTGCGCGCCTATATGTCGGATTGATTTTTTGTGCCGGGGAGGTGGCTGGGATTGTATCAGGCTTTATATCGTAAATGGCGTCCGATGTCCTTTGACGACGTTGTTTCTCAGCCTCATATTACCGAAACGCTTAAAAATCAAATTTCAATGGGCAAAACTGCTCACGCTTACCTTTTTACAGGCTCCAGAGGAACGGGAAAAACTACCTGCGCAAGAATTTTTGCCAAAGCGGTAAACTGCCTTGATCCTCATGACGGAGAGCCTTGTCTTGAATGCGAGATGTGCAAAAACGCAGACAGCGGTTCGCTTTCCGATATAATTGAAATAGACGCGGCTTCAAACTCCAAGGTGGACGATATAAGAGAGCTCAGGGAGGGAGTCGTTTATACTCCTGAAATGTGCAGATACAAGGTCTATATTATAGACGAGGTTCATATGCTGTCCGCAGGCGCGTTCAACGCCTTGCTGAAAACAATGGAGGAGCCGCCTGAGCACGTTAAGTTTATACTGGCTACTACAGAGGTCCACAAGGTTCCAGCAACCATTGTGTCAAGATGTCAGCACTTTGATTTTCACCGTATCAAAACTCAGGATATCGTTGACAGGCTTTTATATATCGCTTCACAGGAAAAGCTGACGCTTCATAACGAGGCAGCGGAGCTTATCGCAAGACTTTCGGACGGCGGAATGAGAGACGCGCTTTCTCTGCTTGATCAGTGCGCCGCATATTCGGACGATATAACCGCCGAGGTTGTTTCAAACGCCGCGGGAATCGCAGGCAGGGGATATTTATTCGACATTCTTGAAGGAGTCTGCTGGCGTGATACAGCCGGAGTAATTAGAAAAATAGACGAGTTGTATTCCATGTCCAAGGATCTGGCGGTGCTCTGTTCCGAGCTTATAGCTCAGATGCGTAATATTATGATTTTAAAAACCGCAGACAGCGGCGCCGATCTGATCGTATGTATGCCGGAGGAGCTTGAGCGCCTGAAAAAGCTTGCCGATTTAATTGATCTGGATACCGTACTGAGCTATATATCAATTTTGCAGGAATGTTCCGAACGCTTTTCACGAAGCTCTAATAAGTGTATCGAGCTTGAAATGTGCGCGGTAAAGCTTTGCACATATTCGCCTGCCGAGCCGGTCAGCGCCGCCGCTGTGAAAACCGCGCAGCAGCCGGCAAACGGAGCTCAGCTGGAATCGCTTACCGGAAGAATAACCAGGCTGGAACAAGCGTTGAACAGCGGTTTCGCTTCCGTTTCAGACCAGCGTCCCGTTGATCCGCCTCCAAAAAAAGAACCTGCCGAGCCTCTCAAAAAATTTGACCCGAACAATTTTACTCCTCTTGACGAGTGGAAGGATATACTTGAACGGGTAAATGAACAGGCGCCTGCAATCGGCGCTTTTCTGGCAAATTCAATGGCGTGCATAGAGGGAAACGTTTTTAACGTCGTAGTCAACAGCGATTTTCTTCTGAAAAAATTCAAGGCGTCGGACGACAAGGCTCTTCTGAAAAGGATAGTCAATGATTATTACGGAAAAGACTTCGGATTTATGCTTTATTCTTCAAAAAACGTTGATATTCAGGACAAGGAAAACCCTATCAACGAGCTTATAAAGCGAGCCCGTGAAGCTGAAATCGAAGTTGAAATAAAAAAGTAGATTTAAGGAGTTTTAATTATGAAAGCAAGATTACCTCAGGGTATGGGTAAAGGCCCTTCTAACAACATGAATCAGATGCTGAAGCAGGCTCAGAAAATGCAGGACGAGATAACTGCTCTCCAGTCCGATCTTGAACAGCGTGAATTTTCCGCTTCCGTCGGCGGCGGAGCTGTTGACATTACTATAAACGGAAAAAGACAGGTGCTTAAGCTGAACATCAAGCCGGAGGTAGTTGATCCGGACGACGTAGAAATGCTTCAGGATCTTATTATGAGCGCATTCAACGAAGCTGTGAGAAATCTTGATGAAACCAGCGACGCCGAAATGCAGAAGCTTACCGGCGGAGTTTCTTTCCCCGGACTGTTCTGATAAAATGGCTGATTCTAACGCTCTGCCGCTTGTAATCCTTTCCGAGCAGTTTGCCAAGCTTCCCGGAATCGGCATGAAATCCGCTCAGCGGCTGGCTTATCACGTTATGGAAATGTCCGACGCCGAGGTTAATGAGTTTTCACAGGCTCTTCTTAACGCCAAGAAAACTGTTCATACCTGCAAGGTGTGCCAGAACTTTACCGAAAATGAGCTTTGTGCTTTCTGTTCGGACCAGAGGCGCGATCACGGAACAATCTGCGTAGTTGAAACGCCGAAGGATATTTCCGCCTTTGAACGCACTAAGGAATACAAAGGCGTTTATCATGTTCTGCACGGGTTGATTTCTCCTATAGACGGAATTACCCCTGACAAGATCCGCATAAAAGAACTGCTGTCCAGAATTTCGGACGGAAATGTCAGCGAGGTCATAATGGCGACCAATCCTACAGTAGAGGGCGAAGCGACGGCTATGTACATATCCAAGCTGCTCAAGCCCTTCGGCGTCAAGGTCACGCGGCTGGCATTCGGACTTCCGATCGGCGGAATGCTGGAGTACGCCGACGAGGTAACGCTTTACAAAGCGCTCGAAAACCGCAGTGAGATTTGATTATTTATAAAGCGGTATCATATTTTGAAAACATATATAAAAGCTGGCTGCTGTAAAGCCAACGCCACATAAGGAAGTTTAGAAAAATGCCCTCCGAAAGAGTTTGTTTCTTCGGAGGGTGTAATTTGTGTAAGAGCATACTCATTTTGTCTCGTTAATTCTAAATTCTATCAGCAAATTACGATACCGTTCCATTTCCCGCTGCGCTACGGGAAACGCAGTATTGTACAAACAGTGATCCATGACATCTGCATCTTTCAATAATTCGTCATATGGTTCGTGAATGTGTTTTTTATCACTATGTCTTGAAATAGCAGTAGTAACTATTTTAATTTCATCATCACTATATAGCCTCATTGTTTTCAATATTGTTTCTGCTTGTTCTGCACCCTTTGCAGCGTGATTATCGCTGGTGCCACCGGACATATAAAATATATCATGAAGCATTCCGCAAGTTGTAGCAAGTTCAACATTCAAATTCCTTTTCATAGCTAACAATGTACAAAATCGTGCAACACCGTACATATGAGAGATATATATACGGATATGATCTGATTTCTCATTAAAAATAATCTTATCAATTTCATTGCGTAATATTTCAAGCCGATTTTCCATAAATTTTCCTCCTAAAACTAATTCGCTAACAGTATTATCATATGTCCTACATCGTAACAAGCAGGGAAACTGTCAATACAGTTTCCAACAGCAAGAAAATGGCGTTGTATCAATGAAGATACTTCGCCGTTTTTCTTTGAGATACTTCCTTATCTGGCGTTAACGAATGCCCGCTTTTTGTTTTATTATAAATTTGTTGCCACCGCAGACCTTAAGTTTTTTCAGCTTTTCTTTTCAGTCTTAGCTGCGCAAAAAACTCGGATAGAAGCCCGGAGCACTTTTCCCGCATTACGCCCGCGGTAATCTCCGGCTTATGATTATACGGATATTCAAACAGATTCAGTACTGAACCGCAGGAGCCTGCCTTTTGATCTTTCGCTCCGAAAACTACCCGTTCCACACGGGAATTTATAATCGCTCCGGCGCACATAGGACACGGCTCAAGCGTAACGAAAAGCTCGCAGCCGATCAGCCTCCAGCCGCCTAATTTGCGGCTTGCCTGATCTATCGCCATTATTTCTGCGTGAGCAAGCGGCGATTTGTCACATTCCCTCCGGTTATAACCCTCTCCGATTATCTCTCCGGTTTCTTTTTTCACAATCACCGCTCCTACCGGAACTTCTCCGATTTTAGAAGCCTTTTTTGCAAGCTCAACGGCTCTTTCCATGTAAAATTCATCGCTCATATTTACTGCCGGACTCCCGCAGGAGATACCGCTCCTTTCGTTTTTGATGTTTGCACAGCGCGCAGGCGATTGTTCTATATAATTTTTATAGTGAAAACCGTGAGAAAAAACGCCAGTATTATCCATGCGATAAGCGCCGTACTTGTTGCGGAAGCTTTAAGCTTTTCCCCCAGCGTCATATGCGATTCGTCATTTTTTATATTGAAATTCCAATCGCCTCTGCTGACAAGACGCGAATATGCTACAATAGCTCCTGCAAAAATGGCAAGGCAGATAACCGTTTCAGTTATCTTTCCTCCTACATACCCCAATTGAAGCGATATATAAGTCATAATAAAAGTCACTACCCTGCCGCTTATTCTCATGGCGAAGGCAGTATATATAGAACCTGATCTGACAGTGAAAAGTCCGACCACCAAAGAAGCGCAGAAAATATATCCGATCTGAGAAAGACTGTAATAGCACAAACAGCTGACAAAGCTCGTGATAAGTATAGCGAACAGATCTCCGAACTGCCTGAACGTCTGTAGAATAAGACCTCTGAATAAAATTTCTATAAGAAGCGGAACAAGAATAAACTGCGTCACAAAAAAGATAAGCATAACCGTCTGATTGTCAGTGTAAATATAATCATAATAAAGCGAGTCGATCTTAACCAGTCCAAACAAGCCGGCAAGCAAAAAATTGCCGATACGTCCTATAGCCATAACGACCAGCATAAGCAATACGCCGAAAGCTCCGATTTTAAAGGAGCCCTTCGCCACAGGCAGCATGACCTTTGCGGGAAGACGGGACAAGCCCTTGAAAACAACGATAGGCACGATATATTTAAGCAGGCTGCACACTGCGGTAAATAAAACCGCGTCGGCTCTTATCGGCTTATAATCATACAGCTCCGAATAATAAACTCCGACGCCGTCGTTTAATCCGAAATAATATTTAACCGTCAGCACGCTTCCCAGATCGACAGCCAGCATAAACAGCATTGTAATCCCCAGCAGCAAACAGCATTTAAGCAGAGCCTTCTTCTCTGCCTGCGCCGGTTTTTTCTCAACATACCCCTCGCCGTCAACATAGGTATGCTCTCTTGTATCATGCACGAATTTATAGCCGTAGGGATTTTTCTTATCCGAGCGCCATTTCAGAAACGCAGTGCTGTACTCCTCATTCTGGTTCTGATATTCATGCTCTTTAGCCACGTCTATCATATAGTCATCGTCATAATTTTCCACAGCCTCACCCCCGTTTTTATCAAGGCAATAACGCCGACCGCAGCCAAAATACTAGCCGTATATCCGCTTTACGCCTGCGAACCTGAATTGCCGTACAAAAAAGCTCTGTGCAAGCAAGCCTCTTGCAGCGTTTTCTTAATTATATTTAATCCTTAACAGCAGTTACAACGCCGAAACCTACAGTTCTGCCGCCCTCACGATACTTCAATAGCATTTTTTATGGTATTTTCTATGCTTTCTATTGCGAAAATCCTTATAAAATAAGCTTTCTAAATCTTCCAAAGTGTAACAATGCTTTTTCTCTACTTTCACTACAAACTGAAATTGTTTCCCAAAATCAATTATTCAAAAAATCTTTTGCAGATTTTACAATAGCACTATTAATATCACTGCGTTCTGCCGTTTCTGCAAGAAGCTCCCTAAACTTATTATCGCTGTTTTTATCGTTGCATATTCTATTAAGCATCCAAACTGTATGTATTGTGGGAGAATTTTTAACAGATTGGAAGAGAATATCCTCATACCCTTGTTTATAAAATCGCTCAACAAAATGAACAATCGCCCCCGGCACACCAAAATCAGCTAATGGGTGACGCTCCATAAGTTTCAACAATGGTTCAACGGCACTTAATCCTAAATCTGCTTGTTCAATTTTTTCTACACATTCTTCTTGGACTATTTCAAAATCATCACTATCAATTGTATCTTCCATTTTTTTAATCAATTCCTCTAACATTTCATACCCTCCAAATTCCAATTTACGCCTGCGAGCCTGAATTGCCGTACAAAAAAGCTCTGTGCAAGCAAGCCTCTTGCAGCGTTTTCTTAATTATATCATATTTTTATTTTTAATGCCACAGCTTTTAAATGTATTTACTGGATTTTAACATCTGATTAATTATACGCAAAAAAGTCCCGGATTTTTATTTCCGAGACTTTTAGCGATTCATTTTATTAACTGAATTAATCCTTAACAGCAGTTACAACGCCGGAACCTACAGTTCTGCCGCCCTCACGGATAGCGAAACGAAGTCCCTCTTCGATAGCGATAGGAGTGATAAGCTCAACATCCATTGTAACGTTATCGCCAGGCATGCACATCTCCTTATCAGCAGGAAGTGTGATAACGCCTGTTACGTCTGTTGTTCTGAAATAGAACTGAGGTCTGTAGTTGTTGAAGAAAGGAGTATGACGTCCGCCCTCTTCCTTCTTCAGAACGTAAACCTGACCTGTGAACTTTGTAAGCGGATGAATGCTGCCCGGCTTGCAGAGAACCTGTCCTCTTTCAATGTCAGATCTCTGGATACCACGGAGAAGCGCGCCGATGTTGTCGCCTGCCTCAGCGTAGTCAAGAATCTTTCTGAACATTTCGATACCGGTAACAACAGTCTTAGCTCTTTCCTCAGTAAGACCGATGATCTCAACTTCGTCGCCTGTATTGAGCTGACCTCTTTCAACTCTACCTGTAGCAACTGTACCACGTCCTGTGATAGTAAATACGTCCTCAACAGGCATCAGGAAAGGCATATCAGCCTTACGGTCAGGAGTAGGAATGAAGTCGTCAACAGCGTCCATAAGCTCAAGGATAGGAGCATAAGCAGGATCAGAAAGATCGTCAGGAGCATTAAGAGCGGCAAGAGCGGAACCCTTGATGATAGGAGTATCGTCGCCAGGGAACTCATACTTGTCAAGAAGCTCTCTGATATCCATCTCTACCAGCTCAAGAAGCTCTTCGTCGTCAACCTGGTCAGCCTTGTTCATAAATACAACGATTGAAGGAACGCCAACCTGACGAGCGAGCAGAAGGTGCTCTCTTGTCTGAGCCATAGGACCGTCGGAAGCAGCAACTACGAGGATAGCGCCGTCCATCTGAGCAGCACCTGTGATCATGTTCTTAACATAGTCAGCATGACCGGGGCAGTCAACGTGAGCATAGTGACGCTTGTCTGTTTCATACTCAACGTGAGCTGTGTTGATTGTAATTCCACGCTCTCTCTCCTCAGGAGCCTTGTCGATCATGTCGTAAGCCTCGTACTGAGCCTGACCCTTCATAGCGAGAGTCTTTGTGATAGCGGCAGTAAGAGTAGTCTTACCATGGTCAACGTGTCCGATAGTACCGATGTTAACGTGGGGTTTTGTTCTTTCGAAATGTGCCTTTGCCATAGGAATTTTTCCTCCTTAAATTTTTATAGTTTATAAAATACCATACTATATTGTAATTATATCAGATATTTTAAAATATTGCAATAGGTTAAATGAATATTTTTGAATAAAATTAACCCTTGCTTCTGGAAGTAATGATCTTCTCGGATATCGACTTAGGTACTTCGATGTAGCTGTTAGGCTCCATAGAGTACTGTCCTCTTCCCTGAGTCTTTGAACGCAGGTCGTTGGAATAGCCGAACATTTCAGAAAGCGGAACAAGACAGTCAACCTGAACGGCGCCGGGTCTTGTTTCCTGACCGAGAATCTGTCCTCTTCTTGAGTTAAGATCTCCGATAACCGTTCCGAGATAATCATCCGGAGCGATAACGGTAACCTTCATGATAGGCTCAAGAATTACAGGGTCAGCCTTTCTCATAGCCTCCTTGAACGCCATAGATCCGGCGATCTTAAACGCCATTTCCGAAGAGTCAACCTCGTGATAGGAGCCGTCGTAAAGCTCGACCTTAACGTCTACTACCTGGAAGCCCGCGAGAACTCCTGCTTCCATAGCGCCCTTGATACCGGCGTCAACGGCAGGAATATATTCCTTAGGAATCGCTCCGCCGACAATGTGGTTAACAAACTCGTAGCCCATTCCGGACTCGTTAGGCTCAATATTGATTTTAACATGACCGTACTGACCCTTACCGCCCGACTGCTTGGCGTACTTGTAATCAACGTTCGCGTTCTTTCTGATCGTTTCCTTATAGGATACCTGAGGAGCGCCTACGTTAGCCTCTACCTTAAACTCACGGAGAAGTCTGTCTACAATGATCTCAAGGTGAAGCTCTCCCATTCCGGCGATGATAGTCTGACCGGTTTCCTCGGAGGTCCAGGTTCTGAAGGTAGGATCCTCTTCCGCAAGCTTGGAAAGAGCAATACCCATCTTTTCCTGTCCCGCCTTGGTCTTGGGCTCGATAGCAAGCTGAATAACAGGCTCCGGGAACTCCATAGACTCAAGTATTACAGGATTCTTCTCGTCGCAGAGAGTATCTCCTGTAGTAGTATTTTTAAGACCTATAGCAGCGCCGATATCGCCTGCATAGATAGTGTCGATGTCCTTTCTGTCGTTGGAGTGCATCTGAACGATTCTTCCGATTCTCTCGTCCTTGTCCTTAGTGGAGTTATAAACGGTAGAGCCGGCTTCAAGAACGCCTGAGTAAACTCTGAAATAGCAGAGCTTGCCGACAAACGGGTCGGTTGCGATCTTGAACGCAAGAGCCGCAAACGGCTGGTCGTCGCCGGAAATTCTCTCACACTCCTCGCCTGTCTCCGGATTTACGCCCTTGATATGAGGAACGTCGATAGGAGAAGGCATATAGTCAACGATAGCGTCAAGAAGCTTCTGAACGCCCTTGTTTCTGTATGAAGTACCGCAGGTAACGGGAACCATTGTATTTGCAATGGTGCTCTTTCTGATTACCGTCTTCATTTCCTCAATGGATATTTCCTCGTCGGCAAAATACTTTTCCATAAGCTCTTCGTCGACCTCGGCAAGGTGCTCGAGAAGCTCGGCATGATACTGCTCAGCCTTTTCCTTCATATCCTCAGGAATATCGGTAACCTGGATGTCGGTACCCAGATCGTTGGTATAGATATACGCTTTCATTTCAAGCAGGTCGATGATACCCTTGAAATCGTCCTCAGCTCCGATAGGAAGCTGGATCGGAACGGCATTGCAGTGAAGTCTTGAATGAAGCATTTCCAGTACGTTATAGAAATCGGCGCCCATAATATCCATCTTGTTTACATAGATCATTCTGGGAACCTTATAGTTATCAGCCTGACGCCAAACTGTTTCAGTCTGAGGCTCAACTCCGCCCTTGGCGCAGAGAACCGTTACAGAGCCGTCGAGTACGCGAAGCGAACGCTCAACCTCAACCGTAAAGTCAACGTGACCCGGTGTGTCGATGATGTTCAGCCTGTGACCCTTCCAGTAACAGGTGGTAGCGGCCGAAGTAATCGTGATTCCTCTTTCCTTCTCCTGCGCCATCCAGTCCATCGTGGAAGCTCCGTCGTGCGTTTCACCGATTTTATAGTTTACGCCGGTATAAAACAGGATACGTTCTGTAGTGGTGGTTTTTCCGGCGTCGATGTGTGCCATGATACCGATATTGCGGTAATCCTGCAATTTACATTCTCTTGCCATATATATCCTCCTTTATACTTATTACCATCTGAAATGAGCGAAAGCCTTGTTAGCCTCAGCCATTTTATGTGTATCGTCGCGCTTCTTGCATGAACCGCCGACGCCGTTGAGAGCGTCAAGGATCTCCGCGGCAAGTCTTTCCTTCATAGTAGCCTCGTTTCTTTCACGAGAATACTTTGTGATCCATCTGAGACCGAGCGTCTGACGTCTTTCAGGTCTTACCTCCATAGGGACCTGATAGGTAGCGCCGCCGACACGGCGAGCCTTTACCTCGAGTTCAGGCATGATATTATTCATAGCCTCCTCAAAAACCTCAAGCGCGGGACGTCCCGTCTTTTCCTCTACGATTTCAAATGCTCCGTAAACAATCTTCTGAGCAACGCCCTTCTTTCCGTCCAGCATGATGTTGTTCACAAGGCGCGTTACAAGCTTAGAGTTGTATACAGGATCAAGAAGCACGTCTCTTTTAGCAACTTTACCTCTTCTTGGCACTTTAATTCCCTCCTTCACAAATAAATGAATTCACAGGTACTCGCTCTATAGCCTTGAGCTATAGCCCCGTCAGTCCAATGCAGAGGATAAAATACCGTTCCGCATACGCGGAATATAAATATATATAATCACTCTACACGCAACTGTGGTCTTCGCAGTATGCGACAATGAGTCTAACCTTTGTAAATAAATTTTTCAGTATCAAAGCGCTGGGCTCCGATTACTTGGCAGCTCCTGCCTTAGGCTTCTTGGCGCCGTACTTTGAACGCGCCTGCATTCTCTTGGCAACGCCCTGAGCGTCAAGAGTTCCTCTGATGATGTGGTAACGCACACCGGGGAGGTCCTTTACACGTCCGCCTCTGATAAGAACAACGCTGTGCTCCTGCAGATTGTGACCGATACCCGGAATATAAGCTGTTACTTCATTTCCGTTCGTAAGCTTAACTCTGGCGATTTTTCTCATAGCGGAGTTAGGCTTCTTAGGTGTAGCGGTTCTTACTGCCGTACATACGCCTCTCTTCTGAGGACAGCTCTGGTCGATAGCTACCTTCTTCTTTGAGTTGTAACCCTTCTGAAGCGCAGGCGCGGTCGACTTGGTTTCAAGAACGTCTCTTCCCTTTCTTACTAACTGGTTAAAGGTTGGCATGATTTCTCTCCTTTCGCAAAAATATTATACGACTGATTACAATTCATCAGCATACTTTAATATTATACACCGCAAATTCAAGGCTGTCAAGCGTTTTCTTTAAAAATCCCGTTTATAAAAACTACAAAAATTTCATGTATACTTATATATTTATTGCCTGTTTTCTACAAAACATACAAAACCGCCGCTGAAAACAGCAGGCGGTTTCATATTATTCAGCTTGATTTTAAATTCAGCCTTCAAACTCAACGCTGAATACGGCGACGCCGGTATCTATCCTTAGCACATAGCTGCCTCCGGCTTCATAATTTCCCGTAAATTCCGAAACTGTAAGGCTCTGCGACGGTTCAAGGCTGAATATCTGACCCAGAGCGTTGACATTAATATCCGAATCCGCCGGATAAAGCTCTATATCAGCGTCGTCTCCGGAAAATTCAAGAGCATCCTCCGTTTTATTTATATAGCTTATAGAAGCGGTCACTTCATTTTTCTCTCTGTCGATGTTTAATTCCATGAGGCAGGAAGCAAGCCCGTCCGCCGAATCAAACCGCGCGGAGCCGTTTTCCAGCAGCTCCCTTACGATCTTTTCTCCGTCAGGCTCCTGCCAGCTTACCGCAAGCTTACACTTTATCGGCACGTCCTGAACAGATTCCTCCGATTTTCGGTAAAGCAGCTCCATCAAAGCCTTTGCGCCTTCCTCATCCTTTGATATCATAATATCGCCTTCATCAGAGCTGAAAAATATATTATCCTGAGTATCCGCTACAAAATATTTATATTCCCCTCCGCCGCTTTCTTTTATAATCATAAAAGTGCGCACCGGCATCATTACGCTATTCTGTCCGTAATCGGCGGCTGTGATCCTTTCCATATAATCATTAACTGTTTCGTTAAGCAGAAGCTTTTCGTCCTCGTCGGATATTGCCGTTTCAAATATGATCTCAGAACCTCCGGCTGCCGACACTTCCCTGACGGTAAAATCCGCCTCAGCTTCTGCCTGAGCGTCAAGTTCATACTGATCTCCGAAGCTGTCGGCAATCTGAACTATATCGGCATACACATCTCCTGTATCCTCAGAATTGATATCCCCGTTATATCCGACTCTTATCTGCTTTCCGGCTTTTACCTCGTCCAATGAAATAATGCCGTTATTTTCGTCGTAAATATAGCCGATTTCGACATGAACAGTATAATAAGCCTGATTTACATAAGCTTTGACGACAAGTCCGTCCTCTGTAACATCGCAGACCTCCCCGATAAAATATCCTCCGGTCAGATCGGTTATATATTCCCCCTCCTGAAGGCTTCCTATCCGCTGAAGTATTCCGCAGGAATTTATCCTTTCCGGGTAGGTCTCCATTCTGTTTCCGTCGTAATTTACTATCAGAGTATCTCCCGTCTTAAAATTATCAAAATCCGTTTCGTTGTTGTCCTCATCATAAAAAACACAGCCGTCCGCGAAGGAAACGCTTACCAGACCTTTGCCTTCTTCATATACCGTTACTTGGTTATCCCTTACAGCAGCGGCTATTCCCCTGAAATAATATTCTCCTGACTGCTCTGCCGCAAAGCCGCGGCTTTCGCAGTCAAATACCGCCTCGTCCGCATTAAAAACGCTGTCTGACGGCTCTCCGGCGGATAAATCGCATCCTTTATTCAGCCGACCGAACACAGCGGCGCCTCCTATTATCAGCGCCAGAGCGCACACCGCCGCATTTATATAGCGTCTTTTTACATATACTTTCCTGTTGTCAGTATCTGCTGACGAAAGGACGGCTTCCTTCCATTCGGACGGCGCAGTGTATTTATCAAAAATTCTAAGCTGTTTCATAAATATGATCACTCCTTTCTCAGGTCTAATCACCGCAGCGATAAGCCGGCAGACCGCCGGAAATCCTACCGGCAGCCGTTATGCGCATACGCTTGGGGCGTCATTCAGTCAGAAACTTTTTCAGCCGTTCACGTCCCCTTTTAAGATGTGATTTTACCGTATTTTCTTTCATGCCGGTCATATCCGCGATTTCCTTTACCGAATATTCCTCGTAATAATACAGATAAATCGTATCCCTCTGTTTAGGAGGGAGACTGAAAACAAGCTGAGCCGTCTCAATATCGCTTTTGTCTTCAAAAGGAATTATAAGCTCGTTAAGGCTGACGGTGTTCTTCCTCAATCTGTACCGCAGAACACTTCGGCACTCGTTGAGCGCAACCGTAATGAGCCATGCCTTGACATTAGAGGGACCGCCCTTTTTAAGCTCCCTGAAAAGCTTGAAAAACACATTCTGAAAGCAATCCTCCGAATCTGCATAATTTCCGGTATGTACAAGGCAAAGCCTCGCTACCATATCCGCATATTCTTCAACATATTGACCGTACAGGCTGCGGATCCTTTCATCTGCATTATTTTCCATGCTTTTCGCCCCCCTTCACCAATTAAAACGCCGCAGCTTATAAATAGGTTGCAGCTGATGTGAAAAGCAAATACACAGACCCAGAAACTGATCTGCGCTACCTCATTTAATTTTTATACCATACGATAATGACGCGGATATGAATAAATCTATCAGGCGTATGCGCACGAAAAACGCTCAGGTCTGTAACAGACCTGAGCGTTAATACTGACTTTTACTCAGAAATCAATATTTTATTTTTTCTTCTTTACTACAAGCAAGGCTGCCGCTGAAAGCAGTATGCCTGTAAGGGCGATTGCCTGAGCGCCTGTTGCCGGATTGCTTCCTGCCGCAGAGCTTCCGTTTCCGGAGCCGGCAGAGGAATTTCCTGACGCCGCGGATGTTGTCGGGCTTTCATTGTCAGAAGAGCTCTGAGCAGAATCCGCCGGCGACTCGGAATCTTCCGAATCCGTTGGCTGAGAGGAAGAATCAGTATCCGTATCAGACGATTCGTCTGATACATCTGAGGATTCGTCGTCGCTTGAAGAATCTTCATAAATGTCCTCGCCGACAATTACAGTAAACTCGACTACAAATCCGTTTTCGGTCATTGCAGTTACAGTAGCCTTGCCCTCGCTCATAGCGGTTACCGTTACTCTCGCCTCTCCTGTATCGGAATCGGTTCCTACCGCGGTGTTGTCAACAGAAACTATACCCGCGTTATCGGAAACAAAGGTTACAAGCGAATCGGTATTTCTCGGAACGATCTTTACCGCCAGCTCAGCAGTATCTCCGATATTATCGAGAACTATTCTCTGGTCGGTTACCGCAGTCATCTTAAGCGCCTCGTTTTTCTTGTCTGAGGACGACTGCTTGAATTCGACGTTCTGAAGAGTGAACGTTACCTCTATGGTAGTAGGCTTATCTATAGTTGTAAAGCTTGCAACATGATCAGACGCCGTAACCTCGTCTACAACCGAACCGTCCCACGCGTTTATGGGCTTGCCGCTGTCAAACACCTCCGCGTTAAGCGCGGAAGCAAAATCGCTGTTGTTGATCGTAAGCGGAGTTCCGTTTACAATAACGCTGTCATACCTTATTTCAGCGCTGCTCAAAGGAGATTTTTTAGCGTCTCCGTTTGTAACGTCATAATCCTTGATATAAATTGCGGTAAGCTTGTTGATCTCGGTTATACCCGCCTTCTTTCCGGCAGCCGAAAGCTGGCTGTTAAGGTCAAAAGATACCGTATACTGTCCGTCGCCCGTTGCAGTTACAGGCTCGCTGAGCTCAGTACCATAGTAATTCTTCGCAGTATCGTTATAGAGGATATGAAGCGCGAGATCGATCTCTTCCTTGATTTCGCTGTCGAGAACCTCAACCTTGACCGTCTTTGTTACTCCGCTTGAAGAAGTCATTGTAACATAGGCGACGCCGTTTTTGATTCCTACCGCCTTGCCGAGGGAGTTGACAGTTAAAACGTCATTGTTTGATGACTTATAGGTTATCTGTGAATCCGCTCCGGCAGGCTCGACTGAAGGATTAAGATAAACGTATTTTCCGGAGATTACGGTGTAAGAATCGTCCGCGTTGATTGCGGTCACCGGATTTTCGCTGGTCTTAGGAGAAACCTTAACGGTTACCGTCTTTTCAACCTCGCCGTTCTGAGTATACGCTCTGACTGTGGTGATTCCTATTCCCCTTGCTCTGATCTTACCCTGTGAAACAGTAGCTATCTTGTCGTCGTCAGTGCTCCAGAGCACCACGTCATTGGAATCCGAAGGAGCTGTTTCCGCCGTTACCGTATAGCTTTCGTTAAGCTCCATGGAAACCGTTTCGTCGCTGAGAGTCATTTCCGTAATAGGAGTAATTGTCGGTCCCTGTACAACGTCCTTAAAGTCATAGCTGTTGTTCTTTGAAGTATTAGGCAGATATGTTCCTCTCATCATAGCGTCAACGATGGTTTTGAACAGAGGCACGCACTCGGTTCTGTTCCAGTAGGAGTACAGGCCTGTTTCATACTCGCCCTTGGTTCCGTAGCCCTGATCCCATACAACAGGAACAGCTCCTGCAGCCTGGCAGGCGCGGTGAACTATTTCAGAGAAATATGCTCTTGCTACGTCGTTATATCCGCTTGCGGTTCCCGACTGAGTATAGGTTCTTGTACCGTACTCGCCAAGAATAATAGGAACGTCATGCTTTGCGGCACATTTTTTGAGAGCGTCCGCAACCTGATATACCTCGCTGTAGGTCCAGGTTACATTTGTGGAAGCCTTATAAATATGAAGCGCGAACATAATTCTGTTGTCGCTGTTGTAGCTGTCGTCGGCAAGCTCAAAGCCTGACTGAGTACCGCCGTTTGCATAGTGTGAAACAACGGCAAGCCATCTCTTGGCATTGTTTGAACCGGTCGAACGTACTACGTTTACAAATATCTGATTAAGATTTACAATAATAGGAGTATCATAAGCTATAGCCTCAGCCGAGTTCTTGGCGTCGCCTTCCATGCAGGTGATTTCGTTCATGGACTCGAAAATAAGATGCTCGTCGTAATCCTTGAAATACTCTGCAATATTTCTCCATACCTTTTCGTATTTGTCATAGACCTGGTCTATATCCTCGGCGGCAACTCTCAGCCAGCCTGACTGCTCCGCGCCGTCGTGGTGAACATTGATGATAGCGTACATATCCTGAGATACGCAGTAGTCAACGATATCCTGAACTCTGCTGATCCATGTATCATTTATCGCATAGCCGTTTTCATCGTCTATCATATTGCCCCAGGTTACAGGAATACGAACCGTATTATAGCCCGCGTCATGAAGCGCCTTGATATAAGCCTTTGTGGTTTCAACAGACTGCCATAAGGTTTCGCCGGGGGTAAAGCCCGAATGACCGTCCATTGTGTTTCCGAGGTTGGTTCCGACTCCCATTTCCTTTACGATCTCATCGTCCGTAAGATCGCGGTAAGGAAGCGGATTGGCAGCCGTTCCGGTATCCTTGAAGAGCATATTTGCCTTTACCTTTTCAAGGCTTGCTCTTGCGTTTGCAAGCTCTGTATCGCTGGCTGAATCGTTGCCGTAAACGGTTTTTGCCTTTTCAAGCTCATTCTGGAACGTCTCCCATGAAGCGTCCTGATACTTCGACTGATCCATTGTATCGCAGTAATCAAGCGTCATTTTAAGCAGCTCGCGCTTGGAGGTTTCCTCTACAGGCGGAGTATCGTAGGTAGTGCCTTCAACGACGGGAGCCTTGAATCCGGAAGGATATGCGGTGCCGTTGTTGAATACGATTCCGAGGAACTCACAGTTTGTATTGTCCGTGTAAGCTTTTATCGTGATCGTAATTTCACTCTCATAGCTTGAATCCCATGAGCTTCCGTCCTGCATACTCTTGTTGATATTAACTTCAGGGAATTTGTAATTTCCGGTTCCGGCGTTTCCTACCAGACCGTCCTGGATCGCGTTACCGGTTTTGCCGTAGGTAGCCGAAGCGTTCTGACCGACAAGATATTTGCTTGAAGCCTTTCCGACAGGCTGTCCGTCGTCGCCGTCCGGTCCGAGCTTGATCTGAGCGTTTACCATCGAATCTGTTCCGCCCTCGGTCATCTTAACGTATATGGTCGCCTTTGAAGCGCCCTTCCAGTTGATTCCCGCCTCGTCAAGCTCCTTCTCCGTAATTGTATACAGAGTCAGAGGATTTTCAGGAGTAACGTCTCCCGAAGGAGTTCCTGACGAAATTTTAACATTGTAGTATCCGGTCAGAGTTACAACCGGCGCGTCGGCATTTACCTTATCGCCGTTCTCATCGTATGGATTTATATCTCCCGCAAAGGAAAGATTTATTCCCTTGAGCGAGCTTCCGCCGAGAGAAGCCTTGATAGATTCCGTGCTTATGTAGGCCGTATAGGTTTCGGCAGCGGAATCATACTCACTGTCTCCCACCGTTACAAAGTTGTCGTTCCAGCCTCCCCAGCTTGAATCAAACGGCTGGAAGTTGAAAATTTTCGTTGTGTCCTCGACATCTCCGTCAACAGTATAGGTGACCTTCAGATATTCGCCTGTAGGAACCTTGCTGTCGGAATTTGTCTGCAGATATCCCCATGTGTAACTGCCACCGTCCTCCTGAAGCAGAGATTCGTCTGAAGATACCCTCTGTTTTTCCAGAATGCTGGTTTCCGTCGCGCCTTCCCACGGATCCGCCGCGCTTACGCTTGCAGGCGCCAATGCCGACAAGCCCAGCGAAGACAAACCGACCACAGCGGACAGGAAACCTGCCATGGTTCTTTTCAGTTTCATAATTTACCTCCATCTTCTTAAAAAACTTATCATGATACCCCACACCTTTATTGTAAAGGATTACATTGCGTATTTCAATAGACTTTTGTCCCAAACTTTTCTTGGATTTTTAGGAGTTTTACACAATACGGAATCTGTTTGTACTTATACATATTTTCGACATTCTGATATTTTTTTCGGTACACACAAAACACAAGAAACCGAAATCAATTCTACAGAAATTTGAGAGTATGCCAGTTTGCAAAATAAACGTCTATATTTTAGCAGACAGACCATAAATAACAGCGGTCGGTCAGACACCCAACGCCGCGATACATACAGCAAAAGCCTGTCCATTTGTCATGATGTTTTGCCTCGCGGCTTCCGGCGCGTATAATTGACTTTTCCGTATAATATGCTATAATTATTATTAACGGTAAAAGCTTCGCTTTGCAGGCGGGCTTTCAGCGCCATTTAAAAGGATGTGTTATTTTGTCAGTTAAATTTTTAATGGGAAACGAGGCCATAGCTCTCGGAGCCGTTCACGCCGGAGTAAACGTTGTTTCAGGGTATCCCGGAACCCCTTCCACCGAAATACTTGAAACGGTCGCCAAAAACAACGACGGAAGCGTTTACGTTGAGTGGTCTGTCAACGAAAAGGCGGCTCTTGAAGTCGGCGCGGGCGCCGCCTATGCCGGAGCAAGAGCGCTTGTGACAATGAAGCAGGTAGGACTTAACGTTGCCTCCGACCCGCTTATGAGCCTTGCTTATGTAGGCGTCAAGGGCGGCATGGTTATAGTTTCGGCGGACGATCCCGGCCCTATCTCCTCCCAGACCGAGCAGGATACAAGGCATTTCGCACAGTTTGCAAAGCTTCCGGTTTTCGACCCGTCCTCTCCAGAGGAAGCCTACGAAATGATAAAGGACGCCTTTGAATACTCGGAAAAATATTCTACTCCGGTGCTTTTCAGACCTACTACCAGAGTCTGTCACGGCTGCGCCTCAGTTGAGGTTGACGACAACTATGAAAAGCATATGCCGGAGGGCTTTATAAAGGACACCATGCGCTGGGTGATCTTCCCCAGAACCTCTTATCTGAATCACTGCAAAATAGAAAAGCGCAACCCCGAAATGGGAAGCGAGCTTTCTTCCTTCAGATTCAATTTTATTTCCGGCGAAGGCTCCGCTTCAAAGGGAGTTGTTTCTCACGGCATAAACTGGGCATACACAAAGGAGGCGCTGGCAGAAAACGCCGGCTGCAAACTGATGAAAATATCCACGCCAAATCCGTTTCCCGAAAAGCTTGCGCTTGAATTTCTCAGCGGACTTGACGAAGTTATGTGCATCGAGGAGCTTGATCCGGTTATTGAGAAAGAGCTTACATATATCTGCGGAAAGCACGGATTAAACGTAAAGATACGCGGAAAGCTCGACGGCTCGGTTCAGCCTGCCGGCGAAAACACCGTGGAATCTGTAAGAAAGGTCCTGAGCGGTTTTCTGGGATCGGACTGTCAGGAATCGGAAGCGCCTAAGGCTCCCGAGCTTCCGGTAAGACCTCCCGTTCTCTGCGCAGGCTGTCCCCACAGAGCAAGCTTCTATGCGGTAAAGCAGGCTGCAAAGGGCAGAAAGGCAGTATTCAGCGGCGATATAGGCTGCTATACCCTCGGAAACGCCAAGCCGCTCGACATGGTGGACACCTGCCTGTGTATGGGCGCCGACGTCACCATCGCACAGGGTATCCACAGAGTCGAGCCGGATACCGTAAATTTCTCCTTTATCGGAGATTCTACCTTCTTTGCCTCGGGAATCACCGGTGTTATAAACGCCGTTTACAATCAGACTGATATTATTTTAATAGTGCTTGACAACTCCACTACCGCAATGACCGGACATCAGCCGCACCCGGGAACAGGAGTTACCATGATGGGCGACGTCTGCGAAAAGGTATCTATAGAAAAAATACTGAAGGCAATAGGCCTGACCTCTGTAGAAACAGTTAACGCGCTTGACCTTGAAGCCGGAATAAAAGCGGTCAGGTCCGCAATGGATAAAAAAGGCGTAAAAGCGGTTATCATGAAATCGCCGTGTATTGCGGTCACCAAGCCCTCAAAGCAGTTCACGGTGGATAATGATAAATGCGTAAACTGCAAAAAATGCGTAAAAGAATTAGGCTGTCCCGCGATCGTGCTTGAGAACGGCAGGGTGAAAATAGAAAAAAGCCTGTGCTTCGGCTGCGGAGTATGCGCTCAGGTATGTCCATGCGAAGCGATTTCAGAATAACGGCGGCAGCGCGGAATGAAATTCAGACGCGGAAAAATTATATAAAACTGCTTGGTTAAAGCAGCAAGCTGAAACGAGGTTAAAAGATATGACTAAGAACTGTTTACTGTGCGGAGTGGGCGGTCAGGGAACCGTGCTCGCTTCAAAGCTTATCGCCTTTGCGACTATGGAAAAAGGGGAACAGGTAAGAACCAGCGAAACCATAGGTATGTCCCAGCGCGGAGGCTGCGTTGTGTCACACGTCCGCACAGGCGGCAAGATCGAATCGCCAATGCTTCCGAAGGGCTCCGCCGATGTAATAATCGCGTTTGAGCCTGCCGAAGCGGTAAGAAATATTTCTTATCTCAAAAAGGACGGAACGGTTATAGTAAACAAAAAGGCGGTGAAGCCCGTTACCGCTTCCCTTTCCGGCTCGGACTACGACGGAAGCGAAATGCTTGATTACCTGAAATCCGCCGTAAAAAATCTCACTGTGATAGACGGCGACCAGATATGCGAAAAATGCGGCTCTCCCAAGGTGCTTAATACGGCTCTGCTGGCGGCGGCCGCAAAATCAGGAGAGCTGGGGATCACTGTAGAGGAGCTTAAATCGGCAATTGAAAAGCGTATCCCGCAGAAGTTCCATGAAATCAATCTGAAAGCCGTCAGGATAGTAACCGAATAGGGTGTGGACAAATAGAGCAGAATATGATATAATGAAGGAATGAGAAAAGCAAAAGAAGTAGCAGGTAGAAAATGTCCTATCTGCGGTAAATCAAAAAATCAGGTGAACGCAGGGAAAAATCGTTCGGGAACACAGAAGTGCTTTTGCAATGATTGCAAAAAATACTACACTCTCAACCCGAAAACACGAGAATATCCCGAAGAAATTCGCCAACAGGCAATCAAAACATTCTACGCAGGAGCCAGCGGACGAGGAGTCGGCAAGGTGTTTGGTTTCAGCAAGGCGAATGTCTACAATTGGATTAAAAAAAACAGTTCAAGCTCACAGTAACTTCCATTTTTTAGAATTAGATGAGTTGTATTGGTTTATTGGACAAAAGCCCAAAACAGAAACACGTGAAAACACTTATGTAATGACAATGGTAAGCAGATTGCCAAGACAAATCGTTGGATTTGATGTTGCTTTTGATAAATCACCGGAGCGTATACAAAGGGTGGTTGACAGCGGTCCTGAAGCCGAATGTTACTGTACAGACGGCTATTGGGGTTATGTTGATATTGTATATCCAGGTAAGCATATTCGTAATATTTACGACAAAAGCAACACCTTTACCGTTGAGGGAATAAATGCTGATTTGAGGCATTATATACCTCTTTTGAGGCGACGCAGCCGATGTTTTCCACGAAAGCTTGATACGCTAAAAGCTGTTTTAGAGCTATTTGTCCAAGCGTATAATGAATTTGGCATCGCTAAAATGAATTATCGCAAAAGCCGTACCTCAAATTCTCGTGAATTACCCTTTTCTGTTCTTGATTTTTTATAATCTGCTCTTTGTGTCCACACCTACCGAATAAAAAAACTTGACAAACCAAAAAAGCAGTGCTATTATAATAGTATGACGTTACGCTGGTTAATTCTTTAAGCGATAATCGGCAAACAATAATAATCACCGCAAACCTGTGATTGAGAGTAGTAGCCGGAGCAAAGGCGTTTAAGAGAGCCGCAGAGGGTGGAATCGCGGCAGCGCAGACTCAGACGAATGGACTCATGAGGGCAAACCGAGCGGTCTTTCCGTTAGGGGCGACGTTTTCCGCGTTAAGGAAAAGGCGTATGTCAGTACGCCGGAGAGAGGCGGATTTATCCGCAATTTGGGTGGTACCGCAGGAGCTTTATATCCTGTCCCATTTATTCTGGGGCAGGATTTTTTGTTTTTTGGGGCTTAAAGTATCCTATGATTGAAATAATTAAATTAAGGATTTCTCTGAAAGTACTGAAGCACGCATGACGTATTCCTGCGGTATATAAACCGTTTGTTTATTTTCCCGTTCCGACGGGATTTTGACGGAAACAATATATAATTGATAAGGAGCAATCACCATGAAAATGACCGAAACACAATTTGAGCTTATCAAAAAACAGCTGAAAAAGCTGACCTCTCAGGACTGCTTCTACAAGCGCAAGCTGGAGGGCGTCGACATTGACTCCATCAAGTCGCAGGAGGACTTTGAGAAGCTGCCCTTTACCTGGAAGGGCGATTTAAGGGACGCCTATCCTCTTGGATTGCAGGCTGTACCCGACGAAGAGATAGTGCGTATCCACTCCTCCTCCGGCACTACCGGAACGCCGGTCATAATCCCCTACACTGCTCAGGACGTTTCAGACTGGGCGGATATGTTTGCACGCTGCTATGCAATGGCTGGAATAAACAATCTGGACAGAATCCAGATCACTCCGGGCTACGGTCTGTGGACTGCCGGAATAGGCTTCCAGCTGGGAGCGGAAAGGCTCGGCGCAATGACTATCCCCATGGGACCAGGCAACACCGATAAGCAGCTGAGAATGATGACGGATCTGAAATCCACAGTTTTATGCGCCACCTCCTCTTACGCGCTTCTGCTTGCGGAGGAAATCGAAAAGCGGGGAATCGGAGAGCAGATATGCCTGAGAAAGGGTGTCATCGGCTCGGAGCGCTGGGGAGAAAAAATGAGAAAGCGGATCGCCAAGGAGTTGGGCGTTCAGCTTTATGACATTTACGGTCTTACCGAGGTTTACGGTCCCGGAATAGGAATAAGCTGCGATCACGAATGCGGAATGCATATGTGGGACGACTACATTTATTTTGAAATCGTAAATCCCAAGACCGGAGAGGTGGTGCCGGACGGAGAAATAGGCGAGCTGGTAATTACAACCCTGAGAAAACAGGGCGCTCCTCTCATCAGATACCGCACCCACGACCTTACAAGAGTAATTACCGGAGAATGTCCCTGCGGCTCAAGGTACCCGAGGATAGATACCATTCTTGGCAGAACCGACGACATGGTAAAGGTCAAGGGCGTTAATATCTTCCCGAGCCAGATAGACGAAATGCTGTCCGGCATACCGGGAGCGTCCAGCGAATACCAGTTTATGATCGATCACCTCTATGGCAAGGATATCTGCACACTGTTCGTAGAGATCGACAAGGGCGCGGACAAAACCTCTATGGAGGCCGCTATCGGTGCGGGCTTCAAGGCAAAGATAGGAATAACCGTTATAGTAAAGCCGGTGGATATAGGCGAGCTTCCTCGGAGCGAAAAGAAATCCACACGGGTTTTCGACAACCGCTACTGATGTCTTTTTCTCCTGTGCCAAAGCGTTGACAGAACAACAAAACAAGCGGACGGTCTGCCGCCGTCCGCTGATTTTTTCGGTACATATTCTACCAACCTTCCGTTTTTCTTCTTGACTGGACAGATAATTGAGTATATAATTATATATTATACTGATGCCGAATGCTGCCAATTCTTTATATTTTGATTTGCACCCGCGGCAGTATCTTATAAGCGGAACAATATAAACTTATCGGAAAAGAGAGTGCGTATGAACTTATTATTTGTAGGCGACGTAGTAGGAAAGGCAGGCTGCGATTTCCTCAGGGACAATATCTATCAGATCAAAAAAGAATACGATATTGATTTTACAGTTATCAACGGCGAAAACTCAGCTCAGGGGAACGGACTTACTCCCAGATCCTTCGACGAGCTGATAAGAATAGGAGCTGACGTTGTCACTACCGGAAATCACTCCTTTAAAAGACGTGAAAGCGTAAGTATCTACGACGAACAGGAAATACTTCTGCGCCCTGCCAATTATCCGGAAGGGGTCGCGGGCCACGGCGTCGCCGTTATTGATTTATGCACCGTTAAAATAGCCGTCGTAAACCTTATGGGAACGGTTTATCTTGATTCTATCGAAAATCCTTTCTTTTATATAGACAGGATTCTGGAAACGCTGGACACTCCCAATATAATCGTGGATTTTCATGCCGAAGCCACGTCGGAAAAGAAAGCCATGGGACATTATCTTGCAGGAAGATGCACCGCGGTGCTGGGAACGCACACTCACGTTCAGACTGCCGACGAGGCAATTCTTGGAGGTCATACGGCATATATAACCGACGTCGGAATGACCGGCCCTGAAATGTCGGTCCTCGGAGTTGACACGCGGATAGCAATAGATAAAATGAAATATCATTTTCCGGTCATGTTCAGAGAAAGCGAAAGTCCTTGTTTTATCAACGCAGTCGCGGTAAGCTTTGATGAAAATTTAGGCAAAGCAACCAAAATACAAAGAATAATTAAGCGATAATTCACAAAAAAACGCAAATCGTCTTGCAATATCTGACGCAATGATGTATAATAAATTATACTCAATGCGGGAAAACGATTCTTTAATCCTATCCTGCTGAGTATATACAGACTATAATTTATGAATCAGAAGAAAATCCAATAGTGGGAGGTCATAACGTGGAAATTCTAAAAGTTTCAGCAAGATCCGTACCAAATTCCGTTGCGGGAGCTATAGCGGCAATCATCAAGGAAAGCGGCACAGTAGAAATTCAGGCTGTCGGCGCGGGAGCGACCAATCAGGCGGTCAAGGCTGTTGCGATCGCAAGAGGCTATCTGGCTCCGGTAGGTATTGATATCGTTTGTATTCCGGCTTTTGCAAACGTCGTTATCGACGACGACGAAAGAACGGCAATAAAGCTTATCTGCGAAAAAAGAAATTAAAAAACATACGGCAAAAAGAAAATTTCTTTCTGCCGTTTTTTAATGTATGGTTTTCCCGTCATTTGCTGATCAGGGATTTTTCAGAGCCGGCCGTTATTCAAGATCATACGCATAATAAACGCAAGCTGCGTTCAAGCGATTTTATTCTTTGCTGTCCGCTTAGTGAGAGGAAAATATATTTTTGCAGCTTATGCAAAACAGTATGAACACATAAAAGAGCTGCCGCATTTTATAATTGTGCGGCAGCCTTTTTGCTTTAAGATCGCTTATGTTATGATCATCAATGCCGAATATCAGCTTATAATCCAGATCTGAGCGGGGTTTTCCGGATCAAAGTCGGAAATCGAAAGCCCTCCCGATTTAGCGCAGGTAAGAACCTTTTCAAAGCCGGTTCCTCCGGCGGATATTCTGAATCGCTTTTTGCCGTAGCCGGCCGCCCTGAACAAAGCCGGAACCGCTCCCAGCTTCAAATAGTCGTAGCTCTTGCAGTTTTCGCTTACAAAGCCTCCGTCGCTTATTTTCAGACCGAAGGCTCCGTGCTCGTAAATACAAACCTGAAGCTTCTGCTCAAGCTCCCCGTCCGGAGCCGCAAGCGAAAGTCCCTTGGGAGTCACTGTCATCACAAGCCCTGACGCTTCGTTTCTCAAGGTATACGATTTACCGTCGCACAGGAAATTGCCGTTGTCCGCACAGCAGTCGTCGTAAAATTTCAGAAGCAGCGCCGCCGCGTTCTGCTGAACTGCGGGAACGGTAGACCTTGCCGCGTCGTCAAACGCCTTTGGGGCAAGCTTTGATATGGACGGCGCAAAACGCGATGAAAGCTTTATCAGCTTGTTAAGTCCCTGGGTAAATCCGTCGCCGCCGTATGATTTCTGAAGTCTTTTATCGCATTTATCCGCGCTGTACTGCTTGCACAAAGTATTTATATGCTTTTCATAGGCGTAATGAGCGTTTGCCGGCTTATCCTGATACTTCATATTTGCAGTATGAACAGTGCAGCCCATATCCTCCATAAAATGCAGAGCCCGTCCCAGAGTATGCATTGCCTCTGCGGTCTTTCCGCTTTTGTACAAAGATAATGCCGAGGTATAGTTTTCTTCCAGCATCGTTCTCGCGCTCTTTGCAAATCTGCCCAGCCGATTCTTATAGTATCCCCCGACCTCGCTCAGCTCCTTTCCCTTGCTGTTGGAGCAGGAATAATAATGCGTTCCCAGACCCTTGTCAATATCGCCGTCGTTATCAGGCTCTACCGAACCGGCAACCAGTTCTTTTATATGCTCCTTATAGAAATTATAAGGCTTTGACTTATTGTCCTTCTCAAGGAGGGCTACCGCCTTTTCGGTTATATCGGAATGCGTTTCGGAAAACCACGCCTCCGCCTTTTTCCCTTTCGATAAACAGTATAATCCGGCGGCTGCCAGAACGGTTACGACCATTTTCATAACTTTCTTTTTCCTTTTCCTTTATTATCTGATTTTCTTCTTTTCTTCCTGACCGAATACCCGAAGCTGCCGAGCTTTCTACCAAGAGCGAAATACTCTCCGTGCGCATACGCAAGCAAGCCTGCTTTATCAAGCTCCAGTCTGCCGTTTGGGTCTATAAGCTCCCTGGCAACGTCAACTCTTACTATATCCGCAATAAACATATCGTGAGTTCCCAGCGGAATGATTTCCCTGACCCTGCATTCAATATTCACCGGCGACTGTTCAAGCACAGGACAGCCGACCTCTCCCGCCTGTTGAACCGAAAGCCCCGTATCCTTGAATTTATCAGTATTTCTTCCCGACCTGACGCCGCAGTAATCCACCGCTCTGACAAGCTGTTCGGTCGCCAGATTTATAACAAATTCCCCGCTGCTTTTGATGATATCATAGGAAAAACGCTCAGGACGTACGGAAATATAAGTCATCGGCGGCTGAGTGTTTAGAATTCCCGTCCAGGCCACTGTAAAAATGTTGGGCTTTTCCACAGTCCCGCAGGTAACCAGAGTAGGAGGAACGGGACAAGTTATTACGCTTCCCTTCCAGCTCTCTTTAGTGTAACAGTTATAGCTCATACGCTTTTATTCTCCGTATCTTCATGCGCTTTTCCGGCTCTGCGGCAGATCTCGTCATAGTCCTTATACAGCTGCTGGGTCTGATTTTCAAGGAAATAATAGTGCTTGATATACGGAATCAGCAGAACCAGCAGCAGAACAGCCAGCGGGACAAGAATAACCTTTTCAGCGCATACTATAGCGATAAAGCAGGCGACCGTAAGCAAAGCGAACAGAACGGTGACGATAAGATGAACAAGCCGTTCATGCATAAAAAATTCAATATGCTTCCGATGATACTCAAGCAGCTCTGAAAAATCGGTATTCTTGCTTTCAAGGCATTTTCTGATATACGCTATGTATTCCTTAAAATATTTCGTCATATCTTCCGCTCCGTTTTATAAATCTATAAACTCGCCGTTTTCAATTTTCAGATTTTCGAGAACCGGACTGTTATAATGCTCCTGTCTTTTGTAAAGATCCTTAGCAAGCGTTCTTTTAAGCAGATCGTCTATTTTACGGTAATATGCGGCAGTCCTGAACGGAAAGCTTTTATACTTCTCAGGACGCTTCCGCTTCTTCCTTTTGCCGTCGAAAAAAATCGCGAGAACAACGGAAGCGGTAAGGGCAGCTATTGTTTTTTCGGGCTTTGAGCTGAATTTAAAAGAAAATTTCATATATACCGACCTCCGTAAAAAATACATACATATATTATACAGCAAACTTACCGCTTTTTCAAGAGCTTTCACCAAAAAACACGAAATTCAGTTTTCGATAAGAAACAAACCTTTCGTGAAGATACGGATTGTGAGCTGAAACGCCCCGCTTTATTTCCGATTTGTGAATTCTAATATTTTTTTGAAAAAGCTCTTGCTTTTTTTCAGAATGTGTTGTATAATATTATAGTGATTTTAGATACGGAGATGTATCGAAGTGGTCATAACGAGAACGACTCGAAATCGTTTGAACGGTAAAACGTTCCGTGGGTTCGAATCCCACCATCTCCGCCAGTTTCAGTTTTGGGAGCGGTATTCTGCTCCCGGCTGTAATTATATTCTATGCATGGGCCTGTAGCTCAGCTGGGAGAGCGCCGCGTTCGCAATGCGGAGGTCAAGGGTTCGATCCCCTCCAGGTCCACCAGTCCCAGCGCGGACAGCGCAATACCCGTCGCCATTTTGTGGTGACGGGTATTTTTATGCCGCAAAGCAAATTCCGTTTCATAGTCCCAACACATATTGCACTGACAAAATAGATAAAAAAGCCTTTGTCCGCCTTTTTAATATAGAAATAACGGCTCTAATGTATATATGAAAAGGAAAAAAGGGTTGTATATGAGTATAACGGCATCGGCGGTTTTGCTTTACAAAAAAGGCAAGAAAATCTATAGGCTTTGCCGCCGCTTTTTTAACAACGCTCGCTCTGCTTCCGGATATGAAACATCAGCTGACAAAGGCGGAGGATGAAACCAGGTGGCATTGTATAAGATTTTCAGAGCATGATTAATGAAAAAACAGGTTCCGAAGATCAAAGAGAAACAAGGTCAAGGTTATGTATAAATATAACAAAAATTTATTGCTAATTTTATGCATAAAGTAGAAAATAAAACAATTCTAAAAAGTTACAAGAAAACTGTTGAAATATAAGAGAATTTATGATATTATGTAAAATAATACAGTTATTTAATTCATCATAATATACAAAAAATATATTGTTTTCTATATAAAGAAATAATTATAATTACGGGGACGTGTTTTTTTGAATTATACCGGCTTGATTTTAAAGGAAAGATATGAATTAATTACAGAATTAGGCAAAGGCGGAATGAGTACGGTTTATCTTGCGAAAGATAGAATGCTAGGTTCCTATTGGGCAGTAAAAAAAGTCGCCAATGACGGCGGAAAGGATCTGCAGGCGTTTAAAAAAGAGGTTGAACTTCTTTCGAGCTTAAATCATGCCGATATACCGAGAATTGTAGACCGGATCGAATTAGGCGGAGAATTTTATGTAATAATGGATTTTGTAGACGGCGTTTCACTCGGTAAAAAGGTGCTTGCAGAAGGCGTTCAATCGGAAAAGGATGTTGTCAAATGGGCTGAAATGCTGTGCGAGGTCATGCTGTATCTGCATACGGTAAAAGCAAAACCGATAATATACAGAGATTTAAAGCCGGATAATATTATGCTGACCAAGACGGGGAGAATCAAGCTTATAGATTTTGGTATAGCAATAGAATGCGCTCACGGGAAAGTGCATAACGGAGAAGCTGTGGGCACAAAAGGTTATGCGGCTCCGGAGCAGTATAAGGGCGCAAGCAATATTTTAGACGAGCGCACCGATATTTACAGCTTCGGGGCGTCTTTGTCATACATACTGACAGGCGTAACGCCTTCTAAGCCGCCTCACGGAGTAAAGTCAGTGCGTGAAAGCTGCCCTAACCTCTCAGAAGGTATAGATTACATAATCAGGAAATGCGTAAAGGATAATCCTGATGAAAGATACGGAAGCTTTGCAGATGTTCTTAAGGATTTAAATGATATAAACGAACTGACAAGCAGTTACCGCAGAAAAATGCGGAATAAACTTATTGGCTTTTATGTAAGCTCGGCTGCCTGTCTGCTTTGCCTTATACCGGCGTTAACCGGATATTCGGGAGTTCAGGCTCAGAAAGCTGACAGCTATCAGCATTATTATCAGCAGGCTGCGGCGGCTCTGAAGAAAGAAGATTATGAAACTGCGGCGCAGAATTATGTTAAATCTATAGAATTTAAGCCTGAGCTTACTGAAACATATCTTCTGTATTTTAACAGTATGCTTCCGCGTGAAAATGACGGCAACTATATAACCCTTACAAAAAATGCAATTGATATAATGAGAAATTCATATCTTGAAAACAGTAAAAGCGAAATGTATCAGAATACTGAAATAGCATATCAGGTTATGAAGAAATGCGTTGAGGTCAACGATTCGTCATATGCGGGGTACGCGCTGAAATATATAGACTTGCTTAAGGAAAATAATTTTGATTCAGACGAGCTTCAATATTTTGAGATCATAGCCTCCAACTGCTCCAACAATCTTGCTACACAGGACTTCACCTTGATGGAACAGTCCTTGACGGAGCTTGAAACTTATACAGATAATACCGTTATAACCGCAGATGATAAGCTTGAGAACTATTATTTGATCATGATTTTATACAGTGAATATCCCGCTTACTTTACAAATCCATATGAAAGAATATTTGAATTAGGAGAAAAGGCTAAGGCCGTTATTGACGGCAGTGTAGAGTCGGACGAGACTGCGTTCAGCAGTATAATACCTTTATATGAGCTTACGGCTTCAGCGCTGTATAACAGTGCGGTAACGATAGCCGATGAGAATTTACAGGTCGAAAAGTATGAGCACAGCCTTGAGTGGTTCGGGTATTTAGACGGACTCAACGACAAGCTGTCGGAAACCCTGTGGCTGAAAAAAGCAAACGCATATAGGAATATATACAGCGTCAATGGTGAAAAGTCATATCTGGACAGGTCTGTCAAAGAATTTGAAGCGCTTCTTGGCGTTTACCCCGATAGCTTTTCAGGGCAGGTTTATCTGGCTATGTCGTATCTGGAAAGCGAGCTTACCGAAGCTGATAACAACAGAGATTTTTCAAAAGCTCTCGATAGCTATAATAAAGCGGATCAGATGAGGGAAAATAATAAGGAGCTATCCGGAGCAGAGCTTTCTCAATTCGGATCACTTAAACAAGCTTATATCAACGCCGGAATTGTAGAGGAGAGATAATATGTATGAAATAATGATGTACTCCGGAGCAATCGGATTTTTGCTTTTTTTCCTGCTGTCTGTATTTTTGTTTATTAAAAACAAGGTGCCGTCCGCCGTTATGTATTTTATAAATATGAGAAAAAAAGGCGTGGATATATGGTCGGAGAATAAAAAGCGGCAGAAAAAACGCCGTGAAAAAGCGGAAAAAACAGAACTTCTGGAACAGGCTGGAGCGGAAAGTTACGAGCCGACAGAATTTCTCGACGAGATGAACTCCGCTGCGGAAAGCACGGAAATTCTGTCTGAATATTCAGATAAATAACTGTTATCTGACACACAAAACCATAAATCAGTAAAAACGCGTGAATATGCGGAAGAACCTTATATACGGCGTTGAAATCGCGCAAAATAGGCATTATCTCACATGGAAAACTAGCGATATCAGAAACGCTGGAAATATTCGGTGTCAAAAAAACAACTCCCGATTACTGAAAAATCAGTAGTCAGAAGTTGTTTTTTTATTTAGGTGTTTTAAAGCGTTTTAATAATTGAAAAACGTTTTAAAATATCGTTTAAACTGCGCAAAAACGCCGTTTTAAGTTTAAAACAGCGTTTTTATTTATACTGTATTTTAAGGTCAAATGATCTTGTATATTAACCAATTTTTATATGGCAACTAGGCAACCATTTTTAATTTTAATGGCAACTGGTTGCCATTAAGAAATTTACAGCACACCTATAACCTTACCTTTGCAGTAAATTTGATCATAATCATTGAGTTTAATATCTTTATATTCCGGATTAATAGAAATAAGGCAGTTACCGCCGAATTTTTTAACATAGCCTTCTCCGTTGACGATAAAAACGCCTATCTCGCCATCATTAACAAAAGGCTGAGACTTAATAAGTATAGTATCGCCGTCATTGTAAAGAGGCTTCATGCTGTCTCCGGCAACTCGCAGCGCGAAATTGGCTTCTGCGGTCAGCGGCGTTTCCTCAACTTCGATCATGTTTTTGGCGTCATGGTCTAAGTAGATTCCTGTGCCGGCACTGACGGGTAAGTCGTAATACTCTATAAAAAGGTTATTTTTAGGCTCTTTTAATGGCTTTTTAGCTGTTTCAGCAAGTTGCTCTGCTCTGCCGATCACTATACCTTTGCCAATATCGTTAAGCATATTATAATATGTAAGAAGCTCCTGCTCATCATCAGTCAGATTGATCGTAGATGGGCTTTTTTCTTTGCCAGTTAATAGTTTTTCGGGCGTGACATTTAAAAATTCACAAATGGGAACGATATATCTAGCTGGAGGATCGGTTTTTCGTATTTTCCAGTTTGTCATTGTGCTTGTATTAATCCCTAAATGCTCACATAAATCAACTTGTCTTAGTTTTCTTTCATTCAAGTAGTTAATCATATTATCAATAATAGACAAAAAAATCACGTCCTTTTTTGTTATAGTTCACAAATGTGAGCTATATGTATTGATAACCCCCACTATGTGAATTATAATTTTACTATAGTACATCTTATGATGTAATAATATCAGAAAATTTACTAATAGTTGAACCAATGTCAATAAAGTGGACAAGAAAAATCAGAAAAAATTGGATTCAGCTTGAATAGGAGTCATTCCGTTATTATGAGAATGAGGTCTTACCGAATTGTAAAAACCGTTAATGTATTGAAAAACAGCAAGGTTTAAATCCTCAAGAGAAGAATAAGCCTTACGGTTAACTTCTTCCTTTTTCAAGTATTTGAAAAAGCATTCCATAACAGCATTATCATAAGGATGCCCCTTTGCCGAAAAGGACTGAATCATGTTCAGATTGTCCAGATGTCTGCGAAATTCAGAGGATGTGAATTGGCTCCCTCTGTCCGTGTGGAATATTATACCTATGGATTTACCTCTTGCGGCAACAGCCGAATTAACGGTATCTATCGCAAGTTTAGTATCAATTTTATTTGATAATTTGTATGCAATCACCTTCCTTGAAAACAGATCGAGAATTACGCATAAATAATAAAATCTTCCCGCTGCTCTTATGTACGTAAAGTCGCATACCCACGCCTTGTTCGGAGCAGATTGATTGAAATTTTGAGACAAAATATTTTTGCATTCTCCATTGGAAACCGATTTTGATTTGTGCTTAAATGGCTTAACAGTGCTCATTTTAGGCAGGTTCATACTCTTCATCAGACGGTACGCTCTGCCGGCGCTGATGTTTATGCGATAATCACGCTTAAGACAAATTTTCATTTTTTCAGCGCCAAAACGCTTTTTAGTTCTTGTATAAAGCTCAAGAATACATTTGCGTATATGGCGGTTTTCCTTTTCGCGGCTGCTTTCATGATGATTTATGTATTTGTAGTAAGTACTTCGGTTTACACCGAGAACACGGCAAAGCGTTGCGATTTTGTGTTCACCGGAAAGCAGCTTAACGGCGTTTAATCTTTGTCTGAGTGAGGCGTGAATATCGCAATGGCTTTTTTTAATATCAGATTTTCCTCCTCAAGCTGTGCGTTTCGTTTCTGCAGCTCCTTGATTTGCTTGGAGGTAAGAATAGTGTTATCGTCCATTTTGACCTCTGAATACTTTTTTATCCAGTTGGCTAAGGCGCTGTGCGATATTCCGTATTCCTGACTTATCTGAGAATAGGTTTTCCCTGATTGATATAAATTTACGATTGTTTGCTTGAATTCCTCTGTGTACTTCGGTTTGCTTTTTCCTGACATTTTTTATTCCTCCTACTTGTCTTTTATTTTGATGTTTTTATTATATCTTACTTGTCCACTTTTTTAGTATATATCCACAATAGGACTTCTGCAAAGGTGGGAACGCATATTCTTAGAAGAAGGAGCCGAAGGTCTAATGAAAGAAAGACGAGGCAGAGCTTGTGCGGCAGGCGGCACAAGAAAAGGTCGCTCACCAAAACTTGATAAAGAAGTTGAAGAAGATTTAATCGCTGAAAATCAACGGTTAAGAATGGAGATAGACTACTTAAAAAACTGAGTGCCTTAGTACTTGCGGAAGAGCGAAAGAACGGCAAAAAGCGTTAATTATCGCTCAGCTAAGGCAAAAATATCCGCTAAAAGATTTATTGGAATTATCAGGTATTGCAAGAAGTACATATTACTACTACCTTAAGCAAAAAGATGTTGATAAATATGCAAAACAAGAAATTGTTGAAGTATTCAATCAGCATAAGGGTAGATACGGATATCGTAGAATTTTAGCCATTTTAAAATCTAAAGGATATACAATAAACCATAAAACAGTACAAAAATTAATGAACAGTCTTGGATTAAAAGGAAAACAACGCAAAAACGGAAAGTATCATTCATACAAGGGTGAAGTGGGCAAAGTTGCAGATAATATTTTAAAACGAGATTTCTATGCGGCAAAGCCATTTGAAAAACTCACAACAGATATAACTGAATTTAAGGTGTGCAATGACAAAGTATATTTATCTCCGGTTATGGATTTGTACAACAGAGAAATCGTATCTTATTCAATTTCATTAAGTCCAAACTTATGGCAGATACGAGAAATGTTAGAAGGCTTATTTGACAAGCTTCCTGATGATGCAAGACCAATATTTCATTCAGACCAAGGCCGGCAATATCAACACGCAGAATATCAACGATTACTTTCAGAACATAACATTATTCAAAGCATGTCCCGAAAAGGTAACTGCATGGATAACGGAGCAATGGAAAACTTTTTTGGCAGATTGAAAGTTGAAATGTTTTATGGAGAAAAATTTGAAAGTGTTAATACTTTCATTGAAGAATTGAAATCATACATTGATTACTACAACAATGAGAGAATATCCTTAAAACTAAAAGCAATGAGTCCGGTACAATACCGAACTCATTCACAAACAACTTAATATTAAATTTTGTCTAAACTTGGGGGGTCACTTCAATCCTGTAAGTTGAACTCTTGTTTATTTTTATTCTATACTTTTATATAAAAAAGGAGGAAATTGTAATGCCAAAATTAAAAGTAGCAGCTTATTGCCGAGTAAGCTCAAATCACGAAAAGCAGGAATCAAGTCTTATTGTGCAGAAAGCTTATTATGAAAAATATATACAAAACAATAATGATTGGGTTTTAGTAGACATATACGCTGAACGAATGTCAGGTTTGAGGTTGGAAGACAGAACGGAGTTTCAACGTATGCTGGAGGATTGTGAAAAAAGGAAAATTGATTTGATACTGACAAAATCAATCAGCCGTTTTGGAAGAAATACACTTGATACATTAAAAATCTTGTATAAGCTTTTTAATATGGGAATAATAGTGGAATTTGAAAAGGAACATTTAAATAATTTTGATAAGGAGCTGAGAATATATATGTCAATATATGCAGCATTTGCACAAGAAGAAAGTAAAAATATGAGCGACAATATAAAATGGGAAATTCGTGAGAGAATGAAATCGGGTAAAGTTTGTTTAAACTGTACCCGATTTTTAGGTTATGACAAAGATGTAGGTGGAAATTTAATTGTGGTTGAAGACGAAGCAAAAGTGGTAAGGAAGATATTTGAGCTTTATCTTTGCGGCTTTGGCGTTCGTAAAATAAAGAAATATCTTGAAGAAAACAAAATTAAAACTGTTACCGGTAAAGATACATGGAGTACTTCGACCATTGATAGGATGTTGTCCAATGAAAAGTATGTTGGAAACGTTCTTATACAGAAAAGTTTTACTGAGAATTTTCTAACAGGTAAGCGCAAGAAAAACAACGGTGAGCTTGATATGTATTTCATAAAGAATAATCATGAGGCAATTATCAGCAGAGAGGTGTTTGAGGAGGTGCAGAAGCGGAAGGATAGATATAATCAGCCTAAGTAAAAAATATACACAATACACAATATGGATATTTATAGAAAACGTCAATAAAAGCAAAATAATTATTTTTGTCCCAAAAGTATTGACATTAGTCCCATGACATGATATAATGAAAACTAAATTGGAGGTGTTATATTATGAAAAAGCAAAATGTCATCAACTTGATTAAATATCATGTTGATAAAAATGAGAATGCTTTTAGGAATGAAGCTGTAAATATTGCAAGATATTTTGATAGTATAGGCGATGATCAGTTAGCTGAATATATTATGGGATTAATGTCAGAATCAAATTTATATACACCACAAAGTAATGATTTTGAAAGTGAATTTTTAAAGCAAATAGATATTAGAGGAATTGAACCATTAAGTTTACCATCAGAATTAACCGATGATATTATTGGAATTATAAATGCCGTCAATCATAACATAGGAATTAATAAATTTTTATTTGAGGGTTTGCCTGGTAGTGGTAAAACTGAAGCGGCTAAACAAGTTACTAGGTTATTGAACAGAACATTATTTTGTGTTGATTTTGACAATTTGATTGATAGCAAATTAGGTCAAACTAACAAAAATATAACAAGTGTGTTTAGCGAAATTAATACGTTGCCACATTCTGATAAAATTGTTGTTTTATTTGATGAAATTGACGTAATTGCATTAGATCGAATCAACTCTAATGATGTTCGTGAGATGGGAAGAGTAACTTCAACTATTTTGAGGGAACTCGATAGATTGACTGATCTAAACAAGGAAATAGTGATTATCGCAACAACAAATTTATTTGAGAATTTTGATAAAGCATTAGTAAGACGTTTTGATGCAGTTATTAATTTTAATCGTTACAGTAAAGATGATTTAATAGAGGTTGCAGAGTATTATTTCACGTCTTTTATTAAGAACTTTAAAGGCATATCCAAGGATACACGATTGTTTAAAAAAATATTAAAAACAGCAAAAAATTTGCCTTATCCAGGCGAATTAAAAAATATTATTAAAACCTCCTTAGCATTTAGTGATGCATCTAACGAAAACGATTATCTAAGGCGGTTATATAATAACTTGATTGGAAATCTTGAGCAAACTGAAATTATTCAACTTCATAAAGTAGGATTTACCGTACGTGAAATTGAAAAACTAAAAGGCGAATCTAAAAGTACAGTTTCAAGAAAGCTAGGAAGGGAGGATCAGGATGAATAATGTGCTTGAATTAAAAGGAAAGCGTTTTATGCAGGCAAATAAATCTGTCAGAGGCGGTGGAGCCGCTATGAATAGCAGAATTATAGTAAAAAACGAACAGCTTATTAAGTTAAAATTGAAGATTGAACAAATCAAAGATTTTTGGCAACATGAAAAGAAACCTTTTTCAGGTGTTTTAATTAGTGTTCACTATAATAAAATAGTTGCCAAAAGTAATCGTATAGCTGGATTGTTTAAAGGCAAGGATTCAAATTTTGCTATTGTTGGAGCTAAATTTAATGAAGATAAAAGTAAGCATATAATTACTTATTATCTTGATACTCAAGATCTTGACAATAGTATGGATTTGCTGTCAAAAGTAAATAGTGTTCTTATTTCTAGATTTAAAGATGGTATAAGTAAATCTGTTTTTGAAAATAAATCTATAATTGACAATATTCCATATGAACAATTCTCTTTAACAAAAACTGATTTTAAACAAGTAATAGCAGATGTTTCATATATTGAGGATTTTGATGTTGATTTCAGTACGCCTGAAATCAAAGAAAGTATAATTACTCTATATGATACGGGGTTGGATACTAAGATATTGTTAAAGAATATAGGAATTGACATCATGTCAAATAGAATATTAGATAATCAAACTGTTTATTTAGATAAAAAAGAAGTTGAATTTTTGTATGAGAAAGCACCTTATTTAGTAGCAATGTCAACGGTTAATTTGTCTCAATTATCTCCAGATGATTTTATTCAAGAATATAATCAAGAAATTATGAGTATTCCGTCCCCAACAATAGAGCCAACAATTGGTGTTATTGATACGTTATTTGATAAGAGTGTATATTTTAGTGAATGGGTTGACTATCATGATATGGTAGATGATAATATTCCTAAAAGCGCAGACGATTATCGTCATGGTACAGCTGTATCGTCGATAATAGTAGATGGAGCTCGACTAAATCCTTGGTTAAATGATGGATGTGGAAGGTTTAGAGTTCGTCATTTTGGAGTTGCTGTTAACTCAAAATTTTCATCTGTTACAATTATAAAAAAGATTAAAGAAATTATTAAGAACAATAAAGATATAAGGGTTTGGAATCTTTCGCTTGGAAGCAATCAAGAAATATTTGATAACTTTATTTCCGCAGAAGCTTCAATATTAGATCAGATTCAATATGAAAATAATGTGATTTTTGTTGTTGCTGGTACAAATAAACCTGATGACAAAACTGTGAAAATAGGTTCACCTGCTGATTCGATAAACAGCATGGTAGTGAACGCCGTAACAAAAAGCGGTTTATCGACTAAATATGCACGAAAAGGTCTTGCATTATCTTTTTTTGCCAAACCTGATGTTAGCTATTATGGTGGCAGCGAAGAACAATATATTAAAGTTTGTGAACCGTTAGGTGTCACATATGTTGCAGGCACTTCATTTGCTGCCCCGTGGATCGCACGTAAATTATCTTACTTAATTGATGTTTTGGGATTAGGCCGAGAAGTTGCAAAAGCCATGATAATTGATGCCGCAAGAGATTGGAATGAAAATCCAACACCTGAAGAAGTAGCACTTTATGGACATGGTGTTGTGCCGATAAAAATCGACGATATTATCCAAACCCAAAATGATGAAATTAAATTTTTAGTTTCTGATATAAGTGAAAAGTGGAATACCTATAATTACTATTTTCCGATTCCGCTTAAAGATGATAAATATCCTTATATAGCAAGAGCGACAATGTGTTATTTTCCTATTTGTAATAGAAGCCAAGGTGTAGATTATACAAATACTGAGTTGAACCTTCATTTTGGCAGAATTAAAGATAATGGTGAATTGAATGAAATAAACAATGATAAGCAAAATCAAAATGAATCTTTAAACGCCGAAACAAGTTATTTGCTTGAGGGTGAAGCAAGGGAAAAATTTAGAAAATGGGATAATGTAAAATATGTTGCTGAGAAACCTAAAGATAGAATGAAGTCTAAAAAATCATATAGCAACAAAAATTGGGGCATGGAAATCAAAACGAATAACAGACTGGATCCTAGGGATGGTGTAGGAATTCGGTTTGGTGTTGTTGTTACATTAAAAGAAATTTATGGAGTTAATAGGATTGATGAGTTTGTTAAAAACTGCACATTAAATGGATGGTTGGTTAACGAAATTAATATTAAGAATAGAATTGATCTTTATAGTAAAGTTAATGAGGATATTGAATTCTTGTAATAGTATAGTGATTCATGAAATATAAAAAAAGAACAAAATAAAGAAAAAGTCTTGTGAGACTGCAATCTCAACAAGACTTTTGGGAAACAATAATAAAAGTAAAGTATTATTATTATTCCAGTGTCATTTAATATAATACAACTTTTATGATCAAAAGTCAATGTTTCTTTGTAAAATATGATTGAGATGGATGTGAAATTTTGAAGATCAAGCTCTTGAATTTTGTTTTTTAAAATATACAAAATCTATAGCGCCAAAGCGCAGAAAGAGGTATTATTATGCCATATTATATTATTAATAAAAATAAAGATGCTAACGGATGCAATGAAGTACATACAACTACATGCGATTATTTGCCACTTCCGCAAAATCAAATATCGCTTGGTTGGCATTCTGATGAACACGACGCAGTTAAATATGCTAAGAATTGTGGTTGGTATAATGCGGATGGGTGTTATTATTGCTGCAATAAAGAACATACGAGGTAGCGGAGTGAATAATTTGAAGGAAAATTCCTACATAAACTCTTATGCCAATGGATTTCTACAGGATAAAGAACGTGGCAAAACCGTTGACAAGAGTGCAAAATCAAAAACAAGTTATATTAAATATTGGAAGGAGATTTTGGCATTAATTATTCCTGCTTTTGCCATAATTAAAACATTTCTAACTGGAATGGCAAACATAATTCTTTCGAGTTATAATAAGTTTTTTAATATTGATGCTAAGTGGAATACAATATACAATATTAATTTCTTATCTGAAATTTTAAATTTAGTTGCAATGTTAGTTTTATATCTGGCTTTAAATATTATTTCCTATAAAATTTTTAAGAATAATAAAGGCGTTAAATTAGCTTTTAAAACAGGATTGCTTTTTGTAATATCTGGTTTAATTATATTAATTAGCGGTGCAGCATTATCTTATTATGATTTTATTGATTTTACGACAGGTATGGAACTATCGGAGTGGGTTGTAACTATTATATCATTATTCTTGGTTGAATTTATGCTTTATTGTTATGGAATAATTTTTGGAAGTTTTGCAAGGCCTGATTCAATATTATCAAAAACGTCAATTTCTTTGACTGATAAAATGATGAACATATTTAATCTTGTCAAAAGCCGAATTGGCAAAATAATGATTGCTGGTAGTTTATGTATAATTGGCTTAATTTGGTCTGCATTTGGTTTTGGTTCTGCATTAGCTTCTAATCGAAGAAATTTTACTTTTATAGATAATTCTAATCTAGTGATTTTGGCTGAAAATGATGGATTGTATTTGTGTGCTGATTATTCATTTGATGGAGATAAACTAATAATTGAAACATCACATCAGCAAAAAATTCCTGTAGATAATGTGAAATATACTATAAAAAAAGTAAGGACTTTTGAGATTTCCGAGTCTGAATATCCAACTGTGTAAATGTCAATAATATCCATAAGAAAAATATGGAGGTTATTGATAATGAAAAAGAGAAATCACGGATTAAGCGACAAGGAGATGGAACTTGTAAAACTGCTGATGGCAGACTGTGAAAGCACAGGAGATATTCAGGCAAAACTTAAGCGACTCTTTGCTGGAACGATCGAGCAGATGCTTGAAGCAGAAATGGACGAACATCTCGGCTACGCAAAAAATTCTGCTTCCGGAAACAACACCGGCAATAGCAGAAACGGCTACGGCAAGAAGACAATTTCAAGCGATTACGGTGACTGCGAAATATCCGTTCCCCGTGACCGCAATGGTGAATTTGAACCGAAGGTCATTGAAAAGCGACAGACCCGCACGGACGAAATTGAGCAGAAAATCATGGCAATGTACGCAAAGGGAATGTCCCAGCGTGACATTGAAGATACCCTTCGTGAAATCTACGGTTCAGAAATATCACAGGGTTTAATTTCACGAATAACAGACAAAATTCTTCCCGAAGTAAACGAGTGGCACGGACTGCAAATTATCCCGTAGTTTTCTTTGACGGAATTGTATTCAATTCCCGCAAGGACAACAAGATTATCAGCAAATGTGTATACTCTGTTCTCGGAATAAATATGGAAGGACAGAAGGAAATTCTCGGCACATGGATCTCCGAAAATGAGTCTGCAAGCTTTTATGCAAGCATATGCTCAGACCTTAGAAACCGCGGTGTTACGGACATTTTCATAGCTTGCCATGATAATTTGAACGGACTTTGCAGTGCCATAAACGCAGTGTTTCCAAAGACGAAAAACCAGCTTTGCATTGTGCATCAGATAAGAAACAGCTGCAAATTTGTGCCTTACAAGGACAGAAAAGCGGTATGTGCAGACCTCAAGAAAATCTATGGCGCTGTCAATCTTGATGACGCCGAATATGCAAAGGAAGAATTCCGTGAGAAGTGGGATAAGAAGTATCCGAATATTCTTAAATCCTGGGATAAAAACTGGTCTGAGCTGACCACATTTTTTGAATATCCGCAGGAGATAAGGAAGATAATATATACAACAAATGCAGTTGAGAGCTATCATCAAATGGTAAGAAAATTCACGAAATCCAAGGCGGTTTCCCGACAGATGATTCCATTCGCAAGGTCATTTATATAAGCGTAGTGGAAATCTCAAAGAAATGGACGATGCCAGTCAGGGACTGGGGACTTGCATACTCTCAGTTTGCGATTTTCTTTGAGGACAGGTTTGCAGCCTGATGGCTGACGAGGGCTCTGCCCTCGAGCTCCCGAGGTTTATCCGCTCGGAAGATACCGGTGAATAGAAAAGCAGCGACAATGCCGCTGCTTTTCTATTCACCGTATATCTTACAGCCTGCGTCGGGTCGCTCCTCAGCGTTGCCTTTTTTGGCTGCAGTTTTAGTATTGTCAAATTTTTGGCGATTATTGCGTTTACACGGTTTGTTTTTCAGAACCAGATTTCCAAAGAGTGATACCCCTAACACAATTTAAACTCTAAGTCCAAACTGCGTTGATTTTTATGATGAGAATTCCATAAGTGTTGGTTTTTCAGTATTTTGTATTATTGAACAAAGAAAAAGCTGGAAAATCTGAATCTTTTTGTCCACTTTTATCATTCATCTATTTTGTCAGCGCTTGACAGTCCCAGCGCGGACAGCGCAATACCCGTCGCCATTTTATGGTGACGGGTAATTTTATGCCGCTGGGCAAATATCTATTTTATGGTCAAAACACATATTAATAAACCTAACGCAGTTTGAACCCTAAAGTCTAAACTGCGTTGTCTTTTATGCTGAGAATCCTGTAAATGCGGACTTTTCAGCATTTTGTATTATTAAAAAAATTCGCTTTATAAAATAAAAAAAGCTAAAATTCAGAAAGAAAAAGCAAAAGACCTGAAATCTGAATCCTTTAATTTGCTTTTATCAGCACTTGACATCTTTTCATTCAAACAAAAAGGGGCTGTTGCGCCATGCAGCAGTCCCTGATTCATTTCTTAAAATATACATACCGCAGACCGGCAGAAAATAATTTCAGCTCTATTGCAGTTCGTACATCTGCCGATCAATCAGTATCATAATCCGAAAACTCCGCGGTTATTTCTCCTGCAATCTCAAGCGTGCTGACAGTCCCATCGCTCACCTCTGCCGTAAATCCGGCGTTTCCGGTTTTGCCGTCGAATATATAATTACCGCCTTTGCTTGAGCTTTTTATTCCCTTGCCTGAAATACACCTGTCCGCCGCCGAAGCTACAAGCTGAATCATTCCGTTTTCAGGAAGCTCCTCCCTGTCCGCTGTGTACGTAAGCTCCTTGAAGTTTACCGTACATTGATCGTTCAGCAGAGAAACCTCCATTCCCTCAATCGTTTCCGGCTCGGAAAATACCGCCCTCCAGCCTACTCCGTCGATCCTTTCCAGCTGCGCGCGATACTGTTCTTCATTCTGTACAATAACCGCCGTACAGGTAAAATTCTTTTTCAGCTCCGGCGGCTTTTCATCTCCTTTGCCGCATCCCGAAGCAACCGCCGCCACGCAAACCGCGATCATAGCGGCGGCAGCTTTTCTGAAACAAACGCCCGTAAACGAAAATCCCGTCACAAGCCCGCACCTGCCTTTCCCTTATATAAATCTGCCGAAATTTTATTTCCTGCCGACAGCACATTCCGACAGATAAAAAATGCCGCCTTTCAAAGAAAGACAGCATTGTCGGGAAATTATACTATAACGCCTCGTTCAGCCTGCCACAGCATTTTCGGGAAACAGGATATAATGTCCTCGGCAAGCACTCCCCTCGGCGAATTGGTTTCGCAAAGCAGCTTTGCCGATCTTCCCATAATGTAATCAGCCAGAATACAAGCGTCAGCGGCAGACGTTCCCTGAGCGCAGAGAGAACCGATAAGCCCGGCAAGCATATCTCCGGAGCCTCCCTTTGCAAGCGCCGAACAGCCGAAATCGGTAATAAAGCACCTGCCGCCGCATACGGTAACCGTCTGAACGTTCTTTGCATGAACGACCGCTCCGTATCTTTCGGCAATCCGTCCGGCATATCCTATGACGTCCGTAAGGACCTCGGCGATTTCTGCGCCACACAGTCTTGCAAGCTCGCCGATATGAGGAGTAAGTATAATCTCCGTCTGTTTTTCTTTTAATACATCTATATGCCCGGACAGACAGTTTATTCCGTCGGCGTCAATAATCAAGGGACATCTTGCGTTTCTGACTATTTCGCACACGATTCTTTCGGTATCCTCCGTTTTCCCCAGACCGCAGCCTATCACAGCGGAGTCGGCCTTTGAAAGCGATTCAAGTATCACTGGTAAGCTGTCTGCTGAGACAAAGCCTTCGCCGTCGGTATTCAAGGCGGTAAAGGTTATTTCAGGAGTTCTTGTAACCGCGGGCAGAACCGCGCTTTCGGGAGTGCACAGCTCAACCAGCCCTACTCCGGAGCGCATTGCCGACATTGACGATATTACCGCGGCTCCCGGATATTTCCCCGAACCGCACAAAAGCATACACCTGCCGTAGGTTCCCTTATGGCTGTTGTCGCTTCTTCCCGGCAGCAGCTCCGCCGCCTCAAAAGCGGTCACAGACGATATCTCCGGCGTTAAGCCGTCGTCCCAGCCGTCGGGTATACCTATATCGGCGGTAATTATCTTGCCGCAGTATTCCTTTGCCGGAGAAAAGAACATACCGGTCTTTTTTCGGTGAAAAGTCACCGTTTCATCGGCTCTGAAAGCTCCGGCGCTTACCTGTCCGTTAAGCGAATTTACGCCGGACGGAATGTCACAGGCTATTCTGAAAGCGGAAAGCTCATTGATTCTGCTGAATAATCTCCCGAGCTTCTCGCTTAATTCTCCGTGAAACCCGGTTCCGAACACGCAGTCGGCAATTATTCCCGCGCAGGAAATGATTCCGCCGACCCTCTCGTCGTTTATATCCAGCACGGCTGTTTTCTCAGGCATACCTTCAAAGGCCGCCCTTGAAAGCTCCGTCGCCGGCGCTCCGCAGCAAAGCACTACAACAGGAAGTATTCCCTGCTGCTCAAGATACGCCGCCGCTTTAAAACCGTCGCCGCCGTTGTTGCCGCTTCCCGCAAGTATCACCGCGCTTCTTTTCATCAATCTGCGTGAAACTGAGGCTATCCGCCTTGCAAGCCTTTCTCCGGAGTTGTCCATAAGCTCATCCAGCCCCTTGCCGAGCCTTACGGAAGCCTGCTCCGCTTCCCTCATCTGCGCGGGAGTCAAAATTTTATGCATAAAATTCACCCTTTCTGCTGATCGCTTTTTCTGTAGCCAATACAAACCGCCTGAGCCAGCTGAGAGGTATGGGTAATACTTACCGAAAATTCCAGCCCCAGCTTATCGGCAATTTTCTCCGCATTTCCGGTAAGCTCCAAATACGGCGCTCCAAGCCCGTCGCGAAGTACAGAAACCTCGTTTAGGCTGAAATCCCTGACTCCAGTGCCGAGAGCTTTTGAAAACGCCTCCTTAGCCGCCCAGTTTCCCGCCATAGACTCCGCAGAGTTGCTTTTTGAAGAAAAAAGGGCAATCTCCTTCTCAGAGAAAACCCTTTCGACAAATCTGCGGCTTTTAACGCTTTTTTCTATACGGGCTATTTCTATCAGATCAATTCCTACCGTATACACAGCGCGCCTCCCGTTTTAAAGCTTATTCCTTATATTTCTCGGAACATAAGGCTTTATCAGTTCAAGCATTTCCTCGCTGGGAGTAAATACAAGGACGGTATCCCCCAGGCTTTTGTGGTTTACTCTTATAAAATAATCCGTCTGATTCTCATCGTCGGCAGAGGCTCTCACATATGTTTCGGCGCCTCCGGTATTGCTGGAATCCGAAACGGCTCCGAATTCGGTAGCAGAGCCGATCCTGACGGTGCAAAGTCTTTTTCTTTTGCGCTGAGCGATGATCTTATCCACGTCCAGCTCTCCGTTGGTAAGAATGTACTCGTACTCTACGTCAAGATTAGTAACAAGATAATATCCGCCGTAAAGCGAAAGTCCCGCAAAAAGTATCCCGAACATAGAAAACTGAGTTCCGAAGGCAAAAACAAAGCAAACCATAGCAAGCGCGACGGCTGCGATCATAATGAATACCTTGGATACCTTTTCATTTCTGTTTGGGATCTTGCGCACTATCTGCTCCTTGAAAACGTCCATAATAACAACCTTTCCTTCCGATAATTATTATTTAGAATTATACCACATTTTCAACGCCTTTTCAAGTGCGGCGCAAAAAATTAAAAATTACCGGCGTTCAGTAGGCGTTATATCTTTACTGAAAATATATAGCATATATAAATTACCGCAAGACATAAAATATTCATAACTATGTAGCACAAAGTTAATGTGGATAATGCTATAATTATTTCAAACAATACAGGTTATTGTTGTGCAGTTTTTACATAAAGTTTACTGCGTTCCAACATTATTGACAAAAATTGAGGAGGAATCAGCAATGGCTAGATTTACGCTGCCGAGAGATCTGTATCACGGAAAGGGATCTCTTGAAAATCTTAAGACTCTGAAAGGAAAAAAAGCAATCATCGTAGTAGGCGGAGGCTCAATGAAGAGAAACGGTTTTCTTCAGAAGGCCGAGGCTTATCTTAAAGAAGCCGGCATGGAAGTCAAGCTTATCGAAAACGTTGAGCCGGATCCGTCGGTTACAACCGTTATGAACGGCGCTAAAGTAATGCTTGAATACGAGCCTGACTGGATCGTCGCTATGGGCGGAGGCTCTCCTATCGACGCCGCTAAGGCTATGTGGATCAAATATGAGTATCCCGACTGTACTTTTGAGGATATGTGCAAGGTATTCGGAATTCCCGAGCTGAGAAAGAAAGCTCATTTCTGCGCTATTCCTTCAACCTCCGGAACGGCTACCGAGGTAACCGCTTTCTCGATTATCACAGACTACGACAAGGGTATCAAGTATCCTATCGCCGACTTTGAGATCACTCCTGACGTTGCTATCGTTGACGCCGAGCTGGCTGAAACAATGCCTCAGAAGCTTACCGCGCATACGGGCATGGACGCTCTTACCCATGCGGTTGAAGCTTATGTTTCAACAGCTAACTGCGACTATACCGATCCTCTTGCCATTCACGCTATTGAAATGATCCAAAACGATCTTATCAATTCCTACAACGGCGATATGGACGCCCGCGACAGAATGCACAACGCTCAGTGCCTTGCAGGCATGGCGTTCTCAAACGCTCTGCTCGGTATAGTTCACTCAATGGCTCATAAGACGGGAGCCGCTTTTGCAGACTACGGAGCTCACATCATTCACGGTGCGGCAAACGCTATGTATCTGCCGAAGGTAATAGCTTACAACGCCAAGGACGAAACGGCTAAGAAACGCTACGGAGTAATTGCAGACTATATGCATCTGGGCGGTTCCAGCGATGACGAAAAGGTTGCTTTGCTTATCAAGTACATACGCGACATGAACGATAAGCTGAATATTCCTCACTGCATCAAGAATTACGGTCCTGACAGCTATCCCTGCGAGCAGGGCTTCGTTCCTGAGGAGGTATTTCTCGAAAGACTGCCTGAGATTGCCAAGAACGCTATCGGCGACGCCTGCACAGGCTCCAATCCGCGTCAGCCTTCACAGGAGGATATGGAAAAGCTGCTTAAATGCTGCTATTATGATACCGAAGTTGACTTCTGATATTAAAACAAATGATATAAAAAATACCGGCTCGCTCATGAACCGGTATTTTTTGCGCAGATATGGTCTGTTCAGACTGCGAAAGCCGAACAAAAGTCATTTAATCTCCTATAGGTTTTATAACCTTTTTGTAAATATGTCTTATAAACAACACCGAACAGCATACCGACGATATTTCCGCAATGGGAAAAGCCCACCATACATATGCCACATCGCCAAGCCTCGAAAGCAGATAGGCTACCGGCAGCAGCACGATAAGCTGACGGGCAATTGAAATAAGCATGGAAAACAGTCCATGTCCCAGCGCCTGAAGCGACGAACTGATGATAATGCAGAATCCGGCAAACAGAAAGCTTATGCTGATTATCCTGAGAGCAGTAACTCCCATTGACATCATATTTTCCGAAGCCTCAAACATTTCAAGCAATACATTCGGAACAAGCTGCATAAGAGCAAAGCCGATCAGCATCAGAATCATTGCGTAAATTACGGAGATTTTTATAGTGTCGGTCATACGTTTTTTGTTTCTCGCGCCGTAGTTGTAGGAAAGCACCGGAACCATTCCGTTGTTAAGTCCGAACACCGGCATAAACACGAAGCTCTGAAGCTTGAAATACGCGCCGAGCACCGCCTGCGCCGTATCGGCAAAGCCGCCGAGTATCTTGTTCATTCCAAAAGTCATTACAGACGTGATGGACTGCATAATAATTGAGGGTATTCCTACTGAATATATCCTTTTTATTATTCTTCCGCAGGGACGGAAGCCGCGCATACTCATGCTTATCTCTTTATTGAATTTTATGTTGAACACAAGCCCCATCAGCATTGCCGCGATCTGTCCGATTACCGTAGCTATCGCCGCTCCGGCAATTCCCATCTCAGGAAAAGGCCCCAGTCCGAAAATAAGACAGGGATCAAGAATAATATTTATTATAGCTCCCGCGCCCTGAGTAAACATGGTATACATCGTCCGTCCGGTAGCCTGCAGCAGACGTTCAAAGGTTATTTCAAATAAGATTCCGAAGCCCGATACCAGACAGATAGACAGATATTCTTTTCCGTAAGCTATGATCTCGCTGTTTTTGGACTGAGCCTCAAAAAATATTCCAGTAAAAAACAGTCCGAAAATCAGAAATATAAGATAGTGAATAAACGTCAGGAAAATTCCGTTGTGAGCCGTTTTGTCGGCGTCTTGAAAATTTCTTTCTCCGAGGGACTTTGAAAGCAGCGCGTTGATTCCGACTCCCGTTCCGGCGGCGACGGCAATCATAAGATTCTGCACCGGGAACGCCAGTGAAACCGCGGTAAACGCGTTTTCGCTTATTTTGGACACAAAAATACTGTCTACGATGTTATACAACGCCTGAATCAGCATTGAAATCATTATAGGCAGCGACATTGATAATATCAGCTTGTTTATCGGCTGAACACCCATTTTATTTTCGCTTAAGACCTGCTCGTCCATTAATTATATCACGCCTTCCGTCCTTACCTCAAGGACAAAATTTTATACCTTTTTAACCTTTTTATTATAACATAAAACGACCTTTTTTTCAAGAATCAGCATAACTTTTCTGTATATTGTATAGATTGCATAACTTTATGCCAAATTATTTTGGCACATTAAACAAAACTAAACTTTAAATTGAGCAACATCAAATATTAAAATGTATTATCAATTAAACAAATTGTGCAGATTGCTATTATAAGCAACAAATTATTTCCTTATTTCATCAAATGCAACAAAAATTAAAATTGATATTGACAGGCAATTTTTTTTAAGATATAATAAGTAAGATATAGAAACAGAATGTTCACATGGAATTATGTCTTTTGCTAGAAAATAATTACTGCAAAATTGGTCATTTTAACTTAAAGACAGCTTATTTTTAGTCATATTCGCCAAACTTGAATAATAGTTAAGAAAAACTATTGACAATTGTGCATGAAGCGAGTATAATGTAAATATAGTTAAGACAGGTTAAAACGATAAATAAAAAGCTACATAAATTTTTCGTTGCCTGTTCTCCCGGTCCATTTGATTTTCAATCAAAGGCGCCGGAAAGAAAGGAAAGCGGCATGAGGAAGCAAAGCCTCAGAGCTTTTAATAAAAATCATTTATATTATGGAGGGATTTTTCTATGAAAAAGTCACAGAAAGGTTTTACTCTGGTTGAACTTATCGTGGTAATTGCCATTATCGGCGTTTTGGCAGCTATCCTTGTACCTTCTATGATGGGGTACGTAAGAAAGTCCAGACTGAAAACCGCAAATACTAATGCCAAGACTGTATTTACAGCAGTGCAGAATGCTTGTCAGGAGGCAGAAACCGAAGGCGCTCCTCTTGGTGAGGGTGATGGAATTAATTCTGCTACAGAGGTTACAGAACCAAGCGATGATACTCAGCCTGTAATGACAGCTGTTTTTAACGCATTGCAGGATAACGGCGATGAGTTAGGATTTGTTCTTGTAACAATTGACGATGACACCGGTGGATGTGAACTTGCTCAGTGGGCACAGACAGAGGATGACACAATGATCGGTCAGTATCCTAATGCAGCTAGCGAGCCTGAAGACGCGCCGGATTGGGCTTCTGCACCAGCAGGCGGCGAAGCAGGCGCATAATGTGTAATTTAACAAGCAACAGCTTCGGTTGTTGCTTGTTTTTTTACGTAAGTTTTAAGACTAAATTCATATTACCGTTAGTTATGCATAATCCGTACAAAATACTATAAGAACAGCCGTTGTTTAATTGCTTAATTAAGTGCGAGCATTTTGAATTTTTTTCACTTGTATCAAAGATATCAGCATCGCCATTTATAATTATATTAGTAATTTCATCACCTGAAATCCAACCATTAATAGTAGCGTTTTCTTGATTAGTCAGGTTTAAAAGCGTCCAAGTAGTTATTACATAATCAATTTTGATATTAGATGCATTTATTTCATCAATATAGTCTTTAAAAGTATCTGCAGTTGTAATCCATACATTATTTGCTTTAGCTAAATACCATGTATAACAGGTTATTGTCCAAGAGCTTTCCATATCGGGTAAAATAACAATACAGTTTTTGTTTTCAAATGTATGATTAGCATTTTTGTCGGTGTTAAAATGTTGAAACAAAAACTGGCATGGTTCGTTTATATTAACATTAATTATGATAACGGCAGCAATTACACAACAAATTATATTACCTGCTTTTTTTATATATGGAAGATGAGTAATTACAAAATACGCTAATGTAACAATAACCGAGCAGGCAAGCGGAAAAGTCATAAAAATATATCTCATGGAATATACGCCCATTTTTGCTATATCTGTTGTATCAGCCATAATTGCCAATAATGAAATAACAGAAATAGTTATAAAAAAAGGAATATAATTGAGTTTTGAAAAAAAGCTTGGAATACCTTTTATTTTCTGCACCAATTTTATTTTAAAATTAATGTACCAAGGTTCTTTCCTAAACAAATAGCAAAGTGGAAGAAGTAAAATAGCAATGCAAATAATAGAAGCAAAAAATATGCTTAAAAAAGGTGACTTGTATTTTGATACGGCAAAACCGAAATTATATTGTGTAACGTAAGAAAACATTGTCCTAATTTGCATTGAATAGGTCATGAGCTTAGTTTCGTAGGTTGAATAGCCAAAAATCTGTTTAAGTGCAGCAGGATATACTAAAATATATAAAAGCAATACACCTAATGTTGAACCGCCGTAAATAAAAATTTTTTTGATTTTTCTTTTACAAAGCAGAAAAATACAGTAGCAAGCGGTAAAAACTCCAACGTAAGCAATTCCGGTGTAATGCGTCATGAATAAGCAAAAAGCGGTTATAATAATAGGCGGAAGATATTTTTTTAGATTAATATTTTCGGATTTAAACAAGACCGCATTAAAATAGGTATACATAACTCCCAGCATTGTAAGTAGACTATACTGTCTTAGGAAAATAAAGGTGGATAAAGCACCCGTTCCAAAGCCATAAAGAGTACAGCATAAAAGCGCCGCTGTTTTTGAGCCTGAAATGCAGCAGGAAAGCTTGTATAAAAATATTTGAGTTATAACAAGAAAAACACAATTTAACAAATATGCAAAATAAAAAGAAAATGTATCTGAAAAAAACGAACAAATGGTATGCAACAAAGCATAATAAAGAGGGGGATGATGATCTAAAGATTGATTGTGATAAACCGAGTCATAGGAAAACCGTTCACCTTTTTGAACAGTTATGTAGTCATTATAAGTTTTTCCCGTAGTCCACTTATTTACATTGATTGAATCGTCAATATTAAAATCATCAATGAACACACCATCTTTTATGTATATAAACGGCTGATAATAACTATTTGCAAGCCCGTAGCTCCAGATTTCATCTGAATGACATCCATGCTTTTCAAAGGTAAAAACGTATGTAGTATAAAACAATTGAGCAACAATTAAAAAAAATAATAAAATATAATATTTTTTTGTTTTCATATCGTATCCTTTAGACATAAAATAAGCAGCTATGATAGCTGCTTATTTTATTATTCAATTGAGAATTATTACGGAGTACCTGCACCTGTACCTGGCTGCGTTCCCCATGTTGGAACAGCATCAACTTCGTCAGCAGGATCAGGATACTGACCTACCATTGCATCACCTGTTGCTTTGATCCACTGTACGCCGCCGCAGCCGCCGTCAGAAGCAATCCATACGTTTACAATACCCATATCATCGCCATTATCTTTTAACGTATTATAAACTGCTTTTTCTACATCAGAAGATGCACTAGACGCTACAGTCCATTCAGATAAAGCAATACCTGATGAAAGAGGTGTTCCTTTTGTTTCAGCTTCCTGAGCCGCACTCTGTACTGCTGTAAATACAGTCTTCGCATTTGAATTAGCGGTCTTAAGTCTGGACTTCTTAACGTACCCCATCATAGAAGGTACAAGGATAGCTGCCAAAACGCCGATAATGGCAATTACCACGATAAGTTCAACCAGAGTAAAACCTTTCTGTGACTTTTTCATAGAAAAATCCCTCCATAATATAAATGATTTTTATTAAAAGCTCTGAGGCTTTGCTTCCTCATGCCGCTTTCCTTTCTTTCCGGCGCCTTTGATTGAAAATCAAATGGTCTAGGAGGGATAAAAGCTAAAAAAAGGACGGTTCAAAACCGTCCCTCAACAACATATTATTCCGCAAACAAAGCGGTAGATAAATACCTCTCGCCGGTATCGGGCAGAAGCGCAACTATTACCTTGCCCCTGTTTTCCTCACGCTTAGCCAGCTCCGCAGCCGCATACAGCGCCGCTCCCGACGAAATTCCCACAAGTATTCCCTCAGTCTTTGCCATAAGGTTTCCCGTTTTTAAAGCGTCCTCGTCCGTTACCCTGACAACCTCGTCGTAAATTTCAGTGTCCAGAACCTCCGGAACAAAGCCCGCTCCTATCCCCTGTATCTTGTGGGGGCCTCCTCTGCCCTCTGAAAGCACAGGTGAATTGTCAGGCTCCGCGGCAACGATTTTAATATCAGGATTTTTTGACTTAAGATACTGCCCTGTTCCGGTAACCGTGCCTCCCGTTCCTACTCCGGCTACAAAAATGTCTATTTTTCCGTCCGTATCCTCCCAGATCTCCGGGCCGGTGGTTTCTATATGCGCCTTAGGATTTGCAGGGTTCACAAACTGACCGAGGATGACCGAGCCTTCAATCTCCCTGTTAAGCTCGTCGGCCTTGGCAATAGCTCCCTTCATACCCTTTGCGCCCTCCGTCAGAACTATCCGCGCTCCGTAAGCCTTAAGCAGATTCCTTCTTTCAACGCTCATCGTTTCCGGCATAGTAAGAATAACCTTATATCCTCTTGAAATTCCTATTGCCGCCAGACCTATTCCCGTATTTCCCGAAGTCGGTTCGATTATAGTGCTGCCTTTTTTCAGGATACCCTTTTCTTCAGCGTCCTCGATCATGAATTTTGCCGCCCTGTCCTTAACGCTTCCTGCCGGATTGAAATACTCAAGCTTAGCCAGCAGCGGCTTATCAAGCCCCATACGTTCGCTCAGCCTTGAAGCCTCAAATAAAGGCGTTTTCCCCACCAGCTCCGAAATACTTCTGTAAATTTTAGACATAAAAATCTTCCTTTCCTCATGCATAGCGATAGATCTGCTTGTGCGGTTATGATCTGTAATGCTCTGTCGTGTCCTTGTATTATAATATACACGGCATTTCCTACTTTGTCAATATGAATTATATGAATTTGTAGATATAAAACAAAATATGCTCTGATAGCTGCTCAGAATTGTAAGTAATGTCAAGACATCATATCTCGGCAGCGATCCTGCTCACAGCGCTTATTTCAATGTATACTCAACTATGCAAAACGACTTTCCGTTTTCGTCGGAAATATCCACCGTTACAGCGCCGTCTTCGGAAAATACCCTTGGTATCGCCGTATCTGCGCGTTTCAAAGGCATTTTATATTCAATTCTCATACGGCTTATATCAGCGTTTTCCGGCAGATATTCGTCCGCAATATCAATATACCGGGCGTTGTTCACATGATGATTCATATCTATATAGCATTTCATTATATGCAACGGAGGAAAAACCTCCGGCTCCGAGTCCGGAAGCGTTATCTTTCTGGGAAGATACTCCATGTCTTCCTTCGGATAAAGCTTTACTCTGTCCACCAGCTCCTGAGGCACCTTGCGCGGCCGCTGACTTACGTTATCCATAAAAGCGCCAGACGCGATGCTTTTTACCAGCGGCTCTCCGTTTTCGCTGTAAATTATTGTATTTCTGTAGCCGTACATTCTTTTAAGCTCGTATGTCCATGTCCTTATCTTTATTTTTTCTCCGTAGAACGGGCGTCTTGCAATATCTATCTGCCTTGACACAAGAAACATAACGCAGTTTTCCTCTCTGAAAAACGGCGACATAACCGGATGAGAATCCAGGTGAAAAATACTGCTGTCCTGTAAAAAATCCACTATTGCGCTGTTTCTGGCTTTTCCGTCCTCTCCTATATTACTGCAGTTTACCGTTCTGCTCATTTCAAACATAATATCAAAGTCCTCTCCCTTTGTTTTTCTGTTCATACAGCATTGCCCAATCAATGCCATTATTCTCCAAAACGTTTAAAAAGATCGCATACTATGAAAAAGCTGTGCCGTCTTAAATAATTATACTCTTAATGACGCATAAAATCAAGTGAGCAAATTTGTACATTATTTTATCAATAACTCTTGAAATATTTTGTTTTATGTAGTATAATATATTATGCTTTAATACTTTAAAGGAGATTTATTTATGTTTTTTCAGAAGGATATTGAAACGATGCCGCGGGCCGATATCGAAAAATTACAGCTCGAACGGCTAAAAAGACTTGTAAAATACTGCATGGACAACGTTCCTTTTTATAATAAGCGGCTTACCGAAGCAGGCGTGACCGCTGATAAGATTAAAACCCTGTCTGATATTCAGTATATTCCATACACCACAAAGGCGGATATGCGGGACACCTATCCTTTCGGGCTTTTTGCCGTTCCAATGAAAAAGATCACGCGTATTCACGCTTCCTCCGGCACTACAGGCAAGCCCACCGTAGTCGGCTACACCGCCAACGATCTTGATATGTGGAGCGACTGTGTGGCTCGCCTTATCACCGCAGTGGGAGCAAACGATGAAACGATCGTACAGATAGCCTTCGGATACGGTCTTTTCACAGGCGCCCTCGGACTTCACTACGGACTTGAAAAAATAGGAGCCGCCGTTGTGCCTACCTCTAGCGGAAATACCGAAAAACAGATCATGCTTATGCAGGACTTCGGTACTAATACTTTAGTTTCAACTCCCTCATACGCCCAGTACATAGGCGAAAAGGCACGCGAAATGGGCGTTATTGACAAAATACATCTCAAGCTCGGTCTGTTCGGCTCCGAGGGCTGCACTCCCGAAATGAGAGATCAGATCGAAAAGACGCTGAACATTTTCGCTACCGATAACTACGGAATGAGCGAGCTTATGGGACCGGGCGTTTCCGGCGAATGTATAGAGCGCGACGGAATGCACATTAACGAGGATCACTTCTATGCCGAGGTTATAAACCCCCGGACCGGCGAGGCGCTTCCCAAGGGCTCTGAGGGCGAGCTGGTTATCACTACTCTTACCAAGGAAGGAATTCCCATGCTGCGCTACCGCACCAAGGACATTACCCAGATCAATTACGAGCCCTGCAAATGCGGCAGAACCTTTGCAAGAATGGCAAAGCCCAGAGGACGTTCGGACGATATGCTGAAAATCCGAGGCGTAAACGTGTTCCCGTCGCAGATAGAAAGCGTGCTTATGGGCTTTGAACAGATTGCCCCTCACTATCAGCTGGTGCTGACAAGAGAAAACTGCGCGGATCATCTTGAAATAAAGGTCGAGCTCTCCGACAAGTGCAGCGATATTCTCGACAACTTCCCCAGACTGGAGCAGCTGCATAAGGACATTCGTCACGGAATGAAAACCGTTCTTGGCATAGATACCAAGATCACGATAGTCGGTCATAAAACGCTGCAAAGATTTCAGGGCAAGGCTCAGCGTATCCTTGATTTAAGAAACAAATAACAGCTATAACAAAAGCCTGCGTATATAAGCAGGCTTTTAACGCGATAACGCAAGGTATCCGGCATTGTTCCTGACACGGCAGTAAAAAACCGCGCATGAATCAGGACAAAGCCGTTCCCGGAAAGTAATGGGATAATATTTCCTCGCAGCTCTTTCCCTCACGCGCAAGGTAGTTGGCGCCGTATTGGCTCATTCCCACAAGATGTCCGTAGCCCCGCGTCGTTATGATAAATTTTCCGTCCGAATATTCCGCTTCAAAGCAGGGCGACGGAAGAGAAAGCGCGTTAGCAAACTGCTGACCTGTTATGAAAAAGCTTTCTCCTATTCCGACCGAAAGCACCGTCCCCGAAGCAGTCGTTTCATCGGGAACGATCCACTTTTCTTCAGAAACTCCGCTGATATCCGCATCTGGAAACTGAGCGGAGATTCTGGCGGAAAGCTCGTCCGGAGTAAATTCGGTTTGCTTCTCAAAGCCGGATATTTCAGTGTCCCACGAGCTGTCGCATACGGTCAGATAAGGTATGTCCTCCCCCCACGCGTTAAGAGCCGATTCGGTTTTCCCTCCGCTTATAGCGTGAAAGGCTACGGTTATCGGCTCGCCTTCATATTCCAGAATATCGTCCTTTACCGCTTTTACCGCCTTTGATATTTTTTCATAGGCGGTTTTATAGTCGTCGCCGTAAAGCTCCTTCGCCTGCGCCTCGGTAAAGTAGCCGAGATACAGTGAAGCGTCGTCGCTCATTGCCGCGCCTTTCAGCGCTTCAGTCGGATTTTCCTTTTCATTCAGAATACGCCTTACGGCATATGTATGCGCAAGAACAGCCTGCGCCTTCAGCGCCTCCTCCTCAAAATCGGCGGGCATCTGCGCCAGGACCGCTCCTATCATGTAATCCTCCATAGGTATTTCCTCGACCTTGTCCTCCTCGGTAAATAAGAATTTTACCGTATCGGAACCTGCCTCGGTATTGGCGGGAGCCTGTCCGCTTTTTCCGTTGAAAAAGGCTATGCAGGGAACAAGTATCAGAAACACTGCAAAAACCGCCATCAGCTGAATATGATTTTTCAAGTCGATCTTCCTTTCAATGTCCTTTTTATATAATTATATTCACGGAACTTAAGGAATATGACTGGCTTTACAATATTTTTTCCTGAACACTGGTATGCCGATATGAAAAGCGTTCGCTTCTTCCGCCGATTCTTGACTAATGGAATCTAAAGTATTATAATATAATGGATATATGATTTCAAAGAGGGTATTTTAAAATGAACGACTTCAAAGAGCTGCTTATGCAGACAAAAACTCTGGTTATTTTTAAAAGTCTTAAGGAAAGAAATGTTATAAAAAAGCTTTTGCTGGCTCTTGAAGCCTGCGAAGATGGCAAAATGGACAAGGCGGTGGAAAAATACTGCGACTTTGCCGCTCAGCTTTATACTCACTCGGATAATCTTACACGCTATATCCTAAGGCTCGCGCTTGAAAACGAAAATCTTTATATGCTCAAAAAGGGCGAGGGAAAGGAAACCGGAGCGCTGCTGGACGAATGTCTTGCCAGCGAGCTTATGGTTTTGCAGGATCTTTCACGCATATCTTCCGAGGCTATCATATCAAAAATCGGATACAGCGGATTTCTCCCCCGCTACAAAACCGAGGAACTGGATTTTTCTAAAATATACGCCGACAGGATCCATCAGATAAACCAATACGGCTACGGAATATACTCTCATTACCATGTTTTTGTCATAAAGAACGGTTCTATAGTTCCGGTTGAATACCCTGACCCTATCAGACTTTCTCAGCTTTCGGGTTATGAAAGGGAGCGCAAAGAGGTTATAGACAACACTCTGGCTCTGCTTAAAGGCAAGCCTGCAAACAACGTTCTGCTTTACGGCGACTGCGGAACGGGAAAATCCTCTACGGTCAAGGCTATTGCAAACGAATACTATCCCGACGGACTCAGGCTTATAGAGCTTAAGAAAAAGCAGCTTCACGAAATTCCCGCGATAGTTGAGGTCATAAGCAAAAATCCTCTTAAATTCATTATTTTTATAGACGATCTTTCGTTTACCGAGGACGACGATGATTTTGCCGCGCTTAAAGCCATATTGGAAGGCAGCGTTTCCTCCACCGCGTCAAATCTTGCGATATATGCTACTTCAAACCGCCGTCACCTTGTGCGTGAAACGTTTTCCGCAAGAGAAGGCGACGAGATCCACTTCAACGACACGATGCAGGAGCTTTTGTCGCTTTCCGACCGCTTCGGACTTACCGTTACATACTCCAAGCCTAATAAGGAGCTGTTTCTGTCGGTGGTACGCGATCTGGCAGGTCAGTACGGTCTTAAAATGCCTGAGGACGAGGTGTGCGCAAAGGCTGAGGCCTTCGCCCTTACAAGAGGCGGACGCTCGCCCAGAGTCGCCAAGCAGTTTATAGAATATCTGAAAGGAATTGAGGAATAATGCTTACTTTTGAAAAAATTTTGTCTGACGAGCAGCTAAGGCAGACCGCCGCTCTTGCCGACGAAATCTGGCACCAGCATTTCAGCGGTATAATATCCGACGGACAGATAGACTATATGGTTGAAAAGTTTCAGTCATATCCGGCTTTAAAAGCACAGACAGAATCCGGATATGACTACTACGGATTTTTTGTTGACGGTATTCAGGCGGGTTATTTCGGAATATGCGAAAAGCCTGACAATACGCTGTTTCTTTCAAAGCTGTACCTCAAAAAGGAATACAGAGGACGGGGCTATGCTTCAAAAGCTTTTGATTTTATCAGGAATATAGGAAGAAAAAACGGAAACACTATGGTATGGCTTACGGTAAACAGGCATAACGATCCGTCTATTGAAGTTTATAAGCACTGGGGAATGAAAGTGCTCAGAACCGAAGCTGCCGACATAGGCGGCGGATACGTCATGGACGATTATGTTTTCGGACTGGAGCTTTGATTATTCTGCCTGCTGCCGCTGCGCTTTATCTGTCAGATAGGGTTGTACAAACTGTATAACCCAACAATTTGCAGGAAAATTATTTTTGTCAGTATAATAAAATTTGCATAAAACACTTGACAAATAAACGTCAGTTTGCTATAATAATTAAGTCGTTGCAGAATGAAAATTCTGCCGCTTCATAACTAGCTGTGAGTTATTAGCTCAGTTGGCAGAGCATTTGACTTTTAATCAAAGGGTCCGGGGTTCGAATCCCCGATAGCTCACCAGGATAAAGTCTCGTATTTACGTTAAACCGCGCAAATACGGGACTTTATTTATTCCGAATTTTCATAAAATATGAATGAATCACAGGAAATATGACACGTTTTCAGATATATATTATTACAGCGCAGGTTTGTCCTGTGCATCCGACCGAGAAAGCACAATATATAACCGACTGGTTTAAAAACAATCTATGAACTTCCCTGAAAATCTCTTGACACAATGAAGATTTAGTGCTAAAATATTATAGCAGAGTTTTCGAGGTGTAGCTCAGTTTGGTAGAGCACTACGTTCGGGACGTAGGGGCCGTGGGTTCAAGTCCCGTCACCTCGACCATATTTGTGGAACAAAAAGATATCCACTCCGAAAGCCGCGCAGTTATGCGGCTTTTTTTGACGCCAAAAAATCTTTCACAACCGAATATTATTAAAGCAATCGGCAGATTTTCAAGAAAATTTCTTTTATATCTGCCGATTTTCTGTGAGAAAGCATAAACAAATAGCCGACCGATCATTTTGAGAATCAGGGGCTGCATCACATAATTTCAGACTTTGATCACAGTAAAATATCTTTAAAGTACGCCGCATAAGATTGAAAATGCTTATAAAATATGCTATACTAATTCAAAAGGCGGTGAGTTTATGCCAATAACGATTTCTATCTGCGATGATGACAGTATCCAAATAAGCAGCCTGAAAAGCATTTTAAGTGAATGGTCTGCCGGCAAGCCGTTTGCTGTGCATATAAACACCTATGAAAGCGCCGAACAATTTCTTTTCTGTTATCCTGATGATCCCTGCGATCTGCTTTTGCTTGACATTGAAATGAAAGGCATAAACGGAATGGAGCTTGCAAAACAGCTTCGCGCAAAGGGAGATATGCTTCCGATAGTGTTCATAACAGGCTTTTCAGAATATATGAGCGGCGGATATGACGTGGAAGCGCTCCATTATCTTCTGAAGCCTCTGAACAAGGACAAGCTGGTTGCAGTTCTTGACAGAAATGCAGAACGATATGCTGAAAAATCAGCCGAAACAGTGCTGACGACCGACAGCGGAACAACGCATATTTCAACTGACAGAATAGTCTTTGTTGAAGCCTTCGGGAGGAATACTCAGGTGCATATATCAGACGGCAGAATGCTTGACTGCAATATGAGCATCGCAAGCTTTGAGGGGATAACCGGCTTTATTCATACTCACCGTTCTTATATTGTAAATCTGCGGTTTGTCAAAAGCATAGGAAAAACGGCGGTCATGCTTGATAACGGCAAGGAAATACCTCTTTCAAGGCGGCGCTATGGCGAAGTAAATAAAAAATTTATTGAGTTTTACACAGGAGAATAAAATGGAACTTGCCGTAATTACAGTTACAGCTGCTCTTGCTGTATCGGCGGTTATTTTGCTGCTTATATGGATGAAAAAATATCTTTACAATCTCATCGACCGCCGCATAGAACGCTTCCAGAGCGAGCTTATTGAAAAACAGGTAAATGAAATCGAGAATATGTATAAACAGGTGCGGGGCTGGCGGCATGATTACCGTAATCATATTCAGAATATGAAAATACAGCTTGCCGAGGGAAATTATGAAGCTCTCAACAGCTATCTTGACAGTCTTGCAGACGACTTAACCACTGTTGATACGGTTATAAAAACAGGAAATGTAATGGCTGACGCTATTCTAAACAGCAAGCTGTCCATAGCGCAAAAGCTGAATATAAAGCTGAATGTCAAAGCGAACATTCCTAAACATCTGACGCTGTCCGATGTGGAGCTGTGCGCGGTTATGGGAAATCTTCTTGACAATGCGGCCGAGGCTTGCGCTAAGCTACCTGAAAGCGAGAGATTTATGAGAATTTACATAGGCACTTTAAAAAATCAGTTTTATCTTTCGGTTCAGAATTCGGCGGGAGAGGTCAGAAAGTCAGGAAATGAATACCGTTCCACAAAGGGTGAAAATCACGGCTACGGAATATTCCGCATAGACCGTATTGCCAAAAAATACGGCGGCTATGTCAACAGGCAGAACGAGGAGGGCATATTTGCCACGGAAATAATGCTGCCGCTGGAGCCGTAAGCTGCATTTCGTTACAAATACCGACCGTTCGTGCAAAAACGGGCACAGCGGTCGGTTTTTATGTTATGATGATTGCGAGGTGAGATTATGCAGAAAATCACAAAACGAAGCAAAAAGAAGAAAAAGGAAGACCGTGAAAAATACCGTGCGGAAATCAAGAGCCGAAAATACGGCGTTGTGCAGAATCTGACTTATGCGATGGGCGAAATATGGAGCATTGATAAAAAGATGATTTTTTCCTGCTTTGCATTTGCTGTGAGTTACTATTTGGCCCGTCTGTGCGCTACCTTAACGGATAAATATGTTGTAGAGCTTGCTGCCGCAGGCTTTGGCAGCACAAATCTGTTAATGATCTGTATCATGCTTATTGTAGGCAATAAGGTATTCGGAAGTATTCAAAATATAGTTGGAAATTATCAGGGCTTTATCGGTTTTAATAATCTTTACAACCATTTCGCTCTGAAGCTAATGCATAAAAATATGACTACCGACTATGAAAACAACGAAAAACCCGGAATAAGCGACAGGCTTAATAAGGCTCGTGACAGTTTGAGCGTTATTTCTCTTAACGTCGTAATTAATATCAGGGGAACGCTTCGCCACACTCTTGAATTTTTTACATACTCGGCTCTGCTTACGACCCTTGATATAAGGGTGCTTCCAGTAGTAGTTCTTCCTGCGGTGGCTTGCTACAACATAGAACGGCACAAAATGAAATGGATATGGAATATGCAGGATAACTGGCAGAAATATGACCGTCAGCTCAGCTATATACAAAACGTAGGCGGAGATTTTTCAAAAGCAAAGGACGTGCGTGTTTTCGGTATGCAGGAATGGCTTGAAAAAGCGTTTTCACGTTCACTTTCCGATAGATTGAACTGGCTCAGACAGCAGGACGCATGGGAGTTCAGACATAATCTTCTCAGTACGATAGTCAGCTTTATCGGAAATTTCTGCACATACGGCTACCTTATATGGCTTGTTGCAAACGGAGGTATAGGCGCAGGTGATTTTGTACTGTACTTCAACTCCGTTTTCAGATTAAAAGAAGCTACAAGCGACTGGTGCAACAATATGTCGGGTTATCAATGGATCTCGGGCAATATAAATAATTATCGTGAATATCTTGAAACCGAGGATATCACCAACCGGGATAAAGGCGTAAATATTCCCGACGGCGAATATGAGATTGAATTCCGTAATGTTACCTATACCTACGGCGGTGCGGAAAAGCCTACTATCAATAACCTTTCATTTACGCTCCATAATGGAGAAAAGCTTGCGCTTGTCGGTCTTAACGGAGCAGGCAAAACAACTATCGTAAAGCTTATGTGCGGTTTATATGATGTTACCGACGGCGAAATTCTGCTGAACGGAGTTAACGTCAAGGAGTATAACCGAGAGGAATATTTTAAGCTGTTTTCTGCGGTATTTCAGGATATTTCCGTTTTGGCAGTAAGCGTTGCGGAAAATATAACAGGACAGCCGGAAGCGACTATGGATAAAAAGCTGCTTTGGGACTGTATGAAAAAAGCGGGAATTTACGATAAGGTGATGACGCTTCCGCAGAGGGAAGAAACGCCCCTTGTCCGTTCCGTTTATCAGGACTCCGTTGACCTTTCGGGCGGTGAAAAGCAGAAGCTTGCTCTTGCAAAGGCGCTATATAAGGGCGCGCCTATATTGCTGCTTGATGAGCCGACGGCGGCGCTTGACGCTATTGCAGAACAGAAAATGTATATGAATTATCTTGAATTTTCAAAAGCAAGGTCAAGCCTTTTCATATCTCACAGGCTTGCCTCAACACGTTTCTGCGATCGCATTATAATGATAGAAAACGGAACATTGGCTGAATGCGGAACTCATGCAGAGCTTATGGAGCTTGGCGGAAAATACGCAGAGCTATTTGAATTGCAGAGCAGCTATTACAATGACGGGGAGGTATCGATATGACCGTTAGAGAAAAGCTCAATATAATCAAGCGCAGTATAAGGTTTGCAGAAGCGGCAGACAAGGGTATTTTCCGCAGAGCGTTCGTAAATATCATTCCCGACGTCATATCTACCTTTTCGGGGGTGTTTTTGGCCTCTCTTGTAATAGACGGGGTAACAGGCGGAAAGCCTGTTTCATATCTGCTTAAAGCGGCGGCAATAGTATGCGTGATCGAGCTTATATCACAGTTGATACGTTGTATTAACAACCGCCGTCTGCAAACGCACGACACTTTATATAAACGAAACGTTGAGGGCAGTATGTGGCGCAAGGTTCTTAATATGGACTATGCGAAAATTGAGGATATTGATACCCAGAACAAGCTTGACAACGCAAGAAATTACGGCTGTTACAACACAAATACAGGATTACCGGCGCTTACAGGTCACCTTACAGGCGCAGCAAAGGGCGTGCTTGAAATGGCGGTTGGTTTCGCGCTTGCCGTACCTATCCTGTTTTCACATTCGGTTAAAATAACCGATCTGAGGAGCTTTATGCTGTCGGGCTGGGGTGTTGCAGCGGTACTGGCTGTGTGCGGCGCGCAGGAGCTGCTTCAATCACTGGTGCTTATTCCGAAATCCGATAAGATCATGAACAAGGTATATACCAATCCCGATATATTACAAGCAGAAAGAGAACGTAATTTTTTTCAGAGCCACACAATATACGAATACCGAAACGGTAAAAAAATACGCCTTTATAGTGAGCAAAAGCTTATCGAGAGAAAGTATAAAAAAGCAATAAGCCTTATAACAAATGAGTGGAGCAGCTCTTTCAAAGGCATGACCAGACTGCTTATTGTTATGTATTTCCTTGATATACTTGCAAATCTTATTCTGTATGCCTTTGCGATTTTCCGTGCGGTAAACGGTGTAATGACAGCAGGCGAGGTAGTGGCTTTTGTTATGTATTTTACAAGAATACAATGGGCGTTAGAGCAGGTATCGCAGAACGTGAGCAGTACGCTTACCAAATCGCAGATGTGGAGTCAGGTTTTTGAATTTCTCTACATACCCGATGAAAAATACAAAGGCACGATTCCAACCGAAAAGCGCGACGACAACGAATACGAATTTGAATTCAGGCACGTTTATTTTAAATATCCGGGCAGCGAGCAGTATGTTTTGCAGGACATAAATCTCAAATGGCGCGTCGGTGAAAAGATGGCTCTGGTAGGCAAAAACGGAAGCGGAAAGTCAACTCTTGTAAAGCTGCTCTGCCGGCTTTATGATCCTACCGAAGGAGAGATCACCCTTAACGGGATTGACATACGCAAATATAAATACGAGGAATATATGGATTTGTTCTCGGTTGTGTTTCAGGACAGCAAGCTGTTTTCTTTCAGCATCGCGGAGAATGTTGCCGCAGATACGGAGTATGACGCAAAGCGCGTGGAGGATTGCGTCCGCAGAGCTGGTTTTTCCGAGCGGCTTGACAGTATGGAAAAAGGCATTGAAACCTGTCTTTACAAGGATTTTGACGAAAACGGAGTAGAAATTTCCGGCGGCGAGGCGCAGAAGCTTTGTCTTGCAAGAGCGATCTATAAGGGCTCGCCCTTTATAGTACTCGATGAGCCGACAGCGGCGCTTGACCCAATTTCAGAGCACGATATTTACACGAAATTCAATTCCATTGTCGGAACAAGAACGGCAATTTATATTTCACACAGACTTTCAAGCTGCCGTTTCTGCGACGATATTACTGTCCTTGACGGCGGCAGAATAGTAGAGCGCGGCTCCCATGATAAGCTGCTGAACAACGCCGGCGCATATTCTGAATTATGGGCAGCGCAGGCGGAATATTACAAGGATACGGCAAGCGAATTGTTCGCTTAGTCACAGTCCTTTCAGCTGCTCAGTCCGTTATTATCAGCTTATGTACGCAGGCGGTTCTTAAATGTAATACTGACAACAAGCATATATTGCCGCTTTCAACTTTTCTCATCAAAATCATATTACGCAAATAAAATCCGGATTTACCGGCGCTACAGAGCTTAACAACAACGTCTGAATCCCCCGAATATGCAAAAAACGCGGCAGGAGCTTTACAATCCTGCCGCGTTTCCTTTATACAGGTATATATCTATTTATCTGCCCTGCTTACCTCTCTTTTTGCTGTAAACAGCCGTTCCCGCCAAAGCGGTTCCGCGGAAGCGGAGGAAAAAGAAAAGCTGAATAAAAACGCTGAAATTGCCAAAATAAAAAGCACAAGATTTCTCTTGCGCTTAAAAATGTGTTATGACTATAAAATAGATATTTACCCAGCGGCAAAAATTACCCGTCACCACAAAATGATGACGGGTATTGCGCTGTCCGCGCTAGGACTGGTGCCGCTAACCGGACTTGAACCGGTACGGATTTTACTCCGAGGGATTTTAAGTCCCTTGTGTCTGCCTATTCCACCACAGCGGCAATTTAACTTGTTTATTATATCATAAATCATACATATTGTCAAGCATAGGATCAAACAGAATTTATATAAGCAGCATATCGGACGCTATAAATAAAGAATCCGATTTTTTATCGCGGCGCCGCACACTCAATCGGGTTTATTTATTTGACGCTATTGAAAAAAATCTATGACTATGATATAATTATAATATATAAGTGCGGCTATTACTGGAGGTTTTTATATGAAGCAATACCTTGAAATAGGCAAAATCGTATCTGTATTCGGACTGAAAGGCGAGGTCAAGGTTAATCCCTGGTGCGATACTCCGGATTTTCTGTGCGGGTTTGACACGCTTTATTATAAGAGCCGTACTCCGGTAATAATTGAAAAAGCAAGAGTCCATAAAAATATTGTTGTAATGAAAATCAAGGACGTTGATACTGTTGAGGAAGCTCAGAAGCTGAGAAACAGGGTGCTTTATATGGATCGTAACGATATTGGTCTTGACGAAGGCTGTTATTTTGTGCAGGATCTGCTTTCCCTTAAGGTCATAAACGCTTTGACTTCTGAGGAATACGGCATAATAACCGATGTAACTCAGACCGGAGCCAACGATGTTTATCACATAAAGTCGCCGCAGGGAAAAATGTACTATATTCCCGCTATACCGGACGTAATAAAGGAAACCGACATTGAAGCCGGTATTATGAAAATCATACCGCTTGACGGTCTGTTCGATTGAAAACCGGCGGTGTATATGTTTTGCAGATATGAGGACGTCGAAAGGCTTGTAGAGCTTTACAGCAGCAGTATGTTTTGTCTGATATATCCCAAAATGCACAGCCGCGCAAAAGCGCTGAAATGTATTGAAACGGTGTATATCAGATATATTGACGCCAGCCCGAGGCTGAGAAATCAGAAATCGGAGCAGAAGTGGCTGATAAAGACTCTCCGTAAGGAAAGCGGCTTCAATGCGCTTGCCAATAACTATACCGAAGACAGGCTGACGTTTATTGAGCGTGACAATATGCTTACAAGCCTGAGGGTTTATTACAACAACGAAGGAAACAGACCTAAGAAACGCAAAGCTGACCTTGCGGCAGCCGCCATAGTGATATTACTGTGCATTATTCTTTTCTTTGCCGCAGCAAAGGGAATAAAGCATTATCAGAGCGACGGCGGCAGTGTTCAAAGACATCTGAACGGCGATTCTGAGAATGAGCCGGATTTTACGAAAAGGATTTTTATTGATTATGAGGATTGACATAGCTACGCTTTTTCCTGAAATGATAGAAAATTATCTCAATCAGAGTATAATAGGAAGGGCAAGAGCAAAAAATATATTTACCGCGGAATGTCATAATATCAGAGATTATACTCTCGATAAACACAGACGGGTAGACGACACTCCTTACAGCGAGCGGCAGGGAATGCTTATGCAGTGCGAGCCTATATACCGCTGCTGGCAGGCCGTATGCAGCATGACCTGTTCTCAGCCTCATGTTATTTATATGTCCCCTCAGGGCAAGACGCTTACTCAAAAAAGGTGCATTGAACTTTCCCGCCTCGACAGCATATTTATATTATGCGGGCATTATGAGGGAGTTGACGCCAGAGTTATAGAAAAAATAGCAGACGAGGAGATATCAATAGGCAATTATGTGCTTACCGGAGGGGAACTGCCGGCGCTGGTGCTTATAGACAGCATTGTACGGATGCTTGACGGCGCTCTTGCCAGTCCTGACTGTTATGAGGACGAAAGCCATTTCAGCGGACTTCTGGAGTATCCTCAGTACACCCGTCCCGAAGTGTGGGAGGGTATGAAGGTGCCTTCCGTTCTTCTCAGCGGACACCATGCCAATATACAGAAATGGCGGCATGAGCAGTCGCTGAAAACAACCTTGGAGAAGCGTCCCGACCTATTGAAAAATTACTCACTAAGTAAAAAAGATTTGTCTATTATCACTAAATTATCGGGCGAAAATGACAGTGAAAACGTATAGAAAAAGGTTTTCAACAATGAATTGTTAAGTGTTTTTGTACAGAATGACACAAGTGTTGAAAACTTATTGAACATATTGCACAAGATTGATAGTTTGAAAAAACTCAATATGAGCAAAACAACAAAATCTTTGTTTTTTTCTGCGGTTTGGTGATAATTTGCGTTGACGGGTTCGGGGTTGTCCTGTATAATATAAGTATTAAACAGGTAAATTCAATTTTTTATCCATTGCTTTTATGAATGGAAATTTTATGAATGGAGAGATATTGTATGTTCGTTAAAGATGTAACAGTGCAGAATAAGGTAGGTCTTCACGCGCGTCCTGCAACTTTCTTTATTCAGAAGGCAAACGAGTATAAGTCGTCCATCTGGATCGAGAAGGAGGAAAGAAGAGTAAACGCTAAAAGCCTTCTCGGTATTCTTTCCCTTGGTATCATCGGCGGTACTACCATCAGGATCATCGCTGACGGTTCCGATGAACGCGAGGCTGTAGACGGTCTGGTTGCTCTGGTTGACAGCGGTTTTGCCGAGGACGCCAGATAATAATATACACTTTATTTGCGAAGATTATAATATCTGAGGTTCAGCTTTTATGCCGGACCTCATTTTTTGTCTCGTATTTTTAAAAACTCCGTTATATTTACGGATTTTGCCATTACTTTTCGTTTTGTCTGTAAATGGGGTATAAGGCAAAATATCACTTCTTCCTGGATTGTTTGGTTGATTTTTCGGGTTGAGTGTGATATCATAGGCAATAAGATAAATCGGAGTTTTGCAATTGAAATCAAGTCAAATTGTTTGTTATCATGTATAATTATCATAGAGCAATCAAAAAGCGAGGTAACAAGATATGGGCGAATGGGAAGAATTGGTGCAGATAATTGTGGAAGAAGTCGATAAGTGCATTAAAAAGCATACTGATGAAACATTAACGCTTTCCTGCCTTGCTCATAAGCTAGGCTATTCTGAATCTTATATTTCCCGTAAATTCAGGGAAATCTCCGGAATGCATTTTCGTGATTACTTACGTCACCGCACGCTTGCTTTTGCATTAAAAGATATTCGGGATACTTCAAGAGGTCTTTTGGAAATTGCGCTGGAACACGGTTTTTCCAGTCATGAAGCGTTTTCCCGTTCTTTTAAAGAGGCTTATGGTATAACGCCCAGCGATTACCGCAGCGATCCTGTTCCTGTTGTCCTTCGCACTATCATTAAGCCTTTTGATTGCTACTTGGTAAGTATTGGAGGAACAAATATGGCAAAAACCCAAAATGATGTAAAAGTATATTTTGTGACAATACCCGCACACAAGTATCTGCACATAAGAAATTATGAGAGCAACGGTTATTGGGATTTCTGGCAAAAGCAAAACCAAATACCGGGGCAGGACTGTGCTACGATCTGCGGACTGCTTGACAGTATAAAAGGGAAACTGGACGATATGGGCGGTACAGATGCCAACAGCGGAAGCGGTCAGATAATGGCATATATCAACGAACCCACAGGCAGAATTTGCAGTTGGGGTATTCCGAGAGCAGAAAGCTATGGAGTACGGCTTCCTGCTGATTATTGCGGTGAAATTCCTGAACAGATGCAGATAATGGATGTCCCCGAGGGAGAGTATATTGTGTTTGAACACGGTCCGTTCGACTTTCAAACTCAAAACTGTAATGTTGAGCAAGAAATTGAAGACGCAATGAAAAATTACGACTATGCTGCATCAGGTTATTGTCTTGACACTACTCAAGGCAGAGTATTCTATTTTTATCATGACCCTGAACGATTTTGGAAGTATATCAGACCTGTTAAAAAGCTGAAAAAAGAAATATGAGAATTTTCTTATAATGAGTGTAATCCATAAAACGATAAATTCCAATTTATCTACTTAACCCTCTAAAAGTCCTTTGTTTTCAAGGCTTTACGCCTGTTTTGTGTTCAAACCTTATGTATTTTCCCTTGTTTTTGCCCTTACGAGCCGAAACAAGGGAAATTTTTATGCCCCGCTGACTACTTTATCCAGCAGCCTTGCGGAACTGCGCTTCGCTTCCCTTGTAGCGTGAGCGTAAATGTTCATTGTGGTACTGACATCAGCGTGTCCGAGAAGTTCCTGCACATCCTTCGGTGCTGCCCCGTTTGAGAGCAGGTTGCTTGTGAAGGTGTGTCGGAGTTGGTGGAAATGGAAGCCCTCTAACCCCTCGACCTTTTTGCTTGCCGCCCTGCACATAATCCCTACCGTACTCGGCGCTTCATACGCTCCGTCTGGTTTAAGGCAGACAAAGGATATTTCCTTGTAGCTATCGGGGATTTCTTCCGTTCTCGGCAGACTGTATACCTCGTAATAAGTGCGGTCTTTTTCCTTGACTTCTTTGTAATAGTTGAGGTTGTAAAGTTCTCCGTATCGGAAGCGGTTTTTGTGCTGTTCGGTTTTTGCTGTCCGCAGGATTGCCGCCAGCGTATCGCAAAAATCAACGGTGCGGACTTTCTTCCGCTTTGTTGCCCCTATCTCGGTCTTGTGCCTTGCCCCGTTGTAGCGCATACTGCGGCGTACCGTGAGATATTGTTGCTCAAGATTGATGTCCTGCCAAGTCAAGCCGCAGACCTCGCCAATGCGAAGTCCCGTATAGTAAGCGATTTGAACGGGGAGCAATGCGGGATTGTCCTTTGCTTTCAGAAAATCCTCCAGCTTGCAATACTGCTCGTGGCTGAGGGTGGGAGTGGAAGTCGTGTCGCTGTCCTCGTCCGAGAACAGGTCATAGTCCTCTTTCTTGCCCCGCCACACCACATACTGCATAGGGTTAAAGGTAATCATCCGCTTCGGGAATACCGCAAAACGGAACGCCCCTTGTAACACAGCCGAAAATAACCGTAAATACCCCTTGCTGAGAGCCTTTGCAGTCGTACCGTCGGGATTTGTCCCGCCGAAACTGAGATAGTCCATATACGCCTGTAAATGGTCGGCGGTAACGGTTTTCAGCTTACGGTTAGCGATAGGGTGCTGCTTGATACGGTTGACCGTTCCCTGATATGCCATTACCGTACCGTTGCTTAAATTGCCGGGTTTCAGTTCTTCCTCCACCCACATATCCAACAGCATACCAACTGTTGCGTTTTCAGCCTTTGCAACAAACTTCTTTTCCTCATAATCAGCGATTGCCTTTCTGAGCAGGGCTTCTGTTTCAGACTTGCTTTCTGTCCCTACAAACTCCTTTTGCACCTTTTTTCCGCTTTCATCTTCAATGTAAAAGCGACCATACCACTTTTTGCCTTTCTTTCTTACAGAACCTTTTGCCATAGATAAAAAACTCCTTTCTATCCGTGGCAATCGGGACTGTGACATATGGTGTGCGTAAAGTAAATAGTGTCACTTGTGCCGATTGTGTTCAATCGGCTTTTCTATTGTCAAGGTGCCACGGAATTTTCTTTTTCGGTAAGCCTTGCTTCGGCTTCCGCTACTATCCCGAAAAGGTCGCCCATAGATACTTTGGTACGTCCCTCATCGTAGATATGTAAAATCCCGTCTAAAAAGCGTTTCATATCTTCGATAGGTAATTCCATCTCTTTGCGGTAAACACGTTCGGTAATTGCGCCCGACTCAATGGCATACCGCTTAAGCGACTGCTTTAAACCTTCGTCCTCTGCCACACGGTCAACCTCCGCACAAGCGTCCGCAAAGTGATAAGTCATAACCGTATAGAGGTCAATCATCTTTCCGAGAAATGTAGTGAGCAACTGTTGGTGTGGCTCTCCCTTTACCACAGAAGAAACCGTATCAAGATACTTTTTGATGTGTTCCTCCATATCCTTTGCACACAATGTGCGGCTGTCGTATTCTTTATCTTCGGAAAGCCCTGTCAGCCATTCGGAAGTGGTAAGCAGAGCGTCGGCAAGACCGTTGATAATCATTGTGCGCTTCGGGTCAACGCCGTCTGCTTCATACCGCTGAATGGTGGATTTGTTTACGCCGATACGCTTGCCGAGTTCGGGCATTGTTAAGTTTAACTCCGTTCGGCGTTCTTTTACCCGTTCGCCGACTTGTTTTGCGGTGAATGTGATTTTGTCTTTCAAGGTTTTCACCTCCTAACGGGTATTATTATAGCACATATAAACTCACTTTGCAACCTGTTTTGCAATAATAATTAAAAATATTTTATGAACAGTTGCAAAACAGGTTGACAGAAGGTAGTAAAATAAGTATAATTACAGGTACATAGTTGCAAAACGAGTATCATTGAAAGGAGGTTGATAAAATGAACGCAGTCAAAATGGGACTTACCATAGAGGAAGCCGCCGAATGTACGGGTATCGGCAGGAACACCATGCGGAAGCTGGTGGACTGGGGTAAGCTACCCGTCCTTAAAGTCGGGCGGAAAGCGATTATCCGCAGGGACACGCTGGAGCATTTTATGAGCGTCAATCAGGGCAGAAATCTTCTCAATCAGAATGATGTCCGCAGAGTGGAATAACGCCCATTCTTTTTTCGGGAAGTGATTTTAAGCCCTCGGCGTTTGAGAGCGAAATACACCCCTCGCACAAATCTCCGATTTGTACTCAGGGTATTTCGCCCCTGCGGGGAGCTAAGTATCAACGCAGTCACTTCCCGTTCCCGCATTGATACTTTTCGCCGCCACTGTTTCGTGTCGGCGGCAACCATCAAGACGGTTGCAAAATGAGAACACCCGATTTATGGGAGAAAGGATAATATGGCAAGACACAGCTTCATACAGATGTCGAAGCTGCCGAATGTCAAAGGACGGATTTCCTATATCACAAGTCCCGCAAGACAGGAAAACCTGTACGCCGCCTACCGCACTGCAGAGAATGACTTTTGGAGCAGTCTCGCAAGGGAAAGCCAGCAGGAATTTAGGCGAAGCGGCGCAGGCGGAAAGTGTATCGAAGCGAGGGAACTGATTATCGCCCTGCCCGAAGTCTATACGCAGTATGAGCCGCAGCAGGTTCTCGAAGATTTCACGGAGGAATTTCACAGGCGGTACGGTGTGGAATGTGTGTCGGCTCTGCACCACAACAAACGCAAGACCAATTACCACATTCACTTGATTTTCAGTGAAAGGAAGCTACTCCCTGAGCCTGATGTGAAGATTGCCACACGAAGCGTATTCTTTGATGAAACAGGCAAAAGGGTACGCACTAAGAAAGAGATAACTGGCGAGGACGGGCAGATACGGAAAGGCTGTACGGTTATCAAAAAGGGAGAGGTTTACGAAATCCACCTATTCACCACAAAGGATGACCGCTACAAGGGAGAGCCTTTTCTTCGGGAAGTGAAGTCAGTTTATACCGACCTTATCAACCGCCATATCGCTGATCCCGAACAGCATTTGAAAGTCTTTGAGAAAAACAGCGTGTATCTGCCGACAAAGAAAATCGGCAAGCACAATCCTAAAGAGGAAGAAATCAAAGCCGACAATGCGGCGAGGCAGGAATGGAACAGGACGGTGGATATGGCTCTTGTATCGGGAATATCCGAAGCAAGGATTTTGGAGGTCAAGCAGACTGAGATACACGACAAGGTAAGCAGTTCCATCCGCAAAAGCGGCTGGCTGCCCAATCTGTTCCGTAGTATCGTAAGCCGAGCAAAAGACTTCCTGCAAAACCTTATCCGTGAACACGGTATGCCGCCGAAACCCACGCTGGATATTGATATGGCAGAGTTCCAAACTATGCGAAACCTGATGATACGGATACAGGACGAAGCAAGAGGGATTAGAAACTTGCAGGACAATATTCTGCCCAATCTGAGAACACAGCTTTCAGAGACAACGGGGATTTTCAAGGGCAAGGAGCGAAAAGCCCTTACCGGGCAGATACAGCAGACCGAAGCCGAAATCTCAGAAAGGCTTGACAAGCTGCCCGATATTCTGAAAGAGGACGGTTATCCCGATGTGCAGGCATTTATGGCGACCTACCGAGAAGCCGAAGCCGTTGTGGAACAGTACAACCGCAGTCTTGCCGAGTGGGAACGACAAGTTAAGGAAAAGCGCAGACCACAGAAACCGCCTGAAAAAGAGAGCGTCAGAAACAGGCTCAGGCAGTTGCAGAAGCAGGGCAGACAGCAGCCACGCAGAAAGAAATCCTTTGACAGAGACAGCCGATAGAAAAACAACGAATGCTGCACTTTACGGGACATTCGTTGTTAAGAAAAACCGCCGCTATGGTGTTATCCATACACGGCGGCATACATAGTCTTGTCAGCGTTCCTGCATTTGAATGACGGTTATCTGTAAATCCTTTGCATTGATGAGCGTTTCCTGCTTGCATTTCGGGCAGTAGAGAGGATAATTTTTCAATACGGTATCTTCCCGCAGTCTGTCACGGGTTTTGTTGCCGCAGACAGGGCATAATATCCATTCGGTTTTCATTTCCAATCTCCTTACTTCTGACAATTCGGACAATATACGCTGCTCCTGCCGCTGATTACAACACGGACAAGTGTTTCGCCACAGTTTGGGCAAGACTCGCCAGCGTGACCGTACACCTGCAAAAAGGGCGTGTTGCGATAGTCCTGCCCTTTAGTTTGAAGGTAATCCTCCTGCTCAATATGATTCTTCTCGATAAAGTAGGATAGACATTCGGGAATCATCTCGGCAAGTCGTTCCCATTCTTTCTCTGTTAAGCTGCCAGCGGAACGAGCAGGACAAATTTTTGCCAGAAACAGGATCTCATCGGAATAGATATTGCCGATTCCCGCAATCACGCTTTGGTCAAGCAGACACTCTTTGATTTTCTTTTTTCGCTTTCCGAATTTGCTTTTCAGATATTCAGCGTTACACTCACGAGACAGCGGTTCAAGCCCCAATTTACCGATTCCGCTGAATGTATCCTCTTCGCCGTCTTGTATCAGCCAAAAACGCCAGAAACGGCGGATATCGGAAAATCGCAGTTCCTTTTCGCCGCTTAGATGAAAAATGATATGCGTGTGCTTTTCCATTGGATAGTCAGACGGTGTAACAAGCAAGCAGCCTGTCATTCGCAAATGCAATATAATTCTGCTTTCATTTTTCAAATGAAGTATTAAAAACTTTCCCCTGCGCGTCATATCAGATATTTCATGACCCGTAACAGCTTTGCAAAATTCATCATCCTTCGGCTGTGCGATAACTTCTGAGCGATTGACAGTAATTTTTTTGATAACAAGCCCTTTTATCTGCGGTTCAATTACATTTTTTATCGTTTCTATTTCAGGAAGCTCAGGCATTATTGTCACCGCCTTTTCTTGCTGATTTTTTGATTTCGCTGTGATAGAAATAATTAACAATCACAGGCGGAGCGTCAAAAGAACAGCTCATACTGTCATCATTCGTAACATAGTCAAGACCGATTTCGGCAGCATATTCTTTTAGTTCTGCGTCGAGAATTTCCCAATAACTGCGATTACCTCGATTATAAATATCCTGATACAGTGGCAGCAAAGCAGGATATTTCTCTTTGATATAATTCATAATGACCGCTTTATAGCTGCCACGCAGATTTAGATTTTCAAGCCATATCAAATTGCATTGTTTCTTCGCCCGTTCAATTATCGCCTTGACATCGGTAATGCCGGGAAAAATCGGGGAGATAAAACAGGCAGTGCGAACGCCTGCGTCATGAAAAAATTTCATTGTAGCAAGCCGCCGTTCGATAGAAACAGCCTTGTCCATATCGTCCTTGAACGTTTCGTCAAGGGTGTTTATGCTTATGCCGACTCTTGCATTCGGCAAAGATTTTATAAGTTCTATATCCCTTAAAACAAGGTCAGATTTCGTTTGAATGGTAATTTTTGCTTTGCTTCCCTGCAACTGCTCCAAAAGTGCACGGGTACGCATATAGATTTCTTCCTGAGGGTTATAGGGGTCGGTTACAGAGCCGACAAAAAATTCTTTGCTGTCGTATTTCTGTGGATTTTTTATCTCATCCCAATATTTTACGTCTAAGAATCTTCCCCAATCTTCGGTATGTCCCGTAAATCGTTTCATAAAACTCGCATAACAATACTTGCAAGCGTGCGTACACCCAATGTAGGGATTTACCGAATAATCGCTGATAGGTAAATTGGATTTAGTGAGAATAGTCTTGGTACCCACTTTATTTATGATAATATCGTCCATAACAGCTCCTTTATATTTCCAATTTCATATAGCCTTTCATATCCGAAAAGCTTAAAGACGAATAAAGTGAGCGAGCTTGATCGGAAGTTTCCAAATATATTTTGGTGATTTCTTTTTGCTTTGCTTGCTCTATTAGCCAATTTACAACTGCTTTCGCCACGCCCTGTTTACGGAACATAGGATGGGTATAGATATTCATAAGATAGGCACACAAACCGTTTTTATTATCGGGCGAAGGCATTTCCCGGTAAATACATATACCGCCGCAACCTACGATTTCTCCGTCAATGCAAGCAAAACAGGCAATATGCTCTCCGTTTGGTATGGCATTCAAATAGTATGCATGGTTGTTTGCTCTGAGTTCGGACATATCCGAATTTTCTTCAATAGAAAACACGTCGTGCAAAACTTCCATACGCCAAGACATAAGCGTATCTATATCCTCTATTGTTGCTTTTTTAATTTCCATCATAGCGCACCTGCTTTCATAACGACGGGTAATTTTGCTGTATCGGGTTTGCCGTTACTGTTAAGCGGAATGCTCGGCATTTTAATCATAAATTCTGGTATCATAAATGCTGTTAAATGTTCGGCAAGTTCTTTGCGTATTTGCGATACTTTAACATTGTTATCTGACGGAACGATATACGCCGTCATAAAGCTGAGTCCGTCTTCGTCGATAAACGCACGGACTACCGCTTGTTCAACGCCGTTGCATTGGTAGAGTCGTGCTTCTACTTCGGCAACTTCAACACGCTTTCCGAGTATCATAATTTGATTGTCTTTTCTATGTAAGAAAGCAATATTTCCGTCGGGCAGAATATATCCCAAATCGCCGCTGCGGTAATATCTTTCGCCGCTATCCGTCGTTGCAAACGCTTTATTTTCTTCGGCGTGATCGCCTATATAGCCGAGCGATACACCATTACCGTAAATACAGATTTCGCCTGTTTCGCCGTGCGGTAATTCTTTTCCGTATTTATCTAAAATTTTAATACGGGTATTTTTTACCGCCGTTCCGATAGGGTATGTTCCGTCGGATAATACGCTATCAGCCGTGCAACGGAAGTAGGAGGCACACACCGTCGTTTCTGACGGTCCGTAGGTATTATAAATTTCCGCTTTTCCCAAAAGATTGCTTATGTATGCGCTACGCAAAACGTCGCCGCCGCTTATGAGTAAGCGCAAGCAAGACGGTATTTCAGGTAAGTGGTTCATTTCCGCTAAAAGGTACGGAAAGCCGCTCAACATTGTTATCTTATGTTTTTCCACAAATGCCATAAGCGAACGGATGTCCTGTTTATCTTCGTCGGACGGAATAGCAAGAGCTGCACCGTTTAACAGGCTTGTAAATACTTCTTCAACGAAAATATCGAACGAGCATACCGAGTATTGCAGCATTATGTCTTTTTCCGTAGGGCAGAATTCGTTTGTAAACGCTTCCACATAGTGGCAGACGTTCCCGTTTGTAACACAAACGCCTTTCGGTTTGCCTGTCGTTCCCGAAGTATAAAGAACATAAGCGGGCGAATTTTCCTTTGCCGTATTTACCGTTTTTACCGTAGGCGTTTCAAGTCCGCAGATAGAGCAATCGAAAATGTTTGTATCGAATCCTTTTAATTTATTGTCAAACACTTTTTCTGTTAAAATAAAATCTACATTTGCTTCTTTCATCATATATTGTATTCTGCCCGTTGGGAAGTTCGGCTCGGCGGGAATATATCTTGCGCCGCATTTGAGTACAGCCAATATCGCCGCTATCATTTCCGCACAATGACTCATAACGATTCCGATGCTCGTTATCTTTTCGGGAAAACTTCCCGCAATTAAATCGACTAATTCGGAAAGTTGTCCGAAAGTCAATGTTCTGTCGTTTTCGATAATCGCTGTTTTGTTTGTATATTTTGCTACAGCATTTTCAAACATAGCATAAATAGTTTTTTCCATAAATAGTCTCCTGTTAATTTTCCAATATCCATTTGATACCTTTTGCCGAACGTAAAGCACAATCTTTGAAGTGATTGCCTTCGTTCAGTTCAAAAACGGTGTGGATATTCTTTTGAGCGTAGTAACACTCGATTTGCTCGGTGTTTTCCTGCACGGTTTTCAAGTACGGATTTCTTGTTTTGCTTTCCTTGTTTCCAAGCGAAAAATAAATATAATCGGGCATTCGTTTTAATTCGTGATTAAAAATGTACTCTTTAAAATTAGGATACCACAGCGAACCCGACATACTTGCCGCACGAGAGAATATATCCGTTTTGTAGAGAGAATATATCGCAAACAGCCCTGCAAGAGAATAGCCTGTTATTGCTCGCCATTCGGGGTTTCCTTGTATATGTTCCTCTGACGCAGGAATAATTTTCTCTGTAAGAATGCGCAAATATTCATCCGCTTCGCCCGAACACGGCGTATCGTTTGGGGATATAGGCGGTATTGCATACGGCGTCATATCGCCATCCCAATTCAAATTGCCGATTACGACGAGTGAAAAATCTTTGTCTGTTATTTCCTTTAATGCACGATAAACGGATCTGCCGCTTTTATCGTAATTATTGAAATATATTACAGGCTTATCTTGTTCCGTGCATGCATAGATTTCAACGGTGCGGTTTTCGATATTAAATATTTTAGCCGTTATCATTTCCATCTTCCAAAGCGTATTTGCTTGTCTATGTCGGGATTATATTGCTCTAACTGCACTTCATCGGGATTTGCATAACCAATACCTATAAACACAGGTATCATATAGGTCGGTGGCACTTTAAGCCTTTTCTTCACCGTGTCGTGTTCCTCGTTCAGCGGTATGCGCATGGAGCAGGACAACCCCTCTGCCGTAGCTGCCAAAAAGATATTTTCTATGACACACCATATGGTAGCAAAAGGATTTAGCTTTGAAACATATTCGCCGTTCAGCTGCTTGGATTTAAACACGGGGATTATTACATAAGGGGCATCCTTGAGCATTGTAAACTGCTTCGGCATAGCGTAGCCGTACATTTTCTGCCCTAAAGTTATGGGATAGGGGCGGGGCATATTGAGGTATCGGTCGGCGTCGAATTTATCGGCGATTTTCTTCGCTTCGGGAAAGGCAAATTCCTTTTCCTCATCGGTTCTGAGGACGATATACTGCCAGTTGCGGTTATGATCCCAAGTGGGCGCTTTGTTGCCCGCCTCTAAAATTCTTTTGATAATCTCAAAATCAACCTTTGTATCTAAAAATTCCCTTGTCGTTTTTCTTTTGTTGATTGCTTCATAAAGTTCCATAGTTCAATCCTCCGCTTCCCTGTTGATAAGCTCAGTGAGATTTTTTGTAAATGTTCGTGAGAGGTCTATCAGCTGTTTTTGCTCCTCTTGTGTAAACATAGACATTGCTGTATCTTCAGCCCATGTGATGTGGCGGACAACCTTTTCACAGTAAACTTTGCCTGCTTCGGTTATCCGTACTATTTTCTCCCGCTTATTTCCTTTGCGTTCCTCAACCGTTACATATGCTTCGTTTAAAAGATTTTTAATAATTAAATTGACTGTCTGTTTGGACTGAAAGGTGCGCTGACAAATTTCCATCTGTGTCACGCCGCCCTTGTCATAGAAATCGTCATAATATAAAACGTTAACTACTAACAGTGTTTTCATCAACATTCCGTGGCGTTTGGCATACGCATCATACAACGCAAACTGCTCATCCCGAAATTTGCAATATAGATATGCGTTTTTCTTGGTTTCCTTTGTTATCTCAGCCACCTCCCTTAAAGTCAATTACCGTACAGTCAATTTATTGACTGTTGTTAGTATAGCAAGTTTTGTCCTGTTTGTCAAGAGTATAAGTATTGACATTTCTTCAAAAACAGCGGCAAGGAAAATCCTTGCCGCCTTAAAACACTAATTGAAAATCAATTCTGTATTGACAATTTCTCTTGCTCTGCTTTGGATATTTCCCATTCTTTGTATCCATAACATTTGATTTTCACCCTTGAGCATTTCCGTTATACCTTCTTTTGCTGCCATCTGCTTTATCAACCGAGAAAACATATCCTGCGCTTGCTCGTCAATATCGACAAGATAGACGTTCAGCGTTCCGTTTGTTAGAAGCGTTGTATAAGTTACTCTCTTGTATTCTTTGAGATACCGCAAATGCCTCTGCCCCCATAAGCCGATAGGCTTGTTTTCTTTTTCGGCTGGTAAAGTAAGGCAAGGAATATAGTAATCACCCTGCAACTCATACCAAAGACCGTTGATTTCATCATAAATATACTTGTCCATTAAAAAATCCTCCGTTATAACGTTATAATATATTCGCACATATGTCACAGTTCTCCGATTGCCACACTCTGTTATATCTTGTTATGAGATTTTCTTGCCCTTGTATTTGCCCTTATAAGCAGTCAGGGAAAGAGTAAACTTGTGTGAAATCATATAAAGGGATAAGATGAACACATTGCGATAAATCCTCTATTTTCAAGGCTTTCGGAGGATTTTATTGAAGCCCTATGACGGACAATAACCACTTATAAAATTGTGGTTTTCAAATTCTGATTTGTAACCGGAAAACAAAACTCGCGGTTTGAAAATTTATTTTCAAAGGAATGTCATAATATCAGAAATTATACTTTCGATAAACACAGACGGGCAGACGACACTCCTTACAGCGAGCGGCAGGGACTGCTTATACAGTGCGAGCTATTATCTCTTTCTAATGAGCTTATACTCAGTATCAGAGATGAAACACAACACTACGACTACCTGGTTGGAGAATGGGGAAAATATACTGAACCGCCTGTAAAATCTAAGCAATCGACAATCGGAATATGTTCAGCTGTAAACGCTTTTATCCGATACGGAGATATTAAAACAGCAAGCTGTATATATGAAAAAGCAAGATACGAAGAGCTTAAACCAAATTATTATATTGAAAGCAGATTATATTGAGATTATTAAATTACAAGGGACTGAGAAAAAAATCTTGGCCCCTTTAACGTTGAATCAATACTTTACATTCTCAGCAAGCTTCAACATAAGCTGCGAAAAACTCCGTCCTTCAATCATATCCGTACCAAGATATGCTTCCAACACAACAGTCAGCTTCTTCTCAGAAAGTACAGCGCAGATTTCGGTATACCCAAACTGCGTTGCCATACCGTCAGACTTCTGAACAGATCCGTACTGCTGATACTTATCTTTGAAACAACACGACCTGCGATCTTGCAGTAATCCATTTGCTTGTGACCGCTCCAGCAACATCGCCGTTTACAGACTCCGTTATTGTCATTACTGATAAAGCATACACAGCCGAAACTACTGCTATAAAGATTCTCCTTATTTTTTTAGAAATATAAAAAGATCACTTTGTCGTGAATTTTTCTTATAAAATCGGCGTTTTGCACTAAATTATACAGTATAACTTATGCATATTTACAAACAACGCTTATATATTTGCACATTTAACTCCAGCCAAAACAGGCAGTAAAAAAGCCCGTAAACGCTTTGTTTACAGACTTTTTCTTGGCTCCCCAAGTTGGACTCGAACCAACGACCCTGCGGTTAACAGCCGCATGCTCTAGCAGTGGTAGAGATTGTACCAAAATAAAGCTTAATTATATAAAACTATTTTTTACTGTAAACTCTAATAATTATATTATATCTTCATTAAGGCTTTATCATTAGATTGCTTTTTCCTTATTATCTTAAAGTAGTCATCTCTAATTGCATCCACTTTGTAATCCTCAATATACTGATTGTCTTTAAATGCTGTCAACAATCTCTCATTCTCATCATTGACTTCAAATTTTGGTCTACTGCGAGTATCAAATATTTTGAGATAGTCATTTAAGTTAAGCAAAGTGAGAATCTCTTTTATGTAGTCCTCGCTAAGATTAGGCAATATAGCTATTAGAAGATCAATTCTTGTGTCTTTACTTAATTCGTCTGTACGAAGAAGATCATCTCTTAGCTTCTGTGAAATGTTATTTGGATTATCTAAAATGTCCGTTATGTTATTTACTGCATGAGCAAATATTTTTGTTTGAATCACATCGTCCCATTGTTCAAATGATGAAAACAAAGTCATCAAATCAGAACGCATCAAATTATTGTTAAGAATATGTAGACATACAGATGTAGAATAATTCTTTCCTATCACAGAGATTGCACTATCGGAGAATTCAAGCAGTTTGATTTTAAGTTCATCACTAATATCCCAAGTAAGTATCTCCAATAATTCCTTTTGTAAAAATAAATTGCTATCGATTATATCAATATATCGTTCTATGTTCTTGCGAATAAAATTAAAATTCTGATCAGGATAGTTTTCTCTCAAGAAATTCAAATTGTCTGCGGTCATTCTAATAATGTTTGTATTTATCAAAATTTCAATTTTATCATTGGAAATATCCACAATGCCAAAATTATCATAATAAAACTTCAATGACACTAATATCTGTTCATACTTTGAATTTTCAATCGAATTGCATATTATCGCGCTATCAAACAATTTTTCTTTGATTGCATCGTCAAATTCGAGCTTTGAAAAATCTAAGTCAATATTACATCTGTTGATATAGGAAATAACGCTTTCATTAAGTTTCAAAGCACTAAAACAGTCTATAATGTTGGTTTCTGAATATTGTACTATATTAGCGTCCAACAACGGAGACCACAAAGCACTATCAGTTATTTCCTTTATGCAAATAATGGTTGTCCGTAAGGCAGAGATATAAGACTGTTTATGTTCAACTTCGAGATCAGGATTATTTAATATATCAATAGCAACATTTTCATCGTCCAGAATAGTTTCTCCGCTCATCTGTAAGATAACATCAAAATACTTATTTATGTTCTGATTGACATACTGAGTTATTTCAGAATTTGGGTGCGAAAGCAGAAGTGTATAGTTCTTATGGATAATATCCTCATCATTCTTTACACCCAAAACTTCAGTCTGAATAAGTCTCAGATTCTCAGCGTTGATCTCATATAAAGATTCCTTGTAAACTGCGTGAAATAAATCCTTATTGATAGTTCCGTAATCAAAACCAACAAAGCATACGTCAAGCAACTTAAATCCATGAACTAGTTTGTCGATATCAGGTTCATATATTGCAAGGTAATCACGAGCATTGGAAATATAATTACAAAGGCAGTCGTCTTGGTTAATCAACTTTATTGTATCGTCATCAGAATAATAAATTGAAAAAATCGAATATTTACGGATTTGCCTTTCAGCGAGGGACTTTTCTTCAAGAACCGTGTTAAATACTTCCGGCCACCTTACGTTGAGATATTTAATATAGGCTGGCATTTCAGGTGTAACATCAAAGTATGCACCTATAAACTTAAAATTTTTTGTTTCTCTAAGCTGGTTGATAAACCTTTCAAGATATTGAATATGAGATTGAGTCTGCAACAAATATGTAAGCAAATCAAAGTTAAGGATTTCTTCCTGATCGAAATCCACCAATCTAAGTCGTGAAACAACCAGTGCAGGATTCTTTAACTGATAGGTATACTCTTTGGCCTTTCTATCAGTTACACTGCGCAAGAAAGTCTTATCAATACGACTAAGACTATTCTCATAAAAATAGGTCATATAGTCTGCATAGGTTTCATCAATATATCCATTGCGAATAAGATATTTTAAGAGATCAAAATATTCGCTGCTCTTTATCTCATTAAAATTTGTTACCGTTCCAATTTCATTTGTGCTTGTAACACTGAATACTGTATCAATATTATCTCGAGTAATAATTTGATGAAGTTGTTTCTCTTGGATTTTAATTAGCTTTTGCTCCAAGTTGAGGATTTCTCGGTGTAATTCATCGCTATTTTTACTTAATTTATCTTTAAGTATCAGTTTACGAGATAAATATTCATTTTTATTGCTTCCGTCCAAATTGCTCATCACAAAATCTGATAAATCACTATCATTTCGTCGTGACCAACTATAACTTCTTAAATACTTGTCTGCAAACACAGCATTTAACTCTCGCATAGACACAAGGTGTTCTTTTTCAGAAATGGAGATTCTTTGCTGTCTTTCGTCAATAGCCTTTTCTATTTCTACCCTTTCAGCTTCAATGAAATTATCTTTTTTATTGAAAAGAGTATATACAAACCCTTGGTTAAGTTGCAAGTCGGCAAAATCGCGCGGAAATAGATTTTTGTATGCAATAATAGCAAGCATTTTATTACAATCAAGTTCCGTGATATTTAACCTGTTATAATAAATTATAAATTCATTGTAGATATTTTTCAAAAGACGCATATCGTCAATGTATAACGATAACCCTTGCAAGAAACTTTCATCAAATTTTTCAAATAGTCCACCTTTTTTGAAGTGGGAAATAAACTGATCGTAGGAGTTGGAACTATCTACAACCGGAACGACAGGAATAATATAGTCAAAAAACTTTGTTCTGTCTTTTGATACAAAAATATCATCACGCAATAAATAGAAAAAGCGGAGAATCCTTTTGTCCTTTTTATTTCCTTTTTGAAGTTGAATATTGACAAGTGTGTTTACTTCTCGAAGGCGTTCAAAAATTTTGTTTGCATTAAACCGATCCATATCTTCAAAGACAATAACATCAGCATCTACATTTTCAAAAAGATATAACACTTCATTGAGATATTTGTCAAAATAGGAATCGTCACTTTCTTCAAATATTTCAATTTCATTACCTTTCAAATTCAATTTGCGAAAAACATTCTTATTCTTTTGAATTTTAATCAATCCATATATAAGAAAAGATGACAAGGCGATTATAATAATGCCGTCTATCATTAGAGCATATTGGTGTGCAGATAACTCCAAAATTGATTTTAACCAGTTAGCAGGCAAGGTGGATACATAACTTTTCCACAAGTCAAAAAATACAAAATAAAGGATTGCAGTCAAAAGAGCAATGGTTTCTAATGTCTTTATTATAATGCTTGCAGTGCTAATTCTTTTTTTTACCCTAAAATTGGTCTGCGGAATTTTGTCCGATGGAATTTGATGTATCAGTTGATTTAGAATTTTCCCCTCTAATACTGATTCTTTTACTTCCGTTGTTTCTGCTACCTCTGTTGTTTCTGTTATCTCTTTCTCATTTAGAGATTGAAAATGTGCAAGTGAAATATGCAGAAAACTCTTATTACTATGCTTTTTCTTATATGAAGCCAAAATACTGCTTTTTCCAGCACTATACGCACCGGAAATAGCTACATTTCTAACATCAGGATTATCGAACACATAGTCTATTGCTTCCTCGTATACATTCAAATCAATGCTGTCTGTTGGTGTTAATCGTTCAAAGTGATACTTGTTTTTTGCCATTCTTGTCACATCCTTTCGAGTAAAATATCCATTTTTTATTTTACCATTTCAAAATTGCATCTTTCTTTGTTACGAAGTTTATGTATCATAAACACCTCGTTACATTCGATATGTATTCAACATTTTTTGCTTAATTATAACATAAATCTCCTAATATTTCAATTATTTTTTGATAATTTTTTATAGCATTTTTCGATACAATAAACTTATGAAACGATTCTTTATTTCTGCAGTTATCTAACATTGCTAATTTATAAAGGCAAGTTCTCCAACAATATGATTGCTGTCATTAACAGCTAACATTTTAAGCTCTTAAAGTTAAAAATCAAAAATGGTTTGATAGTTTCATTATAACTTCATCGTTCAACTCTTTCACTCCTCACAAAACTACTCATACTCCATATTAAGCATTATCCTTACCTTATATCCCCCAAGCTCCATCCTGCTTGTCACCTGAGATATTATCATCTTTTTCTGCTCTATAAATGTTGCTATTTCACAAAGAACCACCTATTTTATTACTCTATAATTTTAAAAAATAACACTTAAATAAATTACATTTTATCATATAAAAATATGGCACATGAACTACACATTTAGCAATTCATATGCCATATTATAATTATAACTTTTAATTTAGCAATTTGTTGAATTTTGAAAATATATTCAGCTCTAAAATCACATTGATAAACCTTACCTAATTTAGAAGCCAATCCAATACATTCATCTTTTTTATACCGTTGTAATCAGCAGTACCGAAAACCTCATCCAGCGTAAGCAGATATTTAGGATAATTATCGCCAACCCGCTTAAATGGAGTTAATTCTCTTTTCAATGTGTTTTCATCGAGAGTTGTTGCAGACACCTGATAATAGGAAATATCATCACCGTTTACCGCTACAAAATCAATTTCACTATCATCCAAATGTCCAACATATACGTCAAATCCTCTGCGTTTCAGTTCAAGGAAAACTATATTTTCAAGAATATGTCCAATATCGCTTTCGCTGCTTTTCACCAGCATATTTCTGAGTCCTATATCCACAGCATAATATTTGCTGTTGGTTTTTAGGAACATTTTGCCTTTAAGGTTATACCTCTGTGCCTCATAAAACATCAGACTATCGGTAAGACCGCGAAGATACTTGTCAATGGTTTTCTGATCCGCGCCTTTACCCTGAGATTTCAGCGTATTTGCAATCTTGGTTGCAGATACAATATTACCTATATTATGCATAAGAAATTTTGTTACATTTTCAAGAGTAGTAACGTCTGATACTTTAAGTCTTGCAACAATGTCTTTCAACAAAACGGAGTTATAAATGTCCCGAAGGTAATCTCTGACCTCACTTTTACTGCTTTTGTATTTCACCAAATATGGAAAAGAACTTTGTTCAAGATAAAGATTGAACTTCTGTGCATTACTCATGCTTTCAGAATTTTCAAGTCCGGAACAAAATTCCTTGAATGATAACGGCAGCATTTTCAGTTCTACATATCTGCCTGTTAAAACCGTAGCAAGCTCACCTGACATAAAATAAGCGTTAGAGCCTGTAATATACACATCGCAGTTCTCTTTAAGGAACAGACTGTCCACGACTTTCTCGAACTGATCAACGTGCTGTATCTCATCTAAAAAGATATAATTCATCTTGTCAGACAGTAAACGCCCCTTTATATATGAATACAGCATATGATAATCGGAAAGATACTCATACTCGATATCCTCAAAATTAATACTGATGATCTGCTGCGGCTCTATTCCGTTTTCATTAAGCCAATCCTTGTAAATATCAAACAGCGTAGATTTGCCACAACGCCGAACTCCCGATACGACCTTGATAATCTGTCTTTCCCTCCAATTTTTAAGCCACTCCAGATATACCGTTCTCTCAATACGATTGTACATATACAAGCCCCCTAACAGTCTTATTATATGCATTATACTCCAAAAATAATCATTTGTCAAGAGTTTTAGGATTTCATTCCTATATTTTTAGTTATTTAACCCCTCCCACCCCTCGCCAAACTGCTCATACTCCATATTAAGTGTTATCCTTATCCTATATCCCCTGCCAAGCTCTATCCTGCTTGTCACCTAAGAAATTATTGCCTTTATGTATAATCAATACTCCTATCATTCCATTTCCTCCTTTTTTAGCTTTCAATCAGCAGCTTTAAAACCACATGGGAATCACGTCCCTCCTTGAGAAATAAAAAAAGACCGTCTTGTCGCTTATCACATTTCGTGATAAGATTCTCCGGCATTGAGAATTGATAAAACGGTCAAATCCAACAAAGTTGGATTGAAAACTTTGTGAATGTTTTTGCATAAAATTAGGTAAGATTAAAGCTAAACTACTTAAATCCTACCGATTTATTTGACAATATTCATTTGTCGAGGGTTCGAACCCCACCAGTCGCTCAAAACAAGTAAAAAACATCTACAGTTTTACACTGAAAATTTTCGTCCCCTAAACATCAAAAAAGCCTGTAAATACGGGCTTTCAGGGGTGGACATCTATTTCATAGTCCCAACACATATTGGGACTATGAAATAGATGACATGATAAAAGTGTACTAAAGGGTTTGGATTATGATTAATAATGCAAAATAAAGAAAAGATTGCATTTGTGGGATTTTCAGAATTAAAACGCAGTTTGGACTTTAGGGATTAAACTGCGTGAAGGTTATCAACTATGATTTCTCATTCTTTCCTCCCACCATCGGTGACCTCTTTCTCCACATTCTCGACCTATTTTATCTCTTAAAGTGGCTGTTTGCTCATTTAATTCATGAACACGATCAAGAAATACTTTTCGTAATTCTTTTAATGTATCCTTTGTTGAAAATATTTGTGCTTTTGATAATCCGGTAGTATTTCCATTTTTTGCTATAGTGACAATAAGATTATTTATATCATTGAAATTAGAATCTATTTCACAAAATTCTTTGTAAACAATATTCGCAGCTGTCATAGAACGAAAATGTAAGCTTGTATAATAATGAAACTTTGATTGTACCAAATCATTTTTAGCATGATGCTTAAGATTTTCATCTAAATTAGCTGAAACTTTTATAACTTTTTCATATGAATTAAGCCACGCTGTATTTATTTCGGTATTAGCAGCTACAATAGCACTTTTTATCATGTCTTTACTTGTTTCTACAGTATCAATTATCCGTTGGGTTTCAGATGATATGTAATACTGAAGATCCTCCGATGAAATACAATCTTCAATATGTTGAGATTTATACAGGGGAGGAAATTTATTGTTTTCATATGCTGAATCACTATCTGTTGATGAATTACAATCTATTTTTGCTTTTCTAATTAAAATAAAAACCACTAAAATTATTACAAGCAAAACCAAGAATATTATAACTATTCACCTCCGGCAAACATCTTTAGAAGTCCTTCAGAAATATCAAAAGATTTATCTAATGTTTGAATTTTTAAGTTTGAAAAGTGTTCTAACAATTTACATTCATAATCACTTACTGTACCATTCATCATTTTATTAGCAATTGCTTTGATTAAAACACTCAACTCCGATTGTACTCTTTCAACATTTTTCATTTGTCTTTCATATCGTTTATTACTTTCTCGTAATACTTTTTCAAACATTTTCTTCTCATTTATTTGCTTTTGTCGTGCCAATTCGTATTTATATTGAATTTTTGTCAATTCGATACTTTCATCTGATTGAATTTTTTGAAGTTGTGTTTGTCTGGTTGACTCAATATGTGACAATTTAATATTACGTTTTTGTTCTAATTCTGCAATAATGGTATCTGTTTGTGCATGTATTTTTTCTAGTTCAATGTGATATTTCCTCTGTGCATCCTTATCTTGACATTCTAAATAATGTTGTGCTAATTTTGCCTTTTTCCTAAATTGATTATCCTGAATTTTTAATTTCTTATTGTCTAATGCTACATCCAAAATATCTTTTACAATATTCGGGATAATTGTTATCTTTTTACGAACAGGTTCTAAAGTGTCTGATGACAAAAACTCCGTAAAACGACTTGCATTATCCACTATCTCATTAGTTACCGATGGATAAGCTTCTAACTGATTGTTCATAAACATCTTCCCTTTCGGTTTTTTTATACTGCTCCCATCTTTCCTTATCTTTTTTGAATATCATACTATAATTCTCAAAACTCATTTATTAAAATTTCGCTTTCAAAGCTTAATGGATTGGTTTTATATAAAAGTTATTATTAAGGCATTTTAATGTTAAGGTAATATACAATTATCCTTCAACGAAATACTCGCCAACAAAATTTGTCACACAAAAAACAGTAATCTCAATTTAATTACATTATATCATAAATCAGTTAAAGTTTCAAGTTATTTTAGCGTATTTTCGCCAATTATTTTACGACATTTTAATATATATTATTATATTATTCGACATTTATATATGTATTTTATTATAATGGCTGTATTATTTATGTCAACAAACCTACGCATGTTTGAAATTGTCTATTTATTAATCCTATATTTTTCAAACAAGTTTTCCTGTTCTTATTCTTTGGATTTTCCAGCACTCAAATCACACTTAGAAAAATAACAAACAGTAAAGTATTTATAAGATGTAAAAAACGTCCAAACTGTCAAAACAGTCTGAACGTTTAAAATTATAAATTCATTTCAATACAAAGGTATTTTTAAATCCGAAAAGCATATATAAAAATCTATAATGCAATTTCTTGAATACCTCCATGCTTAGATAAAGCAAAGACTAAACTATCCCATATAAGAAAGTTAAATATATATTATAAATATGCTTTTATTTCATTCTTCAGCAACGGCAGATCGTCATGGATTGTATCCCATACAATTCTCATATCCACGCCGGAATAACCGTGAACTATCCTGTTCCTCATACCGTAAAGCTGTTTCCAAGGTATTGTTTTTATACCGGATTTAAAATCATCTGACAAAGAAACCTTTGAAAGCTCGCCTATCTGCATAAGATTAAACACGCAAGCCTCTACTCTCATGGAGTCTTGCTCAAACTCTTCCAAACTGCTGCAATCTTTGCAATAATCCAAAACGGAAACTATATGACTATATATCTTTCCTAGAATCTGTTTGTTCTTATCCACCATATATTATCACTCCGCTTTTTGATATCTCATTATCAACCTCAGAATCAGGTGCAACCTGAGATACATCCAAAAGATCAACGTTTTTGTCAAGAGATGTAACAACATCTTCCAACAATCCGAAGAATGCTAGACCTTTAAGACCGCTGTCAACAAGAATATCAATATCGCTTTGTTCTTTTGCAATACCTTTTGCGTAGGACCCGAAAAGAATTGCTTTTTTCACGTTATGGTTCATAAATACAGGACGCAGAATCGACTGTATCTGCTGAGTCGTATATATTCTTTCAGACATTGCTTTCATCTCCCATAAAAAACAACTTTCCTAATTGATCAAATATTCAAGCTGTCCTTCCATCTGCAAGAGCCTTAACTTCCTCAACCGAAAGTCCTGTGTATTCCGAGATTTCCTCATATGACAGCTTGCCTTTGTTGATCATTGCCAACGCATTCTTTTTTCTTTCTTCAATAGCCGCTTTTTGATTTAATTCTTCCATTATCCTGCACATATACTCCCGACCTCCTTCGGATTCCTTAATGTACCTTACTCTGTCTGCGATCTGAGGATAATACATATCCTCAGCGTTTCTGCACTTAAAATCATGCATAAGTCTGCCCAGCGACGTTTCGTCCTCGTTTTCACCGTTAATATATATTATGTGTGTCCTATCTCCAAAACACGCGCCTGTCTGTTTGACAACACGTTCGATCTCGTACAGCGGCAAGCCTTCGCCCATAACGTCGGCTTCTGTTATGAAAATAACATAGCTGTCTGAAAACTCGCAATATTTCTGTCCTCTGCGAAGCAGCCTCGTATCTATCATACTGCTGTGATACCTTGCTCTGCGGCAATCGGCGCCCTCGCTGCTTCTCTGAACCTCAATATCGTATACTTTGCCGGAGCTGTCCTTTGCGAATATATCCACCCGTATCGAACGATCCAGTAAATTGTTATAGCTTCGCTATGCGGTCACCTCTATGACCTCCATATCGCTTCTGTTTAATATAATATTCAGCAGCAAAGCCACAGTTTCCTTATCTCCGTCAAACACAGCCGACATAAAAGTATCGTCCATAATACAAAACTCGTCTATAGCCTTGTTTAATTCACTTCTGTCCATTATTATACCTCGCTGATTGTCATTTATATTATATCACATTTTAATAATAAAATCAATACATTTTTGTTAATTACAATCTTCATATATTATTCTGTTTTCCCGCCCGTCTCCAATGCATTCCACCCCTCGCAAAACTGCTCATACTCCATATTAAGCGTTATCCTTATCCTATATCCCCTGCCAAGCTCTATCCTACTCGTCACCTGAGATATTATCATCTTTTTCTGCTCTATGGATGCAAGTCTGAATTCCTCTGCCCAACCCTTAAACTGTTCGTACATAGGTCTTACCTTTTCCATTGAAGCCCTTTTAAATTCTATCTCGTTGTTCAGTTTTTCAAGCTGATGATTTATAACGTCGATCTTCTGCTGTACCGTAGTCATCGCTGCTGAAAGCTGTTCCGGCGAGTAGAAGCTCTCCCCTATCAGCGTATTGGCTATTTCGTCATTTAGCTTTTCATACTGAGCCTTGTACTTTCTCAGTTCAGCGTTAAATTTGGTCTGTTTTGCTCTGCATTTCTGCATTTCCTTGTTATATTCCCTTTTAAGCTCCGCTTCATCGGGAGCATCACTGATTTTTGAAAAAATATCAGCCATCACATTGCATATTGCATTGTCAACCTTTTCAGCCGAGTATACCGACTGACCGTCGCAGTCGCAAAGCTTTCTGCTTCTGTGGTAGCACATATATCTTAGGTATTGCTTAGTTCTGACTTCGCCTGTGGATTTCAGAATATACTTTTCAGTATGCATACTGGACGTAAGTCTGCTTCCGCAGTGAGCACAGTGCATTATGCCTGACAGCATTGCCTGGCTTTTAGTAGACATAGCTATATGTCTTTCCTCATCATTCTTTTTTGCTCTCTGATCCAGTATGAACTGTGCCCTTTCAAACAGCTTTTCGTCTATAATCTGAAGCTCTTTCATATGAGGCGAAACTGTTTCACCCGATACCATGTATCCGCAGGTGAGCTTATTCCTCAGTATCCTTATTATAGTATTGCACTGAAATTTCGCTCCACTATGTGTCCTTACGCCGTTATCGTTCATAAATGATGCCAGTCTATGCGAACCGTAGCCCTCTTTGACTGTTTTCTCAAATATCACCGTTACCCATTCGGCTTCTATTGGATTTACAGCTAAGTCATATATCTCCTTGCCTCTTTTGTTAAGACGACCTCTCTTTTCAAGCTGATATCCAAAAGGTACTCCGCCTCCGGTATAGCATCCCTCCGCCGTTAACTGCTGCATTCGTGTCTTTATTCTCATAGAAGTCTTTTCTGATTCGCCCGATGCCTGCCAGAAACGTATGTAATTCATAAGCTTGTCCACATGACTTTCAAACCGTTGTTCGCCTTCCTGAACGCTCCATACTCTGATGCCGTGCTTTACAAACCACTCTACTACAAACGGCGTTTCATCGTCTATTCGTCCTATCCTGTCGAACATAAACACCAGCAGAATCTGAAATTCATTTCTAAGAGCGGCGGCTTTCAATTCCTGTATAGCGTCTCTGTCGGTTGCAGAAACCTTAAAGCCCGACACGCCTTTTTCAAGAAATTCTTTTTCCACTGTCCAGCCCATTCGCTTTGCAAAATCTCTGCAAGCTTCTCTCTGCATCGGTATATCGTCCTTGACTTTATCCACCTGTTTAGCAGTTGAAACTCTGTAAAGGCAGTATACTATTTCTGACATGGTTATCCTCCCAACTGTATTTTTACGGATCAACGGTAAAGCCAAACTGCGTTTCTATGCGTTCCTTAAAACTTTCAAGTATAAGCCACAGCACTTGATCTTTTATAGGTTCCGCCTTATTCTTAAACGCAATGGTGACCTCGCAGTCATTGAACATTTCTGTAATTTCCTTATTCAATTCCGTTTCCTCCTTACAACAATATCACAATTATTTTCATAATGGTATTACCAAACCCAACGAAATTATTTGTCTTTTCCTGTGCAGTTTTTACGCCTATCCGCCTGCCCCGCAGCTGTGCAAAGACACATTGCAAAAACGCCTGTAAATCCTCCTATTAAAAGTCCTATTATAAAGCCTGACATCTTACGACCTCCCTCGTATTATTCATATTTTGTCGCCTTTTCTTCCGCACCTTTTGGTGCATAATATTTTTCCCGATTCAGTATTAGACCATACGCATTTACGGCATTCATTTCCGTTAACGTAAACCTCATCTTTATTCTTGATTTTAAGAAGTTTACAACGTACCTTATCCCAATCGGATTTATCCTTTTCATTCAGCAATCGCATATCCTCCATTCTGTATATAACTCAAGCACAGAAATTCTCTACTCCTGCACTTGAGTTATATCCGTACCGTCAAAACGGAAGTACGGAATAACTTTAACTCGTTTTGCCTTCGTCCGATTCATTTTCGTTTCGGACGTTTTCCGTGTTATTTGTTCCAAACCCCGACACGACGGAACTCTGCAAGCGATCAGCAGCTTACCGATCTCATGGGCGTTTCACCCGCGCTTTTTCAGCCCTTATATGGAAGTATCATTATCCTCACACGTTTCATCGCCGACTTTGAAAGCTATTCAAAGGTCTGAGATTTACATTTTTCGCTCGCTGCCGATGAAGTCCGCTGCATCTGTCACCTACAGTTTCTTTCATCGAAGGTCTTGGCGTGTATCCCATGCGGCTGCTGAGATTTCATACCAGCCGTGTGATTAACGTACTTGCAGAGTTGATATTCTGTTTTCAAGTTGCTTTAAGAAACAGTTTTATACTTCTTACGCTTGTATACGGTAAAAAGTCGGAGTTTTGATACCCCTAAAATCATGCCTTTCCCAAAAGTTTGTGAAGATTGTCTAAAATTCTCACTTTCTTTTTGTGTATATTTTTCTGACTAATACCGTAATACGCAGCGCATTCTCGCTCAGTCATTTCCTTGTAATAGAGCAGTTCAATAAGCTCTCTGTCTTTTGAAGAGATCATTTTCAATGCCTTATTCAGTCCCTCTGTCATGATATATTTTTCCGTAACATCCTCGGCTGCAATAAATTCGTGAAAATTCTCAAAGGCTCCGTCCGTGCCGCCCTTTAGCATTGAAAACTGTATCTCATGTTCGTAAAATGATCTGTCGTTATTTTCAATAGCCCACCCGGTTCTTTTGTAATATGTATAAACCTCATCGCTGACCTCAACTTCCGTATATTTTTTATTTACAGCGTCATACACGCTGAGTTTTTTACTTTTCATTTTTTAACCTCCGTTTTGATTACTTTTTTTCGTTTGAATCAAAACGAAGGCTATGGATATTTGGCAATTAAGCATTGCCAACATATATAAAAGGGCATAAAAAAACTCCATTCCGTTTTAATCGAAATGGAGTAAAATTCATTATGTAATATTATAGCCGTCAAAACTATATATTGCACTTTACTTTAATTCTTTAAGCATACTCATTATATTTAATATGTTCTTCATTGTCCAGTTTGTTTTAAAGGCATTACACACTAATGTACGATTACGTCGCTGCGCCATATATTTTACTTCTTTTAATTTAAATATTCGTTTGTATTTTATAAGCAATACAAGATAAAAAATAAATAAAAAAGCAAAACACACAAATAATACAAGTACCAAAAAATTATTAATAATAATAGTAATAAAACTTGTATTCTCTTTAAATGCTTCTGCAAATGAGTTATACAACCAAATTCCTAATGTTATTGCTATAACTAAAAAAGCACTTGCTAAAGAAAACATAATAGTATTACTATTTCCATCAATAAAATTATCCACTAAATCGCTATTGATTATATATGGGATGTTTCTGTTCTGATTGATTATATAAGAAAGCTTTTTATCTTTGCCATCAAAATCATATTTATTTTTCAGCAGTTTATTTGATGATGATACAAAATACTGGTTAGTAAAAATTATCATTTCGTTAGATATACGCATTAGGTTATGAATATACCGGATATATTTTTCTTCGCTGTCAATTTTCTTCCCATCAATAAGAGCATCGGAATAAGATAGAAAATCATCATATATCCTTTTGTATTTTTCATACAACTTCGTTTTTTCTTCTTCATATTTATCCTCAAATAATTGAAGTGCTAACGATGTACCTTTACTTTCATCTCTTAAAATCGAATTACAGCATATAAATTTACTTTGTGCTTCTTCAACATTTGATATTCTGCAGTAATAGTAGTATTCGCTGTAAACCGTCGAAAAGCTGCTCATTGTATTTAACCTCCCATAATATCTTTACAAATTCCCAATCAAAATAGGATTAAGCAGTACATAATCAAAGAACTTGATTCCAAGCAGTGACAAGAGAATAGGAAGCACCAAAACCGCCGTACCTGCAAGGAAAGCCCCGATAACGCTTTTTAATCTGCTTGACAGAAAGTATATTATCAGCATTGCGCATATAAGGGAAATATAACGTGCGACGCTGATTAAGATAAGATAAGCTTTTATGCTCATATCCCAGTCTGAAAAGGCTTCGAGAGAGCATATAGGCGCGTCTATTCCTCTTGTTCCGTAAGCGTTAAGCACATTGTAAAAGTAAGGCGCATAGGTGAGAACATAAATTATTGTAACTATTATCAGTCCTATTGTAAATTTCCGCAGAAACGTGTCTACTCTGCCCTTTGCCGAGGTTTTAAGCAAGACGTTTGCTCCCGTCTGATATTCTATGGAATAAACATACACCAGACAGCAGATAACCATTGCCATTGCGGTTAGTCCCAAGGTCAGATCCTTGTTTCCTGCGGATTTATCCCCTGTTAAAAGCTTATATCCGCTGTCGTAAACAAACTCGCCGTTTTCCGTGGTTTTCAGATACTCAGCGTGTTGTTTTACCTGCTCAAACGCGTACTGAGGAGCAAGAATGTCCTGATATTTCATCATTATGAATATTCCGTCGCCGTCCGTATTCGCCAGCTCTTCCAGCATTTTTATCTGAGCCTCCGCGAATTTTTCTTCCTCGTCATCTATCATCTTTTGCTTTTGGGGAGTATATTCTCCCTCTAATTTCAGCATATACTGCTTGTAATAAATTTCATCAACCGATGTAAATTTCTCTTTTTCGGGCTCATATGTTAAACCAACAACAGCCGCAAACACCGCAAGAATAATAAGAGCTTTGCCGCCTATGAAAATTTTATAGCATTCCTGCAAAAACAGATTTGTTGTTCTGCCCTTGAAAATGTTGATTTTTTCAAGGCTGAATTTTTTTGAACGGCTTTTAAGTACCCTTTGTTTTGAAAAAACAAGTACCGATATTGCCGAAAATCCTATGAGAAGCACTGCCGCTGAAATGACAAATACCGCAATATAGTTTACAGGCTCACCGAACAAGTTAAGATTAAGATAGCTTGAAAACAAATCCTTTGTATTTGCGTATGCAAGAATATTAATGTATTTAAACGGACAAAGGTAGCTTGCGCTTGGTATCGTGTAATACATCACAGCCTCCGCCGCGATGGTTACAGCCAGTATTCCGTATACCTTGACTGCGGTATTTGAGATAACTGTCACAAGATAGATAAACCCCGCAAAAACGCAGTAAACCGCAAGCTTAGCGATTAAAAAAAGAATGAAAAATTCAAGAACCGAGATTTTTAAATTACTTCCGTTAAAATCATAAACCGACTGAATTTGTCTTGAAAGATCTCCAAAGCCATATGTAAAATATGAAATAGTGAAATTTACAGCATAGAGAATTGTTTCAGCTATAAGAGCCGCAGCAAAGCAAGTAAAAAGCTTTGCTGCTCCTAAGGTTTTTCTTCCCTTAAACGCAGTTCTTGAAAGCACTATCTGATTTAACTCTTTTTCACGGGTAACAATCGTCACAACAACCGTCATAATCATCAGCAAAGCTATCAGATCTGTTGCAAGAAAATCCGCTGCCATTGAAACTCCTTTTGAGGGGGCAATTTCAAGCTGCGAGCCTTTTAAGTGGGCAAAATCTTCGGGAGTTTTGACAATGTTCTTAAAACTAAAGCTGTCGGGGTCTGCAAAGAGAGAGATAGCTGTCATTTTAGCCGCGGCTTCGTCAATTCCCGTTAAGTATTCATCATATTTCGCGCAGCTTTCGACCTCCGCAAGAACGTCCTTTAAAAGCTGCTGCTCATAAAAGCTGTCGTTTGTATATTTCAGATAGCTTTTGCTTTTATAGTCATTTATGAGCTGTTCGCCGTCGATTTCAGGATACTCCTTTAACGTTTCGGAAATATCCTCTCCATAAGACAGACGGTCTGTGAGCTGTAATTTTTGCAGCTGCAAGCTGACCTGTTCGTATGCCTGCCATGCAGTCAGACCCTCTAAATCCGAAAAAGCCGCCTTGTACAGGGCGGTGGTATATGTATCGTTTTTCTGACTTTCATTTACCCAAAGAAGAACTCCGTTAAGGACAGTGAGGGCAATGAAGATAGCGACAGTAGTTTTCTTACAGAACGCTTTGACTAATTCCCCTAAGTATATCCGCATATTACCGCCCCCTAATCAAAGTAGTAGAGGTACAAGTCCTCCAGATCGGGCTTACAGGATTTAAAGTCATAACCGGCAGGAGGATCTTCCGAGATAACTCTTACATAGATATTTTTTTCGTCCTTTGAGATATTTCCTACCTTGAATTTTGAAGAAATCTCGGCAAGGCTTTCTTCGTTTGCTTTTATCTCAAAAACCTTTCCGCCGATTTTTTCGCACAGCTCATGAGGCTTGCCGGAGCCGATTATTTCGCCTTTTTTAAGCAAAAGGACTTCCTTAGCGATAAACTCGATATCCGAAACAACATGAGTCGCGATGATAACTATTTTTTCAAAGGCTATTTCCGCAATCAGATTTCTTATTCTTATACGTTCCTTAGGATCAAGTCCTGCCGTCGGCTCGTCAAGTATTATTACTTTGGGATCGCCCAGCATTGCCTGAGCGATAAGCGCGCGCTGTTTCATTCCGCCCGAAAAGCCCCCAAGACGTTTTGAGGTACTGTCCTGCAAATTTACAAGCCTTAGCAGTCTGTCAATATCAGCTTTCGCCTCGGCTTTTTTCATGCCTTTAAGAGCCGCCATATAGTAGAGAAATCTTTCCAATGTGAAGTTTGGATATATTCCCTGCTGCTGGGGCATAAAGCCGAGGATTTTGCGGAAATCTGCTCCCATTTCGGTTGTGGAAACTCCGTCAAACTTTACCTCGCCCTTTGTAGCTTTCAAATTGTCGGTGATTATATTCATCAGCGTTGATTTTCCCGCGCCGTTGGGTCCAAGCAGACCGTACACGCCTGCGGTGAACTCGTAGGTGAAGTCCTTTAACGCTGTGAATTCGCCGTATTGCTTTGTGAGATTCTTTATTGTCAGGGTCATGATTAATTACTCCCTTCAATAGGTATCTATATCATTTAGTTTAAATCCTCATTGATTGTCGAAATCGCATTGTCGATTCCTGCTTCTTTCATTAGGTTTGACATCTCAGTCATAATGCTTTCCCAGTCTGAGCCGCACATACCCATATAAAGATAATCTCCCTGAGCGTTTGCGTTATAAAGAGCGGCGAAATTTCCCTTTTCATAATCAGGACAGAAGCCTGACAAGGGTGTTATCTCCACAGAGCTGTTAAAGCTTTGAATAGCCTGTTTTTTATCTCCCTTTTCCTTTGGGAATTCACTGTCGGCAAAGGTAAGAATATGGTTTCCCAAGGACATTCCAGGAGAGATTAAATCCTCGCTGTATTCAGTCGTTCCGTACTCCATTAAATTTGAAATGTCAGGGTCTGAATACATAATTGCCAACGCCTCGAAGGCGCTTTCCTTATCCCGAGAAAGAGTACACACTCCGCTGACGTTATTTATAGTAGTAATGCTTTGAGGCTTAATAAGCTCTATTTCTGTTGTTTCAATTTCATACATATTTTCATTTCCATATGCAAAAACTAAGCTGTTTCCCTCAGCGGAGGTTGAAACAAGTTTCACAAAAAAGTTGCCCGAGCTGACGTTTGCATTAATATCATAAAAGCAGCCGCCTGAATATATTTCGCTAAGAGTTTTTACAGTATTCTTAAAGCCTTGATCCTCATAAATGTTAACAGCAGTAAGAATCCCGTTTTCCTCTCTTGCTCCCATTCCAAATTGTGAAAGCTGAGGGTCGCCGTACATTCCCGACAGGCGAAGAACACCTGAAAGTGAAATTCGGGGTTCAAAAATATCGCAGGAAATGTTTGATTCCTTTATTTTAAAGCACCAATCTCTTATGGTTTCAAGACTTCCGTCAAAGGTGGACAGATCAAAGCCGTAATTGCCGCAAAGCTCAGTATTGAAAACCGCGGAAATTCCATAGCCTGTCGTAATGTTATGTCCAACTCCGTAGATTTTCCCGTTTATCTCCATACCTGTCCAGAAAGTCTCGCTGTAGCTGTTTTTAAGCTTTTCTCCCTCAGAGGAATTTACAAGTTCGGTAATATCACAAAGCCAACCTCTGTCCACAAATTCGTGATATGCTCCAATGGCGTTTTTGTCCGCATAGGCGGCATTTGTAAAAAGAATATCCGCCTGCCCTCCGCCGTTTATGTAATCAACAAGCTCAGACTTGTAATTCATATCGTCAAGAAGCTTAAACTCAAGCTGCTTTTTAAATCCCTTATTTTTAAGTATTTCATTTATTTTATTTTGGTTTTCAAAAGCTTTCTCACCGCTGTAATCGGAAACAACAAACACGATTTTGCCGCTGTCATATTCCCCGGATTTAACCTCGGAAATGTCGGGGATCTCGTACAAAACGGTTTCATATGACGGCGCCAGTCCCATATTTGAAACATAACTTGAAGCAGGTATACTGCTGTCATTTGAAGGATTATTTCTATTTGAATCCGAGGAGCAGCCGCACAAAAGCATTACCGCTGCAACAGCAAATGATAATTTACCTTTTATCATGATATCAGCTTTCCCTCCTCGTTTTGGAAAAAGTTATCGGTGTTACATATGTATGTGTGCTGATCATCTCCATAAGTATCTATTTCACTGTAAATTACATAATTGTCATCTAAATAGCTTATTACTACAGAGTTAAAGCTTATACTCTCAGATTTTTGCGAGGTACTGTTATATTTAAAAAAGGAAATATTATCGTCACTTTCCTTAATTCCGTAAATCAGATAATCACCATAAGCGTAATATGGATTTCCCTCTGCCACAGTCCGAGTTTTTCCGCTTTTAAAATCATATTCCAAAATATTCAAAACGCCGTTTTCTTTTGTTTCATAAAATCCTTTACTGTTGTTATAAAAATAAAGAGATTCGTCAAAGATTTTCTCGCACTTACCCTTTTTGTACTTATATGTTGAAAAGGTAGGATCTGCGTTTTCATCATCTTCATTTCTTTGCATTGCACAGATGTAAATTTCGTCATCATGAAGATACATATTTGAAATATGCGAAACAGTAAGAACCTTTTCGGTTTCCTTTTTTTGAGTATCATAACAGTAAACCGACCAATCCGCAGAGCTGTCCGAGCCGTTAAGGTTGTCTATTTTAACCTCATAGCCGTAAAAGAAAATCTTATCCTCAAGACAAATTATAGAAAGTCCTTGGGGTTCAAAATTATCAACAGTGCAAACCATATCTACCGTATCGTTTTTGCAGTCATATTCGTACAAACAGGCAGAAAGATTTTGTGAAGTTGTATAGTACACAAGTCCATTTGTACACACAGAGGAATAAAATCCGCTTTCCGATTTAGGAACTGCATTACATTCAGGGGAGGAATTCGCAGAAGGGTCATAAAACTCATGCTTGCAATTAGGAGAAAAGCACAAAATCCCTGAGCTTTCGTTAGCAATATCATAATACATAAGTCTGCCGTCGTTTCCGATATAGTAAACTGTTTGCTCGTATATGGAAACTCCGTATTGGCTAAAATTATTAGCAAGGGTATTCTTCCCGCAAGCGGTTACAGACAAGCACATTACGCCAGCCAAAGCAAGTGAAACTATTTTGCGTTTCATGCAAAATCCTCCTTTTCAATATAAAACAGTCAAATATATTCAATTTACTCCTAAAATTATATTATTAGATACCAATTTTGTTAATATAAATCACAACTTTTGCAAAACAAACAAAAATAACGTGAAGCTTTTTTACTTACCTAGAATTAAACCTTTTTTATATATTTGCTTTTGGTGTGTATCCATAAATACCGAAATCCCCTGTGCGTAGGTACTACACACAGGGTGATTCTAACATAGTCCGATGGTCAGGCTTTAAAAATAAACTCGCCCTACAAGAAAGGACTTTTCAGCACTCAAATACCTATATTGCGAATATATATGAATTTAATATTATGTCTTGTTCTCAACACTATATTTGTGTAAAATTACCCTTGTCTCTCTAATAATTTACAGAAAGAGACTTACTCCATCCAGAACCATCTCTTTCGACATAATGAGATGACGATGATGATTTAGACTTCTTTCCATTTGAAGGAAGGGTAACTGTCGTCGTCCATGTAGATGGTCCATGATCTCCGGCACTTTTATATGAACTTTTAACATTGCCATCATTATCATAATAATAATATGTTATTGTTGCAGAAATAGTAGTGGATGAAGGTGCGTTTATATGTGTATATGCAGAACCATAATTTGATGCACAAGTAACTTTTGCTGTTGTTTGGTAGCCATCAAATGATCCATTATAAGTCTTTGTAGCAGCACTTGCTCCAAAACTCAGTGTACTAACTGACATAACAATTGCTGCACACACAGCTGTGACTCTTTTGGTTAATTTCATCGTTTTCATTTTACATACCTCCGTCATTTTAATATTAGTGTCTGAAATAATCTGCTTTGTTGCAAACTTATTTCATTTTCGTGTACTTGCACAAATATCATTGTGCGTTTTTGTATATTCTATATCTGCATGGGACTCACCTCTTTACAAGTAACTTGTTGGGAAAGACCGACAGATCTCAAAGAGGGGGAAATAGTGAGATCTGCCGTTTCCCTTTATGTAACACTATATAGGAGAATTAAGCTTTACCAAAGTGGATTTACCAATTTTGCATGACTGTTCATCATGCCAACATCTGCGGTTGAAACAATTTTATCTCCGCTTACATTCGCACATGCGAACACATAGTCAGTGAGAATGATTACTCCCTTTGCATGTGAGTTTGCCATACCTACATCCGCTGTTGTTATTTCTCCGTCTCCGTTTAAATCACCGTACGGATTTAATTCAACATTATGAGTATTTTCACCCTCTGCTACTGTAATCAAGTAGCTTCTAGAAGCGTATTTTCCTCCGCTTATCGTAAGCGTGTATTCTCCTGCTTCAAGGTTTTCAATCGTATAGCTTCCCATGCTTGTGGTTGTAACTGTAGTTTTGCTTCCGTCTGATGATACCGCAACTACTGTTATTTCTGTTTCTGAGTTTTTATCGGAAACTTTGATAGTACCTGTTACGTTTCCTGTAATAACAATACGCTTAAGCCCTGCTATTGCGTCTGTAATAGTCTTAGCCGCTGCGTCAACATCGTCTTGTGTTGCTTCTGCATTCGCAAGAACAGTCTTAGCAGCGCTTATCGCTGATGTAAGTACTGCATAGGAATCTGCTGTATATAGCGATGAATCTACTGCCTCGCCCTTTGCAATTGCCGCTTCAAGTGCTTCTGTATCGAGTATAACTGTGTCTGAAGTTACTATAAAAAGCACATTCCCGTCATCGTCAAGAAACTCAACCGATGTTACCGCGTATACATAATCGGAAGCTCCGCCCCATGAATAAGTATATCCCGTGAGCGTTAAATCCTTGCCTTTTACAAGCGCGCTCGAAAGCTCAAGTGTCTCGCTGCAACCGGTTGTTCCATCCTCGTATCCGTAAGTTCCCTTAAACTCATAGTTGTTATCCCAATCGTTGTTGATAAGAAAATCAATTGTAGCATTCGGGTTATAGCTTACATCAAAAGCACAGTCAAAGTTCACCTTGATCTTTGTCGCTCCCGTCATATCATCTGTTACCTTGCAGGAAACAAGCGTTGCCATACTCCCGTTTTTATAGATATACGACATATACTTGCCTTCTTCTATAAGTCCATTTATCGCATTTGTTAGCGCTGTAGTCGCAGCCATAACAGATGTAGATGTCTTATCTTCGTTTGCAAGCTCGGTCCTTGCCGCTTCAAGCGCGCTTGCAACAGCTGCCCATGTGCTTGCTGTATAATCCGATTCATTAAGAGCTTCAGCCTGTGCTATAACAGCTTCAAGGTCGCTTGTGTCAACTTCGCCGTCGTAAATTATCTCAAATGCTCCGTAGTTTGTTCCGGTAATAAGGTTATATGTTTTTGCATCGTATACATAAATCTTTCCCGCGCCTTCGGAAAACGGTGCAGTTCCCACTGTTGTAATTGCTCCCATAACGTAAATTTCTAAGTCTGTGCTTGGGTTTGCTCTAAAGATATTACTATCTAACACCGTAATGCCCTCGGGGATTATTACTTTACCAGTAAGATTACAGCCTCTGAATGCTTTTGCTCCTAAAGTTGTAAGAGAACTTGGAATATTAATGCTCGTAAGTGAAGAACATCCCTGGAAAGCGCTTTCACCTATTGATGTTATACTGTCAAGAAGCGTTACCGATGTAAGCAATGAACAGTTATAAAATGCATAAGAGCCTATGCTCGTAACAGTTTCGGGGATATTTACTGTCGTAAGAGATGTACAGCCACTTAAGATATATTCCGGAATTGATGTAAGTCCGCTTGGAAGAGTTACTGAAACAAGGCTTGTAGAATACCTGAAAGCGCCATTACCTATCGATGTAACGCTTTCGGGAATTACAACGCTTGTGAGTTTATTCTTACCGTTATAATCTGTGCCGAAGCAGTAAGTTCCTATACTTGTAAGAGTATCAGGTAGCGAAACCGACTCAAGATTGCCCAACTGTGCAAATAAGCTATTGCCTAAGCTTGTTACGCCGTCTTTAACTTCAACGGAAGTAATTTTTGCGGCGTTATCATCATATTGCCACGGCGCTTTGTTTGTTGTTGTACCTAAATTATAATCCTTTGTGGCTCCCGTTCCTGAGATAACAAATGTGCCGTTGCTGCTGAGAGTTGCTGTTACGGAGCCGTCTCCGTTAACACTTATGTCATAAGTTGAAACAACGGTGATTTCCTCAACTAACCCGTTCAGTGCGTCTTTAATTGCCTGTACCGCATTATTAACATCTGTCTGAGTTGCCGATGTGTTTTCTTTAACCGCCTTTCCTGCCGCAATAGCATCTGTCAATATCTTAACAGAATCTTCTGTGTAGTTTGATGTATCTATTGCCTCGCCGTCTGCGATTGCTTGATTTAACTCTGCATAATTGAGTGAAGGGATGGGGGTATCAGATATATACGCAATATTTGTATATCCTGAATTTTTCAAATTGGTTTCAGTTGCACTTCCCTCTATTACATAAAATGTCGGATTGCTTGTTACATCAAAAGCTGTACTTTCAGCTGTGAAATTTTCAGAATAAATATATACTTCCTGTATTCCCGTACAAGCTTTAAATGCTGTTTTACTTACACTTGCTACACTTTCTTCTAAAGTTATTTTAGTTAAGTTTACACATTTATTAAATGCCAATCCGGCAGTAATTCCTACTATATCGTTTTCAACTACAAGTTCTTTTAAATCAGAAGCATGATTGTTTCTGATTGAACCTGTACTGGATACATTTCCTGATCCTGAAATTATACATAATCCTTCTGCATCTATAGTCCATGTAGCACTATCTCCGCAGCTGCCTTGGTCTATTATTTCCGGTGTGGGTTCTTCTTTAGATATATATTCAATATTTGTATATCCTGAATTTTTCAAATTGGTTTCAGTTGCACTGCCCTCTATTATGTAAAATGTCGGATTGCTTGTTACATCAAAAGCTGTACTTTCGGCTGTGAAATTCTCAGAATAAATATATACTTCCTGTATTCCCGTACAAGCTTTAAATGCTGTTTTACTTACACTTGCTACACTTTCTTTTAAAGTTATTTTAGCTAAGTTTACACATTTATTAAATGCCAATCCGGCAGTAATTCCTACTATATCGTTTTCAACTACAAGTTCTTTTAAATCAGAAGCATGATTGTTTCTGATTGAACCTGTACTGGATACATCTCCTGATCCTGAAATTATACATAATCCTTCTGCGTCTATAGTCCATGTAGCACTATCTCCGCAGCTGCCTTGATCTGTTATTTCTGCTGCTAATACGCTTGTAAGCGATACTGTCGCCATTGTAGTTATGGAAACCACTACAGCCACTACCCCGGCTAGTACTTTCTTTAACATAATAAATTCTCCTCAATAATTCATCAATAATATTTATTTTTATAATATACCCCTCTAAGTTAAGAGGGGTATACAATTTTGTTACACTGGTATAGATTGTTTGTTATAGCCTGCCATAATATAGCTTATTATTGTATTTCCATCTGATGTTACTACGCCACTGTCTGTATAGTTGTTTCTGTTAAACAACGCTGTACCGCCTGTAGTCATCGAACCATTATCCCAATAAGCAGTAACAATTCCCTTTTGAGCTGCATAGTAGTTCAACCAATAGCAATATGTTGCTCTTGCTACAGTATTATTGTTATTTGCCGGTCCGTATTCTCCTAGGAATACAGGCATACCGTATTTTGTTCCAGCCGTTGCAGCTTTATTAATCTGCGCTTCCATATACTCTTTGCTTGTATATGTATTTGTGCCTGTACCTACCGGCCATTGCTGATCCGTACCCATTGTGAATCCGTCCGGTGCATAATAGTGAACTGAAAGCATAAGTCTGTCTGTAACAGTATCAGTAGGCTTTATGAATCCTACAGAACCTGTTGATGAATCGGTCAAATCAATATTTGTATTATATCCCGGAATAATAAGTACACGGTCAGTATTGCTGCCTCCTGCGGCTCTTACCTTTGTAACAAATTCCTGATTAAGAGCATTAATATTTGTGTATGCAGGATCAGGAGAATAGCTATAGTTTCCGCTTATCATAAGTTCATTAGCAGATTCAAACAAAAGCTTCTGATCATAATCTTTAAAGTATGTGGCAATCTGCGACCAAACCTTGCCGAACTTATCAACCATTGCTGCTCTTGCCGTAGCATCACTTGTGCTTATATCTATCCACTTTCCCGGAATTCCTTCGCCTCCGTCGTTATGAATATTGATAATAACATACATACCCATGTCATAAGCGTAATCTACTACCTCTTTAATTCTTGCAAGGTAATCTGCATTAATTGTGTAATTCGGAGCAGAACCTATCATATCAAGATATGAAATTGGAACTCTAATTGCATTGAAGCCCTGAGACTTAACAGCTTGAATCAAGCACTTTGTTGTTTTCGGATTACCCCAGAATTTTTCATTTACAGTTCCGTAAGTTGAACTTGATGTATCACCATCAACGCTTTCAAGAGAATTTCCTAAGTTCCATGCAATTCCCATATCCGAAGCAATATCAGATGCCGAAAAATCTTCCATAGGATAATTAGTATTGCCGTCCGTATTGTTAAATACTTCTACTTTTGTAACAGTACTTCCCATGTAACAAATAAGGAATTTTGTTACCGTATTAGGGATTTCTGTTGCAAAAGTATATGTCCCTGCGCTTGGTTTAATATAATTCGGATCAACAGCCTCGTATACATCATTACCGTCAGAATCCTTTTCTCCTGTTGGAATTAGAATTTCAGCCTGAACATACTCTGAAGGAGAAACGGTATATTGTGCAGTTACTTTAACAGTCGGATTCTCCCATGCGCTTAGATCAATAGCCGAAAACTCAATATTATATGGATTTGCATTTGCCACTGCCGCACTTGCAGGAGTTACTGTCATAGTATTGGTTTCAGAATCTCTTACCCATGTTCCTTCTGCCGTAAAGTTCTGCTGAACATAAGTTCCCGATTTCTTCAGTTTCAAAGAAACGACCGTAACGCTTGTATCACCAATAGCACCTGTCTGAAGATTTATACCGTAGGGTGTTCCGCTAATAAGTGCTGTTTCAATATCAGAAATTTTAACTAATTTAGTATAAGTTTCAGTTGTGCTTGGATTTGTCTGACCAACTGTCACCTTATCCCAGCCGCCCCAGTTTGTATTGAAGACAACAAAATCAAAGGTATCCGCATAATTAACGCTTTGTATCGTACCCTCATTGTCGACATATGTACCATCTTCATCAAAACTGTTGTACTTATAGGTGATTTCAAAGCTATCGTACTGATAATAATCAGACTTGTAAGTAGTACTTATGTATGTTCCGCTACCACTATACGGTCCGCTGTTTGTCAACAGCGTTAAATCTTCATTTTCTGCACTTACAGAAACAGAAGCTGTAAGTGCTGATATTGCCATTGCACCTGCTGCTATTGTGCTTAGTATCTTTTTACTTAATCTCATAACATTTTTCCTCCTATCTTTGTTTTTCTTTTTTTCTGCTTTTGCTGAAGTCAAAATCACTTCGCTATCCAATTAAATCATAGCAATCACCTTACCTTTATTAAATAAAAGCCTATTTTCGAATAATGTAGATAATTGTTAGCACAATCTATACACAACATCTTATTTCTTTGCTTTCTTAATTTGAGGTTCTTTAGGCTGATATGCTCCCCAATGTGAAGCAGAACCACAAGCAGCTTTGGCCATATGTCCGGTAAATAATTTCAACGATTTCGCTACAAAAGTCTTAATTTTCATAAGAATTCCTCCTATCCAATAATTTCGCAAATACCATTAGTATAGATACTAATGCTAATGTCAATAAAACTATCAATCCTATATTGTTTCCATTTATAATTAACACAATGCTTAATATGGACAATGATAAAGATAAAAATGTAGAAATGATTTTGTACACAACCTTACTTCCTATAGGTTTATTTATATTTTCAATTGGTGACAACAACGCAACAATTATTGATTGAAGTATAGCAATGAATATAACGACATTTAAAGAAAAATGTTTTGTAATTATTTCATATACTACTAACAACAAAATAAAAGATAATGATGTTATTAAATTGCATTTTAAATATGTATCAGCATGAAATCCTCCTGCTAAAGATCTCATTAAAATAAAAACAACAAGAAAAATAATACTTGAGTAAATGCGATGAGCTATAATACCGATCAAAAATATTAAAATAACATTAATTAAGGAAGATAACGTTATTTCTATTCCATATCTATAAAAATCTAGTTCATAACTTTCCGTAGATATTACATTATTATTAATCATAAAATCCAAAATTCTAGATACTAAATTTTTCATTAGCAACTCCAAATTAATTTATCTAATTTAAAAGTACAATTAATTTACATTCAAGTCAAGCGATTTGACGTGACGTGCATTTTTTTGACGTGAAATGCAAAAAATAGGATTGCCACACCTAAAAAAAACGGTGTAGCAATCCTTTAAACGGCAATTTTTTATTTGTTTTTTACAATTAAATATTTGTGTGAAAAATAAATTTTGTTATCTTATACTAAATTTGATTTTAAAGTTATCAAACAAGTAAAAACATTATCAGATTCATAAAACTCACATCTTCCTTGATATTTTTCAGCTGTTTCTCTAATTATTTTAGTTCCCCAACCATGTCTGTCTAAGTCAGACTTTGTAGTTTTAAGATTTGGGTTTTTATTCAACACGGATTCTTTTATTGTATTTTTTACTACAATTCTATAGATATCAGTTGTTCTGCTAATATCAAGAGATATAAACTTTTTCGAATCGTCAGGTAGTGCGGTACAACCTGTTATAGCATTGTCAAGAGCATTACTTAAGATATGAAGAAGATCCAAATCATCTATTCCATTAAAATTCTTAATGCTACTACATCTAGTTCTGATTCCTACAGCATCTGCAACTGCAAATTTGGAATTTATAACAGCATTTACTACATAATTATCTGTATTAACTGCACCTTCATTAACAGAAATTATATTTACGTTCTTCGCAATATATTTCATAGCATCTTTAGAATGTCCATCTGAAATCATCGCATACACAACAGACAACTGATCTTTTAGATCATGTCTAATTTTCCTTATTGAATCGTATTGCTGACCTGCATTTTCTATATACTGATGGCTATATTGCTCTTGAATTTTTAAAAGTTCAAGTTCTTGTTTTTGATTGTTTTTTATTGATATAGAGTCAATCATATAAAATATTATAATATTAACTACAACTATTGTCAAAATCAGCAAGTTAATATATACTCTCTGAACTGAATAGACTGAATAGATTGCAATTAGGTGAAGCAAAAACATCATAACAATAGATACAGCAAAAATTGAAATTATAGCTATCCATTCGGAAACATTAAAATTACTTGAAGTTACAGTCAAAATTTTAAGCATTAACTTTACAGCGACAAAAAACAAAGCCTGTGCTAAAAACAATACTGTAAACCTTGCAAATCCTGACTCAGTAACGATCTCTTCGATAGACATTGAATTAATAGATGAAACAAAATTGAGTGTGATCAGAGATATAAGAGAAATTATAACCAGAGGAAGTGTTGCTGCAAACAATTTCTTTATGATACTGCCTTTTTTGTCAATTAAAGCATATATAAATAAAGCTGCCAAATAACATATAATTCCCCCAACACCTTCAAAAATAGTTATGTAGTTCATTAATGTTATTAGAAAGCCAACTGTACAAACACACACAATAAAAGACACCTTAGAAATCCTATTACTTCTTTCTGTTTTTGCAGGCAAATACTTATATATAAAATAAGTTTCCATAAAGCCTTCATAGAAATTAATTATTATTTCAAATACAATCCATAACATACTCATTATATCGTTTCCCTTAAATATTTTGAAAAATCATCATCAACCATATGCTTGTATTTTCTACTCATTGGAAGTCTAAAGCCTTGCTTAAATATGACCTCATCTTTTTTCATATCCAAGTTAAAGATATGACTAAGATTGACAAGATATTTTTTGTGTACTCTTGAAAAATTAAAGTCTGACAATTCTTTTTCAAGTTCCCCTATAACCGCACGGACTTTAACAAAAGTACTGATTTCATGTTCATCTATAACACAATACTTCACATGGTGATTATCGCTTTCAATGTATAATATGTCTCTGTATTGTACACAGATTCTTCCGTGTTCTTCATCACTTATTATTAATTTTTTATGTTGTCTAAAATGAATCGACAGTTTATTCAGAACATTTGAAATATCAGTTTTTAAACTTAAAATATTAGATTTACAGATAAAATAAAACGGCTGAAATTCCATACTTCCGTATACGAATTCATTGTGATTGGTGACAAAAATTATATAACAATCTTTTCGTTGTTTTCTTAATGCTTGAGCAACATCAAATCCTGTAAATTCTGGCATATCAATATCTAAAAAGATTATATCAAAATGCGTTTGTTTATGATGATTTAATAGACTTTGTCCATCAGTAAAATCCTGAACACTTACTTTTTTAAAATAGTGTAATGCGTTTTCTAAGGTTATTCTTTTCAGAACTTCCAAAAAATTTTCATTATCATCACATACCGCAATCTTCAACATAATCTTTGCCCCCTTTATTTTACATTATATCAAATATTCCAACTTAAATCAATACGCATTTTATTAACTAAGTTATAACATAAAATACATTTAACAGCAAAATTATATGTTGGTATTTCTTACTTGTTTGATTTAGAGCCAAAATAGTTCTCGTAGACAAAGCGTTAATGTGTACGGTCAGTATGCCTGCTCATAACCCTGATACTGCTCATCCTTCATTCCAAGCGACTGTTTCTTCTGACTTATCATCCTCCGCAGCCTGCTGTCAACTGTATGTCTGACAGACTTATACTTCTGCATATAATCATCTTCAATACACCTGCTGAGATTAGCAAATAGAGCAAAGATCGTATTTGCAAGCACAGCCTGTTGGTTGTTGTGAGTGTTTTGTTGATACGACTCCGAAATCTCAGCAAAGGTTTCTTTACTATTTAATTTAAGCTCACTGTCTGCCGTAAAATCAATATTTTCAGAATCAAAATCATTCATATCAAGTACCGTTGTGATTATCATATTTTTCACTGACTTAAACTCCATGTTATCAACAAGCTTTGGAAACTGGACCTTTGCAGACGAATAAACGTCATGCTTCTGCTGTTCCATTTCGCACCAGAGGGAATACATTTTCTGTATCGATTGGTTATCTGCAAGTTTAGCAAATATATCATCCGCAATCTGCTTGACCTCCGGCTTTAAGTATCTATAGACCTTTTTGCCTTTAGAGAAACTAAGCTGTTCATTTAGCTTTGATACAAGATTCATTAGCTCTACATCAAAGTTATTGTTCTGAGATATTTTTTCTGCAAGACTTTTCATCAGTTGCTCTGACTCTTTTTTCAGCATATTACGCAAGTCAGTCTGCTGCGCATAAAGATGGTGAAGCTCGTCCGCGTAAATGTCGTTTGCAAAACCGCTGCGGATCTTCTCTATTCCATGGTTTGTGAGAAATCCTTCACGCTCGTTTGTGGAATACACGATGATATGCACATGAGGATTTGTTATCTTATCGTGAAAAGCGGCATACCATTTCAGATTAGCCATATCAATTTTCTGATTCTTCGCAATGTTAGGGATCTGCCGCTTGACTAATTCCCGCCACGCTTTTAAGTTATCATATCCCATTGCCTGAGCATTGTCTCTGCGCAGCGAAACTACATGAGTCCAGACGTTACCGCCATGGTCCGCAATCTCTTTTGCGGCTTTTTCAAGATCAATAGAATCGTCCGATTGTGAGAACAAACCGTGCGAACCGAACTTGACTGCTCCGGGACGGTTTGCAAGATAACCTACATAATTTTCACGGTTAGTAAGTCTGTCCATGTTCCTGTCTATGACTGCTGAAATAAAATCTGAAGCTGTTTTCTGATTGGGATTTTCCAAATAATCAGCGTATTCAAATAATTCTTTGCTGTCGGAGAAATCTTTTAGCAGAGAAGAAATAAGCTCCTGCTGATTTTTCGTAGCGGGAGCTTGTTCATCTTTTATTGTAACTGCAACCGATCCCTCACGGGTCGCGATATATTTTACATAGCGATATAGTTGTTTTCTGTTTCCGCTGCCGCTTTTCAGATAGCGGCTTGTAACAATAATTTTCGGCATAAATTTCTCCCTTAGTTTTTCTGATACTCTACAGCATCCTCATAATCAATAATACCGTTGATCTTACGAACTTCATTGACGCACATCACATGAAGATTTCTAAGCGTTTCATCATCTACATCATTGATAGCCGCAGTCATATGCGACAGCTTTCCAAGCTCCACGGCAACCTTAAAAAGCAAACGTGCAAGCCGCTGTTCCGTACCTTTTATCTGCGCTTTGACCGTTTCTGTTATCATAGGAGAAATATAGTTCACGCTTTTTTCTTCATCGAGATAACCGATGTAGAACTTGATAGCTTTTTCAATGAACTCGCTCTGCGATCTGCAGTTGTCGTTTTTGTAGTGAACCTCCACATCTTTCAGCGTTTCGGGATACGCCCATAGCGCAAATTTCACCTTATTCTGAAAACTCATGAATTTAAACCTCAACTCCTTTACAAATGTCGTATTTTCTTTGCTTTCTGCTGATACAACCCCGAAATCTGAAAAAGGCTGAATTTACAACCCCTTACTCCGAGATTGCTTAAACCCTCGCAAAATGCGGTCGGCTTTGCCGTCCGCTGTGACCGTATCGGGGTCACAACCCCGATACTTTAACTAGCAATAAAATATTTACCCTATAACACACCTGAAATCTTATGATTTCCGCCATTCTCAAACTCCGCGTTAAGGCTTCTCCTTAACGCTCGACAAAATGCCCCAAATTCGCCCCGATCGTCCTTAAAGTAAAGTTACCCCACCCATGCCTTGAAAACGCCACACGAGGCGAAGTGGTGCGAACCGCGGCGAGTTACCGCTCGGACTGATTTCCCGTTTCGGCAGGCGAGGAGTTTCTCGGTTTTCTCGCAGGCTTTTTGGCCGACATCATGCCAATAAAATCACGGACGTTAGAGGGTACATATTTCTGATAGAGATGCTCCGAAAACTTTTCAAGTTCCTCCGACAGCTTCAAATTTTTCTGTCCTAAATACATTTCCAGAGCCGCTAATTTTTCAGCGTTAATTGTTATCGTAACCGATTTTTTCATTCAACATCATCTTCCTTTTCATCACTTGATTCTTCTTCCACGTTCTGAATTTCATCAATTTTATCTTGCACTTCCTGCGAATAATTCACACTCTCATAGGTACACCAGCTTGTCCAATTCCCATTTGAAACAAGGTCTTTCGTCACATATCCGACAGTTTCAGAACAGTAAATTACTTCTCCGTTTCCAATATATATCCCGTGATTTGTTTCGTCGAACAGTCCTACCCCCGCGACCTCCGGCATGGTATCAAGACCTCCTTGCTCGGTGTAAACAAGCGTATCGTAATCGGAACCGAACACCTTTTTCGTGGGATCGTAGTTCAGATACCCAAGCATAAGCCCCGCGTTATCACAGTATCTGATACGATCGCTTTCGTTTCTCTCGCCGATAAATCCGTTCATATATCCCCAGCCGGAGATGTACGCGTTCTCCGCCCAAGCCGCAAGATCGGCGCAGTTTTTGATTGTGCTGTCGGAAAACATATACTCATTAATTGTGCTGTTCATCACCAAAGTATATGACCGCATAAAGTCCTCATAAGGAATTTCAATGCCGTAATTTGCCTTGATGCTGTCAAGCAAAATCTCATCGCTTGCGGCGGTTGCAAACAGATTTGTGTAAACTTCAAAGTCGGTAATCGGGCTGCTTTCAAAATATGAAAAGTAAATCAACTGTGCTTTTATTGTCTGCTCTCGAATGTTTTTTTCAGACATTTTTATTTCAATTTCTTGTCCGGCGGTTTGAATTTCATCGATTTTCGCCTGCTGTTCGCTGTCCATACTCGCCATAATTGCCGACTCGTTGAACAAGCTTTTGTCTATCTGAGGCTGTTCGATCTCCATATTTCCCATCGAGGACAGCACAGCCACAGGCAGAAACATAAGTCCCAAAACACCTGCAATAATACTTCCGACAATAACTAAAAACTTCCCCCGCTTTTCTTTGTCACTTAAAATATATATGGCTATCTTCTTTACAACCGATATAATAGCTGCCGACATCATATCACCTCACAATTTTCGATATATAACATATAAAACTTTTCTTCTGCATTCTATATGTCGCTAATAAAAATAAGAACCGCATTTTACTGCGGCTTCCGTATTAAAATGTTCTTGACGCAAATCAATTTTTTTGCATTTTATTAAGATTTATCTGTCTTTAATCCTCATAGCAGTTATTTTTCAGCTTTTCGGCAAGTTGGTCTTTAATTACACTCATATTATGACCTCCGCTCATGCTCTATCTTCCTCCCGCCGAGCCAAACAGCCCCGCCTTATACTGCGGCGCAATGACCTGTAACAGATACCTCTCATTACCGCACCTGTAAAGGCAAGTACCACGTTCGGGATACTTGATCAAAGCATATTCCGATTCCTCCAGCTGCAAAGCGTCCACAAATTCCACAGGCGAGATATTTCCGGGATTAAACAGAAAATGGTGTGCAGGAATGCTGAACAGCGGCTTTGTAAACTCCTTAATTTCGGACAAAAGGAAGTCCTCAATATTCTGACTTGCCAGAATAAATGAGGACTCCTTTTTACGCACACGTTTCATGCCGTTGCGGATATATTCGATTGCCGTCATGTTTGTGAGGAACAAATACAGCTCGTCAATAGCCGCTACGGTATTTCCCTTTCCCAGAAGCTGATTGCTCATATAGCTGAGAATGTTGAACAGCATAGTATCTTTAAGCCGCTTGTTTGTATCCATAAGACCTTTTACTCCAAAACAGATAAACTCGCCGTCATTAACGTTGGTGTGACCGTTGAAGTACTTGCTTTCCGCGCCCTTGCACATGGAGTGCAGTCCAAGACAGATATTCTGTAACATTTCTTCAGTGTAAAGATGTTTTTTCTTGTTATCAAACGCCATGAATTCCTTTTCAGTAAGTTCGTAGAGGTCTGACATCACAGGATAGTCCTCGCTGTTCAGCTTTTCAAAATCGGTAAAATCGTCAATTCCGAATCTTGCGTACAGCTTCATCAGCATAATTTCAATGGTGTCAATTTCGCTGTCGGTAAAGTCCTTGTAGGCTCTGAAAAAGTCCTTGAGGTATGATATGTGCTGAGATAATCTTGTTACTCTCCTGAATGTTTCGGGAGTGTCGGTGTTCTTTTCGGCTTCTCCGAACATTTTCGGCTCTAAGGGATTTATCATAAATTCACCCGACATCATGTCAATATAGGTTCCGCCGAGATTTAAACACAAATCCTCGTACTCATGCTCAGGGTCAAGACAGAGAATTGATTTGCCTGCCTCACGCTGATTGCAAAGCAGTAATTTCATCAGATAACTTTTTCCCTGACCTGAATTTCCGAGTATCAATATATTGCTGTTTGTCTTGTCCTCGGTTCTCTTATCAAAGTCCACAAGAACGTTGCTGCCGTACTTATCTCTGCCGATATAGAAGCCGTTTTCGTCCGTCTTTCCGCTGTAATTCAAGGGATAGAGATTAGCAACAGAGCTTGCAGGCAGAACACGCTCAAACTGGCTTGCGAAAACATTGTTACCCGTTGGCAGAACACTCAAAAACCCCTCTTTCTGACGAAGGAGCAAACGGTCTACGCTGATTTTTGAACGTGTAAGTTCCATTTGTATATCCGCCTGAAGCTCTTTCAGTTTTTCTTCTGTACTTGCTTTGAGTTCAATAAACACAGCCGTATGAAGCAGCGGTTCTTTGTTTCTCCTAAGCTCCGACAGCAGTTCAACAACATCGTTAATGTTATTCTGAGCCTTTATGCTCTCATTTACATCGTTTGTGGTGGTCATCATGTGGTTTTTACGCATTGCCTGCTGAACAATTTTTCTTTGCTCCATGCTTGTAACAAGGCGGTTGTAAATTCTGAGAGTTACTCCGTTCCTGTCCGCTAAATGCGCTAAAATAGCCGTTTCTTCGGTGTTTGGAGGGTACTCGGTAATCGCCCAGCAGGACTTGTAAAAGTTTCCGCAGATATAGTGGTCGGTGTAAAACCTGATCATTCCCGGTACTGTGCGGTCAAAAAAGTCCTTTGTTTCAATAACTTCAAGCTGCTCATCGGAATATTCTTTTTTCTTCTGATTTTTAATTTTCATCGGAAATCACCTCCTGTTTTTCTAAAACAAAATTTTCTGAACCTTCTACATCCGAAATTTCTTCTCCTGAAATACTTGTACCGAAGTACAGCGCGAGCATTCTTTTTATCTCAGGCTTAGTCATTCGTTTTGCCGTAAATCCATGCTCTGAGATTGCTTTGTCAATACGATTCAGCGTGCTGAATATCTGCTCGTCTTTTTCTCTGCGGAATCTCACCGCAAACATAAACTGTCTTGCGGAGGACATTTCCACCTGTATCTCGTCAAGAAAATCATAGTCCGCCTGCAAAAGCTTTCGCACAGCTTCATTCCGCTCGGTCCGCAAACGCTTTTTGACATACACCTTGTTTGTATCGAAACACTCGCAGGAGTCCAGAGCCAGTATTTCAAGGTCGGGTATGGTGCTTAACAGCGTCATAAGATGATGTATCTTCACGTCAATATTTGCCGCCGAAAGAACAGAAATATTGGTGGGTTCTACGCTGAAAAACACAATTTCAGCCTTGTCGGTTTTTACTCCGAAACGAGTAAAGCGTTCAAAGCCAATAAGACTCTGAACGCCGTTATTTTTCCTTTTTGCCATTTAATTTTTCCTCCATAAAAACAACTGCTGCGAGGTCAGAAAAAACTTCGCGGCGTTAAAAATATAGTCCATAATTGCCGTTTCGTCGACCCTCAGACTTAAAAACGCAAAGCAGGCTGTCGCCGCGAAAGGCAGGACGTTCCATAGATTAACAAACACGATCACCGACAGAATTATTCCGCCGCAGATTATAATAAAATCCCGAACGTTCCAAAACCACAGCTTTACCGTGGCTCTCAGGTTTTCGGGGTAAATGTAGGTTTTCATTTTGCTCCTCCTTTCAGCATTCCAACCGCCTTAGCTCCCATAGAAACCGTATGACTTACAGACATCATATTCACCCTGACGCTTGTATCCAGTCCATACATCTGCGCAATTCTTGGTACTTCATTAGCTGACAAACATATTCCGACTGCAAGCAAAGGGTGCTGTGTAAACGTCAGCAGTCCAATGTAAAGAATCGTTGTCTGCAAAAATGCCGTCAGGCAGGTCGCAATTACTTGCTTGCACCAGCCGTAAAATCCGTCAGTATATCCTCTCGGTACTCCGAACATATGAAGACTCCCAACCGCTATCTGACACATCATTATTCCGCCTCTCTTGATATTTGAAAACACTACTTTGACCGTACAGTAGCCAAACAGGATTATAAAGAACAGGCTGAAAAGAGATATATCTGAACCAAGAGCAAATATAACTTCAAGTCCCGTTCCTACTACGCTGTCATTTGTTGACCCTATAAAATTTCCAAGCAGTTCAGTTGCAAAATTACTCTGCAAATTTATGCAGAATGAATACAGCCTTTGCGGAATTACAGTCACCATACTTACAGCCATAAAACCCTTTAAAACATTAATACAGGTATTCTTTATATTTACCTGTCCCGATTCATAAGCGACAGCCGTATCAAACACGGCTACGATAAGTCCGCAGACAAATAGCATCCATGCAAGGCTGTTAAACAGACTTATAAACGTATTTACCCATGGAAGTGCAAAAATATCCGTTGCAGTCTCATTTATAAATGTAAAAAGATCAGCTATCAGTCCGTAGATTTTTTCGAACAGCCAATTAAACATAGTGTCCCATATAGCATCGCTGACTGCGTCGGCTGCTGCTCCAATTGTGCTGTCCCACAAACTTGAAATCCCGTCGCAAACCCAGTCAATAGCGTCGCCTATCCAATCAAACATTCAATCCACCTACCTTTTTAGAGGTGGATTTTCCGCCCCCTTTCGGCGTTATCTCTCCCTTTATCCTATACAGCGAACTCCGCCGTCCGCCCCGCGTATGGTATCTTGCTTCACGTTCCAGCAGTCCTTGTTCTTCAAGCTCATTAAACGCCCGAAACACCGTACTTTTGTTAATGTTTAAATCTTCGGATATCCTGCGTACAGACGGGAAACATTCCCCGTTTTTATCCGCACGGTTACAAAGATAACAGTAAACTGCCACCGCCTTGTGGCTTAGTCCTAGGTCGTAAATTCTTCTTGGTAATATCAATTTGCATATACTTGCCGATGATTTCAAAACAGGAGAAAAGGCACGCCAAAATTTCCGTATATGATTTTGGTGTGCGGAGGCTCCGTCGTTTTGCATCGGCGGCAAGTATTTCACCTCCTGTTCGTTTTGATCTTAGCTTTTTTAGCCCGTTCTTCTTCAAATTCCTCAAACTCCTCATAATCGACAACCTCGATTTCATCGACCGGCTCGGCTTTTTTCTGCGGATATTTGACCTCTACATCTCTGATTAATTCGTCACGCTCTTTGTAGGAAACCTGCCTTGCGGTCTTGTCGGGAAGCTTGTATTCTTCTTCAAATTTAATTCCCCATTTAAAGTACAGCTTCAATTTTGAGATCATAGGGTGAGTTCCGGTTTTCATAACGATAAACTGTCCTTTAGGCATAGACTTCAACTCGTCAACAGTCATAAGCGGTCTGCCTATCATCTGCAACGACTGACTTTTATCTCTGCCATGAGAAACAGAACCGCTTAGCACAGTCTGTTCTCCCAACGCTTTTGACAGCGCTTCCGCAGACTGAGAGTTGGGCGCAAAACCTCCGAAAACCGTAAGCTGAGTGTTATCGGTTATGATCTCCATGCCTTGCTTGCCGTAGTTCTGCTCAAGCTGCGCGAAGGACTGAATTATCGCGATTATCGATATTTTTCTTGAGCGTCCCGCGGAAAACATCGCTTCCGCGCCGTCTATCTTAGGGAACGTGCCGAATTCGTCAAGGTAGAACATTACACGCTTTGGAAGCTTACCGCCGTTTTCGTCTGCAATGACAAGTATTTCACGGTATAACTGCTGAATCAAAAGCGATACCATGAAATACTTACTCGTATCTTCTTCGGGAAGCACAATAAAAATAGCCGACTTTTCATTGCAGAATTTCTCAGCGTCTATCGCCGTTTTGAAGCACAGCATTTGCTCAAGCTCGGAATCGAGAAAGCTGTTTAATCGGGATAATGCTGTACTCATTACGGACAGCATTGACTGGTCTGAAGCGTTCAGAGCAGCTCCCGCCATCCACTTTGCTTTATGCTCCGATGGAAGCTTATCCATAAGCTTTGAAATGTACATCCTTTGCTTAGCTTTCGGCGCAGGCTGATACTTTGCCAAAAGGTCTTGTATCAGCTTGAATACCGAAACGATATGACGTTCGTTTTTATCTCCAAATTCAGCAAGCAAAAGAATGACGGAGGCAAGAAGCCCCTCCGCCGCGTCGTAGAAAAAAGCGTTTTGACCATAGCCTGAGCTGTCGCCTCCGCCGATATTTATGATAGTTTTTGCTGTGATCTTTGCGTACTTTTCTGCTTTTGCTTTTGCCGAAAGATTGTTTTTGTCCAGCAAATACAAGTCCATATATTTGTTTACTAAATGCAGGATATTGTTTTCATCACTCTTTGTCGGATTTCTTAAATCAAGCACGGAAACGTTATAGCCGTAATATTTTTGAGCTATCGTCCCGTAATTTCTCGCCACATCGCCTTTTGTATCTGTACTGACAAACGACATTCCGCTTGCGCAGGCAAGCTCTATATTCGGATACAAGAAGTAAGCGGTCTTGCCCACTCCCGCAGCGCCGATCATAAGGGTATGAACATCTCCATCGTCCACTAATGCAACAGTCTTTTTACCGTGCGTTCGGCAAGCTACAACAGTCCCTTGAACAACATCTCCGTTGGAGCTGCGCGGAAGATTCTTACCTTGCCGCCATTTCTCTGGCTCGAATGGCAAAGAAATAAAAGTCCGCTTTATCTCTGTTTTCGTTGCCCACCTCGCGGTGCCATGCTGTCCGTCACCGACCTTTTTAGCCTTTATTCCGTTAAGGGACTTGTTGTCAAGCAAATTTACAACCGCTAAAAAGGCGATAAAAGCCGCAGCAAGTACGCCTATTAAAATCATCTGTTTTTCATTCAAGTTTTCACTTCCGATCTGTAAGATATTCTATCTTTTGTATTTAATAAGACAGTTAGTTTTTTTATCTTCAAGGTATTGCGCTGTGAAGCGGAGGGTATTGCATTATCCATAAGGATTGAAAGATCTTTCGATTTGTGGTATACTAAACATATCAAATATATTAACGGAGGTACGATCATGCCATTCATTAACGTCAAAACAAACGCCGCTGTTTCCGCGGATAAGGAAGCAGCTATCAAATCCGAACTTGGGCAGGCGATAACATCAATACCGGGCAAATCCGAAGCCTGGCTCATGGTCGGGATCGAACCTGAGTATACCTTGTATTTCAAGGGAACAAACGACCCTGCCGCAATGGTTGAGGTAAGCGTTTACGGACAAGCAAACCCGTCCGCTTTCAATTCGCTCAGCGAAAAAATCTGCGCTATTCTTAACCAACAGCTTTCCATTGACCCTTCACGGATCTATGTGAAATACGCCGCCACTCCCGACTGGGGTTGGAACGGCTCTAATTTCTGATCTTATCCGTAATCAAGACAAAACGCCTCAGACGGTTCATGTTCTGTCTGAGGTGTATTTTCTTGCTCGGATATCGGGGTGTTTTCCTGTATCGAAACAGTTATCGCTTCTTCCGTAGAAAGTCTGACAGCATTATCCGCCAGCCGATACAGCAATTTGGCTGTTTGTACCGACTGCTCACGGGTACGGGCTGTCTGCCGTAAGTCTTTCATTACCGCCTTAACACAGTCATGCAGATTTCTTTGTTTAGCGGCTGCTTTACCCTTGTCGGTGTAGGGCTTGTACTCTGCTTTCAACTTACATTTCAATTTGTCAAACATCAAATTTTCGCTGTTTTTCCCAATAAAAAAAGCCGAGCCCGCAAGCGCATACTCAGCCAGATACTTGTATTGCCCGTTTTTGAATGTCGCATAGATCCGTGAGGTTAGCTTATCCGGACGGCATTTCAGATACTCTAAATTCACAGCCTGCCGCAGATATTCTTCCTTTCGCTTATGAGGTACGGCAGGTAGCGGTTCTGCACCATTTTGAGCTTTCAAGTCCTCGTTCCAGTCTTTGAACTTTGGCGCGAGCCGTTTTACATCGGTATATCCGTTGTCATTAAGAATGTCTTTTAACCTATCAACGGCTTCGATTCCTCCTTCATCGTTATCTACGCAAAGCACAATTTCATTGAGGTTTGAATGGTTCTTTAACGCTGTTAAAACGGCATTTTCATACACACCGTTCATGGCAATATACGAGTGCTGCTGCCAGTTTTCGGGATTCAAAGTAAGATAGCTTAACATATCGATCGGAGCTTCAAACACAAACAGCTTTTCCGACTCGCCAAAGTGGGAAAAGCTGTACTTTGTGTCTGAACCCTCGCAGGTTATTCTAAAACTTTTGCCGAAAGAATTGGTTGAACGCTTGCTTGCCTGCCGTGGTACTCCCTTTTCATCAATGCCCACAAACACAGCATTATGATGTTCTTTGTCCTCATAGAGCGTATGCTGTTTTGCAAAATGTGAGATAATGTCAGAATCAATAAACCGCTGTTTTATGAGGTAGGCATAAACCCTGTGCATATTGCTGTTAGCTTCAGGAAGTCTGAATTCTTTCTTTTCTTCCTTCTGAATAGCTTTCGGAGGAGCGTGTGACAAGGGTGTTACCCTCTGTCCCAACAGTTCCTGCACAGCCGTCTGAAAGTCCATATCGTAAAACTCCTGCATGAATTTTATCGCTCCGCCGCCCACTTGATTTTTATGATCAAACCAGGTCGAGCCGCGGAGCGTTATGCTGTCATGCTTGCCTGAGCTATCGTAATAGATGAGCTTATGCTCTCTGCCGACACGTTCCAGTTTTTCGCCCCGCATACGCAGGAATTGTTCCAAGTCTACTGAATTAGCAAGCACTTTTTGCTCTTCTGTAAATGGGATAAATCTCATCAAATCACCTCGCATAATATTAAAATCATAGAGCTTGCAAAATGAAGTAAAAGTCATTGCTTATGAAATGCAAGCCCGTTACACCGACCTTTAATACTTGACATTCTCAGCAAACTTACTCATAAGCTGCGAAAAGCTCTGTCTTTCCATCATATCGGAACTAAGATATGCTCCCGACACAACGGTCAGCTTGTTCTCACTAAGCACAGCATAGGTTTCGGTGTATCCGAACTGTGCAGCAATGCCGTCAGACTTCTGAACAGAGCCGTAACGCTGATATTTTCCCTTTGACATTATGCTGCTTACCATGCGATAGCTTGACACAAAATCGTCCTCGGTGATACCGTCCATACGAGAAGCCGTATAGTCGAAATAGTAATCTCCCAAATTTTCAAGTATATATTCCGGCTCATAGCTAAATCCCAAATCTGAAATATCGATCATAACGACATCTATCTCTCCGCCGCCGTTTTTGCCTTTAAGAGTAACTTTTTGAGACCCTCCGCTGTTGTCTGTTTCAGTATCAAAGTCCGTACTTTTGAGAACTTCTTTCGCAAGCGTACCTGCGTCCTCGAAAGTGATATTGCTTTCAAAAAATTCCGCCGCAAAAGTATTAGCTTTATCATCTGAGGAAACCGACTCGGTTTCACTTTTCGCTATCTCGGTAGAAACGACCTCGGAAGTCGTTTCGCTTTGCACAGGCGGACTGATCGTTCCGCAGCCTGTAAATATTAACGCCGCGGCGACTGCAGCAGCCGATATTTTCTTTATCATTTTAATTCCTCCGTTTCCGTAAACGCTATATGCTTACTATCGTCCATACATACAGCGGTGCAGTCAAAGCAAATATAAGACAGCCGAAAAGTATTGCTATCGGAGTCCACTCAAACTGTCCGTGTTTTCTGTATTCCATATAACAAGTTGCAATCTTGACAAACAACAGGATCGCCAGTATTACGTCTATTACAGGAAAAACAACATTGTTCACGACTTCCTTGATCTGCGATTTCGCGCTTGTCCATGTACTTGTGACCGCTCCGGCAACATCGCCGTTTGCAGATGCCGTTATTGTCATTGCGGACAATACATACACAGCCGAAACTGCCGCTATAAATATTTTACTTATTCCTCTTTTTATCATATGCATCCTATCCTTTCATCAGTTTTTCAGTATTTTTCCAGCGACTACGGTTCTCCACGCCGAATTGTCACCACTGCAGGTCGACAGCAGAATAATATTATCGCTATCGGATATTTCAATTTCCTCAAAAAGCATGGCTTCGCCCTGAAGCTTGGATAGCCATGACTGAGTGTCAGATGCCGTATATATTTCACTGTCGTTCCTCACTTCTGCAACAGCAAAAAATTCTATGGGATAAATATTTTGTCCAGAGGTAAGCCAGCCGTATCTGTGATCGTGAAAATACTCGTCGTTCTTGTAATTCACAAGCTCTGCAAACTTCGTTCCGTCACGCATATTGTGACCGTATACAATGCTGTAAAAGTCTGAAAAATCTGAAGTGCAGCGATAGTCTAAAAACAACGAGCCTGCATACAAATAGCTTCCGTCTGCTGCTCTGTGGAGATAATAATCATTATCTCCCGAATACATTATCGGGTAGTTTATTCTTGTACCGGGGATATACAGCCACCCTATCCCCTCGTCATAATCTCTTTGAAACCGCGATTGATTTTGCACTATCTCCTTTTTGGCATTTTCGGAAACTTTCAGACCAGAACTGTCGTCATGGACAGCGTTATCAAGTTCATTTCTCACGGCTTCATTGGGAGCATAACGTTCCATCTTCTTATCCTCTATCATTTCCTGAAACCTGTCCTTAGTAAGCATTGTCAGACCTGCCAAAAGAAGAACGGCCGCCAACGCAGCCGCTCCTATCCTTAACATTTTACTTTTTGTCATATTGCCTATTCCTCTTTTTTATCTGTATTTGCAGTTTTGTTCTTTTTGTCCTTTTTTCTTGCGCTCACCGTGAGAATAATGAAGATCGCGGCTGAAGCAATCAGAACAATAATCGCCGCAAGATCATTTCTGTCATCTCCCGTATACGGAGTATCGAAAGTTTTTGGCATATGCTCGTCCTTCATGATAACTTCTGTGACTGTTCCGTCCGAATTTACTGTAAATTCAACATCATTGGCAATCTCATATCCTTCCGGCGCTGTAATTTCACGCAAAGTGTAAGTCTCTCTGGCTTTTAAAACCGCCTCTATAAAGTGCGGCTCGTTGGTTGAGATCCATTCTTCTATGACTGTTCCGTCCTTGTCTATCACCTGAAGTTTTGCTCCCGGAAGTTCCTCGCCGGTTGTAATATCTTGCTTAGAAATCATTACCTTTGTTGTATCGTCCACCATAACGATAAGCGGATTTCCGTTCTCAGAAACAACTGTTGCATCAACATTTTCAACAGTAACATTGCCATAAATGTCGACTGTAAATCTGATGTCGGTAGCGATAACATAACCATCGGGAGCGGCGATTTCTTTAAGTGTATAATCTCCTGCGGGAAGCTCGGTAACAACATGATTTGTGCCATCGGAAGTCCATTTGTCAATAACTTCGCCATCAGAATTTTCAAGCTGCATTTCCGCGCCAATCAGTTCATTTCCGTAGATATCCTGTTTGCTGATTTCTATGGTTATAGGCTTGTTTTCTGCCGAAATTTCAATAATTTTGCCGTCCTCAGAGATCGTTACAGGGTAGCTTTCATCGCTGAGAATATATCCTGTGGGAGCTTCTATCTCTCTGACAATATACTCGCCGTATGGGATCTCGTCAAATTCAAAGTATCCGTTTTCATCGGAAACAGCGGTCATATACGCCTTGTCAGCTGTAAAGTCAGTAGTATCCACAGCAAACAGTCCGAATACTGCGTTTTCAAGCGGCTCATCACTGTCATTTATCTTGATACCCTCGATTTTTCCCCTTTTAAGAATGTTGGTAAACTGACCGCAGTCTATTGAAACGGTCTGAATGTCCTGTCCCATATATTCAAAATTCACAAGATATTTTTCTCCGTTCAGAACATAATGCTCGTCGGTTGCGATCTCCTGAACATAATACTTGCCGAAAGGTATCTGTACATCAAATTTTGCAGTCATATTTTCGTCGAGCGTAACCTCCGAAATGAGTCCATCGGCAGGAATAACAGTACCGTCAGCCGCCGTCATATCCTCTGCGGCAAAAAGTCCGAAGATAACGCTTGTATAGCAGTCCCCGGCGTAAATACCAAACAGCTCGTCGTTTTCCATAACCTTAGAGAGTGAAATTTCAACGCTCTGATAATCATTTTCAAAAGCTGTATTTACCGTATCTCTGATTTCAATTTCCTGCCCCGCGTAAGTCAGTTCAACAAACCGTGATCCCGTATTGAGGACATAGCCATAAGGAGCTGTGATTTCTCTTATCTCATATTTGCTGAGATAGAGCAGATCGGTTTCGGCATACCCGTTTTCGTCGGTTGTGATCTCAGCCACAACATCTCCGGCATTGGCTCTGATAGTTCCGTCAAGAGTAATAATGTCCTCTGCTGCGATAACCTGAAATACCGCCCCTGAAAGATTTCCGTTTGCAAAAACGGGAGTATAGGTCGTTGGATTTACAACTATTTCGCCGTTTTCGTCTGTGTAAGCGGAGGATGCCATATTTACGCTTGCAAAAACATCTCCTGTTTTCTGAACAGAAATTCTGCCTTTCTGTGCGGTGTTTTTCTTTTCGACCTTTACAATGGTAAGGGAGTTTTCTTCCTCCGCGTTTTCAGGGGAAATCGAAAATGCTGCGGGAGTTTTATCAAGAGCGTATCCATAAGGAGCCTGCACCTCAACCAAAAAATACTCGCCGTATGGAAGAGTTTCGGGAGTGATCAGACAGCCCTCACCGTTTGTGTAGAATGTATCGATTGTTGTGAGCGTCGGATAGCTGAAAGTCATCGAAACCTTTTCTCCGTTTGCATTGTAGATCTCAAAGCCCGCGCCTTCGTATGGAATTGTTTTTCCTGTTTCAGAATCTGTTTTAACTATCTTGATATAGCTTTCAAATTCAGCATTGTTGATGAGATATCTGTAAGTCTGTCCGTTTTCGCTGATGTATACGTCAAAATCAGCAATAAACTCTGTTCCGTCCCAGCCCTTGGTCTGATGAACCGTGTAAATTCCGTATGGCATATCTTTTGTCTGAGCATAGCCGTTTTTATCGCATACGAGGTAGTCTTTTTCGCTGTCTTTTGCGGCTTCATAAGAACCTGTGCTTTTGAGATAAACCTCAAATTCAGCACCGACTTCGGGAGTTTCGATCTGTGTTGATCCATCATCGGAATGCTTGATTATGCTGATTTTTCCCTTAATAACGTCCTCGGTTACAGTCATTGGAATGAGATTGCTTTCAATAGTAAAGTTTTTAGCCTCTGAACCTACGGGATATACAGTTTCGTCAAGCAGATAGCCCTCCGATGGACTGATTTCCTGAATGGTATAATTTCCGCAGACATACTCCTTTGTTTTGAAATATCCGTTTTCATCGGTTGTGTAGGTGTCAACCAACTCGCCGTCACGGTAAATACCGTAAACCGCGCCGGCAAGAGTTCCATTGCCCTGAGCAGCTACCGTTTCGGAATCCTTTTTAACAACCTCTGCCGTAAACTTTTTCAGCACATTTTTAAATATAACCGTAGTTGTAGCGTCAGCTGTCAGAGTTGCAGTCTGATCGGCAGGAACAACATACTTTACCGGGACGTTTTTCTCAGAGATCGTGTAGGTTATTTTCTCATTATTGCTGTTGTAAACGGGAATATCGGAAAGAATTGCAACACCGTCCGAATCCGTTTTAATGGTATATGACTTGCCGTTGCCTGTGATCGTAAAGGTTCTGCCGCCGATATATCCGTCCTCGGACTGCTTGTTGATTTTGATCGAGCCTGTTTTTAATTCATTGTTGAATTTCACATTTACGGTGAGATCGACGTTTCCGCTTGTCAGCGTAACGTTCTGCGCCTTGGGCGTTTCGTATCTGGTATCTACGTTGATCTCGGATACGGTGTAGGTGATCGCTTTGCCGGTGGATGTGTTGTATACCTTTAATCCGCTAAATTCGGCAACGCCGTTTGCGTTGGTTTTCTTGGTGTAACTGCTGCCATCATTTCCTGTGACCTTGAACTCTCTGCCGCTTACGATCCCGTCCTCGGCAGTCTTGTTGACCTTAATTGTGCCTCTCGTAAAATCTTCGGTCACAAATATGTTTTCGTCAGCCTTTAACGCGAAGACTTCTTCAGAAATACTGTAACCTGTCGGTGCGGAGATTTCCTTAACGTAATACTGCTTTTCAGGAAGCTGGATAGAGCCTGTTCCGTCCTTGCCGATAGTGATCTCGCCGACCTTGTTTTTACAAGCCTTATCGGTATATACTCCGTATTTTGCAACCGTGCCGTCTACCTTGCTTGTACCCGAAATCTTAACAGTTCTGTCTGAAGCAAGAACTTTTGTGATGTCAAACGTCACATCATTTTTTGTTATTCTGAAAGCGTACATATTCATAGCAGTCGCGGTTTTACCGTCGGTATTGTTGTTGATCACAACGCCCTCCGAGCCGCTTGACTCGATTCTCCAGTGGGTACCGCCCGCGCCTGTTCCGTCGCCTACTGTTTTGGAATTGATAAGACTTTCTGAAACTCCGATAGACTTCAAGTAGCTTATTACATCGTTTCTTGAATTAAACTCGCCCATGTATATCCATGCATGATCCTCGCCATATGGATTCTGAGCCACCACTACCGAACCGGGCGTAATCGTTGAACCGTCGGAGCATTCCCAATACGGATGGTCTGTAGTCTTTATACTCTGCTTTTCAACATCGATCCTTGAGGTTTCCCCCTTGTAGGTAACAGTACAGTTATCATTAACTGTCAGCCAGTGCATCGTATCAACGGGATTTGGATTGTTCCATGAAAATCCCGAAGTCTTGTATCCAAGCTGAGTCATTGTGTAATACACAAGTCCCGAACAATCAATACCTTGCTGATTTATATATTCCACCGAAAGCGGAGAGTAGGAGTCCTGAGTATATACTCCAGAATATCCTTTAAATCCGAATCCATAAGGCGCACTGAGAAGTGTCGCCGCCTTTGCGATCACCGTATCTGCCGACGGAAACGCAGGATTTTCAGTAGTTGAAACACTTTCCGCACTCACTGTGATAACTCCGCTCATAGATGAGCCAAGCATAGAAAAAACGCAGAGTCCTGATATGAACCCCGCGCCGATCTTCTTTAATATTTTCGATTTTGTTTTAAACATATATCGCATTTCTCCTTTTTTTGCAAAGAAAAAGAGCCGGATTTCGGCTCTTTCGTTTGCATATTCTAATATATATCATCATATCTTTGACTGCTTATCAAATCCGCCCCTGATATATATGATTCATCAATATCTATTATTTCGCTGAATCCGCAGTCGTTATTCAGCAGAAATCCTTGCCCTTGCGTATCAAGAACAAACCATGCTCCGTTTACTTTAACAACATTTGCTACATGTCCATACAGTTTTGACGGAGTCCATACAAGATAGCATTCCAGACCTGTACCTTTGCATAAATAGTAGGTCTGCCACGAATAATTCACGCAAGTTCCCGAACCATTTTCAGTCATCCAGTTATATACCGCCTCCGCCTTGCTGTAATCAGAGCCGTTATGAGATAAGCTTCTGCCGATATCCATATATCGTTCTTCCTCAGTAGGCTTCGGCGAGGGAGGTTCCGTCTGCGGCGCTGTTGTAGTCTGAGGCTTATTGTTAGTCGGTCGGTTATTCTGCTCCGCACCGTTATTGCTCTGATGATTATCAGACGGCGAATTATCGGGCTGCTGACTATTCCGCACAGACTGATCACTATTTTCCTGACCGTTATTATTCCGCACGGAATTGTTTTGTCCCTCTCTGGAATTTCCCGAAGTACCTGACGAAATTGATTTCTTTGTTGTAGTTACTGCGGTACCTGTCGGCTTTGAAGCTGAGGATACCGTTTGCGAACTCTTTTTCGTAGTAGTCGTGGCTTCGCTTGTATCCTTTTCTTCTTTTGCCGGTGAGGTTTCCGTATCAGATGTGCTTTCGGAAGCAATTACCGTAGTAGTTTCCACTTTGGATTCTGTATCGTCTGTCTGTCCGCAAGCTGTAAGCATCAGACTGCATACAGCTAAGATGGTTATCGCTTTTTTCACGTCGTTCACCCCATTTGGTTTCATTTATTGTTCTAACTATAGCATATACACTCCGAAAAATCCAGTAATTTCGCAAAATTTCTACCTATTCAATAAATTACAAAGCCTTACTTTGTACTACATTGCTATCTCAGGTTCAGGTTCATCTGAAAGCTCATCCGCCATTTCCTCATTGGGAGTGTTCTCCACCTCGATTTCTGCAGCCTGCACCTGCTGTAATTTTATATCGTAAGCGTTCAGTACCGCCTGATTAAGAGCGTTTCTTGCTGATTTTGTTATAGCGTGAAAAATATCCGAATACTGCTTGCTGCCGTCACGGTCTGTGTATGAAGTCGAGGGCATATTTACAAATCTGCCTTTCTCGGTTTCCATCACTCTCAGTCCGTGGACGGCATAAAATCCGTCAAAGCTGACGCTTGCGTAAGCCTTGATGTTGCTTTCGGGTTTGTCCACAAGTCTGTTAATAGTCGCTGAAATTTTCATTAGTATCACCTTATCCTTTCGTTTATGACATTGTAAATTCCGGTTCGTCTGTTTCCTCAAGATCCTCGCTCAATTCTTCCGCTTGCTCAAATACGATAATGGGAGTTTCAAACATTGCGGAATATTTCTTGATCTGCTCGTCCGTAAGTGAACAGCTGTCCCATTCGCCGTATTCGTTCTGGCAGTTTCCCGACACATAGAAAGTACCATGAACAAGGTCACCGCCACAGCGTTGACCTCGGCAGTTGCCCACCATTCTGTTTGGTTCGGAATTATTCAGCAGAAACTCGTCGTTGCACCAAGCTATAGCGTCATATTTCGGCTCAAAATATATGGGTTCAATACAGCCTCCAACCACAGACTGCATAGCATGGATATCATTGCGTATTTCTGCTTCATAGGGAGCTTTGTCGTTTTCCACTACAAGTATTTTCATCATATCCGAGTGGTTCGTTTTATCAATATCAAAGTCAATCGGCTTAAATCCCACGCTGTCGCAGAAGTAAAATCCCTTATTCTTGCCCTCGCAAATTTCAATAACATTGCTGACTGACAATGACTCGCCGAGATAGCCGGGCGGTGTTTTGTCCGAATTGCAGAGAGCAAAAACGCTTTCAAGGCTGTCGCAGTTTACTGTTCCGCCGTAAACCTGACGGTAGTTCTCAGCCTTTACATCTCCGTGAGATCGTGTGTAATCGTAGTTCATAAAGGCAAGCTTGCCGCTGTCCTTTTCATGATCGATTTGAAAAACCCTAATCTTCATCCGCGGAGCTTCTATCTGCTTAAGCCGCTCTACCGCCCATTTGGGAAGCTGTTCATAGTCCGCAATCCCTACAAAATCCTCACGGTAAAAACTAGCTTTCTCGCCGTCCGCAAGAAACTGTCCGAACACCTTTCTGCCCGACTTTTCGGGATCACAGCCGAAGCCTCCCGTTGCGTAGAAATACTGATTTATGGGGTTCTTGAACTGCTCGCTAAGGATCTCCGGCTTTAAGATCAACAGCTTTTTCTCATAATCCCGCGGCTTGTCGGATCGAACGCACTGTTTTTCTCCCACAAGTCCAAGCTTGCTGTATTCCTTTCTGACCTCATCAATAAAGCCGTTAAGCACGGCAGGATGAGAATCAACGAAGTATTCCATCATTTCTTTTTGTGGAAGATATGAGGGGATAACAGACCTTGCCCATTCCTTATTTTCATGTGAAAAACGTCCGTCATGCTCCTTATTCAGAATACTCGCGGCAAGCACCCACATCGCGCGGTCATAACCGAAATGTGCAAGCACCGTTTTGACTGCCGTACCGCTTAAATAATAGCCGTCAAAATTATCCGCAATGGCTTTTTCTATCGCGTTTTTACAGCGGATATTTTCTCTCTGACTTTCACGGTATATTTCTGTTTCTCCGCTTTGTTCAGCGTTTTCAAAAGAATGTCTGTACAGGTAACTCATGAACAAACCTCCGTTTCCTCTCCGCAGTAATCATACAGTGGACAATCACCGCAGTCATCGTGCATAGCGCAAGTCCTTTCAATTTCTTCCTCGGAGATTCCGCAGTCAGGCTGTTCTCTGTCGGGAGCGTTTCTCCAAATTGTAAGGCTTACCCCACTGTCATCACGCTCCGTTTCTACGATAACAGGATCGCCGTTTTCATCGTAAAGACCTGAAAATTCGGTTGTTCCGTTAGTTGTGAGTATCTGCGCGAAAATTATCTTTTTCATAAAGTTATACCTCCAGAATTGTTTTTTCATCATCAAACAGCGAGAGCTGGCGAGCCGCTCTCGACCTCTCGCTGGTGTCGTAATTGGATATGAGAAGCTCCGCGTACTGACAGCCGCCGTCATATCGCTGCGCAAGATTATTCAGTCTGCTGATCTCCTCAATTTGAATATTCGGCTTGTCCCAAAGTTCTCTGATTTCGGGACAGTCGTTGTATGAAACAAGAAACTTGCCCGAAATACCAATAAGAGTATCACGAAGTCTGATATGGTCCTTTGTTGTAAAGCCCACGTCCTTGTAGTAGTTTTCAGTTGCAAAGTAGGGAGGATCGCAGTAAAAAAAGCTGACGGGACGGTCGTACTGCCGTATCAGCTTTTCAAAATCCTTGTTTTCGATTATGACCTTCTGCAGCCGCCTTGCCGCCAGATCTATCATCGGGAAGTCCGACCAGATAGAATGCGGCTGACTGCCGAAGCTGTCAAGACCGCTTGCATAGCTGTACCGTATCAGCTGATAGAACTTAGCCGCCCTGTCAACGTCGCGGAATCTGCCGAACAGTCCTTTCTTATGAAGAGCCGCAATCCAATTAAAGTCCTCGCGGGAATTGAGGACGTACCGCAGCTTGTACTTCAGCTTATTCGGTTTATCCCTGACGCAGCGGTACAGATTTGCAAGGTTTCCGTTATAGTCGTTCCAGACCTCGAAATCCATAGCCGGCGGTTTATGAAACAGCACCCATCCCGCACCGCCGAAAACCTCTATATATCTTTCATAATAGGTTGGAAATCTTGCAAGAACTTCATCTCTTAACGCTTTCTTTCCGCCTACCCATGACATAAAACTGTTCATATATTATTTGCCTCCGATGTTTTATGCCGTTAGAACCAACAGCAGAAAAGTCGCTTTGCAAGCACCAGATTTTATCTGCTGTTGGCAAAACGACTTTGTCCTAGCGCGGACGGCGCGATTTACGCTCAATTTTGATATGAACTATACTGCCTGCCCGCTGTTTTTCATTTGTTGTATTTTCAGCCCTTGATTATCGGGTCGATTTTGTGTGCATCACTTACCTCCTTGTCCAGACGTTCAATCTCTTTTATGGCTGCCTTGAAAGCCGCGGCAAGACCGCCAACCGTAAATCCGATTATCCCTCCGACTGTCATCCCTATGAATAAATACGTCATTACATCATCTCCATTTCTAAATCTTCGGTTTCCTCCATAGAGCAGCAATTATCGTTACTAATAAACTCCATGAACGTGCTTGTTTCACCGATAAAATTCGGTTCGGTATTATTTGTAAAAGTAATGAAACCTTTTTCACCGAGATCGATAGGTTCTTTGGTTATGACAGAACCTCCGTGATTTACTTTAACGATTTTTTCAATGGAACAAAAACCCTCTCCATCGTCTGACTGCCTTAAATCGCAGCAATACGTTCCTTTGGGAATATCCTCGTCTGTTATCCTACCGTTGCTAAAAAGCGCAGGCAGTCCGAATAATTCTATACGCTCATATTCGTCGTCGCTATAGATATTGATATATCCTGTTTCCGAAGCGTTGAGTAAAAGTCCATAAGCCTCAAGATCAACGTCCATAACCCTTGCCGCGAATTCAAGCCGCTCCTTTTCGCTTTCGGGATAGTATTCTTCAATACGGTCTTCGTCGTAATACGCGTATCTGCCGCAGTTCACGCCGATGTCCTCGTCAGCCCACTCATGAATAATTTTGATTTCGGGGTACATCTCCGATAGTCGTTGAATTACAGGATGGGGAGCTGCCCAGGCGGTCAAAAAGCGCAGTTCTTCTTCATTTGAGTAATCACAGTCTTTTTCATAGCCATAGGCTGACCACTTCGTACCCCAGTTTGCTATACACCAGTCGTACCAGTTGTTTTTGCCGTAGAGATTCATTTCCTCCTGACCGAGATTGCCGCGGTAGATATTTTCAGGCATGGGAATTATCTTCTCAAAATCAATAGTTCCAAGCCCGAGCTCATCGCTTTGGATCTGCTCCAGAAGCTCCCGAATCTGCTTTCGGTCACCGTTTAATTTGATTACGTTTGTCACATGATTTGGCATTCGCTTTCTCCTTTCCGCATTTGTTTTTCATATAGCGAAGCTTTTCCGCTTCTATCCGGATTATACTCATTTGATGTTTACCTCCTTATCCAACTCTTTAATATTTCTTGCTATAACCTCAATTACGTTTGTCGTCACGGCGTTTCCCGCCTGCTTGTAAAGCTGCGCGTCGGACATTCCGGCTGCTTTGACTTTATTGAACTGCTCGTCTGTAAAGCCCTGCAAACGCCAGCATTCTATCGGCATGAGCCTGCGGATAAGTCCGTTGTAAATTACTCCGTGTCTGTCCGTCACGGTAAGTGTAAACATCGGTTCGTTCGATTCTTTTACACGTCTGCCTAACTGCCTTGTACGCGGCTTAAAAGGATTCAATATTGCTCTCGGTTCTTCCATAACGATAACTCCGGATTTTTCTCCTTTATGGTGACCTATTCCGCTGTCCTGTCTTGACGTTATGCACCTCGCAAGTTCAGTCACCTTCGGTTCGGGATTCATATCTATACACATAGCGTAATATCCCTGATTTGGGCTTGTTGTTATCGTATGAGCCATATCTTTCCCGACCCTTCCGCGCCTTGAATTAAGATTCGGATATGCAAGGTCTATGCTGTCGCCGGGCAACGCTGTCTGATATCCCGACTTGGTCTTTACCTTTATGGGAAGCCCTAAGATCTCATAAAGTCCCGTTTTTCCGCCGAAACCTCCCGTCTGACTTGTCAGCGTTATGCTCAGTCCGTCGGTGGAGTAGACTCGGCAGCCCTCCCGTCCGGGTATGCGCTGTACAATAGCTTTTGGATTTGCGTCGGTGAAAGACAATACTTTTCCGGAGCGTTTTTCTCTAAGAAATCCGATAATGAACACTCTCTTTCGGGATTGGGCGACTCCAAAATTCGCGCTGTGGTGTCAACTTGTTGACACTGCACCTTTGCCATGCGACATCGTACCCCAGTTCATCCAATGTGCTGAGGATGGCCGCAAACGTCCTGCCCCCGTCATGCGATAACAATCCGGGTACGTTTTCAAGCAGCAGATATTTAGGTTTTTTAACGGCAGCGATTCTGGCAATTTCAAAGAACAGCGTTCCTCTCGCGTCGTTAAAGCCGCCCCTTTTTCCAGCGATTGAAAAACTTTGGCAAGGGAAGCCTGCGCATATAAGGTCGAGATCGGGTAACTCATTTGGGTCGATTTTTCTCGCGTCATCATAATACACCTCGCCTTCTGTATCGTACATTGTTTCGTATGCTTTTTTAGCGTATTTATCTATCTCGCAGTAACCTACGCACTCAAAACCTCCTGCCTTCTCAAGCCCTGAGCGAAATCCGCCGATTCCCGCGAAGATATCGAAATATTTTATCATTTATCACTTCTCCTTTCCGATTTTTAGCAATAAAAAAACGGCTAAGTCTTTTTCAAAACTTAACCGTTACATTGACATTTCCATTTCTTCGGATTCTTCAATATCTTCTGTTTCCGTAATTTCATCGTTTAGAGCATTTTCTTCTAATTGCTCATTGGTCGGAGCCTGTTCCTGATGGATTTTATGAAACTGATCCACATAGGGAATAACGCCAAGCGTTCTGCCATTGTCAAATTTACAATGCATAGTACCCGTGTCGTCCACAAACTGAACCGTTCCGCAAGTACCGCTTTCCACGGGACACAGATCCTCCATATGATCAAGGCAAATCCGCGTGCCTTCGGGATATCTCTGCCTGAGCAGTGCTGCCTTATTTTCATTAAAAATCATATCTCACCTCACATTGTCATTTCCATATCGAGTTCTTCCGATATATCTTCGTTCTCGCCGTTTTCTTCGCCCATTTCAACCGAAATATCAGGCTGAAACGGGATATCAAGATCATGAAGTTTAACTGATTGAATATCCTTTCGTTCAGTAAGAATTTCCGCTGCCGCATGGGTAAGCATTTTTTTCACTTCGTCAAAATCGCAGCCGAGATCCTGAAGAACATCGTCAAGTGAAAACTCCGAATAACCAAGCTTTGTAAACACGGCTATCCTTTCCGCCGTTTCGTTTAACAGCTCATGAAGCTTTCTTTCGCCGTCTGTCAGCTGAATTTCGGGATTATGACATCTTTCCGAAAGCTCCTTTGCTTTGGGAATATACTGGGCGTATCTTGCGTAGTTTGAACCCTCTGATTCGATCAACAAACCGTCGCCCTGTTCCTCATCGCAGATAAGCAGACAATGATAAATATCATCGCTGTCACAGTACATCAAATCTGTGTTCTCAGCGATCAGGTTGTTATCCTGCAAGGGGTGACGTTTTAAATTTTCAAACTCATCATGAGAAACTGCTATTGCTTTTTCTACGATACAAGTCATCGGTCGAAACTCCGGCTCTTTTCTTAGCAGAGTTGTGTTGATCACCAGCTTTTTATTCCGGCAATCCCTCTGAAAAAGCTCTGAGGCAAGAGCATTTAATTCGTCAAGGCTATCTCCCGGACTGATTTTACTGATAGCAGCGCTGCTGAGATCATCATCTCCGTACACCTTGATCTCATAATCCGAATTATCCGCAAGTCTTATTTGTGAAATCGGTCTATTGATCCCTATGCTTTCAAGTTCGTGATACAATTCAGATTTGTCTTTAGGCAATTCTGTAAGCAAAGAATTGTCCTTATGCTTAATGAATACTCCTATCATTTTCATTTTCTCCTTTTTAGATTTCATCATCAAACTTTAAAACCACATTGGAATCACGTCCTTCCTTGAGAAATAAAAAAAGACCGCTTTGTTCATTGCCACATTTTTCGTGACAACAGACAAAACAGTCTTTATATAAATTATTATTTTTTAGGTTTACAGTAAATGATCTGCAAGCAACTGATTTATGATATTTGCACAATACGAAAAGATATATTTTGTTAAGAATTAACAATGGACGGTACCTGAAGTCAGCACCCACTGAAAATAGAAAAAGTCCCGTAAACGTCGTGTTTACGGGACTTTACTGGCTCCCCCTGTTGGACTCGAACCAACGACCCTGCGGTTAACAGCCGCATGCTCTACCGACTGAGCTAAGGAGGAATATATTACCATTTCTTTATGCTTTCTTAGCATTGTGAAACGGTAAATTTGTTCACCTCTTGGCTCAGTCTTTCCGGTGTAAATCTCTTACACTCGCTCTACCGACTGAGCTATTGAGGAATATAATGAATAGAGAAAGTGAAGAACACTTTCTCTATTCTTTTTAAAAGAGCCGGCAAGACCTATTTTACCGGGCCGTACCCAGCCAAGTATCGTTGGCGAAGATGAGCTTAACTTCTGTGTTCGGCAAGGGAACAGGTGGGACCTCATCTCAATCATCACCGGCTATAGTGAAGCATGACAGCTTCAAAATTGAATAATGGATAAAGTAAGGCGTCAGAGGGGAGGGATTGACATAATAAAGGTTAAGCCCTCGACCTATTAGTACTCGCTAGCTTAATACGTCACCGCACTTACACTTTGAGCCTATCAACCTTGTAGTCTTCAAGGGGTCTTACTCCTTTCGGATGGGATATCTTATCTTAAGGGCGGCTTCACGCTTAGATGCCTTCAGCGTTTATCCGTTCCGCACATAGCTGCCCAGCCGTGCCACTGGCGTGACAACTGGTGCACCAGAGGTGCGTCCATCCCGGTCCTCTCGTACTAGGGACAGCTCCTTGCAAATATCCTGCGCCCACGACAGATAGGGACCGAACTGTCTCACGACGTTCTGAACCCAGCTCGCGTACCGCTTTAATTGGCGAACAGCCAAACCCTTGGGACCGAATACAGCCCCAGGATGCGATGAGCCGACATCGAGGTGCCAAACCTCCCCGTCGATGTGGACTCTTGGGGGAGATCAGCCTGTTATCCCCAGGGTAGCTTTTATCCGTTGAGCGACGGCATTTCCACTCACATACCGCCGGATCACTAACTCCAACTTTCGTTACTGCTCGAACCGTCATTCTCGCAGTTAGGCTCGCTTCTGCGTTTACACTCTTCTGCATGGTTTCCATCCATGCTGAGCGAACCTTTGAGCGCCTCCGTTACTCTTTAGGAGGCGACCGCCCCAGTCAAACTGCCCACCTAACAATGTCCCCCGACTTGTTTCAAAGCCGCAGGTTAGAACTCCAGCACTCCAAGAGTGGTATCCCAAGGCTGACTCCACATCAGCTGACGCCGATGCTTCCTAGTCTCCCACCTATCCTGTACATGAAATACCGAAATCCAATATTAGGCTACAGTAAAGCTCCATGGGGTCTTTCCGTCTAGTCGCGGGTAACCGGCATCTTCACCGGTACTACAATTTCGCCGGGCGGGTTGTTGAGACAGTGCCCAGATCGTTACACCATTCGTGCGGGTCAGAACTTACCTGACAAGGAATTTCGCTACCTTAGGACCGTTATAGTTACGGCCGCCGTTTACCGGGGCTTCAATTCAATGCTCTCACATCTCCTCTTAACCTTCCGGCACCGGGCAGGTGTCAGCCCCTATACGTCATCTTTCGATTTAGCAGAGACCTGTGTTTTTGATAAACAGTCGCCTGGGCCTATTCTCTGCGGCTTGATTGCTCAAGCACCCCTTTTCCCTAAGTTACGGGGTCAACTTGCCGAGTTCCTTAACAACCCTTCTCCCGTTGGCCTTAGAATCCTCTTCCTATCTACCTGTGTCGGTTTGCGGTACGGGCGCATTATACATTCATGCAGCTTTTCTTGTCTCCGTCCATTGTGACTTCCCTACTATTTTTCGGTCCCTTTCGACCGGGTCAACCATCGCCCGGCTTCACAACTTTCAAAGCGTCCCTGCATTTAAGTATTTCTGCGGCTACGGAATCTCAACCGTATGTGCATCGGCTACGCGTTTCCGCCTCACCTTAGCTCCCGGCTTACCCTGAGCGGACGAACCTTCCTCAGGAATCCTTAGATTTTCGGCCATTATGATTCTCACATAATTCTCGCTACTCATTCCGGCATTCTCACTCGAATAAAGTCCACCAGCGCTTCCGCTCTGACTTCGCCCCTTATTCGACGCTCTCCTACCACGATAACCTTAGTTATCATCCCAAGCTTCGGTATACGTTTTAGCCCCGTTGAATTTTCGGCGCAGAGTCACTCGACCAGTGAGCTATTACGCACTCTTTTAATGTATGGCTGCTTCTAAGCCAACATCCTGGTTGTTTATGCAACTCCACATCCTTTTCCACTTAAACGTATTTGGGGACCTTAGCTGTGGGTCTGGGCTGTTTCCCTTTCGACAACGAAACTTATCTCACGCTGTCTGACTCCCGTGAACCGATTATCCGGCATTCTTAGTTTGATAGGGTTCGGTAATCTTTCGACCCCTAGCCCATTCAGTGCTTTACCTCCGGTAATCTGTCACGAGGCTAGCCCTAAAGCTATTTCGGAGAGAACCAGCTATATCCGAGTTCGATTGGAATTTCTCCGCTATCCACACCTCATCCCCGGCCTTTTCAACGGACGTGGGTTCGGTCCTCCATGGAGTTTTACCTCCACTTCAACCTGGACATGGATAGGTCACTCGGTTTCGGGTCTATTGCATACGACTTTTTCGCCCTGTTAAGACTCGCTCTCGCTTCGGCTCCGCGCCTTAAGCGCTTAACCTTGCCGCATACAATAACTCGCCGGACCATTCTACAAAAGGTACCCGATCACACCTTGACGTGCTCTCGGTGCTTGTAAGCATAGGGTTTCAGGTTCTCTTTCACTCCCCTCCCGGGGTTCTTTTCACCGTTCCTTCACAGTACTTTTCGCTATCGGTCATCAGGTAGTATTTAGGCTTGGAGGGTGGTCCCCCCGTCTTCCCACGGGATTCCTCGTGTCCCGCGGTACTCTGGATCCAGCTCGCTGACTCGTCTTTTCGCTTACATGACTCTCACATTCTTCGGTATGTCTTCCCATACATTTCAGCTAAAACTCATCAATGCTAAACGCTGTCCTAAACCCCGTATGTATTGCTACACACGGTTTGGCCTCTTCCGCTTTCGCTCGCCACTACTCACAGAATCTCGGTTGATTTCTCTTCCTCGCCCTACTTAGATGTTTCAGTTCGGGCGGTTCCCCTCATATACCTATTTTATTCAGTATATGATGTATGAGCTTCTCTCATACGGATTGCTCCATTCGGAAATCTGCGGATCGTTATATGCTTGCTATTCCCCGCAGCTTATCGCAGCTTACCGCGTCCTTCGTCGGCTCCTGATGCCAAGGCATTCTCCCTACGCTCTTATTAGCTTAACCATTTGAATTATGTCTTTTCCTCTTCTTGCTTTTCGCTAATTGTAGGTTTCTCAAGATCTCTCTTGATTTACCCGACTCTTAATCTCTTTCGATTAATTTGTCGTTTTTCCTCATTTGCATTACTTTTCTTCATTATTCAATTTTCAAGCTGCCAAAGCTCTTGCGCAGCAAGAGCTTGAAAAATCCCTTTGATGAATTATTTCATCAATTTCGCTTTCGCGAAACCGGTATTTTTCTTTGTTCGTTAATTGTTCTCCAATTAACTGGTGGGCACAAGTGGACTCGAACCACCGACCTCACGCTTATCAGGCGTGCGCTCTAACCACCTGAGCTATGCGCCCGAAACTTCCTTTCAGTTCCGGTGAAGACTACGCTTCATCATGTGTGCTACGGTTGTTCTTCCTCCTAAACTCTTGTTGGTGGAGATGAGGAGGATCGAACTCCTGACCCCCTGCGTGCAAGGCAGGTGCTCTCCCAGCTGAGCTACACCCCCAGATCCAAGGGCTTAGGTTCCGTTCTTATGCTCTATTCCTTTTTTAAGATGCCTTTTCAGACATCTTCAAAATTGAATAACAACTCTGCTTCTGTTTCTTCCCTTGTCTGACCGGAGTCTGCTGCTTTTTATTCAGCCTTACTCCTTAGAAAGGAGGTGATCCAGCCGCACCTTCCGATACGGCTACCTTGTTACGACTTAACCCCAGTCATCAATCCCACCTTCGACAGCGTCCCCCTTGCGGTTAGACTACTGGCTTCGGGTGTTACCGACTCCCATGGTTTGACGGGCGGTGTGTACAAGGCCCGGGAACGTATTCACCGCGGCATGCTGATCCGCGATTACTAGCAATTCCGACTTCATGCAGGCGGGTTGCAGCCTGCAATCCGAACTAAGACTATTTTTTGTGTTTTGCTCCGCCTCGCGGCTTTGCTTCACTTTGTTCATAGCCATTGTAGTACGTGTGAGGCCCAGGTCATAAGGGGCATGATGATTTGACGTCATCCCCACCTTCCTCCGTTTTGTCAACGGCAGTCCTGCTAGAGTGCTCTTGCGTAGCAACTAACAGTAAGGGTTGCGCTCGTTGCGGGACTTAACCCAACATCTCACGACACGAGCTGACGACAACCATGCACCACCTGTCTGTACGTCCCCGAAGGGATTTCACTCATCTCTGAGCTATGCGTACGATGTCAAGACCTGGTAAGGTTCTTCGCGTTGCGTCGAATTAATCCACATACTCCACTGCTTGTGCGGGCCCCCGTCAATTCCTTTGAGTTTCAGCCTTGCGGCCGTACTCCCCAGGTGGATTACTTATTGTGTTAACTGCGGCACGGAAGGGGTCAGTCCCCCCACACCTAGTAATCATCGTTTACGGCGTGGACTACCAGGGTATCTAATCCTGTTTGCTCCCCACGCTTTCGAGCCTCAGCGTCAGTTAAAGCCCAGTAAGCCGCCTTCGCCACTGATGTTCCTCCTAATATCTACGCATTTCACCGCTACACTAGGAATTCCGCTTACCTCTACTTCACTCAAGAACCGCAGTTTCAAGTGCAGTCTATGGGTTAAGCCCATAGTTTTCACACCTGACTTGCAGTCCCGCCTACACTCCCTTTACACCCAGTAATTCCGGACAACGCTCGCTCCCTACGTATTACCGCGGCTGCTGGCACGTAGTTAGCCGGAGCTTCCTCCTAGGGTACCGTCATTATCGTCCCCTAAGACAGAGGTTTACAATCCTAAAACCTTCTTCCCTCACGCGGCATCGCTGCATCAGGCTTTCGCCCATTGTGCAATATTCCCCACTGCTGCCTCCCGTAGGAGTCTGGGCCGTGTCTCAGTCCCAATGTGGCCGTCCAACCTCTCAGTCCGGCTACTGATCGTCGCCTTGGTGAGCCCTTACCTCACCAACTAGCTAATCAGACGCGAGCTCATCTTTCAGCGATAAATCTTTGATAGCCTTACCATGCGGTATGACTATGTTATGCGGTATTAACTGTCGTTTCCAACAGGTATCCCCCTCTGAAAGGCAGATTGCTCACGTGTTACTCACCCGTCCGCCACTAGCTTCGGAAAAGCAAGCTCTTCCTCCGCCCGTTCGACTTGCATGTGTTAAGCGTGCCGCCAGCGTTCGTCCTGAGCCAGGATCAAACTCTTAATTTAAGTTGTATATTATATACATCCCTGTATCTAATATCTCTTCCTGTTTCAGTTCCTCACTGACTGTCGTAGTTTTTTTCGTCTTCTACTTGACTTCTTAATTCCTTCCAAGTACTTTCTCTCTCTTCTGGAATCTCCAAGGGTTTCTTCTTCGTCTTCGTTGTTATTCAATTTTCAAGATGCCTTACCGCTATCCCCCCTTAGCTCTCGCTTTCGGGACAGCTCGTTTATTATATCACTTCCGGCGGCTCTTGTCAAGACCTTTTTTTAATCTTTTTTCTGCCTCCGTATACTGCCTCCGCTTTCGCTCTTTGAGACAGCTTATTTATTTTATCACCCTTTTCTTTTCTTGTCAATCCCTTTTTGCTCTTTTTGGTGTTGTGCATAATTTCAGCACTCGTTATCCTTTAAAACCTGTTGATATTGCACAAAGCTTACGCACTCTATTACACTGAGCCTATATTTTCTGAAATCTCTTCTCTGGCTTTTTTAAGATAATATGAAACCGTGCGCTTTGAAACGCACATGACCGCGGCGATCTCATCTATAGACATATTATAGTATACCTTATAGGTCAGCGCGGTCTTATATCTTTCGTCAAGGGCTTTGATCGCATTTACCAGCTCGTTGAAGTCAGCCTGTTCAAAAAAATCGACGAAAGGCTCGTCATCGGGAATGATCATCTCCAATGAGGTATGCTGACTGCTGCTGCTTTCCCGTTTTGCAACATTTAAAGCTGAATTTTTCACTGCTCTTATGAGATACGGTATCTTATCCTCCTCATTAAGCTTGCTGAAAGTAGAAAAAGTCCTTGCGATTCCCAGGAAAGCATCTGCTACAGCGTCCTCGGAAAGCGAACTGTTGCGGCATATGTTGTAGGCAACGGCAAACATTTTGCCGCAGTTTTCCTCATAAAAAGACTCAAAAGCTTTTTTATCATCTTCACTGTCAATAAGGACAAGATATGATCCAAGCATTCTTCCTCTTTTCCTCCTGCCTTAACAATAACGTCCGAATACCATACTGAAATACATTTTATATTTTATCACAAGCGTCAGCCTATGTCAAGCAACAACGCATGATAAAAGCCATATTTATGCAGCTGCGTAAACTGTCTGCGTCTGCGCTGGATTCTGTGGATGACAAAAAACAAAGCCGCCTCTGACATAAAATCCGAACTGCGGCTTTAAATTTCATATAATTTACAGATAAAATACAAGCATAATCTGTTTTACTGTCTTTGGGCGGCGTTGCTGATCTCTTTAAGCTCTCTTCCTTCTTTTAACAGACTGCTAAGCCGCTGGTAATCTTCTCCGTCTATAGCGTCCCGATAATCCTCAAGACATTTTATTATATGGGAAATCTCCGAAACCAAAGGTTTTTTATTCATTATAAAAAGCGTAGTCCACATATCCTCGTTAAGCTTAGCCACACGGGTCAGATCCTTAAAGCTGCCGGCTGAAAAGCCCGCCTGCTTCATAAGACTAGGGCTTTTTATATACGCGCTTGAAACCACATGAGCAAGCTGCGAGGTGAAAGCGATCACCTCGTCGTGTTCCTCAGGCGAAGATACGACGCATTTTGCAAAGCCTATATTATACGCAAGCTTTGATATCTCCTTTACCGCAGACATAGGAGTATTATCCGTAGGCGTCATAATAAAGCTTGCTTTTTCAAAAAGATTGTCTACCGAATATGCAAAGCCCGAAAATTCCCTGCCTGCCATGGGATGACAGCCAAGAAAGCGTACTCCCTCATCAGCCAGAACCTTTTCAGCCGCGGCGACTATCGTACCCTTGACTCCGCAGGTATCTATTACTATTCCGCCTTTTTTAAAACGCTGTTTGTTTTCATTGATAAAATCTATCGTCTGCTGCGGGTACAGGCATATCATCACTATATCGCACCGTTCAAGACCGTCCAGATCAATTTCACCGTCGATAGCCTCCTGCGACAGCGCCGCCGCTATCGTGGTTCTGTTTATATCGAGCCCATAGCATATTTCGTCCGTATTTTTCTTTATCGCCTTTGCAAGCGAGCCGCCTATAAGTCCCAGCCCGACTATTCCGATTTTCATATCAACGCCTCCGCTTTAATGCTTTTATGCTTTTACTTATTAAATTATATCACCGTTTCATGTAAATGTCAAGCATAAAAATATCTGCTGCAATTATAAATTCTGTTGTGACAGGAATGCTGAACTTCGTAGAATATTCGGCGCCGCAGACGGAAAGAATATTTACAGACGATAAAGAATAACCGTCCAAAAAAACGAAAGGAGGCTTTGCGCGCGGCAGCGTCAGCCGCCGAGTGCGCGCTATCTATATGTCTAAACAAGGAATGAAGCGTCCGGAAATCACGGACATTCCCAAAAAGAAAAAAGCTCCGGAGGTTCCGGAGATACAGGGTAAGGCAAAGCACGGAAAATCCCATGTCAATCCCATTATCGCAGGCACTGAAGCTCCCTCTCAGAAGGTTTACCATACCCGTCCGTTTTCCTCGAATACAAACGAAGCTTCAGCTCTTATTTCAGACGATGCGGACAAACCCATTTCCGATGTGTATTCAGCAATTGACAACGACCTTGCAAGGGACAACCTTGAAAATGACATTCCTATGGCAGACCTCCAGGATCTTTAGCATATTAAGTAGTATATTAAGCTTAACGTAATAAAAAATAAAAGACTGTTTCTGCCGCCGTAAACGGGTCTCGCAGAAACAGTCCTTGTTGTTTAAGCCCTTCAGGGCAGTTTTATTATTTTGCCTTCGGCTGATTCATAATGCGGAATAAAGCCGTACCCAGCGACTTTTTATAATAGCTGAGCGCCAGCATTGCCGGCGCTCCCGCAGCATTGTCAGGTGGATAAAGCGCCGCCCGTATATCATATGCTTTAATCGGTCTGCCGTCATTCAGCTTTATCCGATCAAACCTCTCCAGAAAATAATGCTCCGGACAGCTTTCAAGAAGCCTGCCCTCACAAACCAGCTTTCTTCTTGTATCTTCAAGACTGAAGCCCTGCAAAACTATAGTGTAACGCGCAAGCTTTGAATTTCCGCATTTCCGTTCACTTCTGACTGCTCCGTAAATAATCAGCTTATTTTTTCTGTCAGACGAGCTGTATAAACTCACGATCACCGTAGTTACCGCCGTTTTATACAAGATATTCTTCCGCGGCATAATAGACTTTACCGTTTACAAGAATTTTTCTCCACGTATACCCTCCGGCTTTTTTTCTTGAATCGTCCGCAAAGGTCACCCTGCTTCCGCGCGGCAAAGTGCCTGCAATTTCACCTCCGGGCGATTTTCTGTAATGAAGATTGGCGGAAGCCGCGGCCTCTCCCTTTTTCCTGCTTTTATAGTCCATAAGATATATACAGCCCTGATAACCCTTACGCGCGTAAAATTGCGATACCGTTGACCTTTTCAGAAGCCCGTCGTCTGACGAAAGCGTATTATCCGCATTGGCGTTCGCTTCGGTGTAATAAACCCATCCGTTTTCCACCAGCTCTATGTAAATAACATGACCGAACGACCCTCCGCCGAAGCAGGCTATGCTGTCGCTTCTCAGCTCCTTTCCCTTATGCTTCGCCTGAGAGTACCATGTCTTGGCGTCTCCCCTGATCCCGGTATCAACGCCCGCCTTTTCTTTGGCTCTGCCCCTCACATACCATACGCATTGTCCTCTTATGCCGTCGTTATAGAAAGACGAATTGAAATTGCCGAGACGTTTTCCTAAATATGATTCCATTCCCATAGCTTAATCACCTTCTTACATATTGATTTCAAGACAACCAATGGATGTTGGACGTATATTTACCGTTCCCGATTTATCCCTTATCTCAGCGTAAGCATTGTCGGAACCGTTTCCGTCACATCTGAACAAAAGCGGAGAACTCATCAAGCTAAGCTTAGCGCTGTCAACAGGCATACCTGACGATATAAGCAGATTTACGTCCGAATTTCCGCTGAACAGCTTGCTCGACAAAGGCGATTCACCCGGCTCTATCGAAAAGTCCAGACATATATCGAAAACAAAAGTCTTGCCGTTAAAGCTCACCGCCGGAATGCCATTTGTGGTACCATATCCGATTTTATCTTTCATGACCTTGCTTTGGCTTAGATCACAAAAGCCGTCAATAGTGGAAATGTTCACCTTTGTCCATACTTTCAAAAGCTTTCCGCCACCAAAGATCATAAGCGTATTGTAAATATCTTCTTTATTTTCAGGATCAAGATATTTCCACATTGCCGTTCCAGCAAAAAAGATAAGATTAGGGTAATCTGCCGTTAGCTTTACAAGCGGATTTTTGTTACCCAACAGATAATTGATCAGATTTGCGGCATAAATAGGCTTATGATAATTTATAATATCAGTTTTGTGTTTGTCGTTATCATTGATATCATACCAGAAAAATTCAGGCAGAGCGGCTATGACTGTTGTTTTTTTCGAATCAAGCTTATCGCCGGTAAGCTTTTCACATTCCAACCTGAAAACGCGCTCTGTTTCAGCAGCAAGTTTGTCCAGCCATATGATTTGTCTGGCGGATTTCTTGGCGTGAAGCTTTTCGATATATTCCTCCTTGTTGTTCAGCTTAAGCCCATTTTCTTGACGAATATTGTTGATCTCATCAGTCAATGACTTACCTTCATTTTCCTTGAAGCTTTCCTCAAGCGAAGAACGCCAATTCTTGCCTTCACTATTATTTAAAAACGGTAAAAAAATATATTTCATTTTAATTCTCCTTTTCGTATACTCCCGCATGGGACATTGTTTTTTCAAATATTATATTTGCATTTACGGCTCCGACCATACCCTTTATATGAGTCAGCGCCGGTTCAAGCTCAGGGTCGGCCGACGCCATTTTCATAAGCAGAGCGCCGGAAAGCTCCGACGGATCCTGCTTTTTAAGCAATCCCTTTGAAATAAGTCTGACGATGACCTGACAAGTCATGCCCTCGCACTCCGTAAAAAGCCTGCGCCCTGCTGAAAAATATTTCTGTACGCAGGAATAAGCCTGCTCCAATTGTCTTAGAATAAACCTCTGCTTCTGATTCCTGCGCTCCTTTCTGCTCTGATACATTGCCGTATCCAAAGCTTCTTCATCTCCGCATAGCAGCTTTCCCCTTATGACAGCCAGCTCACCGGCGATAGGAAGTCTGTAATTTTCGGCTGTATTTTCAAGCCTTCTTACAAACGCTACGCTTTCGTTGAAAAAATCTCCTGAATTTTTTTCCAGCTTTCCGATGAGCGCCGTCATATCGGACAGTATACCGTCAAAGCTTTCCATGACCGGTATAAGCACCATAATTCTGTTCCCTCCTTTTCACAACTTTAAAATGACAGCAGTATAAATTCCGCATATACATCGCCTAATTGAGAGACAGAAACCTCTGAGTGCTGCTGCCAGAGGAATCCTCCACTATCAGATCAAGGTCCTGCTCCCTTATTTTCAAGGTTATATACATAAGATTATCCTTGCTGCCGTATTCGTTCATTTTTCCGGTATTGGGCTCGACAAATACGCCCTTGTCGTTTTCAGACATCTGCTTGAACTCAAAAAACATCGCGGTGCCTGTTTGCAGAGTAAATTCGTCCAGATCGTCCTCGCCGACAGGCTGATCCTCCGGGGCATAGCTCTGAAACTCCTCTCTAACCGCCAGCTTCAGCAGCGAAACGAACTTGTCCTTTATATCAAGCAGCTTAATTATCTCAAAATTCGCCGTTTCCAGGAACGAATTCATAGGCTCGGCAACAGCCCTTGCTATGTTGTCCGACGATTCGGCATACTTTTTCTGCAGCTCGTCGCTTATTGCCGCAGCATTCTCCTCCAAGGGCTGAACACCCGCCGGCTCCTGAATATTGTCTGCCGCCGCAGACGCCCTCTGCTTTTCCTCCCTGAGCTTTTCAAGCTTCTTCTGCTTTTTTACATAGGCGCTTTTCAGCTGATTGTTCAACAGCTGAGGAAGCTTCAGCTTTACGGCGCTGACAATAAGCGACTGCATAATAGCCTTGTTCCTGCTGTTTGACACCACTCCCGAAACTGAAACCGGAACCTTTACCTCCGCCTCGTCGATCGTATAATGCGGAACAGGCATACCTTTCAGAAAAGGATCCGCATGATAGCTTTGACTGAGAGCGACGGAATTTGAATCGGCAATCTTTCTGGCGTCCGCGATATCAGCGACCAGTTCCCCTATAAACTCGCACAGCTTTATCATAAATAAACCACCGCCTTTCATATTAATATGCCGCAGCATTTTTCATCGGCGTTTACTCGCTTTTCTCAATCGGATCGGAAACCGTCTTTGTAATAATCGACTCCTCGAGAATATCGAGGATCCTGGAAACTCCCGCGGGCATATCGTCCTGAACCGCGTGCACCTTGATATTAAGCGAATAGTCTTTCTTTACCTCCTCGCTGGAGGAAGTAGACTTCTGATTTGAAAACGAAGCGTTGAGAGTAGTGGAAGCGCTGAATCCCCAGCCTTTGTAGCCGAAGCTGCTGCTGCTGTTTACATCGCTCTTTGAAACGTCGCTGCTGTTTTCCGAGGAAACCGAATTGATCTTAACGTTAAATTCAATATCCGCATTTTCAATTTTAATAAACGGAATAGGCATCATAGTCAGGATAGGAACGTCTATCTGCATTTTCTGATAGAGCGCGGGAACGGGAGTATTCGTTTCAGCAACGGACAGCTCCAGCTTAGCTGAAGCATTCTTTGTTCCGTCCTCGTTATCCTGCGAAGCGATTACCGAAACACCGTTTTTTATAAAATCTCCGGACGGAATAGCCGTAAGAGTTACCTTTGCGATCTTTCCGCCGTCATATTCGATATTTGCTCCGGAAATTATATTTCCGTTTACCGTAAGCGCCGTATCCTTCGTTTCATCGTAGCCGCTTCCGCCGTCCTTTACCTCTACCGTAATATTCCGTACAGTCTGTACCTGTGACGGAGAAACCTCCTTATCATACGCGAACGATACGCATACCGGAGCTCCCAAGCCCTTTTCAACACCTGTTTCAGCGTCGACCTCGCCAGGCATAAAGCCTACCTTCCTGATAAAATTCACCGTTGTGTCGGCGGATTCCCTCTGAGCGTTTACTACCGCGTTCAGCGCGCCGCCTATAATAGACCCGAAATTGATCGAGGAAATCTCCTCTGCCGGATTATACATAATTTGACCTCCTTATACTGTTATTTTCTTACTTTGTTTTTCTCAGGCTTTAAAGCATTTGACTATAACCATCGCATACTTTGCCGGCTTATCAGCCGAGCCTCTTAACGCATTGCTGAGAAATTCGATTTTTACGCCGTCCGCGGTTACAGCCCTTCCGTTGACGGATTCGATTCCGTCAAGCTTTTCTCTGGAATAGACGTCGGAAAATTCAATGCCGAAATCCTTTTCCGCAGCCTTAACATCCATATATTCAGCGACAAATCCAAACCGCGCGTCGTAAACCTTTTCCGCGCTCAACACTATTTTCTTCCGATCCCTTTCAGCCATAAACGCTTACCCCCCTTCGTATGAGATTTATGGTACCATGGTCACATTATACAACATTATATTGCATTTCAGCCCTGCTCCGCGCGGCGCAAAAGCCCCGCAGAGCCGGATATGACCGACCCTGCGGGGACAAAGTGAAAAAATATCTTATTTTTTGAAAAAAGGGGTTGACAAACGCAATTTAATGTTGTATTATCTTGCATTTTACAGCTTAAGCGCTTCCATTCTTCTCCTTTGAGTTTCCTTTGACGCCTTTGTGTAAATACGCGTGGTTTCAACGGAGCTGTGACCCAGTATATCGGCAAGCTCCACAAGATTTCCGAAAGCGTCCATATATTCTCTCGCGAACATATGACGAAAATTATGAGGGTATACCTTCTCCTTTTCCACTCCCGCGGCTGCGGCGATCCTTTTAAGGTTTCTCCATACCACCGAGCTGTCGACCGGCCCGGTTCCTTTCTTGTTTAAAAATACCGCTCCTCTTGTGATTCCGAAAGCCTCGCAGTATTCCTTTAAAAGCGTGCAGAGAGCGTCAGGAATAAGCACATGGCGGAGCTTTGCCTTGTAATGTATTTCCGCGCAGCCGTTTTCAAGACTTTCAGCCGTAATAAAACGCAGCTCCCCTACTCTTATTCCCATTCCGCCAAGACAGCGCATCACCAGATACCACCTAAGCTCGCCGTGTGAAACGGTATATCCCAGCAGACGCTCATACTCCTCCCGCAGAAGCTCCGACGGACAGTAATAAAGCTTCTGGCATTTCACCAGCGACATATACAATTCGCTGTATCCGCACCACCGAAAATACAGATTAAGAGAGATAAGATATGAATTAACGGTCGCGCTTTTATACCTCCGCAGCAGACTTTCCTTAAATTCGGCAACCGTTTCGAAATCAATAGCCCTGCCGCCGGCAAAGCCGTAAAAGCGTTCCACGTCGCTTATATACTTTGATATCGTTCTTTTCCCAAGCTGCCTTCGTTTAAGATACTGCGTATATTCTTCCTGATTGTCTTTAAAGCTGTTTATTCTCACAACAAAAACTCCTCCGATTATTTATTCTAAATTCTAGAGAAGTTTAGGCGGAACTGCAAAACCCGTCTGAAAATAACCTGCCAGGCAGGGTTTAAAACGTAAAACTCAGAATAATAATTGGCATTAATTTATCATAACTATATAAATTTTATTTTGATGTTATAATTATACAACAAATTATATGCAGTTGCAACAGCTATTGTTGGAAAAGTTTGATATATGTCTTAATTTCTACAAATATGTCTAAACAATGCATTGAAGTTTGTGCATTTTTACATCAATGTATTTTATTTCCGACAAATTTCGACACACAGATTTATGTATATTTCAAGAACATATCGGTTTTTCCGCATATCAGAGCAGGAGCAGGGAATCATAATTTTCGGAAAACAAATAAAAGGAGCGTTATCAGCATGGTCATGAATATAACTCAGGAGAATTTCAGCAAAGAAGTCCTCGAAAGCGATCTTCCGGTGTTAACGGATTTCTGGGCGGAATGGTGCGGCCCCTGCAAAATGTTTGCGCCGATATTTGAAGAAGCGGCAAACGAGCTTTCAGGGAAAGCCAGGGCGGTAAAAATAAATATTGACAGCCAAGCAGCTTTAGCTGAGCAGTACGGTATAATGAGCATCCCCACCTTTATGATTTTCGTAAACGGCAAGCCGGTCCATAAATCGCTCGGACTTATTTCAAAAGACAAAATACTTGAAATATTCGCAAATTTGCAGCAATGATAAAAAAAGAACTGATAATAATCGGATCGGGAGCGGCAGGACTTACCGCGGCAATTTACGCCTCGCGCGCCGGACTTGACTTTTCTGTTATCGAAAGATACCCGCTGGCAGGAGGACAAATCGTCAACACAAGTGAAGTCGACAATTATCCCGGCTTTATACGTACCACCGGCGCGGAGCTTTCTCAGAAGCTCAGGGAGCATGCCGAAGATTGCAGGACTGATTTTATAACCGACTGCGTCAGTAAAATAAAAAAGCAAAGCGATCGCTTTGAAATAAAAGGAGAAAAGGAAACTTATTATTCAAAGACAGTGATCGCCGCCTGCGGAGCGGCAAGAAAAAAGCTGGGCGTAAAAGGCGAGGACAGGCTTTCGGGAAGCGGAGTAAGCTACTGCGCCGTATGCGACGGAGCTTTTTTCAGAGGCAGAACCGCGGCGGTTATCGGCGGCGGCAATACCGCCGCCGAGGAGGCTCTATATCTTTCAAAGCTGGCGAAAAAGGTTTATCTTGTCCACCGACGAGATAAGCTTAAAGCAAACAAAGCGCTGCAAAGCAGACTTCACAGCGCCGAAAACATACAGACGGTCTTGAACTGCTCATTAGCCGAAATAATCGGAGATCATAAGGTTGAAGCGATAGAGGTCAAAAGAAACGGCGTTTCGGAAGTCATACACACCGACGGAGTTTTTTCAGCGATAGGAATATCTCCCGAATCAGGTCTGCTTCAGGGTCTTGCGCAGCTTGACGAATATGGCTTCGCCATCGCGGGAGAGGACTGTAAAACGTCGGCTGAAGGATTGTTTGCCGCCGGCGACATACGCTCAAAGCCCCTGCGGCAGATCGTTACTGCCGCCGCCGACGGAGCCTCTGCGGTTTTATCGGCAGAAAAATACCTGAACGGGTAAATAATCAGGACAGCGCTGTACAAACGCCGTATTAAGGTTTTGCGCGGCGCTGTCTTGGCTTTTGCTTTCCTTTTATCAGACTGTTGCCGAAATAATTTCACAGCTATTGATTTTTTTTATGATATATGCTATCATAAAATCACCAAACAAATTTCTGAGCATATTACATATGAAACGGAGGTATGCTTACAGAGCAAGCTCTGCGAGCGGTTTTATGAACAAACAAATTATAAAGCGTATGGTCGCATTCGTTTCAGCTGCCATTATGACATTTTCCGTATCAGGCTGCAGAAAGTCCGAGGATAAGAAAACGGAAGCGCCTTCCGCGAGAGTAACGGTAGAAGGAACAAAATTCATGGTCAACGGCAAGGAGCTGTGGATCAACGGCGTCAACACACCGTGGCAGAAATGGAACGATTTCGGCGGAGATATGGACGAACAGTTCTGGGACGACACCTTTTCGCAGCTTGCGCAGGACGGAATAAACTGCACGAGAATATGGATCAACTGCTCCGGAGAAAATATTGTGCGTCTTAAAACTACCGGAGGCATAAAGGAGATAAAAGCGGTTCACTGGGAAAATCTTGACAAGCTTTTTGAAATAGCCGAAAAGCACAAGGTATATGTTATGGCTACCCTGCTTTCCTTCGACCACTTCAAAGGCGGGGATAACGGCAGCGGCGACAAATGGCGCGCTCTTATAAGCAATAAAGAAACCTGCGATGAATTTGCCGAAAAGTATGTAGGCGAATTCTGCGACAGGTACGGAGATAACGAATACCTGTTTTCAATAGATCTCATGAATGAACCCGACTGGGTCTATGAAAACGAGGAATGCGGCAATATTCCATGGGAGAACCTTTCCTATTTCTTCGGGAAATGCGCCGCGGTTATCCATGAAAAATGCGATACTCTCGTTACGGTCGGCATCGGAATAATCAAATACAATTCAGATAAATACGACGGCAACATGGTTTCGGACGCGTATCTCAAGGAACTGACAGGCAGCGACAACGCTTATCTGGACTTTTACAGCACCCACTATTATATGTGGCAAAGACAGTGGTACGGCTTCCCGTTCACGGTTACTCCCAAGGAATTCGGTCTGGAGGAAGCAAAGCCCTGCGTTGTAGGAGAAACCTCGAACGACGACGCGGAGGAATGCGGTCTTACGCTTACCGAAAAGTACAAAAGCGCCTATGAAAACGGCTGGAACGGCGTAATGGTATGGATGGAACCGCAGGAAAGCGGAGAATGGTACTGCTACGAGCTTACTCAGGAAGCTACCAAAGCAATGCTTGAGTTTATTCCGGATAAGATCTATCCGCTGGAGAACAATTAAAGTACGTTTATTTTCAATATGCAAAACAGGCTGTGATCCGCCGCAAGCACGGAACACAGCCTGTTTTGCATATACTACTGCAATAAGACAAGAATTTTCAGCTCTTGGGAGTGCTTCTTGAAAAAAGCGCAGTAATAAAACCGAATACGATAGCCGCGCATATTCCAGCGGCGGCGGCGGTAAGACCACCGGTAAAAATACCAAGAAAGCCGTTTTCGTCAACCGCCTTCTTTACTCCGTCCGCCAGCAGATAGCCGAAGCCGGTAAGGGGAACCGTGGCGCCGCCTCCCGCCTTGTCGATTATCGGCTTGTACAATCCAAGCGCTCCGAGTATTACTCCGGCTACGACATACGATACAAGTATCCTTGCCGGAGTAAGCTTTGTAAAGTCGATCAGAATCTGTCCTACAGCGCAGAAAAGTCCGCCTATTAAAAAAGCCCATAAATATTCCATTGCTTCGATTCCTTTCCTACATAAAATAACGTACGGCCCCGCGGTATACCCCGTGAAAACGGATCTTTACTTTTCTCCGCTTTCATGAGATATCCACACCGCATGAGCGATCGAGGGAATAGATTCGCCCTGCTGATTTACCGTCGGCGACATAAGCGCTCCCGTAGCGGTAAACAAAATATTTCTGATCACGCCGCTTCTGATCTTCGGCAGAAAATAACCGCAGAGAACGCTCCCCGCGCAGCCGCAGCCGCTTGCTCCCGCGTGAACGTCCTGATTTTCAAAGGAATAAAGCATAAGTCCGCAGTCCTTGTGATTGTCCCTGATATTTATATTTTCCCTTTCAAACAGCTCGCATAGGACGCGGCTTCCGACCTTGCCGAGATCGCCCGTTACAACCGCGTCAAAATCCGACGGCTTCATTCCGGTATCCTTAAAAAACTGATTTATAGTTTCAAACGCGGCCGGAGCCATAGCCGCTCCCATATTATTGGCGTCGGTTACTCCCATATCCACGATTTTTCCGATCGTACAGGCTCTGACGTACGGCGGATTATCCTTGGCGGACACCACCAGCGCTCCTCCGGCAGTCGCGGTATACTGGGAAGTCGGAGTACGCTGTCCTCCGTAATTAAGGGGAAACCGATACTGCCTTTCCGCCGTGCAGAAATGCGACGAGGTGACCGCCAGCGCTTTCTGAGCGTATCCTCCGTCCACAAAAACCGAAGCCATGAGCAGTCCCTCCGCCATTGTGGAGCAGGCTCCGTAAATCCCCAGAAAGGGAATTTCAAAATCCCTTATGCCATAAGTTGTCCCCACGCACTGATTAAGCAGATCCCCTCCGAACATAACGTCGATATCCTCGTTGGTAAGCCGCGCTTTCTGAATCGCGTGTATCACCGCCTGCTTCTGGAGCTGGCTTTCGCCTTTTTCAAAGGTATCGGAGGACATATACGGATCCTCGTTTATCTTATCGAAATAATCGCTTAAAGGTCCCTCGTTTTCCATTTTGCCGCCTATCGCGGCGGACGAAATAACGCTTGGAGTATTTTTCAGAAATTTAGTCGCTCTGCTCAAGCCAATCCCTCCGTTTTAAATCTCTTTGGAATTATTCTGCGCAGCTAAAAAATTTTTATTCCTGAAATTTGATTTTAATAAGAATTTGTGCTAGAATTAATGTAAACAGCGCCGTATAATCATTTTATGCGGATTTATATCTGAGCCTGTCTTTATACAGTATCAAAACCGCAGGCTTTGTCAGAATAATAAAAAATAAAACGCGTCCGTCAGTTTATTTACTATAGCTGAATTCAGCGGAAAGGCAGTGTAATTATGGTTCAGCCGACCAAAATAAATTATCAGAAAAAGCTTGACGATATAATATCAGAGCTTGAAAAAAGCGGAGAAAAGCCTGCTCTGCTGCTTCACAGCTGCTGCGCTCCTTGCTCGTCCTACACTCTCGAGTATCTTTCAAAATATTTTAAAATCACCGTTTATTATTACAATCCCAACATTTCTCCGGAGGAAGAATATCACAAGCGCGTTCGGGAACAAAAGCGTTTTATTTCCATGATCGACCCCGAAAACGAAATAAGCTTCATTGAAGGCGAATACCGTCCCGAGGCTTTTTATCAGGCGGTAAAGGGACTTGAAAACGTTCCTGAAGGCGGAGAACGCTGCTTTAAATGTTATTGTCTGCGGCTTGAAAGCGCCGCCGCGCTTGCCGCCGAAAAGGGCTTTGATTATTTTACCACGACCCTTTCCATATCTCCTTATAAAAACGCCGCAAAGCTGAACGAAACAGCCGCGGAGCTGTCCGGCATATACAATGTAAAAAATCTGCCCTCAGATTTCAAAAAGAAAAACGGATACAAGCGTTCAATCGAGCTGTCGGCGCAATACGGTCTTTACCGCCAGGATTACTGCGGCTGCGTTTTTTCAAAAAAAGAACGTGAAAACGCTGTTATCTGACACACAAAACCATAAATCAGTAAAAACGCGTGAATATGCGGAAGAACCCTATATACGGCGTTGAAATCGCGCAAAATAGGCATTATCTCACATGGAAAACTAGCGATATCAGAAACGCTGGAAATATTCGGTGTCAAAAAAACAACTCCCGATTACTGAAAAATCAGTAGTCAGGAGTTGTTTTTAAATTTAGGTGTTTTAAAGCGTTTTAATAATTGAAAAACGTTTTAAAATATCGTTTAAACTGCGCAAAAACGCCGTTTTAAGTTTAAAACAGCGTTTTTATTTATACTGTATTTTAAGGTCAAATGATCTTGTATATTAACCAATTTTTATATGGCAACTAGGCAACCATTTTTAATTTTAATGGCAACTTGTTGCCATTAAGAAATTTACAGCACACCTATAACCTTACCCTTGCAGTAAACTTGATCATAATCATTGAGTTTAATATCTTTATATTCCGGATTAATAGAAATAAGGCAGTTACCGCCGAATTTTTTAACATAGCCTTCTCCGTTGACGATAAAAACGCCTATCTCGCCATCATTAACAAAAGGCTGAGACTTAATAAGTATAGTATCGCCGTCATTGTAAAGAGGTTTCATGCTGTCTCCGGCAACTCGCAGCGCGAAATTGGCTTCTGCGGTCAGCGGCGTTTCCTCAACCTCAATCATGTTTTTGGCGTCATGGTCTAAGTAGATTCCTGTGCCGGCACTGACGGGTAAGTCGTAATACTCTATAAAAAGATTATTTTTAGGCTCTTTTAATGGCTTTTTAGCTGTTTCAGCAAGTTGCTCTGCTCTGCCGATCACTATACCTTTGCCAATATCGTTAAGCATATTATAATATGTAAGAAGCTCCTGCTCATCAGCGGTCAGATTGATCGTAGATGGGCTTTTTTCTTTGCCAGTTAATAGTTTTTCAGGAGTAACGTCTAAAAATTCGCAGATAGGGATTATATATTCTGCAGGAATACTCCTGTCTAATTTGAGCCAATTATTAATAGTGGAGGTTGCTACACCTAAATAGGTGGACATAGCCCTTTGAGTTAACTTTTTGCTTGTAAGTAAGTCTTTTATAATTTGGCTAATATGCATAAGAAAATCCCGTCCTTTTTGGCGAAATCCCTAAAAACGAATATTTTGTATTGACAAATCCGCAAATAGGGATTATAATTTACTATAGTATATCTTATGATGTAATAATATCAGAAAATTTACTAATAGTCAACTTAAAAGGAGTGATATTTTGTGAACGATTTAAAAGTTTTCAGCAACAGGAGGTATACATATGAATAATCTATCAAAATCAACAATCGGAACGGAAAAGCACAAGTTTGTGGAAAATGAATTGTTTTCAGTATTAAAAGCAGCAAATAAGGATATTGCAAACTGTAAATACATTAAGATCGATACGCTAGAAATCGTAGAGATAACAATGGAAAACTGCTGCAAATATCAAATTGACGTTACAGCAGACAGTTTGATGGCAATGATTCTGGACGTTGTAAAATTTATGGCTTACAAATAGGAGGTACGAATGTCATATATAATACTAACAGTGATCCTGTCCGTTATATTTCTAGCCGCTCTGGCGGCAATGTACGACAGCGTCAGGGTAATTGCAGAGGCGGACGCTGAAAAGAGGCATGAAAAAACGGAGCAAAAGCTCCGTCGTGAAAATATGGCGTTAAGATATGTGCTTGATAACAGGCACACAGTCTTGAATTTTGAGGTTAAAGGAGGACTGGACAATGACAATAGGCGAGATTCTAAAGAAAAAAAGACTTGAAGCACATATGACAGGCAAAGAACTGGCAAAGCTTGCAGGAACATCAGCATCAATGATATCTCATATCGAATCAGGATACAAAGTACCTAGCCTTGGACTTGCTGACAGATTGACAAAGGCGCTCGGTTTTTCAATGGATGAGCTTGTAGGTCGCAAAGTAGGATAGCCGAAACAGCAAGCATAGCTTGCTGTCCGTTGGGGACGGTCTCCCAACGCTGACGATGGCAGACCAACAGGAGGTGAAACCAATGAAATACAAAGAATTTGAAACTCAGATACTTGCCCACGCGGTGGGACAGGCAAGGCTTCTGGCTCAGTCAAGCTGTCTTGAGGACATAAAAATAGAGCCAGAACAGCTGAGAAAGAATATAGCGACCATTCTTTCCGTTCTCACAGAAACAGAAGAGTTTCTGTTTGCCCTTGTAAACAACCGTTCTGACTCTGATAGTTAGTATATCAGAGAAAATGGAAATTGTCAAGTCCTTTTTTAGGGAGGTGTTGACTTGGATTATATAACGGTCAAAACAGCCGCAGAGCTTAAAGGATGCAGTATACAATATATAAAGAAAATATGCAAAGAGGGAAAGTTGCAGTGCAATATTGAATTTAACGATAAAAACCGTCCTCGTTACATGATCCCTGTAACTGCACTTCCGGAAAGCCTGCAGACAAAATACTATACACAGCTGAGGGGCAAGGCGGGTGCAGAGCCTGTTAAAACAGCATTAAAACAGGATAAAAAAGCCGGTTTAAGGTCGTTTGAAAGCTTTAGTCAGGAAGAGCGTGAACAGATAACATTGTGGAAATCTATACTCGACGATTGGCAAAGCTATAGGAACGAGTATCCGGGCAGAAAGGCAGAGGTCGATAAGCTGTATATAAGCAAGTGTAAGCTTGAACATCCGGATATGGATATATCGCTCGGCATATTGTACAGCAAATACGCCGCGCTTAAGGATAACCGGCTTGAGGGTCTTGTAGATAACCGGGGCGGATGGAATAAGGGCAAAAGCAAAATAGCCCCTGAGCTGTGGGATCAGTTTTGCTATTTGTATTTATCTGAAAATAAACCGACTGTCTCACGCTGTTACAGCCTGACGCTTGAATGCGCTAAGGAGTATTACCCGGATATGGTGGCAAGCTTTCCGTCGGAACGCAGTTTCCGGCGGCATATTGAAACGGATATACCTCTTGCGGTCAGGATATATATGCGGGACGGCGATAAAGCAATGAAAGATAAATGCCTGCCGTATATCAGCAGGATGTATGACAAGCTCCACGCTAACGACGTCTGGATCGCAGACAATCACACGTTTGACATACAGTCTTATGACGAAGATAACGGCATGATACACAGGCTTTATCTGACAGCATTTCTGGACGCCAAAAGCGGAGTGCTGGTCGGCTGGAACGTTACAGACTCACCGTCGTCACAGTCAACGCTTATTGCTCTAAGGCACGGTATCAAACGCTTCGGTATACCAAAATCAGTGTATTTTGATAACGGTCGTGAATTTTTGGTTCATGACATCGGAGGCAAAGGGCATAGGACTCGTAAATCAGACCCTGAAAAAACAGAGCCGCCTACAATATTGCAGCGGTTGGGCATTGATATGCATAACGCTATTGTGCGTAACGCTAAGGCAAAACCGATCGAGCGCACATTTAGCACGGTTACTATGCAGTTTGCGCGTATGTTTGAAGGCTACTGCGGCGGTACTATTCTTCAGCGACCTGAAAGTCTTAAACGCAGAATTAAAGAAGGCAAAATACCATGCGATTTTGAGATCAGGGAGTTTATTGAAAACTGGATAGATTACGATTTTAACGTACAGGAGTACGGCGGTTCAGAAGCACAATACAAAGGCATGAGCCGGATCGATGTCTGGAACAAGGACATAAAGGCTGTGGGAATACGCAAAGCCGCTGAGTCGGATCTCAATCTTATGCTTATGCGCTCTACTAGGATGCAGAAAATCAAACGCAACGGTGTGTTTGTTGAGGTTGCCGGAGAAAAGCTGTGGTATATGGACGACGCTACATATAAGCATTTGGGCGAGGAGGTATATGTACGCTATGATCCGGCTGATCTGCGCAGTGTAAGAATATACGACGCTCAGGACAGATATTTGTGGACATGGGCTTGCGCGGACAAGCTGCTGATCGAATACATTACTGACAGCAAGGACGAAATAGCGGACGCTATGGCTCTGCAGCGCAGAACGCAGAAATTTATCAAGGCAGAAGCAAAAGCAATTACAGACGGCATGAGCAATGCTCAGAAGCTTGATCTGTATGCCGCAGCCGCGCTAAAAGCCGCAAACTGTAAGGAAAAATTTAAGATCGTTATGCCGAACAATATTGTGGTTGTCCGTGCCGACGAAGAGTCTGAGCAGCTTCCGATAGCTTCCGGCGAGGACGTAATTATTGATCTTGCGAAAATCAACAGGAATATAGAAAAACGAAAAGAGGAGTAATATGTTTACAAGCGAACAGGAATGGGCTCTTAAAAGATTTGACGAGCTTGCGCAGCTGACCGGCAGCGCGAATAAAGCAGGAGAACAGATCGGTATATCCGCGGCGACTATTTCAGCTATAAAAGGAGGAAAATACCGAGGCAATGTAGACAAGCAGCTTAACAGGCTTATAGACTACTTTAAAACAAAAGAGGAGGCTTCGGAGGCGTACAGCAAGAATGACTATGTGAAGACTTCAATTTCCAGCAACGTATATGAAACGATCCGTAACTGTCAGCTCAAAGGCGGTCTTGCAATTGCCTGCGGCGACGCCGGAGTTGGCAAAACGCAGGCGGCAAAGCAGTTTGCTAAAGAACATTCCAATAACTGCATATACATATCGGCTAACCCGTGTATCAAGTCTCCAAAATCCGTGCTTAAGCTGCTTGGAGGCAGTCTTAACGTGTCTGCAGCAAGTTTGGACGAGCTGTGGCTTTCTATAGCGGCTAAACTGTCGGACGGTATGGTGATAGTTATAGACGAGGCTCAGCATCTTGGGATACGAACGATCGAGACGCTCAGAAGTTTTTCAGACTACTTTGACGCAAAAAAACAAACGCTGGGTATATGCTTTGTAGGCAATCAGGAAACCGTATCACGTCTGGGAGGCAAGCAGAAAGCCGAGTTTGCGCAGATACGCAACCGCACAAAGCAAACTAAGGTATTCACAGTAAAACAAATCACAAAGCACGACATTGAGCTGCTCTTTCCGGCGCTGATCGGACATGAGCCTGAGCTGGAGTTTTTGCTTAAAATCGCTCATAGCTCACAGGCTGTGCGAGGTGCGGTAAATCTGTACTCAAACGCTTACGATAATCAGAATACTACCCACAAGGGACTTGTAGCAATGGCTAAATTTATGGAACTGGAGGTGTAAATATGAGCAATGATGTATATTATGTGACACATGAACTTAAAATACTGCCTAAATTCTTTAACGATGTGCTTTCGGGACGTAAAACCTTTGAGGTAAGAATTGAGGATAAATCAAAATTTAACGTCAACGATAAATTGCTGCTCATGGAGTTTGACGGCGAAAAATTTACCGGACGCAAGCTGAAAGTAAATGTGACTTATGTCCTGCGCGACGAGCAGCTATGCAAGCCGGGACACTGTATTATGGCAATTGAGGTGATCAGATGAAAGTCTTTTTATGGTTTGCAATCATTCTAACATTTTGGATGTTTATTACAGAAGATTCTTCTTCGGAAGTCATTTGCCGGCTGATATCAGGTATAGCTACCGTTATTTTTATAGTTATATATATTTTTTTGTACGGAGGAAAATAGTGAAACACGCTAAAAAGCTTGCCAATAAGCAAAAAATATTTAGAAAGGACTGATTTTACGCAGCAAAAAGTAGAGTTGGCACTTGGATATGTAAAAACAAGTGTATGTATTGACGATGACGTGTATACATTAGATGAGTTTGCCGTTGGCGTCGTTGCTCATGCAAAAGCGGAGATTGCACTGCAGCTTGAAGTGCCGGAGGCTGATATAAAACATATATCTACAAGGATTATAACAAAGGTACGGGATATGACTAAGGAGGCAGAATAATGAATACAGCCGTAAACACACTAGATAAAAAATTGAAAAAAATAATAGCAGTATATGATGACGGGAGCACAGAACAAATTGAAAAAGGCGTATTGACTAAGATGTCAGAAGTGTTGAATGATAACACAATTAACTTTACTTTTGAGTTTTTGAACACTAAAAACGGAGAAATTATAGACTTTGTCGACGCTGTTGTCCGTCTTGGAGTCCAATTTGGAATAATTGAATAGGGGGCGTTTGCCCCTTTGTAATGCTACCTACGGCGGTTGCAAGTCCGCGTGCAAAAAGCAGAGCACAGTAATATGATAGGAGGTATAAATAATGATGATCAAACACAAAAAGCTTACCAGCAAAGCGGCAGTCACAATACCAAAAGACTTGAGATTGTCGGCTGGGTTTGGCGGCGGCATGGCTGTAGATCTGATCGAGCGTGACGACGGTATCCTGATACGCAAGCACGTTCCCGTCTGCCGTTATTGCGGCAGCGTCGAAGATGTATTAAAAATACGTCAAGATGAGATATGCTGCAGCTGCGCAGCGGCAATAGCCGCAGAAATTAGTCAAAAACTTGCAGGGAAGGAGACGGAAAAGAATGCTGAATAATGCAAACGGAAAAATTGCACGATATATTCAAATAAAAGAAAAGATATCCGAGCTGAAATCAGAGGCTGAAAGCATAGAAGCGGAACTGCTGAAGGAAATGACTGTCGATCTTGAGGACACTAAGTATAAGTCGGTCTATTATGCTGACGACAGCGGCAATACGGTAACGGCTACCAGATCGGATAATCTCAAGCTGGTGTATCCTAGCTTCCTGCGCAATATTTTTGGCAAGGCGTATGCTGACGTAGTAACAGAGGAAACAACATACAAGCTGTCAGCAGCGGCAAAACGGCTTTTGATTGCTTTGCATAAGCAGGATTATGTTCGCGGCGGATCTCTGGAGGAGCTGATCGGCAGCCTGCAGCTTGACGATAAATCCGCAAAAGCTCTACATAAAAAGCTTAAGGGCAAAAATTTTGACACGGATGTAAAAAATCTAATCAAAATAGCCGGACTGGATGAGGACAAAGCAAAGAAAAACGCATATCTGGCTGCAGAGATCGCAGCATGGACAGAATTTATGCGGCTTATGGAGCTTAACGGTACGACATCGGACGCAGACATTGCAAAAGCTCTGACATGGATAGACGGAGCGGTTACGGTAGAAGAAACGCCTAAAATAACTATCACTTCGGTGTAATAATTTAAGGAGGTCAGGGTTATGGCGTCGAAAGAACAAATCAAGCGTATATATGGTCTGGGCGCGGGTCTGGGTCTTGTAGGCAAAGATCGGGACGATATGCTGCACGAGGTTGTCTGCGGCGTTACAGGCAAAACATCAATAAAAGAGCTTAATGACGATGATTTCAGGGCTGTGCAGGCTGAGCTTATACACCGTATGCGTTTTGGCTGTCCTGATCATCCTAAGCATAAGGTAAAAAAGAGCAGCGCAAATCCGGGTATGGCTACATCGGAGCAGCAGAAGCTGTGCTGGAGACTCTGCTATCAGCTTGCAGAACTTGAACCATCTCAGGCGGATGTCGGAAACAGACTGGTAGGAGCAATCAACAAGACGCTTGGAGTTACGGCAAGTAAAAAAGAGCCGTTTCGCTGGGTCGATCAGGAGCAGTGCTCTCATCTGATCGAATACCTTAAGCGTTATGTTAATTCAGCAAAACGCAAAAAGAGAGGTGGACAGGTTGCAGGAGTTTGATATCATAGTTGAAGATCTGAGTCCGGAGCAGAGAGATATATGCGACTGCATAGGCGTTGAAGCATACGCAAAGCTTGTCAAAAGATACGGCGGTCTGTCGCTCTACATTGCAAAAGCGGATACGGTAGTCAGATCTGCACGTGATGAACGCATACGCCGGGATTTTAACGGATACAACTACAAATTTTTATCGGCAAAATATAATCTTACTGAGCGAACGATACGCTCAATCACTGCCGATGCTTTACAGGAGCATAAAAACGCTCCGCTGGAAGGACAAATAACTTTTGATAACTTAGGAGGATAACATGGATAACTATGCTAACAGCTATTTAGGTACTCATTATGTTAAATATACTCTTCAGTATAAAGACTATACCGGCAGCTTTGTCCGTGCGGTCGGAGGCAACTGCCGAGGAGCGGACGTTATGGACGCTGATATTTTTGACAGCCTCAATCAGAATGATATAAACTTATTGTACAGCAACGACTGCCAGCTGACATACGATGAGGAGTTTAGGACATACAGCTTTATACTCAAAAACCAAAACGGAGAGAGCTGCGAATTTGAGGAATATGAGGATGAGATGAGCAAATATCTTGTGGCAGTAGAGATTATAGGCTTTACTCCTGAGTGAAACAAAAGAGTGAAGCGTTTCATATGTACATAGCAATAAATAAATGGTATCGTAATTATAGTGATTGCGATACCATTTTTTATGCAGGGAGGTGTGCATATGAGCGGCACTGACATAATAAGCGGACTTATTAATATAGCTCTTACCGGAGGCTTAGGAATCATTACGTTTTTCTTGAAACGCACGATGGACGAGCTTGATAAATGTAAAACTGACATAGCAAAAATCAAAGAAGATTATATTACAAAAGAGGATTTTTTTCGCGAACAAGGCAAAACAGACAGAAAGCTCGACAGAATCATGGATATACTTTTAGAGATTAAAGGAGGCAAATAGCAATGGATATGGACAAGCAGATGCAGCTTATTAAAGCCGGAAATTTCAGAGAGAATAACGGCTCTGTAATGCGTACAGTAAATATGCTCAGACATAAATATCACAAGCTAAAGAGCGTGAAATATGCACTTCCGGATGTAAGTGAAGGCGAGGTATTGGACAGTATTAACTATCTGTATGAGGCTGGATACATACATCTTCGCAGCATATTAACAAAGGAACCTGCAACATTAGCGGACTGCGACTTTGAAGAGCTTGAAGCTAAACTGACCGCTAAGGGTATAAGCCTGCTTGCAGGAGGTATTACAGACCCGTGTATCGTACTTTAAAGGGAGGCGGTATTTATGGGACGTAAACGCCGGAAGCACTCAATAATAGACAAGCTCAGCCCTGAGCTCAAAGCAACCGTCGAGGAAATGATGAAATCCGACTTTACTTATCAGGAAATTGCGGACTATATCAAAGCTCAGACCGAGCAGCCTATCTCGGTAACATCGGTATGGCGTTACGCCTCGGCGCTTAATGAATCTGTTGAAACGCTTCGCATGGCACAGGAAAACTTTCGGGTAATTATGGAGGAAATCAATAAATATCCGGCTCTGGATACATCTGAGGGAATCATACGTCTGCTGTCGCACTACGTACTTGAAAGTATTCAAAACACGTCTGAGGATAAGTGGCAGAAGCTAGACCCGGAAACGCTTATAAAACAGGCTACGTCGTTAGTTAAAGCGGCGTCATATAAAAAGAACATGGATCTGAAAAATGAGAATATTCTCAATGCCGGCTTTGAGCAGGTAAAATCAATGGTTTTTGAAGCAATGGCAAAGGAACGTCCGGAACTGTACCGAGATGTGGCAAAATTCCTTGATGAAAAGAAGAGGAGTGAAACTATATGATATATGTATTGCACGTACAAAGCGGCAAAGAACAGGAGATCGTTAGAAAGCTCGGCGAGTTGGATATACAATCCTTCGCTCCGACCCATGAGTTGCTTGAAAGACGAAACGGCAAATGGAATACAGTGCAACGGATTATCTTCCCGGGCTATGTGTTTGTAAGCTTAGATAAGCTTGCGCAAACTATTTACTATATCGTCAAATCTGTTGACAGCGTGATCCGGTTTCTCGGTCAGCCCCCTGAACCGCTCAGGCAGGAGGAAGCTGACAGACTGCAGTGGATATTCAATGCCGGCAACATGACTGTCAGCCGAGGATATGTCAAAGACGGCAGACTTCATATAACGGACGGTATACTTTCCGGCAGAGAACACCGCATTATAAAGTACAGCAGACGCCGAAAACGCTGTACACTGTGTTGCGAGATCAACGGCAGACGGCATTTTTTCGATGTGTCGGCAGAACTGGACAAGGTTTAGCGAAAACATGGAGTTGATACGTCCTCTATGATTTTTCGCTGGATCATATATAAAAAAACAGGCTTTTATATAAAAAGTGCTGAATGGCGAAGCCTGCCTTTACAAAAAAAGCGTTTGACAGCCGTTTAAACGCTGTTTAAATCGTTTTAAAACGCAGATTAGTTAAATCTATCGTTAAAACCGAAAAACGGCTCACAGGGGCGCACAGCCCTTGTTTTTTATGTATCAAGGAGGTGCGAAATGAATCAAAAGCGAAAACAGGCTATTGATATACTTAGTAATGCGATTGATAATATCAGCGACATTAAGGTTAAAACGGATATTCAAGGTCTTGGCGAACTTGCGGACGCATTTTTAAATACAAACGATAGAGCGGAGCGTAAAAGGCTTACAACAGAGTTTAAGCGGAGGCATGAGGAGCTGCATAAATTTTTAGCAGACAATCCCGGACTTGTAAACGCCGAAGTGGAGCGGGCTCTTTTAAGCGCGGCTCTGGGCGGTGAATATGTCGACGAAGAGGTCAAAATATCCGCAAACGGCAGAAGGACGTATAAACGCACAAAAAAGCGCGTTGCTCCTAACGCTTCAGCGGCTTTATCATATCTGCAGAATAAAGACAAAGAAAACTGGTCGCCAAATCCGCGCGCCGATCCTGAGCTGGAAGACACCAGCGAGATAGAGGAGGATATTTATGGAGCAGACGGCTAAACCAGATAAGCGGCGTAAGACTATACCGTATAATTTCGGTGGCAAGCATAAGGAATATATCCGTAGAAGCCGCGACTGTATGATCAATGTTGCCGAGGGAGCTGTCAGAGCCGGCAAAACGGTTGATAATGTACTGGCATTTTGCCATGAACTTAAAAATACAAAGGATAAGATACATCTTGCGTCTGCAAGCACAGTAGGCAACGCTAAGCTTATCCTCGGCGACTGCAACGGCTTTGGCATAGAGCATTTTTTTCGGGGGCAGTGCCGCTGGGGAAAGTACAAAGGCAACGAGGCTCTTATAATCCAAGGCAGAGATACAGGATTTAAGACCCGTATCGTTATATTTTCGGGCGCGATGCTCGCAAACAGTTATAAGTCTATCAGAGGTAACTCATACGGTATGTGGATAGCGACCGAAATAAATCTGCATCACAAATCATTTGTGCAGGAGGCTTTTAACCGCTCGATCGCCGCACTAAAGCGAAAGGTCTGGTGGGATCTCAACCCGGATAATCCTAAGAGCTGGATATATGTTGAATACATAGACAAGTATAAGCAGGACGAGGCGGACGGTAAGCTTTTAGGCGGATACAACTATCAGCATTTTACAATAGACGACAACATTAATATTTCTGAGCAGCGCAAGCAGGAGGTCAAATCTCAGTATGATCCCGGGTCAATCTGGTACAAGCGTGACATCTTAGGCTTGCGTATGGTTGCTGAGGGTCTTATATTTCAGAATTTTGCAAACGATCCTGATAAGTACATTATTGATAGCTTTGACGAGCATAAAATAACGTCGATACACATAGGCATAGACTTCGGCGGCAACAAATCAAAGACAACATTTGTGGCGACTGCATATCTGGAGGGCTTTAAAAAGCTTGTCGTTATCGACGATTACAAAGTTGACGGCGGCAAGGGAGAAGTAAGTCCCGATACTATAAATAAGTGTTTTATACAGTTTGTAAGGCGGTTATACAGCAATTTTAATCCGATTTTAATTAAAATTGCATGGGCGGATAACGAAGCTCAGACACTTATTAACGGATTGCGCTATGCCTGCGCTCAGGCTAGACTGCTGATCAAGATAGCGGATTGCTACAAGGCTCCGGTCAATGACCGTATTGCGGCATTGGCAACCTTGATGGCTCAGGGCAGATTCTTGGTGCTTAAGCAGTGCAAAAATGTAATTGCAAGCTTGTCAGAGCAGATCTGGGACGCCAAGCAGGACACAAAGGATGTCCGGCTGGATGATGGAACGTGCGATATAGACACGGCGGACGCGCTTGAGTACAGTTTCAGTAAATTTATCAAGCCGCTGCTGGCGGCAGGAGGTGGTCAGTATTAATACGAGCGTTATAAGCTGGATCAATAGACGATACGGATATCAGCTTTCAGCTGATTATTATGAGTATATAGAAATTTGGAAAGACTGGTGGAAAGGCTATTATGAGCCTTTTCACAAAATTACGTTTGAAAACGGCGAAAGCAAAAAAAGCCGCGATATGTATACTATGAAAATGGCTAAAAAAGTATGTGAAGACTGGGCGTCGATACTTATAAACGACAAAACATTTGTGAAAATTGACGACGGATACACGCAGAATTATATCAGCGGCGACGCGGACAACGGCGGAGTGTTCGGAAGCAACAATTTCTGGGATCAGGCAAACGATCTCATTGAAAAAATGATGTACTCAGGTACAGGAGCTGTAGTTATCCGCCTCAAAAACGCAAAGGTCGACCGCAGAAACAGATTGCTTCCGTCGCAAAATACAAGAATAGATCTAAATTATCTTGAAGCTGATAAAATAATACCGCTGTCGACCGACAACGGCATTATAACCGAAGCGGCGTTTTGTTCAGAGCTGTGCATAAGAGGACAAAATCGAATATATCTAGAGCTGCACAGACTTGAAGATAATGAATATGTAATTGAAAATCACTTATTTAAAACGGACATTAATAACCCGGCATTGCTGGCGGAGGGCGAGCTGCCTGAAGGTGTTCCGACAATCCTGTATACCGGATCGGACAGACCTTGGTTTTCGATCTGCGTTCCGGCAATCGTCAATTCAGTAAAAAACAGCAACGGCATGGGCTGCGCGGTTTTTGCAAACGCTATTGACAATCTTAAAGGTGTTGATTTGGCTTACAATAATTTTAATTCGGACTTCTGGCTTGGACAGAAAAAGGTTTTTCTTAACAGGAATCTGCTGTCGGACATGGCTGGCGGTAAAAGAGTCGCTCCTGACGAGGTCAATCAGCAGCTCTTTTATTTTGTCGGCGAAACGTTTGACGACGGGACAGGGAAAACAATGGTGCAGGAGCACAATCCTGACTTGCGTGTAAGCGACAACACTGCCGGCATACAGGCTCAGCTTGATTATCTCAGTTTTAAAGTCGGTTTCGGCACAAAGCACTATCAATTTAACAGCGGCAGCATTGTTACAGCTACGCAGTACACGGGCGATAAACAAGACCTGATTCAGAACGCTCATAAGCATTTTATCAAGGTAGAAAGCTTTTTGCACAAGCTTGTAAAAACATTGCTCTGGATAGGACACAGTTACATTGACAGCAACATAAAGGAAGACGCTAATATATCAATTGTATTTGACCAGTCTCCGCTTGTCGATGAAAACGCTGAACGTCAGCGGGACAAAGACGATGTAGCCGCAGGGATAATGCAAAAATGGGAGTACCGGGTAAAGTGGTACGGAGAAACGGAGGAAGAAGCTAAGGCTAAGCTTACTGACGGTGAGCTTACCGATGATGAGATTATGGGCTTTGAGGGCGGTGAGGCATAATGCTTACGCCGCAGACGCTGCAAAAGCTTCCGGACGAGCTGGTGGATTTAGTAAACGAGCTGCAGACAGACATTATTCGCAGCCTGTCTAAAAAGCTGGTCAAAACAAATTATCTTACCCCGTCAGCTGAGTGGCAGCTGTACAAAGCCGGTCAGCTGAGGCTGTCTACAAACGAAGTCAACAAGCTTATTTCAAAATACGCAGGCAAGAGCAAGCGTCAGATCGCACAGCTGTACACGGACGCCTGTCGTAAGGCGATAAACAACGACGCCAAAATCTACAGAGCTTACGGCAAGGACTGCTCCGCTGCTCTGAGGTCGGTGGCGTTGTCCAATACGCTGAAAGCCGGTATAAAAAACGCAAACGGAATGACAAGCAATTTATGCAAGTCAATGGTGGAATCATCGAGGGCAACCGTTACACATCTTATGGATAAGGCGTGGCTAAAGGTTCAGAGCGGTGCATTTTCCTATCAGGAGGCAATTTATGACGCTGTTTTGGAGCTTGCCTCACAAGGCATATCAGCGGTTACATATCCGTCTGGTCATACCGACTGGGCTGACGTAGCTGTCAGACGTGCGGTAATGACGGGAATTTCACAGACCGCCGGACAAATGCAGCTTGATCTGGCGGCTGAAATGGACTGTGATCTGGTTGAAGTCACGGCGCATATGGGCGCGCGTCCTTCACACGCATTATGGCAGGGCAAGGTATACAGCATATCCGGCAAATCGAAAAAGTATCCTAAGCTATCTGAGGCTACCGGCTACGGTACAGGGGCAGGCTTAAAAGGTTGGAATTGCAGGCACGATTTTTATCCGTTTTTTGAGGGCGTTTCAGAAAGAGCAAATCTACCGGTCGATATTGCAGAAAACAATGAGCAGTATGAGTTTTCGCAGAAACAGAGGGCGATGGAACGCTCAATCAGAAAATCAAAGCGCAGTCTTGCGGCTCTCGACGGAGCTTTGCAGGAGTGCAGTGATGACGAGCTCAGGCGCAGGCTGCAGAATAAATTTGAGCGCACATCGGAAACTCTGAAACTTAAAGAAAAGCGGCTGAATGAGTTTTGTAATGCCAACGGACTATACAAGCAAAACGACCGTGTCAGGGTGGTTGGCTTTGGCAGGAGCTTGTCGCAAAAGGCTGTACACGGCAGCAACCGCAGCTTTGTTAATCGGCTAAAAAGTTACGGCATAGAAAATCCGCCGAAAAGTATTGACAAATTCAGAGAAATGGAGTATACTAATCCTCCTGAATACAAACTGATGAACGCGTATATACAATCAGTTAAAAGCGGATATATGTCACCACAGGTAAAATACAGCTTGTATAAAGATACATATAACTTGATTCAAAGAGAAATTGTCGGAGTTAAAACTGTAAATGGGATAGAAATAAAAGGTCAGTCAAAGCATTTTCTTGAACGATTTTTTGGGACGATGGCAAATCCAAGTGATAAGTATCACAAGCCACGAAGTGGCATATCTTTTGTTGATATGAAAGAAGCCCTGACCAAAGGGGATTATCTCTCACCAAAATATAATAAAAACAAATTAAACGAGCAATTATATAATACAGATGGTACAAAAATGCGATCTCAAAAGTTTTATACCGATAAATGTGATGTTACTATCAATCCGGACACAGGAATCTTAATCCAATGCAATCCGGATAAAGGAGGATAAAATGAAGTTTAAGCTTAAAGCAGATGAATATGAACTGTTTAAGAAATATGTTGATATTTCAGATATGAAGTATATACTTCAAAATGATGATGATCATACTATTTTTATAAACAATGAAGAACTGCACTTGTTTCAGCTGTTAATAAGTACAGCGTTGGATATCTATGGCTTTGATTCAGATGGAGAAATCACAGAGTTTGGTAGACAGCTTGAGGCACTATATGATACAATTTATAATCAAATTTAAAATTAGAGCTCCCAACTAATGGGGGCTTTAAATTTTGCCCAAAGGAGGATTGCAAATGACAAATGATGAGTGGCAGCAGCTTGAACAGCATTTGTGCTGGGTAGGCAGCAGAGCTGATCTTAAGATCGACGGATATAACGTTACACTGATAGTCGTGCCGGAAAAGCCGCTGAAAAACGTTATAGCCGTATATGTCAACGGTGAGTTTGATATAGACGCGGCGCAACATGATACAGAAATACGCCGGAGGTTTTATCAAAAGCATAAAGGATCGCTGCTCACATCAAGCAACCGAAAAAAGCTTAAAAAGGAGAGCAAAGCATTTCAAAAACAAGTTGCTGAAAAGGCGGCGTATTACTATTATTATCCGTTCTGGTCTTCTTTTAAATCGCTCAAATCTCATTTTGTAAAAAAGAACACGTCAATAGAGTTTGTAAGTAAGTTAGGAGGTTAATATGGCATCAACTATTATACTGCTCTATGCACTCGATACGGGACAGGTTCCAAGTGGCTGCTATATAGCGGCTTGGACGCTTTTAGCGCTTAAATTTGCTTTAAGTATATTTGAACTGAAGTGCAAAAAAGACATAAAGCGGTACAAAGACACTATTAATTAAACACTATTTTAACGTTAATAAAACGCTCTTTAAAGGGCGTTTTTATTATACTCAAAAATTTTTAGGAGGTAGAAATCATGACAAAAGACGAACTTGTAAAGCTCGGTCTTACAGACGAGCTGGCAGACAAGGTGCTTGAACAGCACACAGCGGAGCTGACTGCGGAGCAGCAGAAAACAGCGGAGGCGAACACACAGCTTGAAACGGCAAAAAAATCTGTAACCGAGCTTACAGAAAAGGTAAAAGCGTTTGACGGGGTAGATCTTGACGGTCTCAAAAAGTCTGCTGCAGACTGGGAGTCAAAGTATAATGCCGATATTGCCGCTCTGAAGATGGACAAAGCTCTGGAGCTTGCTTTGGTCGGTGCGAAAGCGAGAGACGTTGATATCGTCAAGTCTCAGATCGACGTCAATATGCTTAAGCTGGACGACAGCGGCAAGCTTATAGGGCTGGATGAGCAGCTGGGCAGGATCAAAAACGATAAAGCATTTTTGTTTGAAGACGCTTCGGGCGACGGAGGAGCGTACATCGATACTGCCATTAAACACGGCGAGGACACCAAATCAATATCAATAGATCAGGCAAGAGCCGTTATGGGTCTGTCTGCGGAAAATGGAGGTAAGTAATTATGGCAAATTCAATTACATTATTTAAAGCTTACATTGATCTGCTTGACGAGGTATACAAGCAAGCGTCCTGCACTAACGTACTTGACGGCGACAGTACGCTGGTTAAGCAGGGTTCAAACGCCAATGAGATAATTATACCAAAAATAAGCATGGACGGGCTTGCCGATTACAGCCGATCAAGCGGATACGTCAAGGGAGATGTCACGCTCACAAACGAAACGGTAAAGTTTAACTACGACAGAGGTCGTAAATTTAGCGTTGATAATATGGACAACGCCGAGTCTGCCGGTCTTGCGTTTGGTAAGTTATCAAGCGAGTTTATCCGCACTAAGACAGCTCCTGAACTGGACGCGTTTCGTTTTGCAACATATGCCGGTGCTACAGGTATATCAAAGGTTTCGGCGGGAGCGACTCTTAGCAGCGGCAACGACGTACTGTCAGCTTTGGTTACAGCGCAAAATACGATGGACGAGGACGAGATTGCTGCCGAAAACCGTATACTGTTTATTACTCCGACGCTGTATAATCTTGTGCTCAATGTAGATACAACAAAGTCAAAAGCGGTTATCGACAGCTTCGCAAGCATTGTAAAAGTGCCTCAGACACGTTTTTACAATGCGATCGACTTAGCAGACGGTACGACAGAAGGAGAGGAATCAGGTGGATATTCCAAGGCAACCGCAGGCAAGGATATTAATTTTATGATCATTCAGAAATCTGCCGTTATACAGTATCCTAAGCATACCGTAAACAAAGTGGTTTCGCCGGAAGAAAACCAGACGGACGACAGCTGGATGTTCTTCTTCCGCGCTTACGGTCTGGCTGATGTCTATGAAAATAAGGCAGCGGGTATTTATCTGCATCACAAAGCTTGAGGAGGTATCAATATGGCAAAAACAGTAGGATTGAAATTTGAAACTGCCCCGAATGATACCCCCAGTGTTTGTCGCCTTGAAGATATGACTGTACCTCAGCTTAAGCAGCTTGCGGCGGAGTATAAGATCGATCTCGGGAAAGCAGTCAAAAAAGACGAGATTATACAGGCTATACTAACCGTTTTAAGCAATTTGGAGGTGTAAGCTATGTCAATGGCATACGCAGACGCAGAGTTTTACAAGTCAGACTTTTGCGGCAAGCTTATCCCTGACGAGGACTTTGATTATTACGCGCAGCGGGCAACCGACTACCTTATAACCCGGTACGGCAATAACGCGTCTGACGCGTACACGCTGTCAAAAGCCTGCTGCGCGGTCGCCGAGGTGTATTACAAAGCTGAGCCTGAGCGTAATATATCTTCCGAAAAAGTTGGGGACTACTCTGTTACATACTCCTCTTCCGGTGACAGTCTGAGCAGCAGGCTTGCCGACGCCGCGTCGGCGTATCTGCCGCAAGTGGGGTGGTGCTGATGAAATATAACGCTAAATGCACTGTGTGGCACAATACGGACGAAGGATACATTGTAAGCTGCTATCGCTGCTGGTGGCAGGACACAGAGGCTCAGAATATAACCAAGACAGGAAAAACCGACGTTGATACGGCAATGGTGCATTTGCCGCTGTCGGCTGAGATTGACAAATCTGATTATATTGCGAAAGGTACGATAGATTTTGAAGTAACTGATTCAATAACTGAACTGCTTAAAAAAGTAAAGCCGCTAAAGGTAAGCACCGTTTCGCGAAAAGATTACGGCAGCGGCTTGTTAAGACACACCGAGGTGACAGCGCGATGAGCAAATACGGAATAAAGCTTACTTTTAAAGTTTCGCCGGAAAATGAGCTTTTGGCGAGAAGATGTCTTCAAAAGGGCGGCAAGGTTCAGAAATACATTGACAGCGAGGTGCTGCGCTGTTGCGACAGTTATGTACCTATGATGACCGGCAGGCTTAAAGAGTCGGGAACGACATCAACCGTGATCGGTTCGGGAAGGGTGCATTACGACACGCCATACGCACGAAAGAATTATTATGAAAATGCCGGCAGAGGGAACGAAGGTCTGAAACGCGGAGGCAAACGCGGTCGGCTTTGGTTTGAACGCATGAAGCCGGATCATCTTCCGGGTATTCTGAGAGGAGTGAAAAAAATTGCAGGATCAAAATAGTCTGCTGGAGGCGATGAGAAAATACATTGAAAAATGTCCGTTTATTGCGGATATAGACGTATTGCACATAGATCAGGTTGACGATGAACCGATAAGCTACAGTATACAAACATCAGGTCTGATATTAAACTCAGAAGACATATTGGGCAATCAAATATGGCAGTACAACGCAATATTACAATCGCGGGAATACACTGCTGACGACCTGTCGCGGTTAAACGCGTCTGCATTTACTGAACAGTTTATCTTCTGGATCAATGACAACAATCGCAATGATATATATCCTGCAATCTCTAAAGGAAAGCCTGTGCGGATAACCGCCGACAACGGGATACTGCTTTCATTGGACGACGACGGAGATCGGGGAGTCTATCAGATACAAATTCATTTGATTTTTGAAAGAGAGGGATTTTAATGTCAGAGACAATCACAAAACTAAAGCGCAGTCATTTAATACACTGCATAGACAGCACCTTCGGCGGTGAAACGCCGAGCTGGTTCATTATCGGTAAGGATATCGAAGATATGTCGATGGAGCTTAACCCATCGACAACTACAGTTAAAAATATACTTGATGAAACGTCTGTAAACGACGAAGGCTACGAGCCGTCGCTGTCAGTAGAAACATACTACGCAAACGTCGGCGACAGTATTTACACAAAGATCAAAGATATTGCAATGAATCGTCTAACCGGCGATGATTGCAAGACAACGCTTCTTGAGATATTAATCGACAAGACCAGCGGAGCATACGACGCGTGGACGGAAGACTGCATTGTAAAACCGACAGCTTACGGCGGTCCGCAGGGCGGAGTAAATATTCCGTTTACTGTTACACCATGCGGAAACCGCGTCAAGGGAACGGTAACAATTGCAAACAAAGTACCGACATTCACTGCAGATGCAAAAGGATAACGAGGGCGGTTAATCCGCCCTTTAATTATATTTATTTAAGGAGCTGATTTTATGGCGGAAAGAATTGCGCTGTCTTTTGACGACGGCTATAAAGAACTTGAAATCAACGGCGATCCTGACAGGATCATCAGGATAAATCCTGCCGACATGGGATTTTTAAAGCGTCTTGCAGACTTTGATAAGCTTGTGGACAATTTAAAAGCCAAGTACGGCGATATTGATCTGGATGCTGTTTCAAAGGTTAAGGACATTGACAAGAACAATCCGGATTTTGAGAAAATACGCGAAGCTGCCGAAAATGTTAATAAGCTTGAGAATGCGGTTAGAGAGCTTATTGACGATCTGTTTGGCTATGATATATCGTCTGTGGTATTCGGCAGCGACAGCTGTCTGTCCCTTGCGGGAGGTCAGCCGATATTTTTAAATTTTATCGACTCAATTGTTGCTTACATAGACTGCGAAACAAAAAAAGAAGCCGATAAATCTAAGGAAAAAATAAGCAAATACACTCATGAGGCTAAAAATATTACCTCGCAGATCACGTCGAATACTCCGAATCCGCCTGCTAAAGGAATTGATCTGTCCGAGCTCACGTCTGATCAGATCAAACTGATGGATTATCTGCGAGATAACGGAGCGTTAAAATGATCGGACAGCTTCCTGAAGCACTGGAGGTCAACGGCTTCAGCTATAAAATCAACTCCGATTACCGAATAGCCTTGCTTATTTTTCAAGCATACGACGATGATGAACTTACAGTCGAAGAAAAGCATATGACTTGCCTGAACTGCTTATATACTGATTTTGATATGCTCAAGCGCAAGGATTATTCGACCGCTCTTGAACGTGCTATATGGTTTTTGGACGGCGGAGATATATCTAAAAAATCAGTAAATGCAAAAATAATCGACTGGACGCAGGACGAAAAGATAATCTTTCCGGCAGTCAACCGAGTTGCCGGCTTTGAGGTCAGAGCAATCAGATATCTGCACTGGTGGACTTTTCTCGGATATTTCAGTGAAACCGGCGAAGGACTTCTGTCTACCGTTTTGTCTATACGCAGTAAAAAAGCTAAAGGCAAGGCATTAGACAAATATGAACAGTCAATTTACCGTGAGCATAGAGAGCTGATTGACATTAAGCACAAACTTAGCTCTGAAGAACAGGCTGAAATTGATTTTGTAAATTCACTATTATAGTTATTCTTAGCAAAAAGGAGGTGGGGCAATGGCTGTAGACGGACGGCTCAACTTTGACACAAAAATAGATACAAAAGGATTCAGCAAGGACGTAAGCAGTCTGAGCAATCAGCTAACAAGCTTAAAAAATATTGTAGCAAAGCTCGGAGCGGCAATCGGCATTGCATTTTCTGTTTCTCAGATAGTCGCGTTCGGCAAGGCGTCCGTAACGGCTGCAAATCAGACCTCAAACGCTTGGCAGGGGCTGCAGAGCATTATGGACGGTCAGGGACGCAGTTTTTCAAACGCGAAGGCTTGGATACAGGATTATGTATCAGATGGTCTTATACCTTTGCAAAACGCCGTAACGGCTTACAAGAATCTTGCGGCACGAGGCTACGATGACAGTCAGATACAACAGGTTCTGACTGCGCTTAAAGATTCATCGGCTTACGGCAGACAAGCTTCATACAGCATGGGCGAGGCTGTTCAGACTGCGACTGAGGGCTTAAAAAACGAAAACTCTATATTGGTTGACAATGCCGGCGTAACTAAAAACGTTGCAAAAATGTGGGACGATTATGCTAAGTCAATAGGTACGACAGCCGCTAAGCTTACTCAGCAGCAGAAAATACAGGCGGAAGTCAACGGAATTATGACGGAGACTCGTTTTCAAACCGGTGACGCTGCAAAGATGGCAAACAGCTTCTCAGGTCAGCTTTCAAGGCTGGCTTTTAATTTTAATGAGTTGAAAGTGGCAGTCGGTAATCTGCTTAAGGCTGTGCTGCAGCCGGCTGTAGTCTATCTGAACAGCGCTCTCACAAAGATCACCGCGCTTGCAAAAAGCGCCGCAAATGTTTTCGGAATAACAACAGACGTTGTTTCAAGCAGTAAAGAGCTCGGCGACGGAACTTCAGAAGCAGCGTCAAGCTACGAAGATATGGCGGCGGCAGCAGAGGAGGCAGCTAACGCTAATGAAAACTCACTAGCCTCATTTGATAAAATAAATAAGCTGGGCGACAGTGATAACTCCTCATCCGCTTCAACAGCAAATTACAGCGGCTTGTCAGGTGACACAATAACAGCGACGGCAGATGTAGATACTTCCGGTGCTGAAAAGAAGCTTGAAAGCTTTTTTAAACGCGTTAAAAAGAGTTTTTCAGAGCTGTTTAAACCACTCAAAAACGCATGGAGCACACATGGAAAATCCGTAACCGATTCTGCAAAAAACGCTTTTGACAATATTTTAAGTCTGCTTGGCGAAATAGGCGATTCATTCAAAACAGTTTGGACAAACGGTACAGGCGAAAAAATCGTCGGTCACATTCTGGAAATATTCAGAAACATATTTACTACTGTCGGCAATATTGCTGACAGACTGAAGACAGCATGGACGACGGACAATCTTGGCACGGATATTATTCAGCACTCTGCTGATATTTTCGATACGATCTTACGTCATGTTGAAAACATAACAGACAGGATATCAGACTGGTCAGGTACAATTGATTTTGAACCTTTGCTTTCCTCTTTTGATACGCTTCTGCAAGCGTTAGAACCGTTTGCAGACAACGTTGGCGAAGGTCTTGAATGGTTCTTTGACAACGTTCTGCTGCCGTTGGCGAGCTGGACGATTGAGGATGTTTTACCTGCATTTCTAAAACTATTAAGTAGTGCTGTTGATTTATTAAATTCGGCAATTGATGCGATACAACCTCAAATATCATGGCTGTTTGATAATTTTCTTAGACCTGTTGCGGAATGGACAGGCGGAGTCATAGTATCTGTTCTTGAAAAACTAACATCTGTGCTTTCAGATATCGGAACATGGATTTCAGAAAATCAAACAGCTTTTCAAGTAATCACTGGCATAGTGGCAGCGTTTTTTGCAGTTTGGGAGATTACAACGATAGCGGAATGGATAATTAATGCAGGCGGTTTGATTGGTATAATGAATAAGTTAAAATCTGCAATTGCAGCAGTTACTACTGCAAAAATAGCAGATAAAATTGAATCACTAAAAATAATCGCTCTATATGTAAAAGATTTTGTCGTTGCAATAGGAACAACCATTGCAAATTTAGCAAAAGAAACAGCTGCTTGGATTGCAAGCAAGGCTGCTAAACTGGCAAATGCAGCGGCACAAGGTATAATGACCGCAGCTACTGTCGCATGGAATGCTGTATGTACAATAGCAACAGCAGTCACAACAGCATTCGCTGCAGCAATTAATTTTTTAACCTCACCAATCGGATTGGTCGTTCTGGCAATTGGCGCGCTTATTGCAATTGGCGTTGCATTGTACAAAAACTGGGATACTGTTAAGCAATTTGCAATCGATATGTGGGAATGTATAAAAGAAACTATGTACAGCTTTTTTGATTGGTGCGTAGGTATCTTTGATACTGTAGTAAAATTTTTCAGCGATCTTTGGGAAGGTATAAAGAATGTTTTTGCCGCTGTCGGCGAATGGTTTAAGAATCTCTTTACTAAAGCGTGGGAAGGCATAAAGAACGCATGGAGCGCGGTAGTAGACTTTTTTACAGGAATATGGGACGGAATATGCAACGTGTTTTCTTCAGTTGCAAGCTGGTTCAGCGGTGTTTTCACTACAGCATGGGATAACATAAAATCAGCTTTTTCTGCTGTCAGCGAATTTTTCGGCAGCGTTTGGGAAGCTGTGAAGAAGCCGTTCGCTTCCGTTGCGGACTGGTTTAAAAACATCTTCACAAAAGCTTGGGAAGGAGTTAAGAACGTATTCAGCAAAGGCGGAGAGATATTCAGCGGCATAAAAGAGGGTATCTCGGAAACGTTTTTCACCGTTGTAAACGGGCTGATCGACGGTATCAACTGGGTTATCGCTAAGCCGTTTGAAGCTATTAATGCCGCGATCGGCTGGATACGGGATATTGAAATACTTGACTGGCAGCCGTTCGGCGGTTTGTCAGATATTAATATACCTCAGATACCTAAATTGGCAGCCGGAACGGTCGTGCCCGCCAATTACGGCGAGTTTCTGGCTGTATTGGGCGACAACAAGCGCGAGACCGAGGTTGTTTCTCCTTTATCGACTATCAGGCAGGCAGTACGCGAAGCGATGTGCGAAAACGGAGCAGGCGCAAAGCAGCCTGTTGTACTCAAGCTTGTTATTAAAAGCAAGGAGCTTGCCGAGGTGCTTATAGACGACATTAACGACATGACGTCAAGCAGCGGCGAATGTCCGCTCAAAATCTAAGGAGGGGATATAATGAACAACAACATAATAGTTGACGGGGTAACGCTTCCGCCTCCGGCTCAGGACGGTATATCATACACGCCGGAAGCGATCTGGAGCGAAAACGCGGGACGATCCGGCGACTGTAATTTTGTCGGCGACGTCAGAGCGGTAAAGGGTACGCTTTCAATATCATGGGACACGCTTACTTACGCGGAGGTTTCGCTGATACGCTCAGCGTTTACCCAGCTTGGCAAGCCGTTCTTTTATATCACTTTTACAGACGATACGGGTCAGCGCAGAACGCTGCATTGCTATTCTACGCTGCCGTCGTCGTCAATTCACACATACAAGGATAACTAAGGCAACGTTACAGGTATGACTGTCAGCGTTGTTGAGGTTTAGGAGGTGCGCAATGTATCAGGTCGTTTCACAGGAGGTCGCGGACTATATAATGTCTGACAGCAGAACGTTCCGGGCGGTGATGGAGTTTGCGGACGGAACGGAGCTGTCGGACGGGATCGCTAAGATTACGACGCAGGCAAGCACTGCAAACAAAGACATTATTGCAGGTGACACTATCTCGCAAAGCATAACTGCTGAGGTCACAGGACTTACGGCGGATATAAGCGGCAAGACGTTTGTGCTGTATTTTTACGCTGTAAATTTATTCAGCGAGCTGGAGGAGGAGTTAATACCTTTCGGGCGATACAAAGTGACGTCATGCAAGCAGAACGGTGAAAAATGGACTGTTGAAGCTCATGACGGCTTTTACAAATCTGACGATACATATACGTCGTCGTTAAGCTTTCCGGCAACTACCGACGATGTAGAGCTGGAGATATGCAACAAGCTTGGAATACTTCCCCCGAGGTATGATTATTCCCAGCTCTGCGATGAGGACGGAGAAGCTATATTGACGGCAGACGGTCAGAAGATATATGTCAGAGATTCCGCTCCGATAAAGATCGACGCTCCGCTTGAAGAGTGTACTTACCGGGAAATGCTCAGCTACTGCGTCAGTCTGGACGGCGGCAAATGCGCCATGCTAGACCGTGAGGGACATCTTATACACAAAGCGTGGACGGACATTGACTATACTGTCACAGCCGGACGAGCCGACGAGCCGGAAACGGATCAGAACGACATTAAAATATCGCAGATAAGCTGCAAAGTCGATGAAAACAAAACGCTGAGCATAACGGCGATTCCGGGCAGAGCGATGACGTTTACAAATCCGTACATGACGCAAAATCTGCTGGCTAAGGCGGCGAGCAATTATCTTATGAAGCCGTACAGACCGCTTTCGATCTATCACCGTTTAGGAGATCCACGCTTGGATATTCTCGACGTTGTAACTGTGCAGAAGGCTGACGGCACAAGCTACCGGGTACCGCTGATGTCTATGTCGTACAGCTACGACGGAGGTCTGAGCGCGAATATTTCCGCGACGGGAACGCCGGACAGCGACAATAAAGGCAATGACAGCAGTCCCATGATGCGCAAGGTAAAAAAAGTCGTCGCAGCCGCTCTGAACGCGACGGAGGAAAAGCTGAAAGCTGCATTTCAGGAATCTATAGACTACATCGTCGGCAACGAGGGCGGATATGTAGTCACAAAATTCAATGCTGACAATCAGCCTGTTGCTACATATTACACGGATAACCTTGACATCGAGCAGGCTAAGGAATTTCTGCTGATAAACAATCACGGAATTGCCGGCGGTACAGACGGTATACACGGTCCGATCAACACGGCAATCGACATTCAGGGCAGAATAAACGCCGAGCAGATACTTACGGGTATACTGTCGGCGATAGTTATTCAGTCGTTAAATTATTCCGAGGCGAACAAAACAGGGTCGAAAATCAATCTCGAGGACGGAACGTTCAGCTTCGGCGGGGGCGCAATGACATTTGCGAACAATCTTCTGAAGCTTGTCGGCTGCGCTATTGACAACGGCGCATTTAAAGTTGATAAAAGCGGTAATGTTACTATGACTTCTGCAAATATAACGAATGGTAATATTAACTGCGGAAATGGCAAATTTAAGGTCGACAGCGCAGGTGATGTTATAGCTAATAGTCTTAAATCGAACAATGCGGAAATTACAGGCGGTAATATTAACATTGAAACGGATGACAAAGAAACAAGCTTGATAAAATTGTCGCACAATGAGTGGACAATCGAGGTTTCACCGCTACAATGGGTGCTTACGAACGATAATACTGGTTGTAAATTTTATTGTCAGGCGGGACAATTAGGTTGTGAAAAAAATGGAACTACAGTTTGCACAATCAACGTTGAAACGGGTAGTGTCTATACCGATGGTATAGTGTATGCAAGTGATTTTTTAATAGAAAAGAACGGCGGCTATATATCTGTCAAGGAAGGATTGGAAAATTAATTTTTTATCAATATATATCAACAGGAGCAGTATAAAGTTTAGTTGAAACCTTTATTGCAAACTTTTCTACAAACACAATATTTCCGTCAACTAAAGCGACCTCCCAGTCGTTATTTGCTTCGCCGATTATCTCCAGAACAGCCCCTTCGGTCGAATTATATAACACCTCTGAACTTTTGTCAGGTGCGGCATACAGGCTTATGTCATACTTAGCGACTTTCAACTGTGAAGATTCGTATTTATAATAGCTTGTATCAAACGTCTGAGCTGTTGTTGTAGTCGTTTCAGGCGTGGTCGTAGTGGTGGTTGTCTTTTCGGTTGTTGTAGTTGTCGTAGTCTTTTCCGCAGTTGTTGTCGTGGTGGTAGTCGTACTTGCCGTGGTAGTCGTTGTAGTTGACTGCGCGTTAGCTTTTGCGGCTTGGCTGTCGGAAGTCTTACTGCTCTCGTTATTGCTGTTGTTGCAGCTGGCAAGACAGCAGACGAGAGATAATGTAAGCGCGAATGTAAGAAGTTTTTTCATGTTATGTCCCCCATCAAAAATTTACTTTAAGTAAATTATAGCACAAATATAAGAATTTGCAATGCAAAAATATGAAAGCGAGGTATTTTATGAGTTACAATCTTAATTTTTCAGGCGAACAGGTAGACGAGGCGATAGGGAAGGCGCTGCCGCTTATTTCCGGAACGGAGACGATCACAAGCTCAAGCTCGTCGTCGCTCATCAACAAAAAACTATCCCTGCCGTTCACTCCGACTATCAACACAAGGATCGTGGCGACATTAAGACGAGCCGGCGCGCCCAGCCCGTTTTTAAACTATTGTCTTACGCTTACGTACAACCAGACAAGCGCGACTAACGCTTCGATATACGCTGTAATATGCGCGGGGCAGAACGCGAGCGGTGCGCCGTCCTCAACGCTTCCGGCAGGGACGTATTACGTAGACTGGCTTGTGCTTGATAAGGGAGAAGCTGCGGCTTCGGCGGTAAACGAGCTGAGCGCGGATGAAACTGAAAGCGAGGTAAACTGATATGAAACAGAAACTGGCAAAATTAATCAATGTAAAGTCGATTGTAACGCTTATGCTGACTGTTGTTTTCTGCATTTTAGCAGTTAAGCAGGCTATATCGGCAGAGCAGTTTTTGACTGTGTTTACTGTCGTGATTTCATTTTATTTTGGCACACAGTATCAGAAAAATTCAAATGCTAAGGAGTAATACAACGATGAAAACAAAAGGAATAGACGTATCATATTATCAGGGCGAGGTAAACTTCAAAAAAGTAAAGGCGGCGGGTATTGATTTTGTAATAATCCGCGCCGGCTACGGAAACGCTTTGGCGTATCCTAAGCAGATAGATCCGCGTTTCGAGGAATACTACAAGAACGCCAAAGCGGCAGGACTTAACGTCGGAGCGTACTGGTACAGCTATGCGGACAGCGTTGAAGCGGCAAAGCAGGAAGCAAAATCATGTCTTGCCGCAATAAAGGGTAAAACTTTTGAAATGCCGATTTTCTTTGACTTGGAAGAGCGGAAGCAGTTCGCGAAAGGCAGAAGCTTCTGTGACAGCATAGTAAAGGCGTTCTGTAACGCGCTGGAGGAAGCGGGATTCTTTTCGGGACTGTACATAAGCCGTTCTCCTTTACAGACATACATCTCAGCCAATGTGGCTAAGAGGTATGCGCTGTGGATAGCAGAATACAACAGCAAATGCAATTACAGTGGCAGCTACGGTATATGGCAGTACAGCAGCACGGGTAAAATCAGCGGTATATCCGGCAATGTTGACTGCGATTACTGCTATGTTGACTATCCGACGACGATCAAAAAAGGCGGCTTTAACGGATTTAAGAAAGCTTCGTCCTCATCGTCTGCCAAACCGCAGACCTCGGCTAAGTCTTATACAAAAGGCACGCAGATAACGCTTAAAAATACGACCTTGTACGTTTCCGCGACTGCGAAAAGCGGCGTAAAAAAGAGCGGCGCTTATTACATTTACGACAATGCTGTAGTTAATAATCGTATACGCATTACAAACAAAAAGAGTAATTGCGGCAAATCACCGACCGGACTGTATGTGACTGGGTGGATCAATAAATCCGACATATGAGGAGTGATATAATGGATACAGATAAGGTCAAGACAGAGGAAATTACATATATATCAATGATGACAACGACCCGAATCAACTATCGGTCTGACTGCAATTTCAAAGCAGGTTCAATAGTCGGAGTGCTTGATGATAACATTAAAATCCAAGTGCAAAAGAATTTTAAATGCATTGCATACGGTCATATCTGGTACAAAGTAAAAATCAACCGCAAGCATTATTTTATAGTTGCTGATTATCTTAAACCCATCAACTAAATAATTCAGCTCCGGGGGTACTGCTCTCGGAGCTGTTATTATACTATTATATAAGGAGAGATGCAGAATGAAAAGTCCAATACCATGGATAGGAGGCAAAAGTCAGCTGAAAAATAAGATAGTCGAGGCGTTTCCTCTGGACAGAAGCTACGACAGATTTATTGATGTTTTCGGCGGCGGAGGGTCGGTGCTTTTTGCAAAAGACAAGCACGCCGCTCTGGAGGTTTACAACGACGCTAACAGTGATCTGGTCAACTTTTTCCGCTGCTTAAAATATCACAGCGACGAGCTTAGACGTGAAATACGCTACTATCTTAATAGTCGAGAGATGTTTTTCGACTGCAAAGATCATATTAACAGCCGAGGTTTTACGGACATACAGCGTGCCGCAATGTTTTTTGTGCTTATTAAGACAAGCTACGGTGCAGAGTTACGAAGCTTCGGGTGCAATAAAAAGGTACTTGATACAGATGATTTTAAGAGCTTGGAAAACAGGCTTTCTGGAGTAACAATTGAAAATAAGGACTATGCTGATCTCATAAAAGTTTATGACAGACCAAAAGCCTTGTTTTATTGCGATCCACCGTACCATACGACAGAAAAACATTACGACGTTAAGTTTACACAAGCAGATCATGAAAAGCTGTGCTTGATATTGCACCGTATTAAAGGTAAATTTGTATTGTCTTATAACGATGATGACTATATACGCAGCCTTTATGCTGATTATAATATAACCGCTGTTTCGCGTAGTAACAGCCTCAGTTCCGGCAGCTTTAAGGAGGTTATAATAACTAATTTCTAATATTTTTTTTAGAGAACAAATAACGTAATCTGTTATTTGTACCGTAAAAAAAGTATGAGGAGGAAGCAATGATCAAGATTAATTTAAGACAATTGCTCAATGAGCGCAACATAACTCAGGCTGAGCTTGCCAAAGCTGCACATATCAGACCCTCAACCGTTTCTGATTTATGCAATAATGTAGCCGAGCGTTTCAAATTTTCGCATTTAGACGCTATTTGCTCAATTCTTAATTGTGATATTTCAGATATTTTAAAGCTGTTAAAATAGCCTTTTTATTACTTTATAACAGCGTTTAAATTTTAAAAAGCAGTGATTTGTCCCAAACTTTTGAAACATTTCACTGCTTTTTTTCGTTTTTGCGTGTCAGTTTTTTTGATTTTGCGCGTCAAGCTACAAACGCCGCGAATTCCGCAAAATAAAAAGGACCGCCGAATTTGAACGGCAGCCCCGGATTATTATTTTGAACTATCTTCATCAGAAAGCTCCGATATGATCTGGATAAACGAATCAACATCGCCGAAATCCTTGTAAACTGAAGCGAAGCGGACATAGGCGACGTGATCAAGCTTTTTAAGCTCCTGCAAAACCTTATCGCCTATCTCGCTGGTAGTCGTTTCGGTCTGCATAGCGTTGGCGTAAGTATTCTCTATATCGTCCACAAGCGCGTTGATATCTTCAACGCTTACCGGGCGCTTTTTGATCGCGCTCTGAAGTCCTTTCAAAAGCTTCATTCTGTCGAAGGGCTCAAAGCTTCCGTCCTTTTTATATACCATAAGCAGAGGCTTTTCCACAACCTCATAGGTAGTAAATCTTCTTCCGCAGTTTGTACATTCACGCCTGCGTCTTTTTTTGCCTTCGCTCGGCCGCGAATCTATTACCTTCGTATCTTCAAAATTGCAAAACGGACATCTCATATAAAACTGCCGCGCTCAGCAGCCGCTCCAGACGGCAAGGCTTTACGGGCCGCCTCCCTTTCCTGTAAAATAAATGACCTTCAGATATTGTGCTTTTGTTTATTTATTATACCACAGCTTGTATGTAATTGCAACACTTTTTTTGAAAAAATCATTAGTTGTGTACAAGAAAATGTACTTTTACGCTTAACGCCGAATTTAAGCAGGGTCTCCCGGGAGCCTTGCAAAATTCACGATTCATAAAAAAGCCATGACCTTATGATAAATTATCTCTTGTATTTTTTCAGTAATGTGATATACTACTAGTATGGTCAGAAGATAAAATCTTAATTCAAGGAGGATGCACTATGAAGTATGTATGCGATATCTGCGGCTATATCTACGATCCCGAGGCTGGAGATCCCGACAGCGGCGTTGCTCCGGGAACCGAGTGGGAGAATGTTCCCGACGATTTTCTCTGCCCGCTCTGCGGCGTAGGAAAGGATCAGTTTTCTCCTGTTGAATAACCGTTATGCCGTTTCGCTTTATGCGGAACGGCTTTGCTTTTATGTGAACGTTTGTGCTTGACTTTTGTAAGCGCGTATGCTATAATATTTATTGAAACGCCGCATATCCGTTATGTGCGGAAGACGTAATAAATTTGTCCGGAGGGGATTTTTTGCGGATTCTCGGAATAGACCCTGGCTATGCAATAGTAGGCTACGGAGTTGTGGATTACAACGGAGGAAGCTTTTCCACCGTCAGCTTCGGAGCGATAACTACCGGCGCGGATATGCCTTTCAGCAAACGCCTTAAAACGATTTACGACGATATGTGCGAGATAATAAATACCTACCTGCCGGACGAAATGGGGATAGAAAAGCTTTTTTTCAACTCCAATGAAAAAACCGCTATAGATGTGGCTCAGGCGAGAGGCGTTACGCTTCTGCCGGCTATTCAGAAAAACATACCTATCTACGAATATACCCCTCTCCAGGTAAAATGCTCCATAGCGGGCTACGGCAGAGCGGAAAAGAAGCAGGTTCAGGAAATGACCAGAACGATGCTCCGCCTAAAAGCGGTCCCCAAGCCCGACGACACTGCCGACGCCGTAGCTATCGCCATTACTCACGGGCTTTCGGTGAACAGCAGGAGAATTATGGACAGCGTAAAAAATAAAGACTAAAAAACCTGAGGCTTGAATCAGATTTCTGAAAGCGAGGAAGTCCCGTCTGAAGGGAGAAAGATCATGATATATTCACTGAGCGGAAAACTTATACACACCGAAGCGGAGCTTGCCGTCGTGGAATGCGGCGGAGTAGGCTACGCCTGTAAAACTACCCTTTCCACGCTGCAAAAAATCGCCGGAGAGGAAAAGGTAACTCTGCTTACATATATGAGCGTAAGAGAGGACGCCGTGGAGCTTTTCGGCTTTGCGGACAAGGAGGAGCTGAGAGCCTTCAAGCTGCTTATCTCTGTTTCGGGAGTAGGTCCAAAGGCGGGTCTTGCCATTCTGTCCGCCATGAATCCTCAGCAGTTTGCCCTTGCGGTAGCCACCTCGGATTCAAAGTCCTTTACTCAGGTAAAGGGAATAGGAAAAAAGACCGCCGAAAGAATATGCCTGGAGCTTAAAGACAAGGTAGCCGGAGAAACAATTTCAGTCAGAGGACAGACCGCCGTTCCCGTATCTGTCACAGGCGGAAATATAGGCGAAACGATAACTGCGCTGGAGGTTCTGGGGTATTCATCGGCGGAGGCGGCGGGAGCTGTATCGCAGCTTGACCCCGATCTTCCGGTGGAGGAGCTTATCAAAAAAGCTCTTATAGGATTAGCGAGGTTTTAAAATCAATCATGAAAGGATAACGTTTAATAAAAACGTACGGTAAAGCTATGAAAAAACTTTTTGCACTTACAGCCGCGGCTGTTATGGCTCTATCTTTTTCCGCCTGCGATAAAAAGGACGAAAGCTCGGAAAAGGACGGCGTAAACTCGTCTAAAGCGACAAGCTCGGAAAAAATAATTCCCGAAGAATTTATGCGCTCCTGCTCGCGGGAGCTTACCTCGCTGACGCAGACCACAGCAAAAGAAATATCCGCTGAGGATATGGGTCTTTCAGATGAAGACGCTGCCGGATTTTATACGTCGTTTGCAGAAGCGGAGCTTTCTGAGCCTGACAAGCTGACCGTCTATGCGCTGTCTGAAAATCAGGTGAACAGCTATATGCAGATGTCGGGATACTCCGGAGATTCGTTTTCCGACGAAGCCCGCGCCGCGCTGACCAAGAAAATTACAGCCTCTTTGGGCAGTCTGTTAAATTCACAGACGGGAGTTGACGAGGTCGCCGCAGGCTCTATGCTCAGCTCCAGCAAGGCGTTCCCGGCTCCCGAGGGCTTTGAGGGAAGCTATCTTATGATTATAAACTGGAAGGAACTTTCCGCCGCCGTTTCCTTTTACGACGAAGGCAACGGAACCGTTCTCGCTCAGTATACTCCGGTCTTTTCCGATACAGAAACAATAGATATAACCCTGACTCAGTTCGGTCTGAACGAAACCAAGCAGGAAATCTCCGCTGAATAAATATGCCGCAATATACACATCTGTATACGTTTTACCTGAAAGGACATTAAAATGATAGAAAAAAGCGATTTTGATATTGAAAACAGAATAGTCGCTCCCAAACAGATAGAGGCAGATACCACCGATGACTTTGAAGTAAGCCTGCGCCCCAAAACTCTCGCGGAATACATCGGTCAGGAAAAGGTAAAGGAAAATCTTTCGATCTACATACAGGCGGCGAAAAAACGAGGCGACAGCCTTGATCATATATTGCTTTACGGTCCTCCGGGGCTTGGAAAAACCACCCTTTCAACCATTATCGCCCATGAAATGGGCGTAAATATACGCACCACCTCCGGTCCGGCGATCGAAAAACCGGGCGATCTGGCGGCTATCCTCACTAACCTTGAAAAGGGCGACGTGCTTTTTATCGACGAGATACACAGGCTTTCAAGGCAAGTGGAGGAAGTCCTGTATCCTGCGCTTGAGGATTACGCTTTGGATATAATCATGGGTAAAGGTCCTGCCGCAAGATCCATAAGGATTGAGCTTAACAAGTTCACCCTTGTAGGCGCCACGACCCGCGCGGGACAGCTTACCTCGCCCCTCAGGGACAGATTCGGAGTTATCGAACGTCTGGAGCTTTATGACAGCGATCAGCTTTGCGAGATAATAATGCGTTCCGCGGTGATCCTCGGAGTGCCCTGCGACAGAGAAGGCGCGATGGAGCTTGCTTCCCGTTCCAGAGGAACGCCTAGAATCGCCAACCGTTTTCTCAAGCGGGTGCGGGACTTCGCGGAGGTTATGGGCAACGGCAGAATAACCAAGGATATTGCAAGGATCGCTCTCGACCGCATGGAGGTAGACCGTCTCGGTCTTGACAATCTTGACAGAAGAATGCTGAACATGATAATAAAAGGCTACGGAGGAGGACCTGTCGGTCTTGACACCTTGGCTTCGGCTATAGGCGAGGAGGCTGTAACCCTTGAAGACGTCTGCGAGCCTTATCTCATGCAGCTTGGGTTTATTTCAAGAACGCCCAGAGGACGCTGCGCAACTCAGCTTGCCTATGAGCACCTGGGGATTTTAAAGGACGGACAAACAATGCTTTAATCTAAACCGTACAGCCGGAAACTGCGGAAAGCCCGCTGCTCCGGCTGTTTTTTCGTCATAACGATTCCCACGATTCTAGACTTTTTTTAATACCGTAAGCCTTAAAAAACGCAAAGTGTGAAAAAAATTGTACTGTAATAATTACAAATTGCTTACTTTAGTTACGTTTGTATTACAACTGTCCGATTTGTTACCCTGGTTTAATTGCTTTTTGGTTACAATAAGAATAAAAATCAAAGAAATTTATCGAAAACTGCGATTTTTATCGTGCTGACTATTGATTTTTTTATACGATTGTGGTAAACTATTAGAGGTGTTAATGTTTTTACCAAAGCTTTATTCAGTTTTTTCAGAGCCTGCCGATTGTGCTGAGTTTATTTGATTTCCTTTTAATTCAGGCTCTTTACGTTTACTATAATTTTTTATGCGCAGATCAAAAATACGGTTAATATACACTTATTTATATAATAAATGTTAATGATTTTTAATCATTTCAGAGATTTTCCAATTTACAGCTTTTATATTTATGCTTTCTGTGCTATAATATACAGGTGCTTTGCCAAAAAGCAGCTGTAAAATTAAGGAGTGTGTACAACTTTGGATAAGTTTGTAATAAACGGCGGTATCCCTCTGCACGGAGAAGTAACGATCAGCGGCGCAAAAAACGCCGCGGTTGCGCTTGTTGCCGCAACTATTCTGTGTGACGAGCCCTGTGTGCTTGAAAACGTTCCCGAAATAAGCGATATAACCATCTGCATGAAGATCCTTAAATCTATGGGAGCTGAAATCAGACTTATCAATAGAAATACAGTTTATTTTGATACCAGAGGAATAACGGTTCCGAGAGTTCCGTATGAGCTCGCGCGTTCAATGAGAGCGTCAACCTATTTTCTGGGAACGCTGCTGGGACGCTTTCACGAAGCGTATGTGGCTATGCCGGGCGGCTGTGATTTGGGCGACAGACCTATCGACCAGCACCTGAAAGCCTTCAGATGTCTCGGAGCTTCCGACGATATAGAAAACGGCGAGGTTCACTGCACAGCCGAAAGACTTATCGGTTCTCAGATATATTTTGACTTCAATACCGTAGGCGGTACTATAAACGCTATTATGGCTTCTGTTAAGGCGAAGGGTCTTACCATAATTGAAAACGCCGCCAAGGAGCCCCATATAGTTGACCTCGCGAATTTCCTCAACTCAATGGGCGCCGATATAAGAGGAGCGGGAACAGATGTAATAAAAGTGCGTGGCGTTGATTACCTCAAGGGCATAACTTACGGCATTATTCCGGATCAGATAGAAGCCGGAACCTATATGGTTGCCGCCGCCGCCACAAAGGGCGACGTTTTAATCAAGAACATTATCCCCAAGCACCTTGAATCAATTACCGCAAAGCTGAGAAAGGTCGGAGTTACCGTTATAGAAAACGATGAGAGCGTCAGGGTTTTTATTGACGGACCTCTTATGAAAACCTCGCTTAAAACCATGCCGCACCCTGGTTTTCCTACTGATATGCAGCCGCAGTTTTCCACCCTGCTTACTCTGGCGGAGGGTACAAGCATAGTTACGGACGACATTTTTGACAATCGTTTCAGATACGTTTCCGAGCTGAGAAGAATGGGAGCGGATATTTCGGTTGACGGAACGGTAGCCGTTATTCAGGGCACGGGCGAGCTTAAAGGCGCTCCCGTAGTCGCAACCGACCTGAGAGCCGGCGCGGCTATGATTATTGCAGGTCTTGCCGCAAAGGGCACTACCGAAATTGAAAACATACACTACATCGAAAGAGGCTACGAGTGTATAGACCAAAAGCTAAAACAGCTCGGTGCGGATATAAAGCGCGTTCATATTTCTGAAATAAGCGCATCGCAGCTCAGCGGCTGATATAAAAATTTTCAGGATATTCGGAAGAAATCCGAAGCCTGTCAGCATAAGATAGTTTCAGGCATTAATTTTGCACAATGCGGTGAGAAAATCAGCAGATATACTGCTTATGCTGAAACTTCAGGCTTTTGATTTGTCCCGGACGTCCTGTTTTAATTATACGCGGCAGGAATTGTGATTCAGGAGGTTTGCTGATGAACAATACAGAAACTCTTTTTATTTCTGATCTCGACGGAACCCTGCTGGATAACTCCGCCAGGCTCAGTGAAGAAAGCCTCAGACGGCTCAATCTCGCGGCAGAAAACGGAGCAGCTTTTACTGCCGCTACCGCAAGAACGCTGGCGTCAAGCGGAGTAATACTGAAAGGTCTTACGCTTGATTTTCCTGTAATTTTAATGAACGGCGTTCTGATATACGACTTCAAAGCCGGAAAATATATCCGCAAAGCGCTGCTTGATCAAGATACAGTAAGGAATATCATAGCGCTTCTGCGCAGCTGCGGCTTAGACGCGTTTATGTATACTGTAGAGGACACGGCTATGCATACCTATTATGAGCGTATTTCAAGCGGAGCAATGCAGGATTTCTATAATGAACGAAAGATAAAATACTATAAGTCCTTTTCCCGTACCGATGACTTTTGCTCGTTATGCCGCAAGGACATAATTTATTTTACAATAATAGATTCATACGAACGGCTTCTGCCGCTTTACCGCGGAGCCCAGCAAATTAAAGGAACAGAGGTTACTTTCTACAGCGACCGCTATTCCGACGGGCTGTGGTATATAGAAATTTTCTCCTCGGCGGCTTCAAAAAAGAAAGCGGTTCAGTTTTTGCGTAAGCTTATCAGACCGAAAAAAATAATCTGCTTCGGAGATAATCTTAACGATCTGCCTATGTTTGAAGAAGCAGATCACTCCGTTGCGGTAAAAAACGCCGTTACGGCGGTAAAGGAACAGGCTGACGAAATAATAGGCGCAAATACCGAAAACTCAGTAGCAAAATATATTTATGAGAAATCAATATGAAACGGAGGAGGCCCGCGGCTCAAGGCTGCGGACAAAATCGCATGGCAAGGTTTTACCCGCTGTTTTCCTCAAGCAAGGGAAACTCGTCTTACATAGGAAATGAAAACTCAGGAATACTTATTGACGCAGGCGTTTCCTGTAAACGTCTTGTAGGCGCTCTTGAAAACAACGGTATCTCTCCCGAAGCGGTTCAGGCCGTTTTTATCACCCATACTCATTCAGACCATATCGCGGGACTTAAAATCCTTACTAAAAAATACAGTATTCCGGTCTATGCCCAGACGGTAAATCTTGAAATACTTGCCTCCTCGGACAAGGTTGCGGCGGACGCCGCAATGTATTCGGTGGATAACAGAGATATTGAAGTCGGAGGGTTCTGCGTCAGCAGCTTTGAAACTCCTCATGACGCCCCCGCAAGCTGCGGATACCGGATAGTATGCCCTGACGGAAAGGTCATCGTTACCTGCACCGATCTCGGAGAAATAACTCCTGAGGTAGACAGAAAGCTGACCGGAGCCGACATGGTTCTTCTGGAATCAAACTATGACGAAAAAATGCTGAGAAACGGCTCGTATCCGTATACTCTTAAGCAGAGGATCGCCTCCTCTCACGGTCATCTGTCAAATTCGGACTGCTCAAGACAGCTGAAAAAGCTGATCGAAGGCGGAACCTGCCGGTTCGTTCTGGGTCATCTGAGCCAGGAAAACAACACCGCCTTTATAGCGGAAAGCTCGGCGGTAGACTTTCTGAACGAATTTAGACGAAACAGCGACTATCTGCTGGATATCGCCTCGCCCGACGGCTGCGGAATGGCGGTGGCGTTTTGATAAGAATCAATCTTGTAACCGTAGGAAAGCTGAAAGAAAAATACTGGCGCGACGCCGCAGCAGAATATTCAAAGCGGCTAAGACCCTTCTGTCAGCTGGAAATAATAGAGCTTGCCGAAGCAAGGCTGCCGGATTCTCCGTCGGAAAAGGAAACAGCCGCAGCGCTTTTAGCCGAGGCCAAGTCCATTGAAGCGTATATCGGCAGAAAAGGCGCATTTAACGTTGCCATGTGTATCGAGGGCGGACAGCTTTCAAGCGAAGGGCTTGCCTCAAAGATAAACGAATGCGCGTCCAACGGCTTTTCAACCGTAAACTTTATTATCGGTTCTTCCTTCGGAATAAGCGGGGACATAAAAAATAAAGCTCACCTCAGACTTTCCATGTCTGAAATGACCTTCCCTCATCAGCTTGCAAGAATAATGCTGCTGGAACAGATATACCGCAGCTTCCAGATTTCAAATCATACTAAATATCATAAATAATCGCGGCTGAGGCTTTCCCTGATCAGCTCAGGCTGCGCCTTGACAGCATAAAAATATCGGGCGGTTCCTGACCTCCCGATATTTTTATTTATAGATTTACCGCTGATTTCCATAACTCGTTTTATCAAGACACAGCTTTTTCAGATAAAACTTACAGACAATCCAAACGGCGCAAATAAAGCCTTTACCTTGCATTTAAAGCAAGAGCATTACTGTATAATTACTGAGCAACTCCGTGCTTTACCCTGTCCTCAACCTCGCTGCGCTTTGCGTTGTTGAAACGGTCGATGGTTCCCACAAGATATCCTGTGATCCTGCGAATTCTCTGGAAAGGAACGTCTGCAAAATGATACTGAATATCAACAAAGTCGCCGTCAACATTAAGCTCTATACCCTCGATAGTTTTTTCCGGATAAAGCTCATGAGCTCTTGTTATGTACGCGTTTATCTCAGCCTGCGAAAGCTCGCCGTTATTTACTTTTACATCAACCATTTTTCTAACCTCTTTCACTCATAATATCAATCTGCGGATTTCAACCCAGATCCGCTGTCTTTCATAGCACTTATTGTACTGTATTTAGTATTATACCACTATATCTTGTGTCTGTCAATAGCCTGTTTGTCATTTTACGCACTATTTTTTTGTGTACATTTCACATTTGGTTAAGCGCGGAAACAATAATTGCGTTTTCACAGCCTTTTTCTTACTATATCAAATGTAAACTCATACTTAATAAATATCGTACAAATTCCGTAAATGCACCTGTTCGTCTTGAATAAATAGAAAAATGTGATATAATATAAACATATTAAAGCTGATATTCGGAAACGGCAGGTGAGATCGTGGCTGAAGAAAACAAATTAAAAAAGCTCCGCAACCGGCTTATTGCCGTCTACACAATACTGGGAATAATTCTGTCCGCGGCGGCAGGCTCTCTGATAATCTGCAACAGTAATCAATCGCTTGAAGCACAGCTTGAAAATCACACGCTTTCGCTTGCCTCTCAATACAGAAAAAGCATGAACAGCTTTCTGCTGAGAATAGAGAAGGCGGGAACCTCTATATTTGAGGACGACGAGACTATTGCCTACTATCCGCCGGAAAACGGCGTCAAGACCTTTGAGGAGCTTCAACAGGAGCAACAGCTCACTGATAAAATGATATCATTAAGCCTGATGGAAAACTATTGTGATTTCGGAATAATCTATCGAAACGGAGAAAGCGCCGGCAAAATATCGGACGGAACCTCTGATATTTTCGGACCGTCTATGTTTGAAGCTTTTTACGGTCATATTGAGAAAAATTCCGACAGCGTCTGGATATCGGAACACAACAGCCGGTTCAGCAGACTATATTACATCAAAAAGATAAACGAAAACGCTCTGCTGCTTACCTCGGTTTATACTACCGAGCTCGATACGGTATTTCAAAGCGCCGATTCGGAAAGCCGGGATATGATATACCTTATTGACAGCAGCGGAAACGTTATTTATTCCTCTGAAAACGCTTCAGAGCAAATCGGGGACGTCCTTCCGGAAAATATGTCGTTTCTTACCGAGAATAGCGAAAGCATTATTTTTTCCCGCGACGGTCTTATCGGCGCGTTGGCGGAATGCAGCGCCGGCTGGAAAGTAATAAGCTGTGCTGAAGCGGACGGTATTTTTAACGGAAAAGCAAATGCAGGAGCTTTCATATTAGCCTTTTTCTCCGTTTCTGCTGTAATTCTTATTTTCTCAGGCTATATTGCCTCGATGAAATATACCTCTGAAGCTGATAAAAACAAAGGGCTGTTCGACAGCGAGGAAGTGGATACCGTTACCGGACTTCTTAACGGAATGGCCCTTGAAGAAGAAATATCCGACCGTATAGAAACCTGTCTGCCCGGAAGCACATACGCGTTCATTCTTATAAGGATAAAAGATTTTGACGAAATAAAAATGCGTCTGGGCTGCGACTACGCCAACGAGGCTCTGAAGAAAACAGGAGATCTGATAAGCGCCTCGTTCGGTTCCGACGATATAATCGGAATCAATGAACAAGACGAATTTACAGTGTTTGCTGATTTTTCGGATTTTGATCTTTTTAAGGCGCACAGCACGCTTAAAGCCAGATGCGATTCGCTCTGCACAAGCTTTAAAGGCTTTTTTGCCGGAGAAAATCAGGAGCATAAGCTGTACTTCGCCGTTGGCGTATGCGTTTACCCGGACAGCGGAAAGACTTTTGACGAGCTTTACAAATGCGCTGCAAAGGCTCTCAGCCTGTCATTGAAAGCAGAAAAGGACAGCTGCGTCTACTATGAATCCATAAACAAGCATACGGACAGAAAATAACTGTCCGGTCATCCTGTAAGAAAGGAAGCATGAAAAATCCTATGAAACACCGCCAAAAATCCATGCTTGCTATGTCGGCAGCGGCTGTAATATGCCTCTCCTCCTGCTCGGGAGAAACGGAAATAAAGCTTGCGGGACAGCCCTGTGAAATATATTTTTCCTGGTGGGGAAAGGATATAAGACACAGTTATACCATAGACGCTATCAGATATTTTGAAAATCAGAACCCGGATATTGACGTTATTCCGGAATATAATGAATGGACCGGCTTCGAGAGACGTATGGCTATCGAGCTTTCCTCACGCACCGAAGCCGACGTAATGCAGATAAATTACGACTGGCTGTATAAGTATTCCGCTGACGGACAAGGCTTTTACGACCTTAACGAGCTGAGCGACTATATCCGGCTGGAAAACTTCAGCGAAGAGGCGCTGGCTTTCGGAACCGTCGGAGGGAAGCTGAACGGAATCCCCACGGCGCTTAACGCTCAGACTATGTTTTACAATAAAACTATATACGACAAATATGGTCTGGAGCTGCCGAAAACCTGGGACGACCTTTTCAAGGCGTCCGAAGCGATGTCCGCTGACGGTATCTATCCTATGGAGCTGAACTTAAAGCAGCTGTGGCTGTCCTCCGTCGCATACGAGGAACAGCTTAGCGGAATAGAATTTGCGGACGAAAACGGCAGGCTTAACTTTACGCGGGAAAATATCGCAGATATGCTTTTATTCTATAAATCGCTTGTAGACGGCAAGGTAACAAAGCCCGTTGAGGAGCTTGACAAAAACGATTTTATAAACGGAAAGAGCGCGGGAACGATGTACTGGATATCGGACGCTGAATATTACTGCGTTCCCGCTCAGGAAAACGGATATACGATAGTCGCCGGAGATTATCTGACTATGGACAATGCAAAGCTTACCGGCTGGTACGCCAAGCCTACCGCGCTTTACGCCATAAAACGTGATACCGAAAACCCTGAGGCTGCGGCAAAGCTTCTGGATTTTCTGGTAAGCAGCGAAGAAACGGCGTCGGTTCAGGGACTTGAAAAAGGCGTTCCGATAAGCCGCTCCGCCTTGGAGGTCCTTGAAGCCAACGATATGCTTGAAGGAATACAGTATGAGGCTAATGAAAGGCTTGTTCAGAATTCGGGCAAAATCAGCTGTATAAATCCGGCGCTTGAAAATTCCGAGCTTATAGACGCGTTTAAGTCCGCATTTGACGAAATTTATTACGACGGAGCCGATACAGTCGAGGTAAGCGAAAAGCTGTACGCTCTGTTTTTGCAGATAACAAACTCCGACGGCTGAAACAACGGAAACGGGTGATATTATGTCAGAGCTTCAAAGAATGATCGATGAAAGTTACAGAATAGTTTTTTTCGGAGGAGCGGGAGTTTCCACTGAAAGCGGTATTCCCGATTTCCGTTCGGCAGACGGGCTTTATAACCAGAAATACGACGTCCCGCCGGAAACCATGCTAAGCAGAACCTTTTTTGACAGCCATACCGAAAAATTCTACGATTTTTACCGTGACAAAATGCTGTGTCTTGACGCGAAGCCCAACGCCGCGCATTATAAGCTTGCCGAGCTTGAAAAACGCGGCAGGCTGGCTGCCGTAATAACTCAGAATATAGACGGACTTCATCAGGCCGCCGGCAGCCGGAACGTACTGGAGCTTCACGGATCGGTGCACAGAAATTACTGTATGAAATGCGGAAAGCTTTACACAGCCCGATACATATTAAACTCTTTCGGTGTGCCACGCTGCTCCTGCGGCGGAATAATCAAGCCCGACGTGGTGCTTTATGAGGAGCAGCTTGACAGCGATACAATTGACAAAGCTATTGCCGCGATTTCTCAAAGCGATACAATGATAATTGCCGGCACCTCTCTTACCGTTTATCCCGCCGCCGGAATGGTAAGATATTTCAGAGGAAAAAACCTTATACTGATAAACCGTGGTACAACCCCTATGGATTCCGGCGCCGACCTTGTGATTCACGAGCCTGTAGGGAAAGTGCTGAAAAGCGTTAGTGTGTAAAATTATTCTGCCAATGTTGACAAATCCGTCACGATGAAGTACAATAAAAATCAGAATCTGAAAGGAGTAGCTCTTGACCGAGCGGTTTAATTATGTCTAAGATTTGCAAATCATGCGGAAGCTATTATGACGGCGATTTCTGCACAAAGTGCGGCTACGGAAAGCAGACAAAATCCAAAGCCCTGGAAAAATATAAAAAGTTCACTAAGCCGGAAAGATTTATGACCGACGAAGAGAAAAAGGAATTTTATGACCGTCAGCGTGAAAAGAACAAACAGAAAGCGCAGGGAAAGTATACCGATCCCCACGCCAGAAGAAACGCTCTTATTATTATAGCGTTTATCGCTGTCGTAGTGGTCGGCGCCGTTCTTATTAAAAACGGAACGCTGTTCAGCAGCAATAAAACAGACGTGATAAATCAGTATTTCTCCTCCCTGAGCCAGCGGGATTTTGACAGCTTTATAAAATGCTTCCCGTCTGAAATGAAAAAGGAGTATGAGGATGAGCGGGAAACTCTGGGCTATGGTAAAGAGGAATATATGCGCGAATTTCTCAAGGACTTTACTGAAGAATACGGAGAGGGCTTTTCAATAACCGTGTCCTGCGGAAAGGAAACTGTCCTTGAGGATTTCAGTCTGTCAGAGTACAAAAGCAAATACGGCTCAGCGCCGTCGGTAAGCGAAGCGTATTCGGTAGTGGCGGACGTTACGTTTTCAGGAGCAAAGAAAACCGACAACTTCCGATATAACTGCTATGTAGGAAAGGTCAGAGGGAAATGGAAGCTTTTCAATCTTGAATATTCAGCAGGAATAATCGATCCTACAATGGAAATAGAGAATCCGGAGCAGTATGCGGACAGCTCCTCCCTTTCAGAAGAAACAAATTCGGCTGAAGCTCAATAAACTACGTTAACCGCATAGTCTGCAATAAAAATACAAACGGACGGGCATATGAATGTCCGTCCGTTTTTGCTATATCAGATTTTTCATTATTTGCTCGACTATGCCTAAAGGAGTTCCTGAGCCGTCAACGGCCGCCCGGGAATTTTTCATATAAAGCGGTCTGCGGTATTCAAACCTTTCCAAAAGCTGTTCTTTGGTGGAATTATATGCTATAGGACGGTTCTTGTCGCCTTTTATCCTTCCGTAGCATATCTCAAAGGGCGTGTCAATAAATATCGCAGTACCGTTATTTGCGGCAGTCTGAGCGTTTGCGTCAGAAAGCAGAGCCCCGCCGCCCGTCGCTACGACGCCTCCCGCCGCGCCCAGCTCCTCCAGAGCCTCGGTTTCAGCCGCGCGGAAATGATCCTCGCCGTACTTTTCAAAAATCTCAGGGATCCTCAAGCCCTCTTTTTTTTCTATGTAAGTATCAAGATCCGTAAATCCCGTACCCAGACGTTTGGCAAGCAATCTCCCTATAGTGGACTTTCCGCAGCCCATAAAGCCGCAAAGATACACCGTTTTTCTGTTCATAGGCTTCACTTCCGTTACAATTTGAAATTCTTTTCAACAGCGTCTTCCATTTCTTCAATTATCGACTGAACCTCGCTGTCGGAATAACTGTCACCGTCCCATATCTGGTGCGCCGAAACCGCCTGCCATACCAGCATAGCCATTCCTCCCGCCGCTTTTTTCCCAAGCGCCTTCGCCTTGCGGACAAGCGCCGTTTCACGGGGATTGTAAATAAGATCAAACACCGCGCCGCTTGCCCTGATTATACCGTCGCCAACCGGGCAGCCGTCAACTTTGGGATACATTCCGACGGGACAGGCGTTTACAAGCAGGTCATAATGCTTCGTATCGTCAATTTTATCCATAGTCACAATGGTTATTTCAGCGTCCGGCTTCATAGCGTATATTTCCTTCTCAGCCTGAACGGCAAGCGGCAGATCGCTTTCCAGCACGGCAATGCTAAGATCGGCTCCTGCCAGAGCAGACTCGATAGCTATCATTCTTCCGACTCCGCCGCAGCCAATAAGCAAAACTCTGCCCGAAAGCCTGACGCCCATAGCTCTTACAGTATGCAGAAATCCGTCGCAGTCGGTATTATATCCGGTAAGCACGCCGTTCTTATTGTCAACGCAGTTTACTGAATTGTATCTCTTTGCCGATTCGTCCAGCCTGTCAAGATATTTTATTATCCCGACCTTGTGAGGGATAGTTATATTATATCCATTCAGCGAATTAAGGTATTTCGCCGTCTGAACAAGACCTTCGGCGGTAGCCTCAACTATTTCATACTGATACTCCCGGTCTTTCAGTTCAAAAAGCCTGGCATGAATAGGCGGCGACATCGTGTGCTTCAAAGAGCCTCCTAAAATAGCGTATTTTCTTGACATTGTATATTCATTTTCCCCAAAGGGAAAATGCACCTCCTTCCGATACTTTGCTTTATTGTAAGCATAATGCGGAAATAACTCCGTACTTCTATTCTAAGGCAGCGCAGGTCAGCGGCATTGCCTTAAATAACATAATCCGACGCGAGGGATTTCTGATATTCCACCAGATCCTCCAGCGTAATTGAATCTACCACTCCGTTGATCGCCTCATACAGTTTCTCCCACACCATGAGAGTAGCGCATTCATTCCTGCGTTCACAGGTATTGACATTGTCGTCAAGACAGGCGACCGGCGCAAGGCTTCCCTCGGTCAGGCGCAGAACCATTCCGACGGTATAGCTTTTTACCGGATGCGCAAGCTTATAGCCTCCTCCGGCACCCCGGACGCTTTTAACATATCCTGCCCGTCCAAGCACAGAAATTATCTGTTCAAGATATTTATCCGAAATCGACTGGCGCTTAGCTATATCCTTTATCGGAATATAGCTTCCGTCGTCATGCATTGCAAGGTCAAGCATAAGTCTAAGCGCGTATCTTCCCTTTGTGGAAATTTTCAAGATAATCATCCTTTCTTTTTTGTCGGCAAGCTGTTTTTACATCATACATACCTGTTAGTCAGCCGCGTCGAAAATCAATCTCAGGAATTGGCCCTTATAAAGCTTGTTACAAACTCAAATATTATCATGATAAAATAAATAAGAATAAACACATTTGAAAATACCGCGCCGTAACGCTGGGACGAGGTCATCGCATAGGCTCGGTCATTATTAAATTTAAGCCTCCAGCCGCTTGTAAACAGCACATAAACTCCCATGAAGATCACCAGTATTTCAAACGCCATATATATTTCCTGAGCGTACGCCCAGCCGTAAACATCAGCAAAATCCATAAAGCTGGCGAATATATTATTTACGATATGAATAATGATCGTAGGTATGATCGAGTTGCATTGAATAGCAACCGCTCCGAATATCAGAGCGCTGGCAAAGGCAGAAGCAGCCTGAGGAATATTTCCGTGCATAAGTCCGAATATAAGCGCGGAGAAAAACACAGCCATAAATTTTCCGAACGGCTTTAACAGCGTAAGTATTATGCCTCTGTAAATTATCTCTTCTGCAACAGGACCGAGAATTATAACATACGCTATTTGCAGTATCACCGCAGCAGCGCTCGGCTGTCTTATGGACAGATCGCTTTCCGGAACGGTTATTCCCATCTGTCCCATATAAAATGTAAAATAGGCGATTATAATGCTGACCAGAACGTTCAGCGTCAGGCAAAGCGGAAACCATTTTGCCGCCTGAGCAGTATGTTCCTTTTTCGGCTTCATCATCTCCGAAAAATCTATTTTCATGACAAAACGCGCGATAATAAGAATAACCGCAAGGCTTGAAAAGATAATAAATAAATTTCCCGCCATTGAAAAGACGGACGAGCTTATAAGTTCCCGCTGCTGAGCTAGGTATTCCTTGGCAGCTGCCACGCTCAGCACTATCCTGCCGTTTTTATACGCGTATACTATAAGATAATATACGTTCAGGAACAGAGAATTAAGCAGATTATAAACGATCAGAATTATTCCAAGCTTGGAGCAGTTTACAAACATCGCCTTTTTTTCACGCCGGCGGGCTTCTATCAGCTGATTGTAATAATCGCTCTGAAAATTTGTTCCTCCGAAATTACCGTAAAACATCAAAGTCCTCCCGAACGTTATCTCATAGATTCCACCGCCGCAAATATCCTTTGCGCGATATACGGCTTATTCATTGTGTAAAGATGTATTCCGTCAACATCGCTTGATATAAGATCGACGATCTGATCTATAGCGTAAGCGATACCGGCGTCCTCGAGCGCCTTGGGGTTGTTCTCAAAACGGTTCAGCATTTTGGCAAGCTTTTTAGGAATAGACGCTCCGCACATTGATACCATGCGCATTATTCCGCTTTTGGAGGTAACGGGCATTATTCCCGCCTCGATAGGAACATTTATCCCTGCTATCCTGCACTTTTCACGGAACTCATAAAAATCCTCATTATTGAAAAACAGCTGTGAAACAAGATGCTCCGCTCCGCAGTCAACCTTGTGCTTCAGATGAAGGATATCGGAAACCATGCTGTCGGAATCCGGGTGACACTCAGGATAGCAGGCGGCAGAAATACTGAAATCCCCTCTGGCCTTAATATAGGATACAAGCTCGTCTGCGTGCTTGAAATCATGCTTGGGAGGAACGTCAGGATTTATATCTCCCCTGAGCGCAAGAATATTTTCTACTCCCACAGTTTTTAGCTCATTCAGAATATAGTCTATATCCGCCTTGGTGTTGTTGACGCAGGTAAGATGAGCTATTGGCATTATATTATACTTATTCTTGATTATAGAACAGATCTCACAGGTGGAATTATCGGCAATATTCCCTCCGGCTCCATATGTAACGCTGATAAACGCAGGCTTCAGATCCTTTAATCCGTCGAGAGTTTCATATATGGTTTCAATGCCGCCGTTTTTTTTCGGCGGAAAAACCTCAAGGGAAAACCGAGGTCTGTGCTCCTCAAAAAGCTTAGATATTTTCATTTTCTCCGTCCTTTCATTTACATATGTACTCTCCGCAGAAAAGCATAAAATACAGTGAATATATACTGTGCATATAAAGTCTTTAAATTATATTATAGCACATTTTTAATATAAAATGCAAATCCTTCGCACCGGCATTTATTTATTAAGTGTAAATAAAAAGTATCTATTTTGTTATAGCTATTGCATTTTATCAAAAGAGATGTATAATAAAAATATAGTTAGCACTCGAACATCAAGAGTGCTAAAAATCAAAGGGAAGGTCTGATAAAAATGGAAACAAAACAGTTCAAAGCAGAATCCAAGCGTTTGCTGGACATGATGATCAATTCAATCTATACTCACAAGGAAATCTTTCTGAGAGAGCTTATCTCCAACGCCAGCGACGCTATCGACAAGCTTTATTATAAATCGCTGACAGATACCAGCGTCGGCATGAATAAGGACGATTTTGCCATTCAGCTTAAAGCGGACAAGGAAAACCGCACTTTTACAATTTCCGATAACGGAATAGGAATGACCGAAGAGGAGCTGGAAAACAACCTAGGAACTATCGCAAACAGCGGCTCTTTCAATTTTAAAAAGGATAACGAGCTTGGCGACGACGTTGACATAATCGGTCAGTTCGGCGTAGGCTTTTATTCAACCTTTATGGTTGCCAAAGAGGTTACGGTGTATACAAAGCCCTACGGCTCGGAAAAAGCATGGAAGTGGCAGTCTAACGGCGTTGACGGCTACACAGTAGAGGAATGCGGCAAGGACGGCTTCGGCACTGAAATAGTTCTTAAAATGAAGGACAACACCGACGACGAGAACTACGACAAGTATTTAGATCAATATCAGATCCAGTCGCTTGTAAAGAAATATTCCGATTATATCCGCTTTCCTATTAAAATGGACGTAGAGCACACCCATTATCCTGATGACGAGAATGCCGAGCCTGAAAAGCACATTGTTAATGAAACGCTCAACAGCATGACTCCCATCTGGAAGAAAAACAAAAACGAGCTGAAAGATGAGGATTACAACAACTTCTATACTGAAAAGTTTATGGATTATATGCCTCCCCTTGCTCACATTCACAGCAAAAACGAAGGTATCGCCACTTTCGACGCGCTGCTTTACATTCCTTCAAAGGCGCCCTTCGACTATTATTCTAAGGACTATGAAAAAGGACTTCAGCTTTATTCCAGCGGAGTTTTGATCATGGAAAAATGCGCGGATCTGCTGCCGGATTATTTCAGCTTTGTAAAGGGACTTGTGGATTCCGAGGATCTGTCGCTCAACATATCGAGAGAGCTTTTGCAGCACGACAGACAGCTTAAGATAATTGCCAAAAACGTAGAAAAATCCATTAAAAACGAGCTTGCAAAAATGCTTAAAAACGACCGCGAAAAGTATCTTAAATTCTATGAAACCTTCGGACTTCAGTTCAAGTTCGGAATTTATCAGTCCTACGGCGCAAGCAAGGATACTTTGCAGGATCTTCTTATGTGGCCGTCCTCCTTTGACGGCAAGAACGTAACTCTTGAAGAGTACGTTTCAAGAATGAAGGAAGACCAGGAGGAGATTTATTACGCCTGCGGAGAAAGCATTGCCAGAATCGAAATGCTGCCGCAGCTGGAAAGAGTAAAGGACAAGGGCTTTGAGGTGCTCTACTTTACTCAGGATGTTGATGAATTTGCTATCAAGGTCATGATGGAATATAAGGGCAAAAAGTTCAAATCTATCTCTGACGGCGATCTTGATCTTGAAACTGAAGAAGAAAAGGAAGAAACGAAAAAGACTGCCGAGGAAAATCAGGATATGTTCAAATTCATGACCGACGCGCTTGAGGGCAAGGTAAAGGACGTCCGTCTTTCCTCCAAGCTTAAAAGCCATCCGGTGTGCCTGTCCGCCGAGGGCAGCATTACTATAGAAATGGAAAAGGTCCTCAACTCCATGCCTCAGAACGAGGGTAAGGAAGTCAAGGCGGAAAAATGTCTTGAGCTTAACTCCTCTCACCCCGTTTTTGCAAAGCTTAAAGATCTTTATGCGAGCGACAGAGATAAGCTTAAGGATTATACCAAGCTACTCTACTCTCAGGCTCGTCTTATTGAGGGGCTGAGCGTAGAGGATCCTGTTGAATTTGCAAATCTTATCTGCGGACTTATGGTGTGATAAATAAAAGCAAATGCCGCGAAGCTTAAATCAAGCTTCACGGCATTTTTATTTTTCAGGCTTATGATGTTGTGCTGACTGTAAACACATCGGACCAATCACCCTTTTTGTTGTCGCTTCCGGGTACTTTCGTATATGCCTGAACACGGAATTTATACTGCTTATTGCTTTTCAGTCCGGAAATCTTAAGCTCCGTCGTTCCGTAAGAAACAAGCTCCAGTGTTTCCCATTCCCCTGATGAAGAGTTGTACTGCTGGACCTTATAGCCTGTGCAGTTTACCTCCTCCCAAAAAATCCGTACGGAGGTTGTTGAGCGGTTCGCCTTTGTAACCGTAACCTTTTCCGGCGCTGAAGCCGTATATTTTTCGTCCGAGGCGAAGCCCCAATAGTTTACATCTCCTACCTTTTTATAAGCCTTTACCTTATATCTGTATACTGTGCCTGACTTCAGCCCCTCGTCGCGGTATGTAAGGACGGTATTGTCCTTGATCGTTTCTATATTATCCCAAGATTTGTCTTTCTCGTTAAACCTATAAATGCGGTATCCCGTCGCGTTATCCACCTTATCCCAGTTTATACGTACAGCGTCGGTAACGGAAGTATACTCCTCCTTAAACACAGGAGTTTTAGGAACGATATCAAAGCTTTTTGTCAGCGTTCCGGTATAGTTGCCTTTTCCGGTTATCTTTACAGTGGCTGTGCCTATGGCAAAGTTAGAACTATATGAAACCATATAATCAGCGCCAACCGCAAGCTGCTTCGTTCCGTATTTCAGCGCCGGCGAAGGAGCTATCGCCGAGCCAGTATAAATATACGTTTCCTCAATATTGCTCAAGCTGAGAGATGTAATGCTTCTAGGTATGATAACAAAGGTTTTGGTTATTGTTCCCGTATAATTGCCGAGTCCGGTTATAATAATTTCGGCTTTTCCGGCGTTTACATTATCACTGTAGTAAACGGAATAGTCTGAGTCTTTTTCAAGCGCTTCCGTACCGTATTTTACAGTAACCGCAGGCAGACAGGCGTATCCGGTATATGTATAAGTAGAAGGATATGAGTAGGACAATCCGTCTGAAACGTTTCTTCTGCCGATAGTAAAGCTTCTCGTAACCTCGCCGGTATAATTTCCCGTTCCAATGACCGTTACTTCCGCCGTTCCGGCGTTGATATTATTTTTGTAAACAAGATAGTAGTCGCGTCCTGATACAAGCGTTTTTTCTTCGTTCGTGACCGTAACTTCAGGAGAAAGTGCTTTTCCGGTATAAACAAGATCATCGTCCGCTACCGAAACAGACAGCTTTTCCGCTCTTTCAGGCTTTATTTCAAAGCTTATGACAACGCTTCCCGAATATTCGCCGATGCCGGTTATAGTTGCAGAAGCAGCGCCTGCATTCACGTTATCGGAATATTCAACCTTATAATCGGTATTTACAGCAAGAAGCCTGTCGCCGTCTTTTACAGTTATCGCCGGCTCTGCGGCATTTCCGTCATACATAAATTCAGTCTGATCCAGCTCAATGTCGCAGGTTCCGATCGAAACCGCATATCTTATTACGCTTTTTACAGCTGAATTATTCAGCACGTCGTATTCGTCAGCGTCAGTAATCAAATTAAAACGGATAAACTTTTCCGACTCGTCATCGCTCAGCAGCTCCTTAACAGGTATATTGAAAACCTCTATTCCGCCGCCTGCCACTTCCGGCACGTCTATCGTTTTCAGAACCTTTCCGTTTTCGTCCTCCACAGAAAGCTCTGAACCGCTTACCGAAACATACGAATTATTTTTAACGCTTACGGTCACCGTTCCTCCGTTTCCCGCCACATACTCGTTCACTTCAACCTCAAGATCGGAAAGTCCGCAGGAAAATACGGTTTCGTTATCCTCCGGATCAGCGTCCTGAGAATTCAAAGGCAGTACGCATATCCTGTAATCTCCCGTATAGAAGGTCTTATCAGTATCAAGCAGGATCAGAATATCTTCGTCCGCTCCCGCGCGGATAACGTATGCAATATCCTTGCTGTAAACATTTTCTTCATCCTTGTATACATTTACTCTTACTCCGTTCACGGTTCTGGTTCCGTTATTTGAAACGCTGATGTACAGCGGCATCTGATAATCGGGAACCGCGTAATTGTAATCATATACGGCGTTATTTACTTTAAGATCAGTTATATCGGCATAACGGTAGCTTACGATATCAGCCTTTTCAGAAATCTCATCGCTGTTTACGTCAACCTTGTTTCTGACCATTACCGCGGTATCTCCCGCCGCGGCAAGCTGTTCAAAATAGCTGCCCGACGCCGTCGTTTCAATCACGATCGGCTCGCTCCAGCCGTTTTCGTAGGTGACAAGCATAAGATCTGTCGAACAGTCATTGCGTGACGTATAATATATCCTTCCGTCTGTAATTACATAATCCGAAGCTACACTGTAATCCGCCCCGTCTATGGCATAATCACTGATTCCGGAAATATTTTCAGCGTACTTTATAAAGCCGTCCTCATACCAGGTCAGGACTTCAGATTCCATCTGCGGAAGAACCGCAAACTGCAGATTGTCAAGACATCCGCTGCCTGCTGAAACGGCTTTTGAACCGATCGCATGGATAAACAGCTCTTTATCGTCCTCCGTAATCAGATCGTTGTCACTGTCCAGAATATATGAAACGACTGCCTTTCCGTCCAGACTGCCGACTGCCAGATCCGTTATACAGCTGAGATTCTCCTCCAGCACGGCAGCCTCGCTCCAGCCGTTTTCAGAATAAACGCTGTACATTATTCTGTTCTTTCCGTTGAGTCCGAAATAATCCGAATCCGGATTTGCAGCCCACACTGCTGTAAGCGTTCCTCCGATACTTGAAACAGAGGGTTTTGAATCCATTATATCATTAGACGTAAGCTTCTCAAAGTTTTCAAATCCGCCTGTCTGCGCATTGAACCTTGCGGACACTATTTCCAGCGAAGCCGCGAAATCGCTTATTGAAGCGTCGTCGGCAAGCTGCTCTCCGGCTTCCTCATATATCAGATAAATATCGCTTCCGTCCGTATACAGACTTGCTCTGTTGTCAAGCAGATCGTTATTATCCGCTTTTTTCGGCTCAGACCATGTAGCTGTGCTTTCGTCATAAACCGAATACATAAGCACGTTTGAATTTATATCCGTTCTGCTGTTGTCCTTGTCAAGATAAACCATAAGAGTTGTTCCGCCGCAGGAAATTATCTGAGGCTGAGCGCTGGCGAGACAGCCGTTTATTATTTCTGTAAGCGAATTGTCCGCCGTTTCGTTTCCGCTGAAAACCGAGGTCGATTTATCCTTGTTCAGCGTATAGTTTTCTATATTAAACAGCGAGGACATATCATTTGAAGGCTGAACTGATTTCAGAGCGTTGACGGAGGCTGGCTCCTCGTAATTGTAAATAACAAAATCCTTGTCTGTTTTCCAGACAGGTAATTTCGCTCTAAACGGACCTACATCTACCCTCGCTCCTACCTCTGCGCCGGCAGTTATAAGGTTAAAGCCCTTTTTCGCTTCAATATAGGTTATCAGCGTTGCGCGTGTTTTCAGATTGATGTTGCCGTAAACTCCTGCGTTATAATATTTAAAACCCGGCCCAATAAACGGAATAATATTTATTGAAGTATCAATTGTAAGCTCATCGCTCCAGCCTTTAAGACTTAAACCGTACCGGCTGTCAAATTCCATGTCTTTAGTATAATTAAGGGCAAAGTCAAACCCTAATTCCATATATACAGGAACATAATCTATAAATGTAAAATTGGATATGCTGCCGGCGCCCTCAACAGTTAATACAATAGCTACGTCCATGTTTACGCTGCCATCGGAATTTACTTTTCCTTCTCCGTATCCGACAACATTTATTTTTGCTTTGTCAAACATGAGAAATTTTCCGGAAATTACGGATTTCTGAATCTCTTTATACTCAACGGAGCCTTTCAGATCGCCTATATTGACATTCAGCTTTGCACTGTTTACAAACTTCTTTGCCTCTCCAAGAGTCTTTTCCTTGTCTATATAACTATTTGATCCTCCGATTGCCACCCGAACCGTTCCATCGCCTTTATATTGTATTGTGACGGGCGAATTTGCCTGTCCAAGCGACATTTTGCTTCCGCCTATGATAGGAACATCGTCAGGGATCTGAAAATCAAGCGAACCGTCGGAAACCTCAAACATACCGTAGTCCGATTCCTGTACCTTGACAACCGTAAGCGCCAAATCGGTATAGGTAACGCTTCCGTCTGCCGACTCAACTCTTACGCTGTAATCGCTGCTTGCTTCAAGCTTATTTTCTTTCACTACAAGCTTTCCGTTCTCGTCCGCACAGCCGATTTCAACGCTTCCATCATTTGCATAAAGCGTGTAATTAACAACATTCTGCTCATTTCCGATCACTTTGAACTGAAACTCTATATCATTTACATAAAAATCCGCGTCGTCCTCATTGAGCAGAATCGTCTGATTCATATTAAGTATATTTTTCATACCGTCAATCTTGACATATGCCGATTGAAGCTTATGGGGATTGTCGTCTAATTTAAACAGCATAACTGTTTCAACATTCATGCCGGTGTCCTTGTAGCTTGCCAGGTCTATTATATGAGAATAATACCCCTCCGCATTGATCTCAAGAGTCTTACTGGTATCAAGATCATATATTATTATGAATCCGTTTTCAGTTTTCTCACAGGAATCGCCGTATGTACAGCTGAAGCTTTTGATAGGATTTCCGTTTATATCGACAGCTCCTATATAAATCGAGTCCCCTTCAACCGGCTTCTCCGGCTTTTCAACGTCCGTAATCTTGAATTTAACGGTTTTCCGCGACTTGTAATCGCCCTTGAAATTTACCGTTACAGACCCTGTTCCAATATTTACGTTGTCCCTGTAGGACAAAGTATAATCGGTATTCTCCTTCAGCTCGGTATCCCCGTCCGTTACCGTTACCTCCGGCTTTATCTCGCTTCCGGTGTAGAGGTAGGAGTCCTTGTCCAGAGTTATAGTAAGCTCGTCGGGAGCGTCCGCGTTTGTAAGTCTGTAGGGGATACTATTATCCTTGGCATAGGTATGAGCATAGCTGCCTTTTTCGCAGATAAGGGTGAGGTTGGGGCATGATGAAAATGCCCAATTCCCTATGCTTGTTACACTAGATGGGATTTTTATTGTTTTTAAATTTGTGCAAGAACTGAACGCACAATTTCTTATACTTGTTACGCTATCAGGTATCGTTATTTCGGTTAAGTTTGTACAATATTCAAATGAATAATCTTCTATACTTTTTACATTACCAGGTATCGTTATCTTATTTAAACTCGTGCAACTTTGAAACGCACCTCCTCCTATTCCTGTTACACTATCCGGTATCGTTATTTCGGTTAAGCTTGTGCATTTATAAAATGCACTACCTCCTATACTTGTTACACTATCCGATATTGTTATTTCGGTTAAACTTGTGCAATTAGAAAATGCATAACCTCCTATATCTGTTACGCTGTCCGAAATTGTTATTTTGGTTAAGCTTGTGCAATTATCAAATGCTCCACTTCCTATATTTGCTACACCGTCCGATATTGTTATTTCGGTTAAACTTTTGCAACCGTTAAATGCATATACACCTATCGTTACCAACCTCCCCTCAATACTCCCCGGAATATCAAGAACGCTTGCCGAGCCGTTATAATCTATTATCTCCACCGTCCCATCGTCAAGCACTCTATACACATAATCCCCATAAGTATACGCCCCTGCTCTCATAAACAGACCGTCGAATAAGTCCGCCGGCAGGCACAGACTTCCGAAGGTCAGTATCAGCGCAAGAAACGCCGCCGTAAATCTCTTCATCTTCTGAAACTCCTTTACAATAAATTCACCCTTTCGGCTCCCGTCCGCAAAGCCGTTACTTTTCGGCATAATATCAATATTTTTCATTGATTTCATATTGATGTCGAAAATGGTCGTAATTTATTGTAACATATATATCCATAAATTGCAATAGTTTTTGATAAAAAATGCATACAATTTAATATTTCGTCATTTTAAACAAAAAACGACCTGCAAAATCAGCAATTTCACAGGTCGTTTTCTCTTTTGTCCATTTTTTATTTTATTTTCCGTACGCTACGTTCCGCGTATCCTATATATAAAACAATCGGACAGGCAAAAATTCTACGTTTTTTAACAAGAATTTTTTACAGCGTTAAAATTTCGTATATACGCACAAAAACAGCCCCGCGGTTTTGTGCTATCCGCAGAGCCGTTTCATTATTTGGCAGATTTGCTTGTAATTTTAAGTCTTGTCATGGCGCGGTTCAGCGCAGCCTGAGTATGATAATACTGTCTTATGCTCAGCTTCTGTCGCAGACGTTCTTCCGCCCGCTCCTTGGCGGCTTCGGCGCGCTTGCGGTCTATGTCCTCGGGACGCTCGACCGTATCCGCCAGTATTTTCACAAACTTAGGCATTATCTCAAGAAAGCCGTCGCTTACCGCCGCACTGTGCCATTCGCCGTCGGTTCTGAACCTGAGCTCTCCCGACGAAAGACAGCTTATCATCGGCTCGTGCCCCGGAAGTATCCCGTAAGAGCCGTCAATGCCCGGAAAGACCAGTTCCTCGCACTCGCCGCCGAAAAAATACTTGTCGCTGGCGATTATATCAAGATGAAACGTCTTGGCCATTCGTCATTCCTCCCCGAGCTGCCTTGCCTTTTCAATTACGTCGTCTATCGTTCCCGCCATAAGGAACGCCGCCTCGGGATACTCGTCCATTTCCCCGTCGATTATCATTTTAAAGCCTCTGAGCGTTTCCTTCAGAGGAACATATTTTCCTTTCAGGCCGGTAAAATTCTCGGCAACGTGGAAGGGCTGGGAAAGAAACTTCTGTATCCTCCTGGCTCTGGCAACCGCCAGCTTATCCTCCTCGTCAAGCTCCTCCATACCCAGAATAGCGATAATATCCTGAAGCTCCTTGTACTTCTGCAAAAGCTCCTGAACCTTTCTGGCGATTTCATAATGCTCCTCGCCGACAACGCCCGGCTCAAGTATTCTCGACGTAGATTCAAGCGGATCTACCGCCGGATAGATTCCCTGTTCAACTATCTTTCTTGAAAGCACCGTTGTGGCGTCCAGATGAGCAAAGGTGATCGCGGGAGCGGGGTCTGTAAGGTCGTCCGCGGGAACGTAAACCGCCTGCACCGACGTAATCGAACCGTTTTTGGTGGAGGTTATTCTCTCCTGAAGCTCGCCGACCTCGTTGGCAAGAGTCGGCTGATAGCCTACCGCCGACGGCATTCTGCCAAGCAGCGCCGAAACCTCGGAGCCTGCCTGAACATATCTGAAAATATTGTCGATAAACAGCAGAACGTTCTGGTGCTCCTTATCGCGGAAATACTCCGCCATAGTAAGACCGGTCTGCGCTACTCTCATTCTCGATCCGGGAGGCTCGTTCATCTGGCCGAACACCAGAGCGGTTTTATCAATAACTCCCGACTCCTTCATTTCGTGCCACAGATCGTTTCCTTCTCTCGAACGCTCTCCTACTCCCGTAAATATAGAATAGCCTCCGTGCTCCGTAGCGACGTTTCTGATAAGCTCCTGAATAAGCACCGTCTTTCCCACTCCGGCGCCGCCGAACAGACCGATCTTTCCGCCCTTTGCGTAAGGCGCCAGCAGGTCTATTACCTTGATTCCCGTTTCAAGTATCTCAACGACCGGACTCTGATCCTCAAATTTCGGCGGAGCGCGGTGTATCTCCCATCTTTCCTCCGCTTCGGCGGGAGCTCCCCCGTCTATCTCCTGTCCCAGTACGTTGAACATTCTTCCGAGAGTACACTTTCCCACAGGGACCTTGATACAGGAGCCGGTGGCGGTAACCTCCATATCCTTTACAAGACCCTCGCTGGACGCAAGCATTATGCAGCGTACCGTACTGTTGCCCAGCTGCTGGGCGACCTCCATATAAAGCGTTCTGCCGTCAAGCTCGACGGTAAGCGCGTCCTTTATCATCGGCAGCCTGCCCTCGGGAAATTCAACGTCTACGACAGGACCTAGTATCTGAACGATTTTGCCCTTTTCCATATATTCAACTATGCCCGAAACCGCGGACATATCCTCCTTTCGGATTAATTTTTCTTTTTCTGCTGGCTTCTGGCTCCGCTGACGATCTCGGTTATCTCCTGAGTAATAGCCGCCTGCCTTGCCCGGTTGTAGAGCAGATCAAGCTCCTTGATCATATCCTTCGCGCTTGAAGTAGCGGAATCCATTGCGGTCATACGCGCGTTCTGCTCGCTTGAAAACGCCTCGATAAGAACGCCGTACAGCAGTCCCTTCAGGTAATTCGGCACAAGGTGATCCATTACCTTTTCGGGAGAGGGAGAAAAAACGGCGTCATGATGAGGAGTCCTGCCTGCCGCGGTCTTGAAACGCTCACGCTCCATAGGCAGCAGTCTTATTACTTCCGGCTCCATCTTAGCCGAGGTTATCATTTTGGTGAAAATAACATATATCTCATCAAGCCGTTCTTTCAGATAAAGATCCGTTAGCGTTTCGGCTATGCTTCTGGCGCGGTAAAGGGTAGGATTCTGCGCGGTATACAAAAACTCTCCGTCTATCGTGACCCTGCGCCTGGAAAAATACTGCCTTCCCACCTGACCGACTACAAAAAGACAGGTATTCTTATGCTTTGACATTTCCTGCTCCGCAAGCCGCAGCACGTTGTGATTATACGAACCGCACAGACCCTTATCGCCTGTCACCACGATATAGCCGTAGGTTTTCTTATCCTCCGGCTTATTTTCCCTGCTGTCAAAATAAACGTGTTCAAATTCCGGAGTGTGCTTTAAAATATGGTGTATAGTAGACTGAAGCTGGTCGAAATACGGAACGGTGGCTTCAAGGCTCTTTTTCGCTTTTTTCAGCTTGGATGAGGATATAAGGTACATAGCGTTTGTTATCTTCATTATGTCGTTGATGCTGTCTATGCGCTCCTTGATTTCTCTTACGTTAGCCATAGCCGTTACCTGCCTTTGAACTCTTTTGCGCAGGACACGATCTTTTCCTCCAGCTCGTCTGACAAAGCCTTGGTTCTGTCGATCTCGTCCGTTATCTCAGGATGATTAGCTTTAAAATAGCTTATAATATCGGCGCGGAATTTCTTTATATCCCTGATAGGAACGTCAAGCATAAGCTTATGCTTGGCAATACACAGCAAAATCACCTGCTCATGCAGCGGAAGCGGTCTGTAAAGCGGCTGTTTAAGCAGCTCCACAAGCCGGTTTCCGTGATCCAGCAGCTCCTTGGTGGTTTTATCAAGCTCGGAGCTGAATTGTGTAAACACCTCCATCTCACGGAATTGAGCAAGCTCTATACGCAGCGTTCCGGCAACCTTTTTCATTGCCTTGGTCTGCGCCGCGCCTCCTACTCGCGAAACGGAAAGTCCTACGTTTACCGCAGGTCTTATGCCCGAGAAAAAAAGCTGGGATTCGAGGAATATCTGTCCGTCGGTAATCGAAATAACATTTGTAGGTATATAAGCGGAAACGTCCCCCGCCTGGGTTTCTATTATAGGCAGAGCGGTGATAGAGCCTCCGCCATGCTCGTCGTCAAGCCTTGAAGAACGCTCCAGTAGTCTTGAATGAAGATAAAAAACATCTCCCGGATAAGCCTCTCTTCCCGGGGAGCGCTGCAGAAGCAGGCTCATTGCCCTGTATGCCACAGCGTGCTTGGAAAGATCGTCGTATACGATAAGCACGTCCTTTCCTTTTTCCATAAAATACTCCGCCATAGCCGTTCCGGAATACGGCGCTATGTACTGCAGAGGCGCAAGATCAGAAGCCATGGCGGAAACAACGATGGTATAATCCATAGCGCCGTGCCTTTTCAGATCTCCTACCAGCTTTGCAACGGTAGACGCCTTCTGACCTATAGCTACATAGATACATATCATATCCTGATCCTTCTGGTTGATTATAGTATCCACAGCTATCGCCGTCTTTCCGGTCTGACGGTCGCCTATGATCAGCTCTCGCTGCCCTCTTCCGATAGGAAACATTGAATCTATAGCAAGAATTCCCGTCTGGAGCGGAACGGTTACGGATTTTCTGTTTACAACTCCCGGAGCCTCCCTCTCTATAGGATAAAAATCAGCTTCCTCAACAGGTCCCAGACCGTCTATAGGAGCGCCCAGCGCGTCCACTACCCTTCCGATAAAATTTTCGCCTACCGGCACGCCTGCTCTTTTTCCGGTTCTGACTACCTTTGAGCCCTCCGTAAGACCATGGTCGGAGCCGAGCAGAACAACGCCCGCCGTCCTGCTTTCAATATTCTGCACTATTCCCTTAACGCCCGTTTCAAACTCGACCAGCTCGCCGTACATAACGTGATTAAGACCGTATACGCTGACGATTCCGTCGTTTATGGTTATGACAGTACCTGTCTGGGACACCTGCATTTTGGCTTCAAAATCTGAAATCTCACTTTTCAGAACGGATATTATATCACTGCGGCTCATACTCAAATCGCACACCTCCAAATTTTACATAAACGCCTCTCAGCGGCAGACAAGCTTTCTGCGAAGCGCCTTAACCGCTCCGGCAGCGCTTTTGTCGTATTCCGTATCTCCTACGACGAGCCTGTATCCGATTATCAGAGATTTATCCTCGGTTATTTCAAGCGCCGCGTCGTTTGCCCCGTATTTTTCGCAAAGCATTTTTCTGAACTTTTCAGCCGTTTCATTGTCGGGTCTGTCTGCACAATAAAGCGTCGCTTCAACTATGCCCTGCTTCTTAAGCTCAAGCTTTCTGTAGGCCTTGAATATATCCGAAAGCTGTGCGATATGTCCGAAGGCGCACATAGTCTTTATAAAAGAGGTCATACTGCTAGGGAAAAGCCTGTCTGTAACGGCATATTTCTCTCCGAGACCGACGGCAGGGCAGCAAAGCGCCTCCCTCAGTTCCCCTGATTCATTCCAGACCGTTTCAGCCTCGGAAACGTCAGCCCTTGGGATATTCAGTGAAAACAAAACCCTCGCGCAGTTTTCTGTACTCTGAAAAATCATTCCTGCTCACCCGCCTCGGAAATAAAGCTTTCCGCCAGCTCGCGGCTGTCAACGCCGTCCGCGTTTTTCCTTATAACCTTTGCGGCGGCAAGCAGCGCCAGATCGGCTATCTCATATCTGGCTCCGTCCATTGCCCTTACGCGTTCGTTTTCAATGGACTTTTCAGCGTCGGCAATAAGCTTGGCAGATTCGGCTCTGGCGTTTTCCATCAGCAGATCGTATTCCTTTCCGGCGCGCGCCCTCGCGTCATCGGTAATTTTCACAGCCTCCTGACGGGCGTTCTTCAGCGTTTCCTCATAATCGGACTTAAGCTTCATTGCCTCGGCTTTTTCAGCCTCCGCCGAGTCCATCTCGTCCTGTATCATTTTTGCCCGTTTATCCATCATGTCGCATACTGGCTTGAAAAGAAACTTTTTCAGCAGCAGATACAGAATCAGAAGGTTTATAATCGTAAATACCAGATTCCAGTCTAATTTCAGCATAAAAATATGCCCCTTTCAAACAATGCTATTTAACAAAGAAAATGATAAGGATCGCAACGATAAGGCCGTAAATAGCCGTCGCCTCTGCAAGCGCGCAGCCGAGCAGCAACGAGCTTCTGATGTCCTTTTTAGCCTCGGGCTGTCTTGCGATTGATTCTGTCGCCTTTCCCGTTGCGATACCGATACCGATTCCTGCTCCGATTCCTGTGATTACGGCAACCGCCGCGCCAATAGCTACCAACATAATAATACCTCCGAAAATTTTTATATATTCTTTTACTTAACAAAGAAAATGATAAGGATCGCTACGATCAGACCGTAAATAGCCGTTGCCTCTGCAAGCGCGCAGCCGAGCAGCAGCGAGCTTCTGATGTCCTTTTTAGCCTCGGGCTGTCTTGCAATAGATTCCGTCGCCTTTCCCGTTGCGATACCGATTCCGATTCCTGCTCCGATTCCTGTGATTACGGCAACCGCCGCGCCAATAGCTACCAACATGATAATACCTCCAAATAATCAATCTTCGTCTTCAATAGCCTCGTCTATGTAAAGCGAGGTAAGGAATACAAATACATATGCCTGGATAAATCCGTCAAAAATATCGAAATACGCTGAAAATACCAGCGGAACAAATATCGGCACCACCGCCTTCAGCAGCTCCATTATTATGACCGACGCCAGCACGTTTCCGAAAAGACGCATACACAAAGAAAGCGGACGGATCGCTATCTCCATAACGTTCAGAGGAGCGATAATCGCTACAGGCTTCGCAAAGCTTTTCAGCCAGCCCTTAGTTCCCTTCGCCCTTATTCCCGCGACTTCAACCAGAATAATGCTCATAATCGCCAGCGCAGCGGTTACGTTCAGATCCTTGGTAGGCGGGGTAAAGCCGAAAAGCCCTATGATATTTGAAAAGCCTATATAAATTATTACCGTACAAAGAAACGGAAAATAGCACATTCCCTTTTCTCCCAGCTGATCCCTGAAAAAATTCCTCAGAAAACCGACAAAGGCTTCAATCATCATCTGCTTTCTTCCGGGAACAAGCTTGAGATTTCTGGTAAAAACAATCGAAAGCGCCACAAGCGCCGCCATTATGATCCACGTTACGACGCAGCTCTGTGAAACGGGTATCCCTCCGAACAGCGGTATAGTAAACGCTGTGCTGTTTTCCATCGCTTCGCTTATCGCGTGCGCAATTTTATCCATCAATGCTCTTCACCTCCAAAAAAATAAAACCAAAGCGCCGCCGATCTCTGATTACAAACAGAAGCCGGAAACTGAATCGCCTTTGATTTTATACTGATAATATACAAAAATTAAATTGTAAGCCATGTTAAGCCCTTGATTTTTATCGCTATATATATTATAATACTTTCATAAACATTTGTAAAATACATATTTTCTATGTCTATCATACGTTTATGCTATAGATAACAAACAGCTGTAAAAAAAGGAGGTTTTATTATGTCGTCGATAAATTTCGAGCATTATAAAGTATTCTACTTTGTTGCGAAACTGAAAAATATAACCTCAGCCGCGTCGGCGCTTTATCTTTCACAGCCCAGCGTAAGCCGGTGCATATCAAATCTTGAAGAGGATCTCAGCTGCACGCTCTTCACCCGCAGCAAAAAAGGCGTTGAGCTTACTCCGGAGGGCGAGCTTCTTTTCAAGCATATACAGATCGCCTGCAAGCATATTTTTTCCGCTGAGGAGGAGATTTCTCTTTTCAATAAGACCAAAAGCGGGATCATACGGCTAGGCGTTTCCGAAGCGGCTATGCAAAGGCATATAATAAAGCAAATAATCAAATTCCATAACCTCCACCCTATGGTGAAAATAAAAATAGACAATATGACTACCCCCGACGCGATCGAAGCCCTGAAATCAAACATTATTGATACCGCCGTAGTAAGCTCTCCGTTTATGGATAAGCAGCAGCTGAGCATAACCGTTCTGGACAAGCTCCAGGATATTCTGGTAGCGGGCAGCGAATTTTCACATCTGCGTGAAAAGCCCATTTCCATGCACGACATCTCGAACTATCCGCTTATATCGCTTCAGGAAAGCACCACTACAAGACATTATCTCGACTACATATTCCGGCTCCATAATATTCTTCTCAGACCCGATATAGAGCTTGCCTCAATTAATCTTGTTCTGCCTCTGGTCAGAAACAATCTGGGAATAGGCTTTATCCCCAGAGAGATAGCCGCAGACGATATAAAACGCGGCGACATATTTGAAATCAAGCTTAAAGAGCCTCTCCCTCAGCGCAGCATCTGCGCCGTTACCTGCACCAAATATCCGGCAACCGCCATAATGAAAGCTTTCCTTGAATGCGTTTCCGAAAAATCGTATGAGCCTGAGTATTAAAGTTAACAAATCATTGTTGAAATAGAATAAGGTTTATAGTATAATAAATGCGAACGGGGGAATTAATCATGAGCTTTGTAGAGTTTAAAAACGTTTATAAGCGTTACATAATGGGAGAAATCACCATAAACGCTTCCGACGGAGTAAGCTTCGAGATAAACAAGGGCGAGTTTGCCGTTATTGTAGGCGCAAGCGGAGCGGGAAAGACCACGATACTCAATATGCTCGGCGGTATGGATACCTGCGACGAAGGCGAGATTATAGTTGACGGCAAGGATATTGCAAAATATAACCGGCGTCAGCTTACGTCGTACAGACGCTACGACATTGGCTTTGTCTTTCAGTTTTACAACCTCGTAACAAATCTTACGGCTCTGGAAAATGTGGAGCTTGCCACCCAGATCTGCCCCGACGCCGTTTCACCCGAAGAGGTACTGCGAAATGTGGGGCTTCAGGACAGAATGAACAATTTCCCCTCGCAGCTTTCCGGCGGCGAGCAGCAGCGCGTTTCAATTGCAAGAGCCCTTGCAAAGCAGCCTAAGCTCCTCCTCTGCGACGAGCCTACGGGAGCCCTGGATTACAACACGGGCAAAACGATACTCAAGCTGCTTCAGGATACCTGCCGAAAAAACGGAATGACCGTTATAGTAATTACTCATAACTCGGCGATAGCCCCCATGGCGGACAGGGTGATTCATGTTAAAAATAGCAAAGTCGACAAGGTGGTTTTAAATGAAAACCCCGCCGACGTTTCAACTATAGAATGGTAAACAAATTTGGGAGAGTCGTTATGTATACAGTTCAGGACAGTATTCTTTATTCGTATAAAAACTGCCCTATACCGGGCGGCGGCTATGTTACAGGCTTTATTTTTCACCCCAAATCCAAAAACGCGCTTTACGCCAGAACAGATATCGGCGGAATGTACCGTTTTGACTTTGATAAAAAGGCGTGGATACCTCTGTGCGACAGCGTAACAGGGGAAGACCCGGCGCAGACCTATCCTCTGTCAATGGCTTTGGACGAAAACGACCCTGACAAGCTTTTCTTTGTATGCGGCACAAAAAAGAACAATTATCTCGTCATATCCTCCGACAGAGGAAAAAGCTTTTCCGATAAGCCGCTTCCCTGCCAGGTTCACGGAAACGAGGTCGGGCGTTCAACAGGCGAAAGGCTTTTGTTCAGGAACGGCACACTCTGGTTTGCCTCGCAGTCGGACGGACTGTTCCGCTCGGACGATATGGGAGAAAGCTGGGAAAAGCTTTCGGTAAACGAAGAAAAAAATCTTACGTTTTTGTGGATCTCGCCTGACGGACGCGCTATGCTCGCGGGAACCGGCGGAGATGTAAACTCTCCTGACGGCAGACGCAGAGGAAACACTCTGTATCAGTCCGCCGACTGCGGAAAAAGCTTTCAGCCGCTTACGGCTCCTGAGGGCTATGACAGCGGCAAATGCGATTACATAGGCTTCGTTCCGCAGAAAGTATCCTTTGACGGGCGTTATCTTTATATAACCTTCTGTCAAAGCGGAAAAATCGCGTTCGGCGGAATGGGGGCGTACTCCTGCGATACTGGCTCTGTCTTCGACGGAAGAGTTTACAGGTACCGTATTGAAAACGGCTCGGCGGTTTTTGACAGCGACGTTACCCCCATCGACCCGAACTGCGGCAGCTCTGAGCGCCGTATAAAAGGAGGCTACTGCGCCTGCGAATGTTCAGACGGAGCCGTGTACGTTTCAACCGTTTGCAGGGAGGGCGACGATATTATATACCGCAGCTTCGATTGCGGCGAAAGCTGGGAGCCTGTGCTGGAGGGACTCGAAATCGGAGTTATAGACTGGAACGTTTCATATATGAAGCCGGAATATAACGGCGGACGCTCCTGCGTTCACTGGGTAAGCGATTTTAAAGTATCGCCGTTTGACGAAAGCTTTGCGGTATTCAATACGGGAACCGGCATTTTTTATACCGAAAACCTGAAAGACAAAACCGTCCGCTTTGCTCCGCTGTGCAGCGGACTGGAGGAAACCGTTCATCTTAACGTATACTCGCCTCCCGACGGTCCCGTCCATGTAATCGATATCTTAGGGGATTTGGGCGGCTTTGCTTTTACAGACGTTGATAAGCAGTGTGAAAATTCCTTTGACGACTCACGCGGCAACAGGTATATTACCTGCCTTAACGCGGATTTTCCCGACAAAGCTCCATACTATGTCGTATGCACCCCCCGGGGTAACTGGACAGGAAAGACCAAGGGCGGAGTTATACTTTCTTATGACCAGTGCAGAACTTGGAAGCGTCTTTCCTATCCCTACGGCTTTACCGACGAGGCCGACACAGCCCTTGACTGTATTCAGAAGCCGAATACCGATTCCGGCTGGACTGCTGTTTCCGCCGATTCCAGGCGTATCGTCTGGACTCTTTGTTATAACAGAGTATTCCGCTCCGATATGACCTTTTACACCGATAATGAGGGTAAAGACTGGAGCCGTTCCGAATTTTTCGATCCGGAAGGCAAGCCGCTTTCGCTGCCGTGCGACGTCAGGATATTTTCCGACCGCATAGACTGTGAAGTATTTTACGGCGTCACTGACGATTACAGATTTTTTGCCTCCGCTGACAAGGCGGAAAGCTTTAAGGAAATAAGGCTGAACGTTAAAATACCCAGCGGTTTCAGAATAAAGCATGAGATACGGGCTGAAAGCGGAATTTCCGGCCGCCTCTGGATCGCCAACGGCATTGACGGGCTTTATCTGCTGGAATTTGATAAAAGCTCGTTTTCAGTCAATATCAGAAATCTGCTGTCCGACGGCGATTATTCGCGGTGCATTGGCTTCGGAAAGGGCGGAAACAACATTCCCATGCTTTTCACGGTCGGCAGAATATGCGGCGTGTACGGTTTTTACAGGTCGCCCGACTACGGTCTGACCTGGCACAGAATAAATTCTGACAGTCAGAGCTTCGGAAACGTTTCATCAGTTTGCGGAGATCCGAGAATATCCGGACGTGTTTATATCGGAACAGGCTCGAGGGGACTTTTATACGGCGATGAGAAATAAGGCTGAATCGTAAGCATTGAAAACAAAAAAGGCTGTTTACACCAAACTCAGACGGTGTAACAGCCTTTTTATTTTATTTTTTTGACTTTGCCGCAATTACCGCTCCGCTTATTGCGAAAATAACCGCCAGAAGCACGCATACAGCGCATATGGAAGTCATTATATTCGCATTCAGATAATCGGGACTGGACCAATCCGCAAAATTTATCGGTTCTATTCTGAAAGGCTTTCCGTCCAGAATACTGGATATAAGAGGTCTTTGAATGACAGCCCAGATTCCGCCCAGCGCAAGACATATCGACGCCTTGAACATACCGTTAATTTTAAGGTATCTTATTACAATAAGATATGCCCAGGGGAAAACGATCAGCGCCAAAAGAAGTTCGAGAGCTGCCGAGGGTATGCCTGAAACCGAAATAATAAGCAATATGAGAAAAACAGTGTCCGCCGCCATGCTTATCAGACCCTTGTTTCTTCGTATTTTATCCCCGAACAGACCGTCCTTAAGAACAAACGGAAGAAATACTACCGAAAGTCCCAAGGTTACTCCTAATAAAGCTGTTAAAAACCAATTGCCTCCGTTATAAATCCGGCAGAAAGCCAAAAGCAGAACTATTGATACGTAAAATCCGCACAGAGTCCACAAGCCCTTATGCTTTTTTACAAGCACAGGAAGATTTATCAGCGAAAACGCGACCATTTCGGAGGTAAGCACGATAAAAAACCATGTGAGCGCCCCGCTGACCGCAATATTCACAATAAAGCAGGGAATAAGCGATATAACGTACACAGCGACCCATATCCATGTATAGTTGCGCTTGGTTTTCTTCAGACTTTCAGCCTGTTTTTCTATTTCCCGCTGACGGTAGTCGTCGCTTGCGGTAAGAAGCTCGTGCTCGGAAATATCCAAAACCTCGCAGATCCCCTGTATCATAGATATATCCGGATAAGAAACGCCTCTCTCCCACTTGCTTACGGCAGACTCTGTAACAAAGAGCTGCTGAGCCATCTGACTCTGGGATAATCCTTTTGCCTTGCGTTTTTCCTGAATAAATTTTCCTAATGTAATCTTTTCTTTCAAAACTGTTCACCGCTTTCTTGGAATGTATCATGACCATGTTTCTGAAATGAATCACTACCATGGTTTAAGGTCATTATAGCATCTGCGCCGTTCAAAGTCAATAAATCATGCCCGAAAACGCACCCGACTGTTAAGCCAGTCGCGCGTTTTCGGGCATTTCTGCATTTTACAGCTTGTTTATGAGATTTACCAGCTCTTCGATTTTATTCTGAGGATTACCGCTTTCCACAGCTTCCGTTACGCAGCACTGCATATGAGCTGACAGAATAGCCTTGTTGGCTTTCTTTATAATTGCCTGCGCCGCCATAAGCTGATTTGAAATATCCATGCAGTATCTGTCGTCCTCGATCATTTTCAGAATACCGTCCAGCTGTCCTCTCGCGGTTTTTATCAGAGAGGTAACGTCGTTCTTGTCAGCCTTCATTTATTTCCGTCACCTCGTAGCCAGCCTCTTCAACCGCGGCTTTCAGAACCGCGTCGTCTACATTCCTGTCAAGCGTAACATAAGCGGCGTTGTCCTCAAGCGACGCCTTTGCCGTTACGCCCTCGACAGCGTTAAGCGCCTTTTCAACATGAGCGGTACAGTGACCGCACATCATTCCGTTGATTTTGATAGTCTTTTTCATAATACCAAATCCTTTCGTTTCAAATGATTCATTATTTACACCTTCTGCCGGAGGCGGAGCTTCAAAAGGCACATAGCTGAAATCCGGCTTGAAAAATTTAAGCCTTAACGCGTTTGTCACTACGAATACCGAGCTCAGACTCATTGCCGCCGCTCCGAACATAGGATTAAGCGTCCAGCCTGTAAGCGGATAAAAAGCGCCTGCCGCCAAGGGTATTCCCAGCGAATTGTAAAACAGCGTCCAGAAAAGATTTTCCTTGATATTTCTGATCGTTGCTCTGCTCAGCTGAAAAGCCGCCGCCGTGTCCTGAAGATCGCTTTTCATCAGCACGATGTCCGCCGACTCAATTGCAATATCCTGTCCGGCTCCGATAGCTATGCCTACGTCTGCTCTGGCAAGGGCGGGAGCGTCGTTTATTCCGTCGCCTATCATAGCGACTCTCTCGCCGCTTTCCTGAAGCCTTCTTATCTCCCGCTCCTTATCCTGCGGAAGAACCTCGGCTATAGCGGTATCAATGTCAAGCTCCCGTCTTATTGCTTCGGCTGTACGTTTGTTGTCGCCGGTAAGCATTACTACCTTCATTCCCATTTTCCTCAACTGGGCTACAGCGTTTTTGCCGGTATTTTTTACGGTATCCTTTACTGCGATGATCGCTTTAAGACTGCCGTTTACTGAAATATACAGCGGAGTCTTGCCCTCGTCGGCAAGCTTTTCCACCCGCTTTTCATATGCCGAAACGTCCGCTCCCTGCTCTGACATCAGCCGCTTGTTTCCGGCACAGATCACTTCTGAGCCTACCCTTCCCCTGATTCCGCCGCCGTGGATTTCCTCAAAAGCCTTGCAGTCAACAGCCTTTGCCCCCTTTGCTTCAGCATAGGAGCATATTGCCTTGGAAAGCGGGTGAGAGGAAGCCTTTTCCAGAGAATATATGCTGTTCAACAGTCCGCTTTCCTCACAGCCGAAATAAACCGCGTCCGTAACTACAGGCGTTCCGTTTGTGACGGTTCCCGTTTTGTCCAGCACTACCGTCGTTACCTTATGGGCAAGCTCCAGACTTTCGGCGGATTTTATCAATATTCCGTTTTCTGCTCCTTTTCCCGTACCCACCATTATCGCGGTCGGCGTTGCAAGACCGAGAGCGCAGGGACATGAAATAACCAGAACGGCGATTCCGACCGACAGCGCCTCCGCGAAGCCGGCGCCAACGGCAAGCCAGACGATCGCCGCTACAAGGGCTATTGCTATAACTATCGGGACGAACACGCCGCTGACCCTGTCGGCAAGCTTTGAAATGGGCGCTTTTGACGAAGCCGCTTCCTCCACAAGCTTTATTATCTGGGACAGGGCGGCGTCCTCGCCTGTTTTCATACATCTGCCCTTGCAGAAGCCTCCTGACAGGATAGTTCCTCCGATAACCTCATCGTCAGCGGTTTTGGAAACCGGAATACTTTCGCCGGTTATCGCCGACTGGTCCACAGAGCAGCTTCCCTCCACTATTTTTCCGTCGCAGGGTATAGTCTGACCTGACCTGACAACAAATATATCGCCGACGGCAAGCTGTTCAAGAGGTATAGTGACCTCTTCCCCGTTGCGAATCACAACCGCCGTCTTAGGCGCAAGATTCATAAGCTTTTCAATAGCCTGAGAGGTTTTCCCCTTGGAGCGTGCTTCCAGAAACTTTCCCACTGTAATAAGTGTCAGTATCATTCCGCAGGATTCAAAATACAGATTCATCATTGCGTCATGAGCGGCGGACATATTTCCCCTGCCCATATGATATGCCATTACAAACAGCTGAACTGAGCTGTAGCCGCCTGCCGCGGCAGAACCGATAGCAATAAGGCTGTCCATGTTCGGCGCTCTGCGTATAAGATTTTTAAAGCCGTTTACAAAATAGTTTCTGTTTATCACAACTATAGGTATGGTAAGAAAAAGCTGCGTCAGCGCGAATACCATCATATTCTTATGACCGGTAAAAATCGGAGGTATCGGAATATCCGCCATATGCCCCATACATATATAAAACAGCGGCACCAGAAAAATCAGCGACCATATCATGCGTTTTTTTATCCCTGAGCTCATGTCAGGGAGAGTTTTTTCCGTACTTTCCTGCTTTCCGTAAACAAAAGCACCGTAACCGCCCTTTTCTACCGCAGAAATTATATCCTGCTCCGTAAGCTTATCACGGTTGTAATCCACGGTCATTGAATTCTGAAGCAGACTTACCGCAACGCTGTTTACTCCGTCAAGCTTTGACACGCTTTTTTCCACATGAGCCGAACACGCCGAACAGGTCATGCCGGTAACAGAAAACCTCTCCTTCATTAAACTCATCCCTTCATTACAGTATGCTCCGGCAGGTCAGCACAGCGAGCTGTAATTTCAAAATGCCGCTCTAAAAGCCGGAATATTAATTACAGTTATATTTTCTGCCGTATTTGTACTCTTATTCTATCACCCCCACCCCTAGGGGGTGTATATTAAGTATAACGCATAGAATGAAATCTGTCAAGAGATTTTTACAAAAAAATAAAGCCCGCTTAAAGCGAGCTTTATTTAATATCAGTAATTAAATTACTTCTTCTTTGTAGCTACTACAGCAGCGCCTGCAAGAAGCACGCCTACTGTTGCAAGAGCAGCAGCGCCTGTTGACGGGTTAGCGTCAGAACCGGAAGCGTCGCCCTTGGAAGATGTAGCATCGGAATCTGTAGCCGAAGCAGCAGAATCATCAGTAGAATCAGCAGTTGAATCGTTTGCGTCGTCGGAAGACTCAACAGGCTCAGGAAGCTCCTCAGGAAGACCGTTAACTGTAAATGTTACAGCGATCTCATCCTCAGCTACAAGATCGGTAGCGAGAGCCAAAATCTCAGCAGGAGCTGTAGGATCAGCCTTACCGTCGCTTCCGCCTGTTTCACCGTACTGGTTGTAAATTTCAAGTCTAACGTTTCCGTTTCCTTCGATATCGCCGAAGAGAACGTCAGCGTCATCATAAGTATAAACTGTCTCGCCGTCTACAATAAGATTTACATCTGTAATCGTAAGACCGCCTTCCTTAGCAACATTCATCTTGTCGGTAGCAGTCAAGTCTTTACCAAGACCATCTGTTCCAACGCCGAGCGCGTCAGCAAGACCGCGGATATCTACGCACCATGTGCCAATGCCTACGGCAGGTGCAGGCGTAGCGCCCTCTGTTCCGGCAAGAACCTCATTGCCTTCCTCGTCATACCACTTGGCAACCTGATCAGCGCTAATGCTTACAGTGTAAGTGCCGTCGCCTGTGATCTCAGCGTCTGTACCTAAACCGCCGTCAGCAACAGGATCCCAGTTGCCCCAGCCCCACTGAGAATCTGTAAACATCTCGAAAGCTGTGTATGAAACTTCAGTTTCAGTGTCTGATGAATCGTCTGTAGAATCCTCAAGAGGTGTGTACGCCATACCTGTTACATAAGCTGTAACCTTACCGGCAGCACCAACCTGGAGATTGCAAGCAAAGCCGTTATCCCAACTATCTACCGCAGCATAACCGGCAGCGTCCTGGAAAGCCTTCAGCTCTGTAATAGGAATCTCAACTGTAAATGTAGTGCCGTCAGCCTCAGCAAGGTATGCATGAGGAGTCTCATCAGTTGTGTCACCTACGCGGAAAATTGCTGATCCGGCAGTTACTGTTTCGTCAGCCTCAAGTACAAGAACCAACTTAGCGTTTGTTTCGTCAGCGACATTCATGCCTTCCTTCGGATAATCGCACTGAAGCCAGATTCCGTCCCATGCGCCGAATGCAATTTCCTTTACGCTGTCAAACTCAACGCCGCTCCATGATGTACCTCCGTTAGCAAATACAGCGTCCTCAGGATATTCGGAATCAACAGTTGAAGAATCGTCCTCGGAAGCGCCGCCGTTGATGCTGATCTCGTAGGAAATCGTATCGTCTACCTCAGTGTTCCATACCTCAACATTGATTCCCTGAAGATTTGACAAGTCTTCCTTAATAGAAGAGTTGACAGCTACAACGTCAGCGACAGTAGTAGTAAATTCAAGTGCGCCTTCATCGCCGTTTACAGCCGACCAGCCGCCCCAGCTTGTGTCATAAGCGTTTACAGCAATCTGCCAGGCGCTTGTATCAGCGTCGCTTGTGCTTTCAACCTTTACATAAATCGTATCCTCAGGTGAAAAGCTGTAATCAGCGTGATACATTTCCTTTACAAAGCCGTCAGTAGCAGTTCCTTCTTTGTTGCTCACGAAAGTATGATCTCCCGTAATAGTCGCAGGCTTAGCGGCAGCTGAAGCAGTAACCATTGTGAGCATTGAAGCAGCCATAGCAGCGGCGGACATGCCGGCTAAAATTCTGTTTAACTTCATTTCCAATTTCCTCCAATTTTAATTTCAATTTAATCAGCTGAAAATGCAAGTATCAATGCTGTTACAAATAAATCCAGCTTTTCCAAGCATTATGATAACGTTCTCAGCTAATTATTGTAATACAATTGTAACATAATAGCGATTACAATTCAATGATACTTTTCACCAAACTTTCACATTTAATTTTAGCAAAAATCAACAAAAACAATGCAGGATTTTTTAATATAAAACCCTGCACTCAAATCATTTATTAACAAAATATTATTTTTCTTAGATGTTTCGACTGCTATTCCAGATCGTATTTTGAAAGCAGCGCGGCAGACTTTTCAAGCAGTTCATCAGCCTTGACCAGAGCGTCGCCTACCGTTCTGACGTCCAGGCTTCCTATCATCTCCTTCGCCTGATTCAGCGCTTCCTTTCCGACCTCAGCCTGATACTGATATATACCGTCAAGACGCTGACACGCCTTTACCTCCAGATCCTGATATACGTTTTTTATATCCTTGACTATATTGATCCTTATATCGTCGTAATTTTCAAGAGCAATGTCGATTATATCAGTCTGTCTTTTCTTTTTAAGGATTATGCTGAACACCGACAGCGCCGCGGGAGGAAACGTTTCGCTTGTTCCGAACAGCTTTACGCTCATTACAGAACGGGTAACGTTTTTGTTAAGCGACATCATAAGGCGGTCGGCGGAAGCTGCCTGCGTTACCGACGAAAGATCCTGAAGCCCCAGCTTTTTGGCAAGATCGCGGCTCATTTTTTCCACAATATCGTTTATTCTGGCGCGGTGGCACTCTATGCAGGTGCGGTATGCCTCGCCCACCTTTTCCATAAGAAACGAATAAAAATACTTTTCAATATCCTCAGAGGAATAAATATCCTCGCCGTTTTCGTCCTTTTTGCGGCACTCCAGCATACTCATCCTCAGTCCTGCAAAAAATTCGTACATCCACTGCTCCGCTTCCTGCTGCATTTCAATAACGCTCAGATGAAGCGCCGGCTTGCATTCCTCAAGCGCCGAAGCAAGCTGCAGACACTGCTCGTCAAAGTCGCGCGTCTTTTCCTCCAGCTTTTTCTGATCCATTTCCGCCATATCGGCAAACATATGGATCTTTGCTCTGGTTTCATTCACGACCTGCTCAAGCATAGTCAGGACGCGTCTGGTCCTTATAACGTCCTTCTGCATTATAATGTCCCGCTTCAGGGAAAGCTCGAACTTGAAAAACTGAGTTTCATAAAACTCTCTCGTTCCCTTATCGGGAAGCCGTTCCCTGCCAAGCTTTCTTCTAAGCTCATCGGCGGCGCTTATGCCGTAAACAAAAGCGTTAGGCACGATCTGCTCCGCAAGCCTTGAAAAACGGTTCATTATTTTATCGACGTCATTCTGGCAGTTCAAAGCGTCCGTCATATTGACCAGCACATAAAGCATTCCGAATCTCTGCGGCTGTATATGCCTTCCCAGAAACATCAGCTCGGTTTCCGAAAACGGCAGCAGACATGACGCCGCGTACATAATAGCGTCCGCATTGACCAGATATTCCGTTACCTGCCTGTCAAGATCGTCAAGATCGGAAAGCCCCGGAGTATCAACTATCCTCAGCTCCTTTAAAATAGGAGCGTTGTCGCGTATATCGAGATAGGATATCTTCGACGGAAACAGCTTCATTTTTACTTCAAGCCGATCTCTCGTTATATCCGCGAGCGTAAGCGGTATCCTCTGTCCGTTCTCCAGAACCGCCTCTACAGACGGAGTATCGCCGTAGGATATTTCATTTATCGTATAGGTTTCAGGAGAAACGTTTGACGGCGCAAGCTCTTTGCCCAGCAGCGCGTTTATTATCGTACTTTTTCCTCTTTTGAATTCTCCCAGAATAACCAGCGTAAAAGGCTCGCTGCATCTTTTTTCAACTATTTTTTCCCATTCTCTCAGCTCTTCGGCAAATTCCCGTCCGAGAATCTTCTCAAGTCCCCGGTCTGAAGTAAGCCCGCCTATATTTTCACGGACTTCGTCAATATCTCTTCCGGCAGCCCTGTAATCGTAAACATCCATACTACTGCCCCCCCGTTCCGAGAATTATAGAGCTTCTTACGTCGCATATCTGACCGGAAATAGTATGGATATCGCTCTTGTCAATATCTCTTCTCCACGCAAACAGCGAATCACAGGACAAAAATTCAGCCGACGCCAGCAGACGCCTTTCAAGCTCCGACAGCGAACCGTCGGATTTCAGGCTTCTTGCCGCGGTCGTATGATTGTCGCCGTGAAGTCCGCTGAGTTTGCCGAAGTCCAGATCCTTTCCGGATCTGCCGTAAAAATCAATATATCCCTTTTTATATAGTCCGCAGAAAATATCGAGAAATCTTCCCGGTCTGTCAATGCAGATGATCCCCGCTCTGTCAGCGGTAATATCGGCGTATTTCACCCATTCGATAAGCGAACAGACGATCTGATTGCTTACGCTCTGCTTATACGAACGCTCGGCGGGCTTATACACGTTCCTGTTATAATTAAGATATGTAAACGCCCAATTGTAGACCGCATGATTGTTCTGTATCCTTCCCGCCTCGCAGCCGATAAGCAGCTGAAGCTCCTCCTCCGTACACAGCTCCAGAAGCTTCTGGGTCATGACGATGCACGGCTCGATTATATCGCTCGCGACTGAATAAATCAGCGGTTTATCTATATCTTCCCTTACAAATACTATAGGCAAATTAAGCTCAAGTCTTTCCGCACACACTTTGACAATATCATACAGCTCGGGATACTTCAGCGCCCCCGCCTGATTGCATTTCATAAACAAATGCTTTGCTTCCGCGGAAATGTCCGCTGAATTTACAGCCTTTGCAAGCTTGCTCCAGCCGGTCAGCCCTGTGATCTTCTGCCTTACCGCAAAATCCGAGTCGAACGCATAGTCAAGCTGTCCGTCCACCACATGATTCTGAAAGGAGCGCGTATATGCGTTAAGATATGAACGAAATCCCGTATCGATCTGCATAAGCGGATTGACGGATTCCATTGAATCGCTCATTCGAGTACCTCCTTAATTTTTCCTGTGCCGGAAAACCGGCAGCAGCGCAGAAATTAATTTTCCATTGCCTCAGAAAGCACTCTTCTGACTGCATAGGCGTCTGAAACGATCGCGCTGGCGGTTTCTGCGATAGCGTGCAGACGTTCCATTTCCCTTTCGGAAATATTGCTCTTTTCATTTTTAAGATCGTTTAAGTTATCAAGAGTCTCCTGAGTATCGCGGAGAATTATCTCCGTTTCGCTCTCGATCTTTGTTTTCAATCCCTCGAACGCTGAAAATACCTGACGGCGCACGGTTTCAGTAAAGTCGTTGTTCAGCTTCAGCTCATGGAATTGTTTTCTGACCTGAGTTTTAAAGTTTGACTTATACTTATCTATCCTCTCCTTGACAAGTATCTTATCCACCGCGAAATTGGCAGAAAACGTTCCCGCCAAACCTGCAATCGCCATAAGACATAAGGTAGCAGGAAGAGCGGCGGTTATTCCAAGCACTCCCGTAAAGAACATGGCTGTATAGAAAGTAGCATAAAAGCCTGCAAATCCGGTTACTCCGCCCAGCAAGGCCCCCTTGAAGCCCGCCTCACGGAAGCCAAGGAACAGCCCGCCTACTCCGAACGAGCCGAGAGCCGCGCCTATTCCTTTATCAATTCCGCTACCGTTTCTTGAGACCCTTTCGGAAATCGTAAACATCTCCTGAATTCTGGCCACCGATTCAAAGAATTCGTCCTCAAAGCCCTGCAAACGCTCTGTTTCAACGCTAATGGCTATATTAATGGAATTCTGTATCTGCTCGCAGATAAGCTGCGCCCTTGCCTCAATGCTCTCCCTGATCTTTTCGGTAAGCTTGGCAGTAACCATTTTAAGCTGATCCTTCTTGAAATCGTCTGAGGACATCTGAAATCCGTCGATAACCTCCATAGCCGCCTGCTCGATATTTGTCCAGTAGCTGTCAAGCACCGGCTGCAGATCTGAAAACACTTTATTCGCGGCGTCGTTTATCCTTACAAATTCCTGACGCTTCTTGTTTCTAATCTCATCAATCTCGTTTATCGCGCTCTCATAGCGTTCCATAAATTCGTCGTTTGCCATCATAAGAGCGTTTTCCTGCATAACTACCGAACGAAGTATCTCCGTTCCTGAATTTGTTATCTTGTTTGCAAGGATCTGAAGGGCAATAACTCCTCTTTCCTTGGTAAGCATAGTTTCAAGCGCCTTTTCAAATTCAGGGAAATTGCTTTCCTCCAGAAGCTTTTCATCCTCTATGGTCTTGGCGGTAAGCGCTCTTTTTGCGTACAGACCTATAACTCTTGGAGTTCCTATTTTTCTTTTATAAACAGCAAATTCCCTGCTGTCCTCTCCCATAACCTTTTTAGCCTTATCCATTACATACTTTGTAATTCGGCTTCTTACGGTTTCAACTATTTTATTCTCGTCCTCCTGAGAAAATGTCCCGAAGCAGTTGACTACAAAAATTATTCTTCCCACGTCCGAAGTAAGCATTTTTTTCTCAAGAAAGTCCTTTTCAAACTGCGAAAACGGAGAATTTGCACTGATCACAAACACCGCGGCGTCGATCTTGGGAAGTATTGAAAGGGTGACGTTAGTCATCTGCTCGTCGTCATTCAAGCCGGGAGTGTCAATTATATCCACGTTATTGCGGCAGAAATCGGTATCGTAATACACCGTGGCTTCTTTTACGGTTTCCGCTTTTTCCTCGGCTTCGGCGGTAAGCTTGGTAACGTAATTTTCCAGCTGGTCAATATCCACTCTCTCGCTGGTACCGTTTTTGTACTCAACCTGTACATAAGGCTCCTCGCTGTATGTAACCCTGTTAAGAGTAGCCGTTGCCGGAAGCACGTCGGCAGGCAGAACCTCCTGTCCGAGAAGAGCGTTTATAAGAGTAGACTTTCCCCTCTTGAACTCTCCCACTATCGCGACCTCAAAGTGATCGTCGTCTGATTTTTCAATAGTTTCCCTTATCGACCTGGCGGTATTCACAAGGCAGATATCCTCGCTCAGCCGAAGCAGCTCCTTTAAATTTCCCGTCAGAGTCCGCACGGTGTCACGGTAGCCGGCGTAACTTCCGTAATCAATTTGCTTATCCATTTCAGACCTCCAAATCCCGGGATAAAATACCGGGTTAATAATATCAGAACAGAATCTCTCTTTTTATTTTAACGGCAGACCGTCCGCTTATCCGTCAGCTCATTTTAACTGTTCATACGATACTCAAATATCACTGTCTTTTTAATCATTCTCTTCAAAATCCGCACAAGCCTAATGCATATCGCAAAAGCCGTTTTTCCGATCGCCTTACGATACGCGATTCTCCGCTTTTCCCGAAGCCTGACAGCCCAAGGAAAAATCTGCTTTTAACCTTAATATTATATCACAATTGTTGTTAAATAGTCAACAATTTATACAAAACGCTTTGAAAAATTACCCTTTTGCACAAAATAAGCCGTCAGTATCAATGCACAATGCACAACTGGCGGCATATTTCAGACAAAAAACCTGCCGAACCTAATTATCCGGCAGGTTTTCTGATTTATTATCAAAGCATATACTCATAAGAAAATCAATATCCTTATTGAATATCGCCGTTTATTACGCAGTCTCTGCCGCGTTTTTTACCGTCATACAAATAACGGTCGGCAATTTTCAGACCCTCCTCATACGGAATATCCTCTCCGCATTCGCAGACGCCGATCGTGATCGTAACTCCGAAGCTGCTTTCGCCGCAGCAGAATTTCATGCTTCTTATCTTTTCACATATCTTCACTGCAATTTCCGTGCCCGCTTCGATATCGGTATTCGGCACTGCAAACAGCAGCTCTTCTCCGCCCCATCTGCATACATAGCCCTCTGCCGGAACAAGCTCGCTCATCACTGCCGAAACACGTTTTAAAACCACGTCTCCGCAGAAGTGACCGTAAGTGTTGTTTACTTCCCTAAAATAATCAATATCCCCCATTGCGATTATATATCTGCTGTGAACAGCCTCGGCGCTTCTCTGTATCTGCTTAAAAAAATCCATCATTGCCCGTCTGTTGAAAAGCTGAGTAAGCGGGTCAATTGCGGCAAGCCGACTGAGCGTTTCGTTCTTAGTTTTGAGCTGTCTCTGAGATATCTGCCTTGAAACCTTATATATCCCCGATATACCGATAATCATCAGAAACGCGAAAAAGCTGTTGAACATATAAAGTATTATCTGCGACGTTTCGTCGTTCAGATGATATACTACGTTCGCCTCGTCAGCAGTATACACCCTCAGTCCCATAAAAGCAGCTACGATCAACGGAGTTATGATATAAGGCGTAATGTTTCTCTTAAAGTTTATAAAAAACGGAACAGGCACAACGCATACCAGAAACATAGCAAACCCGAAGCCCCAGCCTACATAAACCGTTGCGGCTATGGAATGGATCGTTATTTCAAGCAGAGCCATGCAAGTCATTGGCGTTAGATTTTTCACCCGGAAAAGCATTAGAGAAAAACAGAGATACATCGCCACGCTGAAAAAATTGAAGTACATCATCTCTGTAACGCCTATATATCTGAAGTAAAAAAGAAATACCCCGTGAACGAGCAGACAGCATATGTATGCAAACAAATACATATATTTGGGTGAAATATTAACAAAACGCGAAATATCAAGTTTTGCTGTTGATTTCATTTGCAGGATCCCTCTCATTGCGGATATAATACTATATTCATACTGCATGATAGATAAAACTTATTTATATATTATACTATAGCAAGCAAGCGCTTACAATAAAGATCCGAACAAAAAACGATAAATATTTTGTTAAGGAAATACCGGGCAATAATCGTATGCAAAACCTCAGGAAGCTTTTCTGCCTGTCGGTTTAAGAAAACGACGAGGGCTTTATCAAAGGCGTTAAAAGCAGCCGTCATTTCAGCTCTGAAAACAATACAGCTTTTTCTTAAGGCAAATCCATACTAAAATAAATATTTAATCGGAATTGTCAATAATATTGGCGCCGTAGGTAAGCGTAAGAAGACTGTCCCCCAGATGAACGTTTTCAACTACTATGTTTTCGTACTCGATACTCAGATCATAGTGTGAGAAATTCCAGAATGCCTTCAGTCCCAGACTTACAAGCTTATCCGCGATCTCCTGGGTCGTTGCCTTCGGAATACACAAAACCGCCACCGCCGGAGAATTTTCTCGGCAGAAGTCCTCTATTTCGTCTACATGGCGTATCTGCAGATTCCCCACGCTTTTTCCGATTATATCCGGATTTATATCAAAAATCCCTATAAGCCTGCAGCCTCTGGTCTCAAAATTGATATGAGTCGCAATGGCGCGACCAAGATTTCCCGCGCCGATAAGTATCGTCTTGAAATGTTTGTCTACGCCTAAAATTTTCCCTATTTCACCGTGCAGCTCGTCTACATGATAGCCATATCCCTGCTGACCGAATCCGCCGAAGCAGTTAAGGTCCTGCCTTATCTGGGAGGCAGTCAGCTTCATCAGCGCCGAAAGCTCTCTGGAAGATATTCTGTCAACGCCCTGCTTTTTCAGCTCGCCCAAAAATCTGTAATACCTCGGAAGTCTTTTTATTACCGATGAAGATATAGAACCGTTTTTCGCCATAAAAATTCCAACTCCGTTAAAACCGCATAAAAGGACGGATAAAAATCCGCCCCCTATGGATAATATCTAAATAAATTCAATAAAGACCCTTAATCAGCCGAGCATTGCCTTTAATCTTTCGTCCACAGCCCTGAGGAAGTCCTCGGTATTGACCTTTTTCTTGTTCTCAAGCTTGGAAAGCAGATACAGATCTCCGGTCATAACTCCGTCCTCAATGGTTTTAATTGTCGCCTTTTCAAGGCAGTCAGCAAAATTAACAAGCTCAGCAAGCCCGTCAAGCTCTCCTCTTTTTCTGAGGGCTCCTGTCCATGCAAACAGTGTCGCTACCGAGTTTGTCGAGGTTTCTTCGCCTTTCAGGTGCTTGTAATAATGACGCTGTACCGTTCCGTGAGCAGCCTCGTACTCGTAAACGCCGTCGGGAGATACCAGAACCGAGGTCATCATTGCCAGCGAGCCGTAAGCGGTAGCCACCATGTCGCTCATAACGTCGCCGTCATAGTTCTTGCACGCCCAGATATATCCGCCCTCAGAACGCACTACCCTTGCAACCGCGTCGTCGATAAGGGTATAGAAATACTCGATTCCGGCGGCCTCAAACTTCTCCTTATATTCATTATCGTAAATTTCCTGGAAAATGTCCTTAAAGGTATGGTCGTACTTCTTGGAGATAGTATCCTTTGTAGCGAACCATACGTCCTGCTTTGTGTCAAGGGCAAAGTTAAAGCAGGCTCTCGCAAAGGAGGCTATTGACGAGGATTTGTTATGCTGACCCTGAATAATTCCGTCGCACTCAAAGCTGTAGATCGTTTCTCTCGTTTCGTTTCCGTCCTTATCCGTACATACCAGTTCAGCCTTAGAGCCTTCGGGGCACTTCATTTCAACGTTTTTGTAAACGTCGCCGTAAGCGTGACGGGCAATGGTTATAGGCTTAGTCCATGTAGGGATATACGGAGTTATTCCCTTTACAAGGATAGGAGTTCTGAAAACCGTGCCGTCCAGCATTGCTCTGATAGTACCGTTAGGGGATTTCCACATTTCCTTGAGGTTGTACTCCGGCATTCTTGCAGCGTTAGGAGTAATAGTAGCGCACTTTACCGCAACGCCGTACTTTTTGGTAGCGTTTGCGGAATCGACCGTTACCTGATCGTCTGTTTCATTTCTGTGGACAAGACCAAGATCATAATATTCAGACTTAAGGTCCACATAAGGAAGGATAAGAATATCCTTGATCTCCTGCCAGATAATTCTGGTCATCTCGTCGCCGTCCATCTCGACGAGGGGTGTTTTCATTTGAATTTTAGCCATTTTACTTTCCTCCTGTTTTAAAAGCTTAACGCAAAAAGCATCATAATAACGAAATATAAGATATAGGGCAAAGCGAGAATCAGAATAAAGAGCAGCTGCTTTTTCACGCTCAGCTTTTTTTGATTCAGCGGATTTACGCGGAGCTTGTCCGATATAAGCAGCATAAGCGTTAATATCAGTACAGACGCAATCATGCCGATTCCCCTGTCTATATTATTTCAGGCTTTCTCTTGTATAGTCAAGCAAACCTCCGGCAAGAACAATATCCTTCGTACGTCCTGTAAGCTCGCAGAGAACGGGGATTTCCGCGCCTGTGGTCTTGTTTACAACGGTAAGCTGAGTCTTGTCCTCCTCTATTGCCTTTCTTACGTCTGCAAGCAAGATTTCATCTCCCTGTGAAATCTTGTCGTAATCAGCTTCGTTTACAAATGTAAGCGGCAGAATACCTGCGTTGATAAGATTAGCTCTGTGGATTCTCGCAAAGCTCTTTACCAGCACCGCCTTGATTCCGAGATAGAGAGGAGCAAGCGCCGCGTGCTCTCTTGACGAGCCCTGGCCGTAGTTGGAGCCGCCTACAATGATCGACTTGCCCATGTTCTTTGCGCGTCTTGGAAATTCCTCGTCGCACACTGTGAAGCAATGCTGGGAAATTGCAGGAATATTTGAACGGAGCGGAAGAATTTTAGCTCCCGCAGGCATGATATGGTCTGTAGTTATATTGTCGCCGACTTTAAGCGATACCTTACATTCGATAGATTCGTCAAGAGGAGCTGTTTCCGGGAACGGCTTGATGTTCGGACCTCTTAAAATCTCCACCTTGTCCATTTCCTCAACGGGAGCGGGAGGCTCTATCATATTATCGTTTATCACAAAATGCTCGGGCAGCTTGAATTCAGGCATATCGCCCAGAGTTCTCGGGTCGGTAAGGCAGCCGGTCAGCGCCGAAACCGCCGCAAGCTCGGGAGATACCAGATATATCTGTCCGTCCTTTGTGCCTGAACGTCCCTCAAAGTTTCTGTTAAAGGTTCTCAGGGATACGCCCTTTGAATTAGGAGATTGTCCCATTCCGATACAGGGACCGCAGGCTGACTCCAGTATTCTCGCTCCGGCGTCTATCATATCGGCAAGGGCTCCGTTCTGCGCCAGCATATTAAGCACCTGCTTTGAACCGGGAGCGATAGAAAGTGATACGTCGGGGTGAACAGTCTTTCCCTTTAAAATATAAGCGACCTTCATCATATCCATAAACGAGGAATTCGTACATGAGCCGATACAAACCTGATCTATCTTCAGCTTTCCTATCTCATCGCAGGTCTTAACGTTGTCGGGAGAATGAGGACAAGCCGCCATAGGAACTATCTGCGAAAGGTCAATATCAACGATCTCGTCGTAAACCGCGTCGCCGTCAGCCTTAAGCTCGCACCAAACGTCCTCTCTGCCCTGCGCCTTCAGGAACTCGCGGGTAATTTCGTCGGACGGGAAAATAGAGGTTGTCGCTCCGAGCTCCGCCCCCATGTTTGTAATTGTCGCGCGCTCCGGAACCGAAAGCGTCCTGACTCCCTCGCCGGTATACTCGATAACCTTTCCTACGCCGCCCTTTACCGACAGTCTGCGGAGAACCTCCAGAATAACGTCCTTTGCCGCAACCCACGGAGAAAGCTTTCCGGTAAGATTCACCTTAACTATTTTAGGGTAGGTAATATAATATGCTCCGCCGCCCATTGCCACCGCGACGTCAAGACCGCCAGCGCCGATAGCTATCATTCCGATTCCGCCGCCGGTAGGAGTATGGCTGTCAGAGCCGATAAGCGTCTTTCCGGGAATGCCGAATCTTTCAAGCTGAACCTGATGGCAGATTCCGTTTCCGGGTCTGGAAAAATAAATGCCGTGCTTTTTTGCTACCGAGCCGATAAAACGGTGATCATCGGCATTTTCAAAGCCCGACTGAAGCGTGTTGTGGTCGATATAAGCAACAGAGCGCTCAGTCTTTACTCTCGGAACACCCATAGCCTCAAATTCCAAATATGCCATTGTTCCGGTAGCGTCCTGAGTCAGCGTCTGGTCGATTCTGATTCCGATTTCCTGTCCCTTAACAAATTCGCCGTCAACAAGATGATTTTTCAAGATTTTTTCTGTAAGTGTCAAACCCATTCAAAACATTCCCTTCTCAATAATATATAATGTAATTATACCCTATATACAGGGCTTTGTCAAGTTTTTCACAAACATTTACTCCCTTTATCAGCCGACGGATAAATTATTGACGCAAGCTTCCCGACGTATGCGAACGACTTTATAATTCCATATGTTACAATATATTCAGACGGCGTCCGACTACTTTTTCCGCCGTTTGCATTTTATTCAACGCCTGAAGCCCGCTGCCGGAAATTCTCCGCGGCAGCGGGCCCAAACTGTAATTTATAAGTGGGATGGGGGGCAAATTAATTGGAATGTGCGCTATGCGGCGCCGGTCATATATCACTCATCCTGAAGAGCGTCGTAGCCTTCCTCACCTGTACGGATCTTTATTACGTTTTCAATATCATAGACAAATATCTTTCCGTCGCCGATGTGTCCGGTGTAGAGCGCTGATTTAACCGCATTGATAACAGTTCTGACAGGAACCTTGCATACTACAATTTCAGCCTTTACCTTAGGCAAAAGGTTTGTTTCAACAACTGCTCCTCTGTAATATTCCTGCTGTCCTTTCTGCATACCGCAGCCAAGCACATTTGTTACAGTAATACCTGTCACGTCAATAGATTCCATTGCTGCAATGAGATCCTGAAGCTTTGTCTGCTTAAAGACAACAACTACCTTTGTGATCTTAGGAGAGCCGTCAGGATTAGGCGTTGTGTAATTTTCAACGGGAACAGCCTTTTCAACAGGAACCTTGGGCTCTGTTGATGCGTCCACCTTTATCACACTCTTAGCGTCATCCTTAGTATAACCCAACATATCGCTGCCCATTGCGGGAGCAAAATCAGCATAGGAAGAAACGAGTCCATGCTCGGTAGCGTCCAGACCGAGGATCTCTTCCTGCTCGGAAACTCTCAGGCCAATGGTTTTTTTGATTGCAAAAAATACAATTATCATTGTTATAGCCGTCCATGCGCCTACTGCCAGAACGCCTAAACACTGTTTGCCGAGCAGCTCAAAGCCGCCGCCATAGAATAATCCGTTGCCGCTTATTCCGCTTGCGCCGCCGTTCTGAGCGATTGCAAATCCGGGAGTAGTATCAGTTGCAAAAAGACCAACCGCTATCGTTCCCCAGATACCGTTGAACATATGAACCGCTACCGCGCCAACCGGGTCGTCAACGTGAAGCTTATAATCAAGGAACCATACGCCGAAGCATACCAGCAATCCTGAAACAATGCCGACTGCAAGGGCTCCGAAAGCGTCCATTACGTCGCATCCCGCCGTAATTCCTACAAGTCCTGCAAGCGAAGCATTAAGGCACATTGAAACATCAGGTTTGCCGTATTTCAGCCATGTGAAGATCATGCATACTACCGTTGCAACAGCAGGAGCAATCGTTGTAGTAAGGAATATAGAGCCAAGCATTTCAACTGATTTTGAAGCAGCCGGGTTAAAACCATACCAGCCGAACCAGAGAATAAATACTCCAAGAGCTCCGATCGTCAGGTTGTGACCGGGTATAGCGTGTACTTTGATTTCGCCGTCAGAGGTCTTACTGAATTTACCGATTCTTGGTCCAAGGATCTTAGCGCCTACGAGTGCGGAAATACCTCCTACCATATGGATCGCGCAGGAACCCGACAGATCGTGGAATCCCATCTGATAAAGCCATCCGTCCGCGCTCCAGATCCAGTGCGCTTCGATAGGATAGATGAGAGCGCTGATAACTCCCGAATAGATACAGTAAGAAATAAATTTTGTTCTTTCCGCCATGGCTCCCGATACGATCGTAGCCGCCGTAGCGCAGAATACAAGGTTAAAGACAAAATTTGAAAAGTCAAAATTTTCGTATGCGGTAAAAATGTCAAAACCGGGCTTTCCGATAAGTCCCGCCACGTCCTCACCGCAGAGAAAACTGAAACCGATAAGGATGAACATTACCGTACCGATACAGAAGTCCATCAGATTTTTCATTATAATGTTGCCGGCATTTTTCGCTCTGGTGAAACCTGTTTCAACCATTGCAAAGCCTGCCTGCATAAAGAATACAAGCCCAACGGCTATCAAAAACCAGATACCGAAGCCAACATCCTTTGCGGCGTCTATCGCTTGTTGAATTACGTTATCCGTTAATACTGTCATATTATTTTCCTCCCAACAACAACAAAAAGGTGTATAAATCTTCCGAAAACGATCGTTCTCGGGATTTATACACCTCATTGTGTATCTAAAATATAATGCAGCGATATTAGCAAGTTAAAAATATGTATATAGGAGTTTATTAGAAGAACATATATTAAAATATAATATTAAAACTGTCTGAATTATTTAACGTAGAACAGCAGCTGTCCATATGTAGGATACGGCCAGTACTTCTCTCCTACCAGCGTTTCAATTTCATCGGCTGACGCTCTCAGCTCGCCCATTGCCGTAAACACCACGTCGTGATAATACGCCGCAAGCTCCTGAACGTCCTCGATCTCATGGCACTTAACTACAGCGTCCTCCAGCGCGCCCAGCTTCTTGTAAGTCTGAGCGGCAAGCGTCGACAATCTCTTGACCATATCGGTTTCAAAGCTGTCGTCCGCGCCGCAGCCCTTTGCAAGCTCCGCAGTCTTTGCAAGCTCCTTGATGTATGTAGCCGCAGCCGGCAGAATATCCTTCTTTGCCATATCGATCATCGTAAGCGCCTCGATATTAAGAGTCTTGCAGTATTCATCAAGCAGGATCTCAACTCTCGAATGAAGCTCTGTTTCGGTGTATACTCCGTATTTGGAGAACAGTTCAATATTCTTCGGGGCAATGTATGTAGGTACCGCCTCAGGAGTGGATTTCAGATTGAGCAAGCCTCTCTTTTCAGCCTCGGCAGGCCATTCCTCCGAATATCCGTTGCCGTTGAAGATAATATTCTGATTTTCCTTGATGGTCTTCTTGATAAGATCGTCAAGAGTATCCTGGAAGTTATCGGCCTTTTCAAGCACGTCCGCAAAATCATCGAGAACCTTAGCGACGATCGTATTGAGAACCGTATTCGGACCTGCCACTGAAAGCTTGGAGCCGGGCATTCTGAACTCGAATTTATTTCCCGTAAAAGCAAACGGCGACGTTCTGTTTCTGTCGGTGGTATCCTTAGGGAAGTGAGGCAGCACATCTACGCCGATCTCCATTTCAACTCTCTGACCCTCATACTTTACGCCGTTTACAATGGAATCAAGGACTCCCGTAAGCTCGTCGCCGAGGAAGATCGAAATGATTGCCGGAGGCGCCTCGTTTGCGCCAAGTCTGTGGTCGTTTCCTGCGGAAGCTACCGAAGCTCTGAGAATATCCTGATAATCGTTTACCGCTTTAATAACCGCCGAAAGGAACAGCAGGAACTGAGCGTTCTCAGATGGCGTTTTTCCCGGATCAAGAAGATTGACTCCTGTATTTGTGGAAATAGACCAGTTGTTATGCTTGCCGGAGCCGTTGATTCCCGCAAAGGGCTTTTCGTGAAGCAGACACTTAAAGCCGTGCTTTCTAGCGGTTCTCTTCATGATCTCCATTGTAAGCTGGTTATGGTCGGTAGCGATATTTGTCGTTCCGTAAATAGGAGCAAGCTCATGCTGCGCGGGGGCAACCTCATTATGCTTTGTCTTGGCATAGATTCCAAGCCTCCAGAGCTGCTCGTCAAGATCCTTCATGTAAGCCGCAACTCTGGTTTTGATAGTTCCGAAGTAGTGATCCTCCATCTCCTGACCCTTGGGAGCGGGCGCGCCGTAAAGGGTTCTTCCGGCGTAAATAAGGTCCTTCCTCTTGGCATACATTTCTCTGTCAACAAGAAAATACTCCTGCTCAGGGCCTACGTTTGCAACAACTCTTGTAGCGTCGGAGCCGAACATCTTAAGAATCCTCAGCGCCGATTTATTGATAGCCTCCATCGAACGAAGCAGCGGAGTCTTTTTGTCAAGCGCTTCTCCGTTATATGAACAGAAAGCTGTCGGAATACACAGCGTTTTCTCTTTGATAAAAGCGTACGAGGTCGGATCCCAAGCAGTGTAGCCTCTGGCCTCAAAGGTAGCTCTTAAGCCTCCCGACGGAAACGACGACGCGTCAGGCTCGCCTTTGATAAGCTCCTTACCGGAGAACTCCATGATAACATGACCGTCGTCTGTCGGGGAAATAAAGCTGTCAAGCTTCTCCGCCGTCAGTCCCGTCATAGGCTGGAACCAGTGGGTATAATGGGTACAGCCCTTTTCAACCGCCCAGTCCTTCATAGCGTTTGCAACTACGTTAGCAACATCAATATTAAGCGGATCACCGTTGGCAATAGTCTTTTTCAAAGCCTTAAAGGTATCCTTAGGAAGTCTTTCTTTCATCAGCGCTTCGTTGAACACATCGCTGCCGAAAAATTCCGGTACATTCATGATTTTATCCTCCTGCAAATAATAATTTCCGGCCGTTTCCTGAAAGAAACGTATCCGCCGTACAGCCGGTATAAGCCGTAAAAAAAGCGCTGTGGACTTGATACCGTCCACAGCGCCTTTGCTGTTTACATTACATAGTATATACCTGTTTTTTTTATTTGTCAATAGCTTCAGAGAAATTTTTTCACTTTCGGCATAACAGACAATTATAAAAACAGACGGAAAATATTTTAGTTGAAAATAACCATACAAAAATACGCCGTCCTATACGTCAATATAGTCATTCTTATTTTTATCCGTCTTTCTGAGCTGTTTTTCAATGCCCTTCGCCTTGCTCCTGACGGAAAAACAGCTTATAAGGTTTGCTATTCCCGACGCGATCAGCGCTATTCCCATTATGGTTATTGCCGCGTTTACCGGAGCCAGCGGATTTATCAGGATCACAAGCCCCAGCGCCGCGGTAACAGACGCCAGTATCATCGGAAAGATCCAGTCCTGACCCGCGCGTTTTACATCAAAGGCGTCGGCAATGCTGACTATTCCGCTAAAAAGCATATAGAATCCGCAGCCGAAGGCTATTACCTTGAAAATAAAGTCCGGCTTTATTATAAGGAACAAGCCTATCGCCGCCAGAACGATACCTCTGAAAACAAGCGAAGCATACTCGTCCTTTTCCTCTCCCTTGACAAAAAACTGAATAAAGCTTATAGCTCCTGCCGCGATCGCTATTCCGCCTATCGTATAGCTGATCGCTTTGGTAAAGAAGCCCGGATCGGCAATAAGCGCCGCTCCGAGAGCAATGCATACGACAGACAGCAGCAGATAGTTCTTAAACAGCTTTTTCATGGTTTTCATATATCCGACCTCCGTTTTCCGGCTTCTCTTGCCTTTTTCAGCTTGGAAGCCTTGATGACCTTCAGGCGTGAAAACTCCTCCCGCTCCTTCTCGTCCAGCGAGTCGGAAATGAATTTCACTACCGCCTGATTCCGCGGTATTATTATATTCTGCAAGGCGTTCGCCCTGCGCTGGGTCTTTTTTATAGCCGCCGAAAGGCGGTATATGCTGTTTTCTACCTCGGCAAGAAGCACCGTTTTCTTTTTTACCTTGTCAAAAGCGATAAAAGCCTTGTCAAGCTGAGAGGTTGTCTGTGAAAAACCGTAGGTAACCTTGAGAGGCCGCTCTTCAAGCCTTATCTGCGGAAGCTCCACTCCCATGACGCTTCTCGAAGTAATTTCCAGCCCCTTTTCAATCGGTACGCATTCCGCGTACGGCGTAACCAGTCCCAATGAGATATTGGCAAGCTGAAGCGCCGCGTACGCTTCCACATAGGTTTCCTCTATAGACGCTCTCAGCTCTCCCGCCTTATCCACAAGACCCATAAGCTCTCTTATCAGTATATTGCGCTTTCTGTCAAGCAGCTCATATCCCAGAGCCGCCAGCTGTAGCGCCTTTTTTGAAGCTATCAGATTTCCCTTGGTAGGAAAGACCTGCTGTTCAGCCAATTTATCTCATCCCTTCCGGCATACCTTTATAATACAGCCGGCAATCAGCTGCTTTCGGTTTTTTCCGCGCTGTAATATTTCTCAAGATGTTCTTCGTCTACCCGATCAAGCTCGGATTTAGGCAGCGACGAAAGCAGCCCCCAGCCCAAATCAAGAGTTTCTTCAATCGTTCTGTTTACGTCAAAGCCCTGATTGATAAAGCGCTCCTCAAACAAAACGCCGAATCTGATATACGCCTTATCGGTTTCAGAAAGCTCCTCCTCGCCGATAACGGAAGCAAGCGCTCTTGCGTCGGATACCTTCGCATACGCCGCAAAAAGCTGATTTGCTAGCATCTGGTGATCCTCTCTGGTATAGCCTTCGCCTATCCCGTCCTTCATAAGCCTTGAAAGACTGGGCAGAACTGAAACCGCAGGATACACTCCAGTCTGGTCAAGGCTTCTGTCCATAACTATCTGCCCCTCGGTAATATATCCCGTCAGATCAGGAACCGGATGAGTAATATCGTCGTTAGGCATAGTAAGTATAGGTATCTGCGTGACAGAGCCGTCTGAGCCCTTTACGATCCCCGCTCTTTCATATATCGAAGCAAGATCAGAGTAAAGATAGCCCGGATAGCCCTTCCTTCCCGGGATCTCGCCCTTTGAGGAGGAAAATTCCCTCAACGCCTCGGCATACGAAGTCATATCCGTCAGGATAACCAGAATATGCATATTATGCTCAAAGGCAAGATATTCGGCACAGGTAAGAGCGCACCTCGGCGTAAGAATACGCTCGATGATAGGGTCGTTGGACATATTTATGAACATGGCTACTCTCTGGAGCGAGCCGGTTTCCTCAAAGCGCCGCCTGAAATAATCCGCAACGTCGTTCTTAACGCCCATAGCGCCGAAAACTACAGCGAAATCCTGGCCGTTTTCATCGGCTATCTTCGCCTGCCTTACGATCTGAACCGCCAGCTTGTTATGCGAAAGCCCCGAGCCGGAAAAGATAGGCAGCTTCTGACCTCTTATGAGCGTCATAAGAGCGTCAATGGACGAAATTCCGGTGTTTATATAGTTTCTCGGATAGCTTCTTGAAACGGGATTCAATGGCTTTCCGTTTATATCGGCGTACTTTTCGGGATAAATATCCCCCAGTCCGTCTATAGGCTTGCCCGCGCCGCTGAAAATCCGTCCCAGCATTTCCGTTGAAAGCGCAAGCTCCATAGGTCTGCCCTCAAACTTTGTAGCTGTATTTTTCAGCGACAGTCCCTTTGTTCCCTCAAACACCTGCAAAACGGCTTTATTCTCGGATACCTCCACCACTCTCGCAAGCCGTCTTGTTCCGTCGTCAAGGCGTATTTCAGCCATTTCGTCATAGCTTATACCGCTGACCTTATCCAGCACCACCAGAGGTCCGTTTATCTCGCTGAGTCCTACATACTTTAAATTCAATTACCGCACCTCCGTAAGCTGAGCAAAATCCTTTTCCATTTCCCGCTCAAAGACGCCGAACTGCTCCAATCCGTCATTCGGAATGTCATATTTGATTTTTATAAGCTTCTCGATCCAGCCGCACTGGATTATTTTATCCACGTTCACACCGTCGGCGAGCGCTTTTCTGGCAAGCCCGTAAAACCTGAGTATCGCCTTCATCATAAGGTACTGCTTTTCAAGCGGAACATAGGTATCGTCCTTATGATATGCGTTCTGCTGCAAAAAGCCGACCCTTACGATCCTTGCGGTCTCGATAAGCAGCTTCTGATCGTCCGGAAGAACGTCGGTGCCCATGAGCTTGACGATCTCCATCAGAGTGTTTTCCTCCACCAGAATGTTTGAAATCTCCTGCCTTACCGCCATAAAATCCGGGGCAACGTTTCCGTTATAATAGTCCTGAAGCTCCTCCACATATTCCGAATAGCTGGTATTCCAGTTTATTGCCGGATAGTGTCTGGCATATGCAAGGGATTTGTCCAGCGCCCAGAAACAGCGGACGAATCGTTTGGTATTCTGTGTGACCGGCTCCGAAAAGTCAGAGCCCTGCGGCGAAACCGCTCCGATAATGGTAACTGAGCCTTCGTCTCCGCCGAGAGTTCTTACATAGCCGGCTCTTTCGTAAAATTCTGATATTCTCGACGGAAGATACGCAGGAAAGCCCTCTTCGGCAGGCATTTCCTCAAGACGTCCCGAAATTTCCCTGAGAGCCTCCGCCCACCTCGAGGTGGAGTCCGCCATAATAGCTATATGATAGCCCATATCTCGGTAATATTCCGCCAGGGTTATTCCCGTATATATCGACGCCTCTCTTGCCGCAACAGGCATATTTGAGGTGTTCGCGATAAGTACGGTCCTGTCGGTAAGAGGACGGTTGGTTCTCGGGTCGATAAGCTCCGAAAATTCCTCAAGCACCTGAGTCATCTCGTTGCCTCTCTCTCCGCAGCCGATATACACTATTATATCGGCGTCGCACCACTTTGCAAGCTGGTGCTGGGTCATGGTCTTTCCCGTTCCGAAGCCTCCCGGTATCGCGGCGGTGCCGCCCTTGGCGATAGGAAGTACCGTATCTACTATACGCTGACCGGTAATAAGGGGACGGTCTATAGGAAGCCTTTCGGCGCATGGACGCGGAGTTCTTATAGGCCATTTCTGGCAAAGGGTAAGCTCCTCGGTCTCGCCGTAGATATTTTTTATTTTCACCACCGTATCGCTGACGGCATACTCGCCGTCGTCTGCGATCCATATAACCTCGCCGCCCTTCGACAAAGGCGAAAGCATACACCTGTGCTCTATGACAGGAGTTTCCTGACAGGAGCAGTAGACCTGTCCCGGCTCCAGCCTGTCGCCCGCGCGCACCCTGACGGCGCAGGAATACTTTTTCTCCGTATCCAGCGAGGAAACCTCCGCTCCGTCGTCGATAAACGCGCCGGTCAGCTGCTCGAGCCTGCGCAGAGGTCTTTCTATCCCGTCAAATATATTGCTTATTATCCCCGGCCCCAGAACCGCGGACATCGGCGCTCCGGAGCCTGCCACAGGCTCGCCCGGCATCAGCCCGGTGGTCCCTTCATATACCTGAATGGTGGTAAAGTCCTCGGCTACTCCGATAACCTCGGAAATAAGCCGTCTGTTTCCCACATAGACCATTTCAAGCATTGAAAAGGACTTTGTATTTTTGACCTTTACAACAGGACCGTTTATAGAATAAATTTTATCCATACCGAAAATCTCCCAGTTATTCCTGTCCTACCGCCAGACCGGCAGTACGGCAGAAGCTTTCCGATTCCTCCTCCAGCGCGGAATCAAATGTGCAGTCGATAACCACGTTTATATTATCAAACCGCACGCTTACTCCGCCCAGCAGTATGGACGGATCAGCCTCTGCTTCAAAACCCGAAACGCTTTTCAGCTTTGCGGCGTATTTTTCATCGGCAGGAGAAAGGATTATTACGCCCGTTTGTTCCGGATACTGTTCTCTTGCCGTCATAACGGCTCTTTCCAGCCATACGCTGTAGCCGCCGCTGTTTCTGAAATCCTCAAGCCGCTTTTTTACGTTTTCAAAAACCCTGCCGGAAAGCTCCTCTCTATGAAGCAAAATCCTGCGCTGAGCTTCAAGCCTCGCCGCTGAAACCTCTCTGGTAAGCCGCTGCCGCTGTTCCTTGTCGATCCGCAGCTTTTCCTCAGAAATACGGCTGCTCACGCTTTCACGCGCCTCTTTAAGCTTTGCGTCCTTTTCGCTGCGCGCCTCGGAAATAAGCTTGTTTACCTTTCCCTCGGCTTCGGTATAAACCGCGTCCTTAAAACGGCGCAGCTTCTGTGCTTCGTCTGTCATCGTTTATCAACTCATTTCAATCCTTAGATTAGACGATCGGTCTGCCGCCGTGTTTTCGCGCAGGCGTCCGATCCGGCGTTTGGTTCTGCCCCAGAAATAAAAATCAAAGCTTGATTCCGACAGCTTCTCTCAGATACCTTGAAATAGTATCGGAAATTCTGGAGGTCGCGTGTCTGTCGGGTATCTCCACTATAAGCGGAAGCTTTCTGCTGAGCTTATAGCCGTAGACCTTTTCGCGGCATTGCTTTACCGCCAGCTCGGTCATCAGTACGACTCCCACATTCTCCATCTCCATAGCGCTGTCAAGAGCCGCTGAAACCTCCTGCGAGGTATGAGCCACGACGCCCTCGACGCCTGCAAGACGCATTCCGATCTGGGTATCTATATTGTCGCTTATAAGATAAAACTTCATAATAAATTCCCATGCGCAGCCGCACATGGACGCGCCTCCGTTTCTGATCGATTTATATGCCCAGCAGGGTTCCCATATTTGAGATTATCAGAATAGCGATAAGCAGTCCGTAAAGCGCGATACCTTCGCCGAGAACAACGAATATAAGCGCCTTAACGAACGCCTTGGGATCCTCCGAAACAGCCCCTATTGCCGCCGGAGCGCCCGCCGCAACGGCGATACCCGCTCCTATACAGGAAAGTCCTACCGCAAGCGCGGCCGCGAGATAGCCGAGTCCGGCGCCTGTAGAAAGAGCCGCAATAACGCTGCCCTCGTCCGCCGCCGCTGAAACGAAGCCGCCCAGCGGCAGTATAACGCCAAGACCCATAACTCCGGCAAAGGTACAGAGGTTTCCGATAAACGCGCCTTTCGGCGATTTACCGCTTTTTATTTTCTTTGCCATGAAAACAAACGGCACGCACAGAAGAACAACCGCTGCAAGCGGTAAAAGAAATAATTTAAGCATAACAAATTCCTCCAAAACAATGTATTAATATATCAATCGACCTGCGGAGAGAATCTGACTCCGATCGGGTCAAAGGGTTTCCCGTTTCCGTCGTAGAAGCGAGAGAATATCTCGTAAAATTCCAGCCTGATTATCTGAATGGCAACTATCATGCCCTCCATGACCATAACGAAAGCGTTTCCCACAACCGCTACCAGCGGCTGAGCCGCCAACGCGGCCCCGTCCATAAGCGTCATTACAACAAGCATCATTCCGGCGTGGGAAAGCACGAAGCCTCCTACTCTCAGAAAGGACATGGTATTTGAAACGTAGCTCAGGACATATTCAAACATCTCAAAGAAGTTTTCAACGATAAAGTTTCCTACCGTCATCTTTTCTCCGTCCTCGGAGAGCCTGAATTCCCTGTATTTCATCACTGCCGCAAACGGAACCCTGCAAAAAATACACAGCGCGGGTATCACTATAAGAAAAATTACGAAGGGCGTTGACATAACATGAATATCCATCAGCATTGTTCCGACCACTCCGACAACTACGGAGGTATAGAACACAAGCCCGGCTATGCCGTTGCAGCCGAATACCGCCCTCTCATAGTCCTTCTGCTTAAAGCCCACATAAATATTGATGATTATTGAAACGACTATCAGCGCTATTCCTATAGCGACCGCGGTAAGCAGTATAAAGTTTGTCTGCTTGAAGATTTTAAGCGGAAGAAAATCTATTCCCAGACTTTCATATACAGGATCAAGCAGCTCTTCAAATCCGAATACCGAGCCGTAAAGCGTGCCGAAGATCATGCTTGAGATTCCCACTCTCGACATCATCCCTCCCATCTGGGGGGACATCTTCCGTCCGACGAACAAACCGAGCAGGAATACCAGAAAGCCCTGACCAAGATCGCCGAACATTATTCCGAACAGCAGCGAATAGGTTATCGCGACGAAGCCTGTCGGATTAAATCCGCCGTAGTCCGGAAGCCCGTACATTTCCACAAGCATACCGAAGGGTCTGGTAAACCATGAATTTTTCAGCACCGTCGGCGGAGTGCAGGAAGCGTCAGCGTCAGGCGGCATATACACTACCGACACTGTTCTGCTGTCTTCAAACAGCTTTTCAAAGCTTTTGTGATTTTTTTTCGGTATAAATCCCTTTATATATATCTTGTCCTTTAGCGCGCCTACGTTTTTCCTCAGATCGAAAGTGTCGTGCTTGAATTTAAGCTTGGTGAACGCCCGCTGTATCTCGTCCTCATGTTCTTTCGCAAAATCGGAAAGGCTTTCGTCATATTCTTCCGCCATTCGGACATTCTCGCCGATCTCAGCGTTAAGACGTTCAAACGCCTCCGCGGTATTTCCAGTTACAAAATCCGGAATAACTATTCTTTCAAAATACATGGACTTAAAAAGATCGTCCACAATATCCTTGATTTCGCGGGGACAGAAATACATTCCCCAGCAGAAGCTTCTGTCCGTATCGAACGGAACAAAGAAAAATTCCTGATCGTAAAATTCCAGCTTTTCACGGCTTTCAAGCGGAAGCTTTCCAACTCTTACCGCAACGTGGCGGCAGCTGAATATTCTGTCAAACTCCTCGTTCAGGCCCTTGAGATGATTCAGCTGGATAACGGCTCCCTTTCTCTCGGAAATTATCTGAAGCGCCTTCTGTTTCTTTTCCGACAGCTCAGCCAGCGGTTTTTCCAGACGGTCGCAGAATAAGCTGAAATCCTCTCCGCTTTCAAGAGCGCAATCTGAAAAATCAGTTTCCTTCAGCTTTATTCCAAGCGAAGTCGCTATCGAAGCCAGACCCTTAAGAGGTACGTCGTAAGGATTTTTATCGTTCAGAAGCTTGAGTCCGTGGCTTTCGGAGGCGGACACAAAGGCAGGCTCCATATGAAAGCAGCCGCTTTCACAGCATTTGAGCAGAACCGAATCAAGCTCGCTCATAAGCCCGACGATAGTAACAAGCTCCATTTCTTCTATAGCCATTTCTTTTCTCCTTTCCCGTGAATACGCCAAAGCGTTTCCTCAGAAAAATCAGCATATAATCAGCTTTCCCTCCAGCATTGCCGGATCGACGTCGTATCTTACTCCCTCGATTATATGCACAATATTATTTACCTCTATATCGCACAGCTTCATAAAAGCGTAGATCGCTACAGGCGCCGAAGTGGATACGGACACCGTATGCTTCATAAGCTGATAGGTATATGAATTGACCTTTGTTTCAATATGCTCATATTCTCCCTGAAAGCCTCTGCCGTAGACCGTTTTCTCCAGCCTGGAGATCATCTCCCGCGGAGTATCGCTTTCATAAAGCAGGTTCATGCGGCTTTTCCCCGTTTTGGTAAACGGCAGCTGGCTCTTTCTTATCTGTTCGGGAGTATAGCCGAAAAATGCTTTCAGTCTGTAAGCGTTGATAATATTGATCGTATCCACCTCGCTGAAAATCAGCTTTTTAAGCTCTCTTTCATCTGAAGCGCGTAAATCCTTTTCAATGTACCCGATCAGACGTTTATAATAAAAAGTACGCAGCTTAAGCTCACAGTCGGTATAATCCGCCTTTCCGTCCTCCGAACGCCCAACCGAGCGCATAACCCTGTAATAAGGCGTGCCTCTCAGCTTCAGGAGAATATCGTCAAAATCGGAAGCCTCCGAAAGCGAAAGCAGGTCAAGCTCCGAATGGCGTATCACATATCCCGGAAGCTCCTCGATAAACTTCCGGTCTAGCCCTGAATTTAAGGCATTTACCAAATTAAGCAGCTGCTCGCATTCTCTTTTCTGTATAATAAAATTATAAAACGGTACCTTGTCAAGCCCCTGAAAACTGCAAAGTCTTACATAGGTATCAAAGTTCGCCTTATTAAGCAGACTCTCAAGAAATCCCCTATGAACCGTATTGGGATCCACATCACCCAGAACCTCTCTGAATCTGGGAGATCTCCGGAGATATTCGGCAACCTCCGGCACGCTTCTCATGCTTACCATTTCATGATAATTACCGCATTTGAGCATTGTACCGTGGATAGCCCTTATTTTAGTGACCGTAGCATTGGTCGAACAGCTCTCAAGCAATCGAAGCCCTCCTTACGCATTAATTTAAGATACCGTACGGCAGCTCAGGTATAAACAGCCGGCGCTGCGGTATCGCCGAATTATTTTCGGATATGAGGATATGCCGCTTTTCAAACGTGACAAGGGCGGCTTAAAGCCGCCTGTAATGAGCAGAGAAGGACAAATCCTGCTGAATTAAAATATTTACCCCTGAACTCAGGCGTTATCCGCCTAGGTCACAATGCGCTCAAAAATCCCGTTTTCCCAATCGGCATGATTTTTTTCATAAAGCCGGTCAAGTCCGCTTATTCTTTCGCCGCATTCGGCGTTGATACCGCTTACCAGCTTTTCTATCGCGGCGTCGGTTTCAGTCTGCTTTGAAGCCCTGTAGCTGTTTATTTCTTTCTCCGCCTCGCTTTGAAGCCTTTCCTCCGCCTGAGCCGTTTCATTTATGATCCGCAGCTTTTCCTCTTCGGCGGCTTTAAGCCTGTCCTCGGCGATCTTCTCGGTATTAAGTATTTCAGCAATTATATCCATAAAATCCACCCTTTAAAGCCGAATATATAGTTATTGTACAACACTTGCGGATTTTTTTCAAGAAAGCAAGGTCAAAACTTTAGCTTTTTAAAAGCTTTTTGGTTATTTTGACTGTTTTCACGTTTCATTGAGCAGACTATTTATTAATTAATGACAAATATTTTTGCGGGACGACCCCTACTGAAAAGAATTGTGAATATTGCACAGCAAATAAATCCGCCGGACATTAAATTTGTCAGTTAATTTTATCCTCTTACCTTGACAAACAACAAAAAACATGATATATTTGTATTTATCGCAAATACACCTGTTTGTTGGGGGTGGACTTATTTTGTCGGACAATGAAAGAAAGCTGGTAATCGTAAGCTCCGAGGTTCTGCCGGAAATAATCTCAAAGGTGCTTGAAGCCAAACGGCTCAGGGCTTCCGGAATAGCTTCCACATCGGCGGAGGCCTGCAGAGTGGCGGGAATTTCACGGAGCGCATATTACAAATACAAGGATTCCGTATTTAATTACGAAGAGCAGTTTACCAATAAGATCGTATCGGTATACTGCCTGCTGAGAGATGAAAAGGGCGTGCTTTCTTCAATAATTTCAAAGCTGTATGAGCTTAACGCCAATATTCTGACGATAAATCAGAATATACCTATCGATTCAGTCGCAACCGTAACGATATCAGTAAGGCTGGAGTACGAAACCGTAAGCACTGCCGCCCTGCGAAGCGAGCTTTCAAAAACGGACGGAGTTGTAGACGTCAAAATAATATCGGGAGAATAAATAATATTCAATACAGAACAGCGGAATACAGAGCTGTGCTTTTGAATGAAAGGAATGGTATAATTTATGAGTAAGGTTGGTATTATCGGTTACGGAGTGGTAGGCTCCGGAACTGTTGAGCTTTTTGAAAAGAACAAAGAATCTATTTCAAAAAAGGTAGGAAGAGACTGCGATATTAAATATATCTGCGATCTGAGGGATTTCCCCGGCGATCCCTTTGAGGACAAGCTTGTCAAGGATTTCAACGTTATATTGAACGACGAGGAAATAGAGGTGGTAGCCGAGGTAGTGGGAGGCGCAACCTTCGCCTATGAATACACCAAAAAGCTGCTTGAACGCGGAAAGAGCGTCGTTACGTCAAACAAGGAGCTTGTGGCTACCCATGGCGCGGAGCTGCTTTCAATTGCAAGAGCGCACAACTGCAACTATCTTTTTGAGGCAAGCGTAGGCGGCGGTATACCGATCATCAGACCGCTCAATAAATGCCTTGCCGGAAACGAGATCGAGCAGATTTCCGGCATATTAAACGGTACCACTAATTTTATACTGTCAAAAATGATAAAGGATCAGATGGACTTTGAGTCCGCGCTTAAAATGGCTCAGGAGCTGGGCTATGCGGAAAAGGACCCCACTGCCGACGTTGAGGGTCACGACGCCTGCCGCAAGATATGTATTCTCGGTTCTCTCGCATACGGAAAGCAGATATATCCCGAAACGGTTCACTGCTCCGGAATTTCCCGCATTACGCTGGACGACGTTGAGTATGCCGAAAACGCCGGATATGCTATCAAGCTGATAGGCTCGGTAAAGCCGGCGGGCGAGGGTCATGTATCCGCCATCGTATGCCCCAGACTGGTTTCAAAGAGCAATCTTCTTGCCTCGGTGGACGACGTATACAACGCCATTTCCGTAACTGGCGACGGAGTAGGAGATGTTCTTTTCTACGGACAGGGCGCCGGAAAGCTGCCGACAGCTTCCGCTGTAGTCGGAGATATAATAGACTGTCTTAAGCATCATAACAGAGTCCTCGCGATGAGCTGGGAGGACAGCCATGACAAAAGCTATGTCGTTGATTACAAGACTCAGGAAACTTCAATGTACGTCCGCATAAAGGCTGAGGACGCGGACGCCCTGAAGCCGGCTATTTCCGAGATGTTCGGCAAGCTGATGTATATTGAACGCGCGGGCAGACCCGAAAACGAGCTTGCCTTCATTACTCCCAACATGGTTGAAGCCGACATTGACACAAATCTGACGATACTCTCACATTCCTGTGAAATAGCCAGCAAGATAAGACTGCTGTAATTATGGCGGAAATGTCAGCCGCGGCCTGAGAGCGTACCGATATAAGTACTAGAAAGATCCAATCTGCTTTAAGCATCAGTTTTCTAGGATTTTCACGGTATATATTTTAACGCTTCACCTCTGACGCGTTATTAAGGAGTTTCACAATTATGAAAATACAGATCCCCGCAACCTCGGCAAATCTGGGCGCAGGCTTTGACGCGCTGGGGCTTGCTCTTACCTTTTACAATTATGTTGAGATGGAGGAATCCGACAGGATAGATATTTCCTCCGCCGACGGACTGGACATTCCTGCCGACGAAAAGAATCTCATTTACATATCGGCGAAGGATCTGTTCGCCGTATGCGGCAGAAAGCTTGAAGGTCTGAAGCTGGTTCAGACCAACAACATCCCTATGGCGAGAGGGCTGGGATCGTCGTCGGCCTGTATTGTGGCGGGACTTGCCGGAGCAAACCATATGCTGGGCAATCCTCTTACCACTGACGATCTCGTTGACCTTGCCGCTCAGATAGAAGGTCATCCGGACAATACGGCTCCTGCCCTGCTGGGAGGGATAGTTACCGCCGTTTTCGACGGAAGAAAGGTTCACTGGGTAAAGCAGGAGGTGTTTACGAAGCTGAAATTTACGGCGATAATCCCCGACTTCGAACTGAAAACGGAAAAGGCAAGAGCCTGCCTTCCCAAGGAGGTTTCCCACAACGACGCGGTTTATAATCTTTCCAGAGCCGCCCTGTTCTCCGCTTCGCTGCTGACAGGAAAATTTGAAAACCTGCGCACCGCCGTTCACGACAAGCTTCACCAGCCTTACAGAATGGAGTTTATTCCTCACTGCCGGGAGGTTTTCGATATTGCCTACACTCACGGCGCTTACGGAGCTTACATCAGCGGCGCCGGTCCTACTATCATGGCGATAGTCGATGAGGAAAACACCTATTTCGCGGGCAAGATGAAATTTTCTCTTGAAAACGCAGGGCTTTCCGGCTGGGAGGTTCACGAGTTTCACATCGACAACAACGGTACTACGCTCTGCTGAAGCAATAAATCACATAACGCTGAACCGGCGCGTCCGCAGTATGATCGGGCGCGCTTTTATATCTGCTTGCAATAGAGATGAAAATTTTGACCTTAACGGTTCAGATCTGCGGTTTTACAATTTATTATTGAAATATTTTACGATATATGCTATAATAAAATAAGTATATGCAGATAATTATGTAAAAACAGCTTGGTTTAGAAGTAAACGGCATGAAAAATACCGAATGTTCAAACGAAAGAGGGTGCAGGTCTGCGGCGTGCGGACAATACCGCTGAAATACGGCGCAGACGCAGATATGAACAATTATGACGTGATCATCGCAGGGTGCGGAGTGGCAGGACTTTACGGAGCATATAATCTTTCGCGCAGCCTTAAGGTGCTTATTCTTTCAAAAATGGAGCTTACTCTGTGCAACTCCTCGCTGGCTCAAGGAGGAATTGCCGGCGTTTACGAAAGTCCGGAGGATTCGCCCGAAAAGCATAAGCAGGATACGTTTGTTGCCGGCGGCTTTGAAAACGATCCGGTTTCGACTGATGTTCTTGTCAACGAGGCGAAAATCGATATAGCCAAAATAATCGAGCTGGGAGTGGATTTTGATAAGCTCCCCAACGGCGATTATCACCGTACTTTAGAGGGCGGACACGGAATGCACAGGATATTCCATCATAAGGACGCCACGGGCGCTGAGATCGAAAACACTCTTTTAAAAAATGTTCAGCAGCTTGAAAATGTTACTATATGGGAAAATGCCGTAATGTGCGACTGTAAAAAGACAGCTTCCGGATTTTCATTTCTGGTTCTGAAAGACGGCGAATATACAGTCTGCAACTCACGCTGCGCCGTTTTCGCTACGGGAGGAATCGGAAGAGTATACGAATACACCACCAATTCCGCTATTGCCACCGGCGACGGAATAACTATGGCTTACAATATGGGCGCGGAAATAAAAAATCTGAGCTACATACAGTTTCATCCCACCGCCTTCAACAACCGTCACACAAGGGAATGTTTCCTAATATCCGAAGCGGTCAGAGGCGAGGGAGCGTATCTGAAAAACTGCGACGGCGAGCGGTTCATGCAGAACTACGACAAACGTCTTGAGCTTGCTCCGAGAGATGTTGTTTCACACTCAATAATCTTTGAATCAAAAAAAACCGGCTCAGATAAATTTTATCTGGATATTACCCACAAGGATCCTGATTTTATAAAGCGGCGCTTCCCCATGATATACTCAAATCTTCTCAAAGCCGGATACGATATGACTACCGATATGATACCGATTTTCCCGTGCCAGCACTACCTTATGGGCGGAATAAAGGTAGACACCTATGCAAGGACCACAGTTGACGGTCTTTACGCCTGCGGAGAATGCTCCTGCACCGGAGTTCACGGAAATAACCGCCTCGCAAGCAATTCACTGCTGGAAGCGCTGGTATTTTCAAGAAGAGCGGCGGCGGATATCAGCGAAAAGCTTAAAAACCGCGGCAAGGCGTTCATGCCTTATGATTTTGATTTTTGCGAAAACGCTCCGCACATTCCGTCGGGACTGAGAACGGAAATAAGAAAGATCATGCAGACGGCATATTTCGTTATTCCGGATATTCCCGCTTTGTTTGCGGGATACGAGCGCATTATACACATAAAGGAGATCCTTGATACCGGCAGGTTCAGGATAGACAAGGATTATGTTGAGGCAAGATCGCTTGCGACCGTTGCTTATATAATCCTGGGAGAGGCTTACAAAATCGCGTCGGAAAACGCGGAGCTTACTCCTCAGCCTGCTTTTGACGCGCCTGAGGAAAACAAAAAGGATTAAGTCGGCTGTCCGGCAATTTCGGCTGTTGTCTAACCTTGAGGGCAGGTTAAAGACGTGTATTTTGAATGCTGGAAAATTAAACGATATACGAAAGGGATTTTTAATATGACATTAATGCAGTTTCAGGTCGACGATATAATTAAAGCCGCTCTGCTTGAGGATATTAACTACGTTGACGTAACTACCGATTATCTGGTTGACGAAAACGCGGTCGCTTCCGCTAAATACGTTGCAAAGGACAGCGGTATTCTGTGCGGAATCGACATAGCCTTGAGAGTTTTTTCACTGCTTGACAGCGGGGCTGAATTCGAGGCGCTTATTCACGACGGCGAACCTGTAAAAAAAGGCGACATAATAGCTAAGATCACAGGAAAAACAAGAGCCTTGCTCAAAGGCGAAAGAACGGCTTTGAATCTTTTACAGCATATGTCCGGGGTAGCTACCGCGACAAACAAATGCGTAAAGCTTGTGGAGGGCACCAAGGCTTCGATCGCAGACACCAGAAAAACGCTGCCCGGTCTGAGAGCGCTGCAAAAATATGCGGTTACGGTAGGCGGAGGTAAAAACCACCGCTACAATCTGTCAGACTGCGCGATGCTGAAGGACACCCATCTTGACGCCTACGGCAGCATGGCGGGAGCAGTCGGCGCCCTGAGAGAAAAAATGGGGCATACCGTAAAAATCGAGGTGGAGGTCGGCAATCTGGAGCAGCTTCAGGAGGCTCTCGGTCTCGGCGTCGAGATCATAATGCTTGACAATATGAGCTGCGAGGACATGGCAAAGGCCGTCGAGATAACGAACGGCAGGGCGAAGCTTGAGGCCTCCGGCAACGTAACTGCCGAAACGATAAGGGAAATAGCCGAAACGGGAGTAGATATTATTTCTATCGGCGCAATTACTCATTCTGTAAAGGCTTTTGACATATCTATGAAAATAGATAAATAGAGTCTGGACGGACTTCTTTTATCAGAAAACACATAAAATAAAAAATAAAGGGGAATTATTATGGTTATGAGAAAAAACAGACGGGGCATAATTTCATCCGCGGCGTTATTGCCGGCAATATTCTTGATCGTCGGGGTCGTTTTTCTTTGCGTAGGAATAGGCGTGAGGTTCTACGAGCAGGACAAAAAGGAAAGCTGCACCGTCAGAACATATGCCAAGGTAGTAGATATCGTCAGCAAGACCGACAGTGACGGAACCGTTTACGCGCCTGTGTTCAGTTATGAGGTCAACGGACAGGAATATGTCAAGCAGAGAAATTCCTACTCCAACCCGTGCAATTATTATAAGGGGCAGAGCCTTTCTCTTTATATCAATCCGAATGATCCTGAGGAATTTTATGATGGCGGGGATAACGTTTATAAAATTCTTTTTTATATTTTCGGAGGAATGGGAGCGCTGTTTACGGTTATTGCCGTCGTAACAATCGTATTTAATATCAAGATGCGAAAAAAACAAGACGGTCTTGAGCAGCCGGATTTATACGTTGAAACGGACGATACGGAATACTACAACGATTTCCGATAGCGAAAGGAGCTGCTGATATGGCAAGCATTATGGACGGGAAAAGACAGTTTCACATTCAGACGCTGCCGGACGAGGTCGGACGATACGTTATCCTGCCGGGAGATCCGGGAAGGGTCCCTAAAATCGCGGCGCTGCTTGACAATGCGGCGCAGGTAGCCCACAACCGTGAATACAACGTCTATACAGGCTGTCTTGACGGAGAAAAGGTGACGGTCTGCTCTACAGGAATAGGCGGTCCGTCAGCCGCTATCGCAGTGGAGGAGCTGGTCAAATGCGGCGCCGACACCTTTATCAGAATAGGCACCAGCGGCGGAATGGATCTCAAGGTAAGCGGCGGAGATCTGTGCATCGCGTCAGCGGCCGTAAGAGGAGAAGGCACAACAGCGGAGTATCTGCCTCCCGATTATCCCGCGGTTGCGGATTTTCAGGTAACCTCCGCCTTGGTTCAGGCGGCGCGGGAGCTTTCGGCGGACGAAACCGGAAAACGCTGTCATGTAGGCGTAGTTCATTCAAAGGACAGCTTTTACGGCGAGGTGGAGCCGGACGCTTCTCCGATGGCTTCAGACATAAAGCAGAGGTGGGAAAGCTATCTTAAATGCGGCTGTCTTACCTCCGAAATGGAATGTGCAGCGGTCTTTGCAGTATGTACTGCCAGAAAGGTGCGCTGCGGAGGAATACTTACCGCCCTCTGGAACGTTGAACGTTCAAAGGCGGGGCTTCCCGACAACATAACCTATGATTCCTCGCGGGCTATAAAATGTGTAATAAGCGCGATCAGAAGGCTTATTGCCGAGGACGGAAAGCAAAACGGCAAGCTGTAACTGACTGCTGCTGAAAATTATACAAACACAAAGCGGACGATCTGTAACAGACCGTCCGCTTTTTCATGCAGCTATTTATTATAGTAACTCCACATTTCCGTATGAACAGCGTCCGCCGCTCTTGCGACCTCCTGAAGTCTGGAAGCGCTTACGCGGTTGGTAAGACATATAAGCACATACGGGTGCTCCGCCTCTACCACGGCGGTATCGTGATGAAGCTCGTCCGTCCAGCCGCACTTGGAATATACGGTATACCTTCCGTTAAGACCGATCCTGAAATTGCTGGCGGTAGACGACGCCAGTCCGCCGCGGATAAAGTCGGCGTACCTTCCGCTGTAGATATAGTCATACATTCTGATCCACTCCTTGGCGGAATCCGCCGCGGAAACATATCCCCACCGCTGGCTGGCGCTCATTGTAGTTCTGCAGCCAAGCGAAGCTATGTAGTCGTTATAGCCGGAATATCCGAAATAATCCTGAAGCATATAATACGCGCAGTTATCGCTGTAGTCAAAGATATACTGCATACATTGCCTTATGGTAAACTGCGTTCCGAAGCTGTAGTTCTTGATTATTCCCGAACCGCTCGAGTAATCGCCGCTTCGGTAGGTCAGCTTGGCGTCCATTGAGGGGTAGCCGTCCTCCATCTCCTGCAGACAGTAAAGCATATAAGGCATTTTTACCGTACTGGCAGTTCCGAGGTATGACTTTGCGTTGTAAGCAACCAGTGCTCCGCTGTCAAGGTCAAGCATAAGAAAGCTTGCCGTTCCGCCTAATCCGGTAAGAGATTTGTATAGCCGGTTTTTCGCGCCGGAGGATATACTGTAGCCCTGACCGTTGGACACCGTTACCGAATAGGAATTACTGTATCCGTTAATTACCGAATCATAGCTCTTATCATTAAATACCCTGGACTTTCGCCATTCGGAGCATTTTCCGGCAATCCTGACATCGGGAGTTTCTGAAACCGCTCTCACCTTGATGTAATAGCTTTTTCCGGTAGGCAGCGCCTTTGTGGTAAGGCTTGTGACACTGCCGGAGCCTATTTCCTTTATAAGCGTTGAATTTCCTGTTTTCGCCGAATTATAATAAACCTGATATCCGGTAGCGTTTGGTACCTTGCTCCAGCTTATTTCCAGAGTTCGTCTGTCCGTCTCGGTTTTCAGATTTTTCACCTGAGAGGGCTTTGAGGAAAACTTCATTTTCACCAGCTGTCCCTCGTAGGTTTTCCAGCTTCTGACCTTAACTGCCTGAACCTTGTAGGCGTTCCTCTGTCCCGCCGCCCTGTCCGTAATTTTCAGCGAGGTTCCGGTTACTGTTTTCAGCTTTTTATAGCTGTTGGTCGCAGCGTCGTAGCGGTAAACTATATACTTGTCCGCGTTTCTTACAGCCGACCATTTAATAGTGTAGCCTGACTCGGTTACCGAAACCGCTCTCAAAGCTTTTACCTTGCCAGGATCGGTCGACGCGTAAATTTCTGACCATGTGCTGTAAAAGGTTCTGCTTCCTATCCTTTTGTAGCTCTGTATACGGTATTTAAGCGTAGTTCCCTCGCGCAGACCTCCCTGATTATGCCTTACGGTATCCGCTGAAAATATTTTGTAGGTTTCCCACACCTTCTTCTGGGAATTCCACTTCTGAAGCTTATAGCCGGAAACGCCGCTTACCTTATTCCATTCCAGTCTTACTACCGTAGGAGAGGAATTGGTGTTGGCAAAGCCGCTCGGAGCCTTAACCGACGGACCGGTAATGACAAAGGATCTGGTAAGTGTTCCGGTATATTCTCCCTTTCCTTTAATAATAATGACAGCCGTACCGATGTCCGTATTGTTACGGTACTCCACCGTATAATCGGAGCCCTTTATCAGATTTTTTCCGTCAAGACCTACGGCAACGGCAGGAGTTATCGCTTTTCCTGTATAGGTGTAAGCAGCTTTATATCCTACGCTGCATTTGGAAATATCTATAGCCTCAGGAGGGAGATCCTCCTCTTTAAGAACTTTTTCGCACCTTGTGCATTTAATATATCTATGACCCCAATCAGATGAGGTAGGCTTTTTATCGGTTATCCATTCGCTTTCGATATGACCAAGAGCCCCCGGATACTCATAATACTCGTCGCCGCAGCTGCATACATAATAATACTCGCCGCCGTTTTCACAACCAGGTTCAGTTATTGTAGTCTTGCTGTAGCTGTGAATATGCTCCTGCGCGTATGAAGTGACCGCAAGCTTGTCCGCAGTCAGAAAAACGGTTCCCGTCATCAGAACGGAACACAAAACTGCCGCTGAAAATCTGAATCTCATATCAAAACCCCCTTTTGTTCTTTTTAAAATTATAGCATTTTTTTAGGCGATTTTCAATAAAATCTGTATTCACATTTAATTTTCTGCATTTTGCATATATCTTTCTCATTTCAATTGTCACATATATACATATAAAAAACCGCCTCGGCTATCAGAAATCTGCTGATTTCATCAGGATTCGGCGGCGGATTCATTATTTTTTCTTTTTCTGAAGCCTTTCCCTTATTTCGGAAAGCGCCTCATTGAATTTTGCGGATCTTGCCGTAGGGTGAGCCAGAATAAAATCCTTTTTGAAAAAACCGATACGTTCGGTAAGCCTCTGCATATCGGCTTTCAGCTTTTCGATCTTCTCGCTTATGGCGGCAGCTCTTTCGGATTCCTCAAATCTGGCGGAAAGCTCTTCCCTTGATTTCGCAAGCTCCGCCTTTATATCTGTAATTTTAGCCAGCAGCTTGTTTACGTCAAGAGCGGTACGTACCGCATAAATAAGGTCGCATACGAAAACTGCTGTAACTGCGGACAGAACCGCCGTCATCAGCGCGCGGGACATTGAAAGCACCGCTTCCTCCACCGGCTTATGTATCACATACATGAGCAGCAGGGATAAAAAACCCCAGAACAGCGACGATCTCAGGCATATACGTCCTTTTAAATTGCATTTACGCTGGCTGTAATCCCAATATTTCATTTTCAGCAGACTTTCCATAAGCCAGCCTGTAAAATACTCCAGCGCGGTAGTTTCTACAAGTCCGAAAATATAAACCAGAACCGGGTTCTCCCGCACAGGCAGGCATATAAGCAGTATTATAACCGCGCCGAAGCCGTATATCGGAAGCATAGGGCTTCTGAGAAAGCCCCTGTTTACAAATTTTCTTTCATCAATAGAAACTATCGCCGATTCAATGCACCACCCTATGAAGCAATATATGTAAAAAAACATCAGCCATTGAAAAAAGCTGTATTCGTACATTCGGCACCTCCGACCCTTCAGGCATTTATCCCTCCATTTATTTCTGTTATTATAGCATTATACATGATAAAAGTCAACTGTTTGCAATTGTGTGACACTCTATACCGCGCCACGACGTCAACGCTTATTATGTCTGCAATTAATTTACAAATATATGCAGCCTGTCGTTAAAAACAAATCATTTTCTCAAAATAAACCTCGGTTTTTATATAATTTAAATATTTTTTTGAATTTTTTGTCCTTGGGTCTTGCAAAATGAAAATATATATGCTATACTATTTAAGGTGTTGAATTTCCGGGATGGGATTTCGTTGACAATTTTCAGGAATATGTATCGGAATGATTCGGGATTCACAGCAAAATCTATAAATTGCAAGGAGTAGTAGTTTTATGGAAATCAAGAACGAATATCTTGCCGGCGTATACGCACAGGTTGAAAAGCGCAACCCCGGCGAAAAGGAATTTCTCCAGGCTGTAAAGGAAGTTCTCGAAAGCTTTGAGCCTGTAGTCGAAAAGAGACCCGACATTGTCGAGGCCGGTATCATTGAAAGAATCGTTGAACCTGAAAGATTTATTCAGTTCAGAGTTTCTTGGGTTGACGACAACGGCAAGGTTCAGGTAAACCGCGGCTTCAGAGTACAGTTCAATTCGGCTATCGGACCTTACAAGGGCGGTCTCAGACTTCATCCTTCCGTATGCGCTTCAGTAATCAAGTTCCTCGGATTTGAGCAGATCTTCAAGAACAGCCTTACCGGTCTTCCAATCGGCGGCGGCAAGGGCGGTTCGGATTTTGACCCTAAGGGCAAATCCGACGGAGAGATCATGAGATTCTGCCAGAGCTTTATGACAGAGCTCTGCAAGCATATCGGCGCGGACACCGACGTTCCCGCAGGCGATATCGGCGTAGGCGCAAGAGAGATCGGATATATGTTCGGTCAGTACAAGAGGCTCCGCAACGAGTTTACAGGCGTTCTTACAGGAAAGGGTCTTTCCTACGGCGGCTCTCTGGCAAGAACAGAGGCTACCGGCTACGGTCTGTGCTATTATACAGACGAAATGCTCAAGTGCATGAAGAACGACAGCTTCAAGGACAAGACTGTTGTAATCTCCGGTTCCGGAAACGTTGCGATTTACGCTACTGAAAAGGCTACCGAGCTTGGCGGCAAGGTAGTGGCTCTCTCCGATTCAAACGGATATATCTACGATCCCAACGGAATCAAGCTTGACGTTGTTAAGCAGATCAAGGAAGTTGAGAGAGGAAGAATCAAGGAATACGTTGACCGCGTTGAAGGCGCCGAGTATCACGAGGGCTGCAGAAACATCTGGACCATCAAGTGCGATATCGCTCTTCCCTGCGCTACCCAGAACGAGCTTGACGGCGATTCCGCCGACATTCTTATCAAGAACGGCGTATTTGCAGTCGCAGAGGGCGCTAATATGCCTTCAACTCCCGAGGCTATTGAAAAATTCCAGGCCGCAGGAGTTCTGTTCGGACCTGCAAAGGCCGCAAACGCAGGCGGCGTAGCAACCTCCGCTCTTGAAATGTCACAGAACAGCGAAAGACTTTCATGGACGTTTGAAGAGGTTGACGCTAAGCTGAAAAATATTATGATCAATATCTTCCACAACTCATACGACGCTTCCAAGGAATTCGGCGTTGAAGGCAACCTGGTTGCAGGCGCAAACATCGCAGGCTTCCTGAAGGTGGCAGACGCTATGAAGTGGCAGGGCGTTGCTTACTAAAATTAATACGCTGATAATTATAGGCTTCCTGTTCGGTTACGTTCAGGAAGCTTTTTTGTACAAAAAATTTCTGTTGACAAAAGCATTGGAATGTACTATAATAATTACATAATGTAAACTTATAGTTAAATATTTATTAAAAAGGAGAGCGTTCAGATGAAAAGACTGCTGATAGGAATAACTTTGATAATGACTGTCATTACCGCTTTTGCCGGATGCGGAGATAAAAGTGAATCCGGAGCAGAGGAAAGCGAAAACACCAATACGGTTGAATATTTTGAAGAAAAGCTTAAAGGAACGTTTGAGGGAAGCAACGGGATCACCTATATTTTTGAAGACGGCAGAATAACCCAGCAAAGCGAAGACGACGGTGAAAAGACTGAAAAATCAGGGTCGTATAATATAAGCGAAGCCGATTCCGACAACGACGGCGAAAACGACTGCATAGCGCTTCGGTTCACTGTCAGCGGCAACTCTAATTCCTACACGCTTGAAGCTGACGGCGATAATATCGTACTGATCGAAGGAAGCAGAAAAACGATCCTTACCAAAAAGTAACGACAAGGCGCCGCAAATCAGCGGAAAAATCTAGGGGGCGTCCGAGGGGAAAATAACAGCTGTTGTAATCTGTACCGTACTGTGATATAATACTTGTACACGGCAGAAAGGCGGATCTGGATGAATAAAGCTCTGGCTCATTTTAAAACAATAACAAGGCACAGACATATGGTTATAAAGCACTGCTGGTATGCAGGTATTTTTCTTCAGGGACTAAGACACGACCTGTCGAAATACACGCCCTCCGAATTTATTCCGGGAGTTAAATACTATCAGGGAACCCGTTCGCCCAATGAGGGAGAGCGCGAGGATTACGGCTATTCCAAAGCATGGATGCACCATAAGGGCAGAAACCGCCACCATTTTGAATACTGGACGGATTACGACATAAACACCAAGCTGCTCACGCCGGTAAAAATGCCGATCAAATACGTCAAGGAAATGTTCTGCGACAGGGTAGCCGCAAGCAAAATATATCAGGGCGAAAACTACAGCGACGCTCACCCTCTTGAATATTTTCTCAGGGCAAAGGGAAAAAGACTTATTCACCGGGAAACCTCCGACTTTCTTGAAAAGCTGCTTACCATGCTGAAATATGAAGGAGAAAAGAAAACCTTCGCATATCTTAGGCATATCGGCAAATATTAATTTTATTAAATTTTTCTTGCCGTTATACTTGACAAAAAACGGATATCAGGCTATAATTAAAGGACAAAAAATAAATACTTTACAGGAGGATTTGCAATGGCAGTAAATTCACGCAGAAAAATGTTTACCAATCCCGCTATCTCCAAAATAGAACGCTTTGACGACGCGTTTTCAGGGGCTGAAACCGCAAGCTATAAAGGAATTCTGGCTAAGACCTTATACTTCCTTGCGGTTATTCTTATCGGAATGGGCGCTTTTTTCTATATTCACAATTACTTTGGTTCGCAAGGCTACACCGGCGTAGAGGTCGCAGAGGGATATTACGTTTACGCAAACGAATCGGCTATACTGTTCGGCGCGCTGATCGTAACCCTTATAAGCGGACTTGTAGCCTCGTTTGCCGTCGGTACAATACCGGTAACCGGCACAATCTACTGCGCCGGAATGGGATATGCGGTAACCTTTGTTTCATACACTTACGCCGCGGCGTACAGCGGTATAATCGTTGAGGCGCTGCTTCTTACAGTGCTTATTATCGGAGCAATGGCGTTATTATATACCTCCGGCTGGGTAAAAATCGGCAACGGCTTCAGAACCGTTGTTTATACCTGCCTGCTGGTTTCGCTTATCGGAGGAATTATCTTCTCCCTTATGCTCTGGCTCGCTCCCAACAGCGCAATCGTTGTTTCCATACTGAGGCTCCAGAACGGACCGCTCGGAATAGTCTTCGCGGTTCTCGGAGTTCTGCTGGCTTCCGCTCTGCTTCTGACAGATTTTGAAACGATCGCTCAGACGGTTGAGAACGGATTGTCCAAAAAATACGAATGGTACTGTTCCTACGGACTTATGGTCAGCGTTATATACCTGTATCTCAAAATCCTTGAGCTGCTTGCCAGAATACAGAATTCAAAGAAATAAACTTTATAATTTATCAAGCGGACGGTTTTCCCGTCCGCTTTTTGTTTTTGAACCTTTTAATATAATACAAGCTGCCGCTTTCATTAATTCACGCCGGGAACTGATTTGTATGCAAACCGCTTCTTATATATTGACTTTAGAAGGAAAATGTGCGATAATAAAAGTAATAATGATTTCAAAGGAAAGGAAATGTTTATGAAAAACATAGGCTTTAATTTAATGTATCCTTTTGAAATTCTGCTTGACGTGCGAGTCTGAGGCTTAACAGCGGATTTTACGTCTAAGACTGAAAATGAAAGGATTTGATAATATGAAAAAAGAGCTTTCAAAGCTTTACGAGCCCTCGCAGGTTGAGGACCGGATTTACAGCTTCTGGCAGGACAATAATTACTTCCACGCTGAGAGAGATTCACAGAAAAAACCTTACACTATCGTGATTCCTCCTCCAAACGTTACGGGACAGCTTCATATGGGTCATGCGCTGGACGAAACCTTGCAGGACATTCTTATCCGCTGGAAAAGAATGAGCGGATATTCCGCGCTGTGGCTTCCGGGAACCGACCACGCCGCGATTGCTACCGAAGCCAAAATTGTAGAGGCAATGCGCAAGGAGGGTCTTACGAAGGAAGATCTGGGCAGAGACGGCTTTATGAAGCGCGCCTGGGAATGGAAGGAGCAGTACGGAGGAAGGATCGTTGAGCAGCTGAAAAAGCTGGGTTCCTCCTGCGACTGGGACAGAGAACGCTTTACTATGGACGAGGGCTGTTCAAAGGCGGTAAAGGAAGTATTTGTAAAGTACTACGAAAAAGGTCTTATCTACCGCGGAGAACGAATGGTAAACTGGTGTCCCAAATGCTGCACTACCCTGTCCGACGCCGAGGTTACCTATGAGGATCAGCCGGGACATTTCTGGCATCTGCGTTACCCCGTTAAAGACGGCTCAGGCTATGTTGAGCTTGCAACTACCCGTCCGGAAACCCTGCTCGGCGATACTGCCGTAGCGGTAAACCCCAACGACGACAGATATAAGGACATAGTAGGAAAAACTCTGATACTTCCCCTTGTAGGTAGAGAAATACCCGTTGTTGCAGACGATTATGTAGACATTGAATTTGGTACGGGCGTAGTTAAGATAACTCCGGCTCACGACCCTAACGACTTCGAGGTAGGAAAGCGGCATAATCTGCCCGTTATAAACGTTATGACCGACGACGCCAGAATAGTCGACGACTATCCCGATTACGCCGGAATGGACCGCTATGAGGCGAGAAAGAAAATTGTTGAGGACCTTGATAAGGGCGGCTACCTTGTAAAAACTGAGGATCACGATCACAATGTAGGGACCTGCTACCGCTGCGGCACTACCGTAGAGCCTAAGGTTTCAACTCAGTGGTTCGTTAAAATGAAGCCTCTGGCTCAGCCTGCCATCGACGCCGTAAAGAACGGAGAAACAAAGTTTGTTCCCGAACGCTTTGAGAAGATATACTTCCACTGGCTTGAAAATATCCGCGACTGGTGTATTTCCCGTCAGATCTGGTGGGGACATCAGATTCCCGCGTTCTACTGCGACGACTGCGGAGAAATGGTCGTTACCAAGGAAGACGGCGCAGCTTGTCCCAAGTGCGGAAAGCCTATGCGGCAGGATCCCGACACGCTGGATACATGGTTTTCCTCCGCCCTGTGGCCGTTCTCTACTCTCGGCTGGCCTGATGAAGAAGCCGAGGACTACAAGTACTTCTACCCTACCAACACTCTTGTTACAGGATACGATATTATCCCGTTCTGGGTTATGAGAATGATGTTCTCAGGCATCGAATGTACCGGAAAAGCGCCTTTCGATACGGTGCTTATACACGGTCTGGTAAGGGATTCGCAGGGCAGAAAAATGTCAAAATCGCTCGGCAACGGTATAGACCCGCTTGAAATTATAGATAAATACGGCGCCGACGCGCTGAGGTTTATGCTTGCCACCGGAAACGCTCCCGGAAACGATATGCGCTTTATCGAAGAAAAGGTCAAGGCAAGCAGAAACTTCGCCAACAAAATATGGAACGCCGCGAGATTTATTATGATGAACCTGCCCGACGGCTTCAAGGCGGAAAATCTGCCTGAAAAGCTTTCCGTTGAGGACAAATGGATCGTTTCAAAATTCAACACGCTTGCAAGGGAGATCAGCCAGAATCTCGAAGCGTTTGAGCTTGGCGTTGCGGTTCAGAAGCTTTACGATTTTATCTGGGACGTATACTGCGACTGGTATATCGAGCTGACAAAGCCGAGAATTTCAGCAGGCGGCGATACCGCGCTGACCGCTCAGACGGTTCTGGTCTGGGTAATGAAAGGTATGCTCAAGCTGCTTCATCCGTTTATGCCCTATATAACCGAGGAAATCTGGCAGGCTCTTGTAAACGACGGCTCTGCCATCATAGTAAGCGACTTCCCTGTCTATGACGAAGCGCTCTCTTTTACTGAGGACGAAGCGGAATTTGAAAAAATAATCGCAGCCATCAAGGGGATTCGCGCGACGCGAAGCGATATGAACGTTCCTCCGTCTGTTAAGGCTAAGGTTTACATCGAAACTGCTCACGCTGAGATTTTCGAGGCAGGCAAGCTGTTCTTTGAGCGTCTTGCCTCCGCGTCCGAGGTTGAAATTGCAGACAAGTGGGAAATTCCCGACAGCGTAACGGTTGTAACCGACGCCGCAAGAATTTTCATTCCGCTTTCTGATATTGTAGACGTTGAAAAGGAAACGGCTCGTCTTACAAAGGAGAAAAAGGCTGTGCAGAAGGACCTTGACTTCCTTAACGGAAAGCTTAACAATCAAGGCTTCCTTGCAAAGGCTCCCGAAAAGCTTATAGAAGCCGAAAGGGCTAAGCTTGCAAGGGCTCAGGAAAAAATGGCTAAGATCGAAAAATCAATATCGGCATTGAGCGGCAGATAAACGCGCGAAATATAAAAATACAGCCTCCTATGAGATCTGTCATAGGAGGCGTTTTTTGACGAGCTGCGGACAGGTATAAATGTTTTTTGTCTGTATTTCTTGACTAACGGACAGATATAGGTTAAACTAAATGTATGAAAATATAATCTGCCGCAAAAGGAGAAAGCTTATGACGACCTATGAAAAGCTGATAAAATGCTATGAAGGTGTAAAATCAAAAATAAACTTCAACCCGGAAATCGCGCTGGTACTAGGCTCGGGGCTGGGCGATTTCGCTGAAACCGCCGTGGATATACATTCCGCTCTCGACTACTCTGAAATCGAAGGCTTTCCCCGTTCCACCGTGGAGGGACACAGAGGCCGCTTTGTTTTCGGATATATAAACGGCGTTCCCTGCGTCGTTATGCAGGGCAGAGTTCACTATTACGAGGGATACCCCATGTCTGACGTAGTTCTGCCGGCAAGGCTTATGTCAATGATGGGCGCAAAGGCGCTTTTTCTTACCAACGCCTCGGGAGGGATCAACGCGGACTTTTCAGCCGGAGATTTTATGCTTATCAAGGATCACATCTCCTGCTTTGTACCCAATCCGCTTATCGGAGAAAATATTGACCGGCTCGGCACCCGTTTTCCTGATATGAGCAAAATATACTCTCCGGAGCTGAGACGTATTATCAAGAACACTGCTTCCGCTTTGGGAATCGGACTTCAGGAGGGTGTATATCTTCAGCTTACCGGCCCCTCCTTTGAATCTCCGGCGGAAATAAAAATGCTGAGGACCTTCGGAGTGGACGCCGTGGGAATGTCCACCGCGGTAGAGGCTATCGCCGCTAACCATGCGGGAATGCTTGTCTGCGGTATCTCCTGTATTTCAAATCTGGCCTGCGGTATGACCGATAATCCTCTGACTCATGCGGAGGTTCAGGAATGTGCGGACAAGGCGGCTCCCAGCTTTAAAAGACTTATCTCGGAAAGCATAAAAAACATATCCGTCTATATTAATTCAGACAAATGACAGACGGCAGCCAAACAAAGCCTGTAATCGGTACTGCTCAAACCAAAAGAAAGGAAATATGCTCGCTATACCGAGCATTGCTGAAATTATGATTTATAACGAAAACGACAGCGTAAGGCTTTCGGCAGATGAAAAATCGGTGGTTATAATAGATCAGACTCTGCTGCCGGGAGAGAAAAGATTTATTTCGCTGAATAACGCACAAGAAATTTTTGAGGCGATATACCGTCTGAAGGTAAGAGGCGCTCCGGCTATCGGAATATTCGCAGGCTATGCTCTGTTCGTGCTGACCTGTCAGATCAAGGACGATGAGGATTTTTTTGCAGAGCTTGACCAGACCGCGGATTTTCTTAACTCCTCACGCCCTACCGCGGTCAATCTTTCCTGGGCGCTGAACAGGGTAAAAAACGCCGCTTTAAGCTGCGGAAGCCGCAGACGCGAAGATATCCTGAAGGCGATGAAGTCCGAAGCGTTAAAAATCCATCAGGAGGACATTGAGGTATGCCAAAGAATGTCCCGCTACGGACTGAGCCTTATAAACGACGGCGACGGTATCCTTACCCATTGCAATGCCGGAGCGCTGGCGACTTCCCGCTACGGAACAGGGCTGGGACCGCTTATTTACGGCGCGGAAAACGGCTATAATTTTCACGCGTATATTGACGAGACCCGTCCGCTTATGCAGGGTGCAAGGCTTACGGCATATGAGCTTATGAATGCTGGTATAGAATGTACGCTTATCTGTGACAATATGGCAGGGCTTGTTATGAGTCAGGGAAAGATACAGGCCTGCTTCGCGGGCTGCGACCGCGCCGCGCTTAACGGAGACTGCGCAAATAAAATAGGCACCTCCTCTGTTGCGGTTCTGGCGGATTATTATAAAATTCCGTTTTACATATTCTGCCCCACGTCAACTATCGACATCGACTGCAAAACCGGCAAGGATATAATTATTGAAGAAAGAAAACCGGAGGAAATAACCGACCTGTATTTCGACGGGCAGATAGCCCCTCAAGGCATAGAATGCTACAATCCGGCTTTTGACGTAACGGATCACAGTCTTATTACTGCGATCATAACCGAAAAAGGCATAATAAGGCGCGGAGAAGCTCTGGAACAAATCATATCCGCCGAATAAAAAAGCCCCGTCAGTTCATTACAGAACCTGGCGGGGCTTTCAGCGAAACCGAAAGCTGTATCAATCAATTCCAAACTCTTTTGCATATCTGATAATTCCATGAATATCCGGTGCGGTCTCATTTATTTTATACGCCATAAAGTTCTTGCCTGGAACGTCAAACGGAGGCTTTATACCATATATAGCTGCCGGCAGATAGCCGAATTTGGAATAATATTTTTCGCTCCCCAACACAACCGAATATCCATAACCTAATCGCTTTGCAATTTTGTGTCCTTCTTTTATCAGAGCCGCTCCTATTCCTTTTCTTTGATATTCCGGCAGAACAGACAGTGGCGCTAACGCTAAAACCGCATTGTTAATGACCTCTGCTTGTGTGAACATGATATGTCCCGCAATTTTCCCATTTATTTCAGCGACCAATGATAATTCGGGAATATACGCCTTTCCTTCTCTTAATGCCTTTACCAGATTATGTTCATTCCCGTCAGTATGTTCCGCACTATCAAATGCGCTTTTTACTACAGAACAGACAATTTCATAATCTTTTGCTTCTTCTTTTCGTATAAGCATAAAATTCTACCTCGTCAAATTCTTATTTATCAATCTAACTTTCTGAAATTCCTGTATTTTCAAAGCGTTTCGGCTGTTTTGTGTTCAAGCCTTATGTATTTTCCTTGTTTTTGACATTATATAGCGATAGAAATAGATAAGCCTGTATGAAAACCGAATAAAGCAAGGTGAATGAACTACGATAGGCTGATACCGCTACTCAGCCCCCTTGAGATACTCAAGTATCTCCTCCGCGTTGGTATCCGGCTTCACCTTCGGCATAGCCTTTTCAATTACTCCGTTTTCATCTATTATATAAGTGCTGCGCACAACACCCATGCTTACTTTGCCGTACAGCTTCTTCTCCTTCCATACGTCGTATGCCTGAATCGCCTTGAGCTCGGGGTCGGAAAGAAGAATAAACGGAAGCTTGTGCTTGTCTGCAAATTTCCGATGAGATTCGGCGCTGTCCTTACTTACTCCGATAACCGCCGTATTCATCTGATTAAATTTTTCATAGCTTGCCGCAAAGGCGTTCGCCTGACGGGTACAGCCCGGAGTATTATCCTTGGGATAAAAATAAAGTACTACCTTTTTTCCCGCGAAATCTGATAACGATACTTCATTTCCATCCTTGTCCTTTAATGTAAAATCAGGCGCCTTTGTTCCTGCTTCCAGCATTTTTATCCTCTCCTTTTAAAAACACATATTTATCTTGCGCGGAATACTTCTTATTATAACCGTATCCCATAGCGTCAAAATATTTGATATTCTCCGAATCGGCCACATTATTTTCCGCCAGCCATCTGACCATCTGTCCCCTCGCCATTTTACAAAGCGTCCCTTTTTCAACGACCCTGCCGTTTTTCAATTCGCCGAAAACGCAGGTAATAACTCTCACGCTTTCAGGCAGCTTCGTAGTCACAGCCCTGCTGTATTCCTTTGAAGCGAGGTCAATAATAAGCTGCGTTTCAGAAGCAAGCTGCCCCGCAAGCTTATCTCCCCAGAAATCATAAAGATTCGTATACCCGCCGACAGACAGCTTTGCCTGCATTTCAAGGCGGTACGGCGTTACTCCGTCAAACGGTTTCAGTAACCCGTAAAACCCGGACAGAATACGCAGTCTTTCCTGTATATAATCGAAATGACTATATTCAAAGACCCCGGGAGCCATATACTGATATTGGATACCTTCGTATGAAAGCACCGCCGGCGTTAAATTCCGGTAGAGGTCCATTGTACGCAGACGCTCCGTATTAAGCTCAGCGATAGAGTCGCCGCACTTCCAAAGCCGTTGCAGCTCTCTATCGGAAAGCTTCTGCAGCGCTTTCAGAAGCCGCTCGGTCTGAGGAAGAAACTGCGGCATATCTTCCCACGGCAGACTGTCCGTATCTATCCTCATCTTTTTTGCCGGAGATATTATTATTCTCATTCCCGCGCTCCTGCTTCTGTTATTTGCCTGCTCTGGAACGATACCATGATCTTATCAGCTTTCCGCTTTCGGTAAGCTGAGATGTTCCGCTTTTTATTGCCTTCAGATTTGTTCCGCTGAGAAACGCCGACGCTGTTTCCGATTTTCCGCAGGCGCTCCAGTTAATATAGCCCACATTCTTTGAATCCAGCAGGCTCAGCCAGGTTTTCGTCTGCGAAGCGTTGAAGCCGCCGTTTCCGGAAGCGTCGCAGGTTCCGAATTCGGATACAATCACCGGCAGTCCGCTGTTGTAGCAGGTTGTAAATCTGGATCTGAGCCAGTCGGTATGAGTATTAGCATAGAAATGCAGCGCATATACGCAGTTTTTATCCGAAAGCCTGTTTCCTATAACCTGATCTATATCCTGACTCCACGTTCCAGTTCCGCAGATTATGATAGCGTCCGGATCATACTTTCTGATCGTTTTGACCAGCGTATTGCAGTATGATTTTATCTGTCCCGTCCAGGTAACGCCCCCGTTTGGCTCGTTGCAGATCTCATAGATAACGTTGTTATAATCCTTGTATTTTTTGGACATTTCGGTAAAGAACGCAACCGCCTCCGATTGATGCTTCTGCGGATTTCCGTCCTGCAGGATATGCCAGTCTATAATTGCATACATTCCTAATGAACGAGCGTTTTCTACTCCCTGATTGACCTTTGCCTTTGCCTGAGAAGCGTAGGAGGAGCCGGTGGTATAGCCTCCCCATTCCTCGGTATACATAGCCATCCTTATGGTATTGACGCCCCAATCGTCACGAAGCACCTTCAAGCTTTCCTTGGTAAGTATGTCGGAAAAATTTTCCCACATTATCCCGTGAGTGGACATTCCTCTTATCTGGAACTTTGCCCCCTTCATATTGACTATATTTGCTCCGCTTACAGAAAGGGGACCGTTCTTTGCCAGCGGCGACGAGCCTAACATTCTCCTTACATATCCGCAGGTTCCGGCGTTGACCCTCCCTTTCGTATCGGTTCTGTATGCTCTTACCTTAAACTGATACTCGGTATTGTTTGAAAGACCGCTTACTCTGTAGGTAGTGGTATTTACATCTCTGACGGTAGCTATCTTCACCCAGCTTCCCGATTTATACTGAAAAACCTGATACCCGTTTCCGGTCTGCTTTGTCCAGTTAAGCCTTACCGCGCTCGTCGTCTGAGAGGTGGAGGTTATCGTTACCGCCTTTGACTTTGTAGAGGTATACTTGGCTTCGCTTGCCTCGCCCCAGTAATTTGTGCCGTTTACCTTTTTATACGCCTTGACCTTGTACTGATAAAGCGTTCCGGAGCTTAGTCCTGAATTGCGGTAGGTCGTAGTGCTTCCGCTGTGGATCGTCGCGATTTTGACCCAGTTTTTTCCGTTATAACGGTACACTCTGTAGCCGGAAGCCCCGCTTACCTTGTTCCAGTTGATACGAACAGCGTTTGTAGTACACGAATAATCAGCCTTGACCGTGACCTTTGCCGGAGTATAATCCGCCGCCGAACAGATCACAGACGAAGGCTGAAAAATATTACTGCCGCTGTCCGCGCCTTGCGCATATCCCATAACGGCAGCCGCGGCCGCGGCGGAAAGCATAAATGCAGTGAGCTTTTTTACAAAATTCATAGATACACTTCCTTTTTTGAATCAGGACGTTCCTGCGTCTTTAAAGCGGCTGATAACTGCTCTTGCCGAATCGGAAGCGGTTCAAGACATATGTTTCCCAGCCGGATATTTATTATATAATTATAGTATATCACATATTATTCATTATGTAAACAAAAAATATTGTACGCAATTAAGAAAAAAGTGCATAAAATAATCGCTTTTTGAATGTGCAATCTGACTATGAAATATATCGGATTCAGGCAAAGGACTGTTCTTAGCATGGAAGAACACGTCTTTAAAACTGAAATTGACTCTCTTGCTTCATAAAACCGCGGGATTGACGAAAAAGAACTGCTGTGCTATAATAAAGAAAATCAACGAAGCGGAGGAACGTTCTATGAAAAGATTCTGCGCATTTTTGCTAAGCGCATTGATAACGATTACGGCGGCGTCCTGCGGATCGGGAGCTGATAATTCCAAAAGAGATTCAGCTTCTTCCAAAGAACAAGGATCATCTGTTCAGCAGGAAACAGATCCGTATGCTGAAAAGAAAGCCGCCTGCGAGCTTAACGACGCCGGCTTTGACAAATACATATCAAATACTCCGGTAGCTACCGGCAACAATTATGTCGTAAAAAGCGCGGACAAAATAACCTACAGAGCCTATTTCCCGGCAGAGGAATACGGCAAGCTTGAATACTGCTTTTATTTCTCCAATACCGTAGACTCAACCTACAGCAAAGGAAATGACGCCTATGTCGGAAAATCAGGAGGCGAGTACACGATAGAAAGCGCCTTTATTGCCGACGGAGGAACCGGAACCGAAGATGAAATCACAAATAAAACTCAGGTTCTTTTCGGCGGCGAGGAATCAAGGGAGGTCAAGTCTGACGAGGCGTTCTGGAGCGATCCGGTGGGATTCGATCTGCCTGAGGGACATTATCTGGTTTGGGAATGGACTTTGACGGGTGAAAATATCCCCTGTACCTATATGTCAAATCTTACGTCGTCTACAGCAGACGAGGACGGCGAGGGAGAATTTGTTTACTGCGACCAGATCCCCCTTCCCCAGCTTATCGGCGCGGAGCGAGAGGTTAAATGCAATATTGCGGCAATAGGCGATTCGATAACGCAGGGCTGTCAGACGGAATTTATGGCTTATGAATTCTGGGCCGCGGGAATTTCACAGCTGCTCGGAGAGGATTACGGCTTCTGGAACTGCGGACTAGGCTGGGCAAGAACAAGCGACGCCGCCGAATGCGGAAACTGGCTTGCCAGAACGAAAACCGCGGACGTCGTTATCGTAGCTTTCGGAACAAACGACATCGTTTCAGGAGAATATGGCGCGGAGGAAGGAAATACCGCGAAAGAGATCGACGCCTATCTGAGAGTAGTGCTTGACGTTCTGAAAGACGCCGGCTGCCAAATCATAGTTTTCAACGCCCCTCCCGAGGACTACGGCGAGGAGCTTGAAACGGTAAGAACCGAATATAACGAGCTTGCCAGAAAGACGGCTGAGGAATACGGAGCGGAATATTTCGACTTTGCTTCTTATCTGAGCAGTCCGGAGGATCCGTCCGCGGCGCTTTACGGAGGACATCCTAACGGAGAGGGCGGAAAAATCGTAGCTGAACAATTTGTTGCAGCATATAAAGCAATGCTTGAGGAGAATTGAAGATATGAATAAGAACGTAAGCCTGAACAAGGACGAGAACGTTGTGAAGCGGATACGCGAAGGACTGAAGCATACCGGCGGCTACTGCCCGTGCAGATTGCAGCGCAGCGAAGATACAAAATGTATATGCAAGGAATTCAGAGAGCAGATAGCCGATCCTGATTTCGAGGGATATTGTCACTGCAAGCTGTATTATAAGTCAAAAGCCTGAAACGACATTGCAGAGCGGAAAGTCTGCAAATCTGTCAGTAAAGCATAATTATATAAAAACCGCACAATGTCTGAACGACCTGTGCGGTTTTGCCTTACTCAGCGTAAAATTAAACTACGGTCTGGATTTAAGCTCCCTCAGTAGTTCGCCGCAGCGCGCGTATATGCGCTTCGGGTCTTCACCCACATTAAATTTCCCGTTTTCATAAAGAACCTTTCCGGCGCACATCGTAAGCTTTACATTCTGCTTTGAACCGCTGTACACCAGATTTTTCACTATATTGTTTTCAGGCTGCATATTGGGCTGCGAAAGGTCTATCACTATAAGATCCGCCTGACTTCCCTCAGAAAGCTCAGTACAGTCGTCAAGTCCCATAGCGAGCGCCGAGCCCTTCACCGCCGCGTTCAGTACAAAATCCGCCGGACAGGCGCTGGCGTCCGCTCTGTCAATTTTCTGAAGCGCCGTCATAAGGAACATTTCCCTGAACATATCAAGACAGTTATTGCTGGCAGGTCCGTCGGTACCGACCGCGATATTAACTCCCTTTTCCCTCATTCTGCATATCGGAGCTATTCCGCTGGCAAGCTTTGAATTTGAACCCGGACAGGTTACCGCCCACACGCCGCGCTTTTTGAATATTTCCATATCGTTATCGCTGAAATGAACGCAGTGAAAGCCTGCTCCTCCGTAGTTGTATATCCCCAGAGCCTCAAACAGCTCGGCAGGGGTTTTTCCGTATTTCTGAATACACTCCGCTACTTCCTTCTGGGTTTCGGAATTATGGACCGACACGGGAGCCTTGTATTTTTCGGCAAGCTCCGCCACGCCCTCCATCAGCTCGTAATCAGCGGTATATTCAGCGTGAAAGCCAAGCCGATAGGTTACAAGAGGGCTGATTCCGTTAAAGCGTCGGTAGTTTTCCTCAAGGCGCTTTACCGCCGAGCTGTCGCCGCTTATCGCGCCGCACATTACCGTTCTGAAGCCGCATTCGGTATTGGCTCTGAAATAATCGTCCAGCTCAAAATACATATCGAATGAAGCGGTTATTCCTGAGGTAAGATATTCCAGAACCGCAAGCTTTGAAAACCAGTAAACATCCTCGCCGGTAAGCTTGGCCTCCATAGGAAACACCTGCTTGAAAAGCCAGTCCTGCAAAGGCAGATCGTCCGCATAAGAGCGCAGAAAGGTCATCGCAGAATGGGTATGAGCGTTTTTGAAAGAAGGCATGATCAGATTTCCTTCAAGGTCATACTCCCTTTCAAATACGGCGCTTTTTATCATCTGGTCAGACGGCAGACCAACAAATGCTATTTTCCCGTCCTGCACCCAGACCTCTTTTTCTTCTGCTTCAGCAGACCCGTTCATATCCAGTACTCTGCCGTTTTTAAATCTTATCATAGCCTCTGCCTCGTTTCATTTTTTATTAGTATTAAAAGTATTATATCATATTTTTTCACTTCATACAAGCGGCGGCAAGAATTTTGCGCTTAAATTCCCAGATAAATTTCAAGGCCTCTTAATTATGCCGTAATCATTATAAATCGCTGTATTTCGGACGTCAAACCAGCTTTCTCTTGCTTCAGGACAATAATTTCTGAAAAAAATGAAAAAAAGTATTGACAACGGGTAATAATAGTGATATAATATATGAGTACCTAAAAGGGATATAGTTTATATCGCGGAGTGGAGCAGTTCGGTAGCTCGTCGGGCTCATAACCCGAAGGTCGTAGGTTCAAATCCTGCCTCCGCAACCATATCGCATAAAACCACGCGAATGCGTGGTTTTTCTTTTTATACACGCTCCGCGCAAACAAATAAACCTCTAAAAAACACGGCAGGACTTTTACGTTCCTGCCGTGTTCCTTTATATAGATATATCTATTTACCTACCCTGCTTACCTCTCTTTTTGCTGTAAGCTGTCATTCCCGCCAGAGCGGTTCCGCCTACAAGTACAAACGCAAACAGAAGTACAGACCTGTTATCTCCTGTGTTCGGAGATTTGTCGCCGCTTGTGCTGGAGCTGGAGTTTGAATTTGAGCTGGAACTGTCATTTGCAGACTCTGCTTTGCTGTCGCTTGCCGCTGTTGATTCTTCACTGTCGTCCAACTGCGAGCTTTCGGAATCAGCCGCGCTGCTGTCATCAACCGTGCTGCTCTCGTCGTCCGTGCTGTCGGTTGCGGAAGAATCATCCGGCAATTCCAGAGCCGGGATCTCAACCGCTTCCTTAGCGTAGCCGCAGACCGTGCATTCCTCATGCTTTGAACCTGCAACTCCGACTTCCGCTTCCTTATCTGTTATCCATTCAAAGGTATGAGCTTCTTCTGATATCTCTCCGCAGGAGCCGCACTCGTGCCAGTGCTTCTCCGCGTCATTTTTCCACCCGGCTTCATAGCTGTGCTCGCCGCTTGCGATATTGGTGTATTCTCCCGACGGCTTTACAGCTTCACATTCATAGGTACATTCCTCTGTTTTATACACCGCGTAATGCCCATTATTCAGAAGAGGTAAAGCGTCAGCGTCGCCCATATCAATATTCTGATACCATACGGGCGCTTCAAGCTGTTCACCGTTCTCGCCCTGATTATTCAGCAGCCAGCATACCTCTCCGGAAGCAAACTGAGCGGAGATTTTTGATACAGCTTCTCCGCTGCCTTCTCCGATTCCTGTAGAATAGCTTGTATAAAGATAGTAGCAGTTGCTGATGGTTACAGCATTATTTCCGCAAACTCCGCCGACATAATTATTTCCGCTGATCGTTCCTATGTTGTAGCAGTTGCTGATAGCGCCGTATTCAACATTATCTCCGCTCACGCCGCCAACATAATTACCCTTTCCGCTGACTGCGCCTGTGTTATAGCAGTTGCTGATAGTTCCATAATTGCCTGCGCTCACGCCGCCGACATAATTGCCATACTCACCATTTGCAATGACTGCGCCTGTGTTATAGCAGTTGCTGATGATTGAATAGCTTCTGTCATTATTTCCGGACACGCCGCCGACTCTATTACCTCCGCTGACCGTGGCAATATTATAGCAATTGATGATGCTTCCATCATTACCTCCGCAAACTCCGCCGACATAATCACCAACATCTGAGATCAAGCCGTCGACATACCTACTTTCTCCGCTGACTGCGCCTGTGTTATAGCAATTGCTTATAGTTGCATATTCATAATCATTACTTCCGCACACGCCGCCGACCCAAGCAAATCCGCCGACCGTTCCTGTGTTATAGCAGTTGCTGATGATTCCTTCCATATTACTTCCGCACACGCCGCCGACATCAAAAAATCCTTTTACATATGAATCAACAACTCCGACGTTTTGTATTGTACCATTATTGTACCCGAACAAGCCCTGATCATTAGAATAATCATTGTTGAGATAGATACCACTGATCGTTTTATTGTTGCCGTCAAATGTACCGGTGAAGATTTTATCGTCCTCATCGTTGCCTATCGGCGTCCAGACTCTGAAACCGCTTCCGTCGCCGTTAAGCTCTCCGTCCGCGGTAAGAACGTTCTCGTTGATAACGATATTGTCCATAAGTCTGGCGTTTATACCTGCATTTCCGCCGTTCACCTGCTCGGCGAACCAGTAAAGCTGATCGGCGGTATATATTTCATAATATCCGTCAGACGATAATTCCGGTTCTTCGCCCTCCGCCCATGCTGTTAAAGCCACGCTTCCGGCAGGCACAAGCCCGAGCAGCAGACTGAACGTAAGCAGCAATCCTAAAATTCGTTTTTTCATTTTCATACGTCACTACCCCTTTACAAAAAATCCTTTTCAAAAACACCAATAAACATATACGTTTACAACTATTTGTGAATTTTTCATAAGATTTTTTAATAATTATATAAATAAGTATACTTTAAAATTAATATAATGTCAAGGATTATATAAAGATTTTGCCAGTTTTTATGCGCCATTTTATGTAAAGTTTTTGTGAACGCAAAGCTTTTTTTGGCGGATTTATTAGTCAGACCGCAAAAGGAAGCTAGCTTACCCTTTACCGCGAGAGCGCCGGAGGACAAGTCTGGGTTCCCATATCTATCACGTTTTTTAAAAGCAAAAACTTCTGCCTGTACGTTTTGTACAGGCAGAAGTCAGCTGTAAAGTTAGGAAAGGAAATTTTTGCACAGAGGAAATACCTTGCTGTACATATATCGTATAGAGGACGTTAAACGGAATAACCTGACTATTACTCCGGCGTCCCCCTAACGGGCCTTTGGTAATATCCGCTTATTCTTTTACAGAGCCTGAAACAAGGCCGCTGTAAATATATTTCTGCAAAAACAGAAATATCACAAGCGTAGGAATAATACAAATTATAATTCCCGCAAACACTACCTCCCACTGAATGGTCGTTTCATTCATAAGCTGATACAAAGCAGTCGATACGACCGAAAGGTCTTTATCCTGCATATACAGCTGAGGAGTGTAGAAATCATTATATATGCTTACGAACTTTATTATAAGCACTGTAGCTATCGCAGGCTTCAGATTCGGCAGAATGATACTGAAATATATTCTCGGATAAGAAGCTCCGTCCATTATCGCGCTTTCGTCAAGTGAAACGGATATCTGACTGAGGAACTGAATGAATATGTATATGGATACTATATCCGTTCCCACATAGAGAATTATCGGAGCCCAGATCGTGTTGTAAAGCCCCATTTTATTAACTATCTGAAACACTGTGACCTGCATTGAGATATTGGGAAGCAGCGTAGCAAGAAGAAACGCGCCCTTTACGAATTTTGTGAAATAGGAGCTGAATCTCTGAACCGCAAACGCCGTCATGGTTCCGGTTATTATAGAGCCGACGCAGGATACGATTATAATCAGCGCCGTATTTTTCAGACTTCCTATAATATCCTTGGTGTAAAGCGCCGTTCTGAAATTATCCAGTCCGAAGCTTTCAGGGAGCGTAAATACCGTGGTATTGGCAAGCTCCTTGGAATCCTTAAACGAACCGAGCAGTATTACGGCTATCGGAACCAGAACTACCAGACAGCATACGATAAGAACAACATATTTTAAAACGCTAAGTATCATACTTCCTATATATAAGGGTCTGTCATTCGCTTTTTTCATTATCGCTTCGCCCCCTTACGCTGTTTTCCTTTCGCGGGACGGTCGTCGTTTTCACGGAAGAAATATTTCTGGATCAGCGTTACGATTATAATTATAATAAGGAGTACTACCGCCATTGCCGAAGCAAGTCCTACCTGTTTTTTCTTGAACGCTGTTTCGATGGTTTTTATTACAAAGGTCGAGGTTCCGTAATTTCCGGAGGTTATGATATACGGAATTTCAAATACTGAGATCGCTCCCTTGACCGCCAGTATAAGCTGCAGCGAAATGATCGGCTTGATACTCGGAAAAACGATATACCGGAATCTCTGCCACGGATTTGCTCCGTCAAGATCGGAAGCCTCATACAGATCCGAGTTTATCGACTGGATGGCTCCGATATACATTATAATATCGAAGCCTATGTATCTCCATACCGAAACGAAAACCAGACAGCAGTTGGCAAGCCACGGACGCGCCGGATCAAGCCACATTACTGGATCAAGTCCGAAAAGTCCCAGCACGCTGTTCAAAGTGCCCTCCGGGCTCAGCCCCTTCTGTCCTTTGAGGAAAAACCGCTGGAATATGATCGACACCGCGACTCCGTTCATCAGATAAGGGAAAAACAGAATTCCCTTGAACAAGCCCTTCGCCCTGATTTTTGAACACAATATCGAAGCAAGCAGCAAAGCCAGCGCCTGCTGGATAAAAGAACCCGCTAGATAGTATAAACTGTTTTTAAAGGTGATGAAATAATCAGGATTTGTAAATATAGTCTTATAGTTTTTCAGACCGACAAATTCAGGATTGACTCCGAACTGATCTCTTTCCTGAAAGCTGTATCCGATCATGTTTGCGGCGGGTATAAACGTAAACAGTACCAGCAGTCCTACCGGAATTATAAGAAACAGTATCGAGGTATAGAATTTCTGTCCCGAATAAGATTTGCTCCAGTTAATAAATCCTGACCTTTTATTCTTTTTCGTCACCGCAGAGCCTCCTTTTGCCGATTTACGGCAAGCTGTAATTTTCGCCCTTCATTCAAAATGCAGCGGCGGACCATTCCGCCCCTGCACCTGAAATAAAGCGTTATTATCCGAGAATGCTGTCCCTGGCTTCCGCCCACTTCTTGTCGGCGTCCTCAATGATTGCCTTGAACTCGTCCTCGCCCTTGCCTGCGAATGCCGCTTCGGCAAGCTTAATCTTAAAGTTGTCCGTATCTCCCAGCCATACGCCTACGCCGGACTCGGTATCAATTTCGTTGAATTTTCCAAGCAGCTCGTCAGGCGAAGCGTCCTTTTCAAACAGCACGCAATCCTTGAATTCAGAAAGGTTGTCGGGAAGCTCGGAATTTGCAGGAGTAGGAATCATTCCCTCCGCGGCGGCAAAGCCTGAATCCTTTACGAACCATTCTACATATTTCTTTGCAAGCTCCTTGTTGTCTGAATTCTTGTTTACGCCAAGACAGTAATCGGCGGCGGTCTCAGCATACTGTTTTCCGTCAGCGGCTGTCACCGGAACAGGCATATAGCCTATATCGTCCTTGTTTTCAGCCTTCTCCTGGAACTGACTGATAGCCCATGAGCCCATTACCATTGAGGCTATCTTTCCTTCGCCGAACCATACCTTGGAGGATTCCCATTCTGTAGTCATGTGATCCTCCTCGATCAGCTCGGGATCGGAGAATATATCGTACATAAGCTTATATACAGGATAATAGCCGCCGTCCTCGGCAAACAGATCCAGCTTTTGGGTAAGCAGGTCGTTTTCATAGCCCGGGTTTCCGGAAGCTGAAATTACAAGGTTCTGCCACTGGGTTATCGTCCAGCTTGCGTCCTTGTAGTTTGTATAATAAGGAATTGCCTCGGTATTTTCCGCAATGAGCTTCAGATCGCTGATGAACTCCTCAGGAGTCTTGGGCGTTTCGGTAATTCCCGCGGCGTTCCATACCGCCTTGTTGTAAAGCACGCCTGTCGCCGTTCCGCCGTACGCAAGACCGTAAACATTCTTGTCGGTATCCATTTTCTTATTTACCCAGCGGTAGGAATCCTTAAACTCGTCATATGTACCGAGCGGCTCGAAGAAGTTTGAAAGGTCCTTGATCTCTACCTCGTCAGGGATCATCAGAACGTCGCCGTAATCTTCAGTTCCCATTCTTGTCGCTACGTCTCCGGAATAATCGGTATAGCCTACATATTCTACAACGCAGTTATTTGCCTCCTCAAACTCATCAGTCAGCTTGTCAAGAGTTCCGTCGTCAACCCTGTCGGTTCGGTTGGTAAGAACCTCAAGAGTGACCTTTCCGTCGCCGTTCTCCTTTTTGCTGCCGTCATCCGAGCCGCAGCCCGAAAGCATCGCTGTAATTCCCATTGACATCGCAAGAGCGGCAGCGGCAATTCTCTTTGTTTTCATAAACTTACCTCCATAATATTATCACTTAATTTTCGGCTTAATATTAATTGTAGTTTAAGCTTAATGTTAAGTATATCATTTAAGATAATTTAAGTCAATGGTTTTAGTGAAATTATTCGATATTAATCAGAATTTTTGTAAACAAATATAGTTAACAGACAATTTTTTTGTGTACAATGCACAAAAAACGGCAACGTTTACATCTTGTCATAATAAAAACTGCAAAATAAATATCCGCTTCCGATATTTTACCGAAAGCGGATAAATTTATTGATTATTTAATATTAACTAAAAAATCAGTCTTTGTTTAACCTGCGGACAGAATCCTTGATAACAAGCTCGCCGTCTATATTTCTGATCCTCGGCTGTATATCCGGCTGCTCTATTCTGATTATCATAGTCTGAACGGCAAGCTGAGCCATATATTCGGCGTCAACGTCCACGGTAGTGATTGTAGGATCTGAAACCTCCGAAATAAGATAGTTATCATAGCCTACGACGGAAATATCGTCCGGCACCGAATAGCCTATCGCTTTAAGCTGCTTAATAGCGTTAAAAGCCGCCTCGTCGCAGTTGCAGACGAAAGCAGTCGGCATATCCTCGGGAAAATCCATTTCAATAAAATCGCGTCTGTCGCGGTCGTCAACGATCCAGCTGTCATTAACAGAAAGGCCATTTTCAATCATGGCTTTAAGATAACCCATATAACGGTCGGTAATACTGGTGGTTGCAAACAGCCTTCCTATGTATCCGATCTTGGTGTGACCCATTTTTATAAGATAGCTGGCGAGCTTATAGCCTCCGTTATATCCGTTTGTGATAACGGCGTCGATATTCATTTCAGGAACATAATAATCAAGCAGCATCATTGACGGCATACTTTCATAAAGCTTGCGAACATATTCTCCGCTGAGCTGTCCGAGTGAGATCAGACCGGATATCTTTCGGTCCTTGACCAGATTCGGCATTACCAGGTTATCCTCGTCAGACTGAGTAAGATTTTCAAGAATACAGTAAAGATTTTCTTTTTTCAGGCATTGAACAAGAGAATTATAAAGCGCCCAGTAAAACGAACCGTTGGGATTTATGAATTTTTCCGGTATAAGAACTCCGATATTTCCCTTTTTTCTTTCAAGGCTGCTCTTTGCCGGAACATAGCCCATTTCCTCCGCGGTTCTCTTTATCTTATCGCGAAGCTCCCTGCTTACGCCGCTTTTTCCTGCCAAGGCTTTTGAAACCGTAACGTTGCTGGTATTGCACGCCTTAGCTATATCTATAAGCGTAACCGATTTTTTCATTGCAGCGTTCAAAACCGGCGGCGGACCCGCAGGAGATGAACTTCACCCTCTTTCGCCAAAATTTTATGCTTATTTAATTATACATCATACTATACCGCAAAGTCAATAGCCGTTGAATAAAAAGACGCAGCAGCAATTACCGGCTTATTTTTTACTGCCGCCTGAGATCTCAACGCTGTCAAGATTAAAGACGCCGGCTTTTACGGTAATTTCAGCCTTATGCGCACCCGTTTCCAGTCCTCTGAGCATATATGATATTTCCCTGTACTCCGTTTGCGGAACAGCGTAACTATACTCGATAACCTCGCCGTCAACGGCAACAGAAATAACCGTACCCGACTTTACATCTCCTGTTACCGCAAAGCCGCCGCCCTCAAAATCAACAGTAAAGGAGCAGCCCTCTTTTCCCGCGGAGGAGGTTCTTTTGTAGCTTCTGAAGCTGCCTACCGTGGTGTGATTCCATTCGCCGCTGTAGCTAACGCAGGAGTCTGTATTATCGTAGCGTGTGATGTAAGCCTGCACGCCGTCTGCCTCCTCAACGGAAATATTGTCAAAACAGTTGTTGTTAAGCGAGCTGAAAAGCGCCGCGCGTCCCGCGCTCTGAACAGACTCGTTTTCGGCGGCATAGTCTATAACCCTTTCCCCGTTTATATAGCACTTAACGGTATTGCAAACCGCTTCAACTTTAATCCTGGTCCATACAGACGGGTCAAAGCTGTCAAGCGCTCCGCTTTCAAGAACGGAGTTATTCTTCCAAAGCTGATACTTGCCGTTCTGAAAAAGCTGAAGCCAATATCCGCTCAGTCCCGCGCAGCCTGAATTATAGCGTACTCCTACGCCTGTGTAATTTTCATCGGGTCTGTCGCTTTGGGCAAAGACTACGTCGGCGGACACGCTGTAATCAAACCAGCGGTCGTCGCCGAAATTAGTTGTGGGATCTGGAGTCCAGCCCCATTCCTTTGCTTTGGTTTCGGGAGTGATCATCTGCATTAAAACATTGTTTCCGTCTATATTCCGCACTTCAAACGCACCGCCCTGATCGGTCGTATACCGGGGCGCGTATCCTCTTGAAGAAAGATAATTTTCATCATAATCCGCATATTCAAAATCGTCGGTATAGGGTAGCGGGAGAATCGTCCGTCTGCTGTCATCGGGACATGGGTAGTCTGCTTCCTCAAGCCTTAATGTGGAAACAGTAACGATTGAGCTCGGCCTTACGGTAACGCTGTAAACCCAGACTCCGCCTTTCGCTTCCGGAGTGATTTGACTGATCTTCCTGAAGTAATTTTCATCATAGCTGCCGCCGTCCGGGCCTCTCGTTTCCCATACTTCCGCCGTCTGTGAGGCCTTGGCAAGATTTGATACGGTAAAATTATAGGTAACAGGCTGCGAGGTTGTGTTTGCAATAACCGTACTGTAGTCGCCTGTTTCGGTATCCGCCGCAGTAACGTAGCTGTAAACGGAATCGACAATAGCGTGACCGTCGCCGCCGTCTTTTCCGTCCGCATAGCAGGCGCCGTCGACAAACGCCCAGCCCTTTTTCATAAACTGTGAAAAATGCAGCGACATGAAAAATCCGCTGTCCAGCATATAATAGCCGCTCCATGGGTCGCTTGCAAGGATAAACTGCTTCTGGCAGTAGGTTACGCCGTCATAATAAGCGGCGATTACAGGCTGATACTGGCACATTGTCATTCTGCCGTTTGGGTACATCATAATAATCCTGTTGGCAATATCAAGCGCTCCGTTTACGCCTGAAAGTCCCGAGCCGTCCACGTCGAAACGGTATGTACCCTGAGAATAGCCCATTGACGTGCTGCCCTCCGAAAACCAAAGCTCCTTTCCGTATTCGTAAGCAAGCTTCTGCGCGTTTGCGGTGGACCGGCTTGTGTAATGGCTTCCGACAACGTCAATTGCGTTTAAAAGCTCCTCGTCCTCAAGCATACGGTCGGCGATTCCCCATGTGCATACCTCGTCGCCAGCGACGATCTTGATCTGCGAAAAATCATAGGCTGAGTTCTTTTCGGCTTTCAGCGTCCTTGAAAGATATTTTATCCATTCAAGATCGGCGTCCCGTTCGTTCTGGGTCGTGCTTACATAATCAAATTTGATTCCGTAGACTTTATACGCGGTATCAAGGGTCTCCTTATACCATTTATACCGTGTGGCATAAACGTCCTCGGATTGTGAAACCCACAACGGCTCGCTCCACCAAAGCATATCGAGAGTTAGATCCGGATTTATTTTTTTTGCGTCTGCCGCAAGCTGATAACCTGCTCCTCTTGTAACGTCCGCAGGCTCGTCCTCAGTTCTTTTTACGGCAGGCTCGGTTCCCGATGAGGAGTTGATATCGGAACCCATTTCAAGCTTAAGATGCGTGATTCCGACTCCCTTTTCGCCGAAAATATACTCTAAAAGCTCCCAATACGCGTCGGGCTTTTCCGCCTTATAATCAAGCAGCAGCCTTGAGGAATTGTTTCCCGAAACCATTCCTGCGCCCCGAAAACGCATGGTTTCAGAAGTATTCATATTTTCTCCGTCTATAACAATATTTGTCCGGCAGTTCATTTCTTTTTCCTCCGCAAATCAGCATTTTCAAGTTGTTTACAGCCCGAAGCCTTCTGGCAGCATAAAATCCAATACTCTTTTTATAGCTCGCAAAAGGTGCACAAGCATGAAAATTACCGCTTTTCTCCTAAATCACAAAAACGCCGCAGACAACGTATCTACGGCGTTTACTGTGGCAGGGGCAGAAGGGATCGAACCCTCGGCACGCGGTTTTGGAGACCGCTGCTCTACCAGCTGAGCTATACCCCTATAAATTAGTGGTGGGCCATCGGGGACTCGAACCCAGGACCGACCGGTTATGAGCCGGTTGCTCTAACCAACTGAGCTAATGGCCCACTAATACAAAAAGAATCAAGCAAAGAGCATTTGCTTGACCTCCTAAATTTTAAGCTTGATGCCCAAAAGGTCAAGGCAAAAAGCGCCAAATGGTGACCCGTGGGAGAATCGAACTCCCGTTGCCGGCGTGAGAGGCCGGAGTCTTAACCGCTTGACCAACGGGCCAAATGGTGCACCATCGGGGACTCGAACCCAGGACCCACTGATTAAGAGTCAGTTGCTCTACCATCTGAGCTAATGGTGCATATAAGCCGGCGAGACCTATTTTACCGGGCCGTACCCAGCCAAGTATCGTTGGCGAAGATGAGCTTAACTTCTGTGTTCGGCAAGGGAACAGGTGGGACCTCATCTCAATCATCACCGGCTATAGTGAAGCATGACAGCTTCAAAATTGAATAATGGATAAAGTAAGGCGTCAGAGGGGAGGGATTGACATAATAAAGGTTAAGCCCTCGACCTATTAGTACTCGCTAGCTTAATACGTCACCGCACTTACACTTTGAGCCTATCAACCTTGTAGTCTTCAAGGGGTCTTACTCCTTTCGGATGGGATATCTTATCTTAAGGGCGGCTTCACGCTTAGATGCCTTCAGCGTTTATCCGTTCCGCACATAGCTGCCCAGCCGTGCCACTGGCGTGACAACTGGTGCACCAGAGGTGCGTCCATCCCGGTCCTCTCGTACTAGGGACAGCTCCTTGCAAATATCCTGCGCCCACGACAGATAGGGACCGAACTGTCTCACGACGTTCTGAACCCAGCTCGCGTACCGCTTTAATTGGCGAACAGCCAAACCCTTGGGACCGAATACAGCCCCAGGATGCGATGAGCCGACATCGAGGTGCCAAACCTCCCCGTCGATGTGGACTCTTGGGGGAGATCAGCCTGTTATCCCCAGGGTAGCTTTTATCCGTTGAGCGACGGCATTTCCACTCACATACCGCCGGATCACTAACTCCAACTTTCGTTACTGCTCGAACCGTCATTCTCGCAGTTAGGCTCGCTTCTGCGTTTACACTCTTCTGCATGGTTTCCATCCATGCTGAGCGAACCTTTGAGCGCCTCCGTTACTCTTTAGGAGGCGACCGCCCCAGTCAAACTGCCCACCTAACAATGTCCCCCGACTTGTTTCAAAGCCGCAGGTTAGAACTCCAGCACTCCAAGAGTGGTATCCCAAGGCTGACTCCACATCAGCTGACGCCGATGCTTCCTAGTCTCCCACCTATCCTGTACATGAAATACCGAAATCCAATATTAGGCTACAGTAAAGCTCCATGGGGTCTTTCCGTCTAGTCGCGGGTAACCGGCATCTTCACCGGTACTACAATTTCGCCGGGCGGGTTGTTGAGACAGTGCCCAGATCGTTACACCATTCGTGCGGGTCAGAACTTACCTGACAAGGAATTTCGCTACCTTAGGACCGTTATAGTTACGGCCGCCGTTTACCGGGGCTTCAATTCAATGCTCTCACATCTCCTCTTAACCTTCCGGCACCGGGCAGGTGTCAGCCCCTATACGTCATCTTTCGATTTAGCAGAGACCTGTGTTTTTGATAAACAGTCGCCTGGGCCTATTCTCTGCGGCTTGATTGCTCAAGCACCCCTTTTCCCTAAGTTACGGGGTCAACTTGCCGAGTTCCTTAACAACCCTTCTCCCGTTGGCCTTAGAATCCTCTTCCTATCTACCTGTGTCGGTTTGCGGTACGGGCGCATTATACATTCATGCAGCTTTTCTTGTCTCCGTCCATTGTGACTTCCCTACTATTTTTCGGTCCCTTTCGACCGGGTCAACCATCGCCCGGCTTCACAACTTTCAAAGCGTCCCTGCATTTAAGTATTTCTGCGGCTACGGAATCTCAACCGTATGTGCATCGGCTACGCGTTTCCGCCTCACCTTAGCTCCCGGCTTACCCTGAGCGGACGAACCTTCCTCAGGAATCCTTAGATTTTCGGCCATTATGATTCTCACATAATTCTCGCTACTCATTCCGGCATTCTCACTCGAATAAAGTCCACCAGCGCTTCCGCTCTGACTTCGCCCCTTATTCGACGCTCTCCTACCACGATAACCTTAGTTATCATCCCAAGCTTCGGTATACGTTTTAGCCCCGTTGAATTTTCGGCGCAGAGTCACTCGACCAGTGAGCTATTACGCACTCTTTTAATGTATGGCTGCTTCTAAGCCAACATCCTGGTTGTTTATGCAACTCCACATCCTTTTCCACTTAAACGTATTTGGGGACCTTAGCTGTGGGTCTGGGCTGTTTCCCTTTCGACAACGAAACTTATCTCACGCTGTCTGACTCCCGTGAACCGATTATCCGGCATTCTTAGTTTGATAGGGTTCGGTAATCTTTCGACCCCTAGCCCATTCAGTGCTTTACCTCCGGTAATCTGTCACGAGGCTAGCCCTAAAGCTATTTCGGAGAGAACCAGCTATATCCGAGTTCGATTGGAATTTCTCCGCTATCCACACCTCATCCCCGGCCTTTTCAACGGACGTGGGTTCGGTCCTCCATGGAGTTTTACCTCCACTTCAACCTGGACATGGATAGGTCACTCGGTTTCGGGTCTATTGCATACGACTTTTTCGCCCTGTTAAGACTCGCTCTCGCTTCGGCTCCGCGCCTTAAGCGCTTAACCTTGCCGCATACAATAACTCGCCGGACCATTCTACAAAAGGTACCCGATCACACCTTGACGTGCTCTCGGTGCTTGTAAGCATAGGGTTTCAGGTTCTCTTTCACTCCCCTCCCGGGGTTCTTTTCACCGTTCCTTCACAGTACTTTTCGCTATCGGTCATCAGGTAGTATTTAGGCTTGGAGGGTGGTCCCCCCGTCTTCCCACGGGATTCCTCGTGTCCCGCGGTACTCTGGATCCAGCTCGCTGACTCGTCTTTTCGCTTACATGACTCTCACATTCTTCGGTATGTCTTCCCATACATTTCAGCTAAAACTCATCAATGCTAAACGCTGTCCTAAACCCCGTATGTATTGCTACACACGGTTTGGCCTCTTCCGCTTTCGCTCGCCACTACTCACAGAATCTCGGTTGATTTCTCTTCCTCGCCCTACTTAGATGTTTCAGTTCGGGCGGTTCCCCTCATATACCTATTTTATTCAGTATATGATGTATGAGCTTCTCTCATACGGATTGCTCCATTCGGAAATCTGCGGATCGTTATATGCTTGCTATTCCCCGCAGCTTATCGCAGCTTACCGCGTCCTTCGTCGGCTCCTGATGCCAAGGCATTCTCCCTACGCTCTTATTAGCTTAACCATTTGAATTATGTCTTTTCCTCTTCTTGCTTTTCGCTAATTGTAGGTTTCTCAAGATCTCTCTTGATTTACCCGACTCTTAATCTCTTTCGATTAATTTGTCGTTTTTCCTCATTTGCATTACTTTTCTTCATTATTCAATTTTCAAGCTGCCAAAGCTCTTGCGCAGCAAGAGCTTGAAAAATCCCTTTGATGAATTATTTCATCAATTTCGCTTTCGCGAAACCGGTATTTTTCTTTGTTCGTTAATTGTTCTCCAATTAACTGGTGGGCACAAGTGGACTCGAACCACCGACCTCACGCTTATCAGGCGTGCGCTCTAACCACCTGAGCTATGCGCCCGAAACTTCCTTTCAGTTCCGGTGAAGACTACGCTTCATCATGTGTGCTACGGTTGTTCTTCCTCCTAAACTCTTGTTGGTGGAGATGAGGAGGATCGAACTCCTGACCCCCTGCGTGCAAGGCAGGTGCTCTCCCAGCTGAGCTACACCCCCAGATCCAAGGGCTTAGGTTCCGTTCTTATGCTCTATTCCTTTTTTAAGATGCCTTTTCAGACATCTTCAAAATTGAATAACAACTCTGCTTCTGTTTCTTCCCTTGTCTGACCGGAGTCTGCTGCTTTTTATTCAGCCTTACTCCTTAGAAAGGAGGTGATCCAGCCGCACCTTCCGATACGGCTACCTTGTTACGACTTAACCCCAGTCATCAATCCCACCTTCGACAGCGTCCCCCTTGCGGTTAGACTACTGGCTTCGGGTGTTACCGACTCCCATGGTTTGACGGGCGGTGTGTACAAGGCCCGGGAACGTATTCACCGCGGCATGCTGATCCGCGATTACTAGCAATTCCGACTTCATGCAGGCGGGTTGCAGCCTGCAATCCGAACTAAGACTATTTTTTGTGTTTTGCTCCGCCTCGCGGCTTTGCTTCACTTTGTTCATAGCCATTGTAGTACGTGTGAGGCCCAGGTCATAAGGGGCATGATGATTTGACGTCATCCCCACCTTCCTCCGTTTTGTCAACGGCAGTCCTGCTAGAGTGCTCTTGCGTAGCAACTAACAGTAAGGGTTGCGCTCGTTGCGGGACTTAACCCAACATCTCACGACACGAGCTGACGACAACCATGCACCACCTGTCTGTACGTCCCCGAAGGGATTTCACTCATCTCTGAGCTATGCGTACGATGTCAAGACCTGGTAAGGTTCTTCGCGTTGCGTCGAATTAATCCACATACTCCACTGCTTGTGCGGGCCCCCGTCAATTCCTTTGAGTTTCAGCCTTGCGGCCGTACTCCCCAGGTGGATTACTTATTGTGTTAACTGCGGCACGGAAGGGGTCAGTCCCCCCACACCTAGTAATCATCGTTTACGGCGTGGACTACCAGGGTATCTAATCCTGTTTGCTCCCCACGCTTTCGAGCCTCAGCGTCAGTTAAAGCCCAGTAAGCCGCCTTCGCCACTGATGTTCCTCCTAATATCTACGCATTTCACCGCTACACTAGGAATTCCGCTTACCTCTACTTCACTCAAGAACCGCAGTTTCAAGTGCAGTCTATGGGTTAATCCCATAGTTTTCACATCTGACTTGCAGTCCCGCCTACACTCCCTTTACACCCAGTAATTCCGGACAACGCTCGCTCCCTACGTATTACCGCGGCTGCTGGCACGTAGTTAGCCGGAGCTTCCTCCTAGGGTACCGTCATTATCGTCCCCTAAGACAGAGGTTTACAATCCTAAAACCTTCTTCCCTCACGCGGCATCGCTGCATCAGGCTTTCGCCCATTGTGCAATATTCCCCACTGCTGCCTCCCGTAGGAGTCTGGGCCGTGTCTCAGTCCCAATGTGGCCGTCCAACCTCTCAGTCCGGCTACTGATCGTCGCCTTGGTGAGCCCTTACCTCACCAACTAGCTAATCAGACGCGAGCTCATCTTTCAGCGATAAATCTTTGATAGCCTTACCATGCGGTATGACTATGTTATGCGGTATTAACTGTCGTTTCCAACAGGTATCCCCCTCTGAAAGGCAGATTGCTCACGTGTTACTCACCCGTCCGCCACTAGCTTCGGAAAAGCAAGCTCTTCCTCCGCCCGTTCGACTTGCATGTGTTAAGCGTGCCGCCAGCGTTCGTCCTGAGCCAGGATCAAACTCTTAATTTAAGTTGTATATTATATACATCCCTGTATCTAATATCTCTTCCTGTTTCAGTTCCTCACTGACTGTCGTAGTTTTTTTCGTCTTCTACTTGACTTCTTAATTCCTTCCAAGTACTTTCTCTCTCTTCTGGAATCTCCAAGGGTTTCTTCTTCGTCTTCGTTGTTATTCAATTTTCAAGATGCCTTACCGCTATCCCCCCTTAGCTCTCGCTTTCGGGACAGCTCGTTTATTATATCACTTCCGGCGCAGGTTGTCAAGCGAAAAACTGTGAACTTTATATTAATTCATCGCTCCGTTTGCTTCCTGCCGCTTTCGGCGACTTATTCATTTTATCACAACCCGGCATTATTGTCAACACCTTTTTTGCGATTTTTTCAGGTTTGTCACTCTTGCTCAACAAAAAGCCAAAACATACGTCTTATACTATTGAATTTGTACATAACGATACAAATACTTTCTGTATTTTTACGTTTTACAAGCAAAAGTATGTATAAAACTGACTATGCAGCGCAAAATACTACTATCTATAAACAAGGAGGCTTCAAATTGAACAAAACAACAGGAATTTATAATTTTCTCAGGACTGCCGTTATAAGCTTAACCGTTTTGACCTTGCTTGCAGTCTGCGGACTTGTTTTTATTAATAATGAGCAGCCGGCGCTGTCACAGGTAGGCTCCAGCGGAAAGGAAGTTACCGCTATTCAGGAAAAGCTGAAGGAACGCGGACTGTTCAACGTGGGAGTGACCGGCTATTACGGAGAAGAAACTCGGAAAGCCGTACTCAGATTCCAGAAGCAGCAGGGCATTAAGCAAACCGGAGTAGCCGGACCGGCAACTCTCAAGGCGCTAGGTATCTCTATCGGCTCCATTCCCAGCGCAACCGAGGCAAATATCAATCTTCTCGCAAGAATCATCTCCGCCGAAGCCAGAGGCGAGCCTTATACCGGACAGGTAGCCGTAGGAGCGGTTATCCTCAACAGGATCGAACACCCCTCTTTTCCCGACACCCTTGCCGGAGTCATTTACCAGAACGGCGCCTTCACCGCTATAGTAGACGGACAGTTCAACGAGCCTGTTGCGGATTCGGCGTATAAAGCGGCAAGAGACGCCCTCAACGGATGGGATCCGACCGGCGGCTGTATCTACTATTATAACCCGGCCAAAACCTCCAACGCGTTCATGCATTCAAGACCTACCGTAACGGTCATCGGAAGTCACCGCTTCTGCAATTAACAAAAACCGGCAGAGCCAAAGCCCTGCCGCATACATAATAACCGCGTTTATGTTCATTCGCTGTCCACAAGATAATACTTGCGTATACGCGTTGAAAAAATCTCATACAGCAGTTTTGCGGCCGCGGCTGCTCCTATAACTGAAATGGCGGCGATAAAAAATTTAACACCCTTGCTCATATAATAACCTCCGGCTGATCGTTTGCTTAAAGCTAATACCGCCCAAAACCTGTGCGGCGCTTTATATATAGTATACATCATTTTATCAGTAAATTCAAGTAGTTAAGAAAATTTTTTGACATACGTCCAAAAAAGCTGAAGGCTGTTTCAAAAATTTTGATTTGCAAAAATAAGAAATGTATGCTATAATAATTTCCGACCAGAAATTTTTACTTATATCTTCATGTCGTTAAAACGGATCGCTTTGCGTTTGCTTTTAGGTATCCGCAAACATTTACATATTATGAGGTAATATTGCTATGTCCGAAGCCACACCAAAACAGAGCAGCTATAAAAAGCTCTTTTCAAATACTATTATATTCGCGATAGGCTCTTTCAGTTCCAAGATACTGGTGCTTCTGCTGGTAAAGGTCTATACCACCTACCTGTCTCCGCAGGAAATGGGCGTCAACGACGTTATCACCCAGATAGCGAACTGGCTTCAGCCTATCGTAACAATGACTATAAGCGAAGCGGTAATACGCTTCGGGCTTGATAAAGCCTATGATAAGAAAAAGGTCTTTACGCTGGGAAATATCGTCTGCCTCTTCGGTCTGGCTGTTCTGGCGGTTATTCTTCCGATAGTAACCGTTTCCGGAATAGCCGACAAATACCTCAGCGGATATTCCTTTCTGCTCTACGTCTACATATTCATGTCCAGCCTGAAGCTTGTCTACTCCACCTTTGTCCGTTCAATTGAAAAGGTCAAGCTTTTTGCCGTCAACGGAATACTGACGACCCTCTTTACTCTTTTCGGCACGATTCTCTTTATATGCGGATTTAAAATGGGTAATACGGGTTATCTGCTGTCCATTATAGTATCCGACTTTATATCTATTATTTTTCTGACCTTTGCGGCGAAGCTCTGGCGTTATATTGACTTTAAAAAGCCGGACCGCGAGCTTCTTCATACCATGCTGAGATATTCCGTCCCGCTCATTCCCGCCCAGCTGCTTTGGCTTATAACCAACAGCTCCGATTCGTTTATGACCACGCATTATCTCGGCTCCGAGGCAAACGGCATACTTTCCGCTTCCTACAAAATACCCAATCTTGTAGCTACGGTTTACCTGATGTTCGGACAAGCGTGGAATATGTCCGCCATCATGGAAAACGACTCCGACGACCGCAACGAATTTTACGACAATGTGTTTAAGCTCAACCAGTGCCTGCTCTATATAATGGCGGCAGGCTGTCTGCTTATAGTTCAGCCGCTTACCGGCATATGGCTAGGCGACGCGTTTCAGGATTCGGTGAAATATTCTCCGATACTTATTTATTCCTCGGTATTTTCATGCTTTACCACCTTTATGGGGTCTATTTATCTGGCTTCAAAGCAAACTAAGCGTTCGCTTGTTACAAGCCTTTTTTCCGGAATAATAAACGTCGCCCTGAATATTGTGCTTATCCCGAGAATAGGCCTTTACGGACCGGCTATCTCAACCGTCGCCAGCTACGTTACAGTTTTTATTATAAGAGCATACGATTCCAGAAAGCTTGTGCCGTTTGATCTTCACATCGGAAAGATCATTGTTAATAATATTCTGCTGATAGCAATGGTTCTGATCAACGTGTTCCAGTTTATTTACGGCTACAAGACCCTTTCGCTGATAGCGCTTCCGATCCTTTTCCTGATCGTTTTTCTCCTTAACTTCCGAACCTTATGGAAAGCCGCCGAAAGACTGCTGCCGGCAGGAATAGCGAAAAAGCTCCATCGCCTCGGCGCGAAGCGTATAACCGTCTTATGTATTGCTTTATGCGTTTTCGCAGCGATTGTATATCTGACAAACGGCATTATCTTATATCCTATTGCCGCCGCCGCGGTAATCGCCGGGCTGCTGATAAACAGAAAATCAGCGGTTTACGCGGGAATATCGCTTGTATTTCTGACAAGCTGGGGAATCTTCGGCATTGAAACGGCAGTAGCGGCCGCTTCGCTGTGCCTGCTTGTTCCGCTTGTAATATACCGCAGAAATACCGAGCTTATCGTCTGCACCGCTGCCGCAGATATTCTTCTGTTTATAATCGGAGGAATCTATCTTGCCGTTTTCTGTCTTATGATAGAGCTTCTCGCGGCAATCGTTATTTTCAGAAAACAGCTTTATCACGCGCTGGAAAAAATAATGTTTAAATAACGCCTAACGCGTCAAACAGCCATGCTGTTGATATAAATGCGGTATAAAGTCCCTGCCGAATTTTAAGCAAGGGACTGCGCGCCATCAAAAACTATACGGAGGAAATAAAAATGGCAGAACTGAAATTTGAAATCACAAAACATCTGGGAATACTTTCCGAAAACGCAAGGGGCTGGACCAAGGAGTTCAATATGGTCAGCTGGAACGACAGAGAGCCGAAATACGACCTCAGGGAATGGAGCCCCGACCACACAAGAATGGGAAAGGGTATCACGCTTACCGAGGAGGACATAGCTACTCTGAAAGCTATCCTTAACGGCGAGGAGATAGAGGACGATATAAACGAGGACGATATCCTCTGAATAGCGCCGATTTATTCTTTAATTCGGAGTAAAGCCCGCTGTAAGCTTGGCTTTTCATCGGCTGCGACGAAGCAACCGCACCAAACGCCGTCTTTTGACAGCGAAGAGCTTCTGGCTCCTCAGTCTTTCAGCAGGGGATTAATTTCCCTGCTGAAACCCTGAACGGAACCCGCCGCCTAAAAGAGGCGAACGCATTCTAAAGAAGGCGGAGGACATTGGCGCTAGGTTATATTAACCGTTTGTAAAGATTCTTTAAAATGTTAATTGATAATTGAATGTTAATACTTCGTTCAATATAGTCTGTTATAATTTACAAGAATAATATTGTGAGATCGACGTTTCTCAAATCCATATAAACGGAGGAGTATCACCTAATGGAGCAGCACGGAATAAGCAAGCTGGATTTAAAAAGAAGAAACCGAATGCAGGTTCTGAAAATCCTCAAGCAGAGAGGTCCTACTTCAAGGATCGACATTGCAGGAACCTTGGAGCTTACCAGAGCCGCGGTTACGATCATTACAAACGAAATGATCGAGCAGGGAATTATACAGGAGATCGGCGAATATAAGCACATTACGGAAAAGGCTCCGAGGGGAAGAAAAAAAATACTTATTGATATCAATCATCACTATAAATTCGCTCTCGGAGTAACCGTTGAAGAGGATATCGTAAGCGTCGGACTTTCCACTCTGGCAGGTGCGGTGCTTGACAAGCGCAATATGACTATAAACCCCTTGACAGAGCGCCAGACCATTTACGATTATATCGAACGCTCGATAAGAGAGGTGCTGGGGGATAACTGTCTTGACAAAAACTCGATCCTCGGAATAGGCTTCGGAATTTACCCGACCATGTTCACGCGTCTGGACATCGACGTCAAGGACGGCGTTCCTGATTATTCCAAAGTAAGAGCGCTGGTATCGTCCTATACCGAGCTTCCTCTGGTGTTTGACAATTCCGTTAAGGGAACCGCTATGGCTAATATAGATTTTCAGAAAACCAAAGACCCTAACCGCCAGAATATAGCCTTCCTCCAGTACGGAAACAATATGAACTTTGTAGTTACAAACCTGAACGATCCCATAATTTCCTACGACAACCGTACAAATTTTGTCGATAAGATGATAATAAATCCGACTTCCGCGGAAAAATGCAGCTGCGGCAGACGAGGATGCGCTGAAAACGAACTGACTCCAAAGGCAAATCTCCGTAAGCTGAATCTTATCTTTTCCAGCGAAAACACTCCCTTCCTTTATCAGGCGGCAAAAGGAAACCCGCAGGCAATAACCGCGGATATGGTTTACGCGGCTTATGAGAAGGGCGAAAAGCCGGTCGTGGAGATTATCGACAATTCTTTGAAGCTTACGGCTGTTCTGCTGAACAACCTGTATTTTTCGACAAATCCTCAGAAGCTGGTGCTGCACCACTTCAAATTCGGCCCCAGCGAAGCTGACTTTTTCGCCAAGCTGAAAGAGTATGTCGCCTCGATAGGAGGAACCGTCGTATCCAGCAAGATAGAGCCTTCGATCATCGAGGACAAGCACCGTTTCCTTGCCGGCTGCGCGTTGGCTATAAGAGAGCTTTTCTTTAACAAGGGCGGCTTTGACAAATAACAATTACTTTAATAAAAGGCTTCCGCAATGCATAAACTGCGGAAGCCTTCTTTAATTATTTCCGTCTGCCTTCTATTCTCTCGGCTATAAAATCCTTTACGCTTTCGGGAGCTATATCAAGCACTGCCGCAAATTCCTGATAAACCGTGTGCTCGGCGGCTTTCATAGCGTTTTCCTCCGCGGCTGTAAGATGACCTCCCCTGCTCAGTCTGTCCTCCCGTTTCAGATACAGTGATTTTATAAGAGAAATGATTTTTTCGCAGTCGTCGCTTTTCAGAACAGAGCTGAAAATAAGCTTGTTTTCGTTTCTGTCTCCGCATTCACACGGCGCAATATCCGGAATCGAATCTATAAGGGCATAAATCTCCTCTTTCGTCATAAGCCTCCGAAGTCTTTTATCCGCCGTATCGCACGGAACGTAATATATTGATTTGTCTGAATCCTCCGGCTCCAGCACGATATAATCCCGCTGAGTCTTTCCGTCAAAGCAGCGCCTGACTATTTCCTTGAACCGGCATAATCCCGCCGCATGATACATTACATATTCATTCGGTAAAAGCTCCATTTCAGCCTCGTCCTTTCCTGCTTAAGCAATGCCTGTCCGCGCCTGCGGCCGGACATTTTATCTGTACGCTCCGCCGCGCGGCATATTAATTCCATATTTATATTGTAACATATTTTAATATTTTTTGTAATAGGCTTTTTGCACAAAACGCAGACTTGCTGAATGCACATATTTACCATGAAATTCGCTTTGAGCCGTATACGCCTCACAAAAAAACAAATCCCGCAGACAAAAGCCGTCTGACTTTGTCCGCGGGATTTCATCTGAAACTACTTTTCAGTATTGAATTCCTTGTTTCTGTTCTCGATAAGCTTTTTGGTTTTTCTGGCGTGCATTTTCATAACTATCCTCTCGCACAGATCCACCAGTTTTTTTCTTAAAGGCATAAATACGTAGAAAAATTCTCCCGCATAGGTCACGACCTCTCCGTTAAAGCCCTTTTTGAACTTGTATACGCCGTAGTTGGGATGGGTTTCGTCCTTATAAAAAGGTATTCCCTGAAAATCATATATGAAATTATTGTTCTCAATCGCCCAGTTTATCATCGTCCACTGCATAAGATAGTTGGGATAGGTATTTCTGTGCTGATTGGAGGACGCGCCGTAAACATAGCAGGTCTTTCCGGCATACTGAGTAGTTACCGCTCCGGAAACGGGAATCTCCTTGCCGCTTTCCTCGTCCTTCAGATAGCACATAAACAGCCGGCAGTGCTCCTCGCCCAGTCCGTCAAGCATTTTTGCAAAATACTCCTTAGAGCGTATCGAAAAGCCGTCGCGTATGCCCGTCGCCTGCATCATAGGATAAAAATCGTCGAGAGCTTCCTTACCGCACGCTCTGCATACGACTCCCTTTCTCGAAGCCTTTCTTATCCTGTTTCTCCAGTCCGATTTGAAGGTAGCCATAACCTCGTCTGGAGTTCTGCCTTCAATATTTCTCAGCATATAGTTGTTTCTCGCCTGAATGGTGGAAAGCTCGGGAGCGTCGTAAATGTGAGTAAAGCCCATGCTTACTATCATTTCCGAAAGCTCCCTGTCCTGCTCCTCAAAGCAGGGATCCCACATAAACTGATAGCTCTTATACTTCTTTGCAAGAACCTTTATCCCCTCAAAAAGATCCTGCATGATCTCCTTATTGCTCCAATCGCACACAGGACCGTGAGGAGCGTAAAGAAACGTACAGCCGAAAATAGGTATCTTCTTGATTATGACCAGACAGGTTCCCTGAATTTTTCCGTCCCCGTCCCTTGAAATCACAGCGTCCCAGCCCCATGTGTCCTTTACCTTGGGCCAGCGCAGCGACTGCATAAAATTTCCGTACCTGCTGTTTTTGGCAAAATCCTCATATTCCTCAAGCAAGGCCTTGTCGTTCTTATTTATTATTTCCATGCTTTTGCAGATCCTCTCATAATGTAATAATCCTCAGACTTTTATTCTATAGCCTCAGGCTTCAAAAATCAATAGCTTTATTTTTCAGCTTTACCGGCTTAATTCTGCTTTTTTACAACTGCGTATTCGTCGCCGCTGCGGTAATAAGGACAGTTAAAATCAGAACAGCTTAAAAACTTCTGCATTTCGTCCTCATCAAGGTCGATATCGCATACATAACAGCCGTATTCGTCGTCATAGCCGTAATTTGCGCAGGTTTCACAGCATGAGCCCGACGCGCCCATAACAATCATTCCTCTCCTCCGCCGCGCTTTCGCTAGCAGCCGCACAAACCGCTCCGGCGCTTACAGTCCCGCCGGGGCAGCCCTTCGCTTTTGTTTTTATTCCCCCGCCGGTAAGCAGGTAGCTTCGGTATACCATATTCTTTAGCTCAGCCTCCGAAACGTCGCTTTCAAGATAAACCGAATTCCAGTGAGTCTTGTTCATATGGTAAGCCGGAACGACCCCCTTGTACGCCCTCCTGAGCATATCAGCCTCCATGGGCTCGCATTTCAGGTTTACAAAGTATTCCTTACCCGGCTTCATTATAACGGCAAACCATTTCCGGCTTTTTTGATGTCTGGCAACGACCGTTTCAAAATCCCCTTCAAACGGCATATCCGTTGCCGCTCCCGCCAGCGAACCGCAGTATTCTGTAAGCTCTGCCTTAGTCATAATCCCTCCGTCATCTTTTTGCCAGCCGTATTATGCCGAGTATGCCCAGTATTATCATTGCCGCGGCGGAAACAACCATGCACACCCATCCGGAGGTCTGAGAGCCGACAAACTCAGTCATCGTCTGATCTCCCACCAGCTTCCGCGCCGCGGAATCCATTTTCAGCCCCGACAGCAGCAGGACCGCCATAAATCTGAAATTTATAAGACACAAAAGCGCACTCAGCAGCGAAACAACGCCCTGAAACAGCACGGTAAAATTCCCCTCCCGCTTATAGCAGAGAAAGGCCAGCGCCGCGTGGACGATGCAGCTTGCGGTAAAAACCGCAAATCCGGCGGTTATGACCGACGCCTTGACGGGGCTTTCGTCCTTGACGAGAGAAGGCATAAGCGCTATGACCGCCGCCGCAAAGGCAAATGCGCATATCATTGAAACAACCGCGGCAACGCGGCTTTTCTTATCTCCCTTTTGAAGTACGTCTTTTTTTATCTGCTTCGGCATAAACGCTTCTCCTTAAATTCAATCAAAATTATATAATAACCGGAAACAATACTATAATAACATATTTTTCAGCAAAAATCAATATCAGCCTGAAAATTAAACGCCTTTTCCGGCTGAACCGCAATATGACCGGCGTGCGCCGGCTGCAAGGGCGGCAGGATAAAGCAGGAGCTTATTTATATCTCCGTCCTGATCCTCCGCCCGACGGTCATAGAGCTTTCTGTAACCTCGGTATCGTACGCTAATATCTCCACGCCTTCTCTTTCAGCTTTTTTCAGCGCCTCGGCGAATTCGGGATGGGTTTTCCTATTTGGTCTGAAGCAGTCTGCCCCGCTCATCTGAACAAGAAACAGGATACAGGCTCTGTAGCCCTCGGAAAGAGCCGAAATAAGCTCGTTTATATGCTTCACTCCTCTTTCGGTGGGCGCGTCGGGAAAAAGAGCGGTATTGTTCTCTTCCAGAGTCACTCCCTTTACCTCCAGAAGTATCTTTTCTCCCGAAGCCTCTATGTAAAAATCAATGCGCGAGGACTTATAGGAATATTCCGGCTTTATAAGCGTTACCCCGCTGAAAAGCGCCGGTATCGCCTCAAGCACAGCCCTGTTCGGCGCCTGACTGTCCATATTTATCAGACGATCCCCCTTATATACGGCAACAAGGTCATATCTGGTCTTTCTCGCCGGATTCGGACTTTTCTCGCAGACAACAGCGCTGCCCTTCAAAAGCAGCTCTTTGCACCTGCCGGTGTTTTTCACATGGCAGATCTCCTTCTCGCCGTCTATTTCAACCTCCGCGATAAATCTGTTAGGGCGGCTTATAAATCTGCCCTTCCTTATATCAGTGTAGTTCAAGGTATGACTTCCCTTCATGCTTTTTATTTATTGTAGCATAAAATACCCGATATTACAACGCCGCGGAAAAGGTATATTCCGGCAGTACGCGCCGAGCGGCGTTCCTCACAAACAAGACTCCGGTACAATATTTACAAAGTATCTATTGACATTTCACAAAAACGTGGTGTATAATGTCTTATATGCAATATGCTAAAGGCTGTGACGGAAACGTGATCCGAAGGATTTTTCAAAGAGAGCAGATGTAAGGTGTAAGTTCTGCGTCAAATCACGGGTCAGTATCATTCCCGAGCCTGCCGCTGAAAGACCTTGTCCGTAGGACGGCACGGAGTCCCGCCGTTATAGGGGTAATGAGCGGCGCGCCGTTTTGCGGAGCGCAAGCAGAGTGGTAACACGGAGAATTATCTTCGCCTCTGTCAGCCTTTGGCTGCGGGGCGGAGTTTTTTTATTATAATTTTAAGAGGGATGGTTGCAATGCTGACACTCGACAAGATCTATCACGCGAGACACGTTTTAAAGCAGGTCATAAGAGAAACCGAGGTTATTAAGGCGCCTAAAATAAATCCTAAGGCGAATGTTTATCTGAAAACCGAAAACCTTCAGATAACCGGTTCTTTTAAAGTAAGAGGAGCGTATTATAAAATTTCCCAGCTTTCCGACGAGGAAAAGGCTCACGGCGTTATTGCCTGTTCGGCGGGAAATCACGCTCAGGGCGTGGCGCTTGCCGCTACCAAAAACGGCATAAAGTCCATTATATGCCTGCCGGACGGCGCGCCTATTTCCAAGGTGGAGGCTACCAAGGGCTACGGCGCCGAGGTCTGTCTTGTCGAGGGCGTTTATGACGACGCTTACAACAGAGCCATACAGCTGAGAGATGAAAAAGGCTATACCTTTATTCACCCCTTTGACGACGAAAACGTAATAGCCGGTCAGGGAACCATCGGTCTTGAGCTTATCGATCAGCTTCCCGAGCTGGACGCCGTAGTCGTTCCCGTAGGCGGCGGCGGACTGATTTCCGGCGTTGCCTTCGCGCTGAAGTCTTTAAAGCCGGACATAAAAATATACGGCGTTCAGGCAAGCGGAGCTCCCTCAATGGTCGAATCCCTTGCCGAAAACAAAATAAAGTGTCTTGATTCCGTAGCTACTATCGCCGACGGTATCAAGGTCAAGGAGCCGGGAGAGCATACGTTTGAGTTCTGCAAGAAATACGTTGACGAGATAGTCACCGTTACCGACGACGAGGTTTCCTCCGCTATCCTTGCTCTTATCGAGCAGCACAAGCTTATAGCGGAGGGCGCGGGAGCCGTATCGGTAGCGGCGGTCATGTTCGACAAGATCCCCGTGGAAGGGAAAAACGTGGTTTGTCTTGTTTCGGGAGGAAATATCGACGTAACTATCCTGTCGAGAGTGATAAAGAGAGGTCTGCTCAAATCGGGAAGAAGCGATACCCTTACTATCCAGCTGGAGGATAAGCCCGGACAGCTCAAGGGCGTTTCAGAGATACTTGCAAATCTGGGAGGAAACGTCGTTTCGATACATCACGAAAGGGCAAGCGAGGACAGCGATATCACCGACTGCCTGCTCAGGATCGTGCTTGAAACAAGAAACTTCGAGCATATAGCAACTATAAGACAGGCGCTTACGGAAGCAGGCTTTAATATAGTAAATAAATAACGGAGGCAAGCATGGAAAACCTAACCTTTAAAATGCTCAAAACAAAAGTAGCCGAAAATAACAGCGAAGAAAAATCCGAAGGCTATACAATAGTCGTAAACGGTCAGCTCAAGCAGTTGTTCGACCGCATGATCAAGCTTGACGGAGAAAAATATCCGAATTACGCTCAGATCATCGCAAGGTGTCTTACTAACGGAATAAACTCTGTCGTAAACGATCTGAACAAATGATTCCGCAGACTTTGCGGCAGGCTGAAAAAACAATAAAGGAGTAGATATCAATGTCTGAAAAAGTTTATACCAAAAACGCGCCGGACGCGATCGGTCCGTATTCACAGGCTGTTAAAGCCGGAAATCTTGTTTTTACCTCGGGTCAGATAGCGATTAATCCCGCGACGGGAAACGTGGAAGCTAAAACCATTGAGGAGCAGACTCATCAGGTATGCAGAAATCTTGCCGCCGTTCTGGAGGCTGCCGGAACCTCTTTTGACAAAGCGGTAAAAACCGTATGCTTTTTAAAGAATATGTCCGATTTCGCCGCTTTCAACAGCGTTTACGGCGAGTATTTCACCTCCAAGCCGGCGCGCTCCTGCGTTGCGGCAAAAGAACTGCCGAAGGACGTTCTGGTGGAAGTAGAGGTCATCGCCGAGCTTTGATCGGAGCCTTTCGTTTTTAAAATCAGTGCAGGGCGGCAGCTTGCCGCCCGTTTTTTACGGTCGGGGTGAGGTTAAGCTTGATTAACGGAAATTATATAAAGAACAAGGCTGAGTCCGCAGGCAAATTTGTATCCGCCTTTGTCAAATGGGTGCTTATTTCCACAGCGGTCGGCGCCGCCGGCGGAATTGCGGGCTCGCTTTTCCATATGGCGGTAAACAAAGCGACGGAAATAAGAGAAAGCGCGCCGTGGCTTGTCTGTTTTCTGCCGCTGGGCGGTATTGTCATAGTGTTTCTCTACAAAGCCGCGAAAACCAGCGGAGACGCCGGAACAAACCTTATTATAGGCTCTATCAGGACTCATACCCACGTCCCTGTGCTTATGGCTCCGCTTATATTTATCTCAACCTGCATTACCCATCTTCTCGGCGGCTCCGCGGGACGCGAGGGAGCGGCGCTGCAGCTCGGCGGCTCCATAGGCGCCAAGGCAGGGGAGCTTCTGCACCTTGACGAAAAGGATACGGGGCTTGTTATCATGTGCGGGATGAGCAGCGTATTTTCCGCGCTTTTTGGCACCCCGCTGACCGCCTGCTTTTTTGCCATGGAGGTAATAAGCGTAGGCGTGATCTATTATGTGGGACTCGTCCCCTGTCTTGGCTCAGCCCTGGTTGCATATAAGGTCTCGCTTTTGTTCAGAGTTGAGCCTACCCGTTTCAGCATTTCGGAATACGTTCCGTCGCTTGATTTTACCTCTGTTGCGCAGGTAGGAGCGCTTTCGGCGCTCTGCGCGGCGGTAAGCATACTGTTCTGCATGACGATGAAATATACTCACGACAATCTGAACTCGCTTTTTTCAAACGCGTATATCAAAGCCCTCGCAGGCGGAATATTTATAGCGGCGCTGACTTTTATTCTCGGCACGTATGACTATAACGGCGCGGGAATGGGAGTGATCGCCGGCGCGCTGGAGCAGGGCAGCGCCGATTGGTACGATTTTATCTTCAAGATCATATTCACAGCCGTTACCATAGGCGCGGGCTTCAAGGGCGGAGAAATAGTCCCTACGATTTTTATAGGCTCCTCCTTCGGCTGCGCCGCCGCCCCTCTGCTCGGAATGGAGCCGCGGTTCGGCGCCGCTGTCGGGGTGGTCGCCCTTTTCTGCGGAGTAGTAAACTGTCCGGCGGCGGCTATTTTCCTCAGCCTTGAAATGTTCGGCTCTGAAGGGCTTCTCCTGTTCGCGGCGGCAAGCGGCGTAAGCTATATGCTCTCCGGCTATTACGGGCTTTATTCCAGTCAGAAGATCGTCTATTCAAAGGTGAAGCCTGAATATATAAACGTCAACGCCAAATAGAAGCTGCGCTTACGGATTTTTCAGTGCGTGCGTCAGCAGTTTAAAATCTGTGAAAAAAATACGAAAAGCTATTTACAAAAAACATTTTCAGTGGTATAATATAATAGTTAAAGCAGACTTGATTGTGAATTTTTTCACATATTGATTCGCCGCTTTGTAAAAAAATGTCCTGTGCGTATTGAGAGGCATGAGGGCATACGGATTTTGTACTTGTCAAAGGTTCAAAATATCGAGAAAGGAATGATTCTAAAATGGCAAGAAAAATGAAAACCATGGACGGAAACAACGCTGCTGCATGGGCTTCGTACCCGTTTACAGAAGTCGCTGCTATCTATCCGATCACACCTTCCTCAGTTATGGCTGAGGTTACGGACCAGTGGGCCGCCAAGGGTCAGACAAATATTTTCGGCACTCCCGTAAGGGTAGCTGAAATGCAGTCCGAAGCGGGCGCTTCCGGTACTGTTCACGGCTCGCTCGCGGCAGGCGCTCTTACAACCACCTATACCGCTTCACAGGGTCTTCTTCTGATGATCCCCAATATGTATAAGATCGCCGGAGAGCTTCTCCCCTGCGTAATCCATGTTTCCGCAAGATGCGTAGCTTCTCACGCGCTTAATATTTTCGGCGACCATTCCGACATTTATGCCTGCCGTCAGACCGGCTTTGCAATGCTTTGCTCCTCAAACGTTCAGGAGGTTATGGACCTGGGAACCGTAGCTCACCTTTCAACTATCAAGGGAAGAGTTCCTTTCCTTCACTTCTTCGACGGCTTCAGAACCTCTCACGAGATTCAGAAGATCGAGGTTTGGGATAAGGACGACGTTGCTTCTATGGTCGACATGGACGCCGTACAGGAATTCAGAAACAGAGCTATCAATCCTGAGCACCCGGTTCTCCGCGGCTCCGCTCAGAACGGCGACATCTTCTTCCAGGCACGCGAGGCCTGCAACCCCTACTACGACGCTATTCCCGGCGTAGTCGAGGAATACATGAACAAGGTAAACGAGAAGATCGGCACCGACTACAAGCTGTTCAACTACTACGGCGCTCCCGACGCTACTCATGTTATCGTAGCAATGGGTTCGGTATGCGATACTATCGAAGAAACAATAGATTACCTCAACGAAAAGGAAGGCACAAAGCTTGGTCTTGTCAAGGTAAGGCTTTACAGACCCTTCTGCGCCGACAAGCTTGTTGAAGCTATCCCTTCAACCTGCGAGCAGATCTCCGTTCTCGACAGAACCAAGGAGCCCGGCTCTCTCGGCGAGCCTCTTTACCTCGACGTTGTCGCCGCTCTCAAGGGCACTCAGTTCCACGATATTCCCGTAGCCTCCGGAAGATACGGTCTCGGCTCCAAGGATACTACTCCGGCTCAGATCAAGGCGGTTTACTGGAACGCTTCATGGAAGGATACCTACAAGCCGAGATTCACTATCGGAATCAAGGACGACGTTACAAATCTTTCTCTTGACGCTGAGGAAAAGCTTGACTCCGCTCCTGCCGGCACGACCGCCTGCAAATTCTGGGGACTGGGAGCCGACGGTACCGTAGGCGCCAACAAGAACTCCATCAAGATCATCGGAGATCATACCGACCTCTACGCTCAGGCATATTTTGCCTACGACTCCAAGAAGTCCGGCGGCGTAACCGTATCGCACCTGAGATTCGGCAAAACCCCTATCAAGTCCACATACCTTATCAACCAGGCTGATTTCGTCGCCTGCCATAACGAGTCGTATATTACAAAGTACGATATGGTTTCCGACATCAAGCCGGGCGGAACCTTCCTGCTCAACTGCCAGTGGACGGAGCAGGAGCTTGAAAAGCACCTCCCCGGCCAGGTAAAGAGATATATCGCTCAGAACGGCATTAAGTTCTATACAATCAACGGCGTAAAGATCGGTAAAGAGATCGGTCTTGGCAACAGGATAAACACCGTGCTTCAGTCCGCCTTCTTTAAGCTTGCCAACATCATTCCTATCGAGGACGCGGTAAAATATATGAAGGACGCCGCAACAGCCTCCTACTCAAAGAAGGGCGACGCTGTCGTAAAGATGAACCACGACGCTATCGACGCCGGCTATCAGCAGGTCGTTGAGGTCAAGGTTCCCGAGGCATGGAAAAACGCCGAGGATACCGCGATGGGTATGCCGAAGGCTAAGTGCGCCGACAAGACTCTTGAGAAATTCGTAAACGAGATCCAGATCCCCTGCAACGAGCAGAAGGGCGATTCGCTCCCCGTTTCAACCTTTGTTGATATGGCAGACGGTACGTTCCCGCAGGGTTCAGCCGCGTTTGAAAAGAGAGGAATCGCGGTTGACGTTCCTAAGTGGATTCCTGAAAACTGTATCCAGTGCAACTTCTGTTCATATGTATGTCCTCATGCGGTTATCCGTCCCTGCGTAATGACTGAGGCTGAGCTTAAAAAGGCTCCTAAGCTTGCGCAGGACAAGGCTGTTCCTATGACCGGAATGCCCGGCTACTACTTTATGGTAACAATGTCCGCTCTGGACTGCACAGGCTGCGGCTCCTGCGTAAACGTATGCCCTGGAAAGAAAGGAAATAAGGCTCTTAACCTTATGCCTCTCGAAACACAGCTTGCAGAGCAGGAAGTGTTCAATTACGCGCGCACCCTTCCCGAAAAGCCTGAGATTCTTGAAAAATTTAAGCAGACAACCGTCAAGGGCTCTCAGTTCAAGCAGCCGCTTCTCGAATTCTCGGGCGCCTGCGCGGGCTGCGGAGAAACACCCTACGCTAAGCTTGTAACACAGCTGTTCGGCGACAGAATGTATATCGCCAACGCAACCGGATGCTCTTCGATCTGGGGCGGCTCCGCGCCTTCAACTCCTTATACGACAAACAAGAACGGCAAGGGTCCGGCTTGGGCTAACTCGCTGTTTGAGGATAACGCCGAGTACGGCTACGGTATGTTCCTTGCTCAGAATACTATCAGGCAGAGAACTATCGGCAAGATTCTTGAGCTTGAAAAGACCACCAAGTCCGCTTCTCTCAAGAAGGCTATCGAGGGCTACCTCTCAACGATCGACGACGGCGCCGCTAACTCGCCTGCTACCGACGCTCTTGTAGACGCTCTCAAGAAGTCCAAGACCAAGGCTGCCGAGGAAATTCTTAAGGACGCCGATTATCTCCGCAAGAAGTCCCTCTGGGTATTCGGAGGCGACGGCTGGGCTTACGATATAGGCTTCTCAGGACTTGACCATGTTATCGCTTCCGGCGAGGACGTAAACATCTTCGTATTTGATACCGAGGTTTACTCAAATACAGGCGGACAGTCCTCCAAGTCTACTCCTACCGGAGCTATCGCTCAGTTTGCCGCGGCAGGTAAGGAAGTAAAGAAAAAGGATCTTGCCGGAATCGCTATGAGCTACGGCTATGTATACGTTGCTCACATCGCAATGGGCGCGGATTATAATCAGTGCATCAAGGCAATTTCCGAGGCTGAGGCTTATCACGGTCCTTCGCTTATCATCGCATACGCTCCGTGTATCAACCACGGCATCAAGGGCGGTATGTCCATAGCTCAGACTGAGGAGAAGAAGGCTGTAGAGTGCGGCTACTGGCACCTTTACAGATTCAATCCCGCGCTCAAGGCTGAGGGCAAGAATCCGTTTACTCTTGATTCCAAGGCTCCAAGCAAGGATTATAAGGACTTCCTTATGGGCGAGGTTCGTTATAACGCTCTTGCAAGACAGAATCCTGAAAGAGCTGAAAAGCTGTTTGATAAGGCTGTCAAGAACGCCGCGGACAGATACGATTATCTGGTTAGATACGCTAAGCTTTACAATAACGAAGAAAAGTAATCAGGGCTTTCAATATCAGAATCCTCCGTGCGAATTTGCGCGGAGGATTTTTTATATAATTTATCAATTTTACTGACAAAACCGCTTCCGTACATAAAACAAAAAGCAGGTATGTTATAAAAAATTTTCAAAACCCCCTTGACTCTCAACCTAACTTAAGGTTTATACTTGTATACATAAGGTACCTTAAATTATCAACAGGAGGCTTAAGCAATGAAGATCGGAGAGTTTGCCAGAATCTGCAATACAAAAATATCCGTACTAAGACATTACGATAAGGAAGGTCTGCTGAAGCCTGAGTATATCGACCGGTTTACAGGCTACCGATATTACTCGGCTGAGCAGGTTGAAGTGTTTTTCCGGATAGCCGCTTTAAAAAAGGCAGGCTTTTCCCTTGCGCAGATAAACGAATTTATATCTGAAAAAAGAAGCAGCCAGGAGCTGATAGAGCTGTTCAGACTGAAAAGAGCCCAGCTTTACGCGGCGCTTTCCGACCTTAAAGAAGCCGAAAAAACTTTGTTAGGAGCTGAGCTTATGATTAATGTGATTTTTATTGAAACCAACGAGGGTTTAAAGGCTAAAAGCGAAAAGGTAGACGGCAGCGAATTTAACAGCGCCTGCGAAGCAATCGAGCAGGCTGTCGTTTCACAGGATTGTCAGCGTATTTCAGAATATCGCTCATTCGGAGAGCCGGGAACAAATCAGATAGAGGCTGTCTGCGATGTTGTAAGGCTTAACGGGACGGAAACGGAGCCGAGAGAAAATACAAACCTGCCCTTTGAAGATGATCCGCTCGTTGTGGGAAAATGGGAAACCATAGGCGAATACGCCGTAAAACAGGATTTTTTCGCGGATAAATTCTGTACCGAAAGCCCGTATACCGAAGCGCCCAAGGAAATTTATTTTCTTCCGGAAGGAAAACGGTACTGGTGCTACGGCTGGACTAAAGGCAGGCTGCTTATTGACACCGGCGAAAGTACAACGGTAAACCCCTATGAAATCGAGGATTACAACGGCGATCGTTATATGTTTGTATCTCACAAATCATATAATTACCGCAGAGGAGGAAAGCCGACGGTTCTGGTGCTGCGCCAGCTTGACAATAAGGCGTATTCGGCGGAAGGTCTGGCGAAAAAAGATGATATATCAATGCCGTTTGCAGACGACAGACGAGTAATAGGCAAGTGGAAAGCTTTTGATTTCTGCCGTACAAAGGAGGAATTTTCGCCTGAACGCAAAAGCGAACAAAAGCTGCATTTCAGCGAGCTGGAATTTCTTGAAAACGGAAGCTGTATAAGCAGATACGGCGATGAAATAATAAGCGGAGATAATATGCAGGTCTGGACAAAAGGCTATGTTCTGAGAAAATGGAACAGCAGCGCCTGCGCCTATGAGATACGAACGGTAAACGGAACGGATTATCTGATTATTGAATGGAAAAGCGGCGACTACATATGGGGCGGCTTTGATACGGATTATTACGTCTTTATAAGAAGCGTCTGAAATTAAAGCAGACCTGTAACAGACCGCGCCCATACCTCTGAACCGCAACCCCCGTACCTTACATATTCTCAACAATATATACCCGTTATTTCAAACAAAATCCCTGTCATTAAAAGATTATATACAAATCCAAAAGCATATGCACAAATGTTCTACGTGGAACAATAAAAAATCGCTGCTGCCGGACGATAATCCAGAAGCAGCGTTTTATTTACATTTCATTCGGCATGAAAAAACACTTTTTCATATCTATATTTCCGTTTTCCAGAAACGGCACTCCGTCAGCTTCAAGCAGGCTGCGGTGAAGCTGCTCCCAGCCCTTTATAAGCTCGCCCTTACGGTTTACTACCCTGTACCAGGGCAGCTGCTCCGGGCAATTGCTCATCGCATAACCCACAAACCTCGCGGCGCGCGGTCTGCCCATTGCGGCAGCTATCGCTCCGTAGGTAGTTACTCTTCCCTTCGGGATAAGCGCAATGATCTCATATACTATTTGTGAAAAGGATTTTTCCTGCTCCATACTGCCGATCATTCCTCCCGAATGTAAATAAAATCCAAAGGCGGAGCAAAGACGGCGCCGCGTTATTCCGCAGAGCCGGTCATAGTCCGCCGTTGATTCCTGATTATTAGTATCCGCTGTTTTGACCGCAATTATTCGTTTGTGGTAACGGTAATGTTGGGAGCGGACGACTCTCCGTCGGAATTGGCCTTTGCCGCCTCCTCACGCTCTTTTCTTACTCTGATGAGGGTCTGCTTGATGGACTCAAGCATCTCCTTTGTAAATGGAAGATTCTGGTTCATGGGATTTATTACGAATCCGACAACATTCGGCGTCTTTTCTGTCAACGCGGCTATATCGCCGAATTTCATTGCAAAGCCCTGGTAATTCTGCTCCGTCTTGAATTTGGCAAGCTCATCCGCGTCGGTAAACACAGGGAAAAACGTTCCCTTTTCCTTGTGAGTGATAAGCAGGAATTTTGCCTGAGGCTTGTCCTCAAATTTAACGTGGTTTTCCGCGTCGGCTACAAGCTGAGTGTTTTTGTTGATGACCGCGGGAACAAGGAAGGTTCCTCTCAGCGCGGTATTGATCACCTTGTTCTGAGTTTCTGCCTTAAAGTCCTTTCTCATCTCGGCGATCGCCTCTACAAGAGCGGAATTTTCAATTACTGTTTTCTGATTTTCATTTGCCATGATTTAATACTCCTTAATTTAAATTAATTGGTTTCTTCCAAATTGGTTTCTATTATGAATTTAGGACGTTCTTTCGTTTCAAGATAGATCTTTCCGATGTATTCTCCGATAACTCCGATAGCCAGCAGCTGAAGTCCGCCCAGCGCCCAAACCGAAACGACCGTTGTAGTCCAGCCCGCGACGGTTTTGCCCATGCACCAGATCACAAAGAAATAAATCAGCATTATTATTGAAACGAGAAAGACCAGCAGACCCAGACTTGTAATCAGCCGTATCGGCTTTACGGAAAGAGAGGTTATTCCCTCTACCGCAAAGGAGATCATTTTCTTCAGCGGATACTTGGATTCGCCCGCCTGACGTTCGTTCCTTACATATGTAACTATATCGCTTTTAAAGCCTACCATGGGAACGAGTCCCCTCAGAAACAGGTTGACTTCCTTAAATTCAGAAAGAGCCTCCACCGCCCGCCTACTCATAAGGCGGTAATCGGCATGATTATAGGTTATCTCCACGCCCAGCTTCGCAAGCAGCTTATAGTACGCCTGCGCCGTTCCTCTTTTAAAGGCGGTGTCCTTTTCCCTTGAGGAACGCACTCCGTAAACTATATCGCAGCCCTCCGCGCGTTTTTCCAGAAAGCCGTCGATCGCGCCTATATCGTCCTGTAAATCCGCGTCCATTGAAATCAATATATCGGCGTAATTCTTAGCGGTCATAAGTCCGGCAAGCAGAGCGTTCTGGTGACCTTTGTTTCTTGACAGCTTCAGTCCGGTAAACATGGGATTCAGGGAGTGAAGCTTCTCAATTATTTCCCACGTTTTGTCCTTTGAGCCGTCGTCAACAAACATTACCTTGCTGTCTGAGGATATTTTTCTGTCCGAGATAAGCGCGTCCATTTTCTTCATAAGCGCTTCCGCCGTAATGGGGAGCATTTCCTCCTCGTTATAGCATGGAATAACCAGATACAAAGTTTCCATCTTCCGTTCAGTTCCTTTCAGCTGTTACTTTTAATTTGAAGCAAAGCCCGATGCAAGCTTGCGGGACATCAGCGCTAGGTTATATGTATATTAAACAATCTCTCTGTATTTTCTCTTGCTTTATCAACAAGCTCCTGAGGCGTTACGCCTATCAGCGCGGCGCCCGCTTCCGCCGTATATTCTATCATATCGCTGGTGCAGCGCTTACCTCTGTAAGGCTCGGGAGCCATATAGGGACAGTCGGTTTCAAGCAGAATCCTATCCGTCGGAACCGCGCAGAACGACTTTTTTACCTTTTTAGCGTTTTTGAACGTAAGTACGCCGGTAAAGCCCACATAAAGTCCAAGACCCACAAGCTCGCGCGCAACCTCCGGCGAGCCTGAAAAACAATGCACGACTCCCCTCGGTCTGTATTTACGCATTATCTCCAGAAAATCGGCAGTCGCGTCCCGGCAGTGAAATATAAGCGGCAGCCCATGCTTTTGCGCAAATTCAATCTGGTCGCACAGCAGTCTTATCTGAAGCTCTCTGTCGTATCCGTCGTAATGATAATCAAGACCTACCTCGCCGACGGCAACTATCTTATCCGACCGCCCTGCAAGCCCTTCAAGTATGCCGATATAGTCTTCAGGCAGCCTGTCGCAGCACTCGGGGTGAAAGCCGACGGACGTATAGTAATTCTCGTAGGTTTCAGCCATTTTTATTCCATAAAGCGCCGACTTTTCATCGGTGCAGGCATGAATAAGCAGACCTACCGCGGAGTTTTCGCCCAGAAGCATAGCGTCAAGCAGCTTATCCCTGTCCTTATCAAAGGCGCTGTCGTCGTAATGACAATGAGAATCAGCAATTCCTTTTATAAGCTATCAGCCCCTTCGTTAAATGTATACGTTGATATTATAACACACATTTCAGTTTTTGTAAAGCGTTTTTTAGTAGAAATTGCACAAAAACAATATACCCCTTTAACGCTCCCACATAACGTTTTATCTTAACGGCTCAGAAGATCGGCTGTGTATAAGCAATCGGACGAACGCAGATACCGCCCCGCGTTCGTCCGATTTACATAATTAATTTATCAGCATAGCCGCTTCAGGACAAGTCTAGCTGTCCAGCGTATAGCCGAAGCCTAATATCTGCATGGCGTTGTCCTCAGAGCCCTCAGCCATTGATATTTCAATCTCATATTCCGTATTTTCAGCCTGCATTCCGATATTGATTATCTGAGGATTGCCCCAGCCTGAGGGGGAAACAGGGTCTACGTCCAGCTCGTTATAAAGCTCTCCGTTGCAGGTTACCTTTACATGAACGGGACCGAAATTTCCCTGCTTCATTTCCTTATAGATAAGATAAACGAATTTTCCGGTAAATTTGAATTTAAGCGGCTCGTTTCCCTCGCCGGGCGAATAACTCCAGCCGTCTGTAAAGCTTGCAACGTCGGTGCCCTCTGTCCAGCTTCCGAGAGATTCAGGAGTAAGACTGGTATTCTCATAAAGGTGAGCGCCGAGCTGTCTGGGCGAATAAAAGGGTTCGGAGGGATAGACGTATTCCTCCGCCTGAACGTCCATGACCGTATCAAAATAGTAATCGACCATCTCCGCCACCAGCCTATGCCCCTCGGTATTGGGGTGCGACTGGTCGTCTGAGAAGTCCTCCCACTTCATCTGGTTGTTTTCAAACATATAGCGCAAGGCGTCGCAGTAGGAGATCATAGGCAGGCTGTAATGCTCTCCTATAGCTTTCATATAATCCTGAGCGGAATAATCCTCCGCCGTTACAGAAAACAGCAGCACTACGGCAACGTCCCTTTCAAGAAGCTCCCGCACTATGCTTTCGTAGGCGTTCTGATATTCGGCGTCCGTTCCGTCGTTTACGGCAAATTCAATAAAGCAAACGTCCGGCTCGTATTGCAGCACATCTCTTTCAAGCCGGAGTATTCCCAGCGTAGAGGGAGTTCCGCTGAGACCGGCGTTGCAATACTCAACGTTATCGCCCGTACCGAATTTCTCAGCAAAATAATCATATGTAAGCTTCGCGTAGCAATCGCTGTCGCCCGCGGTAAGACCCTCTGTAATGGAGCCGCCGAGATAAGCCACTGTCACTTTCTCGCCGGACTGAGCCTTTTTGATTTTTTCCTGCATTTTTGAAGTGTTTCCATAGGAATACATAGCCTTTCTGATCATTGCTTCATGCCATTCCTCGGGGGTTTCCGGCGTTTTCTCCGCCTCGGACACGACGGCGCCGGATTCAGCCGTGCTAACGGAGCTTCCGTCCTTTTCGCCGCAGCCTGCCAGGCAGGTAAGCGAAAGTTCTGCCGCAGCAAAAAAAGCAATTGCTTTTCTGAAATCCATAATTTCCTCCTTAAACGTTTTCAAGCCGTATATACGCAAAAAAGCATGGACAAAGCCATACTTTTTCGCATATAGTCTATAAATAATTTTAGTTCGGTACAGCAAAAAGTACGGCAAAAACCGTACCTTTTGCTATTTTATCAGTTGACAACCGCCTTTTCGGTTTCCTTATCAAAGATATGGATTCTGTTAGGATCGATAGCGATCTTGATCTCATCCTGCGGTCTTGCAGTCGAACGGGGTGAAACTCTCGCGGTAAGAGAAATACCCTCGCAGGTAAGGTACAGATAGGTTTCAGCGCCCATCATTTCAGTTACTTCAACAGTCGCGTTGATAACGCCTGTCTTGGCAGTTGAAAGGAACATCTCCTCATCGTGGAGACACTCGGGACGTACGCCGAGAACGACTTCCTGATCCACCAGCGGCTCAAGAACCTCAGGGTCAGCCTTGGACTCAGGCACTTCAACGGTATACTTAACGCCGCGGGACGTCTTTGTATCCTCAGAACCGAACTCAACCACATACTTTCCGTCTATCTTGAGCAGCTTAGCATCGATAAAGTTCATCTGAGGCGATCCGATAAAGCCTGCAACAAACTGGTTTACAGGATTGTTGTAAAGATTTGTCGGAGTGTCAATCTGCTGAATATATCCGTCCTTCATTACAACGATTCTGTCACCCATCGTCATAGCCTCTGTCTGGTCGTGGGTTACATAGATAAACGTTGTACCCAGCTTCTTATGAAGCTTTGAGATCTCGGTTCTCATCTGAGCACGGAGCTTAGCGTCAAGGTTTGACAAAGGCTCGTCAAGAAGGAATACCTGCGGCTCACGCACGATAGCTCTTCCAAGAGCAACACGCTGTCTCTGACCGCCCGAAAGAGCCTTCGGCTTTCTGTCGAGAAGGTGAGAGATGTCGAGGATTCTTGCAGCCTCCTCTACCTTTCTGGCGATTTCGTCCTTAGGAACCTTACGGAGCTTAAGACCGAACGCCATGTTCTCGAAAACCGTCATATGAGGATACAGAGCGTAGTTCTGGAAAACCATCGCGATATCTCTGTCCTTAGGAGCTATATCATTAACAAGTCTGTCGCCGATATAAAGTTCGCCTTCGCTGATCTCCTCAAGTCCGGCGATCATTCTCAGGGTCGTGGACTTACCGCATCCTGAAGGGCCAACGAGAATAATAAACTCCTTGTCCTTAATTTCGATGTTGAAGTCGGAAACCGCGATTACACCGCCTGCATACTTCTTATAAATTTCTCTTAATGATACACTTGCCATCTTTATAAGAACCTCCCTATTGAAATTTTACTAATTACCATATTAGCTATACTAATATCATAACAAATTTTTCATATGCACACAAGAGTTTTTTTCACTAAACTTTATTATAACTCTTTATAAATAATGACGAAAAATCAACAATGTTTTCCATTAAATGTAAACCAAGCCGCTATCGCGCCAAAAGTTTTTCAACATCTTTGTGCAAAATCTCCAAACACTTTCCAAGAGGCAGGTCGGGGTCAAGAGGCAGGCTTCCGATGGAAATTCTTCTAAGATAAACCACCCTGTTGCCGAGCGCCTGAAACATTCTTTTCACCTGATGAAACTTGCCTTCGTGAAGCACAAGCGTACATTCAAACGGGTCTTTGCCGCCCTTGAATTCCGCCGGCAGGCATTTTTCGTTTCCGTCAATGGTCATTCCTCCGGCAAAGGCTTCCGCATAGCCTTCTTCCCACGGCTTTTCAAGCCGCGCAAAGTAGGTCTTGGGAACATGGCTTTTCGGCGAAAGCATTTTATGCGCCAGCTCTCCGTCGTCGGTAAGCAGCACAAAGCCCTCGGTATCCTTATCCAGCCGTCCGGCGGGAAACAGTCCGCTCCGGCGGTATTCCTCAGGTATTATTTCAAGAACGGTCCTTGATCTGCCGCCCTTTGAGGAGCATACTACTCCCCGCGGCTTGTTGAGCATGATATACAGGTGTTCGCGGTAGCTTATTCTTTCTCCGTTCACACATATTTCGGCGCGGCTTTCGTCTATATGGGTATCAGGCTTTTTTACGGTCTGACCGTTTACAGAAACCATGCCCTTACGGCAAAGCTCCTTTACCATGCTGCGGGAAATATCCGGACGCTGAGAGGAAATAAATTTGTCCAGGCGCATAATATCTCCTTTTGACCTAAAGGCTTTATAAATACAAAAATAAAACAAAGCGACGCCGATCCGATGGCGGTATGCGAAACATAAAGTTTACATTTCAGATATACCAGTAATCCTACACAAAGCCGCTGACCATAACGCACGCTGTTTTTTCCGTTATAATTTTTTGAATCTGATAAAAATATTATATCACACTGCAATACAAAAGTAAAGGGCGGATAACTATAATCCGCCCATGCAAATCAGACTATTTCACTTCGGAATTTTTCAGTCCCTGAATAAAGCCGTCAAGCTCGGTGCAGCAGACGTCGCCGCCGATCAGAACTCCGTCGCATATCATAAGATTGCAGATCATGCAGTCCTTATCCTCGTGTCCGCTGTAGTTGTACACCTGATAGGTATAGACCTCCACCGTTTTTCCTTTGTATTTTTCCAGATCGAAGCCCTGCTTTTTCTGAAGCTCGTTGTATTCCTCATAAACGTCGTTGAATTCCTCGGGTATTGTTATGACCTTACATTCGGTGTATTTCTCCGAAACCGCCCAGCCCATGGATTTCAGAAAATCCTGACGCTGGGTCTCGGTTTTAAGAGTATAGACCGTCGGCTTGCCGGCCTTGCCGATGATGACCGCTATGACCACGATAACGCACAGCAGTATCGCTACGGCTCCCGCCAGCGCAGCGCAGGGCTTTTTGACTTTTACCGTTTTAACAAACATAAATTTCCCTCATTTCCGGACGCTCGTCAGCCACGTCCTGTTTTTTGTAAATATATATGCCTTGGTTTTTTGTTTGATTACACAGGACGAGCCGGAGGGATAAAAAATTTTTTCCGTAGCATATTAATTAAAGAATACGCTCAGGGAGGAACGGCTGTGAAAAATTCGGGAAAATCAAGGCTTCTGGCAATGACGGTTCTTATTCTTGTATCGGCGGCGGTCTGCGTCGCGGTGCTGTTCAACGTTCAGCTTTACGCGGTTTACGCCGTATGGAAAACTCCGAGGATCACGAAGGTAAGGGAGGATATTCTTGCCGCAAGAGGAAACATTTACGACAGAAACGGCGTGCTGCTTGCCGGAACGGATAAAAACGGAGAAAGATACTATCCCGAAAACACCGCCGTTCATATTATCGGAGCTCTCAATTCCTCCGGCGAGGCGCAGGGCGGGATAGAGCTTGCTTACGACTCTTATCTTTCCGGCGAAAACGGCTACGCGGAGCTTGAATATACCACCGTAAAGGGAGAAACGTATCTTTCCGGCGAAAGCGTCGTTCCTGCCCGAAACGGAAAAAACGTTTATCTGACCGTTGATTCGCGGCTTCAGCTTAAGGCCGAGGATATTCTGAAGAGCGCGCTCAGCGAATATGAAAGCGGCGTAGTATACGAGGACTGGGCTCCCGCCTCCGGCTCAGGAGGGGCGGTGACGGTTCTGGACACCGATACGGGCGAGGTGCTTGCGATGGCGTCCGCACCCGATTTTGAGCTTGCTGACTTTTCTGAGAATTACGATGAAATAATTGAAAACAAAAACTCTCCGCTGTTAAACAGAGCGACTCAGGGGCTGTACCGCCCCGGCTCAACGCTGAAAACCTGCACCGCCATAGCCGCCTTGTCCGAGGGAGTTATAACTCCGAGCACTTATTTTTTCTGCAAGGGATATTACGACCTGTCGGGAATGAAATTTTCCTGCATGAACGAGCACAGGTTCACAACGGTAAGAAAAGCGCTGGAGGTAAGCTGCAATATATTTTTCTACAAGACCTCTCAAAGGCTGGGGATAGACAGTCTTGTACGGTATGAAAGAATGTTCGGGCTGGGAGAAAGTCCGGACTTCGAGCTTCCCGCTTACGGGGGACGCCTTGCCTCCCCTGAGCTTTTTGAAAGCATGGGAGAAATATGGACGGAGGGGCAGCTGCTTCAGGCTGCGATAGGTCAGTCGGAAACCGCCTGCACTCCTTTGCAGATGGCTCTTATGGCTGAACAGCTCGCCAACAGAGGAGTAAGATTCTCGCCGAGTATCGTGCTGAAGATAACCGACGAAAGCGGCAATACTCTTTATTCCTCCGGCACGAGAATAGCCGCTGTCGCCGAGGACATAAACGGAGCGTACGAAACCTGCGTAGAGGGAATGACCGATTCCTCCAAATACACCTACGGAGAATACGCATTGTCGCAGCTTGGGGAGCAGACGGCGATAAAAACAGGTACGCCGCAGTCTCCCAGAGGCTACGACAGCGCGGTAATAGGATTTTATCCCGCATACAAGCCTGAAATTGCCTTTTCAGTAATTCTTGAGGGCGGAGCAAACGCAAAAAACACCGTATTCGGACTGATAACCTCCTGGTCCTAGCGCGGACGGCGCAATTCGCGATACGCTCGCAAGCTCGCTTCGGAAAGCTGTATAATACTGGCTTGACGCCGCGTTTTTTACAATTGACAATTAATTTTGCGTGTTTAAGTCCTAGCGCGGACGGCGTAATTCGCGATCCGCCCGCAAGCTCGCTTCGGAAAACTGTATAATACTGGTTTGACGCCGCGTTTTTTACAATTGACAATTAATTTTGCGTGTTTAAGTCCTGGCGCGGACGGCGCAATTCGCGATACGCTCGCAAGCTCGCTCGGAAAGCTGTATAATACTGGCTTGGCGCTGCGGTTTTTGCGTTAAAAAGTTATTTTGTTTGTTAAATCTCGGTTAAAACGGACATTGCGCTTTTTACCGAATTGATAATTATCAGAAATATATTGTGCAATATAACTAATAAACACGCAAAAAATTATTATGAATTAACGATTTTATACTTTTTTATGATTTATGCTTTGACAATTTTAAATTATGTGGTAAAATAATAATAGGTAACGTCAGACGGCTCTGCGGAATAATTGGTATTTTTTACCGAGAGCGTGCCGTACCTGTGTAAATATAACATTTCACACTGCGTTCAGGCGCAGTTCTGATAAACGAAAGGAGCAATAGGAATTATGTCGAAGATTATTGCGGTTACATCCGGTAAAGGCGGAACCGGAAAATCCTCTATCAGCGCCTGCCTCGGCTACGCTCTTGCCAAGCAGGGAAACAGAACCCTTATTATCGAGCTTGACTTCGGACTGAGATGTATGGATATCATGCTTGGAATGCAGGGGAATATAACCTACGATCTGGGAGATGTTCTGGAAGGCACCTGCGACGTTTATAAAGCTACGACGACTGTAAAGCTGGCGTCTAACCTCAGCGTGCTCTGCGCGCCTTCCGATCCGTTCGTTCAGCTCAAGGCGGAGGATATTGAGAAGATCACTTCCGAGATGAGAAAATATTTTGAGTACATAATTATCGACACCTCCGCCGGAATCAACGGCTCGGTATTCGATATCGTCACAAATTCAGACCTGATACTTATAGTTACTACTCCCGACCCCGTCTGCGTGCGCGACGCAAGAATGATGTCCGACGAGTTCTATAAGAGAGGAAATCAGAAGCAGCGCCTTATCATCAACAAGGCAAGCAGGAGGATATTTGAATTTGACGAAATGGACGATCTTGACGCTATTATTGATACGGTAGGCGTTCAGCTGCTGGGAGTTATTCCCGAGGACAGCGCGATTCCGCTGGCGACCGGCAAGGGCGCGCCGCTTTCGTCAAGCTCCATGGGCTTTTTGGCTTTCTCAGCAATTTCAAGGAGAATAAAGGGAGAGCATATACCTATTTCCATTAAAATCTGACAAGCTTCGGCTTTTTGAAAACAACTACACGAATTGGGGGGACTAAACTTGAATATTGCGCTTATCGCTCACGATTCCAAAAAGGAGCTGATGGTACAGTTCTGTATCGCCTACTGCGGAATACTGAGCAGACACAACCTATGTGCGACCGGAACCACAGCAAAAGTAGTAAGCGAGGCTACCGGACTTAAGATCCAGCGTTATTTAAGCGGATCTCAGGGCGGAGATCAGCAGATCGGAGCGAGAATATCCTGCAATGAGATTGATATACTGCTGTTTTTCAGAGACCCTCTCTCGCCGAAGCCCCACGAGCCTAACGAGTTTAACCTGTTAAGACTGTGCGACGTTCACAATATTCCGGTTGCGACGAATATCGCCACTGCCGAGGCTCTTATTCATTCCCTTGAGCGCGGCGACCTTGACTGGAGAGATATTGTCAATCCCGCAAGGTATTGAGCAGCGCTGTACGGTGAAGCTTCAACGGCTTCGCGCGCCGATTTGTCCGCGCGCAATCGCTTTTTTAAATCTGAATAATCAAATGCTATGACGGGGAGAGTAGATTTATTTTAAGCTTGTCAGCGAGGGCGGAGGGTGAAAGCGCCTATGCTTTGATAAATTGAAGGACGCCTCACGAGCACATATTTGTTTAAGGGTATGCGTAACCTCTGCGTTAAAGAGAAGATGAGCGGCTGAGTTTCGCGCTGCGCGGACTTGGCAATTAGGGTGGTATCACGATCACGGTCGTCCCTTTTTAAGGGGGCGGCTTTTTTATTTTACCCTCAATCAGATCTCCGTCACATAATAAAGGCGACAGGAATTAAATACCGGCGCTTGACGAATGGTTCTGATCAGGGTATTATATAAACTGATATATTTTTTAAAAGAAAGGATCTGAAATTATGGCTTTATCGGTACAAAGACCTAAGGGCACACAGGACGTTGTTCCTTCGGAGGTTTATAAATGGCACACTGTCGAGCATATCGTCAAGGACACGGCGGAGCAGTTCGGCTTCAGGGAGATACGTATTCCCACCTTTGAGGACACCGGTCTGTTCGTGCGTTCGGTAGGCGACACTACCGACGTGGTGCAGAAGGAAATGTACACCGTTTCAGCTACAGGCGACAGCACCTTTACGCTTCGGCCGGAGGGAACGGCGGGAACTATAAGGGCGGCTATAGAAAACGGGCTGCTGAACGAGGGCTATCCTCAGAAGCTGTTCTATATTCTCTCCTGCTTCCGTCATGAAAAGCCTCAGGCGGGACGTTTGAGAGAATTTCACCAGTTCGGCTGCGAAATGATAGGCGCGGAGGGTCCCGCCGCGGACGCCGAGCTGATCGCGCTTGCTAAGTCGGTCATAGACAGGGCGGGGCTTAAAAACGTTGCGCTTAATATCAATTCCATCGGCTGTCCCGAATGCAGGGCGAATTATCACAAGGCCTTAAAGAATTATTTTTCCCAGTATAAGGACAAGCTCTGCTCTACCTGTCAGGAAAGGCTCGAGAAAAACCCTATGAGATTACTCGACTGCAAGTCGGAGGAGGATAAGGCGCTGGCGGAAAAGGCTCCGATAATTCTGGATTATCTCTGCCCGGACTGTCAGAAGCATTTTGACGGTCTAAAAAAGAATTTAAAGCTTATGGGAATAGATTATAAGATCAACCCGAGGATTGTAAGAGGACTTGATTATTATACCCGAACCGTATTCGAGTTTATTACCGCCGATATCGGAGCGCAGGGAACAGTCTGCGGCGGCGGACGCTATGACGGTCTTATCGAAACGCTCGGAGGCAAGCCCGCTCCGGCGCTGGGCTTCGGAATGGGTCTTGAACGGCTTATTCTTACAATGCAGAAGCAGGGCTGCGAATTTATGGAGCCTAAAACCTGTGATATTTATATTGCGGCTATGGGCGAAAGAGCGGCTGAGGAATCCATGGACATAATCTCCACGCTAAGGTCGGAGGGATATTTTGTCGAATACGACCTTGTCGGCAGAGGACTGAAGGCTCAGATGAAATATGCCGACAAAATCGGCGCAAAATACGTTATGGTGCTAGGCGACAACGAGCTTGACGAAAGAAAGGCAAAGGTCAAGAATATGAAAACCGGAGAGCAGACGGAGGTAAGCCTTGGCGAAACGCTGCTTGACGATTTTGCCGTCTGCTACTACGATACGCTGATGGAGGAGGACGAAATGTTCCGCGGCTTTGTTGAAGCCTTCGTAGAAAAGGAATAGAACTTACAGAGTTAAGCCTTAAAAACAGAAAGGAAGATAAAATATGAGATGCGAGCAGTGCGGGAAGATAGCCGTCTGCGAGATAAAAACTCCGATGGAATACAGCGTCGTGCTTGAAGCGTTCGACAGAATGGTAAAGGCAGGAGAGCTGGAGATAGTGTATCAGACCTGCCCTATGGATATGATACTGCTTAGGAACGGAAAATTTTTCGCGGAAAAGCTTTTTCATCAGTTCCGCTGCACAAAGTGCGGAACGATTTACGGAATGCTTGTCAACACAAAACGCGGAGGACAAATAAAGATCAACGAAAAGGCGTTTGATCCCGCGGATTATCCCGATAAAGAAAAGGAAGATAGCGATGCTGCTGATACTGCCCGTTAGCTATGAATTTGAAACGAGCCTCAGTCCAAAAAGAGCCGCCCGTAAGATCGACGGTGAAATAGTTGAGCACTTCCCTACCGTAAACATAATGTCAACGGGCAGATTTATGAAAAAACACCGAAATGAAACGGTATTTTACGGCAGACGCTCCTCTCAGACCGAGTTTCAGATCTTTCATCATCAGGCGAAAAAACGGGACGGAGGGACTACGGGCTTTTACGGAAGGATAGAGAAAACCGAGAACGGCTCAAGAATCTCGGGAAAATTCAGAAAGCCGCTTTATACTTATATTTTCGGTGTGCTATGGACGCTGATAATAGCGTTTATCACCCTGACGCTTATTGCTCTCGGTGAAAAAACGGGAGCGGTCTGCTTTGCCGCACTCTGGGCCGCGGGAGTATTCTTTATGTTCTGGGACAACAAGAAAAAATATCTCAGGGCGTATCTTGATACTTTTCCCCCGGCGGAAAGCGGCGGCGATCCGCAAAAAATAAACTGCAAAGGAAGTAATATAAATGAAGCTTGACACAATGAAGGGTCTGAAAAGAACACATTACTGCGCCCAGGTGCCCAACGACCCGCGGGAGGTAGTAGTCTGCGGTTTTGCAGACAGGGTAAGGGATATGGGAAACCTTATTTTTATTAATCTCAGGGACAGAACGGGAATCGTTCAGCTTGCCTTCAACGACGGCACCGACAGAGCCGTTTTTGAAAAGGCGCAGACGGTCAGAAGCGAATACGTTCTTATGGCAAAGGGCAGCGTTCAGAAGCGGGAAAGCGTAAACAAAAAGCTGAAAACCGGCGAAATTGAAATTATGGTAACCGATCTGAGGATACTCTCCAGAGCTGAAACCACGCCTTTCGAGGTCACAAATTCCGACAAGGTGAACGAGGAGCTGAAGCTGAAATACCGTTACCTTGATCTCAGAAATCCGAGATTGCAGGAGAATATGATAAAGCGCCATAAGATCGCTCAGGTCACGAGAGAATATTTCTACGAAAACGGCTTTCTTGAAATTGAAACTCCTATGATGATGAAATCAACTCCTGAGGGAGCTAGGGATTATCTCGTTCCGTCGAGAGTTCACGAGGGTAAGTTCTACGCTCTTCCGCAGTCGCCTCAGATATACAAGCAGCTGCTGATGATCTCCGGCTACGACCGCTATATCCAGCTTGCGCGCTGCTTCCGGGACGAGGACCTGCGAGCCGACAGACAGCCGGAATTTACTCAGGTAGACCTTGAAATGTCCTTTGTTGACGCCGAGGATATTCAGGAATGTGTGGAGGGCTATATAGCAAGGCTTTTCAGCGAAGTTATGGGAACCGAGATCAGGCTTCCGCTTGAAAGAATGACCTTTGCCGACGCTATGAACCGCTTTGGCTCAGACAAGCCCGATACCCGCTTCGGAATGGAGCTCCAGGATATTTCCGACACGGTAAAGGATATTGATTTCGCTGTGTTCAGGACGGCGCTTGAGGAGGGCGGCTCTGTCAGAGCGATCAACGTTAAAAACGGAGCGGCGACCTACACAAGAAAAGAAATCGACAAGCTTGTTGAGCACGCCAAGGGAATAGGCGCAAAGGGTCTTGCGTATATCCGCTGGGCTGACGAGCCAAACTGTTCCTTCAAGAAGTTTCTGGGCGAGGGCGAGCTTGAGAGAATATGCTCTGCCACTGGAGCTGAAAAGGGCGACCTTGTGCTTATCTGCGCGGACAGGAACAAGGTGGTATTGCCGACATTGGGCGCAATCAGGCTTATTGCCGCAAAGAGAATGGATATTATCCCGGAGGACAGGTATAATTTCGTATGGATCACCGAAATGCCGTTTTTTGAGTACGACGAGGAAACCGATACATGGGTCGCCGCTCATCATCCGTTTACAATGCCTATGGAGGAATGTCTTGAATATCTTGACAGCGATCCTGCAAACGTGAGAGCAAAGGCATGGGACCTTGTTCTTAACGGCACGGAGCTTTCCAGCGGGTCTATGAGAATTACCGACTTTGAGCTTCAGCAGAAAATGTTCGAGGCGCTGGGAATGACCGATGAGGAAATAGAGGCGAAGTTCGGCTTCCTTGTGGACGCTTACCGCTATGCCGCTCCTCCTCACGGCGGCATGGGAATAGGTCTTGACCGGCTTGCAATGATCATGTGCAAGGCGGACAGCCTGAGGGACGTGGTAGCCTTCCCGAAGGTTCAGAACGCAAGCGAGCTTATGAGCGCCTGTCCGTCGGAGGTTGACGAAAAGCAGCTTGAAGAGCTGCATATAAAAACGGTAACTGTTGAATAGGACGTTTTCAGAGGGAGGTATTCAGATGAGCGCAGGCTGTGCGTTTTCTCCCGGGGAATACGAGCGGAACATCCTGCGGACGGTTCCGTTTTATAGGAATATGCTTTCGCTGACCGTGGCGCTGGCAAAAACGTCGGCAAACGGCGCGGTACGGTGGCTTGACGTAGGATGCGGCAGCGGAGCGCTCGGAGAAATAATACTGAACGACAGCGCTGTCACGGTTGAAAGACTGGTCATGTGCGATATTTCAGACGAAATGCTGAATATAGCCCGCGACAGACTTGAAAAAACCGAAGAAAAAACCGAGCTTGTAAAACGCTCGGCGCTGGAGCTGGATTATAACTCGGAGTTCAATGTTGTTACCTCCGTTATGGTCAGTCACTATTTTTCCGCAGAGGAAAGAAAGCTTGCGGCAGAAAACTGCTATACCGCGCTTGAAGCCGGAGGTATTTTCATAGTCTTTGAGAACAATGCTCCTGAAAATTCGGAAAACGAAAGGCTTTTTCTGGATATGTGGAAAAGCTTTCAGCTGTCGCGGGGCAAAAGCGAGGAAGCGGCAAACGCGCATTTAAAAAGATATAACAGAGAATACTTTCCCATTACTGCCAAAGAGCATACCGCTCTGCTTGAGTCCTGCGGCTTCCGCAGAGTCGAAACGGTCTGGACCTCATATATGCAGGCAGGCTTTATGGGGATAAAATAATCAGCTGAAGGCGTTTATCAGTTGCAATTGTCGCAGCAGTATGTTATAATGTATTAAATTTATCATAAGAAGCTACAAGGGCTGTATTTATGCGTCTATGAATACGGGCAGCAAAAGCGAGGTGCGGTTTATTATGGCTATAAAAGAATCCGGCGAGGATTATCTGGAAACTATTCTTATTCTTCATGAGAGAACGGGGTACGTCAGGTCTATTGATATTGCGGCGGAGCTTGGATATTCCAAGCCAAGCGTAAGCAGAGCCATGGGAATTCTCAAGGAAAACGGTTTTATTACCGTCGAGCCGGACGGTCAGATTGTTCTGACAAAGCAAGGCTATCTCAGAGCCAGAGAGGTTTACGACCGTCATCTGCTTATTGCCAGATTTCTGCGCGACGTTCTTGGCGTAAGCGAGGAAAATACCAATACCGACGCCTGCAAGATTGAACACGTCATCAGCCATGAAACGTATGAAAAGCTTAACGTGTTCGTAGACGCCTATCTTGACGGCTGATAAAGCTGACGGAAAGACGGCAGCGGCAGATATCATATAAGTATGCGCAGCGGCGCGGCTTGGCTGATCACGGGCGGCTGTTTTTCAGAGCACAGATAAAAACTTTCTAAAACCGTTTCCGCAGAATACCGGAAACGGTTTTTTGCCGCTTTGATACATGGCTTTTGTGCTGAAATAAAAAGTTAATTAATTATTTATTGCGTCAGGTTGACTTTTCCGGGCAAATGGTGTATATTATTAAGAATAATATAGTAAAAAATTTTTGGAAAAGCTAATCGATGTGGGAGGTTGTAAAATGCTTAATGAAAACAGTATGAAAGAAAAATTCGGAAAGGAAGGACTGACCTTTGACGATGTTCTTCTTATTCCCGCAGAATCGGACGTTACTCCTAATATGATAAACCTGAAAACCAGACTTGCAGGGGATATTACGCTCAACAACCCTATCATGACCTCGGCGATGGATACCGTTACGGAATCCAAAATGGCTATCGCCATTGCAAGAGAGGGCGGCATCGGAATTATTCATAAGAATATGACCATCGAGCAGCAGGTCGAGGAGGTTGACAAGGTAAAAAGATCGGAAAACGGAGTTATTGTCAATCCTTTTTCTCTCACCGGCGACAGAACCGTTGCCGAAGCCGACGAGCTTATGGGCAAGTACAAAATTTCCGGCGTACCTGTCGTTGACGAAAAGGGCAAGCTTGTAGGTATTCTTACAAACCGCGATCTGCGTTTCATTACTGATTTTGATATTAAGATTTCCGACGTTATGACCAAGGAAAATCTTGTTACGGCTCCCGTCAATACAAATCTTAAGCAGGCTCAGAAGATCCTTATGAAGCATAAGATCGAAAAGCTGCCGCTGGTAGACGATCAGGGTATGCTCAAGGGACTTATAACCATCAAGGATATTGAAAAGGCCGTTCAGTACCCCAATTCCGCAAGAGATAAAAACGGCAGGCTGCTCTGCGGCGCCGCTATCGGAGTAACCGCGGACGTGCTTGAAAGAGCCAAGGCGCTTATTGACGCTCAGGTAGACGTGCTTGTACTTGACTCCGCTCACGGACATTCCAAGAATATTATTACCTGTCTGAAGAAGGTGAAGGAAGCCTTCCCTCATATTCCGGTCATCGCGGGAAATATCGCTACAGCCGAGGCTGCCGAGGCGCTTATTGCCGCCGGAGCAGACGCTCTCAAGGTAGGAATCGGCCCGGGCTCTATCTGCACTACCCGTGTGGTAGCCGGTATCGGCGTTCCCCAGATAACCGCGGTTTACGATGTTGCCTGCGCCGCCGCGAAGCATGATATACCGGTTATCGCGGACGGAGGAATCAAGTATTCCGGCGATATAGTAAAGGCTCTTGCCGCCGGCGCGAACGTTGTAATGCTCGGCTCTCTGCTGGCAGGCTGCGAGGAGGCTCCGGGCGAAATGGAGATCTATCAGGGACGTTCCTTTAAGGTATACAGAGGAATGGGCTCGCTTGCGGCTATGCAGCAGGGCTCCAAGGACAGATATTTCCAGGAGGGAGCGAGAAAGCTTGTTCCTGAGGGCGTTGAGGGACGTGTTCCGTTCAAGGGAGCTGTTTCCGACACAATCTTCCAGCTTGTGGGAGGTATCCGTTCAGGTATGGGCTACTGCGGCTGTCCTGACATTCAGGCTCTGCATGAAAAAGCAAGGTTTGTAAGGATTACAGGCGCGGGTCTTAAGGAATCTCATCCTCACGATATTTACATAACCAAGGAAGCGCCTAACTATTCGGCGCAGATCTGATTTCATAGAAAGCAAAAGCGGACGGCATAGTTTCGTCCGCTTGTTTTATATATAAAAAACAACCTGTCTTCACATGATATACAAGTGAAAACAGGTCTGAAAGCAGAGGGAACGATAAGCCGTCCCTCTGCTGTTTTTTATATGGCAAGCGGCTCCGGCCGTTTATCTCTGTTACGAAATAAGCCAGCCAAGAACCTCGAAATTCTGAGCTCCGCCCTCGTCCACCGTAACGGTAACGGTATGCTTGGCCGACTCTTCAGACGTATAAAGCTCGCTGTTTGTGGCATAGTCGCCCCAGCCGCCTGTGAAGTCGCCGTTCACGCTTGCTACGTCCTCGCCGTCGATATTAACGGTTACGCTGCCGGTATTTCCGTCAACGGTTTTGTAATAGAGTATACCAAGGTTTTTGAATTCCATTTCAAATGTAATTGAACCGCCGGAATTGGTAGCCCAGCCGTTTGCAAAATTCCACGGAGATGAAGCCTCTGTAAAGGAGCCTTCGTCGGTTACCGTAACCGAATCGGCAGTTGTTTTGTCGGCTATAAGCGCATCGGCGTATTTATCACCCGTAGGCGACTCCGCGTCAAACGCTGACGGCTCTCCCGCGGAATCCGCGGTTTCCAGTACCTTTGAGGCAAAGCTTGTAAGCATCTGACCCAGCATTATGTGACCCTGGTCGTTGGGGTGAATGTTATCAGGAGAAATATCCTTCCATGCGATATTTCCCGCTTCTACCTCAGGAAGAACAGCGTCATGGTAGGAAATTATCGGAATATTGTAGGCAAGACCGATCTCGGAGTGAACGTTCTGTGGACAGGTTCCGTCCTCCATGGTCATTTCAACAAGCACAACAGCCGGATTATTTTCAGCGGACAGGCACTTTCTGATAAGGCTGTCTATAGTAGACTTGTAAAAATCATTGTCTACGTCGTTGATAAATTCAATAAAGATAATGTCAGGCTGAGCGTCCAGCACGTCCTTCTGAGCCCTGTGAACGCCGAGGTAGGAATCGGTCGCGCCTATTCCCGCGTTAGTAACGTCAACATAGAAGCTTACGTTCTCTTCCCACCAGGTCTTGAACTGGTTGACATACTGATTTGAAGAGGACGACGCCGACGAACCGGCGGTGATAGAATCGCCCATAAAGGTGATCTTCGTGGTTTCCTTAGGATTGTCCTTTGCGTATTTCAGCTTGGCGGCGAGCCTTGAGGTATCCCCCTCGTTAAGCACTGAACGGATAAGCATATTCTCCGTACAGCCCTGAGAAACGTCTACAGCGCCGTCGTTTACGGGCGCTTTAAGCTCTGCCGCAGAATCGCCGGAGCCGGAATCCGCAGCGCTTTCAGACGCCTGCGACTGATTAGCCGAGCTGCTTTCTTCGGTTTTTGAGCTTGAATCTGAACCGCCGCAGCCGGAAAATGACATCGCGGTCATCATCAACGCAAGTGTAAATGCAAGCTTTTTTTTCATAGAGTTTTTTCCTTTCTTTACTTTAAGGCAGCTTTTATGCCTTAAATACTTTCAGCAAAATTATTATACATCAACAAAGCCGGATTTGCAAGCGTTTTGCACAAAAAATCTGTATTTTGCATGAACATTTTTGTGAAAACGATTACTATTCTTGACAATAAAGTGTACAAGGTTTAAAATAAAAAATAGTATTATGCTTTTTAGCGGCACAATGGGCAAACCGCCCAAAACCAGCATAAACGCTTGATTTATCGGCGTATGCAACTGTGATTTCAAACGCCCCAAACAACATTTTGACGTTTTTTTGCCGTCCGCGCTTACAAAACGAATTTATGTGGAGATACGGCAGAATATACAGAGATACAGAAAAACATTGAAAACAAAGTACTTTTCCTCGCTTCTATAAACCCTTATAAGAAGTTATAAGCTGATTTCCGTCTATAAAATCAATAAAAACTAATAAGATAAATGTAGTAAAACAATAAATATGATAATCATAGATATATTAGATTATTTATGCGTTTAAATTTACTCATAGTTTTTCTATGGAAAATATTTTAAGTAAAGTGAGAATGACATGAATGGAAAATTTGTATTTTGAACTTATGAATGAAGTAGATAAAGTAGGAGTTCTAACTTTAGCACAGAGAAAAAGGTTATGGAAGGAGTTTGATAATCTTTCATTTAAAAATGCTACTTCTGGAAAATCGAAGAGAATACAGCTTGCAATAGAATGTATTAGAAAAGCTACAAATAATTGGGATGAGATAAATTTAAAAGAATCTGTTAATAATATATTACAAAATGTTGACCTAGAAAATTTTAATGATAATTATAAAGAAAAATTAGAAGAGTTTTATTCAATGTGTGAAAGGGAAGTTGCCAGGACAAATATTTTTACTATTAGCTATTTGCAACAAGCAGTTAGTCATTTTATCCAAATATTAGACGAAGATGAACCATTGATTGATCAAGATTATGGTACAATTGATCAGGATAACGATTTAGAATTTGATGAATTGGATACTTCTTATTGCACATCTATAGTTTGGAAATATCAAGACAAGCAGAATCAAGAAGAGGAAAGAAATAATAAGGAAAAAGAATTTTGGAAATGGTATGTGAAAGAAGCATCAAAAATTCAAGGTATAAAATGCAAATATGAGCCTGATATTGTAGAGTATACTAAAAGTCGTTCTCGAGAAATAATAGAATCCTTAGAAGAATTAGTAAAAAAATAAGTAGTGAATATAAATTTATTAGTTATGAGAAAAAAGATATGACTATAATATTATGTGTATTGAATTTAAATGATAATGCTGTTTGTCCAGTTTGCAAAATGAAGTCAAGTCATTTTAAAAATTTTTATGGTATGATGGATATAGGAAAAATTAAAGACTGGAAACTACAATTAAAGATTAAAGAACGGCTGTATTATTGTGAAAATTCGCAATGTAAAAAAGAAAATTTTATTCCAAATGCTCAAGTTGATTACAAAGAAAAGATAGCCAATTTTTCATATGTTGTAAGTATTCCAGAAAATAAAAAAAGAATCTGTGAGTTTTTTGATATAAATTAGGCTGAAGTTAAAATAATTAGCAGCTATATAAATAGATAAAAAAATAGTATTATGCTTTTTAGCGGCACAATGAGCAAACCGCCCAAAACCCGCATAAACGCTTGATTTATCGGAGTATGCAACTGTGATTGCAAACGCCCCAAATAGCATTTTGACGCTTTTTGCCGCCCTAACTCAATAAGACAATGTAAAACGATACGGGCAGATATATGTATAGAGGGAGAAAGCGCTCGCTGCTTTCGCTATCTTGGTTGCCACACCAGCAGGGGCAGACGCACTTGCGGGCGGCGTGCTCTGCTACTTCATACAAATGCAGGGAAAATGATAGAAAAATTCATATATAGGTGCTATAATATAAACATACAAAGTGGCAAATTTGAAGTTGGAGGACATTTATATGCAGTATTCAGTATGTAAAAAATTTGACATAGACCAAATGTGCCATCTGCGAAAAAGTGTTGGATGGAATGAATTAAAAGCAATGATGTCAAATCCCCAAATGGAAAATCTTTTCAGTATCATATGTACGGAAAACGGAAAAATGATAGGATTTTTGAATGTTGTAAGCAACAATGTGACTGATGCTTACATTCAGGATGTTATGGTTGCACCTGAATTCCAGGGAAAAGGCATAGGTACAGAGCTTATGAACAGGGCGATATCAGAAATCAAGGCAAGAGGCATCTATATGATTTCTGTAATATATGGAGAAGAAAAACTACGCTGTTTTTATGAGAAATTTGGTTTTTGCACCATGCTTTGCGGCCAGTTGGAGACCAGATTTGAACAATGACATAATGCGCAAAATTCCAGTTTGATGTGGGTTTGGGATATTCCCAACAAGCCAAAAACTCTCATTCTGTCGCGGACGAAAACGAGTGATTTTTACGGAAAGGGAACCCCTTTCCTATGCTTGCTACGGAACTTTTTGTAAAGGAACAGAAGGGAAAGGATAATCTGAACAGGTAGCAACTTGCTTTGAAATGTTACGCAGTTAATAAGACAATGTAAAACGATACGGCAGATATATGAAAAAACATAATATGCGAGCGATATAGCGCGTATATTGTAATCATTGATAAATCGTCAATTTACGGAGGCGCTTATGAAACGAGAATTAGGGATAGCAAGATGCGGTCTTGCCTGTTGTCTGTGTTCAGAAAATGTAAAATGCAACGGCTGCGGTTCAAATGAATGCCCTGATAACGACAGGTGCGAGAATAAAAGATGTTCTGTTGAAAAGGAAATCTCTCATTGCTATATGTGTCAGGAGGATTGCAGAAAGGGATTATTAAGCAAAATCAAGCCATATACCTTCACCATGTTTATAAAAAAATATGGAGAAGATAAATTGTTAGATTGTTTGGAAGAAAACGAGAAAAGAGGAGTTGTATATCATCGAGACGGCATAGACGGCGACTATGATGACTTTGATGACGCGGAGCAGCTGATGAATTTCATTTTGACGGGAACGCGGTAAATGCCATGACAAGCGGTAACATGATTATGCCGTGTTGCAATTGTGCGTATCGTTTTATTCGCGGCGCTAAAATGAAATCCGGCTTTACAGGATCAGCTTGCGCGGAGATATAAAACGATAAACATAAATATACGAAAAGTCTTAGACATTTGCTATAAACGCTTACAAAGGCTTATAAGACAATTTTCGTCTATAAAATCAATAAAAAATAACGGCGTAACGGCTGTGTAAATGGAAAGGACAGCTTTTAGGCAATACGATCGCTGCTTAAATGTCCGATAATTTTACGGGGCGAGCGCCTGCTGAGAAAGGCATGGGAAAAGTATTATGGAATCACTTGAAAATCTGAAATTTATACCGGCGGACGATAAAAGAATATCATATATGGGGAGAATAGGGTGGGAAGATAAGTCCGCTCCCCAGATCGTTTTTGCCGGAACGTCTATAACTCTTGAGTTTTTGGGAACAAGGATCTCCGCCGTCATTTTCAATCACAGATTTTACAATGTTATGGAGCTGGGAGTAATCGTTGACGGCAGGGAGTATAAGGTCGGATTTGACACAAACTATGAAAAGTTCAATCTTACGCTTGCGGAAAACCTTGCATACGGAAGGCACAGAGTAACGCTGTTCAAACGTCAGGACGCAACCCATTATTTTGACTTTTACGGTTTTGCCGTAGATGAAAATGCCGAGATACTTCCTGCCGCGCCCCGGCCTGAAAGGCGAATAGAATGCTACGGCGATTCGGTTTCAGCGGGCGCGGTATGCGAGGCGACCGACTATACCGCCAAATGCGATCCGGAAAATAACGAGGGACAATGGGACAACGCATGGCATTCCTATTCCATGATAACCGCGAGAAATCTCGGCGCGGAGATAAACAATATCGCTCAGGGGGGAATTGCGATTTTTGACGGAACCGGCTATTATCACGCTCCCGATCATATAGGAATGGAAACGGCTTATAACAAGGTCTGCTATTTCCCTGAGGCAGAGGGAGGCTTTTCGGACTGGGATTTTTCCGGCTATATCCCCCATATTGTGATTTTCGCCGTAGGTCAGAACGATCAGCATAATGAAAAAGACGGCGATCCTGACATAAGCGATCCGCTGTTCAGGGAAAAGTGGAAAAACAGATATAAGGAAATCATCAGAGATCTGAGAACAAAATATCCGGACTCGCAGTTTATACTGCTGCTTACGGTTCTTATGCATGATCCCGAGTGGGACAAGGCTGTTGACGAAATAGCCGGAGAGCTTAATGCCGAGGGTGACGCAAAGGTTTCGCATTTTATGTTTACACGCTCGGGCAAAGCGACTCCCGGTCATCCCAGACTCTCGGAGCAGTATGAAATGGCTGAGGAATTAACGGCGTACATATCAAAAATGGGCGACGCTGTATGGGGACAGAATAAATAAAGCCCGCTTTTACAGCTGCTGCAAGCCGCTGCCGCATATCTTCACAGAAAAGAATCAACGGCGGCGGTCAAGCTGTGTTTCCGCTGCTTTCAGCGCATATATCTTAATTCCGCATAAAAAACCTGAGTTTTTTTATCAAAGCTATTGACAAACCTTTTGTTTTATGTTATAATTCTCATGTTGCAAAAACGGAGAAGTCGCCTAGCCCGGTTTATGGCGCACGACTGGAACTCGTGTATGGGTTAATAGCTCATCGAGGGTTCGAATCCCTCCTTCTCCGCCAATCGTAAACCGCCTATTTACGTTAAATTCCGTAGATATGCGGTTTTGTTATCACCCGCTATTTGATAAAATGCGCCGAAATCATAAAAATTATGACACAAACGCAATATATATGCCACAAAATATGACACAAAAAAGCAGAATACTATTGACGAATTTAGTAAAATGTAATATTACAAACCTACAATAGGTTTTTGGTGAGACAACATCGGTATGTTGTCTCATTTTTTTATCGAAACAAAAAAGCCCTCCCGAACCTCGAGAGGGCTTTCGCCATATCTCACATCAAATATCCGCTTTGTTGATCCACCCAGTCACATACAGTCCGATCGGTAATTTGCCGCAATTACTCTTTTTGTTGGTAATGCGTATACGATTATTAACTACAGCATTGTCGTAAATGTAATAAGCGCCGCTCTTTTTTACGCCGGATTTGGCTGTCGCGGAAACGTACAAGGTCGTATTTTTAAGCGTTATCTGCGTGCCCTTTGTATAAGACTTAGCCGAGGTCTGCGGTTTGGCAGACGATGAGGACGAAGCTTTTTTAAATCCGTTAAAGCCGCCTTTTTTGATCGTCGTCGGGTAATCAACATAGCAGTAATCGCAATCCACGTTGCCGGATATACCGCTTACTTTTCCTTTGCTGCTGTACTGCCATATGCCGTAGCTTCCGCTGTAATTGCATTTGCTGCTGTATTCGGCTATCCACAGCGCGTAGCGTTCAGCTACATCGGCGGATATATATGTCTGCAAAGGCGAACGGCTGATATAAAGCCCTGTAAAATATCCCGCCTCCTCAAGCGAGTTACAAAAAGCTTTTACTATGCTGTCACAGAAGCTTTTGCCTTTCGCGAACTGCTTCTGTTCCTCCAAGTCAAAGAAAATCGGCATTTCAAAAGTTTTACCCTTTATCGCGGCAAGACATGATTTTGCTTCCTGCTTTGCCGCTTCAACGCTGTCCGCATAGCTGTACCAGTACGGTCCGACATTAAGTCCTGCCGCTTTAGCGTTCTTGTAGTATTCCTCGAAACGTGGGTCGATCTGCTTAGGATATGCCAAAGCGTTTCCGTAGCCGGCGCGGATTATTACAAAATCAATACCCGCCGCCTTTACTTTTTTGAAGTCTACCTCGCCCTGATAGTATGATACGTCTATTCCTTTAGTTTTCATATTTATACCTCCGTTTTACTTATTCTTATCTTCATTTTTCAACACATCTATCGCCTTTGTGATTATCTCGGGGACTGGTACTCCCATAAGTCCGGCGTTTTCGATTATGGAAAGGGTCTCGTTCGCGATAAACGCTATGCATACGCAGTCCTTGATGTACGCGGTGCCCAGAGCGATGTCCAGCCTGCAAGCCACCAGCAGGATAAGCAGTATCATCCCCTTGCGGCAAAGCCCTTTGAAGCCGGCTCTGCTTTCAAGCGCGCCGCTTTCCGACTTGCCCGATTTCTTGAACACCCCCGCTACTATCAGCCCCGTTATGTAATCGACCACCATAAAGATTATCAGCGTCGTCATTGCGCTGGTCCAGCCTCCAAACAGGGCGGCTATACCGCCCCCTATCGTTCCGACAACGGCAAGCGCCGCCGCTTTTAATTCGGTCATATTGGTTCACTCCGTTTCTTTGTGATTTTTCTTGATATATTTTCAGCCTGCGAACTGAAAATCCGGTTCAGCCCGGACTTTACAGCCGGTACTGATCATCAGCTTCATAGAGAACACCCTTTCATAGCATATTTTTAGATATAATAAAAGCGTCCCGATTGTTCGGAACGCTGATATTCGTGTTTGAAATCTGCACAAAATTATCTTTACTTATTTGTTTACATTGAGCAATTTTCAATTATCTGTTGCTTTATGTAAATATTTATGGTAAAATATCAGTATGAAAATTATAGGAGAGCTATCAATGGATTTTGTATTTTATCTTTTAATCCCTGTTTTAATTGTCTGGTATTTCACGAATTTTCTGAGCAGTTTTGATTCCGTTTAATTCAGGCATTTCTACATCAAGAAATAGGATATCGTATTTTACCGTTTTTTTATTATAAACCTGTATCAGATTTTTTCCGTTGGAATATCTGTCAATCATAAATTCAATTCCTGTTTCAAAAGAAAAACGCGTAATATATTCCTTGATTCTTTTTATTTCTGATAACTCGTCATCACATACAGCAATTTTCAATAGCATTATGATTCTCCTTATTTGCATTTTACCTAACTATTTTAGCACATATTTGATTTTAATTCAACTAGTGTAATTACCATTCAAGGCTTTAAAATTATCTTTCATTCTGTCGTTATTAATAATTGCCATGCGAATATATCAATGACGTCGGACAAGTAGACAAGGCTGTTACCGACAGAACTATCGCGCTTGACGCGCTGAAATCAAAAACAAGGGTACAGATTTTCTGCACCCTTGTTTTGTTGCTATTCCAACCAGTTATGCAAATCCATTTTGATATCATCTTTTTTGTGTACAATGTAAAAAGGACACCATAATATTTGATAGTTCTGTTGTTAGTCAATATAATACTGCGTTGGAAATTGTCCATAAGTATCGTTTATAAAAGTAAAGAATTGAACGCCGCAAAAACAACAGCATAGGCGATAATATCAAAATTATCAGTACATAACAAATCCTGTAAGTAAATCGCCATGCCGCCCGAATCAATTTGACAGTAAGTCGGATATATTAAGCAAGGCTGAGATCGCCCGCTTCGGAGCGTAATCCGCGATCCGTCTTTCTTTTTCAGCCCTATTTCCTATTGCAAGTTTGAATCAGACGGCAGGGATTTCAATTTTCCTATTAAAGCTGTCAAGCACAAGCGCGGCGACGATTCCGAACGCAGCGCAGATAAGATTTACGGCGCAGGAAACAGCGCTTACGCCAAAGCTGCGGAACGGAATAATTACAATAGTTGCAGCCGTAACTATACCGATAATACCGTGAAAAGCCATACTATAATGATTTTCTATCAGACCGCTCACCGCTTTTGCCAGTAAGACCGCCGTCAGCAGCGCGCCCGCTCCAGCAGGGATCAAAACGCCGAAATCAAAATTGCCGATCCCTGTTACCAACGGAGTATAAAGCCCCAGAGGCATAAGCAGCGTTGAAAAGCTCATTCCCGGCGCAATGACGCTCAGGGCAATGCAGAAGCCGCAGAACAGATACCATTTAAAATCAGGTATGATTGCGGCGTGGATAAGCTTAAGACCAAGAAGCATAGCAAGCACAGCCGCAAAGCAGACACTGAGCGAGATAAAGGAGCCTTTGCTTCGTCCTTTTTCTCCCGCCTCCCGAAAAAGCGACGGCAGCATTCCTCCTATCAGACCCACAAACAGGCATACGGAAGGCTCCGGATATCTGTCCAGCAGAAAGCCCAGCAGCTTTGCTACGACGACAAATCCGAAGCCGCCGCCTAAAATCAAAGGGATCAGTGTACGGAAGCGCTTTTTCAGCGTCTGAACCGGATGTGAAAGCAAGTCCATGATCGTTTTGTATACGCCGAATACAACGCACAAAACGCCGCCGGATATTCCGGGAAGCACCGCTCCCAGACCGATAAGCGCCCTGTAAAAATCTCAGCCCCGCCGCCGTCAGAATACCGATTCTATTTTCCGCGGCTTTTGCTTTACAAATACTGTTTTCCATAATATCCCCTCCTCATCAGTCTTTTTTCTCTTTTCCGGGTCATACCGTTTTTTTCTGCAGGCGGAAATTTTGCCTGAATGACCCTGCCTTTTATCCTGTCCATAAAAACGCCTCCCTGTTATTTACTGCGTTCATTATAAAAGACAGGCATAAACCAGACTTAATCCAAAGTTAAACAGGAGATAAAATATGAGGAATACAAAAAGGCGCACGCTGTCGCTTTAAGACAGCATACGCCGGTTACTGTATTTATAAGGCTCCGTTTTATTCAGACATATCCGATATCGGCGCGGCTAATGTGCCGGCAGCGGATTTCTCGGCAAACGCACGGTACTTACCGTCCTCTGAAACGATACCCCGCTCCCCAAACCGTTTCAATATAACGGGGTTCTGAGGGGTTCTTTTCGATTTTTTCCCTCAGCCTGCCGATATGTACGGCTACTGTGGCATTGTCGCCCATAGCGTCCATGCCCCAGACCTTTTCATAAAGGGTTTCCCTGTCAAAGACCAGATCCGCATTGAGCATCAAAAACAGCAGCAGCTCATATTCCTTGTTTTTCAGCCCGATCTCCTTGCCGTCCACATATACCCGACGAGTTCCTATATTGACGCTCACGCCTCCGAGAGTAATCTCCTGCGGCGCTTTTCCTCCGGTCAGCCGCTGATACTGAGCCAGATTTGCCTTTACCCGCGCCACCAGTACGCTGGGAGAAAAAGGCTTTTCGATATAATCATCCGCGCCGAGCCCAAGTCCGCGGATCTTGTCAAAATCCTCCCGTCTAGCCGTTACCATAAGAATCGGGACATCTGTTTTTTCCCTCAGCTTCCGGCAAACCTCAAAGCCGTCCAGCTCCGGCAGCATAAGGTCCAGCAGAATAAGATCGTATTCGTTTGTACAGCCCTTTGCCAGGCCGGAATTACCGTCCCCTGCTATTTCCGTCTCAAAGCCGTTGATCGCAAGATAATCTCTCTCAATAGCGGCGATGGCAGCGTCATCCTCTATGATCAGTATTTTCGCCATCTGCTTCACTTCCTTCCTCACATGGCAGACGTATTTCAATTCTCAGCCCGCCAAGCTTGCTTTTCTTTGCCTGAATACTTCCTCCGGCGCGTGTGATAATATTTTCCGCGATAGCCAGCCCCAAGCCGCTGCCCTTATGCGGATCCTTTCTGGCAGGATCGCCGCGGTAAAACGCCTCGAACAGTCGCGGCAAGGCTTCCTCCGGTACGCCGGGTCCGTCGTCATCAAAGGTCAGCATACAGTCTGAGCCTTTCTTTATAAGTTCAATACGGAGCAGACCGGTTTTCCTTTGCTTATATTTAAGGCTGTTTTCCATGATATTGGCTATTACTCTGTCCAGCTGGAGCGGGTCTGCCGTTACAGTTACAGGCGTCAATTCGGTTTCAAGGTGCAGACCATGCCGTTCATATTCCTCCTTTGCTTCCGCAGCCGCTGCCGCCGCCTTTTCGTCCAGCCGAAGCCGGACCGAATTGTCCGGACAGTCCCCGAGTTCCATTTTTGAAAACAAAAATAGCTGGGACACCATATGATCCAGATCCTGTGCCTTTGCCTTGACGGTAGTAAGGTAGCTTCTCTGCGCCTCCGGAGTTCTTGCCACACCGTCCAGCAGTCCTTCCACATACGCCTGAATCGAGGTCAGCGGAGAGCGGATATCGTGGGATATTCCGGCAAGCAGTTCCTTCCTGCTCTGCTCCTGCCGCTGTATTCTGTCAACAGATTCCTTTAAGCGTACAGCCATTTCGTTGAAATCTCCGCAAACCGGCAAAAATTCATCGTTACGGTCATATTCTATATGAAAGTCCAGATTGCCGTCGCGTATCTCATGTACGCCGTTTGTCAGAATGTCCAGCGGCTTTTCGATACTTCGGAAAACAAACCTTGTCAGGAAACGGTTTGTCAGCGCAACAGAAAGGGAAATTGCCAAAATAATCAGAACGGCAGAAACAACCAGCGCTGTCTTAAGTTCCGCATAGGAGCTTTCGCTGTTGTTGCCTCCCAGCAGATAGATTATGTACTCCTTTCCGTTTATCGTTTCACAGCCCTTATACAGGCTCCTGCCATTTTGAGATACCACTGAATTTCCTGCCAGAGCCTGTACCGCCTTCTCCAGCTCAGCGTCATTTTTATCTGTCTTTCCGAAGGAGTAGACAACAGCTTCGCCGCAAAAAACCCGCGCAGTCATTCCGTTGTTTTCCAGCAAAGCGTCCAGAAAGGACAGCTCCGTTCCTTTGCTGAGCTTATGCTCGACGGCTTCGGTAACGGCAAGGCATACCCTGTTGAAATCCTCCGTATCGCGCAGATCCAGTCCCGCTCCGCCAATTACAAAAACAAGTATAACGCCCACGCATAGCAGACCGACCAGCGCCGTTGCAATGACTGGAACGAGAATCATCAGAATATTGGATATAAACAACCTTTTACGAATCGTCACGCTCCCGCCTCCTTTCACAGATCTAAGTTTATTATAGCATACGATCCCACAGCATTCTTAAACAGGGAATAAACTGAGCAAAAAATTTGTTAAATAACTATGCCGGCGGAATCGCAATTAAGCTAAACGGCGATTACAGTGTAAGGTCAGTTTTGCCGGAGGAGAGAATACAAACACAGCCGCAGAGGGGTAAATCTCTGCGGCCGTTATTTCGGACAAATATATACCGGATCAATTCATTGCTGCCGAAAAAGCTTACTGCTTTCTTCCGATCAAAGTAAACTCTCCCGGCAGCTCCGGGTTTATCCAAGACGGGTGTTCATCAAATTTTTCTAAAGTGAATCCGTTCCGTATTACAGCATTTATAATCTCGCTTACAGTATATTTACGGTAGCTGCATAACGGAATCCGCTTTCTTAGCTCATCTTCATAGAATCTTGTATGCGCCATCTCTCCCTCAAACACTTGAGTTGAGAAATAGCTCATTGTCTTTTGCTCAAGTCCAAGCGTATCCTGTATTTTGGTATACGGATGAAAATCACTGCATATCATTTTTCCGCCATGCTTAAGCAGGGAATACATAATTTTCATAAACTGCATTATATCATGAAAATAATGCAGTACACCGCCCTCCATAAATACAACGTCATAATAATCTGCATAGACGTTCATATTGATTTCCAGAATATCGCAGACCTGATACCTGATATTGACGTTGGCGTTATCCGCAACCTCAAGGGCGTATTTTTTATTATCTTCTGAAATATCAAAGACAGTGACCTCTGCTCCCAGCAGTGCCAACGGAATCGCCTTTTTACCGCATGAACCGCATATATTAGCGACTTTAACGCCCTTATAGGAGTCAAAATACTCCGCATATTTCTTCAATTGACCCATCGGATTTTTTATATCGGCTTTTGCCCTTTCTTCCGGCTTACATTTCCGGCGCCAGAAATTATATGCATCGAATTCCCAAGCCTGCTTATTCTGTCTGCTGTATTCTACCATGCTCTTCTCCTTAAAATCCGATTTGTCATTAAGCTTAATCATAAAAAAAAGAAAGACCGCGGCGCTGCGATAAAAAAATCGTCACAAAAAATCCGAGAAAGGCGCCCGTCTTTCATGAATAGTATAGCACAGGATATGAAGCTTTGTCAATCCCTCACTAAATAACGAATTTCAGTCAGCGGCAGGGAAAAGACGGTCAAAAAGCCTTTGTTATATGGTTCCATGGGGACGGTCTGACTGCGCCGGAGTATACAATTTACAATCAGGCAAACGATATGATATTTCCGCATATGAGCGAAGGCACGGAATTTTCTCTATTATTTTTATCAGCGTATCCCTTTCAGTATTTTTATTATCCTAACGCTGTCTTATGGTTGAAATGAAAACTAAAATGTGGTATAATTTAATTTATAAGATCAATGTAACCTTTTAAGCTTTCTAAGGAGGAAATATAATGAGCGGTGTATTAGAGCAAATAAAAACCAGAAGAAGCGTTCGTAATTTTAAAAAAGATACGGTGCCTCAGGAGAGCCTTGATAAAATAATCGAAGCCGGACTGTATGCAGCAAGCGGAATGGGAACTCAGAACACTATAATCATTCAGGTTACCGATAAATCTGTAAGAGATAAAATTTCACAAATGAATTGTGAGATCGGAGGCTGGAAAGAGGGATTTGATCCGTTTTACGGCGCCCCTGCAATACTGATCGTTCTCGCCAAAAAGGATTGGGCTACCCGTGTTTATGACGGCAGCCTTGTTATGGGGAATCTTATGCTGGCAGCGCACGAGCTTGGTATCGGCAGCTGCTGGATCCACAGGGCAAAAGAAGAATTTGAAACCGCATGGGGAAAGGAGCTTCTCAGATCGCTTGGAATTGAAGAGGAATATGAGGGGATCGGGCATTGTGCACTGGGATTTACCGACGGCGATTATCCCGAAGCCAAGACAAGAAAAGAAAACAGGGTTTTCTATGTAAAGGATGCTTGACCTATGAAGCATAAAGTAAAGGTAACGGTAATTGATAAAAAACTGTATCCTGATCTGCAGCGGCAGTATTGCGCTGATCCGGATTCGGGAGAATGCCCGTGCTATAACGTCGGCGATGAATTCATTTTTGAGCGTGACGAAAGCAGGGACGATTTCTGGTGCATGGGACTGAATACTTTATCCAAAACAAGCGCTGACCCCGACACCGTTTCAGGCGGTCCGAAAAAACCGCACTGCTCTGAGGCATGGGACGCAATCGCCAGATATATTTATGCCGGATTACAGGGCGGCTCTATCATGAGAGGGTGGATGAAAGAGGAAAACACCATGATAACCTGCTGCTCGGACGGAACAAGGCCGGTTATATTTAAAATTGAACGGATAGATGAGCCGTAAAGCTTTTTCCCAAAAAACATAACAGCCGCAGAAAAGCCGCGGCTGTTATGTTTTTTATTTATCCGTTCTGCTTAATTCCTGTGCAGCAGTTGTAAAACAACAACGTTTGATATAGCTTTAAAGCTATTGATATATAGAATAATATATATTTTACATTATAAGAATTATGATGTATAATGTAAACAGAAAATAAATCAGATAAACTTTCGTTTATACCGCACAAAAAAGTCTGTAATGACTTTTTTGCAGTGCTCAACGGAAGCTGTCATATAACGGCTTTCGTCCCAGGATAAAATAATACAGCGGGTCATATGCATATCGCCGATACTTCTGAAAACCAGAGAGTCCTTATAAAAAGAACTCCATGTGTACTGCGGAACAAAGGCAATGCCCAGATTTATTTTCAGCAGATCCCGCATTATATTAGGCGAATCAACGTAGGTTGAAATATTCGGCGCAAAGCCGAATTTATCGCAGTAGTAGGAATTTATATTGTAAAGATTATGTCCTTTGCTGAGACTTATAAAGCTTTCATTTATTAAATCTTCCATAATAATATGCTCTTTATCTGCAAGCCTGTGATCAGAAGGAAGTACGATCCCTATCGGCTCTTCCATAAGCACGATCTTTGATCTCATAGGCTTGCAGGTATAATCGGCATAGATTTTCAGATCCAGCGGTATAGTTTCCTCCATATCGGTATGCTGTAAAAGCTGAAGATGAATATTAGGATATGAGGCTTGGATCTCGCTGATGATTTCAGGCAAAAGCAAAGACGTCGCCTGAACGCATATGCAAACATTGGTCAGCTGCTCGTCCTTGTAGGCGCTCAGCTCCCTCATGGCGTTGTCAAGAGCTTTAAATATCTCATTTGTGTATTTCAAAAATATTTTTCCCGCGTCATTAAGTACGATCTGCTTTCCTACGCGGTCAAAAAGCTCTGTGCCGACCTCGTTTTCAAGCCTTTTTAACGTCTGGCTCAACGAGGGCTGAGCGATAAAAAGCTGCTTGGCGGCAGCAGATATGTTTTGGGTCCTGGCAATGGTTTCAAAATATTTAAGCTGCTGAAATTCCATACATATCACTCCATTGCTATTAATGTTAATCAGTATATAGCTTACAAGCTATATTATAACATACAAAAAATCATATTGCAATATAAATTTCCGGAGGTAACGATTATGAATAAGAATGCCGAAGAACTTAACCAGACGCAACGGGATAAGATCCAAAAGCTTGAAGCCTACCGCAGAGCCAATCTTACGGCGCAAAAGGGACAGATCGTTTGTGCCGGCTCATCGCTTATGGAGATGTTTCCGATCGAAAAGCTGCTGAAAGAATCCGGCAGCGACAGGATCGTGTATAACAGAGGCATCGGCGGATATGTCACAGCCGAGCTGTTAAACGCGGTCGATGTTTGCGTCACCGACCTGATGCCGTCAAGGGTCTTTATTAATATCGGCACCAATGATCTGAGCGATTCCCGTATTCCGATGGATACAATAATGAAAAACTATGATGCCATAATCACAAAAATCGAGGAGACTGTGCCGGAGGTTGAAATATACCTTATGGCATATTATCCGGTAAATCGCGAAGCGGCTTCACCTGAAACGGCGGAATGTCTTAAAGAGAGAAATAATGATAAAATAAGCAGGGCAAACGAGCTTGTAAAGCGGCTTGCCGAAAAGCACAGCCAGCGTTACGTCGACATAAACGCAAATTTAAAGGATGAGAAAGGAAGGCTGAAAGCGGAGTATACTACTGAAGGTATTCATATCAAAGAAGAAGGTTATCGGGCAATTTTCAATGACTTTATGAAGTATATCAATGAGCCTGAATGGACTGAATAATTTAGGAGGAATAACTATGGAAAAAATGGGAAAGAAAATTGCGGCTGCGGCCGCTGCGCTGCTGCTTGCGGTAAACGCGTCGCAAATCCCCGGCTTTGTTTTTGATTCAGCGCAGACTCAGTTTACCGCATATGCCGTTGAGGCGCAAAGCGGTGAAACAATTTTTGAGGATCCGTCAGAATATCTTATTTCAAGCGCTTTAAGCGCCTGGAAATCCAAAAGCTACAGCCTTAAATATTCTGACACAGTTAAAGCGGGCGCGGAGTTTTCAGCCGATATCAGAGTTGACAATGCTGAAAATATCGGAACCTTGAAAATTCAGCTTCACCTTAACTGGAAAGAGGCCTTGTGTATCGTATCGCTTACAAAGGACGACTTTACAGACGGCGTTGCACATATTACAGCTAACACAAACGCGGCATTTACAGCAGAGGTAACTTCAATGCAGGTAAAGGCTTTCAGCTCCGACAGCGGAGAGGCAAGCGTGTATGTATCAAACGTATCGTTTAAAAACGGCGTCCCTTCAGATAACGCAAGGCTTTCTTCGCTCAACTATCAGATCGGAACAGATATGGCGATTCCCGTAAGCGATTTTTCAGCCGATAAGCTGAGCTATGACGTTACCCTTCCCTACGGACTTGCAGACGGCACAGCCGTAAGCCTGACTGGCACGGCGCAGGACATCGGCGCTGTGATCGGAAATGCTTCCTGCATTATTGAGAACGGCAAGGGCAGCTGCACGCTCAACGTTACTGCTGAATCAGGAGCGCAAAACAGCTATACGGTAGCGTTTACAGTTTCAAAGGATATAACGCTTGATTCCGCAGAGCTTGCCGATCCGGTATGCGCGTACGGAAAACCGGCTGAGGTCAGTGCGGCGGCGTCGGCTGACGGAAATTTTGAATACGAGTATCAATGGTATGTAAATTCATCTGCTTCAACTGTCGGCGGCACGAAGATCGAAGGCGCGACTTCAAAAGCTTATACTCCGCAGATGAGCGATATCGGCGGCTGGATATACTGCGTTGTAACCGCAAAGTCGCCCGTAAGCGGAACGGCGGTGACTGCGCCGTCAAGGGTCTTTGCAAGCGACAGCACGCTTGTAAAAACAGTCGTGAGAGATACGGACGGTGTAATCGACGGAACGACAAAAGCTTTGCAGGTAACAAACACCATTCCATACGCGGGTAAATTCGATACGGCAAAGCTTTCGCGGGGCGGTTATTTCAGAATCGAATACACAGGGGGAAGCGAAGCGCCTAAGCTCAATTTCAACACCTGGAACTGCGACTACAAGCCGGCTGACATTACGGCTTCAAGAACGGGCGGAGACGCGGAAAACGGCTACTGGGCTGAATATTCATACGAGGACTGTATAGCGGCATGGGGCGACGAGAATTTTACATATCTTAAAGCGCTGCGTGTTAAGTATACGGCAGACGATTATGCCGACGTCGTGATCAAGAATATTTCGTGGAACGGCTACCCTATTTCATATGGTGAGCTCGGAACGCAGGTTGACTGCTCTGTAAGCTCAAGCGCCACAACGGGCAGACTTACCTGGATATACACAAAGCACGTCGGGGGTTCATTTGATACAACAAGGCTTCGTGAGGACGGAGAATTTTATGTCGAATACAGCGGCGACTATGAAAACGCGGTTTATCTTATTGCAAGCAGCTATTCGGACGCAAACTCAACCTATGCAAAAATTCCGGCGACTGAATACGGAAAGACAGCGGCAGGTTATTACGCGAAATTCTCTGTAGCCGATATTGTAAAGAAATTCGGAAGCAATTTCAGATATTTCGATCAGCTGAGGCTTTACGCCGGAGATCCTGTTACAGACGCGGATATTCCGGTCGACGCAGGCAGCGCAAGAATCTATCTCTTTGAAGGCACAGGCGAATATGTCGACTACGTTGAAGACGTTCTGACAGTTCCATGGGAAAAGTATGAAAACAAAGAAAAAGACGGAGTGGCAATAATCGGCGCAAGTATTACTCAGAATCCTATGGTCAACGCGAAGGCTCTTGAGGGCGCGCCGTTCTATAAGCCGCTGGGCGACTGGAACGCTATTCTTGACAGAACTGACTGTGTAAACTACGGTATCGGCGGACAAACCACCGATCAGGTCGCTTCACGGTTCGACGAGGTACTGAGGTGGGATTTCAAGAAGATCATTATGCAGTGCGGCACAAATGATTTAGGTCTTGAGCCTACCGACGAGGCAGTTGTCGAAAGAATAAAGGGCAACTACAGAATAATGTTTGAAAAAGCCAAGAACAGCGGCAAAGATATTGAAATTTATGTTTTCAGCATAATGGCGTCTACGCCTGAAAACTACGAGGGCAAGCAGAACAGGATCGTTATGGTGGATCAGGCGGTAAAAGACCTTTGCGACGAATACGACTTTGCTTATTATGTCGATACATATACTCCTTTCCTTTATACAGGAGAGGAAACGCCAGAGGGCTGTACGCACCCCGGTGAAAACCATGTAAATCCCGACCTTGTTCTCGACGCTATTCATCCCAATGCCAAGGGCTACGAAATTATAGGAAATCTTCTGAAAGAGTATATAAACAAGACAAATGATTCAGACGGAACATTATCGGGTCTTTCCTACAGAACAGCCGACGACGAGGGAAAGACAACGGTAACAGGTTTTTCAAGCGGTAAAACTGACGCTGTTGTATACGATACGAAGCTTCCTTACGGCACGCCGAAGAACGCGCAGGTCAAGCTGTACGCGACCGCGTCGGACAGCGGAGCGACGGTTACGTCCGCTGACGGCGAGCTTACCGACGGATATCTTTTGCTCACGCTTAAGGACGGCAAGGCAGCCGCGTCTGTTACCGTTACCTCCAAGGACGGCGCTCAGAGCAATACCTATACGGTCAATTTCTCCGTAGGAAAATACATTTATGAAAACAGCGAGGTTCATAATGTAAGCGTTGATCTGTCTGATAATTCAAGCTGGCCGTATTGTCAGTATGACGCGTCATATAACGGAACTGTTTACGCGGGCGCTAAAATTGAATACGACCTGACGCTTGACGGAACCTTCACAGGCGAGATCTATAATGAAGCCGATTTCAACTGGGTCAATATCGGAAGCGTAATTCTGAAGCCTGATGATTTTGATTCTAACAAGGTTCATGTTACAATCACAACAGACAGAGATTACGATGGCATAAGCGGGCTTCAGATAAAATTCGGCAATACGTCAGGCTGTGATTATAAAGGTAATATCGCAATATCAAATCTTACGGTAACCAACGGACCTGACCCCGACAGCGGCAGCGAGGATAATGACAGCGATCCCGAAAGCAGCGCTGAAAGTGAAAGCAGTTCTGATAATTCATCCGATACAGATAACAACAGCTCTGAAAATGACAGCAGTTCCGCTGCCGACAGCATAGCTTCCGAATCTGACGGAAGCAGTGTAAATACGGCAGACAAAACTGACGATAAAACAAGTATGCCGTCTTCAAACGGTATGTCCTCAAATCCGCCGACAGGCGCAAAAGGCATGGCCTTGGGCGGACTGACTGCGATGGCGGCGCTTATGACGATTTTCAGAAAAAACCATAAGGATAAATAAAAACTATAATGAGAGCCTGTGCCGCTGAAATACACAGCCCCCAATTGTGCGGACAGCACAAAAAGCCCCGTATGGCAGGTAAGATTAAATTTTAAGCAACAAACTGATTTCGGTATTCCAACGGAGTCAGTTTTGCTTTTAGTTGCAACCTTTCGTGGTTGTAAAAGTAAATGTATTCATTTATGAGGAGGCTCAACTCCTCATAAGACTTGAGTTTTGTTCGGTAAATACACTCGGTTTTAAGAATTGAAAAGAAATTATCGGCTAAAGCATTGTCATATGGGTTTCCCCGTCTTGACATTGACGGCGTTATGCCATATGATTGCGTTAGCTTAAAGTACGCTTGTGAGGTATACAGAAAGCCTTGGTCACTGTGGAGTTGCAGCTCTGCGGTGACCTCTTCCTTTCTTTTGGCAGCATATAGGTTTGACAGCACTTTTCTTGACATTCTCTTATCTTTTCAGTTAAAGGCAAATCCTTTGCAGGTGTAATATCCGCTTCTTGAAACAGAGAAAAATCTACACGTTTCACTAATTGAGTACTTATTTTTATGACGATAAATCACCATAAACTTTATGCTTGTCCTCACTTCCTTCCTGTGAGCGAGAGAAAATCCCGCATCAGTTCATTTTTCATTTCCAGTGATTTTATCCTTGCTTCTTTTCGGGCGAGAATATATTTTAGCTCGGCAACCTTTTCATCTTCTGAAACAACATAATCTTTAGGCGGTCAGCCTTTTTTCTTAAGCGCTACACTTGCTTCAAGTTTTCTTTTATTCTTATAATGACGATTGATAAAATTTTTCAATTGCTTCATTACAAAACCAAACATTTCGCAAACTTGTCGATTGCTTTTACCATTCTCTTTTTGCTTTAATATTTCTTTTTCATAATCTTTTGGATATATACTAAAAAAGTGGACAAGTAAGATATAATAAAAACATCAAAATAAAAGACAAGTAGGAGGAATAAAAAATGTCAGGAAAAAGCAAACCGAAGTACACAGAGGAATTCAAGCAAACAATCGTAAATTTATATCAATCAGGGAAAACCTATTCTCAGATAAGTCAGGAATACGGAATATCGCACAGCGCCTTAGCCAACTGGATAAAGAAGTATTCAGAGGTCAAAATGGACGATAACACTATTCTTACCTCCAAGCAAATCAAGGAGCTTCAGAAACGAAACGCACAGCTTGAGGAGGAAAATCTGATATTAAAAAAAGCCATTGCGATATTCACGCCTCACTCAGACAAAGATTAAAAGCCGTTAAGCTGCTTTCCTGTGAACACAAAATCACAACACTTTGCCGTGTTCTCGGTGTAAACCGAAGTACTTACTACAAATACATAAATCACCGTGAAAGCAACCGCGAAAAGGAAAACCGCCATATACGCAAATGTATTCTTGAGCTTTATACAAGAACTAAAAAGCGTTTTGGCGCTGAAAAAATGAAAATTTGTCTTAAGCGTGATTATCGCATAAACATCAGCGCCGGCAGAGCGTACCGTCTGATGAAGAGTATGAACTTACCTAAAATGAGCACTGTTAAGCCATTTAAGCACAAATCAAAATCGGTTTCCAATGGAGAATGCAAAAATATTTTGTCTCAAAATTTCAATCAATCTGCTCCGAACAAGGCGTGGGTATGCGACTTTACGTACATAAGAGCAGCGGGAAGATTTTATTATTTATGCGTAATTCTCGATCTGTTTTCAAGGAAGGTGATCGCATACAAATTATCAAATAAAATTGATACTAAACTTGCGATAGATACCGTTAATTCGGCTGTTGCCGCAAGAGGCAAATCCATAGGTATAATATTCCACACGGACAAAGGGAGCCAATTCACATCCTCTGAATTTCGCAGACATCTGGACAATCTGAACATGATTCAGTCCTTTTCGGCAAAGGGGCATCCTTATGATAATGCTGTTATGGAATGCTTTTTCAAATACTTGAAAAAGGAAGAGGTTAATCGTAAGGCTTATTCTTCTTTTGAGGATTTAAACCTTGCTCTTTTTCAGTACATTAACGGTTTTTACAATTCGGTAAGACCTCATTCTCATAATAACGGCTTGACTCCTATTCAAGCTGAATTCAATTTTTTCTGATTTTTCTTGTCCACTTTATTGACATTGGTTCAGAATCTCTTTTTTAATTCTCTTTTCTCTTTTCTTGTCTACTTTTTTGACTATGGTCCATCGTCAAGGGTATCGTTTTTCAGCCTTAAAAATTCGTTGCCGTAAAGCGTAACGACCTTTTCCACGCTGACATAATAGGTATTGTAACCGTCCCTCTTGTGATTGAGCGTACTGTTAAAATGCAGTCTTTTCATTCTTATTCCTCCGTTATATTTATTTGCGGTTTCTATATGCCTTTTGCTGCCGCCTCCTTCAGGGCATAAAAAAAGACCGCTTTGTTTAACATCACTTTCGTGATATCAGACAAAACGGTCCTTGAAATTTTGTATACTATTTTTTATATTTACAAAGAGCATATCTGAGATTATCTTTCTCAAATATGCCTCAATCTTCTGAAATATTTAAATGTCGTGAGTTCGAATCCTTTCAGACGGTGTTTTTCGGCTTTTTTCATCTATGGTTTTTAACTTCTTTTTTTCGCCGTTTGGGTATCAAAAAAGCCCGCAGCTACGGGCTTTTTGGCACTTTCATCTATTTTGTCAGTGCTATATGGCAAGCACTGACAAAATAGATGAATGATAAAAGTGGACTAAAGGGTTCGGATTTCAGGTTTTTTGCTTTTTCTTTCTGAAATTTAGTTTTTTTATTTTATAAAGCGAATTTTGTCCAATAATATAAAATGAAAAAAGTCCGCATTTACGGAATTTGCGGCATAAAATGCAACGCAGTTTGGACCTAAGGGTTCAAACTGCGTTAGGGGTATTAACCACCTATTTTCCTTGTTTTCGCATTGCTTCAACAGCGTTATCAATGCTATCCGAAACATTAGATTTAGACCATTCAGACCAAAACTTAATTGTCGCACTATTGGGTTCGATTTTAGGTTTATCAATAAGAATTCTGCTTGGCAATAAACTTGCGTCTCCTACAGCAATTGCTTCACCGACATCAAGAATAGGTAATAAATCTGCAAAGTTTCCTATACTGTCAGGAAGTAATTTTTTTATTACATTCTGATCATCTGAGTTTGTCAATCTCATAGCAATAAAATTACTGCTTTGACTCAAAACAGTATGATTTACTTCAGAAGGTCGTTGACTGATAACTACCAATCCTACACCGTATTTTCTTCCCTCTTTTGCTATCCTTTCGAAACTATGTAAGCTTGAAACTTCAACGCTCTGCTGTGCATTTGCCGGAATATACAAATGAGCCTCGTCACAGAAAATTGCAATGGGATTAAGTTTATCTTTATCCATCCATTGTTGCACAGAAAAAATCAATCTTGCAATAAGAGAAACCATCAACGGTAAAATATCCGATGGGACTTCTGAAAAGTCTATAATTTTAACTCCTCCGGACTGGCTGGCAGGTGACATTAATTGTTTGCAAAGCTTATTCATATAATCATATTCTAACAATGATTTATCACTTGAAAACATAAAGTTCAGCCGCTTATCAGAAACTTTGGAACTAAGACGTTGAATAAATCTTGACAGTTTTCCGTTAAAGTCACCATTTTTTTCACGGCCGCCATCACCTTTTACGCGTTCTGTATTTTTACTATCTAAAAATGATAGTACATTATTTATATTATACGGAATAGGGCTATCAATCGTAATACCATCAGATAAATTAATACCTTTCTCCGATATATACTTATTCTTTTCTTCCATAACCGCCCTACTGAACATCATAGCTTGATTTGGAGCATTTGAATCGCTTCGATCTAACATCAAAGCTATCATTTCATCATAATTAAGTAGCCAGTATGGTAAAAACATAATTTCGTCAGAAAGCAAATCAGATGGTCCAGCTATCCTATAGTGTTTAATACCATCTCCAACTATAGGATTATATTCTCCGTGTATGTCAAATAAAATAGCATTGCACGACTTTAATTCAGATATTTTTTCAATTAAAGCAGCAACCGTATATGATTTACCAGAACCAGTACTGCCTACGATAACCGCATGCCTTTGAAACAGCTTGTTTCCATCAAGCCATGCAGTAGCTTCATCATTTATTGCATATCTTCCTATACACAATGGCTTTTCCATCCCAGAATCAATTCTAGAAATTGAAGCCATAAAATCTGTTAGCATCTTACTTGCAAGAATAAATGCTTCTGAGTCAATTTCAGGAACAGATTCTAAAGTTCGTTTAAATATATTTCGTTTTGTACCTTCTCTATCAAGAAATGTACCGACCAAATTGATTTTAACAATGTCAGCAGATAACATTAATTCATCTTCATCAAGATCTATTTCACTACTGAATTTTCTCATTATTTTACTAACCATACCGATTAGGATTTGTCCAGATTTTGAGGATCTAATAGCAACAAAGTGATTTACTTGTAATTTAGAGAGTTGCTCAGCATCGTCAACATGAACAATTACAATAGAGGTATCAACACTTTGAACTTTACCAAATGGTTTTTTATCTGAGAAATCTAATATGCTCATATAAGTTATCCTCCTAGTCAATTATTCTCATAAATCCATCAATAGACCAAAAACAACCATCCAAAACGGTTATTTCCTTATTAATACAGAATTCAGTAGTATTCGGCTTGTTCCCTTTTTGTATTGTAACAAAATTTTTAGCATTATTAGTTATGAGATGTGTAGCACTATCAGATAGTTGCATAGTAACAATTACAATCGGAATATTTTGCCTAATCCTCGTAATTATTTTTTCCTGTACCTGTTCATCGTTAAATCCATACCCAATACAGAGAAAAGAATTTGCTTTTTCTATCATTTTGTCTGAAATGCTTAACAAATTTCTCGGATTTCCTTTAAGTACAGCTTGAAATTTTGACAGTCCTGGAGTTATTATCTCTGGGACAAGTCCAAATGGTATCTCATTCATTAAAGGAATGTTTAAAGGAGCACCATGTATATCTCTAAACATATCTAATGATCCATGTACTTTTATTACGTTGACTATATCTTTATTAGGAAATTCATTACAATAATCTTTTAAATATAGACCAGAAAATCCCGTACAAGTTGGCAACTTTACAGAATCACAAGCATACTCAATCACTCTATCATAATTTGTTGTAATAACATTAACACATTTAGGATGTGTCTGATAGAATTTTTTGATTAAACTCCCTATAGATAAAACTTTATTAGCCAAAAATACACTTTTAAAGAGATCAAGGTCTTTTTCAGATATTAATTTCCATGTTTCTTTTCTTATATCTTCAATTATACCATCATCAAGTGATAATTTGCTTAATGCTGTTTCAAGATCTTGTCCATCATTAAGGTTTTCAACAAATTGATTCCAAGAATAATTTCTGCTATATTTTGAATCAAGTGAATTGATTAAGTGGATTCCTAAATCCCCCATACTAGGTAAACCATATGGTGCTGATCCTCCACTTCCTACTAAAATTAATGGTGGATTTGACAATGACCTTTGTATCAATTTGAAAATTTCATCTTTATTCATGACTTTAAACTCCTTTGTATTAGTGCTTGTTTTGGATACAACCCAAGATAACTACAAATTATCGGAGGTTTAATAATGAATGGTATTGTTCTTATATGTGATCAAGTTGAAAACAGAAACAATGTTGATATTACATCAACCAATTTAGAATTCACATCCCCTAAATATTTAGCTGCTTTTTCTGAAGCAGCTAAAAAAATAACTGATAACTTCTTCATATATAGGTCTCCTAGCGAGTTTATTGATAATATAGCTAAACATACAGGAGACTATGTATTTACAGCAATCTGGTCAGGAGAATTGTCTAGAAATAGGAAATTAATCCTACCTGCAATCTGCGAAGCATACGATATTATATATGTCGGAGCTGATGCATACGTTCAGGCAGTGTCCCAAGATAAAGAACTTAGTAAAATACATGCTAAACAATTTGGTATAAAGAGTGCCAAAGGTGTAGTTATCTCTCAAGGTCAGAAGTTAAATATGCTGGACACGCTAAGTTATCCTGTAGTAGTAAAACCTAATTTTGAAGGAAGTTCAATAGGTATTTCAGACAGTAACCTTGTATACACGCGTGAAGGTGCGAAAAATCTTGTAAAACAGCTACTTCCATTGTATCACAACATAATGGTTGAAGAATTTATCAAGGGAACGGAGGTAGCAATTTGCTGTGCTGGGACACCGCAGGCAATAGAGTTATGTGAAGTTGTAGCTCTTGAACTAGACGGGTCTCTTGAAATGAATGACCGTATTTGGGGTTATGAAAGCAAAAAATGTTGCAAATCGCTAGTAAACAGAAAAGTTATCACAAAGGATATCTCGGATGAAATAATCTCAGCCGCTAAGAGACTATTCTCTGGGCTCGGAAAAGTAGACTACATGCGAATAGACGGAAAAATATACAATAATGAGTTTTATCTTATTGAGTATACACCAGATTGCAGCCTACATCCAGATTGTTTTATGTTAAAAGCATTTAAACATAATAACTTATCATATGCAGATATGCTTAGTGTTTTTATCAACAGTGCAATTAATAATCTTCGGTGTAATCGACCTCCCAAAAACTAAGCATGACAATGTGCCATGGTTTACTTAGCAAGAACTCTTCCATGCAGTTACTAGGTGCTTGTCCATTTAGCCTTTTACGGAGTACAACATCATGCTCACTGTACTTTTGGGCTTGTTTTTTGTATTTTTCAGACTTATCTCTATCAAAAGTTTCGGTTGCAACAGAAAGATTAAATGAAACAACTGCAAGAAGGTGTTTATCAACTATTTGAGGTAGCATCTGCTCTAAAGACGCTATACTGGCTTTTAATGCTGGTATGTTTTGCTGCTCAAAATATACAATTACTTGATTATTACAGATAGCTGCATTTGAAAACCATCCGTTTGATGCAGAGGAAGCTTCTCTTAGTAATGTTTCTGTAGGTTCTCTATATATCCCTCTGAGTAAATCCACAACAGCTTCGTTATTGCATAGAATGTGTTTAAACCTGTTTTCGAAAAGTTGTCTAGCATCATTTATCATTTCAGTTGCCATATCTAATTTTCCTGTTATTGCATAAAGAAATGACAATGAAATTTTGGATTTTGCTGCTTGTTCTGCCATATCGTACTCTTCGAATATCTTTACACTTAATTCAATGTCTGGGATAGCTTCTAGCCTTGATTTATAAACTTCTGAAATTCTAAGCAGGTAACCGTAATGCTTGGAACCCTTTAGCTTATCTCTATTTTTTTCTATTTCATCTAGAACTATCTTTATCTCGTCGTATTGATTATTTGTTCGCATTGAAACAATCAAAAAGATATAGTAATAAATTAGACTTGAGTTATTATGTGCTTTAGCAATGTTCGATTCTACAAATTCTTTTAATTCGTGATTTTTATTACATAGATAAAGTAGCTTACAATACAGATAATTGATCTTCGTGCATTCATTTTCTGTTTCTTTGAATATGATTGGTTTTATTTGCGTCCAAACATCCCAAGCCTGCTGATAGAGTTCCAACTCACAACAAATCTCAATAATATTATAAAAAAGAAGAGTATATTCTTCTTTGATTTCTATACACTGTAATAGTTTTTCTAGGCAATTCCACACATCAACAGGGCTACTGAAGTTTCCCGCAACCATCCCAATACAATCCAGTAGGTAAGATAGATCGACGGGTAAATATAATTTAAAAATTCTTACTAATATGCATATAGTTTTCTCAACTTTCTTTGTGTTATCATTGTAGTCAACATTGCATATATTATCTTTACAAAAATCCGAGGCACATTTCGCTGCCAGAGCAATAGCTTTATTATTTTTGTTTTCTGATATATAATTCAACCACTTATCATGTGCATATCGGTGATAAAATGTATACTTTTCTTCTTCTACATTTCTAAGAATCTGTTTTTCTATTAAGGACTTAAGTGCTTTATCAATTAAGTAGTTGTTTTCCTTTGGCATAGCTAAATTATAAATAAATATAATTGTTTTATACAGAACACAACCAGAAAATATATCAACTAATGATAGAATAAACAATTCTGTATCCGAAGCAGTATTAAAGCCACTTGAGTGACTATTTGCGCTTATCTTGTTATCTTTACAGAGCAATTCATATGTCTTATCAATAAGATTCTCTATATTTATGTAATTAAGTTCATTACTCATACTTACGTAAATATCATTTATAGACAGTTCTTTATCATTCACACTTTTTGATATAGTGTTTTGCAAAATATTCATTGTAAAGCAGAAAGGTAATGAGCCTAATTTAATCGGAAGAACACTGCAATAGCTATTAAAATATTTTTCTAAGCTTGAATATTGATGTTGTGAAAAGTTAGCGTCCATGTTGTATAGGAAAAAGAAAATGCATCCATTATCCGTACAATTTTCAATTGTTTCGAGAAGATTTTGCTGTGTTGCTGAATCCATATATTGAACATCATTTAGTATTAACGCTACTTTATCCTGTGAACATACATATTTTAGATAATCGCAGCCGTAAGTCATAGCAGAAGAAGTTCCTTTTTGTAAATCTGTATATTCAATCGGTGTACCCCAAAGACGTTGTATTGTCTTTAAAGCTACTGAAAATACCCATGAGGCAGAAGGACCTTTTTCAGATAAGGATAACAGATCTTTTTCGGCATTTCTATGTCTTATAGCACGATGGTTCTTTGCAAACGTACTATAGCACATTCTCTTGTTATTGTGACGTTTGTAAGAGTCATCCAAATTACAGACAATATTATATAAATATTCTCCTTTCACCTTTATACTATCTTCGTTAATTCCTTCAGATTTAATATCTAATATATTATATGAAGCAGGTAGTCGTTCACAAACTTTTTGTACGAGGCTACGTTTTCCTACACCTACTGGTGCTTTAATTATTATTATTGTGGATTTAGAGGTACTATTAATAAAGCTGAGTATATTTTCTGTTTCTTTATCCCTGTCAAAAATTATATCCTTCACAACAAAACCTCCGATAATTTGTAGTTATCTTGGGTTGTCCTTTTTATAAAATTACACACCATAATTCTACCTATGTCATCATATTTTCAAGATTTCACCGAGAAACCATTTACACAATTCGACATTCATAGTTTTATAGTATATAATATAAATATCTAAAAAATAAAGGAGTCAACCGCAAATGTTAAATCTTACTTTACAAACTGAACTTTTCCTAAACTGCTGTAAAAACAGAAAAGCTCTTAACGATAAAACCATAAAAGCCTACAGAACCGATCTTAGGCAATTCACTGAATTTACGAACAATACGTTCACTAAAGAATCAATCTACCTGTATATTGATATGCTGCATGAACAGTTTAAGCCAAAAACGGTAAAAAGAAAAATTGCAACTGTAAAAGCTTTTACCCACTATCTTTTAATTGAAGATGTTATTGATATAAATCCTTTTGACAAAATCGAAGTTTCTTTCAAAGAACCTGTTATTCTTCCAAGAACAATTCCTTTGAACATAATTAACAGCATTCTTATCTGTGCCTACAATTTGCAGTCACAAACTAAAACTAAATATCAAAAAAAAATTACCACCCGTGATATTGCCGTGCTTGAAATACTTTTTGCAACAGGTGCAAGGGTATCTGAAATCTGCAATCTTAAGTTGTCCTCTGTAGATTTAACCAATCATACTGTAAAAATCTTTGGCAAGGGTTCTAAAGAAAGGATGATACAAATTGAAAACACTGATGTTCTGCGGGCGCTGAACAACTACTATGAACTATTTCAACCAGATATAAAAGAATGCGGTTTCTTTTTTATAAATAAACTGCATCATCGCTTGTCTGAACAGTCTGTTCGTGAAATCATCTGCAAATACACCGCTATGACAGAGTACGATATACATATCACACCTCATATGTTCCGTCATTCTTTTGCTACTCTGCTTCTGGATGAAGATGTTGATATTCGTTACATACAAAAGCTGCTTGGACACAGTTCCATTACGACCACACAAATATACACTCACGTTGCAATGGCAAAACAGAAAGAAATTTTATCGGTTAAACATCCTCGCAACAAGATAATTGTAAATGCAAAATAATACAATTATACTTGTTAATACCCATTATACACCACGCTTATGTTAAATGCAATACATTTTGCCAAATACAGAGCATTTCCCTTACGTTTTCTATAAAATTGTATAATTTACTATAATATTTTTGTAAATAATGACCATAGATTAAAACCATTTTATAAAAGATAATGCTAATTATGGTATTACCATATTTCATAACAGCAGTCTTATTTGTATTATGATGAGCCGAGATGGTTTGTTAAGGGGAAAAGATAATTTGGATAAATATAAGGATACAACGTCGATCAGCGCTGTATCCTTATAATTTTTGTTATTTATTAAGAGCGGCTTTTATCATATCGTCTGACAAGCCAAGTTCTTTTAATCTTTTTGCTATTTCCTGTTCCTTTTTTTCCATGCCTTTTTCTATACCGATCTGCTCGCCCTCACGTCTTGCATGACCTAACGCGCTGGCTTCATCGTGCAGCGCCTTTTCTCTTAATCTCGCAAGCTCCTGTATTTTCTCATCCTCGCTCATCTGGTGTATCACCATTACCGCTTTCTGTATCTCCGGCACATTTGTCTGTCTCAGCATTTCCAATTCCTCCTCGCTCTCCGCGTTTATCAGTTGAAGCCACAACTCCATGCGGTTATTCTTATTTATCTTCTTGTTTATCTTTTTAAGCTCAAAAAAGTGTATCGCGCACTTATCCGTCAGCAGCTCGTGCCTGTTTACTTCCAGTACCTTGAAGCATGAATGAAATTCAGGACATTCAAACATATTGAAGTTTATTATATTGATCGATATGCTCTGCTTCAGATCGCCGTATTCGTCGCCGCTTTTCAGATCTCCGCTGTACAGCTTAGACCAGTAATACAATACGCGGTCGTTGAAGTCAGGCTCGTTCTTTATCTGCATTTCCACATTGACCAATTTATCGTCCACCTGCATTTTCAGATCAAGCCTGCTGAATTTTCCAGTTATCGTTTCCGGCAGTATTTCGGAGTTCTGAATCACTATCTCTTTTATCGAATCATACGGCAGTTCAAGCATAGTCGATAAAAAGCTATGCAGTATATCCTCGTTTTCCGATTTTGAAAACATCGTTTTGAATATTATATCCAGCTTTGCTTTCACTATGTTTCTGTCCATTGGTATCAGCCTCCGTTACGTCTGTTTTCCGTCCTTTTTCTAACTTCATTATATCATACTATGCCAATCATTGCAAGCTTTATAAAAGTAAATTTTACTTCGGTCCCAGTGGAGCCGAAGTTAATGAAACAAGGGCACAGATAACTGTACCCTTGTTTTTGCTTTCAGCGCTAAAGTCAAGTCGGAAGCAGTGAAAAAAACCATGAAGATGTAAAGGAGGTTACTTCTTTCTTGAGGCGATAACGCCGATTGCTGACAATAAGATTATTCCCGCTGCCGCAGCCGAAGCTGCTCCGGTGTTGGGGTTAGACGTTCCGCCGGCTCCTGAGTTATTGGCATTTTCTGTTATCCCCGCCTTACTGTCGGAGCCGGCGGAATCCGTCTTTGACGTGATGTCGTTTGACGAATCGTCGGTTTTGCTTGACGAATCATCGGTCTTTGAGCTTGATTCATCGTCTGTTTTTGATGACGAATCAGCGTCTGTATCGGACGAGCTTTCGGAATCTGGCGTTGATTCTGAATCAGGAGTTGATTCTGATGAAGGCTCTGACGAGGAATCGTCCGTCTTTTCAACCAGACCCGCAACAGCCGTTTCAAGCGCTGTTTTAGCGGCTTCAATATCTGCCTTTTCAGAATCCTCCGGCAATTCCTTTGCCGCTGTCAAAGCTGTTGTCAGTTCCGCATAGCTGTCCTCGGTGTAATTGTCGGATTCAATTTTTTCAGCTTCCGCTATTGCCGCTTTCAGTTCGTCAAGCGCGATAGTTCTGTCCGTAACCGCCTTGACTACCTGTCCGACAGCATTGATATATTCCACCTTTGTTACTGCATAAACATAGTCGCTGGCGTTTGCCCATGCCCATGTATACGCTACAAGCTTCACATCATCGCCGGAGTTGATTGCATTTGTCAACGGCAATTCAATCGTAAATCCCTTTGCTCCGGCTGTCTGGGAACTGTCTGTTCCGGCAAACTTCATGTAGCTTTCCACTCCTGCGATTGCAGCCTTTGCTTCTATGCTTGCGTACTGGTTAAACGAAACATCGTCAGCGCAGTCGAACGTTATCTTGATTTTTGTCGCTCCTGCAACAGCTTCGTCCGCCGTAAATTCTCCGAGGGTGGTTTCAACGGCGTTTTTCTGAATTACAGCTATCGGCTCTCCGGGTTCTTCTACATTCTGAGGTTTCAGTTCCAAGGTACTCATTGCCGCTTTTAAATCCTCAATGGCGGCAATATATTGTGAAACTAAACCGTCAGTAATTGACTTTGCGTTTGTAATAGCCGTTTCTACTGCCGACCAGCTGTCTTTGGTATAATCCTTTTCATTCAGAGCCTCTAACTGATCGATTATTCCATTCATTTCAGTTATCTGAGCTTCAGCGCTTTTCTTCGTTACTGCCGCCTGTGCCGCCTTTAAATCTGCGCAAGCTTTATCTATTTCTTCCTGAGAAGCGCCTTCATCATAATATACTGTACTTGCGGAATTTGCCGCAGCTCTTAAATCGTTTAAATTATAATCTATATCCTTTTTCCCTTGTATAAAGTTATTTTCCTCAACCAACGCATTTTTAAGTTCAATTACATTAGTTGTTTTTAACTTTATATTATTATATGCCGTATTCAGATCTTCAAGAGCCTTATTTACTTCTGCTTGAGTATAATTATCCCAAACATTCACCCTTATCGCTGCTGAAAGAGCATTGCTTAAAGCGTTAATGCCTGTATACAGACCTCTATCTAATCCTAAACCATTTATATATGCACTGATTTCTTCTATTTTTTCATTAAGAGCTGTTTTATCAACGATTTCCTCAACATTATCGAAAGCAGCAGCTAATGAATTAGTGGCATTATTTACTTCTTCCTGTGTTGCAGACGCATTATTATACACGATCTTTGCATTTTCAAGCTCTGTTTTCAAAGCTTCGATGTTTGTATACTTAGTATCACCTATTCCCGAAAGAAAAGTTTCTACTTCATTTATTTTAGATGATAATGCAGATTTATTTACATCTGAACTTGAATCCTCTCCTAATGTCGGATCAATCATAATAACCCCGGGCCATTTTAATGATTCCATTGTAGATTTTACATTATCATTCTTTACATATGCTGTCGCTGTTGAGGGAACATTTTTGAATAACGAACTCTTAACAGTAATTGACGGCTCACTAATTGAATTAGCGTATATATATAATTGTTCTAATCCGGTACAATTATTAAATCCATACGAATCAAATTTTAGATCATCTCCGGTATATTCAATTACTGCGCATTTTAATGTTACTGTTTCTCTGCAAATATATTTAGGTATAGCCTTATATCCTTTCGGTATAATCAGCTTTTCGATCGAAAATGTTTGACTACTGGTTGTTCTGAATAATGATTGTCCTATAACGAGCGTTTCATCATCGGCTTTGTAAGTAATACCGTCAATTACTATTTCACTTGGTAATGTTACATCTGTAACGGTATTATCGAAAGTCGCTATTGTTGCTACTCCATTTTCAACCGTATAAGTAAAATTAGCAGAGTAATCTGTATTTTCCGCTATTGCAGAAAATCCAATGGAATTAACTCCGATCAGTCCCACAAGCAAAACGCCTAATGCACGTTTTAGAGCTTTTAGTTTTTTCATATTTACCCTCCCATATCATGAAAATGGCGTTTGTTATTTAATAACAAACGCCATTTTATTTTACTTTTATCCTTAAGCTATCCTATAATAGAACTCAATAATACTTGTCCCGCTGTCGTTACATTATTATTCGTCCTATCAAAAATAGCGAAACCATATTGTCCGGAATTACCGTTATCCCAATAAGCTGTTACTATTCCCAATTCAGTTGCAATAGCATTAAATGATACTATATATTCTTCTCTGCTATCAATATTATTCTTATCAATCGCGCCATATTCACCGATTACAACCGGCATATTCAGTCCGTTTGCAAAAGTAACTATTTTCTGCAATTGACCTTCCATATACTCTGTATCAGCATCCCATTCGCTTGTACCATTTTCATTTAATGCGAAATCATATGGATCATAGTAATGAACAGAAAGCATTAATCTGTTTTCAATTATAACATTGCTCGCTGTTTTATCATCTGGTTTTGCAAAACCATTAACAGTGTTATCAATGTCTGCGTTATAACCATTTAAAATCAGTATGCGATCTTGATTCTTTTTGTTTTCTCCGCCGGAATTTCTAACAGCAGTAACAAATGCCTGATTTAAGGAATTTACATTAGCAATTTCAGACGTGCTTGGTGTAGAGTTGTAATTGCCATTATTCAACTCGTTAAAGCCTTCAAAAATAAGCTTCTGATCGTAGTCTGCAAACGTATTTGCTATTGACGACCAAACTCCCGCAAATTTGTTTTGAACAGCAGTAAACTCATCGCCTGTCTTTGTAATATCAAGCCACATATCCTCAACGCCGTTTCCGCCGTCGTTATGTATGTTAACGATTACAAAAAGATTCGCAGAAATTGCCGCGTCCACTACCTGTTTTACTCTTGCCATATATGCGGAGTCGATAGTGTACGTTCCGTCGGCGTTCTCAACGATCTTGTCCATGTAGGACACAGGGATTCTTACGGTATCGAATCCTGCCGCCTTAACAGCGTCGAACATCTCCTTGCTTACAGGAAATTTGTTATTCCAGAGAGTTTCTCCGACTGTTCCGTCGCTTGTTGAATCCAGTGCGTTACCGAGATTCCAAGCCTTGCCCATCATGCCTGCAAGCTCATCAGCTGTCTTTCCGCTGACTTGTGCCGGAATAGGCGAGCGGTTATCGTAGATTTTAACTTCTGTAACTGTACAGCCGTCGAAGCATACGTTGAATTCTGTCAAATCTTTGCTTACATCAAACGTAAATGTTCTTGGTCCTGTTTCCGTTACCGGAATGAAAGAGCCTCCGATTTTAGCGCTTCCGCTGTACAATTCAGCCTGCATATAGCTTCCGTCTGCCGGAATTGAGGAGTAGTTTGCCGTTACCTCAACCGTTGGACTTCTGTAGCCTTCCAGAGAGAAGTTAAAAACATAGATACTGTCCTCGCCGCCGGAAAACCAGAAATCAGGATTGCCGGATTCCAGAGTAAGCTCGGAAGCCGTACCTTTCGTCCAATTACCTTTTATCACTGTAGCTTCAGGCGTCTTGTCATAGATTTTGATCTCCGTTACCGTACAAGCGTCAAAGCAAGCCGCAATCTGATGCGCTTCTCCGCTGATACTGTAGGAATAGGTCACAGTTGAGCCTGCCTCAGCTTCCTTATACCCATACTGCTCAACAGGAGTAAAGGTTTCATTTTCCTGCTGATAGTTTTCCGCATAGTATAAAGTCGCTTCTTTAAATGGGTTTGTTCCCAGATCGCTGTCATATGTGACCGTTACGTCGATCGTCGGATTGGTAAAGCCGTAAGCGGAGAATCCGTTCAGATAGATGTTGTACTCATTAGCGTCAACTACCATATCTGAATCAGTGCTTGTCATAGCCGAAGCCGTTCCTTTGTGCCACGAGCCTGCGATTGTTGTTTCCTGACCTTGCTTGTCGTTGAGTATTACCGAGTTGACCTTTACCGAGCCTGTTCCGAAGTTATCGGTAATGAGATTAAAGCCGTAAAAGTCCTTTCCGGTAGTCAGTGAGCTTTCAATGTCGCTCAGTTCAACCGTATCAGTGTACTCCACATTCAAAGCCGGATTATCCTGTCCGATAGACGTTTTGTTCCAGCCGCCCCATTCGCTGTCGAATGCCAGTATTCCGAAGGTTTCCGCAGGCGTTTCGACAGCTGATACATATTCGTAATTAAGTTCAATGGATTCATAACCCAAGCAGTCGCTCCGGAAAAAAGTCTCCAAAGTCTTTCCTTGCGTATATGTACCGTTGATCCCCATGTCTTTTGCGGATACGCTATCCCCAACAGCCACAGTAGCAGCCATTGCCGCAGCAGACACTATTGATAATATTTTTTTCCTGAGCATAATTACTCCTTTCGCTATAACTGCGTATACGAATATATAATAATTTCCGGAAATTTATTATCTTTTATCTTAAAATTTTTCTTTAGCGCCCTTTTTACAATATTCTATTGTCAAGCTTCAAACAGCTAAATAAAATTAACATTCTATTTTCCTCTATCAAATAATTATTTGATATAATAAGAAATACCATACACTAAATCGTTTTACGAAAAACCTTAACAGGCGTATGCTGCGCTAACACGCCAGCCGATTGACGTATTTGCGTTTTAATTTTTCCGAGGAATGGACATAAGTATTCAGAGTTATTTTTACATCTGAATGTCCTAAAAGCTCGCTTAAAGTCTTAATATCAAACTGCTTTTCCACGCACATTGTAGCGTAGGTATGGCGCAGAGCATGGAATGATATATCGGATATTTTACATACCGCAAGAATTTTCTTGAATTTATGCTGTAATGTTCTTGGCTCGGTTGGTTTTTCCTGCCGGAAAGAATAAAAATATCAGGCTTCTGCCTGAACTTTTTCAGCATTTCAATAATAAATAACGGGATGTAAACTACCCTGACAGAGCTGTCCGTTTTAGGCGTATCAATGGAGATAACGGTTTTTCCGTTGCCTAAAGAAATACGCTGAACGGTTTTGCTGACTGTAAGACAACCCCGTCTGAAATCTATGTCCTTCCATTGCAGACCGCAAAGCTCGCCTACCCGTAAACCTGTATAAAGGCAGAGCAGAACACATATATTTGTTAAACTCTGATTGTTCAAAAGGTACTTTTCAAGCCTTTTGCGTTCCCTGTCCGAAAGCGTTTTTGCTTCGGGCTTCTTTATTTTCGGAACGGTTATTCCGTCGCAGATATTTTTAAGACCGTATTCAAGCTGAGCGTATTTTGCGATAGCTCTTAACGCTTTGATAATATCCCTTGTCATGCTGACGGAAAGTCCGCCTTTTCCGTCCTTTCTGCCGGATTCCGTAAGCTTTGATATGTATTTATTAATGTAGCTTTTATCAAGCGATTCATACTTCAAATTTCCTAACGCCGGAATTATATGATCGTTTAAAAGTCTGCTGTAATTAGCATATGTAGACGGTTTAACGGTCATCTTTTTATTTTCAAGCCATTGTTCCCCAAGGAATCTTATTGTCATATTTTTCTTTCCTGAAAGCCTGAACATAGTTATTAATTCTCCTTTTCCCCTTTGTCGAATTGTAGGTTTTTACACCATATACAAAAATCGACATTTAATTAGTGCATTTTGCACAAGAATTCCGTGCCTATTTTTGGTATATTGGCAATTTACAATATTAAATTAATATGTTATACTGTAAACAGTTAAATAAAATCAATAAAAACCATAAAACGATTTATTTTACGACATCTTTCGACGGGTATCTTTTCGGATATCCGTTTTTTATTGAATTAGTTTTAACTATGTTTTAATTATATATCAACAAATTAGGCTTTTCAAGAGGAAAATTATTCCGACAGAAAAAGCCTGCCGTTACCAGCAAGCTTTTATTGTTCATTATGATCTATAAGCCACAGCAGAAGATCTTTTACAGTCATATTCCCATCTGCCAGCATTAAACCGATCTTTATTAATTCATTTTGCGTATATTTAAGAGTAACGCCGTTAAGCTCTAAGAATATCAGCATTACATGAAGTCCGATCCTTTTGTTGCCGTCTATAAAAGGGTGATTGGATATAATGGAAAATGCAAGCTGTGCAGCCTTGTGCTGAATTGTTGGATATAGATCCTCTCCGTCAAAGGTCATAAACGGTGAATTTACAGCGGAGTCAAGAATTCCTTTATCCCTAATACCGTCTATGCCTCCGGTTTTTGCAATAAGATCAGAATGTATTTTTACAATCTGTCTTTCCGTAAGCCTTATCATTTTGCAAGCTCCTTGTATGCTTCCTTGTTCTGTTCTATTATTCTATGCGACAGTTTGGTTATATCCTCATCGTCAGCTTCCTGAATTTTCTCAGCTTCTGAAAACTCCATAATAATATATCTCGGCACATTGTTTTTGAGAATTATAGCCGTCCCATTTTCATCTACAAGTCTTGCAACCTTTGAAAAGTTTTGATTTGCCTCCGATATACTGACTAAAGATTTAGTATTGATAGTCATATTAAATCCCTCCTTCCATATATATTATATACTAAAGTTAGGATAAATTCAACCTATTTTGAAAATTAATTTTCTATATTTGTCTTAACCTCGATCCCGCCCTTGAAAATTATGAGCAGCTCCGTCTTGCTTTTAACCTTAATGCATTCTACAAGCTTTCGGATTATGACGTTATCAAAAAATTCAAGCCTTAAGCTTTCATCCTTTATCATATCCATAGCCGAATCGATTTTATCCTGCGTATCGGCTGATAAACGCATTTTTTCTTTTAAGTCCTCTTTCTGTTCCTTAAGGCTTTGTTCTTCCATATAAAGCTTTGCGAATTCGCCGTCCAGCTTATCCTCGTCGCAGCCGCCGGAAGCTATAAGCCCGATCAGATCGTTTCTCGACTGATCGATTTCCTTTAAGCGGTTTTCTATCGATATTATCTCATCCTGCCCCTGATATTCCAAGACGCTGCCGATATTGGCTTTAAGTATTTCTGCTATCTCATCCCGGCAGCCGAAATACTCGTTTACCGCATTCAGAATAGCTTTTTCCAGAACTGTTTCCTTTAAAGTAGGCGAGTTAGTACAGTATCTTTTTCCGTGTTCAAGTCGGCTTATGCACCGCCATACAGCGTATCTGTTCCCGTTTGACTTCCATATCTGCCGTCTGTACGGAGTTCCGCAGCTTCCGCAGATGAGAAGCTCGGAAAGCGCATATTTGCTTGAATACTTGCCTTGTTCCGTGATTGTTTTATCCGAAATCTTCCGTTTGGAATTACGTCTTGCAAGCTCCTGCTGAACACGGTTAAAGGTATCTCTGTCTACGATTGGGGAGTGGTGGTCGGTCACAAGGTACATGGGCCTCTCTCCGTTATTTTTCATTACCTTGTGAGTGATACAGTCAACGGTAAAGGTTTTTTGCATTAAAGCGTCGCCCGCATATTTTTCATTTCTGAGTATCGACCTTACTATCTCCCTGTGCCATTCCGTATTTCCGTGAGCTGTTTTTCTTCCCGAAAGCGTCAGCTTATTGGCAATATCGGTCATGCTGAAGCCGTCAAGGAAGAGATCGTATATAGCTCTCACCGTTTCAGCTTCATCGGGAACTATCTCCGGCTTTCCGTCAGCTCCTTTTTTATACCCCAGCAGATGCTTGTACTGAAACGGAACTTTACCGTTACGGTACGCTTTTTCCTTACCCCAAGAAACGTTTTTACTTATTGATTCCGATTCCGCCTGAGCGAAGCTGCCGTACAGAGCTATCATAAATTCCGAAGTCATGGTCAGAGTATTTATGTTTTCCTTTTCAAATATTACTCCGATTCCAAGGTCTTTCAGCTGTCTGACATATTGAAGGCAGTCAACTGTATTTCGGGCGAATCTTGATATTGATTTGGTGATCACCAGATCAATTTTTTTATTTCTGCACATACGGATCATGCGGTTGAACTCCGTTCTTTTCTTTGTCTGAGTACCGCTGATCCCTTCGTCGGCAAAAATTCCGGCCAGAGTCCATTCTTTTTTTCTGTTAATCAAATCGGTGTAGTATGCGATCTGCACCTGATAGCTGTTCTGCTGTTCCTCTTGTTCTGTGCTGACACGGCAGTATGCGGCAACCCTCAGTTGACGGAACCTGTTACGGTTTTCAGCTGTCTGCGTTTTCGCAGGTATTATCTTTACATTCGGCGCTGTGTTCATCATTTTCCCTCCTAATGGTATTTTTTATTTTTATCCCATTAATAAACTCGACCTCTATAGTACAGAAACGGCTTATCAAAATCTTGTTTATACAAGACTTGAATAAGCCGATATCCAATGTATTCAGTTGATTATGATTTATAAATAAGGTTACGAGTTCCGCTGTTTTCTGCGGTTTGTCGCTGTATGTACAGCGCTCGTATTTCATTTCAGCCAGTCTGAATATCTCCGACTTGACTTTTTCAAAATCCACCTGTGGAGAATCTGTCATCCGGCTGATCTCATTCTGCTGACGTAGAATGCTTGAAGTCGGTTTATACGTGCAAATTTCATCTTTTGTATCAAGCAGATTCGGATTTGCGATTACTGAATTCATTGCAGTCAGAACCGCTCCGATTATCATCTGATCCGTCAGCCGATATTCAAATTTGAAGCAGCCTTGGTTTGAGCAGTTCCAGTATTCGCGTCCCTTGCCGTTAGTTTTTCTGAAAAGCTTTCCTCCGCATTCGGCGCAGTATGCAATCCTTCTGATTTCCTTTAAATCATCACATATCAGATTAAGCGCAGCGGCTTTCCGTACCCGTTTTTCATTTGCCTGCTTAAAAATATTTTCGTCAATTATCCGCGGATATTTATCGTTACCTAAATACTTCTCGTTTTCAATTATGCGCTTGACCATGTTTTTGTTCCATTTTTCAGAATCGGCGGTATATCTGATTTTCTCGGATTCCATCAGCTTTGCTATTTGAAGCAAGCTGCCGCCTTTCAAATATTCGCTGAAAATCGTTGATACGGCATAGACTTCTTTCGGTTCGGCGGTTATTTCTCCGTTCCTCATACAGTAGCCAAACGGGATAACTCTGTTTTTGGGCATTGATTTCACTCCTTTCAACCAATAAGGATACCACAAGGCTTTTAATATATCCAGTACCAATATCAACAAAAATGCCTTACGATTTTTTATCATAAGGCATTTCGTTATAATAGGTTTTCATAATCTCTTCCGGAGTAAACAACCCTTGCTATTGTTATGCGTTTTTTATCCTCGTCGACCCAATAAAACATGATATAATTCTGAACTATGAGCTTGCGGTATTCATGCCTCAGCGGTTTTACAGGAATATACACCGAACACTTATACGGCATATCCGTCAGCTTTTCAGCAGCTTCAATCATTTTCTCAGCCAGTCTTTCAGCGGCTTCGGGATTTTCAAGCTTTACGCCGATATATTTTGCAATGTCAACCATATCACTTTTGGCTATCGGCAAATATTCAATTGTATACATTATTCTTCTCTCGCCGCCGCTTTCATTGCACTTAAAACATCTTTTGACGAAAAGCGTTCGCCGGTTTCCGCAGCTTCACGCTCAGCTTCGGTAAGCTTGAAATATACGTCGCTTTCAAAATGCATTTTCTCAAACGCTTCCATACTCATAACTACCATATCGCCGTAACCGTTTTTGGTAAGGAAAACAGGCTGTGCGGTTTCGTGAACGGTCTTTGAAATATCGGCAAAATTGTTTCTTAAATCCGAAACAGGTCTGATCATATTCATATCCATAATCATCGCCTCCTGAATATATTTTATCACAATTACGCTAAATTGTCAATGCGGTCTATATTTTTTCTTTAAACTTCAATCCACCGATCAAGTGAAATTCCAGCTCATGCTGATTTATGACAACAATCTTATCAACAATGCTTTCAAATTCCGATTCTTCAAACTTAGTTATAGGATCATCTTGCTTTTCAAAAAAGTCGATCAGCATTTCAATCTGATCAAGCGTTTCATCCTCATCGTCGGAACGTGTAAGCTTTTTCAGCTCCGTTTGCAGTTTATTGATTTTAACTGTAAGTCCTGCGATCTGCTCAATGTATTTTGCCTCGTCCAGAAATCCCTTTGTTTTCAGCCGCGCGAGAACATGAGACTGCTCCCGAAGCTTTGCGATCTCCTTGCGGACTTCCATTACCTGAGCCTGACCGCTGAACTTTCTGAGCTTAAGATTCTGAAGAGCGGTATGTAAAGGGAGAAGTATCTCTTTGTAATTGAAATATAGCTTGTTGTATAGACGTATAAATGCTGATATTACGTTTACCTCTGAAATCTGCTTATTTGAACATCTGTCGGACTCTGTATCATGCAGCCTGCACACCCAATAATTTTTATTATTGCCGCATTTAAACTTGAATGTTGAACCGCATTCTCCGCAGTAAAGCTTTTTTGAAAATATCCGGCTGTCTTTTATTCCTTTAAATGATTTTTTATGCTCGTTTAAAATTTTCTGAACCTTATCAAAATCTTCTCTTGAAATTATAGGTTCATGTCTTTGTGAATAATAGTATTGCTCACGTTCGCCTTTGTTCAGCATTTGTCTGAACGGAAGCGTATCCGTTGTATACTTCTTCTGAAATAGCTGATCTCCGATATATTTTTCATTAGTCAGCATTAGTTTAACTGTACCCGCAGTCCAATGACATGGTTTGCCTTTCCTTTGGACGTTTAAACTGTTTAGCGTTTTAGCTATTTTTGCAGTGCCGCTGCCGTTCAGATAGCAATCAAATACCTGCCGGACTATTTCGGCTTCTTGGGAATTTAAAGCTAACTCTCCGTTTACAAGGTCGTACCCGAAAAGCGGAGTACACATTTTTATTGTGCCGTTTTCCATTCGCTTTTTTATTCCCCAACGTAAGTTCTGCGAGATCGAAGTCGATTCCTCCTGCGCAAGACCGCCCATAATGGTTATCATCATTTCATCGGTCATCTTTGCGGTATCGATATTTTCTTTTTCAAAAAATATCGTTATTCCAAGGGATTTCAGTTCTCTTACATTTTTCAGACAGTCTTTTGTATTACGGGCAAATCTGCTGATAGATTTCGTATAGATCCTGTCTATCTTACCTCTGCGGCAGTCCTTCATCATCCTCTGAAACTCGCCGCGCTTGTCCTCGCGTGTTCCCGTTATCCCTTCGTCGGCATATATGTCGATGAGCTCTTCCGCTTTTGAATCCTCAAAAAGCTGACTGTAGTACCTTGTCTGCGCCATAAAGGAATTAAGCTGATCCTCGCTGTCAGAACTTACTCTGCAATAGGCGGCGCAGCGTATTTTTGCTGTTTTTTCTTCTGTCAATGTTGGCTGTATTACCGTTACTGTTGGCATTATATCACCTCCGTTTTACTCATAAGGATACTACAAATTTTTTCAAAATGGTATCATCAAACCTGACAAATTCAAGCCGCCAATACTGTGCAGTAACGACTATAGCAATCTTCAGTATTAAGCTTATCGAGACGTTTTTTCTGCTCGTCTGTAATAATACCTGCCGAGAGCATTTTTTCAGTTATCTGTTTCAGAATTTCCGCGGCGTACTCCGCCTGACCGTATTTATTCATTATCTTCAACCCCCATGCTTATTTTCAGCGCTTCATTGACCTTATCCATTATCTCATTATCCAGAGAACCCAAGTATTTTTTCAGCCGTCTGCGGTCTAACGTCCTTATCTGCTCCGTCAGGATCATTGATTCCTTCGGCAGTACTTCCGTTCCCGAAAGAGGAACATGGACCGGAAGGCTGTTTTTCTTTTTGGAGGATATGGGTACCGTTATAACGGTAGGACTGTATTTATTTCCCGTATCGTTCTGTATAACCAGAACGGGACGTATTCCGTCCTGCTCTGAACCTATGATGGGACTCAGATCCGCATAAAATATATCTCCCCGCTTAATCAGCATTTTTATCATTTCCTTTCTTTATGCATCTGGCAAACGGACAGTACAGAACGTCGGTATCCCTGCTGTACCATACGCAGCCCTTGCATTTATGATCATCCGGTAATCTGACGCAGGGAACGTTCAGCGAAATACCTGATCCGTCGCCGGCCATAGGCTGCCAGCCGTATTCCTCTCTGCGTCTTTTATCCTTAGAAACATTACTCATTTAATCAGCTCTTTCTGTCGTTTATATAGCTTAAGCGCGGGAATTTCCCGCGTTTAAGCTATATCCGCGCCGTCCTTTATATCCGCTTTCCTTTATGAAATAAACATGATTACGGCGCGGACAAGCTTTTATCGTTTTGCCTTCGTCTGATTCGTTGCATCAGACGATTTATCGCGAAATTTATCCAATACCGGAAACGATCGACAGCTTATCGGTCTCATGGAAATCTCATCCCTCTGTGGTTCTCACAGAGCCGCCCTCATTGCTTGATTCCCCGGTCAAGGGGCGCTGTGACTGGACGGAAGTATCATTATCCTCCTGCGTTTCATCGCCGTTCCGAAAAGCTGTTTCGGATTTTGAAGCTTCATATTTACCGCAAGCGTATGGCTTCCCTGGCTGACGAGATTTTATACCGCCCGCAGGATTAAAGTATTTCCGGTACTGCTATTCTGTTTTCAAGGTTCCGTAGGAGGCTTTTTTGCCCCTCTACTTATTAAGGGAATGGGAGGAGCGTTTTGAGACCCCTATTTTAGAAATTTTTTTATTTTCTTTTTCGCCTGCTCTATTGACTTCCGTATTTGTTTGTAGGATACATTCTCGATCTCTGCTATTTTACGTTCGGTCAAACCATAGTAAAAATAGCGAATGACGCGTTTTTTCTGCTTATCGGTCAGGTTTTTCACAGCTGAATATATCCGCTCGTTCTGAAGCTTACGCATAACCTGGTTTTCCACAGTGTCATCAGCTGTAAGCTCGGCTTCATTCAAAACTCTTTCTTCTTTTTTAAGTATTCTTTTTCGTTCTCTGTCGTCATATGCGATTCGGTCATTGTACTCTGCGGCGTACAGCTCAAACTGTGCCGGAGTCATAATAATTTCTTTGGCAAACCTCGGATGCCGCTCTTTAAAATGTGGATCGTCGGTAACGATTATGTAGTTTGCACCGCAAAATCTTTCATAAACCCTGTCCAGTGAAAAATAGTAAAACCCTTTTTTACTGATGATCTCTTTAACAAGCTTCATATCAATTTTTTTAAATTCCGTCCTTTTCATTTCAATTCCTCCGTATTGATTTTCTTGTTTCGAATCAAACGAAGGCTTAAGGATATCCGGCGACAAAGCACTGCCACTTAAAAATGAGCATAAAAAAACTCCGTTCTGCCTTTAAAGCACAACAGAGTTTGAGCTAAACACGCCTTAAAAGCTTGTTTACTCTTTGGTTTTGTTGGTTGTTTTTGCTAATATTTAATTATACCACTAAGCTGTCTATATTTTTATATTAATGCCGAAATATGTGCTTAAATGGTATAAATAATTCATCTGACATTAATATAGCCTTTTAGAAATACGTTTCCGCGCAGTTTGGATATTAACTCTTATTTATTGTTATTAAGCAGAGTAAAATAATTAATAAATTCGCAGACAAAAAAAGCGGAACGCTTTTACACGTTCCGTTTTAAATTACTATATACTTCTTTCTCCTTGTATTTATATATATTCCTTTTTCTTATTAGCTTTCCCGTTTCATGGTGACAAGGGGGGTGTGTCAAAAAAAATAAGAGTAAAACAAACAATTAAGTTTGTTTTACTCTCAAATTTGTTTAATAAACGTAATTCGTATTCTACTCAGACTTATTGACGCTCCAGTAGTTATACTTAGCAACAAGTTTTGTGCCACAGACATAGCAATTTATTTTTCGTTCATATCAACATCGTTTATAAAATTTTCAATTTCCAATTTACTTAAAATAAAGGGGCTAAAATAATTTTTAGTAGCTATAATTTTTTCTTCTCTTGTATATTTAGACCATAAATCATCTTCAGATACTCGATCTAATATTTTATCCCAAATACTTTTTTCGTATTTAAACTTATGTTCAGAAATCATGTGATTTTCTAATTTTCTCCACGATTCCCAATCGCTCTTATTTGCATGTGGATCTATCTCAGCTAAAATATCCACTATTTCATTTATTATTTTCGCTATTATAGGGCTACCAGCTATATATTTGTTATCAGGATTATCATGAAATTTAGCTTCCATTAATGCTTTATGTAAGTTTAATAAATCATAATAATTAGATAATTCAAATTTTTTCATTACATCACCTATTCATTTTTCATAACTGTTAAATTAGCGTTTCTTCCATTTCTAATGGTTCCATAATAAATAATTTCGTTTGGTTGAGTTGGGTTTATATAACTCAAATTATACTCTGCACCTGGGTAAATTGTAACCGCTATTCTGTATTCACCATAATCATCACTTTTACTTCCCATAAACAATGCATTGTTTACTTCATCAGGGGCGTATAAGTAGGGTGTTAAATAAACGCGTCCTTTTTCATCAGGTAATATTTTTCCTGACTTCAAAATTTCCATTGCATTTTCTTCATTTGTATAATGATAATATGTTTTTGGAATATTTGGAACCTTAGGAAATGTAATATCCTTTTCAGCAGCATCCGCATCATCTTTAGCAATCGACTGCGAACCCATAGAAGCATACAACCACGGGGCAAGATAAGGATTGGCCTCCGAATCAATAGTTGTACTGAATTCTGACATCAAACCTGTTGGAGCTGACAACACAGGCGCTGACGATATTCCGGTTAACTCTGCTATTCCGCATCCTATCGTTGTAAGAGCAGATGCAAGTAAAGAAGTAGTATTCTCAACAGCATCTTCTACAAAATAAGATGCTTTATTTATCGTTGTAGACAAACCTTCTTGAACTGCTGGTTGACTCAATGTTGTTGCTGCCAAACTTACAATACTAGCTGCTATAAATGCACCTGCTATAATTGCGTCATCCACACCTGCTATATGTCCCGTCGGATCGCTATAGTAAATCGGATTATTAGCACAATAAGTATAAAGGTTAAGGCTAAGCGGATCTTCTAATTTACCTGCATATGAATCCCTGCTGATAAACCTACCTGTACTCGGATTGTAATACCTCGCCCTAAGGTAAACCGTACCCGTTTCGGTATCGTAATATTCACCGCAGTAACGGAACGCATTTGTATCGGAATCATCAATATTCTTTTCAACGCCAAAAGCGTCATATGTATACTTCTTAGTTACCGCACCAGTTGAATCCGTAAGATTTACAACATCCCCATGCGCATTCTGCGTATAGTAGGTGTACTCAGACTTATTGCCGTTCCAGTAGTTATACTTCGCAACAAGGTTTGTTCCTCTGATGTAACAATCTGCCTCATAGAATTGGTTGTCGATAACGTCTGCAACAATCTGCTGATTACCGTCCCAGACATGATTTATCGTCTGACCGTCAACAGTCTTTTCGTAACGTAAACCGCTTGCATTGTACTTGTAGCTTGCAGTCGTTTCACCGTCGGTAAATCCAATCAGCTGATTCAGACCGTCATATGTGTTGGTTTCAGTTTTGCCCTCGGCAGTCTTTGTGATCTGATTTCCGTTAGCGTCATATGTGTAAACCGTCCGCTTTACATTTGAAGCCGGATTTAAGTTAATAAGATTTTCGTCAGCTTCTGCGGTCTTTACTTCCTTCTGAAGCAGCGCAGTGTACTTGCCGTTGGAATCAACATAGCTGTACTCGGTTACATAGTCCTCGGTACCTTCTGCCGTCATCTTGGAACGATTGCCGTAATCGTCATATTCGTATGAATAGGTATCTGTCGTATTGCTTCCAACCTTAACAGCTTCCTCCGTCAGTCTTTTCAGACCGTCATACTCATATGACGTTGTTTCTATTATACCACTTTCACTGCGTACTTTGCAAGCGTCAGAACCGTCTAAATAATAGGAATATTCGTAGCTTGATATGTCAGTATTGCCGGATTTGTTTTCAATCTTTGTAATTCTGTTCGCCTTGTTGTAGGTATAGGTCGAAACTACGCCGTTTGCAAGGGTTTCAGACTTTTTGTTGCCGTTCTTATCGTAGGTATATGAAACCGTTTCTTCACCTGTTTCTTTTACCTTGATAAGCCTCATTTCATCGTCGTATTCATAGCTTGTATACGAATACATCAGAAGATTGTTGATTCCTACAATCTGCTGCCTCATATACTGTGAAACGCCTTCATAGAAAAAGCCTTTAAACGTTGAATAACCGTTCTTGTATTCTATTTCCTCGGTTTTTCTGCCGAGATCGTCATAAGAATATACTGTGGTCAGATCATTGCTTACCGCTTTCTTAATTCTTCCCATATTGTCATATTCATACGACTTGCTGACATTCTTGGAAGAATCCTTTGAATTTACCGTATTTGAAGTAAGCACACGATTGAGAGCGTCATAGGTGTTGGTTGTTATATTGCCGTTAGCGTCTGCGCTTGTGAGTACGTTGCCGTTCAGGTCATATGTGATCTTACCTGAATTGTAGCCTGTGCTGTCGGTTGTTTTGACAGGTCTCAGCCAGTTATCATACTCATATTCTGTGGTCAGATATGAGGTATCGTTTTCGGAGGACATACCTGTGTACATCTTAACTTGAACGCCTGCGTTGTTGTAGAAATATTTTGAAATATTCTTTTCGCCGTTTGCAGTACCGTCGCTGAGGGTTACCTTTTCAAGCAGTCCCATTGCGTTGTACTGATTTTGAGTAACGCTGTTTTTGCCTGTATCAACAGTCTGAATTGTCTTGATTACATTGCCGTTTTTGTCATACTGATTTTCTGTAACGGAGTATCTTACAGCGCCGTTTTCAGTATCAAACGGAGCGTAAGTTTTCGTCAGCTTGTTAAGCTTGCCGTACTCATATTTTGTGGTGTTTCCAAGTGCGTCGGTAACCCTTGCAAGCTGTCCGTTGGCGTAATACGCGCTTGTACGCTTGGTTTCGCCGTTGGTCTTTTCCGTTACCGCATTGCCTCTGAAATCTGCAAGAGTTTCCGTTACAACCTGCTTTTCAGCAGTTATGCAGGTAGTCTTGATTGTTTTAAGTCCGCTGCATGATTTCGATGACGAACTGTCAAGAGCAGTGTAAACGTTAAAGCCGTGATTCTTTACAAATTCATAAGCCGTTGAAGTCAGAATCTGTTTTTCGGCGACTGCTTTCCATTTAAAATATGTCGCTTTTTCACGCTGTAAACCGTCGTATTCAACAATATTTATCGTACCGTCGGGATTTGTCTTTTCGATAACATTTCCGTATGCGTCATATTTAAAGGACGTTACATTTCCAAGCGCGTCGGTCTGGGTTTTAACGCTGCCGCTTGGATAGTATGAGGTAAGAGCTCCATGACTCTTATCGGCAGAATAATTAGGGCTGTACTCGGCAGTCTTTCTGCTGAGTTTATCATATTCCGAAATCGTAATTGCAGCCGTATTTCCCGTACCGAAATCGCTTACCTTTGTTACATTGTTGAATTTATCGTATTCATATTCCTTTACAGCGTAAATATTCTTGGAAATATCAACGCTTGTTTTTTCTTTTGATACCTGAAGCTGATTGTTGTATTCATACTCAACCGAGTTTACAACAGTATTTCCGTCCTTAATAACTTTCTTTATCGGCAGTCCCTTTGCATTGCCGGAAGTTCCGTATGTGTACTCGGTCACGTTCCCTTCAGGATCGGTAATTGTGCGTACCAGACCTGCAATCGAAGCCGTTTCGCTTGCCGGATAATAGGTGTAAACTGTCATTGCATAATCAGCATAGCTCACCTGCGACAGATCATAACCGCTTGCTGCAATTGCAGCCGCATTTGAAACAGGCGAAAGACTCTGATAGCTTTTTACAACGTTGACTCCTGTTTCATCGTACTCGTTAATTACAACGTTGTTGCTCTCGTCAACCTGAACCAGCGGCATATTTTTATCGTTGTATCTTGCTAAAGTGAATGTGCCGTCGGGATTTGTGGTCTTGATTACATTTCCGTTATCATCACGCTCATACTTAGTGGTATTGCCCATGATATCGACGCTTTCCTTAATTTCATCGTACTTGTTTTCATCGTCGATCATGTTGTAGGTGATTTTGTCAACCTCGTATGTCTGACCGTCGGTTTCCACCGTATTGGTCTTGACTGCGTACTTTTCATCGTACTCATAGGTGAAGGTTTTAACGAGCTTATCGCCGTCATATTCCTTGAGACCTGTCTGCTTGAAAGCCTTGTCATAGGTGTATTCCTGCTTGAGTCCTGCGGAATTTATGAGATAATTAACTGAGCCGTTATCGTTGTAAACAATCGTGTCTGTAACCTCGTCATAGCAGTTTGTGATCTTGCAGAGCCTGCCGTTTCCGTCATACTCGTATTTTTCAGTTCCGCCGGATACGCTTGTAGCGGATACAAGCTGGAAATCGCTGTTGTAGGCATAAGTCACTGTTCTGTTACCGGAGGTATCTTCAAGCTTTGTTATACGGCTATGTTCGCTGTTTCCGTTATAGGTAATCTTATATGTTCTGCCTGTGGAATCGGTTACAATTCTCTGATTGTTATTCATTGCGGAAATTGTAAGCTTATTGCCGTTAGTGTCCTTGACCCAGTCAAGCTCTCCGTCTGCATTGAAGTGATACTGGGACTGAGCCGCGTTTGTAACAGTATATTCATCGCCGGATTTTGTCATTGTGCTGTGAGCGTTAAGACACTCAAATCCGCCGTTGCCGTCGTCTTTGAAAGTGGTGTTTGAGCCGTCGGGGAGCACAACCTGATAATAACCCTGCGCAGGAATGACAATTTTGCTCACATCGATATTGAAGTCCCAACCTATACCGAAGCTGCCCTCTTCATCGCTCATGGAGTTGTAGGTTCTGACAAAATCGGATTTAACACCGGGAGAGGCAATGCTTAAATCGGTAAAGGATTTTGTGTAGTTGCCCGTTGCAATATGAACTCCGTCGCCGATTTCCCAGCCTTTGCGGTAGAGGGTATAGTCTGGCAGGTCATAAGGACGCCACCACGGTCTGAACCAGAAGTTTTCTTCCGTAAATTCCTTTGTTACAAGGATTCCGAATTCGTAGTCAAAATTTAAACGGCGTTCCGTATTGTAGCTGCCGTCCTCGTTGTTTATATATGTTTCCGGGTTGTCCCAGAGAATTGTCTGCTTACCGCCTTCATATCCGAAGATTATGGACTGTGTACCTGAAGAGTAGATTGCCTTATCTCCCGAAAGCTCGTTGACTTCCCAGACCGGTCCTGCGAATCTAATCTGTCCTGCCGTCCATTTGCCCTCCATATCCTGAAGCGTGATATATGTCCAGTTTCCGCCAACATAGAGTCTGTCAGCGTCGTTTGTCATGAGAATCGTGTCATAGCAGTTAGCCTGACCAAAATCAAAATGCTGTCCGATTACAACCTGACCTCCGTTTAAATTCATCAGCTGTCCTGTATTTCCGCCCCAGCCGTCAGGAGACGCCGTTCTGAACACAAGATTGTTTTCTATTAAAAGCTTACCGCCGTTGATGTCGAGAGTTGCGCCGTTGCCAGACCAGAACTGCGGCATATCCGTTGTAAAGGACATACAGTCCGCCACGTAAACAGTCTGACCGTTGAGGTCAAGATTTGTGTCGTGAAGATTAAAGCTGTAGGGAAATTCACCGCCTGCAAGTACCTTCAGATTTCTTTTGAAAGCGTGATCCCAGTCTAAATCTCCTGAAGCCGAATAAGCTGCGGAAAACCATGAAACGTCGGAGCCTTCAATTGTTCCGTTGTTATCCTTGTCCATGTATTCAAAGTAATTGACAGAACGTCCGCGTTTCTGAGCGTATGTATTTATTTTTGCAAGACCTTGTTCGTAATCTTCCTTATTAACTATTACATCGCCCGTCATTTCATGGTTGTAAATATATACCCATGAATTTACGGTTCTTGCCGTATCCAGTTCGCTTTTAAAATCCGCCAGTTCCGATTCGGACGCGCCCGATTCCTCTAAAAGCTTGTAGTCGGTATCGTTGATTACTCCGTCAAGATTTATGTCAAGACTCTGAATATACTGAGAAAGCGTGTAATATTCATCGTCGGCAAGGTTTTCATAGAAAGCGCAGAAAGCGTCCAGATCAGCCTGACTGATTACGTTATCGCCGTCTGCGTCCATACTGGGATTGAAATTGCTGTCGCCCTTCGTTGCTCCAAGACAGCTTTGGACGTATGCTGAATCAGATGAATTTATAACGTCGTCGCTCCACTGATTATCGTTGTCCGCGTTGTATGTAGTATCGCCGGGAACAAGAGTTACGGTATCCCATGAATCGCCTGAACCTACGGTATATGAGCCTGTTCCGAAATCCTTAAGGTAAAACGGCAGATATCCGTCGCATTCAAACTTGACATGATACACATCAGAGCCGCCTGCGGTTATGCTGAAGCTTCCGCCGCCGAAATCCGCAACCTTCTTAGAGGCTATTTCCGCCCAGTCGCCGTTGAAAATTCGCACATAAACAGGCGTATTCAAGTTGCCCTCCGTTACCACATTTCCGGTTATGGTCAGACCGCTCGCAGCGTTTGCCGCTGCATTTCTCTGAGCCTTGTAAAAAGCGTTTGCACCGGATTCAGAGTAATCAAAGTAGTCAACTTCTCCAAGACCGTCAACCGCGTTTTCATACTCCTGTTTTAGTTTGTCTGCGTTTCCTGAAAGCTCAAGGGATTCCTTGATGTCCGCAATCGTTTCAGCATGAGCGATTCCTTGCGAGCTGCCGTCGCCGTAAATAAGCACTTGCCCGACAAACATCACGGACAGAACGCCCGAAAGCGCCCGTTGAAAAAATTTTTTCAAGTTTTCGTCCTCCTATAATGTCAATAATTTATCATTTGAATAATAAAAAGTAAATAATACCTATTATTTAATGATATAACATTATTATATATTGTAATTTAACAAAACGCAATATATTTTTACAATTTTCTGCAAGTTTGTATAAATATCTAACCGATTGCACTTATATTTGTACAAATTAACTAATATTATATAAATAAGGTTTATTCAAATAATACGTCATAACAATAATACCATGCCAAGTGTAGGCATAAGCGTAAATCCGTTCTAAAAAAGAACGGATTTTTGATTTTTATTGTGTCACTACAAAATAATATTAGAAGCTGCAACAATAATTATCACAGCTTCTAACATACAGCACTTCAAAACTTCAATAAGAAATATGTTTTTGCATAATATGATTTCATCTGTTTTTAATCAGGCTCACCAATATATAAAATGCCATTTTCTTTTTCATTTTTACTATAATCATATTCGTCAGTCATATCAATCACCTTTATGCAAATAACACCAATCTTATTTGTTTCTTTTGAATTGGTAAGCCAACCCTTAAACGAAATCTTATACTCAGTTCCCTTGTCTGTTATAATATTTCTTGTATCAGCTCCATAAGCTTTTCTGTCTTTACTACCGGACGCACTCGAAAACGGTTCATCATAGGATACAATCTCCCCGTCCAGAAAATTAAACGCTTTATCTATCTGGGTATCAATATCCGGATAAGTTTCGATAACATACTCACTAAAAAAACTCTTTATCGTTTCAGCGTCCTTGTTGATAAAACATTCCATTATTTCTGCTTGACGTTCTTTCGCAAGGTCACCCGGAGATTTGTATTCTTCAGAATTTATTTTATCCGATACACAACCAGATAACGAAATTGTAACTGTTGCCATTAATAAAACAAACACATGAAAAAAACTTTGCTTCATTATGCCACTCCTTCATTGTACCATTGTATCCAGACTGTTTTAGTTTTTTCATCAAAAATCAAGTTTTCTTTTTGTAAATCGTTATAGTATTGAACATTTTTAGGGTCGCTTATTGCATTATAAAAATCTGGATATCCACTTAAATCAACAGATACCATTATATCAGGATTCGATTCTGTATATTTCGGGTTAAAACCATACCGATTTCATTACGTAACACCCTCTCTAATACCATATATTTGATAAATCAGAAATTTTGTATTTTTCAGCCTCAATATACCATTTTTCATTTTCTTCATATATAAATATGAAAACTTCATCTAAAGGAGGATTCATAATGTAATTCGATATCTCTTTTGATTCAACATTAATTTTGTTAGAATTTCTGTACTCTTGCCAATTATCGGATTGTAGGTATGCAGATAATTTGACAGTATCAAAATCAAAACTGAAGCAATTATTAATTACATCTGCATCACATATATCCAACTCTAGTCTAACTCCATATCTGTCTGAGCCTTGACAATAGATATAATCTATGTCCTCTTTTTTAACTGTTACATTATATTCCTTAGCAATAATACTATATTCATCATATGTTATGTCTGATTTTAATTTGATTGTATAATATTCGCAGTAGCAAACTGTAAAAATTGTACATATGATTATGGAAGTAATCGCTACAATGATAAGAACTTTTTTTTTAAGCTTTTTCATCAATATACTCCCCGTATACATAATATTGTTTAGCATATCCTGATTCATGAAGAGTGTACATTTCACCATCACTTACAGTAGGGATAAAAGTGTTTGTACTTCCTTTTGCCCAGTCATAAAAATCATAGACAATGTAACGAGTCATCATTTTTATCTCACCATTCTTTTTTTGGGCTTCACAGATTAGAATACCACTACACTGACCTACCGATGCATTCCAGTTTACATCTATTACACTTTCGTATTCGTGTGCTTTTACTGTCTTACTCATTAAAATGACTGATTCTCCATCTTTCATATCAGCGCCACTCCTATATTTAATTTATCAGCGGATTATATTAATGGGAGATATGATCCCGTTTTCCATCTGGAATACTGTCCATAAAATCCGTACCGTAAAAATCATTGACAATCAAACTGCCATTTTTATACAAAAGCTCAACATATGGAGTGTATTGCAGCTTTGGAAACCTCTTTTTTGCTGATTCTATCTGCCAAGTAATTTTACCATGAAAATCAACTAAGTAAACATTATCATTATTATCAATGTCATATGGAGTTTTTATTAGTACAATTACCTGTGAATCAAGAACAAGGACAGTATCAATCTCAAACTGAAACTTTACCAGCTCGTTATTAACATACAATGCATTTTTATGTATTTTTAAAATAGGCATAGTTAACCTCCGATATCATTACAATCGTTTGTTTGTAAAGGTGCAACAAAAATTTCTTTTCAGAAGCCATATACTTTATTAGCTTACTGATTAGTCATTTTTAATTCCATTAAAGTTATTATTCCTTTACAAAGTATACATTCCTTTTGTAATTATCTGGGTCAACATCAATGTTTACTTTTGGTATCTCGTAAATGCGGCATAAGTCATCTTTTTTATTCAATAGCTGAACCCTGGGAACATAGTAATCGAAACTATGAAAAATAGGTTGTGAAATCAGTGAGTATGACAATTCTACAATTTCATATCCAAAAGTGATGATATAACTATGGTTTTTAAAGTCGAAATCATAGTTTGGAAGATCATATGAACAGTTATAGATATCCTCTAAATCATTTTCTTTTACTATTGAATAGTATACATATTCACCATTGCTAGGAATCAGATGTCCGCTGGCTATTTCCTTGTGGTCTAAATCATGATTATAACAAACAAATAGACCAATCAAAGCGATAACAAATGCAGAAGTAATGATTATTATTTTTTTCTTCTTACAATTCCCAATCATCGCCAATTTCCTTTTCGTAATATATAAAGCTATCATTGATTTTTTCTGATGTTATCTCAATCCAAGTACCACCTGTTTTCGAGCGTCTTGGATACAAATTATAATTCTTCCAGCGAGAAACTTGAATTGATGTTTCAATTGGGGGTTGCCCAATAGTTTCGTAAATCATTATTAGTTTATCAAAAGGAGATTTAGGACTATTAGAAATTTCATAATCAAATTCACTTAAATAGTTAACGTAACCATTTTTTAATGCTTCTACCGGAGTATGATTTGTGATTTTTTCTGATATTCTTTTAGCTACCGACATACCATAATCATCCTCAGTACCTCCATAAAAATCATTGACAATCAAACTGCCATTTTTATACGAAAGCTCAACATATGGAGTGTATTGCAGCTTTGGAAACCTCTTTTTTGCTGATTCTGGAGTCTTTTGAATTTATTTTAATTCAGGATTTAGCCATAATGCAATCAATTTTTTATTCTTTATTGTTGCAATTACATTATTTAAAATTTTAACGGATGTACTATTTAGTTCGTCAGTTCCTATGCATAACCATCCGGTTTTACTGTCATAAAAGGTTTGGTAAGTACATATAGGTGCAAGTCTTTTTACGTCACCGCTCTCAAAATTGCCATTTACTATTAATTTACCTACTTGACACTTAGGTATTATAAGTTCTTTTTCAGTCCAACAAGTTTTTGGATGATATCCATCTATCGAATATACAGTTTTATCATCTGAACTTATATTAATACATAAGTTTTCAAATAATAACGATACATCGGTAGGTAATTTGGGAATGGTTTGAAATGCATATTCATTACTTAAATATACTATTTTACTTTGAATTACAAAATTGGACATTTCAATAATAAACTCCATATTTAACCTCATTATTTTGAGTTAAATAAAAAATGAATAACTTGGTTTTTTCTACATTTATAACTAATTCCCAGGTGCTTATTTTCACTACGATTCCCCCCTGATTATGATATGTATAAAATATTGCTGAACCCAGACACCTACATTAATTAAAATCATTCGCAGAAAAATGAGCAAAAAAATATAATAACTCTGTAAATAATAAGGATGCTCTATACCACCTAACTTAGATTGAACTATTGAGACTTATTGCTGTCGATTAGTCAGGATATTATATATACCAATTAGAATTGAACAAAGTAATGCTATCCCATTAAGACTATAACTTAGAATCATACCGAAGCCGCTTCCTGCATTAGGTGTTCCATAATCACCATTGAAAGCCATAAATATATGAATAAAAAAATCAGTATCGTAAAATATATAACCGATTATAACAGAAAAACAAATGGTCAATATAACACCCAAACAATATATTTTTATATTATGGTTGCTTAACTTAACAAAAAAAGCTAACTGCACCGCTGCATAAATAATAAAAAAAATAAATATAGAAATAACAGAAGCTATCCCTGCTCCTAAATATGCAGTTAAATTAAACAAAAGAGCATATATGAAACTCATCAATACATATTTAACATATTTCATCATAATAATCATATCCCCTTTTGATGAAGTCTAAGTCATCCTGATTATCAATAGTATTACCAGTACTAGCGGCATATCCGCTTCCTTTATATAAGATATTTAAAGTAAATCCTGTAGCATGACCAGTACAGCCATATAGATAATTTCCTAAGTTTTCAGAATTCATAATAATATCATTATATACAAATTTGAAATTCTGAGAAAAATAACGAATAGTTGATATCGTATTATTCCAACTTTCCCGAACTTTCACATCCCAAATTCCTCCATGATTAACATTGATATAGAATTGAACATATCCGTTAAATGAAGGATAGTATATAAAGCTTTCCGCTGTATTTATCATATCTGTTATAATGTTCTTTAATGGTTCCGTATAATCTAAATAGTATACAGTATCATATTTGCCATTAATATCACTATAGATTGAAATATCATTGTTGATTTGTTCAATATTTAATATCGGAACCACACTCGGAATATAATCAAAAAACGTTTTACCATAGCCTTCTGCAGTTAAATTACAAAGCATTTTATATTCTGTATGTGCTTCAACAGGTTTGTCACCAACATAGAATCCATGATTAGCGGCAACATTAGCGATGGTCAAATATGTTATATCATCAATTTCTATAAACCACTTACCGTAAAATTCAACTTGTTCGGAAATATTCAATCCATAATTAAGCTGAAAATTTTGAATTGCCGACTGAGTTGCTCCCCCCATTGCACCATACGCCGATCCTCCCATATCCAAAAAGCCTAAATATTCCAAACATCTTTGTAATGTTGTTATTTTCAACTCTGTTTCGCTGGCGTTCTTTAAGGAAAAATTAAAATCAACGACACCACTATAAAATTCAATAAATTCTTCCCAGCTCATTTCGCTATCTTTTCCTGTAGCCGTATATATATCATATACTTCTGAAACATTGTCTTCTAAATGTAGCATATATGCATTATAAATTCTTTCTATTGACAGTTCTTTCATGACTGCTCCATTATTATTGACGGATTTTGGTTTTGGATCAAAATTATCTAACAGATTATCCCCATCCGTATCCTCTTTAGTCGGATTACTATAATAATCATACTCAGCAATAGTGGGATAGGAATAATCAAAAGGCAATCCAAAGAGATAAAGAAACGAATTAATATCAATATATCTTGTCGGCCAAACGCTTTTCAGTTCCTCTTTATCAAGCAAAGAATCTCCATCCGTATCTGCTGTTCCTAATCCAGTAGGATTTTCATCAAGCTTAACAATCTGAGGAATAAGACCTTTAAGAGCAACCCAGCAGCCGTTGTTTGTTTCTTCGTTAATCATATCAGCAATTGCAAGAAGTTTGTCTTTAAAATTTCCGCTTACGTCTGCAAATATACCTCCGGTGCCTTCATAAAGCGATTTGTATGTTGACTCATAATATGAATTTGAAATAACGGATACATTAATATCGTCATTTACAAGCAAATCGACCATTTCACTCATTGACTTAATTCCATAATTATTATTGACTTTATAATCAGCGTCTGTAACCAATACAAAAAATTTTTGAGATGATGATCTTAAATCAAGCTGTCTTGCCATTTCAAGTCCGTCTATAGCAGATTCAGGAGTATCTCCGCCGCCGCTTACAGATAACTTTGAAAGTTCTGCCTTAAATTCATCGGCTTTTTTAAACCAGTTAGAGCCATTATTCTGTTTTACATTGGTTGAATGCTGTCCATCGCAGGTAATATCTCTGTAATCGACGAGTGCGAAAGACGGACTAATTCCGGCAGTTTCAATTTCATTTACAAATGCGGTTATATTGTTCTTTACATTTGTAATATAGGAACCCATTGAGCCTGTTGTATCAATTACAAATACAATATCAACCTGTCCTTTTATTTCAACATTTGCAACGGTTGCAGCTGACCGTAATGATGAGGCAGATGAATAAGTTTGCACCATAGTCTTAACATATGGACTGTTCTCGGTCGGCAGTTCCAGTCCCATAGATTCCAGCCAGCTCATAACATCAAGGACAAAATAAATGCCTTTGGTTGAAATATCAGCGCTTAATGTTCTTGTTTCTTCATTGTAAGTTGTAGCCAACGGAGTTGTATTTTCTCCGTCATTATAGCAGATAAGGAGTCCGTTTGTCAATTTGTCACCGACATTATAATTCTTTATTTTATAATCTTCGCTTAATGTAAATGAGATACTGCCGCTTCTGATTTCAGAATCAGTTATTTCAATTACTTTTCCTACATACGAACGTTCTTCACCTTTTAAATATCCTGTATACTCGCTTATATTAATATTATTATTTACATTTCCTTTAGCTGAAACGTCAAGTGAGGAGGGTATCGCATAATTATTTTCAAACAAATCGCTGTCAAATCTGCTTTTATCAACAGATTGTTCAAAATATTCGTCACAATCAAGTACTTCGTTATCATCAGTATCAGGCTTTAACGGATTAAGACCGAGAACAATTTCGTCTCCGTCATTTACGCCGTCCTCGTCGGTATCAGGATTTAAAGGGTCGGTATTGTAAATATTAATTTCATCGCCATCAGATAATCCGTCATCATCTGTATCAGCATATTGAGAATCAGTTCCCAACTCGATCTCCTGTGAATTGGATAAACCATCACCGTCAGAATCTGCATCAGCGTCCGAAACACCTTCGGTTACCGAATCGTACTTTGTGGGATCTGTTCCTGTTATGTATGCTTCCTGATAATCGGTCAGACCATCTCCATCCGTATCGGGATTATTCAAATCTGTGCCAATCATATTCTCATAAATGTCCGGAAGCCCATCGCCGTCGCTGTCAAGAAAATCAACAGAATAGCCGTCCTCTGTTTTTGTGACAACAAAAGGCACAGATTCAACTACCTCTCCGTAATTCGTTGTAAGAGAAATTTTAAAATACCTTGTTTCAAAGTCCTCAGTAATCAGATACTGATATTCAGCAGCTCCTGAAACTGTTGCCACAGAAGTATAATTTACATTATCATCAGAAATCATTACTTCGTAATCACTGTTAGTATAGTTGGTGTACCATTCAATAGCTATGCTTCTGACTTCCTCATTATACTCTCCAAAAGCATATAGCTCAACGTCAATGTCCGATTCAGTTCCGACCAATTCAGCCATACTGCTGCTGTAGTTTGCATTAACGCTTGGGCAGTTGAATGTAATTGTATCTGCAATAATTATAACATTGTTAAGATTGAGATTCTGTGCAGTAATCTCAACATTACCGAATGGTGCATATACTAATCCGTTGAGATTTACGTTTTGGCTGTCAATTATAATATCTCCTGTTTCAGAACAAATAGCAGAATTATTCGTGTTTTTTACTTCACCGTTAAGCGTGACATTATCCAAAGCCTTAATTCCAGTACTCAGATTAATGTTGCCTGTCAGTTCAAGGTTACCCTTAACATCCATAGGATCGTTGATGTTGATATTCATTTCCATATAAACATAGTCATCAGGATATACGTCAACATTTTTGCCTGTAAAATATGTATAATTCAGCTTTTTGAAAATGTATATCATTTCTTCATTGGCTTTTTCTTTCTTAGCGCCATTGATATTCATATTCCCGCTTGCCGAAATAGTGCCGTTTGTGGCAACATTACCGTTTACGCAGAAATTCCCCGCGTTTACCGTGATAGCGCCGTCCTCGCTTGATCCCGCAAACATTGTATATGGATATCTCTCCGCGGTATCCTCTGCCATTACAGGAATTACAGGCAGCATTGCAGCTGCCATTGCTGCGGCGATCACGCCTGATAAAAGCCGCTTTGTCTTTTTAAAAAAACTGTTATTCATCCTTTTTCTCCCTTTCATAATTTTGATTTTTTGTATTACCAGCGATATTTTTAACATCGTCTATGTAATTACTTTTAATTTAACACAATAAATAATATATTTCAATATATATGGACATAGTTATATAAAATTCTGTACAATTATACAAAACATTGTATTAACATTCGGCAAACCTGACCAATATGTGCTATTTGTTCAGATTCAGGAAGTATAACCCTGTCCAAGCTCCTCCTTAATCCCCAGCGCCTGTTTCTTTTCAATTATCATACGCCTAAGCTTTTTGTCTGCGGACGTCCTGACCGATCTGTATCTTCTTATGTAATCATCTTCAATACATCGGCTTAGATTGATAAACAAGCTTAAAACCGTATTTGCCAGCATTGTGTTTTCAAAGCTTCCGCTTTCATTCAGAAAATTCTGAGCATAAACGTTTCCGTCGTCCGCCGACCTGTTAAGCCATTCCATCGCCTTTTCCTTATCTTTCTCAATATCATCCGTACCGAAAAGATAAAGCCTTCCCAGCAGAAACGAAGCCCAATTGTTTTCTTCGGCAGATAGTTCAAGTAGTTTTTTCATCAATTACCTTATGTAAATCTGCATATCCATATTTACCGTTAGTATAGTTAATTTTTAATTCTTTTTCTATACCACTTTTATCATGTATATCATCTTGAACCTCATTATGAAATTTATTCCAACTAAGTCCATCATAAAAAATTGCTATTCTCCAATCAGGTTCAAATGGATTTTTAGATAGCGTTGTAATACTACTTGTGTTTTGGCTTGAATCACTTGTTTCAGCTAAAACATAAATTTCTGTAAGCATTGGGCAAGCTAATGCAATTGCCATTATGCACGATAAAATTCTCATAGATATTTGTTTTATCTTTTTATTCATAATATATTTCCTTTCATTTTTACTTATATTAAATAATTTTCAAATCGTGTAAAATAGCATTATTTAAATTCTTTCGATATTCTATTTCTGCCATTGCAGCTTCATATTTCTCAGGGTTATTAAATATTAGTTCTAATTGCTTTTTTCTTTCAAGCGCACATTTAGACTTTCTGTTGTAATAATCATCATAGCTTTCTGTATACATATTTTTTCCTCTTGATTTTAAAATTTGTGCAACACGCTCATATTTAGTCCTGCTCTCCACAAGTTCCATAAAATCACCTTGATAATTTGTTTTGATGTAAAGCATTCCTTCGTTGTAGTGATTATTAAAATTATCTCTGCCGAAAATGTCATTTTCATCATCTATACTCAACCAGCCTCTAAATTTCCTTAAAAACATTAAGCACGATTTAAGGTCGGTTACTTCCTCAAACAGCGGCATAACAAGAGACTGAGTCATGCTCAAAGCGTAGGTTGCTTTTTTAAAAATATCCTCAGTATTATTTTGTTCATATGATATTGAGGATAACTTTTTAAACGTTTCATCTCCATGTTTTTCCGGAAATAGGTCACTGTAATAACTGGATAGATTTTTAAGCCAATTTTTATTATATGAAGCATATTTTTTTATATCAATATTAGGTCTGTAAATCGTTGCTATTCCTGCGTATATTGAAAACGCCTTATAACCGGAATTATCATCTTGCTCATTTTCTAAAGCTATAATCTGCAGGATTTCATTGTTTATCAGTCTAAGAAGATACTTGTTATTACCTTTCATTTTAACAAACCCCAGCGGTTCAAGAGCTTCTCCGAAAACCTGTTTAAAAGCCGCATTAAGCGTAAGCTTTTTTTCGCTATTTTTTAAAACAGTAATATTCTTTTTATAAAACAGCGGTAAGATATCGGAATTTGTATTCGCTTCACTGTTAAAGTCATCATATTCCGAAATCATATATTTCGGTTCAATACCTAAGACAGAAGCTGCTTCCTGCATAGCGTCCTCAACAAAAACTTCGTTCTTGTTCCAGATCTCAGAAAGCTGCTCCCACGTTTTGCCCTGCGCTAAAAGCTGTTCCCAGCGCTCCTGTCTGCCTTTGGGCGACTGTTCCTCCGGAAATACCGAACGTCCCGCAATCACCGTATCATGAATATCAGCCCCTGTATGCAGTCCGATAATCGCCCAGTCGCTGTCCACTACTTCCATACTGAAGCTGCTCGTATTCATTTCCTTCGCAGTCTGCTGAGCGTCGTCGTGAGCCTGCTTGGAGGCGCTTTTGTATACGTCGGAAGCAAGCGTTACCCAACCGCCCTCTGAAAAAGCGAGAATATACTGAACTTCCGCTTCGTCATCAGTACATTGAACAAGATTACGCTTTTTCATTAAATCGCAGAATGAGCTTATAAACTGCTCCCTGCTTCCGGTATTTTTTATTTGTACATTTGAAAAAAATCTACCCATAAATCCTCCTTATTTATCAATCATATAATTATTGTTTTTAGATATTTGTGCTTTTATAATTTAACAAATACCTATTTACGCCAATTATTTTACATATTATCACATATAATCTTACATTTCAATAGTTTTGTCGTAGATATTTATAATTTCTGCATTTTAACTAAATTTAGCAATAATACTTTGTTATTTTTTTATACATAACCCTGCTCCTCCTTAATCCCCAGCGCCTGTTTCTTTTCAATTATCATACGCCTAAGCTTTTTGTCTGCGGACATCCTGACCGATCTGTATCTTCTTATGTAATCATCTTCAATACATCGGCTTAGATTGATAAACAAGCTTAAAATCGTATTTGCCAGCATTGTGTTTTCAAAGCTTCCGCTTTGATTCAGAAAAGTCTGAGCATAAACGTTTCCGTCGTCCGTCGACCTGTTAAGCCATTCCATCGCCTTTTCCTTATCTTTCTCAATATCCTCCGTACCGAAAAGATAAAGCCTTCCCAGCAGAAACGAAGCCCAATTGTTTTCTTCGGCAGATAGTTCAAGTAGTTTTATTGCCTTTTGTGTATCATGATATTTGTTATCTTCCAAAAGTATTTTAGCTAACGAATACGAAGCATACGCCGATATATCGTCATAGGTAACCGCTTTTTCAAGCCATTCAACAGCTTTGTCAATGTCATATTTTTCTTCTTCCTGATAAAGCTTTCCGAGATAATAGCAAGCGTATCCGCTGTCCTTATCTGCCATGAGCAGATATTTCTCAGCCTTGCTCAGATCCCTGTTCACAAATTCCCCATTGAAATATATTCTGCCGAGCATAAAGCAGGAAAGGGGATCGCTGAAATCCGCGCATTCGGTCAGCATTTCAATACCCTTGTCAATATCCTGTTCAATATGTTCTCCGCTGATATATTCAAGCGCAAGAAAACGCTTGGCATTCAGATTTCCGAGCCTTACCGCTTTTTCAAGACAATCCATAGCCTTTGGCATATCTTTATCTCCGAGCAGCAGAGCCTTGCCGTATTCATATAACCCGTTTTTGTTGTTCAGCTCTGCGGAACGCTTAAAGTATTCCAAAGCCATACCCATGTCAGCCTCTGTGCCAAGACCGTTTTTGTACATCGCCCCTATTTTGTAAAAGAGGTTATCGTCCGCCTGACCGTCTGCTTCAAGCTTTAAAAATCCCGAAAGAGCCTGATTGTAATATTTCTGAGCAGTTTTTTCATCATGTTCAACATATTCGCCTTTGCTATACATCTGAGCCACAGCATATGAAGCATAAGGCTGTCCCTGTTTCGCCGATCTCATATACCAGCCGAAGGCTTCCTTAAGATTCCTTTCCGCGCCGTTGCCGTAGTAATACAAATTGGCAAGACTGTATTGCGCAAACTTGTTTCCTTCCTGAGCCGATTTTAAAAACCATTCAAACGCTTTTTCATAATTCTGTTCCGTTCCCAGACCGTAGCAGTGCATTTTGCCTATTCTGTACCAAACGTAAGAGCGCATATCAGCAGACTTCATATTCTGACCTTCGTATCTCGGCTCATAGGGGAACATGGAATCTGCGTTCGGTTCTATTACCGTAAAAGCATGAAGCGCTTCCCTGTAAAATGAAAATGATTTTTCATCATCCTTTTCTCCGAGCTTATCTGTAGAATACAGCTTTCCTAAATCGTGAATTGCCAGTATATTTCCTGAATTTGATTCTGACAGCAAAAGCTGTTCAGCCTTTTTAAAATCTTCAGGCTTCGAGCTTTTGTCATAGATGATCCTGCAGGCTTCCTTGTATTCATTGCTCCATTTTAAATAGTATTTGCTTTTCGGAGTTTTGCCAGTATCAGATGTCACTGCATTTTCAACGTTTCGATTAAAATCATATTCCATAAGATCATCAAGAGCAGAATTTACTGAAATACAATTATCGGTATCTTCATTGAAATACTCTGTCGGCTCAGGTTCTTCAATCTCAATATCAATAACAGGACTATTCATATCCAGCACAGTCTGAACGATCATGTTTTTGACGGATTTAAATTCCTTATTATCAACTAATGTCGGAAACTGAAGCTTTGCCGACGAATACACGTCGTGCTTCTGTTGCTCCATTTCACACCACAGCTTATACATTTTCTGAATAGAATCATTTTCCGCAAGCCTTGCAAAAATTGCGTTGACCGTCTGCTTGACCTCCGGCTTTAAATATCCGTATACTTTTTTGCCTTTAACATTATTAAGCTGCTTGGAAAGCTTGGATACTAAAGATAAAAGCTCCGTATCCTCAAAGGCGTTTCCTGCAATATCATTTACAAGCTTACGCATAAACTCTGCCGACTCTTTTTTCAGAAGATTTCGCAGGTCGGTCTGGCGCTGATATAAATGGTGCAGCTCGTCCTGATAGATATCGTTTGCAAAGCCGCTTCGTATTTTTTCTATTCCGCGGTTGGTGAGGAATCCCTCGCGCTCGTTGGCGGAGTACACGATTATATGCACGTGAGGATTGGTTTTCTTATCATGAAACGCGGCGTACCATCTGAGATTTTTCATTTCGATTTTCTGACTCTTTGCAATATTAGCGATCTGCCGCTTGACTAAGTCCCGCCACGCTTTTAAATTGTCATAGCCCATCGCCTGAGCGCTGTCCCTGCGCAGGGAAACGACATGAGTCCAGACGTTTCCTCCGTGAGCCGCTATTTCTTTTGCGGTCTTTTCAAGCTCGACAGGCTCGTCCGACTGCGAGAACAAACCATGCTTACCGAATTTAACAGCGCCCGGACGGTTAGCAAGATAGCTTACATAGTTTTTACGGCTTGTAAGGCGGTCCATGTTCCGGTCAAGTATTTCCGATATGAGAGCGGAAGCGTTTTTGACGGTGGGATTCTTTTGGTAGTCCTCGTATTCAAATAACTCTTTGCCGTCGGGGAAACATTTTAGCAGAGAAAAAATCAGCTCCTGCTGTTTTTTAGCGGCAGGAGCGTGTTCGTTTGTATTCGGTATCGGCGCTGAACCCTCGCGGGTCGCGATGTATTTTACATAACGGTAAAGCTGTTTTCTGTTTCCGCTGCCGCTTTTTAAATAACGGCTTGTTACGATTATTTTCGCCAGTTATATCATCTCCATTCGTTAAAGTATCAGCTGTTCTGATATTCAGCCGCGTCCTCGTAATCAATGATGCCGTTGATTTTCCTCACCTCGTTTACGCACATGGCGTGAAGACTGTTAAGCGTATCATCGTCAACCTCGTTTACAGCGGCGGTCATATGCGACAGCTTTCCAAGCTCCACGGCGACTTTAAAAAGCAAACGTGCTAGTCTCTGCTCCGTACCCTTTATCTGAGCCTTGACCGTTTCGGTTATCATAGGGGAGAGATAGTTTATGTTATCTTCCTCGCTGAGATAGCCGATGTAGAACTTAATTGCTTTCTCTATAAACTCGCTTTGCGATCTGCAATTGTCGTTTTTGTAATGGACCTCTACGTTCTTCAGCGTTTCAGGATACGCCCAAAGAGCAAATTTGACCTTATTCTCAAAACTCATATGCTACAACTCCTTTAAATATGCCGTAATTTCTTTGCTTTCTGCGGTTACAACCCCTAAATTTCAGAAAGGCTGGATTTACAACCCCTTACCATGAAACTGCCCAAGTCCCGCAAAATTGCGGTCGGCTTTGCCGTCCGCTGTGTCCGCGTCGGGGTTACAACCCCGACGTTTTAACTTGCAAGACAATTTTTCACCTCATACATATATTTTCCGCCTTTCTGAAACTCTGCGAAAAAGCCCCGAATAAGCCCTGCTTGTCCTTAAGGGTAAACTTACCCTGCCTGTGCCTATAGAATCGCACACGACGGCACACGGTTGGCGACAGGGCGGTTAAATCACGTTTTCTCACATTGTAAGCTCGTTTTTATAGCGCTGATATTCCTTTATTTCCATATCAACGACCTCACGGGCGAACTGCTCAGCGGTTTCCTCACTGTCATCGGACAGCTCATATCCTACGGCTCCACAGAAGTTGTCTATTTCCTCAGCCATCGAATCATCTGTGAAAACCTGATAAAACCAGCCCTCTGCGGTTACCGTATTGCCGTTCTTGTCCTCTCGTTCAATGCCTGTGTCACGGCATTTTGAAATATATAAGCCTCTATAATTCATACAAAATCTCCTTTACGTTTTTGGGAATCCGAACGTAAGCTGTTCGGGTTTATCGGTTATTTTCATCCGAAGGTTATGCCAAACGGAATGTAGTCCTGCGTTTTCATTTCCGCTTCACGCTCCGCAGCAACAATCTCAGACAGCGGCACACGGTGCGAACAGGGGGAGTTATCGTTCAGACTGCTTTTCTGATTCGGCAGGCGAGGGCTTCCCACGTTTTGCCGAAGGCTTCTTTGATGACATCATGTCAATAAAATCTCTAACATTCTGCGGCACGTTTTTCTGATATAACTGATCGACATATTTATCAAGCTCCGCCGCAAGCGTAGTATTCTTCTGCTCTAAATACATTTCTATTGCTGACAATTTTTCTTCATTGACTGAAACTGCAACCGATCTTTTCATAGACTCATCTCCGTTTCCATACTCAATTCCTGTATTTCTTCCTGTTCCGGCTGTAGGGTTATAGCTGAAAACAGATCCATATTCTTGCCGTATATCACTCCATAAGAGGTTGCCAGAGAGCCTTTATAGCTCAGAATTTTACTGCCGAAATCCTGTAAATCCATTTCCTCAAGCACAGATAAATCAAAATTCGTCGGCAGATTTCTCGAAAGATATTCTTTGCCGAACTCGTCTGCACTGCAGATATTTCCGACAAATCCGTAACTGTCAAGACAGTTCAGACATTCTGCCGCGTCGGATATTTCTGTGAATTCCTGACTTTCCATTACTGCTTTCAGCTTGACAAAGTCAGCATGAGAGAGCGTTGAAAGCTTTTCCGCCAGGGCGTTCAGTTCTTCAATATGATTCATGTTATCGAAGCTTTCAACTGTGATCCGCGGCAATGCAGATTGAAAATCATAGTAAACCATGTCCTGAACTCTGCCTATACCAAGATCTTTGGCAATGTCATTCAGATTTTCTTTATTGCAGGGCAAAGAAAGCCATTGTGCGAACTGCTCGGTGGATTCACTGCCTGTCGGTTTCGGCGCAATCAGCAGGCGGAAAAAACAGTTCTCAGGCTTGCCAAATTCAATATTTATGTCGGGCGTTTCGTAGTTTGACGGTACGCAATAATAACCGTGAACGAACATACCATTATCTTTGCCGTGAACAAGTCTGCCGATCTTTTCACGGTCGATCAGATCGATATATTCGTCAGGCAGCTCTCTGAGTTCTTCTACCATATCGTTTTCTATCATTGCTTCTCCGAGCTCATAGTAATCTTTGCACGGCCATACGGGAACAGAATCCAAACCGTAGGTCATCAGAAGCATATCTTCAAATTCACACTCAGGGTTTGAAGCCAACAGACTTTCCATCGCTGCTCTTTCAGGATATTCAAGCCTTTCAAAGCGTTCCGCAAACAGATTCAGCTTGTAAATATCTGCAGTAAAATCTCTGCACAGGCTCTTTGGCAAGTCCATATTTTCATGCTCGGAAATCCTGAAATCTACCACGGGATTATCCGTTCCGAGCATATCCAAAGCGTCCTCCAATTCAAAAACTGTCATGGGGAAATCCTTTGACATTCCATTTTTTAAATATATTTTCATTTATTTTACTCCTTTTCTTCAACATAGCTGATATACGGAATCTGAAGCCAGTGCGTCCATTCGCGCCCTGCAAGCTTTGTTCTTGTAACGCCTCGGAGCGTATTCATGGCTTCGATCACTTCGCCGTTGCCGATATATATACCGATGTGACCGTCCGACCAGACGGCAAGTCCGGGTACTTCCGGTATGGTATCTATCGTGCCTTTGACAGCCGCATTCGCAAACATAGCGTTTGCTCCCACGTCCATCATGCCGTTAGAACCGACCTTTATTTCTCCGCTTTTGCTGTCATACCAGCCGTACCCCTTGATGAGCCCAACACAATCCGCCGTCCTTTTGCCGAGCCAGTTTGAACGTATAAAGTCCGTATAGCTTGTGACCTCGCTGCCGAACACAGCGGCTCTGTCCTGTAAAAGCGGCTCCGTCAAAACGTTTCCGTAGGTTCCGTAAACATATCCCCAGCCGTTTTCATGAGCCTGGATCGCCCACTGAACAAGTCCCAGATTATTTTTCTTCTTTTCGTCATATTCTTCAAATTTGATTTCATTGCCGAAGCTTTTTTCATCGCCGTACTGTATCCACGGTATTTCAAACCACGAGGTCCAGCCTCCGGCTGAGATATTCTCCTTTACTATCCCGTCCTCGGCAGATTTCGCATATATCGCGTTACCGTTTCCCACAAAAATACCTATCGTATTCTCTTTTAAAACAGCTATACCCTTGGTTTGAGGAAGAGTTTCGATATTTCCTTTTACGTCCGCCGAATCGAACAGCTCCTGAACGGTCATATCGGAGATCGGATAATTATCCTCGGAAATCGTTCCGCTTTCGTGGTCGTACCATAGATACGATCTCAGCAAATTGTAATTGTCAACAGTTCTCCGGCTCAGCCATTTGTCGCAGTCTGCGGTGATATCCTGCGGATATTTTTCCTTTAGCGCCTTGTATTTTTCATCTGTCAGCAGACTGCCGTCGGTATGGGGAACACAGCCCCACTGAGTTTCATAGGCGTTTTCAGCCCAGACCGACAGGTCTATGTTGTTCTTTAAATCAAAATTCACAAACAGATACGGATTTATGCTGACGTTAACTATCACGGAATACGACCGCATAAATTCGCTGTAATCAATGCTCAGATTGTATTTGCTACCGAGATTTTCAATCAGCTTTTCATTATCGTTCTCTTTGAAAAGCGAACAGTATTCCGCAAAAAAATCCTCATCCTTGTGAACGTCGTCAAAATATGTGAGATATATTATCTGAGCTTTGACGATCATATCCTTGATTCCGAGCTTTTCCATTTCCTTTTCAATAGCCTTGCCGTCGTCCTCCATCTGTGAGAAACGCTCCTTTTGTTCCGGAGACAGACTTTGCATAAACTGACTGAAATCTATATTTCCGTATTCATCCTCCGCCTTTGTCAGCTGATGACCCATTGCCAGCAGCAGCATTACCGGAAGCAGAGCGAGCGTTATTAAAAAAGCGGCGGCAAAGCCTATAGCCTTCCTTACCTTTTTCTTTGGAAGCAAAACCGCCGCGGCTTTTTTGACCGCCGCTGCCGTTATACTCATACGCAACCCTTCTTTCCTTTGTATATATGAAAAGGACGGCTGTTTTACTTCAGCCGTCCTTTAGAGCTATATGCGGTTTTTTCTTGGAATTATAAAAATAGAGCCGATAACGCAGCACTATGGGTAATGTACTGTTTCTTTATATTATTTTCATAATTATGCTTTTAAATATTTTTTTCAATTGCCTGCGGCATGTGATAAACGGCTGCAATAGTCATTGCTATCCGGCATATACACACACTCCTCTATTTATTTCCGTTTTCAGCAATTCACTGCGAATTTCATTATAATGAATAATGTCAACTTCAGAAGGAATTTCAGTAAAAAACGGTCTTGCAAGTTTTGTAAATTCATCAAAATTCATGTTTGGAACATCTAAAGCAATATCCAAATCGCTGTCTGTTCCGCAATTCATAGTTATGGCGCTTCCGAATATAATTAATCTCTTTATTCTGCTGTCCTTCATGGCAAGTTCTATGGCCTTCTGAACGGCTTTCTGTTTAGACGGAAAAATGTATTTGAGCTCATCAGCGCCTTCGCAACGCTTCGGAAAAATATACATTGACATTCGCCTCCGTGTTCTGTTTAAATCATATCGCATTTATCTCTAAGAATCAAGCTATACATGAATTCTTCTTTCTTTTTTCAGCGGATAAAAATACAAACCGAATTTACAGCTCAATTAAGATCATCAAAGATAAACTGCACCGGAACGCGTTTTGTCATCCATACTCCGTTTTCTGAAAGATAAAATTTAAAGCCTCTGCGGTACATTTCGCCTGACCATATTATACAGATATTAAAATCAACACAGCCACATATCCGGCTCTATGTTACATTTATCTGTTAGGACATTGTTATGCCCTGATTTTCTTCGGGTTCTTCACTTTGCCGTTTTTCCTTTTCCGGCTGCTCCTGAAGTCTGAAATCTATTCCGTCTATGCATTTGTCATATACAAACCTCATTGCTTTTTCAAGCGTGTCGTTTGTATAATAATCGCAGAGAATTTCATTGAATTCTTCCAGATATTCATTAGGTACTGAAATAATTCCGCAGCCGTTCTGCATCATTATTTTATTGGCTGCAAGCATTGCCGTTCTTTTATTTCCGTCCCAGAAAAGCTGCGCTTTCATTAATCTGAACATTGTTTCTATTGCACGTTCGGTAGGATTTTCTGTTTTCTTCAGTTCTTCAAGCATAGCGTTTGCAGATTTTTCGGAAGGTACGGAGGGAACGTAGTCAGTTCCAGATATATACACAGCGCCTGTTCTGAGTTTCCCCCGCATAGGCGCGTCATCTCTTGCAACTTCCGCATGTATCCGGCATATATAGTCTAAATCCAACGGTTTGTTTATTGTATCGAAAAGCATTTGCCACGCATGTTTTAAATTCGTAATTTTCAGAATATCCTCCACATCTACTCCTGATACTTTCGATTTTTCAATAATGGCATAGGTTTGAGGAAATGTAACATTGATACCCTCAAGATTGGCTGATTTCCATATATAATCAACGATATTTCGTTTTGCTATAAATATATTTTCTTCAACTGTCAGTCTGAACTTATTTCCCATGAACATTCCTCCCCAAGCTTATTGTACTGATTATACCACATTAAATTTAAGCAAACAAGCGTACTTAAGATTTATCTTCCTCCCGCCACGCCGAACAGCTTTTCCTTGTACTCCGGCGCGTGAACCTGAAGCAGATACCTCTCGTTGCCGCAGCGATAAAGGCACAGACCCTGCTGGGGATATTTTACGAGCGAAAACTCCGACATTTCTAATTGAAGCATATCGGTATACGCTCTTGGTTCTACGTTGCCCGCGTTGAACAGAAACTGATGGATAGGAATAGCAAACAGCGGTCTAGTAAGCTCCCTGATCTCGGGCAGCAGGAAATCGTCGATATTCTGGCTTGCGATCACCATTGCAGATTCCTTTTTCCGCACTCTTTTCATGGCGTTTCTGATGTACTCGATGGCTGTCAGATTTGAAAGGAATAAATAAAGCTCGTCTATTGCCGCGGCGGTGTTCCCTTCGCCTAAAAGCTGATTTGACATATAGCTCAGAATATTGAACAAAAGAGCGTCTTTAAGCCTTTTGTTTGTGTCCATAAGACCTTTTACTCCGAAGCACAGAAACTTTGAATCCTTAACGTTAGTATGCCCGTTGAAATACTTTGCTTCAGCTCCTCTGCACATAGAATGCAGTCCCAGACAGATGTTCTGCAGTATCTCCTCTGTGTACAAACGCTTCTTTTCCTCGTCGAAAATCATGAATTCCTTTTCCGTCAGTTCATAAAGATCGGTCATTGTAGGATAATCCTCCGGCTTCAGCCTGTTGAAATCAGTGAGGTCGTCAATACCGAATCTTGCATACAATTTCATTAACATAATTTCTATCGTATCTATCTCGCTGTCAGAAAAGTCCTTGTATGCTCTGAAAAAGTCCTTTAAATATGATATATGCTGACTTAGCCTTGTTACCCTTCTGAACGCTTCCGGAGACTGTCCGTCACGCTCAGCTTCTCCGAAGGTTTTGGGTTCAAGGGGATTTATCATATATTCTCCCGACATGAAATCGAGATAGGTTCCTCCCAGATTTTCCGTCAGCTCCTTGTACTCCTGTTCAGCGTCTAAAATTATTATGCTTTTTCCGCTCTCCCTCATATTGGTAAGCAAAAGCTTCATAAGGTACGACTTTCCCTGACCGCTGTTTCCTAAAATGAGAACGTTTGCGTTTGTCTTGTCGTCGCTCCGCTTATCAAAGTCCGCCAAAATGTTTGTTCCGAACTTATCTTTTCCGATATAGAAGCCCTTTTCATCGGTTTTTCCGCTGTAATTCAGCGGATAGAGATTTGCGACCGAGCTTGCCGGAAGAACGCGTTCATACAGACTGCCGAACACATTGTATCCGAACGGCAGAGCTGAGAGCATGCCTTCTTTCTGACGTAGAATCAGTCTGTCGACAGTTATTTTTGAGCGCGTAAGCTCCATTAGTATATCCGACTGAAGCTCCTTAAGCTTGTCCTCGCTTACCGCTTTCAGTTCGATAAACACGGCGCAGTGCAGCAGCGGTTCCTTGTTTCGGCGCATATCGGCAATAAGCTGAACAACGTCCTGTAAATTGCTTTCCGCGGCAATCGATTCCGTTACGTCGTTTACAGTCGACATAAGCTTGTTTCTTCTTGCGGCGTGCTGAATTATCTGCCTTTGCTCGGCGCTGTCCACAAGGCGGTTATATATTCTTAAAGTAACCGAGCTTCTGTCGGCAAGATGGGCGAGGATAGCCTGTTCTTCGGTGGTAGGCGGCCATTCTCTGACCGCCCACACGCATTTATACGAATTGCCGCAAATAAAATGGTCGGTAAAAAAACGGACCGTGCCGGGAACGACGCGGTCAAAAAACTCCTGTATTCTGATTTCCTCCGCCTGTTCCGGAGTCATCGCTCTTTTTTTAAACGGCATACGGCTTCTCCTTATCCTGTATCGGCTCAATATATTTTTCTCCCTCCGCGTCCTCGATTTTATCTCCGTTCATAGAGACGTCAAAGTAAATAGCCAGCATTCTCTTTATATCCTCCTTATTCATTCTTCTGACGTCAAAGCCATGCTCCGATATTATTTTGGAAGCGCGGTTTATCTGCTGAAATATCTGCGATTCCTTTTTGTCCTTTGTTCTTACGCAGAACATAAACTGTCTTGCGGTAGACATTTCAAGCTGAATGTCGTCTAAAAACTCCATGTCCTGTTCCAGCAGCTTTATGACAGCGGGATTTTCTTCGCAGTCTATCCTGTTTCTGATATTGATCTTGTTGCCGTCGAAGCATTCGCAGCTGTCAAGACAGATTATTTCAAGCTCCGGTATCATGCTCAGCAGCGTCATAAGGCGGCGTATCTTCGTATCAATATTTTCATTTGACAATACGGATATATTGGTGGGCTGAACGCTGAAAAAGGACAGCTCGCCTTTTTCCGTTTTCAGTCCGTATCTGCCGAAGCCTTTCAGTCCGAACAGGCTTTGCGTTGATTTTTTGTTTTTCATCTTGTTACCTCCAGTAATATATCTGCTGCGCCGTTACAAAAAAGCGGAAGGCGCAGACTATATAGTCCATGACCGTGGTTTCTTCAAGTCTTATTGATAAAAACGCAAACACAGCCGTTACCGCAAAGGGCAGAAAGGTCCAGAGCTGAGTCAGCAAAACCACGGACAGTATCAGTCCGAGGCATATGATAAGGAAATCCCTTATACTCCACAGCCACAGCCTTGATCCGGCTTTCATATTCTGGGGATAGATATATGTTTTTTTCATACTTTCTCCTTTCGGGTATTAAAAAATCCGCTGCAAATCAGCGGATTTTTAATTCTTCAATGTCATCAAACATAAACTGAAGCTTATCTGTTCTTTTGCGGATATGATAATGACCGCAGTACCATTTTTTATAGTCTGTAATTTCTTCAATATGATCCAGCCATATCTCTGTGCTTGTATCAACCGTTTTCTGATTTACACAGCTTAGAAAAGCCTCCGCAGGCTGATATTTTAACGGACAGGTATGACTAAGAACAATATCTATAGGATTGTCTTTCAGTACAGCCTCTGTTTTTCTTTTTATTTCTTCCGACGGCTGCTCGTCATCCCACCAGCCGTATCCCTTCATAAGCCTGTATCCCTTATCTACGCTGTAAGCTCCGCCTATTACGAGACATTTCAGTCCGTCCAGGTCATATATTTCTCCGTCGGCTGCAAACAGCAGATTCGGATACTTGCTTTCTTTGTATACAATTCCGCCGTTCCATATTATCTGCTCATAGTCCGGCAGCTTCTGAGGACGCATTTCATGGTTTCCGTGAATACAAAAAAGTGTAACAGGAAGCTTGGAAAGAATATATTTTAACCGTCCGTCGCTTTCGTTACCGTAATAATTTATTCCGGCGTCGCCAAGTATAACGATAACGTCCTCGGCCGTCGTATCGGCTAACCTGCAAAACTCCTTTATTCTCCTAAAATCTCCGTGCGTATCTCCGGTTATATATATCATCCGTCATCCCTCCTGATTACACAGTATATCACCGGAATCTGGCAAAGTCAACTTAAATCACGCAAGCTTTTTCGCTACGAACTGACCCGCCCTTACGGCGGTATTCACAGTGTGGGAAACGCTCGTCATATTGACTCTTACGCTTGTATCCAGTCCGAAATGCTGAGCGATCCTCGGAACCTCGTTTGCCGAAAGCATTATTCCAAGTCCTAAAAGCCTGTTGGTCTGCCATGTAAGAAGTCCCAAAAACAGCAGACTGGTCTGTAAAAACGCAGTCAGACACAAAGCGAAAATCTGCTTGCACCAGCTGCTGAAGCCGTCCGCGTATCCTCTGGGAACGGAAAACATATACAGACTTCCCACTGCTATCTGACACAGCAGTATTCCGCCTCTTTTTATATTGGCAAAAAACAGCTTTAGAACGCAGTAGGCAAGGGCGATAACCGTCAGTATTCCAAGCAGTCCTGATAAACCTATCGTAGAGTGCAGCACTATTGTCGCCGTAGCTCCGAGATCGCCCTTGTTCGCCCCTATAAACGAGCCGAGAAGATCGCCTGAGAATGTGCTCTGAAGCGTTATGCAGAATTTATACAGCTCCACAGGAAGCTGAGTAAACAGCATTACAGCCATAAAGCCTTTAAGAACGTTAAGGCACGTTCCCTGAATATTCGCCCGTCCCGTCTGATATTCGATCGCCGTATCAAACACAGCGACAACAAGCCCGACTGCAAACAGCGCCCAGCCGAACAGGGAAAAAAGCTTAAGGAAGGCTTCCACCCATGCAAGCGAAAAGATTCCCGCGCCCATTCCGTTTATCATTCCGAACAGATCGGCAACCGCTCCGTATATAGTATCGTACATCCATTCAAGCATAACGTCCCAGACAGCCGAGGAGATCGCCGAACCTACCGATTCCACCACCCCGAACAGCTTTTCTCCTACCCATTCCACAGCGTCGCCTATCCATTCAAACATTGCCGTTTTCCTTTCCGATCAAACTGATCTGTTCGTATTTTTTCCTCTGATGATTTTTTAAAACAGTAAAAGCGGCGCCGTCTGCGTATCCGTATCAGCGAATACCTTTTAGATATCCTGTATATTCCGCGCCGTTTTCTCTTTGCATTCATTTTCATCCTCCGTATATATGAAAATACCGCCGGATTATCCGACGGTATTCCTTATTTTATTATAACGTTATCTTTGCCGATCAGCTGCCCGTATCTGAAGCATTCTGTGCAGTGATCGTTTATAATTCCGCAGGCCTGTAAATGGGAATAAACCGTTATTGAGCCGAGATATTTAAAGCCTCTTTTTTTCAGGTCAACGCTTATTCTGTCTGACAGCTCGTTGCTTGCCGGAACGCCTTCGTCCGCATGAGCCTTATACACAATTGTCTTGTTATCCGAAAAACCCCACAGATATTTATCAAAGGAGCCGAATTCCTGTCTGATTTTCAAAAACATATTTGCATTATTGATAATGGCTCTGATTTTTCTCTCCGACCTTATCATATCCGGCGTATTCAGAATATCGTTAATCTGAGTTTCTCCGTAAAGCGCTGTTTTTTCATAATCAAAGTTATCAAAACACCTTCGGAATATCTCCCGCTTTTTCAGCATTAACGACCAGTTTAATCCGCACTGCATGACTTCCATCATCAGAAATTCAAATTGTTTTCTGTCGTCATGAACAGGCTCGCCCCATTCCTCGTCGTGGTATTTCTGCATAAGACCGTTGTCCCGACACCATCCGCACCTTTTAGCATTTTCCATAAATCTCAGCCTTCCGCTTTATCCATAAAGCTTTGTATAACGTTCATAATTTCGTTCAGTCTGCTTTCTCCTATGCCCTTTATCCGTCCTATAGCGGCTTTCAGCTCGTCATAATCGACAGCCTTTGATTCCTCGTCCCTTTTGCCCGATACATATATGCTCGTCAGAAGCTTCTGAAGCTGTTCTCTGTCCATTTTCTTTACAGAGCGGTAGGTTTCACGGTCAAGGGTATATTCGTCCGGCATTTTAATTCTCCTTTGTACAATTTCTCAAGCCATATTATTTTACATTATACCATAATAAAATCCGGTTTTCAACTTTTAATAAGATAAAGGTTAGAGCTTCTTCCGCCGCTTGTCCTGTACCTTTCCCTGCGTTCTATGAGCCCTGCTTTTTCCAAGTCGTTCAGCGCCCTGAATACCGTTGACCTTGAAACGCTCAGATCCTCCGATATAGTTTTAACGGAGGGAAAACACTTCTTTTTTCTTCCCGCGCGGTTGGACAGGTACATATACACAGCCACCGCCCTGTGAGGCAGATCGTATTCGTATATCTCTCTTGAAAACCTCAAGCGTTATGCGCCTCCCGTCTTTGGCAGCTTTTTTCTCAGCATATCCTCATAGCTTACCGCCTGATCCTCCGGAGCCTCGATTTTCTTTTTGGCGTATTTAAGCTCCGCCGCCCGCGTCAAAGTCTCCTTTTTCATATATGTGACCGTTCTTGAGCCTTTATCCTCAAGGCTGTACGGTTCTTCAAAGCTGATACCCCACTTGAAAAACAGCTTCAGGGGAGATATCATGGGGTGAGTTCCCGTTTTCATAACAATGAACTGTCCTTTGGGCATACTTTTAAGCTCGTCCGTTGTCATTAACGGTCTGCCGATCATCTGCAGCGACTGGCTTTTATCTTTGCCGTGCGAAACAGAACCGCTTAATACCGTCTGTTCTCCCAATGATCTGGACAGAATTTCCGCAGACTGTGAATTGGGCGCAAAGCCTCCGAATATAGTTAATTGCGTGTTGTCGGTTATGATCTCCTGTCCCTCTCTGCCGTAATTCTTATCGAGCTGCGCAAAGGACTGAATAATCGCAACAATGCTTATCCGTCTTGAACGGCTTGCGGAGAACATCGCTTCAGCTCCCTCTATCTTAGGGAAAGTGCCGAACTCATCGCAGTAGAACATAACGCGGTTTTTAAGCTTGCCTCCGTTTTCATCGGCGATCACAAGAATTTCCCTGTAAAGCTGCTGGATCAGCAATAAAACCATGAAATATTTCGACTGATCCTCTTCCGGCAGTATAATGAATATCGCCGATTTCTCGGAGCAAAAACGTTCCGCGTCGATCGCCGTGCCGAAGCACAGAATCTGCTCCATTTCCGAGTCGATAAAGCTGTTGAGTCTTGACAGCGCCGTGGACATGATCGACATCATCGCCTGATCCGCGGAATGAAGGGCGGAGCCTGCAAGCCATTTTGCCTTGTGTTCGTCAGGCAGCTTTTCCATCAATACCTTGAAGCCGTTTTTCGGCTTTTGTTTTCCGGCGCTCTCTATAGGCTTTAACAGGTCCTGAATAAGCTTGAACACGGAAACGATATGCCTTTCGTTTTTATCCCCAAATTCAGCAAGCAAAAGAATGACAGAAGCGAGAAGTCCCTCAGCCGCGTCGTAGAAAAACGCGTTCTGACCCATTGCGGAGGAATCGGCGCCGCCTATGCTGATAATGGTTTTGGCTGTGATCTTTGCGTATTTTTCAGCCTTTGCCTTTGCGGACAGATCTTTTTTGTCCTTTAGATAAACGTCCATGTATTTGTTGACAAGGTGCAGCATATTGTTCTCGTCGCTTCGTGTAGGATTACGGAGATCGATAACGGAAACGTTGTAGCCGTAGTACTTCGAAGCGATAGTTCCGTAGTTTCGAACAACGTCTGCTTTTGTGTCTGTGCTGACAAAAGACATACCGCTTGCGCAGGCTAGCTCTATATTCGGATATAAAAAGTATGCGGTCTTGCCCACTCCGGCAGCGCCTATCATCATGGTATGAACGTCGCCCTCGTCCACAAGCGCGACAGTCTTTTTTCCTTTTGTTCTGCAGCCGACTACAGTACCCTGAACAACATCTCCGTTGGAGCCGTGCGGTAAACTCTCGCCCTTACGCCATTTCTCAGGCTCAAATGGGACTTTGGTATATGTCTTTTTTACCTCTGCTTTTGTTGCAAATCTCGCTGTGCCGTACTGGCCGTTTCCTACAGTTTTATTCTTTATTCCATTGAGGGAATAATTGTTGGAACAGTAAGCTAAAATCATCATGACTGCGAACACCGCAAGCATGACTATAATTCCGATTATCTGAGTCTGATTCATATAGCCCTCCTATCCGAACCCGAAGCTTATCGCCTCGGATATTTCTTCCCGCGCTTCTTCCTGCGAGATCACAGAAGCGGACATTTCCTGTTCCGTTTCACAGCGTACAGCGCAGTCCGCAAGCTGAAACAGCAGCTTTGAGGTCTGTATGATTTCCTCCTTGGTACGGGATTGATTATACCGCAGATCACGAGTTACCGCCTTATATGCGTTTTTCAGATCATCCTGCTTGGAAGTCGTTTTACCCTTGTCGGAATATGCCCGGTATTCATTAAACAGCTTGCTTTTGAGCCTGTCAAACATGGCGTTTTCGTTCTTTCCGCCGATAAAGAACGCCGAGGCCGCAAGCGCGTACTCGGCTAAACACCGATACTGTCCGTTTCGGAGCGTCTTAGAAAGCCTGTCGATAATACGGTCCGGACTGCACCTGAAATACCGCAGCTCTGACAAAGTTTCATAATAGATTTCTTTTCTTCTGTGAGGAACAGCCGCAAGAGCTTCAACGCCGTTTTCAGCTTTAAGACATTCGTTCCAGTCTTTAAACTCCGGCAATTTCCTTGATATATCCGTATAACCCTTTTCCTTTAATATATCCGTAAGCCTTTCCGCAGCGTCGATCCCGCCCTCGTCGTTGTCGGTGCAGATAATAATCTCAGATATATGCTTATGAGTTTCCAGAGCTGTAATAACGGCGTTTTCATACACGCCGTTCATGGCGATATACGAGTGATCCTGCCAGTTTTCGGGATTCAAAGTAAGATAGCTTAACATATCGATCGGAGCTTCAAAAACATACAATTTTTTATCGCTGCCAAAGTGCGCAAAGCTGTATTTTGTGTCTGATCCCTCCACAGTCTGCCGGAACGACTTCCCGAAAGTCGCTGTCCCACGTTTGTGAGCCTGTCTTGGAACTCCCTTTTCATCAACTCCCACAAACACAGCGTTGTGATGCTCCTTATCCTCATAAAGCGTATGCCGTTTTGCAAAGTACGAGATAATGTCAGGAGCAATAAACCGCTGTTTTATGAGGTAGGCGAACACTCTGCGCATATTGCCGTTTGCTTCGGGCAATTTGAATTCTTTCGGTTTTTCCTCCCGCACAGCCGCTTTAGGCGGACTGTGGGACAGGGGAGTAACCGTGCGACCTAACAGCTCCTGAACCGCGGTCTGAAAATCCATGCCGTAAAAATACCGCATGAACCTTACTGCTCCGCCGCCCACCTGATTTTTATGGTCGAACCATTTTGATCCGTTTATAGTAATACTGTCGTGCTTGCCGCTGCCGTCGTAGTAAACGAGCTTGTGTTCCCGCCCCGCCGATTCCAGCTTTTCTCCTCTCAGCCTCAGAAAATCGGCTAAATCTACGCTGTTCGCGGCAATTTTTTGTTCTTCTGTAAATGGGATATACGGCATTTTCCACCTCCTGAAAAAGAAAAGCAGCCCTGCGGCCGCCTTTCCTTATTTTTTGATTTTCTTTACACGCGTTCATCTCAGCAGAGAGACTATAAGCTTTGCTCCGAGCTTCATCGCAGATATTCCGATATTTTTTGCTACGACTGTTCCAAACTCTCCGATCAACTCGTCTAATTTCTGAGAGCCTTCCTTATCAGCGTACTTATCAAACAGCTTATTGAATCTGTCTATGACGTCGCCGTACTCGGAGCTTAAGTACAGTGATCGGTCCAGTTCCTGTGTAAATTTATCGTACAGCTCGTCTGATATATCCACCCCTTTCACCTCCGACACTACAATACCACACTATCCGCCAAATAGCTATATCATAACCCAACAATCTTCCGCGGCATTTTTTCCCGCTTTTATTGCATATCGGATATACCTTTTCCCTTCATTTTTACATTCCGACGATAGACCAGACGTAAAGCGGAGCGGTCAGTGAAAACAGCAGACAGCCGAAAATTATTGCCGGAGCCGTCCATTCGAACTGACCGTGCTTGCGGTAGTCCATGTACGCCAAAGAAAGCTTGGCAAAGAGCAGAATTGCCAGAACTACGTCTATCACAGGGAATACGACGTTGTTAACGATCGATTTTATCTGACTTTTTGCAGAGTACCATGTACTCTGCACAGCGCCTGCGACATCTCCGTCGGCGTATGCCGTTATACAGCAGAATACAGTCAGCAAGCATACGGAAATTAAAAGCGCGGTTATTTTCTTCTTTTTCATTTTTCCTCCATTCAGAACATTGAAAGCTGCAGATTTTCTTCCGGTTCTGCCATAGCCGCTTTTTCAGCGGTCCGTCTGAAGCTTTTAAGGTAATTGTCTGTATTTTCAAATCTGCGCATCGTTATGAGATCGTCTTCAGCTATTGCAGTATGCAGAGCTTTCGGGTAATTAATTACAACTAAAATATTCATATCTTTTATCTGGCGGTCGGACAGTTCCCTGATCCTTTCACGGAGATACAGCAGATTCTCATCCTGTTCCATGATCTCCAGAGAACTTCTTGCGTTTTCCCGTATTTCATCGGCTCTCGCCATATAGTCCCGATCTGTTTCCGGCGGCGTCTTGCAAAAATATATCTGAGGATAATCCTTTTCAGACATACCGCTTTCAATTTTATGCTTGAAATACAGAATATGATTTCTTACAAGATTCATATTGACTCCGTCTGAATAAGACGGATCGGAGCCGCCGTGTTCCTTTAAATACTCCCAGCGTTTAAAGGATTTCTCAAGCTCTGCAGCATAGTCCGTCTTTTTTTCTTTTCTGCTCATGTCATACCTCTGTAAGCTTTCCCGTCAGCACAGTTCTGGAGGTTCCCTCCGCTCCGGTACAGGTGGACAGTGAAATAAACTTATCTTTTTCAGATACGCCGATATTTTTCCAAATAAAAGAGTTTTCTTTCAGACCGTCAAGCCAGACGGATATATCTTTTGTCACGTCGTAAAAGCCGCTGTAGCATTCCAGCTGTGAAAGCGAAAAAAAGTCAATACGGAACACGCTGTCCGAAACAGTCAGCCAGCCGACGGCGCGAGCTTCAAAATAGCTCTCGTCCGTAAAATTAATTACATCTGCAAACATAGAACCGTTACGCATATTGTGACCGTAGAGAATATTTATTCCGTCTGAAAACTCCCGCGCGCATCTGCCGTCAAGAAAAACGGACCCCGAATACAAATAGCCGCCGTCATACGCCCTATGCAGGTAATAATCGTTATCTCCCGAATACATGACGGGATAGTTTATGCCCGTATCAGGAATATAAAGCCAGCCTATGGAACCGTCAAAATTGCAGCAAACCTCACGAACCTGTTCTGTCAGCTCCCGCTTTTTATCCTCCGGCAAACGCGCGGAATTGTCAGACTCGTCAGTTATTTCCGCACGATCGGGCATACGCTCGTCAAACACGGCAATGTCGGGCATAAACGGCTTAAGCCTTCTGTAACTCAGCTTCTGGGCAAGATCGTTGCGAAACATTAAATATACGCCTCCCGAAATTAAAACGGCAGCTGTAATAGCTGCCGCCGTTCTCATTATTTTAGTTTTCTTCATAAAGCTCAGTCCTTGTCAATAAAGTCGGGACACTCCGACGCTTTCCTTATTTCTTCCGTCCTTATTCTCTCAAGCTCTTTTCTTTTTCGTATTTTACAGCTTACGAGCATAGCGCAAAGACTTAACAGTCCTCCGGCTATCATAAGCCATGCGGCGGTATTGCTTCGGCTGTCGCCGGTATGAGGAGTATCCTGCGGTATCTCTTTCTGTTCAGCCTCGTCAATCATAACGATCAGCGGATTGCCGTTTTCAGATACGGCGGTCGTTTCAGCGCCGTCAACCGTGACCGTACCGTCATTAAGGACTTCAAAGCAAATATCCGTCGCCAAAATATATCCCTCCGGAGCGGCGGTTTCTTTCAGAATATATTTTCCGGCGGAAAGCTTTGCGACAATATGATTAGTTCCGTCGGAAGTCCATTCGTCCACAACTGTTCCCTTATCATCCAGCAGCTGCATTTGCGCGCCTTTAAGCTCGTTTCCGTCCGCGTCCCGCTTGGATATTTCCACAGTTACAGGCTTATATTCAATTTCGATTCTGATAATCTCATCATTTTCTGAAACTGTCGCAGGGTAGCTTTCATCGCTTAAAATATATCCGTCGGGCGCTGAAAGTTCTCTGATAACATACTCGCCAAAGGGAATGTCGGCAAAAGAAAAACAGCCCTTGTCGTCCGACTTGGCTGTCATTAACGCGTTTTCTTCCGTAAATTCTGTGCAGTCCATTGCAAACAGACCGAACAGAGCGTTTTCAAGAGGGTCGCCGCTTTCGTTTGTCTTGATACCTTCTATTTTTCCACGCTTAAGGCGATTCTCAAATGTTCCGCAGTCGATTGAAACCGTCTGAATATCCTGTCCCTGATATTCAAATGTTACAAGGTATTTTTCGCCGTTCAGGACGTAATGCTCGTCTGTGCCGATTTCCTGAACGTAATATTTTCCGAACGGAAGCTGAACGTCAAATTTTGCGGTCATATTCTCATCAAGGCTGATTTCAGAAATCAGTCCGTCGGCAGGAATAACCGTACCGTCGGCGGCGGTCAGAGCCTCTGCGGCAAACAGTCCGAAGCGGACGTTTGTATACTCGTCTGAATTGCCGATATTAAACAGCCCGTCCTGTTCCATAAGCTTGGAAAGCGTTATTTCTACGCCCTGATATTCATTGAAAAATTCCGCGTTTACCGTATCTCTTATCTCGACTTCCTGTCCCGCATAGGTAAGCTCGATAAATTGCGATTCGCCGTTAAGAACATATCCGTCGGGAGCCTGAATTTCCTTTATTTCATACTTTCCGAGATAGAGCGGATCGGTTTCAGCATAGCCGTTTTCATCTGTTGCGATTTCAGCTACAATGTCGCCTGCGTTTGCTCTTACCGTTCCGTCGGCCGTTATTATGTCCTCGCCTGCAATTATCTGAAATACCGCGCCGGAAAGCTTTCCGTCTGAAAATATCGGAGTGTAGGTCGTAAGGTTTTCTATAGCATTTCCGTTTTCATCTGTATATGCAGATGATGAAACTGCCGCGCTTGCAAAGGTATCTCCTGTTTTCTGAACGCTGATTTTTCCCTTTTGAGCCTTGTTGAATTTTTCAACCGTTATAACCTCTTCCTTACCGTCGACCGTAAAGGGAACGGCTTCACTGCCGAGAAAATATCCCTCCGCCGTCTGTACCTCATGAAGCTCGTAATCTCCGTATACAAGCTCGTTTGGGAGCGTTAACGTTCCGCTTTCGTCAGTATAGAATACGTCAAGGATCATTTCCGTCGGATAGTTTATTTTCTGTTCAACATAACGGGAATTTTTACAGTCCCAAACCTTAAAGCCGATACCCGAAACGGGGATCAGATTGCCTGTTTCAGCGTCCTTTTTTACGATCCTGACGTAGGAGGTCAGCACGGCGTCGTTGATCAGGTAGAAATATTCCTTTTCGTTTTCGCTGATAATTACGTCAAAATCCTCTATCCATTCTGTGTTTTCCCAGCCCTTGGTCTGATGAACCGTATATGTCCCGTAGGGCAGCGTTTTTGTAGCTGCAAAGCCGTTTTCATCGCATACAAGATAATCTCTTTCAGAATCCTTTGCGCTTTCATAGCTTCCTGACGATTTAAGGTAAACCTCGAATTCCGCTCCTGCTTCGGGAGTTTCAATTTGTGTTGTGCCATCGTCAGAATGCTTGATAATTGAGATTTTGCCTTTGATAACATCTTCGGTTACATTTACTGAAATATGATTGCTTTCAATGGTGTAATTTTCAGCTTCTGCACCGATTGAATAGACAGTCGGATCAAGCCTGTACCCCTCCGACGGGCTTATTTCCTGAATAGTATAATTTCCGCAGACATATTCCCTTGTTTTGAAATATCCCTTTTCGTCGGTAGTATAGGTATTGATCAGTTCTCCGTCCCTGTACAGTCCGTAGACCGCTCCCGCAAGGCTTGCATTGCCCTGTGGATCGCCGTTCTCGGAATCCTTTTTTATTACCTCGGCGGTAAATTTCTTAAGAGCGTTTTTAAATGTTTTTGAAACTGTCGCGTCGGCTGTCAAGGTCGCTGTCTGGTCTGCCGGAACAACATATTTAACGGGTACGTTTTTCTCGGAAATGGTATAAGCGATCTTTTTATTATCCTTATCATATACGGGAATATCGGAAAGAACTGCCGTACCCTCGCCGTTGGTGGTAACAGTATAGGTTTTGCCGCCGCCGGAAATCGTAAAGGTCCTGCCGCCGTTTTCTCCGTCCTCCGACTGCTTGTTTATTTTTATAGCTCCTGTCTTTAACGTATTGGAGAATGAAACGGAAGCTGTTTTGCCCGCCGAAACCGTAACCTTTTTCGTCTGCTGTTTCTCATAACGGGCAGGTACGACCTCGGTTACGGTATATTCTCCCGCCGCAAGATCGGGTATATTTATTTTACCGTTCCTGTCCGTTTTTACCTTATACGTTTTTCCGTTTCCTAAGACGATAAATTCAATATCCGCTACTATACCGTCCTCGGAGGTCTTGATAATTTCGAGCGTTCCGTTTTCTACGCCCTTGACCGCCGCGTAGTATTTTCTCGGATCGGCTTTTAGCTCCGCTAACGTCTGCTTTGAATCGCTTGTAAGCGTCAGGAATCCGGTCAGCTCTCCCGATTCCTTAACGTTGTTCTGAGTCAGAGTAACCACAGCGGTCTTTCCGCTGTCCGCCTTTATTTTTAAAGCGTTTCCCGATTTTGATATAACGGAGCCGTCTGTGACTGCCGCGTCAAAGTCTGATAGAACATTGTTTTTATCGGTAAAAGTATATGTTCCGTCAGAATCTGATTTGACCGCCGTAATCTGAGCCGCCGCTTTGGAACGGCTGCCGAATGAAACAGATTTTGAATGAGCCTTTATCAATGATTCGTAATTATAGTAGTATCGGCTTACCTCTGCTGCTGCATAATCGCTTTCAAAGTTAGACAAGGCATTTTCAACAGAGGTATAGCCGTTGCTTATTCTGTTAAAGTCAACATCTCTTTGACCTACTAAAACCTCCCACACCAAAAGCTGTGTTGCCGTGTAACGGTAATATGATTCTAACGTATCAAGTTTACCTGTATATGCATAAAGAAAAACCCTGCCTATCAGACTTTGTATTTCAGTTGCGTCTAATACTGGATTTCTTACTTGCTGTAAATATTTATTAGCGGCATCTTCATTAAACATATCTCCGCTTGCAACGGATTTTCCGGGCTCCATACAGTATACAGCCCTCATGCTGTCGGCTGTGTGTATCATACACCAGTAATCTTCGGCGCGGACCGTATATCCGTCGCCTATGGTTATATCCTTTTTTGTAGCAAGCGCGTCGGCGTTTTCTATCTGCACTTTTGTTTCCGCCGCAAACGCTGTGAACGCTGCGGGAAGCATGGTCAATATGATTGCGATTACCGATAAAATCGATATTCCTTTTTTCAATACATTCTTCATATACGATTTCCTTTCTTAAACATAAAAAAGACCGATGTTTTTACCATCGGTCTTTACGCTTATTTTATTTCATTTTACCACATTAAATATATCCAATATTTATCTCCGTCCTTTTCCCAATATACATTAATGTATAAATATTGTGATATTTCTTCATCTGATACCCCATCATTTGACCACTCCCTATAAATTCTGCCTAATTCCGAATCCACATAATTTTTTATTAATGGAACAGTATCGTTTATTGCAGTATTTATCGGAGGATTAAACGAATATTCACTCCATACATCAACGTATCCGCTTAATATATTAGTTCCTGCCATACCGTAAGACTTAGCAGCCTGTTTGATATATCCGTTTATCTCTGATATATCTGCCTGTGAAAGTCCCTGCGGCTCAGGAGCTTCTGTCGGTTTTGGCTTTGGCTTTTCGGTTTTCTTTGCAGTTGTGGTTTTCTTCTGCGTTTGGCTTGGCTTCTCGGTTTTCTGCGAAGCTGTCGTATTCTGACTTTGCGGCTGAGTTTGACCGCCGTTATTTCCTCCCGCTTGATAATTGCCGTTATTATCCTGTTCGTTACCGTACCGCGGCGCTTGGGTAGTTACGTCGGTCTTCTTGCTGCTCTTTTTGGTACCGCTTTTCTTTTCCGTACTTTTCGCCGTACTTTCAGACGTGGTTTTTACCGTTGTTTTTGCTGATGTTTTGGATGTTGTTTTTACAGCGGTCGTCTTAACTGACGAAGCCGTTGATACGGGCGCGGTCGTTACCGTTGAGGCAGCCGAAGCCGATTCGGTTTTTCCCGCCTGAAGCTCAGCTCCGTCCGGTTCTGTTTTTCCGCAGCCTGACAGCGCAAGTCCGCATATTATCAATACCGCCAATGTCCTTTTCATAATTGTCACACCCCGTGTATATATTTCAGCCTTTGCTGTTAAATCCAGCATACCACACTGCCGCGCGGATATCTACCGTTTACGGAAAAATTCTACCTGTCAGACAAACCGAGCAAGGGTTTTTACAGCATAACCAATAAAAGCTTACGTTTAAAAAATACCATAATTATTGGTATTTGTCAACATCTTTACATAATGATCGTCAAGCCGTCCTCCTGCAGGGAAGGCGATTCCTCCAGCTCTAATACGGGCTGTGCCAGAGCCGCAAGGTATTTGACGATCTGGGGGGAGGTCAAAGAGCGGCTGTCCCAGCCGTCGTTTGTAAGCTCGTTGCCTGAAATATACAGCGTACCGCGAACAAGGACTCCGCCTATGACTCTGTTGGGTTCATAATCATAAAGCAGAAATTCTTCGTTGCACCATGCGACCGCGTCGTTGTCAGGCTCGAAATATATCGGTTCAATACGCCCTCCCACCACTGACTGCATTGCCTGAAGCTCGCGTCTGATCTCAGCGACATAGGGCGCTTTTACAGCCTCCGCGACGACTATTCTCATCATATCCAGATGATCTGTCCGTAATATATCAAAGTCTATCGGTCTGAAGCCCACGCTGTCGCAGAAGTAAAAGCCCATGTCCTTTCCGCCGCAGACCTCTATCACATTGCTTACCGACATGGCTTCTCCGCAGTAGCCGGGCGGCAATTTATCCGAATTGCAAAGCGCAAAGACTTCTTCAAGATTTCCGCAGTTTACGGTACCGCCGTATACCTGACGGTAGTTTTCAGCCTTTACACCTCCGTGCGATTGTGTGTAATCGTAGTCCATAAACGCAAGCTTGTTTTCGTCCTTTTCATGGTCTATCTGAAATATCCTTATCTTCATCTGCGGAGCCTCCATATACTCGAGCCGTTTCACCGCCCACTTCGGAAGCTGCTCTCTGTCCGCGATGCCTATGAATTCCCCGCGGCGCAAAGAAGCTCTGTCCCCGTCGATGAGATAGTTACCGAACACCAGTCCGCCGGGTTTTTCCGGATCGCATCCGCAGCCGTCAGCGGCGTAGAAATACTGGTATTCCGGCTTTCTGTATTCCTCTGTCAGAAGCTCCGGCTTTATTATCATCAGCTTATTCGTATAGTCCTGCGGTTCATCTGAATGAACGCATTGCTTGCTGCCGAGAAGCCCTAACCGGGCATATTTTTCACGGACCTGCTCGGTAAAGCCGTTAAGCACGGCAGGGTGACAGTCGGAGCAGTATTCTATCGTTTCTTTTTGAGATATATGGCTTGGAATCACAGACTTCGCCCACGCCTTATTATCCTCCGAGAACCTGCCGTCGTTAGCGTTGTTTCTGATACTTGCCGCAAGTACCCACATGGCGCGGTCGTATCCGAATCTTGCAATTACGCTCTCCGCTCCCGAATCGCTTAAGCTGTATCCGTCGAAGCTTTCGGAAGCCGCTTTGTCAATCTCCTTGCAGCAGCGTATATTTTCTATACGGCTTTCACGCCATAGTTCGGTTTCCTCGCATATTTTTGCCTCTTCATAGGATTTTCTGTACAGAAATCTCATAATTTATCCGTCCTTTCTTTAAAACAAATTGTCTGAGCCTAAGTCCTTCGCGCATATACCGCGGATGGGACAGCCGGCGCAGTCGTCGTATTCATCGCAGACCGCCTGCTTTTCCGCCTCCGTAAGCTCTTTGTGAAGCAGGGTGAAAACGACTCCGTCCTCGTTCTTTTCAAGCTCCGCCGTCACGGGAAACCCATTCTCATCATAGAGACCGTCAAATCTGGATATTCCGTTTTCAGTCATCGCCTGCGTCATTAATACTTTTTTCATTTAAAATACCTCCCGTATTTTCGTCAAACATTGAAAGCTGAAGCGCGTTTCTTTCCGTTTGCCTGTAGTTTGAGATAAACAGCTCGCTGTACATACAGCCGCCTTCGTACCTTTGAGCAAGATTGTTAAGCCTTGATATTTCCTCAATATATATGCCCGGTCGGTCCCACAGCTTCCTGATTTCAGGGCAGTCGTTATACGATACCAAAAACTTTCCCTTGATTTTCAGAAGCGTATCTCTGAGTCTGATATGATCCTCCTTTTTAAAGCCGACGTCCTTGTAGTAGTTCTCCGTGGAAAAGTACGGGGGATCGCAGTAAAAAAAGCTGACGGAGCGGTCGTAATGCCTTATCAGCCCTTCAAAATCCTTATTCTCGATCACAACCTTCTGCAATCTTCTCGCCGCCATATCTATCTGCGGAAAATCCGCCCACATGGAATGAGGCTGACTGCCGAAGCTGTCAAGACCGCTTGCATAGCTGTACCGTATCAGCTGATAGAACTTAGCCGCCCTGTCAGCGTCGCGGAATCTGCCGAACAGTCCTTTCTTATGAAGAGCCGCGATCCAATTAAAGTCCTCGCGGGAATTAAGGACGTACCTGAGCTTGTATTTAAGCTTATTCGGTTTATCCCTGACGCAGCGGTACAGATTTGCAAGGTTTGAGTTATAGTCGTTCCAGACCTCGAAATCCATGCCCGGCGGTTTATGAAACAGTACCCAGCCTGCCCCTCCGAAAACCTCGATATATTTCTCATAGTAAAGCGGAAACCTTGAGAGAATCTCGTCCCTCAGCGCCTTTTTGCCGCCTACCCACGACATGAAACTGTCCATTTTACTCCTATCCGCCGTTAAAGCCAATGACAGAAGTTAAGCCGTTTTGCCGATTACAGAATCTTTTCTGTCATTGGCAAAACGGCTTGTCCTCGCGCGGACGGCGCAATTTGCGCTATAGCTTTATTATCGCATACTTTTCAATCCGCGCCTTTTGTTTTGATTCAAAAATCAAATGTCATTTTTAAGGTTATTTAATTCTTTGTTAAGTCTTTCGATTTCTCTGTCGGCGTTTTTTGCCGATACCAGAAGGCATCCGACAGTAAGCCCCGCTGTTCCTCCTATCGCCAGACCTATGAATAAATTAAGCATTATTTCATCTCCATTCCAAGCTCTTGAGTTTGTTCGATAAAATCGGCGAACGTAACGATTTCACCCATAAAGTTCGGCTCCGTATCCTCGGTCAGAGGTATGAATCCCTTTTCTCCCAGATCAAGCGGTTCTTTGGTTACGACCGAACCGCCGCGATTAACGGCAACTCTCTTTTCTATTGAACAGAAATGTGATCCGTCGTCCGATGTTCGTAGCTGAAAGCAGTGCAAACCTTTGGGAATATCAGCGTCTGTTATTCTGTCGTTGGTAAACAGCGCAGTCTGTCCGAATAGTTCTATAAGCTCGAATTCGTCCTGACTGAAATCAATATACCCTGTTCCGGCTGCGTTTAGGATAAGTCCGTAATCCTCAAGATCGACATCCATAACTTCTGCGGCAAATTCAAGTCGTTCCTTTTCGCTTTCGGGAAAATAATCTCTTATTCGCTCACCGTCATAATACTGATACCTTCCGCAGTTCATGCCGATATCCTCATCCGCCCACTCATGGTTGATTTTAATTTCGGGAAACATTTCCGCCAGCCTTTGTATGACAGGATGCGGCGCTGACCACGCCGTAAGAAATATTATCTCATTATCAGCTCTTTGCCGGGCATTATTATCAAACCCGTAAGCATTCCATTTTGTTCCCCAGTTGGCTATACACCAGTCGTACCAGTTGTTTTTGCCGTAGAGCTTAAATTCCTCCCGACTGAGACCACCCCGATAAATATTTTCAGGGATAGGAATGATCTTTTCAAAATCGATCGTTCCTATCCCTGATTCATTTTTGACTGCGTCCATAACACGTTTTACCGTATCGGGATCGCCTGTAATCTTTATTCGGTTTGTTACATGATTTGGCATTTTACTCTCCTTTTTGAGCCTCCGCTTTCAGCGTCAGCCCATCTCCATATCAAGATTTTCTTCTTCATTGACAGACGTGATCTCCACATATTCTCCGATAATACACAGCGCCTTGTCATAGCTGCTGCAAGAGGTGATACGGCTGCACATTTCCTTTGCCTCATCTGCCATTCCGTTTCTTTTCAAGGTACGTGAAGCTATTCCCATAAGGTTAAATATGTTTCCGTTCTGACCTATGAGGGGACATTCAGGCTTTTTCTGTTTTTGTTCTATATCATGAGCAAAACCGCCAAGTTTGTTAGGAACATAATCGGAAAGCCATGTGCCGCCGAACTGCTCGTGAGTCTGCAATCTCCACATTGCAAGCCTGCCGACATTAAGCTGAACGTCGTCAAACGGAAACAGCAGACAGGTAAGATTTCCGTTATTAAAGCTATATACCTTTTCAAATCGACTTTCATTCTGCAATATTCCGCTTTCCGTTAACATATCGTTTATGCCGTCGACCCATTCTTTCAGGTCGCCGCCGCAGCCCTGCAGAACAAGCCCCTCGCTGTCGTTCATTTTTCTCAGATCGTGTAAAGATACGCTCTTGATTTCCATTAATGCAAAAACTCCTTCCCATAATATTTTTTCAGCAGACCTATGACAAACAACTGACCCTTGCCTGTGACGTAGGTCTGCCGATAGGTTTTTGTCATTGCGGAGGTTTTAAAAGCCGACTCCTTCACTTTAAAATATCCTCTGTCTATATATTTCTGATAGGGGAGATTGTCGGTCATAAGGATACCCATTCCTCTGAGAACGGCGTACAGCCTGTTTCTGCCAATAGGAATTCTTTCTGCTCTCGCAAGCTTTGCCATTTCGTTCATATCGATGAGATTATCGGTATTTGAAACCTGATTTGCAAACTCCACCAACGGTTTGTCATGCCGGATACGCTCGTTGAGCTGATCAATACAGCGGAACTGAAGCTTGAAAAGCTCCTTTATCGGTTCTTCACAAAAAGACAGGTAATTGTCAACGAACATATCCGCATTACCCACATAGCCGCCTGTTTGATTGATTTGAGGCAAGATCTTATCAAAAATCCACGACTCAAATTCCGCAGCTCTCGGCAGGTTGCTGTGTGCGACAAGTCTGTAAACATCGCCCTCAGGAATAAAAATCATCTTAATGCTCTTGCTTGGAGACTGCGGATGAGGTAGGTCGTGTTTCACGCCCCACCTGCAATGCCGCCTTATTGCGTCCTTTGTGTTGCTGTAGCCCAATGCAGAAGCCACATCCTTTCCGCAGAACATGATTCTGCCGTTATCTTCATTTAAAATTCTGAGTGAACCAAATTCCTCATTTTTAAAAATCTTGACCATATTATTCATGTTTCTCATCCTCCTTTTCAAGCTCTAATATATTCCTTGCTATCGCTTCCGCTACAGGTACGGACACGGCGTTTCCCGCCTGCTTGTAGAGCTGCGCGTCGGACATTCCGGCTGCTTTGACTTTATTGAACTGCTCGTCCGTAAACCCCTGCAATCGCCAAGCCTCAATAGGCATGAGCCTGCGGATAAGTCCGTTGTAAATTACGCCGTGCCTGTCTGTCACGGTAAGCGTGAACATCGGTTCGTTAGATTCTTTTACCCGTCTGCCTAGCTGCCTTGTACGCGGCTTAAAGGGATTCAATATTGCTCTCGGTTCTTCCATAACCATAACTCCGGATTTTTCTCCTTTATGGCTGCCTATTCCGCTGTCCTGACGTGTGGTTATGCATCTGGCAAGCTCCGTCACCTTAGGATCGGGATTCATATCTATGCACATAGCGTAATACCCCTGATTACAGCTTGTTGTCAGCGTGTGTGCTACATCGTGACCTACCCGACCTCGCCTTGAGTTAAGATTCGGATATGCAAGATCGATACTATCACCCGGCAATGCTGTCTGATATCCCGACTTGGTCTTTACCTTTATGGGAAGCCCTAAGATCTCATAAAGTCCCGTTTTTCCGCCGAAGCCTCCCGCCGTTCCCGTAAGCGTTATGCTCAGTCCGTCGGTGGAGTAGACTCGGCAGCCCTCCCGTCCGGGTATGCGCTGTACAATAGCTTTTGGATTTGCGTCGGTGAAAGACAGTACTTTTCCGGAGCGTTTTTCTCTAAGAAATCCGATAATGAACACTCTCTTTCGGGATTGGGCGACTCCAAAATTTGCGCTGTTAAGCACCTGCCATGTGACATCGTACCCCAGTTCATCCAACGTACCGAGGATGACCGCAAACGTCCTGCCCCCGTCATGCGATAGGAGACCGGGTACGTTTTCAAGCAGCAGATATTTAGGTTTTTTAACGGCAGCGATTCTGGCAATTTCAAAGAACAGCGTTCCTCTCGCGTCGTTAAATCCTCCCCGTTTTCCAGCGATTGAAAAGCTCTGGCAAGGGAAGCCTGCGCAAATAAGGTCGAAATCGGGCAATTCATTTGGGTCGATTTTTCTCGCGTCGTCAAAGTACATCTCTCCTTTCGTATCGTACATTGTTTCGTATGCTTTTTTAGCGTACTTGTCGATCTCGCACCAGCCTATGATCTCAAAGCCTCCCGCTTTCTCAAGTCCTGAACGGAATCCTCCGATTCCTGAAAATACGTCAAATACTCTTATTATGTTATTTTCCTTTCTGTTAAGGGCAATAAAAAAACCGCTATGATCTCTCATAACGGCTTAATGCTCTATTGGTTTTGGCTTATATGGTTCTGCGGTCCTCATCTCAAACGCCCCCTTTCATATTGACAGGTTTATTCCAGCTTCCTACATTGACATATCCATTTCGGCTTCCTCGGACAGACTCTCCGTTTCTTCCTGCTGAATTTTATGAAAACAGTCCTCGCCGGGTATCAGCGAAAGGGAACGTCCGTTATCCCATTTCATTAGAATATTACCCGCGTCATCCACTGCTTTTACCGTTCCCACAGCGCCTGACGGAATCGGCTGTGGATCGTTTTCCATGCTGTCAAGGCAGATCCTTGTGCCTTCAGGGTATCTCTGTCTGAGTATTTCAACCTTGTTCTGATCATATATCATCATATTTCCTCCGTATAGTTTCTTTTTTAATAGTATATTAGTCCATTGGTATCACGACCCTTCAATATTCCTGTAATATTCCTTCATACCGCATTCAATACAGTCCTTTGCAAACTGCTCCGCCTCCCGCATACTGTTTTCAAGCAGCTCATAATTCACAGCCGCAGAAAATTCGTCCAGCTTTTCTTTTTCCGATCCGTCTGTGAAAACCTCGATCCTGAACCCTTCGCACATAATGTCCGTACCGTTTTCAGCTTCCCTTATCAGGCTTTGGTCGGGAGTTATTTTTACATAATAGTCCTTATACTGCATATTCAGCCGCCTCCTATAGTCATCTGAAAGTCGTCGTTCAAATTCTCGTCAATTTCATGCTGAATCGAGTTTTCCAGAGCGGTCTGCAAACAGCTTTCGTCAAGACCGTATTCTCTGTAGCCCTGCAGGATAATATCGTAATACTGCCGGGCAGGAGGAGATATCTCTCCGTTATTCATAAGATACGCCATGCCCTCGTATTTTTTGCCGCCAAGCTCAAACGTCATTTTTTCCTGTCTGTACTGCCGGGGGTAGCCTTCGTATCGGTTCAGAGCGGTAATATCGCTTTCTTCAAGCTCCCAGATCACAACGGGAACGCTCGCACCCTTTTTCGGCACGATAGTGGCGTAGCTTCTGAATTCCAATTCATGATCCTTGATCACTGATGTTCCCACGGCTTTGGAATTGGGACATCTATACGCCATCTGTTCAGAATTGATATTTGAGCCGTAGGCTATATACAATTGTTTTTGTTCCATAAGAGCTCCTTTCTACATTGCCATTTCAAATTCCTCGCCTTCGCTTTCCGACTGCTCCGGTTCTTCATCACAGCTCTGCTCATTTTCAGCGCTACGCTTCTGACGAAGCCTTTCCCTTGCGGCTATACCGTCCTCCGGATGCCTCCACGCTATATCTCCGGCAAGGCGCTTTAACAGGTGAGCTCGGCAGTTTTTGAATTCGTCCCCTATGAGTCCGAGATTCAGAAGCCATACCCGAAAGCTGTAACGCATATTGTCGCTGCCGCTTACTTTAGGGGAGCAGAACTTTCTTGTAACCGCCGCGTTGCTTATTGCCAGAGCCAGAACTATCTGGCTTCTGATCTCTCCGGCATGAAGGCTTGCGTTGCAGCATCTGATCTCATAATGACCGTGCTGAAAGTAGCTATGAAGATTGAGCGCTCTGTATCTTGTTTCTGAGTAATAGGTATTCTCCTCCGACATATTTCCGTTATACCACAGCATTTTTATTTCCTCGATCGTATCCGGCTTTCGTTTATTTAGTTTTTCCACAAAACTTCTGTCGATTTTCTTGCAGTACCACTCTCGGACTGACGAGACCTGCAATGCTTCCCACAGGTAATCCTCCTTGCTTGAGAAGATATTTACAAGATTTCTAAGCTGCCGGGGCGTGTAATCGTCCGCTGAGATATGGATATGCGTTCCGCATTTATACGCGGGTCCGGTAATTCCTCCGGCATGCCGCAAAGCCCTGATCACCTCCTGCAGCAGAGGTATATCCTCATACTCCAGCACAGGAGAATTAAGCTCCACACTGTAGGCTCTGGAAGCCGCTGCGCCGCTTCGGGTAGTGCAGATTATACTGGAATCTGATACGAATGACCAGTTCCTGCCTTTACTGTCGCTTACGTTATATTTATCGTAACCCCCACCGTAATGGGATACCTGTCCGCCGAGCGTCTTTGCCGCCGCTTTTGCTGCCTGACATCTGGTCAGTCCCGTCATTTCTATTTCGATTCCGAAATTCCGTCTTTTGATACCGTCAAAGTTTCCTGACAAATTTTCACCTCCCTTATCCGCAAAAAGACCGCTTTCCCTTTACATTTTAAGATTCATTTCTGGTTCTTCATTCCGGCTGATTTCCATTTCCTCCTCCGTCTGCAGCGACCAGCTTGCTCCGTTATTAAAGAAGCTGACGCAAATATTACCCAGTTTTCCGGTTTCAATCTCACGCTGCTCCAGACCTTCGCCCCAGCCGTCGCTTGCCTGACCTTTAAGATAACCTCTCAGCTCTTCAAGCTCGCTGTCCGTAAGCTCTCCGGAAATCTGACAATCAAAAATTCCCATAAGCTCTCCGTTTACCTCTCCGACGGACGGAAACGCTGAATAGACCTTTTCGCATACGGACGTTTCTTTGTCATAGTACGCCATAAGTCCGCGGCGTTCTTCCTCCGGTAATGAAAACTCCTGAATGAATTCATTGATCTCGTCCGCACAGCCGACGGCGAATTCACAGGAAATCTCGTCGCAATCCTCATTAATAACTACCAGCGGACAGTAAAGCTTCAGAGAATGCGTCGGCTTGGCTTCCGCCTTAACAGACTGTCCGATCATCTCCGCGGACTGAATATCGTCTCTTTCACGGAGCATTTCTATGACTGCCTGCATGATATTGCTTCTGAGATCGTCGGTTATTATTTTCGTCAGGACCTCTTCAGGCTCAAAACGGATTTCTCCGCAGCGCGTCTTTTCGGCGATATACGCTGCGATCTCCTTAAGCCTTTCGTGTATTCTCCTTTCAGCTTCGGTCAGCTCGTTGTTTTCGATCAATGCTCTTGCGTTGGGAATGAACTGCGACTTTCGGGCGTATTTTGCGCCCTCGGAATCGACAAGTATTCCGTCGCCGCTTTCGCTGTCAACAAAAAGAACGCAATGGGCAATGTCGTTTATATCAATGCGCATCAGCTTATGATACCTGGCGATCCAGTAATTATCGTCAAGGGTATCGTTTTTCAGCCTTAAAAATTCATTGCCGTAAAGCGTAACGACCTTTTCCACGCTGACGTAATAGGTATTGTAACCGTCCCTCTTGTGATTGAGCGTACTGTTAAAATGCAGTCTTTTCATTCTTATTCCTCCGTTATATTTATTTGCGGTTTCTATATGCCTTTTGCTGTCGCCTCCTTCAGGGCATAAAAAAAGACCGCTTTGTTTAACATCACTTTCGTGATATCAGACAAAACGGTCCTTGAAATTTTGTATACTATTTTTTATATTTACAAAGAGCATATCTGAGATTATCTTTCTCAAATATGCCTCAATCTTCTGAAATATTTAAATGTCGTGAGTTCGAATCCTTTCAGACGGTGTTTTTCGGCTTTTTTCATCTATGGTTTTTAACTTCTTTTTTTCGCCGTTTGGGTATCAAAAAAGCCCGCAGCTACGGGCTTTTTGGCACTTTCATCTATTTTGTCAGTGCTATATGGTGCGGATAACAGGAGTTGAACCTGCACCGAGTTTCCCCGACTGGCACCTGAGGGTAGGGTAACGATAGTGCAAAGTAATTCCCGACTTATTTGACGTACAGCAGAGTTACTGAAGTTTTCCCCATTTGCGAATACAGAATCCGGAATAAAGAGAAGCTTTTAATATATATGTGACAGATAAAGCATAAATATTCAGATCTTCTGAATACATAGCTCCGAGCTGATTTGCAGCAAAAGCATATTCAAACCAACTGCCGCGGAAAAAAGATGAAATAAAGTACGGGCACACAATAAATACAAAAGATATGAAAAAGGTGAATACCGTATTTTTTGCAAAAATGCTGACTGCACAAATAAATAATGCCGCAGCTGCGCATGAAAATGATTTGATAACAGCGTCATTCATATAATATTGCTTTAATGAATCGCCAGAAAACGCTTTGTATCCCATCAAGTTTTTGATGTCAAGATCAGAATGATCCGCCTTTATGTGCAGTACAAATGTTACATATTGAACCATGTACAAAGCTAAAGCAACTGCAAACGCCAATACTATGACCATAATGAGCTTTGATATGCACACATAATTTTTTCCGTATTTTGACGTTAGCAGCATGGCAGCAGCTTCAGATTGATACTCGCTGTCAAATACAGGTATTATCAAGCAGATAATTGTCAGCGCGACAATATAATTAAATCCCGAATTAGTGAAAAAATCTATCCACGGGGTATCATAAAAGAATACTCCTTCGCCGATCTCATCAAAATAGCTGCACTTCTGCATCAGATATTCAATTGTTGAAAGTTCTGCCAGAGCTCTATTGAAATCGGAATTATGCGCTTCAAATTCATCAAGTAAAATCGTATTTTGCTTGTACGCAGTTATCATGTTTTCATGCTCGTTTATAGTCTGATTTATTTCATAATACCTGTTCAAAATTATATTGCGTTTTTCCTCAGTATATTCGCCTTCAAGCTGTTTCATATAATTTATATATATCTCATCGGAATATTCATGCTCAAAATTTCTGGGAACTAATATTAATAATATCTGCATTAAAACAGCGGCAATGATTATAAGGGATCTTTTTGAATATATTAATTTTCTAAATTCATAAAGTATAATTTTCATTTTTTCTCACCAGCCATACCGCCTTCGTCAAAAAAGTACATATATACATCTTCAAGAGTTGGCTGCGCTGCAACAGCATTTTCAAATGGTTTTACGTCAGACACAATGTGCAGGCTTACTTCTTCTCCGTGCTTGATTATGTTTGCATTGGAATTTAACAGAACATATTCTTCAGCTTCATTTATATCTGAAGGTTTATTCCATACCTTTCCTACTATATGCTCTTCAACCTGCGAAGTGCTTCCGGAAAGTATAAGCTTGCCCGACTTCAAAAGTATTACATTATCCGCAATCGTTTCAACATCTGAAACTATATGCGTTGCTATTATAATTATTTTATTTCTTCCGATTCGGCTCAATATATTTCTGAACCTCATGCGCTCTTTAGGATCAAGACCGGCTGTAGGTTCGTCAAGAATAAGCACCTTCGGATCATTTAGAAGAGAAACGGCAATGCCTAGACGACGTTTCATTCCTCCTGAATATTCACCGTATTTTCTGTTGGAGTCTGACGAAAGATTTACAAATTCAAGAAGCTCATCTATTCTGCTTTCCGGACCTGCAATGCCTTTTAAAACAGAGAAATATTTCATTAGATCATATCCTGTGAATGACGGATAAAAGCCCGGATTCTGAGGTAAATATCCTAATATGCCGCGAAATTTTGCTCCCATTTTTACAGTATCTTCATTATCAAGCGTGATATTTCCGCTGCTTGGCTTGGTTAATCCTGCAAGAATATTCATAAGAGTACTTTTTCCCGCACCGTTCGGTCCAAGAAGCGCCTGTATACCGTCTGTCAGTGTAATGTTAAAATCATCAAGCGCAATTTTGGTTTTATATTTCTTTGAAATGTTATTAAATACAAGCTTCATATCGTCACCTCTTTCGATTTACCATATTTTCTTAATGCAACAGCAAGGCAAGTCAACATTATAACAGCAGAAATAAGCAAAACAAGAAAAAGTCTGCTTATCTGGAAACCGAAAATATCAATATAGTCAAATGTCCTGAAATAACTTTTTATGTTTAAAAGTCCTTGCGGCAGAAAGCATCTTAAACTGTTGTAAATTTTATATTCTGACGCTAAGGCGCTTGCGTTTTCAGTTGTATATATGAAATAATAAGTAATTATTATTAAAGGAATTATTCCGGCAGATAAGGAAACAGCATATGACACAAACTGTTTACGGCATAAAACCGACACCATAGCTGTAATTGCCGCGATCATAATATAAAACAATAGTTTACACAAAAATTTTATCAAAAAATAAATACCTGTTGAAATCAAATACGGACAAAATTCAAATTCGGGAAAGCTTTGCAAGGGCAGTGACAGATCATTTACATCAAAGAATATTTTTCCGAATATAATCTGGATCAAAGCTGTAAAAACTGTTATTGCTGTTACAACAACTGAAACTGAAGCAAATTGTTTTATAAATAAACTGCGCTGTCCGTTAAGTGAAGAATGGATCATTTTATATGCGCCGCATGAAATATCCATTGTGAACATCCTTACAGCCAACATTACAACAAATGCAATCATTGCATATTCCCATATGGTATTATCGAAGAAAAGCTGCACACCTTCAATATTACCTGTGTCTTTAAACTTTAGATCAATAGTTCTGTTGTATTTTTCTATAACAAGCTCATTGGATTTTATAACAGATGTGTTAGGATCAGTCTTGCTCTTTTCCTCCGATATATTATACAATGCATCCTCTACAAGCTGACGGCGGTTATTCGGAAATTTTTGATAAATATAGCTTGCATTGCTGTATGCGTTGCTGTAAATAATATAGTCCTCCATAATGTTTTTGCCGTATTTACCCGGCTTTTCAAACGCCGAATCTCCCAGTTCATTAATTTGAATTTGCAGCAGTTCAAATTGGCTGTATAAATCAATCAAAATTTCTTCGTCTGGCATTTTACTGTTGTTTATATCCGCCAATAATTCTTCATACGCATTATTCGATGAGTTTCTGCTCTTTAATGCATTTACCGCAAAAACTGAAAAAAAAACGAATACAACTAACATACAAATATATGTAAACGGCGAAGAGAATAATTTTTTTATTTCATATAACACGCTTACTCTTCCTCCATTTCAATTGTTTTATATTCGGTGGAATTATCTTCGAAAATAAAAATAAGTTTCTCCGTACTATTAATGATAAAAACAAAGCCCATGCCGCTGGTGGATACAATATTGAGATATTCCGAATTAATATATTCTTTACCATCTGAAAACGTATACTTCAAATCAAGCTTTGTTGATTTCTTGTTTTTAATATCATATTGATAGCAATCTTTTGTTACATAGCTTTGATAATATATTCTATTATCAGTTACATAATAATTAACATAGCAATCGTCTAATAATTTTGCGGATCCTGAGCCGTCAGCTTTTGCTGTATAAAGAATAGGTATTTCGTTTTCATATTTTACATAATAAATATATCCATTTTTAGCGCGAACCTGACCTACCTTATCTGCAATCTTTTCAGTTTTTCCACTCTCAATCTTGTATATATAAAGCTCCAGATTTTCTGTAGTAAAATAAAGATAACCGTCAGCAGCACAAAATCCCATACAAAGACTATCCGATATAGTTGCAGGGGCAGTAATTTCCTTTGTATCAGTGTTATATGTAAAATAATAAGTCGGGCAAACAATATACAACAAATTGTTATGTCTTACCAAAGCGGTTATTACGCTTTTATTATCAGGATAAATCTCAGCTTCGTACTCCGTATAATAATCATTAGTCAATATTACAGTCTGATCATTACCGCTGAAAAACATTACTTTGTTGCCGTCTATGTAGTATATTCCATTAGAAACGGCAACAGGAGAAATTATATCCTGATAGCTTATACAGCCCGGAGAAGTAATTTCATCGTGGGCGCATCCCGGAATTTGACATACATACTGTACACGGCCGCTTTGCAGATTGATTTTAGTATTTGGAATACTGAAATTATAAAAGTAATTTGAATCAACCGTAGTAGTTAGGTTCATAATATTGTATGGTTTGTCATCATAATCAAAATCATCTAAGTTGATATTTAATTGACTGTCCTTAATTTTTTGTTCGGTATTTGATAGATCTACATAATCTCCTTTGCTTTGATTACAACCACATAATGTTATAAAAATAAAAGAACTTATGATACATATTGCTTTTTTAAATGAATGCATAGTATTAACTCCTTCGGTTTATATTGAGGTCAGCCAGCAATTTGCTTATATTAGACCCTTATTCAACTCTTTTCCGTCAGCTATTTCTTAAATATCCTTATTCGTTATATGAAAATCTTTTCATTTATAATACAATCCAGTCCCTAAAATGCTTGTGAACATTCTGTAAATATTCTGTCGAAAAACAGCTTAACGAACCTCCATTGGATATTTATTTGTATTTGACTCCTTTAATTTAAGAGATTTGAACTCTGATCTTAGGCGTTGAATATGAAGTTAAATCTTCACTTTTATCTGCTGGTATAGCAATTGCTTGAAATGTATGCAAGCCTGAATCTGGGATATAGTTATTTGGAATACAATATTGATATGTTCTGCTTCCGTTTAAACAATTCACCTCATAAGAGTAGTTTCCATCAAAAATATCCACTAACATTCCATCACATAAAACTAAAATATAATATGAAATTTCCTTTTTATCTCCACTGTTAAACTTAACATACAAATTTTTATTTTCATTAGTAAGAAGTACGTCATTATAAAAATGAGTTTCTAGCGCCCTATTGTCATTATCTTTTACAGTTAATTCACCTATATCTATTCCATAATATTCTTCTTTTTTAGGTATATTAATATAGAAATTGGAATTTGAATTTGAATTTTTCAAATTATCATCTATAGAATGTGCGCTATTTAATATTGTATACGAAATTTCTCCGCTATATGATCCTAAACCACGTTCAGGAATATCCTCGGGGAAATAAACACACACTATTGTTATTATATTTACATCATATGAACAATTAAAGCTTACATCTGTCAAATTATCATTGGCAACTTCCACAAATATATCGTTAAATATTTTATATTTATCATTATTGTTTATACAAAATTCAATTGGCTTTCCATCTGCTAAAATCCACATACGCATGGGTGCATATTCTGTATACATACTTTTATCCGTAGTTACATTAGTCAAAACCTTTATGTTTACTAGTTCATTTTTATTAATTTCTATTTTGTTCTCAAGTGGAGTATATGAACTATTATTATAAAAAGCATTTAATGATGTATTAAATGTGAAATCTTTATTTAATTCTGTAGTATTTTCAAATGAACTATAATCAATTGTACTATTTAATAACGATTCATTATTGTTAATCTCACTATTTTTCTTATTAAAGCAACCTGTTAACATCACTGTTAATATCATACCAATTAATATAATTTTACTTATACGCATTTTTAACCAACCCCAAAAATTTACAATAATTAGAAAACAAAAAGGATTCAACTATGATATATGAATAATAAGCTGAACCCTTTGATAATATTAATTAGAAAGCACGATTACACTCTTGCGAAGAAGTGCCATAAGCAGACGATGAGGTTGTAGTCTTTGAATTACAATAAGAGTATGCTCCGGAATAAGATGCATCCTTATATGCCTTAACACTATTGGCCGTACCGGAATTTGAAATTGGAGTAGATGAATTTGAAGTTGTTAATGTTCCAGTAATATTGAAATATGTTTTTAATGAAGAACCTGTCGAGATATCTGATACAACGCCATAATAATAAACATTTACTCCACCAGCAGGCTGATAGTAATCAGTATATACTCTTGAACGAATATTAACTGTACCTCCTGTACAACCAGTGGTAGTTTTATTTGTTGTGCCTTTGTAAGTAATTGCGCTTGCGTTCATACTTCCCATACCAACAGCCATAGTAGTCGTTGCCATGACAATGGCAATCAGCCTTTTAAACGTTTTTTTCATTTAAATGTCCTTTCCGATTGATTTTATCAATCATAAAAATATTTATCTTACACATTTAACTTGTAGAAAATGTGTTTGATATTTAGTCCTTTTTCGCTTAAAGCATCGCCTTAATATTTTTCGTTTCTGATTCGTATAGATTATAAAAGCTTTCAACTGTGCGTAATAATTATTATACAATAAAATATTTTATAAAGTCCATTTAACTGTTTATTGCTTAGCATATTAAATAAATTTTGTCAATTGATAAAAAGACAAAATTAGGCAAAATTATTTGTGCATTATGCACTGATTTCATGTCGAATTTTGTAGATAACGCAAAAACTAATAACACCAACTGGTTTTTCCTTAATCTTTTTAATCTTATGGCGTAAATATATTTAACTTTTGGTCTCACATATTAAGAGGAGTTAGGATACAAATGGTTATAATTTTCCCTTTTACTATTTGATTTAAAAAACGTAAAATAAGTTTTTCTATTTAGTTTATATAGTATTATGAGTATTTTAACTTTAAGGTTATTAAATTTCTGACGCTATCTTGACAATCGCACATTCCATGTTAAAATAAAAATAGAATGACAGGGTTCTGTTTAAAATGACAATTAAATATCAAACGCCAATTACATAAACATATTTCAAAGAGCATAAGGCTCGTACATATTTAGGCACGCTTCAGACGGAAAAGCTTCCGCCTTTAGTTGTGGTTAAGTATGTGCGGGCTTTTTCTGTTTGACGGTACATAAAATTTCGTTAAAGCGCCGCATAACGTTCTTGTGAGCGCCGCACGCGGCAGGTAGGATAAAATAACGGAAGCTTGAAAATCAAATATTTATTAACAAAGGAGGCTGACTGAATGAAAGAACTAAAAACCAAAACCTGCGAGGAAATCATGACCACCGTATACAAGCCTATCGAATTTGCAGTTGACGGTTTAATTGCGCAAGGTCTTTACATTCTGGCAGGAGCGCCGAAAGTCGGGAAATCGTGGTTAGCTTTAGACCTTTGTCTGAGCATAGCAAAAGGAGAAAAAGTGTTAGGTCGGACGGTTTCTCAGGGCAAAACGCTGTACCTTTGCCTTGAGGACAGCTATGAACGAATACAAAAGCGGCTTTATGAAATTACAGACGAACCGACAGAAAAGCTTTTCTTTGCGGTCATGGCGGAAACAATCGGAAACGGTCTTGTAATCCAGATCGAAAGGTTCAAGTCGGAGCACGCTGATTTGAAACTTGTTGTAATCGACACGCTGCAAAAGGTTCGCGGGTCAACGGAAAACAGCTACGGCTCGGACTATAAGGAACTGTCTGTTTTGAAAGGTCTTGCCGATAAACTGAGGATTACCGTTTTACTTGTTCACCACACACGAAAATGTAAAGACAACGATCCTTTCAATATGATTTCCGGCAGCGCTGGTATAAGCGGCTGCGTTGACGGAAGCCTTGTACTCATAGAAACAAAGCGCGGCAGCAGAACCGCCAGGCTCTACTGCGTCGGACGCGACATTGAAAATCATGAGCTAAACCTTGCATTTGAAAGTAACCGTTGGACAGTCACCGATGAGGAATCTCCTCCGCCAAGCAAAGACAACATTTTCCTCGCCGCTGTTTACGTATTCATCAAGGACGCTGGTCATTTCGAGGGAACTGCAACTGAGTTGATTGAAGCTTTAAAAACTGTTTCAAATGAGAATTTTCATTCCAACCGAGTTACAAGAGATTTGGTTCAGAACGGTTACAAACTGAAGCAATGCGGTATTGATTTCTGTTGCGGCCGAAATCATTCGGGAAGAAAAATTATTCTTGATTACTGTTCCGCGCGTGACGGCAGTGACAGTAAAAACGGCAGCGGAGTTACTGTCACGAAACAGCTTATAGAAGTGTTGCAAAGTCAGTAACAACTTTGTCTATTGTGCGTGTCAGTAGAATTTGAAATATATTTTTACTGTCACGCTTAACGGTTACCGTCACGCAGATTTACGAGCCAAATCCGCCCGAATTTGCCCTCCCAAATTCAATCGGGAATATATCGGCATGAAGTATAAAAACGCCGCACAAGCCAACGCGGAGCGTTTGCGGGCGGATGAATAAAATTAATACAGAGGCGGTGCAATATGTGCCGCTGGTAATTTACACAAATGGAGGAATTTGAATTACTTCAAAAACTCAAATATTTACTTGCTAGTTAAAGGTCAGGGGTCAAAGCCCCCGGACCGTTACAGCGGACGAGCAAAGCCCGCCGCGGAAACGCCCTAAATACGTCGTTTGTACAAGAGGATCGTGCAGTATTCCAACGGCTGTCTTATGGGGCCGGAAATAGGATTTTAGTTGAATTCAGGCGTCACAGATACCGAAAAGCGCGTAAAATCGGCATTTATTCAGGGGTCGAAGCATAGAAAGGAGCAGATTTATGGCAAAGAAAAGAATGGCTGTGTATTTTCAGCCGGAAACAATTAAGAAGATCGAACAGGAGTACCGCGGGGACAACTGTTCATCGAAAACGGAGTTTATCGAGAAAGCCGTTAAGTTCTACATCGGCTATCTCAACGAGGAAGATAACATAAACTATCTCTCTCCTATGATAACCGAAACGGTCAAGGCGCAGATAAAGGGTACGGAACAGAGACTTGCACGTTTGCTTTTCAAGGTCGCTGTGGAGCTTGGAAAGCTTTCGCATATGACCGCCGCTGTAAACGAGGTTGACGATGAAACACTGGACAAGCTTCACGCTATGTGCGTAAACGAGGTTCGAAGAATAAACGGCATTATTGATTACGAGGACGCTGCGGAGTATCAGAACAGCTAAATGGAAAGGAAAAGTTAAAATGGATAATTTAAAATTCACAGGCAGAAAAGGATTGACGTTAATTTTCAGGAGAGCGATAGGATGGCGAAAAGAAAAGATCCCCCTAAAATCAATATGGTCGTCGTTACATACAACGGCGACAGAAAATTATTTAATTCGTTTATGGAGTCAATGATTCTGGACTATTTAAATTCAGGAAGTATGCCCAAACGCTCCGGCTCCAATTTTATTGATAAGGTAGAAAATTATTCGAAAACAGCGTAATTGCTGGACTTTAAAGGTCTTGTGTGGTAGTGTCTGTCGTAAAGGCGGGCACACCCTGCGAGCCTGCCGGAAAAATCGGATTGGAGGAAAAATTTATGAGAGCATGGCTGTACTATCGATTATCTCGCGACGAGGACGAGGAGATGAATTCGCTTAATAATCAGCGGCAAATTTTAATTGATTATGCAGAGCAAAACGGATATGACATCATAGGCGAGAGCTTCGACGACAACGTTTCCGGAATGACTTTTAACCGAAAAGGTCTGGGAGAACTCGAAATCGCTGTCGACGAGGGTAAAATAGATGTGGTTCTTGTCAAGGATTTATCAAGACTCGGACGGCATCGTACTCAAACGGAGCTGTTCATTGACCATCTGCGGCAGAATAATGTCAGGGTATATTCCGTAACCGAGGGTATCGATTCAACCAATGAGAACGACGATTTAATGATCGGCTTCAAGCAAATATTTAATGATTTTTACGCTAAAGACATAAGCAAAAAGGTTAAGGCCGGTATGCGGCAGAAGCAGAAAAACAAAGGTCTTGTACTTACTTTACCGCTCGGTTATCGTTTGGATAAAAACACAAACGAGGTGGTAATCGACGAGGAAACAGCTTGGATTGTGCGTGATGTATTCAAGCTTTACGTCGGCGGCTACGGCTTGACAACGATTGCTAAAAAGCTGAACGCGGACGGTATTCGATCGCCGGATTACTATTTTAACAGAAAGCTTGCCGACTGGAAACCGGATATTTCCAAAAGATATTTATGGGCACAGACTTCCGTTAAAAGAACGCTTTCTAATGAACTATACATTGGAACTCTGGTCAATCACAAAACTGTAACCTCTAAAATCTACAAAACAAAAACCTTTATTCCGCCAGAAGAACAGTATCGGCATGAGAATTTCTGCGAGCCTATAATTGATATAGCTACTTGGAATCAGACTCAGTTTTTACTGGAACAGCGTTCAAAAATCAATCCGCGCTCAAAAAACGGCAGGAGGCTTCACCGGTATGCGGGACTGATAAAATGCGCCGACTGCGGAGCCGGATTCACAGCCCGCAGACGAAAATGGCGTGGGAACGAATACGTTGAATACACCTGCAGCAGCAATCATCGCTACGGCAAACAATATTGCACTCCGCATACAGTCAGAGAAAGTCAGCTTGACGAACTTGTGGAAAACGAAGTGAAATCACTAAGAGATAACATCTTATCTGAGAGCGATAAGTACGATAAAATCGTCAGGGATTGGCTCAGGAAGAAACCATTATATGAACAGCAGATTCAAACTAATACCGATAAAATACTAACTCTTAAACAACAAATCGAAGATTTAATCATAGAGCGTATCGGCGATAGGGAACACGCTGCAGTCTACAACTGTATGATCGCTAAGCGTGAGGAAGAAATTGCATCCCTTGAAAAAAAGACAGCGGAGCTTAAAGAATATGACAAGGTCTGTAAACAGCGAAAAGAACAGCTTAATAATACCACTCAAATACTTGATGAAATACTGTCCAAGGGTACGATATCTGACGTCAATCTTAGAATGCTGGTAAAGAAGATAACTATTCACCAGAACGAGGACAAAAGCCTTGACGTTAACTTTGAGATGAACGGAGATTTTTGCGGCAGCACAAGTGTTTTTTGAAACTGATGAATCCAAAACTGCATAATTTAAAGGCTGTAAGCTCTTATTTGCTTACAGCCTTTTTTGTCGTTGGTGCGGATAACAGGAGTTGAACCTGCACCGAGTTTCCCCGACTGGCACCTGAAGCCAGCGCGTCTGCCTATTCCGCCATATCCGCACATATTATGAATCTGAAATTTTTACTCAGCTCAGATTCAAAACCGAGATGGACTTTTACAAGTTGTTCCACAAAATATGCTGTAATGAACAGCGAAACCATTTTTTACACAGACGTAACTCTACCTGAAGCCAGCGCGTCTGCCTATTCCGCCATATCCGCATACATGAACTTGATTTTTTTACGGCTTAAATTCAAAACGTTGAAACCATCTCATAATCAACATAAACTATTATATCACACTTCCGCTAAATTGTCAAGCACTTTTTTGCACGGCAACAGCACTTACTTTTTGGGGAAAAGAGAATATCCATATTATCCTTACTATATGAGCTAATGTTATCATTTTTATCGGCGTTGACAACACTCGCTAAGTGACTGTGAATACAATATCTTCCGACTCAAATTATAAGCGATTTTGATTTAAAAAGCAATAGACTTTTATGTTAACCGTTTAAATCTTTCGCAACTCCCACAGACTAATTACGCTTCTGACAAACGGTAAGCTGAACAGTTAGCTTGCCGACATTGACAGACATGCACAGGGACGCTTTGAAACGCTTACAGAGCAGATGAAACAGGCACAGGGTATCACGGAGCAGCTAAAGGCGGAAAACGCCTTAGAATGGACAGGAAGAATGAATAACATACGGGCGTGTGAGAGGGAGATTGTAAATAACGAACTAATTTATAACTAATGTAACGCTTATGAGCACAGAGGCAGAGCAGGTAGGAAGATTATCTTACCTGCTCTGCTTTTGATGTTAGGAATAGGCTTTTATGTCTCTAAAAGCGTTACCTTTTTCTTTCGATAATCTCTCGGTGAAAGCCCTGTTTTTTCCTTAAAACGCTTTCCGAAATGGCTGATTTGCCGAAAGCCTACTCTGTCGGCTATAGTTCCTATCGGCTCATCAGAGTTTTTCAGCAGTTCGGCTGCCTTAGAAAGCCTGTATTCTGTTAGATATCTGTAAGGGGTTGTCTGCATACTTGCCTTAAAACACCGCAGACATTCCGATTTGCTGACATTTGCACTCTTTGACAGCCTATCAAGAGAAATATCTTCTTCGTAATGTTCGCTTATATACCGTAAAAATTTTTGCATACGAACACCCATAACGATATCGATGTTTTTGCTTGGTACTTGAATATTTTTGCATACTTCAAGCCAAAGTGTGGAGAGCAGACAAAGCGCTTGATAGACATAAAATTCGGTTTTTCTGTTTTCAAGGTCTGCAAGGCGGGAAAGGGCAGATAAAATAGATTTGCACCAATCCATTTCTTTCGGAAAGCAACATATCGGTAATTCATCTTTGCCTGCAATGCGTTCAACAAAAGCAGATGCGGGACTACCGAAATAAAATTTAAGAAAATAATCGGGGAAAATAAAACTATTGTAGTGACAGGAAGAAGTCTTTTTATTAACAAGATGTATCACATTTTTATTGATAAAAATACCGCTGCCTTTATTTATCTGTACTGATGTATCTAATGTTTTTATTTCGATTTCACCGTCAAGAACATAAATGAATTGTAAATCCTCATGCCAGTGCATAACCTGAAAGCCGGGATTTCTCGGATAGCTTTGGTCGTTAATAACATCAAGCACAAGGTAGGGAAAATCCGAATCAGCCTTTAAATTAACCGAGTTTATATAATCCTTTTTTGCGTCTCCCATTTCGACACACCTCTTTTGGATATATTATGATGATTTTAGGCGATATTTTAATATTATAACGTCTCAAATTATGATATTATTATATTACAAGTCAATCGCTAAGTCAAGACAGGAGGTGCAAACGTGTATTTTCAATATGATGAAAGCGCAATCGAATATTTAAAGCAAAAGGATAAACGTCTTGCAAAAGTGATTAACAAAGTCGGAAAGATTGAACGTGAAGTGGATAACGATTTGTTTTCTTCGGTTGTACATCACATCATCGGTCAGCAGATTTCTACAAAAGCGCAGGCGACAATCTGGCAGAGAATGCAAGATGATTTTAGCGCTGTGAATGCCGATACCATTCTTGCCGCCGGAATAGATCGCTTACAGTCTCTTGGAATGACTTTTAAAAAAGCAGAGTATATTACGGATTTTGCTGTTAAAGTAAAAATCGGTGCTTTTGATTTACAGGGCATTTGGAATAAATCTGACGATGAGGCAATAACCGAATTGACAGGGTTAAAAGGAATCGGCGTCTGGACTGCCGAAATGATTTTGCTTTTTTGTATGCAGCGTCCGAATGTTTTCAGCTACGGAGATTTAGCGATTCTGCGTGGTATGCGTATGGTGTATCACCATAGGAAAATTGACCGAAAGCTATTTGACAAATACCGCAGAAGATTAAGCCCCTATTGCAGTGTGGCAAGCCTGTACTTTTGGGCGGTGGCAGGCGGTGCGATTCCCGAAATGAAAGACTACGCCCCTAAAAAGGAGAACAAGAAAAGTGGACAAAAAGGAAAAGCTGCAAGCAATTCAAAATCGGGACAAGTCTTATGACGGTAAGTTTATTTTTGGTGTGAAAACAACAAAAATAGTATGCCGGCCGGGCTGCCCCGCAAGGATACCATTGGAAAAGAATATTGTATTTTTTGATACGATGGAAGAAGCAATAGAAAAGGGATACCGTCCTTGTAAAAGATGTAAACCGGAACTTGTCACCCAAACACAGCAGGAGGAAATGTAAATGAGTAATATCATCGTATTATTTGAGGTAACTGTAAAAAACGGAAGAATGGAAGATTATTTGAAAATGGCGGGCTCACTGAAAGACAGCCTTGCAAAAGCGGAAGGATTTATTCGATCCGAGCGTTTTTCTTCCCTTGCTACAGAGGGGAAATTACTTAGTATGTCAATATGGGAAAATGAAGAATGCGTTTCAAAATGGCGCAATCTTGCCGCACACCGTATGGCGCAAAAGCACGGGAGAATGAATGATTTTGCAGATTACAAAATCACAGTTGTAACGCCTGTCCGCATCTATACAATTACCGACAGAACGCAAGCGCCTGCGGACTCTGATGAATATTTGGAGGTATAAACTTATGACCTATACATATCATTACAACTCGCCTTTGGGCGGTATTACACTCTCCAGTAACGGAACAGAACTCACAGGGCTTTGGTTTGACGGACAGAAATATTTTGGAGATACGCTCGAAGAAAAATACGAGGAAAAAGGTTTGCCGATATTTGAACAGTCTGCCCGTTGGCTGGATATTTACTTTAACGGTAAAGCGCCTGATTTTACGCCGCCGCTGTACATGCAGACAACACCGTTTCGTAAAGCGGTATGGGAAATTATGCTGACCATTCCCTTTGGAAAAACAATGACCTACGGCGAGATTGCGGAAATAATAGCGAAACAGAAAGGACTTTCTAAAATGTCCGCACAGGCTGTCGGCGGCGCTGTGGGACATAATTCCATTTCCCTTATTATTCCATGCCATCGTGTTGTCGGTACAAACGGAAGCTTAACAGGATATGCCGGCGGCATTGAGAAAAAGGTGCAGCTGCTTACACTGGAAAATGCAGATATGTCCTCGTTTTTTGTGCCAAAGAAAGGGACAGCGTTATAACTTCATCAAATACAGTAACAATACAAAAATCCGTAAGGAAAAAACGCATACTAAGCAGCTTTCAGCTACGATAAGACCCAACCAAACTAAATAACAAAAAAGACCCGGCTATGGGTCTTAAAACATTTATAATTTTTTACACTGACATGACGAAACCTGAAGCCAGCGCGTCTGCCTATTCCGCCATATCCGCATATAAATTTAAAATAAAATCATCTCGAATTTTCTTTCAAGACACCGAATCTTCAAAGAAAATTCGAGCGATTTATACAAGGACAAACTATTGCCTGCCCCAGTTAACTAAGTGAATCAGCATTGTGTCCCGCCATGATAAGCTTCATAAAGCGTTTGTTCTTTGACAAAGCCCTTATTAGCACAACGCCTAAAACCGATACGCATACAAATTCGCCCAACGCAACCCCCGCCGCGCTTGCAAAGAACGGCAGATTCGCTACAAACTTCAGCTCCGCTCCCACAAATACCGCGTTAAACAATACTGGGAAAAGCGAAACCGCAAACAGATTCAATCTGTTTCTGCATACATATATCAGCGCCACGGAGATAATCGTTGCAGCCGTTCCCACAACCGTGTCGATCAAACCTACAGTGCTGAACAGATTAGCTATAAAGCACCCGATAGACATCGACAGGATATAATCCTTGTTGAAAAAGCACAGAAGCACCAGCGCTTCAGATACCCTGAACTGAACCTGTCCGTAGGCAAGTCCGCCTCCGACAAGGGTTATAACTACATAAATTGCCGCAACAACGCCTATATTGGTAATACGGCGCGAATTAAAAATCTCCATACAGATTTCTCCTTGTTTTTATTTTCGAGTGGTGGTCTAGGTTACACTCGTATTATATTTTCTCGGAAAGTTCCGCTGAAAAACAGCCTGAGCTTTAAATCAAGCCTTCCCTACAGAGCCGAACAGCTCCATCTTTTCCTTTACTGTCGCCTTGATAGCCTCAAATCCCGGAGCCAGAAGCTTTCTCGGGTCGAAGCCCTTGCCCTGCAGATCCTTGCCCGCTTCTACATACTCTCTTGTAGCGGCGGCAAAAGCAAGCTGACACTCAGTGTTTACGTTGATCTTTGCAACGCCGAGCGAAATAGCCTTTTTGATCATGTCGGCAGGAATTCCTGTGCCGCCGTGAAGAACCAGAGGCATATCTCCTACCTTCTCCTTGACTGCCGCCAGAGTTTCAAAGGAAAGTCCGGCCCAGTTCTCAGGATATTTGCCGTGAATATTACCGATTCCGGCAGCGAGCATCGTAACGCCCAGATCAGCGATCATCTTGCACTCGTCAGGATCAGCGCACTCGCCGGCTCCGATAACTCCGTCCTCTTCTCCGCCGATTGAGCCGACCTCGGCCTCAAGCGATATACCTAAAACGTCACAGGTGTTTACAAGAGCTGTTGTCTTTGCAATGTTTTCTTCAATAGGATAATGAGAGCCGTCAAACATGATAGATGAGAATCCGGCATTTATGCAGGCCTTTGCGCCCTCGAAAGAGCCGTGGTCAAGGTGAAGAGCGACTGGAACCGTAATGTTAAGCTCCTCCAGCATTCCGTTCACCATGCCTACTACAGTCTTGTAGCCGCACATATATTTTCCGGCGCCCTCGGATACTCCGAGAATTACAGGTGATTTAAGCTCCTCAGCGGTAAGCAGTATTGCCTTTGTCCACTCAAGATTGTTGATGTTGAACTGACCTACAGCGTAGTGTCCCTCAACAGCCTTAGCCATCATTTCCTTAGTTGAAACCAACATATTAAACACCCTTTCGTTTTGCTTTTTGAAACAACAAATATATTATACTATCTTTGCTCCGGAATTGCAACGGATTTTTCTGAAATTAACAATATAGCGGCTGTATTTTAACATTTTGCACACATTCAATTTTCGTACATTTTTATTACCTTAAGCGCTACCTCGTTTTTCGTTATCCGAAGATCCATTGCCTGCTTCTCAAGATATCTGTGCGCCTGCTGCTCCGTAAAGCTGAGATACTGCATAAGCGCAAGCTTCGCTCTGTTGACGTTTCTTATTTCCTCCAGCTTTTTGTGAAGCTTTATATTCTCATGCTGTATGCCCAGCATACGCCTTCTTGAGGCGTTTACGAATTTCATCATCTGAAAAAACAGCTGCCTGCTCAGAGGCTTGGGAATAACCATAACTCCCATATCCTCCACCCGCTCGCTTACCGCGTCGGCGGTTTCAGCCTTTACTATCATTATGCAGCTCGCCATAGACGATTCCGTAAAAAGCTCCGCCAGCTCGTTTCCGTATTCGTCAGACAAGGGACAATTTATAATAACCGCGTCATAGTTGTTTTCCGCCGCGATCCGCCTTGCCTCTATTCCTGAACCGACTACCGACTGTCCGCAGGCAGGAAACGCCTCCCTGACCATGCTTACTATAGCCGCGGTAGCCTTTTCACTGCTTGAAACGACAAGAACCCTGTCCATATCGGCGCACCTCCTCCCGCTTTAAAACGATAACCTTTATTATCCGCAGACCCTTGCCTGCTATGTATTTCCCGTTTTCCGGCGCGGCTTTAAAGCGTGTAGAAATATTTCACCGACTCATATATCTCCTTGTCCTGAGCGTTCATGTAATCGCTCCAATCGCTTTTCTTCATTGAAATATAGCTTTCAAGCACTCTCTCCGGAAGATGCTCCCTGAGAAATTCGCTGTCCTCCGCGCGTTTTACCGCCTCTTCAAGCGAGCAAGGCAGCTTTTCAAAACCGGCAAGCGTTTCATTATCCGCCTTATGAAGATCAAAATCCGCCGGCTCGCAGAGCTCCTCCGAGTCCTCAAGCCCTTTCATACAGGCATAGATAAGCAGACCCAGAGCAAAATAAGGATTGCAGGTATTGTCCGCCGAGCGCAGGATTATCTCATTCTCCTCGCTTTCCTTTGCGGGCGCTCTCATAAGCTGGGCATAGTTCTTATGAGTCCAGGTAACGTATTTAGGCGCAAGATGCTCGCCCAGCCTTGAATATGAATTTGTGATGCTGTTCATAAACAGCGTCATGGCGGGGATCTCGCGCAGCGCTCCCGCCATCATGCTCCTGGCGTCAGACGAAAAATCGCCTTTCGTGCTGAAGATATTTTTTCCGTTCTTAATGCAGGAAAGATATATATGCAGTCCGCTTCCGCACTTGTCAGGCAGAGGCTTGGGCATAAACGAGGCGAACATACCGTTTCTCGCCGCTATAGATTTTACCATGTTTTTAAAGGTAACAAGGTTATCCGCCGCGTTGAGAGCGTTTGAATACTGGAAATCTATCTCGTTCTGTCCCGGCCCCGCCTCGTGACGGGAGCTTTCAGGAACAATATCCATCTGCTCCATCGTAAGGCATATATCCCTTCTCAGATTTTCTCCTCTGTCGGCAGGGGCAACGTCGCAGTATCCGGCATAATCGTGGGGTATTTTGGTCGGCATACCGTTTTCGTCGGTTTCAAATACATAGAACTCGCATGAAGTTCCTATCTGAAAAATATATCCCTTGTATCTCGCGTAGTCCATAGCCGTTTTAAGGAAAAACCGTCCGTCTCCATCGAAAGGAGTTCCGTCGCTGTTCTTTATATTGCAGAAAAATCTTACGACCCTGCCCTGCTGAGGCCTCCACGGCAGCAGAGAAAGAGTGTCGGGATCCGGATACAGCAGCAGATCCCCCTCGGTTACGTTCATAAAGCCTGCCACCTTTGAAGCGTCAAAGGCAAGTCCCGAAGCGAAAACCTTAGGAAGATCGCTGGATATGATCGAAATGTTTTTCAGACAGCCGAAAATATCGCAGAACATCAGCTTTACAAACTTAACGTCGTTTTCCTCAACAAACTGCAGAACCTCTTTTTCCGTGTATTTCATTTACTTATCCTCCTGTTCCCGAGTCCGCCTTTATCAGACTTCAGCTTCTGACCCGCAAAGCAGACCCCGTCCGCTCTGACCGTTCCCTTCTATATGCATACCCGAGGCGCTTACGACCGCCACCGGATTTCCCATCTCGTCTGTAATGTTTATCTCATAATAGCACGTCCGTTTTCCGTCCTTCAGAAGCCTGCTTTCCCCGTAAAGTACATTCCCCTTGGGAGAGCCCATATAGCTTATCTGGCTTACGGTAGTAACGGTGGCAGGCTGCTCGAAATTGGCAGCGACGGCGAAAACAAAGTCCGCGAGAGTAAATATAGCGCCGCCCATAACGTGCCCCGTCGCGTTCATATGCCGCTCGTCAAGCTTCAGACTGCACTTGGCATACCTTTTATCTACAGCTACGATATCTATCCCCGTAGTTATCATAGCGTATCTGTCCTTGATAAAAAATTCCTTCGCTTTTTTGATTTTATCCATAACATTCCCTCATTATCCGTCCGCATAAACGCACGGCGGCATCATCATAAAAGAGGTTACACCGGACGCGTCCGGTATAGCCTCTTATTATTATACAACATTTAATTAGGCGTGTAAAGCTGTTTATACGGATTTTTTGTATCCGGAGTAAGAACATAGAATTTTTCTTTCATTACCTTTTCCTTATCTATTCCGAACTTTCCGCAATATTCCTCGATATAATCCTCGATCTCCGCAAGATCCTCCCCGGAGGCCTCCGCCGCCTTTACCTGAGCCGGAAGATCCTTGGGAAGAGTATTGGTTCTGAGGAATATCTTTCCTCCGTGCATTCCCGTTCCGCAGAAATTTCCCACCGGGATTTCTTCCTCAAAGCCCAGACCGAGAACTATTATATAGCCCCCCGCCTGATACTCTCCCAGGAACGAGCCGGCCTTTCCGCCGATAACAAGCACCGGAATATGATCCATATATGATTTCATGTGGATTCCGGCTCTGTAGCCCGCGCTGTCGCGCACATATATTTTTCCGCCTCTCATGGCGTAGCCGGTAGCGTCGCCCGAAGAGCCGAAAACCGTAATTGTTCCGTTATTCATCGTATCGCCCGTAGCGTCCTGAGCGTTTCCGTAAACGGTAATATCGCAGCCGTCAAGATAAGCCCCCAAGGCGTTTCCCGGAGTACCGTTTATAATAATATCCCCGGCTGTTCTTCCCGAAGCGATATATCTCTGTCCCAGACAGTTTTCAATAACGACAGGCTCATCGGTACAGGCCTTGAGCTTGTCGTTAAGCTCCTTGAAATGCATTAAACCTGCTGTGATCTTCATAATTTATCCCCCTTATCCTTAACCTACCTCGCCAGAAATTCCGCGCGCTTTTTCTTGGAAAACGCCATCAGCTGAGGCTTGCGCTTAATCAGCTCGAAATCAACGGAATCAAGCGGCGTTTTCTTTTTGATAAGACTGGTATATATACCCGCTCTTGCGATATCGCCTATCATTATGTATCCGACAAGCCTGTTGTCCCTGTAGAAAAGCTTCTTATAATTTCTGCCGCTCTTTTCAGTATAAATATCTCCCTCGTAGCTTCCGGCGGTAATCATATGGTAGCCGAACATTCCCATAGCGTTCATCGGGATCGCATTGTCGTAAAGCTTTTCTCCTCCGGCGATATTTATACCCGCCGTTTCTCCCTGCATATAAGCGTTGGGCAGCAGCGCGAGGATTCTGTCCTGACCGACTGAAATATCATATGATTCGGTACAGTCCCCTGCGGCATAAATATCCCGAATGCTGGTTTCGCATTTTTCGTTGGTGACTATTCCTCTGTTTACCTCCGCTCCTGCCTCCTTCAGCAGAGAAACGTTGGGCCGCACGCCTACCGCAAGCACCAGCAGATCGAAGCCGATCTCCTTTCCGCTTTTAAGCACAGCCTTGTTCTTTTCAAATTTCGTCGCGCTGTCCCCGAGGCAGAACCTTACTCCGCGCTCCTCGATAAAGCTTTGTACCAGAGCGGCGCCCTCCTGATCGAGAACCGAAGGCAGTATCCTGTCCGCCATATCCACAACGGTGATTTCCCCTACTCTGTCGGCAATTCCCTCTACGCATTTAAGACCGATAAGTCCCGCTCCGATAACAAGAACCCTGCTGTCCTTATTCAGACTGGCTTCAAGCGCGTGAGCGTCGTCAAGAGTCATAAAGGTAAATTTGTTTTCGACCTTTTCAAGTCCCTCCATCGGCGGAACAAAGGGCGAAGAGCCGGTGGCGTTAAGCAGCTTGTCGTAACTAACCGTTTCGCCCGAATCAAGCGTTACGGTTTTCTTTTCGGCGTCTATTTTAGTTACAGTCCTGCCGAGCAGCGTTTTTACGTTATTGTCCTTGTAAAAGCTGTCCGGACGGTATTTCATTCTCTGCTCGTCGGTCTTTCCCCACAGCAGATAGGAAATAAGCGGACGGGAATAGGTGTGATACGGCTCGCTTGCAATAAGCACTATCTCCGAAGCCTTATCAACGCTTCTTATTCCCTCCACACTGCCTATTGCTCCGGCTGAGTTTCCGATAATAACAAATTTGCTCATTACTTCCGCTCCCCCTTATCTTTCCTCAAAAACTATGGCCTTGTTGGGACAGCCGGCTACGCAGGCGGGCTGACCGTTCGCGTTTTTAACGCAAAGCTCGCACTTCTGGATCGCGTGACCGTCGTCGTCCGGCATAATAGCGCCGTAGGGACAGGAAAGAATACAGGTAAAGCAGCCCACGCATTTATCCTTGTCAACCTCGATAACTCCGTCCTTTACGGAAAGAGCGCCTGTAATGCAGCCCTTTACGCACAGCGGCTCCTCGCAGTGACGGCACTGTACCGCGAAGGCTATGCCGTCCTTTTCCTCGATCTGGATACGGGGATTTATTTTAACGTTTTTCAGAGCCTTGACCATATCGTCCTTGCCTGAGTTAGCGTATGCGCAGTTATACTCGCACAGGTGACAGCCAAGACACCACTTTTCATTTACATAAACTCGTTTCATACTACGAACCCAACCTCACTCTCAATTCACCGCGCGGCTGCGGAATTTCTGCCCTCGCAAGGCAAAACCCCTGTTTCATATTCAGCCGTCTGCGTTTAAATAATTATCATATCCGCCCGCGGCGTTTCCCGCTATTCTCCGGCGTGCTTGATTCCCAGAATGGAAAGCTCCTTTTCAGTCAGTCCGATTCCTCTCAGCATAAGTCTGTTTCCCTTAAGGGCTTCGATAGAGTTGATACCCATTCCGCCCATAATTTCCTTGATCTCATGATCCCAGGCCTTTACAAGGTTTACAAGACGCTTGTAGCCTATCTCCGGATTAAGGCGTCTTACAAGGTCCTCTCTCTGAGTCGCGATTCCCCAGTTGCATTTGCCTGTCTGGCAGGTTCTGCAAAGATGACAGCCAAGCGCCAGAACCGCCGCCGTTGCAATATAAACCGCGTCCGCTCCCAGAGCGATGGCTTTTACAACGTCCGCTGAGGAGCGTATAGAGCCTCCTACTACGACCGAAACGTTATCCCTGATACCCTCGTCCCTCAGACGCTGGTCTACAGACGCAAGGGCAAGCTCGATCGGGATACCTACATTGTCCCTGATCCTTGTGGGAGCTGCTCCCGTACCGCCTCTGAAGCCGTCGATAGCGATAATATCAGCGCCGCTTCTCGCTATACCGGAGGCGATCGCCGCAACGTTGTGAACCGCCGCGATCTTTACGATAACCGGCTTTTCATAGTTGGAAGCCTCCTTGAGCGAATAAACAAGCTGCCTCAGATCCTCAATGGAGTAAATATCATGGTGAGGAGCGGGCGAGATCGCGTCCGAGCCCTCGGGTATCATTCTTGTCTTGGAAATATCCTCGGAAACCTTGATTCCCGGCAGATGTCCGCCGATACCGGGCTTCGCTCCCTGTCCCATTTTTATTTCGATGGCCGCTCCCGCCTTCAGATAATCCTTGGATACGCCGAAGCGTCCGGAAGCTACCTGTACTATCGTGTTGGGTCCGTACTTGTAAAAGTCGGGGTGAAGTCCGCCCTCGCCGGTATTGTAAAGGATACCAAGCTCCTCCGCCGCTCTCGCAAGGCTTTCATGGGCGTTGTAGCTGATAGAGCCGTAGGACATTGCCGAAAACATGACCGGCGTTGAAAGCTCTATCTGCGGTGAAAGATTGTTTACCAGCCTGCCCTTGTCGTCACGCTCTATCTTCTTCGGCTTCGCTCCCAGAAAGACCTTTGTTTCCATAGGCTCTCTGAGCGGGTCGATAGGAGGATTGGTTACCTGCGAAGCGTTAAGCAGTATCTTGTCCCAGTAAACGGGATAATTTTTCGGGTTGCCCATTGAAGACAGCAGCACGCCGCCCGAGCCCGCCTGACGGTATATCTCTGAAATCGTTTCTCCCGTCCAGTTTGAATTATGCTTGAACGTGTGGTCTGTATGAACTATTTTGAGCGCTCTTGTAGGACAAAGCGACACGCACCTGTGACAGTTCACGCACTTAGAATCGTCCGAAACCATTCTGTCCGTTTCTTCGTCATAGGAATGAGCGCAGTTAGCGCACTGCCTTTCACATACGCGGCAGCCGATACATTTATTATAATCCCTTACGATCTCGTATTCGGGATACAGAAAATCTACAGCCATTGAAATACCATCCCTTCTTATACATTACTTTCCGTAGCTGTCAAGCATGGCGATTACAGGTTCTCCGCCCTTGGGAGTCCATATCCTGTCCAGCTCCGGCTCGATGACTCTGACGGCGCACTCCTCGCTTGCCATGTAAACTCTGTCGTCCTTTTCTCCGATAACCATTGACCTGAGCTTCAGCCTGTCGTTAAGAGCCATAAGTCCGCCCTCGAAGCCGAGGATTATGGAAAACGGACCTGTAATCAGCAGACTTGAAAACGCGTTTCTCAGATACCTCGCCCTTTCCTTGTCCTCGTCGCTCATTCTGTCGATCGTGGACCAGAACGGCGCGGCGATAACCTCGGCGCACTCTTCAAGGGTAAGCTTTTGTTTTCTCAGCAGATAGTCGATAATATATGTAATTACCTCGGTGTCAGTCTGCAATGTACATTTATAGCCGTACATCTCAATATTTCTTCTGTTTGCGTCGTAGCTGGAGATCTCTCCGTTATGGACGATCGAATAGTCGAGCATAGCAAACGGATGAGCGCCGCCCCACCAGCCGGGCGTATTGGTCGGATACCTTCCGTGGGCAGTCCACGAATAGCCTTCGTATTCGTCAAGCCTGAAATACTCTCCCACGTCCTCCGGAAAGCCTACCGCCTTGAATACTCCCATATTCTTTCCGCACGAAAAAACATACGCCCCGTCTATATTGGCGTTGATATTGATAACGCACCTTGTAACAAATTCCTTTTCGTCAAGATGAGAATCCTTTAGCTTTGTAGGCAGGGGAGCCACAAAATATCTCCAGATAAGAGGCTCCGCCGTAATCTTATCGCTTTTTCTCACCGGTATCTTTGAAAGGTTTATAATATCAAAATGCCTGTCAAGAAACCTCTCGCATTCTTCCCTCGATTTATTTGAGTCGTAAAAAACATGAAAAGCGTAATAATCGGCGTACTGCGGATAAATTCCGTATCCGGCGAAACCGCCTCCCAGACCGTTTGAACGGTCGTGCATCGTTGCAATGGATTTTACGATCTCAGAGCCGTTTATATTCTTTCCGCTCCTTGAAATTACTCCGGATATCGCACAGCCTGACGGAATCCTGATCTCACCCTCGCGCAGCATACAAATTCCTCCTTATAAATTAAAATCTTCTGTATCCCCCCGGATACCGCGTTTCCCAAACCCACCTGAAATATTCTTCCAGACGCAAAAAAACGTCCATTAAACAGGCGCAGACCGCCTGTAAAATGAACGTCTTTGTTCCGCAGAAATTATTTTATCATAAATATCAGATCTTGTCAACCCTTTTTTGCATGGCAACAGCTCTGTTCATTCAATTTTGTATAATTTAACTCATAAATCAGTATTAAAGCACAGCATTTTTGAAAGTTTGCAACAATCAACTTTCAAAAGCTGAAAAGTTATATGCCATTTATTACATTTACAGCGTTATATATGGTCTTCTTTCAACAAGCATTTCCTTAGAAAATCCCTCTACATACAGCAATTCCAGATCATTTACAAAATACTGTATGTTCGTTCTGAGTTCGACTATATCCTCCGCCAGCTCGATATCAATAAGCAGACCCTCTGAAAGCTCCTGCGCCGAGGCGGTATTTATATTGACTATTTTCATCAGCGGAGCGGCGGTAGTTGTCGTGCGTGAGGTTGTTTTAACCGTTGTAGCAACCGAAACGGCACCTGATGATCTTTTAGCGGTTGTTACTGTTTCGGAAGTCTCTGCAGTCGTACTCGGTGCCTGAGTAGTTACAGATGTCGCAGGGATATAATCTTTATCCGCTACATACAGATATCCTTTAAGCTTTTCAAGCGTGGCTTCTCCTATTCCGTCTATTTCAAGCAGCATATCAAGATCGTGTATCACGCCCACCGCGCCACGGTAATCCAGAATCTTCCGCGCCGTAACCTCCCCTATGCCGTCAATTTGCATAAGCTGTTCGGCACTAACAAGATTTATGTCCGCCGGAAAGCTGTAGACCATTTCCGTCTGGGTTTCAGTCTGCGTCTGCGTTTCAGCGGCGTACGACGTTTCCGCCGAAGCCGTTTCGGAAGCGGTTTTCTTCGACGAAGACGAACGTGCCTCGGTCTTTGAGGAGCCCCGCGTTTCCTCCGGCAGGCTCTGAGTCGTATAAACCGTAACCTGCGAGCTGTAATTAAACTGCACCGGCTCGTTTTCCTCACCGCCGGAATTATTAATAAAAAACGCCGCTGCGGCAGCAGTTATAATAGCTGTAACGCAAACGGCGGTGAAAATCGGTATACCCTTGGATTTTATCTTGGGAAAGCTTTTCTTATCAATGTCGGAATCTTTTTTGTCATTTCCCTGCAAGATGTTCACCTCACAGACAGGATATGTCGAAAAATGTCGTTTTCATATCTGAATGATAGCATAATCCCGTATCTGAATCAAGAAACATCCGCATTCTTTTACAAATTGTTTACATTTCTGACTCCAGTATCAGACGTATGTACTCAGCCTTCCTCCTTACCGCTTACTTTATAAGCGCTTCCGGCAGGCTGCCGTCAGTAAATTTCAAAATGCTTTTCCGCACGGTAAAAAACAGGAATAATATCAAGCGGCGCCGCGCACTCTATCAGGCTTCCGCCCTCATAGGTCTTTTTGGTGTGCGCCTCCGTCCATCTTGCGCCCTTCGGCAGATATACCCTTCTTCTGTCAGCTCCGGCTTCCATGACCGGAGCCACCAGTATATCCGGTCCGAACATATACTCGTCCTCCGTTTCCCAAGCCCTGCTGTCCGAGCTGAAATCAAAGAACAAAGGCCTCATTACCGGTTCTCCCTTTTCGCTTGCCCTGTCCATGCACTCTCTTATATAAGGGCGCAGACGCTCCCTGATAAAAAGATATTTCTTCAATATCCCGTAATTATCCTCTCCGAAGCTCCACACCTCGTTGTCCTGTCCGGAGGTCAGCTGCCGGACGCCGTTTATGTATTCCTCCTCCCTCTCGTACCACGGAGATCTTTCTCCGTGCATACGGAATACCGGACAGAACGCTCCCCATTCAAACCAGCGCACAAGCAGTTCCTTGAACTCCCCGTCTGAAATATCGCCGCCCAAAAAGCCGCCGATATCGGAGGTCCACCAGGGGATTCCCGCTATTCCCATGTTAAGCCCTGCCTGAAGCTGCTCTCTCATCGCCCTGAACGAAGAATGAATATCTCCAGACCAGGTAAGGACTCCGTACTTCTGGCTTCCCGCCCAGGCGCAGCGCACAAGGCTGAGGATGTCCTTTTCGCCCTCCGCCTTCAGCCCGTCGTAAAAGCCCTTGGCATACAGCTTGGGGTAGATATTGGTACACTGCAAAGCTGGACCGGCATAATAGCGGTAGTTGTCAAAGTCATACGGACCGTATTCCGGCTCCGCCTCGTCCAGCCAGAAGCAGCGTATACCGTATCTGTAATAGTTATCCCTGCATTTTTCCCACACAAAGCTTCTCGCCCCGGGATTTGTTGCGTCATAGAAAACAGTGTTTCCCATCCACGTCATATGCAGATTATTTCCCCTGTCGGCGCTGACAAGATAGCCCTTATCAGCCATTTCCCCGTAATTCTCGCTTTTCTCGTCAATGGTTGGCCATACAGACACTACCGTTTCAATGCCAAGCTCCTTAAGCTCCCTTACCATTCCCTCAGGGTCCGGCCAGTCTCTCGGCTCAAACTTAAAGTCGCCCTGCCTGGTCCAGTGGAAAAAGTCTATTACTATCGCGTCCATCGGAAGCCCTCTGCGCTTATGCTCCCTCGCCACCGCCAGAAGCTCCTCCTGAGTGCGGTATCTCAGCTTGCACTGCCAGTAGCCAAGCCCGTATTCAGGCATTCTCGGAGCTCTTCCTGCCGCCGCCGTATAATTCTCCTCTATTTCAGCCGGAGTATCTCCTGCGGTTATAAAATAGTCAAGCTTTTTGGCGCTTTTGGCATACCACTCCGTCTTGTTTGTGCCGAACACCGCCGAGCCTACCGCCGGATTGTTCCACAAAAAGCCGTAGCCTCTGCTGGAAAGCATAAACGGAACGCTTGCCTGACTGTTTCTGTGGCACAGCTCCAACGCCGCGCCCTTCTTATTCAGGTTTTTCTCCTGATACTGCCCCATTCCGTAGATTCTCTCGTTATCAAACGCCTCGAATCTCGCGTAAAGCTCATAATCAGTAGTTCCCGGGATACATTTGAGCTCCTTCGCCTCTATTCTCAGCGGAACGCAGTAACGGTTTATACGGTTTCTGTCCCGGCGGTATTCCTCGGTCAGCAGCTCTCCCCGCTGATTGTAAAAGCTTATTTTCCCCTCATAATCTACCTTTACGGTAATTTTTCCGTTGGTCAGATAATAATTCTTACCGGTCTGGTGATAAGCGGAGTATTCCTCTCCCCTGTACCACGGATCAGTAGTATCCACCGTTTCACAGCGTATTTCGGCTCTGCGCTCCGCCGGCTTTTCCGAAAGAGCCCAATCGTTTGCGTCCATCTCCGGTTCCCTTGTCATCCTTACTCTTACAGAGCTTTCACCCCACGGTTCTATCCACACCCGCGAGGTTCCCGATCTTATCACAAGCCTGTTATCCTCAGTATATACCCTCATAAGCATTCCGCGGCACAAGCCGCCCCTCCGTTTCATTATTATTCCGCAGCGCGGACGGACCTCTGAGCGATCCGGTAATTTTATTTTACTTCATATCCGCGGCTATTGCAATAGGCTTAATCGTTTAAGCTTTTATTTTTTCACAAAAGATCTGCATTTGCAGAAACTCGTTTTGTTTTCTCCTTAGTTCTGTTCTTTTTTATATTTATTTTTCTTTATTTCTGAGAATATCTATCGCCTTTTTCAGCGGCGAGGGAACAGGTATCCCCATCAGTCCGGCGTTTTCGGTTATTGAAAGCGTTTCGTTGACAATAAAAGCGATACATACCGCGTTTTTCAGATACTCCGTTCCCATCAGCCTGTCCAGCCGGCAGGAAACCAGCAGTATCAGCAGCGCCGTTCCCTTGCGGCAAAGTCCCTTGAAGCCCGCCTTGCTTTCCAGCGCCCCGCTCTGAGATTTCAGCGATTTCTTGAAAACTCCCGCGACTATAATTCCTGTTATGTAGTCTATCGCCATAAAAATTATCAGCGTCGTCATAGCGCTGGTCCAGCCGCCGAAAAGCTCGGCTATTGCCGACCCTGCCAGTCCCGCCGCTGCCATGACCCTATGCCTTACACTGTCCACAGGCACCGTTCTCCCCTGCGGCAGTTCTGACCGACTGCCATGTACGCTTCCGCCGTTTTCCGATAATTCAATTTGAAATCCACAGCCTTTCTTCCTTTCTTATAATATAGATTCAGCTTTGTTTATACACATTTACGACCCTTTTCAGATTTTTCGGAGCGTTTTGCTCCGCCGCCTTATCCGCTCATATTCCTGCGCCTCCTTATCCTGATTACTTGTATCCGCGCCGCCTGCCGCCGTTTTAAATACGGCAAGGGTATACGCGCTGTTTTCCTTTGACTTTTTACTGTACATTTCACTGTACTGTAAGCTATTGACTTATCAAAGGATAAATGGTATAACATATACAGAAAAGCTTTTGTGTCAACTAAATGTTGAAATACTAGCTTTCTCTGACTGTTTTTTCTCAGCCCGCTTTCTTGTTCTATCAACCCTTCGTTGTCTTTATTATAACCTATTTTTATGTATTTGTCAACAGTTTGTTGTACAAAATATTGTTTTTGGCACTTTGCACAAAATCAGACAACTAAATGTCGACGCTCTTGACAAGACAACATTCCGTTGATATAATGATATTACAGCTCCTGAATAATTGAAGGAGAGTATATCTGAAAGACGAGAGGAGGACGGTCTGCGGCAGCCGGATCAATGCGGCAGACAGACAGTATGTTTAACGAAAGGCTTAGAAAGCTGAGAAACGAAAAAAAGGTATCTCAGCAGACGGTTGCCGGCTATCTGGGAATAACCAAGCAGGCCTACAGTCTTTACGAGCTTGGCAAGAGAGAGCCGGATCTTGAAACGCTTGTGAAGCTGGGCGAATACTTCGGCGTTTCAACCGACTATATTCTGAGGGGAGAGGAAAGCTCTCCTGCGGCGGACGACGACAGCATAAAATTCGCCCTGTTCGGAACTACCGATATAGACGACGAGGTTCTGGCAGAGGTAAGGCACTACGCTAAGATAGCGCGGAAAATGAGAGAGGAAAAAAACGAAAACTAAAAAGGAGAGGGTACGGCAGATGACAAGCGCTGAGCTTTACCGTTTTGCGGACGGACGGAATATTCTGACTATCGACGGCAGACTAAACAAGGCTCGGTCCTTGTCGCTTATGGACGGAGCAAGAAACTGCGCGATAGTAATGGACAGCTCGAAAATATCCACCTCCGCCGAAGAAACTGTAATTCTGGCGCATGAGGTCGGTCACTGTGAAACCGGAGCGTTCTATGACGAAAACTCTCTTGAGCTCAGGTCAAGGTGCGAATACCGCGCGGACAAATGGGCGATAAAAATGCTCATTCCCAAGGAAAGCCTTGCCGAGGCTCTGGAGAACGGCGCTACCGAGCTATGGCAGCTTGCGGAGTATTTCGGAGTCACCGAGGATTTCATGCTGAAAGCCTGCAGGCTCTACGGGCTTATAACCTAGCTCCTGCGGCGCAGGCTGCTTCGTCGCAGCCGATGAAAATCCACGCTCACATCCGGGCTTTGCTCCGAATTAAATATAACCTTCCGGCGGATAACGGCATAAAAACAGACAGGCGATTCATTTTCAGAACTGCCTGTCTGTTTTTTCACAAAGGGTTTTCTTTGTCCGTTTAGCCGCGCTTGAAGATGAAACCAGCCGCTTCAGGGTGTACTTCCCCATTGTACGACCTCTAACTTAAAATATTTTTCATCAAAGCCCTGCTTTTTTATTTCTTCTTTTATAATTTCCATTGCTTCCTCATTGCTGAATTCTATTTCCAGCAGGTTGTCGTCTTTGTTATACCAAGCGGAACTATAATCCATATATCTTGATCTGATTACGTAATTGTAAAATGAAACAAGCTCATATTCCGTCGGTATCCTGGGCTTATCCTCATTATAATTCTTGATATAAAAACGCATACAGACAAAAAAGAGCAGGATATTTACTAAAATCAGCGCGAAAAGCAATATATTTTTCACACCCGCTTTACGCATATCGGATCCCTCCTTACGGTCAGACTTCTTTCAGGCTTTCGGTTATAATACGATCCAGTCCGGGATATTTTTCAGCAAATCCGTCGGACATACTGACCGTTAAAAGCGCAAGCCTTGATTTGTCCTGCGATTTTAAAACTACCATAAAGCCGTTTTCAACAAAAGAGTGAAGATTATAGTTCGCAATTGAATAAACCGAGTAGTCGGGTATATTATTTCCAGGCTGATCTCCTCCCCGAAATTCGCGCACCAGAATACCTTCCGTATCAAGTCCCAGAGAAGCGAGATACTCCGAGGAAAAAATTTTAGAATAGCTTATACCTTGATAGGGACAGTCCGCAACCGCTAAATTTACATAAAACTCTCCCCTTTTTAAGATCTGAATACTGTTGTCGTTCCTTACGCATATTATTTTATCCTCATAGCTGTATTCAGAGCTTCCGTCGTTATTAAGGTAATAGTTCTTCATATCCTCTGCAAGACTGCTGCTGTCCGTCCACGAATCCGCCCACTGCCGGGGAACAGAAAAGGAAAACTGCTCAAGACCGATACTGTAAAGCGGCAGGCTCTGAGTTTCAAGATATATATCAAAATCCGTTCTTTCCTTCGGACGCGCGGAAAGAATGATATACAGCAATTGCAGCAGCGCAAGGACAGCAAGGATAATTATGACTGCTGTTTTAGGCAGTTTTTTGGCAGTTATCATTTATGTCACACTCCATCAGAAAACCTCGCGGTAGAATTACTGATTTTAAAATACATTACTCTATTTTTAACTAATCCTACATTTATATTATACTGATATATTTTCCAAAGTCAACGTTTTTCGACCAAATATATATAATTCGGTAAAGCTTACCAAATCTAAAAATTATATTTGTAAAATATACACAATTTACCGTCCTGCTTCTCCCCAGCTCTTCTGATATAAAAAGCGCGGAAAGCGCACTCTCAGCCTTCCGCGCCTTTTATTGTCTATTTTCCGCCTGCGTCTCCGGATATACGCTGTCCGAAACGATCCGCGGTTTGAGCAGACCGCGCTAGGGACGCCGTCCGAGTCAGGAAAAGCATATTATTGATTATCGTTACCGACTTCCACCAGTTTGCCGCCGTTTCATATTCCCTGTATTCCGTCCACCACTGCCACGGTACGCTGTATGAACCGTCGGAAAGCTGACTGTTTATTATAAATCCGCACTCAGCCTCCGCGGCTTCCCTGCTGTCCTCAAAAAAGATACTGTCGGACGAGCTTATGAACGCTGATGGAAGAGTAACGTATTCCTTGCCCCACTTTTCAGTGTCCTTACAGATATTAAGCGATACCTGCTCTTTAAGTATGCCTATAAGTTTTTCCATAGCGAAAAGGTCGGTCTTTCCTGCCTCCGAGCAGTATTCGTAAAGCCTGATAAAGCAGGAAATAACATGGGAATCGTCCATCGGCAGATTCGACAGCAGCCAGTCGCAGGCCTGTCCGGCAATTTCACACGCCTTTTTATACAATCCGCTGTTTTTGTCTGCAAACCTGATAATAAATCCGGCTAAGCAGGCAGTGGGATTATACTTAAATTCTCCGCCGTTATTTCCGTATTCCCACCAGCAGGCGTGAGGATAATCGTTGTTTGTGAGAATAACATTGCGCCACTGATTATGCTCCTGTGAAAAATCCGAGCCGCTGTCAAGATAGCGAAGAATACCCTGAATCACAGCATGACCGCCGTCGGTAAAGCCGATACCGCGAAGGATCTCCGTCGCCTGCCAGGTCTGTATCGGAGATGAATACGGATTCCAGCAGTCCGCTTCAAGTCCGTGTCCGAAGCCGCCGTCGTCATTCTGATAATATGAAAGCGCCGTAAGAACCTCCTCCCGCGGACCGTTTTCAAAGTGATACCTCCAGCAAGCCAGCTCGATCGGTCTGGCGTTCCGATAAATGAATTTTCTTGCGTTTTCAAATACGTCTGCGTATTTCTTTTTCATTATTAAATCCTCCCTTTCTCTTTGCAAGCTTAGCCTCTGATGAATTTTATCATGTTCTTTTCAGTCGCAAAGGGGTTGAGCTGAAGGATACGCTCCCTTATTCTGCTCTCGGCTGATTCCGGCTCAATATCCGAGGCGGCTTCGGTAAATTCCCGTCCCCAGAAGCTTTCAACGGTGCAGAAGGCGGTGCTGCTCCAGCCGTAGGCTTCTCCTGCCTTGTTCAGCTTCCGTGCATTGCCGCACATCGTTATGTACATTTTCATCTGCAACGACGTGAGCGCCCGGTCAAAACGGCTTTTGTCCTCCTTTGAAAAACCGCCCAGCCGCTTTATCTCATGAACCGGAGCGTATCCCATTTCCTTTATCACGCTGTAAATACGCTTTTCAAAGGCGCTGATCTTTCCGTCGGCATACTCGCCGTCCAAAGTTTTTTTCCCTCTGCGGACAGCGTAGAAATACGGATACCATTCCTTTGTTATATAGCCGCTGGAATTGAAAAACAGCTTTGAATAGGCTATATCGCCGCGCTCGTCAAGCGCCCTCATCCGCCACTCCCAGGGGTCGGTCTCGGGGTCGCCGGTATGCCATTTTACGGGGGAATCAATATTCTCCTGTTCCTCCCATGAGTAGGGTATAAGCGCAAATATACTCTTTGAACTGCCGCCGCCCATTGTAAAGCCGCATTTTAAAAGCTCCGTGCAGAAATCCGAAAAATTATTTATCATTATATCCGCCCCCTCCTCCGGCTTCCTTTGCGTCCGCTTCAATTATACCGCAAATAAAAGCGGACGTATTGTAAAAATGCGACATCATACTCTTTGAGCCGCATATTTTTTCAGCTGAGAGGGAGTCATGGCGGAAAACCGCCTGAAATCCCTGAGAAGATGAGACTGATCGGTATAACCGTACTTTAAAACCGCATCCTGAACACAAAGCCATAATAATTACAGAAGTAATGGTTTTAGACTTTTTCATCCTATATTTGCTTCAAATACTATTTTTGCAGAGCCGTTTTTCTACTCACTTCTGCAAAAATAATTATACTATAATCGCCTTTAAGAATCATTATCTTGCAGCAATAATTCACAAAATCTGTTCCGCTGCTTTCACCAGATAAAATACATTTTCGTTCTGCTGTTTTTATAATTAAAGCATATTATTTAAGATTCATAAAAACCCTCATCTGATTTTCACCTCTGTTGCCCCATGTATAGTAGGGAATTGCCTTTGCGGTGCAGAAAGCTTCACGGGGCGGTTCTTCGGAGTACAAATATTCGGAATATTCGCTTCTTACAGCTTCCGCTGAAATTGAAACAGTACCGCCAAGAAGATCGCCGTCATATTTTGATATCTCTGTTCTTCCGTTTGCCGCAAGCGAAAGACTGAGTACATCTCCGTTATTGTCACAGCCTTCAAAGCAGTAAATCAGAGGACCTCTGCGAATAGCTGCCATGCCTGTTACCGCAGGGATTTTTGCAGATGGGTATATATAATGAACGGAAGAATCAAGAGCAAGAGTAATTATATCCCCTTTGCTGACATTTATATAGATATATCCTTTATCAGGAGTTTTACAAAGCTCTGCGTCGTTTTTGCTTATAGAAAATTTACTGCTCCACGCGGGGATTCTTACAGCAAGCCTGCCGCTGCCGCTTAAAATTTTATACTTCACTGTAAATTCATAGGGATATCCTGTTGAACAGTGAAGCTTCATACCGTTTGAAAAATCCACTTCTCCCGCCGCGTAAAGGTGACAGAAGCAAGTATCGGCATTTTCTCCATAGGCGTATTTTCCAAAAGAGGTGATAAGCCTTGCGGCGTTCGGCGGACAGCAGGCGCACGCATACCAACCGGGACGAGAGGGAAGGTCATGCTTGTGGGTAGGCGATACTCCCGATATACCCGGCACACACTCCAAAGGATTCACATAGAAAAAACGCTTTCCGTCAAGCTGCATACCGGCCAGCACTGTGTTATAAAACGCTTTTTCCATAATGTCGGCATATTCGCCGTTTATCTCGTTTTCAAGCATTTTTGAAGCAAAAAACATAAGTCCAATCGATGCGCAGGTTTCGCAGTAGGCTGTGTCGGGCGGCAGGTCATAATCCACGCTGAACGCTTCGCCGATAAAAGTTGAGCCGATACCGCCCGTTATATACATACGTTTTTGAGTAATATTTTCCCACAGTCTGCGGCAGGCGGAAAAAAGCTCCCTATCGTCCTTTTCTGAAGCAAGATCAGCCATACCCGTGTAAAGATAAACCGCCCGTACGGCGTGACCGTTTGCTTCAGAAAGCTCTCTCACTGGTTTTTCGCTTTGCCTGTAAGCATTATCGGCCGGATCGCTGTTCCAAACGCTCCAGTCGCGTTTTTTTGCCTCATTTGCGTAAAAATAAGTGTCAGTTCCACGGGTGTTGATAAAATATTCCGCAAGCTCCAGACAACGCTTATCTTTTGTAAGACGGTACATTTTCATGAGGGCAAGCTCGATTTCCGGGTGTCCGGGAAACCCGCCGCATTTGTCGGTTATAAACCGCTTGTAAATATGCTCTGTGTTTTTCAGCATTACTTTTAAAAGCTTGTCTTTGCCTGTCGCTTCATAATAAGCGCAGGCTGCCTCCATCATATGTCCCGCGCAATAAAGCTCGTGAGCTTCAAGCAGGTTTGTCCAGCGTTTTTCTTTATCTTTTATAGTAAAATATGTGTTAAGATAGCCGTCCTCGTCCTGAGCCTGCGCAATGATGTCGATAAGCTCGTCCGCGTCATGTTCAAGCTTTTCAGAGGGAAAGAGGCTTATGGAATAAGCCGCCGCTTCAAGCCATTTTGCAGCGTCGCTGTCCTGAAATACCATTCCGTAAAAGCCGTCGCCGGTGTTCTCTCCGCGCAGAGCTTTTCCCGCGTTTATAAAATTCTGCACAACATGACTTTTTTCGGTGTTATCAGCCTTATCCCAAAGAACGTCGTACTGATAGGGTATAACGGTATCTTTTATAAGCCGCTGATATTTTCCAATAAAGCCTTCGGATTTATATGCCTTTATATCTGTCTGCGTCTGAATTTTCATAAAATAAACCTGCCTTTCGCGTTTAAAATAATATCTTTACAATTTTTGTGAAGAGACGTTTTTCTTTAATGAACAGTATAGCACGGTAAGCACGGTTTCGTCAACGGGTAGTGAAATAATTAAAAAAACATAAAGCTCGGCAGATTTTCTTAAGAAGCTGGTTAAAGCTTTCCCGTTTCCAATGAGAGAGCTCCGGGCATACAACGGAACGGGGCTGACAGCGCGGCTTGCCCGCAAATATTCATTCCATCATATTCTTTGAGGAAAGCGTAACGTATCATTGACAAGCGAACGATAGTTAGCCACGGCTTTTTGCTATTGTCCTTGATAAATAGGGGCTTTTATGCTATACTTGAATTGTTGCATTTAAATCGAAGCAAAGTCTGATTTGGCCCGCTTAAAATCAGGCGCGGAACACCATTGCACAGATTATAACTTTTTTGAGGAGGCTTTGTAATGAGCAAATCTATATGGCTTTTCTTTGATATAGGTTCAACGCTGATTGACGAAACCGAATGCTACAACCACCGTATTCGTGACGCTATTGAGGGAACAGACATTACCTTTGAGCAGTTCAACGAGAAACGCATATTCTTTGCAAAACAGAATCTCAAAAGTGACGTCGAAGCAATCAAATTTTTCGGACTGACTAAAACTTCTTGGCATACGGAGGATATGAAGCCTTATCCCGAAGCCGAAAACGTCCTTAAAACATTATCGGAACAAGGATACAATATAGGTATAATTGCAAATCAATCTTTAGGTACTCAGTCCCGTCTTGAAAGCTGGGGGCTTATGAAATACATACGACTTGTTGCAGCGTCTGCCGAGGAAGGCGTCGCAAAGCCCGACAAGGAGATTTTTCTCAGAGCGTTAAGCCGCGCGGAGTGTCCGCCCGAAAATTCTTTTATGATAGGCGACAGGCTTGACAATGACATCGAGCCTGCAAAAAGGCTTGGAATGAAAACCATATGGGTAAAACAAGGCTTCAACGCATATCAGCAGCCGGTAAATGAATTTCAGCAGGCGGATTATGCTGTGGAAGGATTGCGGGATATTTTAGAGGTACTATTATGACAAAACCCGAAATGATAATTTTTGACTACGGGCATACGCTTTTATACGAGCCTGATTGGAACTCTGACCGTGGTAACGCAGAGCTTTTAAAATATGCTACAAAAAATTCCCATAATTGCACTGTTGAGGATATTAGAAAAGCCGCAGAGCTTATTTATGGCAAGCATGTCGCTAAAGTGCGTGAGTACGGATATGAAATCAGTGGGCAGGCTGCAAATAAAACGCTTTATGACTATCTCGGTATAGAGTTTTCTCTTTCTCCGTCAGAAATGGAAACTGTGTTCTGGGACAGCGCGTCAGTAGGCGCAATTATGCCCGATGCTGACAGAATGATTGATTATCTTAATGAAAAAGATATCAAGACGGCAGTTATCAGCAATCTTTCATGGTCGGGCGAAGCCCTCACAAAGCGGTTAAACCGGTTGCTGCCGAACAATAAATTTGAATTTGTTATGACTTCAAGTGATTATTTTATCCGTAAGCCCAATTCGATTTTGTTTGAGATTGCACTCAAAAAAGCAGGACTTTCAGCAAACAAGGTATGGTTTTGCGGTGACAGCGTGTATGCCGATGTAGATGGCGCATATAGTGTAGGAATGTTCCCTGTTCTGTATGAAGGTTCTACTGCTGAAGAAAACCCTTCTGTTCGTGACAATGCGGAAATGAATATAGATTTTGAATATCTGCATATTCACGATTGGAGAGAAATGATTGAAGTTTTGGAGAAACTATAATGGTTGAAAGTAATATCATTGACAAGGTATATGCTCTCATCACTGCATATCACGAAGGAAAGCTCGGCGGAGAGAAAATGCCCGAAGATGAAAATCCTGCACTTGATAAAGGCTCAAAGGATAAATTTAACGGGTTTTCAGCCCGACCTTATTGAACAAACTCGGCTACCGAACCAAAGCAGGCTCTAAAGTCAATGCTTCAGCCACAAAGCTTTTCCCCAAAAACCCATCTACTGTGTTGCTGATTAAAATGTGTATAACTATTTTTACGAAAACGGCAAAGGTTATGCGAGAAGCTTTCCGCTTTTGGCGTTCAGCACAGTTTATCTGCGTACAACAAGACAGACCAAGAGAGATTTGAAAATGTAGATAGTACCTCTATTTCACTGGAATTTGTGCAGATTATGTCCGCAAAACCTGTTTCTGAATGGATTTTTTGTCGGCAGACACGAGGGCTTTATTCCGAGTCAACATATGGACAGATAAACAAAACATATTAGATGATATAGCCAGGAAGTACAACAGACCGCATCACAAGACCAATGCTTTGCTCTCAGGACTTATTTACTGTCTTTTCTGCGGTAAGCGGCTCAGAGTAGTTTCCGAATCTAACCGCTGGACAAATGACAAGCCAGAATTTAAGTGTGTCTGCGCCAACTACCGCGAAAACAAAGGTACTTTCCAAGCTGTTGACGGCGTACTGCTTGATAAATTTGTAGTAAAGCAATCATCTAATCATTCTGATAAAGTCAGTTAATACTTTACAAAACTTCAGATATTTCTAGTAATTTTTAAAATAATCAGAAATTAACATAATTGAAAAAAGAAAGCGCAGCATAAAACGGCATTTTCCAATCAGGTAAAAAATATGCGTAATGCAAGCGACAACCTGATACGCTTTATTCAGGAAAATGTAAAAGACCTGTTGACAAGTTGCGTGAGGTTAGTGTTCTCTGCCTGAAAAGTTAGAGGACAGCAAGCGTAATCAGATGTATACTGTCCGAAATATTGAAGAAACAAAAGAAAGGCTGTTGTCCTTCGGTAAATACGCAAAGGACGCACAGCCGGATGCGCTGGTAACGCTGATACAATCCTTTGTGGAGCGTATCTATATCGTCGACAAAAACGATGAGTGTTACTGCCGTATCTTTATTAAAAGTTGCACTAAAGAGGACTATAACGAGTTCTTTCGGGTAATCGGATACATATCTAGTGCAAAAGAAAACTGTGCTATCACATCTCAATTGCCTTTGTGTGATTCATATAAGTGTTGCAAATACCACATGATACTTGCAATTCCACTTCGTATATGCTAACCAACAAACCATTCCTTATATAATAACTTTGTTTGCAAACAATTAAGCATGAGAATGACAGAAGTCATGTATTCATACTGTTTTATGTCTGTAATTTTGGTAAAACGTTTCTTAACGCTTAATACAATCATAGCCAAAAACGTTTATTAAATAACCTCAAAAATTGCTTTAAACAAACTATAGCAACTTTTTTCATATAAATATAAATTATTTAAAGCTGACCATATACGGCTCTGAACATCAAGACTTTCTACTGTACTGTTTTTCATAACTAACAGTAAAATGCGTTCTGATATATCAACTATCTTACTTAAATAGCTTCTAATAAGCTTCCATTCCTTTTGAGGAATAAAACCTAACTCTTTTAAATAGCGAAATCTAGTAATCATGCACAACTTATGTTCTTTTATTAAAAATGCCGCTCTAACGTCGCTTAAAAATACTGATTTCATTTTACTGCAACTTTGAATTGCTTTATAAATATTCAAACCAAAAACTCCGTTATTTATTTCTGAAATATATTGATGATCTTCAGAACTATTACGGCTGCTTAAATAATCACAAATTCTATCATAAATATGTATAATATCCAAGTTATAATTATCCATGTTGGGACAAAACTCAAAAGTAACTATTGAAGACTTTAGCCATGCCTTTTGTATATATTCATACGATACTTCTAAAGCCTTTGGTTTACCTTGATAAATAGATAAAATATACACGCTGTTATGTTCATCATTATATCCGTAAATTAAACTTTCGTGAAAGTAATTAATTTTCTGATATGCTTGTAATCCTGGGATATAGTATTCATTCAATTTAATTTCCATATATCGTTTTTGCTGTATTCCTGCTACTATATAATTCCACAATCCATTATACCACTTTTTCAATGTATTATAATTATCATAAGAACATTTAAGAAAAGGATTTATATAATAATTTTTATAATCCTTTCTAATAAAATCTGTGTAATCCATACTACACTCATCATTTGGATTAAATTTAATTTGAATAAAATTATTGCATAACCATTTATAATATTGATTATTAAGCAAACAAGAAACACAGCCAATTTTCGTATTGTTTCTAGGATATATCCCCAAATTACCACATTTACAAATTAGTCTCCATAATATCCCATCAAATGAACCATAAACTGCTATATCATCTTCACTAATGCAAAGTTTTATCCACGTTATTAATTTATAACTATCATTACCATCAATCTTATGATATTCCCCATTTGTTATAGCGAACATTTCTCCGCTGCAATATCTTCCAAATACAAAACTCATAGAAGGATAATAATTTAATTTATCTTTGGAATTATTTTGATCGACAAAAAATAATAAGCAATCCCAGCGATTAGTATACTGCTGATGTTCTATATGAAACACCGCTGTATCATTTACATTATTAACTTTTCTAAAAAAAGCTCTTGCGGAGGAAATGTTAAAACTTCTTCTATAAAACTTAACAGTATTATTTTCGACACAAAGACCTGACTTTCGAATATAGAAATCCCATTTACTTTTATCATAATCTTTAATATATATACTAGCAATACAGTCACTATTTGTAAATTCGTTATTTATTATCGTATCAATAAACAAATATTCTGGATATGTCCTTATAAACGGACTTGTATTTATAGGCAATTTTTCACTTCCCATTTTTAATACACCACCTTTTTGTAATAATATTAAATAACGGTCATGACACATAGTCATGACCGTTATTTGCTACCAACTTTTTAGAAAGCTGTTCCTGAGCCGCGAGCAAATCTGGCCACATCGTTTGATGGTACATACCAACCATTGCTAAAAGTATTAAATTTAGAAGGCTGCTGCTGCTTATTACTCTCTGTACTATAAAGTGTAGGCTTTTCACTTGCTGACTTACGGATTTTCACAAGTTTAACTTTATTCATTTATTTTCACCTCCTGTGACAATAATTATTTATAGTAGAATAAACCATAGCTAATCTGTATGGTTTACTCATACTCATGTATAGACTATAATAAAAGCAATGACTGAAATCACATAATTATCCTTAGAACAAAAGTCTTATGTATATGTCATCCATGCTCTCACTACAGCGTTCATTTTTTCAACATTTTTTCAAATTGATCTGCTATGTCGATACATTGTTTCTGAGTATATCAACACGCATTTTAAACCCATGGCTAAAGCTCTTTCAATGTTTTCACTAACAATAATTAAATTTATCTATAAATCATGTTTCTCTATAGATTTTTTTGTAAAATTTCATGTGATTAAATAGATTAACCTATATTTATATTATACTACAAAAAATAATAAAGTCAATAGTTTTTTGCGATAAATGTCTAAAATTGTTGACTTTATCAAAAAACTGATGTATAATAAAAGTAATTATAAAAGATAGGAGGAATCATAATGTCAAAAATAAAGTCAGATATTGTTATTATAGATACAGGAATAGCTCCCAAATGTATTGAAAATATTGAGGGAAGATACAATTGTTTGAATAAAGGAAACGATGTCTCCGATACATTTGGTCATGGAACAGCAATATATGATATAATAAAACAAAATGCACCTAAAAGCAAAATATTTATCATTAAGGCATTTAATAGCTTAGATACTGATTTTAACTATTATATTGACGCTTTAGAATTTGTTTATAATTATATTGAATGTAAAATTATAAACATAAGTTCAGGCTTGAAATGCGCTGATAATCTTGACAAATTGAACAATATAATAACTGAAATAACTAAAAACGGTACATTAATTATAAGTCCTTTTAATAATGAAGGTTTTATGTCGTATCCAGCTTGTATGACTCAGGTTATAGGCGTAGATATTAATGAAAATATATCTAATTTAATTATTTCTAATAGCAATATTATAGACATTACTATGCCTAAGAATTTTTATAGAGTACAATGGATTGATAATAAACAGATGATTGTTTCAGGTACCAGTTATGCTGCCGCTTATGTTTCCGCATTAATTTATAATAACATCTGCAATTTGCCTTATTCAATAAAAAATAAAAAAGACCTTTTTGATATTCTCGCTAGTAAAAGTCAATTAGTAGATGAAAAAAGATCTGGCTATTTCAATAAAAAAAATTTTTTAGATGGTGTGAAAAAAGCAGTTACATTTCCAATGAATAAAGAGATGCACTCTGTTTTACGTTTTTCGGAAATGTTAAAATTTGAAATTTCGCATTTTTATGATAGTAAATATTGTGGAAATGTAGGTAAACCTTTAGCTGACCTAATTGATAATTTTAGTTATGAGGGTACTAAATATGTAGAAAATATCGAAAATATAAATTGGGAAGAAGATTTCGATATGCTAATTTTAGGTCATGTTAACATTATAAGCAAATTACTGAAAAAGGATTTATTAAAAGAGTATATAAATAAAGCATTAGAACATAACAAGAAAATTTATTGCTTCGACAGACCACACCGTACTTTTTATGATGACTTCGGCAATCTTATTTATAATAATTACCAAGTATTTTTTCCAACTGTAGGTAAGGAAGCAGTTCCTATAGAAAATAGAGGAAAACTATTTGTTAGCAATAAACCAATTGTTGGTGTATTTGGCACCTCATCAAAACAAGGAAAATTTACTTTGCAACTTCAACTAAGAAAAAAGTTTATTGAAATTGGTTACAAAGTTGGCCAAATAGGCTCTGAACCTACTTCCTGTTTATTTGGATTTGATTATCAATTTGCATATGGATATAATTCCTCTGTTGATATTTATAACTATGAATTTATTCAAGCAATAAACCAAGCTATTCATAATATCGAAAGTTCTAATGCAGATTTAATAATAGTAGGGGGACAATCATCTCTTATCCCTTATGATTATTACTTAACTTCAAATTTATCTTTAGAAAGCAATAATTTCTTTATGTCTGTGTTGCCTGACATCACCATACTCTTAGTAAATTTAAATGATGATATTGACTATATAAAAAGGACATGTCTTTATGCCGAAAGCTTTAACAGTCGAGTTGTCGCAATTGTAGTTTTCCCTATGGAAAAATCATTAACCGATTTTTGCAATTTAATTACAAGGCCCTCATCTGAAATAACTCTAAAAAACTATATTAACAAATTAAAACAAAACTTTGATCAATCAATTTACATTTTAGGTAATGAACACGATTTGATGTTCTTAACTCAAACAATTTTAGATAGTCTTGCTGCAACGGAGGATTAATTATGAAAGAAAAAATTGTTGAATTGCTTTCGCAAATAGGAATTGCAACATCTAATAATGGAAATATAGTTAACTTAGACTCCATAAATTTTATAAGATTAATTGTTTCATTAGAGCAAGAATTTTTAATAACAATTGAAGATGAATACTTTCGTATAGATTACTTTTTGAATATTGACTCAATTGTTTTTATTGTAGAGAAGCATTTACAATCTAAAAATAAGGAATGATAAGATGTTATTTAAGAAAAAAACTAATTTAAACTGTTCCAAAGCGCATGGAATAGTTAATAATATTATTTATACTTTAAGCAAAATCAGACAGTATAAAAAATCCGTATTTTATATTGTTATTATTTGCTCTATTACAACAGCTTCGGCAACGTATATGTGGAGTTTTTTTAGTAAGCTGATTATAGATATTATAACATATCAATCTTCAACTGAATCAAAGAATATTAACTCATTACTTGTTTTGTTAACAATTATTTTCGTTTTAGAACTTACTTTATCTATCTTCAATGTTATTGGATCAACCAAAATGAATTTAGGTTTTTCCTATGTTCGTCAAAAAATGCTCCAAGAAGAAATAAAAAAGTCCTTAAATATTAATTACGAAATGCTTGAAAATCCAGAAATGCTTGACAAAATGGAAAAAGCCGAACAAGCGACTATAAGCAATAATACAGGCATAATCGGAATGATGAGTGCAACTTTTTTCTTTCTCACAAATATTATTTTATTAATTATAACCGCTTCTGTAATGGCTTATTTTAATTTATGGATTATAGTTGGAATAATTTTCATCTCTTTTCTGCAGTATTTATATTATATATATGCCGCTAAGAAGGATAAAATTGAAACATGGGATAAACTTGCGACCGTATGGCGAAAAGAGAATTATTTAATGCATATAACACAGGATTTTTCTTATGCCAAGGATATACGTCTGTTTAATATGAAGAATTGGCTATTGGATAAATATCGTTCTATTCTCAAATTTAAATATAAGAAGGTATGTAATAGCAAAAATATTTGGATTTCTAATTCTATTTTTGTTTCTATAATGTCAATAATTCAAAATATAATTGTTTATAGTTATCTAATTTATTGTGTAATATACAATGATCTGTCAATTAGCAATTTTACGCTTTATATAGGTACAATTGGCGTCTTTTCATCATCTGTAAAGCAAATATTTAATAATATTGGAGCATTTAAGCAACGTTCAATGGAAATGAATGACTTTCGTTCATATATTGAAATAAACGATGATGATAATGAGGATAGTTGCTTACCAATTCCTAATTCTGATGAATATATTATTGAATTTAAAAATGTTAGCTTTAAATATACCGGACAAAAAGTATTTACATTAAAGAATATTAATATTACAATAAATTCAAAAGAAAAACTTGCCATTGTAGGACTTAACGGTGCTGGAAAAACAACATTTGTTAAACTTCTTGTACGACTTTATGATGTTACTAAAGGGGAAATACTCATAAATGGTATAAATATAAAAAAATATAAACGCAAAGAATATTATAAGCTATTTTCTCCTGTTTTTCAAAACATAGAGATATTCGCTTTCCCATTGTCAGAAAATATATCTATGTCCACGCCAGAAAATACAGACTCGCAAAAAGCATACGATAAGATAGTGAAATCCGGCTTAAAGGAAAAAGTTGACAGCTTAGAAAAAGGAATTACTTCAGAAATGCTTAACGTAGTACACAAAGATGGTGTAATATTATCTGGTGGCGAATGTCAAAAGGTTGCACTTGCTCGTGCATTATATAAAGATTCACCAATTATTATCCTTGATGAACCTACATCTGCCCTTGATCCTATTGCCGAACATAAACTGTATACTAATTTTAATAGTTTAACAGAAAATAAAAGTGTTATATATATTTCTCACCGGCTATCTTCAATACAGTTTTGCAATAAAATTGCTTTATTTAATGATGGTATGATTACAGAATATGGTTCTCATCAAGAACTTATGAGCTTAAAAGGACAATATTATAATATGTTTATGCTTCAAGCTCAATACTATAATAATGACAATAATTCTTATGCAGAGGAGACATTAACAAATGAATAAAACAAAAATATTTCAAGTAATGCATACTTTAAAATATATATTTTTTATTATATGGAATAATCGTAGATCCTATTTTTATTTATGGTTATTAAAAATAATATTTGATATATTTTTACTGTTTATATCATTAAATTTCCTACCTCTGATTATTGATGATTTAATAAAAGATGTTTCAATAAAAATTATTTTTGTAAAAGCAATAATATTTACAGCAATCGAAGGATTATCTTATTTAATCAGTAATATATTGACTTTACAATTAGAAAAATATAATACTTATTTTGACAATAAATTTTTAGAAATGATAAGTAAAAAATCAATGGAAATTGATTATCAAGATACTGAAAATAAAATGATATTAGATCAAATAGAAAAGGCTAAACAAGGAATTTTCGAGTATTCCGGAGGTATGCATGGTATAAGTCAGCATTTTTTTAACATTATATCCAATATAACAAAAACTTTTATTGCCATATCAGTTATTGCATCAAAAGCTCCGTTAATATTGTTAATTATAAGTATGCTTTTAATAATAACCAGCTATTATAATTATAAAATTAACATTACAGAAGCATCCGCATATGAAGATATGTCAAAAACCGCTCGCATTTTTACATATTTTTTATATCAAATGATATGCTTTGAAAATGGGAAAGACATACGTTTGTATAGTGCCGAAGAAATGATGTTGGAAAAAGGATCTAAAATTATAAATGAACGCTTTTCAATAATCGAAAAGCAAAGTTCAATTTTTTTAAAATATAATATAAAAACAACAATCTCAAATTCTTTAAAAAATAGTATTATTTATTTATATTTAGGCTGGCTTGTAATAACTGAACAACTTACTATAGGACTTTTTATTAAAGCAATAAATGCTGGATCCACATTATTTTCGTCAAGTCAATTAATAATAATGGATTTGCAAGAAATAATAAAAAAAACAGGATATATTTCGGAGTTTATTAACTATATGAGTATACCATCTGTAAATCATAATGGATCAAGAAAAATAAAAAATATACCAAATCATGAAATTGAATTTAAAAATGTAAGTTTCAAATATCCTAACACTGAGTTATATGTATTAAAAAATATATCAATCAAAATTTACGCTAGAGACAAAATATCAATCGTAGGGTTAAATGGAGCCGGTAAAACTACATTTATTAAATTACTATGCGGTTTATATAAACCAAGCAGCGGAGATATTTTACTTGATGGAGTTAATATAAATGAATACGATTATCAAGAATATATTAGTTTATTCTCTGTCGTTTTTCAGGATTTTAAACTTTTTGCTTTTTCAATAAAAGAAAACATTGCTCAAAACAATTACGACGATATAACCGAAGTAATTAACAAAGTTGGCTTACGCCAAAAGATTGATGCTCTTTTATTTGGTGAAAATACAACTATTTACAAACAATTTGATGAAAATGGAATAGAACCATCTGGTGGCGAACAACAAAAAATTGCAATAGCAAGAGCTTTACATAAAAATTCACCAATGGTAATATTAGATGAGCCAACTGCAGCCCTTGACCCAGTTGCCGAAAATGAAGTTTATGCACATTTTAATAAATTGACTCAAAACAAAACAACATTATATATATCACATAGGCTTTCAAGTTGTCAATTTTGTGATAAAATTTTTGTTTTTTCTGAAAAAACCATAAAAGAAATCGGAACGCACGAAGAACTTATAAAAAGATCTGATAGCATATACTATAAAATGTTTAATGCACAGGCGCAATACTATAAAATTTAAATAACTGTACACTTTCTTATTAAATAGTACGCAATTCCTCCAGTAAACATAAAAATCGTGTTTATAATTCATTTTCAAAATCTGTGTAATCACCAAATAGCGTACAAAAATAAAATAGAAAAACCTATAACCAGACCGTCGGTACTCCCGGCGCTCTTATCTACAATTAATGAAAATAAGTTCTGTTGTCAAAACAAAAAACGTTATTCCAGTTCTGTAATTGCACAAAATAATAAGATAAGCATAGATTTGACTACTGCCCTGATGACATACGCCCCACTTTTGGTGATATGTCTCATCACTAGTTACAGCATTTTGAACAGACTGTCAGCAATTCTAAATACACATTTTGCTGTGGTCACCATCTGATAATAAAAACTCAATAGCATTTGTTGTATAAATCGACTTTACGATCTCTTAAACTAAGAATTGAACTTTCCATTTAGAACCAACAGGACATCTATCTCTACCTTACCTTTATCCGTTCCGTACTCGCTTTTCACATTTTCCAATACCGATTTGGAGATAATGCGTGTTCAGTATTTTTGGAAAATGAAAAATAAGAAAACGAAACAACAGTCGATAAAAATATAATAATTTTTTTCATATTTTTTCAACTAATATAGAAATTAAAATTATTAATAAGTCATAAAATAAATTTTATTATGCTCATCATACATCGTACTTGATTATTAAATCGGATTCAGTGTACATATATGAACAAAAAAATAAACCAATAAAAAATTAATTTGCTCTAAAGTTATATCTGAAATAAAACAATTTAACTTTTTTATAATTTGTATTATTATGTCTCAATATATCAATACTATGCCCAATTTATCTTATTCATTATAATATTACATATATTATGTTTCTGATGTTTTGGCGGCGAAGTCCGTCACCTCTGACAATTCGGACAGTATACGCTGCTCCTGCCGCCGATCACAGCGCGGACAAGCGTTCCGCCGCAGCTCGGACAAGACCCGTCAGCGTGACCGTATACCTGCAGAAAAGGGGTATTGCGATAATCCTTTCCCTTGCCCTCAAGGTATTTCTCTGCTGTTATACTGTTCTTTTCAATAAAATATTCAAGCCGACGGGGGATAGCGGCGGCAAGCCGTTCCCATTCCTCCTCTTTCAGGCTGTTTGCCGGACGTGCCGGACAAATCCCTGCCGAATACAGAATCTCATCGGAATAGATATTTCCTATACCCGCAATCACGCTTTGGTCGAGCAGACACTCCTTTATCGCTCGTCTGCGCTTCCCGAAGCGCGCTTTCAGATATCCGGCATTTAATTGGGCGTCAAAGGGCTCGGCGCCCAATTTATCAATTCCGCTGTATATATCCGTTTCACCGTTCTTGACAAGCCACAAGCGGCCGAAGCGGCGTGTGTCGGAAAAGCGCAGTTCATTGCCGTTGCTCAAATGAAAGATAACGTGCGTATGCTTTTCAGCAGAAAGATCAGGCGGCGTAACAAGCAGACAGCCCGTCATTCTGAGATGAAGTATCGCTCTGTCCCCGCTGTTCATATTGACGATCAAAAACTTTCCTCTGCGCGACATCGACAAAAAAGTCTGTCCTGTAAGCTGTCTGCAGAATTCTTCGGCAGTCGGATAAGCTATAACCTCCGGCTTGTCTGCCGTTATGCTGACGATCTCAAGTCCTTTCAGCTGAGGCTCAAGCACCCGTCTTACTGTTTCAACCTCCGGTAATTCAGGCATTTTTCACACCGCCCCTTGCTGCTGATTTTTTAATTTCTGAATGATAGAAGTAATTGACGATAACAGGCGGCGCGTCAAACGGTCTTGTCATACTGTCGTCATTGGTTACATAGTCAAGACCGATTCGGGAGGCGTACTCCTTCAGCTCTCCGTCGAGCGCTTGCCAGTAGCCGCGGTCATTCCGGTTGTAAACAGTCTGATAAAGAGGTAAAAGCCGCGGATATTTGTCGGCGATATAATCCATAATTACCGCCTTATAGCCGCCCCTCAGATTCAGATTTTCCAGCCAAATCAGATTGCAGTGCTCCTTTGCCCGTTCAATGATAGCCTTCACATCGGTTATTACGGGAAATATAGGAGAAATAAAACAGGTAGTGCGTACGCCCGCCCTATGAAATTCTTTCATTGCGTTAAGTCTGCGTTCTATGGATACCGCCTTATCCATATCGTCTTTGAAGCTCTCGTCCAGCGTATTGACCGACCACGACACACGGGCGTCGGGAAATGAGCCGATCAGCTCCAGATCACGCAGTATCAGATCCGATTTTGTGGCAATACTGAGCTTCGCGCCGCTGCCCTTCAACTGCTCAAGCAAAGCCCTCGTCCGTCCGTATTCTTCTTCCTGCGGATTGTACGGATCTGTGACCGAGCCGATAAACAGCTCCTTGCCGTTATACTTCCGCGGATTTTTTATCTCATTCCAATACTTAACGTCAAGAAACGTTCCCCATTCCTCGCTGTGTCCTGTAAATCGCTTCATAAAGGAAGCATAGCAGTATTTGCAGGCGTGAGTGCAGCCGACGTACGGATTAACCGAATATTCGCAGACAGGCAGGTTTGATTTTGATAAAATACTTTTAACCTGGATTCGTTCTATTTTTAATTCCGGCATAGCTCTGACCTTTTCTGAATGATTTTTGCGCTCCCTGCATAACCGTATCGGTGGGTTCAAGTCCGCCGAGCAGCAGGGGAGAGGCTGGATCATGATACTTATAATTTTCAAACGCCCTGCGCGAACTTTTGTTTGCGTAGCAGTATTTACAGCCGTTCATACAGGTATCGTATGCTCCGATGTCACGGCTTTCAATACAATGACAGCCCTGCCGCGTACCCTTGTGCTTCAGGTTCTTGAATTCTATACCGTTTGCCTTTCCGAGAATGTCAAGCGTCATGCAGCCGGACTTGTTAATACCGTAACGGGTATAATCCCCGTTTGTGCCGCAGGTCTGTATAGCAATACCGTATTTTTCCGCAATCCCGCCAAGTCCCTCGGCAAGTTTTTCCTTGTCCCGCTCGGTCAGCGGGATAAGCTCCGGCATATTCGTTTTCAGCTTTTTATACATTTCTACAAAGCTGAAAATACAGCGGTCGATATACGGCGCAAGCACGCCAGCCATATGCTCAAAGGTTTGCAGATGCGTTTCAACCGTATATTTTTCAGTAAGCAAAACAGGGTCATACCGCCATGCGACCCTCTTTCTGCCGACCTGCTCCGACAGGCTGACAAGCGTATGCATACTTTCCTCGATCGGCGGAACGCCCGGCTCAATATCCTTGCCGTAGGCGGTGATGGTGTAATGAAAATATGTATTGAAACGGTCTGTGATTTCATGCAGCCCCGATAAAATCGGCTTGTAATTTTTTGAACAGAACACAACGCAGTCAACCTTACCGGGGTCCAGCTCATAACGATTTACCTTGTTCGGAAAAAGCGGATTGCGGGTTAAAACATAGCCCTCCTTAAATCTGTTGAGCAGCCATTCGGTATAATACTGTACGGTATCCGTTCTTCCGCCTGTATTGATAATCATTCAGCCGCCTCCTTCCTACGGTCTTTTTTGGCTGTTATCCGAAATGTCAGATCTGTCATGCTTATCATTAAAACAATAAAAACCGCAAGATATACAGGAAGTATCTTAAAGCCGATCAAATTGCCGATAAGCCCGAACAGCGGAGGGATAAACGTGGAGCCGACATAAGCGCTCGCCATTTGGATACCGATAATCGCTCCGGAATTTTCCGCCCCGAAATTACTCGGTGTTGAATGAATAATGCAGGGATATATCGGCGCGCAGCCAAATCCGATAATTATAAAGCCGGCAAGCGAAACAGTCGGATTCGCTACAGGAAGCAGCAGGGAAATAATCCCGCAGGACAGAACGCAGGTACCGAGAATAATCATCCTTCTGTCGCCCAGCTTATTCATTATAAAGCCGCTGAGAAATCTGCCGGCGGTTATCCCTATGTAAAACAATGAGGCAAACCCCGCCGCCTGCTCTGTTGTTATGCCCTTGACCTCAACAAGATAGGTGCTCGCCCAGTACATTGCGGTTGCTTCCGCCGCGCAGTATGCGAAAAAGCCGGTCAAAAGAGTCGGGACTCCCCTGATCTTCAGCGCGCCGGTCAATCCGATACCTCCGGCGTCAGCCTGAATATCCTGCTTGTTGACTTTCCAGACAGGGAGAGTGACAAGAAGAAGCAGCCCTATGCCAAGCTGAATGAACGCAACGATACGGTATCCGTTATTCCAGGAGGAATTAGTTAAAGCATAGCTCATGACAAACGGACTTACTATCGTTCCTACACCCCAGAAGCAGTGCAGCCAGCTCATGTGCCTTGACGTATAATGGAGAGCGACATAGTTATTCAGCGCGGCGTCGATCGCTCCGGCGCCAAGACCATAGGGAACGGCAAATATCATTATCTGCCAGAACTGATCCGCGCAGGAAAAGCCGAACAAGGCAACCGCCGTAAGAAATACGCTGATCACGGTTACCATACGAGTGCCGAGCTTCCTGGTCAGCTTGTCAGAAAAAAGACTTGATACAATCGTTCCCCCTGATATTACCATAGATACGATTCCCATAAAGGATATCGGAACATTCAGGTCACCGTGCATAACGGGCCACCCCGAGCCGAGAAGCGAGTCAGGAAGCCCCAGACTGATAAACGCAATATAAATAAGCGCAAGTAAAAACGAGTACATTTCTATTTTCCCTCCGAAAAGCGGCTCAACCGCCGTTTTGTGTAATATTACAGAGTATTCGCCCGCCTGTATTGACGATCACTCCCGTATGCTTTCAAGCCTTTTTTTCATACATTGAGAAAAAAGCTCTGTAAGACGTACCAGCTCGGCGATATCCTCCTCGGGCAATTCGCTCATAGCGTCTATTTCCGCATTGGCGGCAGGCGGTATAATATTTTTTGCATATTCAATTCCCGATTCCGTAAAGCGGACGATTTTATTCCTTCGGTCTGTTTCGGATTCGGTCAGCGATACATAACCATGTTTCAGAAACTTTTTGATGATAGCGCTGACTGTCTGTTTTGTCGCGGACAGCCGTTCGCAAATCTCAGACTGTAAGCAGCCCTCCGGCGCAAACCAAATTATGTCCAGTACAAACAGCTCCTTTGCAGTCAAGCCGTGCTTCCTTGCGCACATTTCATACGCGGCATACTGTAAATCCCGCAATTTGCAGTATTGGTTGACATACGCCCTTATATCTTCACGTTCCAAAGCAGCACCTCCATCAAAAATCAGACAGTCTAATATTTGACTTTATTGTAGCATAAGCGCCTTTTATTGTCAAGCAGTTTCGAATAAAATTATGCGGAAGTCTGATTTTGTTTACAAATAAATCCGGCGTTTCACAAGGATTTTCCAGCGGAATACCCCGAGCAGAAGCCGCCTGAAACCGCTTTCAGCCGCCGGATTTTCCGTTTTTATCGCGGTATGCCGCCTTTTCAAATATCTCGTAAATATCCCGGTAGCCTTTCTTTAGCCTTACAGGCCTTAGCTCGCCGTCGGTAAAGCAATGCGCTGAAACGGCGGCGGCAGACGGCTTGCCGGCGGACGCATTGAAAATCTCATATGAAAGGCTGAATCTACAGCCGTTGAAGCTTTCTATACGGCACCGTATTTCAAAGCGGTCCCCGAATCTGAGTGGATATTTATATTCGCAGCCCGCCGAGAGCGCCGGAATCATAAGACCCCTTTTTTCAATCTCGGGAAAGCTTATTCCCATCTGCCCCAGCAGATCGATCCTCGCTTCCTCAAGCCAGCGGATATAATTTGAGTGATGCACAATATTCATTCTGTCCGTTTCATAGTAATAAACCTCACGTGAATATGGTCTGAACTCCATGCTTTTCTCCTTTCCTTGATTACAAGTGTGACTAAAATAATTCCATAGCTGTTTACCTTACCGTAACGGCGCAGGTCATTTCCTTATCAATTATAGGTCATCAGCTTTCAAAAGTCAATAAAATCGGGCAGACTGTCTGTTGCAGTCCGCCCGATTCCGCGTATATTTTTTCAGCCAGCCGTAATTTTTTACTTGGAAAGCTTCATTGCTCTCATGGCGTTTATAATGGCGATTACCGAAACGCCGACGTCGGCGAAAACTGCTTCCCACATATTAGCCATTCCGAGCGCTCCGAGCAAAAGCACCGCCAGCTTTACTCCCAAGGCAAAAACGATATTCTGCCTTACTATTCTGAGCGTTTTTCTTGAAATATCTATCGCCTTGGCTATCTTGCGGGGATCATCGTCCATAAGAACGACGTCTGCCGCTTCGATCGCCGCGTCGGAGCCCATAGCCCCCATTGCGATCCCTATATCCGCTCTTGAAAGCACCGGCGCGTCGTTTATTCCGTCGCCCACAAAAACCAGCCTGCCCTTGGCGCTTTTCTCCTTCAAAAGCTTTTCAACCTCCTCTACCTTGCCGGCGGGCAGAAGCTGAGTGCAGACCTGATCAATCCCGAGCTTACCGGCGGTATCCTCTCCCGTTTCCTTTGAATCTCCTGTAAGCATGACCGTTTTGGATATTCCCTTTGCTTTCAGATCGGCTACCGCCTGAGCCGAGGTTTCCTTTATTTCGTCGGATATAACCAGATGACCTGCATATTCTCCGTCAACGGCAACATGAACCGTAGTGCCGGTATGATGACACGGACGCCAGCTTACTCCTATCTCATCCATAAGCTTTCCGTTTCCGGCGCAGACCTCCGCGCCGTCTATTACTGCCTTTACTCCTTTTCCGGAAAGCTCCTGCGACGAGGCTATCCTATCTCTGTCTATATCCTTTCCGTAAGCCTCGGTTATCGACTTTGCTATGGGGTGGACAGAATAGCTTTCAGCATAGGCGGCAAGTTCTATAAGCCTGCTTTCGGATATATCATCCGAATGAACCGCGGTTACGTTGAAAACGCCTTTTGTTAGCGTTCCGGTTTTGTCGAATACAACTATTTCCGCCGCGGCAAGCGCCTCGAGGTAATTTCCTCCCTTTACAAGTATCCCGCTTCGGCTCGCTCCTCCTATTCCGCCGAAAAAGCTGAGCGGTACGGAAATAACCAGCGCGCAGGGACAGGAAATAACCAGGAAAATAAGCGCCCTGTGTATCCATTCCGACCAGTTTCCTCCCGTTATAAGCGGCGGAACCGCCGCCAGCAGCAGCGCGGCTATTACAACTACGGGAGTATATACCCTTGCAAATTTAGAAATAAAATTTTCTGCCCTCGCTTTTTTTGACGACGCGTTTTCAACAAGATCCAGGATTTTGGCTACCGTCGATTCGCCGAACGGCTTAGTTACCCTAACCTTTATAAGTCCGCTTTGATTTATACATCCGCTTATTACGTCGCTGCCCTCGTAAATTGTTTTGGGAACGCTCTCCCCTGTAAGCGCGGAAGTGTCCGCCGTAGACTTTCCCTCGGTTACGATACCGTCCAGAGGGATCTTTTCCCCCGGCTTGACTATAATAATATCTCCGACGGCGATCTCCTCCGGGTCTGTCTGAACCAGCTGACCGTCCTTTTCAATGTTGGCGTAATCGGGGCGTATATCCATAAGGCTTGCGATAGATTTTCTGGACTTTCCTACCGCGCAGCTCTGGAACAGCTCGCCTATCTGGTAAAACAGCATTACCGCGACTGCCTCAGGGTACTCTCCGGTAGCCAGCGCTCCTACCGTAGCAAGAGCCATCAGAAAATTTTCGTCGAATACCTGTCCGTGAATTATGTTTCTTACCGCTCTCCATAAAACGTCCCAGCCTATAACCGCATACGGCGCCGCATATACCGCAAGGCTTTTCCAGCCCTCAAAAGGGAAGAGCCTTGCCGCCGCCAGCAGAACCGCGCTGACGATAATTCTTATTAGCGTTTTCTTTTGCTTTCCGGTCATATATCTTACGCTCAAGCCGGCAGACGTCTGTCCGCCTCATGAGCGTTTCCCCCTTTCTTCTTTTTTAGCGAGCGATTATTTCAGGACGATCACGCAGTCCGGCTCGATCTTCCTGCAAAGCTTTACCGCTTTCTTTACGATCTCGTCAAAGCTGCCGTCGTCAGCAGTCAGAGTCATTTTCTGCGACATAAAGCTGACGGTGCAGTCCTGAACCCCCTCAAGCTTTTTGATTCCGTTCTCCATCTTCTGCGCGCAGTTGGCACAGTCAAGATTTTCAAGTCTGAATACCTTTTTCATAAAGATTCACCCTTTCCGTATGGCTTGCAGACTGCCGAGCAGCAAATACGGCAATCGTTTTTATATATCCTATTCCTCAACGTGCTCCATTCCCGTTTCGATTATGCTTCTTACATGGTCGTCCGAAAGAGAGTAAAAGACTATCTTTCCTTCCTTTCTGAATCTTACCAGCTTGTTGTTTTTAAGCACCCTCAGCTGATGAGAAACGGCGGTCTGGCTCAGTCCCAGAAGCTGAGCCATATCGTTTACGCACAGCTCCGACTCAAAAAGAGCGTAAAGTATCCGTATCCGCGTAGTATCTCCGAATACCTTGAAAAGCTCCGCCAGATCGTATAAAATTTCGTCAGGCGGCATTTTCTCCGTAACCTTATCCACAACGTCCTGATGCAGACATAAGAAATCTTCCCTCTGCTGTTCATTCATTTTTCCGCACGCAAAGCACTTCGCTTTTACCGTGCGCTCACCTCCTTTTCATTATTTGTTTTATCAGTTTTTTTATAACCTATGATATGTCTTGCTCAGTTTTTCTGATATAGGCAAAAGCCTGTTCTCCACGGCATTGTCTTTTTGAATTTTCATATGTTCATCTGTTCATATATTACTATATAATATACCGTTTGTCAATAGCCTTGCCGTACAGCTGTGTGAATTTTCTGTTAATTTTAAAATTGCCGCAATATCAGAACCCGAACAGGCTGAAAGGAATACAATATAGTATGTCATTGCATAATGACGCACTATATCAGAAACCTGTATTTACAGATCATTTAAAGCTTTTCTCAGCGAATGGTTATTCGGCTGATCTGTGAACACAGGTTTGACACATCTGAAAGGAATAAGGTGTATGAACGGAGTTTTACTGGCTCTGGGCGGAACAGGCTTTACGTTTGCTATGACTATGCTCGGAGCGGCTATGGTTTTTTTCTTTAAAAACATCAGATCCTCAGACAGGATACAACGGGTTTTTCTTGGCTTTGCGGCGGGAGTTATGATAGCGGCGTCGGTCTGGTCCCTGCTTATTCCGTCAATCGACAAAGCAGAGGAGCTGGGGCTTATCGGCTGGGTGCCGGCGGCGGGCGGCTTTGCTGCCGGAATACTGTTTCTGATGGGGCTTGATAAGCTTCTTCCTTATTTTCACCCGGGGCTGGACCGCCCGGACGGAGTAAAGCAGGGACTTAAACGAACCGCCCTTCTTATTTTCGCCATTACGCTGCACAATATCCCCGAGGGTATGGCGGTAGGTCTTGCTTTTGCTCTTGCGGCTGACGGAAACAATCAGGAGCTTCTGGCGTCGGCGATGGCTCTCGCTCTGGGCATAGGTATCCAGAATCTTCCCGAGGGCGCCGCGATCGCCCTTCCTATAAGACAAAGCGGCTCGGGGCGGTTAAAGGCATTTCTCTGCGGCTCGATGTCCGGCATCGTCGAACCGATATTCGGAGTTCTCACCGTACTTATTGCAGGGCAGATAACGGCGCTGCTTCCGTGGCTGCTTGCCTTTGCAGCCGGAGCGATGCTTTATGTAGTGGTAGAAGAACTTATTCCTGAGGCGCACTTGGAAGCAGGACATCTGGGAACTATAGGCGTAATGGTCGGATTCATAATAATGATGATACTTGACGTAGCTCTCGGCTGATTTTAATAAGTCTTAGCGCGGACAAAAAGCAAAACGGACAATGCCTGAAATAAGCAGACATTGTCCGTTTATCATATCCGCCGTGAAAAACAAAAACGGCAAATACGTATCATTCTGTTGTCTGACAACTAATCACCGCTTGAACGCAGCTGACGTCAGGCAGTTCTTTACGTTTTACAGCGGACAGCGGTATTCCAGAGAATAAACCGTAACCGAGCCTGATGTGGCTCCGGCGTGAACGTTGTCAAGCAGCCCGCTGAAATTGCTGGAACCGAACGCTGCCGTGCAGTTTGCGTACGAATACTTGGCATAGCTGCGGCCGTTTACCGTTCCGGTCTCGCTGGCGGTGACCTTAGCCCACTCGCTTCCGCCGGACCAGCTTTGCAGGATCAGCTCTACCGCGTCTCCCGAATATTCTATATAGAAATATCCGTCCGAAGTAATTATTCCCGGGTTAAAGCTTCCTCCGTTCTTGGCGGTCATTACTGAAACCGCCTGTCCCCAGTTTGAGGCGGAAGCCGTTCCGGAGAAAAGCACCTCGGTATCATACTGTCCCGTTTGGGAAGAATCGTCCCCGCTTCCGGAGCTGTCGTCCGTCGAGCCTCCCGTATAAACTGTGCAGGTTACCGACGTCTGAGCAATACCGTTAGCGCCGTTAAACAAGGTTTCTCCCCATGAAGTCAGGCTTTGCCCCGCCCAGTCGTTCGATATGTCCAGATATGAAACGTCCGAACTGTTGCCTTTCCATGACCAGCCGAGATAGCCTACGTTTTTCTGCGTACAGTAGCTCATTACGGTAGCTTCGTCAACATCGCCGCCGGTGTGCTTGTGTCCGAATTCTCCTATCACTACCGGAACGCCTATTCCCAGGGCATTATTGATATTAGCCTTTACCGATGACGAGCTTCCTCCGGCGTATTCATACATATGTATGGAAAATACCGTATTTGAATCCTCGTCGGCATTGAACACCTCATTGCCGTAATTCTTGATCGAATCGGCATACTGTCCCCAGCCGGCGCAGTCTACCATGAGCATATTTTCTATTCCGCCGTTTCTCAGACTGGTTATCGCGCTCTTATAGCCGTTTGCCCATGCCGAGCCGTTCCATGAGCCGTACCATTCGTTTGCGATATTTACAATAACGTATTCCTTGTTGCTGTTAAGTATCTGCTTCATTTCAAGCCAGTAGCTGACCGCCTTGTTCAGGTCGGATACTTCGTCGCTTCCCGTCGCGTCGTGTATCTCCAGCACGCATACAAGCTGATTTGATTTGCACATATTTATGATGTTCTGAAGCTCTGACGCCGTAGTCTTGGTATACTCCTCTCCGTCGGATATTACTACCCTGACGGTATTTGCTCCTTTGTTGGCAATTGCCGATAGGGAAACCGAGGTCTGAGAAGTAAACCAGGCGTGAGGAACGTTTACTCCTCTCATAACAAACGCGTTTCCGTTGGCGTCTCTTATCGTAGTTCCGCTTACATAAAATCCTGAAGCCGTCGCTTCCGCCGACGGGCTGTACGCCCATCCGAAAATTATTGCCGCTGTAAGAATGACCGCGGTCAGTAATCTTGCCGCTCTGCCGGCTCTTGTTTTTTCGCTTACCATAAAAGCTCCTTCCTGTTTAATGTTATAATACCGGTATTTACGAATATTGTTAACACCTTTATTTTATATTCAAAAAACGGTAAAGTCAATGTGTTAAACGTTTAAGATTTTAATATTCGTATGAATAAACAACCTTTCGTTACTTTTATTGTATATTTTCACAAAACCAGTAATAGAAATATGTCGCTTTTTGTCCAAAGCTATTTCCGCTCAATATGTCCGCAGGCAGATAATTCGTCCTTGACTTATAAATTCATTGCAAAACAAAAAGAAGTTACACAGGCATCAGAAATCGGCGGGAGCGATGCCCTCGCTTCAAAATGACGTTCTATGTAACGGCTTTGAAAGAAATTATCAATATCGTTTTCAGTAACCCTTCATCAGCAGAAATCAACAAGTTTTTTGACTTAAACGATGTCTGGTTTTATGTTTTTAAGCATTGTAATCATAAACTATAAATCGAATTTCCAGAACTCAATATCATTGTAAACAAAATCTTCCTTGCGGCTTTCGGAAAACTTTTCAACAGGATAGCCTTTAGGTACAAGCTCTATATATCGTGAGGTTTCCGTTCGTCCGTCGACTCCGTCTTTGGCGAGCGTCGGTCGGGCAAAGCGAAAACAATTCTTTGTCATATAGTTTCTGTAATACTTTTTATCAAATCCCTGCCCGTTATAATCGGCAGCAGGATTTTCAAAAACAGGCTCATCCGCTAACAAAAGCTCACGCAGACGGGGCAAAGACACATACTCGCCGTCCATGTCTTTGAGATATAAACGCCACGTCGGGTCAAGCATAATGCGCCTGCCTGACGGCAACAAACAATCCACAACAACATGGCAATCGTCAAAGGGTTCTTCATAAGGCATACATGTAATATGCTGTGCCTTAACACCGTTCAGGCGTAACAGCGAAGCCAAAAGAATTGCAAGACCTCGGCAGTTGGTTTTATTATCATTGCGTTCACAAAATTCAATCAGCTCTGTAATAGCGCTACCTTTGCCGGATCCGCCCGTTCCGTTGTGCCCGAAATGGTCGCAAACGAAATCAAGAAGTTTAAAAACCATTTCATCACTTGAATTGTCAAGCCCTTTTATGTAATCCTGATAGTTGTATTTTTCTAAAATTTTCGGGACTTCGCCGCCTAAGACAAATTCTGCTGAACTGCCATATTTGTTATCTTTATCATAATCAGCATACTCTTTTAATATTTCAAGACGCGTTTTTTCACTGTTGGGTACAATAACCTGAGTCGGCGCATATTTATACGGCGCGTCCTCCGGTGTATCGCTTAATTTAACATATTTAACCGGCGTCTCTTTACCATATTGAGTATAAAAGCCTTCAAGATTGCCGTCAACATATTTAACATGATAAATCATACGATAATATTCATCGTTGATTTCATAGCAAAGATAACCGTCCTTTTCATAAACGCAGTTAGGCTCAAAATTATAATACCCGGTTGATATAAAAGACATTTTCATTCGCAGGGGCGTTTCATCAAAAATATTAACAGTTTCACCCATTTCTTCTTTATACCATTTGCCGACTAGTCGTTTATTCATTTAATTATTCCCCCTCTTATTCTTTGATTCGGATATGCTCTCATACTATCCGTTCCTGAATTCCGATGAGTTAATTATACCATATTTATTCACTGCATTCAATAAGATTTTTTACTGTTTCGGTCGCTCTATCGCGGATATTATTCATACGCTGTACTAAAAACGTTTAGTTTTTTACTCTGAGTGTTTCATTCACGCTATTTTTCACAAGCCGAAAAACCATATTTATAAATTTACGCAAAATAAGAGTTAAATCTTCCTTTTGTCAGCAAGTTCGTATACAAAACCTTTTTTCATTGTAAATTCTTTTCCATTATGTAATCCTCAAAAAATATTGATTTTCCTGCAATTCCAATTAATCCGGCTGATTACAAAGCAAAATGGAGAAGTTACTTCCCGTAGCCTCTCCATTTTGCGGTCCTTTTCAGATTATGAATTTTTTAGCCTTGTTTACAATACTACGGTCATTCTCATAAGCAAGCACCTGTCCTGCTCTGCCGATCTCCACCCATTTGATCTCAGCTATTTCCTCCTCCTGAGGTACAAAGTCCGTATTTTTAGCCTTTGCGATAAAATAAACTACGATCTTCTGAGTGTCCTTGCGCGGAGAATATGATACTATCTCACGGAAAGTAGGATCCAGATTCACATCGATTCCGGTTTCCTCCATTATCTCCCGCCTGGCAGTTTCAGTTTCGGTTTCATTTCCTTCGACGTGTCCTTTCGGGAAAGACCAATGCCCGCTGTTGACGTGCTTTATAAGCAGTATTTCCGTGTTGCCGTGATACTTTCGGTAAACAATAGCGCCACAGGATTTTTCATGCAGCATTGTCAGGTTCCTTTCTATAGTTTCCGCAGAATAAATCCACACGAATTAATATTCTGCCATCCATTAATATAATTATAGCACATTCAATTTCATTTGTCTATAGTTTGAAAGAAAACCCTTTGATTTTTATGCATAATGCACAAAACGCTGTGCAGAGCCATGTCTGAACGTTTTATTTTTTCTTTGAAGCTCCTTTCACAGTCTTTGTATTCTTTTTGCCTTTTCTGAAATGAACTACCGTTACAGCTGCAAATACTGCAAGCATAACCGCCAGAACTACAGCGTATATGCCCGATATCCTTTCGTTTCTTAGCAGCCTCGCCGCGGCGGAAACGGAGCTTTCGGCCTCGGAAACAAAGTCAAGCGAGTTTACCGCCCTATGTGTTACATAATAGGAATAAACCATAAGAACGCCGCTTGCCGCGACAACCGCGTCGAGCAGAATAAGCAGTCCGCCTATGGAATAGCTTCTGCGAGGCGCGTTCTTTCGTTTAATGAAGATCAGCGCCATAATAATGAATATTACGCTTTCGCTCAGCGCTGTAAAAAGAGGAATGTAATCCGCAATTTTTCCCGTCGCCGCCAGAACCGCGCTTACCGCTCTTTTAAGAGTAATACTCTGAACAGAAACGTTTCCCGCGGCGTCGCTTGCCTCTAGAGTAACCTTTGCCTCGGCGCTGTCAAGGTCTACGGAAAAGCTGAAGCCTCCCTCATCGTCAAGCGCGGTTTCTTCACCGTTTACGGTAAGCCTTGTTCCGCTTTTTACCTTGCCGGAAATCACAACGCTTGCCGCGTCAAAGGTTTTTCCGTCAAGGTCCTCATACAGAATGATCTCAGGGGGATATGCGTCGTAAAGGATCTCCTTTGATACGCGGTAAAAAATGTTATCATCGCTTTCAAACTCGGCGTAAAGCGAGTTTGTCCCTTCCGCAAGAGTAACTCCCATCGAGTCGCTTCCGGTAATCCTGTATTCCCCCGACTGGTTTTCATTGAGAGATATTTTCAGAACCCTTTCCGAGGAAACATTGTATTCAAGGACCGCCTGCGCCGACGACGTGATCTCATCGGTCGAAAGCACAAGCTTTTCGCCCTTTTCAAGATCGACCGTTTTTGTTTTAGGCTCAGAAAGTATGCCGTTATCCCTGTAATAGAGATTGACCTCCAGCGTTTTAGTTTCAAACGGAAAGCTGAACTCATAATCGGTCTGTCCCCCTGTTATCTCCGCGCTGAAAACCGGCTCTGACTTATTATCGTCCGCAAAGGCGGAGATAAAATAGCTGTCAAAGCTCCAATCGGAAAATTCCTCCCAATCGAGATAGCAGCTGCCGTTTGTTTTATCCACATAAAGCTTGTAATCGGAAATTTTCTCGGGTGTTCCAGTATTGCTGAAGCTGAAAGTATCGCTTTCCGCCGAATCAAAAAATTCCGCCGAGCCGTTGTCGTAGGTGACGCTGAGTATAAGCTTATAGCTGTCGAAGCTTGTGAGAGATGAAAGGTCTATATCCAGCTTTACGTTCTCTCCCGCTTTCCCGCTTCCGCTTGCAAGCTCCTTGCGTCCGCTGCCCTCAGTATCGGCAGCGGCATATATCTCATATCTGTATGAAATATCCTCGCTGCCCTTTTTCGCGGAAAATGAAACCGACGCTGTATTCCCTCTGATTTCATCTACCGTAAAGCTCTGGATCCACAGGCCTTCCTCTCCCTCAACTATCGAGAACTCAAGCTTTGTATTGGATTTCTTATCGTATTCTACCTGCCATTCTCCCTTTTCCGCGTCTATGAGCTTATATGTGCTCCAGGTATCTCCATGTGCCGATTCAATCTTATCGGCGCCGGAATCCTCCGTATACCTTTTGCCTGAGGGAGAAATAAAGGTTATATCAGGCTTTTCCCTGTCATAAGTAAACATTACCGTAAGATCGCCGCTTTTTTCAAGCTCTGTCAGCGCCGCCGTTTTACTTTCCGCGGACGCGGTAAGCGCCGCGGCAGGCATCAGCAAGCATAGCATAATTACGGCAAAAATAAATTTAAGCTTCGATTTCATAATATACGACCATACTCCTTTATAGGAATAATTCTCCTTTTATATGCTCAGAGCGGTATTACCCGAGCGATCCCTTGGTGCTTCCGCATTTTCCGTTCTTATCTATGTAGTAAACCTTTCCGGAAGTCTTTCCGCCGCTATCCTGGCTCTTGATTCCAAGCACCAGCTCAGGATCGCCGTTGTTTTTGAAATAGCAGCCAAACACTACCGAGCCTTCATTTTTATATTCCGCGCTGAAAAGCCACCACTTTATATCGAACTTTCCTGTTCCCGTAAACATAACGCCTATAAATCTTGAATGAGCGTCCAATTCGCCGGTTCCCGTTATTTCCAAAGACGCGTTGTCCACATTCCATTTCAGTCCGGCTGAAAGCTTGGCATTCAGCCCGGAAACCTCGGCTGAATCAAGTCCAAGCATTGTATTGGTATAGTTAAAGGTTCCGAGATTTATCTCCGCGTTCATAAGCTCTATTTCTTTCAGGAAGGTAAGCTTCGCCTTGGCATTGAACGAAAACGGAGATACTCCCGCCTCAAAGGAAGTATCGGGAAGCTCAAGCAGACTGACATCGCCCACAAAGGATTCAAGCTCGGGGAAATAATCCGAAACCTTTCCGCAGGCTATTGAAAGGGAGCCCGCAAGCTTGATCTTGGCAAAGCTGTTGCTTTCCACCGCTTCCTTTATATCCTTGGCGCCAAGAGAGAAATCGCTGTAGGTAACGGGCACAGGTCCCCATTGTCCCTTGAAGGATTTATCAAGGTGAAGAACGAAGGAGTCAAGCGTCCAGTCCTTCCATTCAAGGTCCGCTCCTACTCCCGTATCAAGAAACGCGATCTTGACCATTGCGCCGATAGCATAGTTGTTCTCGATAGTATCTATATCCACCTTGAACTTATTCATGTCAAGGTAAACAGGAGCGCCGAACATATTGTACTGACTGTAATTCTCATTACCGTCATCAAAACCTGTTTTCAGAATAATGCCGATATTTCTGTCGCTTATTACTCCCTTGCCTTCAAAATTAAATTTGAAAAGGTCGCCGTCCTTATCCTTGAATATATTGTCCTGATAGGGAAGCACGGTCTTTCCGTTTGAATAGGCAAGCACGATCTGATTGGGATAAAGCCTTACGGCAGGACTTGTCACGCTTACAAGCTGATAAATCTTCAGTATGCCTATCCGTATATCGTCAACCGTGTAATCCGAATAATCGTACCTGCCGCTCTGGTCGTTGTAAAGCTTGAATTCGCCCAGCGCAGGCAGCTCAAAGCCTATTCCGAGCTCCGCGAACGATTTGCCCAGACCTTGGGCGACCGCCTTGTCAAACGAAATGTAGGAGCCTTTATAATCGGTAACGTAGACTGAGCCGTCCTGCTCCGTATTTCCCGAAATTCTCACATCTCCCTTGAAGTTAAGCCAGCCGTTCATTTTTACCGCGCCGGAAAGGGTTACCGAACCGTCGCCGTTATCCGTTTTCTGTACCGACGTAAACACATACGGACCGAACTCTGTCTTTTTTTCGCTTCCCTGAACTATTACGGAAAAGCCCTGCGAAATAACCGCCTTTTTACCGTTTACGGTAATTTCAACATCGTAGGTTCCGACTGCTATGCTTGCGGGGATCGTAAGCTCGTAGGTGTTCTGATCCTTAAAGGTAAGAGGAATATCGTAATCAAGATTTCCGTTCAGCTTAAGCTTAGCGGAGTATTCTTCCTTGAAGCCTGTGCCGACAAGCCTTGCGTCAACCTCTCCTAAGCCTTTATATATGTATTTAACGTTAAGTCCGCTAACCGAGATTCCGCTGCATACCGAAACAGGATCACCATCGCCGTCAGTTTCGTCGTCGCCGCTGTCAGACACCAGACTGTAAAGCTTGGCGTCCCTTACATTTTCATCCGCCAGGCTTACCTCCAGGGTTCTGTCAGACATCGTAAGCGTATCCACAGCGGTATAGGTTATTTCATACTGATTTGCAAGCTGACCGTGAAGCATATCGTAGAAGGAGTTAAGGCTCGAGCTGTCTGAAACGTACACGAAATCTCCGCTGCACGCGTTTGCAATATTATTGAGATATTCCGTATCCACCTCGCTGCCGAGACCGAGCGTATAAACCGTTATTCCCTTCCGCAGACAAACCGAGCCCAGCTCCGACACTATTTCGCTGTAATCCCGTGGATTATTGTCGCAGCCGTCCGTCATAAGAATAACGATATTGTTGGCGCCGCTGTCAGCCTCAAAGCCGTCAAGACGATCCTTAAGCGCCGAGAACATATTGGTGCCGCCCATGCTGTACATTTCGTCTGCGGCTTCCTTAAGCTCCTCGTCGGACGTGCCGAAGGGATAGCTGCTTTGTACAGCGTCGTCAAAGGTCGCAAGCGAAAGCCTTTCGTTGGGGTTTTTATCGTCGATAAATGTTTTGACGGCATTTTTCAGGTCGTCCATACTGCCGCCCATGCTTCCCGAAACATCGCAGAGAAGCAGGATATTCGAGCCTGAATATTCAATTTTGCGAATTTCAAAATCCTCGATATCAAGACCGCAGTCCGCAACGCTCAGCTTAGACTTAAGCGCTTCCGCCGAATCGCTGTACGCGCTTGCGATCTGTACCCTGGCTGTCACCGTTTCAAAGCTGTTGGTATTGATTTTCCCGATATTTACCGCGCTCTTTATCTTGCTGACATAATCGGTCATAGTCCGCGAAAAGCTTTCGCCAACGCTGTTTTCTTCCTGCGAATCACCGTCCGAAGCCGTACCTCCCGGATCAAGTATTCCGCTTACGTTGATCGTCTGGGAATTATCTATTACCTCGTCTACATACTGGGTGACATTTTTTATATTTTCCGATTCCTCGGCGCTGTCGTTGTTTATTACGCTTATTATCTGCGACATCGGCTTGGCGTAATTATCGTCGCCGCAGTCCTGGCTATTATAAATAGCCTGATTGATATTTTCGTCAGAGGCGGTTTCGTTGCCGAAATAATCGTTTATCTTGGCGATCTCAAGATAAACCTTTGACCGGTCCGTTCCCGCCTCATTCTCAGCCCTCTGTTCAAGCTCGTTCTTTAGCCTTGAAAGAACAGGCTCCTCCGTCTGGGCTTCAACCGAATTTATCCTTTTCTGCAAAGCCTTCTTTTCCTGCTTTGACATATCCTCCGTATACCTGTCATATATTTTGTCAAGCTGCTCCTTAACGCTTTCAGCGTCCTTCTTGTCAGCGATCAGGTAGCCAGCGGGAAAATCCTTTTCATCCACAGTTCCGTTCATATAAAGCTCAGAGGCTATCATAAGCTCGTCATAAGTCGCGCCTCCGTCAAGGGCTTCGGCTATTTTGTCAAAATCGCCCGACAACGCGTTGGTTTTAAGCCTTGCAAGCCTTACCGATTTCAGAGAAAACAGTTCCTCCTTCTGTTCCTCCAGCTTTTCAAACCTTTTGCTCAGCCGCGAAATCTCCGAACTGTCAGGAGCGTTCCCTGAGCCGTAAGCGCTGTAAAGCTTTTCCGCCTCTGCCACATATTCTGCGCACTCGCTTATATCTCCGTCCTTTTCCGCCTGTTCAAAATCTTCGGCAATAGATTTACATATTGCCGCTTCAATATCCTCCTGGGAGGGCACAGAGCCTGAATCGGCAGAGCTTACCGAGCTGTAGCCGTAATCCTCAGGATTTCTGCCGTTCTCCTCAAGATATGCCGACATACCCGCGTCCGAAGCGTTAAATCCGAATTTTGCCTTTACAAGCTGAAACTCGTTTTTTATTCTGTCCGCAAAATCCTGTATGCCGGACAAACGCTGATATATCCCGCAGGCGCGCTCCAGATCGCCCGACAGCGCATACAGCCTTGCCGTCAGAAGCGAACATTCGCCGTCGTAGCTATACTCCTTACTGTACTGACCGATCGTTTCCATCGCCTGGTCGTAAGCCCCGTTGTAAGCAAAGGCGTTTGCAAGCGCAATGGTTTCGTCCTTGCCAAGCTTGTTTTCATAAGCCTCCACAGTACCGGCGTTTAACGCGCCGTACCCTGAAAGTCCTCCGCAGACGGCAGTCAGCAGCGCCGCGCACACAAGCGGTCCCGCTCTGAAAGCCTTCCGCTTTACAAGCAGCAGCCATACAACTATCACCGCCGGAGCAAAGCCTATTCCGAACTGAAGAAAGATATTCATTGCATATTACCTCTTTCCTTCATATTTTTCAAGCTAATTATAGCATAAATCCAATAAATGTGCAATCGTATTTTCATCAGAAATCACAGGCTGTGAACAAAAGCGCCGGAGCGATATCGTGCCGCGCTCCGGCGTTTACTATCCTCTGTATTCAGGCTATTCAAACACGCTGCATTTTTTCGCAGTTGCCTTTATACCGTTCTCTCCGTTGATCAGCGCCTCTCCCCAGTCAGACGAGAGCACGGAGCCGTCCCACTCCGAAGCGATATCGAGGTATTCTACTCCTCCGCCGTTGCCCTTCCACGACCAGCCTATATAGCCTATATCGTTTTCAACGCAGTATTCCATCAAAAACGCTTCGTCTACATCTCCGTCCGAATGAGTGTAGCCGAATTCTCCCACGCAGACGCAAAGCCCCTGATCCGTTACGCCCTCAAGATTTTTCTTTATTGACGACTCGCTTCCGCCCGCGCTGCCGTACATATGAATGGAAAACATGGTGTTCCTGTCAGGGTCGGACTCAAAAACTTCTTTTCCGTAATCGGCAATGCTTTTGCCGTACTGACCCCAGCCGGCCGCGTCCACCATTATGGTGTTCCTGATCCCCGCCTCGCGTATTTTCGGTATAACGCTTACATATCCGTCCCGCCAAAGCCTGCCGTCCCATTGACCGACCCATTCGTTGGCGATATTGAGAATAACGTAATCCTCGTTTCCGATAAGCGCGTCCTTCATTTCGATCCAGTAATCCGCCGCTTTTTCAAGATAATCCGCGTCGTCCATGCCGGTGCCGTCGTGAACCTCTACAACGGCGATCATTTCCCGCTCCCTGCACTGGTCGATAAGCGTCTTTATTGAATCCAGGCTGTCCTTTTCCCACTGCTGACCGTCGGATAAAACCAGTCTTACCACATTGGAGCCGGTTCCGGCTATTGCCGGGATCGCGATAATATTCTGATCCTTGAACCATGTATGCGCATGGTTTATTCCGCGCATTACAAACTCGTTTCCGTTGGCGTCAAGCAGCTTGGTTCCGTCAACCTTAAAGCCGTACTGTCCCGCCGACGACGATACCGGCGTCTGAGTTTCAGAAGACGACGAATCACTGCCGGAACAGCCTGTCATAGAAATAACTATTGCCAGAGGCAGCAGCATTGCAAGTAATTTTTTCATAACCGTATCCTTTCCGTTTAAAGCCGCCTGAAACCCGACACAGCTCCGTGCGCAGAATCCTCATAAGACATTTAAGCATTTTGCATAGCTGTAATGGTTTTGGCAGACCCGAAATCTATATATTCAGTATACAGTTTTTATGCTCAAAGTCAAGACATCATTTATAAATTTTAATAATGATTCCTTTGATACGGTTTCAGCCCGCGCTGTCGTCTATAGATCAAACAAAATACTATTGACAAAAAAGAAAAACCATGCTATAATAAAAATACACCAAATAAGTATACTAAAATATTCAGTGAAAGGATGATAAATATGGCAGTATTAAAGGTAACCGATTCGGATTTCGGCAAACGGGTACTCAGCAATCCCAGAACGGTAGTCGCCGACGTGAGCACCGACTGGTGTCCCTCCTGCAAACTGATGGAACCGGTTTTTAAAGAAGCTTCGGATAAGCACGGAGAGCTTGATTTCGTTTCAATAAACGCCTCTGATTCTCCCGAAACCGCCGCTGCCTATAAGGTTGAATATGTTCCGACCCTGTTGGTTTTCAAAAACGGCGAATGTGTAAAAAAATCTGTCGGGGCTATGGATAAAGCGGAGCTTGAGGAATTTTTATCGGAGCTGTAAATAAAGCGCGGTTTATCAAATCAGCCGACAGTTAAAATCAACATATTTTTGAAACTCTCTTTGCACTAAATATGCGCATAGGGAGTTTTTTACTGCTCACAAAGCTTGAAAGCCAAAAACATTCGGCTCAGCTTGTAAGTTAATCGTTTTCGACGAAAATAAACAGGGATTTTTGTGAAAAGTGACATAATGACGGAAATTCGTAAAAACTGCACAAAAATATTCAAAAAGCCCTTGAAATTCAGAGAATAATAATGTATAATTATTTACATGACTTATGTATATATGGTATATGTTTTTTTTAAAAATAGTCGGCTCCATATATTACTTAATCGTTTGAAAAGAATATGGCTGCCGGTTTTGGAAAGTGTATTCTGCGGCTTTTTGCCGTATTAATTATTGTAGGAGGTTATGTTATGAATGAAAAATCCCTGAATACATTTAAGGGAACCATCGTTCAGGAAAGACAGCTAAAAGAGATCATCGCCAAGCATCACGACCAGCCGGGCGGGCTGATGCCTATTCTCCAGGAGGCTCAGGGCATCTACGGTTACCTGCCGATCGAGGTTCAGACTATGATCGCCGACGGACTTGGCATTTCCCTTTCAGAGGTATACGGAGTAGCCACTTTTTATTCCCAGTTTTCCCTCACTCCCAAGGGTGAGAACAGGATCAGCGTTTGTCTGGGTACCGCCTGCTATGTAAAGGGCTCTGATAAGATCCTTGAGGCGGTTGAAAAAAGACTCGGGATCAAAGCGGGCGAATGTACTCCCGACGGATTATTTTCCATTGAGTCCTGCCGCTGCGTAGGCGCCTGCGGACTGGCTCCGGTAATGATGGTAAACGACGACGTTTACGGCAAAGTTACCCCCGACCAGGTAGATTCTATCATTGATTCCTATCTGACCAAAAAAGGAGGTTCCAAAAAGAAATGACAATTGAAGAATTAAACAAAATAAAAAAAGAATTTTCCGACCTTGTCAAGGTCAGAAAGCTTGTTGCCGAGGAAGGCGAAAAGCTTGCTAAGAAGACCGGCTACCGCAAGCAGATCCTTGTATGCGGAGGTACAGGCTGTACGTCGTCCGGAAGCAAAAAGGTAATCGAGGCTCTTGAAGACGAGCTTAAAAAGCAGGGTCTGGAAAAGGAAGTCCTTGTAGTTAAGACAGGCTGCTTCGGTCTTTGCGCGCTGGGTCCTATTCTCATCGTTTATCCCGAAGGCGCGTTCTATTCGCAGGCTACTCCTGAAGGAGTTATACGCATTGTGGACGAGCACATTAAAAAGGGAAATATAGTAAAGGAGCTGCTCTATAAGGAAACCGTTCATACGGACGGCTCGATAATCTCGCTTTCCGAAACAAACTTCTACAAAAAGCAGCTGAGAATCGCGCTGCGCAACTGCGGAGTAATAAATCCGGAGGACATCAGAGAATACATAGCTACCGACGGTTATCAGGCGCTTGCAAAGGTTCTGACCAAGATGACTCCCGACGACGTTATTCAGGAGCTTCTTGATTCGGGTCTGAGAGGAAGAGGCGGCGCCGGCTTCCCGACAGGAAGGAAATGGGCGTTTGCCAAGGCTTCAGAGGGCGATATAAAATATGTATGCTGCAATGCCGACGAGGGCGATCCGGGCGCGTTCATGGACCGTTCTATCCTTGAGGGCGACCCGCACGCCATTATTGAGGCTATGGCTATCGCAGGATATACTATCGGCGCGAAGCAGGGCTATATTTACGTCCGCGCGGAATACCCCATCGCCGTTGAAAGACTGGACATCGCTATAGAGCAGGCAAGAGAATACGGTCTGCTGGGCGAAAAGATCCTCGGCACGGATTTCTCCTTTGATATAGAAATTCGTCTTGGCGCGGGAGCTTTCGTGTGCGGAGAAGAAACCGCTCTTATGACCTCCATAGAGGGACAGAGAGGCGAGCCTCGTCCCCGTCCTCCTTTCCCTGCCGTAAAGGGTCTTTTCGGAAAGCCTACCGTTCTCAACAACGTTGAAACCTATTCAAATATTCCTCAGATAATACGCAAGGGCGCGAAATGGTATTCGTCTATGGGTACCGAAACCTCCAAGGGCACAAAGGTTTTCGCCCTCGGCGGAAAGATCACCAACGTAGGTCTGGTTGAAATTCCTATGGGCACTACCCTCCGCGAGATTGTAGAGGAGATCGGCGGCGGAATACCGGGAGGAAAGAAATTCAAGGCGGCTCAGACGGGCGGCCCTTCAGGAGGCTGTATTCCGGCCTGTCATATCGACACCCCGATCGACTACGAGCATCTGACTGCGCTCGGCTCGATGATGGGTTCGGGCGGACTTATCATAATGGACGAGGATACCTGTATGGTGGACATCTCCAAGTTCTACCTCAACTTTACCGTAGACGAGTCCTGCGGAAAATGCACTCCCTGCCGTATCGGAACCAGAAGACTGCTTCAGTTCCTTGAAAAGATTACCTCAGGTGACGGCGAGCCGGAGGATCTGGACAAGATAGAGGAGCTTGCAAACCACATGAAATCTTCCTCTCTCTGCGCTCTCGGTCAGTCAGCTCCAAACCCTGTGCTTTCAACGATCAATTATTTCAGGGACGAGTATATTGCGCACATCAAGGATAAGCATTGTCCTGCCGGCGTGTGCAAGAGTCTGCTTCACTATGAAATTGATCCGGGGCTTTGCAAGGGCTGTACGCTTTGCGCGAGAAACTGTCCTGTGGACGCGATAGAGGGTACTGTAAAGCAGCCTCACAAGATAGACAAAACCAAGTGCATAAAGTGCGGACTGTGCGAAAAGAACTGCAAGTTCGGCGCGGTGCTTAAGAAGTAGTTGAGGAGGTTACATTTTAAAATGGAAAAAACACAAATGGTTCATCTGAAGGTGAACGGAATTCCTGTTGAAGTTCCTGCCGGCTCTACTATTCTGCAGGCCGCCAAGGCAGTTAATATTGAAATTCCGTCCCTTTGCTATCTTAAAGATATAAACTGCATAGGCGCCTGCCGCGTATGCGTTGTTGAAATAGTGGGAAGAAGAGGTCTTGTGGCTTCCTGCGTATATCCGGTGGAGGAGGGAATGGAGGTTCTCACCAACACGCCGAAGGTAAGAGCTTCAAGAAAGACCACCATCGAGCTTATCCTCTCCAGCCATCATAAGAAATGCCTTTCCTGCGTAAGAGGAAACAACTGCGAGCTTCAGAAGCTTGCCTTCGACTATGGCGTTGACGAGGACAGATTCAAGGGCGACGACGTTATCTATCCAATTGACGACGCTTCACCCTATATCGTAAGGGATAACAACAAATGTATCCAGTGCATGAGATGCGTTGCGGCCTGCAAGAACGTACAGAGCGTTTCCTGTATCGGACCTATCAAAAGAGGCTTTAACGTACACGTAGGCTGCGCTTTTGAAAAGAGCCTTAACGATTCTCCCTGCGTAGGCTGCGGACAGTGCATAGTTGCCTGCCCCGTAGGAGCTCTCAATGAAAAAAGCAATATCGACGAGGTTTGGGACGCTATTTCCAATCCTGATAAAAAGGTGGTATTCTTTACCGCTCCGTCAATCAGAGCGACCCTCGGAGAAAGCTTCGGAATGCCTATAGGCACAAACGTAGAGGGCAAAATGGTAGCTGCAATCAGACGTCTCGGCGTTGACAAGGTATTCAATATGGACGTTACCGCAGACCTTACGATTATGGAGGAAGCCCACGAGCTTATCGAGCGTATAACAAAGAAGAAAACCCTTCCTATGTTTACCTCCTGCTGTCCGGGCTGGATAAAGTTCTGCGAGCATTATTATCCCGAGTTCCTGCCGCACCTTTCAAGCTGCAAATCTCCGCAGCAGATGTTCGGAGCGGTTCTGAAGAGCTATTACTGCCAGAAGAACGGAATCAACCCCAAGGATCTGTACGTTGTAAGCATTATACCCTGTACCGCGAAGAAATTCGAGGTAACAAGAGAAGAACTGCGCACCTTTGATTTTGACGACGTTGACGTTGCTCTTACAACGAGAGAGCTTGCAAAAATGATAAAGGGCGCCGGCATAAATTTTGTTGATATGGACGACGAGGTATTTGACAATCCGTTTGAAATCGCTTCCGGAGGAGCCGCGATATTCGGCGCAACGGGAGGAGTTATGGAGGCCGCTCTCCGCACTGCCGCATTTATGCTTGACGGAAACGCGAAGAAGGTCGAGTTCAAGGAAGTAAGAGGCACCAAGGATATCAAGGAGGCCACCTATAAGATCGCCGGCATGGAAGTAAACGTAGCGGTTGCCTCGGGTCTGGCAAACGCAAGAAAGATAATTGAAATGGTTCAGTCGGGCGAAAAGAATTACCATATGGTAGAAATCATGGCGTGCCCGGGAGGCTGTATCAACGGCGGAGGTCAGCCTGTTCAGAGCGACTCGGTACGAAACTACAAGGAGCTCAAAGCTACCAGAGCAAAAGCGCTTTATGACGCCGACAGCTCCATGAAGCTAAGAAAATCCCACGAAAGCCCTGTTGTAAAGCTTCTTTACGACGAGTATTTCGACGCGCCTGGAAAGCCCAGAGCGCATAAGCTTCTCCATACGACATACGTCAAGAGGGGAACACATCAGTAATATAAGCAAAGTCAGCTCAGGCTGCCGCATGGATATAAACGTGCGGCAGCCTGTTTTCTGTCTCAAGGCAGCAATTTCAGGTCTTAAATCCTTGCTGTGACGGCAAAACGGCGAACCTTGTTCCTTTCAAACTGTATATATAAGAAAAAACTATTGACAACAGTGATTCCATGTGTTATTATATAAAAAAGCATAGTAATTTTATAGGATTAATATGATTATTTAAGGAGAGAATAAAATGGAATTTCTGAAATACCGGTTTCAGGTAAAGCTCAGCGGGCGAATGTGCCGTTTTCCGAATAAAACAAACGCGCCGGCTTAGAATAATAACAGATTTGTCCGATAACGGCAGCTTATCGGAAGATACTGAGAAAAGAGGTAATAAAGAATGAGCAAGATCAGCGAAAGAAATCTTCACTTTGAAACCAGACAGCTTCATGTTGGACAGGAACAGGCGGATCCGGCTACAGACGCAAGAGCCGTTCCCATATACGCTTCAACATCTTACGTTTTTCACGACAGCGCTCACGCGGAGGCAAGATTCAATCTTACCGACGCAGGAAATATTTACGGAAGACTGACAAATCCTACTCAGGACGTTTTTGAAAAGCGCATAGCCTCTCTTGAGGGAGGTGTAGCCGCTTTGGCGGTCGCTTCCGGAGCCGCGGCTATCTCATATACTATCCAGAATCTGGCTCACGCCGGAGATCATATAGTTGCCGCCAGAACAATTTACGGCGGAACCTACAATCTGCTTGCCCACACCCTGCCGGAATACGGGATAACCGCGACGTTTGTAGACCCGGACGAGGAAGGAGCCTTTGAAAACGCCATACAGGAAAACACAAAGGCAATATATATCGAAAGTCTGGGAAATCCCAATTCAAATCTCATTGATATAAGAAAGGTCGCCGATACGGCTCACGCGTATAAAATCCCGCTGGTGGTGGACAGCACCTTTGCAACTCCGTTTCTCCTCAGACCTATCGAGTACGGAGCGGATATTGTCATTCATTCCGCCACGAAATTTATCGGCGGTCACGGAACGGCTATCGGCGGAGTTATTATCGACAGCGGCAACTTCGACTGGGAAGCAAGCGGAAAGTTCCCGTCAATTACAGAGCCTAATCCAAGCTATCATGGCGTTTCATTTACAAAGGCTGCCGGAAAAGCCGCGTTTATAACAAAAATAAGAGCGGTGCTGCTGAGAGATACGGGAGCGACCCTCTCGCCCTTTCATGCGTTTATTTTCCTTCAGGGTCTTGAAACGCTTTCGCTGAGAGTAGAAAGGCATATCGAAAATACAAAAAGAATTGTTGAATTTCTCTCCAGCCACCCAAAGGTTGAAAAAGTAAATCACCCCTCCCTTCCCGACAGCAGATACAAAAAGCTTTACGATGAGTATTTCCCTAACGGCGGAGGCTCCATCTTCACATTTGAGATCAAGGGCGGCGCTGCCGAGGCAAAGAAGTTCATCGACAAGCTTCAGATTTTCTCTCTGCTTGCAAACGTTGCCGACGTTAAATCTCTCGCGATACATCCCGCTACCACTACTCATTCCCAGCTGAGCGAGGCGGAGCTTGCAGAGCAGGGCATAAAGCCCAATACCATAAGACTGTCTATAGGAACAGAGCATATAGACGATCTGATCTATGATTTGCAGGAAGCCTTTGATTCAATATAACCTAGCGTCTATGTCCCCGCCTTCTAAAGAAGGCGGGGACATATCAGTCTTTCAGCAGGGGAATTAATCCCCAACTGAAACCCTGAGGAGCTAGAAGCTCTTCGCTGTCAAAAGACAGCGTTTGGCGCAGTTGCTTCGTCGCAGCCGATGAAAAGCCAGGCTTACATCGGGCTTTGCTCCGAATTAAATTTTTTGGTCACAGTAAAACGAACAGCCTCCGTCGGAAAAACGGAGGCTGTTCATTTTATATCATAGTTTTTCGCCTGTCGGGCATTTATATACGACGGCTGACAATTTCCCTGTCAGTCAAATATCTTCTAACGCCTTCAGCTTGGCTATTCTTTGTTCATGCCTTTCCTCGCCGGAATACTCGGTTTCCACAAAAGCGTCTACAAGGTCAAGCGCCGTGCCCTCTCCTACAACCCTTGCTCCGAAGCAGAGAACGTTAGCGTCGTTATGCTCTCTGGTCAGTCTTGCGGAAAAGACTTCCGAACAGCAGGCCGCCCGTATTCCCTTTATCTTGTTAGCCGCTATCGACATTCCTACGCCTGTTCCGCAGATAAGCACGCCCAGATCACATTCGCCGCTCAGAACCTTGCCGCATACCGCCTTTGCCGCGTCGGGATAGTCGCATTTTTCATTTATACCGCAGCCGGTATCCACATACTCGATACCTTTTTCTTTCAAATGCTCGATCACCGCCAGCTTCAGCCCGGGAGCGGCATGGTCGTTTCCGATAGCAATTTTCATAAGTTTTTCCTCCGTAAAATCTATTATCATTTTGAACGTTCGGCATTTTCCGGCTATACGTCCGATTCTATAAAATGCCTGTCGTAAAGCTTCCAGTATTTGCGGTAAACCCTGTCCTCGCATCCGTCAAGATTCAGCTGATACATTCTGAAAGTAACCAAGAAATTCTTAGGCTGCCACTGCTCCTCATAAGAATACTGATATTTCATTCCCAGATTTCTCATAACTCCTCCGCTGCGCGGATTGCTGACGTCATGGGTTGCTGTAATATACGGAACAGAATCCTTTTTAAGCTGCTCCACAACCGCCCTTCCCGCTTCCGTAACGATTCCCCTATGCCAGTATTCCCTGCGAAGCGCATAGCCGAAATCAAAGCTGTCGTCGGTATCTGTTTTAATATAGCCGATAGGATAATTATCTTCTTTTAGGCAGACCGCATAATAATAGGCGCTGTCCTTTTTGTATTCGGCTGAGATCCGATCTTCATAAAAGGCTTTCGCTTCTTCCATGCTTTTCAAAGGAAACCAGGGCAGAAACCTGTTTACTTCCTCATCCCTGAGCAGAAGATAGAGCGCTTCAATATCTTCTTTAGTAAATTTTCTCAATATCAGTCTTTCCGTTTTCAGCTCAGGCGTATTCATATCCGATTCCTCCGTAAAATATTCCTCTGAGTCAGGTTTCTTACTCACAGTCATAAGCAGACAGGACAAGAGGTAAGCGCATTGATCCCTGAGGCACAGGCACTATCGGTGCGCCTTGTCCTTTTCGGCTTTTGTTTCCTGCAAATAGCTTGCCATAAGCTTATCAGGCGGCGCCTCATACTGAGGCGCGTTCATAAACGCCGCGCAGAGCGAGCTTGCTTTCTGAAGCCTGTCCGCCGCGGGAGCAAGTATTACGTTTTCACTGCCGGCAAAATACGTTTTCTTGATCTCGGCGCAGTGATCTCCCGTAAGCATGATTTTCTCCGACGTGTCAAGCGCCGCGAAAAACTCCTCCTCGCCGGCAACCCTGTCCTCCGCAAGACGGACAAGCTTTCCTCTGTCGGAAAAATAATCTCCGGCATAAACCACCTTGGGACGAGCCTTCATAACGGGAATTATACGCCCCTGAAACGCCAGACAGTTATAGGCAAGAGCTTCAAGCGTGGAAATTCCGGCGCACCTTATACCCGGCGCTCCCATGCATATTCCCTTTACCGCCGCGATTCCGATCCTCAGACCCGTATACGAGCCGGGACCGTTCGCGACCGCAATACCGTCAATATCCTTCCAGCCTAGTTCACAGCCGCTCATTACCTCCTTTACCATAGGCAGAATGACCTGCGAATGGGTAAGCTTGGTGTAGAGAATTTTCTCGCATAGAATCTTATCACCGCTCATAACGGCACAGGACGCGACCTTTCCCGACGTGTCAATTCCCAATATCGTCAAAACGCTCATCTCCGGCAATAATAAATTTTCTAGTATTTTCGTCTATCCTCTGTATCTCGATAACCACCGGATTCTCCGGCAGGGCGCTTTCAATGTTCTCGCTCCACTCAACTGCAAGCACCGCGTCCTCGTCCATATAATCATAAAAGCCAGTGGTTTCCAGATCCGCGTATGAGGTTATCCTGTACATATCAAAATGACACAGCGACGTCCCCTTGCCCCGGTATTCGTTCACTAGCGCAAAGGTAGGCGAGGTCACCTCGTCCCCCAGACCCATTCCTATGGATATTCCTCTGGTAATAGTAGTCTTTCCCGCGCCCAGTCCGCCTTTAAACGCAACGCAGTCGCCGCCTCTGAGCCGCGAGCCTATTTTTTCCCCGAGCTTTATTGTTTCCTCGGGAGAAGCCGTAATAATTTCAATAGAGTTTTTCATACTTTCCTCTTTATCAGGCAGGTTAAAAACCTACAGCTTTATTTTATAAAGCCCGTGCCTGTTGCAGTAAGCAAAGACAGCGCACGAACCGCGCATTTTAAATCTCGCCCCGGGATTCTGCTCCGGGTACAGCTTTACAATGCAGACGTCTGAATCGGTAACGCAGGCGATGAATGAAATATAATGATCCTTTTCCATGGGGTGTTCAAGGGTTATATAATGCTCATATTCGATCTGCTCGGCTGAAATAAAATGACTGCTGTCCCGCTCCTCCGGCTCCAGAGGAGGAAGGGTTATACCGCAGCAGGAAAAGGAGCCTTCTCCGCAGGAAAATATTATATTTCCGCACATAGGACATACATAAAATCTGCCCTTAAGCATATTAGCGGATCTGTTTGAGTTTTCCGACCATTCCCCCGCGAGCAGCTCCGCTACGGAAACCTGAAGCTCACGGGCAAGCGGCTCTATCATGGTTATATCCGGCAGTCCCCTGCCTGTCTCCCATTTTGAAACGGTCTTGTCGCTTACCATAAGCCTTTGGGCAAGCTGCTTTTGCGTAAGGCTCTTTCTTTCCCTCAGGTCTTTTATCGTTTTTCCTGAAATGTAATTCATAACGCGCTCTCCTTAAAACATTGTATTTTAAGTATATGGCATTACCGTGATTTTTTCAACCTACGCTCCGCAGAGTCAGGACTCTTTGTTCATAAAGTAATAGTTAAGCAGCAGATCCACCATTCTTCCGTAAGACTTCTTTCCGTCCTCCACGCCGTTAAGCCGCAGGGAAGCCTCCATCGCCTTATCTGAAACCTCAGCCACTGTCTTGCTTGAAATAAGACCTTCGTCGCTTTCCTGAACCGACTGCCAGTATCCCGAGTTGCCGTTAATATCGGCAATTACTCCTGCGTCAAGCTTTGAATATGCCTTAGCCTCCGTTTCGTCGCCGCAGTTTTCACTTATCTGACCCAAAACATATTTAAGCGCGTTAAGATAGCCGCTGTACCTGTATTCAATATTATCGCTCCGCGAGCAGGCGAGAAACGCGATAAAGCTGGCTTCATCCTCCAGTATAAAGCCTTTTGTATGCGCAAGCTCATGGCAGACGGTATCAGGAAGATTTGAAGCGTACATTTCATCGTTGTAATTTGCCTCCATAGTAAAAGGAAAATATATCCCCATCAGATACTGCTGGCTCATAAAATAAGAATACATTACCGGCTTCGGAGTTACATAATAGCCGGAAAGCCCTGAATAGTCCTCTCCCAGCTTTTTCATCGCCTTCTCAGCGGTTTCGTCAAGATCGGCGGTCAGAACAAAGCTGCCGTTTTCATCTCTCTGAACCCGCGCCGACAGTTCGTTGGTCTGCTCGGTAAGATAATCGCAAAGCTCTGTAAGCTGAGCGGCGGTGTACTTCTCCTGAGGAATACCGTAGGTCTGCGCAAAAGCTGAGCAATGATAAAGAATAAAGCAGTTAAGCGTTTCCGTAACCGCTATAAAGGCGATTATCCACAGATATGTAAAAGCGTATATCCTACCGATCCTCCTTCTCTTTCCCTTTTTCGCTATCAGCAGCACGGCCAGCAGAATGAGAGAAGCCGGTATTCCTATGACCGCCGCCCATATAAGTATTTCTCCGAAGGAAAAGGGGAAAAGGGAGGTAAAACGCCCGTAGGTATTGGTCCATACAGGGAAAATATATGCTCTGTACCAATCGCAGAACGACGTCGAAATCCATGCTGTCACATTAAGAACTATACATAAAGCAAAAAGTCCCAATAATATCCATGTCGGTTTTTTTACTGATTTTATGGATTTCATTTCTGACCGTTTTCCCGTCGGGAAAAACGCTCCTCCTTTCAATATTCTGACCGCCTGATTTTATTTCCGTCCCAAAGCAGACGGCTCTGTATAAAAACAACGCCTTGCAGTTAATAATGTACCATAAACACGCGCTTTTGTCAAGGAAACCGCCGATGTCGGCACGCTTTTCGGCAAAGCCGACCTGAACGAAACCAAGCGGTCACGCTCCGTCCCCTGCCAAGCCGAACATCTGCTGCAGGAACGATCCGCAACCGCTCTATTTATCAATATATCAGCTTCCGGCAATACATCGGACAAAGTATGCAAAGCCGCCGCTTATTAGATTAAAGCAGCTCCGGCGGTTTATCCTCCTCTGTCCGAATACCGCGCTTAAAACAGCCCGTAAATGTTTCCGTCGTTGTCAACGTCGATCCTGTTGGCGGCAGGAACCTTAGGCAGACCGGGCATTGTCATGATATCGCCTGTGTAAGCCACCACAAAGCCCGCTCCCGACGACAGCTTCAGATCCCTTACGGTAATACTGAAATTCTCAGGTCTGCCCAGCTTTGCAGGATCGTCCGACAGCGAATACTGAGTCTTTGCAACGCATACCGGTATATCTCCGAAGCCCAGCTCCTCGATCTGAGCAATGGCCTTTTCAGCCTGAGCGGTGTAAACCACTCCGTCGGCGCGGTAGATCTCTCCTGCCAGAATATCGAGCTTTTCCTTTATCGGCAGCTTCTCGTCGTAAATCGGCTTGAAATCCGCCGCACAGCGTTCAATGGTATCGCAGACCTTTTCGGCAAGCTCCGTTCCGCCTTCGCCGCCCTTTGCGAAAATTTCCGCAAGCGAAAACTCTACGCCCATTTCACGGCAGGTTTCCTCGATCACGGCGATCTCCGCCTCCGTATCCGACTGGAAACGGTTTATTGCTACTACTACCGGAACTCCGAACTTGCGCATATTTTCAATATGGGTCCTAAGATTGACTATACCCTTTCTCAGCGCTCCGACGTTTTCCTCTGTAAGCTCGTTTCTGGCAGCTCCGCCGTTGTATTTAAGCGCCCTTATCGTAGCGACAAGCACTACGCAGCTTGGCTTTAATCCGGCAAAACGGCACTTTATATCAAAGAATTTTTCCGCTCCCAGATCCGAACCGAAGCCCGCTTCGGTTATGCAGTAATCCGCCAGCTTCAGTCCCAGCTTTGTCGCCCGTACTGAATTACAGCCGTGAGCAATATTCGCAAACGGACCGCCGTGCATTATCGCGGGAGTATTTTCAAGCGTCTGAACCAGATTAGGCTTCAGAGCGTCCTTGAGCAGAGCCGCCATTGCGCCGCAGCCGTTCAGCTCCTTTGCGTAAACAGGCTTGTTGTCATAGGTATATCCCACAAGTATTCTTTCAAGTCTTGCCTTCAGATCGGACAGATCGGAGGCAAGGCACAGAATCGCCATGATCTCCGACGCAACGGTAATCTGGAAGCCGTCCTCACGGGGAATACCGTTTACCTTAGAGCCTAAGCCGATGACTATATTTCTCAGCGATCTGTCGTTCATATCAAGACAGCGCTTGAACAAAATTCTCCTCGGGTCTATATTGAGAGGATTGCCCTGCTGCATAGAATTATCTATAAGCGCGCAGAGAAGATTATTTGCGGCAGTAATAGCGTGCATATCCCCCGTAAAGTGAAGATTGATATCCTCCATAGGAACCACCTGAGCGTAGCCTCCTCCGGCGGCGCCTCCCTTGATACCGAAAACAGGTCCCAGCGACGGCTCTCTCAACGCAAGGATCGCCTTTTTGCCGATCTTCGCCATAGACTGTGCAAGCCCTACGGAAACGGTCGTCTTGCCCTCTCCCGCCGGAGTGGGGTTGATAGCGGTCACAAGTATAAGCTTTCCGTCCTCTTTATCCTTCAGCTTGGTAAACAGCTCTTCGGAAAGCTTTGCCTTGTAATGACCGTAGGATTCCAGATAGTCCTCGGAAATCCCCAGCTCAGCGGCAATCTCCGTTATTTTCTTCATTTTCGCCTGCTTTGCGATCTCAATATCTGACAGCATTTAAGAACACCCTTTCAAAAATTACTCATATATATAACAGCATAATCCATGTGCTTTTTATTATATCACATTTCCGGTCTTTTTTCCAGTGGATTTTATAAATTTTTACCGCTGCGCTTGTTAAACCAAATGCGATAATTTACAAATATATAATGAAAATAGGATTTTTATGAGTTATAATTAGTTTGTAGCTTATCGGTCCGGAGGTATTTTCCGGTTTATAAAGACTGTACCTGACGATTTTCAGCGGTACTGTCTTGAATAATTTATTAAGGTGGTAAGAAATAATGGGAGGATTTTTCGGTGCGGTTACAAAGAGCCGCTGCGGCTGTGCGGATAACACAGATTCTTCAAACTGCGTATACGACGTTTTTTACGGGACGGATTACCATTCTCACCTGGGAACAAGGCGCGCCGGTATGGTAATGTACGGCGAAAAGGGCTTTGACAGAGCGATTCACAATATAGAAAACTCGCCGTTCAGAACTAAATTTGCCGACGATGTAAACTCTATGAGCGGAACGATGGGAATAGGCTGTATTTCCGATTACGAGCCTCAGCCCCTGATGGTTCGCTCGCATCTCGGCACCTACGCCATTACTACTGTAGGAAAGATAAACAATACTGACGAGCTTCTTGATCTTGTGTATAAAAACGGCCACACTCACTTTCTGGAAATGAGCGGAGGGGAGGTCAACGCTACCGAGCTGATCGCCGCCGTTATAAACCAAAAGGATTCGATCGTGGAGGGAATACGCTACGTTCAGGAAATTGTCAACGGCTCAATGACACTGCTGCTTATGACAAGCAAGGGTATTTACGCCGCAAGGGACAAGCTTGGAAGAACTCCCGTAGCCCTCGGACAGAAGGATACCGGCTGGTGTATATCCTTCGAGTCCTTCGCGTACCTGAATCTGGGTTATACTCATCTGAGAGAGCTCGGACCCGCCGAGATAGTCTTTGTTTCTCCTGAGGGAGTTGAAACCGTATCAAAGCCGCAGAAGAAAATGAAAATCTGTTCGTTTTTATGGGTCTATTACGGCTATCCATGCTCCTCCTATGAGGGAGTAAGCGTTGAGCAGATGAGATATAACTGCGGCGCTATGCTGGCGCAAAGGGATAACGTTTCCCCCGATCTCGTCGCCGGAGTTCCCGACTCCGGAACGGCTCATGCCATCGGTTATTCCAATTATTCAAAAATACCTTTCGCCCGTCCGTTTATAAAGTATACTCCTACCTGGCCGCGTTCCTTTATGCCGCCTAATCAGTCGCAGCGAAACCGCATTGCAAAAATGAAGCTTATACCTGTGGATTCGCTTATAAAGGACAAAAGCCTGCTGCTTATAGACGATTCCATAGTAAGAGGAACACAGCTGAGAGAAACCACCGAATTTCTCTATAACAGCGGAGCAAGGGAGGTACATATCCGTCCCGCCTGTCCGCCGCTGCTTTTCGGCTGCAAATATCTCAATTTCTCCCGTTCCTCCTCTGAGATGGACCTTATCGCAAAGCGCGTTATTGCCAGACGCGAGGGAGAAAACGTTTCTCAGGAGGTACTGATGGACTACGCCGATCCGAACAGCCGCAACTATCAGGAAATGCTTGAGGATATAAGAAAAGAACTGAATTTCACCAGCCTGCGCTATCACCGTCTTGACGATATGATAAAGTCAATTGGAATAGACCCGGACTGTCTGTGTACCTACTGCTGGAACGGAAAGGAATAGCTCTGATTTACGCCGCGGACTGCCTGATTCGGCAAAACAAGATATAAAAAGGACGATCTGCGGTCGTCCTTTTTTATTGCTGTCCCGTCAATAGGCAGGAGGGCTGCCCGCTTCAAGTCAGAACGCGCTTGAGCTCCGTTTCAGCATGATCATCAACCTTGACAAAAACGGGGTTTGCATATATAATATTTATATGTATATTTGAAGCGCTGAACGCTGAAAAAGGAATGATTTTATATAATGAATAACGGTAACAATAACGGCGATAAAAAGGACTCTTTAAGATCCGGAAATATCATGGGCGTCGCCGCTATAATAGTTGTAGGCGTTTTTGTCCTGTGCGTTATATTCGTGCTTGCCAAGGGCTTGTTCAAAAGCAATTCGTCAACGGTTCCGGACGGGCTTTATACGGGAACGGTTTCACCTGAAGCGTCGGCGGCTCAGACGGAAGTATCCGCCGAATCAAAGAATGCTTCCGAGGCCGGAGCTCAGAATAGCGACTCCCAAGCCGATTCTCAGTCAGAAGCAGATACTTCCGAGGCTTCCGAAAGCTCCGAAAGCACAGACGACAGCAGTATTGCCGAGGCTTCTGAGGAAAAAGCCTATATCACCGAATACGCTTATCTGCGTACCGAGCCGAATAAGGACGCGGAGCAGATAGTCTGTATGTCGCCTAATATAGAGGTAACGGTGCTGGAAAGGGATATTGACGGTTACTGCCTCATCACCTTCATGAATATTGACGGTCAGCTGACGGGATATGTTTACGAGGGTTATCTGTCGGATACTCCGATATATTAAACGCCGCCGGATCGTCTCCGGTCAGGGCATATTCTTAAAATTACTGCAATAAAACGGGCGGATCACTGCGCCCGTTATTTTTTAACTCGGAGCAAAGCCCGATGTAAGCTTGGCTTTTCATCGGCTGCGACGGGGCAGCCTCACCGCAGTAGCTTTAGCTCCGTAGGCGTTCAGCGGGGGCATCGGTGAATAGTTTATAAAGAGGACAGCCCTCAGCGACCGTTCGGAAATCCGCCGGACAGTCATCGCCGGGTAATGTCTTGATACTGATATAAAAACGGGTGGTAGATTTGGGACAGTTGCAGGAAAGAACAGTCACGCTTGAAAACGGTCAGCGGCTTTCGTATACACTTGACCGCGGCAAACGTAAAAATTTATACATATGCATTAAAGAGGGCAGGGTTCTGGTAAAGTTGCCGGAGCATTGCGAAGCAGCCCGAGCTGAGGAGTTTCTCAGGCTGAAATCCGGCTGGATAATAAAAAATCTTCAGAAGCCCCGCACCTTAGACGCAGGCTTTACCGGCTTCGGCGAGGGGGACAGTATTTTTCTGGCAGGACGGCGTTTTTTTATTTCCCTTGTGCGCAGCGACAGGTATTTCAAGCCTTTTTTTGAAAACGATACGCTTAAAATATCTGTGAATAACGGATATACCGAGGACTATGTAAAAGCTCAGGCGGAACGTGCCGCCGAAGAAAAAGCGACGGAAATTATCCTTGAAAGAGTCGGATATCTGACTTCGGCAACCGGACTTTATCCGGCAAGCGTCTGCGTAAAGCGTCTGAAAAGCAGCTGGGGAAGATGCTCCTCCGACAGAAAAATATCTATTAATTTAAATACCGCTTATCTGGATATGGAGTGCATAGATTATGTTATCATTCATGAGCTTTGTCATCTCGTCCACATGAATCACAGCAGGGATTTCTGGAATCTGGTCGGACGGTACTGCCCTGAATGGAAAAGGATAAGGGAAAAAATGAGAAAATAATTGCCTTAAACTGAATAAACCGCTTTGGGTCAGTCAATCATTACATCAGCGGACAGACAAGGTTACAATTTGTAATATACCGCTTCAGCTTCGGATTTACGAACAATGGAAATCAAACTCCCTGTTTATGGGGGCTCTTTGTGCGAAATGGCTAAAAGCATTTGTGCAAAACGCAGAAGAGGTTCAAAAGCTGTTGCCATTTTGTAACCTTTGTGATATTATTATTTTAGTTTCCGCTGTATATGCAACAGCAAATGCTGATGAAAGGATGACCTGAGATGACGACACCGCTGAAAAGAATACCGGCTTTTATCTGCGCCTTATGCATGATACTTACCCTGCTTGCCGATTTAGGTACTACGAAGGCTCTCGCCTATGACGAGCAGACGGTTGAGATAACCAAGGACGGACAGGTCGTCGATACGTTTCAGGGCGTAGACGCGGAATATGTTACCTACACAAGCAATACCGGCTATTACTGCTGCGCAGGCTATGTATCAAGGTTTTATTCAGAGATATACGGCGTAACGGTTTACAATATAAATATGGTGGACGACAAACCGTCGGTTTCAATGTACGGTCACAGCGCGGAGCTTAAAGCCGTAAAAAATCCTCTGCCGGGGGATATTATGCAGAATAAGGACTACAGTCATGTCGCTGTCGTCAAGGAAGTAAACGGCAGCGAGGTTACGCTAATAGAGCAGAACTACAAATGGACAGACTATGCAACCGGAAAGCTCGTTACCAGAATAAACAGAAAATGCACCGTCTCTGAAAACTATTACTACAGGCTTTATATCGACGGCGAGGAGCAGAAGCTTGACCAGTCCGCCCCCTCGATATCCGGCGCCAAGGCTTCAAAAATATCGGCAGACGGATATACCGTTTCCGCCAACGTTACCGATAATACCGAGGTTTCTTATGTAAAGTTCGGAACATACCCCAAATCCAAGGGCAAAAGCGCCTTAAAATGGAGTACGGTTTACAATCCGTCCAGATATGTTTCTTCCGCCGTAAAAACCTCAGATTTCGGAGATCTTGACGATACCTACGTTACAATAATCAGAGCGTACGATAAATACGGAAATATGTCTTCAAAGACGCTCAGCGCCTATATCGACACCACGCCGCCTAAAATATCCAACGTAAAAATATCGGGAATAACCGCCAAGGGCTATACCGTTACCTGCACGGTTTCTGACAGCTCGGGAATAGAAAACGTTAAATTTCCTACCTGGACCGCAAAGAATTCAACGGACGATCTTGAAAGCGGCTGGGCATCGGGAACGGCTTACGACGGAGCTGTAAACGGATCAAAGGCTTCGTTCTATGTAAGCACAGCGGATCACAACAACGAAACAGGCGAATATACTACCCGTATATACGCCTACGATACATACGGAAACAAATCCCGCAAAACAGTAACAGTCAAAATCTCTCCGGCGACGGGAATTTCTCTGAACGTTCAGAGCATTACAATTGAAAAGGGACAAAGCGCCAGACTTGAGCACACCCTTAAAGGGTCCGATGTGACGGACGAGGTAACCTGGTCGTCAAGCAATAAAAACACCGCCTCCGTATCGGGCGGAAATGTGGTAGGTAAGAACGCCGGCACCGCGACTATAACGGCTGAAACCTCCGGCGGCAAAACGGCAAAATGCAGCGTAACGGTAACCGAGGATATTGCTGATATGACCTTTGAGAAAATTGACGATCAGTATTATACCGGAAGCGCTTTGAAGCCTGAAATAACTGTTAAAAACGGCAGCAGAAAGCTGGTTAAGGGCATAGACTATACCGCGGTTTATTCAGCTAACGTAAAGACAGGAACCGCCCAGGTGACCGTAAAGGGCAAGGGTCTTTACAGCGGAACCAAAAAGCTTACCTTTAAAATCTGTCCGTCACAGCTTAAAAACGCAAAGGTTTCAAAGACCGGAGGAAATTACATAAGCCTTACCTGGAGCAAATACAACGGAGCAAGCGGCTATTACGTCTATAGATACGACCCTTACGCAAAGACATATAAAAGAATAGCGGACGTTAAAACAAATTCCTACAAGGATTCAAAGCTTGCCTCCTGCGCGTCCTACAAATACAAGGTAAGAGCCTATTACAGCAAGGATAAAACCGTATATTACGGCAAGGCTACAGAAGCTATAAGCGCCGTTACAAATCCGCTTAAAACCAAGGCTTCAGCTGTAAGCTCCGGCAGCGGCATAAAGGTAAAATGGAATATGCAGAAAAATTCGTCCGGATATCAGATATATATTTCCAAAACCGGCAAGGACGGTTCTTTCTCTCTGGCAAAAACAATAACCGAGCCTGCGGCGGTTTCGCAGAAAATATCCTCCTATTCAGGCTGGAATTACATAAAAGTAAGAGCTTTTAAAAATGTCGGAGGCAAAAGGCAGTACGGAATATGCTCCGACGTAATAAAAATCAGGGTATGAAGCCTGTATAATGATCCGTTAATAAAAATACCGCGCCGCCCCTTTTCGGGAGCGGCGCGGTATCGCGTTTTTTAGCGGGTCTTTCCTCTATGGCTTTTCACTGTTCTGACCGTGCATGGCTTCCTCGGCCATTACCTGCTCTTCGGTCTGGGCGGGAAGATAGGTAAGCGGCTTTTTGCCCTGGCTGTGCTTGTCGCTCTTTTTTACGGGAGCAAGCTTTGCCTCAAACCAGAAGGTAGAGCCCTTTCCTTCCTCCGACTGTACTCCGAAAGCAAAGCCGTGCCTTTTCAGTATCTCCTTGCAGATCGAAAGTCCGAGTCCCGTACCAATAACGTCGCGCTTATACTTTGAATCGCGGTAATAACGGTCGAATATCAGCGGCAGCAGCTCCTTTGAAATTCCCCTGCCGTTGTCGATTATCTCTATTCTTACGCAGGAAGGCTTGTTGACCTGCTTTATGCGTATACGTTTGTCGTCGCCGCTGTAATTTACAGCATTGTTTATAAAATTGTACAGAACCTGATCCAGCTTTTCAATATCGGCTCTTATGATCCTGTCCTCATCTTCAATAAACTGAATGTCGTAGCCGTCGTTTTCTATCAGCAGAGTATAGCGGGTAAGCACGTCGCGTATCTTCTCATGCACCGAAAAATCAGACAGCTCAAGCTCCGTATTTCCGCTTTCAAGCTTGGACAGCTCAAGAATATTGTTTACAAGGCTGGAAAGCCTGTCCGCCTCGTCTATAATGATCTGAACGTGCTCGTTCCGCTTCTGCGGATTGTCTCCCGACAGATCCCTTATCATTTCCGCATATGCCTTCACCATGGTAAGCGGCGTTCTCAGATCGTGAGATATGTTGGCAATAAGGTCTTTTCTCAGGTCGGAAACCTTCTGAATCTCGTTCTTTGCATTGTCAAGCACCTTGGAAAGCTCTTCGATCTCCTTGTAGCCTCCCGCTTTGAATTCAACCGAATAATCTCCGGCGCCGAATTTCTTGGCGGTCTTTGTTATTTCAACTATCGGACGGGAAAGCCTTTTGGAAATATACATCGTAACGATAAACGCAAGCTCAAAAAGAATTATTGTAATATAGATAAGCTGCTCCCTGATTATATTGACCGTCGAATCAATAGGCGCGACCGAGCTTTCAATAAAAAGATACAGCGGAGCTTCCGAGCCTTCGCTCTGTATATCGGTACAGAAAAATATTTCCTTGCTTTTGAAATGCTCGTTCTGATGGATCTTGGTGATATATTTTTCACCGGAGCTGTTATATTCATTTTTCAGCTTAAACAGAAACATTCCGAAATTGTTCTGCAGGTCGTTGCTGAAATATGAAAAGCTTCCGATATTGTTTTCCAGCAGCTCCACGTTTCCAAAATCGTCGAGGACGACTACGCACAGGCTGTTGTCAAACGCAAGCTGCCTTGAAATATCCTGAATATCATCGCTGTCATAATTGCGTACTATCCTTACAGCCGCCTTCTGAACGTCCCTTATTTTGGCGGATTCGTAATAGCTGTCAAGGAAATAATACTGAAACAGCCAGATAAGCACCAGAATAAATACGGTAAAGAATATAAAATACATCCATACATACGAACGCAGCGAACGTTTCCCCTCGATCGCAAGCTTTCTGGCCTTTACCTTTTCTTTGATTTCACTGAATTTTTTCAAACTTATAGCCCATTCCTCTCAGCGTAACGATCAGATTGCGGTAAGGACCCAGACTGTTCCTGAGCATTTTTATGTGAGTATCGACCGTCCTGTCGTCGCCGTAAAAATCAAAGCCCCACACCTCTTCCAGAAGCTTTTCTCTCGAAAGCGCGATATTCATATTCTTAACCAGATAGAAAAGCAGGTCGTATTCCTTAGGCGTCATTGAAACGCGCTCTCCGTCAATAGTCACCTCTCTGGCGGTAAAATTAATGCAAAGCCCCTTGTAGGTAATAACGTCCTCGGTTCTCTGCGACGCCTTCACCCTGTTCATAACGGCGCGCACTCTAGCCATCAGCTCCTTGGGAGAAAAGGGCTTGACAACGTAATCGTCCACTCCGATCTCAAAGCCGAAGAGCTTGTCGTATTCCTCGCCTCTCGCGGAAAGCATAATCACCGGAATTTCCTTTATCTTTTTTATTTCCTTGCAGGCGGAATAGCCGTCCAGCTTAGGCATCATAATATCCATTATGATAATATCAAAATCCTCTTTTTTCACTCTGTCAACGGCGTCCATTCCGTCCTCAGACTGAACCACCTCAAAGCCGTTGAACTCGGCATATTCCCTGATAATTTCCCGTATCCTCGGTTCGTCGTCTACAACCAGCATTCTCGGCATATTAAAACCTCCTCATATTCAGGCAATACCTTTCTGACCCGGTCAGACGGCTTCGCGCAGTATCGCCTTGCTTTCATATTCGTTTTCTATATAATAACTTTATTATGTGTAGATATTGTGAAAATTTGCGGAATTTTCAGGACAGCACAGAATTTAGCCGTCCTGCGCCTTTTCCTTTCGGTAATTATTGTAGCACAGCGTTTTGCCGGTGTCAAGGCAAAACTGCGACATATGTCAAAAAATCATCTTGACATACGAGCCTAAAAGTGATACTATATTTTTGTGAAGAACAGATAAAAAGAAAGGATGGTCGCTTATGACAGAAAATAAAAGGGAAGCTCCGGCTCAGGATATGACCAAAAGATATACCCTGGGCGAAGAGATTTTTAATTCCGTTTCTCACGGAACCGGAGGACTGCTGGCGATTGCGGGAACCGTTGTGCTTATCGTTTTCGCGGCGATATATTCCAACGCGTGGGGCGTTGTCAGCTCGGCAGTTTACGGCGCAAGCATGATAATTCTTTATACGATGTCAACGCTGTATCACGCTATTACAAACCGCAAGGCCAAAAAGTTTTTCAGAATAATGGACCATAACACCATTTTTCTGCTTATAGCGGGAACCTATACGCCGATAACCCTTGTTCCGCTGAGAGGTTCGCTTGGCTGGGCGCTTTTCGGCGTTGTGTGGGGCGCGGCAATACTGGGGATCGTGCTTAATTCGATAAACCTTGAAAAATTCAGTAAACCGTCGCTTGTCTGCTATATAGCAATGGGCTGGGTCATTGTATTTGCGGTAAAGCCGATGATCGAAGCTGTCGATAAAATCCCGCTGATCTTTCTCTTGGTGGGCGGAATTTTTTACACGGTAGGAATTATATTTTACGCCTTAAAGAAAATAAAATACTTTCATTCGATATGGCATCTTTTTACTATAGGAGGAACCGTCTTTCACTATTTTGCAATTCTCCTGATAATAATGAACGACTAAATGAAATTAACCGGATACTTTCCTCAAATGACGGAAAGCATCCGGTTTTTTCATGCTTATTTTTTTCCTCTTTTTTTATTATTCTTAAAAATCCGTCCGGCTGAGCCTTCGGTTTCTGAAACAGTCTGAGATTTTTTTACGCTGTCCTCCGATGTCTGACTGCGGCTTATTACTTTAACGCCGTCCTCTTCAGAGGCGGCTTCCTTTTCTTCCGTCTGAGCCCCCGCGCCGCAGCAAGCCGCCTGAGAACCGGCGCCGCCGCTGCCGTATCCTTTTTTGGTATTCAGATAGACTACCGCTTCCCGAAGCAGGCAGTACAGCACAGAGCATATAGGGACGCTTATAAACATTCCGACTATTCCTCCGACAGCTCCGCCTATGGTAACGGCGAAAAGCACCCAGAGAGAGGGAAGTCCTACCGACTGTCCCACAACTTTAGGATAGATAAGGTTTCCCTCTATCTGCTGCAGAATAAGCATAAAGACCACGAACCATACGGCCTGCATGAAATCGGTGACCATTATGAGAAACGCTCCGACGGCAACTCCGATAAACGCTCCGACAATAGGAATAAAGGCAGTCACCGCTACGAGGATTCCTATAGTCACTGCGTTAGGGAATTTCAGTATGGACATTCCTATACAGCACAGAGATCCAAGTATAAAAGCTTCCGTACACTGTCCTGAAAGAAATTTTGAAAATGTGCTTTTCGACATATTGCATATATGACACAGCAGTTCCGCCGCTCTTTTCGGAAAAAAAGCCATGGTTATCCTGTAAAGCTGATTTTTCAGCTTTTCCTTCTGAAGCAGCATATATACCGCGAAAAAGATTCCGATAAAGAAGTTTACAACGGTGGATATCATCGACGACGCCACGCTTACGGTGGAGTTTACCGTTTTGAGTATCAGAACTCCGTCCTGAAAAATCTCCTGAAGCTTTTGGGTGACGACCTCCCTGCTGATATTCATTTCATCAAGCCAGCGGTTCAGCTGCTTTGAATCCTGAAATCTCCGGCTCATGTCCTTGATAAAGTCCGGAATATCCTCCGAAAGTCTGGTAAATGTCGCTATTAGCTCCGGAATTATCAGGTAAAGCACCAGAACTATAACGCCGAAAAAGATTATAAGCGTCAGGATAAGAGAAACGGGACGTTTGATCTTTCCGGCTACTCTGCGGTAGCTGTTGTTCTTGTCGGGGCGGAACATCGTACGCTCAATCGCGCTCATGGGTACGTTCAAAATAAGCGCAAGCACCACTCCGATGACGAAAGGCGAAAGTATCCTCATTCCCCAGCCCAGGAGATGGAATATTTTTTCGTAATTGAAAAGCGCCCAGAACAGCACGACTCCTATTACTACCAGCAGAACGTGCTCCTTGAATTTATCAGTTTTTTTCAACAGGATACCCCCTCGGCTGAAAAAGGCGACACAAAGCCGCCTTCAGTTATTCCGACAAATCAATTTCCATAATAGGCTCAAGCACGTCGGCGCCTGCCGGAACCATGGGAAGAACGTTGACGTCCTTATTTATACGGCAGTCGACAAGACATGGCTTTCCGCAGGAAAGCGCCTTTTCAAGCATAGGCTTTATATCGGACTTTTTCTCAATAAGAACGCTTTCGATACCGAACGCGCCGGCAAGCTTGATAAGGTCGGCGCCTCTGTCAATATCAGTCTGAGAAAACCTTTTACCATAGAAAAGCCTCTGCCACTGACGAACCATTCCAAGAACGTTATTTTCAAAAACTAGCTCTATAACCGGAATACGGTGCTTCGCAAGCGAAGAAAGCTCGTTGCAGTTCATGAAAAAGCTTCCGTCTCCGGCGATGTTGATAACGGGTCTGTCAGGATTGCCGCACTTGGAGCCAATCGCCGCGCCGAGCCCGTAGCCCATCGTTCCAAGTCCTCCGCTTGAAGCAAAGGAACGCGGCTTTCTGAAATTGTAATACTGCGCCGCCCACATCTGGTGCTGTCCTACCTCGGTGGCAATAATAGCTTCTCCGTTCGTAAGCCTGTCAAGCTCCTCTATAACGTCCTGAGGCAGAACCTCGTCCTCGCTTTCTATCGGAACCATTTTAAGCGCGTATTTGTTTTTCCATTCGGCTGTTTCCGACATCCATTCGGAATGCTTCATATCGGGAAGTATTTCGTTGAGCTTTGAAAGCACATACTTGAGATCTCCGGTAACGTAAGCGTCTACGCTGATATTTTTGCCTATTTCCGCGGGGTCGATCTCTATATGTATGATCTTGGTGTTCTTTGCAAAGGTCCCCGCGTTGCACAAAACCCTGTCGGAAAATCTGGAGCCAAGAACTATAAGCAGGTCGCACCTTCCCAGCGCCATAGCGGAGGCTTTTGTTCCGTGCATTCCAAGCATACCTGTATACGCGGGCTTTGTATTGTCAAAGGCGCACTGCCCCATCAGGGAAAGAGAGACCGGAGCGTCGCACTTATCGGCAAATACCGCAAATTCGTCAACAGCGTCGCAGGAAACCACTCCGCCTCCGGCGTATATCATCGGTCTTTCGGCTGCTTTAATAAGCTCGGCGGCGGCTTCTATCTGAGCGTTTATATTTTCCGGATTGTGGTTGACAATTTTTTTCGGCACAGCTCTGACATATTCGCACTTCGCCGCGGTAACGTCCTTGGGAACGTCGATCAGAACCGGTCCCTTTCTGCCTTCATTTGCGATATAGAAAGCCTCGCGGATAGTGTCCGCCAGCCTGGTTACGTCCTTTACAATATAATTATGCTTCGTGATCGGCATTGTTATACCGCATATATCCACCTCCTGAAAGCTGTCAAGCCCGAGAAGGGAGGTCGCGACGTTTCCGGTTATAGCTACCATAGGAATAGAATCCATATATGCGGTGGCGATTCCGGTAACAAGGTTTGTAGCGCCGGGTCCCGAAGTAGCGATCACAACGCCCGTTCTGCCTGTGGTACGGGAATAGCCGTCGGCCGCATGGCAGGCAGCCTGTTCATGAGCGGTAATGACGTGCTTTATTTTATCGGAATACATATAAAGCGAATCGTAAATATTCAGGACGGATCCTCCGGGATAACCGAATACGGTATCAACTCCCTGTTCAAGCAGACATTCAATTATAATATCAGCACCTGTCAATAACATAATATGCCCCCATTTTTCAATTCAAGATTAACCTTAATTATACTATATCCCGCGTATTTTGTCAACTCGCATATACGCCGTAAGCTCGTTTTTTAAAGGGAAATTATTTCTGACCGCCGACCCCCTGACCGTCTCTGCTGCTTTTACCGGTCTGTTACACATAAAGAACGCCCCGGGAGAAAAACCCCGGGGCGCGCCGCCCTGCCGGCTACACAATTATATTTTTTCTTACCGTTTCCAGCTCGTCAAGGAACATTTTATCTATGTTTGAAAGCCTGTAATTATTCTGATAAATAAGAAGGTCCTTATTGGTCTTTTTCACGCCGCCGCATACCCGCTGAACAAGCCCGTATCTTTTCAGCACCGCCCTGGGCAGAGGCGATACCCACATAAAAGCTTCAGGGACAGAGCTTAGTATGTCAAACTGGCTTCCCCTTTCATAAACGTATATGTGACGCTTGCTGCTGTGGATCTCCGTATCCCTTTTCTGATAGGCGGACGAAATATTCGGAACGATATTATCTCCGTGAAGCACCTCGATATATCTTCCCAGCATTTCCTCCGTTATATCCGGCAAGCCCGCAAGCGGACTCCTTTCGCTCATAAGAATAACGTAATCGTATGTCCATATCTCCTGAGCTTTAAGGTTTTTCTCCTCCAGTACCGAAATGAAAAACGCCTCGTAGTTCAGCGGATACCTGATTATTCCCATATTGTATTCACACTCGACAACGGCGTTTATGGCGTCCATCGAATTTGTTTCCTTGAATTTTATATCCATTCGTTCGGTTTTATCGACTTTATTAAGAAACTCGGTAAAAGCGTAGGTTATATAGCTTGCCCTGGGAAGAAGCAGCTGGAAATCCACAGAGTTTTCCGGATTCTCTTTATACAGAGCTTCCATTTTATCCATCTGGACAAGAATGGCTTTTGCATACTGTAAAAATTCCTTGCCTTTTTCAGTAGCCACAACACCCTTGGCGGAACGCTTGAAGATAGGTATTCCTACCTCCCTCTCCATTTCCTTGATAGCCTTGGACAGATTAGGCTGTCCCATATAAAGAGCGGCCGCCGCCTTTGTTATAGAGCCGAGCCGCTCAACCTCCACCATGTAACGAAGATGTGTCAGATTCATTGTCAACGCCCTCTTTTTTATGTTATGAAAGTTTTCACATATGCAAGTATGCATGGTTATGATTATATTATACATGGCTTCGACAAGATTGTCAATAAATTAACAAGCATTTCTGAAAGTTTGACATTTTGAACAATTTTCGGGCGGCTGAATTTACGTAATTATAAAAAGCTACAGCAGAAGATACCCGAGAGCAAGCAGCAGCTTAACGTCCGAGCCCTGCTTATATAATATGTAGATGAGCAGACCGATCATCGCCTTTTCCTCGTCTATTTTTATTCCGCCGATATTGAAAAGCTCTCCTTTGTGAGGAGCGGAGGCATTCCCCCCCGTAAGGCCGCCGATAAGGCTGCGGATAGGATCGGGCCGGCTTTTGGCGGCGGCTTTCCGCGGGGAAGGCGGAGGCGGCGCGTGAGGAGCTGAATTCGCCTCTGCCGACTTATTTTCTCCGTTTACAATACTTCGGGAACGCTTCTGCATTTCCCGCACCCGTTTTACAGCCTCCTCCTGCATGGTGGAAAAGTCCTTTGAGCTATAGTAATCCAAATAAATCTCCCCCCAAAAGTCCGCTTTCCTTTAATGCGGGATAAACGGCAAAAAGCTTGAATATTTTAACCAGCCGGTCTATTTTTGCCTGATTCTCCTCCTTAAGCAGCGGCTTCAGGGCAAGCAGCAGCTCAACGTTTTTGTCGGATTTGTTTGCCTGAGCCATTATTGTCTGAAGCTTGAGAAGCTTTCCTACGTCAAATCCGCCCTGAGAAGAGCCTTGAGGCTGGCTTTGTCCCGCGGCTCCGCTCAGTCCGGCAAGCAGCGATGACAGGTCAGGGGAGCCTGACGTATTCTGTGCCGGAGCTCTCTGATCAGGAGAAACAGAGGGCACATTGTTTTTTACAGCTTCTTCTCCGCCGGAAAACAATCCTCCCAGCTTTGACAGAAGATTTGAAAAATCAGGAGCGCCCTGAGTCTGCTGACCGGCTGCCGGGAGAGCCGCTTCGGGAGCGGGCGAGGCGGGCGGAGGATCGCGGTTTTCCTGCGCTTCATTAGAAAGCATACCTGCAAGCTCCTGAATCTGTTTCATGCTTTCCTCATCGTTAAGTACGTTCTGGAGCTTGCTTATCAAATCGTCCACATCGACACCTCCTCTGCTCCCGGGATCAGCCCTGATTCAGTTTTTTGTAAATTGCCTGAGCCTGCGGCGTTGACAGAATTTTTTCCGCCGTTTTCGGATTTGAAAGCGCCTGTCTTAATTTTGCGGCTTCGCTTCCCGGCATTGTACTGAGCGCTTTTTCAAAGGTTCCGTCCTGAAGCTGGCGCTGAAGCACCTCCGGAGAGGTTCCAAGCTTCTGGGAGGCTATGTTAAGTAACGCCTGAAGTCCTTTTGGATTAGGCTGATTTAAATTGCTCATAAAAAATTCTCCTTTTTTCTATTGTATTTATAAATAATTATGATAAAATATAAAATAATATTCTATAGCCATACGCGCATAATTGATATATTTTCCCAATTGACTGATATGGCAGATATTATTCAGGGGAGGGTCACGCTATGAGAGTAATAGCTTTTTCGGATACTCACGGAAACTTCCGCAGTATGCGCGAGATTTTCAGACGATGCGAAAACAGCGCCGACGCCTTTATTTTTCTGGGCGACGGGGAGCGCGACCTTGAAAGGATAAAAGCCTGCTGCCCCGATAAAACCATATTAAGCGTTGCCGGCAACTGCGATTATGCCTCGATGACCCCCGACAACGAAATTTTTAACGCGGGACCGGCTAAAATATTCTTTACCCACGGTCATAACTGGGGCGTAAAAAGCTCGGCTGACAGGCTGTTTTACAAGGCAAAGGAAATCGGAGCGGACGTCGTTCTTTTCGGTCATACCCATTGCCGCTATTATGAATACCGGGAGGGAATCCATATACTCAATCCGGGAAGCGCCGGCTGCCCCCGTGACGGAAAACCGCCCTCCTATGCGTTTATAGATATAACCAATTCCGGAATTTTCTGCAGTCATGTGGATCTGTAAACCGCTTTCTGTAATTATTCTATGCCGGCATACGCCGCAGTGTGAAAGCTGTTTTATCTGAACGGAGGCGATTTTTGTGACTAAAAAGGAAAAAGCTTACGTAGTTTGCAGCCGTCTTGAGGAAAAATATCCTGACGCGATATGCTCGCTCACTTATGAAAAGCCTCATGAGCTTATGATAGCCGGAAGGCTTTCCGCTCAGTGCACCGACGCCAGAGTAAATATCGTTACCAGAGAGCTGTTTGAAAAATACCGTTCCATAGACGATTTTGCCCGGGCGGATATAGGCGATATAGAGGAAATTATAAAGCCCTGCGGACTTTACAAAACAAAGGCTAAGTCTATAGTTGAAATGTGCCGCAGAATACGGGACGTATACGGAGGAGAAATTCCTTCTACTATAGAAGAGCTTACGACGCTTCCCGGGATAGGCAGAAAAACCGCTAACCTCATTATGGGCGACGTTTTTCATAAGCCGGCGGTCGTGACCGATACCCACTGCATTAGAATATGCGGCAGACTCGGTCTTGTCAGGAGCAGCGAGCCTGCGAAGGTCGAGGAAGAGCTGAGAAAGATTCTCCCTCCGGAAAAATCCTCTGATTTCTGTCACCGCCTTGTGCTTTTCGGCAGAGATGTGTGCAGGGCAAGGGGAGCAAAATGTACGGACTGTCCTTTGACAGACGTATGCTCAGATTACATAAAAGCCGGCAAATAACGATATGCCGGTATAGGAACAGGACCTGACCGCGGCGTGTCCGGGTCTTAAACATAAGCTGCTGAGGAGGCGGATTGATATGCGGATTTTCAATACATACGACAGTCCTGTCGGAAGAATGGTAATGTGCTGCGAAGACGGCGGAATAACTGATTTATGCTTTGAAAAGGATTTTCATGTTATAGGTCTAAAAAAAGGCGAAGCTGACGTCTTTGAGCTGTGCAGACGGGAGCTGGACGGCTATTTTGCAGGAAGTCTGAAAGAATTTACCGTGCCTTTGAATCTGAAAGGAACGGATTTTCAGCGTCGCGTGTGGGATCAGCTTATGAAAATTCCTTACGGGGAAACCGCTACATATCAGGATATTGCGGTACAAATAGGAAATCCCAAAGCCTTCAGAGCTGTGGGAAGCGCAAACAACGCAAACCGCGTGCTGATAATCGTACCATGTCACAGGGTCGTCGGCTTAAACGGCAGTCTGAAAGGCTACTCGGCAGGATTTGAATTAAAGCAGTATTTTATTGACCTGGAGCGCGGCGCTGAATCAAAAACGACCGTTTGACCGCTGCGAAGTATAAAAAATCAAGGCTTGTTTACCTGACAGATAAACAAGCCCTTTTTTATTGTCTGCTGACAAAAAAGCTTTATTCATTTTCAAACAGCGGAGTGGAAAAATACCGTTCCGCAGTATCCGGCAGAACCGTTACCACTGTTTTTCCCTTTCCCAGCTTTTCCGCGAGCTTTAAAGCGGCGGCTACGTTGGTCCCGCTGGATATGCCGCACATTATTCCCTCTTTTTTTGCAAGATCCTTCGCTGTAGATATCGCCTCTTCATCAGTTACCACATAAATACGGTCGTAGATATCAAGATTAAGATTTTTGGGAATAAGTCCGTCGCCTATGCCCATCTGCAAATGTGTTCCGATAGTTCCGCCCGCCAGAATAGCGGCGTTTTCCGGCTCCACCGCCCAGATTTCAATATTTGGATTCTGAGCCTTCAGCACCTCTCCTATCCCGCTTATGGTACCACCCGTTCCTATTCCCGAACAGAAGCCGTGAACAGGACCGCCTATCTGCTCCATTATCTCAAGCCCCGTATGGTGCTTATGGGCAAGCGGATTCGCGGGATTTTCAAACTGCTGGGGAACGTAAACGTTCGGGTCCTCCTCAGCCATTTTCAGCGCCGTTTTAAGACATTCGTCAATGCAGTCGCCGATATTTCCCGAATCGTGAATAAGCCTTACCTCAGCTCCGTAATGAGCCACCAGCTTTCTGCGCTCCTCGCTTACGGAATCAGGCATTATAATAACCGTTCTGTAGCCCTTTACGGCTCCTATCAGAGCAAGTCCGATCCCCTGATTTCCGCTGGTGGGTTCTACTATTACGGTATCCTTATGTATAAGTCCTTTTTCCTCAGCGTCCGAAATCATCTTATACGCGGTTCTGGTCTTTATCGAGCCGCCGACGTTAAGCCCCTCGAATTTAACCAGAACCTGCGCCGAGTTTTCACTGGTCATTCTGTTAAGCCTGATTATAGGCGTATGTCCGATTACCTCAAGAATGTTGTCATGTATCATAAAATTTCCTGCGCCTGAAAAGTACGCGCAGCTATGCCTCCGTTCCGCCGATCAATTTGTTACTAACATAATATTATAGCATATCAGCCCGTTTTATGCAACAGCTTTGCAGAGTTTTTCTCCGGATTTTAAGAGGCTTCTTAAACGGAGCAAAAAACGCGCTTCGCCGTCCGAAGCATATTTGAAAAAAGAAATCATATCTATAATTATTCGGCGGCCTATCTTCTTAAATATTTCTTACAATATACCGTACTTTCTTGACTTTTAATGTTATATAAGATATAATGTATTCATTATATGTCGAAAAAAGACTTTACGGCGCTGAACAGGCGTCATTTGAAAGGATATTTCCGATATGAAGAAAAACGGAGGCAACAACGCGGAGGTCTGGACCCGCAAGGGTATCAAGCGCGACGCTAAAGCCAATCTGAAAAAGAATTATATCGCCTGCTTTGCGGTTTGCTTCATCATGGTGTTTATCGCAGGTCAGTACGGCGGAACAACGCAGTTTATTTCCAGCTATGACAACGAAAACGTGGCAGATATACGCTACAGCGGGGATTTTAAAAGAGATATAGTCCAGGAGCTGAAAAAAACAGGGCTGAGCGCGGTTGAAATTTCCGAAAAATATCATATAAGCGATTCCGAAGCAGTCGGGCGCTGGGAAAAGATATATGACGAGCTCGGGCCCGAGGCTCTCAATTCAAAAGAAATTTCACTGTTTAATATGGGAGCGGAAAATTCCAACTGGAACATAGTGCATAAAGCGACCGGCTGGATCATTAAAACGGAAAACAATATCGACAAGGCGTTCGACGACGGAGTTGACAGGCTGATCCAAACCGCCGCCGATTCCTTCGACAGCGTAACAAAACAGCATTCGTCTAAATTTCAGGTCGTAAACGCTGTTATCGAGCTGTTTTCCAGAAGGTACACCTGGGAGATCGTAGTTACCTGCATCAGCGCATTTTTCAGTATGCTGTTCTCTATATTCGTAGCGAATGTTCTTATTGTAGGTGAAAAAAGATTTTTCCTTGAAAGCCGCACCTATCACGGAACAAAAATAGGCAGAATGGGCTTTTTGTATAAGGACAGAATATACAAGCCCGTCAAGACAATGCTTGTAAAGGACGTTTTTACCGTTCTCTGGACGCTTACTATTATCGGAGCGTTTATCAAACCCTTTGAATATATGATGATACCGTATATATTGGCGGAAAATCCCTCAATCGACACAAAGCACGCCTTCAGGCTTTCCCGTCAGATGATGAAAGGGAACAAGTGGAAGGCGGCTAAGCTCTGGCTGTCATATGTTCCGTGGTATATTGCCGCCTCTGTTCCCGCTTCGCTTATCGGACTTGTTTTTCTCGGCAATACCTCAGGTATTCACGCGAATGTTGTTATAAACGTATTTGTGGGAATCCTTTGTCTTATGTTTCTCAACCCGTATAAGACCGCTTCCGAGACCGAGCTTTACATTATACTGCGAAGAAAGGCTATTCGTGAAAGCTATCCTTACAGCGAGGAGCTTAACGACAGGTATCTTGACCTCGACCTGCTGGAGGAACAGCTTGGTGAGCAGGGAGGCGAAGGTCCGAACGCGCCGCAGGTCATAGAGATTCCATAGATAACCCCGCCTGCCGGAAAATGCAGAAACCGCTCCGCGCGCAGCAAAGCGGTCCTGGAAATTCAGCCGTTGAATTCTATATGAACGTCGCATATTTCGGCGTCTGTTCCGATACGCATAAACGGACCGTAAACTCCTACTCCGGAGGTCACTATGGAATACATATTATCCTTTTTTATCATTCCGCACGGGTTTTCCCACATAAGACCTGCGGTTAGGTTCAGGGGAAAAAGCTGGCCGTCGTGAGTATGACCGGAAAAATCTATGTCCGCTCCGGCGTCGGCGGTTTCCTGAAGCTCCGACGGTTCGTGATCTATAACGAATATAGGCTTGGTTTTATCAAGTCCCTCGGTAAGCTCTCCGATGGATTTCCGGCTTCCGTCCTCAGTTCCCGGCTTCTGGGCGTCGCGGCGTCCTACAAGATAAAAGCTGTTATCAATGAGAACTGATTCGTCCTGAAGCAGATTTATATTTGCCTTTTCAAGAAATTCAGTCATAGACGCGTCGTTTGACGGGCTTTCACCCCAACTGAAGGTAAAACCCATCAGGATACTTTCATTTATGTCGTGGTTGCCGTAACAAGCCCATACTCCGTATTTCGATTTGATAGACGACAGAATCTCAGCGAGCCTGTCAGGGTAGTCCAGACCGTCTATGCTGTTGTCGAAAATGTCGCCTGCGAATATAACTATATCAGGATCGCAGGAATTTATTTTTTCAACCATCTGTTCAATGTGATCGTATCCTACGGCGTAGCCCATATGAGTGTCCGCTATCAGCACCGCGTTAAGCTGAGACAGGCTGCCGCAGGATTTATCTACCGTAACCTTATATGAAACGGTTTTGATATCTCTGGCATGGAGAGAGCCGTAAAGACAGACGACCGCCGTACATACGGCAATTCCCGAGCCTACGGTGACGGTCCCTATACGCGAAAAAAGCCTTCTTTTCCTAAGGGGAGTCCGTCTGATAATCAGTCTTATCAGATCGCCGATAACAATAAACATAAGCGAATACAGCATAACGCCTGTCCAGTAGGTGGAAAAGCGCCGTATCATTATGGATAATCCGAATTTGGGCAGCAGAAAAGCAAGAATAGGAGAGAGCGCGCACAGAAAAAACACGATCCCTACCGGAATCATAAATCGCCGTTTATCCAGAATCGCCGTACAGTTTTTCGTCCAGTGGAAAATTCTCAGCAGCATATAAAAATTCGCTGCAAAATACAAGGGAACAAGAAACAGAAATATCATCCGACAGCCGTACCTTCCGTATATAAATAAAGTTTGCGGATTATTCTCTAATCGCCGTAATTATGAATTTATTATACAACAAAACGGTCGGCTTTGCAATATATTATATATAATAAAATATCAGCGTTTCCGAACGCATCGGCGATATGCAGCCGAACAAAACAGCAAAACGGCTTATTTCAGGCGGCTGAATAACGGACGGTCGTTTAAATAAAACGTAACGATAAAACCGCCGGACAAAAAGAGCGGCGGTTATCGGAAAGAACAATGAAAGGAATATGAGAAAATGGAGCTTAACTTAACATTGGAGGATCTGAGAGGTCTTGACCAGTACCCCGGAATCGCGCCGCAGCAGGCGCACATAGCCCTCGGCGGACAGCGTAAGATACTGCACCGGGATTATCACAGAAAATACGCTTTGACTTCTGTCATACTGATGTTTTTCATTTTTGCCCTCATAGGCTGGCTGTGGGAGGTAGCGATACACGTCGTAGAGGACGGAAAGCTTGTAAACCGCGGAGCCCTTCACGGTCCATGGCTTCCGATCTACGGAGCCGGCGGAGTTTTAGGCGTTATTCTTTTAAGAAAATTCGTAGACCGACCTGTTCTAACATTTTTTCTGGTTGTCACTGTCTGCTCGGTGGTAGAATATGTCACAAGCTGGTACCTTGAAACCTACAAGCATATTCGGTACTGGAATTACGACGGATATTTTATGAATCTCAACGGAAGGATCTGTCTTGAGGGAGCGCTTATATTCGGCTTTGCCGGATGCGCCGGAATATACATACTGGCTCCGTTTTTTGACGACCAGATAAAAAAGCTTCCTCCAAGAATAAGAATGTTTCTCTGTATTGTTCTTGTTACAGCTGTGGCTGCCGATTTTGCGTATTCAACAAAATACCCAAATAAGGGAGAGGGAATAACCGATTATGTATATGCTCCGTATTCCTCGGTATGCGGCGAGCTTTCTCCCCTGACTGATATAAACCTAAATTATATACAATATGCGTCCCGCCTCACAGGCGGCTGACCGTAAAGTCTGCCGAGCCGTACAGATATGTGCGGCTTTTTTACGTCAATATGCCCAAAAACAAAAGATAGAAACTGTTTCTTTTTCCGAAAATATTTTCGGCGGATTGACTTAGGGGAAAAATCTGATATAATTATTGTATACGATTTCATTGTCAATACAGTGCGTATTTTTACGCCATAAGACAACAGCGATGTTTCCGCTCAGGAGGATGATTATGATTATAAAAAAAGCTAAAAAAACTGCCTGCACCGTACTTTGCGCAGGTATTGCCCTTTCGGCGGCAGCCGGATCGTTCGCGGCGTCTGCCGAAACAGAGGAGAAGGCTCTGTCCGATATGACGACTATGGAAATTGTCAAGGATATGGGGCTGGGTATCAATCTCGGAAACACCTTTGAATCCTGCGGAAGCTGGATCAACGGTTCAAGCGTAACGAATTATGAAACGGCATGGGGAAGTCCGGTCATAACTAAGGAAATGATTCAGGGCTACGCTGACTCCGGCTTCGGCGTTATGAGACTCCCGGTGGCATGGTCCAATCTCATGGGCGACGATTATACTATCGACCCCGGATACATAAGCAGGGTCAAGGAGATCGTAGACTGGGCGTGTGACGCAGATCTGTACGTTATAATGAACATTCACTGGGACGGCGGCTGGTGGGAAAACTTCCCGACAGACAAGGAAACCTGTATGTATAAATACGAGCGTATCTGGACTCAGCTTTGCGAAGCCTTTAAGGATTATGACGAACAGCTTATGTTTGAATCCTTGAACGAGGAAGGCGGCTGGGACAGCTTGTGGAACCGTTACGGCGGTTCGACCTCCGGCAAAGCAGAATCCTTCGGTCTGCTCAACGAAATCAATCAGAAATTTGTTGATATAGTAAGAAACAGCGGAGGAAACAACTCATCGCGTCATCTTCTTATAGCCGGCTACAATACAGACGTTCAGCTTACCTGTGACGACCTGTATGAAATGCCGGACGATCCCGCAAACCGCTGCGCTGTATCCATTCACTATTATACCCCGTCTACCTTCTGTATTCTGGAGGAAGACGCGAGCTGGGGCAAGGCTGAAACCGAATGGGGCGACGCTGACGATCTTGCGGAGCTTGACCGCAATCTTAATATGCTGAAGGAAACCTTTATTGACAAAGGGGTTCCGGTCATTATGGGAGAATACGGCGTAGCCGCCGGAAACAAGACGCGTGAGCAGGTAAACAATTACCTTATTACCGTAGCGTCCGAAGCATACGCCAGAGATATCTGTCCGGTTCTGTGGGATACGACTAACGACCACAGCGTGTACAACAGATACACCTGTCAGATGAACGACAGCGAGCTTGAAGCCGCCTATAGAAACATCACAGGCAGCGCTGACGTTCCCGGAACGGACAGCAGCGAGGCAGAAAGCTCTCAGCCGGTATCCGATACCGAATCGGAAAGCTCATCAGAAAGCATAACCGACGTATCGTCCGCTGACGTATCCGAGCCGGAGGAAGCTTCATCGGAAGCGACGGCTTCAATTTCCGATGACGAAAGCTTACCGGCAGCTTCAGCAGTGACCTCGTCCTCTGTTTCATCGGCTGCTTCAGCGGCAACTGACACAAACCCGTCCACCGGCGGCGGAATCGCTCTTACCGGACTTGCTCTGCTGGGAGCGGCGGTTCTGACGGTCAAAAAGAAAAAATAAATAAGCTGAATTTATAATAACAAAAGACTGCTGCACCGTTTAAATTAAGTGCAGCAGCCTTTTTTGCTTATTTATACGAAAAGTCCGTTAAGACCAGCCCATCTCATTCTTTATAGCTTCCGCCAGCAGGTCGGAGGCTTTTTCATGAGTTGCCTCGGTCGGGTGGTAATCCGCCGCAAGACCGTCGGCCTGCTGCTGGTTTTCAAACTGTACGCAAACGATATTCTCATCGCCTGTTTCCTTCGTGTAATAATAAACAGCCTCTTCAATGCTTGGATACATGGTCTGACCCATTATTCCCAGAGTGCAGAATATTTTTGCGTCAGGATTATTTTTACGGACGGTTTTCAGAAACTCCTTGTATGAATCTCTGAAAGTATCCTTTTTCTCCGTCGTATTGCAATAGCTCGCGTCGTTTGTACCCAGATTTATAACTATGCAGTCGGGGGTAAACTTACCAAAGTCCCAGGCTATATCAGAGGGCTTTTCACCGTTGGCGTATGCGCTGTAGCAAAAGCCCAGCTTTTCATAATACGGCGGTATAGTCTGATTACCGCTGATCTTCTCAGGATCAGAGGTGTAGCCGGAAATAATTCCGTAGCCGCTTATTGATACAAGGCTGTAATCAGCGTCAAGCTTCTGCGCGGTTTTGTAAGCGTAAGCCTTTGTGCAGTCCTCAGTAGCTGTGCTGAAGCTGTGAGAGGGATCCTCGTCGTCAACTCCGTAGCCGCAGGTTATGGAATCGCCGATAAATTCAATTTTTCTCTCCTTTTCCTCAGCCGGCTTTATGCTTCCTCCGTTAAGGTCAATGTTTTTAATTCCCACATTGGACATGGCGCACTCGGAGAGCTTGACGATTTTTATATCGGCGCTTTCCTCCTTATCCGATTCAAAAAGCACTACGCTCTTTTCCTTTTCATCCATCATAAAGTCCAGAGTTCTTTCGCCGTTTACATATACCGCCATTCTTGCCTCGCCGTCGGAAGAACCGGCATTGGCGTCGCCAACAAACTGTGCCTCAAGCTTGCTTCCTGTATATGTAAACTCCGCCCCCGTACCGGAAAAGGCAAGATATAAGGTGTCGTCCGCAAGATGGGTCCTCCCCAGCAGCTTTACGTTTGAACTGTCCAAAACAGGATAACTCATTTGTTCATTCTCCTCTTCTTTCTGCCCTCCGCTTCCGCAGGCAGTAAAAACCAGTACGCCTGCAATTAAGGTCAGCAGCAGCGCCGATCTTTTCATAATAATCAGCTCCTTTCAGCTAATATTATATCAAATATTGGCGAAAAAAGCAACAGCCGCGATTAAAAAACACGTTTTTAAACGCAGCGTTTAAAACGTATAGACGAACGGCAAATCGTTATTTTATCCTTTAAGCATAAAACGGCGCGATCCGCAGACCGCGCCGTTTTAATTTGATATTATTATACCAACTGAATGATAGCCATTTCAGCAGCGTCGCCGCGGCGGGGACCGATCTTAACGATCTTTGTATAACCGCCGTTTCTTCCCTCATAGGAAGGAGCGATGTCGTCAAAAAGCTTCTTGGCAACGCTTTCCTTTGTTATATATGAAAGCGCCTGACGCTTTGAGTGAAGGTCGCCCGCTTTGCCCAAAGTAATCATCTTCTCGGTCATAGCGCTAACCTCTTTAGCTCTAGTTACAGTTGTTTCAATCTTACCGTTTTCAAGAAGGTATGTGACCATTGCTCTGAGCATTGCTTTTCTGTGGTCAGTAGCCCTTCCCAGCTTTCTTGTGCCTGGCATAGATATTCACTCCTTACATTATTTATCTTCTTCAGAACTGAGGTCGTAGCCCAAAGAATGGAGCTTTTCCTTAACCTCATCAAATGATTTCTTACCAAGGTTTCTAACCTTCATCATTTCTTCTGCCGACTTTTCAATCAAGTCGTTAACGGTGTTGATTCCCGCGCGCTTAAGACAGTTAAACGAACGCACGGATAAGTCAAGTTCCTCAATGGTCATCTCAAGGATTTTTTCCTTACCCTTGTCATCTTTTTCTACCATCATCTCAACAACATTTGTCTCCTCAGACAAATCTATAAAGAGATTCAGATGCTCGTTGAGGAGTTTGGCTGCCAATGACACAGCTTCCTTGGCGGAGATAGTACCGTCGGTCCATACCTCCAGAGTAAGCTTGTCATAATCGGTAATCTGACCTACACGGGTATTGTCAACCGTAAAGTTTACCTTCAATACCGGCGTATAAATACTGTCAACAGCAATCACACCGATCGGCGCGTTGTTCATAAGCGCCTTGTTCTTTTCTGCGGAAACGTAACCGCGGCCTCTGTCGATCACGATCTCCATATAAAGCTTAGCGCCTGCACCCAGCGTAGCAATATGCATATCAGGAACCAGAATATCAACCTCAGAGTCGGTTTTAATATCGCCTGCAGTAACGACGCACTCGCCCTCCGCCTCGATATAAATAGTCTTGGGACCCTCGCCGTACAGCTTCGCAGTCAGTCCCTTAAGGTTAAGGATTATTTCGGTAACGTCTTCCTTAACTCCGGGTATTGTAGATAGTTCGTGGTGTACGCCGTCTATCTTTACAGATGTGACAGCAACACCGGGCAAAGAGGAGAGCAGTACCCTTCTGAGAGAATTTCCCAGAGTAATACCGTAGCCGCGCTCTAATGGCTCGAGAATAAACTTACCGTAAGTTCCGTCGCTTTTAAGCTCGGCTGTTTCAATCTCAGGCTTTTCTATTTTTTCAAGCATTTAAAACCCTCCTGTTTTCAAACTCAAATAGTTTTGCACGAATAAATGGTTTTATAATTCCAGATAACCCGAATGCAGAAAACACTCTGCAATTTAGATTACTTAGAATACAACTCAACGATGAGATGCTCCTCGATTTCGTAATCCAAATCTTCCTTAACAGGCATACGAACAACCTTAGCGCTCTGCTGGTCCTTGTTTACGTCAAGCCATGTAGGAGTGAGCCTGCCGGCTGTTGTCTCGATGATCTGCTTGAATTTCTCGCTCTTCTTGCTGTTGTCCCTGAGAGAAATAACGTCGCCGGTCTTGATTCTGTAGGAAGGAATGTCTACTCTTCTGCCGTTTACATTGTAATGTCCGTGAACTACAAGCTGACGAGCCTCGCGTCTTGTAGTAGCAAGACCCATTCTGAACACAACGTTGTCAAGTCTTGACTCGCAAAGCGTGATCAGATTTGCACCGGCCTGACCTTCCATTTTCTGAGCGATTTCAAAATAGTGATAGAACTGCTTCTCAAGCATTCCGTATATGAATTTCAGCTTCTGCTTTTCCTTGAGCTGAAGTCCGTATTCGGATACCTTTTTTCTCTTGTTAGCGTTAGGATCGCGTTTTGTTTCCTTTGCAACGCCCATAACCATAGGGCTGATTCCGAGATATTTGCATCTCTTAAGAATCGGTTCTCTGCTTACTGCCATAGTAATAAACCTCCGTTTTCAATGTTGTATCGGGTCTTAAGGCAAATTCCTTTACCCGACTTTGAGTAAACTTAAAACTCAAATCGTTTCAATTATACGCGTCTTCTCTTAGGAGGACGGCATCCGTTGTGAGGGATAGGAGTAACGTCCTTGATCAGTCTTACTTCCAGATCCTCTGACTGCAAAGCTCTGATAGCGGCTTCTCTTCCCGCGCCCGGACCCTTTACGAAAACCTCAACGGTCTTGAGTCCGTGCTCCTTGGCTGCTCTTGCAGCTGTTTCAGCAGCAGTCTGCGCTGCGAACGGAGTAGATTTCTTGGAACCCCTGAAGCCGAGTCCGCCTGCGGAAGCCCATGAAATAGCGTTGCCCTGCATATCAGTAATAGTAACGATCGTGTTGTTGAAAGTTGACTGGATATGAACCTGTCCCTGTTCAATGTTCTTTCTCTCGCGGCGGCGGCGAATAGTAGTCTTCTTCTTAGGCTGAGCCATTGTTCACACCCTCCTTACTTCTTCTTGTTGGCGATTGTCTTAGCAGGTCCCTTGCGGGTTCTTGCGTTTGTCTTGGTTCTCTGTCCTCTTACAGGCAGACCTCTTCTGTGACGAACGCCTCTGTAGCAACCGATTTCAACAAGTCTTTTGATGTTAAGGGCAACATTTCTTCTGAGATCGCCCTCAACGATTAAATTCTTATCAATATATTCACGCAATTTAGCTACGTCTTCCTCGGACAGATCCTTTACTCTTGTATCAGGATTTACGTCTGTTTCCTTAAGAATCTTAGTAGCAGTTTTCTGACCGATGCCGTAGATATAAGTCAAACCGATCTCGACTCTTTTATCCTTAGGCAGGTCGATTCCAGCAATACGAGCCATTATTTAGCTGCACCTCCATTATTGGTTTGTTAGCCCTGACGTTGTTTATGCTTAGGATTCTGGCAGATAACCATGATCTTGCCTTTTCTTTTGATTACCTTGCATTTTTCGCAGATCGGCTTAACTGAAGGTCTTACTTTCATTGAAATACCTCCTTTAAACATTACACAAGAATCAGCGCTTTGCGGATTCTTTCATACGATGAAAAGCTAATTACTTAGCTCTCCAGGTGATTCTTCCCTTTGTCAAGTCATAAGGCGACATCTCGACCGTTACCTTATCTCCGGGTACGATACGAATGTAATTCATACGAAGCTTACCCGAAACATGGGCAAGAATTTTATGACCGTTTGAAAGTTCAACCTGAAATGTCGCGTTAGGCAGCGCCTCCACAACCGTTCCTTCAAGTTCAATAACATCTTCTTTTGACATTAAAATACCTCCCCGTCCAAAGGCTGACGGTCTTCGTGATATAGGTTTCGGGTTTCAAAATCATATATCAGCTTTCTCAACTTTTTGTCTGTCAGTCCTCCGGTATCTATCAGCGTGTCCGTGGGTGAAATGTGCTTTATATTCTTTCGCTTTGGCTTAGCGAGCCTGCGCTCTTTTCCGTCTGCGATTTCAACAAAGCCGCCGCCGACCGCCACAGCAACGAACCAGCGGTCCTTATCGCGGCCCGCGCACGCTTTTACTACCGAACCGACTTTTATATTACTCACAACGCTTCACCTACGGCTGCGTCAGAATAAACGCGCCGTCTGAGGTTACAGCGATTGTATGCTCAAAATGAGCGGACAGCTTTCCGTCTACCGTCTTAACGGTCCATTTGTCCGGCATCACCTTTATAGCGGCGGTACCCTCGTTGATCATAGGCTCAATGGCAATAACCATGCCTGCCGTAAGCCTGATCCCGTGACCCTCCCTGCCGAAATTAGGCACCTCGGGCTCCTCATGAAGGTTTTTTCCTACGCCGTGACCGACAAATTCCCTTACAACGGAAAAACCGTTCTCCTCGTTATACCTCTGAATCGCCGCTCCGATATCGCCGAGCCTTACGCCCGGCTTCACCATCTTTATCGCAAGATAAAGGCTTTCCTCGGTGGACTTCATCAGAGCCTTTGCGTTTTCGGATATTTCACCTACGGCAAAGGTTTTACAGGAATCTCCGTGATATCCGTCGATATAAGCGCCGACGTCTACCGAAACAATATCCCCCTCGCAAAGCCTGCGGGGACCCGGAATCCCGTGAATTACCTCGTCGTTGACGGAAATGCAGGCCGAGCCCGGAAAACCGCCGTAGCCCAGAAAGCTGGGCTTTGCTCCGTGAGAGGTAATATATTTGCGAACGACCGTATCAAGCTCCTTGGTAGTCATTCCCGGCCTGATAGCCTCGCCCGCCGCAATCAATGCTCCGGCGGTTATTTTACCCGCCTTCTGCATTTTTTCCAGCTCTTTATTTGATTTAACGCATATCATAAAAACGCCTTCTTCTTACGCGTTCAACGCCTCAAGCGTCAGCCTTGAAGTATCCGCGACCTCTTCCTGTCCCTCAACGGTAACAAGCTTGCCCTGAGCTTCATAATAGCCCTTGAGCGGAGCGGTCTGCTCATGATATGTTTTAAGTCTGCTTTTAACGGTTTCAGGCTCGTCGTCCTTGCGGATCACAAGCTGCTTGCCGCAGACGTCGCAGACGCCTTCGGTCTTGCTTGGCTTGAAATCAACATGATAAGTCGCGCCGCAGTCAAGACATACTCTTCTGCCGCTCAATCTCTGCTGGATCTTCTCGTCGGGAACATGGATCTCAATTACCTTGTCGATCTTTACCCCCATTGCGTCCAGCGCCTCAGCCTGAGGAACCGTTCTCGGAAAGCCGTCAAGGATAAAGCCGTTCTGCGCGTCCGGCTCCTTGATCCTGTCCTTGAGAATTCCGATCACTATATCGTCGGAAACAAGATCGCCGGCGTCCATAGCCGCCTTTGCCTTAAGACCGTATTCCGTACCTGCCTTGACAGCTGCTCTGAGCATATTTCCCGTCGAAATGGTGGGAATATTCAGCTCCCTGCAGATAACCTCTGCCTGCGTGCCTTTTCCCGCGCCGGGCGCGCCTAATAAAATAAGATTCATAACCTAACTCCTCTTGACTTATTCAAGGAATCCCTTATGATGACGCATCATCATCTGCGATTCCATAGTTCTTACCGTTTCAAGAGCAACGCTTACTACGATGAGAATCGAAGTACCGCCCATCGCGATGTTGACGCCGGTAGCCGCGCCGAAGATAATCGGGAAGATAGCGATGATTCCGAGGAACACTGCTCCTACCAAAGTTATCTTTGACAAAATTCTCTTGATGTAGTCGCTTGTGGGCTTTCCTGGTCTGATTCCGGGAACGCCGCCGTTGTTCTGTCTGAGATTGTTGGCAATCTCCACAGGGTTGTACTGCATTGAAACATAGAAGTAGTTAAATCCGATAATCAATACAAAATACAGACAGGCATAGAAAGGATGAGTATAGCTGAACCATCTCAGCAGGCCGTTGTAGAAGCCTGTTCCGTCGGCTCTCGGCTTGATAAACATTTCAAGAGTCGAGGGGAGCGACATAAACGCCATTGCGAAGATGATAGGAAGAACTCCGCTCATTGCTATCTTGACAGGAATAAACGTGTTCTGTCCGCCGTACTGCTTTCTGCCAACCACACGCTTTGCATACTGGATCGGAATACGTCTTTCGGCGTTGTTCATGAAGATAATGAACGCGATCATCAGTACGAATATAACAATAATGATCGGAACAAGGATCATATACTTAGCTTCGCCTGTCCTCATAAGCTCGATCAGCGACCAAACCGCAGCCGGACCTCTTGCTATGATACCTGCAAACAGCAGCATTGAAATACCGTTTCCGATTCCCTTCTCGTTGATCTGGTCGCCCAGCCAGATGGTAAGCGACGCACCCGCGGTAAAGCAGGCGATTATAACGATCTCGGAATAGATCTTTTCCCATCCGCTTGTATACATAAGAGCGTTCGCTGAATTTTTAAGCGTAAGGTAATATGCCCACGCCTGAAACAGCGAAATCGCCAAAGCGGTGTACTTAGTGATCTTATTCAGCTTCTTTCTGCCCTCAGGACCCTCCTTCGCCATTCTCTCCAGCGGCGGAAGAGCATAGGTAAGCAGCTGAATAATGATCTGTGCGTTGATATAAGGTCCTACGGACAGCGCCAGAAGGGTTGCCTTTGAAAAGTTTCCTCCCGACAGAACGTTCAGATAGCTGAAAAAGTTACCTGAAGCATTGCTTTCCTCAAACCATGTGGCAAGCGCGGACGAGTCCAGATAGGGAACGGGAACTGCGCCGCCTATACGGTATATAATTATGATGAAAAATGTAAACAGAAGCTTCCTTCTAAGCTCCGGAACCTTCCATGCATTACGGAACGTTTCTATCACAATTACATCACCTCTGCCTTCCCGCCTGCCTTTTCAATCTTTTCCTTAGCAGAAGCTGAGAAAGCCGCAGCCTTTACTGTGAGATTCTTAGTAAGTTCGCCGTTTCCGAGAACCTTAACTCCGTCAAGCTCCTTCTTAACAAGACCTGAAGCCTTGAGAAGCTCAGTATCAACAACCGTGCCGTCAACGAATTTCTCCAGATCGGAAACATTGATTACAGCATATTCAGTTGCAAAAATATTATTGAATCCGCGCTTAGGGATTCTTCTTGCCAGCGTTGTCTGACCGCCCTCAAAGCCCGGTCTTACTCCGCCGCCGGAACGAGCGTTCTGACCCTTATGACCCTTGCCGGCAGTCTTGCCGTTTCCTGAGCCATGTCCGCGGCCCTTGCGCTTTACGTCCTTTTTTGAACCCTCGGCAGGTGATAATTCGTGCAATTTCATATGTTTCGCACCTCCTTGCTTTACGCTTCGGTTACTTTGATAAGGTGTGATATAACCTTTATCTTTCCCTGAGTCTGAGCGTTGTCAGGCTGGGTGGTTACATCGCCTATTTTTCTAAGACCAAGAGAATTAGCAGTCAGCGCTTGCTTCTTAATCTTAGAGTTAAGGCTTCTAACCAACTCGATTTTCAAGTTTGCCATTGCTGTTTCCTCCTTAGCCTAAAATTTCTTTTACAGACTTGCCTCTCTTTTCGGCTACCTGTTCAGCCGACTTGATAACAGAAAGACCGTTGATTGTAGCTCTTACAACGTTGCAGGGATTATTTGAACGAAGCGACTTCGCTCTGATATCCTTGATGCCCGCTGCTTCTACTACCGCTCTTACCGTGCCTCCCGCGATAACTCCGGTACCGGCCGCGGCAGGCTTAAGCAGAACCTCTCCTGCTCCGAACTTACCGACGATCTCGTGAGGAATAGTCGTGCCCTTAAGCGAGATTTTTATAAGATTCTTCTTAGCGTCCTCGATACCCTTGCGGATAGCGTCCGGAACCTCGCTTGATTTGCCGATTCCGAAGCCTACGGTTCCGTTTCCGTCGCCGACAACGATAAGCGCAGAGAACTTCATGATACGTCCGCCCTTAACAGTTTTTGATACTCTGTTAATAGCGACTACCTTTTCGCTAAGTTCCAATGTTGAAGCGTCTATTATAGCCAAAAGTATACCCTCCTTTTAGAACTTGAGTCCGCCTTCGCGAGCTCCGTCTGCTAACTCTTGTACGCGTCCGTGATAAAGATATCCGCCTCTGTCAAATACAACATTTTCGATACCCTTTTCAGCGGCCGCTTCAGCGATCATTACGCCTACCTTGCGGGCGCCTTCCTTGTTTCCGCCGTTTCCTTCAAAATCCTTGGACATTGAAGAAGCAGCACAAAGAGTTACGCCGTTGATATCATCAATGATCTGCGCATATATATGCTTTGAGGAGCGGAATACGTTCAGGCGCGGACACTCAGGAGTACCGGATACTTTGTTGCGGACTCTCGCGTGTCTTCTTGCTCTTGCCTTCGCTCTGTCAAGCTTTTTCACCATAGTAATTCTCTCCTTTTAATTACTTCTTGCTGCCCTTGCCGGCCTTGCCTTCCTTGCGGATAATATACTCGCCGGTGTAGCGAATACCCTTACCCTTATAAGGCTCCGGCGGACGCTTTTCACGGATTTCACAAGCGAACTGACCTACTGCCTGCTTATCGATACCCGAAACAACGATCTGGTTCGGCTGCGGAACGTCGATCTTGATATCGTCCGTTTCAGGAACGATAACCTGATGAGAGAAACCAAGGTTCATAACAAGGTTCTTTCCCTGCTTCTGCGCTCTGTAACCTACGCCGACAATTTCAAGCGTCTTTGAAAAACCGTTTGTAACGCCTTCAACCATGTTGAAAATAAGCGTTCTTGTCAGACCGTGGAGCGACTTGTGGAACTTATCCTCTGTAGGACGAGCTACCGTTACCGTTCCGTTCTCCGACTTGATTATCATATCCTTGTTAAAGGATTTTGTCAGTGTTCCCTTAGGGCCCTTGACCGTTACAACGTTGCCGTCCGCAACCGTAACCTCTACGCCGGCAGGAACACTAATAGGTTTAACTCCGATTCTAGACATAATATTAGTCCTCCTTACCAGATAAATGCGAGAACTTCTCCGCCGACATTAAGCTCTCTTGCCTTTTTGTCGGTTACAATGCCCTTGGAAGTGGAAACGATAGCTACGCCCAGTCCCTTCATTACCTTAGGCATATCCTCGCAGCTTGAATAAATTCTCAAGCCGGGCTTTGAAACTCTTCTGAGTCCCGAAATTACCGGATTTCTGTTCTCGTCGTATTTTAGAGTAATTCTGATTATACCCTGTTTTCCGTCCTCAATAATCTTAAAGTCCTTGACATAGCCCTCGTCAACAAGGATCTGTGTGATAGACTTTTTCATATTAGATGCAGGAACGTCAACCGTTGCGTGCTTAGCAGTACTTGCATTCCGAATTCTGGTCAATAAATCTGCTATTGTATCAGTAATCTGCATGCCTGTCAACCTCCTTTTACCAACTAGCCTTCTTAACTCCGGGGATCTGGCCGTCGTGCGCCAGCTCTCTGAAGCAGATACGGCAGATACCGAATTTTCTCAAATAAGCATGAGGTCTTCCACAGATTTTACATCTGTTGTAAGCACGAGTGGAATACTTAGGCTTTGCCTGCTGTTTGTTTATCATAGCCTTTTTAGCCATTGAATTTTCCTCCTCTTAACCTTACTTAGCGAACGGAGCGCCCATAAGGGACAAAAGCTCCTTTGCCTCTTCGTCTGTTTTCGCGGTAGTGATAAAGTTTATATCCATACCGCGGACCTTATCGATCTTGTCATACTCGATTTCAGGGAAGATCAGCTGCTCCTTGATACCGGTCGAGTAATTTCCTCTGCCGTCAAACGAGTTTGCGTTGATGCCTCTGAAGTCTCTTACACGAGGAAATGCAACGTTGAAAAGTCTGTCAACGAATTCATACATTTTCTCAGCTCTGAGCGTAACCTTTACGCCGATGATCTGTCCGTCGCGGAGCTTGAAGTTAGCAACCGACTTCTTAGCCTTGCAGACAATAGGCTTCTGACCTGTAATAGCGGCCAGATCGGACATGATAGCGTCGATAACCTTCTTGTTATCCTTATCAGCTCCGCAGCCGACATTGATAACAACCTTATCAAGCTTAGGAATCTGCATAACGTTAGCATACTGGAATTTCTTCATCATAGCAGGAGCTACGGTGCTAACATAATATTCTTTTAATCTTGCAGCCATCGTAAAATCTCCTCCTTATTAAAATTCTTCGCCGCAGTCAGCATTCTTGCATACTCTGACCTTCGTGCCGTCCTCAAGAATCTTATGACCGATTCTTGTAGGCTTTCCGCACTTAGGGCAAACTGCCTGAACCTTTGACGAATACATAGCGGCCTCTGCGTTTACTATTCCGCCCTGCTCGCCCTGTCTTCTGGGTTTAACGTGCTTTGTGGCAATATTAAGACCCTCAACGATTACCTTGCCTTCCTTAGGCGAAACCTCGAGAACCTTGCCCTTTTTTCCCTTATCCTTACCGGAAAGGATAACAACTGTGTCGCCTGTTTTAACGTGTACCTTATTCATTAACGACACCTCCTATTAAAGCACTTCCGGAGCAAGCGAAAGGATCTTCAGATAATCCTTCTCGCGGAGCTCTTTGGCAACCGGTCCAAAAATACGCGTACCTCTTGGATTTTTATCTTCCTTAATTATAACAGCAGCGTTTTCGTCGAAACGGATATATGTTCCGTCTGCGCGGCGAAGACCCTTAGCTGAACGAACGATTACTGCTTTAACAACATCGCCTTTTTTAACAACGCCGCCTGGTGTTGCCTTCTTAACCGAAGCAACTACAACGTCGCCGATGTTTGCATACCTTCTGCGTGTTCCGCCTAAAACTCTGATGCACATAAGCTCCTTGGCTCCGGAGTTATCTGCAACCTTAAGGCTAGTCTGCATCTGTATCACAGTGCGTTCCTCCTTTCACAACGTTAAAAGGTCACGGCAGAGCGTTGCTGCCGTCTACCTTATATTAATTATTACTTAGCCTTCTCGAGAACGTTAACCAAACGCCATCTCTTATCCTTGGACAAAGGACGGGTTTCCATTACTTCAACCTTGTCGCCGATTCCGCACTCGTTGTTCTCATCGTGCGCCTTAAGCTTAACTGTTCTCTTGATGATTTTCTTATAAAGAGGGTGCTGTACGTTGTCCTCGATGGCAACTACGATAGTCTTATCCATTTTGTTGGATACAACCTTGCCCACTCTGGTTTTTCTAAGATTTCTTTCGCTCACAGTTAAATCCTCCCTTCGTAATTACTGAACGCCGGACTCTTGCTTACGAATGAATGTCTTTACACGAGCAATATCCTTCTTGACAGCCTTCATTCTCATCGGATTCTCCAACTGATTTACGGCGTGCTGAAAACGAAGGTTAAAAAGCTCCTGCTTAAGCTCTGCCAGCTTCTCATTCAGCTCGGCAGCAGACAAATCCTTGATTTCATTTGCTTTCATTATTGCTCACCACCCGTTTCCTGAGTTTCTTTTTTAACAAACTTACATTTTACCGGGAGCTTGTGCATTGCAAGTCTCATAGCCTCTCTTGCAACTTCCTCGCTTACTCCCGCGATCTCGAACATTACTCTGCCCGGCTTTACGACTGCAACCCAGTATTCGGGAGAACCCTTTCCTGAACCCATTCGTGTTTCAGCCGGCTTTTCAGTAACCGGTTTATCCGGAAAGATCTTGATCCAAACCTGACCGCCGCGCTTGATATATCTTGTCATAGCGATACGGGCAGCCTCGATCTGGTTTGAGGTGATCCATGCGGGCTGAGTAGCCTGAAGACCGAAATCTCCGTAGGTTACCTTGTTTCCTCTTGTGGCCTTGCCCTTTAAACGGCCTCTCTGAACTCTTCTGTATTTAACTCTCTTTGGAAGCAGCATTAGTTGTTACCTCCTTCTCTTTTAGCCTTGTTGAAGTCGCGGCGTCCTCTGTTAGGTCTGTCGCCGTCTCTTCTGTTGCGTCTTCTGTCGGAAGGCTCTCTTCTGTCGGAAGCGGCAACCTCGCCCTTGAGAACCTCTCCGCGGTAGATCCATACCTTTACGCCCAGACGGCCGTAGGTTGTATGAGCTTCCGCGGTACCGTAGTCGATATCCGCTCTGATGGTCTGAAGCGGAATAGTTCCCTCGTGATAGGTTTCGCTTCTCGCGATTTCAGCTCCCGCAAGACGGCCCGAGGTTTTTACCTTGATACCCTTTGCGCCGAGCTTCATAGCTCTGCCCATAGCCTGCTTCATAGCGCGTCTGAAAGAAATTCTGTCCTCAAGATCGTGAGCGATCTTTTCAGCAACCAGCTGAGCGTTGATATCGGGCTGCTTTACCTCAACAATGTTGACGGCAACCTTTTTGCCGATTTTCTTTTCAAGGTCCGCGCGAAGCTTTTCAATCTCCGCTCCGCCTCTTCCGATAACAAGACCGGGCTTTGCACAGTGAATGTGAATCTTAACCTTCTGTCCTCCGTCGTTATCGGCGAATCTTTCGATCTCAATTTTAGGAACACCTGCATAAACGCACTTATCAGCCGGATTCTTTGAACGTCTGTTCAACTCTTTAAGAATATAATTACGAACGTTGTAATCCTCAACCAGTGTGTCGCCGAAAGTGTTCTTATCTGCAAACCAGCGGGAATCCCAATCCTTGATCACACCGACTCTAAGTCCGTGTGGATTAACTTTCTGGCCCATAGTCTACCTCCTCTTTCAGCTTATTCCTTTTCCTTGAGAACCACCGTAACGTGCGATGTTCTCTTCAGAATTCTATAGGCTCTGCCCTGAGCTCTTGGCATAATTCTCTTCATAATCGGTCCCGGGCAAACGTAACACTCTGCAACATAAAGATTGTTCTTATCCATGTTGTGATTGTTTTCTGCGTTTGCAGCGGCGGATTTCAGAAGCTTTTCCAAATATTCACAAGCAGCCTTTGGTGTGTGCTTTACAGTCGCCATAGCAACTTCATAATCTTTTCCCCTTATAAGATCAAGAACGATCTGAACCTTACGGGGAGCAATACGAGCATTTCTCAGAATTGCCTTTGCTTCCATCTGAACTCCTCCTTTCCGCTACTTCTTACCATTGTTAGAGGTCTTGGAACCCGCATGACCTTTAAATGTTCTTGTCGGCGCAAATTCTCCGAGCTTATGACCAACCATATCCTCGGTTACATAAACAGGAGCGTGCTTGCGGCCGTCATGAACAGCGAATGTATGACCAACGAATTCAGGGAAAATAGTTGAGGCTCTGCTCCAGGTCTTTACAACCTTCTTTTCGCCTGCTTCGTTCATTGCAATTACTTTTTTCATCAGGGATTCTTCAACGTAAGGTCCCTTCTTGACACTTCTGCCCATTATTCATCTGCCTCCTTTCAGCATTACTTACCGTTTCTGCGTTTTACGATAAACTTATCGGAGCGATGATGCTTAGCGCGCGTCTTGTAACCCATTGTTGGCTTGCCCCAAGGAGTAACAGGACTCGGACGTCCGACAGGAGATTTACCTTCACCGCCTCCGTGGGGGTGGTCGCAGGGGTTCATTACGGAACCTCTTACGGTAGGTCTCCAGCCCATGTGACGCTTTCTTCCGGCCTTACCGATATTTACGTTTTCATGGTCGATATTTCCGACCTGACCGATGGTAGCCATACAGCCTATCGGGATTTTTCTCATTTCGCCGGAGGGAAGTCTTACGAGAGCGTAATTTTCCTCCTTACCCATAAGCTGAGCCATATTTCCCGCCGAACGCACCAGCTGAGCGCCCTTGCCGGGATAAAGCTCAAGATTGTGGATAAACGTACCTACGGGAATGTTCGCCAGAGCAAGCGCGTTTCCGGGCTTGATGTCGGCGTCTGCGCCTGATCTTACAACATCGCCGACCTTAAGGCCGTTGGGAGCGATGATGTATCTCTTTTCGCCGTCCTCGTACTGAACGAGAGCAATGAAAGCCGATCTGTTGGGATCGTACTCGATAGTAAGAACCGTCGCGTTCATATCGAGCTTGTTCCTCTTAAAATCAATTACACGGTATTTTCTTCTTACTCCGCCGCCTCTGTGACGAACGGTTATCCTGCCGTAGCTGTTTCTGCCGGACTTCTTGTCCATCGGCTCCAGCAGCGACTTGCAGGGAGCAGCCTTTGAAAGCTCTGAGTAATCGGTAACTGTCATACCGCGTCTACCCGGAGTCGTAGGCTTATAGCTCTTTATTGCCATTGAAATTCACTCCTTAATCTGAGTTTTGCGAAGAAGCCAAAGAACGCAAGCGCTCCAAAAGCTTCTCCATACCTACATTCTGCGGTGAATGGAACCTTGGGCTCAGCGGCCCTCGCCGCCTCGCAGAATCCTTCCCCACCGGACTTGGTCTGCCGTCCTTGGGGGAGCAAGCGCCACAACCGCGGCGCCCTCTTATAGAAGGTCAGTTCCTCCGCGGATTAATACATTCCGTCGAAGAATTCGATAGTCTTATCGCCTTCAAGAGTAACGATCGCCTTTTTCCAGTCAGGTCTGAAGCCTACGCTTCTGCCCATTCTTTTTTCCTTGCCCTTTACGCTGATGGTATTGACCTTAGCGACCTTAACGCCGAAAAGCTCCTCAACCGCCTTTGCGATCTCGATCTTGTTGGCGTCCTTGGCAACCTCGAAAGTATATTTCTTGTTCTGAAGTCTTTCCATTGAATCTTCAGTAATAATCGGTCTGATTACAATATCTTGAGCAGTCTTAGTCATTATGCATAAACCTCCTCAATCTTTGTTACAGCGTCCGAAGCAACAATAAACTTATCGTAGTTGAGTATATCGTATACGTTAAGTGTGTTTACTGTAGCCGTCTTAACGCCCGGGATGTTTCCTGCACTCTTGACGATCTTTCTGTCTGCCTCCGCCGTAACGATAAGAGCCTTGCCCTCAACGTTGAGCGCCTTGAGCATATCTATGATCGTCTTGGTTTTGAACTCCTCAACCTTGATAGCGTCAACCACTACAAGATTCTCGTCCATTACCTTTGTCGAAAGTGCTGATTTCATGCCAAGTCTTTTTTCTTTCTTATTCAGAGAATAGCTGTAATCTCTGGGCTTAGGGCCGAGAGCAACTCCGCCGTGAGTCCACTGAGGAGCTCTGATAGAGCCCTGTCTTGCATGACCGGTTCCCTTCTGTCTCCAAGGCTTTCTTCCGCCGCCTCTAACCTCTGTTCTGGTGAGAGTTGACTGTGTGCCCTGTCTTTGGTTAGCCAGATAATTAACAACCATTGCGTGCATTATCGCTTTATTCGGCTCGATTCCGAATATCGCGTCGCTAAGCTCAGTGTCGGCTACTTTTTTGCCTGTCATATCAAATACTGAAATCTTTGACATAATAACTCCTCCTTCCACTAAGCCTTCTTAACGCAGTCAACGATCGTAACAGTTCCGTTCTTCGGTCCCGGGATCGCGCCCTTGATTGCGATAAGATTATTTTCCGCGTCAATCTTAACAATTTCAAGATTCTGAACGGTTACCTTTTCGGCGCCCATGTGACCCGGCATTCCCTTGCCCTTGTAGATTCTCGAAGGAGAAGAACAAGCGCCCATAGAGCCTGCGTGTCTGTGAACAGGACCTGTACCGTGAGTTTCCTTAAGTCTTGCATTGTTGTGACGTTTGATCGTTCCAGCAAAGCCCTTACCCTTGCTTGTGCCGCTTACATCAACGATGTCGCCCTCGGCAAAGGTGTCAGCCTTTACGATATCGCCGACGTTCAAGCCTGAAATATCCTCAAGTCTGAATTCCTTGAGAGTTCTCTTCAAGGCAACGTCAGCCTTTTTGAAATGCCCCGCGAGAGGCTTGTTTACTCTTTTCGCCCTGATGTCGCCGAAGCCGAGCTGTACAGCCTCATAGCCGTCGTTTTCAACGGTCTTCTTCTGAACGACAACGCAGGGGCCCGCTTCTACAACAGTTACAGGAATTACCTTTCCTGTCTCATCGAAGATCTGCGTCATGCCGATCTTCCTGCCGATGATACCCTTCTGCATTTTTATTTCCTCCTATTTGGTTATTGGTTGAGCCGAAGCCCAACATGACCTGCATTACACCGATGAGAGATTACCTGTAATCTCTTTTTGGAAATTACTTGATTTCCATTACGATGTTTACGCCTGCAGGAAGTTCAAGATTCTCAAGAGCCGCCGTCGTTTCCTTCGTAGGACGGATTACGTCGATAAGTCTTTTGTGAGTTCTCATTTCAAACTGCTCTCTGCTGTCCTTGTACTTATGAACCGCTCTGAGTATCGTTACGATCTCCTTATCGGTAGGAAGGGGGATAGGTCCTGAAACCTGTGCGCCCGAACGCTTAACAGCCTCTACAATCTTAGCTGCGGCCGCGTCTACTACCGCGTGTTCATAGCCCTTGATCTTGATTCTGATCTTTTCATTGACTGCCACTTAAATCGCCTCCTCGTTGCAATATCTAAATGTGGGGGCAAGGCATAAGCCTTATCCGCAATACCTTGTGTCTGAATACGGTTTTGTGAATCGATCCGTCAAACGCCGGTTTTTCAAATTACACTCTGCCGTGTGTTTCCTCTTATTCCGATAAAAAATTCCGAATCACCCTCGCGGTATTCGGACTTGAAAAACAGAAAACAGCACACTCCGCAGCGCCCATGCCAAAAGCGGAAAACCGCCTCTCGCAAGAAGCATAAGCACGTACTGTGTTTCAGTATTGCAGTCGCCCGGTTTAAAATCGGACATACTCCATGAAAATTACCCGGCACACCGCCGGCAACCTTTCACTTCATCGCATATCTAGGTGTCTTGCACTCAGCTAAAAGACACCTTGTGCAGTCACGCAAGTATTATTATACACCATAAAACCGAGCTTTTCAAGCATTATGTCAAATTTGCCATGTAGAAATTTCAGCTGATTTCAGACCGATATTTGTGCATTATCACCAAATATCCTGCCGCTTCAATAAAGTTTATCTGCAACGCTTTTATAAGCGTAAAAATTACGCTCAGCCTAAGACTCCTGCTTTATCAGCATATCATAGATCACTGTACTTTTCAAGCCTGACATGACATAAAAAATCAGTCTGAGAAAAAGCTTTCTCAGACTGAAATCCGTATATTATTATTCTGTCTGACCTGCAATGCTGCCCATAATAATTCCGCGTCCGTTAGTAGAAATGTAGCACCTTCCGAAGGTTTTGGGATCGCCCGAAATATTTGAGTTTACATTTCCCCACTTCTGGGTATCGTCGTTGATCCTTGTCCAGGTAACGCCCTTATCCTGCGACATATAAACTCCGTGGCCTTCGTTGTTGGCCTCGCCGATCATATATATCGTCATATAATCGCCGTCCTTTTCGGCTTTTCCCAGGCCGAGAGCGTCGCAGTCCTGAATGTCCTTTGAGGTTGCGGCAAGCTCTCCGGTAGAGGTATCGAGCAAATAAACTCCGCCGGCTCCGGTAGCTATCCACAGATCTCCCTCTGTGTCGGCGCACGCCTCATAGGTAACATTTGATACCAAAAAGTTGGCGATCTGCTCAAAGGTCTTACCGCCGTCCTCGCTCATGTAGAAAAATCCGTCGTATGCCGCATATAGCTTATTCGGATTTACCCTGTCGGCTTCAATGTTGGAGCCTGCGGGAAGATCGCTGCATTCAGTCCATGTTTTTCCGTAATCGTAAGTAACGTACGGTCTTACTCCCGCCGCGCCCGACTGCCAGAAGATCGTCTTTCCGTCGGCTGAAAGCTTGACCTTTCCTCCCGACTTTTTCAATGACTCGTCCGGAAGGCTTTCAACCTCCTGCCAGGTCTGTCCGGCGTCGGAGGAATAATAAACCGTTCCGCTGTCCTCGTCGGTGGCTCTTACGACGTAATGATAATCCTGTCCGGCGCAGTCAAGAGAGGTGGATTTGAAATCTCCGAAATGCTCCTTCGGCGCGGCCGATACGTCGTCATGCCTGAAGCCGTAGATGTCGCCCATAATAGAGTAAAGCTCCGGCGTATCCTCGTCAAGGTAGTTAGGCGAAACAAAATCAAAAATAGCAGTTTCTTCAATTCCCATGGCCCGTACCGAAAGATTGACCGGCTCGCTTGCTATTTTCGTCAGGTTATCCGTTCCGAAGATAGTCGCTCCCGTGCCGTACATTATTTCATCAGGATCAAAGGGATTTATAGCGACTCCCGTCATCCACCAGCCGAGCTTCAGCTGACCCTGCCAGTCAAGCCATTCGGAATCAGATATGTCAATTGTGTAATTAGCCTCCTCGGTATCGGGATCCCAGAATGAATCCCATGTCTTTCCGCCATCGTAGGTTACAAACACATTGTCCACAATTGCCCACAGGCAAAGCGTGGTGACTACAATATTCTGAGGGTCTGAGGGATTGACCGAAAGCCCCGAATAGCCGCAGGTATAACTCAGATTTGGAGTTATCTCCTCCCATGTTCCCTCTTTTATATCGTACTTCTGAACGGCGCCCTTCATTGCTTCATTGGGGCCTACCTTATACGACCAGGTGGTATACAGATACCCGTCGCCCGAAACCTCGCCCTTTACAGGCTTCAGCGTCGAATTATCCTCCGTCTTTGCCGACATGGGATTTTCAACCTCAGTCCAGGTTTCTCCCGCGTCGTCCGAACGGTAGATACAGTTGCCGGTATTTTTTGCCGCGCCGACAAAAACCGTCTTTGTAGCTTCTCCGCTCTCAGAGGAGGATTTATCAAACGCTACAAAGGTCAGACCGATGGAAAAACCTTCCTCAACGTATCCTCCGTCGGTAGGGAAGCTTTCAACAGGATTCCATGTCCTGCCGTAATCGGTTGATCTGTAAAGTCCCGAATTTCTGGTTCCGAAGTAGATAATGCTGTTGTCGTTTGGGTCTACCTGAAGCCGCTCTCCCGCTCCTCTTCCGACTTCGTTTCCTCCGTTGCCGAAGGGCAGATCGACCTTCATAAAATTCTCTCCGTAGTCGTCCGATACCAGCATAGCTCCGCTTCCTGTCGTATAGGTTCCTGCGGCAATATACAGCCTGTTAGGCTCTACGGGGTCGGTGGCAATACTTTCGATACCCATAAGGTTCCATTCTTCCCCGCCTATAAAATCGGTTATGCACTCCCACCTATTGGTTTCCTTATTCAGCTTATAAGCTCCGCCTATATCGGTTCTGGCATACGCAAGCCCTTCCTCAGTTGGGTTATAGATAACGTTGGGCACGAAGCCTCCGCCGACAATTTCAACATTACCCCATTCCCAGCCCGTTTCCTCAGGCTGAGCGTTGTAATAATCCTCCTTTTCAATTTTTCCGTCCGCTTTTGACGAACTGTCCTTTTTACCGCAGCCGGCAAAGCCCGCGGCCGTTATTGCCGCAGCGCAGGCGAAAGCAATAATTTTTTTAATGTTCACGCCAAGATCCTCCTTAAAATAAACTCTTATTATAATATAACTGCGTCGTCTGATGTATTCGATTACATTATATCATATCCGGCAGGAACTGTAAAGTCTCTGCCCGATATATTCCGTATTTCACTGAAATTTTAATTATAAGTTATTCAGCGGCAATAAAATGCATTATCTTAGACTGATAATCTCCCCACATACCGCCTATATTGATTCCGCAGTTCATCAGCGCCGCGCCCGAAAGCTTTATTTCCGGCTGGCTCTCCTCAAAATAATATCTATCCGGGTCAAGACCCTTAAGCTTTATCCTCCTTGACCTTTCGTTAGGTCTGCCGAGAACCTGAATAAACTCAAACAGCGCCTCGCTTTTATCCTTAGCGACAAACATCCACGAATCCCAGGTATTGTCCTCAAACATATTGCCTATTCTGTACTGGTCGCCGGTTCTTACAAGCTTGTTGTACTTGTTGAATTCCTCGATCTGTCCCGGAATAGCGTCTCTGTCCTGCTGCGGAATCTTTGTTACGTCAAGCTCATAGCCGAAGGTTCCCACCATTGCCACATGACCTCTTGTTGCAAACGGAGTCGTTCTTCCTACGGTATGGTTAGGGCAGTCGGAAACGTGCGCTCCCATAGCGGAGCAGGGATAGCACATTGAAGTACCGTACTGTATCTTCAGCCTTTCAACGGCGTCGGTATCGTCGGAGCACCATATCTGCGGACTATAGTAAAGCATACCCGGATCAAATCTGGCTCCGCCGCCCGAGCAGTTTTCCAGCAGGATATGCGGATAGGCGGAGGTCACCCTGTCCATAAGCTCGTAAACGCCCAGAACATATCTGTGCCACAGCTCCCTCTGGCGGTTTGCAGGCAGCGCGTTTGAGCCGACCTCTGTAAGCTGCCTGTTCATATCCCATTTGATATATTCGATATTCGCCGAATCAAGAATATTCTTCATCATCGAGAAAACATAGTCCCTTACGTCCTGCCTCGAGTAATCCAGCACATACTGCTCTCTGCAAAGGGTAAGCTCTCTGCCCGCGACCTGGATCGCCCATTCGGGATGAGCCTTATAAAGCTCTGAATCGGGCGAGATCATCTCCGGCTCGAACCATATGCCGAATTTCATTCCCAGCTTGTTGACCTCGTCCACAAGGCTCTTCAGGCCTCCGCTGATCTTCTTTTCATACACGAACCAATCTCCGAGGGAAGAATTATCCGAATCCCTGTGACCGAACCAGCCGTCGTCCATAACGAGCATTTCAATGCCTAGCTTGGACGCTTCCTTCGCTATGTCGATAAGCTTTTCTGTATTGAAATTGAAGTACGTAGCCTCCCAGTTGTTGATAAGTATCGGGCGGCGCTTGTCCTTATACTCGCCTCTTATAAGGTTGTTTCTGTAAAGATCGTGGAAGGTCCTTGACATCTTTCCCAGTCCCGCGTCGGAATGAACCATAACCGCTTCCGGAGCCGTAAACTCCTCTCCGCTCTCCAGCCGCCAAGAAAAATCCATATCGTTTATGCCCATAAGAAAACGGGTTTTCTTATGCTGAGTAACCTCCGCCTGAGCAATGAAATTTCCGGAATACACAAAGTTAAAGCCGTAAACCTCGCCGCTTTCCTCATCCGCCTTATGCTCGCAGAGAGCGACAAACGGATTGTTCTGGTGAGATGATTCCCCGCGCATTGAATCGACGGACTGCTTTCCGTGGTGAAGCCTGCATCTTTCTACGGCTCTCTCCCTCGCCCACGAGCCGTTAAGAGTTATCATATCAAACTCATTGGTATCAAAATCAACGCAGGCGGAGTAAACTCTTGTAAGCGTACAGGGCTTTTCACCAATATTCCTTACAATCACCGAACGGGTAATAACGTCAAGCCTGTCAAAAGCGGTATATATCAGCGCCGCTTCAAGCCCCGCGTGCTTATCCTCCATAGTTATCTCAAGAGTTTCGCAGCCGCTTTCCTCGGTTTCAAACGTGGCGGGAAGTCCTTTGAGCTTTGGCTTGCCCTTGTATATTCTGTAGGATTTATACCGCAGATCGCAGGCAGACATACCCTCTTCGTCCAGGATCTTAAAGGCGGGCTCCCGGTAATCTCCCAGTCCGAAACAGGGATACTCAAAGGGAAGCGTGTCCATGTAACAGGCTTTGTCACGGTTGTTTGTCTCAGGCGTAAAGGGGTTCTCATCTAGCCTCAGCAGATAGGTAAGATCCTCGTCCGGAACTTTTTTTCCAAAATAAACGTGAGCAAGATATTCCCCCGGGGCAACCTTTAAAATATAATCGGTATCCTTCGCGCGCAGCTTGAAGATCCGCGCGCTTTCATTGTAGCTTATCGGCATTGCTTTATACTCCTTATATATAAAATAGTCAGCAGGCTCCGTACAGCCTCGGCAGCCATGCATTTAAAGTAATTATATCATATATTAAAAATTATGCAAGGTCAGAAATCGTTTTCTGATCAGATTTTTTTATGAACATCCGCTGAATAATACATACAGAAAAAACGCAGAAAGCTCCTTTTGGAACCTTCTGCGTTTGAACGTGTTTGATTTGATTCTGAATGATCAGATACCCGTGATACCTGAACGCTCGATACCTTCGATAAAGTACCTCTGGAGGAATATGTACATAACCAGCAAAGGCGTGATCGAAAGCACGCAGCCCGCTTCAAGCCAAACGATGATCTGTCTTACTGAAACCGACTGACCGTCGAACAGCTGCTGCTGCAGGTTGGAGTCGAGGTTTTTAAGCATAAGAGCTACCGTATCGTTCTTTGTAAAGAATGAGGACGATACATAGAAGTCGTTCCAGTACCAAACGATAGAGAACAGGAAAACTGTCAGGAATGAAGTTTTCGCGTTAGGAACCATTACCTTCAGATAGGTCTTGAGAGGTCCGCAGCCGTCAAGATAAGCGGCGTCCTCCAGCTCTTTAGGCAGTCCTCTGAAGAACTGACGGAAGATGAAGATAAACAGTCCGGCTCTCAGTCCGTTTGCAAACAAAGCGGGAAGATACATCGTCCATCCGGTATTGATAAGCGAAATGGTATTTCCGCCGTTTAAGAGCGGTATAAGTCCGAACAGATCAAAGTAAGCATACTGCAGATACAGCGGAATCGTTGTGATCTGAGGCGGAACTATGATCATAAGAACCACTATACCGAAAAGCAGTCCCTTTCCTTTAAACTTGAATCTTGCAAAGCCGTAGCCGGTGATCGAGCAGGTCAAAACCTGAAGCACCGAAGCAACAAGGTTCAGGAAAATCGTGTTCAAAAGCGTCGCGTCAAAATTCATAACGCCCCATACCTCTTCAACGTTGCTGAGCGTAAGGCTTTTGGGCAGCCATACAACCGACGGGTCGTTCATCTGCTCCGCAGGTCTGAACGCGGTTGAAAGCATGAATATCAAAGGATAAAGGATTACAAAGCATAAACCGAATAATATCAGAAATCTGAAGAACGGCCAAACCATTCCGACTATTCTTTTGTTTCGGTTATAACGAATCTGTTCGGGAGTAAAGTACTTGTCAAGTCCTTCCTCCTTCATTCTCTTGTGACGGGCCTTAGCCGCCGCTTTTCGTTCCTTTTCAAACTCTTTTTCTTCTTTTTTAGTTGCCACTGTAATCCCCCCTTTACTCTACTTCATAGTAAACGAACTTATTGATGATCGCAACAACGATTGCAAGCACAATACCTACGATAAGGAAGTATGCCCACGCCATAGCCGCCGAATAGCCGTGCTCCCAGCTGCTTGACTTGTTAAGTACGATAGTCATAACTTCGTTTGACGGATCAACGAACGAATCTACGATCGTGTATACCAGGCTGGCAAGGATCATAGGGCTGATATACGGAATCGTGATCTTCCAGAAATACTCCCAGGCGGTAGCTCCCTCCATCTGAGCCGCCTCCTTGGCGGAGAACGGAATTCCCTGAAGAGCCGACAGGAACAGCAGTATCTGAATACCCGAATTCCATACCAGATTGAAGATATCCGACGTCAGCGAATTTATCGTTTCCGTCAGCGTATCGCTTATATTATACACTCCCAGGAAGTTGAGCAGCTGGTCTACAAGATCGGCCTCGAACATTGTGCTGAACTGCTCTGAACCGCCGGCATAGCCGCCTGTGCTCATGTTACCGTTGATTATATCGATAACAGGACCGGTAGCAATGATAACCGGCAGGAAGAATACCGCTCTGGCAAAGGTTCTTCCTCTGAACTTCTGATTCAGAATTACTGCAATGAATATGGAGAATATCAGGATCAGAGGGGTTTTCAGCGCTGTATTCTGAAGCATCTCAACCAGAGCCTTTGAATAGTCCTGGTCCTTTCGGAACGCGTTCACATAGTTCTGAAAGCCTACGAACTTCATTTCCATTCCGCCCGAGCTTACCTTAGTCTCGTTGAACGAGTATATAAGCGACTCGATGAGCGGCAGAATGAAAAAGTAAATTGTTCCTAAGATCCAAATCGCAATGAAGCCGTAGCCGTAAAGCGCTTTTCTTCTTTCATAAGGAATTTTGCTTCCTTTGTGCTTAACAGGAGGAGCGGCCTCGGCAACAGCTTGCTCAGCCGAGCCTTCTTCTACGACGGTTTCAATTTCGGAAGCTTCCTCGGTTTCGCTGACTACAGCCTTGGTTTCGTCAGCTTCCTGAGTTTCCTGGATCTGAGCGCCGTTTTCCAGCTCGTCATTCGGCAAATTGTTTTCCAAATTACTCATTAGCCTTCTATACCTCCTTCTATAGCGTCTCCGAGGTCGTAAACCTGACCGTCCACCGAAGCGGTTCCGGCGGACATATCGACCTCAATAACAACGTTTGAACCGTCCTTGCTGTAGGTCGTGGTAATTACGTTTCCGTCGTCGCTTATTTCATAATTTGAAATGGTCATATCACTTACGCCCGAAAGGATCTGGCTTGCAAGATTGGACTGCTTAGCCGCCATATCAAGCCATCCCTCGTAATTGGAGTAATAAAGATCGTCATACTCGGTATCCTTAAGCTCCGCCGCGTCCTCATAAACCATATCGTAATGCATTCCCGAGCCTGCCGCAAGCGCCAGCATAAAGGTTTCTCCGGTATTGGAGCTTGCGTTTATAGGCTTGGTCGAATAAGGAACATAGCCGTGAATAACCATCTGATAGAACGGAATATCATAATCGGTAAGATTGAATCCGCTTGAGTAAACAGGAACGTTTGTTATCTGCGAAGCATAGGGAAGAACGTAAGCGTTAGCGCCGTCGCAGAGTATAGCGCCAACCGATTCAGACGCGCTCTTGTATCCGTTTACTATAGTGTTCATCGTATCGTTTCTGCTGGAGCTGTTCTTGCTGGAGAAGTCGCTTACCAGCTTGGTAGAATAATCGCCGAAGCCGATTTTGTCAAGTTCCTTGTCCTGATAGCTTTCCACCATCTGCTCAAATACCTTAACATAGGAATTCGGAGCAAGCAGCGCGGGAGCGACTCCGCTTTCGGGAACTCCGAACGCGGGACTGTAGGTGCTCTGTCTGGAATAAGCGTTTGAAACTCTGATAGCAGTGTTTGTAAACGTCATATATCCCCAACTTCCCGAATCCATCTGGATATTGTTCATCGACGGGAATACGTCAACGTTTTCGCTTGCTATGAAGCTGTTGAAATCACTTGTTCCTCCCAGTGTGCCTGAGGGCTTAACCTTAGTTGAAATATTATTCTTGATGGAAGCGTTTGTCCAGTCGTTATAGTTTACGACAATATCTGAAACACCGTTTTCCTTGAACTTATCAACGATCTGCTGCGCCTGGCTGAAGCCTGTTATCTCGGTCTTGAGCATAAACGGGATACCTACGATAGAGGTCTGCTTCAGAACTCCTCCGAAGAAATCTATGTAAAGGTCGCTGGAATCAGCTTCCGTTCTCTGTGCAAGACCTTTATTGTTGATAAGATAATTTCTGTAAACCTCAGCGCAGTCAGCGTAGTTTACTCCCTCGTCATTGTCGATCGGGTAATACCTGATACCGAAGCGTTCGGTTTTTATACCGCCCTTTTCAAACACTGTAATTTTGTTTGAGCTGTCTCCGCTCATGAAGAAAGCGTCCTGGCTTCTGGTTTCAAATTCAAAATAGCAGTTGTTGTAAGACTGCTTATTCTGTCCGCTTACCTGCGCCTTAGCGTAAACGTTGGCGTCTCCGTCAGATACTACGGCTACAAGTCCGCTGGTTCCGGAAACGGTCGCGATAACCGGCATATACGCCTGTTCTGTAACTCTCGGCGCGTTGAGAGGAACCGTCGTATAATCTCTTCCGTAAATCTGCTGGGAATAATCCGCGTAGTTTACCTTGCCGTTATTGTATTCAATAACCGCTCCGCTTCCGTCGGGTACGATCATGTAGCCCTCGGTAGCCTCGCCGGTTTCATCTTTAGCTGAAACCGCTCCGAAATACGGACAAAGCTGAAGCTTTGTAAGCACCTTTCCGTCGAGCGAGCTTGTATTTTCCTCCTCGATCTCGCTTGTGTCCGCGTATACATAAAGGTTATCTTCGCACAGCTCGTAATGCACCGTGAACTTAACGCCTTCCGAACCGTACTTATATGTTACGGCGACGCCGTTGGTTTCAGTCCTCCAGGTCTTCGTAGCTCTTGTGGAATATACCGGAGCCGGAGACTCGGTTCTCTTTTCCTGTCTGAGATCGCCCACCTTGATAGCAACGCTTGAAGCGATGGAATTTCTCTGAGCGTTCTTCATCGTTGAGCCCTTAGTTTCGTCTATGATCGTATCGTCAGACATTACGTTGATCGGAGACGTCCACCAGTATTTGCCCGAAGCCTTGACGTAAAGGCCGATCCTCTCGTTTTCCTCGTCGGCGTACATTACAAAGCTGTCGTTTGAAGCTACCTCCTGACAGGTTTCAAGAGCTGCCGCTTCCTCGTCGGTGATAGGGTCTGGAAGCTCGTCTTCGTCCTCCTCGCTGTCCGACTCTTCATCATCTGAAGCGTCCTCTGCGTCTGTCTCCTGATCTGTTTGAGCGGTATCCGCCGTTATTGCTGAGCCGTCGGCATTGTCCTCGGCAGAAGAAGCGGCCATGGATCCCAGAGGCATCAGCATTGTAAGAACTAACGCAAACACAATCGCTTTTTTATAATTTTTGTTATGCATTTAATTTACACCACCGTTTCTTATTTAGCCTCTGATTCTGTATGCAATTTCGGTATAAACTGAATATCCGAATACATATACCTGCTGGAACAACGAAAGCAGAAGGATTGCAAGGAACAATATCAGCAGCATTGCCACAACAGTGAAGAACATAGACAACAACGTTTTTCCGAACGTATACTGATGAACGGCTCTCATCGCCTGTATCATAAGCACGACGGACCAGCCTATGCCGAGCCAATTGATGGCGGTCAGCCAGATCGACTCTTCCTGTACGAGAACGTTTGACATAATAACGCCGATAAAACCGCACACTATAAAAGGAACCAGCGCATATGCCGAGTAAATGCAGATTTTCTTAAGCGTTCCTTCTCCGTCAAACAGCGTACACAGCGCCCAGTTACCGATGACCCATGTAAAGAAGTAGACTACCGACTGAACGATAAGAGGCACTACGTTAAATACCTTGACGTATGCGTTGTTGAACTGGAAGCCCGTGAGCTGTCTGTCGACAACCATATACACGAACAGCAGAAGCACTATAATCATAGCTACCTTCAATGAGCCCTGCTTTTTCCAGCGGAGATCCTCAAATCCCTCTACAGGATGGAAAATAACGTGCTTCAGCCAGCCCAATGTTGAAAATTCATACATACTTATTTTCCCTCCTTTGACTTTTTCTTAATAATGTAAATACCCTTTTTATGAATGATCTTCAGTACGATAAGCCAGATTATAACCGCAAGGATAATCACTATAATAAGCGTAAAATTATTTCTGAGGAAATCCTCTCTGGTATACTTGAACGCCTTGTCATAATCATCCTGGTCGTAGGCAGTCTTGAAATATTCCAGCGCCTTTGAATATTCTCCGTCGTTAAGAGCGGCTTTTCCAAGACCTATATAAGCCATAGTATAGTTGCCGTCTCTCTTTCTGACCTCTTCCCAGTCGGCCTTCGCCTCTGAATAACGTCCCTCGTCATAGTATTCAAACGCTGAATGAACATATTTTCCGAACATTGTCTCGGTAAATACCGTAATGTCGTTCTTGGCTCCGTCCAGCACATAAATATTGTTGCCCAACGCTTCAACCGCGTTCGGGTTGCTGAAGCTTCCCCTCTGATCCGAGGTGGAGTTTTTCGTACCGAAAATGCATATGAGATTGCAGTTGCGGTCGTACTGGAACACACGTCCGGTCTCATAGTCAAGCACATTGATAAGACCGTTGTTTCCTATAACGATATCGGTAAGCCTTGTTGAGTGGGTGGTATTTGTAGTCGCGTCCCACATAGCCTCGGTTATATCTCCGAAGTTATATTCGTTTCCGACCTCGTTGTCCCAGATGTTATAGCCTGCGGGATTGAGCTTTTTAACCGCGTCAGTATTGGTTGAGACCTCCGTTACGGTGTAAATGAATCCGTCGGCGTCAATATCAAAGTTAGCGTACTCTACCGGAACGTTTCTGGTCATTCCGGCGATCTGCTCGTTTGAAGCTATCGTTCTCCAGAGCTTCTGAGCGATAACCGCGGCGGTTACCTCTACTCTGTTAGCTCCGTAGAAGCCGGTAAAGCTTCCGTCTCTTGCGAACTGAACCGAACCGGTGTTTACCGATTTTACAACAACGTAGACATTTTCCGCGTTGTCTACCAGAACCTTAGTGGGATTGAATGTCTTTGACGTATACAAAGCCTCCTCCGGCTTGGTATATTCATAAATAAGCTCACACTCGGTCTCCGAAACGACCTTGGCTTTGACAACTCTCGAATTGTCGTAATCCGCGACGTACATTGTAAGATCTCCGGTAAACGGACTGGTCGTTACGTAAATTCCGTACGGATTCATAAAATTTGAAAGCCCGGTGTTTTCGTCAATGTTTATTTCAGTGTCGCCCGTAACGCCGTAATAGCGTCCGATAATCTCAAGGTCCTCGTTAAGTCTGAGAATTCTGTTGTTCTTGGAATCCGCGATCCAGAATTCCTTTCTCTCCTCGTCCATGAAAAGATCCTTGGCGTCGCTGATCGAGGTCGGTTCTGTTTCGCTTACGAACAGCGGATCCTCAGGGTCGTTAAGTCTTGAAAGCCCCATCTCCGCTCCCGTAACCGTTCTTTCTACTCTATAACCGCTCTGAGAGGGTATCGGATCCTCCCAGGTATCGTAGCTATAGGAATCATAAGGCTCATCTGCGAAGGCTGTGACCGACATGGTCAGCGCGGAAGCGGCAGCCATCGACAGCGTGAGTAATCTTTTCAAAGAATTTTTCATTCTTGACACTACCTATCACCTGTTTCCTTTCCGAATTTCAGTTGTTGAACCGATTAATCCTTAATACCCGAATGCGCCATGGTTTCCATAACGTTGCTCTGAGCAATAAGGAATACAACCAGCGGCGGAATAAGAAGCAGTACAGCGGACGCAAAGGTTACGCCCTGTCTTGCAGGTCCTGCCATGGTTATCTGCTGAACAATCGTCGGCAGCGTCTTAAGCTCCTCTGAATAAATCATTGAGCCGCCCTGAAGATTCCATGCGCCCTGGAAGGCAAATATGATAAGCGTCATAATTGCCGGCTTTGAGTTGGGAACAACTATCTGCCAGCAGATTCTGAATAATCCCGCGCCGTCCACCTTAGCGGCTTCAATCATGGAGTCGTGAATCGTAGACATACTTTGTCTCATTAAGAACAAACCTATAGGCGTTGAAATATATGGCAGTATCATGGCCCAGTATGTATCGATCATATGAAGTTTTGACATTACCAAAAATTGCATAATCCAAGTAGCATTAGAGGAGAACAGTAACGCTACTACTATAATCTGATTGATAGCCTTCGCACCGGGGAATCTGCACTTGGAAAGCACAAATCCAGCGCAGCAGCATACAAACAGGTTGCAGACGCATATAACCACCGTTATAAACACACTGTTGAAGATATACCTTGAAAGCGGAACCCACATACTTGCCGCGACCTTGAACATATCGGAAAAGTTTCTGGTAGTAGGATTCAGAACATAAAGCTTAGGTGGGAATACGAACAGCTCTTCTACAGGCTTGAGAGACTGTACCAGTGAATAATAGAGTGGGAAAATCATAAACAGGCCCAACAAGGTCAGGAATATGAAAATCGCAATATCTCCTCCGAGGGAGCCGTTTACCCGCTTCTTTTTGTCCTTTACCTTAAGCTTATCAATAGGTACCTGCTTTTTCTTTCTTCTTGCCATTTCGTAAACTCACCTCCTTAATCAAGATACTTGCCCAGCAGCCAGTTTACGCCCTTGTTTGCCAGCAGCATCGCGGCGAACAGAACAAAACATATAGCCGAGGCGTAACCCATTTCGTAACGTATGGATCCGTAGTCTGTAGCGTGGTTCATTATCGTATGAGCGGCGTAGTCGGTTGAAGGCAGACCTACGAGGTTTTGTCCTACAACACCTACCGTAAACGAGGATGAAATCTGCATTACAGCTGCAAACAGCAGCTGAGGTCCCATTGACGGGATCGTAATCGTGAAAAGCTCCTGCCATCTGTTCTTGATACCCTCTATAGCTCCCGCTTCGTACATTGACTTGTCGATATTCTGGAAGCCGGCGCGGATAGCAAGGAAGCCCGCGCCCATCGATATCCACAGCTGAACGATGATAACTACAGCAAGAATGTAGTTTGTATCGGTCAGAAACTGCTTAGGCGAGTTAAACAGACCTATGTCCATCATAACCGCGTTGAGATAACCGTAGGAGTCGCCCGAAAGGATAAGCTGCCAGGTAACATAAACGGATGTAGTCATTGAAGGCGCGTAGAATACGAAAGTAAACAGCGTTTTCAGAAAAGGATGCATCTCATTGATCAGCCACGCGATAAAGAAGCTGAGTATGTATGAGAACGGTCCTGTGAATATCGCGAATATAAGAGTGTTTCTTACAGCGATCAGAAATACATCGTCGTTCAAAAACAGCGTATAGAAATTTGAAAGTCCTACAAACTTCGGCGTCTGGATCATGTTGAAGTTTGTGAAGCCCATAGGAAGCGACATCACAACGGGTATCACGGTAAATATCAAAAACAGGATCATGAAGGGCAGAAGCAGACCGTAGCAGCCCTTATTGACTTTCATCATATGCCAGGTATAGGCCCACTTTCCCTGCTTGTTTATAGGAGCGTCAGGATTGATATTTTTAGCCATTAATCACTCTCCCCTTTCTGCTAGTTATCAAGACCGAGGTCTTGACGCTTACGCGTGATTTCATCATTGATATCCTTATTATACCAGAACAGCGTATCGCGGGCGTTCTCATAGTCGTTTACAACCTCGCGGAACGCGTTCATAACGTTACGGGTTACTCCGTAGGAAGCGGGAATTACAGGGATCTCTACCTGAGCAAGCAGCTGATCCTTAAGCAGCTCTACCTCGGAGGAAGTCCATGAAAGCTCCTCAAGAGCCTCTACATTAGCGGTATCGAATCTACCCATCGTTCCGAGAACCGCCTCGATGTCGTTACCGTAGGAAACCTGAGTTTCCTTTGAAGTAAACCACTTGATGAATTCCCATGCCTCATCTCTCTTTTCCTGGTCAAGACGTGTAAAGATAACGGCTCCCGAGCCCTGAGAGTTAGCGGCGTGATTGATCGTTCCGTCCTCCTGAACCGTTCCGGGAACCGGCTGGAAGCCCCAGCAGCCCTTGATTTCAGGAGCAGCTACAGAAAGCTGATTATAGAAGGTATAATTCTGAATAACTACAGGCATATCGCCCTGTCTGAAGCGCGTAAATGCGTCGTACGTCTGCTGGAAGCTGTATGTAGTATAGAACTTAGTCCAGGCGTCAAACGCGTCAATAGCTTCCTGAGTGTCAAAATTGGTCTTTGTCTGCGCCTCGTCATAGAAGCTTACTCCCTGCTGAAGCAGCATCATCGCGAAAGTATTTCCCGCTTCAATAATAGGCGAAACGTAAGTGGTACCGCCTACGCTGGTGAGAACCGGAAGAATAAGTCCGATCTCCATATAGTTTCTCTGAAGCGTAGGAAGCGTTTCTATCAGACCGTCCCAGGTGTTGAGATCGGTCGCCGGATCGATTCCGTATTCAGAAAGAACGTCGGAACGGTAGAACAGCATCGGGAACGTCTGTGAAACAGGAAGTCCGTAGGTTCCTCCGTTGTACTCGTAAAGCACTGTCGCCTGAGGCGAGAATCTCTGCTTTACCTCTTCAAAATCGGAATACTGAGAAACGTCAACAAGCACTCCTCTTGCCGCAAGCTGAATAGGAAAGTCGCCTCCGAGGAAGAGAGCAAGATCCGGACCCTTGCCGGCGAAGGTGGCTTCTACTATACCGCCCTGAACCAGCTGCAGATTGATCTTTGTCTTGGCGGTTGGGTTGTATTCGTTGTTTACAAGATTCTGAACTACAAGCGCGTTATCACGTCCGAGTGTGATCCAGCAGGTCATCGATTCGCTGCCGTCCTCTACGGAAAGCGAGTTATAGTCCTCAAAGAAAGAGCCTATGAACGCTCTGAAGCCGAAGGACATTGCCGAGAAGAACGAAGAATCACAAGATGAAAATTCCTTGTCGGCAGTTGCGATCTCGATCATGTCAACCTCAAGCGGCTGCGCGCGGTACTGGCTTATCCACGACGAAACAGACGTTACGTTATCCTTTATCTGAGACATCATCTGAGGAATTCTGTCAGGCTTCTCAACGCACTTGTCAAGCACGATCGCAAGCTTATCAAGCGTAACCGCTTCAGTTCCGCCCTGACCGGAAAGAGCTTCGATTTTTTCCATCTGCTCCCTGAGCATACTGGAATAGGACTTAAAATCGTCAACGATTTCAGGGATCGAAGTGTCGATCATATAGTTGTTGTATTCATCTGGATCCGGACCGGTTATCTGACGGATCTGTCTGTAATAGCTGTTTACGTTATAAACGATTTCATCAAGATCGCCCATTATTTCGCCGATTTCGCCGGGGATCGCCTCAAGCGTAAGCTCATGAGTACCGGCTTCCAGATAGAAATACATTACCTCTCCGCCGTCTGTTGACGGAACGGTAAGCTGCCAGTCAGAGCTGTAATAGAACTTGATCTGCTCAGACTCGGCATTGGGAACCGCGCCGTCTATGTAAAGGCGCCGGTTGGAATACATTCCTCTCTGAGAATCCTGTCTTGCGCGGATACCTATTTTATAATATCCGTCCTTTTCAACATTGAATTTCCAGGTGATCGCCTGAGTGGACTGAGTCCAGCTTTCCTTGCCTATGGTATTGTATTTGGTCTTTGTAGGGCTGTTTCCCGTTGCCGACGAAGTAACGTATGAGTTTCTGTCGTTGGTTGGGAACAGGGTTCTGTCAGATTTATAATCCGCGTTTTCGCCTTCAAGCTTTATAACGTCTGCGCTTGTCGCGTTTATCTCCTCGCTGCTGGGAGCGGTATAAGGCTCCGCAGTCTTATGCTGATAAAGCTTAAGATATTTAAGCGCGAACTGAGCCTTTGTGGACTGAAGCGTCAGGGTATGCTTTCCGGCTTCAATGTAAAATTCAAGCGGATCGTTGAAAAGTCCGTCAATATCCTTGAGAGGAGAAGTCTGCCAGCATACTTCCTCGATCTGTCCGGGACGGATATCGTTGCCCTTCGCGTCCTGAAGTATTTCGGTTTCGTTTACCCATCTCTTTGAAAGCGTAATTCTCGACGCGGTCGTATACGGACAAACATCGTCGATGAGAAGCGCAAATTCAACCGAGGTCGTTCCTCCCGCAAGAGCCTCATAGCAGGCTTCGATATTGTATACTCCCGATTCCGAGACTTCAAATTCAAAAGTAACGCTGCCCTCCTGATTTGCCCACTGCATAACGTTGTCCTCGCCGTCTACAGAAGTGACGGAAATTTCAGCGTCGTCGCTTTTGCTTATAAAATCGGCTCCGTTGATAACGACCTCCTGATCGGGTCTGGCCGCGTCGGCATACTTCTTGACATAGTTGCTGTACGCGTTTTCACGGTTGCTGGCGTCAACCAGCTCGGCAGAAACCCCCTGAGTGCCTAGAGTGCCGTCGTCTGTAGCTTCTGCCGCCGGGCTGTCAGTCTGCTCAGCGTCTGCAAGCACGGTTATGCAGCTTGTCGCCGCAAGCGCTATTGCCAGTGCAGATGAAATAACACGCCTAAACATTGTGTTTTTCACTTATGAATCCACCTTTCCTAATTATTTGCAAATGTTTTTCTGAAGAAAACGTTCTATGATCCTACCATTATAATAGTATAGCCGCGTATCCCTCAAAAGTTTTATTAAAGTCCCGCCGGACCTGAAAGCAGCGTGCGCTGCCGTGAAAATAAATAATTCAAAAGATCTATCCGGACTTGAAAAGATAAATTCTCTTATCCTCCTCGTCAAGCTCGACCTTTACCTTATCTCCTCCCCTGATCTCAAGGGTTTCCATATAATCCTTGGGAAGCTGAAGCCTTCCCGATCTGTCGAGGACCACCAGCTCTTCATGAATATCGCCACCCTCGTCCTCAACTCTTACTATATCGCCAAGCTCGTTAAGCTCCTCCACATAGGAGCGCTTCCTTACAATTTCCGAGCTGGTTCTTCCGTCTCTTATCGCCACGACCCTGTCTATATGGCGCGCCAGCTTGACGTCGTGAGTTACGATCACCACCGTTATTTTCTCGGTTCTGTTAAGCTCCTTGAATATGTCAAGAATAACGTTAGAGGTCTTGGTATCCACCGAACCGGTAGGCTCGTCAGCCAGCAGAAGCCTCGGATTGTTGGCAAGAGCTATAGCTATAGCGACCCTCTGCTGCTCTCCGCCGGACATCTGATCCAGCCTTGAATTTTTTCTGTGGGAAAGCCCTACCTTTTCCAGCAGCTCCAGCGCCCGTTCTCTCCTGCGCCTCTGGCTTTTGAGCAGCATCGGCAGCTCGACGTTCTGGACCGCCGTAAGATACGGCACAAGATTTCTGGCGTTGTTCTGCCATACGAAGCCTACGGTATTCCGCTTATACTCCATATAGTCCTTATCGGTGAATTTCAGCAGATTCCTGCCGTCTACAAACAGACTTCCCGCGGAAGGCTTGTCAAGCCCCCCCAGCATATTCAGCAGCGTTGATTTGCCGCTTCCGGAGTTTCCGACGATAGCCATAAGCTCTCCGCATTCCACGTCGAGATCAAGGCCCTGCAAAGCGACAACCTCGATCTCGTCCGTCTTGTAAATTTTCACCAAGTTTTCACACCTGATCATTTTTTTCTCATAATCCGGTGCTACAATATTCTCATCGGTATAAACTTCACTCAATAATCTCACCGTCCTCCAGCGTATAAACGCGGTCGGCAATATCTATCATACTCGGATCGTGAGTAGTCATGATTATTGTCATCTGATGATTGGCTACAAGCTCTTTGAAAAGCTTTACAACATGAAGCGCGGTAGCCGTGTCAAGCTCGGCGGTCGGCTCATCTGCAAAAACAATATCCGGATTGTGCGCTATCGCTCTGGCAATAGCCACCCTCTGCTGCTCCCCGCCGGACATTTCTCCGGGACGGTGAAACATTCTCTTGTCAAGACCGACGTTTTTCATAACCTCACGCACCCGCTTATCCCGCTGGTCGTAAGGGTATTTCGCCAGCCTGAGTCCGAATTCGACATTCTCATAGGCCGTCATTCCCGACATGAGCGCCACCGACTGAAATACAAACGACATTTTATACCGCCTTATTTCGTCCCTCTTCTTTTCAGAAAGCCTTGTTATATCGCTGCCGCCGAACATAACCTTTCCCTTTGTAGGCTTGTCAAGCGCGCCGAGAATATTGATAAGCGTAGTTTTTCCGCTTCCGGAGCGTCCCCTGAGGATAGTAAGCCTGCCTTTTTCTATTTCAATGTTTATGTTTTTCAGCGCCGAAACAATACTGCCGTCGCCGATTTTAAAATCGCGGCAGAGCCCCTCTGTCGAAAGAATAACCTCCATAAGCGCAAACCTTTCCGAATGAAGAAATATTTTCATGCAAAATGACTATAAGTTTTTTGCCTTGATTTAACGTTTTGCCTAAAAACCCGACAAATCTTTGTGCAATATAAACATATAGTGGTTTGCACAAAAATCGACACTATATATAGTGAAATTGTTCAAAAACCTAACAATTTTGCACAGTTTTAAGGCTGTTTTTTTATCAGATATGTCAAAAAGAGCTCATTTAGCTAATCTTAATTATATCAATTTTAAGGTAGTTTGTCAAGTTCACTTAAACGTTTAAGAGTCATGTTTTTTGTGCAACTTTTACATTTGTTTATTATGTCTAATATCATCTCTTGTTTTTTGTGCATATTGTGTTTCAGAACGCAAAATCGCCTGCGCTTTAATCCGGTTTTAAGCATGAGTACATATAATTTATAAAAACTTTAAAAAAGCGGACGGCGCAGCTGCGCAAAAATCTGCTTTTCAGCCTAATTAATTTCTGCTTTTACAAATTTATGCCAAGCGAAGTTTGCTTTATTTATCCGCTCATCGGTATTTCAATCAGATTTATATATTCCGGTTTTTACATAGGTCATGTAAAATAAAAAATATGTATATACAAACGGCTTGCAGCTAACAGCTTTTGACAGAATTCTCTGTCGGGAGCTGTTATTATTTTATTCAGAAGACAAGCTATGCGAAAGGAATGACTTTATGGACGTTAAAATTTTTTCCGAAAGAGAGAAAAGAAAGCTTACCGCAGTCATATACGGCGACATCGACCATCATACCGCCAAATTCATAAGAGGTGAAATAGACGCCGCTATCAGGGAGCAGAATCCTCGGACTCTTATACTGGATTTCAGATACGTCACCTTTATGGACAGCTCGGGAATAGGTCTTGTCATGGGACGGTATAAAATAATGAACGAGCTGGGCGGAGAGGTGCTTACCGCGAACCCCGCGCCCTATATCAGAAAGGTAATGCTGCTTGCCGGTCTGCACAGACTGAGCAGGATAATATCGTCCGATACGCCGGAGGAAAAAACCAGCGGCGGCGCTGAAACGGAGCCTTCGGCTTCAGGCGGACAGGAAAAGCAGCTGACGGCTGAAAACAAATAAACTGAGAGAGGAATGTTAAATTTGAATCAAAAAGCAGTAAACGAAATGAAGCTCAGCTTTCCGAGCTATTCAGAAAACGAGCGTTTTTCAAGAATAGCGGTCTCCGGCTTTCTTACGCAGCTTGACCCGCAGATAGACGAGCTGTCGGAAATAAAGACCGCCGTTTCCGAAGGGGTCACAAACTGTATTGTCCATGCCTACCGGGACGCCGTCGGAGAGATTTTCCTTCAGGTGAGAATCTTCGATAAGGGCAGAGTTTACATAAAAATACGTGACAAGGGCTGCGGTATCGACGATATACAAAAAGCAATGGAACCGCTGTTCACCACCGCCCCCGAGGAGGAGCGCGCCGGTCTGGGCTTTGCCGTAATGGAAAGCTTTATGGACAAAATCAAGGTGCGGAGCCAGAAGGGTAAGGGGACTACCGTTGTCATGGAAAAAACTCTAAAAACCCGAAAGGCGTTCCGATGATAACAAAAACCCAACAGTCCGGCAGGCTTGCAGAGGAAAATCTGGGGCTTGTCCACCTGTGCGCGAACCGTTTCCGAGGAAAGGGCATAGAATACGACGATCTTTACGGAGCCGGCTGCATAGGACTTATCAAAGCGTCAAAGGCGTTTGACCCGCAGCGGGGAGTAAAATTCTCCACCTATGCCGTTCCAGTTATCCTCGGCGAGATCAAACGGCTTTTCCGCGACGGAGGAACAATAAAGGTAAGCCGAAGCGTAAAAGAGCTTTCGCTGAAGATCTCCCGCCTGCGCGAAAAATTTCTTGCCGGCGAGGGCAGAGAGCCTACGGTAGACGAGCTTTGCTCACTTTCCGGAGAGTCCTGCGACGCCGTTATCGAAGCGCTCAACGTGGCTCTCCCTCCCGTAAGTCTTACGGAGTCCGGAGAGGATTCGGAGCACGGGCAGATAGACATACCTACCCCTCCTCCCGATACGGCTATAACCGACGCTATTTCCCTGCGTCAGGTAATTGGAGGTCTTGAACCCAAGGACAGGCAGCTTATCTTTCTCAGATACTTCAGAAATAAGACCCAGACCGAAACGGCAAAGCTGCTTAACATGACTCAGGTACAGGTTTCGCGGCGGGAAAAAAAGCTGCTTGCCTCAATGCGCAGCCAGCTAGAATAGCCGCCGTAAGCGAAGCAGGAGCGGTCAGTATGCCGTTTCACTTTATTTTCAGTTTATAAGCTCCCTTTAATATGTTCATGCTCCGCCGCGGTAAAATGAAAAAAGCCGCCCAAAAAGACAGCTTTTTTCAGAAAGTAAGGAAAGTAAAATGAATTGAAAAGAAAAATTCTATAGATAAACTCTTTTCTCATAAAAAATATTTAAAGCAAGCGCCGGCGGTTTTCCTTGCTCCGACAGACGCTCTTACTCCGTCATACCCTCTTTGATTCTGATATATTCTTTCATTAGCAGCACCGCGCCTTCCGTTCCGGTTTTGGAGGAGTTTATGCACAAATCGTAATTCTTTGCTTCTCCCCATTTCATGTCGGAGTAGTAGTTGTAGTAATTGGCGCGCCTTTTGTCCGTTTTGCGGATAAAGTCCTCGACCTTGTTTTTCTCGATATCATACCGTTCAAGAATACGCTTTTTCTTCTGCGCCATATTTCCGGTAATAAAAAAATTTATTACGTTGGAGGTTCCCTTCAGGACGTAGTCGGCGCATCTTCCGACTATAACGCAGGGTCCCTGATCGGCAAGCTTTTTGATGGTTTCAAACTGCGCCAGAAATATTTTGTGATTCAGCGGCATTTCCGGATTAAGTCTGCCGTCCGCCGTAACCGGATAATTCCCCATTACAAGCGAATAGAGAAAGCTGTTGGTGTAGCTCTCATCGTGCTTTACAAACAGTTCCTTGCAGATCCCGCTTTCCTTCGACGCCATCTCCAGAAGCTCCTTGTCATAAAATCCTATTCCCAAGTCGTCCGCAAGCTTCTGACCTATTTCCCGTCCGCCGCTGCCGAATTCGCGGCTGATCGTAATAATTGATTTCATAACAAAGTCTCCTTTCAGAATAAAATACCGCGGCTTTTGCCGTATGCTTATTATAACACACTTTTTGTTCTTTGTATACAAAAAACTTGAAAAAAACTGCACAAATTTGTGATTGATTACTTGTACATATTTCATATATTTATATTTTATAATAATTTTGCTGAAACAAGCTTTCCATGCAAAAGGAAAAACGGCGGAGCATAAGTCTCCGCCGTTTCCTTTAAAAAAATATATACGCTGTGCATTTATTCGCTTTCAGTCTCTTCCGCCTGCTCGTCGAGGTCAAGATTTACCAGCGGGTTGGCTGATGAAGCCACCTTGGGCAGAACGCCGTCCCATTTATCTATAGTTTCATATCTTATAAGCATATCGCTGACCGATTCCGCGAGCACCTTGTTTGCCTCTGCCTGTGCGTCCGCTCTGGTCTTTATCGCCTCCGCGTCGGCGTCCGCTGCAATTGTTTTCTGCTTAGCCTCCGCCTCGGCAATTACAATCTGCTGCTCCTGCTCGGTTTTGGTTTTGATAAGGTTCTGCTCGGCTACCTGCTTGGCTTCAATAGCGTTGTTGAATTCCTCGGAAAAATCAAAATTCACAATGTTGAATTTCTCTATCTGGATTCCGTAATCCGAAACCTTTGATTCGAGCTGCTCCTTTATTTCGTCGCCTACTTGATTTCTCTCAGTAATCAGCTGTTCGGCGGTATATTTAGCGCTTACGGATTTCATAGACTCCTGAACCGCCGGCATAAGGATAACAGACTGATAGTCCGCTCCGATGTTCTTATAAATGGAAGCCGACGAATCGTTTCTGACTCTGAAGTTGACGGCAATTCTTGAATTTACCGTCTGAAGGTCCTTTGAAACGGCGCTGGCGTCCGTTTCGTATACCTGTATCTTATTGGAAACCACCACCAGCTCCTGAGCAAACGGTACCTTTACATGAAAGCCCTCCGAATATGTATTCTCAGATACCTTTCCGAAGGTTACTATTACTCCCGTCGAACCTGCCGGTACTATAGCGACCGCCGAGATCAAAAGAATGATCAATATAACCGCGCACACTATTATTCCGATTATCTTTCCTGTTTTCTTTCCGTGACCTATATCCACTATCTTTGAATTGTTCATACCGATTCCTCCTGAATCTCTTAAAAAATAAATTTACCTTCCGCTTAAGTTACGGCGCCGTCCGACTTATTTTTTCCGCCGCCGCTCTGAATGTCAAGCCCTTCAAACTCCCGTTCCGCCTGACGTCTGTAATACGAAGCCCTGTAGCCGAGAATAAGTATAAGCAGCGCTTCGTTCAGTCTTTTTCTCTGTTCTCCCGAATACTCCGCGGAAAGATTTCTGTCTATCTCCTCCGCTATTTCATTCCGGCTGTGAAGATTCTTTCTCGACATAACGGACAGCAGCCTGCACATAAGGTTATAAAGCTCCGTATCGTAAAGAATGTCGTCGGACATATCGTCGACCTTGCCGTTTATATATGTCATAAGACCGGCGATGTCCTCCAGCTTCATCGTCCCCCGGAGAATATTGATAAGCAGTATCCTTACTATCTGTCTTTCCGCGTACTTTTTCTCCACAGCCGGCATTACCCAGCCCCGCTTTATCCAGTTCTGGATAGTCGAGCCTTCCAGACCCGTCAGAGCGGAAAGCTGAGAAAGGGTCAGTCCTCCGGTTGCGGAAAGTATCGGCTCGATAAGCGAAAACGCGTTTTCCTCCGCCTTCAGGTCAAATTCCATCTCTGTTCCCGGCAATTTGTCCAGCATATTTTTCACCATCCCTTTCTTTAGCTGTCTGATCTCTCCGTTTTGCTGTTCCCTTCAGTTCGACTGCCGTACAAGGCTGTACAGCCGCTTTTTCTATGTCAGCTTGTATCTTCCGCCGGCCTGCACAGCCGCCGGCAGTTCTCCCCGCGGATCCCTACGGCGCCGTTAATTTCCGTCTCACCCCGCGCCGTTCGGATCTTTTATTTTTTCGTAATTCACATTCTTTTAGTTCCTGTCCTCGTGTCTTACGATACTATGATTGTATCATAAGTTCATATGAACCGCAAACTTAATCCTGAGACCATTTAAATTAAAACAACAGAAAAAATCAATATATCTCACTGATACTCGTTTAATCGCATATTATCTCTGGTTTTCTTTGTTTTTTACAGCTCAGATATTTTGGCTGATCAAAACAGTCTGCCGCGTTTTTAAAAATTTCATGTTTAAAATTTCGCATGACGCGAATAATAAAAAGGCATAGCATAATCAAGAAAGGAGGAATGCTCTCGTACGGGAGCATTGCAATCTATATGCCAGAAAACATTTCGTCGCTCAGCGACCTTATCAGAAAGGACTCCTCCAGCCGTGAATTTTTCAATTCTCTTTCTCCCGAGCTGCAAAGCAGCCTGCTGGAGCGCGATATTGAAACCTTTGAAGAGCTTGCCCTCTGCGCCGGACGCTATAGAAAAAATTCTCCCGACAGCAGGACCGTTCCGTTTGAAGCCTATAATCCCTCCTGTTCGGCAAACGACTGCACAGGTCTTATTCCCTCCGGCTCAGATCAGTCGACAGAAAGCTTCGATTCCTACAAAGAGCTTTATCCCTTTTCAAATCCTTCCTACCCCGTTCAAAACGAGATACGGACGGACAAAAATACTCCGGACTAAAAAAAGGACAGATCACTGCGATCTGTCCTTTTAATATTATATAGAGCCTTTGCGCCGTCAGCCCGCTTTCATAAAAATTATAAAGCGTATCAATCGTCGTTTATTGAAAGCAGCTTTTCCGCCTGCACGGAATCAAGCTGTTCGATCTCCCTCAGCTTTCGGTTGATTCCTCTGGTCCTTACGCCCACAAGCTTGTCAAGATCGTCGTCCAGCTGACGTATACGGTTTCTGGCGGAGGAAAGAACCTCCTCGAACTTGCCGAATTCCGTCTTGACCGCGCCCAGAACCTGCCATACCTCGCTGCTGCGCTTTTGTATCTGCAAGGTCTTAAATCCCATCTGCAAAGAATTAAGCATCGCCGCCATCGTCGAGGGCCCTGCTATATTAATGCTGTAATCCCTTTGCAGCGCCTCTACAAGCCCGTGGTTCACCACCTCTGCATACAGCCCCTCAAAGGGCAGGAACATAATAGCAAAATTGGTCGTATACGGCGGACAGATATATTTATCGTGAATATCCTTGGCGCATTTTTTAATGATACCCTCAAGATTTTTATACGCCGCCTTGACCGCGTCCGCGCTGCCGCTTTCATAGGCTTCCTGAAGCGCGGCGTAGGTGTCCCCCGGAAATTTGCTGTCTATAGGAAGATAAATATGCTCTCCTCCGTCCGAGGCGGGAAGTCTGACCGCGAACTCGACGCGCTCCCTGCTGCCGGGAACTGTCGCGACCTCTGTTTCATACTGCTCGGGAGTAAGTATCTCCTGCAATATCGCCCCCAGCTGGATCTCTCCCAAAATACCCCTTGTCTTTACGTTTGAAAGCACCTTTTTCAGATCTCCCACTCCGGAAGCAAGGCTCTGCATCTCGCCCAGTCCCTTGTATACCTGCTCCAGCCTTTCGCTTACAAGCTTAAAGGATTCGTTCATTTTCTTTTCCAGGGATTCCTGAAGCTTTTCGTCCACCGTACCTCTTATTTTATCCAGCTGCTTGGCGTTGTCCTCCTGGATAGAAGCAAGCTGTCTTGACATCGTGGCTCTCATATCCTCAAGCTTCTGCTGATTGGTAGTTTCGAGGGTCTTGAGCCTTTCCTCAAACTGTTTGAGCTGTGCCTGAACGGAATTATTCATTTCCTGCTGCTTTTCAACTATATGCCTGTCCATTTCCGCCAGACGTCTGTCCTGACCCTCGGCAAAGCTTTTCTGATTCTCAGAAAGCATTCCGCTCATGGTTCCTATGGAATTTGAAACGCCCGCCGAAAGCTCCTGCCTGAGGCGGCTCTGCTGCTGAGTCAGCTCCGACTGCATCTTTTCAAGCCTTGAAGCCGTTTCCTCCTCGGTCTTACCGCCGTTCTGCTTTAAAATAAGAATAACCAGCATAACGGCGCACAAAATAAGTATTATCAAAATCGCAGTATCCATTTTACGTCCCCCTTTTATAAGGGCTGTTCCTCCGTTTCATAGCGTATTTCTTACATACAGACACCTTGCGGCGTCCTTTTCAAGTATATCACAAAACCGCTTTTTTGACAACACAAAATATCCGCGTCAGCCTTTTCTGCCGCTTTTGTCCTCGTCAATTCCGATCAGACCCAGAAATTCGCATATGCTCTTTACAGCTATTACCGCCAGCGAAACCAGAGCTATGACCTCCAGCATATCTATCACCCTCCTGTATAATTTCCTCTATAATGAATTATACAGCAAGAGGTGTACGTTTGTCCGTACAGTTTAAAAAATTTCCGGATTTATAGTACAAAATTATGTACTCTTGTTTGACTCGGAGCAAAGCCCGACGTAAGCTTGCTTAACATCTGACGCGACGAGGCAGCCTCACCGCGGAAGCTTTAGTACCTCGGGGATTCAGCGGGAGATATAATATTCCGCTTCAACACCCTACAGAAAATCCTGCTTTTTCTCTTGCTCTCTGGGATAAGGTTCCTTGACGTTAGTAAGACCCAACAGATAGTCTACGCTGGTTCCGTAAAAGCGGGCAAGCTTTATAAGCAGCTCGGCTGTAAGCGATATGATGCCGTTTTCATACTGCGAGTATGTGTTCTGAGAAACGTTAAGATATTCTGCCAGCTCCCTCTGCTTCAGATCTCTATCCTGCCGCAGATCCTTAATATGCTCATACATTTACATCACCCACAAATATTATGGCATATCCGTGGTAAAGATATTGACTTTTATCTGTAATTCAGATAAAATAAAAACTAGGACAATACCGTACAGCTGTAACGAGGTATTGTCCCAGGTATGTTTTATAACCGGCGCCGCCGGAAGCTTTCTCCGTTATTCTATCTCCTGCTGAAGCTTGTCAAAGCCCTCAGTGCTGAAAAATTCGCCCAGCGTTATATCAAAGCCGTCGCAGATAGTTTTTATTGTAACTATTGAAATGTTTCGTCTGTCGTTATCCATGATAGAATAAACCGTAGACGGAGTAAGCCCCGACCGGTTTGCAAGCTCGTTAAGGGTTATACCTCTTTCGCCGCATAAATCCAATATCCTCTTTACTACCATGTTTTTCACCTTCATTATCAACACCTCTATGGATATTGTAACAAAGTTTTCCACTTTTATTATACGCAGTTGCGTATATTGAATATTTATGATATAATAAAAATTATCCCTGAAATCCTGACAGGTAACTGCAAAAACTGCATTTAGCCTGAGTCCCGTAGATTTTCAGAGAATTACCGACGCATATTCTATAAATACCGGCAGTCCTTTTTTAACGGACCTGCCGCTGAAAGGAGCTAATTGCAAGTTCAATGTATTCACAGATAAACAAAGCCTGCACCATAGCCGGAGGTTTGCACAGCGCAATTACAAAAGAGGATGAAAACAATTACAAGCTGATCCTGTTTGATAAAATTCTCGCCTGCTATAAAAGAGGTATCAAAACCTTTTATACCAACTGCGAAATGGGGATACCTATATTTTCCGCCGAAGTCCTCACCTCGCTGAAGGAAAACTTTCTCATAGCCCTTAAAATCGTCATACCCTATGAGGAGCAGGCGGTCAACTGGCCTGAAAAATGGCGTGAGCGTTACTTCAATATTCAGGAAAAGGCGGACTCCGTCTATCAGATCGACTTTCATTTCAGCGAAGACTCCTATGAAAAGGCGGACAGATACATGATCGACAGAAGCACCGATCTGATCTGCGCGGAAAACAGCCGCGATTCGTTTATTTCAGCCTACGCCAAGAAAAACGGCTGCCAGGTAGAATTTTTCTGACAGCCTTTTTATCCGATCTTTTTTATGCTTCCTCAAGAAGCGTTATTCTTTTATTATAAATTCCCTTAAAACCTGTTCAAGCGTATTCATCTGACGGTCGGTGCCTATAGTTATCCGCAGATAATTGTCGATTCTCGGCTTATCAAAGTAGCGTATGTATATATTCCTTGATCTTGCATATTCAAAAATATCTCTGGCGCTGAATTCAGGATGAGTGCAGAACACAAAATTCGTACTGCTTGGAAGAACCTTAAAGCCCATGCCGCGCAGCGATTCGGCGAAGCTGTCCCTTGTCCGTATTATCTGCCGCCTTGTCTTTTCAAAATACTCACGGTCTTTAAGAGCGGCGGCGGCGGCGGCGGAAGCTATGCTGTCTACAGGATATGAGTTGTAGGAATCCTTGACCGCGTCTAAATAAGCAATTAGCTCCGGAGCCGCAAACGCCGCGGCAATTCTCATTCCTGCCAGCGATCTTGATTTTGAAAAGGTCTGGGTAACCACCAGATTATCGTACTTCTTTATAAGCTCAACCGACGACTGTCCGCCGAAATCAATATAAGCCTCGTCTATAATAACTATACAGTCCCTGTTATGCTCCAGAATATCCGTTATTCTGTCCCTGCCCAGCTCCACCGACGTGGGAGCGTTGGGGTTGGGAATAACCACGCCTCCGTTAGGAGCATAATAATCCTCCGTATTTATTTCAAAAGCCTCGTTTACCGCAAAGGTTCTGTAGGGTATGTTCAGCAAACTGCACCATACGGGATAAAACGAATAGGTTATATCAGGAAATACGATAGGCTTGTCCGAATTGAAAAAAGCCCTGAACGCCGCGGCAAGAACGTCGTCCGAGCCGTTTCCGGCAAAAACATTTTCCTTTTTCAGACCGTAATATTCCGCCGCCGCCTCTCTCAGTACAGCCGCGTCCATGCTGGGATATTTTTTTAAGCCCTCCGCGTCAAACTCTCTTATTACCCTTTGGACCATAGGAGAGGGAGGATAGGGATTTTCATTCGCATTGAGCTTTAGTATGTCCTCTGAAGCCGGCTGCTCTCCGGCAACGTAAGGCTCTATATTTATAAGATTTTTTCTCCAAAGCCCTTCGCTCATTTATATCGTTCCTTCCGAATTTAATGTATTAAAGTGATAATAACAAAAATATTGTATCACACAAAACGGTGATTGTCAATAACAAAACGCGTCTAAAACACAATTTTTTACAGATTTTCTAATCGTACAGCGAATTAATTGCGCTTTTAACAGAAAATCGGCTGAAAAAAAGCCGCGTGTATGCTTCCTGCTTAAAACAGCAAAAGCATACACGCATTTTCTTTCCATTGATTTTATTCCCTTCCGACGCCGACCGGTCAGCTCATTGCCCAAGCCGTACGTTTAAAGCGCCGCTATATAAATACCGTACAAACACCCTTTATATATTGACCCCGGTATTTTTCCTGGGTTATTCAAATATCATTGATCAATATATTCTCTGACCCTCAGACGAATACCCGCTTTGTCGGCTATCTCCTGAGATTTTTTTATTTCCTCCTCGCCTATAATATCAACTACCGTGAGCATAACATTGGGAACATAATTCTTGACTCTGCCGGCAAAGCCCAGCATTTCCTCAAAGCAGTTTACCCCCTTGAAGGACGGACGGGTCACCTTGTCATAAGCCTCGGCGTCGGAAGCGTTAAGGCTGATTGAGATCGTGTCGGCGATCCCCTCAAACTCCTCGGCGGTGCTTCTTTTGTTTATCAGATCGGAAAGCCCGTTGGTATTGATCCTGATAGGCGTATTTGTTACCGAGCGTATATACCTTGCCGTTTCCTTGAGAATTTCCAGCTCGCAGGTAGGTTCTCCGTAACCGCAGAATACTATCTCGTCGTATTCGTCCAGCTTCCTGCTTCTGAGATCCTCAATTATATCTCCGGCGGAAGGCTGACGCTCCAGCCAGAGCGGATCTGAGCCGTAAGCTCCGTCGCCGTTGTTCCTTATGCAGAAGGTGCAGTTGCATGGGCATTTATTTGTAATATTGAGATAAAGACCCTTTCCTACCTCATAGCTTAAAGTCATTGATTTTTTCATTTCTGTTCCTCCCGGAAATAAAATATTTTTCAGCCTGTCAGAAAGCGTTGGTCAGCCGCCTTTTAATTCGGAGCAAATCCAGATGTGAGCTTAGGTTATATTTTCAGCGCCTTTCCCTGCCAGGAATCCCTTCGGTAAAGCTCCTTGTCGATCTCGTTCATAACGCAGAATTTTTTAAGGCTCCAGAGGGGCGCGATAAGTTCCTCCTTCGCTCCGTCGCCGGTAACTCTCTGAATTATAACGTCCTCAGGCATTAACTCTATCTGGTCGCATACCACGTCGACGTAATCCTTCCGGCTCATAGCCTCAAACACTCCGTTTTCATACAGCCGCGCCAGTCTTGTATTCCTTAAAATATGCAGCAGATGAATTTTTATGCTGTGTATCCCCAGCTCTCCGCACACCCTGGCGGTCTGAACCATCATATCATGATTCTCAAAGGGAAGTCCGTTTATAATATGAACGCAAACGTTGATCCCGCGCTCCTTAAGAAGTCCGAACCCCGACAGAAATTCCTCAAAGGTATGACATCTGTTGCAAAAATCCGCCGTTTTATCGTGAATACTCTGCAATCCAAGCTCCACCGTCAGATATGTTTTTTCCGCCAGCTCCGCCAGCATATCAGCCTTTTCGGCATCTATGCAGTCCGCTCTGGTCGCTATGCTGAGCCCGGCTGCGTTTTCAAAGCCGAGAGCGGTCTCAAACATTCTTCTCAGTGTTTCGGTATCGCCGTAGGTATTTGAGCCTGCCTGAAAATAAGGAATACAAAGTCCGTCCTGCCACTTGCGGCTCATCATAGCCCTGACCTTGCGGTACTGATCCGCTATATCGTCGCAGGGATCTCCCGCGAAATCGCCGCTCAGCTTGGCAGAGCAGAAAATACAGCCTCCCGTCCCCTTGGTTCCGTCACGGTTGGGACAGCCCTGGTCAATATTCAGCGGAACCTTGAAAACCTTTTTCCCGAATCTCTTTCTGAGATAGTAGCTGTAGGTCAGATACCTCTTGTTATCGTCCGAATATTCAAAGGGGTTGGACTCTCTCTGAGTCATTTATATTATTCCTCCATAGCCTCGTTTTCAGAGCTTTCATCGGAAACCTGCTCCGAGGCAGACGTTGTCGAAGCGGACGTGGTCGTCGTAGTCGCTGACGTGGTCGTCTGCTTTTTGGTTGTGGTAGTCGTAGTAGCAGCCGATGTTTTCTTTTCCGTTGTCGGCGGAACCGTTACCGTTGTATTGACCTGCGGAGCGTCGTTATTGGTTGTAGTAACGGTAGTCGTTTCCTCGGTGGTCGTCGTGGTTTCCTCAGTAGTCCTTTTATAGGTCGTTTTATATACCGGAGCCGTTTCCTCCGGCTTCTTGGTCTGGGTTTTCTTTTCCTCCGCGGTGGTCGTAGTAACGCTTTTTTCCTCGTGGCGGTTCTGCTCCGGCTCGTCGAAGCTGTTTGGCATTTCCTCGCCGCCCTGCTCCTTGACTCCCTCCGAATCAGAAATAGTGTTTCCGATTCCGTAAATCAGCGATACCCTCTCCTCAAGCCATCTTATCTGCTTGGGAAAAGGCAGGCTGCTTTCATATCTGCTCTGTATCTCCGCGGTATATTCTCCGGAAACAAGACGTTCTAAGGAAAATTTATTGCCCTCGTCGCCGTATCTTTTGCTGCTGGTAAAAATAATAAATACCGCCGCGGCGCAGAGAAATATAAAAACCAGCGTTATAAGATTGATAAAATCATACTGAGCCTTTAGATTTTCTTTATTTAACTCGCCGATAGCCTTCTCGCTCTCGGCACATTCCTCCGGCACAGCATACCCGTTTTCTTCTCCCGCGTCTAAAGCTATATTTCTAATGTTGCTTTCCATATAACTCAACCTTTCAGCTTAAACCGCAAGCTTTGCCGCCTGGGTTATCACACACAGCAGCAAAATCGCCGCAAGCAGAACCGTTTTGCATATCCTTACCTGCCCATAAGCCCTAGCAGACCTTTCGCCGTAGCTTTCAGCCGCCGCTGTCAAAGGCTTTCTTATAAACGGACATATGCTTATAAACGCGATTATAATAAGTACTATATTGTTCAGAACCGCGTTTTTTACAGCGACGCTCAGCTGATAATCGGTTCCTACGCCTATCAGCGCCAGAAGCCATTTTCTGTATCCGTACAAACTTGAAAAATAAAGTCCCCCGAGTACCGCCGTACTCACGATAAAAACGTAAATAAATTTAACCGCGGCCGGGAATTTTTCAAGCTTACTTCCGTAAACATACTTTTCAAGCGCGGCTATGATACCGACGGCAATTCCCACAAGAAGAAAATTTACCTTCGCCCCGTACCATATCATAAGCGCCGCAAAACAAAGAACGGTGCAGACAGCAGAAAGCGCTTTTTTGCCTCTGCCCAGTCCGTCGAAAACCTCTTTATAGAATTTAACAAGAGTAGTGTTGAAGCTTTCAAGCAGACCGGTCATAAGCCCCTTTGAGCTTGGAGCCCTGTAATTCTCAGGATAATCGAAGCCGTTCATTTTTCCAAGACCTCTCGCCATATCCGACATTCCCGCCAGCATGAAATAAGCCTCGCCGAAAAAGGCTATCATTCCGAACCAGCTGCCAAAAAGCGTTATTTCGTCGCTGTTAAGCCCCGCAAGCTTTATTCTTTCAAATACCGGAGCCAGCAGTACAGCCTTTGCAAGACCTGTGATAAATCTGTTAAGCCCCTCGTTTATCTCTCGTCCGCCCACCGTTCTTTTCCTTATGTAAGGCTCCATGTCCCCGTATCTTACCACAGGTCCCGCTATCATAAAATGATAGGATACCATATATGTCAGCAGACAGAATATATTTTTCTCCGCTCTGCATTTTCCCGTATAAACGTCGTAGCAGTACGAAAATCCCCTGACAGAGTAATACGCCGCTCCAACAGGTATAACGGCCTGCGAAAGGCTTAACGCGTCAATTTCGTTAAAAAGATAATTATGGGCGCAAACAAAGAAAACCGCGGCGTTCATAATAAGGTCGGCAGCAAGCAGTACCTTTGCCAGGGGACTTCCGGCTTCCCTGTTTTTAGATATTCCAAGCCCTATGAAGTACTCAGCTATCACCGTAGCAAAAAGCAGACAGACTGCCGCCGGCTTCGCCCACGAAAAGAAGATCGCCGACGTTATTATAAGTATAAAATTTTTATATTCTGTGCTTCTGTCAAAAAAAGAAAAAAGAGTGGACAGCGGAAGCAATCCTAGAAAAAACAATAAATCAGAATAGCTCAACTTTATAGCTCCTTTTAATTAATTTATCTATCTTATTAATCTATAACCCGTAATAGCCGCGTTTTGCTACTTTAATTTTATCACAATCCACAAATTTAAGCAAGCAAAATTATCAATAAAATAAAACTTTTTTATAAAATACCTAAAACCATTTGCAATATTTAAAATATGTGCTATAATGTATGTATATGATATGCTTTTTCTTGGGGAAGGAGTTACTTGTAATGGCATCAGTTTTAATTACAGGCGCGAGCGGCATGATAGGAATGTACCTGACTTCTAATCTGCTGCAAAAGAAGCACAGAGTTTTCGGCGTTGACAGCCGTAAAAACGATTATATAGGCGCCGACGCGAATTATACCTTTGTTCAGTGCGACATAACCGATAAGGATTCTATCGAGGGAATAATAGCAAGCAATAAAATAGATTCGGTGGTTCATCTAGCGAACTCTGTCGATAACGACATCGACCCCTATGTTACCGACGCTGAAATCAAAAAGAGCAAGGGCTGCGATAAATTTATCTATGAGCTTGCGGATAAGCATATGGTCAAAAATTTTCTGCTTCTCAGCACAACGCAGATCTACGGCAACCAGAAGGGTAGAGAACCGATCCGCGAAACAAATCCCGAAAAGGGAAGCTCTAATTACGTCGATCTCAAGCTCACCTCCGAAAAATATATGCTGAAGGCGTTTAAAAAATCAGATACCGTTCCGGTCATAGCAAGAGTCGCTCCCGTTTACACAGCGGAATATACCCAGAACCTCCGCGACAGAGTGTACGATTATAAGGACGACGTCGCTTACATATATAAGGACGGAGAATACGGCTTTTCCTTCTGCTGCGTTTTCAATCTTATAGACTTTATCAACGGAATAATAAATATTCCCGAAGGAAGGTACGAGGGAATTTACAACGTTGCGGATTCCAGAATGATAACCGCTAAGGAGATACTTGATTACGAGCGCGAGCATCACCGTATCGGCGCCGTTATCCAGCGCAGCCCGGGCGTCGGAATAAGCTTCAACAAATCGAAAGCAAAAACCGACTACAGGTATTTTGATCCCGCCTCTTCCTTCAACAACTGGAATATCGACAATACCAGAGCAAGGCGTATAGCCCCGTTCCGCTGGACGCTTAAAAACACCAAGTAGCAGGCTTTGCCGCGAATATGCAGCTCCAATACCGTACAGTTTTGCTGTGCGGTATTTTTTATCTTATCGTCCGCTTTTTCGCTTCAACGGCAAAAGGCTGTCCATATTATATGGAACAGCCTTCCGCCTGAAGTAAAAGAATATGAAAAATATGAAGAAAACTTAATTTAGAAGAAAGCTTATTTAAAATTTCGGAGTTCAATAGCCTCCGTACTGATTAAAGAACTGACGATAGCTGTCATAATTATCATAGCTCTGCTGCTGGTCCTCGTCATCGTCCTTATCTATCGCCTCGCCGAGAGTAACCTCTTTATCGATTATCTCGCCGTCTCTGTAAACCGAAACCGTTATCTTATCTCCGGCTTTATATTTTTCCTTTATCTCGTTGAATTCCTCAATAGATTCTATCAGATTTCCTTCAATTCCTATAACTATATCGTTGACCTCTATTCCGGCTTCCTCGGCGGCGCTTCCCGATTCGACGCTTCTTACAAAGAAGCCCTTGGGTATATCGTAATACTGCGAATAAACGTCAGTAACGTTTTCTCCGCTTATGCCGAGCGTAGGTCTGCCGGTAACATAGCCGTGCTGAATAAGATCGTCAATTATCGGCGTCGCCTCGTCGATGGGAATAGCGAAGCCAAGACCCTCGCCGTAGGTTGAGGATACCTTTGCCGACGTGATTCCTATAACCTGTCCGTACGCGTTGATAAGAGGTCCGCCCGAGTTACCGCTGTTAATGGAAGCGTCGGTCTGAATCAGATTCATGGTTCTGTCCTCAATGGTCAGAGTTCTGTCAGTAGCCGAAATTATTCCCGCGGTAACAGAGTTTGCAAGATCAAAGCCCAGCGGATTTCCTATTACAATTGAAACCTCTCCAACCTTTATCTCAGAGGAGGTTCCGAATTCCGCGGCGGTAAGACCTGTTTTATCTATCTTTACTACCGCGAGATCGGTCTGGCTGTCCTTTCCCACAAGCTCCGCCGTGATCGTTTCATCCTCGCCGCTCTCAGAGCTCTCATCGGAATATGAGCTTGGCAGAACCACCGAGATCGTAGCCGCGCCGTCAACAACGTGAGCGTTTGTTATGATATAACCGTCGGAGCTCATAATAATACCTGTTCCGGTAACCGTACCGCTGCTTGTCATGCAGGAAATTCCCACAACCGACGGCGAAACCTTTTCCACAATATCCGGAATAGTCATAGCGTCGCTCGGAGTCGCAAGCTGAATAATGCTCGGAAGATTGCTTCTGTCAACGGAAGAGCTGCTGCTTGCTTTATCTGCCGAGCTCTTATTATTGTTTGAAGTCTGAACAGAAGAGCCTGAATCGTCCTTTCCTATTCCGGTACCCGTAATCAGCGAATAGCCTACGATCGAAGTCGTTCCAATAGCAACAACGCTGAGAACCGCTATAATTCCCGTAAGTATCTTTCTGCCCTTGCTTTTTTTATTTTCGGGCTTATATGAAAATTCATTCACAGTATCGCTGTTATAATTCTGAAAATCCTTCTGCTCGTTATGATTTCCGAAATTGTCATTATTATAATTGTTGAAGTTATCCATAATGAAAATCCCTCCTGTATTATCCTCTTCGATCCGTTTTTCCGAAGCCTGCTTCGGATTTATGTATCCTTTCTTTTTCTTTCTATACTTATATTATAACCTCCAATGTGATAAACCTATGATAACAAACGTAAAATTTGGTTATTTAAAATTATAATTTTTATCATAAAAACGGCATATTCAAACGCCTGGCTTCCATTCCCCATAAAAAACAGCCTTCACCGTACTTGCGTCACCGCGCCGTACGGTAAAAGGCTGTTTTATTATTCTTGATTTTTATGAACCGCTTGCCCTGATCAATCCTCAGGCTCCGGCTCTTCCTCTATTACCTCGGCGCTCTCCTCCATTTCAGCGGCCTTTCGCTCAGCCTCAAGCTCTTCCTCCGACGGCTGTTCAACCTCGGCTATCTCCACGCTGTCGTCATGCTCCGCTCTGGTGAAGGTAACTACCCTGTCGTCGTCAGAAAGCCTCATGAGCCTTACTCCGGTAGCATATCTTCCCATTATTCTTACGTCCGCCGCGCGGAATCTTATGATAATGCCGTCGCTTGAGATCATTATGACGTCGTCGGTCTCGTCTACTACCTTTATACCGCAGACAAAGCCCTTTTCCTCTGAAACCTTGTAGTTAAGCATTCCATAGCCGCCCCTGTTCTGTATCCTGTATGAATCCAGCGCGGTGCGTCTGCCCAGACCCTTGTCCGATACCGTAAGCACGGAAGCGTTTTCCCTTACTCTCGCCATGGAAACCACATAGTCGCCTTCTCTCAGTCTGATAGCCTTTACTCCGTGAGCCGAACGGGACATCTTTCTTATGCAGTTCTCGTCTATCCGTATAGCCATACCGTTATGCGTAGCTATAATAAGCTGATTTTCGCCCTTCGTCATTCTTACGCCGGCGATCTCGTCGCCCTCGTCAAGACCAATGGCAATAAGTCCGTTCTTGCGCACGTTTTTATATGACGAAAGCGGAGTTCTCTTGATCTTACCGTTCTTTGTCACCATGACGATATTCTTGCTCTCGTCAAAATCCGAAGTCTTTATCATCGCGGCTATCTTCTCGTTTTCCTCAAGCGGCAGAATATTTACTATATTAAGTCCTCTTGAAGCCTTCGAGCCTTCCGGAAGCTCATAGCATTTCAGACGGTACATTATTCCCTTATTTGAAATAAACAGAATGTGGTCGTGCGTGGAGCAGATATACATCTCGTCAATAAAATCGTCCTCGCGCTGCTTCATTCCGGTTACGCCTCGTCCTCCGCGGTTCTGCGCCTTATAGGCGGAAACCGGGATTCTCTTGATATAGCCGTTCTTGGTATAGGTAACGACGCTTTCCTCTACAGGAATAAGATCCTCTATATCAACCTCGCCGCTGACATTTTCAATCTGGGTCCTTCTCTCATCTCCGAACTTCTGCTGAATAGATTCCAGCTCCTGAATTATAATATTAAGCACCCTGTCGTGATTTGCCAGAATATCCTCGTAATCGGCTATCTTTTCTTCTATTTCCTTCAGCTCGTCTATGATCTTCTGACGCTCCATGCCGGTAAGACGTCCAAGCGTCATGTTAGCAATGTGATCCGCCTGAATCTCGCTCAGCTCAAAGCGGTCCATAAGCCTCTGCTTTCCCTCAGGAATATTCTTCGAGGTTTTCATTATCTCAACTACCTCGTCGATATTGTCAAGAGCTATAACAAGGCCTCTCAGTATATGATCTCTTTCCCTTGCCTTTTTAAGATCAAACTCTGTCCTTCTCCTGATGACCTCTACCTGGAAATCGAGATACTGCTCAAGACATTCCTTCAGAGTAAGCACCTTCGGTATTCCGTTTACAAGCGCGAGCATTATAACGCCGACGGTATCCTGAAGCTGAGTATAAGTAAACAGCTTGTTGAGCACAACCTGAGGTATAGCGTCCTTCTTAAGCTCTACAACTATCCTCATACCCTCTCTGTCAGACTCGTCGCGCAGATCGTGGATTCCCTCCACCCGCTTTTCCTTAACAAGACCGGCTATGGATTCAACCAGCCTCGCCTTATTTACCATATACGGTATCTCGTGAACTATAATGCAGTTTCTGCCCTTTATTTCCTCGATAGTCGTATTTGCCCGGAGAATTATTTTTCCTCTGCCTGTGCCGTAAGCCGCTCTTATGCCGGCTCTGCCCATAATTATTCCTCCGGTAGGAAAATCCGGACCCTTGATATATTCCATCAGCTCGTCCAGCGTGCAGTCAGGATTTCTTACCAGCAGCTTGATTCCGTCTATGACCTCGTTAAGATTGTGAGGAGGGATATTTGTCGCCATTCCTACCGCGATACCCGTAGAGCCGTTGCAAAGCAGCTGAGGAAAACGCGACGGAAGAACCTGCGGCTCCTTCAGTCTGTCGTCGTAGTTTGACTGAAAATCCACCGTATCCTTATTTATATCCGTAAGCATATGGAGCGACATTTTGGACATCTTGGCTTCGGTATAACGGTAAGCAGCCGGCGGGTCGCCGTCTACCGAACCGAAGTTTCCGTGACCGTCCACCATAGGATAGCGCAGCGAAAAGCTCTGAGCCATTCTTACCAGCGCGTCGTAAACCGAAGCGTCACCGTGAGGATGATAGCGTCCCAATACGGAACCTACGGTATCAGCGCACTTGCGGTAGGGCTTATCGGGATAAAGTCCGTTTTCATACATCGTATAAAGTATTCTTCTGTGAACGGGCTTCAATCCGTCTCTTACGTCCGGCAGCGCTCTCGATACTATTACCGCCATTGAATACTGCAAAAAGGATTCCCGCATTATATTTTCAACGTCGCTGCTTATAACGTTTGAATTATCGCTAAACAAATTATCACTCTCTTTCTTTCCTGATACAGCGTTTTTTACCGCCGGATAGCTAACTTAAACTCCGCTTGTTTCCTTGGGTCATGCCGTATCAGCCCCGTTTATTTTCCGAAAAATACGCAGCCAGTCTATTTCTGAAAATTTCACACTGCTTTTCACTCATGCATCTTTTTGGAAGCACATATATGGTATCCCTTTTCAGGATAACTACAAACATATCGTCCTTTTCTATAATATCCAGCTCTTCCTCGTCAAGCCTTACCGTTCTCGGCGGTATCGGCTGATAATCCTCCGAGCTTTTTTCCTCCTCCGTTATAATCGTTTCTATAACGAAGCTGTCGTCATAAAGAGAAAAAACATATCTGTCGTCCTCAAGTATCTTAAGAGCCTCCAGCAGCGAGGAGCGGATTTTTTTCATATTGAACCATATCGCAGCGATCGCCGCCGCGCATACTCCTAAAAGAATGTAGTTCATAGCTATCGACGGATCTCTCCATGCCGATACCGCGAAGCCGACGGCAAGAAGCGCGAAACCGATCGTTTTTATCCAGTTTTTCCTGTAGACGTATTTTTTCTGAAAGGTCAGAAAAGCCTCGCCTTCCTCCTCGTTGGTCACGTTGAATTCAAAGGAAATATCGGGAGAAGCCTCGAATATTTTTTCCGCGTTTTCCTTTTCATTTCCGTTTGACCCGTCCTGAACGATATTTTCACTGTCCATATCCTCTTACAGCGTTCCTTTAAAGAAACGGCGCTCCTTTCGCAGTATTTCCTTCAGACGTCAAGCTCCTTGACATACTGGGCGTTTTTCTCGATAAAATCCCTTCTCGGAGATACCTTGTCGCCCATAAGAATGGTAAATATCTCGTCCGCCTTCACAGCGTCCTCCATGGTAACCTTGATCATTGTCCTTGATTCGGGATCCATTGTGGTTTCCCACAGCTGCTCCGGATCCATCTCGCCAAGACCCTTATAGCGCTGAACGTCTACCTTATTTCCGTTTTCTCCTGCAAGCTCCGCTATAAACTTATCTCTTTCCTCGTCGGAAAAAGCGTATCTTACCTGTTTTCCCCTGTATACCTTGAAAAGGGGCGGCTGAGCTATATAAACGTGCTCCTCCTCTATCAGCTGGCGCATATACCGGAAGAAAAACGTAAGAAGCAGCGTCCTGATATGAGAACCGTCCACGTCGGCGTCGGCCATTATTATTACCTTTCCATAGCGAAGCTTCGATATATCGAAATCCCCGCCGATAGAGGTTCCCAGCGCCGTTACCACAGGCATAAGCTTTTCGTTGCCGTAAACCTTATCTATTCTCGCCTTTTCAACATTAAGCATTTTTCCCCACAGAGGAAGTATAGCCTGAAATCTCCTGTCGCGCCCTTCCTTTGCGGAGCCTCCCGCCGAATCTCCCTCGACGATGTATATCTCGGTATTAGTCGGATCCTTCTCCGAACAGTCGGCAAGCTTTCCCGGAAGCGAGGACGATTCCAGAGCGGATTTTCTTCTTGTAAGCTCCCTCGCCTTCTTAGCCGCCTCTCTCGCTCTCTGAGCCTGAAGCGATTTGTCGAATATAGACCTTGCCGCGGCAGGATTCTCCTCCAGATAATTCATCAGCTTTTCGCTGACTATCTTATCCACCATAGGACGTACTTCTGGATTTCCAAGACGTCCCTTTGTCTGACCCTCAAACTCGCAGTTTGTAAGCTTGACCGAAACGATGGCGGTTATTCCCTCGCGCACGTCCTCGCCCATAAGCTTGTCGCCGTCCTTGAGCAGACCGAATTTCTTTCCGTATTCGTTGAGAACCTTGGTAAGCGCGTTTTTGAAGCCTGTTTCATGAGTTCCGCCGTCGGGCGTATGAACGTTGTTCGCAAAGGACAGCACTAGCTCGTTATATGAATCGTTGTACTGAAAAGCTATTTCCGCCGTTATATCGTCCTTCATTCCGGCGATATAAATAACCTGCGGCGTAATCGCCTCCAGCCCGCGCGTCTTGTGTATATGCTCGACGAACTGTCTTATTCCGCCCTCATAATGAAGAGTTTCGCCCTTGTATTCATCGGCGCGCTTGTCCTGAAAAACGATCTTCACTCCGGCGTTCAAAAAAGCCTGCTCTCTCAGCATTTTAAGCAGAGTATCGTAATCATACTCCACCGTCTGCTCAAATATCTCCCTGTCAGCCTTGAAGGTAACGGTAGTACCCGTTTCCGAGGTTTCGCCGGTTATTTTCAGCTCCTCGTCGTAATGACCTCTTTCAAAATGCTGAAAATGTATATTTTTTCCGTCCTTTATCTCTATCTCGAGCCATTCGGACAGAGCGTTTACTACCGAAGCGCCTACTCCGTGCAGTCCTCCCGCTACCTTATAGCCTCCTCCGCCGAATTTTCCTCCGGCGTGAAGCACGGTATAAACCACCGTAGCGGCTGAAATACCCTCCTTAGGGTGTATTCCCGTCGGTATTCCTCTTCCGTTGTCCGTTACTCTGATAATATTGTCAGGCAGTATTTCCACATCTATCTGAGTACAGTAGCCTGCCAGCGCTTCGTCTATAGAGTTGGTAACTATTTCATATACAAGATGATGAAGCCCCTTTGGACCGGTAGAGCCTATGTACATACCGGGTCTTTTCCTTACCGCCTCAAGACCCTCCAGCACCTGTATCTGGCTTTCGTCGTAGCTTACGCTTTTGTCTACCTGTGAAACGCTTTCGTTTTCAAATTCTTCGATGTTATCCAAAAAATAACCTCCTCATGGATACTGCCGTCGTCTGACCGGCATTTATCTGCTTTTAAAGAAACCGTCATAAAAAACTATAGGCTTCCCTTAAATCTATGATCAATGCTTTACAGCTTCTCTATCATTCTCTGTATCCGCCGAAATTCCGGCATTCAGCCCTTTCCTGTTTCTCTTTAAAAGCGTCGAACAGGCAAGCTGGCTTATATACACCGTTTCGCTGAGCTCGCCGTCCAGACATACTATAAAGCTTTTTGGCATTTCGTAGCTGCAATTTACTACCCGCTTATGTTTTGAGGACAAGCTTAAAAATTCCTTGGTTATCCTTGATACGGAGGTGTTCTCTATATCAAATATCCCGACTATATCCTTTTCGTTCACTATATAGCCGCCGCCCAGATGAAGATACATTCCATTTACCGCGCTTGATTATAAGCGCCGCTCCTTTCAGGTTTTTTAGCTTATTATCCTGCCGTTTTTAATTCTGTACAGCTTTCCGCTCCTGCCCTCGAAGGGAAAGGCTTCGTCGCAGCAGGTTATAAAAACCTGCATACCCTTTATCTTGGCTACCGCAAATTCCTGTCTTGACGGATCAAGCTCGCTTAAAACGTCGTCAAGAAGTATACAGGGCGCCTCCCCTGTTTCCTCGGCAAGAATATAAGCCTGAGCAAGCTTCATGACAAGTGCCGCGGAGCGGTGCTGACCCTGCGAAGCGAAATCCCTGACGGAAAGCCTGTTTATAAAGCCCGCGAGATCGTCGCGGTGTACGCCTTTCTGCGTAAAACCTGCCCTTATATCCTCTTCCCTGTTATTTTCAAGACATCTTAAATACTCCTCGGAAAGATCGTTCTTATAATCCTGCCTTCCCTCCAAAGAGTCAAAAACGGTCGAGCAGTACCTCAGCTCCAGCCTTTCCTCTCCTCCCGATATTTCACTGTAAAGAGAGCCTGCCAGCAAATTGAGCTTTTTTGCGTAATTATATCTGAGCAATGAGATATACGCTCCCATTCTTGCCAGCTGTATATCCCATACCTCCAGCTCGTCCCTTACCGACCTTCCGAAAGCTATATTTTTAAGCAGCGAATTTCTCTGCTCTATAAGCTGATCGTACTTTGCGGCGACCTCTCCGTATGAAAGCTTTATCTGCGATACCGACAGATCAAGAAACTGCCTGCGTTTTTCGGGAAAGCCCTTTGACAGCCCCAGATCCTCAGGAGTAAAAACCACGCAGTCAAGATTTCCGAAAAGCTTTGAGGGAGCTGAAAGCCTTACTCCGTTGAGTTTACAGCTTTTTTCCCTAACATTAGGTCTTGCCATGCTGTAAGCAATAGTCTGCTCCCTCCGGCTGTTCTTAAATTTCAGCTCTATGCTCATGCTCTCGCCGTTCATATCTATCATTCCCTTATCCTTTGTGCCGCGGAAGCTTTTAGCCCCGCTGCAAAGCCAAATTGCTTCGATAAGGTTGGTTTTCCCCTGAGCGTTATCTCCGCAGAAAATATTAAGAGAGGGATGAGGATATATCTCAATATTCTTTAAATTTTTGAAGCCGTTGACGCAAAGCTTTGTAATATGCATTATTCTACCACGATTTCAGTTGAAATTTCGTCGATTTGGATACTGTCGCCCTTACGTATCTTTTTTCCTCTTGCCGTGCAGACCTCGCCGTTGACCTTTATTCTTTCCTCGGCTATTATTTCCTTTGCTATGCCTCCCGTTTCCGTCAGACCGGCATATTTGAGCAAGGAATCAAGCTTTATATAGTCTGTCCTTATATTTACCTTAACCTGCTTATAATCCATACCAGACCTTCTTATCCTCAATCCTTTGAAAGACGTACGGGAAGCACAAGGAAGGTATATTCCTCACCCTTGACCGGAACTATCTTCATAGGCAGCAGACTGCCGCTCATCTGAAGCTTTACCCTTTCGTCGCTGACCGCCTTGAGCGGATCGAGCAGATACTTGCACTTAAAGCCTATTTCAATAACCGGCCCCGCCATATCAACCTTTATCTCGTCTGAAATTCTGCCCACTGCCGTCGAGCACTTTATTTTCAGCAGTCCGTTCTCAAAATAGCACCTTACCGGACTGGGGGCTCTCTCGTTTATAAGCAGGACCGCTCTCTCAAGAGTAGAAATAAGCTCCTTCCTGTCGGCGATAACCTCCGTAGTGCAGGACTGGGGAATAGCGCTCTTGTAAGGATGAAATTCTCCTTCAAGCAGCCTTGAATACACAAGATATCCGTTTATCTCAAAAATTATATGCTTTGCCGAAACAAATATCCTGCAAACGTCCTCGTCGTTGTCGCTCAAAAGCTTTGAAACCTCTGAAAGAGTCTTTGACGGAACGACAAACTTTTTCTCTCCGCCGTACTTTATGCTCTCGCTCCTTACCGCAAGACGGTAGCCGTCTATAGCCGCCAGATTGAACGTTCCGTTTTCCAGCTCAAACAGCTCTCCCTTGAGTATAGGCTTTATATCCGACTGTGAAACCGCAAAAATAGTCTGATTTATCATGCTCTTAAGGGTAGTCTGGGGAACGGAGATCTCCTCCGACATATCCTTTCCCGGAAGCTCAGGATACTCGTCCGCCGCGAGAGCCGTAATATTATAGGTAGTAGCTCCGCTCGAAAGAGTTACCTGCAAATTTTCATTGACTTCCATATAAATATTTTCGTCTGGCATTTTCTTTATCATTTCGCTGAACAGTCTGGCGTTTAAAATAAACTCTCCTCTGTCGTCGCTGTTCACCGATATAGAGGTCCTTATGCCTATTTCCAGATCGTACCCCGTAAGCTCGAGCATGGAATTTTCAAGCTTCAGCTTTATCCCCTCGAGAGAAGGCATGGCGCAGCGCTCGCTGACCGCCTTTGAAACATTGATAACCGCTTCGTAAACAGACTGCTTATTGCACAATAGCTTCATATTAACGTCCTTTCATAAAATTATTTTCAGCCTCAGCTTTTCCTTGCTTTATCAGCCAGCCTTTCCCGCTTGCACATTTTCAACTTTCCCCTCGAATATCCTCCCTTATTTTTTCACCTTTATCATAACATAACCTTTAATTTAACAGTAGTAGTAGTAGTAGTCATTGAAAACAACTAAACCCTCCCCAAACACCGCGTTTCAAAGGCTTTTCTTCCCTTATTTATTCAACTCTCTTCAGTTGAATAAATAACGAAAAAATTGAAAATCAATCACCGGTTGAAACAGTTTAGAATTTTCAGGTTGAAAGTTGAGAAAAAAACTGAAAAATGTTGAAAAAATCAAAAGCTCAAATAACAGCGGGAAAATCAGCTTGAAACTGTTAAAGTAAAAAATGTTGAACTCTGTCGTACGGCAGCTTTCAGATCCTTTTATATTCATGGTGTAACTGTTTTCACAGATTGTTGAAAACTGTGTTGAATCTGTTGAAAAACTGCCGTTAAACGTCCTTGAGATTTTTTATTATATCATCTACGGTTTCCTTCAGATCGGAATTTTTCTTAAGCAGCTCGGCAACGTCCTGATAATGAATAGTCATCGTAGAATGATTCTTATTGAGCTCGTTGCCTATCTGTATATATGTCATTCCCTTGACCTCCTTCAGCAGATATATAGTTATCTTTCTTGCAAGGGATATATTTGCTCTCCTGTTTGTGGAACGTATATCGTCGGGAGTTACCTTGAAAGCGGTGGCGACGTCGCTGATTATCCTGTCAACGGTTATCTCCGCGGGGTGATTCTCGATCATTATTTCCTTTATTACCCGCTGCGCCATGGAAATGGAAGGCTGCTCGTTGGTATAAATGGTAAGCGCCTTCATTTTATTTACAGTTCCCTCAAGCTGACGTATATTGGCTTTTATCTTTTCGGCGATTATCCTTGATATATTATCGGTAAGCTGAAGATCGAGGACCTCGGCCTTGCGCTTTACTATCGCCATTCTCGTTTCAAAATCCGGCGGCTGTATATCTACCTGTACGCCGAGTGAAAAACGCGAGCGTATCCTGTTTTCAAGCTTTGATATTTTGGAAGGAGCAATATCCGAAGTAAGAACTATCTGCTTTCCGGCATTGTAAAGATCGTTGAAGGTGTGGAAAAATTCCTCTTGGATACGTTCCTTGCCCGCTATCGACTGAACGTCGTCCACAAGCAGAAAATCGGCGTTGCGGTATTTGTCGTGAAAGCTGATAGTCTGCTTGTATTCTATAGCCTTGACAAGCTCGTTCATGAAGTTTTCTCCGGTCGTATATATAAGATTTATATCCGGCTTTTTCTTTTTGACCTCATTTTCGATAGCCTTCATAAGATGAGTCTTTCCCAGTCCCGAATCGCCGTATATAAAAAGAGGATTAAAGGCCTGATTAGTGCTCAGCTCTCCTGAGGTATCGTTTTTTCCCGCCACCGCTATTGAAAAGGCGTAAGCCAGCTCGTTTGATTTACCCTTTACGAAATTGTCAAAGGTAAGGCTGCTGCTGTACTTGGTAGGCGAAGAAACGGTAGGAGCGGGCTCCTGAGGTATATCGTCTGTGTTTTCGGCTTTGGCCTTTACAAGTATCCTTATATCCACATCAAAGCCGAGTACCTCAAGAAAAGCGCGTTTAAGCACGTCCTCGTAAACCTCGGTAGTGGTTTTCTTAGTAAATTCGCTGTCTGTCAGCAGAAAAGCGGTATTGTTCTCAAGCTTAAAAGGCTCCAGTATCTTTATCCATTTATTAAAACCGATCTCGCTGACCGATGGATCTGCTTCACAGTATTTAAGGACGCTTTGAAACGCCTCGTTAAAAGAATCCATTCTATTTCCATTCCTTTCGTAAATTTAAGCGTATATTATAGGTATTGCCGCCTGATGATCGTGCCGCGGAAGCTGTTTTCATTGATCTGAAAAAGCAAGGTCTCAACTCAGATTTTATTCATATTTTAAAAAAAGGGCACAAAAATCAATTCTATTTAATTATATCACAGAGTCAGAAAAATTTCAAGTCCTATATAATTATAGGTGTGGACACAAAGAGCAGATTATAAAAAATCAAGAACAGAAAAGGGTAATTCACGAGAATTTGAGGTACGGCTTTTGCGATAATTCATTTTAGCGATGCCAAATTCATTATACGCTTGGACAAATAGCTCTAAAACAGCTTTTAGCGTATCAAGCTTTCGTGGAAAACATCGGCTGCGTCGCCTCAAAAGAGGTATATAATGCCTCAAATCAGCATTTATTCCCTCAACGGTAAAGGTGTTGCTTTTGTCGTAAATATTACGAATATGCTTACCTGGATATACAATATCAACATAACCCCAATAGCCGTCTGTACAGTAACATTCGGCTTCAGGACCGCTGTCAACCACCCTTTGTATACGCTCCGGTGATTTATCAAAAGCAACATCAAATCCAACGATTTGTCTTGGCAATCTGCTTACCATTGTCATTACATAAGTGTTTTCACGTGTTTCTGTTTTGGGCTTTTGTCCAATAAACCAATACAACTCATCTAATTCTAAAAAATGGAAGTTACTGTGAGCTTGAACTGTTTTTTTTAATCCAATTGTAGACATTCGCCTTGCTGAAACCAAACACCTTGCCGACTCCTCGTCCGCTGGCTCCTGCGTAGAATGTTTTGATTGCCTGTTGGCGAATTTCTTCGGGATATTCTCGTGTTTTCGGGTTGAGAGTGTAGTATTTTTTGCAATCATTGCAAAAGCACTTCTGTGTTCCCGAACGATTTTTCCCTGCGTTCACCTGATTTTTTGATTTACCGCAGATAGGACATTTTCTACCTGCTACTTCTTTTGCTTTTCTCATTCCTTCATTATATCATATTCTGCTCTATTTGTCCACACCCATAATTATTAATAGTGTGAATTTTTTGGACTGAGAAGATAATAAAAGCGGATACTCAATGTATACTTTTTTTCACGCCTGCCGTACAATATATAGTGCCGATGCTGATTGAAATACACAAAAAGTTTAAATATAGGTTCTGAAAAAGAGCAAAACGGCGGAACATTCAGTAAAATTAAATATAAAAATATCATGAACAGACTTGACAAAGACTGTATAGTTGAGTTATAATAACATATTGCAAGGGCTTATTGCCTGTATTTATGAGATCAGGCGCGTTTGTCCGTTATTGCTTTGTCAAAAGCAGGGATACTGAACGGTAGGATATCCGTTTTATTGAAGGGAGGATATTTTAATGAAAAGAACTTATCAGCCTAAGAAGCTTCAGAGAAAAAAGGTTCACGGTTTTATGAAAAGAATGTCTACCAGAAACGGCAGAAAGGTTTTGGCTCGCAGAAGAGCTAAGGGAAGAGCAAGACTCAGCTATTGATATGATGATACGGCCATATACCATTCATTTTCTGATTGGTATAGGGTCTTTCTCTTTTTATTGAAAGAAAAATTAATATTTTATTTTAATTCATATTAATTCTGATAATAATTTGCTTTAATAATTAAAGTGCGGCAGTATTCTGCGGTCAGGGGACGTTTTATGCTTTTTACTGAGGTTTTGAAGGACAACAGCGTATTTCTTAAGTGCTACAGAAAAGGAAGATATGTGTCTGACAGCATGATTGTCGCTTATTTTTTGCCGAACGGCTCGCCGTATAACAGAATAGGAATAACCGCGGGAAAAAAACAGGGAAACGCGGTTGAAAGAAACCGGATAAAAAGAATAATCAGAGCCGCCTACAGACTTAATGAAACAGGTATTCCCATAGGCTATGATATAGTTTTTGTAGGAAGAAATAATATCAAGGAAAAAAAATCCGGGGATATTGAGAGATTTATAAAAAAGAAGCTGATAAGAGAAATGAACAGACCGCCCAAGCGGGAAAAAAAGAATAAAGGATAGGCCGCGCTGAAATGAAATATATTTCAATGCTTCTGATAAAATTTTATAGAAAATTTATCAGTCCGCTGTTTCCGGCAAGATGCAGGTATTATCCAAGCTGTTCAGCCTACGCGCTGGAAGCTTTCAGAAGACATGGATTTTTCAAAGGCTTTATATTAAGCGCCTGGCGTCTGCTCAGGTGCAATCCGTGGAGCAGAGGCGGAGTAGACTATGTTCCCGATGAATTTCATTTATTTAAAAGAAGCAAACAATGAAACGGAATTAAAAACGTTTCTTTAAATACGGAGGATTATTAATGAATATACTGGCAACTCCATTAGGATGGATAATGAAGGGCTGCTATGCGCTGGTGCATAATTACGGTATAGCGCTGCTTATTTTTACGGTAATAACCAGACTTGTAACGCTGCCGCTGCAAATTAAGCAGCAGAAAAGCACGGCAAGAATGTCAATGATCCAGCCGGAGATTCAAAAGCTGAATAAGAAATACGCCAAGAATAAGGAAAAGCTTAATGAAGAAACAATGAAGCTTTACAGCAAGGAAAATATAAACCCAATGGCAAGCTGTCTGCCTATGATAATAACAATGGTTATTCTCTTTTCAATGATCCCCGTTATCTACGGACCGCTTACCTATGTTTCAGATCTTGATAAGGATTCAGTTGAAAAAAGCAATAATCTGATAACAAATCTTGCAACGGTAAGCGCCGAGATAAAAAGCAAGGATACGACTATAGAAAAGCTTTTGGAGGACTTTGAAAAAGACGGCGAGGAGGACGTTTACGCCGCTCTCAGAGAAACGCTTGACGATAAGGATAATTACCCGAAAACGGCGAAGGTCGTGGAATCTGACAGCGAATGGGAAGCGCTGATCGAAGCGGTAAAAAAACACAGCGATATAGATCAGTTTATCACAAATGAAAAATATGTTTCCCAGAATCTTGCCCAGTCAAAGCCGGAGCTTGTTACCTTCGACTTTGTGGACAAGGATAAGGAAAACGCCAAATTCGCGGATATACTTCCCGACGACGTAAGGAAGGAAGCGGAAGACTTTAAATATGAATTTTTCGGTCTTTCGCTGGGAGCTATCCCTACGGTTAAAAGTCCGCTTCTGATAATCCCCGTGCTGTCCTTCGTACTTCAGCTTGCCTGCACGGTCGTTTCACAGCTGTTTATGAAGAAAAACAATCCTGCTGCCGCGAGCATGGGCGGCGGAATGAAAGCAATGCTGTTTATAATGCCGTTTTTCTCCCTGTGGATATCCTTCGCGTATCCTGCCGGACTCGGACTTTACTGGATATATTCCTCGCTGTTCGCCCTGCTTCAGACGATATTCCTCAACGTGGTATATACCCCCGAGCATGTAAAAGAGCTTGTGCAAAAGGATATTGAAAAGGATAAGCGGAAGAAGAAAAAGAGCGGTAAAAAATCGTTTATTGAAAAGACTCTCGAGGCTCAGGAAATCGTGAAGGCACAGAAGAACGGACAGACGCTTTCAGATAAATCCTCCGGCAGCGATAAGGATGAGGATGAAGATTCCGAGAAAAAGCTGTCAAAGGCCGAGCTTAAAGAGCTTCAGAGGAAAAAGCTTAACGAGGCAAGAAAGCGTATGGCAGAAAAATACGGCGACGAGTATAACGAAAACGAATAACTTGAAGGTTTATCCGGAAATTGAAAGGATGATAAAAATGAAAAAGATATTTACCGCACCGTCGGTAGAGGAAGCGAAGCAGGCGGCAGCCGCGGAATTCGGAGCGGAAGCTGAAAAGATCAGCTTTAACATTATTGAAGAGCCTAAAAAGAGCATTTTCGGCAAGATCAAAGGAGAAGCAAAGGTAGAAGCGGAATATGTTCCCTCCAAAGCCGATATTGCTTACGGCTATATGCTGAGAGTTCTGATTTCTATGGGAATAGAAGACGCGGCTATAGAGGTTACCGAAACCGAAAACGGCGCTCAGTTTGAAATAAACGGAAGCGGCTTTGAAGAGCTGATAGGCAAAAAGGGCGAGCTGCTGGACGCGCTTCAGTACCTGTCCTCGCTGGTGTGCAATAAAATAGACAGGGATTATTTCAGGATTTCCACCGATTCAAACGGTTTCCGCGAAAGAAGAAAGCAGCAGCTTGAGGAGCTTGCGGTAAAGATCGCGAACAACGTTAAGAAAAACGGAAGAACCTCCGCCCTTGAGCCTATGAATCCTTATGAAAGAAGAATTATACACGCCGCGGTTTCAGAGATCGAGGGAGTTACCTCCCGTTCAACAGGAGAAGAGCCTTACAGAAAGGTTATTATAAGCTCTACCGAAAAGAAATTTAGAGACGGCGGATACAGAGGAGGAAAAGGCGGAAAAAGAAACGGCGGACGCCGCGACAGAAGACCGCCGAAGGCTCATTTTGATATAACCACCAGCTTTGAAAAGGATTATAAGAAGCCAAAGCCGGAGGACAGCCTTGACGCCGGACTTTACGGAAAAATCGAGTTTTAATTTGAATAATGATACTTAATAAGAAAGGAGCGGTCAGCCGCTCCTTTTTTGCGTGTGTATTAACAGTTATTCACCCGAACCGCCGCTTTAAAAAAGCGTATCCGGAAAATCATTTGTTTCGGCAAAATCAAGCTCGGAATTTTTAATATAATAAAGCCTGTAATCGTCTAACTCCTGACTTTCAGCGAAACCGTTGCGAACCTCGGCAAAAATATTTCCCTCAGAATCGGTAATCGCGTCGTTAATACAATATTTTTTATCGAATAAAACAAATTCGGCGCTTTTGATTGTATCGGTTTTTTCGTCAATTGAATATATCATATTCTTATTTTTCTGCTTTACATCATTGCGTTCTACGTTGAAGATCATATTTACCTGCCCGTCAGCGTCGCAGTTCGTTATCCATTTTAAATAGGGAGAGCGGAAAACAGACTTGAATTCATCATTTTCAAGCTTCTGCATACACTGGATCATTCCCCTGTTTTCATAATAAAAATAATCTCCAAAGACCCTGAAGCACATGGCTACGTCAAATCGCTGCTCCATGATCAGGTCGTAATTATCCGACGGGTCAAAGCCGTAATCAAGCTCCGGCTCAAACTCCTTGGAGCTGATAAAATTAAAATTATTATCGTATTTGTCGATATAAACGAAAGTATCTCCGGAAGCTTCCCTCTTTACCCTGAGCAAATAAATATTCTCCTCGTCGTAGGTAATATATCTTATGACCTCTCCGGAACTGCTTTCTTCGTCATATGTAAACGACGGCTGCATGATACTGCTTTCCATGCTTTTGAGATCATACGATTCAATAAGAAAAGTGCCCTTTTTGTCCGTAGACGAAATGAACAGCTTATCTTCAGCAATCGTCATCGTGTTATAGGTCGTTGGGTTTTTTACGGTATAAATACTTTTAACCGACTGCTGGTTCAGATCAACGTCATATACCTCCTGCTTGCTTTTATCTTCGGATATATAATCTCCCGTGGTAACAAGCAAATACAAATGTCCGTCCGCGGCCCAGGAATTATTTTTATTTAAAAAGGACCAATCTTCAATTACTCCGAGAAGCTGAGAAGTATTGCTGTCAATATTATATAAATAAAGTTCCATATTACTGTAAGCATCGTAATTTGAACCATATTTACAATATATAATATTGCCGTCCGTCATATAAAGAAGCTGCGAATAATCAATTTCTCCGATTATTTCATTACGGCTGTTATAAATAGAGGTTGAAGAATAAGAAACCGAACGTCTTTTTCCGGTATAGGGATCGCCTATATATCCTTCGTCGCCCGGCTGGGCGTAACAGCCTGAAAGAATAACAGAAGAAATGATGAATGCTGAAAGAATGTGTTTTCTCATAATGACCTCTTTTCTGATAAGTAATACAGTTTAATAATTGTAGACTAAAGAGCTGCCGTCTGCTCTAAATAAAGAAAAATCAGCTTAATTCAGCAAAATCTGGTATAATTTAATTATAATATAATAATATTTAATTGTCAATATAATGCAGAAAATTTATAGATAAATATTGATAAATCATATTTTGTCATCAGCTATTACAATAAAGCATATAAAAATGTTCCACGTGGAACATTTTTATTGCTGCCTGCAATTTAGGTCTTTTCAAAATCGGAATAATGTAGTATAATAGACTTATATCATCGGAAAATCTGAAAAACTTAATGATAGTGTTTTTATTGTTTAGAATATTCGCTTAAAAAATGAAGGGAGCTTAATTATAGAAATGGGAAAAATAATAGCGGTTTCAAATCAGAAAGGCGGAGTAGGAAAATCCACCACAGTGGTAAATCTTGCGGCGGTTTTCGGAAGTAAAGGAAAAAAGGTGCTAATTGTAGATTTTGACCCGCAGGGCAATACAACTACAAGCTATGGCATACGGAAAAAGAGTATCCGCAATACCGTTTACGAGGTTTTGATGGACGAGTGCTCCGTTTTTGAAGCGGCGGTGGCAACTCAGTTCAGGGGAGTTTCGGTCGTCCCCACAACTCAGAAGCTTTCTGGCGCTTCAGTGGAGCTTATATCGGTAAAGGACAGAGCCAGGCAGCTGAGAAAAAAGCTTGAAGAAGCAAAGGCTTTCTATGACTTTGTGCTTATAGACTGCCCGCCTACCTTGGATATGCTGACGATAAACGCACTTGTGGCGGCGGATACGGTGCTTATTCCCCTGCAATGTGAATTTCTTTCGCTTGAGGGGCTGGTAGAGCTGAATCAGACGATCGAGAGGGTCAAAAAAACGTGGAATCCTCAGCTGAAAATAGAAGGTATTCTTTTTACAATGTACGTTGAGCGTTACAAGGTTACCGGACAGATAGTAGCGGAGGTAAAAAAATATTATGCCGATCATATATTCAAAACGGTAATTCCCCGCAATATAGCTTTGTCAGAAGCGCCCAGTTTCGGGCAGCCGGCGCTGTACTACGACAAAAAATCCAAGGGCTCAAAGGCATATGAGGCGCTTGCAAAAGAGATTATAAAAAACAATATTTGATGCTTAGATTTTTAAAATCGTTAAACGTATGAGTTCCTTTGATGGTTGCTGAAGAATATTTCAGTTTACCTTCCGTTTATCGCCGGAGAAAAAGGTTACAGTCTTGAACGCGCTGAAGGGCTCTTACGTCAGTCTTGAATATACGCTTCGGAGCGGGAGAACAGTCAAGCTCTGGGATGACAGCAGATATTAGATATGGAAAAAGAACAGCGGCAGTCGCTGCGTGACTGACCGCGGATGAAAATTATCTTTTAGTATGCGAAAACGGTGACGGCGGAAGCGGCGCAGAAATAACAGTTTATAAAAAGAGCAGTAAAAATAACGGCTGATACAGCGGATTTAAACAAGCTTCTATTTCGGGTCAATCAAAATCTGCCTGTATTTAAAAGTTCCACGTGGAACATTTTCACCCGCCAATTTATACAGCTAAAATTATTTTTTGCCAAAAGACATATTATAATTTTTTGAAATTTGCTTTATAATACGCTTATAAGCGTATGAAATCAAAAATTTATCAGATTAATGTCCCACGTGGAACATTGGAAGGAGGGCAAAGCAGACTATGGCAAGTACGTTTGGAGCTGTGCAGCTTGCTCACGAGTTTTTGGCGGCTCAGGTCAAGCCGGGAGATATTTGTATAGACTGCACCGCGGGACGGGGAAACGATACGGTTTTTCTTTGCTCGCTTGTAGGAGATAAGGGGAAGGTTTTCAGCTTTGATATTCAGCAGGAAGCGGTTGAAAGCACCTTGAAGCTTGTTAAAGAAAGAGGTTTTTCGCAGACGGCTGAGGTTATTTGCCGCGGTCACGAGGAAGTTGACCTGTATGCTGAGGAAGGGACGGTTGCGGCGGCGGTATTCAATTTAGGCTGGCTGCCGGGCGGCGATCATTCTGTACATACTCAGGCAGGAACTACGATTAAGTCGATTGAAAAGTGCCTCAGACTTTTAAAATACGGAGGAGTAATCAGCCTTTCGATATACTACGGGAGAGATACGGGCTTTGAGGAAAAGGAAGCGGTTTTGGAATACATATCGAAGCTTCCGACTGCCGAATATACGGTAATTGTAAGTGAATTTGTGAATCGTCCTAATTGTCCGCCGATTGCGGTGCGCATATATAAGTGCTAGGAGGAGAAATTATAAAAAAATAACAGAATGGTTTTGAAAATGTTAATTACAGCAGCGTTTATCAGCTACAGACATACGGCATAAAGAAGTCGGAGAAAAAAGCCGATATAAAACGAAACGGGCGGATATAAGAGAATGTCATTTGTGAAAAAGGGAAAAGGATAGGAAAATTTATATATGGAAGCGGTAAGTTAAACGGACGGGTCAACGAAATGAAATTTATGGAGGTATATTTATGGAGCTGTTTTCAAAAAAAGAAAATGAAGAAGCAGAGCTTGATGAGCTAACGCCAAAAATAAAAGTTAAGTTAGGTGAATTAGCGGAAAAAGGCAGTCAGCTTGAGGCTGAGGAACACTATGAGGAAGCTATACAAGCGTGGAAAGAAGCGCTTAGTCTGATACCGGAGCCACAGCAGATTTACAGTGAGACCATATGGTTTTTGGTTGCCATCGGTGATGTTTATTTCCAAAATAAACAATATGAAAAAGCACACGAATGTTTTGACAAGGCAAGGGGAAATCTGAGCGGCGAGGGGTATGGAAATCCGTTTATTATGCTTCGCTTGGGTGAATGCTGTTTGGAGATAGGGGACGAAAAAAACGCCATAGAATATTTGCTTAGAGCTTATATGTTTGAAGGAAGGGAGATATTTGAGCCTGACGATGACGGTAATGACGATGGCAGAAAATATTTCGATTATTTAAGGAACCATGTTGAAAATATTGAGTGAAATTTGAGATTATACAAATTCAGTCTAAGCGAGGGATTGGTATATTTCCGGCAAGGGTAGAGCTTTTTTAATATTGCAGGCAGGAGTTTAAAGGGGGAATAGGGTTTTTTGTGGATATATAAAACGAAATGGGCGGGATTAAGGTAATTTAATTCGCGCAGACAGGGGAAGGATAGAAATTTTATATATAAGCGCGGGAATATGAGAGGATAGATCAACAAATTAGAATTGAAAACCTCAATTTTTATAAATGATTATTGTCCCTCATAGGGATTCAACAAAATCCTCTGAAAGCCTTGAAAATAAAAGATTTATCGCAATGTGTTTGCCTTATCCCTTTACACGGTTTTACACAAGTTTACCCTTGCTCTTACACCTTATAAGGGCAAAGACAAGGGAAGAAAAATTTAGTAACAAACAAGCTATTATAACAAAGTGTGGCGATTAAAGAACTGTGATTGTACGAATATTATGGAGGTTTTGGTGTGAAAAAGGAAATTGAAAATTACATTGAAGAAAGCTTAGCAGATGGAGCGATACAAACTGCATTAGAATTTATTAGCTATTTACGGACAAATTAATTGGAGTTTGTAAAAGATAATGGTTATTGGAAAGATAAAATCTATTATCTAATAAAATTCAGAGATGAGTGTGTATGTTTTATTGCAATTAAAGATCCTGATGAACCAGAAAATCTTTGGACAATATGGTCTGACGATAGTAAAGCATACGAAGAATCTTCTGTGGAAGAAGATATAAAGGGTATTGCCTGGAATCATGTAAATCTTTGCGGTAACTGCGGTTCGTGTGGGGGTGGCAGACACAAAATAATATTCGGGAGAAGCTTTGAAAAAGTTTGTGGGTGCACTTTCCGAATTGATAATCCGAAGGTAAGCGACCTACCTTTTTTTAAAAAATGGTTGAATTGAGGAAAAATGATATTTTAAACAGAGTAAGCTGTAATGAATGAATCCTCAAATGAGCAAAAATACCTTTGGTATAAACCGTAGGTTTGTGCGAGGGGGTAATCCGTTCTCAAATGCCGAGGATGCTTGGATCTGACGCAAAGTTCATTAACAGGATTTAAAAAGGAGGAAATATAATGTCTAATCATATAATAACCGATATATCAGATTTTATATTTATATCAGATGAGCCTGAAAGGGTTGACGCTATTTTTCTGCCCGGCGGCTCACATCCGGAACAGCCTGAATATGCTGCTCAATTGTATCGCGGGGGATTTGCAAAGTGGTTAGTTCCAGCCGGCGGAATCAGCATAAAACGTGATAAATGGCCCGGCGTACGCTCAAAATCAGATATATACAATGGCGATTATCAGTCCGATTGTGAATTCTTTACGGATGTGCTGCTTAAAAATGGTGTGCCAAGCTCTGCTGTAATCTGTGAAGATAAATCAAGACATACTCACGATAACGCGTTCCTCTCACGAAAGGTTATTGATGAAAAGGGGATTCAGATAAAAACGGCTTTGATTGTTTGCAAAGCTTTTCATGCCCGCAGGTGTCTTATGTTATACCAAATAGCTTTTCCTGATGTAAAAATAAAAGTATGCCCTGTGCATTGTTATAACATTACAAAGGATAATTGGTATAAAAGCGAAAAAGGAATAGACCGCGTCCTTGGCGAAGTGTCCCGCTGCGGAAATCAGTTCGTCGGGGATATCAAACAGTACATAACAGCCGGGTTAGAAGCTTAGACGACCTTGCGCAAGCTGAATGCTTGTGCAAAAGGCGTGTTTCGCTCTCAAATGACGGAGAGCTTAGCGCCTGCCGGAAAAACAGGTTTATATTCAGATAAAAAATTTATTTTGGCTGGCAAGGGCGGAAACAGGGGGGAATACATAAGGCTTGAACGCAGAATAAGCGACAAGCCAGGGAAACAACAGATTTTCAGAGAAACGAAACAGATAAACCGGGATTAAGCGGAGGTTAGGAATATGCAAATTGAATTAAAAGCGTTAAATAAGAAAGATGAAAAGAAAGCAATTCAATTTGCTGTAAAAGGAATGCACTTTGATTGGTATTTGGATAATAAAATCGCGCTTAATTTATACGGCAGGTATTTTTGGTATTTGGAAACGTCAAGAGCAACGCAGATGATCGCCGCGTATGCAGATAACAGATTTGTCGGAGTTATTCTCGCTGAAATAAATGGCGAGCCAAAGCTGAACAGTTCCATATGGAGAAAAATGTATGTAAAACTTGCTGAAGGGGTCCAGCGTTTCTTTTTCAAAGACAGCGTCGGGGTTTACGATAAAGCGAACAAGAAAATGTATCAGAAATATATCAGGACAGTTCAACCGTCCGGCGAAATTATCTTTCTCGCGGCTGACCCTGACTGCGGAATAAAAGGTGTCGGCAGCAAGCTGCTTGCCGAATTAGAAAATCGTGAAAAAGGCAAGATAATATATCTTTATACGGATAATGCCTGTACCTATCAGTTCTACGAGCATCGTGGATTTGAGCGTGTTGGCGAAGAAAGAATCGAGCTTGATATGGGAAATAGAAAGGTCCCTTTGACTTGCTTATTATACAGTAAGGTTCTTGGAGAGCGATAAATTTCAGTTTGAGCGGGGGTTCGGGATATTCCCGACAGGTAAAGATATGCTTGCCTAGGGGGGCGAAGCCGTTTAGCCTGACCGCTGGGGCGGGAGGTTGGAGCGGCTAATTGGTGAAAGGGCAGGAGCTTTTCTGAATAAAAGTGAAAGAAGCGGAGAATTTAAGCTGACGGCGTTTATCTTTGAAGTTCCGCGCGGTCAAGCTGAATTCTTATGAGGCAGGAAATAAAAAAGTAATTTTTACGGAGGTAGGAAAAATGGCTAAAAAGGAAAGACTGAAAAACGGGCTGGATTCGTTGTTTGAGGATAATTTCGGTTCGGCGGAAGAGTCCGGCGGAAAAAGTACGGGCGTTGAGGAAATAAGACTTTCGCTTATTGAGCCGGACAGAAATCAGCCGAGGTCGGATTTTGACGAGGCAAGGCTTAACGAGCTGGCGGACAATATAAGACAGCACGGAGTTTTGCAGCCTATACTGGTTCGTCCCGCGGGAGAGGACAGGTATATGATAGTTGCCGGAGAACGGCGCTGGAGAGCGGCGAGAATTGCGGGGCTGAGTGAAATTCCGGCGTTGGTCAGGGAGCTTTCCGATCTTGAGGCGGCGCAGATAGCGCTTATTGAAAATATCCAGAGGGAGGATCTTAATCCGATCGAGGAGGCGAAGGCGTTCAAGCGGCTTTCCGATGAATTCGGAATGACGCAGGAGGACATTGCAAGGATCGTGGGGAAATCCAGAAGCGCGGTTACAAACTCCATACGGCTGCTGAAGCTTATTCCGGAGGTGCAGGAGGCTGTTGCGGACAAGCAGATATCTATTGGTCACGCCAAGATTTTGTGCGGCGTTGAGGATCAGTCCCAGCAGCATGTATTAATGCTTCAGGCGCTTGCGGGAAGAATGACGGTGCGTCAGTTTGAGGAACACGTGGATAATGTGGTAAGCGGCAGATACATAAGGGAAGCTGAGGAGAAGGAAGCCAGAAAGACGGAAAGAAAAAAGCCAAAAAAGGTGGTTTTCGGGGACAGTGAGGAAAAAATGCTGCTTGAGGCGAGAACCGCGATATACAGCGAGCTTGGAATAGCGCCTGATTTTAAGAGGGCTAAGAACGGAGTTATCGTTATGGAGATGGAGTTCGGGAATGACGAGATGTTCAAGGACTTTCTGAAAAGGCTGTGTTAGTCCTCGGCTGAATTTTCGGCTGTATTGATAATACGCGTCAGGAATTTATGACAGGGTTTTTCAGGCGGCGCGTTACGTTCAGTCTTTCAGCGGGGTTTTAAGCTTCCAAGCAAAGCTTCATCGCTGCATAAACACAGCGTTTGCTTGTGCTGCAATCGCAGCGGCACTGAGCTTTGCTCAGATTTAAATAAGACGGTATGAAAAAAAAGGGGAATAAAGGCAGTCCGCGTACAGCAATCGCGCGGGCTGTCTTTGTTTTAATTCGGAGCAAAGTCTGATATGGAAACGCCTTCTAAAGAAGGCGGAGACATAGGCGCTAGGTTATATCGACAAAGACGGCGGAGAATTATGGGGAGAAATGAGGAAAACGGGATAATCATAGGATTTTAAGCTGAAATTTTTGGATTTTTTCTTTGAATATTCTATGGAAATCTGCCGGCGGGAAGTGTTATAATGCTGATAAAGAGGTTATTTTAATTTTGAGCAAAGTTCGATGTGAGCGTGGCTATTCATCGGCCGCGATGAAGCAACTGTGTAAAACGCTGTTTTTTGACAGCGAAGGGCTTTGGCTCCTCAGGTTTTCGGTATGGGATCAATTCTCCTGCTGAAAGGCTGAATTGAAATCGCAGTCTTAGAGAAGCGAACGCCTTCTAAAGAAGGCGGGGACATTGGCATTAAGTTATATTTTTCAGCGGTAAAAAATATCTGCAAAGAACACAAAATAAATCGGAGGGATCGTTATGAGCATTATAACAAAGACAAGGGAGAAAACGTCGGCGCAGAACGTGAGAGAGCTGGGAAAGGTAGTTGAAATACCGGTCGGGGCGATATTTCCTAATCCTGACCAGCCGAGAAAAAGCTTTAATACCGAGGACCTTACCAGGCTGGCGAAAAGCATTTCCCAGGACGGAATAGTTCAGCCGCTTACCGTCAGACGTAAGGAGGGAGGGTATGAGCTTGTTTCCGGCGAAAGGAGACTGAGGGCGGCTAAGCTTGCCGGCTTCAGAAGCGTGCCCTGCGTTGTTGTTGATATATCAGACTCAAGATCGGCGGTCATCGCGATTATAGAGAACATACAGCGGGCGGAGCTTAATTTCTTTGAGGAAGCGGAGGCTATTTCGGCGCTTATAACAAAGTACGGAATGACGCAGGAGGACTGCGCTATACGGCTGGGAATGGCGCAGTCGACTGTGGCGAACAAGCTGAGGATACTGAAGCTTTCTCCCGACCTGCGAAAGGTAATAGTTTCAAACGGACTTACCGAGCGGCACGCAAGGGCCTTGCTCAAGGCTGACGAAAGCCTGAGGGAGGAGGTTCTTATAAAGATAGTAAAGGACAGGCTTACGGTGGACGCCGCGGAAAAATACATAAGGACGCTTGAAAAAAACGAACGTATAAGGCAAAGCTACAGACGGCGGTCGGCGGCTCTGAGCGATCTCAGGCTGTTTTTCAACACGGTAGACAAGGCGGTTCAGGTGATAAAGCTTGCGGGCGTTGACGCCAGGGTAAAGAAAACAAAGAAAGACGGCTTTATAGAATACGTTATCAGGGTGCCGGAGGAGGGTGAGAACAGAAAAAGCGTTTAAGCGGGTATTTTTTTACTTTTTCATATGCTAAAATACACAAATCAGGCACATATAATTTGTGGAAAAGGTAAAAGTTTAAGCCGCGTTAAATCGGGGCGGGAGATTGGAAATAACAACGGAATGTTTCATATTCTTATATTAATATTTTAATAGATAAAGACTGTTCAGCAATGAGTTCAATTCGGCGGAAAAAGGCTTACGAAAAGGATTTCGGATACGAAAAAACGCAGATTTTCAGAACAAATCAGGTTTAAGCCGCCGCGGCGCGGCAAATGTATAAAAACTTTTCTTTATTTCATATAGCTATAAATATTCATATATTATTTTAATATATTAGTCCGATATAGCAGAAAGACAGTTTCAGATAATTATACAAAATCAAAAAATTATATTGACATAGCGCGCGGAGAGTATCATAATAAAACTGTAAAGGATTTTGCGGAAGGAGATTTTATTATGATAAGAAAATCCAAGCTGGCGGCTTTTATTCTGTGCGCCGCAGTTGCCTGTTCAGCCTTCAGCGGCTGCGGAAAGGACGGGGATTCTTCGTCCGGAGGGAACGCGAAGGGCTCCGGCGCCGAAGAGATGAGAGATATTTCTTCAATGGAGCTTGTTAAGGAAATGACCCTCGGCTGGAATCTGGGAAACAGCCTTGACGTTTGCAACGCCGACCGCGACGGCGACGGGCAGATCGACGAGAACGCGGAGGTAGTTGACGAAACGCTGTGGGGGAACGTTAAGACCACAAAGGAAATGTTCGAGGCGCTTAAGGAGGACGGCTTCAATTCGGTTCGTATTCCGGTGACCTGGAGGGATCATCTCAGCGACGATTATACGATAGACGCCGACTGGATGGACAGGGTACAGGAGGTGGTTGATTACGCCTACGATCTGGATATGTACGTTATTATCAACCTTCACCATGACGGGGGCGGAGATCCCCAGTTCGGAGCGTGGATAAGGAACGCGTCAACGGACTATGACGGCGTGCTTGCCAAGTATAAGACCATCTGGACGCAGATATGCGAGAGGTTTGAGAATTACGATGAAAGGCTTATTTTCGAGTCGATGAACGAGGTCGGCTTTGACGATATGGGTAAGGACGACGCTTATACCACGCTTAACAATCTCAATCAGGAGTTTGTTGATCTGGTAAGGGCAAGCGGAGGAAACAATCCGCAAAGACATCTGCTTATCGCGGGATACTGGACGGACGTTGAGATGACCTGCGATTCAAGATATAAAATGCCGGACGATCCTGCCGGAAGGTGCATTGTTTCCGTTCACTATTACACGCCGTGGGAATTCTGCACTACCAACATCAATTACGAATGGGGAAGCGAGCAGGAAGTAAGCGTAATGGAAAGCAAGGTCAACGACATGGCGGAAAACTATGTAAGCAAGGGAATACCGGTTATTATCGGAGAATTCGGAACGGGCGTCTGGAACGAAAAGGAAAGCGGAGTATATTTCAGCGAGATGTTTACCAAGCTTTGTCATGAAAACGGCATAGCGCCTTTCATGTGGGACGACGGAGCGCAGTTCAACAGGGAGACATACGAGTGGAATTATCCTGAGCTTGTTGAAGCGATGAACAGAGCGGTAAGCGGAGAGGATTACGAGGTAGTCAAAGGCTGAACGGACCGAGGTTGTTATTAAGACGAAATAAATAAGGACGAACCGATTCGGTCCGTCCTTATTTTTTATATCCGGGTCAGGTTAAATTTACGATTTCTTTTTCAGTACGGCCGCTGCCGCGCCTGCAAGGATAACAACCGCCGCTCCTGCCGCCGCCGCTCCTGTGGAGGGGTTTTTGTCGGAGGAATCAGCCTTTGAGGAGGTTTCCGATTCGGCGGAGCTGTCCGTTACCGAGGAAGCGCTGTCTTCATCGGACAGGCTGGTATCGTCGGAGCTGCTGTCCTGCTCCGAGTCGGAGCTTTCGTCTGAGGACAGGTCCGAGGTAGTATCAGAGCTTTCGTCTGATGATACGTCTGAGCTTTCATCGGAGCTTTCGTCCGAAATCTCGGTATAAACCGCCTTAACCGTACAGCTTTCGGAAACAGCGCTGAGGTCGGCGTCCCATGCTCCCGTAAAGCCTTCCTTTTGGGGTATCTCAGGAGCGGATTCCGGGTCGAAGCTGTCGCCTTCGGCTACATAGACTACGTCGAGAACATTGTCGTTTTCATCAACAAAGGTTACGGCGTAGGAAGCAAATACCAGGCTTCCGTCCGATCTTACCGCCCATTTTTTCAGTTCAACGTCATTGTTTTCATATTCATAGCTGTTGAGAGTATCCAAAATGGATTTAAGCGTTTCGGAATCGGAAAAATCAGATATAATGTCAAGCTCTGTTCCGCTTGCCGCGGTCAGGTCTTCATTGTTTACGGTCGTGAATGATGAATTGCTGTCGCAGTAAGCGTTTTCGACCAGATAAGTACCGGAGGCGGAATTTATCGTTCCCGCAAGCAGGCCTGAGCAGCTTGAACCGCCGCTGTTTTCAGAGGATTCTATATCTGCCGCGGAAATACAGTTTGAAAACCTGAATACGTTGGAGCCGTTTGCAAAGCCGAGGCCTTCGCCTTCCGCGCCGGATATGCTTCCGACAATGCCGCCCAGATTATAGGTTCCTATGACAGTCGCGGCAGAATAGCAGTTTATTATTTCGCTGACCAAAGCGGCTCCAGCTATTCCTCCGCTGTGGTGAAAAGCAATAACAGCTGCTTCGGAGCCGCAGTTTATAAGCCGGCAGGCTCTGAGGTAGCCTATCAAGCCTCCGACCGAAGAGCTGCCCTGAACGTCGGCATTGCTGTAGCAGTCGATAAACTCGGTTGAGTACGCTCCTCCCACAAGACCGCCGATTTGTCCGACGGTAGACGTCGTGCTCATGCTGCCTCTTACTAACGTATCGGTTACGGAGCAGTTTTTGATAGTATGCGTCGGACGGGTAACACCGGCACTGGGGATATCTCCGATCTCGCCGATCAGTCCGCCTACAAACCAGGAGTTTACAAAGACCTCGCAGTTGGTGACATGACAGTTTTCAAGGGTGACGCTGTCGGTTTCGTCACGTCCGGCGATAATTCCGACAAAGCCGTTGCTGAAGTTTTCAAGCTCGGTTACGGTGCAGCTGTCAAAGGTAACGTTTTTGACCGTTCCGCCGGCTATGGTGTTGAAAAAGCCAAGGTTCGCGGTTTTACTGAAGTTCGGTTCGTTAATGTCGGAGCCTGTGATCGCCATATTGGAGATGGTATAGCCCTTGCCGTCAAAGGTGCCTTTGAATTTGTACAGACCTGTCCATTCGACGCCGGTCATATCGATATCGCCTGTCAGCTCTACCGTCAGGTTGACGTCGGCGTAATCGCCGTTATCCCATTCGGTTTTAAACTGCACGAGCTCTTCCGCGGTTCCAAGCTTAACTGTAACGTCCGCGCCCTCGGCGGCGGAAGCGTTCAGCAGGCAGGCCGGAGCGACAGCCAGAGCCGCGGCTGAAAGAACGGAAAGCAAGCGTTTTTTAATACTTAACATATTAATCCTCCTTGAACTAAGTTTTATCTAAGTTTATCACAAAGTTACCTTGTTGTCAACAGAATATTTATATAAAATTTATAAATCTGACCGTCGGGTTTTAAAGCGGCCGCAATACTTGACTATTGAGGGAAAATGGAATATAATTAAAGAGATATTTAATTATTTAAGGAGTAGATCAATATGCTGGATATGAAGCTTATCAGGACAAACCCTGAGCTTGTAAAGGAGAACATCAGAAAGAAGTTTCAGGAGGAAAAGCTCGCGCTTGTTGACGAGGTTGTTCAGATGGACATAGATTACCGGGCGGCAAAGACAAGGTGCGACGAGCTGAGAAACAAGAGAAACGTTATGAGCAAGCAGATCGGCGGGCTTATGGCAAAGGGTCAGAGGGACGAGGCCGAAAGCGTTAAGACCGAGGTAAAGTCCATCGGCGAGGAGCTGGCGGAGCTTGAGGTAAAGGAAGCTGAGCTTGAGGGCGAGATAAAAAAGAGAATGATGGTCATTCCCAATATTATCGATCCTTCGGTCCCGATCGGAAGGGACGACAGCGAAAACGTTGAGCTGGAAAGGTTCGGAGAGCCGGCTGTTCCTGATTTTGAAATTCCCTATCATGTGGACATTATGGAGAGGTTAAACGGAATAGACCTTGATTCCGCGAGAAAGACCAGCGGAAACGGCTTTTATTATCTTTGCGGCGATATTGCAAGGCTCCATTCGGCGATTTTGTCGTACGCCAGAGATTTCATGATCGACAGGGGCTTTACCTATTATATCCCGCCGTTTATGATCCGTTCCGACGTTGTTACGGGCGTTATGAGCTTTGCGGAGATGGAGGGCATGATGTACAAGATAGAGGGGGAGGACCTTTATCTTATCGGTACGTCGGAGCATTCCATGATAGGCAAGTTTATAGACACTATCACTCCCGAGAGCGAGCTTCCCAAAACGCTTACAAGCTACAGCCCCTGCTTCAGAAAAGAGGTAGGCGCTCACGGTATCGAGGAGAGGGGCGTTTACAGGATACATCAGTTTGAAAAGCAGGAAATGATAGTCGTATGCAAGCCGGAGGAAAGCATGGAATGGTACGGCAGGCTGTGGAAAAACAGCGTTGATTTCTTCCGTTCGCTGGATATTCCCGTAAGGACGCTGGAATGCTGCTCGGGGGACCTTGCCGATCTGAAGGTGAAGAGCTGCGACGTCGAGGCCTGGAGCCCGAGGCAGAAAAAGTATTTCGAGGTAGGCTCATGCTCTAATCTGGGGGACGCTCAGGCAAGGAGGCTCGGCATAAGGATAAAGGCGGAGGACGGGTCAAAGTATTTTGCTCACACGCTTAACAATACGGTTGTCGCGCCGCCGAGAATGCTTATAGCTTTTCTTGAGAACAATCTTAACGAGGACGGCTCGGTAAGGATACCCGAGGCTCTCAGAATGTATATGGGCGGAAAGGACCTGATAGCTGTCGGTTAAGGGACAGGCACGGCAGGACGCGGGCTGTACGCGATACAGGCGGATATAGTGAAAAGGTGGTTTTATGTCTACAGTATGCGCGGTTTCGACTCCCCTGGCGGAGGGCGGAATCTCGGTTATAAGGATAAGCGGCGAAAAGGCACTGGAGGTTGCTCAGAAGGTTTTTGTTCCTTTTTCCGGCTTCGGAAGGGTTGCGGATATGAAGGGCTACACCTGCGCCTACGGCAGAGTCGTTGATCCCGCTTCGGGAGAAACCGCCGACGACGGGCTGCTTACGGTTTTCCGCGCGCCGAAGTCCTATACGGGGGAGGATACGGCGGAGATTTCCTGTCACGGGGGAGTTTTCATTGCCAAAAAGGCGCTGAGGATATGTCTGGAGAACGGCTGTGAGCCGGCGGACAGAGGTGAATTTACCAAAAGGGCTTTTCTCAACGGAAAGCTTTCTCTTACTCAGGCGGAATCGGTTATGGATATGATCTCGGCTCAGGGAGAATACGCGCTGCGGTCGGCAAGGCTGACCAGAGAGGGCAAGCTTTTCAGGGACATTTCAGGGGTCAGGGACAGACTTGTGAAGATACTGGGAGAGCTTGCGGCGTGGGTCGATTATCCTGAGGAGGACCTGCCGGAAATAGAGGAAAACGCCCTTCGGGCAGGTCTTGAAAATTCCATAGGGGTACTGGAAAAGATACTCAGGGATTACGACTGCGGAATGATACTTCGCAGCGGTATTGATACGGTTATCGCTGGAAAGCCCAACGTAGGCAAATCGACGCTTATGAACCTTCTTCTCGGGTACGACCGCTCGATAGTAACGGACATTGCGGGAACGACGAGAGATGTTATTGAGGAAACCGCGCGGCTGGGAGAATTTGTGCTGAAGCTTTCGGACACTGCCGGCATAAGGGAAACCGACGATACCGTTGAGAAAATGGGCGTAGGTCTTGCGAGAAAGCGGATCGACGAATGCGCGCTGGTCATCGCGGTCTTTGACACGTCGACGCCTCTTGACGGCGAGGATATTGAGCTTCTCGAATATGTTAAGAGCCGAGGCAAGCGTCTGGTAGCCGCGCTCAACAAAAGCGATTTGGGAACGGCGGCCGACAAGTCGGTTTTTGAAAAATACACCGAGCATATATTTGAAATTTCCGCCAAGCAGGGAGAGGGAACTGAGGAAATAAAAAAAGCCTGTCAGGAGATATTCTCGCTCGGCGGCTACGACCCGGATTCGACGGTTTTTGCCAATGAGCGTCAGAAAAACTGCGCGGAGCAGGCTTTAAAGAAGCTGAACGCCGCGCTTGACGCTCTGAATTACGGTGAAACGCTGGACGCGGTCACGGTCATGATAGATTACGCCTTGCAGTCGCTTATGGAGCTGACGGGAGAAAGGGCGTCTCAGGCGGTAGTCGACGAGGTGTTCTCCAGCTTCTGCGTAGGCAAATAGGGCTGTAGACAGACGAAGCTTTTGTATATCAACTGAAAATTTATTTATATAAAAAGGACGGTATTTCCCTTATACCGTCCTTTTTGCATTGTTTTATTGACCGGGCTCAGCTTGTGAGGTCAGGCTCTGACGCCGCGCTTTTAATCCTCCAGAAAATAAGTGACCGCCGCGGCTTCCTTTTCCGTTGAGGATTCATTTTTTTCTCCGAAGATCCTGTCGGGGAAGAGCACGAAAACGTCAACGGCTATAACCGCAAGAATAAGTATGATAAGTATAACCGGGATCAGGACGCTGGGGCTTTTGCCGGGAGTAACGTTCTGCTGCGCCGGATTTGGATACGGCTGATTCGGAACATTTCCGGCATTGGTCGGCTGAGCGTTCTGGATGCCGGCGGTATTGACTGCCTGAGCAGGAGCCTGCTGATACACGGGCTGTGGCTGAGGCGCCGCCTGCGTTTTAACGCCCGCGTTTGTAACCTGAGCTTCGGCTGCCGGCTGGGGGGCGTTATTCTGTACGTTCGCCGCGGCAGGCTGCGGGGAAGGCTGAACAGGCTCGGCGTCGGGAGGAATTACAGAGTCAAAATCAGGGGTTTCCTCAGTTTTTACGGCGGTCTGTCCCTGTCCTGCAAACGTTTCGTCTGTAATTACCGGAGGAACAAGCTCCTCCATGGTAGGCTGCTCCGGAATTGCTTCCGGCTTCGGCTCCTCCTGAGCCGCGGACATTACTTTGGTTCCGCAGACGTTGCAGAATTTTGCGCCCTCTTTAAGCTGGCTTCCGCAGTTTGCGCATATATTTTCCGCGGCTCTTTTTAAAGCGGCTAAATTTGTTCCGCAGGAACCGCAGAATTTAGCGCCGTCCGGCAGTTCGTACCCACATTTGGGACAGATTACTGACATAAGATCATTTCCTTTCATTGTTTATTCTTGCTGTTCTCTGAAATTAAATTTTTCAATCACATCGCCGTATATAAGCCATTCTTCGCCCGTATTTACAACGATGATATCTCTCACATCGGAGGTTTCCTTTTCGTTCTGAAGGGTGCTTATCTGAACAGAAAGGTCGTATGCCTTGCTTATGCTAAGCCTTCTGCTGTAGCTTTCCCTGTAATCATCCTCCAGCTTTGCTATGTCGTCCGCCTCCAGCTCCTGAGCGGAAAGCGTTTCGATTTTTAAGGAAGCGGAGCTTTTTCCCTGACTGGGAAGCAGCACCTGAGTAAGCTTTGAATTATAATTGTCGCTGTTCTCGTATTTTTCCCTTGCTCCCGGAGTGAAGCAGTTAAGATAAGACTGAGTATCCAGAAGCTTCACCGCTCTTATCATGGTAACGGTAGGCTGCTCGTAATTAAGCACGGACTTGCTTTCATTTTCCGTATTTCCGCAGCCCTGCAAAGCAAGCATTGCAGCGGCAAGCGCCGCTGCTGTTACAAACCGGCAGAGCGACTTGAATAAACCATGCATAGCAGCCTCCCGAAATTTTTAAAAAAGGGCGGACTTTTTACTGTCCGCCCTGTCAGTTCAACGTATGTAAGTCAGATCAGAAAAGACTTCCTTCAACGATAACCCAATCTCCGTCAACCTTAGCGACCGTAAACGTTACGGTATCGTCGTCATCGTCGTCGTCGCCCTTGATGGAAATCTCGGTCTTTACCTTATAGCCCTTTGTAACCTCAACGTCGGTATCGTATCTGTCCTCAAGGTCCTTTCTTATGCTCTTGAGCTTGCTGTCAGAAAGCTTGGTTTTCTTTTCAACGCTGTAGGAAAGCTTTACGTCGTTGCCGTATTCTTCCTCCATGTATTCCATCATCGTATCAAGGCTTTCCTCAAAATACTCTTCTACGCTGTCATACTGCTCATAATCTTCAACATAGGTTTCTTCGAGATAATCAAGCTGACATTTGGGAACCGACTTCATAAAAACGGCCGCGTCGGCTTTTTCCATACCATCAAGCATATTCGCGATAGGCTTCTTGTATTTGCCGCCGAAAATCAGGTTTAATACAAGAATAATTACCAGAATCGCTACAACGGCGATACAAGCCAGAGCTATAAGAGTATTCTTATTGGGATTTGTTTTCAGATTCTTGATGTTCTCCATCGAAAGCGAATCCTTTACCGCGTCGACATTTACCTTGTCCTTTATACCGTTAAAAGTGTTTTTAACGGTTTCTCCGGCAGAAGCGGTCTTTTCAGCCTGCTTGGGCTGTTCCTGCTGAGCCGCTCCGCAGCTTGTGCAGAAGGTTGCGCCGTCATCCAGCTGAGCGCCGCAGGTAGTACAGAATTTTGACATAAACATTTCCTCCCTGTATATTTTTCATATTCGGAATAATACAATCTAACATAATAATATTAAACTAAATTTTCGCATTTGTCAATAGTAATTTCATTAAAAACCTAAATAAATCTGAACAAAATATTTCCTTTCTATTTAGGCAAAACACATAAAACAAAGGGTAAAAAGCAATTTGTTTTGTTTAAGTTTCAGGTTTTGAACGGAACAGGCTTTGCTGAAAAATTGCTCAAAGAGGCCTTTTAGTCATCTGACCTTTGGGGCGGGGGTATTTTTCAGGAGTCGGGCTTATTTTTCGTATCAGGATAAGCGTTCTCATATCGCCGTTGGGCAGGGCGTATTCAACGCATTTTTCCACGCTTCCGCCGAGAAGCTTTACGGCGTTTCCGGCTTTCGCCAGCTCGTTTTTCCCGTCGGGGCCTTTAAGAGCGGCAAAGATTCCGCCGACTTTTACAAACGGCAGGCAGTATTCGCATAAATGCGTGAGATTGGCGACTGCCCTGGCCGCGGCGACGTCGTATTTTTCACGGCGGGCGGGGGCTCTTCCCAGCTCCTCCGCTCTGCCGTGGACACATTCCGCTTCAAGCTCCAGAGCGTCTGAAAGCTCCGTCAGGAATTTTATTCTTTTGTTCAGGCTGTCCAGCAGGGTAAGCTTTATGTCCTCCCTAAATATTTTCAGCGGACAGGAGGGGAAGCCGGCTCCCGTTCCGACGTCTATAACGCTTGCTCCTTCCGGCAATTCAAAAAGCGTAAACGGATAAACGCTGTCGAAAAAGTGCTTCAGCGTTATCCCCTCCGGATCGGTTATAGCGGTAAGATTTATCTTTTCGTTCCATTCAGTTAGCAGCTTTGCGTATAGGCAGAGCTTTTCATATCGGCTTTCGTTCAGCTCAAGTCCGTATCCGCCGAAAAGCCTGACGGCGTCGCTTTTGGGTATCATCATTTGTTTGTTCCTCGCTTTTTCTTTATACGGTTTTACTCGCCGGCCTGCCCGCGGGACTGCTGCGCGAGCCAGATGAGCAGCACGTTGACGTCGGCGGGATTAACGCCGCTGATACGGCTCGCCTGACCTACGCTGAGGGGCTTGATACGGCTGAGCTTTTCCGCCGCTTCAAGGCGAAGCCCCCGTATCTGAGAGTAATCGGCGTCTGCCGGCAGGGCTTTTTCTTCAAGCTTCCGCATTGCTTCGACCTGCTCCAGCTGTATTTTTATATAGCCCTCGTATTTTACCTGCAGCTCCACCTGCTCTTTTACCTGAGCGGGAAGCTGGGGGCGTTCGGGGTCGAAGGGGGCAAGGGAATCGTATGACACCTGCGGGCGGCGAAGCAGCTGGGCAAGCTTTATTCCCGTTGAAAGAGGTTCCGTTCCGGCGTTTTCAAGAAAGCTGTTCAGCTCCTCCGAGGGGCCGAGATTGACCTTCCAGATCCGCTTTACCTCGCCGTCCGTCATTTTTTCCTTTTCAAGCAGCTTTTCATATCTTTCGTCCGAAATAAGTCCTATTTCATGACCCTTGGGCGTAAGCCTTATATCGGCGTTGTCCTGTCTGAGCAGCAGTCTGTATTCGCTTCTTGAGGTCATCATTCTGTAGGGGTCGGAGCAGCCCTTCGTCACAAGATCGTCTATAAGCGTTCCGATGTATGAGGAGGCTCTGTCAAGAATCAGAGGCTCTTTTCCCTTTATTTTCAGAGCGGCGTTTATTCCGGCGGCAAGCCCCTGCGCCGCGGCCTCCTCGTAGCCGGAGGTTCCGTTGAACTGCCCTGCTCCGTAAAGACCCTTGACCGATTTGAATTCCAGCGTCGGAAGCAGGTCCGTCGGGTCGCAGCAGTCGTATTCGATTGCGTAGGCGTTTCTCATGATCTCTACATTTTCAAGGCCTTTTATTGTTCTGAGAAATTTGAGCTGCACCCATTCGGGAAGCGACGAGCTCATGCCCTGAAGATAGTATTCGTCGGTGTCAAGTCCCATAGGCTCTATAAAAAGCTGGTGCCGGGGCTTGTCGGGGAATCTCATTATCTTGTCCTCGATAGAGGGACAGTATCTTGGTCCTACCGCCTGTATCCTGCCGGAATAGATAGGCGACAGGTGGATATTTTCCCTTATTACTTTATGGGTCTCGGCGTTTGTATATGCAACGTAGCAGGATACTCTGTTTTCAAGCTTTTTATCGTTGTCGAAAGCAAAGGGCGTTATATCCGCGTCGCCGTCCTGTTTTTCAAGCAGATCGAAGTTTATAGACCTTTTATGCACTCTTGCGGGAGTTCCCGTTTTGAATCTGCGCAGCCTGATCCCCAGCTTTTCCAGAGAAGCGGAAAGAAAGCTGGCGGGCAGCACCGAGTCGGGGCCGCTGGGGTAGGACACCGCTCCCACATGGATCTCTCCGTTAAGATAGGTTCCGCTGGCGATTATCACCGCTTTGGCTCCGTACTGTGTGCCAAGTCTTGTAACAACTCCCGTAACCGCGCCGTTTTCAGCGGTAACTTCGCATATTTCATCCTGCTTGATACGCAGGTTTTCGCAGCGCTCCAGAGCCTGCTTCATATATGTATGGTACGCGACCCTGTCAGACTGCACTCTAAGGCTGTGTACCGCCGGACCTTTGCCCCTGTTGAGCATACGGCTCTGAAGGAAGGTAGCGTCCGCCGCTCTGCCCATTTCTCCTCCCAGGGCGTCTATTTCACGCACCAGATGACCTTTGGCGGTTCCGCCGATGGAGGGATTGCAGGGCATATTCGCTATTCCGTCCAGCGTTATGGTGAAAATCGCTGTTTTCAGTCCCAATCTTGCCGCCGCCAACGCCGCTTCGCAGCCCGCGTGACCGGCGCCGATTATTATAACGTCGAAATTTTCAGTTATCATTCCGCAATCCTCTTTCTGTTGATAAATACGGGCAGGAGCGCCGGAGCTCCCGCTCAGGGGTAATATACTCCGACCTGGTCGGAATTTTCATAGATCACTCTGGGAACGCGCGCCGAGATCTGGCACACTATTTCATAGCCGATAGTTCCGATAAGGTCGGCTATGTCGTCGGCGGTGCAGGATTCTCCGCCCTCCGAGCCGATAAGCACCGCCGTGTCGCCGGGGCGGACGTTTTCAATATCCGTAACGTCGCACATAAACTGATCCATGCAGATCCTTCCGGCGATGGGGGCGCGCTTGCCATGGATTATAACGTAGCCCTTGTTTGACAGAGCCCTCGGATAACCGTCGGCATAGCCGCAGGTAATTGTGGCGAGAACGGTTGGCTTATCTGTTCTGTAGGTTCGTCCGTAGCTGACAAACACCCCGGGTTCTACGGTTTTTACCTGTGAGACCGCCGCTTTCAGCTCCATTACCGGAGAAAGCCGGAAGGGCAGGGGGGTGGAGGTGCTGGGCATAAGCCCGTAAAGGATAATTCCCAGCCTTGCCAGAGTGCTGCGGGGATCCGCGTGATAGACGCCTCCGGCGGAGTTGAGGCAGTGCGCGTGAGGAAGCCTTATGCCGCGTGAGCAAAGCTCGTCGTATACTTTAAAGAAGCTATCGGTCTGAGCTTTGGTGTAGGCGATATCGTCAGGCTCGGCGCTGTCGGCGGCGGCATAGTGGGTAAAGATACCTTCAAGGGAAATCCCGGGCAGCGCGGAGATTTTCTCAAGCTCGCCGCATATTTCGCCGGCAGTTCCCCGAACGCCTATTCTGGTCATTCCCGTGTCCACCGCCGCATGGCAGCGGATAGTCCCGCCCTTTGAATGCTGTGAAAGAAGCCGGGCGTAGGAATATTCCGTTACCGCCTGAATAATATTGTTTTCATAAAGCAGCTCTGCCGCTTCGGGGGGAGTGTAGCCGAGAATAAGGATCTCTCCCTTTATTCCCATTTTCCTCAGGCGCAGAGCTTCGATCTCGTTTGAAACGGCGAACCACCTGACTCCCAGCCTGTTTTCAAGGTAGGGACATATGGCTTCGTCGCTGTGTCCGTAGCAGAAAGCCTTTACGACGCACATCAGCTCGTTTTCCGGGCACAGAAGGCTTTTATAGCCGATCAGATTTTTTTCAAGGCGGTCGAGATGAATTTCCGCCCACGCTCGTTTAAGATAGTTCATTTATGATCGCCCGCATGATGTAAGCAGCGTATAAAGCAGCGGGTATTCCTCCGTTTCATAAAATATTTGCCGCGGCGCGGAATTGTATTCTTTTTTGAAATACGCTATTGAAAAACGCCGGACAATGTGGTATAATATAATTTAATCAAGCCTGCGGCGGTTATGCCGTCTTTATGAAAGAGTGTGTCTTTTTTATGACTGAGAGCTATGGAATCGACAAGGCGACCACCTGCTGCTTTACCGGTCACAGAAGCCGTGACCTGCCTTTTTTCGGCGACAGGGATAAGCAGGGGATGAAGTGCCTTATCAGCAATATTCAGCTTGCCGTGGAAAACGCGGTAAACGACGGTTATAAAACCTTTATTTCCGGAATGGCGGAGGGAACGGACCTGATCTGCGCGGAGATCGTTCATAATCTTATTCACAGAAAGGGGTTCGACATAAGCCTTATATGCGCCCTTCCCTATAAAAATCAGGGGCTGAGGGAGCTTACGGACCCGCTTGACCGCTACATTTACAGCGTTATAATCCAGAGCTGCGACAGGGTGGTTCACATATGCGACAAATACGAAAAGGACTGCTACAGGCGTAGAAACCGGTTTATGGTGGACAATTCCTCCAGAATAATCGGGGTGTACAAGCGGAAGATAAGAGGCTCGGGAACGATGCAGACCATAAATATGGCGAAGGCGTCGGGTCTGGAGCTTAATATAATCGAGCTTGACAACAACCCCGTGTTTTACATAGACTCGGTCAAAAAGTTTAACGTCCTATAATAGTTTACACCTAAATCGTGAAATGTTCAAGTGTTTTTTTATACACCAGGAAAGTTTTTATGTAAGGAGCGTTTAATTTATATGTCCGGTAAAGCAAAAAATAAAAGGAAAAGATCGCAGGCGCCGGTGGCGTTGGTGTATTTTGCGACAATGCTGGTTTTTCTGGCGGTGTTCGCGGTATTTGCAGTATTTCTCATCGACAGGATGAATTCCTGGAACAAGGATGACGGCGGGGAAACGGTTTCGCTTGTGCAGTCCTACAACACCATGTATGCCAGGGTAAACAGCAAAAACGTGCTTGTGGACTTGTCGCTGGTGAGGGTATCCCCCGAAAAGAACCAGATAGTCGTAACGCCTTGCTCCGCGTTTACGGTAAGCGTTACCGACGGGGCTTCCACCTTCAGGGAGATATATGCGGACGGAGGAATAAAAAGGCTTGTGAACGCGGTGGAGCAGACCTTCGGGATCGAAGCCGATTATTACGTTTCCCTTGAGAACAGCGCGTTTGAAAGCGTGGCGGATATTCTGGGCGGAATTGTTTACACGCCGCCTGAGGATCTGTATTATCTTTCGCAGGAAAACGACGCGAACGACGTTTCCTATCGTTCGGGACAGGCGGTTTCCCTTTCGGGCAGAGAGATACGCCTTATCTGCCAGTATCCGGTTTTCTCAGAGGGAAGAGGCGGAAACATGAAGTTTCTGGGGGAAGTTCTTTATCAGCTGGTAAACGGAGCTTTTCAGCAGAAAAATATCACAAAGAACAATCTTGACAACATATATAATATTATGACGTCAAATTCAGATACTAATCTTACCAATAACGCGTTTAAGCTGCACAAGTCTTACATAACCGAAATGCTGGGTGAAAATCTCGAGCCTGCCATTAAGCTTGTTCCGGAGGGGACCTGGACGGACGAAAGCCATTTTACGGTTTCCGACGAATTCAGGACCGCTCTTGCGGACGCTTATGAGAAAACAGAGGCGGAGGGCGAGGGAATTTCTTCGGAGGAAGGCGAGGGCTGAAGCTTTATAGCCCGAAGCCGCGGGATTCCGCCCTCGCTTTTGACGGACCGCTACAGAATTTACAGAAGGGGGACTGCTTTAATGAAGCTGATGGTTATAATTCTGAATAAGATCGACGCTCTGGATTATCTTCTGGAGGGGCTTTCCGCCGCAGGAATAGGAGGAGCGACGATAATTGAATCATCGGGGCTTGCGATGACCCTTTCAAAGCTTGACAGTTCGTTTGTGAGCGCTTCGATCAGGGCTTTGTTCAGCGGTAACGAGGATAACAGGACGATACTTTCGGTTATAAGAAACGATCAGCTGGAGCTTGCCAGAAAGGTCGTTTACAATACGGTAGGCGATCTGTCCATGCCGAATACGGGAATTCTTTTTACGGTTCCTATAGATTTTGCAGAGGGTATCAATAAAAACAGAAAAAAGGCGCCAAACCCTCCTGAAAAGACATGACGGTGTAAATGTTTCCAAAATGTTTATATAAAATTCATTTTCTGGCTGAGAAAAGTCTTTTTGGGTATTGCAAACGCTGATTTTATGTGGTATACTATATGTAATACGTTTAATGAAAGGCTGGAAATAAATTTCCGGTCTTTTGATTTTGTATAGGGGCGGAAGTGCGGAAAGCGCTTCGGTGAAAGGAACGGGATAGTATTGGAGAAGAAAAATACCGCGGAGAAGGTCAAGGAACTTGCGCAGCCGCTCTGCGAAGAGCTGGGGCTTTTTCTCTGGGACGTAAGGTTCGAGAAGGAAGGTGCGACCTGGTATCTGAAGGTTTTTATCGACAAGGACGGCGGAGTCGGCATGGACGACTGCGAGGCGCTGACAAGACCTCTGAGCAGTCTGCTGGACGACGCGGACCCTATAGCCCAAAGCTATGTGCTGGAGGTAGGCAGTCCGGGGCTGGGCAGAGAGCTTAAGCGTCCGGAGCACTTTGAGGCCTGCATAAACGATATTATAAAAATAAAGCTTATACGTCCGAGGGACGGCAGAAAAGAATTTATAGCCGGACTTGACGGATACGATAAGGAGAAGCTTTACTGTCACCTCACCGACGAGGAGGGAAACGTGCTGGAGCCGGCTGAGTTTATCATCAAGGAGTGCGCGTCGGTAAAGCTTTACGACGACGCGGACCTGTTTCAGAATTAGCCGCCGGAGAAGCCGGGGCTTTTATATTGAGCTGTACGGTTTGTGTACATTCAGATAGATTTTAAAATAAAGAATAATTATCGGAAGGATTGATTGGAAAAATGAATAACGATTTTTTTGAGGCGCTCAGTCTGCTTGAAAAGGAAAACAACATTGACGCCGAGGTTCTTATTGAAACTGTAAAGCAGGGTATAATGAAGGCGATAAAGAAGGATTATCCTTACAGCGAGAATATTGCCGTTGAGATCGACCCGGAGACAGGAAAATTCGAGATGAAGATACTTAAGGAGATCGTTGACGGCGAGCCGTTCGATCCGGACAACGAGATCAGCCTTGACGAGGCGCTTACCCTGTCAAAGGACGCGAGGGTCGGAGGAACGGCGGAGATACTGCTTAATCCGGCTAAATTCGGAAGAGTCGCGGCTCAGAACGCAAAGCAGTCGATAAAGCATGAGATAAAGGATTTTGAGCGCGAAAGGCTTATCGAACAGTATAAGGATAAGGTTTACGAATGCGTATCAGCCACCGTTCAGAAGGTGGAGCCGGCAACGCTCAACGCTGTACTTACCATCGACAAAAACGAGGTTTACCTTGTGAGAAACGAGCAGATACCGGGAGAGGTTCTCAAGGCGGGAGATATAATCAAGGTTTATGTGGTAGGAATCGCGAATCCTGAGAAAAAGCCGTCCATCAAGATCTCCAGAACCCACAGGGAGCTTGTAAAAAGACTGTTTGAACGGGAGATACCCGAAATTGCCGACGGAACCGTAGAGGTCAAGGCTATTTCAAGGGTCGCGGGAGCAAGGTCCAAGATTGCCGTATGCAGCAAGGACCCCAACGTTGACGCGGTGGGAGCCTGCATAGGTCCTAAGAAGTCCAGGATATCTTCGATAGTGAACGAGCTTAAGGGCGAAAAGATAGACGTTATTCTCTGGAGCGAGGATCAGGCGGACTTTATCGCCAAGGCTCTCGCGCCGGCGGAGGTAAAACAGGTCGTTCTTTCAGAGGAAGAGGGAGTAAGGGAATGCAAGGTCATCGTCCCCAATAACCAGCTGTCGCTGGCTATCGGAAACAGGGGACAGAACGCGAAGCTTGCAGCCGGACTTACGGGATATAAGATAGATATTCTGCCGGAGGTCCCCGTTCAGACGGAGGAAGCGCCTGAACAGACGGAGAGCGTTGAAGAGGCGGAGGAATAAGCCATGAAAAGCAGAAGAGTTCCTATGAGAATGTGTCTTGGATGCAGCGAGATGAAGCCTAAAAAGGAGCTGATAAGGCTCGTTAAATCCAAGGAGGGAGATATAACGCTTGACCTTACCGGAAAGATGACCGGAAGAGGAGCTTATATTTGCAGGAATGTAGAGTGCTTTAGAAAAGCAAGAAACGCTCACAGGTTTGAAAGAGCGTTTGCCTGCAGAATAAGCGAGGATCTGTTTGACAGCATGGAGGCTGAGCTGGAGAATGAACAGTAAGATGGGACTTGTGACCATGTGCAGAAAAGCCGGAAAGCTGCAGATAGGTATGGATATGGTCAAGGCCGCGTGCCAGAGCGGCAGCGCGGCGGGAGTTTTTATTGCGGACGATCTTTCGTCCAAATCGCTGAAGGAAATAAAATTCGTCTGCTCCAGATACGGCGTAGAGCTGTACGCTCTGGGGCTGAGCATGGACGAGATATGGGCTGATCTGGGGAAGAGAGCCGGGGTTCTGGCCGTTACGGACAACGGTCTGTGCAGAGCCTGCGCCAAAGGACTTGAGCCGGTGCCCGCGTCCCAGGACGATTTTAACAGCAAGAAATAAGGAGGACATTTTTGCCTATGAATATGAATAAAAAATATAAGCTCAGCGAGCTTGCAAAGGATCTAAAGCTTTCAAACGGCGAGGTCGTGGAGTGTCTTGAGAGGCTGACGGGAGAAACCAAGAAAACGGTGGCTTCTCTTACGCCGGAGGAGATAGGGTATGTTCTGGAGTATTTTACGCAGAATAATCAGGTGGAAAATTTCAATGAATATTTTGCCGCAAACGTAAAGCCTGTTCCCGAGAAGAAGGAGGACAAAAAGCCCGCAAAGCCCAAAACCGAGAAAAAGGCGGCGCCGAAGCCGGAAGCCAATGCCGAGCCGAAGGAGGAGAAGAAGCCGGAGGCTTTGAAACCCGAGAAGGGCATGGGCGAGCCGGAGAAAAAGAAGTCCCAGACGGTAAAGGAAGAACCGAAGGCTCAGAAGCCCGTTCAGGGCGAAAGCAAGGCCGCGCGCAGAAAAGAGCAGCCAAAGCCGGCAAAGAAGAAGGATCACGGAGTCAAGCAGATCATCGGCGGTTCCTTTACGAAGGACGAGGGCTACACGGTTTCGCAGACTTCCGACAGCTTTTCAAAGGGCAGAACGGTGGATACGAGAGGAAGCTATGTAGAGCTTGACAAATACAACGAGAAGTACGACAAGCTTGCAAATACCAAGCAGAACAGAAGCAAGGATAATTTTACAAAGAAGCAGAAGCTTACTCAGAAATCCCAGCAGTACAAAAAGCAGCAGCACTCGCATAAAAGGGAGACTGAGGCGGAAAAGCTGCGCCGTCTTGAGCTTGAAAGAGCCAGAAAGCAGCAGCTCAAGGTGCTTATCCCGGACGAGATAGTAGTTTCCGAGCTTGCCAGCAGGCTTAAGGTCACCGCTACGGAGGTAATCAAAAAGCTTATGGGTCTGGGAGTTATGGCGACCATAAACGAGGTTATCGACTTTGATACCGCCGCGCTTGTCGCCGACGAGCTGGGCGCGAAGGTTGAGAAGGAGGTAATCGTAACCATTGAGGAGCGTCTTATCGCGGACGAGGAGGACCCTGAGGACAGCCTTGAGGAAAGATGTCCTGTAGTAGTCGTTATGGGTCACGTTGACCACGGAAAGACTTCGATTCTTGACAGAATAAGAAACGCCAATGTCGCCGAGGGAGAGGCAGGCGGAATCACGCAGCACATAGGCGCTTATCAGGTTTATTACAACGACAGGAAAATTACCTTCCTTGACACGCCGGGACACGAGGCGTTTACGTCCATGAGAGCCAGAGGCGCCAACATTACTGATATAGCTATCCTTGTTGTCGCGGCGGACGACGGAATAATGCCGCAGACGGTGGAATCCATCAACCACGCAAAGGCGGCGGGAGTATCCATTATCGTGGCTATAAACAAGATGGACAAGGAAGGGGCAAATGCCGACAAGGTAAAGCAGGAGCTTACCGAACACGGTCTTGTAGTCGAGGAATGGGGCGGCGATATTATCGCGGTTCCCGTATCGGCTAAGACGGGAATGGGCATTGACGAGCTGCTTGAAAACATTCTGCTGGTAGCGGAGGTAAGAGAGCTGAAGGCAAATCCCAACAAGCTTGCCAAGGGCGCCGTTATCGAGGCAAGGCTTGACAAGGGCAAGGGACCTGTAGCTACGGTTCTTGTTCAGGGAGGCACGCTCAATACGGGCGACGTTATCATTGCCGGAACCGCTGTGGGCAGAGTAAGGACAATGACGAACGACAAGGGCAGAAGAATAGACAAGGCGGGTCCGTCCACGCCTGTTGAGATAACGGGTCTTGGAGAGGTTCCAAGCGCCGGCGACACCTTTAACGCCGTCGCGGACGAAAAGCTTGCCAGAGAGCTAGTGGAGCAGAGAAAGCACGAGGCGAAGGAAGAGGTGTTCAAGCAGTACCAGAAGGTTACTCTCGACAATCTGTTCGCTCAGATCTCCGAGGGAGAAATGAAGGAGCTGCCGCTTATAGTTAAGGCGGACGTTCAGGGCTCGGTGGAGGCTGTAAAGCAGTCGCTTGAAAAGCTTTCAAACGACGAGGTCAGGGTAAAGGTCATTCACGGAGCCGTAGGAGCGGTTTCCGAAAGCGACGTTATGCTTGCCAACGCTTCAAACGCTATTATCGTCGGCTTCAACGTACGCCCCGACCCTGTCGCCAAGGATTCCGCGGAACGGGACGGAGTAGATATACGCCTTTACAGGGTTATTTACGACGCTATAGAGGAGATATCCACCGCGATGAAGGGAATGCTCGCGCCTAAGTTCAGAGAGGTTGAGACGGCGAGAGTAGAGGTAAGACAGGTTTATAAGATCACAAACGTCGGTATCGTCGCAGGCTCCTACGTTCTCAGCGGAAAGGTCGGAAGAAGCAACGAGATCAGGGTTGTAAGAGACGGTATTGTTATTGCCGAGGATAAGATGTCCTCTCTCAAGAGATTCAAGGACGACGTAAAGGAAGTTGCCGAGGGCTACGAATGCGGTATTACGCTGGAGAAGTTCTCCGACATCAAGGAAGGCGATATTTTCGAGGCGTTCTATATGGAGGAGTACCGGGATTGAGCAGACCGTGCGGACTGCCTGCTAAGGCGGCCGCGGTAAATACGGGCGCGGTCAGTATGGAGGTTAATGATGGCTGGTTTTAAGGCTGGGCGTATGTCGGAGGATATACGCAGGATTATTTCAGGCAAAATGAGGGATCTCAAGGATCCGAGGATAAACGGCGGCGATATGCTTACCGTGGTAAGATGCGACGTTTCAAGCGACGGATCGTTCTGCAAGGTATATATATCCAGTCTTGAGGGCATGGAAAAGGCAAGAGAGGCGGTCTATGGCTTTGAAAGCGCTTCGGGCTATCTTAAAAGGGAGATATCCAACGTGCTGAAGCTGAGAAAATGTCCCGAGCTTAAATTTATCGCGGACGATTCGGCGGAATATTCGATGAGGATATTCGACAAGCTGAAAGATATCAGAAGCCGGGAGCCTGCGGAGGACGATCCGGAGGAATAGCCGTCAGACGGATATGATATTTAATCGGAAAGGAGAACGGATCTATGGATTTTGGAGAGCTGAAGGAATATCTGGAGACTCATGACAACTACCTGATCCTGACCCATAAAAGCCCCGACGGCGACACCCTCGGAGCGGGCTTCGGGCTGTGCGGTTATCTCAGGGATATGGGAAAAAAGGCTAATGTGCTCAACAGCGAGAATTTTCCTGTCAGATACAACTTTCTTTACGACGGATATTATGTTCAGGAGTTCGAGCCGCAGAGCGTTATAGCGGTGGACATTGCCGACACTCAGCTTCTGGGAAGCCATCTTTCGGCTTTCGCGGAGGAGGGAGCTATAGACGTATGCATAGATCATCATATATCCAATAAATATTACGCGAAGCAGAGCTATGTAGACGGCAGGGCTTCCGCCGCCTGTCTGATATTATATCAGCTTTTCAAATATATGGGACGCCCCGTCAGCGCTCAGGTGGCAAAATGTCTATACACCGGTATCGCTACCGATACGGGCTGCTTTAAATATGAAAATACTATTCCCGAAGCGCACATCGCCGCGGCGGAGCTTATGCGGTACGATATTGATTTTTCGATAATAAACCGTAAAATGTTCGATGTCAAGAGCAAGGGCAGGCTTATTGCCGAGCAGAAGGTTATCGAGGCAATGGAGTATTTTTTTGAGGACAGGTGCGCCATTATCGTGCTTACTACGGAAATGATGAATTCCTGCGGAGTGGAGCAGGCGGAATTTGAGGGAATGGCTTCTATTCCCCTTTCGACCGAGGGAGTCAAGATAGGGATAACGATAAAGCAGCGTCACGAGGACGTTTACAAGCTTTCGGTGAGAACCACCGAGGAGATAGACGCTTCGGCTTTTTGCAGAAGGTTCAACGGCGGCGGACATATACGCGCCGCGGGCTGCGAAATACAGGGAACTCTGGAGCAGGTAAAGGAAAAGGTGCTCGCCGGAGTAAGAGAGGTTCTGGGCTGCTGATATGGAGAAAAATAAAGAGCTGTGCGGGATAATTCCCGTAAATAAGCCGCAGGGCTGGACGTCCTTCGACGTTGTGGCAAAGCTCAGGGGAATACTTAAGCTCAGAAGGCTTGGTCACGCGGGGACTCTGGATCCCATGGCGACGGGAGTTCTGCCGGTTTTTGCCGGAAAAGCCACAAAGGCCTGCGACCTGCTTGGGGATTCGGAAAAAATCTATCTCGCTGGGTTCAGGCTCGGTATTTCTACTGATACACAGGATATAACCGGCAGGGTTCTTTCCGAAAGCGGAGAGAGCGTGAGTCTTGAACGGCTGGAAGCGGTGAAACAGGGATTTATAGGCGATATTATGCAGCTTCCGCCCATGTATTCGGCGGTAAAGAGCGGCGGCAAAAAGCTTTACGAGCTTGCAAGGCAGGGAAAAACCGTTGAGCGTGAAGCCAGACCCAGACATATTGATTATATAGATATAATTGAATACGACCCTGAAAAAAGAGAGGGCAGAATGCGCGTTTCGGTAAGCCGTGGAACGTACATACGGACGCTTATCAACGATATAGGAGAAGCTCTCGGCTGCGGAGGAACGATGACGTCGCTGGTAAGGACCAATGCCGCGGGATTTTCGCTGGAGCAGTGCTGTACGCCGGAGGAAATTCAGCAGGCTGCCGATGAAAACAGGCTCGGCGGTCTGATAAGACCTCTGGAGGATTGTTTCAGAGGAGAGTATGAGGAGCTGCGGCTGGGAGAAAAAAATACGGCGCTTTATAAAAACGGAGTAAAGCTAAGACCTGAGCAGGCAGGGATCAAGGAGCCGGAAAAGGCTCATGGACAGGTTTTCTGCGTTTTCGGCTTTGACGGAGAGTTTCTCGGACTGGGGCGGGCGGACATAGTAAACAATGAGTTCAGAAGCGTAAAGAATTTTTATTAGATCAGAACAGGTGAGTATATGTTTCAGGATTTTGCCGTAGATTTCCGTATTGAATACGACGGCTCCGAGAGAGCTGAAAGGGACGTAGTTTTAGCCTACGACGGCAAAACGGCGCTCTGCTCTGTCAGTGACGGAGAGCTTCGCCTGCCCCGTATATGCGATTTTGACCGTACCATTTCAGCCGTTCACGCCTTCAGGGCGGGAGGGGAAAGGTTTTTGCTTTCGCTCGGAGAAAAGCCTGAAGCGGAGGGCTTTGAATACCAGGACATAGACCGTATCAAGACCGTAAGTCCGGGGCTTCGGCAGTTTGCGGCGGTAACCGGCTATCATTACTACCGCTTTCACATGGAAAACAGGTTCTGCGGAAAGTGCGGCGGAAAAACGGTTCATAGGCCTGAGAAAAGATGTATGATATGTACGCGGTGCGGAAACGAGATATTTCCTAAAATATCTCCGGCGGTAGTCGTAGGGGTTACCGACGACAGAACCGATTCGATCATACTCACAAAATATGCGGGAGGAAGCTACAGGAAATACGCTCTTGTAGCGGGCTTTGCGGAAATGGGGGAAACCGCCGAGCAGGCGGCGAGGCGCGAGGTAATGGAGGAAACGGGAATAGAAATAACCGAGCTGAAATATTTCGGAAGCCAGCCCTGGGGGTTTTCTCAGAATATGCTGATAGGATTTTTTGCGAAGGCAAAGGGCTCGCGAAGGATCGTAATGGATCAGGAGGAGCTTTCCGAAGCGAAATGGGTCCGACGGGACGAGCTTGAGGCAAAGGAAAACAGCATAAGCCTTACGAATGAGATGATATGGGCGTTTAAATGCGGAAAGGTCTGATAAGATCCGGTTATTACGATGCAAAAAAGCCGGGCTGAAGCAGCCTTGACGTATCGGATAACGGCGGGAAATAAGCCGGATATAAATATTCGGGGCTTATAATATGAACGGATGCGCGCTGTCTTTCAGGCGGCGGTCAGCTGCGTTCTTCAATCGGGGATTTGATCACCGGCTGAAGCCCTGAGGGGGCGGTACCCCTTATTGAAAAAAAGCAAAAGCGGAGGGATATTTTGATCTGCATAACTGATAACGGCGTTTGCGGACAGGAAACCGTCTGCGCTCTGGGGCTTTTTGACGGAGTCCACAGGGGACACCGTCTGATAATTGAAGGCGCCGCGGCAGAGGCTCGGCGCAGAGGCATAAAGTCTGCGGTATTTACCTTTCAGACGGACAGCGTTACTTCAAAGGGTCATGACGGCAGGATAGAAATGCTGCTGACAGACGAGGAAAAGCGGCGGCATTTTGAAAGGCTGGGGGCGGATTATCTGTTTTCGCCTGTATTCGGGGATTACCGGCAGATGACGCCGGAGGCTTTTGTGAGGGACGTGCTGAAAGGAAAGCTGCACTGCGTATGCGCCGTATGCGGAACCGACTACACCTTCGGTTCGGGGGCGGCGGGAAAGGCCGAGGATCTGATCCGGCTGGGAAAAACCTACGGTATAGAGGTTAAGGTAACAGAGCAGCTCAGGTACAACGGCGGAGTGATCAGCTCCACCGAAATACGCAGGCTTATAAGGCAGGGGGACATTGCAAGGGCAAACGAAATGCTTGGATACAGATACGGCTATACTCTGCCCGTAGAGCACGGCAGTGAGCTGGGAAGAACCTGGAGCTTTCCTACTATAAACCAGAAGATACCAAAGGGACTTGTTCTGCCTAAGTTTGGAGTATACTGCTCAAGGGTGCTTATTGACGGGAAATGGTATAACGGCGTTGCGAACATAGGCGTAAAGCCCAGCGTTAATGTTGAAACCGAGCCTCTCGCGGAAACCTTTATAATAGGCTACGAGGGAGATCTGTACGGCAGGGAGCTTGAGCTGAGGCTATATGAATTCGTCCGCCCCGAAAGGAAATTTGCTTCCTTTGAGGAATTAAAGGCGGAGATAGGAAGGAATACGGAGTTTACAAAGAAGTATTTTTCAGATAACGGATACGAAAGGACAGATTGAAATGAAGAAAGTAAGAACCAGATTCGCACCGTCCCCGACGGGATATATGCATATCGGAAATCTGAGGACGGCGCTGTTTACTTACCTTATAGCCAAGCAGAACGGCGGCGACTTTATCCTGCGTATAGAGGATACCGACAGGGAGAGATATGTAGAGGGCGCTACCGAGATAATTTATTCAACGCTCAGAAAGTGCGGGCTCAACTGGGACGAGGGTCCCGATATAGGAGGTCCGGTCGGACCGTATATCCAGTCGGAGAGAATGGGAATGTTCAAGAAATACGCCGAGGAGCTGGTTGAAAAGGGCGAGGCATATTACTGCTTCTGCGACAAGGAGCGTCTTGAGGAGGTAAAGGCGATACAGGAGGCAAGCGGAATAATGCCCATGTACGACCGCCACTGCCGCAATCTTTCCCCTGAGGAGGTAAAGGAAAAGCTTGACGCCGGAACGCCTTATGTTATAAGACAGAAGGTGCCTCTTGACGGAGAGGTTACCTTTCATGACGAGCTTTACGGGGATATAACGGTTCCCTGCTCTACCCTTGACGATCAGATCCTTATTAAGACCGACGGTATGCCGACCTATAATTTTGCAAACGTTGTGGACGATCATCTGATGGGGATTACTCATGTTGTCAGAGGAAACGAGTATCTTGCCTCCGCTCCTAAATACGAGCTGCTTTACAGGGCTTTCGGCTGGGAGGTTCCCGTATATATCCATGTAGAGCATATAATGAAGGACAAGCAGCACAAGCTTTCAAAGCGCGACGGCGACGCTTCCTTTGAGGACCTTATTGCAAAGGGCTACCTTACAGAGGCGGTTGTGAACTACATCGCTCTGCTGGGCTGGGCGCCAAAGGGCGAGGAGGAGATTTTCTCGCTTGAGGAGCTTATAAAGGAATTTGATATACGGGGGCTTTCAAAATCTCCCGCAATCTTCGATCCGCTTAAATTAAAGGCTATCAACGCCAAATATATCAAGAAGCTGCCGCCTGAAAAATTTGAGGAGTACGCGACGCCTTACATCAGACAGACGGTTAAGCGCACAGATGTTGATATTTCAAGGATATGCTCGCTTTTGCAGGACAGAACGGAGGTATTTACCGATATTCCCGAAACCGTTGATTTTATCGACAGCCTGCCGGAGTATGACACTTCCCTTTACTGTCATAAGAAAATGAAAACCAACGAGGAAAATTCCCTTGAATCGCTGAAGGCGGTTCTGCCGGCGCTTGAGTCCATCGGCGAGGCTGACTGGAACGAGGAAACGCTGCATGAGAGGCTGTTCGCGCTTATCGGCGAAATGGGCGTTAAAAACGGGCTCGTACTTTGGCCGTTAAGGGTAGCGGTTTCCGGAAAGGCGTTTACTCCCGGCGGAGGAATTGAAATATGCGCGCTTATCGGAAAGGCGGATTCCGTGGAGAGAGTTAAAAGGGGAATCCAAAAGCTTTCCTGATTTTATCACTCCGCTGTCACACAGCGCTGATACAATAAAACAGGCTTATTGCGTAAAGTATCCTTAAGAGGGAGGAAAATTTAATGATTGAAGTGCGGAATCTGTCAAAGCGCTACGGCGACAAAAAAGCCGTAGACGGCATTTCCTTTAGGGCGGAGGACGGCGAGATACTGGGTTTTCTGGGGCCGAACGGCGCGGGAAAATCCACGACCATGAATATTCTTACGGGATATATCTCCAGCACCGACGGAAAGGCGCTTATCGACGGAATAGATATTCTTGAAAATCCGATAAAGGCGAAATCAAAGATCGGCTATCTGCCGGAGCAGCCGCCGCTTTATCTTGATATGACGGTCAAGGAATATCTGAATTTCATATACGACCTAAAGAAATGCAAGCTTCCGAGGAACTCGCATTTAAAGGACATATGCAGTCTTGTCAAGATAGAACACGTTTATAACAGAATCATAAAGAACCTGTCCAAGGGTTATAAGCAGAGAGTAGGTCTTGCACAGGCTCTGGTAGGAAATCCAAACGTGCTTATTCTGGACGAGCCTACGGTAGGACTTGACCCCAAGCAGATAATCGAGATAAGGACGCTTATCAAAAAGCTGGGAAAGAACCATACGGTGATCCTTTCCTCGCATATACTGTCGGAGGTTCAGGCGGTATGCGATAAGATCATTGTAATCAACGAGGGAAAGATAGTCGCGGACGACACGGAGGACAATCTTTCAAGGAAGCTTTCCGCCGATCATAAGCTGTCGGTAAGGATAGAGGGTCCGAAAAACGATGTTGTAAAGCTGATAAAGGGCATAAGCGGCGTGGTTTCCTGCGAGGCGGGGCTGGAGCATTCCGACGCGGTATGGGATTACCGTATCGAGGCCAAGGAGGGCGTAGATATACGGCGGGAGCTGTTCAGAAGGATAGCCGAGAGAAACTGGTATATTCTTGAGCTGAGATCTTCCGAGCTTTCTCTTGAGGACATATTCCTCAAGCTTACGATGGGCGAGGCGGTACCGGCGCTTGGGAAAAATTCTGACGGAGGTTTAGACTGATGGGAGCAATTTTCAGACGCGAGGCGCTTTCGTATTTTACCTCGCCTATAGGATATATTTTTCTCGCCGCGTTTTACGCCTGCTCCGCGGTAAGCTTTGCAAGCGTTTCGCTTAATTACGGAACCACTCAGCTTGACGGAGTGTTCGGCGAGCTTATGATAATACTTATCGTGCTTATTCCCATACTTACTATGAGAACGCTGTCCGAGGAAAAGAAGAACAAGACCGACCAGTGCCTGCTTACCGCTCCGGTAAGCCTTTGGGGGATCGTGCTGGGAAAATTTCTCGCGGCTTTTCTCATCTACATACTGGGCGTTGCAATTACGATAGTTTACGCGGTTGTGGTTTCGGCTTACGCCGCGCCCGACTGGACGGTAATTCTGGGCAACGTAACCGGACTTGCTCTGCTTGGAGCGGCGTTTATCGCGGTAGGAATGTTCTGCTCGTCCTTTACGGAGAATCAGGTGGTTTCGGCGGTAATAAGCTTTATAGTTATGGTGGCGCTTTATCTTTTCACGACGATAGGCGACGTTATCCCCATTGATTTTGTTGAGAATATCATGCCTGATTTTTCAAACGCGGCAAGAGCCGTTATCGTAGCTCTTGTTATCGCCGCGGCAGGCGCGGTAATTTACTTTATTGCCGGAAGAAAAGCCAATACGATCATTATAACCGCTGCGGCGGCGCTGATCCTCGGGCTGTTTACCTATGCCGGAGACAGGCTTCCGGACGTATTTTCAAAGCTTTCTTTCTGGGAAAGATACTACGGCTTTACTTACGGGCTTTTCGACCTGTCAAACGTTCTGTTTTTCATAAGCGCGGCTGCGGTATTCCTGTTCCTTTCGGTCAGGGTGCTTGAGAAACGCCGCTGGTCATAAGGAGGGGTACAGTATGAGCGAAAATAAAATGCCTGAAAACGAAAAGCTTTCAGAGGAAACCGTATCCGCTCCCGTAGGAGATTTTCTGAAGGACGTTGTTTCCGATGAAAAGGAAGCTCACGGAAAGCAGGAGAAGGAAGAGCCGAAGAAAAAGAAGCCTAAGAAAAAAACGGAAGGGAAACAGATTAAGCACGGACTGATGTCTACCGCGCTTACCGTTGTGTTCATAGCGGTGGTCGTGCTGGTCAACATAGTCGCGACGGCGCTTTTTGACAGGTATCCCATTACAATCGACCTTACCAGCGACAAGGTATATTCTATTTCCGAGGAATCTGAGGAATATGTCAAGGGAATAGATGTGGATACGCTTATAACGGTATTTGCCACCGAGGACGAGTTCACCACTCTCAGCACCTACACCAAGCAGGCGGCGGAGGTCATGAAAAAATATACCCAGTACAACGACAGGATAAGCTACAGATATGTGGATATAGATTCCAATCCCGATATAATGGCGGATTATGAGGCAAACTCTATTTCCCAGTATGATATCGTGGTTGAAACCAATCCCTCGGAGGACGTTAAAAGAACGAGAAAAATAACGCTTATCAATCTGGTTGATTTCGAGGACGATTTTGTTCAGCAGCTGAGCGATTTATACGGAACCACCGTAGAGGCGATGGCGGAGCAGTACGGCGCGCTTAATTTCCTCGGCTATTACGGCGGCTACGTTGAGGCTTCAACCGCGGATCAGGCTTTTCTGTCGGCGTTTATGACCGTTACCGATCCTAATCCGGTAACTGTTACCATGCTTACGGGCAGAAACGAAAGCTCTCAGCTTTCCTATTTCCAGACGCTGCTGGAGGCTAACGGATATACCGTTCAGACTATTGACATAACCAAGGAGGAAATTCCGGAGGACACGACGGTCGCGGTCGTTCCCGCTCCTCAGACCGATTATCTGGACGATGAGATTGAAAAAATCGACAGCTTTCTGGACAACAACGGAAATCTGGGAAAACAGCTGCTCTACCTCGCGTCCGCTTCTCAGGGAGAAACGCCTAATCTTGACGAATTTCTTGCCGAGTACGGAATCAGGATCGGCGACGGAGTTATCTGCGAAACAAGCAGCGACTACTATTATCAGATTCCGGCGATGACGGTGACCAACGAGATCTCGGAGAATTTCAATCAGGATATGACCTCTTCGGATCCGGTTATTCTCAATTATTATTCGCGTCCGATAGAGCTTCTGTTTGACGAGGAGGGACAGACAGCCACAGAGGCTTACGTTCAGTCTACCGTAAACGGCTATACCGTAGATATGGAAACAGGAGAAACGATCGAAAAGGGTCAGCAGATCTATGCGGCGGTCGCGTCAAAGGCGCTGTTTCTTACCGACGGAGGAACAAATTACAGCAACGTTATCGCGTTCGGCTCGGTGGACGTGCTTTCGGACGTTTATCTCAGCTATTCGCAGTTCCAGAACAGAGAGTATATAATAAGCCTGCTTAACGGGATCACCCACAAGACGGACGGAATATATATCGAGCCTAAGGTAATTGAAGGAAATGTTTTCGATATTACAGATAAGCAGAAGAGTGTTCTGAAATGGACGTTTATACTTATTATTCCCGCCGTTGTGCTTATTACCGGACTTATCATCTGGCTGAGAAGAAAGAACAGATAAAGCTCTGCGAAAGGAGAGGCTCGCCGCTAACGGGAGCGTGGTTACTAATATGAACGGAAAAATTCAGGGTATAATCGTCTGCGGAGTTATTATTGCCTGTCTGGGAGGAACGTTGGCGTTTCTCAACGCTACCGGCGGAGATTCGTCATCGGATACCGACAGCTCGTCGCAGACTGTGAATGAAAATTCAGAGGACACTTCGGTTCTGCTGATAGATTCTACCGCGGACGATATCAAAAGCATAGCCGCGGTAAACGAGTACGGCGGCTTTACAATGAGCCGGCCGGCTTCAGGAAAGACCGCCTGGACGATCGAGGAGCTTAACGGAATCAACCAGTCGTCCTCTCTCCAGTCGGGCATGGCTGAGGACGTGGCTCAGCTGGAGGCGTACAAAACCGTAGAGGAAAACTCGTCCGACCTCGGCAAATACGGACTTGAATCTCCCGCGGGAGAATTTACCGTTACCTTTACGGACGATACGCAGAGCACCTTCTGCATAGGGGACGTATCTACCAAAACGCGTTATCGCTATCTCTGCGAAAAGGGAGAAAGCGACGTTTATATGATACTGAACTCAAGGGTGTCGTATTTTATCGAGCCGAAGGAAAATCTTGTGGATACGTCGCTTATTGAGGATCCGGGCGACAGCGATATGCCGGATTACGGAACTCTTACCGTCCGCAGATCGGACCTTGATTATGACATGGTGTTTGAAAACGACCCGTACGACAAGGAAGGAATGGTGTCGTCGCAGGTAATGACGGAGCCGATATTCTCGTATCTTAACGTTTCGGTTTCCTCAGCGACCACTCACGGAATGTGGGGGCTTTCCGCCGAATCCGCCGTGAAAATATTCCCGGACGAGGAGGACTTTAAGACCTACGGGCTTGACGAGCCTCTTGCGGAGGTGACCTTCAAGGGCGACGGCTATAACTATGATCTTAAAATCGGCGACCCGATATATGAGGAAAACGACGACGGCGAACAGACTGCGGAAATAGCGTCCTATTACTGTTATCTTACCGGCGTAGACGGCGTCGACTGCGTTTGGACGGTTTCTGCCGACAGTCTGCCATGGGCGACCGTAATGCCCGGGGACGTGGTTACTTCTCTTATGACCACAAACAATATCATGGACGTTTCCGAGGTCAGGGTAACAGCCGAGGACAGCGAGATCGTCTATGAGCTTGACAGCGACGGGGAAAGCACGATAAACTCCGTTAAGATGAACGGCGAGGACATAGACGTAAGCCTGTTCCAGGACCTATACAAATATCTGCTCACCTGCCCTACCAGCGAGATATATTTTGAGGAGCCGCAGGGCGAAAGCTATCTGACTATCGAGATAAGCTGCGAGGACGGCTACAATGATGTGATGGAGTTTTACTCCGACAGCTCAAGGCGCAGTATCGTAGCGCTCAACGGCAGGCCGTCGTTCAGGATACAGAGCAAGTGGACGGACAGATTCCTTGAAAACATGGAAAACGTCAAGAACGGAGAAGCGGTGGTGGATACTTATTAAAAAATCCGCCGCGCGGGATATTGAGAGCGCTTTTTTCGGCAGATTCTGCGGTTGTACAGGAATATAATAAATATTGCCGCGGCTGACAGAAAAATATTTAAAAGCGCTTCACAAAAGGGAAAAATTATGTTATAATAATTACGGAGTCTTTCGGTCATGAATAGGCTGCAATAAGGCGGTAATTGTAAAAAAGCTGCCTGTACGGATCAAGTACAGAACGGACAAAAGAAAAATATTATCATCGGTAAGGAGGAGATATAATGGCAGAGACAAAAAAGACTTTTTTCACTTACAAAGGCGTTCCTCTGGTAAGGAAAGGGAATACGATTTATTTTGGAAATATGTATGACGACTATGTTGTCATGATAGAGATCCTGGGAACGGAAAAGCAGGGCGAGCTGGACGTTGCCAACAAGGTAAGGCTGAGAAAGATGGCGACGGACATTACTCTGCCGCCAAATGAGCAGATAGTAAAGAAAGCGGAGAAATCCAGTCTTTACGAAGCGCTGGATATGGCGTGCGCATGGCTTAAAATATCGTAAATAACATAAAAAAGCTCCGATGAAATCAAGCATCGGAGCTTTTTTAGTATTCTATTCCCCGTCTGGCGGGAATGTTTTTGTCATAAGGGTGCCTGACGCATTTTATTTCGCTTATATAATCCGCATTTTCAGTAAACAGCGGAGCGGGATCTCTGCCGGTTATGACCAGCTCCAGCTCCTGGGGCTTGTCGGTAATAAGCCTGCGCACCGCTTGTCTGTCTATAAGCTCCATATCGTATGCATAGGTAAGCTCGTCCAGGACAAGCAGGCCGCACTGACCTGAATAAACCAGCTCCAGCGCTTTATTGAGATTTTCGTCGTGCATTTTTCTGCATTCGGCTTTCTGAGCGTCTGTCATCTGAAAGACAAAGCCCAGGTCCTTTTGATTGCGTAGCACCGTAATGCCGTCGATTCTGTTCAGTACGGCGGTTTCGCAGCTTTCGGAGCCTTTAAGGAACTGTACTATGCATACCTTTCCTCCTGCTCCGGCAAAGCGCACCGCAAGTCCGACGGCGGAGGTAGTCTTGCCTTTTCCGTCTCCGCAGCAGCAGTGTATCATTCCCATTAAATCAAACCGCCTTCAGTAAGTTATGTGGCATGGCGGCTTTTCTCTAGAGAATAAAGAGAAAAGCCGTTCTGATAAGAGCAAACAGCAAAAAGCAGCCGAAAACTGAACCGTACATCAGCTGATTTGCCCAGTAGATGTCGTTAGGCTGACAGGGCTTGAGCTGTTCGCCGATAAATCTTGCCCTGAGTCCGCCGCCTCTGTAGTATTCCTCTTTTGTCAGCTGAATATCCAGAGCGCCTGCCACTACGCTCCGGCAGATACCGAGGTTTGCCCGTGAAAGGTTCTTTCTGTCGCGCCTGAAGATACGCTTGCAGTTAAGCTTGTCAAGCCTGAGAAAGCTCACGTCAAGCTTCATTACAAGTCCGCAGATCGAAGCGGGGATAAAATCAAGCGCCGTCCACAGAGTGCGGGAGGGCGAGCCGAAATCGGCGTATTCGGGGGTATCGGTTCCTATAGTTCTGTTCAGAATACTTACGCAGCGATACAGCATTCCTCCGAAGCCGCCGGCAAGAGCCATGAAAAACAACGCGCCGGCTCCGTTATCCGCCGAGCAGTCGGCGGCGCATTCAACGGCTTTTTTGATTATTTCGTCCTCGTCAAGTCCGCTGCAGTCTGTTCCCGTCAGAGCCTCAAGGCTTTTTGCGGCGGCGCTGTAATTTCCCGAGCGCACCGCTCTGAAAGTACGGCTCAGAAAGATTCTTGTATCTCTGAAGGAAAAGGCGAGCCAGCAGAAAAAGCAGTCCAGAATCAGTCCCGCTACGGGGAGAAACATGTATCCCAATATCAGCAGCGCAAGCGGGATTCCCGCGAAGATGAGCAGAACGAAGAAAATAAGCACCGCCCCTGCCATACGCAAAGCCTCCGGAGAGTCCTCATAGAATCTTCTGAGTGTTTTTTCAAGCTTAAGGGCAAATGCCGGAACAAAATTTTCGGGGTTGAGAAATCCCCGGGGAGCGCCGAACATAAGATTGAGCACAAAGCCCGCGCTCATTGCGGCGACTGTATTCAATATCATGAAGAAAAATCCTTTCCCGAGTGTTATGTGTTAAAATTATTATAACACAGCGAAAAGCATTATTCAAGTAAAAACGGCATATTTTCTTATTTTTATTTGCTTTGAGTCGGCTGTTTGGCGAATAAAGAAGATAGCGGACGCAGGCTTTTTGTAGCAAATCTACAAACTTTCGGCGCCGCTCTTTACTTTTTGAGACAGATGTGATATTATACTATTATTCTAAAGCGATAAAACTGAAAGGATGTATATTCATGAAAAAGTGTATTTTATCAGCAGTATGCGCGGCGGTTCTCATGCTGGCGGGCTGCGGAGCTTCCGATTCGTCAAACGCGGACAGCGCTTCCGCCTCGGGCAGCCAAAACGCGGCGGGAGAGGATCAGTCCTTGCAGAAGGTGCTTGACAACGGCAAGCTGGTGCTTGGTCTTGACGCCACCTTCAAGCCTATGGGCTATACCGACGAGAACGACCAGATAGTAGGCTTCGATATTGACGTTGCGTCCGAGGTATGCTCCCGTCTGGGCGTTACGCTGGAAACCTACGGAGTAAACTGGGACACCAAAGAGGTGGATCTTGACGCGGGAACGATCGACTGTATCTGGAACGGTCTTTCGGTAAGCGAGGAAAGACAGAAGGTCATGCTTATGTCGGAGCCTTATATGAAAAATAAAATGGTGTTTGTCGTAAACAGCGGAAGCGATATTGCCTCGCTTGACGATCTTAAGGGAAAGACGGTTTCCGTTCAGAACGGCTCCACCGCTCAGGAAACCCTTGCGGCTGCGGATATTTCCGCGGATATTACCGTTACGGAGCTTTCGACCAACGTTGAAGCGCTCAATCAGCTGGAGCTTGGAATGTGCGACGCTGCGTTCCTTGATTCGGTAGTTGCGGATTATGAGATCAACTCGGGCAGAGCGTTTAAGATCCTTGACGAGGGTCTTTACGAGGAGGATTACGCAATCGGCTTCAGACTCGGCGACAAGGCTCTGTGCGACAAAATCAGCGAAATTCTCGGGGAAATGAAGGCGGACGGAAAGCTTGCCGAAATATCGACCAAGTGGTTCGGAAGCGACGTTACAACTATAGGATAATCTGATCCCGTGTGGAAATAAAATGGGCGGATACAGTAAAATCTGTATCCGCCCGTTATTTTTATGTGTGAAAGCGTTATTTGTATTTTGAGGTTATACCCAGATATTCCTCAAGGCACTTACCGCTTTTTTCTACTGCCGTTGCAGTTTTAACGCCCAGATAACGGATATGCCAAGGCTCGTATTTGTAGCCGGTCACGCTTTCTTTATTTTTAGGATAGCGTATTATGAAGCCGTAATCGGAGCAGTTGGCGGCAAGCCACTTCGCTTCCTTTGTGCCCTCAAAGGACGAGCTCGCGTTGTTTACGTCCATAGCCAATCCCGTTTGATGCTCGCTGTGCCCTGCTCTCGCCGAATACCTGTCCGCCGCGGCTTTTCCGTCCCGGGCGGCGTAGCTTGAATAAAGATACTGCTGATACGAATATGAACGAAAACCTGAGCATATCCATAGGTTTATTCCGTCGTTCCGAGCCGCTCGCTGCATTTTATAAAAAGCGTTTAAAGCGGAGCTGTCCATATCCGGATTGTAATTTGACGGGAGCGCATAGGTCTTATTAGCGATAAGTATTCCTTCAACATATGTAATGCCGTTTTTCTTTATGATCTCCGGCTTGGTGGTAACGCTGAAGCTGTTTCCGAATGAGCCGAAGTAATTCTTTCTGTCCGCGTCACACTTATACGCGCGAATTCTGAATTTGTACTTAGTTCCCCGCTTAAGTCCTGAAACGCGGTATTGGTCAGCTGACGGATCCTTTACCGTGGCGGCATACTGCCACTTTTTTGTGTCAGGACTGTACATATAAATCTGATAGCCGTTGCAGGTTACCGGCTCCCAGAAAAGTCTTACCGCGTCATAGGTACGGTTGGCTTTTGTTATGGCTATCTTCTGGGGCTTTACGGCAGTACACAGAGTGTTGGAGTATCCGCTCCAGTAATTTACTCCGTCGATCTTGACATAGCTTTTTACCTTGTATTTATAGGCTGTTCCTGAGGAAACCTTTTCATCGGTCCACGAAGATATATTATTGTTTTTTATAGACGTTCGGCTGATAAAGCTGCCGGTTTTGAAGTCGTAGCGGTAAACGCGGTAGCCGGTCGCTCCCTTTACTTTGGTCCAATTCACAGTTACGGACTTATCTGTAGAGCTTAAGGAAATAAGCGAGGGAGAGTCGGGGGCGTCAGGCGTTACAGACGTCAGCGGATTTCCTGTTAATTGCCAAGCTGAAAAGCTTGCGGCGCTGTTCGCGACGTTCCGATAGGCCGCGGAGGTTACGGGCAATAATGCCTGCGTTCCCGCTGTAACCAGAAGGATAATCGCCGCCGAAACCGATATTATATGTTTAAAGATCATAAACCTCACCTGTCTTTTAACCTTTGAAAAAACGGTCTGCCTTCTGGCTTTAATTATAGCATAGAGAGTAAGTTTTTTCAATATTACGCCGCAATATTAAGAAATATTTTTTCGGGCTCGTTGAAATCAATAAAAAGTTACTGAATATAAGGTTAAATTGACGAAATAAGAGTTAAATTTATTTAAAGCCCTTTTCAAAATGTGAAAAATGTTGTATAATAAACTTAATAGTACCGATTTGATTTTTTCGGAAAGGAACGGATTCCACTATGAAAAACGAAGTTACAGTAAAAATCTTCAACAGAGAGTTTCGCCTGCTTACGGATGAAACAAAGGAGTATACCGACAGGCTTGCTTCGGAGCTTAACCGGAAAATGGCGGAGCTTATAAAGGCGAAGCCTACTCTCTCGCTTCAGGACGCCGCCGCCCTTATATGCCTTGAATGCTGCGACGAGCTTACAAAGGCAAGGCAGAGTATTGAAAATATCCGCTCTCAGATCAAGGACTATGTTGACGACGCCGGCGAGGCAAGGACCGCCGCCGACGAGGCTCAGAAGGAACTGAGGACTCTCAGAGAGAGGGTTGCCCAGCTTGAAAAGGAAGTAAAGCTGCGGAAATCCTTTGCTGAGGAAGGCGAAAAGCTGTCGGCTAAGGATATGATCTCTCACGATATAAACAAGGCGCTTGAAAATAAATATCCGTATAATTACGGCAAAAAGCAATGACGGAGATCCTTGCGCCCTGCGGCAGCCCCGAGGCTCTGGACGCCGCGCTCAGAACCGGCTGCGACGCCGTGTATCTGGGTGGAGAGGGATTTTCGGCAAGGCAGAACGCTGTGAACTTCTCCCGAAGGGAGCTTGAAAAAGCCGTTTATGACTGTCATGTAAGAGGGGTAAGGGTATATCAGGCGATAAATACGGCGGTAACCGACGATCAGCTTGAACAGCTTAAGGATACCGTCAGCTTTGCCTGCCGTATCGGAATAGACGGTCTTATTACGCAGGATCTCGCGCTGGTGCGTATCGTAAGGGAATGCTGCCCCGATATGGAAATACACGCCTCGACGCAGATGACGCTGCATACCGAAAGGGGCGTGCTTCTGGCAAAGGAAATGGGCTTTTCGAGGGCGGTGGTTTCAAGGGAGCTTCCGGCGGATATAATAAAACAGCTTTGCGGGCTTCCGATTGAAATAGAGGTTTTTGTTCACGGGGCGCTTTGTATGTCGGTTTCGGGTCAGTGCTACATGAGCGCGGTAATCGGCTCGAGAAGCGCTAACAGGGGCTTGTGCGCCCAGGCGTGCAGACTTCCCGTTTCGGCGCTGAAAAACCGAAGCGGAAGGTACGATCTGTCCCTTAAAGATATGTCGTATATCGGGCATATCAGGGAGCTTGCGCAGAGCGGCGCGGCAGCTTTCAAGATAGAGGGAAGAATGAAGCGGCCGGAATATACCGCCTGCGCTGTGGACAGCGTAAGAAAGGCGCTTGACGGAGAGCCTTACGATATGCAGACGCTTGAAAACGTTTTTTCAAGAGGCGGCTTTACCGACGGATATTATAATCGCAAGACCGGCCCTGAGATGTTTGGTATCAGGCAGAAGGAGGACGTTTTGTCGTCGGCGGAGGTTCTGCCCTTTATTCACAGGCTTTACCGCAGGGAATACAAGCGGAGCACAGTAAGTATGTTCGTCCGCATGAAGAAAAACGAAAGGCTTTATATCTCAGCCTGCGATGAAAACGGAATAACCGCCGAGGCGCGGGGAGAGGTTCCTCAGGAGGCGCTGAAGCGGTCTGCCGACAGGGATTATCTTGAAAGGCAGCTTTCAAAGCTGGGGGATACTGTTTATGAGCTTGGCAGACTGGAGGCGGAGGTTGACCGGGGGCTTATGTGTCCGGCTTCTCAGCTTAACGCGCTCAGGAGGGAGCTGTGCGCTGAACTCGACAGAAAAAGGTATGAATACCACACCAAAAAGCCTGTATTTACGCGGACGGAAACTGATATGATAAAAGCGAAAAAAATCAGCAAACCCAAGCTGAGGCTTTCGGTTACCGATTTAAATCAGCTTTCCGCGGCGGATATAAAAAAGGCGGAGCTTGTCATATGCTCTTCGGACGCTTTGGAAAAAGGCTTGTCCGGCGGGTCGGCGGTCAAGCTTCCGGCAGATAAGCTGGCGGCTGAAATGCCCCGTTTTACCTTTGACGAGGAAAGGGATTTCACTCGGCTTAAGGCTCTCAGGGAGCGCGGCGTTTCGCATTTGGTCTGCACAAACTATGCCCATATTTCAATGGGCAGGGAGCTTGGAATGACGATGCACGGAGGCTTCGGGCTGAATGTTACCAACTCCGCGGCTCTTGCGGAGCTGAAAAGACTGGGACTTGCCGACTGTACCGCTTCCTTTGAGCTTAAGATCGGTCAGATAAACGCGCTGAGCGGACAGCTTCCTTTCGGAGTAATAGGATACGGACGGCTTCCGCTTATGCTTACGGTAAACTGTCCCATACGTCAGGCGTCGGGCTGTAAAAGCTGCACCGGCTCGGTCAGGGACAGAACCGGCAGGGTATTTCCCGTCAAATGCTCCCGCAGGCAGGGGTATACCGAAATTCTTAATTCCGATATTCTTTATATGGGCGACAGGCTTGAGGAGTTTAAGACCGCGGCTTTTGTTCAGCTGGATTTTTACGACGAGAATCCCGGAGAAGTGAAAAGGATCATCGAGAGCGTTGAGAACAGGCGAGGCTGCGGCATTGCCGATATGACCAGAGGGCTTTATTACAGAGGGGTTCTGTAATACGGCGGTTTTGGAGCTGTTAAATAGCGGATAAGGTTTGCGTAAGGATACTGCTGATAAGGAGGAAGGCCTGTCTGTGCAGGCGTTATTATATGAAGCTGTTGATAAAAAAACTGAAAGAAAGCGCGGTCGTACCCAAAAGGGCGACCGACGGAAGCGCGGGCTATGATCTGTCTGCCTGTCTTGACGAGCCGCTTAAGGTAAGGGCGGGAGAGACTGTTAAAATACCTACGGGGCTGTGCGCCGAGATCCGCGGAGAGGAAAAGTGCGTTATGCTGATCTTTGCAAGATCGTCGCTGGCGACCAAGTTCGGGCTTGCCCCCGCGAACTGCGTAGGGGTAGTGGATACCGACTACAGAGGAGAGATACTTGTGGCTATGCGCAATCATTCCGACAGGGACTATACCGTCGCGCCGGGAGAACGTGTGGCGCAGCTTGTGATCACGCCTATTTTTACGCCGGAGACGGAGGAAGTCGGCGAGCTTTCCGATACTGTCCGGGGAGAGGGCGGCTTTGGCTCGACTAACTGAGTTACACTTGGAGGATTAATATAATGAACGTTAAAAAGCTTGACGAGATCGGCGGGGTATTGGACGGTCAGGTAGAGCGGGGCGACGTTGCGGGCGGCTCGGTCCTGGTCCTGCGGGACGGAAAGGAGATATACCGTCACAACAGCGGAATGGCGGATATTGCAAGAAATATTCCCGTTGAGGACGACACTATCTTCAGGATATATTCAATGACAAAACCTGTTACAGCGGCGGCGCTGATGATCTTACACGACAGAGGCATGTTTGATTTTGAGGACAGTCTTTCAAAGTATCTGCCGTTTTTCAAGGATATCACCGTTCTTGACGAGGACGGAAAAATCGTTCCCGCAAAGCGCGAAATAACTATCGGCGAGGTCGTAAATATGACCTCGGGTCTGGTTTATCCCGATATGGCTTATCCGGCAGGAATTAAAATGGAAGAGGTTTATCACAAATATTATGAGGAATCCGAGGCAGGCGCGAGAATTTCCACCCGTGAGCTTATGGAGCGCGCGGCAAAATCGCCCCTTGCGTTTCAGCCTGGCGAAAAGTGGCTTTACGGCATAGGCGCGGACGTTGCGGGCTTGCTTATCGAGGAGCTGAGCGGAATGAGCTTCCGTGAATTCCTTAAAAAAGAGCTTTTCGAGCCGCTTGGAATGCCTGATACGGATTTTTATGTGCCGAAGGAAAAGCTGGGCAGATTTTCGGAAATGTATCTCTGGAACGATAACGAAAACCGTCTTGAGGGAATTCCGTGGCAGCATCTTGGTCTGCGAGGTTTTTTCAAGGAGCCTCCTGCTTTTGAATCGGGCGGCGCGGGACTTGTTTCAACCGCGGACGATTATGCAAAATTCGCTTCAATGCTTATTCACGGCGGAGTTTCTGACGGCAGGCGTATTTTAAGCGAGAACGCGGTAAAAATCATGAGCACCGATTCTCTCACTCCCAGACAGCGGAAAACCTGCGACTGGGATCAGTGCAGGGGCTGCGGCTACAGCTGCCTGAACAGAGTTCTTACCGACCCGTCGGAGTGCGAGGGCGTAGGAAACGTCGGCGAATACGGCTGGGACGGCTGGCTCGGAACGTATTACAGCAACGATCCGATTGATAAGATAACGCTTATCTATATGATCCAGCGCTGCGGCGGTTTCGGCTCGTATCCGTCAAGGCAGATGAAAAAGATTATATATGAGGCTTTGAAATAAAGCCGATGGCTTAAAGGCAGGAAGGTGAAGGCTCATGATAACTCAGGAAATCCTGGAAGATTATATAAAACAAGCTGCTTTAGAGCTGTATTTAAAAGACGGCTATCTTATAGGCTGTCAGGTCTGTGAGAGAAGCATTATGTATAAGTTTGCGCATTATTTAGATAATTTAATAAGTAAAGATCCGGCTTTCGCAGGATATAACCTTGATTGCGAATATAACAGGGATATTATGGAGGTAAAACGCATTAACTGTTATTTAAACGGGGTTTATCCTGATATAATTATACATAAGCGAGGAACTAATAACGATAATTTGCTGGTAATTGAATGTAAGACATGGTGGAATTCAAATACTGATGATGACGTAAAGAAAATAAACGCATTTTTATCACCGGAAGAGCACTATAATTATCAGTTTGGACTGTGTCTTATATTTACGGAAAACAAAGAAAACATTAAATGGGTAACATATGATAAAAAACTATATGACCGTGCATTAAGGGAGCTGTATAAATGACAATATACAACGTAAGGATATATACCCAGAATAAAAACAGGGATATAATAGAAAAGGGATATGTAAGCTTTGAAAACGGAGTTATTACAAATATCGGCGCAGGAGCATATAACGAAATATCCGACGGCGATCTTGACGGAGAGGGAAAGACCCTTTATCCGGGCTTTATCGACGCTCACACCCATCTCGGGCTTACGACTAACGGAGTAGGCATGGAAAGCGAGGATTTTAACGAGGAAAGCGAGCCGGTTTCTCCTCAGCTGAGGATATGCGACGGAATAAATCCGTTTGATATAAGCTTTTCGGAAGCCGTTAAAGCCGGAATAACCTCTGCGGTGGTTTCGCCGGGATCAATGAATCCGGTGGCGGGCGATATCGCGGCGGTTTCCACAGTCGGAAAGCGTGTAGACAAAATGCTGCTGCGGACGGTGGGAATGAAATTTGCTCTGGGCGAAAATCCGAAAATGACCTATATGAACCGCGACGAAACGCCCTGTACGCGAATGGCGGTTTCGGCGATGATAAGAGAAACGCTGGCAAAGGCTAAACGATATATGGAGGACAAGGAAGCGGCGGAGGAAAACGGCGACGAGCTGCCCGATCTTGACATAAAATCAGAAGCTTTGATCCCTTTGCTCAAGCGCAAGGTCAAAGCGCATTTTCACTGCCACAGGGCGGACGATATTTTTACCGCGGTCAGGCTTGCAAAGGAATTCGGGCTTGACTATGTGCTTGTTCACTGCACCGACGGTCATCTTATCGCGGACGAGCTTGCGCAGGAAAAAGCTCTTGCTGTAGTAGGTCCGGTAATGTGCGACGCCTGCAAGCCGGAGCTTGCCAATATTACGCCGGAAAACGCCGGAATTTTAGCGCAAAGCAAAGTTAAGACCGCGGTATGCACCGACCATTCGGAAACTCCGATACAGTATCTTCCGCTGACGGTCGGTATCTGTATCAAGCACGGACTCAGCTTTCAGCAGGCGGTGGACAGCGTAACGATAAACGCCGCCGAAATTGCAGGAATAGACGATCTGTGCGGTTCTGTCGAGCTTGGAAAAAGAGCCGATCTGGTTATGTTCGAGGGCAATCCTTTTGAGGTTATGTCAAGTCCCTCGGCGGTGTTCGCGGGCGGCAAAAGGCAGCTTTAAGGAGAGAAACGGCTATGTATGATTTAAGAATATCAGATATGATGAAAATGCAGAGAGCGCTTTTTGAACTGCACAAGAATGAATGGTCTCCTATGGAAGCAGAATACGGCAAGGACTTTTTTTTGTGGATGATTGAAGAAATCGGGGAAAGTATTGAAATAATCAAGAAAAAGGGAAGCTCGGCTATTATGAATGATAAAGCCGTCCGAAAAGCTTTTTGCGAGGAAATGAGCGATGTTCTGATGTATTTTAACGATATATTACTGAGATATTCTGTTTCTTCGGAAGAAATATCCGAAGCCTATGTCAGCAAGCACAGCCGGAATATGGGCAGAGATTTTTCAGACGAATATAAAAATATGTATACCGGCGAAAATTAATATAAAAGGTGATATCAATGAGAGAAATCAACGTATCGGAAATTGAAAACACGGTCAGGGACCTGTGCATTAAGGCTAACCTTTATCTTCCTGAGGATATGGAGGAGTGCATAAGGCGCGGCGCGGAGGCTGAGAAATCTTTCGCGGGGAAAAATGTTTTTGACGATATAATCGAAAACATAAGGGTTGCAAAGGACGAAACCATACCGATCTGTCAGGACTGCGGAATGGCGGTCATATTTATGGACATAGGTCAGGACGTTCACTTTGTGGGAGGCTCGCTCAGCGAAGCGATAAACAAGGGCGTAGCGAGAGGCTATACCGAGGGCAGACTGCGCTGCTCGATAGTAAGCGATCCTCTTGAAAGGGTTAATACGGGCGATAATACTCCGGCGGTAGTCCATACAAGGATCGTTGAGGGAGAGCAGGTATTCATAACCGTTGCGCCCAAGGGCTTCGGAAGCGAGAATATGTCGCAGCTGAAAATGATGACCCCCTCGGTAACGGCTGACGAGATCGTCGACTGGGTCGTAGGCGTATGCGCGGCGGCAGGCTCGAATCCTTGTCCTCCTATCGTTATCGGCGTGGGTATCGGGGGAGATTTTGAAAAGTGCGCTTATCTTGCCAAGAAAGCTCTTTGCAGGAGCGTAAGCATAAGAAATCCCAAGCCCCTTTACGCGGAGCTTGAGAAAAAAATGCTTGAAAAAATCAACAGGCTCGGAATAGGACCGCAGGGCTTCGGAGGAACCCAGACCTGTCTTGCCGTAAATATAGAAGAAGCCCCGACGCATATCGCGGGACTTCCCGTTTCGGTGAACGTTGGCTGTCATGTGACAAGACACGCGGGCGCGGCGCTATAGACTCCGCTTTTTGTGCTGGGCTATCGCTTCGTTTGAAAGCAGCAGCAGCGCGGTCAGGTTGGGTATTGCCATTAGTCCGTTGAAAATATCGGATATTTCCCATACCAGTGAAACGGAGGTAACGGCCCCCGCGTAGGCGCACAGCAGAAAAATTATTTTATAGAGCTTAGTTTTTTTCGGCAACAGGTATTCCCATGCTTTAAGTCCGATGAAAAACCAGCCGACTATGGTAGCGAAGGCGAAAAGCGCTATGGAGATCCCTATAAATATTTCTCCGAAGGAGCCCAGACCGCTTCCGAAGGCTTTGCAGATAACGTCCGCCCCTCCGTCGGCTATGTCTATACCGCTGGTGAAAAGGGTCAGCGCGGTAAGGGTGCAGATGACCATAGTATCTATAAAGACCTCAGCCATGCCCCATGTTCCCTGAGTTACGGGATCCTTTATCTCGCAGCTGCTGTGAACGGCTACGGTAGAGCCAAGCCCCGCTTCGTTTGAAAATGCGCCTCTTTTAAGTCCGACGACAACTGCGGAATTTACAAGGAAGCCTGAAATGCCTCCCGCCGCCGAACGGAAATTGAATGCTTCACGGAAAATATCCTGCAACGCGGAGGGAAGATGAGCGATGTTTCTGCATATAACTATTAATGAGCCTGCAATGTAAAACAGCGACATCAGCGGAACGAGCCGTTCGGCGACCCTGCCAAGACGGCTGCCGCCGGAAACGGTAAACGCGGTAAGGATAACGACAGCGGCGGCGGTAAGCGGTACTGAAAGGGAGAAGCTTCCGCTGCATACCGATATAATGGAGTTGCTTTGAGCCATGCAGCCCATTCCGAGAGAGGCGAGAGTACAGCAAACGGCAAAAATTACGGCAAGCCATTTGGAATCAAGACCCTTTTCCATATAGCTCATCGCGCCCTTTGTTTTTGAATCCGCGCAGTATTTTACGCCCAGAATATTTTCGGTATAGGATAAAGCCATGCCGAAAAAGGCGGAGATCCACAGCCAGAATACCGCTCCCCGGCCTCCGGCGGCAACGGCGGTGCCGACTCCGGCTATGCTGCCTGTTCCTACCGTGGCGGCAAGGGCGGTGGAAAAGCCCTGAAGCTGTGAAAAAGCGCCTTTTGAACCGGCGGAAGCAGGATCGGGGGACTTTTTAAAGAGTGTTCCGATCGTGTTTCTGAGGATCTTTATGAGATGAAGCTGGGGAAAGCCCATTCTGACGGAAAGATATATTCCCGAAGCGAGCATAAGTATCAGCACGGGATATCCCCAGATCAGAGAGGAAAGCTTGTGGCATATCAGGCTTATTCTGTCCATTTGCTAAACGATTCCTTTCCTGATGAAAGACTGTCAGTTAATGATATGCCTGTCTTATGGGATTTATTACAGCAAAAAGCTTTTCCCGCGCTGCTGCCGGTACAGCTCAGGCAGCTTTTATAACCTATTCACCGATGTCCCCCGCCTTCCTAAGGCGGCGGAGTTCATTCGGTCGTTCAGCGGGCGATATAATTCCTCGCTGAATTCCTGCGGAGCTAAAGCTCCTGCGGTGAGGTTTCCTCGTCGCAGCCGATGTTAAGCATGCTTACATCGGGCTTTGCTCCGAGTTAAAGTAAGCCGAAAGGAGGATATGCTCGCCGACGTGACAAACGCTCACCGACGTGAACACTGATATATATGTATAAATACAAGCCAGCGAAGAGAGCGGCAGCGTCTATCTATATCCTGCTTACCTTTGTTCTTGTCGCGGTAACAGCGGCTATCTTTCTGCTTATTCCGCTTATAGGCGAATATGATATATATGTGGCAGCGGCATATTGGATAGTGCACGCTTTTTTCTCCTGCGTAATGATACCCATGTATTTCAGACATTCCATGATAAGCATTTCTCATGACGAGATAGTGCAGTACAGCGGAATGTTTACCCTTACCAGCGAATTTATGCCGATGGATTCGGTCAAGTCTGTAACGACTGTAATAACGCCGCTCAGCAGGTTTACCGGACTGAATTTTATAATAATAAACGCGCTAGGTTCAAAAATTCTCCTCGCGTTTATGAGAAAGGACGACTGTCTGGAGGCGACCAGGTATATAAATGATATTATAAGAAGCAGGAAGGTTTAGGATAAGACTGAATAAAGCTGTTTGCCGCGGCGCTGCGTTTAAATACTGCATTTTAAGCTGATTATGTGACCGCCGCGGCGTTTATCGGCGAAGAGAAAGGAAGGCGCTGATTTGAATGGACCTCAGGCGGTTCGGGCTGCCGCAAAGGAAAAAAAGAGCCGGCTCAGATCGTTTTTAAGACGACGTCAGCATCCGATAAAAATTATAAATTACACGTCAAAGAATATATGGCTGCTGCTTATACCCGTAACTAAGTATCTTGTGGCGGAAAGGTTTGATTTTCACAGCTGGATAAGAACCAACTGGCTTGATATCCTGACTATAATCGCGATATTCGCGTTTGCGGTTTTACGGTGGCTCTTTATCTATTATGAGATCGAGGAGGACGGTATTATCGCTCACACCGGACTGTTCGGTATCCTGACTACCAAGGTGTATTTCAGCGAGATAACCACCTTTTCATGTACGCAGGGCTATATCTACAACGCGGTAAACGCTTGTACCATGTTTATTGAAACCAATGCCGATTCGATACCGAAAACCGATATAAAGCTGGTGCTTTCGGAAAAGTGCGTGGGAGAGATCTATGAGGTAGTTACAAGACAGGGAAAAAAGCTGCCTAAATTTTCGGTATCGCCGAAAAAAACCTATCTTCTTGTTTTTTCTCTGCTGTTTTCCTCTACCCTTTCGGGAATGATCCTGTTTGGAACGTTTATGTTCGAGGTCTACAGGTTTGCGGGCAACGAGCTGGGCAGAAAGATGGAGGAGCAGTTTATCCGCAGGGTAAACGGTGAGATAATAAAAATAGACAGCCATTTCCTCCGGCTTTCAAGCACCATTCCAAAGGCGGTGCTGGTGCTGGGCGGGATTGTACTGGGAGGCTGGATGATTTCATTTACCGCGAATCTTATGCGGCACTGGAGCTTTACCGCCACCCGATGCGGCTCTCAGCTTATTGTCCAGAGCGGTATAGCTACGAAAAGAAAGCACGTTATCAACCGTGAAAAGATAAACTTCCTTGATTTTCAGCAGACGCTGCTGATGAAAATTTTCAAAATAAGCTCCGTTACGCTTTACTGCACAGGCTACGGCAAGAAAAGACGGGAATTTTCCGCCCTTATTCCTATAACCACAGACAGGGAGATGTGGGCTTCTCTTAAAATCCTTGAGCCGTCGGTTCCCAAGCCGAAAACAGAAATATCCACGGGCAGGCATGACCTGATGAGGTTTATGCTGATCCCCGCGATGCTGTGCTTCATTCCTCCGGCGGCGGGAACGGCGGCAAAGCTTATATTAAGCAAGTGGCATGAAGAAATAAATATCATAATGGTTCTTGCGGTCATTCCGTTCGTATGGCTGCTGATAGTTCAGATAAACGCGGCGTTTTCCACCCGCATGGGCTTTAAAAACGGGTACTGCACGCTTGTTTACTGTCCTATGTATCAGTTTCACAAGATAGTTATTCCCAAGAAGAATATCAGTAAGATATCGGTGTCGAGGAATATTTTTCAGAGAAAAAACGGGACCTGTACGTTAAAGGTATACACAAACGCGGAGAAAACAAAGTACCATAAGGTCAAAAGCCTGCCCTACGACAAGGTTATAGATATCTGCATACGGGAGGGCTATCTTATGGAGATTCAGAAAATATAAATCCGTACATTCAGGACAGGCTTTCAGCCCTGAGGCTTGCCGTACGGCGGGCTTGTTTGATACGGAAGGAGGGAAAGGTATGGCTAAAATCGACGCCGGTATGCTGCCGCTGCTGGACACGTTTGTTTTTGAAACGGACGGGCTCCTGGAAAGCCTTGACGAAATACTTATGCGTACTGAAAAAAGCGGTATCTCGGGAGACGACGTCAATGAGATATTCCGGATAATGCATACCGTAAAAGGCTCTGCCGCCATGATGGGGCTGAGCAATATGTCTGCTTTGGCGCACGCCGTCGAGGATCTGTTTTCCGTTATACGGGAGGACCCGTCCGTAAGCTACGACAAGGCGGAGCTTTACGAGCTGCTTTTTGAGAGCTGCGACTGCCTTAAAAACGAAACTGAAACGCTTGCGGACGAAGCTGCGGAGCTTACTGATTTTTCAAAGCTGGCAGCGGTTATACGTTCCTTTGCCGAAAAGCTGAAGCATACGGAAAACGCTTCGGACGGAGGGCATACGTTATCGGAAACGGAGCTTTTTCCCGAGGGGGAAAGCAGCGATATAAAAACCTTTAGGGTGGTTTACAAGGACGGCTGTTTTATGCCCGCGATAAGGAGCATGGTGCTTTTAAAGGCGCTTGGCGGCTGTGCCCGGGTGTTATCCACAATACCTGACGATCTGGACGGCGATTCGGCGGGAGACGAGATTCTGCACAGCGGGCTGTATATAAAGCTTTTGACGGACGACGCCGGAAAGGCTTTGGATACATTAAAGAACGGTATAGACGTGGTTTCCGCCGAGGAGGTGAAGCGTCCCGGGAGAGATGACGAAGACGGCGTTGCAGAGAGATCCGATTCAGGCAGCCGGTCGTCTTTGCCTGGAGAACCGCCTGCCGTTCATACCGATAAAATGGGCGCGCAGAGCAGTATCATATCGGTGCGGCTTGAAAAGCTGGACAGACTGCTTGAGCTGGTAAGCGAGATAGTCATAGCGGAATCGGCGGTAACGTCCAGCCCGGATCTGAAAAAATCCGGCGTCAGGCTTGACAGGTTCAAAAAATCTTCGAGAGAGCTGAAAAAGCTTACAGACGAGCTTCAGGACGTGGTAATGTCTATAAGAATGGTTCCGGTTTCCTCGGTTTTCTCAAAGATGAGCAGGATTGTCAGGGATATGAATAAAAAGCTGGGTAAAAACGCTGAGCTTGTCTTTCAGGGAGCTGATACCGAGGTGGACAAGTCGGTAATAGATATTCTGGGCGATCCGCTGATGCACATAGTAAGAAACGCCTTGGATCACGGAATAGAAACCGACAGTCAGCGCAAGGAGCAGGGAAAGACCGAGCCGGCGAGGGTCGTGCTTTCGGCAGGCTATGAAAGCTCCGAGGTTGTGATAAAATGTTCCGACAACGGAAGCGGAATGGATCCGAAAAGGCTGCTGGCAAAGGCGAAAAGAAACGGTCTGCTGACCAAGCCGGAAAGCGAGTATACCGAAAGCGAATGCTTTGACTTTATAATGAAAGCCGGGTTTTCCACAAACGAGGAAGTGACCGAGTTTTCCGGCAGAGGAGTGGGAATGGACGTTGTACGCCGCAATATTGAAAAGGTAGGCGGAAAGCTCAGCGTAAGCTCGGAACCGGGAGCAGGCTCTGAGTTTGTCATAAGAATACCGCTGTCGCTTTCGATAATCGACGTACTGGGCGTTGTCGCGGGAGGAGAGGGCTTCGCGGTTCCGATATCCTCCGTAGGAGAAGTGTTCAGGGCGCGTCCGGAGCAGCTTGTGACAGATCCGGGAGGAACCGAGCTGGTTATGTTCAGGGAAAAATGCCTGAGGGTGCTGAGGCTTTCCGAGGTATTCGGACTTGGAAGCGCGAAACAGGAGCTGACTCAGGGCATAATGCTCTACTGCGCGGAGGAAGGAAGAGAAGCGGTTCTGTTTGCGGACGAGCTTACCTCCGACCAGCAGGTGGTGGTAAAGCCTTTTTCGCCCCTGCTTTCAAGATTTAATCTCAAAGAAAAGGGTCTTATCGGCTGCTCGGTACTGGCGGACGGAAGCATACTGTTTATTGCCGGAGTAAACGAAATATTTAAGGCTCATGGCATAACGCCGTCGGGCGATAACGGAAGCGAGGAGGTATACGCAGATGAATGACAGCGCCGGAAGCCGCCGTATGCTGACCTTTTACAGCGGCGGAGGAAAATACGCGTTTGACATAATGTCTGTCAGGGATATTATTGAAATACCTCATATAACCCGTATTCCTCTTGCAGGCGGATATATCCAAGGGGTCATAAACCTGAGGGGAAAGGTTATCCCGGTGATGGATTTCAATAAACGCCTGGGACTTTCAGCCGGAGCGTATAATGAAAAAAGCTGTATTATCGTAGTAGAGGCCAACGGGTCGGGCTACGGAGTAATTGTGGAGAGCGCCGGCGACGCTGTGGTTTATCCGGAGGAGCGTTTTGCTAGGTCGCCTGTGGGCGATTCGTTTGTAAGCGGCTATGTTGACTGGGATAACGAGCGGATACAGCTTATCGACTGCGTAAGCCTTGCGGAAAAGGAATAACGCGGGTGCGCCGGAGGAGCGTTTTAAAAAAGAGGGAGGGTCTTGGTGTCAATGAAGCTGAGCGACGGCGATTTCATGCGTCTTGCCGGATTTATCAAGGCGAAATACGGGCTTGATCTGTATGAAAAGAAATTTCTTGTTGAAAGCCGTCTGACCAATTATGTGCTTGACAGCGGCTACAGCAATTTTTCGGAATATCTTGACGCAGTATACCGGGACCGAACGGGCAATGAGATGGCGAACGTCATCAACCGTCTGACTACTAATTATACATATTTTATGAGGGAAAAAGAGCATTTCAGGCATTTCAGCGAGGTTTTTCTGAGCGGAGCCGTCAGGAGAAGAGGAGGCAGGGAGCTTTCCATCTGGAGCGCCGGCTGTTCCTTCGGAAACGAGCCTTATAACTTTGCTATGTGCGCGGACGAATTTTTCGGCGGGTCGAAATATCTCTGGGATACCAGGATACTTGCGACGGATATTTCCTTTAAGGCCCTGAGATCTGCAAAGAACGGAATCTATCTTGAGGAATCGCTTAAAGCCCTGCCGGGTGCATGGATAGATAAATATTTTATCCGCCTTGCAAACGGGACCTATCAGGTCAGGGACGGTTTGCGCCGGGACGTTATTTTCAGATACCATAATCTTATGGACGAGATCAATTTCAAGCGTAAATTTGATCTGATCATATGCAGGAACGTAATGATATATTTTGACGAGCCTACGCGGGCAAGGCTGATAAATCGTTTTTACGACGCTACAAACGACGGCGGTTACCTCTATATCGGACATTCGGAGATATGCGCGGAAAAGGAGCTTTACGCAATGGAGGAGCCGGCGGTATACAGAAAGCTTTCAGCGGGGGAGGGAAAAGAAAATGGCGGATAAAAAGGTTCTCATTGCGGACGATTCCCAGCTTTTCTGCCGGATCGCCGGAGAAATAGTCGATTCCGCGGAGGGCTTCTGTAGCTGTGCGTCGGCGGGCAGCGCCTACGACGCCAGAGATAAAATCGAGAAGCTGAAGCCGGACCTTATCATACTTGACATTGAAATGCCAAGAATGAACGGTCTGCATTTTCTTGAACAGCTTATTCCTCAGTATGCGGTTCCGGTAATCGTCTGCTCCGGCACAAGCGAGTACGCTGCAGCGGCGTTTGAAGCCGGAGCTGCTGATTTTATCGTCAAGCCCGTAGGCGGCGGATCGTATGAAAGCTTCAAAGCTCAGCTGAAGCAGTCGCTGAAGCTTGCTCTTAATTTAAAATGCGTTAAATGCAATGGAAAATACTTTACTCTCAGAACGGAAAACGCTGTGCCTGACCGGAGAATAATTGCCGTTGCAGGCTCTACCGGAAGCACCGAGGTCCTGCCGGAATTGCTCAGGGGTCTTGGCTCGTCGCCGCCTCCCGTAGCCGTGGTGCTTCATATGCCGGAGGGCTATACCGGGATGTATGCCAAATGGCTCAACGGTGAAACCAGCCTGACTGTAACGGAAGCCAGCCACGGTCTTTATCTTGAAACGGGTATGGTTGTGATCGCGCAGGGAAACAGGCATATGAGAGTTTTCAGAGATGAAAAGGGATATTTCGTTTCCTGCGACAAAGGCTCAAGAGTTTCGGGGCATTGCCCTTCGGCGGACGTTTTGTTTGAATCGGTGGCTCACTGCGCCGGAAGGAACGCCGTAGGAGTTATTCTGACGGGAATGGGAAGCGACGGCGCAAAGGGACTGAAGCTTATGAAGGACGCCGGAGCGTATAATATTGGTCAGAGCAGGGATTCCTGCGTTGTATACGGAATGCCGAAAGCGGCTTTCGAGCTGGGCGCGGTCGATAAGCAGGCGGCGCCGGAGGATATTGCCGCTGAGATAAATTTAAGGCTGAACGCTTAAAGGAGGCGGGACTGTTTTGGAAAATATCAGCGGTGCGGGAAAATATCTTCTGTTTTTATCCGGAGGAAGAAAATTCGCAGTTGCGTTTGAGTATATAAAGTCCATAATCGTTGCAGGCGGACTGTATAAAATACCCGAGTTTCCCTATTATTTTGCGGGAGCGTGCATGACGGACGGAAAGACCGTTCCGGTAATAGATTCGCGGCTGAGGTTCGGTTTTCCCGAGGGGGAGATAACCGACAGAAGCTGTATAATAATAGCCTATGCCAACGGGGAGAGCGGCGGAAGGTTTGAGATAGGGATACTTACCGATACGATTTCCGTAATGACAGACGTTTCCGCCGAAGATATACAGCCCTGTGTTCCTATTTCAAAGGAAGCCTATACCCGTTATCTGAAAGGCGTTTTCATACGGGACGGAGAGCCCTGCTATATAGTAAGCCCCGACCTGATGATAAACGACGCGGACAGAAAGAGCGCGGAGGAGATTTACGGATAAAATAAACGGCATATGTATCAAAGCAAAAGCGGCCGCCGTATTAAGGCAGCCGCTTGGTTATTTATTATAATAAAACACACTATTCGCTGTACATCATCGCGGCGGAAATACCGTTTATAAGCCCTACAGCAAGTCCGGAGACAGCGTAAAAGACCTCCTTGGGTATTCCGGCAAGTATGGAAATAATGCCGAAAACAAGCACAAAGCCTGCCATTCCGCCTATCTGGACAAGAAACTTATGTCTTTCGATAAAAGGACAATTTTCCGTAAGCTTTCTGACTATTTTTCCGCTTCGGTCAATAAGCCTGTAGACAAAATAGGAAAGGCACATCGGCAATCCCAGAAATAAAACGGCAGACATAACTTCGCTCATAGTCAATTTCTCCTGTTATCATTGAAAAGAGGCTGTTCCGCAAAGCTTTATCTGCTGCGGAACAGCCCTTTTACGACGTATGAATTAAAGAACTCTTACCTTAACGACGCCCTCAACGGCATTGATAGCCTCGACATCGACCTCGCCGTTTACGTCCAACATCGTATAAGCCCAATCCTTCTTGGACTTGTTGACAAGATTTTCAATATTTGCGCCCTTATCTGAAACCGCGGCGGTCACCTGTGAAATGATTGCCGGAGTATTTTTGTGAAGCACGCATACGAGAGCGTCGCCGGTCTTGGCAAGCTCCGCGTTGGGGAAGTTTACGGAATTTCTGATAGCTCCGCGCTCAATGTAGTCTATAAGCTCGTTTGCCGCCATTACAGCGCAGTTGTCCTCTGATTCCTCGGTGGACGCGCCCAGATGAGGGATAGCTACGATATTTTCCACGCCGAGAATCTCGTCGCAGGGGAAATCAACGACATATCTTGAAACCTTGCCGCTTCCGACAGCTTCAATGATGTCGGCGGAATTTACAAGCTCGCCCCTTGCGAAGTTAAGAAGCTTTACTCCGTCCTTGCAAAGCGCGATAGTTTCCTTATTAATGGTATCCTTTGTTTCCGCGTTGTAGGGAAGGTGCAGGGAAATATAATCGGCGCAGGCGTAAATATCGTTGATATTGGCGGTTACCTTTACCTGCGGCTTAAGGCTGAGAGCCGCGCCTACTGAAAGGAACGGGTCGTAGCCTATAACGTTCATACCCAGTGATATAGCGATGTTTGCAAGCTTTCCGCCGATCGCTCCCAGGCCGATAAGACCCAGAGTCTTGCCCATTATTTCACAGCCGGCAAAATTGCTCTTTCCTTTTTCCACCAGCTTTCCGACCTCTGCTCCGCTGCCCTTAAGGCTCTGCGCCCACTGCATTGCCTCGGGTATCTTTCTTGAAGCCATAAGCAGACCGCAAAGCGCGATTTCCTTAACCGCGTTAGCGTTGGCGCCGGGAGTATTGAAAACAACGATTCCCTGCTCCGCGCACTTGTCTACGGGAATATTGTTTACTCCCGCTCCGGCTCTCGCGATAGCAAGAAGCTCAGAGGGCATTTCCATATCGTGCATTTTTGCGGAACGAACCATAATAGCCGTAGGGTTTTCCGCGTTGTCGCTTACGGAGTATTTTGCCTTGTCGAAAATATCTGTTCCGCAGGCGGCGATTTTATTTAAGGTTTTAATTTCGTACATTGTAATTACCTCTTCCCAAAAAATGTGATAAGCGGTTAATGATCGCTATGAAATTATCCTGACAATCAGCAGTCCGGCGACTGCGAGCGCAAAGCATACCGCGGCAGCTTTAATGCGTATTTTGCCGGGCTATTCTTTTTTATATTCGTCGCTGAGCTGAAAATCCGGTCTCATAAACGTCGCCGCTCGTTCTTTAATTAAGCGTTTTCCGCTTCAAACTTCTTCATGAACTCAACAAGCTTCTCAACGCCCTCGATAGGCATAGCGTTGTAGATGGAAGCTCTCATTCCGCCTACGGTTCTGTGACCCTTGAGGTTTTCAAAGCCCGCCGCCTTTGCCTCTGCAACGAATTTCTTGTCAAGCTCTTCGTTTCCGGTTACAAAAGGAACGTTCATAAGCGATCTGTCCTTAGGCTCAACAGTGCCCTTGAACAGCTTGCTCTGATCGAGGAAGTCATAAAGTATCTTGGCTTTCTTTTCGTTATGAGCCTTCATAGCCTCAAGGCCGCCCATTTTCTTGATCCATTTGAATACCTTGCCGCAGATGTAGATTCCGTAGCAGGGAGGGGTGTTATAAAGGGAATCGGCGTCTGCCTGAGTTTTCCATTTCAGCATGGTAGGAGTACCCTCCAGAACGTCGTCGCTGATAAGATCCTCGCGGATAATTGCGATCACAACGCCGGCAGGGCCGATATTCTTCTGAACGCCGCCGTAGATAACGCCGTACTTGGTTACGTCGACAGGCTCGGAAAGGAAGCAGGAGGAAACGTCCGCCACAAGCGTCTTGCCCTTGGTGTCAGGCAGCTCCTTGAACTTTGTGCCGTAGATAGTGTTGTTTTCACAGATATACACATAGTCCGCGTCCTCAGGAATATCCAGATCAGAGCAGTCGGGGATATAGGAGAAGGTCTTGTCGGCTGATGAAGCGACCGCAACGGCTTCGCCGTATCTCTGAGCCTCCTGATAGGCTTTCTTCGCCCACTGTCCTGTAATTATGTAAGCCGCTTTCTTATTCTTCATAAGGTTCATAGGAACCGCCGCAAACTGCTGAGAAGCTCCTCCCTGAAGGAAAAGAACCTTGTAGTTGTCGGGAATATTCATAAGCTCGCGGAGATCCTTTTCGGCGCCCTTGATGATGTCGTCAAACGCCTTTGAACGGTGGCTCATCTCCATAACGCTCATTCCTGTGCCCTTGTAATCCATCATTTCCTCGGCAGCCTCTTTAAGAACCTCCTCGGGAAGCACGGCGGGGCCGGCGCTAAAATTATAAACTCTACCCATTATAATACCCTCCATGAAATTAAAAATAAATTAACATTATTATTATATTACTTTTCCCTGTTAAAGTCAAGGGATATGCGGAAAATCTTTAAGCCATGACATTCCAATTTATATATACTGAACAATTTTCGGACGTCCGGTTTGTATATATGTTATATCAGATCAGGATCAAACGCTTTTGCGTTTTGCCGGAAGCAATGTTCCGCGGCAGGTTGTAAATCCTTTCTATTTTATCCTGCTTTGATCTGCATAATTTGCGAATTAATAATAATTGATTTTTGTATAATGTCTTAAAGTTTTGCCGAGACGGGAAAAAGTATTTGATTTTTGCAAAGTTTATGATATAATATAAAAGTATACGAAATACATATAGCAAAGAGGTAATGCTGATGAATAAAATTTACAGCCTTGGTATAGATGTAGGCTCTACGACAGTCAAGACCGTTATTCTTGACGGAGATAACATTGTTTACAATAAATATGAAAGACATTTTTCAAAGGTCCGCGAAACGGTGGGAGAACAGCTCAGGCTGATAAGAGAGCTTTATCCGGCGGAAACGTTTAAAATCGCCATTACAGGCTCGGCGGGGCTGGGAATCGCCGAAGCCTGCGGAATAACCTTTGTTCAGGAGGTATTCTCTGCCTTTACAGCGGTAAACAAGGCTTATCCCGACGCCGACGTGGTTGTCGAGCTGGGCGGAGAGGACGCGAAGATAATCTTCCTTACCGGCGGAGTCGAGCAGCGAATGAACGGCTCCTGCGCCGGAGGAACCGGAGCCTTTATCGACCAGATGGCGGGGCTTTTGGGCGTTGCTCCGGACGAGCTGAACGAGCTTTCGCTCCATGCTGAAAAGATATATCCTATTGCTTCGCGCTGCGGCGTTTTTGCAAAATCAGATATTCAGCCGCTGCTCAATCAGGGAGCAAAAAAAGAGGATATTGCCGCTTCTATTTTTCAGGCGGTAGTTGATCAGACGGTTTCAGGACTGGCGCAGGGCAGAAAAATCGCGGGTAAGGTGCTTTTCCTCGGAGGACCTCTTTCCTTCCTCAGCGGACTCAGAAAGGCGTTTGTGGACACTCTTGGGTTAGACGAGGACAATGCGGTTTTCCCTGAGCTTGCACCCTGCTTTATGGCGTACGGCTCGGCGCTCCACGCTCAGCAAATGGGCGAGGAGATGACTATAGACGAGGCGCTTGATAAGATACTGAACGCAAAGGCAAAGGATTCGATCGTAACCGGAAAGCCTCTGTTTGAGTCGCAGGAGGATTACAGAAGATTTGTTGAAAGGCATAAGCAGTCCGACCTTAAATATGAGGATATAAAGACCTACAGGGGCGACGCCTATCTGGGAATAGACGCCGGCTCGACCACTACGAAGCTTGTGCTTATAACTCCTGAGGGAAAGCTTCTGTACCAGTATTACGGCTCAAACAAGGGTCAGCCTCTTGACGTTATCGCCGCCAAGCTGGAGGAGATATATTCCATATGCACCGACGGACTTAATATCAGGTCCTCGGCGGTAACCGGCTACGGGGAGGATCTGATAAAAGCGGGTCTGGGAGTTGATTACGGTATTGTTGAAACCGTGGCTCATTACAAGGCGGCGGCGTATTTCTGCCCCGACGTCGATTTTATCATAGATATAGGCGGACAGGATATCAAATGCTTCAAGATAAAAAACAACGCTATCGACAGCATTATGCTGAACGAGGCCTGCTCTTCCGGCTGCGGCTCGTTCATACAGACCTTTGCTCAGGCGATGGGCTATGAAATATCGGAGTTCGCAAGGCTGGGGCTTTTTGCAAAGGCGCCTGTGGAGCTTGGCTCAAGATGTACGGTGTTTATGAATTCCTCCGTAAAGCAGGCTCAGAAGGACGGAGCGAGCGTTGAGGATATTTCCGCGGGGCTTTCCTCGTCTATAATCAAAAACGCTATTTACAAGGTAATAAGAGCCAAGTCGGTGGAGGAGCTGGGAAAGAACATAGTCGTTCAGGGAGGAACCTTTCTTAACGACGCGGTTCTGCGTTCCTTTGAAACGGAGCTTGGCAGGAACGTTATCCGTCCGGCTATAGCCGGGCTTATGGGAGCGCTGGGCTGCGCTCTCTTCGCGATGGAAAAATCAAAGAGCGGCACAAAGCCCTCAGGTCTGCTGAACAGGAGGCAGCTTACGGAGTTTGCCTACAACTCAATGGCGACTCAGTGCAGAGGCTGTACCGCTCACTGCAGTCTGACCGTAATAAAATTCAACGACGGCCACAGGTTTATTTCCGGAAACCGCTGCGAAAAGGGAGCGGGAATAAAGCTGGAAAACCGTATTGAAAATATGGTAGAATACAAATATAACCGTATTCTGGATTTTGAGAAGAAAAAGCCGGCTAAGCCCATAGCAAGAGCGGGTATCCCGCTGGCGCTGGAATTTTACGATCTTATGCCGTTTTTCCATACCCTTCTTACCGAGCTGGGCTTCGAGGTAGTGTTCTCGGAGGAATCCACAAGAGATACCTATTACAAGGGACAGCAGACCATTCCCTCGGATACCGTATGCTATCCTGCAAAGATATGTCACGGTCATATTCAGAGCCTGCTTGACAAGGGCGTGGACTTCATATTCTATCCCTGCATGAGCTATAACGTTGACGAGGGGCAGTCGGATAATCACTACAACTGTCCTGTGGTCGCTTATTACCCGGAGCTTTTAAAAGCTAATATTCCCGAGCTTAACAGCGGCAACTTCATCGCTCCGTATTTGGATATAAATATCAAAAAGCACGTTGCAAAGGTAGTCGCGGCGTCGCTTGCAGGCTACAGGATCACTGCCAAGCAGGTCGCTTCGGTGCTTAACAGGGCTTATTCCGAGCAGATAAGACACCGCCGCCATATTGAGAGAAAGGCTCAGGAGATAATCGCTCAGGCGAGAAGGAACGGTCAGAAGATAATCGTTCTCGCGGGACGTCCCTATCATATCGACCCGGAGATAAATCATGGAATACATAAGCTTATAGGCTCTCTTGGCTTCGCGGTCGTTACGGAGGACAGCGTGGCGGGACTGGTTGACTGTCCCCCGCTTGACGTGCTTAACCAGTGGACATACCATTCAAGGCTTTACAGGGCGGCTCAGTACGTTTGTCAGAACGATGATATGCAGCTTGTTCAGCTTGTATCCTTCGGCTGCGGAATCGACGCCGTTACTGCCGACGAGGTAAGAGCTATTCTCGAGGAAAAAGGAAAGCTGTACACTCAGCTGAAAATAGACGAGATAACAAATCTCGGCGCGGCGAAGATCAGACTCCGTTCGCTGGCCGCCGCTCTGGAGGAAAAGGAGGAGAACGCGAAGTGAGCGAGGAAAAAACAGCTAAAATGGGCTCGGAGCGCGTATATAAAACGGTATTCACCGAGGATATGAAAAAGGATTACACGATACTGATCCCCGATATGCTTCCGATACATTTTAAGCTTATAATAAAAATATATGAAAAATACGGCTATCACATGGAGCTGCTGCAGAACACCTCGAGAAACGTTATAGACGAGGGACTGAAAAACACCCATAACGACGCCTGCTATCCTGCCCTTCTGGTTATCGGGCAGTTTATGGACGCTCTTAAAAGCGGAAAATACGACGTGAACAAAACTGCTCTGCTTATGTCCCAGACGGGAGGAGGCTGCAGAGCTTCAAATTACATTCACCTTATAAGAAAGGCGGTAGCGGCTCAGTTTCCGCAGGTTCCGGTTATATCCCTGAATTTCAGCGGACTTGAAAAAAATCCGGCGTTTCCGATGACTCCGGCAATAGCGCTCAGGCTGGTATACGCCGTTATGTACGGCGATATGCTCATGCTGCTGTATAACCAGTGCAAGCCCTATGAGCTTACGCCCAATATAACCGACCAGCTTCTGGCAAGGTGGCAGCACCGGCTCGGAAAGCTTATGGAAACCAACGATTATCTTTCTCCCAAGCCGATCTACAAGGCGATGCTGAAAGAATTTGCGGCGATTCCCCGTTCAAAGGAGAAAAAGCCCAGAGTAGGCGTGGTAGGGGAAATATATGTTAAATATTCGCCGCTGGCGAACAATCATCTGAACGAATTTCTGCTGTCGGAGGGCTGCGAGCCTAATGTGCCGGGGCTGCTTGATTTTATTCTTTACTGCGCTTCGGATCTGATAAACGACGCGGATCTTTATGATAAAAAAACAAGCCGCACGCTTATGTACGGCATAGGCTATAAGGTTCTGTATAAATTCCAGCGTCAGCAGATAAAGGTCATTGAGGAGCACGGGGTTTTCCAGCCGCCTCATGATTTTGAGCACCTGAGAAAATGCGCCGACAAGTACATTCATCAGGGTGTGAAGATGGGCGAGGGCTGGCTTATTACAGCGGAAATGGCTGCGCTGGCGGAAACGGGCACAAAAAATATCATATGCGCCCAGCCTTTCGGATGCCTGCCCAATCACATTGTGGCAAAGGGTATGTCGAGAGTGATAAAGGAGGCGTATCCTGACGCCAATATAGTAGCTATCGACTACGACCCGGGCGCGACTAAGGTAAATCAGGAAAACCGGATAAAGCTTATGCTCGCCAACGCTAAGATCTAGCGGTAACAGTACGGATAATATTTTGCTTCGGCAGGCTCGGCGAAGCTATGCCGGTTAAGCTGAAAACGACAGGGAACAGCTCAAACGCCGTTCCCTGTCGTTTTATATTCAGCTGTTTTAAACGCAAATTAAGCGTCGCGCTCTACGGCGATGATAGGATAGCCCTTTAAGTAGGGCTTGACGTATTCGGGGTGCTTTTTTGCCTCCTCAAATATCTCGCCGCTTATTTCGGAGCATACCTTCATTATTTTATCCAGCGGACGGGTCTTTACTATCGGACAGACCGGAGAGAGGGTAATAACATTAGTCCCGTCAAGCGACATTATCCTGAACGGCCAGATCCTGCAGTCGAAGGGCTTTTCGTTTCCCATTATGCAGCCCTTGGAATGATCCAGCAGCGAGCAGTAGTAGAGATCGGCGTCGGGCTCCTTTTCCATTTTTAAAAGGAAATGCCCGCCTTGCTTGACAAACTCCTGCTCCGGCTTGTAATCCTGAAGTATCTGGCTTGCCTTGCTTCTGGTGATAACCGGAGTTTCCCACAGATCGTAGCTGTCAAACGAACAGCATATCCGGCATTCGGCGCATTCTTCTTTTGAAAGCAGATTTTTAAGCATTTGAAATAACCGCCTTTTATCAGAATCTGCCGCTCTGCTGTTCTTATGATAAACAGACAGAGCGCTGTATTTATAATAACATAAATCGTCGCAGTTTGCAAGCGGCAGTTTTTTCTTTGCACATAAATAAGTTTATATGTATTTTCCCCGCAGGGACGGGGATTTTTTATGCTTTATTTCGTAAGCGGATTCTGAGACCTCTGAACGGAAGCTGTAGTTACCTGAAGAAAAGATAGTAAATAAGTCCGTAGATGACGCTTGCCAGCGTTCCGTACAGGATCACCGGGCCGGAGATAATAAATATCTTTGCACCCAGACCGAGCACAAGCCCTTCGGTCTTAAATTCTATAGCCGGAGCGACTACCGAGTTGGCAAAGCCGGTGATCGGCACCAAAGTTCCCGCTCCGCCGTGCTTGGCAATTTTATCATAAAGTCCGAAGCCGGTAAGGACCGCGGAAATAAGAATCAAAGTTATCGAGGTCGCCGTTCCCGCGTTTTTTTCGGAAAGTCCGTAGGAAGAGTACATATTCAGCAAAGCTTCTCCCAGCACGCAGATAAGTCCGCCAATGACGAACGCTTTAGGTATGGTCAGATACCACTTGGTTCCCTCTGAAGCTTTCTTGTACATTTGGGAATACTGAGATTTGCTTAACTTTATATCCATTATTTCCGTCCTGCGCAGCCTTTAGCAGACGTGAAGCGTAGCTGCGAGGACAATCCTCCAATCCGTAATTTTATAAGCTTATTCACGCTGACAATATTATTTGCTTTTTGCGCCGAAATATACGGGGCGGTTTAAAAACAAAAAAATTGCCGTCGCTTTGCACAAATGTTCCATTGGATTTTTGTACAGAAATACGAATTTTGGGATCAAGCATAATTTTTTTAAGCAAAGTTGCACGTTTGCGTGCAACCTCCGCCCCTTTTGTGCCTGTAAGTGAAGGGGTGAAGTATTTAATGCCTGATAATGAAAAATGCCGCAGGGCAAAAGCGTCTGCGGCAATGCTGTAGTTTTATAGCGTCATATGTTTTCTCTTTTCGGCGATCCTTTCGTCCACGCCGTCAAGAGAGGGCTTTACTATGCTTGAGGTTCCCGCTACGAAAATACGCGAGCCTGCCCTGTAGGCCAGCCGGACGTTTTCGTTCGACATATTTCCGTCCGATTCGATGATAACGTCCTGTCTGTCTCTTTCGTCAAGAAAGCTTCTTACCCTTTTTACTTTTTCAAGGGTGCCGGGAATAAGCTTCTGTCCCGCAAAGCCGGGATTAACGCTCATGACAAGAACGCCGTCCAGATAATCCAGAACCTCCTCGATCACGCATATGGGAGTTCCCGGATTAAGCGCGAGAATAGGCTTTGCTCCCAGACTTCTGATATACTGCATACATTTGTCGATGTGCCTTGTGGATTCGTAATGCACCGCGACATAGTCGTTTTCCTGTATATCGTACCATTTCATTTTTTCCTCCGGCTCGGTAACCATGAAGTGAAAATCAAAGGGTATTTTCGTAAGTTTTCTCAGCTGTCTGACATAATCGGTGCCCAGCGTGATATTAGGCACAAAATCTCCGTCCATAACGTCTATGTGAAGAAGCTCTACGCCGTTTTTCTCAAAAGCCGCAAGATAATCCAGGGTCTGGTCGATGCTTACGCACATCATTGAAACTGAGATCATTCCCTTCTGCGGTGAATCCATACAAATCAATCCTTTCCTGTACCGCTGTCAGCAGGCGGAAGTCCCATGATCAGCTGGTCGATCACTCTGTCGGTGGCTTTTCCGTCTGTATAGGTGAAATTTTTCTTTATAAAGCTGTCCATCTTGTGGAACTGATAGTCCTGATTTTTAAGCGCCTCCATCAGCTCGTCAAAGGAATGGACGATCTTTCCCGGAACAAGCTCCTCGTAGGGCTCATAGAAATCTCTGGTCGCTTCATAGTATTTACGGTCGAACGCGAAAAAGAGCATAGGCTTTTTAAGCAGCGACATTTCGTATATAATAGACGAGTAATCGGTTATAAGCACGTCTACGATAAACAGTATGTCGTTTACCTCGCGGTAATCCGACGCGTCTATGATAATATCGGAATACTCCGGCGGTATCTCGACCCGCCTTGTAACGAAGGGGTGAAGCTTTATAATAAGAACCGAATTTGTCTGCCGCAGAAATTCTCCCCATACGTTAAGGTCAAACCGGTCAAAGGGGAAATATGCGTTTTCGGCATTTTCGCCTCTGAAGGTCGGAGCGTAAAGATAAACCTTAGACGCGTTTTTGCAGGCGGGAAATTCCTCCAGCATCATCAGACGGGTATTCTTTTTGTATTCCTCGTCAAAAAAGATATCCGTTCTGGGGATACCGACGGGATAAAACTTGCTTTCGTCTATTCCGAAGCCCTCGGCGTGGTGCTTTGCCGAGTGATAGGAGCTTACGGGAACGTGGGTGTAGCATTTGTGGACCCTTGTGTTAAACGGCGGAGCGCCCGGCTTTCCCAGTCTTTCAAAGCCAAGAGACTTAAAAGCTCCGCAGGCGTGCCACACCTGGAGGATCTTGACGTTGGGCGGATAATCCACCTTGTATATCTCAGGATAATAGTCGTCTATAATGATTATATCAGAGGTTGCAAGATACCATGTGAATCTCAGCATTTTAAGGCTGCTGCGCTTGATATTTATGCTTTCCTTGAAATCAAAGCGGAACTTATACTTTTTATCAAGACCACGCTCGATCATTCTGTCGTAGATGACCTTTTCGTTTCCTCCTATCTCAGCTCTCGAGCCGGAAGCAAACAGGATTATATTGCCCTTTTTCTTTGCAAACTTTGTAAACAGCCTGAAAAAGCCTCTGTATAAAAACAGGTTGAAGGCGTTGAAATCCCTGACGATCTTGTTTTTGCGTTCGGTCCATTTCTTTTTAGTCCGTCTGAAAAGCGTCTGGGGAGGCTGGGGCTGCTTATATTCCACGTTTACCGAATATTCCATTGTATCCATATCGGTCGTCGAGTCGCAGTAGAAAAGATTGCCGGCGCTTCTCCTGAGCCTGAAATTAAGAGGATTATCCTTAAGCTTGTTTATTTCACATTCAAAGTCTGGTGAAATAAACGCCGGATATTCGTTTGTAAGCTCCTGTTTTTCCGCGGCGTTTCCGTTTTCGTCGTAGGTTATCCGGTAAACCGTACCTGAACGGACTGCGATTTCGGTATTGGGGTCGCCGATGATCTCAGGGGAAAATTCCGCCTCCATGCCTTCGTATTCCCTGAAGATCACCAGATAGTAATTTCCGGTTTCAATGGGACTCTCGTTATTGACGCTCATTATATTAAAGGTCAGGTGAAACAGGTTGCCGTTTACGTCAAAATGCTGAGGATAAAACACAAGCCTTCTGTTCCTGGTAACAAATCTTGCCGAAAGCCCCTTAGTATTGTCAAAGCCTTTCAGCTCTCCTTCAATGTGCATGATAACGCGCTTGAATTCGATGTTTGTCAGGAGGGCGTACTGCTTGCCGCGAAGCTCCTGTTCCTCAACAGCCTTTTTTCTGTCCTCATAGAATTCAAGCTGCTCGTCTGTTAGCAAAGTATCCATATATAAAATCACATTTTCCTTAAATTAATCAAAAGTAAACATTACCTTAACGGTAAATTCGCTCGGATCCTTCAAAGCGGCAAACGCCTTTTCCTGTTCCGAAATCGGGAAGGTATGAGTAATAAGCTCTTTTACGTTAAGCTCTCCGCTTTCAAATATCTCAAGCGCCTTAGCCCAGTCGTTGACCCTGCTGTTATAGCTGGAATTCCATGAGCCCGCCACGGTTATCTGCTTTCTGAGGATTGACCAGTAGACGTCCTTGGGCAAAGCAAGGTCGCTTGCCGGATTTCCTACCAGAACGATCCTGCCAAGCGCGCCGGTAGCCCTTATAGCGTTTTCAATAGCCTCGTTGGTTCCAACCGCTTCAAAGCATACGTCCGCTCCGTCGCTTCCGGTAATTCTCCTGATTGCGTCGGGAATAGGCTCGTCCTTGGGATTCACCGTTTCAAAGCCCAGCTTCTTGGCATAATCCAGCTTGTTCTGCGAGCGTCCGCAAACGATGACCTTTCCTGTCTTTGAAGCCTTTTTGGCAAACGCGCCGATAAGGAAGCCTATAGTACCGGTGCCGATTATCATTACGTTCTGACCTTCCTTTATCTGACCGATATCGACCGCGTGAAGACTTACCGCCGCCGGCTCGCAGAGAGCCGCGACCTCATATGACAGACTATCGCTGAAGGGTACAAGGTTCCATACGGGAGCAACAAGATATTCGGCGTAAGCCCCGTCGCAGCGCGAGCCGAAATAGCTGTACCCTGAGCATTGGGCGTACTCCTCAAGTCCGCACGCCTTGCAGCTTCCGCAGGGCAGCAGCGGGAAAACGCAGGTCTTTTTGCCGAGCAGAGCTTCGTCCACGCCGTCGCCTATCGCGACTATCTGTCCTGAAAACTCATGGCCTGGGATAGTCGGAAAATGATAGGTTCCGGTTACAAAAATTCTGGGAATATCGCTGGAGCATATTCCGCAGGCCTTTATTTTTACCAGAACGGTACCCTCCTTAAGTTCGGGAACGTCGACGGTTTCCTGTCTGAGATCGCCGACTCCCTCCAGAACGAGAGCTTCCATTTTCCGGGGAATTTCAATTAAGCTTTTCATAAAAAGAGTCCTTTCCGTCGTTGAAAATAACCTATTCACCGATGTTAAACAAGCTTACATCGGGCTTTGCTCCGAGTTAAAACCAAATAAAGCGCCGCAGTCTGCCGCACTGTATTTAATTGCCTGCTCCGAGCAGATGTCTGACCATTACAAGGTCGCTGTCGGTGGTGATTTTGAAATTGATCGCGTCGCCCTCGATTATATAGATAGGCTGGTTGTTGAAGGTGCATATCTGCGACGTTCCGGTAATGATTTTTTTCTGTTCGTCCGTCAGGCTGTTTTTCATATCTATAAAATGCTTTAATCTGAAGCTGTCGGGAGCTTGTCCGCTGAAAAGCTCGCTCCGCGGCGGAATATCCTCCACGATATCTCCGCTTTTTGAATGAAGGATAGTGTCGGCGCAGGGCAGACCGCATACGCACGCTCCGTATTTGGCGGCGCAGTCGATGCTGTCGTTAAGGATCTTTTCCGTAACAAAGGGCCGAACGGCGTCGTGTATAATAATAACGTCGTCCTCTCTCAGACCGTTGTCCGAAACGATCGCGTCGGTAACGTTGTTTATCGAGTCGATACGCTCCTTTCCGCCTTCGATTATCCTTACCTTTTCCTTCTGCGGCACATTGTCCTCGACCTGCTTTTTCAGGTAATCTATATAGTCGTTTCTTACGGCGATATAAATATAGTCGAATCTGTCGACCTTAAGCATATTTTTCAGCGTATACAGAATAACCGGCTGACCGTTTATTTCAATAAACTGCTTGGGTATTGCCGAGGTCTTGATCCTTGTGCCCGAACCTCCGGCGAGCATGGCTCCGTATATCATTGGGCAAAATCTCCGTTCATATTTAAAGTTTGATTTTTTTATTGTCGTTCATAAAAGTGTTCCTGAGCTTTATAGTAGTCTTTACCGGACGGCAGTTGAGAATTTTTTCATATCTTATGTTTTCCGCCTCCAGCTTGGACTTTGTTTTTTCAAGCTCCGACTTTGCCTTTTCCAGCGCGCTTATTTCGCTTTTAAGCTTATCGTTTTCGGCTATGATCGACTGATGTTCCTTTTTGAAGCGCGCTTCAGCCTGGTCAATCTGGGAGTTCAGCTTTTTGATCGTCTGGAAATCCTTGCGGGTGTACATAAGCCAGTCGTACATAGCGCTTTTCATTGTGTCATGACGCCATTTCATTATTTCCGCGTCGGAATGTTTCAGACGCCAGAAGTCATCGCAGCTTCCCTCCGCGTCCTTGTACTTGGCGGCAAAATCCTTTACGCTCTTTATAAGAGAATTTCTGAATTCAAGGTATTCTTTGCCGTTCTCGGGAGGGTTTGCAAAGTCGTATTCATATTCGCCTTTCAAAAACTGCTCGTAGCTGCAGTGGTGCAGCCAGTCCCAATACGGATCGAATCGTCCGGAAACCGGCGGGCTGTTTTTGGTTGCCAGAAATACAGGTACCTCCATTGCCAGACAGGGGAGCGCGCAGTGAAGCCTTCTGGTGACAACGCATTTGGCGTTCTGATAGATAGTAAGCAGCTCTTTGACCGCCTCTACCCTTTCCTCCCATGTAGCGGCGCTGTTGCGGTAATCCTTGTAATGCGTGGTTTCAACCACGTCTATGCCGGTGTTTTTCATCAGCTTTTTAATTCTGTTTACAACAGGCTTGGGCAGGTCGCAAACGCATATATACTCCCGCTCTCTTTTCACGGTTTTCATTTTCGGAAGCGTAAGTGTGATACAGCCGGAAAAATAACAGTCTATCCCGATCTCCTTAAAGCTGTCGTAGGTAAACATATCTCTGCAGCCGATCGGACCGTAGGCGTTAAGATACTCCCCGCCGATACCGGTAAGAAATTCGGTCTTTATCGGAGAACCGTCCTGCTGAGCAACCTGATGATCCGCCCAGTGCATACCTATATAAAGAGGAACGATGTATTTGGAAGGCGGCCAGTTCCATTTTGACCACATATACCATGCGCTCATTACTGCGGCAACAGGCTCTCCGTCGTCTGTTTCAAAGGTATCCATAGTTTCTCTGTCAAGAAAATAATCGACCGACGGAAGAAGATTTGCCGCGGCGAAGGATTGGATATCGTCGCCTATATTCTGGGTGTTTTTATGCATTAAAATACCAAATTTCATGAATAACCTCCAAATGTAAAGAGCTTTCTGCTTCGGTTCGGACGGCGTTGCGCACCGGCGAGGAAGCAGGCTTTTGAATACGTTCAGACGGGCGGCGTAACAGTCAATATTAATTAACAATGTAATCGACGACGCGCTGGGTGGAATTTCCGTCGCAGGCGCCCATAAATCTTTTCTGGAACTCCTTTATTCTGCCGCTGTCAGAATTTTTTCCGTCCTTTATTTTCTCTGCAAGCTCCGCCGTGGTTCTGACGATCGGTCCGGGAGCGAATTCTTCGTAGTCGTAGAAAAAGCCTCTGTAATCATAAAAATCGTCAAGGTCAAACGCGAAAAAATACATAGGCCGTTCAAACAGCGAATACTCGAAAATAAGAGAGGAATAATCAGTAACGCAGAGGTCTGAAACAAACAGCAGCTCCTCGATCTTCATGCTTTCGGAAACGTCAAAAGCAAAATCCTCACAGCCCGCAGGTATATCCCATTGCTTTCTGACGAAGCCGTGCCGCTTGATAAGCAGGACATATTCTGTTCCCAGTTCCCTTTTCATCAGCGGAATATCCAGCTCTTCGGGAATATACGCCCTATCGGCGTCCCCACGGTAGGTAGGAGCGTAAAGCATAAGCTTTTTCCCATCTCCGCGGGCAGCGTCAGCCTCGGGACAGGCCTTGGCAAGGCTTTCAAACGCCTTTATTCTGTTTTCCGGCCTGAAAAAAACGTCTGTCCTTGAAACACCCACCGCCTTTACGCAGCGGTTTTCCTCAGGAAGCCCGAATGCCGCTTTGAACGGTTCTATACATTCCTCGGAGCTTACCGTGCAGAGCGTGTAATTGGTGTGGGCGGGGTATTTTCTAAGCTCCTCAATATCTTCCCCGAAGCTTAGTCCGCTTATGCATTCGCCCCACTTTTTAAAGGCTCCGCAGGAATGCCAGGTCTGTATCAGCTTGGTTCCCTTTCTCAGCCTGAAGGCTCCGAAAAGATTGCAGGTATCGTCGCAGAGAATACAGCCTGCCGAGCCCATTTTAAGGCACAGCTTAAAATACCGCCATAAATATGACAGCCCGCCGCTGTTGGTTACGAGGTAAACTATTTCCAGGCTGAGGTCAGGTCTTTTTTTCAGCTCCTCATATATAAGTCTGTAGCTGTCGGTAAGAAAAGAATGTCTTACCTCCGCGAATATTACTTTCCGCGGATCCTGCCTCTTAAGACAGCCGATCCTGTAAGCGCAGGGATAAACGACCCTGAACGCCAGCCATTTCACGATTTTTTTTATCATTATCTGTTCCTGTGTTTCAGAGCTGTCAGGCTTGTCTGAAAACAGCTCTGCTGTTGCGGTATAAAACGGCGCGTATATTTAAATTGTACCGTAAACAGCGTATTATATTCGTCTTGCGTAAAAAATGAGACGCCGCCGCGGGCTTTCTGACGAACGCTGTCGGAATCCGCGTTAAATACAAAGTTTTAGGGTTATTATATCACATTATTTTTACATTGTCAAACAAGCGTGGCATACGCCTACAGAAAAAGCTTCGCCTTTAAAATCGCAAGCTGGGTCTTGGCGTCGGGAATTTCGTTTTTCATCACCATTTCAACCGCTTGCTCAAAGGGCATTTTTATCACGTCGATAAACTCGCCGTCGTCAAGACTCTGCTCTCCGAAGGATAAGCCCTTTGCAAGATACATATGGATTATCTCGGTATCATAGGCTACGGTAGGATAAAGGCAGCCGAGATATTCAAAATACTCCGCCTCCGCTCCTATCTCCTCCTTAAGCTCCCTGATGCCGCATTCCCTGTGATCCTCGCCCTTTTCAAGCTTTCCGGCGGGAATCTCCAGCAATACGGAGGAAAACGGGTATCTGAACTGCTTGACCATATATATTTCGCCTTTTTCGTTCAGCGGGACAACGCAGACCCCTCCGGGGTGAGTTATAAGCTCTCTGGTGGTTATCTTTCCGTCCTCCAGCTCCACTTTGTCTACAGACAGGTCTACTACCCGTCCTTTGAATATCTGTTCGCCCGACAGCTTCTTTTCACATAAGTGCATTGCGGTTTTCTCCTTTCGTATCAGGCTTGGTCTTCCCTGCCGGTTTCATCTTCCGGATCGTTTGCGCTTTCAGCCGTTTCGCCGCTGCCGTCGTTTTCTGAGCTATCAGACAGTCCGAGCCTGGGCGTTTCCTGTTCGGATCCGTCGCCGAAGGCGTTTACAGAGACCTTTTCAGGGTGCTTTTTTCTGTAAACAAAGCTGGCGGCGATATATACGGCAAGTATTCCCCAGCCGGTAAGCGAGATTATTTTTCCCTCGGCAAGACCGGCGGTTTCATACCTGAAGGTAATGGCATTATCTCCTGCCGGACACTTCACAGCCATAAAGCCGTAGGATACCTTTTCGATGTCGGCAGGCTCGCCGTTTACCTCGGCGGTCCAGCCCTGCTCGTAGGGAACGCTGAAAAATACAAGCTTTGGTTCCTCTAAGTCTATTCTGGCGTCGAAGCCGTTGGTATCCTCTTTGAAATAGTAGCAGGAGCTGCTGCGCTTTTCCTCGCAGACCTTTTTATAGCTTTCGGTATTGAGCTTTGAAACATCATAGTCGTAAGGCGTGAGGATGTCGGAATATTTTGCTATCTGGCTTGGGTCGAGAACCAGCGCCTCCATAAGAATGTTGGTCTTGTGAACCTCCTGAGCCGACTTGATAACGCTGTCTGTGGTGTAGTAGTCGTATGTGAAGCCCATGGGAACGAAATATTCGTTTTCGTAAATATTAAAGCCGTTCTGAGTATCGACATATTTGAAGCCCGCCAGATTTGCAAGGTTTTCCGGGGGATCGTTGGAGGCGGTTCCGTTCAGCTGCGCCTCGGAAAGCTCCTTGAAATAGTATTTTACCGAGAAAAGTCCTCTCAGCGGATAAAGCTTAGTTTCCATTCTTGAGGCTACGTCTCTCGTCTGACCGATAGAGGAATAGAAATCCATTATCGAGGTCGGAACCACGCTGTGGAAGGTTCTCATTGAGGAAAGTCCCCAGAACATACACCAGTTGTCTACGTTTTCCGAGGTGTCTATCCTGTAGAAGGTGTTCTGGGAAGCTGACATATCGCCGTCGAGCTTTGCCATATCAAGATTGTCCGAACCGTTTATGGCTCTTTCAATGTAGTCGGCGTTGTCGTCCCCCTGAGCGACGCCGTAAATTACGGACGAGGTCATGCATATCACGCAGGCGGCGGCGGTCATGCCGTTTACAATGCGGTACCAGTTTTTGTTGTTTTCATTCAGACGGTAAACGATATAGAACAGCATTACTGTCATGAGGGCGGTAACTATAGCCTGAATATAGTAAAGCTCGATATATTCAGGAACCTTTCCGTATACGGTCTTTCCGTTTTCCTGAGTAGGAAGAAGTCCTATTCCTATGAATATCGCGCACACCGCGACTACTATGGCAAAGCCCTTTTTAAGATCCGCCTTGTTTTCGTCTATTACCTTTGCGGTCATCAGGCACATTATAAGGATAGGCATATAGTACCATCTCGCATAGTAGCTGCTGTTGAACATAACGAACATGGAATTGAGTATCGGAACGCACGCCATTATTCCGCAGACAGCCGTCAGCTTGGTAGCCCAGTGCTTTTTGCGCGTCCTCATGAACGCGATGACTCCGCACATTGAGAACATAGGCAGGTAGCCCGCCATTGAAGCCCATCTTGCCTTGTCGGAGTTGAGGATATTTATTCTTGCGGGCATATCCGAAAGCATGAAGAATGACTGGATTATTCTGGGGATACGCACGTTTTCGCTGTAGATGACCATATCAAGACCGTAAAGACGGGAGGAAACTCTCGGGTTGGAGAACACGTCGATTACAGCCGGAAGGAGTATCGCCGCTGAGATCATAACTCCAAGCGCCGCCTCGAATACCAGCAGACCGAACAGCTTCAGGTCGATCTTAAATTCCTTGTCGGTGCAGCGGATAAAGAAATAGATAACGGTGAACACTACCTCGCACACAAAGAAAAAGTAGCTTATAGTGGCGCATATCGCTACGGCAAGAGCAAACGCTCCTTTCTTATGCTCCTGTGTCAGCAGCTCGAAGCTCAGCAGCAGCAGAGGGAAGAACGCCGTAACGTCGTGGAAGTGGTTGAAGAAAACGTTGTAGGTCTGAAAGCCTGAGAAGGCATAGAGCATTGCTCCGATAAAGCAGGCATTGGGATTGTTTACAAAGCGTCTTATATAAGCGTATGAGGTAAGAGCCGCCACTGCTGTTTTGAGCGCGAGCAGCCAGGGTATAAGATAAGGCACGGCTTTCAGTGGGAACAGAGTGGAAAGCCAGAAAAAGGGGCTTCCCAGCAGATAGAAGGAATAGGAGCCGATAAAGTTGGAGCCGAGGTCGGTCCCCCAGTCCCAGGCGGTCGCGCCTTCCCTGACCGCTTCGTTGGCGTGCTGATAAAACATCATCTGCTGTGAATTGAAATCTCCGTAATAAAGGAATATCCCCTTATTGACGATCATAGACGGAAGAAAAGCCACCATCATTCCGAAGAACGCAAAGAGAAAGACCATAAGGTATTTTTCTTTTTGCTTACCCTTTGAAAAGGGGCTTTTCAAAAAAGCTTTGTTTTTAGACATCTTCATTAGCTTGCCCCGCAGACCGGAGCATTTCTCCTTTCACCATATTTTATTCGCGGCTTTGTACATAATTTGTCACATACACAATTAAGTATAGCATACCGGCTTTGTAATTTCAATAGCCTGACGGCTTAAATTTCGCAAATATCAGCGCGTAAGCCGTGTGCGGACGCGGCGGAAGCCGAAAGCGGTTTACAAAACGGTGAAACCGTGATATAATTTATGATAAGCGCCGCGCGGGGATCTTGCTCCTTCGGCTTTTCGGTTCCTGCGGGCGGGTATATTTCAGCGTTAAAAGAGGTTTTTGCTATGAATGATCTGACGGTCGGCAGGCCGTGGACGGCGCTGTGGAGATTTTCGCTGCCTATGTTTATAAGCGTGATCTTCCAGCAGATGTATAGTATTTTTGACAGCGCGATAGCCGGAAGATACGCGGGGGAGGACGCCCTTGCCGCCGTAGGAGCTTCCTATCCGATAACAATGATATTTATGGCGGTGGCCGTCGGCTGCAACGTAGGCTGCTGCGTCGTTATCTCACAGTATTTTGGGGCAAAGGCTTTTGAAAGCGTAAAAACAGCGGCGTCTACCACTCTGGCTGCCGGATTCGCGCTTTCGGTCGTGATGACGGCGGCAGGGCTGATATTTTCAAAACCGCTTATGCGCATAATAAATACGCCGGCAAACGTTATGAAGGACGGCACGCTTTATCTTAAAATATATATCGGCGGACTGACGTTTCTTTTCCTTTACAATATCTGCACGGGAATCTTCACCTCTCTGGGCGATACTAAAACTCCGCTGTATTTTCTCATAGGCTCGTCTGTGGGAAACGTTGTTCTGGACTATGTTTTCGTAGCGGTATTCGGCTGGGGAGTAGGCGGCGTCGCGTGGGCGACCTTTATCGCTCAGGGGGTTGCCTGCGTGCTTGCGCTCGTCTCTCTGGGAAAAAAGCTGGGGCAGATAGAAACAGAAAGGCGTCCAGCCAAATTTTCCGCCGGAATGCTGCGGAGGATCACGCTTTACGCAGTTCCCAGTATTTTACAGCAGAGCTTTGTTTCCGTCGGAAATATTTTTGTGCAGTTTCTTGTCAACGGCTTCGGCTCCTCCTGCATTGCCGGATATTCCGCCGCCGTTAAGCTCAACACCTTTGCCGTTACAAGCTTTTCTACCCTCTCAAACGGGCTGTCCAGCTTTACGGCTCAGAATTACGGAGCAAACAAGCCCGAAAGAATAAGGGCGGGCTATAAGGCGGGACTTGTAATGGTCGCGGCAGTGGCGGTTCCGTTTATAATCTGCTATTTTCTGTTTTCAGATACGTTTATCGGTCTGTTTCTCGACAGCGGAGGAGATAAGGCTTTGGCTATAGGCTCTCAGTTTCTGAGGATAGTTTCGCCCTTTTATATAGCCGTTGGAATAAAAATAATGAGCGACGGCGTTCTCAGGGGAAAGGGCGCTATGCTGTATTTCATGATAACGACCTTTTCCGATCTTATCATAAGGGTCGTTCTGGCGTTTGTTCTTTCCGGTCCCTTCGGAGAAAAGGGCATATGGATGTCATGGCCTGTAGGCTGGCTGTTTTCAACGGCGCTTTCGGTAATTTTTACTGCTTTGCAGCTCAGAAAAAGTAAATTGAAAATTATGGAACAAAATTTCTGATTTTATTGTAAATAAACGAAAACTGTTGACATGATAACGATTATTCTGTATAATATTTGTGTGTAAGTCTCCGCGTTTACAGGGCGGAGAGTGATTTTGAAGATAATAAATATTCGGAGAAAGAGAAAAGACAACAGAGCGTGTTCAAACAGAAATAAGCTGCGCTTAGGTACGAATATTTAACGGATGACCCGCCGGCGGCGGGAAATGAAAGGAACGGGTTAAATTTAATGAGTTATTCAAAAAAGGCAATAACGCTTGCACTGGCGGCGGCAATGCTTGCTCAGCCTGTGTTTTCGGCGTCTGCCGAGGAAACGGACAGCTCGGTAAATCAGATCGATCTGAACCTCTATACAGACAGCTCGGGGGCGGAAGACAGCCTGCCGTCTGATGATGACGGCAATGACAGCGCGGATATGTCCTCCGACGCCACGGAAAACAGCGGGGATTCTTCTGACAGCTCCGGAGAAGAGCCGGCTCAAGACGCGGATTCTTCGGATACGGAGTCAGCCGGAGATAAGGAAGCGGTATTTGAGGAAGGCTCCGTAAACGATACGGACGGTCAGCTTGCTGATTACGTTTTTGAGGGGGATACGGCGCCCTGCTCGGAAAACGATCCTTCGTATCATAAATTTATTAATAATCAGGCTAAAACCAGAGCGGTATGGGGTTCGGCAAATCTTGTGCATCAGCAGAGATTCAAAAACCATGAAAAGATTTACGGTATAGACGTTTCGTATTATCAGCAGACGATAGACTGGAACAAGGTAAAGGCGGCGGGGATCGAGTATGCGATCATCCGCGTCGGATACAGAGGCTACGGAAACGGCAGGCTCGTACTAGACGATAACTTCTCCACATATATAAAGGGAGCAAAGGCGGCAGGACTTGACGTCGGAGTTTACTTCTATACTCAGGCGATAAATACCGCCGAGGCTAAGGAGGAAGCGGAATTTGTCCTGAAATATATCAAGAATTACGACCTTGAGCTGCCTGTTTATTATGATATAGAGGGCGTTGATTACGACGTCGGAAGACTTGACGCCGCTAATCTTTCAAAATCGGAGAAAACCGCGCTTTGCAGGGCGTTTGCCCAAACGATTGAAAACGCGGGCTACGAAGCCGGAATTTACGCTAATATGTCATGGCTTACATATCAGATAGACGGCGAAGCGCTTGGAAAAACCTATCCTATCTGGCTTGCGCACTATACCACCAATACGGATTATACCGGCGAGTTCAATATGTGGCAGTATACCGGAACGGGAAGCGTAAACGGAGTAGGAAGCGCCTATGTGGATATGAACGTGCTTTACGACGACGGAAGCGGAGGTTCATCAGCTCAGCCGTCGGACGCGCCTAAGAATATTCAGGTCAAAGGGTCTGTTTCAGACGCGGTAAGGATCGGCTGGGACAAGGTTTCCGGAGCTACCGGCTATTACGTTTACATTTACGATTATTCCAGCGGAGCCCTGAAAAAGCAGTACACCGCGACTACCAATGAGTACAGGATCTCCGGACTGTCGGCAAATACGTATTACAAGGTAAAGGTAAGAGCCTCGTTCAGCGGTAAGCTCGGAAGCGAAAGCGCCTCGTATACTATAAGCACCAAGCCCAACGTTCCGTCAGGGCTTAAGGCGTCCTCCAAAACGGAAACGAGCATAACCCTGAAATGGAGCGCGGTGAGCGGAACCAGCTTTTACCGGATATATATGTATAACAACGATACGGATACTTATACGAAAAAGCTTGACGTTTATGACGCGACTACCTGCAAGATCACAGGTCTCACCCAAGGCTCGAGATACCGCTTCAAAATTGCCGCCGTAAGAACAACGGACATCAGGAATTATCTTTCTGAGAGGTCGGATAATATTTCGGTCGCGACTTCGGGAGCGCAGTATTACGCGAAAACTCCCTATACGGGATCGTCGCTGATACAGGGCTTTGCAGAAATAGGAGTAACGGCGGATTACAGCTACCGCGAGGGCGTTGCGCTTATCAACGGAATAGGAAACTATACCGGAACGCCGGCGCAGAACACGCAGATGCTCAATCTGCTTAAAGCGGGCAAGCTGCTGAAGCCGGTTTATCAGGCTCCGACGGGAATAAGCGTTGTAAGCTATGTTGATAACGGCGTCAGAGTCAGATGGAACGCCGTCCCCGGAGCGACCAGCTATTATGTATACCGCTACGATACGTCAAGCGGAAGCTATGCGCGTCTTGCGGAAGTAACCGATACCGAGTACAGGTATTCAAATCTCAAAGGGAACACCTCCTATAAAATAAAGATTAAGTCGGTCTACGGCGAAGAGGCAGGAAAAGCCACTTCGGCTTATACTATAAACACCAAGCCTGACACGCCTGACGGGCTTAAGGCTTCCTCCAAGACGGAAACCAGCATATCTTTGAAATGGAACGCGGTAAGCGGAACGGATTTTTACAGAATATATATTTACAGCAACGACACAGGCGAGTATGAAAAGGAAATTGACGTATACGGCGCTACCTCCTGCAAGATAACGGGGCTTTCCAAAGGCTCAAGATACCGTTTCAAAGTAGGGGCGGCGAGAACTACCAGCATAAAGAATTATATTTCCGCCAAGTCAGACAATATTTCCGTCGCTACCTCCGGCGTTATGTATTACAAAAAAACTTCCTATACGGGAGGTTCGCTGTATTACGGTCTGGCGGATATCGGAGTAACCAGCAGCTATTCGCTTCAGGAAAGAATAGCCGAAGCCAACGGCGTGGGAAATTACACGGGAACGGTCGCGCAGAATACCCAGATGCTCAATCTGCTTAAAGCCGGTAAGCTTATTATACCGCAGTGAATATATGCTGGAACTACAGAAACAAAATAAATTCAGAGGCGGGCTGCCGCGGATACCCTTACGATTATCGTGAAGGGAGTCTGCGACCGCCCGCTTAATTGCCGCCGGATTACGGAAAAGTCTTTGCTTCTCAAATGATCAGGACGGCGGTCTGGATTTTGTTATGATATATTTACACGGCTATGACGTGAGCGCTGTTTTTTGCTAAGAAAAATTCGGCAGGTTTACGCTCTGCGGAATAATGCGATCGGAAACCGTCAATCGGTCCTTAGCCGCAGTTTATACTGTAAATATAAAACGGGTCTGCTGTACAAAATCAGCAGACCCGCTGTTATTTCAGCCGAGCCTCTTATGAAGGTGAATCGTCTTGTGATTCGTCCGTATCTTTGCCGCTGTCCTCACCGTCTTTATCCGACGAAGCCGTATTCCTGTTTTCTATTTCAGCGTTTTCCTCGTCCTGCTTAAGCCTGTCCGCCATGCTCTGGAAATCGGGCAGCTTGTCCCTTGTAACGGTAAGATTGTTGTTGTATATTTCTATCAGGCTTTCCTTGGTGTTGTATTCCTCGTTTATACTGCCGTCTTCGCTGAGCAGGAAGTTTCCTCCCCATTGTCCGATATACGACCATTCCGCCTTTTCATCGGCAATATTCTGTATCGCCGGAAAGTTTCCGCACTCGCTTATCGCCGCCGGCTTACTGCCAGAAAGCTTATGGAGGAAAAGCAGACGGTTGATCTGACCGGAATAATTACCCTGATCGTAGATATCGACTGAGAGTATGTCGCAGTAATCGTCGCCTACATACCATGCTTCGTTCTGAGCCGACCATACCCAGATAAGGTTATTTAGCTCATGGTAGTTCGTCTGCCGTTCGTAAAGCAGCTTCCACAGCCACAGATAAGAGTCGGCGTCCTTTCCCCACCAGAAATAGCCGTTTGAAGCCTCGTGCAGAGGACGCCACAGAACGGGTATGCCCGCGTCCTGAAGCTCTCCGAGCTTTTCGGAGATTCTGTCGATATCCTCGATTATCGCAAGGCACTCGTCGGATATTTTTCCGTCGTCGTGAAGCTCGGTTAGCTCGTCAAGGGATTTAAGGGCGATATCCTCCTTGGTGACTGCCTTGTCAACGTCAAAATCGGTCTTGTCGGAATAGTATTCGCCGCTTCCCATAGGATCGGTCCAGTGCCACATATAGCTGACGATACCGCCGCTTTCCGCCCAGCTTTCGGCAAGCTCTATTTCGTTTTCGCCCAGTACGGTGCTGTCCTGCGTAAAGGGCATGAGATCGCCGAACCGTATGGCGGGGTATCTGCCCGTTACTTCGTATATCGCGCTTGTTTCGGTGACTGAGCCTACGGAGTCGTGCTGTCCGAGAATTACCTTTCGCCCGAAGTTGTCGCACAGGTATTTATACAGCGCTCTGGTTTTGTAATCGGCGTTTTTGTTTACAAGCGAAGCGTTTTTCAGACCGAGGTCCAGCTTGCTTATCTCGTCGCTTGCCGTTACCTTAACGTAGTCTATATCTATTCTGTCGGCGACAGGCGGTACGGAGATTTTGGCGTAGCCCTTTTCAATGTAGATGTTTTCAAAGGTTACGGTTTCAAATTTTCCGGAGCCCGCGGTAAGAAATTCGCCTATTGAAGCGCCGTTTACGGTAACGGTGTTCTTTACGGGATTGCCTGTAGCGACCGCAAGGGTTATATTGTAATACTGAGAGTCGGTCAGCTCAAAGGTAAGCTCCCAGCTGTCCTCCTCGGTATAGAGCCCCGTTACATAGCCCTCGCCTTTAAAGCCGTCCCTTGCCGAACCGACCTTTGCCTTGCCGGTAAGCGTTCCGCTTTCCGCCTGATAGGTCTTGCTGTATTTTACATAAGGTATTTCGTTCGGGGTTATGGTTTTTTCCGATACCGCGGCAGCCTCGCCGGAAGCGTCGTCCGTATCGTCCTGAGCGGATTGCTCCGGCTTCTGTGGCGATACCGCGGATTTAAGAGCTTCGTTGTCCTGTATTTTCTGTCCGCAGCCCGTTGAGAGCAGGGCGATTCCAGCCGCCAGAGTCAATGAAATTATTCGCTGAAGCTTCATTGCAAATTAACATCCTTTCTTTAAGCCGTTTCAATATTCTCCTTTTTATTTATGCGCCGCCGTTATTTTACACAGTATAACGCGCCGGCGTCCGTATCAAAGGTGTAGGCTCCGTCTGAATATACGGCGGACACCTCGTTTTCCCCTCTGTATATCCTGTATTTTCTGTCTGTAACCAAAGAGCATTTTCCGCCCTTGAGGGAACGTATACGGGCGCAGAGCACAGCGCCGTTTTCCCAGCGGCAGGCCACCTCGAAGCCGCCTCTTGCCCTCAGTCCGCTGAAGGAGCCGTTTTTCCACGCCTTGGGAAGCGCGGGGAGCAGAATGATCTCGCTGTTCTCAGACTGTAAAAGCGCTTCGCATATTCCTGCCGTTCCGCCGAAGTTTCCGTCTATCTGGAAGGGCGGATGCATATCGAACATATTGGGATTTGTGGAATGTGAGAGCAGCGCGGTTATATTTTCATACAGCTTTTCTCCGTCGAAAAGTCTTGCCCAGTGATTTATTATCCAGGCTCTCGACCAGCCGGTATGACCGCCTCCGTGTGAAAGCCGTCTTTCAAGCGTGGCTCTTGCCGCGGCGGCAAGCTCGGGAGTTCTTCTAACGGATATTATGTCCGCGGGATACAGGGCGAAAAGCTGAGAAATATGCCTGTGCCCCGGCTCAACCTCGTCATAATCCTCCGCCCATTCCTTGATCTGTCCGTATTTTCCTATCTCCGGCTTGGGAAGTCTGTCCCTCATCGAGCAAAGCTTTTCGGCAAACGCCTTATCCCGTCCGAGGATTTCGGAGGCTTCAATAACGGCGGTGAAAAGCTCATAGATTATCTGGCTGTCCATTGACGGTCCGATACACAGCGCTCCTTGGGAGCCGCTTTCGGTAAGATACGAGTTTTCCGGAGAAACGGACGGACAGGTAACGAGCCGTCCCTTTTTGTCAGGAATGAGAAAATCGGTGAAAAATTCCGCCGCCTCTCTCAGAGTTTCATATTTTTCCTCAAGAAAAGCCTTGTCGAGAGTAAACCTGTAATGCTCCCATATATGCAGGCACAGCCATGCGGCGCCCATCGGCCACTGAGTTCCGGGCATCCAGAGGTCCTGCGGCGCGGTGTCGCCCCAGATGTCGGTGTTGTGGTGACATACGAAGCCGCGGCAGTCATACATTTCCCTTGCGGTGACCCTGCCGTTGGGGCGCATTTTTTCTATATGGTCGAACAGCGGGGTGTGAAGCTCGCTGAGATTGCATACTTCCGCCGGCCAGTAATTCATTTCGGTGTTTATATTTATAGTAAATTTACAGCCCCACGCCGGCCACATATCCTGATTCCATATTCCCTGAAGATTCATAGGCAGTGTGCCCTCGCGGCTTGCCGCCAGCATGAGATAGCGGCCGAAGTTGAAATAAAGCTCCATAAGCTTGTTGTCGCTTCCGCCGTCACGGACTCTTTCAAGCCTTTGGTCGGTAGGCAGCTCTGCTGCTCCGCCGCTGTTGTCCTCAAGGTTAATTTCGCATCGCTTATAGTAGGACTGATAATCCTTTATATGCTCCGCTTTCAGCAGGTCGTAGGATTTTTCCGCGGCGCGGTCAACGTCGTAAACCGCCTGACCCTTGTAGTCGCTGTGGCGGTAGCTGGTCTGAACCCCCAGCAGGACGGTTATTTCGCCGCAGCCCTCGCAGGTAAGGAAGCTTCCGTAGGGATATACCTTTCCTCCCTTGTTCAGTATCTTAAGATAGGCGGCGAAATTTATTCCGTCCTCCGAGCCGCAGCCGCCGCGGAAAAGCAGGCTGTTTTCGCCGGCGGGGGAATTGTCGTCAAAATAGTCGTCGCGTCCGTCCAGCTTCAGCCGCACGTTTATTCCGTCCGGCTTTGAAGCGGTCATATGTATCACCATTACCTGATCGGGCTGTGAAACAAAGCTCTCTCTTTTAAAATCGCAGCCGTTTATGGAGTATTCCGTGGTGCATACGGCTGTTTCAAGATCAAGGCAGCGGTACTTGAAATCCGCCGTATCGTCCTTGTAATGGATTATATTCAGATCGCCCAGAGGCATATAGTGACGCTGATTTACGGGAGTTCCGCAGAAAGCGTCCAATACTATGCTTTCCGCCTCGGCTATTTTTTCCTCAAAAAGCAGCTCTCTTACCTTTTGAAGATTAGGCAGGGCTGAGCGGTTGTTGCGTTCTCTGAAGCCGCCGGACCATACGGAATCCTCGTTGAGCTGAATCCGTTCGCACAGGGGCTGGGAGAATATCATTCCGCCTATCCTGCCGTTGCCTACGGGCAGAGCCTTGTTCCAGTCGTCGGCAGGCTCGGTATATTTCAGAAGCTGTGAATATGAAGCCATAGTCTTATCCTCGTTTCTTTAATTTCGGCATAAGAATATACCTAATTTACAGTATAGCATACTATTTTGTTTTTTTCAACCCCGTAATTCCGGCGGCATATGAAGGCGCGGAGGCTTACGGCGGAGAAAGATGACGGCGGAAAAGTTATTTTTCTTTAAACGGTTGCTTTATCCGGAGAATTGTGGTATTATAAAAATTACAGGAATACAGAAATACCGAAAGGTAAGGGAAATGCGAGGTTTTGATTTTGGAAATTCTATCACGCGGAATGCAGAACGTTTATACGCCTATGCCTCTTGGCGTTCATTTTATCTTTTGTCTTATAGCGACGCTGCTTTATCTGGTGCAGTTTTACAGAAAGGGATCATGGCATTATATACTGCTGATGGCTGCGGTTGACCTGACCTTTATAACTCAGTTCTGGACGTCTCATTTTGCAATATGGACGCTCGCGGTGTCCGAGGCGGCTCTGCTTATAGGCGCGGCGGTTTTGTCCTACCGCTATAACAAGGCGGTAAAGGCCGTGCGTCAGAAGCTGTTTGAGGAAGAGAAAAAGGCGGCTATAAAGGCAAAGCTTATGCAGAGGATAAAAGAGGAAGAGGACAAGGAGCTTGTAGACAACGCTTTCAAGGACGGCGAAGAATAAACCGTTTATTTCGGAGGTTTTTGCGGTGAAAATAGTAATACTTGACTCTGAAACAGTAACGAGGAACGACGTTTCCCTTGAAGGAATAACCTCGCTGGGAAAAGCGGAGGTATACGGCTATACTCCCGACGGAGAAACCGCCGCAAGGATAGGGGACGCCGACGCTGTGATATGCAACAAATGCCTTATTACCGACGAGGTGTTTGAAAAATGTCCCAATCTTAAATATGTGGGGCTTTTTGCTACAGGCTACAACAATGTTGACACGGAATCGGCAAGGCGGCACGGGGCGGTCGTGTGCAACGTTCCGTCTTATTCCACAAATTCGGTGGCGCAGCATACTTTCGCAATGATACTGAACTATTATAACAAGATACGGGAATACGCGGATTCGGTCGACAGCGGCGAATGGGTAAACTATAAGCTGTTTTCGTATTTCGGCATACCAACCTATGAGCTGGCGGGAAAAACTATCGGCATAATCGGCTACGGCGATATAGGCAGACAGGCGGCAAGGATCGCCAGGGCTTTCGATATGAAGGTCGTGACATTTACCAGAACTCCTGAAAAGGTTACCGACGGCACAGAGAGCGTTACCTTCGAGGAGCTTCTTAGGATCTCTGACGTGGTAACTCTGCACTGCCCTCTTACCAAGGACAACGAAAGAATGATAAACGCCGAAAGCCTGAAGCTTATGAAAAGCTCCGCGATTCTTGTCAATACGGCAAGAGGTGGGCTTGTGGACGAATACGCTTTAGCCGAAGCGCTTGATAACGGAACTATTGCGGCGGCGTGTATCGACGTTTTGACTCTTGAACCTATGAAAGAGGACTGCCCTTTGAGAAATGCGAAAAACTGTACGATTACGCCTCACGTCGCATGGGCGCCGAGGGAAACGAGGGAACGGCTGCTCAGGGAGGTCGCTCTCAATCTTAAATGCTGGATCGAGGGGAAGCCCCGTAATAAAGTGAATTGATAGGCTTGAAAGGAGCTTTTTATATGCCGGAGTTATGGGATCTGTACGATAAATATAAATCCCCTCTCGGAAGAACCGCCGAAAGAGGAAGCAGACTTGCTTTCGGGGAGTTTCATCTGGTTGCGGATATTTTAGCTGTCGGCAAAGAAGGAAAAATACTTATTACCCAGCGTCACCCGAATAAGCCCTATGGCGGTAAATGGGAGATAACGGGAGGCTCTGTTATAGCAGGCGAGAGCGCTTCGGAGGGTGCGAAAAGAGAGCTTTTTGAAGAAACGGGACTGGAAGCAAACGAGCTTGATCTCCGTGGAACGATAATACGACCTCAGACAAATTCGATACATGAATTATATCTTTTTAAAGGGGACTTTGACGAAAGCGATATTGTTTTGCAGGAGAGTGAAACGGTTGATTTCAAGCTTGTCACCCCTAAAGAGCTTTACGCTATGGCGGAGCGGGGAGAGTTTTTGGAATATTTGTATAACCGGATAAAGGGAGTTTTTCCCGATATTTTAGGTGAAAGCGTTAAGGGCTGAAGTGAAGAAATTCAGCTTTTAAAGGAGAAATTTAACATATGAAGGATAAAGTGCTTTTCCATGGAAGTCAGATTGCCGGAATCGAGAGCCTTTTACCTGTAAGCTCTGTTCACGGCAAAAAGGTTGTCTGCCTTACTTCAAACGAGGTTCTGGCGGCGGTTTATTCCGTAAAGCCTGTGGAAGCGCCATATTATTGGTATCCCTACGGCTTCGACCAAAAGGGAAGAGTTTGTTATAACGAGTATTACGAAAACGCTCTTTCGGATATTTACAAAGGAAAATCCGGGTATATTTATTGCTGTGAAAAAAAGCCGGACATTGTCCCTCTGGAAAATATAAAGGACGCATTCGTCAGCTATAAGCCATGTAAAATCATGAGCGTTGAAAAGCTGGACGACGTTTATGAAAGGCTGCTTGAATATATAGAACAGGGAAGGCTTGTTCTGAAAAAATTTGATAATACAAACGAAAGACAAAGAAGCTTTGCCGAAAAAATGATTGCCGATGAAATCAAGGAACACAGGCTTTATGAAAAGCCTGAAAATCCGTACGCGCGGTTTTTAAGGGAAAGATTTCATGAAGTCTGGGAAAAGCAATGTGAAAATAAAAACCTGAAATGAGGAATCAAGATGTCATATCTGAAAGATAAAAAAAGAGTAGTCGTAAAGCTGGGAAGCTCGACGCTTACTCACAGAACGGGCAGGCTTAACATAAGGCGTGTGGAGCAGCTTGTAAAGAATATCGCCGATCTCCATAACGCCGGACATGAGATAATTCTGGTTTCAAGCGGTTCTATCGCGTTGGGAGTGGCGAAGCTGGGGCTTATGGAAAGACCTAAGGACACTCCCTCAAAACAGGCGTGCGCAGCAGTCGGTCAGTGCGAGCTTATGTATCTTTACGACAAGCTTTTTTCCGATTACGGTCTGACTGTGGCGCAGGTTCTGCTGACCAAGTATATTCTTATAGAGGACAGAAGGATAAACGTACAGAACGCGCTTGAAAGGCTTATACAGCAGGGAGTTATTCCCGTAGTCAATGAGAACGACACAGTAGCTATCGACGAGTTGGAGCTTGAGGTGGGAGAGAACGATTCCCTCGCCGCGACGGTAGCTTCTATCGCTCATGCCGATCTGCTTGTGATAATGTCCGATATAGACGGGCTTTACGACAGCGACCCCAGACAGAACGAAAACGCTGAGCTTATTCCTGTGGTTGAGGAGATCACCGACGAGATAAGGGCGCTTGCGGGCGGAGCGGGAACAAAGCTGGGCACAGGCGGAATGATAACAAAGATAAACGCCGCGGAAATAGCCGTAAACAGCGGAATAGACATGATAATCCTGAACGGAAAGAACCCGGACAACCTATATTATCTTTTTGAGAACGGAAATCTGGGAACGCTTTTCAAGGCGGCAAAGTAGAGCAGAAAAATGGGGGAGGTTCTATGAAAAGAAAACTTGTTTTAATTATGGCTGCTGTTATTTTAGCTTCGAATTCAACAGCCTGCAAAAATTCTGAAAACACATTATCGACCGATAATGATAAAAGCCGAAGTACACAAAGCAGTATTTCCGAATCGGTATCGGAAAGTACGGAAAGCGATACTCAGAGCAAAACTGAGGTTCAGTCGGAAATAAATGAGTACGACGGAACATTTAACGAGGAAGTTTTTGATAAGATCGTCAGTAACGTTGTTATAGGCGATAAAACTTTTTCATTTCCATGCTCACTGGAGGATTTGGGTGAGGGTTTTTCTTTTTGGGATGATCTCATGATGTATGAGGAAGAAACTGAACTTAGAAGCAGTGTTCTGCTATATGAAGGAGAATCTTTGGCTACGGTAACAATGCATTGTGCAGCAGACGATAATGATTATAGTGATAATGATATTATTTGTATAAGTTTTACTGCGAGTGATTTCAAAAGGCAGACAACAATAGATAACATTTCAATAGGCGGAATAACCTTTGATAGTACTGAAGAAGAAATACTTCAAATGTTTGGTGAACCAATAGATAAGTATGAAGATTCTGATGATTTTGAATTATATATTTATTCTATTGATAATAAGCGAATGACCCTTTCTTTTAATAGCGGGAACCTAAATATTATAGAGTTTAAATTGGGAGGAAAATAAAATGGGGAAATTTACGGGTAAAACAGGATCACATATTATTCTAATGCTTTTACTAACAGTCTTTCCGCTTAGTTTGACCTCCTGCAAAAATTCTGAAAACACATTATCGACCGATAATGATAAAAGCCGAAGTACACAAAGCAGTATTTCCGAATCGGTATCGGAAAGTACAAATAGCGATACTGAGAGCAAAACTGAGGTTCAGTCGGAAATAAATGAGTACGACGGAACTTTCAATGAAGAGGTTTTTGATAAGATCGTCAGTAATGTTGTTATAGGCGATAAAACTTTTTCATTTCCATGCTCGCTGGAGGATTTGGGTGAGGGTTTTTCTTTTTGGGATGAAAGCATGATATATGAGGAGGAAACCGAACTTAGAAGCTGTGGATTGTTATATGACGGTAAATTGCTGGCTACGGTCACAATGCATTGTGCAGCAGACGACAATGATTATAGTGATAATGATATTATTTGTATAAGCTTTACTGCGAGTGCTTTCAAAAGGCAGGATACGATTGATAATATTTCAATAGGCGGAATAACCTTTGAGAGTACAGAAGCAGAAATAAATCAAATGTTTGGTGAACCGACAGACAATCATGAAGATTCAAGTCACTTTAGCTCATATTTATATTTAATTGATAAAAAGCGGCTGACTCTTTCTTTTAATTATGGGCATCTAAATATTATAGATCTTAATTTTGGAGGAAAATAAAATGGGGAAATTTACGGGTAAAACAGGATCACATATTATTCTAATGCTTTTACTAACAGTCTTTCCGCTTAGTTTGACCTCCTGCAAAAATTCTGAAAACACATTATCGACCGATAATGATAAAAGCCGAAGTACACAAAGCAGTATTTCCGAATCGGTATCGGAAAGTACGGAAAGCGATACTCAGAGAAAAACTGAGGTTCAGTCGGAAATAAATGAGTACGACGGAACATTTAACGAGGATGTTTTTGATAAGATCGTCAGTAACGTTGTTATAGGCGATAAAACTTTTTCATTTCCATGCTCGCTGGAGGATTTGGGTGAGGGTTTTTCTTATCAAAACGAAACAATGATAGTTGATGAAGAATCTGAACTCAGAAGCTGTGTTCTGCTATATGAAGGAGAGTCTTTGGCTACGGTAACAATGCATTGTGCGGTAGATGATAAAGATTATAGTGATAATAAGATAGGTTCAATAGGGTTTACATTTTTGAATGACGATTTACCAAAAGGAATAAGCTTGTCAGTTGGCAGTATTGAAATCAATGACTACAAGGAAAAGGTTATCCAATATTTCGGAGAGCCAATTGAAAAAGTCAATATGAATAATAAAAAGATAGAATATAAATATGAAATATCAGATACGAAACATCTGGAATTTGTAATTAATTCCGAAGGTCTGATAAAAAGAATTAGTTTTACATATTTTTAGGAGGAAAATAAAATGTCAATTAATATTGATACCGGTTTTGAAATTATATTAAAATTAGATAAGGACATGATACATATCAAGTAAAAATCAAATCTACCCTGAAAGGAGTAATATATATGAACTATATTGAAGAGCTTGGCGTTAAGGCAAAAGCCTGCAAAGGCGAGCTTGCAAACGCCTCAACGGGACAGAAGAACGACGCGCTGCTTGAGATCGCGCATATTCTGAGAAGGTGTATGCCGAAGATCATCGAAGCAAATAAGCTTGATCTTGAGAACGCGGTGCGCCGCAATATGACCACGTCGCTTCAGGACAGGCTCAGGCTGGACGAAAAGCGTATCGAGGGAATAGCCTGCGCCTGTGAAAAGCTGACTGCTCTCGAAGACCCGATAGGCGAGATAATAAGCGGCTCGGTCCGTCCCAACGGAATGAGGATAACAAAGGTAAGAGTGCCTATGGGCGTTGTGGGGATCATTTACGAGGCAAGGCCCAACGTTACGGTAGACGCCGCGGCTTTGTGCCTTAAAAGCGGAAACGCGGTTATCCTCCGCGGCGGCAAGGAAGCGTTCAACTCAAACAAAATACTTTGCGACCTTATGCGTCAGGCGGTTCAGACTGCCGGTTTTTCACCCGACATTATTCAGCTTGTGGAGAACACCGACAGAGCTATAGCTACTCAGATGATGCAGGCGAACGGCTATATCGACGTACTGATACCGAGGGGCGGCGCTCAGCTTATAAAGGCGGTAGTGCAGAACGCTACTGTTCCGGTAATTGAAACGGGTACGGGCAACTGCCACGTTTACGTTGACTCAACGGCTTCAGTTGATATGGCGGTAGATATTGTGGACAACGGCAAGACCCAGCGTCCGTCGGTATGCAACGCGGTGGAAACCTGTCTTGTTCACCGTGACATCGCGGAGGATTTCCTGCCTAAGCTTAAGGCAAGGCTTGACGAGCACAATGTGGAAATACGGGGCTGCGAGCTGACGAGAATGATACTTGGAGCGGAAAACGTTACTCCTGCCGACGAGGACGACTATGCCACGGAGTTCGGCGACTATATACTTGCGGTCAGGGTCGTTGACGGACTTGCCGACGCTCTGGAGCATATCGCGAAATATTCGACGGGTCATTCGGAATGCGTAGTGACCGAAAGCCTGTACGTTGCCGAGGAATTTCAGAGCCGTGTAGATTCCGCCTGCGTATATGTAAACTGCTCCACGCGCTTTACCGACGGTGAGGAGTTCGGCTTGGGCGCGGAGGTAGGCATATCAACCCAGAAGCTTCACGCCAGAGGTCCAATGGGCTTAAAGGAGCTTACCACCACAAAATTCCTTATCAACGGCAGCGGTCAGATAAGGTCTTAGTCCTGACGCAGCGACAGCTGCTTTCGCTTTTTATGCTCTTATAAACAAGAACGGATCGCTTTGATTATACAAAACCGTAATTGAAGCTCTTTGCGCTTGGGCTGAACAAGCGGGGAAATAGAGAAACGGAGAAATCACAAAGGAACAGTACGACCAATAGCGTTACCACTATCCGAAACTTGACGCCGCGCAGGCTTGAACGAAAGTGTCTTCACGGAAACTCAGCGGCGCAATGATTAAAGCGTTTAAAGGATAAACTGAAATAATTTCTGAACCAATGTCAATAAAGTGGACAAGAAAAATCAGAAAAAATTGGATTCAGCTTGAATAGGAGTCAAGCCGTTATTATGAGAATGAGGTCTTACCGAATTGTAAAAACCGTTAATGTATTGAAAAAGAGCAAGGTTTAAATCCTCAAGAGAAGAATAAGCCTTACGGTTAACCTCTTCCTTTTTCAAGTATTTGAAAAAGCATTCCATAACAGCATTATCATAAGGATGCCCCTTTGCCGAAAAGGACTGAATCATGTTCAGATTGTCCAGATGTCTGCGAAATTCAGAGGATGTGAATTGGCTCCCTCTGTCCGTGTGGAATATTATACCTATGGATTTACCTCTTGCGGCAACAGCCGCATTAACGGTATCTATCGCAAGTTTAGTATCAATTTTATTTGATAATTTGTATGCAATCACCTTCCTTGAAAACAGATCGAGAATTACGCATAAGTAATAAGATCTTCCCGCTGCTCTTATGTATGTAAAGTCGCATACCCACGCCTTGTTCGGAGCAGATTGATTGAAATTTTGAGACAAAATATTTTTGCATTCTCCATCGGAACCCGATTTTGCTTTGTGCTTAAATGGCTTAACAGCGCTCATTTTAGGTAAGTTCATACTCTTCATCAGACGGTACGCTCTGCCGGCGCTGATGTTTATGCGATAATCACGCTGAAGACAAATTTTCATTTTTTCAGCGCCAAAACGCTTTTTAGTTCTTGTATAAAGCTCAAGAATACATTTGCGTATATGGCGGTTTTCCTTTTCGCGGCTGCTTTCATGATGATTTATGTATTTGTAGTAAGTACTTCGGTTTACACCGAGAACACGGCAAAGTGTTGTGATTTTGTGTTCACCGGAAAGCAGCTTAACGGCTTTTAATCTTTGTCTGAGTGAGGCGTGAATATCGCAATGGCTTTTTTTAATATCAGATTTTCCTCCTCAAGCTGTGCGTTTCGTTTCTGAAGCTCCTTGATTTGCTTGGAGGTAAGAATAGTGTTATCGTCCATTTTGACCTCTGAATACTTCTTTATCCAGTTGGCTAAGGCGCTGTGCGATATTCCGTATTCCTGACTTATCTGAGAATAGGTTTTCCCTGATTGATATAAATTTACGATTGTTTGCTTGAATTCCTCTGTGTACTTCGGTTTGCTTTTTCCTGACATTTTTTATTCCTCCTACTTGTCTTTTATTTTGATGTTTTTATTATATCTTACTTGTCCACTTTTTTAGTATATATCCAGTTCAGTTCATAATCAGTAGTCTGCAAATCTCTCGTTGCGGTCAAGTGCAGTTAAACGATCCATTTCTTCCTGACTTAACTCAAAATCGAAAACCGAAAGATTTTCAAGGATATGGTCGGGATTGCTGGAGCCCGGAATTGCAATATTTCCAGCCTGCAGGTGCCAGCGGAGAATAATCTGCGCCGAGGTTTTATCGTGGGCCTCTGCAATGGAGACAACCGTTTCATCGTTAAAGAGAATCTGTGTCTGTCCTCTGCCACCGAGAGGGAACCAGCTTTCCAGAACCGTACCATACTGCTCCAGGTGTTCTTTCATCTGGGTACTCTGGTGGTAAAGGTGCGTTTCATTCTGCAAAAGGGCGGGAGTAATGGTGGTCGCATTCACCAGCCGGTCAAAGTCCTCCGGTGTGTAATAGTTTGATAATCCAATGGAGCGCAGTTTCCCATCCTCCACCGCGCGTTCCATTGCCTGATAAGCCTCCACGTCATTTTCCGGCTGGGAGTGGTGTAAGATCATCAGGTCAATATAGTCAAGTCCCAGGCGTTCCAGGGAGGCGTCAATCGCCGCATCTGCATTGTCATAATCGGCTGTCCACATCTTCGTGGTTACAAAAATTTCTTCTCTGGTGCAGATCCCTTCGTCAATCGCCCTTTGGATGGCCCGTCCCACAGCTTCCTCGTTGCCGTAAATACGGGCGGTGTCGATCAGACGGCCTCCATAGAGAAGGGCATGGTAGACTGAGTTTTCACATTCGCTGTCCGAAAGTTGAAAAGTACCAAGACCGATGATCGGCATCTCATATCCGCTGTTGAGCAGCACAGTTCCGGTTTCCAGATTAAACTGTGCGGTTTCATTGTTCGATGGTTCCTGCATACTATCTTCTGCACTGGTATCCGGTGTAGAAGATAGTGACGTTTCCGGTTGGGAAGTTTGCTCCTGAGAAGACTGGTTGCCTTCAAGTGCGCTGCAAGCTGTAAAGGAAAGCAGCAGCGCAAGTGCTGTGACGATAACAGTTAGTTTTTTCATGTGAGCACCTCATTTCTTTATTTTTATCTGTTAGTCCGCAGGCACAAACTGCCCCAAATGTGCCTCCTGCTCGGCAAGGCTCATGTTGAAGAATCGGACCCCTTTATCCAGTACGCGAATAGAATCCATTTCTTCCTCAGTCAGCTCAAAATCAAAGATGTCAAAGTTATCCCGGATATGCTCAGGGTTGGTGGATTTCGGGAAAATGATATTTCCTTCCTGAATATGCCACCGCAGGATAATCTGGACGTTGGTTTTTCCGTACTTTTTCCCCAGCTCGGTGAACACCGGCTCGTTGATCAGATTTTTATCACCGTGACCGATGGGATACCAGCTCTCAATCATCGTTCCATAAGGAGCAATGCGCTCTTTCAGTTTTTCCTGCGCATAATAGGGATGGCACTCCACCTGCAAAACGGCGGGTTTGATGTTGGCCGCCTGACAAAGCTCTTCCAGGCGCTCCGATTCAAAGTTAGAGATGCCGATGGATTTTACCTTGCCTTCCGCCACCGCCTTCTCCATATCCTTCCAAGCGCCGAGATAATCTCTAAACTGTTGGTGCAGAAGGAGCAGGTCGATATACTCCGTATCCAGACGGGCGAGCATTTTGTCGATAGCTGCCATTATCTTGCCTTCGCCGTATTCACTGGGCCACAGCTTGGTGGTGATCCAGATTTCCTCCCGCGGGATGCCGCTTTCCTTTACTGCTGCGCCAACGCTGCGCTCATTCTGATAAGCGTGGGCGGTGTCGATATGCCGGTAGCCCAATTTCAGCGCATCCAGAACCGCCTTTTTAGTCGGTTCCCCGTCCGGTACCATATACACGCCCATTCCAAACTGGGGGATTTTGTTTCCGTCATTCAAAGTGATATAAGTCTGTTTCATCGTAATTTCTCCTTTTCTTAAAAATGTGTAATCGTATCATTGGCCTCTTTCAGCATGGCAATCACGTCCTGCCCATTCGCCGCAGGCAGGCACTTCCCGCACTGGTCGCAGTCTGCGGCTTTCCCGGCAGAGCCGAGGTAGGGTTCATAATAGATACAGGTGTTGGATAAGCCTGCCATCTTCTTGTGATCGTTCAGCATCTGTGCGATTTTTACAAGCCCAATCTTCTTCGGACAGAGGGTTTCCGCCTCCGCAAAATCCTCCGGGCTATAGGCCATATCCTGACGCATCGCTTTAGCTACCTTGTTCACAGCTTCGCTTTCCTGTTCAGAGAACGGCTGAAACTGTTCCATATAGGAAATGTTATCCTGCATCTGCTCCATGTTGGACATCCCCGACAGCATCATAAACACATGATCCAGGCTGGCCGCAAAACGAATGGCCCATGATGCCGGGGAGAGGTTCGGGTCACAGGTTTTCAGAATATCCTCCAATTCCCCCGGAAGGTTCGCCAGCGCACCGCCCTTGACTGGCTCCATCACAACCACCAGCTTGCCGTGTTTTTTGCAGACCTCATAGCAGTCCTTTGCCGCCACATAGGGAGATTCCCAATCAAAATAGTTGAGCTGAAGCTGAACGTATTCCAACTCCGGGTGATCGGTCAATATCTGATCCAGCAATTCCGGGGAATCGTGGTAGGAAAAACCGATATGCCGGGCGCGGCCTTCCTGCTTTAGCTGAACCAGTGCATCCACCAGTTTCAGGGATTCGATTCTTTTATACATCTCCCCGTTGACCGCATGAAGCCAGTAATAATCCACATAGTCCGTCCCCAGCCGGTCAAGCTGTTCCTCAAAAATACGGAAAAAATGCTGCTGGCTCTCGATGAGAAACACAGGAGCTTTTGTGGTGATTGTAAAGCTGCTTCGCGGATAGCGGTCTACCAATACCTGTTTTAAGACTTTTTCGCTCTCGCCTCCGTGGTAGACATAGGAAGTATCGAAGTAAGTAAAACCCCGCTCCAAAAACAAATCCACCATTTCCGTAAGGTGTTCTATATCAATCTTCGCACTGTCTCCGTTCATCATTGGCAGGCGTATTGCCCCAAAGCCTAATTTTTTCATTACTAACCTTCCTCCTTTTATCTGGTAAATCCCCGGTGTCCATAGACCCTGCACTGGTTCAGGGATTCTTCCAGAGATTCAAATTCTTCTGTTGTCAGTTCCACCTGTGCGGCGTTCAGATTTTCAACGATACGATCCTTGTTTTTTGATCCCGGAATGGGAACCACATTCGGGTATTTATGGAGCATCCACGCCAGGGAAATCTGCGCACTGGTCGCGTCTTTCTGCTTTGCATACCGCCCAAGCAAGTCAACAATGGGCTGATTGGCGGCAATATTCTGGCGGCTTAACTGGGGAACCCAGTTGCGCACATCGTCATTCCGCTCAAACTTTGTATCTGTCGTAATCTTTCCCGATAAAAGCCCACTGGCAATAGGGGAAAAAGGCACCACGCCGATGTTATGCTCCATGCAGTAGGGAATGACAGCCTGCTCCATATCCCGCTCTACCATAGAGTAGATGTTCTGAATAGCGGAGAGAGGAGTAACCTGCTGCGCCCGGTCGATCACATCCACCTGGGACAGCCCCCATCCCCGGATCAGTTCTTCCTCCACGAGCCGTCCCATCGTTTCGGCCACTTCTTCAATCCGAACGCCGCCCGACGTCCGGTGCAGATAGTAAATATCCGTATAGTCTGTCTGCAAACGGTCTAAAGAACCTTCCAGATGTCTGCGGACTGCGCCATAGACGGAGCCTTCTCGCCGCACCTCTGCACTGCTTAGAAATAGTTTCGTTCCAATGACTACGTTTCCCCGGACATCATGGAGAGCCTTGCCTACAATCCGCTCATTGTGACCGATACCGGAAAGGTTCGGGCTGTAAATTTCTGCGGTATCAAAGAAAGTACATCCATACGCATAGGCATTTTGGATTGCTTCGATGCTGTACTGCTCCGATGGCATTTTTCCATAGCCGTGGGAGAACGCCATACAGCCCATGCCGACTTCTGATACGGTGATTTCACCTAATTTTCTTGTTTTCATACGGTTTTCTCTCAAATCTGCTGATTTCGTTTCAACCAGCGTTCCAGCTCCGGCTTTGCCACCTTTACCTTGCTGCCCGTCACAGCCAGCCCCTTTCCCATCTTCGCATCGGGGCAGAGCTTACGAATATCCGCTTCGCTGTGTCCCATACCGCTGCCTTCGTGGGTACAAATGGGAAGGATGGTCTTGCCGGAAAAGTCGAAGTGTTCCAGAAATGTCCAGACGACCATCGGCATAGTCCCCCAATAATTCGGGTAGGCCAGATAGATGGTGTCATAGCCATCCAGACTGTCGGGGAAAGTTTTCAAAGCAGGGCGGGCATTGGATTGCAAATCCCGTTTTGCTTCCTCGATGCAGGTCATATGATCCTCTGAGTAAGGCGTGACCGGCTCAATCTCAAACACATCCGCGCCAGTCAGCTCTTTTAAGGTCTGCACAAGAATCTTGGTATTGCCAATTTCCACACGGCGCATACTGCCGCCAAAATAATTCTCTCCCGCGCGGGAGAAGAATACAATCAGTTTATTCCCCATAGTTGGTTCCTCCTATTCGTTTTTCATAGGTCATAATCTTCACACCTGTGCCGGACGGCTTTCTGAATAGATAAAGACAGTGCGGCGTTTTTTCAGATACCATTTCCCATCTAACTTGACATAGTGATCGTTGTAGCGCACATAGTTGGTGGTAACGGTCTCCATGTCGTTCGAGAGCGTAGCTTCACAGTAGGACACGCCCTGTGCCTCATCTCCTGTGTATGAGATCAATGTCTGCTGCCCGTTGATGTGATACACCCGCTTGGCAGGGCCCACTGTATTGCGAAAGGCTTCCACAATAGCTTTTCGGCCTTTGATTTCGTTGACTTCTCCATCGGTGCCCATCTGAAATTCCAGAACGCCGTCCTCCAAAAACAGCTTGCCTTGACCGTCCACATCCTTCACATTTGCCAGGTTAGCGAATACGTCTGTCAGTTCCCGGATTTCCACCCTGTCTTGTAATTCTTTCATTTCCATCTGCGGTTCCTCCTTGTTTTTTGTTATCTTAATTATAGCCTCGCTGCTCTTGATTCGGAAGTTCAGATATGTTATCATTATATAAAGTCAAAACTTATTGCGAGGCGATTTTCATGTATAATCATCAGTTGGACACGTTCCTAACGGTTGCCGACTTGGGGAGTTTTGGAAAGGCTGCGGAAGCCCTCTATATTTCGGCTCCTGCCGTCATTCAGCAGGTTAATATTTTGGAGAATCGGTGCGGATTTAAGCTGTTTACCCGTTCCAATCAGGGCGTAAAGCTCACTCCGGCGGGGAAATCTCTTTATGAAGACGCAAAGACCATCATTAAGCTATCAGAGGATTCCCTGAATAAGGCGAAGCGGTTGGCAGACACTTCTGAAACTACGGTGCGAATCGCCACCTCTTTGCTTTTCAAGTGCAGGCTTCTGCCGGATATATGGGCGGCGATTAGTGAAGAATACCCGGAATTGAAAATAGAAATCCTGCCGATGGCCGATCATCAGAGCCGAAGCGATTCCTTTTCGGAGCTGGGAACAAAATACGATTTATGGGAAGGAATCTACTGCACAAAGGGCTGGAAAGGAATTTGCCAGTTTTTAGAATTAAAGCAGACTCCCATTTGCTGTGCGGTTGCGAAAAATCACCGTCTGGCAAAGGCAGACAGACTTTCGCTGCCGGATTTGAACGGGGAATATATTGTGATGCCATTAGAAGGATTGTCGTATGAGCTTGACAGCCTGCGAAAAGAGATCAAAGAAAGCTATCCAACGGTTCAGTTCGTGGATTCCTCCTACTATGGCGTCGATACCTTTACGTTGTGCGAGGTAAATCCGTATGTTCTGATTACCCAGGAGGTTTATAAGGATATTCACCCAAATCTGGTTACAATTCCGCTGGATACGCCCTATACCATGCCATACGGATTGATTTATGAGAACGAGCAAACTCCTGCAACAAAAAAATTTATTGCGGCGGCAAAGAAAATCTCAAGAAATTCTGTTAAGGTATAAAAAAGCCTTGCTTTTCCACCCGTGGTGTGTAAGCTGTGACTCACACGAGGCACAAGCCCAAGCAGAAAAATGAAAGGTGGAAATGATAATGAAAACAGGAAAAATCACAGCGAAACTGAGAGATGCGGTGCCGGTTTGCCTTATGGTAAACGGAGAGGAAGTCAAACGGTATAAGAACATCGAGCTGCCGGATATGCTCAAAGAGGTAGAAATGACCGATTTCCATTTCAACGTACACATGGACGGGAAGATCACCTTTGAAATCCATTATGAAGAAGGTGTATTGCCGGAGGTATTCCCGGAGGCCCGCACCAGAGTAAGCCGGGCGGCAAAAACCGCCGCCAAGGCTGCCATGCAGCAGCCCGCAGAGGACGAAGCGGCAGAGGCCATAGAAGCATCAGCAGTGGATGAACCGGAAGATAACCAGCCGATAGACGAGCCTCAGGCAGAGAATCCCGGTGAACCTACCACCGAGGAAACCGAGGCGGAAGGCATCGAGGCCGCTTACAATGTAACCGGAATCCGCCGCAAGGAGCTGGTGGTGGCGGTGGGTGACTTCATTGGAGCAAAACCGGAATACCTGCGAGCGCCGACATACGCTTTTGCAGTAGGAAGCTATAACATCGACAAAGAAGGAACCTTGACCGGCCCGGAGAATCCGGCGCTGATTGAAAGCCTGAAAGAACAAGGCTTCGTAGCAGCAGAATAAAGCATGAAGGCCCCGTTTCGGCGGGGCTTTTCCGTCCTCAAATAAAAGAAAAAGATATGTTTTAAGGTTTTTGAGCTTGCTTTTTGACCGGTGGTGTGTAAGCTGTCACTCACAGAAATAAAACATATCTTTGAGGAGGCCCACACCATGGCGAATTATCAGATTGAGATTGAACGTAACAATGTAACCCTCGCACAATTTCTACGGTATGTCCGGCAGCAATGCGAGAAGAAAGGCATCTATATGGAAATAGATCGTGATACCTTTGAGAAGCCTTTAACCGAGAGCAGTTACAGCTATTCCGTAATCAATGGAGAAAAGAAATGCCACTCCGCAGAATATCAGACGCGGACTTATTTCCGGCGTAAGCTGGCGAGCTATCAGACCACACAGGGATTTACAAGATATTATTACACGGATGAGCTGGAAGAATATAAAAAGACCGAGCTTTGCCGCTATGACTGGACGGAGAATGGGGATGACGCGCCATGCCGGGCGGAAATCTGCCGAACCTTCGCCTATGACTACCAGACCTATATCCTCAACCATGACGGCTCTATGTTTAATGAAATCTGCGAGTTTACCTTTGACGACGAGAAACGGGGACATGGATATTATTACCAAGTCAACCGTGATAGTGAGTAAAGAAAGTAGCTCCGCTTCGGCGGGGCTTTTTCGTCCTCAATTAAAAGAAAAGATATGTTTTATGGTTTTTGAGCTTGCTTTTTGACCGGTGGTGTGTAAGCTGTCACTCACAGAAATAAAACATATCTTTGAGGAGGACGCAATCATGCTGCAAATATCTGAAATCGTAAAGAAAACCGAGGAAATGTTCGACCTGTTCAACGAGCATTTTTATGATAATGAATTGACTCGCCCGGCAATCACCGTATCCCCGGACGGAGGGCGTGGGGCTTACGGCTGGTGTAGTATCAATGAAATCTGGAACGCCAGCGGTGAGAAATACCGGGAAATCAATCTTTGCGCTGAGTATCTTGACTGACCTATTTTCGAGCTGGCCGCTACGCTCTTACATGAAATGGCGCACCTCTATAATCTGGTTCATGGCATCCAAGACGTAAGCAACAACGGCTATTACCACAACCTGAAATTCAAAGCCACCGCCGAGGCCCATGGGTTGCACATTGAGAAGCACGACAAATACGGATGGACGGTAACGACGTTGGCCCCGGAGGCGGAGGCATGGATTAGAGAAACCTTGGGCGAGGATAAAATCAACGCCAGCCGCTTACCGGTGGAAGGCACTACTAAAGGCGGGAGCAAAAAATCTAAGAATTGCAGTATCAAATATGTCTGCCCCTGCTGCGGCACCATCATCCGGGCAACACGGGAGGTCAATGTAATCTGCGGGGATTGCGGAGAGCCTTTCGAGCGGGCATAAAATAAAGAAAGCGGGAGCCGCAAAGGTTCCCGCTAAATTGTTCTATATGGGATATGAGGCGCTGGCTGGTGGCGGGCACTTTTTAGCGTTTACACATTTCCTTATTTGTATAGGCCGGAGGGGGGGTGCAAAAATGAGCTTCCAAGCGCCTACCAAGCTGCCATACCAAGGTTAGGCCCGCTGGTGAGCTGTGTTGCCAAACTCACAGAAAACAGAAAAAGCCCGGAAAGGCCCATACTATCAGGCTTTCCGGGCATAGATACAAAAACAGCCCTCCAAATCGGAAGGCTGTTTTTGTATTAAAGTTTGTCCCTTAATATGGTCGGGGCGACAGGACTTGAACCTGCGGCATCTTGGTCCCAAACCAAGCACTCTACCAAACTGAGTTACGCCCCGTTCCTGACTAAAGCTATTTTGATTTTTTCAAATCATTAAACCTCTGCGATAAGACAGCTTTATAATTATATACTTTTTTTAATAAAAAGTCAAGTCTGAAATTGACTTTCTGCATTTTGCACAAATTAATATTGTATTAAGGCGGATTTGTATCGCCTAATGACGGCTTGTCTCCGATATAAGGTGAAAAATAAAAATGTTTGGTGAAAATTAAATGATATCCATTGCTTTTTTTCAGATTATATGCTATTATTATTGATAATTAATGTATTTACAGATGAAAGAAAGGATTGTTTGTCATGAAAACAAAAAAATGTCCTCATTGTCATGCGGAGATTTCTGAGGAAGCTATTCTCTGCAAATACTGTCATTCTCTTTTGATTGACGACGATACTGAAAACTCGGGTGCGGGCGTCGCTGACGCTGATCAGGAAAGCACCATAGTTTTTAACAAGCAGCAGCTTCAGCAGGACGACGACAGAACAAGAATTTTTTCTGCGGCTCAGGTGAACGATCAGTTAGGCGGCGGCACGTCTGCCGCGGGCGGACAGAACGTTATCTATGACGGATATGATCAGGACGAGCCGGAAGATTATTACGATGAGGAATATGAGGAAGAATATGAGGACGAGGACGAATACAGCGATTACGACGGAGAGATAGACCCTAGGAAGAAAACCCTAATGATCGCCGCCGTTATTGCGGTCGGCATACTTATTATAGTTATAGTGGCTGTTATCGTAGGCTATAAGATATTCGGCTTCTCCGGAAAGGACGATTCCTCAACGGATCTTGACGATATTGTTGTCAACGCAAATTCCTCTCAGAGCCAGAACGACGTTCAGGACGATAATCCGTCAATACAGCAGTCAGAAAGTCAGTCGGCCGTTGAACCGTCGTCTGAGGCGCAGCCGGCAGATCCTTCCGGCGACGCTTCAAATACCGGGGACGATTCGGACAATGCGGTATCTTCAGACGAGGATTCGTCTGTATCCGATTCTTCGGTAGCCGATTTTTCAAGCGCTTCTGATGATACCTCTTCCGTTTCAGATACCTCCTCCGCTGGTGACTCCTCCGCCGATGACAGTTCTTACGATATTTCCTCCGGAGCTTCTTCGCAAGCCGATACGTCGTCTGCCGCGGTCCCAACGGACGACGGCTCTATAATCGCGGCTATCACGCCTCAGATAAGCGGAACCATAGCGTCCTATGAATTCAGACAGGCCGACGCGAATTACAGGTACTACTATGTATATACCGAGGACAACCACGGCTACAGCATTGCCTTTAATATACATACAGGCGACGCGGTAATAGATATGAACTATTAAATCGACGCTTTTGAGCTTATATTCCCGCAGAATGCATATGTTTTTGCATTCTGCGGATTTTTGTCGTTATAATTCACAAAATGCGGAGCCGGTTTGAAATAAAATTATATTTGCATTAAATCGTCTGATGTGGTATAATATATGTTTGGAAATATGTAAACTCAATTTTTAAATCTGTCCTGACATACGCTTCCTGAGCAATTTCAGCAAACTGCGTTAAGGACAGATTATGGGCTGCCTTACAGCAAGCCGGAAAGCGCGGACAGCTCAGAGGGAGGATTTTTATGATAAGAGAAGATTTAAGAAACGTTGCGATCATTGCCCATGTCGATCACGGAAAAACTACTCTGGTTGATGAAATGCTCAAGCAGAGCGGAACCTTCAGGGATAATCAGACGGTTGACGAGAGAGTTATGGACTCTAACGATATTGAGAGGGAAAGAGGAATAACGATACTCGCCAAAAATACGTCTATTCGTTATAAGGACGTTAAGATCAACGTTATAGATACGCCCGGCCACGCCGATTTTGGAGGCGAGGTAGAGCGTGTGCTTAAAATGGTAAACGGAGTAATCCTGCTGGTGGACGCCGCTGAAGGACCTATGCCTCAGACCAGATTTGTTCTTCAGAAGGCTCTGGAGCTGGGTCATAAAATAATTGTGGTCATAAACAAGATAGACCGGCCCGACGCAAGGCTCAACGAGGTGGGCGATGAGGTGCTGGAGCTGCTTATGGATCTTGACGCCAGCGACGAGCAGCTTGACAGTCCTATTCTCTACTGCTCCGGACGCGACGGAACCGCCTCCTATCATCCCAATGAGCAGGGAGAAAATCTTATTCCTCTGCTTGACGAGATCCTCAGCTATATTCCCGCGCCGGAGGTTGAAATTGACGGCTCTATGCAGTATCTTGTTTCCGCGATCGACTACAACGACTATGTCGGACGTATCGCTGTAGGCCGTATCGAGCGTGGCGTTATGAGAGTAAATCAGGAGGTAAGCGTAGGCGACTTTCATCAGTCCAAAAAGGAATACAGGGGAAAGGTCGTTACGATGTATCAGATAGAGGGGCTTAACCGCGTACCCTGCGACGAGGCAAAGGCAGGAGACATCGTCTGTATAAGCGGAATTGAAAATATCACCATAGGAGATACGATTTGCGAATTCGGAAAATTTGAGGCGCTTCCCTTTGTAAAGATATCCGAGCCTACCGTTGAAATGACCTTCTCGGTAAACGATTCTCCCTTTGCCGGAAGAGAAGGCAAGTTTGTCACCTCGCGTCAGCTGAGGGACAGGCTTTTTAAGGAGCTTCTTAAGGACGTTTCCCTGAGGGTTTCCGAAACGGATTCCACCGACAGCTTCAAGGTAGCCGGAAGAGGAGAAATGCACCTGTCCATACTGATCGAGAATATGCGCCGCGAGGGCTACGAGCTTTCGGTTTCTACTCCTCATGTTTTATTTAAGGAGATAGACGGAAAGCTTAACGAGCCTATGGAAAGGCTTGTTATTGATGTGCCTGAAAACTGCGTCGGCTCTGTAATGGAAAAGCTTGGCTCAAGGAAAGGCGAGCTTACCCAGATGACTCCGGTGGGAAGCCGTATGAGAATTGAATTCCTTATCCCCGCGAGAGGTCTTTTCGGCTACAGAAGCGAATTTCTGACCGATACGAAGGGCGAAGGAATAATGAGCTCGGTGTTCCACAGCTATCAGCCCTATAAGGGAGATATTCCGAGAAGAAGCACCGGCTCGCTTGTCGCCTTTGAAACCGGCGAAGCGGTGACCTACGGACTTTATAACGCTCAGGAAAGAGGAGAGCTTTTTATTTCCGCCGGAACTCCGGTATACGAGGGAATGATCGTAGGAGCGTCGCCCAAGGCTGAGGATCTGGTAGTAAACGTATGCAAGAAAAAGCATCTTACCAATACCAGAGCCAGCGGAAGCGACGACGCTTTAAGGCTTATACCTCCCAGAAATCTCAGCCTGGAGGATTCGCTGGAATTTCTTGCGGACGACGAGCTGCTGGAAGTAACTCCGAAAAATATCCGTATCAGAAAAAGAACCCTCAGCAACAGTCTGAGGGCAAAGGAAAGAGCGAAAATGTAATCATGGCTTATCGGAGGACGAGCCGGAGGAAACCCAATGCCTCCGGCTCGCTTTTATTGGGGTATGTCCGGTTTATAGAATTTGTAAATTTCCCGTTTAAATGTGATCAAAACCAATTGACAAATCCTTTGTTATTTGATATAATATAAAATGTATTTTTGTATCCAGCCAAGGGCAGAAGCGTAACGCTTTACTGACGTGATATATTTGGGAACAAATTTCATATATATTTTTGCAGGACTGAAATTTTAAAAGGTGGAATGGAAGAAATGGGTTTAATTGAAGCAATATTCGGCAATTACTCTAAAAAAGAGCTGAAGAGAATAGAGCCTATAAAGAATAAGGTTCTTGAGCTTGAAGAAAAGTATCAGGCTATGTCTGATCATGAGCTGAGGGAGCAGACTCAGATCATGAAGGATAAGATCGCGGACGGACTGAGCTCGCTTGACGACGTTTTGCCGGACGCTCTCGCGGTGTGCCGTGAGGCGGCTTACAGGGTGCTGGGCAAAAAGCCGTTCCCTGTTCAGATAGTCGGCGCTATTATTCTTCACCAGGGCAGAATCGCCGAAATGAAAACAGGTGAAGGTAAAACTCTCGTAGCCTGTCTAGCGGCTTATGCAAACTCCCTTAACGGCCGCGGCGTTCACGTTGTTACGGTCAACGATTATTTGGCTAAGTTCCAGTCGGAGGAAATGGGAAAGGTCTTCAGATTTCTCGGACAGTCCATCGGCGTAGTGCTTTCGGGTATGGACAAGGAAGAAAAGCGCAAAGCATACAACGCGGATATTACATACGGAACAAACAACGAGTTCGGCTTTGACTATCTCCGCGACAACATGGTAATTTATAAAAAGGATAAGGTTCAGAGGGAGCACGCCTTTGCTATCGTGGACGAGGTGGACTCGATACTTATTGACGAGGCGAGAACTCCGCTTATTATATCCGGACAGGGTGACAAATCCACAGAGCTTTATACTCTTGCCGACCGCTTCGCCAAGACGCTCAAGCCCGTAACGGTAGTTGAAATGGACGACAAGGCGGATAACGACGCTCTCGACGGCGATTATATCATCGACGAAAAGGCAAGGACCGCCACTCTTACAAAGTCGGGCGTTAAGAAAGCGGAAAAGGCGTTTAACGTCATAAATCTTATGGACGCGGACAACATGACGCTGCTGCACCATATTAATCAGGCTATCAAGGCAAACGGTACTATGCGCAAGGATATCGACTATGTTGTCAAGGACGGAGAGGTTCTTATCGTAGACGAATTTACCGGGCGTATCATGATAGGACGCCGCTTCAACGACGGTCTGCATCAGGCTATCGAGGCAAAAGAGGGCGTAAAGGTAATGAGAGAGTCAAAGACTATCGCTACGATTACCTATCAGAACTATTTCCGTCTTTACTCCAAGCTTTCCGGTATGACCGGTACAGCTATTACCGAGGAGGACGAGTTCAGGGAGATCTATAAGCTGGACGTTATCGAGGTTCCTACAAACAAGCCTGTTATAAGAGTGGATCATCCCGACGTTGTTTATAAGACCGAAAAGGGAAAATTCAACGCCGTTATCGAGCAGATAATCGAATGTAATAAAAAGGGTCAGCCTGTGCTTGTAGGTACGGTTTCAATTGAAAAATCGGAATATCTGTCAAGGCTGCTGAAAAACAAGGGTATCAAGCACGAGGTCCTCAATGCGAAGTACCACGATAAGGAAGCTAAGATAGTGGCCCAGGCGGGTAAATACGGTGCCGTTACGATCGCTACCAACATGGCGGGAAGAGGAACCGATATCCTGCTGGGAGGAAACGCCGAATATCTTGCTACCGAGCAGCTTTATAAGCTGGATTATCCGGAAGAGGTAGTTGTGGAGGCGACTGGCTTCGCTGAAAGCGAGGACGAGCAGGTGCTTGAAGCAAGAGCAAAGTATAAGGAGCTTTACGCCAAATATTCCGACGAGGTTGCCGAAAAGGCTGAAAAGGTAAAGGAAGCCGGAGGTCTGTTCATTATCGGTACCGAAAGGCATGAGTCAAGACGTATCGACAATCAGCTCAGAGGACGTTCAGGACGTCAGGGAGATCCGGGAGAAAGCCTGTTTTTCCTGTCGCTTGAGGACGACCTTATGAGATTGTTCGGCGGCGACAGAATAAATTCCATGATGGAGGCTCTCAAGGTAGACGAGAATACTCCTATCCAGTCGAAAATGCTTGCCAGCGTTATCGAATCGTCGCAGAAGAAGATCGAGGGCAGAAACTTCAACATCAGAAAGAACGTTCTTAACTATGACGACGTAATGAACACACAGCGTGAGATCATTTACGGTCAGCGCCAGAAGGTGCTTGACGGCGAGGATATTCACGAGTATATCATCGGCATGATAAAGGAATATATAGATTCCACCGTAAATATGTATCTGCTTGACGACGAGGTTCACGACAACTGGAATCTCGAGGGACTGAGAGATCATCTTATGGGTCTGTTTACCGTTGACAGCGATTTCAGATACGACGCCGCTCAGCTTGACGAGATAACCAAAAAGGACATCTCCGAAATGCTCAGCGACCGCGCGGATAAGATATACGCGCGCCGTGAGGAGGATCTCGGCAAGGAGCTGCTGAGAGAGATCGAGAGAGTTGTTCTGCTTAAGGTGGTAGACACCAAGTGGATGGCTCATATCGACGATATGGAGGAGCTGAAGCGTGGTATCGGTCTGCGGTCTTACGGTCAGAAGAATCCTGTTGTTGAGTACCGTATGGAAGGCTTCGATATGTTCGACGCTATGATCGACGCTATCCGTGAGGATACCGTAAGAATGCTGTTTACCATTCAGGTCAGAAAAGCGGCGCCCGCTCCGAAAAGAGAACAGGTTCTGAACGAGGGACCTCAGCATTTCAATATGCAGAGGAAGTCAAGCAAGGTCGGTCCTAACGACCCGTGTCCCTGCGGAAGCGGCAAGAAATACAAGAAGTGCTGCGGAGCAGGTCAGAATACAAACGAATAAATAAGCTTCTGTCTTTACAGGGTACGCGTGCAGCTTTTATGCCGTACGCGCAGCAAGGACGGGAGATATTGGCAGGACGGCATTTGACCGTCCTGTTTTGGGATATAAGCAGCGAAAACGTTATCGAAAAAAGGAGCCTTACATATATGTCAACCGCGTTTAAAAAAGCAGATATTTTACTTCCGAAGAATACCGATATGTCAAAATGGGCGGTAGTAGCCTGCGACCAATACACCTCTCAGCCGGAATACTGGCTTGAAACGGAGAAGCTTGCCGCCGGTTCAAAATCCGCTCTCAATCTGATACTCCCGGAGGTTTATCTGGAAAGTCCCGACGTTGACAGGCGCATAGAAAAAATACATAATAATATGACCGGGTATCTTGAAACGGATACCTTTGAAGAATTTAAAAATTCTCTTATCTATATAGAGCGCACCCAGTCCGACGGAAAGGTAAGGGCGGGAATCGTCGGAGCTATCGACCTTGAAGAATACGACTATCGGAAGGGCTCGCGCTCTCAGGTAAGAGCGACGGAGGCTACGGTGATAGAGCGTATACCGCCGCGAGTAAAGGTGCGCGAGGGCGCGCGGATAGAGCTTCCTCACATTATGCTGCTGATAGACGACGCGGAAAAAGCGGTGATAGAGCCGTTGGCGGAAAAAACGGCAGGCATGAAAAAGCTTTATGACTTTACGCTTATGCAGAAGGGCGGAAGTATCAAGGGCTGGCTTATTGACGATAAAACCGCGGACAGTGTGCTTGCCGCGCTTGAAAAGCTTGCCGACCTTGATACGTTCAACAAAAAATACGGGGTCAGCGAGGATTCGTCTCTCGTTTACGCAATGGGCGACGGAAATCACTCTCTTGCTTCCGCCAAGGAGTTTTATGAGAGGCTGAAGGCTCAGAACCCCGATAAGGATATGTCCCGCAGCCCTGCAAGATACGCGCTTGCCGAAATAGTCGATCTTCACTCTCCCGCGCTGGAATTTGAGGCTATCCACAGGATCGTGACCGGCGTTGACGCGCAAAAGCTTGAGGAAAGGATAACCGAAGAGCTTGAGCTCAGCAGCGACAGGAGCGGTCAGAAAATAACGATAGTAAAAAACGGCGTTCATACAGAGAAGTATGTGCATAAGCCCCTTTCCAAGCTTGCGGTCGGAAGCCTTCAGACAGTGTTGGACAGACTGCTGCCCGAAACGGGAGGAAAGATCGATTATATTCACGGCGCCGACGTTGTAGACAGGCTTTCGATGAAAGAAGATACGATCGGCTTTATACTGCCGGATATGGCGAAATCAGAGCTTTTTCCTACGGTGGTCTGCGACGGGGCGCTGCCCAGAAAAACCTTTTCAATGGGTCACGCCGAGGATAAAAGATTTTATATTGAAGCAAGAAGGATAGCAGAATAGGCAAACCGGAGTAATATTTCTTAAAATAATAAGAATAAAGGAGTCAGAATATGATTATTTCAGAAGTAAGAAAAGAGCTTACGGAACATATTATTCCGTTCTGGGCAAATTTGAAGGACGAGGAAAACGGCGGCTTTTACGGCTATATGGGCTATGATCTGAGCCTTGACAAAAAAGCCGACAAGGGAGTTATTCTCCACTCGAGGATACTTTGGTTCTTTTCAAGCTGCTATATCGTTCTGAAGGACGAAAAATGCAGAGAGCTTGCGGACCATGCGTTTGAATACATTAAAGATCATTGTATAGACTATGACAACGGCGGCGTCTATTGGATGACAGGCTGTAAGGGCGAGCCGTCTGATACGATGAAGCATACCTATAATATTGCTTTTGCCGTTTACGCTTTGTCTGCCTATTACAATGCCGTCGGCGACAGATTTGCTCTCTGTCTTGCCTATAAGCTGTTTGACGATATTGAAACCAATACTCTTGACGATTACGGCTACAGAGAGGCGTTCACTACAGGCTGGAAGCTGATCCCCAACGACGCTCTTTCAGAAAACGGACTGATGGCTGACAAGACGATGAATACTGTTCTTCACCTTATAGAAGCCTATACCGAGCTTTACAAGGCTGACGGAAACGAAAAAGTAGGCGAAAGACTGCGTTTTCTGCTTTCACAGGTGTCGGAAAAGATCTTTGATCCTGATACCGGCGCATTGAAGGTGTTTTTCAACGAAAAGCTGGAGGTAATAGGAGATATACATTCCTACGGTCATGACATTGAAGCTTCCTGGCTTATTGATCTGGCGTGCGATACTCTTGGGGACGGGGAGCTGAAAGTGCAGTTTGCCGAAATGGATCTGAAAATTTCAAATAATATTCTGAATATAGCGATGGAGGGCGGAGCGCTCAACAACGAGCGCGAAAACGATAAGATCGACAGGAAGCGCGTATGGTGGGTTCAAGCCGAGTCTGTGGTCGGCTTTATAAACGCCTATCAGCACAGCGGCAACGAAGCTTTTCTTGAAGCTGCAAAGTCGGTCTGGGAATACATAAAGTCTGACATTATTGACAAACGTGAAGGCGGCGAATGGTACTCCGAGGTCTCCTTTGATCATAAGCCCCACGACTTTAAGGAAATCGTAGGTCCGTGGAAATGTCCTTATCACAACGGAAGGATGTGCCTTGAGGTAATTAAGAGAGGCGTTGATTTCTGATGAAAAAGCATTTGTGCGAGGCTCATCTGCACACCAGCGAAGGGAGCGCCTGCGCTTCTGTAAGCGGCGCGGAGCAGGCTGAGCGCTACAGGGCTCTCGGATATGATACGATTTTTGTGACGGATCATTTTTTCAACGGCAACAGCGCGGTTGACCGTTCCCTGCCTTGGGAGGAAAGGATAAACGCTTATTGCAGAGGCTTTGAAAACGCGCAGGCAAGAGGAAAAGAGATAGGACTTACTGTTCTTTTCGGAATTGAATACACCTATGGTAGCGCTGATTTTCTTACCTACGGAGTTGACAAGCGGTGGCTTGTTTCGCACCCCGAGCTTGAGGATAACGACTTTTTCAGATACGCCGCGCTTGTTCATGAGGCGGGAGGCTTTCTTGTACACGCTCATCCGTTCAGGCGTGCCGGATATCTGCGTGAAATAAGGCTTATCCCCGATTATACCGACGCTGTAGAGATAATAAATACTCACAACAAGGACGGGCTTTCCAATGAAAGAGCGAAATGGTACGCGCGGCAGTTTGATTTTTGCGTTACCGGCGGAACGGATAATCATGATGTTCCTGCCGGAGAATTCTGCGCCGTATGCACTGAAAAGAAAATTACGACCGTAAGCGATTATATCAGCGCGGTAAAAAACAGAAAGCTTACCCTTGAAACGATTCAGTTTGAAAGCGAAATGCAGACAGCAGAACATATCTGACAGAAGCTTTGCAATGGTGAAAACAGGGGGATTCCCCTTGATTATAAATAAAAGTTTGAAAGGAAAATTTTATGAAGCTGAAAAAAACACTCGCGATGATTATCGGCGCGGCAATCGCTGTTTCCTCCTTTGCCGCCTGCTCCGATAAGGACGGTGAAAAGGAGTCCGGAAGCGGTACATCACAGACGGAGGAAACACCCGAAGAGATCCGTGATATAACCTCATGGGATCTGGTAAAGGAAATGAAGACCGGCTGGAATCTAGGAAACACAATGGACGCCACGGGAGGAAGCGGAGTTGACGCAGAAACCTCATGGGGAAACAAGGAAACCTCAAAGGAAATGATAGACCTGCTTAAATCCAGCGGCTTTAACGTGCTCAGAGTGCCTGTTTCCTGGGGAACGCATATGGACGACCAGTACAACGTTGACGAGGCGTGGATGGCGAGAGTAAAGGAGATAGTGGATTACGGCATTGACAACGATATGTTTGTGATCCTCAACACTCATCATGAGGAATGGTATTTCCCTACTGCCGAAAACAAGGACGAGGACATCAAGCAGCTTACGGCTCTGTGGACGCAGATCGCGGAAGAATTCAAAAATTACGACGAGCATCTTATCTTTGAAGGACTTAACGAGCCCAGACTGAGAAATACGCCTTCCGAGTGGACGGGCGGAGACGATTCCTCAAGAGCTATAGTAAACGAGTATGCCAAGGCGTTTTATGACACTGTAAGAAACAGCGGAGGAAACAATGCAAAGCGTCATCTGATGATTACCGGCTATGCGGCCTCCTCAAACAGGAGCTGCCTTGAAGCTATCGACCTTTCTGATTTTGACGATAAGGTAATCGTTTCAGTTCACGCATACCTGCCCTATTCTTTTGCTCTTGACACCAAGGGAACCGACGTTTTTGACCCTGCAACGGACGCTTCCTCAATCGACACGCTGTTTGCCGATCTGAACGATCTGTTCCTCAGCAAGAATATTCCCGTTATAGTGGGAGAATACGGCTGCGTTAATAAGTACAATCCGGAGGAAAGAATCGAGTGCGTTGAATATTATCTCAATGCCGCTAAGCAGGCGGGAGTTCCGTGTATCTGGTGGGATAACGGAGCGATCGTAGGAAACGGTGAAAACTTCGGGCTTATGGACAGAAGCCTTCCGCCGGCATGGAAATTCCAGGAGATAGTCGACGCTATAATGTCTGTTTACTCCGAATAGGCTGTTATTTAAATTAAAAAAGACTGCTGTACCATTCATTAAGTACAGCAGTCTTTCTGTTTTATAATCTTGTGCCGATGAAAAGCTATGCTCACATCGGGCTTTGCTCCGAATTAAAATCAGCTCAGGGTCTTTTGAAGCCCAGGGTAATCTCATAATCCGAGTCAAGAGAATTCTGCTTTTCAGCGTCCTTGACATATTTATTGACCAAGGCGGTTGACTTTTCAACAGCCTGAAGCGTTCCGGCTCCTGCCACGCAGCCTCCGGGACAGCCCATTCCTTCAAGCAGATAGCCGTCGTATTTTCCGGCTTTGGCAAGCTGAAGCAGTTTTCTGCATTCTCTCAGCCCCTGCGCCGAGGCGACCTTTATTTCGCGTTCCGGATCAAGGCGTTTGATAACGTCCGCCACAGCTTTGGCAACTCCGCCGCTTACGGCAAAGCCTCTGCCGTCGCCGGTGCCTTTGTCAAGCGGAACAGCTTCGTCGTCCGTTATGTCTTCAAATTTAACGTCCTTTGCCTCAAACATACCCATAAGCTCTTCAAAGGTAAGAACGAAGTCAACGTCCGAGCGCACCGAACGTCTGCTTGCCTCCAGCTTTTTAGCGGCGCACGGTCCGATAAAAGCAATGCAGGCGTCGGGGTTTTCCTTTTTGACCATTCTTGCGGTAAGCACCATCGGCGTCATAGCCATTGATATGTACGGCGCAAGATCGGGGAAAAGCTTTTTAGCCATTACCGACCATGAAGGACAGCAGGAGGTCGCCATAAACGGCTGATGCTCAGGCACCTCGCGCATAAAGTCCTTGGCCTCTTCAATAGCGCACAGGTCCGCGCCGATAGCTACCTCAACTACGCTGTCAAAGCCCAGCTTCTTCATTGCGGCGGTAAGCTTTTCAGGGGAAGCCTTGGGACCGAACTGTCCCACGAACGCGGGAGCTACGAGCGCGATGACCCTTTTACCGGATTTCATTGCGTGAATAAGCTGGAATATCTGACCCTTGTCAACGATCGCTCCGAACGGACAGTTTACAAGGCACATTCCGCAGGAAACGCATTTATCGTAATCAATTTTTGCCTTTCCGTTCTCGTCCGAGCCTATAGCGTCCATTCCGCAGGCTCTGGCGCAGGGACGTTCCATTTTGTTGATTGCGTTATAAGGACAAACGCTCTGACATCTGCCGCATTTAATACATTTTGACTGATCAATGACCGATTTGCCGTGAACTATCTCGATAGCTCCCTTGGGACAAACCTCCTTGCAGGGGTGAGCAAGACAGCCCTGACAGCAGTCGGTTACATGATAATGGGTTTCCGGGCAGGCGTTGCAGGCAAAGTTGATTATGTTTACCAGCGGCGGATCGTAATATTTTTCCGCAATGGCGGATTCCTCAATACCGTCGGCAACCGACTCGTGCTCATCTATAGGACGAAGCGGCAGACCGATCGCAAGACGCAGTCTTTCCTCAACGATTGCTCTTTCCAGAAAAATAGATTCTCGGTAAACCGCTACCTTTCCCGGTACGATCTTATAAGGCAGATTATCTATTCTGCTGTAGTCGCCGCCTTCATACGCAAGCCTGGCGACTTCGGTAAAAACCTTTCTTCTGATATCCGTAACGGAAGAATATATACCTCTCATTTTCATTAAGAGTATTTCTCCTTTCCTTCTCAATAAAACTGTGATTTTAACATATCCTCATGTTTTTATTGTACCTTTTCGTTAAAGTTTTGTCAAGGCTTATATACGTTTTTTCATAGGGTATTCTCATTTAAATTATTGGAGAAATACAAGCCATATAAAGGAGATATTTAATAAAATGTAAAAATTTTAAATGAGGCCGCCGCCCGATGTATATATTTACATTTTCCAGTATTGATTATATAGTTTCAGACAGCTTTCAATTGTTAGCGTAAGGCTGAAAAAATTATTTGTCCGTAAAGTGAATTTGACAAACCGGATTTGCCGTGCTATAATAAAATCTGTAAAACCGAATAAAATAATAATACCCCCGCCCGATAAAGGACGGGGTTATTGTGCGTTAGTCAGGAGATTACAGCTATGAGCATATGGGACGTTTTTGACAGGCTTTCCGCTGGGAAAAAACAGACGGGAACGAAGCCTGAATTTATTATTGCAGGTCTGGGCAATCCGGGAATAAAATACGAAAATACGCGTCATAACGCAGGCTTTATGGCGGTGGACGCAATGGAGGAAAAATACGGCTTTAAGACCGATACCTTTAAGTATAAGGCAAAGACCGCTGTTTGCAGCATAGGCGGAAAAAGCTGTCTTATAATGAAGCCGGAAACGTTTATGAACCTCAGCGGAGAGTCGGTTTCTCAGGCAATGAGCTTTTATAAAATACCGCTTGAAAACGTGCTGGTCATATTTGACGATATTTCCCTTGAGCCGGGTCACATGAGAATACGCCGTAAAGGCTCGGCCGGCGGACATAACGGAATAAAAAGTATTATTGAGCTTTGCGGAGGAGAGGACTTTCCGCGGATAAAGATCGGCGTCGGAAAAAAGCCGCGTCCCGATTACGATCTCGCCGACTGGGTTCTGGGGAAATTCACTGAAGACGACCGAAAAAAAATCGGCGAGGTATGCAAAAACGTCTGCTCCGCCGCCGAGCTGATAGTCAAGGGCGGAATCTCGGAAGCGATGAATTTATACAACAGATAATTTACGTTTTCACCGAAAGGATACGGCATGAACATTTTTTATCAGATGTGCGACAGGCTTCCGTTTTACGGAGAGCTGACGAAGGCGCTCGACAGAAATTTTACTCCCTGTGCAGTCACGGGAGTTTCAAATATTCATAAGGCTCAGCTTGCCGCCGCTCTTTCGCGCGGCAGAAAGGTGCTGGTGATATGCGACGACGAGGCGTCCTGCACCAGACTTGTTCAGGACGTGAACGAGCTGTCATGCGGGGAAGCTGCCTGCGTTTTTCCTGCCAAGGATTTTAACTTTGCCTACATGGAGGGCGTTTCAAGAGAATACGAGCACAAGCGGATTGAGGCGCTTTCCAAGATACAAAGTGGAGCCTGCCGCATAATTGCCGCTTCCGCCGAAGCCGCTATGCAGGGAACTATACCGCCGGACGCGCTGAATGAATACTCGTTTTCGCTGAAATCCGGCTCGGAGGTTGATCTTACTCAGCTTGTTTCAAAGCTGATCTCGGCGGGCTACAGCAAAACAGAACAGGTAGAGGGGCAGGCGCAGTTTGCAGTAAGAGGGTCTATTGTGGATATTTTCCCCGTTCAGGAAAAGCAGCCTGTCAGGGCGGAGCTGTGGGGAGATGAGATCGACGTTCTTTCATATTTTGATACAGAAAGCCAGCGCAGAACTGATCCGATAGATGAGATCACAGTATTTCCCGCTCTTGAAATCATCTTTCCCAGCAGCGAGGATTTTGCTGAGAAGCTTGAAAGGCTTTCCGCGTCGGCGAGAGGAAAAAACACGGATAAGATAAGGTCGCATATTGCCAGAGATACCGAGCTTGTCAGAAGCGGGATCACCCTTACAAATCTGGACAAATATTATAGTCTGGCATATGAAAGCGCCGCTACGGTATTTGATTATTTTAAGGACGGCATTTGCTTTGTCAGCGAGTATGCAAACTGCGCCGAAAAGGCGAAGGCTGTTCTTATTCAGCTTCAGGAGGATATTAAGCTGCTTTACGAGGAAGGTATTCTTTTCAGACGGCTTGAGGGCTTCTTTATAGATTTTGCGCAGGTTCAGTCGAAGATCCAGTCTGTGCCGTGTATTTTTGCCGACACCTTTATGCGTTCAAACAACGATGTGAAATTCCGAAAGCTTATCAACTCTGACTGCCGCCAGACAGGCGTCTGGGGAGGAAATATATCCAATCTGGCGGAGGAGCTTAGAAGCTTCTGCGAACAGGACTACTGCACCGTCGTGCTTGCCGGCAGCGAAAAAACGGCGCCTATAATCGTCAGCGACCTGAATGAACAGGGTATTCCCGCTGAAATTCTCACCGAAAACAGCGAGATAGCGCCAAAGACCGTTTATGTAAGGACCGGCAGTCTTTCCGGAGGCTTTGATTATCCGGACATAAAATGCGCCGCCATTACCCAGATCAAAGCGATGACCGCGAAAAGAAAGAAAACCAGGAATAAAAAAGGCGAGGAAATAAAAAGCCTTTCCGACATTGCTCCCGGCGATCTGGTGGTTCATTCAATGTACGGCATAGGAAAATTTGCAGGGATACGGAGTCTTGAAACCAACGGGATCACAAAGGATTATATTACTATAAAATACGCCGGAACCGACGTGCTTTATGTCCCCGTCACCCAGCTTGATCTCGTATCAAGATATATCGGACCCCGTGACGACAGCGGCGTAAAGCTTAACAAGCTTAATTCTTCCGAATGGAAAAGAACCCGCTCCAGAGTAAAAACGGCGGTAAAGGATATGGCGGAGGAGCTTACCAGGCTTTACGCTCAGAGGCAGACGGCGGAGGGCTTTGCTTTTTCTGAGGATAACGACTGGCAGCGTGATTTCGAGGAACGCTTTGATTATCAGGAAACCGACGACCAGCTGAAAAGCATACAGGAAATTAAAGAGGATATGCAGAAATCCGTACCGATGGACAGACTTCTCTGCGGAGACGTAGGCTTCGGAAAAACGGAGGTGGCGCTGAGAGCGGCGTTTAAATGTATGCTCGATTCTAAGCAGGCGGCGATTCTGGTGCCGACTACGGTTCTGGCGTGGCAGCATTATCAGACGGCGGTCAAGCGCTTTGAGCATTTTCCGATCAAGGTAGAGCTGCTTTCGCGCTTCCGGAGCCCCAAGCAACAGCAGCAGATAATCAGAGAGCTTAAAAGAGGCACTATAGATCTCATAATCGGAACGCACAGACTTGTTCAGAAGGACGTTGAGTTTAAGGACCTGGGGCTTGCCATTATTGACGAGGAGCAGCGCTTCGGCGTTGCCCACAAGGAAAAATTCAAGGAAACCTTCAAGGGCGTCGATGTCCTTACCCTTTCGGCTACGCCTATACCCAGAACTCTCAATATGGCTATGAGCGGAATAAGAGATATGTCGGTTATAGAAGAGCCGCCGCAGGACAGACAGCCGATACAGACATATGTGATCGAGCACAACGACGGCGTTATAGTTCAGGCTATTCAGAAGGAGCTAAGGCGCGGGGGACAGGTTTATTATATCCACAATCGGATCGATACGATACAGAGAACGGCTTCCAGACTTCAGCAGCTTCTTCCCGACGCCCGTATAGGCTGCGCTCACGGACAGATTTCAGAGTCCGAGCTTTCTGAGATATGGCGTCAGCTTATAGACAGGGAAATAGATATTCTGGTGTGCACAACCCTTATAGAAACAGGCGTGGACGTGCCGAACGTAAATACCCTTATTATAGAGGACGCCGATAGGCTGGGGCTTTCACAGCTTTATCAGCTGAGGGGGCGCGTCGGACGATCAAGCAGAAGGGCGTTTGCCTATTTCACCTTCCGCCGCGGAAAGGTGCTTACCGATGTGGCTGAAAAAAGGCTCAGCGCAATAAAGGAATTTACGCAGTTCGGTTCGGGCTTTCATATTGCTCTGAGGGATCTTGAAATAAGGGGAGCCGGCTCTATTCTCAGCGGAAGGCAGCACGGGCATATGGAGGCTGTAGGCTACGATATGTATCTCCGTCTGCTTAACGAAGCGATAGCCGAGCAGAAAGGTGAAGCTCCGCCCCGTTCGCCGGAGGACTGCCTTGTTGATATTTCGGTAGACGCCTACATCCCCGAAAAATACATCGAAAGCCTGCCGCTGAGGATAGACGCATACCGCAAGATAGCGTCGATTGTAACGGAGGAGGACAGCAGAGATGTTATCGACGAGCTTATAGACAGGTTCGGAGAGCCTCCGAAATCGGTGCTGGGACTTATAAATATATCTCTTACCAGGAATACAGCCTCCCGTCTGAAAATAACGGAGATTTCCCAGAGAGGCGAAAATGTGCTGTTCTTTATACAGCGCCCGGAGGTTTCACAGATACAGGCTCTTTCAGCGTTTTACAAAAACCGCATAAGGTTTGCGGACGGCGGAAAGCCTTATTTTTCAGTAAGACTTGACAAAAAGCAGAAAACTCCTGAGCTTATGACCGAGGTCATAGGCATTATGGACAAAGCGGAATAACAAAAACCGGAACGGGCGGCAGAATGAAAAACGCCGCGCGTTCCGATTTTTTAGATATAAAAATAGGCTTACGTCGTTTTGAACCTCAGGCTTCAGGTAGCTGAAAATCAATCAGGGCGGCACAGCCTTAATTCCGTGCCGCCCTGAATTTTCAGGATATATCTCCGGCTATCCTCGCAGAAAGCCCTCGATTATTTTTTCTTCCGCCTGCTGCTCGGTAAGTCCGAGAGTTTGCAGCTTTATTATCTGCTCGCCGGCTATTTTTCCTATCGCCGCTTCATGAATAAGTGAAGCGTCTATATTTCCGGCGAAAAGCTCCGGCGCGGCGTTTACTCTGCCATTTTCGGCAAGAATAGCGTCACATTCGGAGTGACCTGTACAGCGGCAGTTTCCGCTTATTTTTGAATGATATTCCTGATACGAATTTCCTCTGGCAACGGAGCGTGAAACGATATCCACGCCGGAATCGTCCCCCTCAAGCTCAACATGGAAATCGGTAGAGGCGGTTTCGTTTCCGTCGGTAAGCAGACGTTCGCGTATAACAAGCTTCGCTCCCTTGCCGAGTCTGGCGGTCGTTTTTCTAATGGTACTGTCAACACCGCGCAGCTGTATAGTATCCATTTCCAGATACGAATCCTCATCCTGCACTACGTCGGTAACCGGATCTATTCTTTTCAGTCCGGCGCCGCTGCCTGTGCCGATATGTTTTTCCTTGTAAAGAACACGGGAGCCTTTACCGAGAACGAATCTGTGTATTCCGTTGTGACGGGCGTCGTGTCCGTCGTCGGTGTGTACGCCGCAGCCAGCAACAATAGTTACGTCGGCTCCCTCGCCTACGTAAAAGTCGTTGTAAACAAGATCGTCAATATCCCCGTGGGTCACGCAGGCGGGAATATATACGGTTTCTCCTTTTGTTCCGGGCTTTATGCGTATAATTAGCCCCGGGGCGTCAGGCTTTGAATCAATTTGTATATTTTCAGAGGACTGCCTTCCGGCGCAGGCTCCGTTTTCGCGGATATTATACGCGCCTTGGAATTTTCCGCTCCAGTCGGAAACTATGCCCAGCAGCTCTTCGGTCGTCTTATCCACTTATATACCCTCCTCAGTATTTTTTCCCAGGGGACAGCGAACCGCTTTTTCTTCGGAAAACAGCGTGGGAAGTATTTCGCTTTTTTCGCCTACCGTTCTTACATGACCGTCGGCAATTACCGCAATATAGTCGGAAATTTCAAGAATACGCTCCTGATGGGAAATGATAAGCAGCGATTTGTTTTCGGTGATTTTCAGCTTTTCAAAAGCGTCTATCAGGCTGGAAAAGCTCCATAGGTCTATGCCTGCCTCCGGCTCGTCAAAAACTAACACCTTGGCGTCCTTTTTGGCAAGAACGGAAGCGATCTCTATTCTTTTTGCTTCGCCGCCTGAAAGGCTTGCGTCCACTACTCTGTCGATATATTCCCTAGCGCAAAGCCCTACCTTTCCCAGATAGTCGCAGAGCTCGGCTTCTTCAAGACTTCGCCTGGCGGCAAGCTCCAGCAGATCTTTCACTGTAAGTCCTTTAAAGCGCACGGGCTGCTGAAACGCGTAGCCGATTCCGCTCAGGGAACGCTTTGTCATATCCCAGTCGGTGATATCCTCGCCGTCGAGAAGTATTCTTCCTGAATCAGGCTTCTCAAGTCCGGCGATAAGCTTTGCCAGCGAGGTTTTTCCGCCTCCGTTAGGGCCGGTTATTACCGTAAGCTTACCTGACGGTATTTCAAGGCTGACGTTTTCAAGGATTTTTTCTCCGCCCGAAAGACTCCAGCTTATATTTTTCAATTCAAGCATTAACGCTAACCTCCTGCTGATAAGCGCCTTCAGGCACAAATCAGATGTTTTTTACATATCCTTTCCTTACTGCTTCAACGGATTCAAATCGAATCGCGAGAAGCAATGCTTTATGCCATAATTTATTATACCCCTGCCGTCAGCCTTTGTCAATAGATAAAGTATACAAAACAAGTGGCTTTTAGCGGGCGTAAAAAATCTGGCGATGCTTGCAAGGCTCGATAGTATTAGTATATCAAGATAAATACAAAAATATGAAACAAAAAAACTTATGCAGTTTAATATCGCAACATTGCATAAAAAGTTAATTGTAAAAAAAATATGAACTTCAAAAAGTATACGTTTACATTTAATTTTTAAACGTTTTCAATAAAAATTGGGACTTGCAAAAAATAAAAAAATATGCTTTAATATATAAGGCGGTCGGACGGATAAACGCGCGCCGATAAAAAGATATTTCTTAAAGAAGATAAAAAGTGTTCTTGAGTAATTTCTTGAAAATCAAAAATTTTATTTTTATGAAAGGCGGAATTTAATCATGAACGTAAAAATTATCAACGGTCAGTCAATTCCCAATATGCCCTGGCAGGACAAGCCGGCGGACTGCAAGGACGTTATCTGGAGATATTCAGAGAATCCGGTAATTCCAAGGAATCTTATCAAATGCTCAAACTCGATTTTCAACAGCGCCGTAGTTACCTTTGAGGGCAAATTCGCAGGCGTTTTCCGCTGCGACGACAAGGAAAGAAATATGGAGCTTCACGCAGGCTTCTCCGACGACGGCATTAACTGGAAGATAAACGAGGAAAGAATCGTTTTCGAGCAGGCTGATAAATCTACCGAAGAGGTCAACCAGTGGGGCTACGGTTATGACCCCAGAGTATGCTGGATCGAGGACAGATATTGGGTGACCTGGTGCAACGCTTACGGCTGGAAGCCTACTATCGGCGTCGGCTATACGTTTGATTTCAAGACCTTCTACCAGTGCGAAAACGCTTTTCTTCCTTTCAACAGAAACGGCGTCCTCTTCCCTAGAAAGATCAACGATAAGTATGTAATGTTCTCCCGTCCTTCCGATTCAGGCCACACTCCTTTCGGAGATATGTACATATCGCAGTCGCCTGATATGAAGTATTGGGGCGAGCACCGTCATGTTATGGGACCTCTGAGAGGCTGGGAGGCAAAGAAGATCGGAGCGGGACCGATTCCTATCGAAACATCTGAAGGCTGGCTGGTGTTCTATCACGGCGTGCTTGAAAGCTGCAACGGCTTTGTTTACAGTTTCTCCGCCTGCATTCTCGACATTGACGAGCCCTGGAAGGTTAAGTACCGCTGCGCTGAGTACCTTATCAGCCCGCAGGAGATCTATGAGTGCGTAGGCGACGTTCCTAACGTAACGTTCCCGTGCGCGACTCTCTGCGATAAGGATACCGGAAGAATCGCTATTTACTACGGCTGTGCTGATACGGTTGTCGGACTTGCCTTCACTACTGTTGACGACGTTGTTGACTACGTTAAGTCACATTCTTCAATGAGCGATTTCTGATTTATCCGCTTAATAAAAAATTATCCCGATACGGTGACGTATCGGGATTTTTTGCGCTTATTTTTTCTTGGTTTCCGTTCCTTTTGCCGTATAGCTCCAGATAAGACCGACGCATATCCAGAAAAACGGCGTGCTTGAAACAGAGCTGATGTTGAAGAACGCCTGTATTATATAAGCGATAACGGCGCTTGCCGCGGCGGCGGCTGCCCAGCAGTTTTTATCTCCGATAAAGTCCGCTGTCGCTTTAAAGGCTTTTTTCAGAGTGATGAGCAGTATGACGATATAGCTTATAAGACAGGGGATTCCGCGCTGGGCGGCAATATCTATGTATTCGTTATATGAGCGGTCTATGACTGCTCCGAGCTTAAACATAGAACCCCAGTTGTCAGGACCTGTTCCCGTTATCGGATGGTTCTGAACGATATACATTCCGTCGTCCCACAGATATGAGTAGATCCATTCAGAGGTATCGTCTCTTTTTCCGGAGGATATGGAAAGCCTGTCGTAGCAGTCGGTGAAGATGATTTGTTCGTCCTTGAAATCGCTTATTCCCGTACCGAACATGATCCCAAAGGCGAGAGCGGCTGTTATTATTCCGCAGAGCGACGGCAGAACGGAGGGCTTATCCCCGTTTTTGACCTTTCTGATAACGGCGATCACAGCCGCTGTAACTGCGGCTGCTGAAATTCCAATGACCGCGGGCAGAACTCTGGTAAACGCGGAGCATACCGCCATAACTGCCGATGCCGCAAGATACAGTATGCGCCTTAGCGCGGACTTATCAAAGGCAATACCGCAGACCGCCGCGGCAAAGGAAACGGTCAGCAGCGCGGCAAGGGCAAACGGAGTAACGGCAAGACCTGTGGCTATATAGCCTTCCGTATGTATCAGATCGTCTATGATGATTTCTCCGTCCCCCGCGATAGTTCCGAAGTCCTTGAAAAGATACTGGAAATAATTCGGTATCTTATCCCCCGTTGCCGGAATACTTTGCAGTATGCCTATAATTCCGTTTACAGCGCCTATTCCCACAAGGAAGTCGGCTATTCTTATTTTCCAGTTTTCCGCGGTAACGGTCATTGCCATGGCAAAAAATCCGAGGTATCCCAGAATGGACAAAAGCCCCTCGGCTCTGTCAAGATAACCGTAAAAGGCGTACATAATGCTGTCGGCGCACAGCGTTGAAATTACACTGATAATTATAAGTCCGGCAAACCACAGCAGAGCCTTATTTTTTTTTACGATTATCTGCTCCTTCATATGTCCTACAAGAAAAACCAGAAATCCTATAAGCCCCGCCGCTATAAAAAGAGTGGAAACAAGAAAAACCAGCTTCTCGCTCAGGTAATGGGTGACCTCAAAGCCGGTTTCCGTGCTGACGTAATCAACAGCGTCCTTCGTCAGGTAGTACGGAAGAGCGGCAAGGGCGACCACAAGCATTGCAATTATGCAGTAAACGCCGCAGAGCTTTTTTGCTCCCTGATCGGTCATATTCAATATAAAATCGGATTTTTCCGTTGTTCCGAATAAATGCTTTTTTTCTCCCAAAGCAGATCCTTCCTCGTATAATAAATTTAAGGGTAATTTAAAGAGAACCCCTATGAAACCTCTTGTTTATCACACAGAAATGTGAGATAATAAATCTGTACAGTCAGAGGGCGCTGTTCGCTTCCTTGAAGCAAGGCTTCCTTTGAAAGAGTAGCGCCTCTGCTTTACGGACAGATGCGAATGAGCTGGATAGCATTTAAGTGCTGAATATCTAACGAGGTTGTATTTCCGTAAAATACAGAGGATAACCTTTGCTGTAACAAAATTTTACGAGGTGTATCACAATGTTTTATTGCGGAATTGACATCGCTAAATACAAGCACGAGGCTTCCGTCATCGACATAAACGGCAAAACTCTGCTTGACAGCATCCCCTTCGCCAACGACAAGCAAGGCTGCGGAAAAATCCTTGCTGTTTTTGAAAAATTTGAAATTGCTCCTGACGATGTTATCATCGGAATGGAAGCAACTGGTCACTACTGGCTTTCCGTATATGCTTTTTTCCTTGAGCTTGGATATACTGTCAAGGTTATCAACCCTATTCAGTCCGAAGCTTTCAGAAAAATGTATATTCGTCAGACCAAGAACGACTCTAAGGATTCATATATCATCGCTCAGATTATGCGTTTCGGAGAATATTCCGCAACCTCGCTTTCTGAGGAAAATATCATTGCATTAAGACAGCTTTCACGCTATCGTCTTGCACTTGTGGACGCCTGCGGCGACTGCAAAAGACGTGTAATTGCATTGCTTGACCAAGTATTCCCCGAGTATGACCAGCTGTTTACAGATACATTCGGAAGCTCATCAACCGAGTTGCTTCTGAACTGCCCAACACCTGAAGATATGCTTGCAATTTCCACAAGAAAGCTTACCAATATTTTGAACAAAGCAAGTCACGGTAAATTTGGCAAAGAGAAGGCTGAAGAACTCAAAGCTGCTGCTAAAAACACCTTTGGTATCGCCTTTGCAAAAGACGCTTTTTCTTTTCAGATCAAGCAGCTTATGCAGCAGGTTGTTTTCCTTGAAAATCAGCTTTCTGAGCTTGAAGAACAGATTTCAAATCTTCTTCACGAAACCAATCAATACATAACCACTATCACCGGTATCGGTGATGTTCTTGGTGCAATCATCGTCAGTGAGATCGGCGATATCAACCGCTTTGAACGTCCTAATCAGCTTGTTGCCTTTGCAGGACTTGACGTTACCGTTAAACAATCGGGAGAGTTTTCAGGAACTAAAAACAAAATCTCCAAGCGTGGTTCACCTTATCTGCGCAGAGCTATCTGGCTTGCCGCACAGCGTGCCGCTTTCTGCGACCCCGTTTTATCTGAATATTATCAATCTCTCAGAGCCAGAGGCAAGCACCATCTCACTGCTGTCGGAGGTGTTGCTCGCAAGCTTTGTAATATTATTTTTGTTATTCTCAAAGAGAACAGACCTTATTTGCCAACCCCTACGAAAAATCCTAAAAATTTATCTTGATTTTTTCATTTTGGGTATTGACTTTTTATAGCTGGTCTTTCAAATTAAAAATCGGCGGACAATATTGCTTTGTCCGCCGACTCAAGACAGCCGACCATAGCGCTGTCCTCAGAACTTGTTTTTGCAGAATATTGAGAGCCTTTATCCTGAAAGCTGATTCAGAATAAATTAAAAAATCGGCTCTATAGATTATTTAGCGTATTCAACCGCTCTGCTTTCACGGATAAGATTAACCTTTATCTGTCCGGGATAATCCATCTCATCTTCAATACGCTTAGCGATCTCTCTTGCAACAAGAACCATTTTCTCGTCGTTTATCTTTTCCGGCTTGATCATGATTCTTACCTCTCGTCCCGCCTGCATAGCGTAGGACTTTTCAACGCCGTCGTAAGAAGTGCAGATTTCCTCAAGCTTCTGCAAACGCTTGATATAGTTTTCGTAGTTTTCGCTTCTGGCGCCGGGTCTTGCCGCAGAGATAGCGTCGGCAGCCTGAACGAGAGCCGCGACTACCGTATGAGTTTCAACGTCGCCGTGATGAGCCTCGATAGCATGAATAACGTCGGCGTTTTCCTTGTACTTCTTGCAGACGTCAACGCCTATCTGAACGTGAGAGCCTTCGATCTCATAGCTTAAGGCCTTGCCTATATCGTGAAGCAAGCCTGCGCGTCTTGCCAGATTTGCGTCTACTCCCAGCTCGGACGCCATCATTCCCGCAAGGTGCGACACCTCGATAGAATGGTCAAGCACGTTCTGCCTGTAGCTTGTCCTGAATCTCAGACGTCCGATCAGTTTGACAAGCTCGTGATTAAGATTGTGAACGTTGCATTCGAGAACCGCGCGCTCGCCCTCCTGCTTGATTTTGTACTCAACCTCGCGTCTTGCCTTGTCAACCATTTCCTCAATACGCGTAGGGTGGATTCTTCCGTCCTGAATAAGCTTTTCAAGCGCTATCCTCGCGACCTCTCGTCTAACCTGGTCGAAGCATGAAAGGGTAATAGCCTCAGGCGTATCGTCAATGATAAGGTCTACTCCGGTAAGAGTTTCAATGGTTCTGATATTTCTTCCCTCGCGTCCGATGATCCTGCCCTTCATTTCGTCGTTAGGCAGCGCCACGACGGAAACTGCGGTTTCGGAAACCTGATCCGCCGCGCATCTTGCGATAGCGAGTGAAATATACTGTCTTGCCTTGGCTTCGCAGTCGTCCTTAATCTGAGCCTCAAAATTTGAAACCTTGACCGCCTTTTCGTGAACAAGCTCGTTTTCAAGATTGCTCAGCAGATATTCCTTAGCCTGCTCCTTGGTGAATTCAGAGATTTTTTCAAGCATATCAAGCTGGGAATTTTTGATCCTTTCAGCCTCCGCCATCTTTTCCTCGGCGGATTTCAGCTTGCCCTGAAGTGTTTCTTCCTTTTTTTCAAGATTGTCAAGCTTACGGTCGATAGTTTCTTCCTTCTGATTGATCCTGCGTTCCTGTCTGGAAACCTCGATACGGCGTTCCTTCAGCTCTTTTTCAGTTTCCTGTCTGGACTTATGTATTTCGTCCTTTGCTTCGACAAGAGCTTCTTTTTTCAAGGTTTCCGCGGTCTTTTTGGCGTCTTCTACTATTCTTTCGGCTTCCTTTTCAGCAGAACCCATTGCAGCTTCTGCAGTTCTCTGCCTGTATCTGATACCCTGCTTAAAGCTTATAAATCCGCTTACAGCCGCGCCGACAGCAAGAGCAACCACAATCAGCAAAACTGCGATTTCTATACTCATGTATAGCTTTCCTCCTCCTCGATTATTTTGGCTGTGCATAAAAAGGCTTTACAGAAAAAACGTCCGTCTGTAAGCGTTTTTTTACGCACCTCCAATCAATATAAAATTGTAAAGTTACAGATCAGCATATTAATTATATAACAAATGTCGAAAACGTTTTGATTTAAAGCTGCCGCAGGCGCAGGCCTCCGCACAGTAAAATCCATCAGTATTCTCACCATATATAAAAACATAATGCATAATATTATTGTATAATAAATTCACCCAATTGTCAAGGTATTTTTTAGACAATTATACAAAAAAGGAGACTGTTTTATAAAAAACTCTTGACAAACGTATCAAACGGTGATAGAATATTATTCATTGAATAGCATATAAATATTGAAAGCTGTGATAAGGAAGCTTTAATATCGTAACAGCGGCCGTCCAGAGAGCGCTGCCGTCGGCTGAAAGCAGCGCAGGCTGTGTGATGTTAGAGATACCGCCTTTGAGCGCGCCTAATAAGCGACGGACAGTTCCCGTTAAAGAACTTACGCTTGCCGTTTTGCGCCGAGCGGACAAAGGTGCGGTTTATATCCGCATGAATAAGGGTGGAACCACGATAGATTTTGTCGTCCCGTAAAAAGTGCTTTTGTGCTTTTTGCGGGATTTTTTATTTGTTCAGAAGGAGTGCATATGAGAAAAATACTGGGTACGCTTTGCTATCTTGCCGTACTGGCGGCGGACGCAGCCGCGGCGTATTGTTCATATCTTGCTTATAAGGAAAAAATCTCGTATTATCAGGGATTTATTACGTTTATACCTTTATTTATAGTAAGTTACTGGTTCAATACTTTTTTTACGCAGCTTTTTTCCGGAACCGATAAAAGCGGAAAGCCGTATATAAACAAAACCCTGAAGCGTCTGCTGTCGGATTTTGTCACGCTTGTGAGCATAGCTCTGCTTGGGATATGGGCATATATTTTTATATCAAGATCGCTGTATAAATCGTTTTAGTTTCTGATTGGGGGAGATAGAAATGGAAGCGTTAATGACTGTATTTCAGTCGTTGCTTATGATCGCGGCGGTAAATTCTGCCGCTGTGCTGAGGCTGCTCAATGCCGGAACTGCGGTCACTGTAATATATTGTATCGCCGCCGCGTTATGGTATATAAAATTCAGCACTGCGCCGACTCTAAAAAAACAGCCTGCGAAACGCATAAAAGCGCTTAGAAACAGCGTAAGGCTGCTGGAGGTCTTTCTTGTATCGGCAACCGCAAGTATCGCTTTTCTGGTCTGGCTGATATGCTTTTCGGATATGAGCGTTTCTGAAATAATATTAAATACGGTTATCGCCGCCGCGGCTGAATTTATTCTGTTCTGGAACGGAACGATAAGGCTTTATCTCACGTCGGTTCAGCTGGGTATAAAGTGGCGTGTTATAGGCGCTGTCTGCGGAATGATACCTGTGCTTAATATCGCGGTACTTGTTAAGACTATCAGGATAGCTTCTGCTGAATGTCGTTTTGAACGGGAAAAGCTGGAGCTTGACAGCATTAGGGCGGAAAGCGCCTTATGCAGAACCAAATATCCTCTGCTGCTTGTACACGGAGTTTTCTTTAGGGATTTCAGGTTTTTTAACTACTGGGGAAGAATACCCGCCGCCTTGAAGAGAAACGGGGCGGAGATATATTACGGGAATCAGCAGTCGGCGGCTTCCGTTGAAAACAGCGCGAGGGAGCTTGCCGGGCGTATAGAGAGTATCGTAAAGGAGACCGGCTGCGGCAAGGTAAATATAATCGCTCATTCAAAGGGCGGACTTGACGCCCGCTATGCGCTGAGCCATCTTGGCGCGGATAAATATACGGCTAGTCTTACTACCGTAAATACGCCCCACAGAGGCTGTCAGTTTGCGGATTATATTTTAGGCAAGGTTTCAGCTTCCTTCTGCCAGTCGGTTGCTGACAAATACAACTCGGCTATGAAATTGGCTGGAGATGAGAACCCGGATTTTATTGCGGCGGTTACGGATCTTACGGCATCACGTTGCTCGGAGTTTAATGAAAAATGCCCCGACGCCGACGGGGTATACTATCAGAGTATAGGCTCAAAATCTGAAAACGCCAGAGGAGGGAAGTTTCCTCTTAATCTCTCCTATCATCTGGTAAAGTATTTTGACGGCGATAACGACGGACTGGTTTCGGTGGATTCAATGAAGTGGGGAGAAAGCTTCACAATGCTTGCTCCTAAAGGAAAAAGAGGCGTTACCCACGGCGACGTCATAGATCTTAACAGGGAAAATATCAAGGGCTTCGATGTCAGGGAGTTTTACGTCGGAGTAGTGAAGGATTTAAAGGATAAGGGGCTTTAGCCGATGATAACAAACGATTTGATAGACGGAGGAAAGGCGTTCGATTGGGGGCGGACTTCGGAGGATTACGCAAAATACCGCGACGTTTATCCTCAGGAGCTTTACGATAAAATATTGTCGCGGGGACTTTGCGCAAAGGGGCAGAAAGTCCTCGACCTAGGAACCGGAACGGGAGTTATTCCCAGAAATATGTATAAATACGGAGCAAAGTTTACAGCGGTTGATATTTCCGAAAATCAGATCAGGTATGCGAAGCGTCTTGCCGCGGAAAATAATATGCATATAGATTTTTTGGTTTCTCCGTCAGAGGAAATCAGCTTTCCTGAAAACAGCTTTGACGTTATAACGGCGTTTACCTGCTTTTTCTATTTTGACCATGAAAAGCTTATCCCGAAGCTTAAGAAAATGCTTAAGCCTGAAGGAAGGCTGTTGGTAGGATATATGTCATGGCTGCCGTTTGAGGACGAGATAGCCGGTAAAAGCGAAAAGCTGATTTTAAAATACAATCCCTGCTGGACAGGAGCGGGAGAAACAAGACGTCCTGCTTTTATCCCTCAGCTTTACTCAGAAGGCTTTGAAAAGGTATGCGAGGAAATAACAGATTTGGATATTCTCTTTACGAGAGAAAGCTGGAACGGAAGAATAAAGGCGTGCCGCGGAGTAGGAGCGTCGCTTTCGGAAGCTGAGATACGCTCTTTTGAAAAGGAACACCTTGAAATGCTGGGCAATTATCCTGAAAGCTTTAAGATAAAGCATTACGCGGCTTTGACCTTGCTAAGGCCGAAGGATAAACCATAATAAAAAGCAATACGGTAAATAATAATTTTAATGGAGGAATAATAATGATTAAGCTGAAACTGAAAGACGGTTCGGTCCGTGAAATTCCGCAGGCCGCTCCCGCAAGCGAAATTATCAAGGATATCGGCATGGGACTTTACAAGGCTGCCTGCTGTGTAAAGCTTGACGGTCAGGTCTGCGACATGAGAACCGTCGTTGACCGCGACTGTGAGTTTGAGGTCATGACCTTCGATTCAAAGGCAGGAAAGGAAACCTTCTGGCATACGGCTTCCCACCTTATGGCTCAGGCGGTCAAGAATCTGTATCCCGAGGCCAAGCTCGCCAGAGGACCGGCTACCGAAACGGGATTTTACTATGATTTTGAGGTCGCCAAGCCCTTTGCTCCCGCCGATCTGGTAAAGATTCAGGCTGAAATGAAAAAGCTTGCCAAGGAGGGCTATGCTTTGGAGCGCTTTGAGCTGCCTGTTGACGAGGCGCTGAAGCTTATGGAGGAAAAAAATGAAGCTTACAAGGTCGAGCTTATCCATAAGCATGATGACAAGGGCGAAAAGCTGTCGTTTTATAAGCAGGGCGATTTTGTTGATCTTTGCGCGGGTCCGCACCTTATGAGCGTTGCGCCTATAAAGGCGGTGAAGCTGCTTTCATGTACGGGAGCGTACTGGGGCAAGGCAGAGGACGGCAGACAGCTTTCCCGTATTTACGGAACGGCGTTTCCCAAGGCTTCTCTGCTTGAAGAGTTCTTGAAACAGCAGGAGGAAGCCAAGCTGCGCGATCACAACAAAATAGGACGAGAGCTTGAATATTTCACGACGGTGGACTATATCGGTCAGGGACTGCCCATTCTTCTGCCCAAGGGAGCGAGGGTTATCCAGCTTCTGCAAAGATGGGTCGAGGATACCGAGCAGGCTCACGGCTGCCTGCTGACTAAAACGCCGTATTTTGCAAAGCGCGATCTTTACAAGATTTCCGGTCACTGGGATCACTATCTTGACGGAATGTTCATAATGGGCGATCCCCACGACGAGGAAAAGGAGTGCTTTGCGCTTCGTCCTATGACCTGTCCGTTCCAGTATCAGGTGTTCCTTAACAGACAGCGCTCTTACCGTGATCTGCCAATGAGATTGGTTGAGACCTCCACGCTTTTCAGAAACGAGGACAGCGGAGAAATGCACGGTCTTATCAGGGTGCGTCAGTTTACCATTTCGGAGGGGCATTATATCCTCCGTCCCGACCAGCTGGAGGAGGAGTTCAAGGGCTGTCTTGAGCTTGCGAAGTATATGCTCGATACCGTAGGTCTGCTTGAGAACTGCACTTTCAGGTTCTCCCAGTGGGATCCCGCTAATCCCAACAATAAGTATGAAGGTACGGCGGAGCAGTGGAATCACGCTCAGGACGCAATGAAAAGGATCCTGGACGATATAGGTCTTGACTATGAGATCGGCATAGACGAAGCGGCGTTTTACGGACCTAAGCTGGATATCCAGTATAAAAACGTCTTTGGCAAGGAGGATACGATAGTAACGCTTCAGATAGATATGCTGCTTGCTGAAAAGTTCGGTATGTATTACGTTGACAAAGACGGTCAGAAAAAGCTGCCTTATATCATTCACAGGACATCTCTGGGCTGCTATGAGAGAACGCTGGCGTATATGCTGGAGCATTTCGCGGGAGTTCTTCCTCTCTGGCTTGCTCCCGAGCAGGCAAGGATAATGCCTATCGGAGAAGAGCATATTGAATACGCTCAGAAGCTTGCCGATAAAATGACCGCAATGGGTATGAGAGTTACGGTTGACAGGCGCAGTGAAAATATAGGGCCGAAGATAAAAGCCGCGCGTCTGGAGCGTATTCCGTATATGGTAATCATAGGCGATAAAGAGGTCGAAAGCGGAACCGTTTCGGTTCGTTCCAGAAAGGAAGGAGAGCTTGGAGCAATGCCGTGCGGCAATCTGCTGGACAAGCTGATGACCGAAATTTCAACAAAGTCTAAATGATATAACCTAGCGCCGATGTTAAGCGAGCTCACATCGGGCTTTGCTCAGAATTAAATTTCGGGAACTGCACCGCGGTTCCCGATTTCTTGTAAAGGAGGAACAGCTATGCCGTCTGTCTGTGTTCATCTGATGACCGCCTGTATATTGAAGGACAGGCTTGACATAATTAGCGAAAGCGATTTTTATCTCGGCTCGATAGCTCCCGACGCCGTTAATCTTAACGGCTTTGCCGAGGAAAGGGTGCGCTATGCCGCTCATCTGAGGAGCAAGGATTACGGCGCGTGGAAGAAAAATATAGCGGATTATTACAAAAGCGCAGCGAATCGCCGCGGTGATTTCCTCAAAGGCTTTTTTCTGCATCTGTATACAGATATAGCGTGGGATGAAATTATACAGCCGGGATTATTTGACTATCTTAAAGCGTCGGGATATTCCGACAGTGAGCTTAACAGTCAGAAGTGGAAGGAGCTTAGCAGATTTGATTCTCAGCTGCGCTCCGACGCGAGGTATAAGCAGATAATAAAAAAGCTTCCGGAGGCGCAATGCAGGGCGGTTTCTTCGGTAAGCGCGGCTCAGCTTGATAATTTCCGCGCGCTGACGGTGAAAGCAAAGGAAAGCGATAAGCAAAGCGAAGCCCCGCGTTATCTCAGCTTTAAGGCGATAGCGGATACAGCCGAGCTTGCTTATGGATATATCAAGGATCTGTACGGTTCATAAACGGGTAAGTAACTGTTCTGAGCAAAACCGCATAATATAGAAAAAGGTGAAAGCCGTTCTCCCCTGATTGCAGGATATAAGCTGCAATAAAATTTTGCTGGAAATGATTAAAAGCAGAAAACAGGGCAAAAATAATACCGAGGGGTAAAAGCCCTGAAAATATTAAGGAACGGAGTGTTTAAGGTGACAGTTCACAGGGGTGAAATTTATTATGCCGATCTCAGTCCGGTGGTAGGCTCTGAGCAGGGCGGCTTAAGACCGGTGCTTATAGTACAGAACGACGTCGGCAATAAGCACTCGCCGACCGTTATAGCCGCGGCGATAACGAGCCAGCGCGAAAAAGCAAAGCTTCCGACACATATAGAGGTAGGCGGCGGACAATGCGGTCTTGCCAAGGATTCAATCGTTCTGCTTGAACAGATTCGTACATTGGACAAAAAACGTCTGAAGGAGCGCATGGGCGAACTTGACCCCAATTCTATGACTGCGGTTGATTCCGCGCTTTCTATTTCATTCGGACTTAATGATATGAGATAATACGATCCTCCGCTGCCGCATGGCTGCGGAGGATTTTTATTCGGGAATCATCTATGTCATCGTTGTATAATTGTAAAGCCTTTAGACTGAAAACAAAGGCGGTGGGTATACCGCATTTCAGTTTACCGCGCTGACATGGCATCACAGTTGTTGACTAAATCGGGGGTATGTTGTATAATATAAGAGAATATTGATTTTGGTGGTGCTTTTTGTGAGCTTTGAAGATGTGCTTAATGTCGGCAAGATCCTGCTGGAATATCTGCCCAATACTCTGAAGCTGTTTTTCTGGACGCTGGCGCTTTCGATCCCTGTGGGAGTTATAGTTACATGGCTGAAAAAATGCAGGTTCAAGCCGGTTTCGTGGCTTACCAATCTGTATATACTCATAATGAGGGGAACTCCTCTTATGCTGCAGATAATAGCCGTTTATTACGCGATCCCTATGCTTACCGCCTCGGCGAGAAAATCGGGAACCTCCAACTGGTTTTATGATATGCTCAACAAGGTGAATATCAGGGACGAAAATTATATGTTTACAGCTCTTGTGGTGGCGTTTGTGCTCAATTACGCCGCTTATTTTGCCGAGATATTCAGAGGCGGAATTGAGGCTATTCCCAAGGGTCAGTATGAAGCCGCGTCAATGCTGGGAATGAATAAATTCCAGACCTTTTTCAGAATAATACTGCCTCAGGTCGTTAAAAGAGTTATTCCCGCCGCGTCCAACGAGGTTATAGTTCTGGTAAAGGACACTTCTCTTGCCAATGTCATAGCCTTTGCGGAAATAACTCTTAAATCAAAGCAGATGATGAATACCTACAGCTCGGTCGTTCCGCTTTTTGTGGCGGGTCTTTTCTATTTCGTGCTGAACGCGGCGGTTACAGTTGCGTTTGCATTTATAGAAAAGAAATTCAATTACTACAAGTAAGAAAGGGAAAGGACAGAGGATATGGCTATTTTAGAGGTAAAAAACCTTTCCAAAAATTTCGGAAGCCTTAACGTGCTGAAGGATATTTCCTTTAACGTTGAGCAGGGACAGGTCGTCGCGGTCATAGGACCCTCCGGCTCGGGCAAATCCACGCTTCTGAGATGTATAAACCAGCTTGAAAGAGCGGACGGAGGCGAGATAAACGTCTGCTCGACGAATATGCTGAGAACGGAGAAGGGCAAAGCGGTATACGCCCCTTCAAAAACTCTGAGGGAAATACGTCTGAAAATAGGACTTGTTTTTCAGAATTTCAATCTGTTTCCCCATATGTCGGTAATGCAGAATATAATAGAGGCTCCTGTTCATGTTCTGAAAAAATCCAAAAGCGAGGCGGTTTCCCAGGCGGAGGAGCTGTTAAAGAAAATGGGGCTTTCAGATAAGGCAAAGGCTTATCCCTGCGAGCTTTCCGGCGGACAGCAGCAGAGGGTTTCGATAGCCAGAGCGCTTGCGTTAAAGCCTGAGGTTCTTTTTTTCGACGAGCCGACGTCGGCGCTCGACCCGGAGCTGACAGGGGAAATACTTAAAGTAATAAAAGAGCTTGCTCAGGAAAAGATGACCATGGTTATCGTAACTCATGAAATGGCGTTTGCGAGGGACGTGGCAGATCATGTTATTTTTATGGACGGCGGCTATATCGTAGAAGAGGGAGAGCCTGAGGAGCTGTTCGGAAACACACAGAACGAACGCACAAAGCAGTTCCTGCAAAGATTCAATAACAACAGTCTGTAGCGGCAGAAAAGCTGACGTCGGAAGCAGAGCTGTTCGGGGCGGTGAAAACCGTCCTTTTTTATTGCACCGAAGTATTTTTATAAGGGAGAACACATGAATCATCAAAAAATAATATCCTTTGTCAGCACAAATTTGACATATATCATTATAAAAATTGTGCGGCAATACGGATATGCGGTTGAAAACGACCTGAAAAAATGTTATAATATAAGAGCAGTACACAATATATTGTTGTGCGGCTGCGCAAATATACCATAAGGAGGACAAATATGGCGCTATCTCTCACTATCGGTGCGGTCATAGTCATATGCTGCATTGTATTCAACAAAATTTCCAACAAAATAGGCGTACCTATGCTGTTTGCATTCATTCTTCTGGGTATGCTTTTCGGTTCTGACGGTATATTCAAAATAGAGTTTGAAAATTTTGAATTTGCAGAACAGATCTGTTCCGTAGCTTTGATATTTATCATATTTTACGGAGGCTTCGGAACGAAATGGGCGACTGCGAAAAAGGTAGCGGCAAAAAGTCTGGTGCTTTCCTCCGCCGGAACGTTGCTGACCGCGCTGCTTACCGGACTGTTCTGCCATTTTGTTCTCAGATTTTCACTGGCGGAGGGAATGCTTATCGGAGCGGTGCTCAGTTCCACCGACGCGGCTTCGGTATTCAATATACTCAGGTCCAAAAATCTTAACCTGAAATACGGAACCGCTTCCATACTTGAGCTTGAAAGCGGAAGCAACGACCCGTGGGCGTATATGCTGACGGTAATAATACTGTCGGTCATGAGCGGAGGAGTGTCGGGCTGGAGGACGGCTTATATGCTTTTTGCTCAGGTAGTATACGGTATTGGCTTAGGAGCGATTATTGCGCTTGGAGCGGTCTGGGCGCTGAAGCATGTCGAATTTGACGCAGACGGCTTTGACACTATTTTTATCGTTGCGGTCGCCGTGTTCTCATACGCTCTTCCATCGCTGGTGGGAGGAAACGGGTATCTGAGCTGTTATCTGGTGGGAATAGTTCTGGGAAACAGCAAGATCAAAAGCAAAAAGGTTCAGGTACATTTTTTCGACGGACTTACGGGGCTTATGCAGATACTGCTGTTTTTCCTGCTGGGACTTTTGTCGTTCCCGTCTCAGATACCAAAAATAATAATTCCTGCCTTGCTCATTGCCGTAACCTTGACGTTTGTTGTAAGACCGCTGACGGTAAGCCTTTTAATGCTTCCTTTCAAAGCTAAGCTCAACCAAATCGCGGTCGTTTCCTGGGCGGGACTGAGAGGCGCTACGTCTATAGTATTTGCTATTCTGGCAATCGTTTCCGACGCCTACACCAAAAGCGACGTTTTCCATATCGTTTTCTGCGTGGTTCTGCTGAGTATAGGAATACAAGGCACATTGCTTCCGAAGGTTTCTGAAAAACTGAATATGATAGACAACGATGACAGCGTAATGAAAACCTTCACTGATTATTCAAATGAAACGGAGATTCAGTTTATACGCCTTAATATCAAGAAAAACCATCCGTGGATAAACCTTAAGGTCAAGGATATAAATCTGCCTCCGGAAACCTTATTGGTTATGGTTTACCGCGGCGGCAGAACGGTTATCCCGCGCGGAGGAACTATCGTTCTCGAGGGCGACGTCCTTGTTCTCAGCGCGGTCGGCTATGAGCCTAAAAGGTCGGGTCAGCAGGTGCTGCTTTCCGAGGAAGAGATAACGGAAGACAGCGAGTGGCAGGGCAGGACTATTGCTGAGGCGATTCCCAGAAACGTTCTTGTAGTTATGATAAAGCGCAATGAAAAAACCGTTATCCCCAACGGAAACACCAAAATCAAACCTGGCGACGTGCTGGTTCTGCACACTTCCGACAAGGAGCTTCTGGGGTAGGAAGCGCTTGAAATTTATGCTTTGCAGGAGATATTAAAAAGACAGCGGAAAAGTACCGCCGTAAAACGGCGGGCTTTTCCGCTGTCGCTGCTCTTATAAGCAGGTCTTGTTCAGCTTGTTTTTTTAAATACCAGCAGCTTGCTGATAATGTAATTTAAAACAAGCACCACTATTGACGCGATTATTTTCATTATATTATCGTTTATGCTGAGAGCCTGTACGCCTACGTTCATCATTACCGTTTCAACGACAAGAGTAAAACCCCTTCCGCCGTAAAAAATCAGGGCTTCTTTGATAACGGTCTTTTTTCCGTGCGCGGTAGATTCAAAAACCCATACCCTTGCCGTTATATACGAAAATGTAACGGCGCATATCCATGAAATGATATTGCTTACAGTAACAGCGGTGTCCACCGGCACTCCGAAAAGCGAAATGTCCGGCAGCTTTATAAGCGCCGCGGCAATGAAAAATGATACAAAGCTTATGACCGTAGTCCAGGCTCCGAAGAACAGATAAAGGAGTATTTCCTTGTTTTTTTTGTACATTGGCTGAAATTTTTTTAATAAGCCTATGTTCATTATTCTGTCAAATATGTCCGGCTTTTTTTTAATTCCGTTTGTTTTTGCAGTCTGTTCCATTGTTTCCTCCCAGTAATAATTGCTATGCGGAGCTAAGCTCCATAACAATTATACATTATAATCATATTTATTTCAAGCTTCGCTTTGAAATAAAGGCGGTTAATTATATCTGATACCGAAAACAGGCGGCGGTCAGTCTGCTGAAACGATAAAAGGCGGCTCCGTTTTAAGGAAGCCGCCGCAATCGTAAGAATAAGCTGCTATTTATTATGTTCTGCGTTTCTTGACAAAGACTACAGTTCCTGCTGTGCCTGCAAGCAGCAGAGAGAGCCATAAGCCCATGCCGCTTTCAGCTCCGGTATTAGGAAGATCCGTATCTTTTGCACTGTCGCCGGAAGCAGCGGATGAAGCCTTACTTTGGTCAGCAGAGGATTCATCGCCGGAATCATACGAAGTATCGCTTTCCTCTGGAGCAGACGAAGCTTCGCTTTCGTCATGAGCTGATGAATTTTCGTTTTCAGCTTCAGAAGACGAGTCGTCATCAGTGTCAGCTGCGTCCGTATAAACTAATGCATAGGTAGAGAAAAGGTCTGTAGAGAAGGAAATGGTTCCGTCGTCGTTCATTACGGTTTCCAGCGCTTCCTGCTGTCCGTCATGAACACGGATAACGGTAAATACGCGGCCGTCTGCTTTCAATTCATCGGGAATAGCCAGAACAAAGGTGATCGGCTCGGAAAGCTGAGTGATTTCTCCTATTGCTTCGTTACCCGCCAGCAAAAGCACCTTAAGGTCCAGATACTGCGCAATAACTGTGTTTCCGGTCATTGCCTCAACAAACGATTCGATTCCGGACTTGTCCGTATCAGGCACGCTGCTGTCGTCAGCTATAACAGTTGCTTCTACCTTGACTGAAATTGCCTTACCCTCTTTTACCGCTTCTGCCAGAGCCTGCTGAACTTCGGCAGTTATTGCGTCGGTAGACTGTCCGTCCAATACGGCGGAAACGAGCTTTTCAGTTTCCGAGGACAGAATCGCTGAAGCTTCTGAATCTAAGCCTGCCGTTACATTTTCAACCGGCGTTTCAGGGTCAATAACAGGAGGAAGCTCAGGCTCTTCTATAACAGCCACCCAGTTTGTAGTAACATAATCGGCGTCGGAGTCAATAACGGAAAAATCTCCCTTCTGGCTCGGAGAGGACGCCAAATTCAGCGCTATCGGAGCATTTTCAACCAGATCCTCAATGCACCATACATTGGCGGAATACTTATCTTTAAATACCTGAATGTCATCTGAACGGTACTGGAAGCCGGAGATAATATCCTTATATACGACATCCTTAGCAATGTTTATTTCAATGCTGTTGGCAAAGCCGTAGTCCACATATCCGAAGCTCCAGCCGTCCCAGTTATTGCTGCCTGCCGGAGTTTCCTCATAGGGGTAATAGGAGCCCGCATAAATTTCGCCGACTTCTCCGCCTAAGATGTTGTAAGTCATCTTGTTAAGAATCGTGCAGCGCAGGATCGAACCTGCCAGTGTGGTCGTTCCGCTGTACATGGTGAAATCGGCATTGCTGATAACGCCGTTGGTTCCCCAGATCACTTCGCCCAGCTGTGCAGTGCTGTCCTGTCCGAGAGTTACATTTACGTTTTCAGCATATGCATAGGAAGTAACGCCGCGGAAGGAATTGATCTGTGCGCCGTCAATGGTGACCTGAAGGTCGGTTATCTTATAATTCTTATAGGATTTTCCGTTCTGCTCCTTGCGTACGTCTGCTCCGAAAGCGGAATTCCGGTTATCAATTCCGTACAATTCGTTGATGCTTCCGCCGTTAATATCCAGCGTAACCAGATCGATAATACTGTAATCGCAGTTCTTTTCATTCGTTGTCTTGTTACCGCCGACAATATAATGAACTGTGCCGCCGTTCATAGTGACGGAGGTGCTGGCAAGATGGATATTGGAAGCTGTGGTATCAGAACCTCCGTATACGGTATCGTTCGAATCAATTTCCTGTGAGCCGCCGTCCCATGTAATGGTTGCGGTTTTTCCATCGGTTGCCGCTTCGGTTATAGTAATAGGCGTTCCGTTTGCAAAGAATTCGTTTTTTTCAGCCCTGTATTCCGGAGCGGAAGCGCTGTCAACAGCGTCAGAGCCGGAGTTTTCCGCAGCAAATACGGCTGTCGGCATTACTGCTGTTACCATAACGGCTGCAAGCAAGGCGGAAAGACATTTTTTCTTTTTCATATTCAATCACCTCATATAATAAATATTCAAACAACATACACATTTTTTCGTCAGCCGGCTGACTTGCTTGACGTCATCCGACTTTTTATTCAGAAATATGTACTAATTTTATTATATCACTTGCATTACAGCCTGTCAACAAAATTTACATAAATTTTATACTTTAAATTCTCTTTTTTCGTTCAGCGTCATACTTGACGGGGAAGGATAAATATACTATAATATATAACTGTGATATAAAGCGGAGAAATCTGCGGAAGGACTGATTTTTTTATGTCAAACAACGCCGTTATCCTGGCGGGAGGTCAGGGTAAGAGAATGAAAACCAACAAGCCCAAGGCGCTTTGCAACGTCATCGGGGAGCCGATGCTTGAATGGGTTCTTACTGCCTGCGAAAACGCCGGACTGGACGAAATATGCGTAGTAAAAGGCTATGAAAGCGCTCAGATAGACGAGTTTCTTGCCGCGCGGGCTTCAAAGGCTGAGATAACCTCTGTCATGCAGGCTGAAAGACTGGGAACAGGTCACGCGGTCATGCAGGCAAAGGAGTTTCTTGAAGCTAACAGCGACGGAAATACGCTGGTTCTGTGCGGAGACGCCCCGTTTATAGACGCGGATACTATCAACGGCGCTCTGGAGCTTCATAAAAGCAGGGATTGCGGCGTTACCGTCGTTACTTCAAGAGTTGAGGATCCGTCGGGCTACGGCAGGATAATAAGGAACGAAAACGGCATAAGCGGCATCGTAGAGCATAAGGACTGCAATCCTATGCAGCTTGCAATAACCGAAGTGAACAGCGGCTGCTATTGGTTCAAGACTGCTGATCTGCTTGAGGTTTTGTTTGAGATAAAGCCGGAAAACGCGCAGGGAGAATATTATCTTACCGACTGCATAGAGCTTATCATATCAAAGGGCAAGACTGCCGACGCTTACATTTCCGGCAATCCCAACGTTGCGCTGGGAGCAAACGACCGAAGAGGACTGCTTATGCTAAACGATATAGCCCGCAGCGAGATCATCGGAAAATGGCTGGACGAGGGCATTGAATTCTGCTGTACGGACGGAGTTTCTATAGGAAACAGCGTTAAGATAGGGCAGGGCACGGTTATCCACTCGGGAGTAATACTCAGAGGAAATACCTCCATAGGGGAAAACTGCGTTATAGGAAACAACTGTATTATCGAAAATACGCAGGTCGGAAACGGAGTCGAGCTCAATAACGTTCAGGCGTATGAATCGGTCATAGAGGACGATGTAAAGATCGGACCCTATGTCCAGCTCAGACCTAATTCACATATAAAGAAAGGCGCCAAGATAGGCGATTTCGTGGAAATAAAAAATTCTACCATAGGAGAATATACGGCGGTGGCTCATCTTACATATATCGGAGATTCTGACGTAGGAGCAAACGTTAATTTCGGCTGCGGCGTCGTTACGGTAAATTATAACGGGGATAAGAAATTCCGCACGGTTATTGAGGATAACGCGTTCATAGGCTGCAACACAAATCTTGTGGCTCCTGTCAGAATAGGCAGGGGGGCGTATACGGCGGCAGGCTCAACCATTACCCGCGACGTTCCGGCAGACGCTTTGGCGATTGAGCGTACAAAGGCGGAGATAAAAGAGGGCTATGCGGCGAGAAAGCTTAAAAACCGTACCGAAAAGTTTGAAAAGCAGGTCAGAAACAGCGATAATAACGAAGGCTGAACGCGGCGGATTGCTTAAATAAAAACAACTGAAAAAATTGAGTCCTCCTTTTAAGAGCGTTTAAAAGGAGGACTTTTTATACAGCAGCAAGGGCGAACCCGAAAAGGTTCGCCCTTGTTTGTAAGCTTATTGACCGATATTACTACTTATTAAGTCTTGCCTCAAGCTCGTCAAGCTCTTTGTAGAGAACATCAGGGATTCTGCCGCCCTTAGCGGCAATATCGTCATTGTAGTATCTTCTCATCTCCGCGATTTCTTCAACCCAAAGGTCCTTATCAACCGCAAGCAGCTCCTGCATTCTTTCAGGAGTGATCTCATCCTCAATACCTGTTACATTGATATCCTCAGCCTTAGGAACATAGCCGATAGCCGTTTCAACAGCGTCGACAGTTCCCTCGCATCTCTTGATGATCCAGTCGAGAACTCTCATGTTGTCGCCGAAGCCGGGCCACATGAAGTTGCCCTCGTCGTCCTTCTTGAACCAGTTTACGTTGAAGATCTTAGGAGCCTTGTCGCCCAGCTTTTCTCCCATCTCGATCCAGTGAGCCCAGTAGTCGCCTACGTTGTAGCCGATGAAAGGCTTCATGGCCATCGGGTCATGACGGAGAACGCCTACCGCGCCTGTAGCTGCCGCTGTAGTTTCAGAGGAAACCGCCGAGCCCATATAGGTTCCGTGGTTCCAGTCGAATGCCTGATATACCAGCGGAGTAGTCTTGGCGCGTCTGCCGCCGAAGATGATAGCGGAGATCGGAACACCCTGCGGATTATTGAATTCAGAGGAGATGCAGGGGCAGTTCTCAGCGGGAGCGGTAAATCTTGAGTTAGGATGAGCAAGCTTGTTGCCGGCAGCAGCATACTCGGGTCCGTTTACCTTTTCGCCCTTCCACTCTGTAGCGTTTACAGGAGGATTCTTGTCAAGACCCTCCCACCATGGAGTCATATTGTCGTTGTTGAGAGCGACGTTTGTAAAGATCGTATTCTTTTTAGTTGAAGCAAGCGCGTTGTAGTTGGACTTGGCGTTTGTTCCCGGAGCAACTCCGAAGAAGCCGTTCTCTGGGTTGATAGCGTAAAGCCTGCCGTCCTCGCCCTGCTTGAGCCATGCGATGTCGTCGCCTACAGTCCAAACCTTATAGCCCTGCTCAGTATAGCATACGGGAGGAATAAGCATTGCAAGATTCGTCTTTCCGCAGGCGGACGGGAAAGCGGCTGTAATGTACTTAACCTCGCCGTCAGGCTTTTCAACGCCGAGGATAAGCATATGCTCAGCCATCCAGCCCTCGTTCTTGCCCTGGAATGAAGCGATTCTGAGAGCGAAGCACTTTTTGCCGAGCAGAACGTTTCCGCCGTAAGCGGAGTTGATGGACCAGATAGTGTTGTCCTCTGGGAAGTGAACGATATATCTGTTTTCAGGATCAACCTGAGCCTTTGAATGAAGTCCTCTTACGAAATCGTCAGAGGTATCTCCGAGGTTCTCAAAGGCCTTGGCTCCCATTCTTGTCATGATATCCATGTTAAGTACAACATAGATCGAGTCGGTAAGCTCAACGCCTACCTTTGCAAGAGGCGAACCGATAGGACCCATTGAATAGGGGATTACATACATTGTTCTGCCCTTCATAACGCCGTCATACATAGGAGTAAGCTTAGCGTACATTTCCTTAGGATCGCACCAGTTGTTTGTCGGACCTGCGTCGTCCTTGTTCCTGGAGCAGATAAAGGTTCTGTCCTCAACACGTGCGACATCGTTAGGAAGCGTTCTATGATACAGACATCCCGGATATTCGTCCTGATTCATCACAAGCATTTCACCTGTGGAAACAGCCTCTTCGCGGAGAGCCTGAAGCTGCTCGTCAGAGCCGTCTATCCATACTACGTTGTCAGGCTTTGTAAGAGCAATCATTTCATCAACCCAAGCGTTAACGTTAGGGTTTTTAGTTAGACTTGCCATAATTTTTAACTCCTTTCAAAATAAATACTCGCTTAAACGGAAGCTGATTAAAAAAAATCAAAATTCCCATAGATACCATTATACCCTATAACATTTTTTTTGTCAACAGCAGATTTGTTAAATTTTTAACGCTGTTTTGCAGGAAAACTTACATAAAAATGCAGTAAATTTCTTGGGGATTGCATAAAAACGCGCAAAATACGTGGAATATGAATATATACGAATTAAATCCTGCAAAAAATGCATGGGCAATTTACTTTTAAAGATACTGTTCAGAGTGGTTTTGAGGCAGACTGAAACAATTTTCTACTCTTTGCACAATTCAGAGCAGAATAATATGATTTGTTTGTGCAATTTGGCTTCGGCAGTCCGTATCAGGTTTTTCAGGAAGTATTTATATTGTTATTGTGCACATTGCAAGCGGCTTTTATTATTAACGCGCCGATAAAAATGCACAAATGTCCGGCTTCGGCTTTAAATTTCAACGGATTTGCAAATCCCGTCTGCCGGCGTTATCATGATATTGCAATCAAAATAAAATCTGCGGAAAGAGGTCTTGCATATGACATCCAACATTAAATCTCAGGGAAAGCTTCGGCTTATTACTTTAACGGGCCTGCTAGCGGCGATCATTTATATTGTGACGGCCTTTGTTCATATCCCTACAGGTCTGGGCTATACTCATCCGGGGGACGGGATAATCTATCTCGCGGCGAGTATTCTTCCGGCGCCTTATGCCGTTGCCGCTTCTGCGATCGGAGGAGCGCTGGCGGACGGATTATCCGGATTTGTGATCTGGATGCCGGCAACGATCGTGATAAAGGCGGTCACCGCCCTGTTTTTTTCCGCGAAAACCGATAAAATTATATGCGCAAGAAATATCCTCGCGGTAATACCGTCGCTTATACTGTGCGTTGCAGGCTACAGCCTTTACGAGGGAATCGTTATGGCGCAGAATATATCCTTTGCCGCCATAGCCGCCGCTTTCGGGCAGACTCCGTTTTATTGTCTGCAGGTTGCTTTAAGCACAGCGGTTTATATACTTCTTGGCGCTGCGCTTGATAAAATAAATATCAGGCGTATGGTTTAAAGCTGATAATCGGAGTGAGTGATAAACGCAAATACAACGGGACGAACGCCGAAGCATTCGTCCCGTTATTGATATTTGAATACGCTTTAATAGCTTATCCAGTTTCCGTATTCGTCGTAATAGCCGCTGTTCTGGCTTACCCAGTTGCCATAGGCGTCATAATAGCCGTTTTCGCTTCCGTTGTTGTTTCCGTACTGGTCGTAGCCGTTTTCATCTTCGTCAGGATCGGCAGAGGCGGCGACCGCGGAATCTCCGTAAACCGTTTGCTGGAGCAGCTGCATATTGGAGTCAAAATCTATGCTCAGCACAGACATTCCGTTTATATATTCGTTGGTAAAGGTGCCGTCTGCGGGAATCCTCAGCTCCTGTATATCGTAATTCATATAGTCGAACGCGTTCAGCAGCAGGGACGCTATTTCGCCGGACTCAAGGTCTGTGGTAACGTCGGGAAGAACGCTGTTAAGCAGCTTGTCAAGCTTTACAAGGCTGAGCTTCTTGGATTTGTTTATCATTTCGGCAATTACCTTGCGCTGACGTTCGGTACGCTCAAAATCGGCGTTTCCGACATATCTTAAGCGGGCGTATGCCAGCGACTGGTTTCCGTTGAGCAGCAGATCTTCTCCGCCCTCGTAAAGGTAATCCGTACCCTTTTCGTTATTAAGGTATTTATTCTGCTCCGCCATCGGCTCCTGCATTCCTATCGCTTCGGCGTCCGAAACAGTAAGATTAAGCCCTCCTACGGTATCTACTATGTCAATGAAGGAATAGAAATTAACTACCACATACCTGTCGATGGTGACTCCGAAATACTGTTCCAGAGTATTTTCAAGGCTTTGCGCTCCGCCGTGGTGATAGGCGGCGTTAAGACGGTTGGAATATCCCGCGTCGGGAAGGTAAAGGTAAATGTCCCTCATGAACGAGGTCATAGTGATAGTTTCAAGCTTTGAATTTATGGAAATAAGCATCATTACGTCGGTATTTCCGCGGCTTTTCTGCTCTGTATCCCTTATATCCTCGCCTATGAGCAGGATGTTATACACATCGCTGTCGCTCATAAGCGCCGAAGCGCTTTTTTCAAGCTGGCTTTTAAGATTTTCCTCCTCCGTCTGCTCGTCTATGGTGTCCGCTTTCGTCGGGTCCACATCGCTGTAAACGGGCTTATCGGTATTTATTCCTCCGTTGTCCCTGTTAAGCAGGGAAACATAGCCCTCAAAAACGCCCCAGACTATCAGAGCCAGAATACACAGCAGAAGGAAAACAAAGCCCAGTATAACTCCGGTTTTTTTCTTTGCAGACCAGCTTCTGAAGCCTTTCCTTGAGCTTCTTTTTTTTCTGTCTGCGTCAGGCTTTTTTTTCTTTGCCAAAGAATGTTCGGATGAAACTGAGGAACTGCTGTGAGCCCTGGATTCGTTTATGGGAGCGGAGCAGGCGGCCGCTTTTTTCAGGCTGTCGTTCGGTTTGCCCGCGCCGGTATTTTTACGGGTCTGATTCAGATCGTTACGGCGTTGTTTTTTCTTGATAGCCATTACTGTTGAAATAAGCTCTTCAAGCTCCCCGTCGGAAGCGGTTTTATTTTCGGAATTTATATCGTTATTGGACGTTCTGTTGTTTTCTGACATAACAAGCCTCATTTCCGGTATTTTACTGACAGCCGGTAAAAAGCCGGCTCCGCGGGCGGATTTTTCCGCTTATGAAACGGCTGCCAGAGTTAAAATTCCACTGCAAATAATTATTACTCAGAGTTTAATAAAGATTACAATTCGATTACACAGTATTTCCTTATAATTATATACTAAAATATCTTAAAATACAACACGCAAATATGACGAAAATCTTACATATTTTCATACGAATTTTATAATTATAAATAAAAAACGCCCGGTTTTTCACCGTTTTATCATAAATCTGATGAATATACGGCCTTGAATCTGCATATTGCATATTTCTATTTTACCCAGAGATTTGACGATTAGCCGTTGCAATCCCGACGGGTATATGTTATAATTAAATATATATTTCGTGAAAGAGGTTGATCGTTTATGACAAACAGCTATGAAAGTCCTTTCTGCACCAGATACGCCAGCAAGGAAATGCAGTATATCTTTTCTGCGGACAAGAAATTCACAACCTGGAGAAAGCTCTGGGTCGCTTTGGCAAGAGCTGAAATGAAGCTTGGACTGCCCGTAACGCAGGAGCAGGTGGACGAGCTTGAAGCCAACGTTGAAAATATAGATTACGCCGTTGCCGCCGAAAGGGAAAAGCTTGTGCGCCACGACGTTATGTCCCATGTTTACGCTTATGGACAGGTTTGCCCCAAGGCGGCGGGAATTATCCATCTGGGAGCGACGTCCTGCTATGTAGGCGACAATACGGATGTGATAATCATGCGGGACGCTCTTCTGGTAATAAAAAGAAAGCTTGTAAAGGTGATCGATCAGCTTGCCGTATTTGCGGATAAATATAAATCGCTTCCCTGCCTTGCTTATACTCATCTTCAGCCGGCGCAGCTTACGACGGTGGGAAAAAGGGCGACGCTCTGGTGCAACGAGCTGCTTATGGATCTTGAGGATCTGGATTTCAGGCTTTCAAGGCTTAAGCTTTTAGGCTCAAAGGGAACGACCGGAACTCAGGCTTCATTTATGGAGCTTTTCGAGGGCGACAGCGAAAAGGTGAAAAAGCTGGAGCAGATGATTGCCGATGAAATGGGCTTCAAAGAATCGGTTCCCGTTTCGGGACAGACCTATTCCAGGAAAATGGATTATCAGGTATGCTCGGTTCTTGCGGGCATAGCTCAGTCCGCAAGCAAGTTTTCCAACGATATCCGTATCCTTCAGTCCTTCAAGGAGATAGAGGAGCCGTTTGAAAAAAATCAGATAGGCTCGTCGGCGATGGCATACAAGAGAAATCCTATGCGCGACGAAAGAATAACCTCTCTGGCAAGATACGTTATGTGCGATGTGCTTAATCCTGCCTTCACCGCGGGAACACAGTGGTTTGAGAGAACCCTTGACGATTCCGCCAACAAGAGAATTTCGGTTGCTGAGGCGTTCCTCGGAGTTGACGCTATTCTCAATATCATGCTTAACGTTACCGATTCGGAAAACGGTCTGGTGGTCTACGACAAGATGATCACACGCAGGGTAATGGCGGAGCTTCCGTTTATGGCTACGGAAAATATCATGATGGACGCGGTAAAGAAAGGCGGAAACCGTCAGGAGCTGCACGAGCGTATCCGCGAGTATTCCATGCAGGCGGGAAAACGGGTTAAGCAGGAGGGGCTTGATAACAATCTGTGCGAGCTTATCCTTGCAGATCCGATGTTTATGATAACTAAGGAAGAAATGGACGCGATCATGAAGCCGGAGAATTTTATCGGCAGATGTCCGCAGCAGGTGGAGGAGTTTATTGAAAACTGCGTCAAGCCTGTAGTGGAGGCCAACGGCGTTTCGGACGATGTGGCTGAGATCAACGTATGACGCTGCCGGCGCTTTGTTTGAACAAAAATGACAGGGGGAGAAAAATGCAATGAGTTTATTTGACAGATTCAAGAAAAGCGGTAAGCAGGAAATACCGCTAAAATCGGGAACGATAGCCAAAGAGCCGTCGTATATTATGCTTATACCCAAGGACGGGAAGCTTCCCGATGATATATCGCCGCTTATGGATAAATTGCTTGCGCTGACTTTTATAAAGGTCATCTCAAAAAAGCTTACCGATAACGGAGGCTTTGAGCTGGCGCTTGAATATAAGGGAGCGGAATTTAAATTCGGAGCGTATATCACAGATTTCAGTCTGCCGGAGCTTTTCAGGATAGGACACGACTTTACCGATGAGGAAATACGGGCGATGGAAACGGCAAAGCTTGGTCTTGAAAGCTATATGGTATTTTCCGGAGATAACTGCGAGTCGTTTCACTTGCAGATAAAGCTTCTGTGCGCAATGATAGGAAATCCCGCGGGAATAGTGGATGTCAGCGGCGAAAGAATACTTTCCGGCAGATGGGCAAGGCTTGCGGCTCAGTCTGAGATTCCTCCGTCGCCGGAATACCTGTACGTTGTTCATGCGGTAAGCGGCGATTCAGACGACGTATGGATGCACACCCACGGACTCAACCGCTGCGGAGGGATAGAGCTTGAGATACTCCATTCCGATAAGGAGTATTATAACGATCAGGCGTGCGTTATAAATACTCTGGCTTCAAGCATTGTTTCGAAGGGTGAGTTTATTGACGAGTATGAGCCGATCTATATCATGCGTCTGTCGGAAGATACCGAGATAGTGGCGACCTGGATAAGCTGGGAACGGGCTGTCGCTATGTATCCTAAGGATATTCTCGGCGGCGCGAAGGACAGAACAGAGGATCACAATGAAAATACCGGCGCGGTATATCTTTACACAAGCGAAGCCGACAGCCGAAGCCGCAGGCTTTCACCTATCGGTATATATAACAGTCAGCTGAGAGAAAACCCGATCCTTATGATAACGACTCAGGAAACCGAGCGAATGTGCCGGCTGGCAACTGAAAGGCTTGAATATATGACGAAGCTTTTTGAAAGCAGGGAGAATTTCAATGATTTCGCGGTTATCGTCAAGGTAGGCCTAGAGGTTGACGAGGAATATAAGGACGGAGATATGAAAGAGCATATCTGGTTCGATATTAAGGATATTGATGCCAAGGCAGGAAGATTTACGGCTGAGCTTACTCAGGAGCCGTATTATGTCAAGGCTATGAAGCCCGGAGATATAAGAGAATGCCGCTTTGACGAGATAACCGACTGGGTAGTTTTTGCCGACGGAGAAAGAATAACTCCTGACAGCGTTTATAAGCTTATAACATGAACGGATGTACCCGCCTATTAGGCGGCGGTCATCTGCGTTCTTCAGTCGGGGATTCAATCTCAGACTGAAGCCCTAAGGGGCTTTGCCCCTCGTTCATAGTTGAATAACGAAAGGACATGATAGAAATGAAAATTGAAACACAGCTGCTCCATGAGGGCTATACGCCGAAAAACGGTGAGCCGAGGGTGGTGCCTATAGTGCAGAGCACTACATATGTTTACGATTCCACCGACGATGTTGCCGCGGTATTTGACGACCCTACCAAAAGCCTGATCTACTCAAGGTTTGAAAACCCGACGACCGACGCGGTTGAAAAGAAAATAGCCGCGCTTGAGGGCGGCGCCGCGGCAATGTGCACCTCTTCGGGACAGGCTGCCACCCTCTGCTCAATACTTAATATCTGTCAGGCGGGCGACAGCTTTGTGGCTTCTTCCTCAATTTACGGAGGAACAGTAAATCTTTTTGCCGTAACTCTGGCGAAAATGGGAATAGAGTGCATTTTTGTAGACGTTGACGCTTCAGAGGAAGAGCTTATGGCTGCGTTCAAGCCCAATACAAAGGCTATGTTCGGAGAAACAATAGCCAATCCCGCTCTTACCGTACTGGATATAGAAAAGTGGGCAAAGGTCGCTCATGCAAACGGAGTGCCGCTGATCATAGACAACACCTTTGCTACCCCTTACCTCTGCCGCCCATTAGAATGGGGAGCGGACATAGTAATGCATTCCACTTCAAAATACCTTGACGGTCACGCCGTTCAGGTCGGAGGAGTTATAGTAGACAGCGGAAAATTTGACTGGAGCAACGGAAAATTCCCCTGCATGACCGAGCCGGACGAAAGCTATCACGGCATCGTCTATACCGAAAAATATCCTTTCGCTCCGTACATCGTAAAGGCGAGAATGCAGCTGATGAGAGATCTGGGCTGCTATCCTGCGGCGAACTCGTCGTTCCTGCTTAATCTGGGAATTGAAACGCTTGCCGTAAGAATGGACCGCTACTGCGAAAACGCTGTAAAGGCGGCGAAGTTTATTCAGTCTACAGGAATGGCGGAATCGGTTTCCTATCCCGGACTCGAGGGAGATAAGTATTACAGCCTTGCTCAGAAGTATCTTCCCAAGGGCGCAAGCGGCGTAATTTCCTTCTCTATCAAAGGAGGACGCGGCGCTGCCGTCAGGTTTATGGACAGCCTGAAGCTTGCTTCAAACGAGGTTCATGTTGCAGATATCCGTACCTGCGTGCTTCATCCTGCTTCGGCTACTCACCGTCAGCTTACAGACGAGCAGCTTGCCGCGGCGGGAATAGACGGAGGACTTATCAGATTTTCAGTAGGCCTTGAAAATATAGACGATATTATTGACGACCTCAGACAGGCTTTTGCGGCTATTGACAGCTGATGAGCCGTATCGAATTTAAAGCATAAATGATACCCCCTCCGCCGTAGGCGGAGGGGGTATCTGTTTTACAAGCATTCTGTTTTTAACGGTTACTGACCGCCGTTTTCCGCAAGGAACTTTTCAGTATCCAACGGATAATTTTTCAGATCCGGCAGCTCGTCAAGCGTAAGGACTCTTTCGCTGTTGTAAATCTTATCCCAGAGCTCCAGAGAGGTGTATTCGCCTGAAAGCTGCATATCCTTCAGGGTAAACTCTCCGTTCCAGGTTGAGAACCATGCCCAGCGCGAACCGTCGTTAAAGGCGGCGTCCGGATCGAACAGCGAACCGTTTTCGGTCATTGCGATGATCTTATTGGTATCGGTAACTGTTTTCATAAGATCGTAGGTATCCTTTTGAGAAGAGCTGTCCTGAGGATCGGGATAAAGGTCGTAGCCGATTATATCAACATATTCGTCGCCGGGATAGTATGTGGGATCCTGTCCGTTCCACACCCAGATAAGATTGTTGATGTTATGAACGTTTGTAAGCCTGTCATACATAAGCTTCCACAGCTCTATGTAAGCGTCTGCTCCGGAGGAACCCCACCAGAACCAGGGGTTTTTCCACTTGGGATCTCCGCCGCCCTCGTGCAGAGGTCTCCACAGGATAGGAACGTGGTTGTCGTCAAGCTCCATCAGTATTTCCGCAATAGCGTCGATGTCCCTGATCAGATAATCGTAGCCGTCTGGGTCCGAGCCGTCAAGCGCGGCGGCAAGATTGAAGTTGGTGTACTCTGAATAGAAGCCCTGCCACCAGGCTCCGCCGTTATAATTCAGATACGGCTCGGGAGCGTTCCAGTGCCAGCACATTGATACTATTCCGCCCTTGTTGTTCCACCAGTCTATAGCCTGAAGCGGAACCATATTTCCGCCGCCTGAACCGTTTGCTACGCGGCTGGGAGAGGATTCCATCAGGTCAAGTCCGAGAATAGCGGGGGTTTTGCCTGTGTTCTTTAATATTTCCTTGAATTCACGGCTGTCCGCGCCCTGATTGTCCGAGGAATACTGTCCGGAAATAGTATATTTTCCGTAAACGTCAGTCAGGAAGTTGTAAAGACGCCTTGTTTCCTCAGTAGCGTTGGGGTTGCAGAGCGTATTGCTTACCTCGTACTGTGAAAGATCAAGATCCTGCGCGGGAGTAATAACAAACCTGTCGATATAGCACAAACCGTCGGACGCCTTGAAGCCGATCTTATGCGTTCCTTCGGGAATAAGGACGTTTGCAGCCACATTTTCTCCGAACTGATCCGTATTTGTTTTAAATGAAGTAAGCGACGCGCCGTCTACGGTAATAAGATTGGAAACGCTTTCTTTATCAGACGCGGATATGATAGTTATATCATAGCTTCCGCCGCCTTCAAATTCAATCTCAAACTCAACGCAGTCGCCTTCGGCGGCAATGGAAACAAAGCCGTCGCCGCTGTAATCGCCGACAAAATTCTGGTTGAGAACCGACGCGCTGCCCGAAAGCTCGCCTGTTTCCGCTTCCGCTTCATATTTAAAGTCCGCGGGAGCGTCGTTCTCGTTCTGGACGTCTGACAAATCAAGATCTCCCAGAGTTTCCACTACGGGAGCGGTTGTGATTACTTTTCTTGTAGTTGTCGTTTCGCCCTTCGATTCAGCGCCGGACGAATCGTCCTTTGAACAGCCCGCCATTACCGCGGTAAGCGCCATTGCCGTGATAAAAGACACAGCTCTTTTTGCATATGGATACATTTTACGCTTTCTCCTTATAGTTTAACTGTATTGATATTTGCAGCTGTTCCGACCTGCTGCTGAGATACATTTTATACTCACTTTACAACATTGTCAATAGCTTTTATCGGGTTTTACAATCAGTTCAAAACTGGAAACGTTTTCGATTTCAGCTTAAACGATTGAGTAAAATTGTGAGCCGTCAATTACTTATTACAGTCCATCATAACGTCATAAAATGATATTATACTGTCTTCTTTGCCGTTTACCAATCTTTTATACACCTTATCGTTCGGTGTAATAAAGCTGCCGTTTTCATCGGCTAATAAAGGTATGTTTGAAGAGCCGTCTTTTGCCCATTTATAACCTTTTTCAGCAAGTCCGTTTTTCAACATTACCTCTCCTAAATATGAGCCGAAAATAACTGCCATACTCCATATTTGATTTTCCGTTGGATTGCTTTTGGAAATATCGTTTGAATAATAATCCAGTATTTCTTCCAAATCGTTTATGCTTTTCTTTGAATAGTTGAAATGTTTTTTAAAGCTTTTTGCATAGCTTACGGCGGTATTACTGTTTTTTACGGCATTATTTTCAACCTCATTATTTGCTTTCTGCTCTCTTTTTTTAAATCTGTAAAACAACCCCATATTGAACGCCTCCGCTGATTATTAAAAAATTCCGTTTTACGGCTATTTTCTCAGTATTTTTTTATACGCGAATCTGGTAAATCCTGAAGGCATAATAAACAGCCCCAGCTGTATCGCGCACGGTATTAACATATCCGTAAACGATGAAAATCCGGCTTTATGAATAATTCGTCTGACTTTTATAAAATCCTTTGTATATTTCCAGCTTCCGCGTTTTTTAAAATTCTCATCGGATATCCTGTATCTTACCAAAGGCTCGGGTATATTCTGTCCTACGGCTCCGCTCTGAAGCAGTCTGACGATAAATTCATAGTCCTCGCAGGATCTTATATCCGAATAACCGCCGATACTTTCGGCTGCTGACTTTCGGAAAGCGACAGTCTGACGGTTGAAAGGATTGCGGCGTCTGGCGTATTTTAATATCTGCTCCTGTTTTACGGGCATTTTCTTTATGCTGACCGTTTCTCCCGTTTCGCCGTTGAATTCTTCGATAAAGGTTCCGACTATATCCAGCTCGGGGTGCGTCGCAAGCAGAATTATCTGCTTGGCGCAGCGGTCGGGCAGTGAAATATCGTCCGAGTCCATTTTTACTATTATAGGACAGCGGCAGGCTTTGATCCCGGCGTTATTAGCCATTCCCGCGCCTACGTTTTCATCTATCCTTATGATCTTTATTATATCCTTGAATTCGCTCTCAAAGGATTTAGCGATAATATTAAGCTCGCAGGTCAGCTTTCCGTCGCAAACAAGCACAAGCTCGTCAGGCGGATAGGTCTGCATCAGCATACTTTCCAGACTCTCGTTGAGATTTGCGGGAAGCTCCTTATCATATACCGTCATAAGAACGCTGTACGGCGGAAGCCGGTATTTTTTTCTTACGGTTCTGATATATATCCCCCCTTTTGTTTGGGCTGAAAGATATCTATACTTAATTAATAAGTATATCATATGTTCATAATTTTGTCAATTGTTTTTTGCTGCATTTTGAGACTGTTTATAATGGTACACTCAACATATTGAACTTGAAAATATTGTTATAAATATATGCTATTATTTGTTAAATTTTTTGTGCATGGATACAATATACTGTTTTAGTTGTTAATTAATTGTAATTAACAAACGGCACTTGATTCTCCGGCAAATCTATGTTATACTGTATATCGACAAAGATAGTATAAAAAATATCCGCTGACAATGGATATTTTACGGCTGAAACGAAAGGAGAGCGAAACGACAGTGAAAAACAAAGAGCAGTTTAAAAGAATACTGATTTTTCTTTCCGGCTTGGTTATTGTGGCGGCATTTTCAAAAGCGTTCGCTCATGTTTGGTATGAGTATTACAACAGCAAAATGCTCGACCCCTTCTGGAGAAGAGGAAATATACTGTTGATTCTGATATACGCTTTGGTGTATGTGCTTGTGACAAGAAGCGTAAGCGGATTTAAGGTATCATATCTGAAGACCGGAGCATTATTCGGTTCGCAGATCCTCGGTATTATGGTAACAAACGTTATAACCTATGTTCAGATAAGCCTTATCGGACGCGGCCGTCTGGAGATTGTGCCTATGCTGATGCTTACGGCGGCTGAACTGGTTTTTGCCTTTGTGTGGAGCTTTTGCTTCAACAAGCTGTTTACAAAGCTATATCCGCCGAGAAAAATGATCATAGTTTACGGAAATGCAAACGCCAGGGACCTTGTTCAGAAAATGAGCAACCGTCAGGATAAATATCTGATCTGTTCGTCGGTAAGCTGCGACGAGGACATTGAAGTGATAAAGGAACAGATATTGAAATACGAGGCGGTCATTATTTCGGACGTGCCCAGCGAGCTGAGAAACAAGCTTTTGAAATTCACGCTTGAACGGTCGATAAGAACTTACATAAATCCCAAGCTTTCAGATATAATCATCAGAGGAGCAGAGGAATTTCATCTTTTTGATACGCCGCTGCTGCTTAGCAGAAACGACGGTCTTACATTTGAGCAGGCTTTTGCAAAACGTTTTATAGACCTGCTGCTGGCGGTTATCGCTTTTGTAATAGCGTCGCCTTTTATGCTGATAACGGCTCTTGCGATCAAGCTTTACGACCGGGGTCCGGTGCTTTATTCACAAGAAAGGCTTACTATAAAAGGAAAGGTGTTCAAGGTATACAAATTCCGCAGCATGATCGTAGACGCTGAAAAGGACGGAGTAGCAAGACTTGCGGGAAAGCAGGACGACCGTATCACCCCTGTCGGAAAGATAATAAGAAAAATACGCTTTGACGAGCTGCCGCAGCTTTTCAATATCCTCAAGGGAGATATGTCGTTTGTAGGACCTCGTCCGGAGCGTCCGGAGCTTGCGGAAAAATACGAGGAAACAATGCCGGAATTTCGTTACAGACTTAAAGTAAAGGCAGGACTTACAGGCTACGCGCAGGTAATGGGAAAATACAATACAACGCCGTATGATAAGCTTAAGCTCGATCTTATGTATATCGAACAGCAGTCCATGCTGCTCGATCTCAAGCTGATACTTATGACGATAAAGACCTGCTTTGTTCCCGAAGCGACGGAAGGCGTTTCAAATTCGAAAATGCTGGAAACCCGCCGTCAGGAGCATCCTCACCGCGCGAAGGAGGAGCTTGATAAAATTTTAAAGCCTTAGTCTGCTGAGCGGCAGAAAGGTTTACAGGCTGTCAGCTTCCGAAACAGCAGCGGACAGCCTGATTATCAGGAGAGGTTTTGATATATCGCCGCCGGCTGTGCCTGAAACTTTTACCGGCGGCTTATATAATGGGCAGGAGATAAAAAAATGAGCGTTGAATTGAAAAAAGCGGACAAAAAAACGTCCGATTACCGTAAGATAAAGAAGCTTTATAAAAAAGCTTTTCCGGCGGAGGAGAGGGCGCCGTTTTTCCTTTTGTCTGCAAAGGCAAAGAAGGAGCGCGTTGACTTCTGGGGGCTGTACGACGGCGACAAGTGGGTCGGTCTGATGTATGTGGTAAACTACGCGGACTTGTCCTATGTTTTTTATTTCGCCGTTTCCGAATCGGAAAGAGGCAGGGGATACGGAAGCGAGGCTCTGAAAGCGGCGAAGGCTGAATATAAGGGGCGTAAGCTGTTCCTTGCCATCGAGCAGCTGGATCCTGACGCGGAAAATTACGGCGAACGGGTCAGGCGCAAGCAGTTTTACCAAAGAAACGGTTTTGAGGAGCTTGGTCAGAAGCTAAGGGAAGCAAGCGTGATTTACGAGCTGCTTGGCATAGGCGGAGCGGTAGGAGCGGAAGAATACGACTTCATGATGAAGGAGTATCTCGGGAGGATACTCAGCAGGCTTGCGGTAATGAAAATTATAGACGAATAGGCTGTTTGGCAGATTTTAAGTTGTTATGAAAAATCTCCGGTTCGGTGCGAGCCGGAGATTTTGCTGATAAAAAAGCTGTTTATCCCCAGTAAGCAGGGACAATGCAAAGGAGAAAGAACGATGATCAGAGAATTTCAGAGATCAGATACCGAGCAGGTCATGAAGATATGGCTGAACGGTAATCGTGAAGCGCACCCTTTTGTTTCCGAAAAGTATTGGCTGGATAATTTTGACGCGGTCCAGGAGCAGCTTCTGCAGGCGGAGGTTTACGTCTGTGAAACAGCCGGGGTAATACAGGGGTTTATAGGTATTACTGACGGATATATAGCGGGGTTATTTGTAGATAGAGAATACCGTTCCTGCGGAATAGGCAGTCAGCTTTTAGAGTATGCAAAGCAGATATACGGTACGCTCTCGTTAAGCGTATATCAGAAAAACAAGAGGGCGGCCGCGTTTTATTTCAGGGAAGGTTTTTCGGTACTGTCAGAGCAGCCTGATGAGATTACGGGAGAAATGGAATACACTATGATCTGGAAAGCATAACAGGCGATACGCGTTGAATCTGAAATGATACCGTCAAGGTCCGGCTGATTTTTCTCTGTATACTGTGTGAATTCGGCAAAACAGGCGTCCGTTTTTTGCCGGCAAACGAGTCTTTCGTTTTTTTTCTGTTCAGCTTTATCAATTACCGCTGGTTCCTTTTTTAAAGACCGTTCACTGTCAATACGGGAACAGCACTGCTGACATACGCTTACGTTCCGTTATTTCTTTTTCTCCGATAAGCCCGATACATCATCACGCTGTAGGTCAGCGCGCCCAGAACGCCGGATATTATATCTCCCATAGTATTTGAATTTCCTCCCTGCATAGCCGCGTTTAAAATCCTGTCGGCAGTAAACTCATATATTTCCCAGAAGCCGGCGCAGGCCGCCGAAAAGAAAAATGAGAACATAAGCTTAACGGCGTTGTCATGGATCAGAAGGCGTTTTTCAAAAACGTAATTAATTATGATCATTCCTGCCTCCGCGAGAAGGATACCGCTCAGGTAATGCACAAGCTTGTCGTAAAAACTGACGTATCTGTATAAATTTATTACCGAGCCGAGCGAAGCCGAAAAAAAGTGAAATATCATTGCAAGGATATAGAAGCGCCTTGGAAATTTCCACGCTGCAAGACTGATAACAGCGACGGAAACATACGAACCGATAACTTTCATAGAGGTTGTTTTTATCGGAGTAAGCAATGCGATAGCTGTGCATATGACGGTTACTCCGAGAGCTATTGCCGAATCAACGATTTTGGCTTTTGTATCTTCAGTTTTCATAGCGATCTCCTTAGCCGATATATTTTAGAATGGATTATATCATATATTTATAGATAATACAACCCTTATATGTAAGAGCCTTGGCAAAATACGGACATTTAAATCAGGTTTGTTTTTACTTGACGCTGTCCGCGGCAGTTATGTGGCTTTGAGGATACACTCGGCATAGAGCCGCTCCGAGACGGCAGCGCCGAAAGAAAAAATCACTGCATAATAATTTTCAAATACAAGCAGCAATTATTCAAGCGGGGATTTTTTCATCATTGCTGTTCCGCGCTGAGAGTAAACGGTTCCGAATCTGTTAATGAATAATAGAAAAAATAAGGATACAGTACCTTACTATCGCTGTATCCTTAAATTTATTCAAATTATCTTTTCCCCTCAACAAACCATCTCGGATCCTCATAATACAAATAGGACTGTCGACTTGAAATGCGGCAGGTATACCTCATTCCGATACCTCCCGCTTTAAGACTGGCGGCTCTGCGTTTGTCAAGGATTCTGTCTATCTCATAAACCGTACCGTCCTCCCATGTTACGGAAAGCGGAGTTATGTTTCCCTCTGTATCAAACTTTGCCGTTACCTCAACATAAACCTTTCTTGCCATATCATCACCGTAATTAGTATTACTTTTTGCCGAATGGATATACTAAATAAAACGGCGATGTGCTTCAGTCTGTATTTGAGAAAAAACGCGGGGGTAACGCGCCGGAGGAATGTATCGCCGGCGAACGATAAATCGCCAATATTAAAATAAAACAGGGAGGTGTTTTAATGGCAAAGGATTCGCAGCTTGACCCGAAGGAAGTCAGAAGTCGCAAGGCTAAGGGCGGTCATACAATGGCTGAAAGCGCTCCTGACGGAGAGGGCAGAAACAATAAAAAGCAGTCGGGAAACCGTCATAAATGCGGTAATGATAAATAAGAAGCAGGAGCGCCTTGCACGCTCCTGCTTCTTATTTATGCGGTCACTTCCACTGCGATAACACGGATTTATCGGCGGCAACCTTATTTATAACCTCGTCGGCAGAGCGGACATTATCAAAGGTTCCTCTTGAAATCTCGTTTATCACGCACTGAAGCAGCTTCTCATAATAGGCTTCCGCTGTAATTTCAGTCGTTGTTTGGTGAAAATGCTGCTGACTTTCAGCAGAGGCTATGCCTGCATATTTTTCTTTTACCTGTTGGATCAGTTCATCGCGGTTCATAATCAAACTCCTAACAAAATTAATTTCACATTTAGTTTTCCCGAAACGCTTTGCTGTATACTTAGTTAAAATAACTCATCGGATGAATAATATGCTCGCCCTTAGGGTCAAGCTCTGACAGCTTTCTGTCGGTCAGCATTATTCCCCTTTGCACCGAGAAGTGTCCGAACCTGTTTCTCAGCCCGTCCACAGCCGATTCTAATTCCTCCTGCTTTTCAAGCCTTCTCGCTTCCGGCAGCAGGGACAGCTGCATAAAGTCTACAGGCTCCAGATCGCACGCCCTGACGCTAAGACTGCGGACAGGCTTTCCGTTGGCGTGCTTTTTGAAAAGAGCGAAGGCAAGCTCAAAAATAGACTTAGCCGTTCTGTTGGGTATCTCAAGCTTTCCCTGCCGCTCTGTCCATTCAAGCTCGTTGTCTCTTATTCCGAGCTGAACGGTGCGGCAGATAAATCCGTATTCCCTGAGCCTTGCAGATACGCTTTCGCATAAAACTGTCAGTGTGATCCTTATATCTTCGTCGGAGATCAGATCTCTGGGAGCGGTCGTGCTGTTGCCAACAGTCTTGATAAGCGATTTAGCTCCGATATTGGAAACCGGAGAGGTGTCCAGTCCGTTTGCAAACTGCCACAGAACGATCCCCATTTTGCCCAGCCAGAATTTAAGGCTTTCAGGGTTGGAGTTTGCAAGGTCGCCGATAGTAAATATTCCCCTGCGTTTAAGCTTGTTATGGGTCGCCCTGCCTACATAAAGAAGCTCTTTCACAGGCAAAGGCCAGACTACCTCCTTAAAGCGATCGCTTTCAATAACGGTAGTAGCGTCCGGCTTTTTCAGGTCTGAGCCGAGCTTGGCAAAGATTTTATTGAAGGAAACGCCCACAGAAACCGAAACGCCAAGCTCTGATTTTACTCGTTTTCGTATCTTGTCCGCAATTTCCTTTCCCGAACCGAAAAGCCTTGTGCTGCCTGTAACGTCAAGCCAGCATTCGTCAAGACCGTAAGGCTCTACCTGATCGGTATATTCTGAATATATCTCGCGGACAAGCCTTGAATGCTTCATATAAAGATCATAATGAGGAGGAACAAAAACTATGCCGGGACATTTCTGCTCCGCCATCCACTTGGGATCGCCTGTCCTGACGTCGCGGTTTTTGGCTTCATAGTTTTTGGCAAGAACTATTCCGTGACGGGCTTCGGGGTCGCCGAGAACGGCAAGAGGTTTTCCGCGGTATTCGGGATGATAAAGACATTCGACGGAAGCATAGAAATTATTAAGGTCTGAATGAAGAATGATTCTTTCGTTCAAAATATCGCCTCCTGTTACAAACGTGTGTTCTGTATTTATTATAGCACATTTGTTTGCATTTGTACAGAGGTATTTTATTCAAAATTAATTTTAATCAAATGATAATTTTTATTCTGACAGCTTTTTTGTTATAATATACAAATTACATAGCGGAAAATTGTGCTTTTCTATAAAAAATAATTTAATTTGAAATCGGTCATTGACTTTATTCAATGACTGTAGTACAATAAAAGCAACAGAGGTGATAGAAATGGGAAAAAGGCAGGAGGCTGCCGTTGAAACACGCAGTAAAATTATTGCGGCGGTGAAAAAACTGCTGCGGGAAAAAAGCGCCGACAGCATAAATATCGAGGATATCACAACTGCGGCGGGAGTTGCGAAAGGCAGCTTCTATACCTATTTCAAGCGCAAGGAGGACGTGATTTGCGTCATTGCACTGGAGGAATACGCTGTTATCGGAGAGGAGATACTCAGCTCCGACGAGGGCGTTTACGACAGGCTTTGCAGTTATCTTATGCAGTCGGTAAAGCTGATTGACCAAAACACCTTGCAGATTGCTCAGAACTGGATCAAGAGCGCGGTCGCTCCCCTGAAAGGTGAAAGCTGCGGCGAATATAAGTATAGCTTTGATTTGTGTCATATCACCAAAATACTTGAAGGCGGCGTTGAATCGGGCGAGCTGAAAGAGGACGCTCCGGTGGGGAAGCTTGCGCAGCTGATAATGAACTGCTATTACGGAGCGGTAGCGGGCTGGTGCATTACCGGAGGCGGAGAGGATCTGATCCGCGCTATGAAAAACTTCTGTGAAACCGGGCTCAGGATTGTTATCAATAATTATCTGAAAGGAGAATGTTTATGGAAATGATCAAGCTGAACGACGGAGTGGAAATTCCCGCGATAGGGTTCGGCGTGTATATGATCCCAAATGACGGCAGCGCCTATAAGGCGGTGAGAGAGGCTCTTGACGCCGGTTACCGTCACATTGATACGGCTGCCGCTTATTTCAACGAGGAGGAGGTCGGAAAGGCTGTAAGGGACAGCGGTATACCTCGCGAAGAAATTTTTGTGACAAGCAAGCTGTGGCTTTCCCATTACGGCTATGAGCGCGGGAAAGTCGGTATAGAGAGTTCTCTGAAAAAGCTGGGTCTTGACTATATAGACCTTTACCTTATTCATCAGCCCTACGGGGACGTCCCCGGCGCCTGGAAAGCTATGGAGGAGGCTAAGGCGGAGGGCAGGATCCGTTCGATCGGCGTAAGCAATATGACGCCTAAGATCTGGAACAGCTTTGTTCCGCAGTTTGCGACAAAGCCGTCGGTCAATCAGATTGAATTCAATCCTTTCACACAGCAGAAGGAGATCCGCAGACTTATGGCGGAATACGACGTCAAAGCGGAGGCCTGGTATCCTATGGGGCACGGAAACGCTGAGCTTCTGAACAATCCTGTAATCGCAAGGCTTGCTGAAAAATACGGCAAGAATGCAGGACAGATCTGTATTCGTTTCGAGGTTCAGGAGGGTGTGATCGCCTTGCCCAAGTCTGCAAATCCCGAAAGAATCAGGACTAATGCGGACGTGTTCGATTTTGAACTTACAGAGGAAGAAATGGAGGAGCTTTACGCTCTTGACACTGGAAAGAGCTCACATGATCCCGATGCGGAGGGAGTCGGAGAAATGCTTTTGAACGCGTTTGTTGTTGAAGATTAATCAACGGAGGTTGTAATTATGAGTAAGAGATTAGTAGCGTTTTTCAGCGCAGGCGGAGTTACTGCAAAGCTGGCGGAAAGACTGGCAAAGGCAGCCGGCGCGGATATTTTTGAGATCAGGCCGGAGCAGCCTTATACCAGGGAGGACCTTGACTGGACGAACAGGAACAGCCGGTCAAGCGTTGAAATGGCAGACAAATCATTTCGTCCCGCCGTTGCAGGTACGGTTGAAAATATGGAGCAATACGATGTAATTTATGTAGGTTTTCCGATATGGTGGTATGTTGCTCCTACGATAATAAACACTTTTCTGGAGCAGTATGATCTAGCCGGAAAAACCGTTGTTCCCTTTGCAACGTCAGGCGGCAGCGGAATGGGCAGGACAAACGCGGAGCTTGCTGTATCCTGTAAAGGAGCAAGGCTTGCCGAGGGAAAGCGTTTCGGCGCTGACGCAAGCGAATCGGAACTGAAGAAATGGTCGGAGGGATTTTAATGAAAATAGTTATGATCTTAGGAAGTCCGCACAAAAAAGGCTCGTCCAATATGCTTGCGGAACAGTTTCGCAAAGGCGCGGAGGAAAAAGGACATACGGTTGAAATTCTTGACGCGGCTCATATGAATATGCACCCTTGCTTTGGCTGCGGACATTGCGGAATGGACGGAGAGTGTATTCATAAGGACGACAATACGGTTATTCGCGACGCGGTGCTTTCTGCGGATATGGCTGTTTTTGTGACGCCTATCTACTACTTCGGAATGTCCGCTCAGCTGAAAATGGTGATTGACCGCTTTTACAGCTACAACGGGAAGCTTTCCGCCAAGGGACTGAAAACGGCGCTGATTACGGCGGCTTGGGATTCAAATGCCGATGTTATGCCTTATACGGCGGAGCATTACAGGAAGCTGTGCCGTTATATGAATTTCGAGGACTGTGGTATGATCCTTGGCACAGGCTGCGGAACGCCTTCCATGACTGCGAATTCAGAGCACATGAAAGAAGCCTACGAGCTTGGAAAATCAATATAACGGGAGTGAGGTTTAATGAAAAGGTTTTTGGCGGTCTGTATGACTTTGATTTTACCGTTTTATCTGTTCGGCTGCGGCAATCAAACTGAAAGCAGCTCGGTTTCCGATTTTACGTCAAAAGCCGCGGAACAGTCCTCAGTCGGATCAAAGACGGGAAATGAAGCGGATTCAGCAGAAACCGGCGCTGATTCTGAATCGGAAACGGGTTCTGACGAAACGAAAATACTTGTTGCGTATTTTTCAGCCACGGGAACTACCCGTACAGTAGCGGAGGAAATTGCAGAGACGTCGGGCGGCGATTTGTTTGAAATCGTTCCTGCCGAGCCCTATTCCGATGAGGATCTGGACTACGGCAACGACAGCTGCCGCGCTAACCGCGAACAGAATGACGATAATGCCCGTCCCGCGATTTCAAATGCTGTGGAGAATATTGAGGATTATGACGTTGTGTTTATCGGACATCCGATATGGTGGGGAAAAGAGCCGAAAATTATTGACACTTTCCTTGAAAGCTACGATTTTTCAGGCAAAACCATGATTGACTTCTGCACGTCAGGCGGCAGCGGTATCGGACAGAGCGAAAGCAGCCTTAAAGAGATATGTCCCGATTCAGAGTGGCTTGAGGGCAGGAGACTCGGGGACAGCTCTGAGGTTGCAGAGTGGCTCGAAAGTCTTGAGCTGAATACTGAAAAGCGGGAGGAAAGCGTTATGTATATTACCGTAAACGGCAGAAAGCTGACCGCCGACCTTGCGGACAATTCAAGCGCGGAGGCGTTAAAGGAGCTGCTGAAGGATGATCCGCTGACTATTGATATGAGCGATTACAGCAATTTTGAAAAGGTGGGCGGGCTTGGAGCCGAGCTGCCCAGAAACGACGAGCAGATTACTACCGAGGCAGGCGATTTGATTTTGTATCAGGGAAATCAGTTTGTGATTTATTATGATACTAATTCGTGGGATTTCACCCGTCTGGGAAAAATCAGAGATATATCGCAGGAGGAGCTTAAGGAGCTTTTAGGCGGCGGCGACGTGACGGTCACGCTTTCGCTGGAATAAGTCAGAGGGAGAAATTATGCAGTATACAAAACTCGGAAATACGGATATTGAAGTTTCAAAGCTTTGTCTTGGCTGTATGAGCTTCGGCAAGGCGGGAACTATGCATGACTGGACGTTAAATGAGGAGGAAAGCGAGGCTGTAATAAAACACGCTCTCGAGCTTGGAATAAATTTTTTTGATACGGCAAACGGCTATTCCTCCGGAACAAGCGAGGAATACCTTGGCAGGGCGCTTAAAAGAAACGTGCAGAGGGACAAGGCGGTCATCGCCTCAAAGGTATATTTTAACGAGGGAAGGCTGTCCCGAAAGGCGATCCTTCGGGAAATTGACGGCACTCTGAAACGTCTTGGCACGGACTATCTCGACCTTTACATTATTCACCGTTTTGATTATGAAACTCCTGTCGAGGAAACGATGGAGGCGCTGGACAGTCTGGTGAAATCAGGAAAGGTCCGCGCGCTGGGAGCTTCCGCAATGTACGGCTATCAATTCCATAATATGCAGCTTGTTGCAAGGGACAACGGCTGGACGCGGTTTTCGGCGATGGAAAACCACTACAACCTGCTTTACAGGGAGGACGAAAGAGAGCTGATACCGATTTGCAGGCAGATGAACGTTTCTCTTATGCCGTACAGTCCGCTGGCGGGAGGCCATCTTGCAAGAGAGCAGTGGCAGTCCGATTCCCTGAGGGGAAGGACGGACCGTGTGGCAAAGGGCAAATATGACCGCATGGAACAGCAGGATATTTTAATCGTAAAGCGTGTTAAGGAGCTTGCGGAAAAATACGGCTGTAAAATGTCGCAGATCGCCGTTGCCTGGGAATGGAAGAAAGGCGTTGCCTCGCCGATTATCGGCGCTACAAAGGCAAATTATCTTGATGACGCGGCAGGCGCGCTCAGCGTTGAGCTGACCGATGAGGATACGGCGTATTTGGAGGAGCTTTATGTGCCTCATCCGATCGTGGGAGCAATTGATAAGAATCCTGAGCAGGGGGTTATTCTGCTTGATGAAAAGAAATAATTGAACACGGAGGTATTTAAAATGAACGACTTTATTTTTCACAATCCCGACAAGGTTTACTTCGGCAGAGATATTATGAAGCATCTTCCTGAGGAGCTTCTGAAATTCGGCAAAAAGGCGCTGATGGTTTACGGCGGCGGATCGATCAAGAAGAACGGTCTGTATGATACCGTAAAAAAGCTTTGTTCCGATAACGGAATTACTTTGTTTGAGCTTTCCGGCGTTGAGCCTAATCCACGCCACACAACGGCAAATAAAGGCGCGGAAATCTGCAAAAAAGAAGGCATTGACGTTGTGCTTGCAGTGGGCGGAGGCTCGACGATCGACTGTGCAAAGGGCGTAGCCGCGGCGGCCGTTACCGATTCGGGAAATGTCTGGGATTTGGTCAGCGCCGGTACCTGGGTGACTGAGGCTCTGCCGGTCGTGGCGATCCTTACAAATGCGGCGACAGGCTCTGAAATGGACGTCTGGGCGGTAATCTCCAATATGGAAACCAATGAGAAAATCGGGCTCGGCGGCTCGGCTCTGATTCCACGCGCTGCCTTTGAAAATCCCGAATACAGCTTTACCCTGCCGAAATATCAGACTGCCTGCGGCGCCTTTGACATATTCAACCACGTTCTGGACAACTACTATTTTGCCGGAGACGCCACCTTTGATCTTGTTCTGGAAATGCAGGAAGCCGTTATGCGCGCTGTCGTAAAGTGGGTTCCCGTTGCAATGGCAGAGCCGGAAAACTACGAAGCGAGGGCAAATCTGATGTGGGCTTCCTCAATGGCTCTGAACACGATCCTTGACGCCGGAACGGTTCACGGCTGCGCCTGCCACGCTATGGAGCATGAGCTGTCCGCGTACTATGATATTACACACGGTCACGGTCTGGCAATTCTCACTCCACGCTGGCTGGAATATATTCTGGACGAATCGACCGCTCCCGCGATATCCCGCTTCGGCGTAAAGGTATTCGGACTTGAGGAAAAGGATAACGCGGAGGAGGGCGCAAAGGCGGCAATCCAGGCGGCCTATGATTTCTGCTTCAATACTCTCGGACTTAAATCCACCCTCACCGAGCTTGGGATCGACAAAACGCATTTCAGGGCAATGGCTGAGCACGCCTGCATGGGCGGCGTAATTACCGGGCCTAAAAATCTTACTCCCGACGATGTGGAGAAGATTTACGAGATGTGCCTGTAAATTCTGCTGATATACGAAATAAAACGCCGGATCCAATACCAGGTCCGGCGTTTTTTGTACTGTAGGTCTTTTTAGGCTCCGCTTCAGCTGCCCTTGGAAATCTCTTCTGTCAGCCGCAGGATTTCCGGCGCGAGCTTCTCCCGCCGTTTCCTGGTTATTCTGCTGTAAATCGGATAAGCCGAAGCGAGTACCGCCATTCCGGCGATTCCGGTAATTACTCCGGGAATAAACGCGGCCCACTCAAGGCACAGGCACATTCCGAAGCCCATTATAAGAGTGCCGGCTATTCCGACGATAATTGAAATTAAGGTTCCGGGACGTGCCGCGCTTTCGTCAAGGCGGCGCAGCTTTTCCATTTTGGTTTCCTCGCGGGGAAGATATTTCCTGCGTATATTTTCAAGCTCCTCCTGCTGTTTTGCAGAATAGGTGTATTCAAATTTTTCAGACATAGCTTTCTCCTTTATATTACTTTTGCAAAGCGTTTATATCCGTCTCCTTAAGCTTTTTATTCGATACGGCTATTATAAAAACCGCTATGCCCAGGACCGATGCGCAGACGATACCGCCGGTGACGGTATTCATCAGCCTGCGATAGCTTTCTCCTCCTCCGAACGAAGAAAACATTGCGGTCTGGAGGGCAAACATCGACATCAGCGCGCCCGCAAGGCTCAGCAGCTTTGCCGCTGAAAGGATAGGATTGTTTATCTTCGCGAATTTCACAACATTTACTATTGCGTTGATCAGGCAGTAAAACGCGTATATGGCGGAGATGTAGATAACATATCCTTCGTATTCATAGCCTCTGTTCCGCCAGATCATCTGAACGGTCATTCCCGTCATTGCTATGTTCAGCGCCAGCATCATTACTCCGCACAGCCGCGCGCTTTTATACTCGTGGATCCTTCGCTGTACCGTTTGCTCCTTTTTGTCCGTAATGCGGACGTTTCTCAGCAGAACAAACCGGATCGCGCTCAGCATGACGTAATAAACGCCTATCGCCCACAGCCATGCCGAACGGAAAACTGCCCCCGTTGCGCATTTGAAAACAGCATAGAGTATGTTGATTGCCAGTCCTATATAAAGAGACGTTTTTGCGCGGAATTCCCTGCTTTCAAGATACATCGACGTATATCTGTATCGCTTCATGAGTTTGCGGAAGGAAGCCAGCGCCTTTATCCGGTCGCTGCGTACAAGCTCTTTGCACCGCCTTTTAGCTCTCGGAAAATTAACGCACAGCACAGTCAGAGCGTATGCGGAAAGCACATAGGATATATATGAGACCGGATTTTTACTGTCAATGAACGTCAACGAAAGAAACACTGCGGGAAACCCTGTCAGAGCGCATAGAATAATGATCCGGGCAGGAGGGAAAAGTATTTTATCAATGATCTTTTTAAGCCTTTTCACTTTCGCCGCACCTCAGCTTTACAGTAAATACGCTTCCTTTGCCCAGCTCGCTCTGCACGGAAATTTCTCCGCCGGTAATGTCCGCGGCGCGCTTTACCAGCGCCAGCCCCAGACCGTTTCCTTTGGAAGAATGTGAAGTGTCGCCCTGATAAAATTTCTCGAAGATATGCTTTCCTGTTTCAGCCGACATTCCGCAGCCTGTGTCGGTTACGGAAACGACGGCATATCCGTTGTCTTTTTTCAGACTGACGAAGATACTTCCGTTTTCGTCCGTAAATTTGACTGCGTTTGAAAACAAATTATTCCATACAAGGCTGAGAAGCTCGCTGTCTGCACTGATAATAACGTTCTCGTCTATGTCGGTGTCAATTTTCAGCTTCTTTCGCTCCCAATCCTCTTCAAAGCCAAGCAGACATTCGCAAAGCTGTTCTCCCAGATCGTAAGGCTTTCTAACGGGATAGATCTGCTGGTTTTCAAGCTTGCTGAGCTTCAGAATATTTGTTATCAGACCGGACAGCCTGCGTGAAGCGTCGGTTACGGCTTTTGCATATTCTATCCGTTCCGCTTCAGACAATCCGGGGCTTTGCAGCAGAGCGCCGTAATTGCTGATAGCCGAAAGCGGAGTTTTCAGCTCGTGAGAAACGTTGGCGGTAAAATCCGTCCGCAGCGTTTCAACGCCGCTCAGCTCTGCGGTCATCTTGTTTATTCTGTCTATTATGATATTGAATTTATTAGAGTCTGTCGCTTCCCGTATGTTCGCGATCTGAACACTGAAATCGCCTTCCATGATTCTGTCCAGACTTCTGATTATTCTTCTGACAGGACGTTCGACCGTTAATTCCCTGCGTATCATATCAAACAGCCAGAAAATAAAGGTCAGAAATATTATGTTAAGAAAAGTGCGCTTTGCGTTTTTTTCCAGCGCAGCTTGCTCAATATCCATTGCGTTGAGGAATATGAGGAAGGAACAGGTTACTACAAAAGCGATTAATACGAAATAAACGACGAATCTCAGCAAAGCGAATCCTAATTTTGAAAATCGGCTTCCGTTCATTTCAGCACCGCCTTATACCCTAGTCCGTGAACGGTGACTATTTCAAAATCCTCGCAGTCCGCAAATTTTTCGCGGAGCTTTCTCATATAGACGTCAACCGTTCTCGGACCGCTGTCGGTTTCAGCGTCCCAGAACTCGTTCATAAGCTGCGAACGGGTAAAGGTCTTTTTCGGATAGGAAAGCAGCTTGTACAGCAGGTTGAATTCTCTCACTGTCAGCGGGATCTCCTCGCCGTTCAGCTCCGCGGAAAGCTCCTCCGCGTCAAGTATCAGCGACCCTGCCGTAAGTCTTTTTGAATTAGCGATTTTCGCTCTCCTAAGCAGCGCCCCGATTTTCAGAAGCAGCTCGTCCAGATCGACAGGCTTGACCATGTAGTCGTCGATACCTATTCGGTAGCCGCGCTGCTTTGAATTAAAATCGTCCCTTGCGGTCATAAAGAGAATGGGTATGTCCTGATTAAGGGAGCGCACCGTTTCGGCAAATTCAAAGCCGTCGGTCACGGGCATCATAATATCAGATATAATAAGGTCAAATACGTTGCCGTACATTTCATTATAAGCGTCATTGGCGTTAAGACAGCCGACCGCCTCATAGCCGCTGCGGCTGAGGAATGAGCAAACGGTTTTATTCAGATCCCTGTCGTCCTCAACAATCAGAATTTTAAACATAATCAGCCTCCGATTTCTGAATCTGACTAATCATAACACACTGATGTTAAAATCTTGTTAAAATACTGACGTTCACGGAAATTTTACATACAAGCCTGCACAGCAGCTTATGCAGGCTTGTCTTTTATTTTTTTAGTGCGCGGATCCTTTCCTCTGCCGCCGCTTTCCTTGCGTTCGCCTCGGCTATTTGCTTATCACGCCTTGCCTGTTCGGCCGCCTTGTGCGCGGAGGGGCTGCTCATCGCCTTAGCCTCCAGAAAATCAGCCTTTGATTCAGCCTTTGCTGCGGCAAAGCTTGCTTTGTCCGCTTCGCGCTGGGCCTTTGCGCCCTCCGCCATATCCTTGAATGCGTTTTTAAAAAATTCAATCATCTTAGTTTCCTCCTATTTTTCATAATTACAGGTCTTTTTTCTGCCGAAATATACGATTGACGCCGCGGCTATTCCCAGCGCCGCACAAATCGCGATCAGAATTCCTCTCATTTTACAGCCTCCTTTTATTTTATGCCTTTTATCATAGGGATAAGTCCGAGCAGGAGAGCAATACCGGCAATACCGACGATAATACCCGGGAGCAGAATTCCTTCCCATACCATGGTCATACACATTCCCAAACCGAATACAATTGTTGAAATTACGCCGTAAACCACGATCCCGACTGTTCGTCTGCTGATTTTGACTGGCGAAGCGTTGGTCATTTTTCTGCGGACGAATACTGCCGCCAGCAAAACCGCCGCTCCTATTATGCCGCATACAACTCCTGATGTAAACGCTTCCCATTCGGGCAGCAGAGCCATGCACATTCCCAATGCGAAAATCAATCCTCCGACTGCTGACATGACAAGCGTTACAAAATTCTCCTTTTTCATAAATAACCGCCTCCGGCTGAAGTTTATTTCAGATAATTTTCTCATCTGCTGTATATATCTTAATTCTCCGCTGTTTGAGAAATGTTTGCGCGATGTTAGAAAAATATTAAAATGCGCAAAGAATAATACCGTAAGAAATATTAAAAGCCGGCGCGCTGCAATTATAAGCAGAGCGTCGGCTTCGTAGGTGTATACGAACATAATTTGCGGAATTTTGTCCGGCAGAGCAAAAAAGAACTGCTTTGAAAGCAGCTCTTGAACGATTATTTTTTTATCAGCTTTGAAAACTCCAGAGCCTTGCCGATATCTCCGTCAACCTTTAGCTTGCCAAGGGTAAACGCCGCTATGGGGTCAAGCCTGCCGTCTATAAGCTTGTTGAAGTTGTTCATAGTCATTGTTATTGAACAGCTTCTGTCATTGTATTCATACGGTTCAACGCTGATTTTATGATCCTTGACCTCTATGTAGAAAACGCCGGGATCCGCGTCCTTTATGTTTACCTGCACAGCAAGGAAATCGCAGCCTGAAACGTCAATGCCTTCCGCCATTTTTCTAAGCTTGGTCAAAAGCTCCTGCAATGTCATGTCAATGCACCTCTCCTTCGGTTATGAGTCAATTGTACATTATTTTTATATAAAAGTCAATATGGCAGGCAAAGGTATTTGCGGTCTGTTTCTCATAACAAAAGGATCGACACTTTTCGTTTTCAGGATTCCGTGCGTTTTTATGCCGATTATGTACGGCTGAGACGTTCATTGATTGTTTACAATTTGATTTTGTATAAAACAGCGCGTAATTGCGCAATAGTTACCTGTCAGAAACTATGCCACAAAAAAGTGCCTGCTTTACAAGCCTTGAGCGGTGTGCTATCATATAATCAAGGTAAGAGATACAGCGCTGGAATCTCCCGAAAGAAGCAAACAAACCACATAATTTTCAGGAGGGATTCTTTATGAACAAGAATACATTTACGGCAGTTAAGCTCGGAAAGGGCGAAATTAAGGTTTACGATTTCGGCGGCGTTAGGCTTCATGCTTATAAGACCAACGATTTTATTGACAATGAGGTTTTCATTGTTGAAAAAGACGGCAAAGCGGTTGTGATAGAATCGCCGTGCTTCTTTGACAACATCGGTGAGCTTACGGATTATCTTAAGGATTTTGAGGTAGAGGGAATACTCGTTGCCTATCACGGCGCGGGAGGAGAATTTCTTCCCGACGTTCCTAAATACGCTACGCGGAATGCGGCTGACTATTCTGAAAACGGCGGCGGAAAGGCGTTGATAGACAGCTTTGCAGGCGCGTTCGGAGATATTTTTGATAAGTCAGTTCACAGAATCACAAATATTATCGGAGAGGGAAAAATCACCGTCGGCGGCATTGATTTCGTCATTAAGCAGACAGGCGAGGCGTTTGACGTTGAAATTCCTGAAATCAACGCGGTCTATACTCATATGCTGGGTCATGACTGTCACTCCATCGTAGCGGGAGCTGACCATGCGGACGCTGTAATTGCTCAGCTTAAGGATTACATTGCAAAGGGCTATGACCTGATTCTTACCTCTCACTATACTCCCGAGGATCTGAAGGACGCTCAGACAAAGATCCGCTACCTTGAAAATCTGAAAGCAATTGCCTCAAAGTGCGGCAATGCAGATGAATTCAAGACCGAGGTACAGAAGCAGTATCCGAATTACAGCGGAGAAAATTACCTTGACATGACCGCGGGCTTTTTCTTTGCGTAATCAAAACCCAGGGACTGTCCTTCCGGGCGGTCCCTGCTTGTGTTTTACGCTAAGAGCGGAGCTTTTAGAAAGGATGATAATATGGCGGAGAGAGTATCGGAATATCTTATTAAATATCTTCTTGCAGAACGTCAGGATATTTCTGTAACAGTCGTTCCCGAAAATGAAGAGGAACGTTTCAGACTTTACCGAAGTCTTGTTAATATACGTCCGGCAGCTGAGGCTGATAAGGAATATGTAAAAGCCGAGGAGAAATATCTGAAAGCTTTGACAGCTAAAAAAGGAATTACCGATAAAAGAGATCTTACCCCGGTGGAAAAGAATATTTATCTTTGGAAAGGAGATATAACGACTCTCAGATGCGACGCCATAGTAAATGCCGCAAATTCAGCAATGACAGGCTGCTGGCGTCCTTGTCACAGCTGTATAGACAATTGTATACACACCTTTGCAGGGATAGGACTTCGCTATGAATGTCAACAGATAATGAACCGACAGGGGCATGAGGAACCTACAGGAAAAGCAAAAATAACAGGCGCATATAATCTTCCCTGTAAATATGTTATCCACACTGTGGGACCTGTTGTAAACGGCAGGCTTACAGAAGAGCATTGCAGACTTCTTGAAAGCTCTTATACCTCCTGTCTTGAACTGGCTTTGGAAAAAGGAATAAAAAACATGGCCTTTTGCTGTATATCAACGGGAGTGTTCGGTTTTCCTGCCGATAAAGCCGCAGAGATTGCTGTAAGGACAGTAAGGAGGTTTATTAAGTCAAATGATACAGAGGTGATATTCAATGTTTTTACACAAAAGGACTACAGTATCTACAGCAGACTGCTCCGCTGAAACAGGCCGTTTGAAAAAGGAGCTTGAAGCTGCCGGCGCGGTCGTGATAGGTGCGGGTGCGGGGCTGTCCGCCTCGGCAGGCTTCACATACAGCGGAGAGCGTTTTGAAAAGTATTTCGCGGATTTTATTGAGAAGTACGGCTTCAGAGATATGTATTCAGGCGGATTCTATCCCTTTGAAACGCCGGAGGAGCATTGGGCGTACTGGTCAAGATATGTTTTTATCAACCGATATGCGGACGCTGATAACGGAACCTACAAAAGGCTTTTTGAGCTTGTGAAGGATAAGGACTATTTTGTGCTTACGACAAACGTCGATCATCAGTTTCAGAAAGCGGGCTTTGACAAACACAGATTATTCTACATGCAGGGCGATTATGGTCTTTTTCAATGCAGCAGACCATGTCATAATAAAACTTATGATAATGAAACAGTTATCCGAACAATGCTTGAACGGCAGGCGGATATGAAAATACCGGCAGAGCTTATTCCGCGCTGTCCTGTCTGCGGAAAGCCGATGACAATGAATTTAAGAGCTGACGATGCTTTTGTTCAGGACGAAGGCTGGTATCGGGCAAGTGAACGATATGAAGCTTTTATCCGCAGGCACAAGGGACAGAGGATACTTTTCCTGGAGCTTGGAGTAGGAATGAACACCCCTGTCATTATAAAGTATCCCTTCTGGCAGATGACCGCAGATAATGCGAATGCGGTCTATGCCTGCATAAACCTGGAAGCGGCATATTGTCCTCGGGAAATACAGCGTCAGGCAATTTGCGTCGGCGGGGATATAAAGACGGTGCTGGAGCGTATATACGACAGTCTCCTTTCTGACAGGGAAGCGAATTTCTGAGCTTTAATGCTGTGTTCTTATAAGGGTAACGCCATTTTGCACAAATATATTGGCAGAATTTAATGTCAAATTGTAATAATATCTGAAATCAGCCGGAAGCAATGGTTTTAAGATTGACAAAACCTTATTCGTCATATATAATATATTATGTTGATATTATTAAATCCGGATGAAATATTAAACGTGTTGAAAATTTTATATTATGAACAGCGAGGTTCACTTGTTGCTTACTGCTCGGTTACGGGCGGCAGAAGCATGGTGAGCCTTTTTATTTTGCCTTTTTCGGCAAATCACTGTAATTTATAGGCTTAGGAGGAATTTGACATGAATGCTGACATAGGATTTGTACTTATCTGTGCGGCGTTGGTATTTTTTATGACGCCGGGACTGGCGTGCTTTTACGGAGGCCTTGTGCGGAAGAAAAACACCGTGAACACCATGATGACGTCGATTTTCATTATCGGTACAGGTATCGTCATGTGGGTGCTTTTCGGTTATTCGCTTGCCTTTGCGCCTACCGAAAACGGCATTATCGGAAACTTCAGCTGGCTTGGGCTTGAAGGCGTTTCGCTTGAAGAGGGCTATACCGAAGGCGCGGCTATACCCAATATGGTATTCAGCTGCTTCCAGATGATGTTTGCGGTTATAACGCCGGCTCTTATTACCGGAGCGGTTGCCGGCAGAATGAAATTCAAATCGCTGTTTGTGTTTATCATTCTCTGGTCGGTAGTTGTTTATTATCCTTTGGCGCATATGGTATGGGCTCAGAAGGGTATCCTCGGACTTGAGGGAATCGGCGCGCTTGACTTTGCGGGCGGCGACGTTGTTCATATCAGCTCGGGCGTTTCAGCTCTTGTGCTTTGTATTCTGCTGGGAAAGCGTAAGGACTACGATCACGCGGCTTACCGTATTCACAATATCCCGACCGTTATGATCGGAGCTTCTCTGCTTATGTTCGGCTGGTTCGGCTTCAATGCGGGCTCGGCGCTGGCGGCAAACGGCCAGGCGGCTCATGCGTTTATGACTACTGCGGCTTCTGCGGCTGCGGCGCTTCTTTCATGGATGCTCTGCGATGTTATAAAGAACGGAAAGCCTACTCTCATCGGCGCCTGCACAGGTATTGTTGCGGGACTGGTAGGAATCACCCCCGGAGCCGGCTTTGTTCCGATATGGGCAGCTGTAATAATCGGTCTTACCACAAGCCCGGTATGCTTTATCATGATTTCCTACGGCAAGAAGAAATTCGGTTTTGACGACGCTCTTGACGCTTTCAGCTGCCACGGAACAGGCGGAATCTGGGGCGGACTGCTTACAGGAATCTTTGCAAAGGAAGCGATCGGCGGCTATGACGGAGCGATTTACGGCGATTGGGCGCAGTTCGGCGCGCAGGCGGCCGGAATTGCTATCACAATAGTTATCGCGGTTGTCGGAACGCTTATCTGCTACGGCATTACAAGGCTTGTAACAGGCAGTATCAGAGTTGACGCAAAGGATGAAATGCTAGGTCTTGACATTACGCAGCACGGAGAATCGGCTTATCCTTCGTTCAACGGACTTGAATAACTTATTGAAAACAGGATTGGGGTGCGATCATATGGCTAATAAGGAAAATTCCTCGACTCTTATTAAAATCGAGGCTATCGTGAGAGAAGAAGCGTATCAGGACGTTAAGAACGCGCTTTCGGAAATCGGCGTAAACGGTATCACCGTTTATCAGGTTGTGGGCTGCGGCGTTCAGAGAGGAATGTCCGAATATGTAAGAGGACAGAAGATCGACGTGCAGGTGCTTCCTAAAATCAAGTTTGAAATTGTCGTTTCCTCTGAGGAGTGGGAAGAAAAGACTATTGAAACTATAAAAAAAGCGGCTTATACCGGAAACCCCGGAGACGGAAAGATTTTCAGCTACTATATACGCAGGGCGGTTAAGATCAGAACCGGCGAAACGGGCTACGACGCCGTTCAGTCGACTGCCGACGAATAGCTTATCCGGCTTGGGAAAGCTGTACTCAATAAAAACGGTGAAGCGTTAGTCCGCGCTTCACCGTTTTTTATACGTGCCTCCGTATTCCTGCGGCGGCTCAGGTTCTTTTTCAGCTTCTCCTGCGAAAGCTTTGTTGTTATTAAATGTCTGAAAAAACGGCGCTGCATAAAACGTATTTACGTTCTGCGGCGCCGTTCGACCGGTGCAATTGTGTAATTGTATTTGAAGCTTTATTATGGATTACAGCTTGATTACTCGTCCGAGGACGCTGATTCTGACGAATCTGAAGGAGCTCCGCTGTCGTCCTCAGAGGGCAGGTATTTTTCATAGATCGCTATATTGTCCTCTACCGCTTTCCATTCGTCCTCTGATTTAACGGTAACGCAGACGTAATTTACGCCGTCCTTTTCAGCTATGCTTACGAGAGAGTAGCCGGATTCGTCGGTAAAGCCGGTCTTTCCTCCCAGGAGATCTCCGCCGCCCTCAATGTAGTACCCGTTAAAGCGGCTTGCTACAATGCTGGTAAGCTTTATTCCGTCCTCATGCTGCTTTGTCTTGGCGGTTGTATATTCCGTAGCGGTAAGTATTTTCATACATTCGTCGTTATGCATGGCGTATTCCATGATAACCGCAATGTCCTGACAGGTTGAGTAGTGATTTTTGTTATGAAGTCCGCTGGCGTTTTCAAAATGAGTGCCGGTCAGCCCCAGTTCCTTGGCCTTGTCGTTCATCATTTCGACAAATTTGTCCTCGGAGCCTGCAATAGCGTTGGCAAGCCCTGCGGTTCCGTCGGCGCCGCTTACCAGAATAGCCGAGTAAAGAAGATCCTCATATGTAACGCTTTCTCCTGCTTCAAAGCCCGCGCGGGAAGCGTTTTCTTCTATAAGCGGATCGATATCGTCAGAGGTGAATTTGTATTTCGCGTCAAAATCGTCGATATTTTCAACTGCGACGATAAGAGTCATGACCTTTGTGAGAGAAGCCGGATAGATCTTTTTTTCATAATTTTTTCCGGCGAGAATGGTATTGCTGTCCGCGTCGATTAGAATACCGTATTTTGTTGTAAGCTCCTTAATTGAGATATCCTCATAGTCTAACGCCTGCTTAGGGTAGCTCATAAGCGTTTCCGGCTCCGTTTTTTCCGGCGCCGGTTCGGGATCAGCCTGCGAATCCGGCTGAGATTCCTCCTGAGAGGATTCGTCGGCAATTGCCGGAACGGCTTTGGCTTCGTTTATGGAGCCTCTGCCGGTAACTACCATAATCGCGGAGCCGATCGCGACTATCATAATAATTATCATTACCGCGACAACGGCGGCGCCGCCTTTTTCATTTTTTTTCAGTCTGAGCATTTCAACATCTCTCCTCTTACGTTTTATTTTCAGCAAATGACTGATATTCCTCTTCCTTTTTGCCGTATTCCGGATCGCCGTCCTTGATGGTATTGTAGCAGTACTGAAGAATATCCCGTCTTGTGACTATTCCTATAAAAACCTTCCGGTCGTCTATTACCGGTACGAAGTTCTGATTCATTGATAAAAGAATGAGGTCCTCTATCGTTGAGTAAATATAAACGGGATTGTTCTTTACGCGCTTTGTGATTTCCTTTACGCTGTAATTCTCCAGCTCCTTAATATCGGAAAGGCTGTTTTCCAGCATAAAGTAGAGAAAATCGCCTTCCGCAAGCGTTTTGACGTATTCTCCCTTTTTGTTGATCACAGGTATGGCGGTGAATCCGTGGTGGCGCATTTTTTCAATCGCCTGTCTTACGGTCGCGTCGTCGTAGATATAATCAATGACCGCCTTGGGCTTTAGAAGCTTTAAAATATTCATATATTCCGTCCTGATGTTCTGATCACATATGTCCGCCGCCGTAGGTGTATACCAGCTTGAACAGCGTGTCGTAGTCGATGGTCTTGAACTGATCCGTGGTTATGTTCATCTCATACATATCGTCGGTCGTGATACCCAGGCTTCCGCACAGCCCCTGACAGAAGCCGAGCCGCTGATCCTCGCTCATGGAATTGAAATCAACCAGAGAATCCGTAAAATCAGTATTGAATACGGATTCGTCGATATTATTGTCAAGACGGTTTATCGTTCTGGTTTCAACGATGTCGTCCTGCCCCTCGACGGTGTAGGTGGTGGTGTATTTGATAAGCTCTCCGGTTACCTTGTCAAAATAGAAATCCATTACGGTTATATAGGTATCTCCGATATAGGTGTATTCTTCAACGGCATAGCCGCTCTGGGAAGAATCCTCATGAGTGCTGGTGCTGTCAAGATTGAGCCGTATTACTTCTTCAATAACGTTAAGCTCCGGCTCGCTGTCGGTTTCGCGGTACATTCCGCAGACGTAATCAAAATCGTATGATCTGCCGCCGAGGGTAATAGCGCCGTGGCTTCCCATGCTTTCCTGCTGAAGCTGGTAAACGTCGCCGTCTCTTACAACTCTGGTAATGCTGACCTCGCCGTCGAAGGCAGTGCTGGTTACGGTGCATTGCAGCGTATAGCTGCCCTGCTCGTATATATCGGCAACTCCCGACAGATATTCGCCGATATGCGATTCCTCCGGCTGAGAGCTTTCATTTTCAGAGGAGCTTTGAGGATCGGAGGCTTCACTCTGTATCCGCTCAGCCGCGGAGGACGCGTTTGAAGCCGTATTCTCAGAGCTGCTTTCCGAGCCGGAGCAGCCGTAAAACGAAAGACATAGCCCCAGAGCGCAGGCGCAGGCAAGTGATTTTTTTGCTGTTTTCATGTATATTCGTGCCTTTCCGGACCGTGCGGTGGCAGCAGTCCTTTTTATAGCATAATAAACCTTAGTTTACACTCTTTTATTATACACCAGCAAGCGCATACTGTCAAGCAGGAAAAAGCTGTATAATGCACCGTTTCTGTTGGTGTGACGGCAGGCAATTATCTTTCTGCGGTCCGTTGCACAGCCTTTATGTGAACGAACGGTCTGGCTCTTATTGCCTTATTTTTAAATTTGGATTTTCCGGTTGCAAAACGGCTGTGCTTATGATATAATTTAGAAATAGCAACGCATGGTCCGGGGCGGATTTTTCTATTCTGCAAAAGAGACTGAAAGGTCTGCCGCAGACCGGAAAATATGTGCGAAAGGATAATGAAGATGACAGCGAAAACAGCGGCTAAGCCGCGTACCAATAAGGTTACCGGCGGAAAAAAGAAACGGAAAAAGAAAAAATCAGCCGCGCCTGTTTTTATACTTGGAGGAATCGTTCTCGTAATGACGTTTGGCGCTGCGGGGGCTTATTTTATAGGACGCGCGAAATATGACGGAAGATTTCCGGTAAATACCTACATAAACGGAGTGGACGTAAGCGGAAAAACTCTGTCCGAAACGGAAAAGCTGTTTGAAAGGACGGACGCGCCCAAAACTCTCAGCATTGTGAAGCAGGACGGCGATACGGTTCAGATAGAGCTTGAAAGCTTCGGGTATTCTGTGGATACCAGGCGGCAGCTTGAAAAAATATATTCGGAAACAGACAGTAATCTTTGGTTCAAAGGACTTATAGACAAAGCCGAGTACAGCTTTGAAGAATCTGTATCCTATGATAAGGATAAGCTTAGAAAGCTTTTGAGCGGGGCGGACTGGGGAAGTCAGGAAAACAAAAATGCCGAGATCGAGCTTACCGGCAGCGGATATGTCGTCCGGGAAGCGGTTCAGGGCGATAAAATGGATTATCAGAAGCTTGAGGATTACATATTGAGCGAGACTGATAAAAATCAGTTTACGATAAACGCCGCGGATTCGGGCTGCTATATCGCTCCTGAAATAACCGCCGCCGACCTTGAGGACGAGTGTGAAAGGCTGAATAAGGTCTTTAATATCAAGATAACCTATGATTTCGACTATACTACCGAAACTCTTACCGGAAAAAAGCTTATGAATATGGTCGAGGTGGACGACGACGGCAATATAACCGCGGACGCGGACAAGGCTATGAAATATGTGGAGCAGCTTGCCGAAAAATACGATACCTATAATACCGAAAGAAAATTTCACGCTACCATTCAGGGGGATATAACCGTTCCCACGAGCAGCGACGCCAAGTACGGCTGGTGGATAGACCAGCAGAAAACCTGCGACGCCTTGGTTGATATGCTTGAAGAGGGAGAAAGCGTTGAAAGCGTGGATCCGGTCTATTATGAAACGGGCGGCTATGTTTTTACCGGCGTTGAGTCAGCCCGCTCAAAAAAGGACGACATAGGCGATACCTATATCGAAATAGACCTTACAAACCAGCAGTTCTGGTATTATGAAAAGGGAAAGCTGAAAAAGGAATGTTATATAGTTTCGGGTCAGACCACCTCGGAGGCGAGAACTACGCTGCCTGGAGTTTATAAGGTCTGGAGTAAGGCGACAAATTACCGCATGAAGGATTCCAATGCCGACGGAGAGGAATGGGACACTACCTGCGCTTACTGGACCAGAGTGGCTATTGTCGGGATAGGGCTTCACGATTCCCAGTGGAGGTATTATTTCGGCGGCGATATTTATAAGTACAACGGCTCTCACGGCTGTATAAATATGCCCCTTGAGTACGCGAAATTTGTGCATGACGAGGTCGCTATGGGCACTCCCGTAGTTATGTATTACTAAGAAAACCGCGCGGCTGCGGTGCGTATCTGTTATGAATTTATCCGCCGTTTATATACGGCGGATTTTGTTTACAAAAACTTAACAAGAAAATTTTGCACTTTTTGTCGTTTTTGAGTGTTTATTATTATAGAGGGGCTGATTATTTCTGCACCAGTGCAGCTTCCCTGATAAAACTGCAAAGGAGGATCGGTATGATACGCAGAAGATCATACAAGGCTGTCCGCAAGGGCGTTATAATAGAGGATATAAAAGACTATAAGAATACTATAGAGCTGTATCATGATTATTCTGAAGATTTCTGCTTTAAAATAACGCGTATTTACAATATTGAGTTTACGACCGCCGATATTGCTCCTGTTCCTCCGAGAAGGTTCTCTTTTAAAAGACTGGGCAGATACGCGGCAATAGCCGTTATCGCCGCCGTTGTAGCGGTAAACGGAATGATCCCGATGATGGCGGACGCCCCCAAGGAACCGAATCTTACTTTCGGAATGAAAACAAGACCCGTTGCCAACGGAATGCTGGAGGTAAAGTTTCTGGAAGGAGAGATAGAAGGTATCCAGACCCTGCCGGTAGCTTTTAATTATCAAAGTCCTACATATATTCCCGAGGGATATGATCTAATTGAAGAAATCCGGGATGATACGGTTAATTACATGGTTTACGAAAATGATCAGGACGAACGTCTCATTTATTCACAGAATAATTTGTGGGGTCTTCAGAATATAAACAGAGAAAATGCTTATGTAAGAGAGGTAAGAATCAGAGGCTGCGAAGGAATCGCGTCTTCAAGATTGGGAAGCGGATCGACAATTATTGTCTGGAGCGACGGAAATTACAGGTATGATGTTTCGTGCGATTCCAACAAAATTGACCTGTTTAAAGTCGCGAATTCTGTGAGAAGTGACAAAAATAAAAATTTTTGAAAAAAACATTGCACTTTTTGACGGTTTCGGTTGTTAATAATTATAGAGGGGGTTAAACAAGCCTCTTCAGGAAAATTAAGTTTCGGGAGGTATGGAGCGTGAAGACATTCAGAAAATTGACGTCAGTTATGTCGGCTGCGGTTCTCGTTTTTGTGCTGGCGGTATTTTCCGTATCCGCGGAGGATGGGATAATGCCCTGTTCCGATTATACCTATAATAATCTTTCTATCTGCGAGGCTTACGGAGCAAGCTCTGTTAAGTATGGATTCAAGTTGCAGGGAGAGACTATGGTAGGAGAGATCGTGTATACTTGTCAGCTTCAGATCAAGGACGGCGGATGGCAGGATGTGCCGGGCAAGTCGTTTTCTGATTCTGCCAAAAGAAATGTATATGATACAAGAGTTGCTTCGGCAACAATAGGAGAGAAATACCGCTGTAAAACGCATTATAAGGTTTACAGCACGACCGGAGCGCTGCTGGAGGATATAACTCTTTACGGCGCCGCAATGACAAGATAATTCTATATTTTATAATATATAATTATACCAGCAAACTGCTTTCAGCAGGCTGCAGCGTCACTAGTTACCCGTCGGCGCGGAATCCCCTTTTTTGTGTACCACGCCAATTTACAACAAAAAATTTCTGGCTACGTGCCGGCGGAGGTGATGAGAATGTGTCAAAACATTCATGTTGCAGTATTGCCTATTACCGAGTCTGACAGACGGGTGCCATGCTACAAAAGGATAAGCCAGCTTTTTGATTCGTATGGCGCCAAGGTAATAGATTTCGATGTAAGCGGAAAAAAGTGCAAAGTGATTATAGAAATATCAGATGAAAATCTTACCGAGTTTATTTACCATGAATGTATATCACAAAAATGCGAGCTGCTTATATAACTGTTTGAAGGTAGTTTTGTAAAAAGCGTTCGGTTTAACCGCCGGGCGCTTTTAATTTTTGCCGAAAAGCGGAAATACCGCGGCATATCTTCATAAAAACCGATAATTTTTCGGTATAATAGATTTGACAGAAAAATATGTCTGTGGTATAATAATTAAAATAATAGTTTTGCTTGCCGCCGGGTAAGCTGTAAAGCATTGATTTTCGTATCGTTAGGCCGTTGCAGATACGAAGTCAGTGCTTTTTCTATTGATCAGCCCGCTAAGGAAGTGCATATGTTCAGAGAGCGGGAGAAAATATATGACAGCAGCAGGGTCTGCGGGAATAATATAACGGCAGAATATTGAAATCTGCGTTTTTTGGAGGTTTTTTATGATCAAATCAAGATGTTTGCGGGATTTTGCCAGATACTCGTCATTAAACGTATTGGGAATGATCGGACTGTCTTGCTATATACTGGCGGATACTTTCTTTGTTTCAAAGGGGCTTGGCGCAAACGGACTGACAGCGCTTAATCTTGCGATACCGGTCTACAGCTTTATTCATGGCAGCGGGCTTATGATCGGTATGGGAGGCGGAATCAAATATTCCGTACAGCAGAGCCAAAATGAGCATAAATCCGCCGACCGGACCTTTACCAACGCGGTATATCTTACCGCTGCTTTTGCGGCTTTTTTTGTGCTGCTGGGAATATTCTTTTCCTCGGTAATTACATCGGCGTTAGGAGCCGACGAAAGCGTATTTGCAATGACAAAAACCTATTTGCAGGTTATCCTGCTGTTTTCGCCTGCCTTTCTCATGAACAATGTGCTGCTGTGCTTTGTACGCAACGACGGCGCTCCGCAGCTGGCAATGGCGGCAATGCTCATCGGAAGCCTGGCCAACATAGTGCTTGACTGGGTATTTATTTTTCCCTGTCAGATGGGGATTTTCGGAGCGGTTTTAGCTACCGGCACCGCTCCGGTTATAAGTATGCTGATTTTGTCGTCACATTTTATCCGCGGAGAAAATCGGTTCCATTTTACGAAGTGCAGACCGTCGGGAAAGCTGTACGCCGGAATCTTTGCCGGAGGGATCCCTTCGCTGGTAACGGAGGTTTCCGCCGGCGCGGTTATGATAGTGTTCAACTCAATTATATTGAGGCTTGAGGGAAATGTCGGGGTTGCCGCCTACGGAGTGATAGCGAATCTGTCGCTGGTTATCATTGCTGTATACACTGGAATAGCGCAGGGTATCCAGCCTATTATCAGCCGAAGCTACGGAATGAGGAACGCTGCGGATATTAATGCCGTACTGCGGTATGCGCTGACTTCTATGCTGATATTTTCCGCTGTTATTTACGCGTCGGTGTTTTTCGGCGCTTCGCAGATAACAAACATTTTTAACAGCGAACGCAGCGCGGTGCTGCAGAATATTGCTGAAGAAGGCTTGCGCCTGTACTTCACAGCCTGTCCGTTTGCCGGCTTCAACATTATTATTTCCGTATATTTCACCGCCTCCGAAAGACCTCTGCCGGCAAACATAATTTCGCTGCTGCGCGGTTTCTTTGTGATTATTCCAATGGCTTTTCTCCTGTCGCAGCTTGGAAAAATACGCGGAGTTTGGTGCGCTTTTCCGGCAACGGAATTATTGACGGCTGTAATAGGGCTTGTTTTTTTGATTTTTATCACAAAAAAACGCGGGGCAATAGCAAAAGAGCAATAATATTACTAAAGCGATGATTTTTCCGCGCTTCAGCTCAGATTACAGCATGAAAGCAAAGCTTGGGCGTAAAAGTGATTTTATAGATAATTTGGGCTGATTTGCGCAAAATCAAGTTAATTATGCATAATATAATAGATGTAAATATTTATTTGATTGTATACTTTGACAAAAAATGTACTTTGGACTTGACATTTCAGGAAAACAGGTGTATAATAAATAAGCTGTCCGGTTATTGAAAAAAATTAATCGTATCAGATAAAAAGGTATTGACAAGCTTCTGCAAATGTGTTATACTTATTTATGTTGCGGCAGGCGGAATAAGCTGGTGTAGCTCAGTTGGTAGAGCAGCTGATTTGTAATCAGCAGGTCGGGGGTTCGAGTCCGTCCACCAGCTCCATAAATTGATTTTGGGAGAGTTCCCGAGTGGCCAAAGGGGGCAGACTGTAAATCTGTTGCATTTGCTTCGATGGTTCGAATCCATCCTCTCCCACCAAAATTTAAACGGCATTCACCCTGTGAATGCTTTTTTACTACATCAATCTAATATTCGGGGCATTAGCGCAGCTGGGAGCGCATCACACTGGCAGTGTGGGGGTCAGGGGTTCGAATCCCCTATGCTCCACCAAAAGCCTCGTAAACGTTGAGTTTACGAGGCTTTTAATTTTATATGGAAACGACTGCGGCATATGTACTTGACTATTGCACAATAAACCGCTGCCTTTCTACCAACTAAAAAATCAGTAAAATATAGTTTAACAACCTGCAATAGCTTTTTGGCGGGTCGGCGCAAACCCGGAGCGCTGATATTCGTGTTTGTAGCCTGCACACATTCCGTCATACCCGTCAAATATCACAGCTATATCAAGCCGATTTAATACAACTCCGCCTACCATAAAAGGAACCGCTGCAGCAGCTTTATTAGCCTAAAAAGATATGAAAACTCAAAAAGACAAGGTCCTCAAAAGGCGAAATCAACAGCTAAAAAACACAACTCAGGCGCTTAGCAAGGTCCTGCCAGAGGATAAAAATATTAGATCGACAGTAAGCTGCGGAGAGTTATCCAAAAAACAATTGGCATTGGAAATTAAAGATTATCCTATCCCAACGCAACATCCAATACCATCATAAGTGCGAAACCAACTGCAGTACCAATTGTCCCGATGTTACTATGTTCACCTGCCTGCGACGCGGGGATAAGCTCTTCAATTACCACATAAATCATTGCTCCTGCCGCGAAAGAGAGTAAATAAGGTAAGAACGGCACTGTCAGTGACGTCAGAAGTATGGTAAGAAGAGCTCCGACCGGCTCTACCGCGCCTGACAGCACGCCATATAAAAACGCTTTGCTTTTTTTTACACCCGCTCCATTTAAAGGCGTGGAAATAACAGCGCCTTCAGGGAAATTTTGCAGTGCGATACCGCATGAAAGCGCCATTGCACCCATAAGGGTAATATCCGCATTTCCGCTTAAGCCTGCAGCATAAGTCACCCCGACCGCCATGCCTTCAGGAATATTATGTATCGTTACCGCCAACAGCATCATGGTAGTTTTGGAAAGTCCTCTTTTAGCGCCCTCCGGCTTGTCGCTGTTAAAGTGGAGATGCGGCACAAGGCTGTCTATTCCAAACAGAAAAAATATGCCGAGCATGAATCCAGTAAGCGCCGGCATCCATGGTACATCACTTTGTTTTTCTGCCATTTCTATGGACGGAATTAAAAGAGACCATACAGAAGCCGCTATCATGACTCCTGCCGCAAATCCAAGCAGCAGCTTCTCTATTTTCAAACTGACTTGTTCTTTTATGAAAAAAACCGTTGCGGAGCCGATAATAGTTCCTAAAAAAGGAATGATTAATATCATGCTTTGTATCAATGTTACCACCTCATAATAAATCATTTTTTAAACCTGCACCAGCATGATCAGAATTTATAATTATACCAGTACTTAACATCATCATCATACTATCAGCAGGTTTCCAGCACTAAAAAGATGGAGTTTATTATGTTGAAAAATAGTTGTACTGTCATCTGCCATCTATATATTGTTTCTTCTGCTTATAGTTATCATTAACTGACTATAATAAATTATAGTATAATTCATATAACGATTAATGCAGTTTTTATGACTATTCTATAAATGCCAATGCCATTTAATAGCATAAGCAATCTCTGTGTCGTTTATGGTCGTCAAAAATGAATAAATCTAAAGCGCCTGTAAACCGGAAGTAAGGCTACTGATAAAATTAAGCTGTGAGAAAATAGTCCTCACAGCTTATTCATCATCTGTATTTTAAATTACTTGCAAAGGCACAAAAAGTACAGCTCCCCTTCGGTTATTGATCACGATAACGAAGCTTTAAGGATATATAAGATTTCAAATAATACGTTTTTATACCTTCAGCATACTGTAAACCGCCTCATAAATTTTCCTTGCAGCATAAGGCTTGTTCATTGTGTAGAGATGTATTCCGTCAACACCGTGTGCAATGAGGTCAACAATCTGATTGATTGCATAGGCAATTCCCGCGTCCCGCAATGCTTCGGGATTGTTTTCGTATTTGTCAATAATACGTCTGAACTTCTCCGGCAGCTGAACACCGCACATTTTCGTCATACGTTCAATCTGCTTTTTATTGGTTACCGGCATGATTCCCGCTTCTGTAGGCAGGTCGATACCTGCAAGAGCAGCGCGTTCCTGAAATCTGTAGAAAAAGTCATTGTCCAAAAACAGCTGTGTTACAAGCTGAGAAGCGCCTGCATCTGCTTTCCTTTTCAGGTTTTCAATGTCCTCAACAATGCATTTACTTTCAATATGTCCCTCCGGATAACAAGCCGCAATGATATTGAAATGGTACTTTTCACGAATAAAGCGTATCAGCTCATCGGCGTGTGTAAATCTTCCGTTCGGCGTAACTTCGGCAGTAATATCGCCTCTTAGTGCGAGTATGTTTTCAATTCCCTCAGCCTCAAGCTGATTGAGAATACCTACCGCGTCTTCCTCGGAAAGATTGATACAGGGCAGATGCGCTATGCTTTCAATTCCGTATTTATGCTTTATATCAGAGGCTATCCGTACCGTTTTGCTGCAATTGTTTCCTCCGCCCGCACCGTATGTAACGCTGATAAAATCAGGATTCAGACCGCTCAGACCGTCAAGCGTTTCATAGATGACTTTTTCATCGGCTGTTGGCTTGGGCGGAAAAATTTCAAAGGACAGGACAGTCTTTTTCCCAAACAGTTCAGAGGTTTTCATTGCGCACCTCCAAAGCGGCGTTTACAAGATTTTCAAGACTTGGGACGGTTTCCGCGTTGCCTCTTGTTTTCAGACCGCAGTCGGGGTTCACCCACAGCTTTTCGGCAGGAATTCTGTCAAGCATTTTTCTGATTGCTGTTTTGATTTCCTCCTTTGACGGAACACGGGGAGAATGAATATCATAAACACCCGGACCGACTTCCGTACGAAAATGATTCTTTTTCAGAGCATCAAGAATAGTCAAATCGCTGCGGCTTGCCTCAAATGTAATAACATCGGCCTCCATATTATAAATATCCTGAATAATATCGGCAAATTCGCTGTAGCACATATGCGTATGAATCTGCGTTTCAGGTTTTACGCCGCTGTGCACCAGACGGAACGCGGGGATAGCCCAATCAAGATAATCCTTTTTCCAGTCGGATTTTCTCAGCGGAAGCTTTTCACGCAGCGCCGCCTCGTCAACCTGAATAATGCTTATGCCGTTAGCTTCAAGGTCAAGGACTTCCTTACGAATCGCGAGAGCGATCTGATACGCGCTTTCTTTAAGAGAAATGTCCTCTCTCGGGAACGACCAGTTCAGAATTGTAACAGGTCCTGTAAGCATTCCTTTCATCGGCTTTTCCGTAAGGCTCTGCGCGTATACCGACCATTTTACAGTCATTGGCTTTGCTCTCGAAACGTCGCCCCATACAATCGGCGGTTTCACACAGCGAGTGCCGTAGGACTGCACCCATGCTTTTTCTGTGAATACATATCCGTCAAGGTATTCGCCGAAATATTCCACCATATCGTTTCTTTCAAACTCACCGTGAACGAGAACGTCAAGACCGAGTTTCTCCTGCAAGGCAACACATTCAGCAATTTGTTTCTTATTAAAATCCTCGTATTGTTCTGCGGAGATTTCTCCCTTTCTGAAAGCGGCTCTGTTTGCTCTGACTTCCGCTGTCTGAGGGAAAGAACCGATTGTTGTGGTCGGAAACAGGGGGAGCTTGAGTCTTGCTTTCTGAATTTTTTCACGTTCTGCAAATTCGGGAAGTCTTATAAAATCAGCGTCTGTCAGCTGAGCGGTTTCTTCCTGAACAGCCGGATTCACACCGCCCCTTCTTGGCGCGGAAAAAAGTTGTCTGTTACGGATATATTTTTCATTTTCAATTGGATTTTCAGAAGAGAAAATTTCTTTCAGCTCTGCAAGCTCTGTAAGCTTTTCCTCCGCAAACGCAAAATAGGAAAGAGTTTCACTACTGAGTTTTGTTTCATTCTTTGTTGTGTATGGAACATGAAGAAGTGAACAGGAAGTATTCAGCACGATTTCTCCACAGGATTTTTTCAATTCCGATAAAACACTCAGCGTATTACAGTAGTTGTTTCTCCAGATATTTTTACCGTTTACAAGACCTGCAAAGAGAATTTTATCTTGTGGAAAACCGTTTTCCTTAATCAGATTTAACGACTGTTTTCCCTCTATAAAATCAAGAGCGATACCGTCAAAATCAAGCTTGCAGATGTTTTGATAGCAGTCACGGACATCTCCGAAATAGGTTTGCAAAAGAAGTTTTACGCTGCCCTTTGATTTGAGAATTTCCGTATAAAGCTGTTTAAAAATATCAATATCATCAGCAGTCATATCCATAACAAGACATGGCTCGTCAATCTGAATCCACTCTGCACCAAGGCTATCAAATTTATTCAGAATTTCAGTATAAGCCTTTGCAGTATCCGAAACGAAGTCCGCGGCGGTCTTTTTTCCTGTATAACGAGCAAGCTTCAGGAATGTATAAGCGCCTATAATAACAGGCTTGGTTTTTACGCCTGCGGTCTGAGCTTCCTGATAAAGCGTGAACGGCTTATCGTCTGCAAGACGGATTTCTGTATTGTCGTCTATTTCCGTCACCATGTAGTGATAATTTGTATTGAACCACTTTTTCATTGCAAGCGCTTTAACATCGCCATTTTCGCCCTGATAGCCTCGTGCGGCAGCAAAATATGTATCAAGATGTGAAAGTCCGAGACTTGTATATCTTTTCGGAACAGCATTCAGCAGAAAAGCGGTATCGAGTATTCCGTCATAGAAAGAGAAATCATTGGACGGAATAAAATCCAGTCCGCTTTCTTTCTGAGCTTTAAGATTTTCCAAACGAAGCGCTTTTGCAGTTTTCTGCAATTTTGTTTCCGTAATCTCCTTACGGAAGTACTTTTCACTTGCGAATTTCAGTTCTCTCAGAGAACCTACTCTCGGATAGCCGACGATTGAAGTTTTCATATTTAAATGTCCTTTCAAAGCAGTTTTTGTACATTTTTATTTTACTGCGGAAAGGCGTGTTTGTAAAATACTTATTTATCTAAGCTTAGTATAGCTTTTAACTATATCAAGCTTAAATATGGTTTTTCAGAGCGTCCATATAAGCTGTGCCAAGGCGGCTGAGAGTCATATTTTTTCTTGTAACCGTACCTACTCTGATACATTCGTCAATGTCAAGCGGACGTGCAATAATGTTTTCTCCATTCAGCTCGTGGCTGATGATTCCGGTGCTTATAGTATAGCCGTCAAGTCCTACCGCAAGGTTGAAAAGGGTTGCCCTGTCACGAACCTTTATTGTCATTTCACGAGGAACGGAGCTTAAAATCTCCTCCGAAAAGTAGAATGAATTATAATCACCTTGTTCAAAGCAAAGATAGGGATAATCCGCCAAGTCCGATAATGTAACAATTTCCTTTTGTGCAAGAGGATGTCGATAGCTGATAAAAACGTGGGGAGTGGCTGTAAAAAGCTCTTCAAACGCAAGACCGTTTTCGGCTATGATTTTGCTGATGATATTCTCATTTTCTCTTGAAAGATAAAGTATGCCCACTTCACTTTTCAAACGGGAAACATCCTGTATGATTTCGTATGTCTGAGTTTCACGAAGCGTAAAATCATAGCTTTGACTTCCGAAGGTTTTTATAACGTCCACAAAGGCATTGACCGCAAAGGAATAATGCTGCGCTGAAACGGAAAAAATCTGCTTGCGCGACTTTCCGTCAATGTATTTTTCTTCAATCAGTCCTACCTGCTGCAATACCTGTCGGGCATAACCGAGAAATTCTTCTCCCTCGTTAGTCGCTATGATTCCGTTGTTTGTACGGTGAAAAATTGTGATGCGAAGTTCTTTTTCCAAATCTCTTATAGCATTCGTCAGGCTTGGCTGAGCGATAAACAGCGATTGTGCGGCCTCGCTCATAGTACCTTTTTCCGCCGCTGTTACGGCATATTTTAACTGCTGGATTGTCATTTTCAGTTCCTCGTATAATAAATTTAAGGGTAATTTAAAGAGAACCCCTATGAAACCTCTTGTTTATCACACAGAAATGTGAGATAATAAATCTGTACAGTCAGAGGGCGCTGTTCGCTTCCTTGAAGCAAGGCTTCCTTTGAAAGAGTAGCGCCTCTGCTTTACGGACAGATGCGAATGAGCTGGATAGCATTTAAGTGCTGAATATCTAACGAGGTTGTATTTCCGTAAAATACAGAGGATAACCTTTGCTGTAACAAAATTTTACGAGGTGTATCACAATGTTTTATTGCGGAATTGACATCGCTAAATACAAGCACGAGGCTTCCGTCATCGACATAAACGGCAAAACTCTGCTTGACAGCATCCCCTTCGCCAACGACAAGCAAGGCTGTGGGAAAATCCTTGCTGTTTTTGAAAAATTTGAAATTGCTCCTGACGATGTTATCATCGGAATGGAAGCAACTGGTCACTACTGGCTTTCCGTATATGCTTTTTTCCTTGAGCTTGGATATACTGTCAAGGTTATCAACCCTATTCAGTCCGAAGCTTTCAGAAAAATGTATATTCGTCAGACCAAGAACGACTCTAAGGATTCATATATCATCGCTCAGATTATGCGTTTCGGAGACTATTCAGCATCCTCGCTTTCTGAGGAAAATATCACTGCATTAAGACAGCTTTCACGCTATCGTCTTGCACTTGTGGACGCCTGCGGCGACTGCAAAAGACGTGTAATTGCATTGCTTGACCAAGTATTCCCCGAGTATGACAAGCTGTTTTCAGATACATTCGGAAGCTCATCAACCGAGTTGCTTCTGAACTGCCCAACACCTGAAGATATGCTTGCAATTTCCACAAGAAAGCTTACCAACATTTTGAACAAAGCAAGTCACGGTAAATTTGGCAAAGAGAAGGCTGAAGAACTCAAAGCTGCTGCTAAAAACACCTTTGGTATCGCCTTTGCAAAAGACGCTTTTTCTTTTCAGATCAAGCAGCTTATGCAGCAGGTTGTTTTCCTTGAAAATCAGCTTTCTGAGCTTGAAGAACAGATTTCAAATCTTCTTCACGAAACCAATCAATACATAACCACTATCACCGGTATCGGTGATGTTCTTGGTGCAATCATCGTCAGTGAGATCGGCGATATCAACCGCTTTGAACGTCCTAATCAGCTTGTTGCCTTTGCAGGACTTGACGTTACCGTTAAACAATCGGGAGAGTTTTCAGGAACTAAAAACAAAATCTCCAAGCGTGGTTCACCTTATCTGCGCAGAGCTATCTGGCTTGCCGCACAGCGTGCCGCTTTCTGCGACCCCGTTTTATCTGAATATTATCAATCTCTCAGAGCCAGAGGCAAGCACCATCTCACTGCTGTCGGAGGTGTTGCTCGCAAGCTTTGTAATATTATTTTTGTTATTCTCAAAGAGAACAGACCTTATTTGCCAACCCCTACGAAAAATCCTAAAAATTTATCTTGATTTTTTCATTTTGGGTATTGACTTTTTATAGCTGGTCTTTCAATTTAAATTATATTAATATTTTATATTATATTCAGCACAAAGTCAAGGGAAAAACTAAACGCTATCAAACATACTGGAATCCAGTATAACCAAAAAGAATTCTCTGGGCGGTTATAGTACTGATAAATCAGGTCAACATTTATACTGTACAAGTTACTTTAATTAAAAATAGGGCGTGTTAATATGAAAAAAGATATTAGTGTCTATATCAATTATAATAATTATTATACTAATACTAACTATTGGCTTCCTTTATCTTAAAGATGAGTTAATATCAACAAATTCAAAAGATATAGAATTCAGTGACAATGATTTTAATAGAGTGCTTGTACACGATTTTAAGAGTGGACACTCCGTAAAATCATCTTTAAAAATCACCAAGACGTCGGTTGCTGATTCGTCTGATTATAATATTGCGGTTACATTCAATAATTATCAAAATAGTGAAGCATACAAAATAAACAACCTTGAAATTAATATTAAGCCTAATGCCGATGTAACTCTGAAAAGTGCCTATCACGATGACGGTGTAAGCTCTAAAAATATGTTTGAATTTTCAAATAATACATTTACAGTAACTTCAAAGTCTGATTCTTTATATGTCAATTTAATAGTATCCAATTATTATAGTAATAGTATTAAATCTAAACTATGACATTATTGGTTGCGGTATTCACTCAATTAACAAATATAAACTTTCTCTGACTGTATGCGGAATGTATATATTTTGTAAGTAAACAGATGACCATCGATCAATACGATTGAACGTCTTAAAACACCTATAGATTTATCAAGTAAATCTCGTGTTATTGTTTTTTCTTTCCTGCATGCTTTAACGGTATTTATCAAGTTAGTATTATAATGTTTTTAATTGAGAATGTCAAGACAATTTTATAAGTAATAACTAACTTCTATATCAAACGCTTAAAAATGTTGTATACTTTTAGTGATTTTTACATACAGTTTTTCTCTCTTGTCTGTCAAATTAAATTGATTAGTCCGGCAATATCTCTGCTGTTATATGTGCTGTAATATTTAAGTAATCAGATAGTTATACGATACTTTCCCGATCTCTTCTGCATTTCAGACCAATTACGCATATGGTAGTCATCTTCGTATATCATAGTAATTCAGTACATCTTTTTTCAGCCTATAATAATCATCAACAACAGCTTTACTATTTGTAAAAATTTCATTGCTGCAGTAATCTGAAAACGAATTTGTTTCCATAACTTTCGTTTCTGTCTGAGACAAATCAAACCATGTATACTGATGTTTGTCCGCACAGATCATAGTATAATTGCCGAAATCAATTGACTGGGCAAAAATCAGATAAGTGTGCCCGGGCTTCATAACGTTCAAACCGCCAAAATCAAACATAAATTGCCGCCTGTTTTCCTCCGGCGTAACTTCTTTATTTAAAAATGCGCTATGATAAATTCTTTTGTTAAATTCTTCAGGCGTTTCAAAATAAAATCCGCCGGAACACAACATTTGCATAGTTTGACCGATCAATTCTTCATCGCCGTCAATAACATCGTCAATTACAATTTCCTGCTGAAAACTTTTATCATACAAATAATAACTGTCCTTTGCGGTCGCTATAATAATCTGTTTATCAAAAAAGAGATTTTTTGAATTTGAATACATACTATCAAAAAAATCAATATAATCTTCAACTGACTGATTTAAAACTGCGTCTTCTTCAGAAATAATATATGCGCCGGAATTTATTTTAACTACTTCCTCATAGTTTTTTTCTCCGATAAAACCTGCATCGCTTTGTTTGCTCGTTACTACTCCGCAAATACAGCAAGCAATCAAAATCATTGCTGCCTGAATTGAAATAAACAGCCTCAAAATAATTCCTCCTCAATAAAACACTTGCCCTCACAAATAAAATATTTCTCGTCGCAAAGCTGAGAAATATCCTCTTTATTGTGGCTTGCAATTACAATTATTGCATTGCGCTGTACTGCCTTTTCGCATAAATCGTATATTAGCTTAACCGCGTTTTCGTCTAAAGCGTTAGTTGGCTCGTCCAGAAGAATAACGTCGGGATTTTCCATAAACGCTTGGGCAAGAACTAGCTTCTGGCGCATACCCAAAGAATATTTTCTCACCTTGCGTTTGTCATCAGGATCAAGTCCAACAGCTTCCATTGTAGACTTTATTTGTTTATCGTCAATTATCTTACGAATATCTGCCAGCATTTTAAGATTTTTAAATCCGCTGAATTCAGGATACAGCCCGATATTTTCAATTACAAGACTTAGTCTGGGAATTAAGTCGATATCCTTATACAATTCTTTGCCATTATATAATATTCTCCCTTCAGACTGTTTCATCAGGCCTGCAATGCTTCTGATCAGCATGGTTTTTCCTGAACCATTTCTGCCGACCAAACCGTAAATTTTTCCTCCATGCAATTCAATGTTTATATTGTCGAGAATAATATTACCCTTTATTCTTTTTGTAAGTCCTTCAATTGTGATTTTGTTCATTCTTATATCTCCTTGTTACTTAATCCAATATCCATTTTTCTTACCGATATATATCCCAGTGATAAAAAAAGTATAATGCTTGTTATCTGAACAAAAAATCTTATTGTATCAAAACCGCCACCAAAAGCGCGTATGTATGACGAGAATGGATTGACAGACATCAGTACAGCATTACTAAATCGGGTAATATATCCTGCTCCCAAAAGACAAAAAATTATTCCTATTCCTGCCGAGTACCCAATGCCGCTTCCGAATAAAATAACTAAAGTATTTATTATTATCGCCCCAACTATACCAATTTGAGCAACAGATATACATATAGTAACCGCCGATACAATATTTTGAGTTGTTATTAGATTTGACGAAAAACCGAAGCTGATACAATATTTCGTAAGTGTGAAAATTACAGAATAAATTGCAGCGCAAACTGTTAAACTCAAGCAATGACTTATGTACCATTTAATACGGTTTTTTTGTCTGGTGAAAATGTAAACGCCGCCAATCATTAAATCATGGTAAAAATGAGTTCCGTAAAAAACAGAAAACAAAACAGGTACAATGCAGCCAACGCAAAAGCCCTGTAAAAATACTTCGTCCGCATTTTTTGAGCCAAGTATAGATTGCATAATGTTACAAAAAAATTGATTGGTATTTGTTACTTCAAAAATTTCAGCGGCAGAGAAAATAAGAACTATCGGAAAAGATAATAATGCAAAATATATTTTTTTCATTGGAAATACCTCAACATTTTATTCTTATCTAATCAAATTGATTCCGCTTGATCTTACAATATATAAGCGCAACGGAAACAGCCAGCATAAGCGCACAGAAAGCAACGACAATAAAATAATTTTTGCCCATCAATGAGTTGACTGTAAAGTAATTCATTATATTAAGGTTAACAAAATTATGATTATAAGACAAAACGGCTCCATTGCTTTGCTGAAGTCCAAGAAACACAATAATTTCCATAGGAAGAGCCGACAGTATAGCAAACCTTTCTATCCCAAGAGAAATTGAATAAGATAGAACGCCGCATAAACCAATAAATAAACTTAATGCAACTGCGAACAAGACTGTATACATAATAGGGTGTTCAAAAAATAATTTTGCAAAAGTAATCGTATATGGATAATTTGTTTGTTCAGATAGCAGCTTAGGAGAAATTTGTGTCAACGCAGAAAAATAAGTATTCCAGCCGTCATATTTTGTACTTTGAAAAAAAATATTGTTTAAAGTTATATTAGTTAGCAGCGGTAACAAAGTTACCGTAAAGCTACCTGCAAATGAACACAACGCTTGAGAGATATAATATTTACTTATACCAAATCGTGAAAAATACAAAGGCGAAGAATGTAAACTCCGATTGGAAGTATGTATCGTTGAAAACGGAAGAACTGCAATAACCGGCATAAAAATAATTATTAAAGGCAGCAGTTCGTTTGATTGGTTAAATATGTATGCAAAGGAACTATCAATTCCAGATGTTCGGTCAATATTATGATATTTCAAAACATTATAGACAGTAGACGCAACGCTTATAAACATCATTGCAGTAAATGCCACCTTAAAGTTAAATCTGTTTATCATCAATTTAAATTGCCAATTAAACGCTTGTGTCATTTTATTCCTCCATTTACGAAATATCAATTGCTCCGAGCACATAATGGGTACTCGGAGCAATCGTTTTATTAGGCATGGTCATAATTTCCGGAAATTTTTGCTTTAGAAGTTGTGTCCGTGCATTGAGCGTCAAGAAAATAGGTTTTTGAAGCTGAATTCAGAGGTGCAAAATAAAAAGTTCCAGTCGTTCCTTTTTTCGTCTCAGAATAACCCGCAGACCAAAGCTCATAATTGATTTTACCTTTTGTAATAAAGTAATCCGTAAATTTACAAGATGTTACCTTAAGCGTCATCGTTTGAATACTTACTTTCTTATTCATTAATGTTTTTGAACCTGTACCCGAAACTACAACATCACTAAAATTTGTAGCTTGACAAACACCTGCCGCAATGATCATCGTCATAACTGCCGTAGCGAAAATGGCCGATATTTTTTTCAACTTAGTCATATTAACTATCCTTTCTAATTAAAACGTAAATTATTTGCAACCTAAAGTTGATCTATAAAGTATTTAATAGATATTTATATCATATTAACGCAACACATTGGTTTTACCTCCTGTATTTAATATAAATATAATATCATAAGTTTTAATAAAATACAATATCTTTTGGCAAACTTTGTTATTTATAATCAAATCAAGTATATTATCTTTGTACAATATAAACAAACGCAAAACTGTTTTCTGTAAAATATATAAAAAATCTAGCCTGTTTTCAGATCGGATTTACTTTTGTTGCACATATTATTAAGAGGAGGAAATTCTGCACAAAATAGTATTGCAGCGCTTAAGAGGTTATCGCAAAGTTTGCAGCTTTACGAAATGCATCTAAGTTTATCTTGTGAAAATCAATAAACTGCAAGTTACTGTGCAAATGTTGTTTGGGAAAATTCTTTTGCGGTATCGCCGTTATATGCAAACAGCTTTATTTTTTATCTTCATTATGATAGGATCAAATCATCAAATAAAATTGATACTAAACTTGCGATAGATACCGTTAATGCGGCTGTTGCCGCAAGAGGCAAATCCATAGGTATAATATTCCACACGGACAAAGGGAGCCAATTCACATCCTCTGAATTTCGCAGACATCTGGACAATCTGAACATGATTCAGTCTTTTTCGGCAAAGGGGCATCCTTATGATAATGCTGTTATGGAATGCTTTTTCAAATACTTGAAAAAGGAAGAGGTTAATCGTAAGACTTATTCTTCTTTTGAGGATTTAAACCTCGCTGTTTTTCAATACATTAACGGTTTTTACAATTCGGTAAGACCTCATTCTCATAATAACGGAATGACTCCTATTCAAGCTGAATCCAATTTTTTCTGATTTTTCTTGTCCACTTTATTGACATTGGTTCAGAGTATGACGAATGGCGTTATACATATCCGAAGCTCGATACCACACAAACTTGGGCGAAAGTACCGTAGCAGGAATTCAGCGATGCAATGGTCGAAGAATTCAAGGATAAACTCAAAAATATGTAATTGGGCAAAACAAAAAGAGCTAACAGACACAGAAATCTGTTAGCTCTTTATTTATGAATAATTTTCAGATGTTGTCAAAATGTTGTCACGAGGACATTTTGCCTTTTAAAACCCCAGTATTTATGCGGGTTTGCGACGTTTTGACTACTATTCCCACTCGCTCCCCGTTATTTAATCCTAAACAGATTTGCTTATGGGATTTGGCTCGAATTATTTGCATTGCTTTCATTATTCAGATAGTAGAGGCTATCTGATTTTTTGTTGCCAAAACGTTGCCACGATGGGAGAAGAAATTAGTGCCAAGAAGTGTAGATAAGTTGTCTCTTGTCAAACGCTTCTTTACCACCTTCCATAATGTCAACAATATGCTGGTGCGTAGAACTCAAGTCAATGTTACCTTGAGCAACATCAATTTTGGTTTCCTGGAATTCAACAACCAACACTCTTTCGGAATCACCAAGAACAGGAATATTGGCATTGTGCGTGGCGAATATGAACTGCATATGCGGCTTTTTCTGTGCAATTGCCGTAATAACCTCGTCATAGATTACTTTGTTATCAAGATCATCTTCCGGTTGATCAATAAAGATGACATCATTATCGTCCTGTGTCAATATGAACAGTATAAGAGCCGAAGCTCGTTGACCAATAGAGTGTTGTCGCAACAATTTTCCGTGATAATAAATATCAACTTTGTTTTCAACTTGCCTACTCAACAAATCTTCGTATTGAGAGCAAAGTTTTTCTTCCAATTTTACATATTCGCCGGGTGTAACAATACTTTTTAACTTTGCCCCATCGAAAATAATCCAATCTTCTATGATGGCAGCGTAGTCGGTGAACGCCTCGCAAATAGCTTGATATTTATTCTCTGTGATTCCGGTTCCTTTGAAATCGGTTTTCATTTGAGATTTGAAACTTTCGCGATCTCCTTTGAATGTGATTTCAATTCGTAATTCCGTTTGATTTTGATTTATGCGTTCTGTTTCAGCCTTATAGGCATTATAAGTCGCTAACAGAGCATCATTACGCTCTCTTGTTGCCTTGGTGAAAGATGCTTCTATTTTGGCTTTGGAAGAAGCTTCTTCGCTTAATTGCTTTAGTTTTTCTTTGGTTTTTTGCAACTCAGCGGTCATCCTAACAAAACTATCAACATCCAGAGTGTCGTCTTTGATCTCCCTTTTAATTTCCGCAAATTCATCTGCCAAACTTTCAGTTCGTTCTTTCAGACGAGATATGATGTCTTCCATAACACTACGTTGCGTATCAATTTCTGTAATGCAAAAACCGATTTGTGTGAGCTGAGCGTCTATTAGCGACAATACTGCGGATACATCTTCAAATATGTCTTTATTAAAGTCACTACTATATCCCTCCAAAGCGTTTGATGCAACAGAGTTCTTTGAAAACGCATTACGAATATCACGCAAAATGGCGTCTATTCTAAGCTTTACCGCATCAAGTTTTGTGGTATCGGTAGCGTATCCACTTTGCTTTTTTAGTTTGTCCGCTACACCTTTTTCTTCAAAAATCGAGAGCTTATGCTCAAGTTCGGTTTGTAGGGCTGTAACTTCGGTCATTTGCTGCGGAATTTTGCTCACATCCAGCAAACGTTCTACTGTTCTGACCAATTCATTCACACAGCTATCCAAATTAGAGGGCTGACCAATTCTGCCACTAATCAATTTTTCCAACAGACCGTTTTCGTGATCCGCACTACTGGACAGATCTTTTTGACCGAAATATTGAACTCCATCGAACAAGCTAAGAGGATTTATGTTTAAGTCATTACCATTCTCATCAAGAACATTTATCCGTTCTCCAAATATTCGGCTGACAGAATATCGTTTGTCGTGTTTATCTACTACATTTAATGTTGCTTTTCCGCCGGAACCAAAAACATTTTTAACAAGAGATTCCTTATATTCTTTGTCCATTTGAGCTGTGAGCCCCAAAACATATCGGACAGCTTCTAAAACAGAGGATTTTCCGCTACCTCTTATGCCAATAAGTGTGTTCAGCTCACGGGAGAACGTTATTGTTTGTCCGTCGAATTTCCCACCTTGGAATGATATTGATTCTATAAATCCGTGCTTACTATCTGGGACATTTTCGCAAACTCTATCTTTGTAATCTTGTAAGGCAAATTTAATTGCAGCATATGAATATTCACCGATTTTCAAATATGTGCATTTATCTCCCTTGCCTATATCCATAATAGATTTTGGATCAGAACCCTCAACACAAGCAGGCAAATAACCGCAGCACCGCTCAAATTGAGCGAGATTATCACGTGTTCTTGATTTTTGCAAGCCAAGAACACGATTTCTAAAAGGAGCAAATCCTGCCAAAGATTCGAGCAATCCGCCTTTACATTCACTAAACAGACCGCTATTCTGATCTACGTGAGCGAATATTATAAAATAATCTCGTCCGTAAGCGTCTAATTGCTCAAATACATTTTTAAGATCATACACGCTTTTTGTATTGCGATTTTCAGGATTAGGGATAGTGGCGAATGCTGCAGTTAAAAAAGTTTGAATATGATTATTACCATCTTCAAACCATTCATCCGGATTAAACACAATTAGCGTGTGAATTCCGTTTGCTCCTTCTTTGACGGTTAATTCCACTCCTGGAAGGATAAATATATCTCGCTTTTTTGCAGCCTTACGGATAGCCTTATATTCTTCATAGTCAAACTTGTTATGGTTTGTAATTACGCCGACATTTATGTTGGATTCTTCCAGTGCAGAAACGTAGTCGTTTATAAAAGAGTTTTGTTCGCCAGAATAAACAAATTCTTTGTCTTTACACGTATGCAAATGAAAATCAGAACGAACATATTGCAAACCCGTCTCAAACATACTATCACCCCACTTCCTATAATTTTAGCACTTAATCAATTATTCGACTACCAAACAGCCGTCCTCAAATGTCGCTGGGTAAGTAAGCGGCATCATATAGTTTTTGAACACAACGATATACGCAAATACGGTTCCTTCTCCGAAACGATCATGCAACAACGTTTTTCCATCTGCACAGAAACTTACTTCGTCGGGCAAAGAGCGTAAATACGGCAACTCGACCGTTTTTGCAGGACATTCTGGGAAGCTCGCTTCAATAGCAACAACTTGTCCCTCGCCAAAGGTTACGTGCCGAACAATGGCACCAGCGGGTACGAGAGGAGCTTCATCTGTCTTTCGCACAACGATTCCGCTTACGATTTCAGCCGCCTTTTCGGAAACAGTAATATCAATATACTGCTTCCAAGCAGGAGCTTCCAGTATATCTCTCCTGGACTCACATTTCACGATCAAATCACGGAGTTTTTCGGGATTTGCCTTATTAGCTTCAAACATTGCTACAAAATACTTTTGGAACTGTGCCAAGGTCAGAGGTACAATATCAAGTCGCTGTTTCACGTCGCCTTTTGCGTACCAAACGCCGTGTCTGAAGGTCTCGGCGGTGTTAGTGTCAATACGAACCGCAATGAACATACCGTACACCGGCTTGTCATACTTCAAAACAGCATCCGATACGTGTCGTCTTACAGGTTCTCCTTCCATCGCTTCTTGACGAGAAGATGTAGACATTGTAACTTCCGTTAAAATGGTGAAGTCATTGAACTCGCAGTACAAATCTCCCTTGCCACCACCGGCAGCAGATACAGGCATAAAGTCGGAGTCCAGCTTGAAACCACGAACTTCATACGGCTTGTTTACCATATGATCAATCGCTAATGCAGCACGCCATAATGTCCATTCGAGATATGCAGGAGTTTCATCTTTAGGCACTTCAATGGCGTTATCCTCGTCATAAACCAGTTTTCCGCCGCCTTTGATCAGAAGCGTCATATAGTCTCGGATTTCTTCCCACTGATTGCACTGATCGCTGGCATATTGGATTTCGTCCGTCTGTGCAAGGATGTTTTCCAGCCTCTGTCTTGCAATATTGATCTCGGCAGGGGTGTTCAAAGGCAAATCGGAAATATCAAACAGAATATGACGTTCTTTCATCTGCTTGACCAGATCATCTAACAAAGACTTTGCTACATTTACATTATCGGTAGGCAGAGGAGCTCCATTACACAGCAACTTATACTGTTCCATAAGCGGCTCTGCACTTGCGGTAGCTTTTGCGAGTTTCTCTGCCAACACATGCTTGGTCGGGACAATAATGAGTCCTCTACCTTTACGCTGAAGCACGCCCGAAATGCGGAGGTAGCGCATATTCATATCGCTGTAATCTAAGAAATTGTCGGCTTTTTTATCGTAATTCTTGCCTCTTTCAGCGATTTCCTTTTTGTCAAAGGGACGTTTTGCAGGTGCCGCAGCTCTACGTTCTCTCAAATCGAGAATGTTATTAACCACGGTATTCAGATCATAGCTCGGATTGGTGGTATGTCCCCATAGAGCAAATTCAATTCTGCTGAGCTCGGAAGAGCCTGTTCTTTTCTCCAATTCAAGCATAATCGCCAAGAGCCATCTCAAAGGAGAAAAATACTGTTCGCCATCGGGCATCGGAAACTGTTCCACGCTCATTGCACGAAGGTAACATTCCTGCATCGCAGGGTATGTATCAGCTTTCAAGAACGATCTTCCAAAGGGCGTAATATCGTCAAGAACGCCCAGATCTTCTTGATTACCATCCTTCTTTTGTACCTGCGGATAGATTAAGCCGTTTTTAGCAAACATCAATCGCCATTTGCGAGCATGGCTACCGGAAGTATCCTTTCCTTCCTCGTTCTGAATAATGCCTTTTTCGTCAAGCAAATTCATAAAGCCGAGCTCATTTTCACGCCCGTGAAGGTGTCCGACAAACGCTGAGTTTGCGAACACAGAAAATCCTTCTTGAATACGGTTGGGGTTACGCAGACCGGTATTACCTACCAGCCATATTTTAATTTGTTCGCTCATAACGCAACCTCCAATCAATACCCAACAAACAGATACTCTTGAACGGAGTTCCGATGGGTCTTTGCTTCACTTTGATTTCCGAAAGAATATTTATAATCAATCGGGACAACTTCGACGTGTTCTTTATATTTCGCCATAATTGCAACCATTTCATCCTGTATAGGCTGGCTATTAGAAGAATAGGAGACTACCAAAATGCTGTGTGAAAACTTCTTGAAAAGTTTATCAAACGCATCTGCAGCACCTTTTCGGGTTGAAAATGGTGTGGGATAAGATTTGAATTTCTTGGTTTGCGTGTGTTCTTGGATTTCTACGCCTTTCCAATCACGGGCAAGCCCTTCAATAAAATGATATCTACGAACATACTCATTATCGGACAACGGAGAGTAATACGGAGGGTCGATATAAACCAAATCTGCATTTTCAACTCTCAAATCCATAGCATCGCCGTGTTTGGAGAGGTTTGTTTTGCCGTTATCGAACACCGCTTTGTTTACAGCTTCAACTGCTTCTAAGAACTGCTGCGACAAGGATTTTTTCAAATCCTGGCGACCATCGTCATACCGGTGTCCCGTATATGTGAAAATGCCACGAGGACGCTTTTTTGTGCAGGCTCTTATGAGGGCAGTCATAGCAATCGCTTGCTTATACTGATCTCGCATTGCCCAAATATTCGTGCGAAGCGTATCAATCAAATCATTTTCCTCGTCTGTGTAATACAGCCCCTTAAAGGTGTTGGCTACAAAATGATCAGATTCTTTATGTTCAACGAGGAGATTCTTTGCTTCATCAAGCGGTAAAACAACATTGTTGTTTTCTACCATTGCCTTGGTAAAGGTTGCGGACATAGCCATGTAGTCATTACTAATGACAGATTTTCCTTGTGCCTTTAGCATATATCCGACCACACCAGAACCGGAGAACAGATCAACGACAGTATTTACATTGAATTGAGAAACCACAGACCATATTTCTGAGAGCAGCTTACTCTTAGACCCCATAAAGCGAGTGGGGGGATAAGAAGAAACTTGAGCAGGCAACGGTTCGGGAACCAATTTCAGCAAAGTCTGCTGTTTAGGCGGAATAGCTACAATTACATCTTCGCCTTTTCGTGTATTTCCGTTGCAAGAAATATGGCGTTTTGTTTGGATTACGTCAATGGTGAACGGAGCATACAGTTCATGCACCAGCGGATGGTTGGAATTAGTCAGAATAACATGACATCCTCGTTCGTGGAGCTGCATAATCATCTTCGCAAGCTCTACGTGATCTTCTTCGTAAAACTGTTCCTTCGTATAGCGCTTAAAATCTGCATATTCAGAGATAGGCAGATACGGAGGATCAAGAAAAACAAAGTCTCCGGGTTGAGCGTAATGCTCCAACACAAGCAGATAATCACCACAGAGGATTTCTGCCTTTTTCAGTGCTTCAGATGCGGCGTATAATCCTTCTTCGTCGCAGATTTTCGGGTTTTTATATTTGCCGTAAGGCACATTAAACTTGCCTTGCTTATTTACACGATATAATCCATTAAAACAAGTATGATTAAGAAAAATTGTTCGAGCTGCCGCTTCAGCTTGGGGCAAGGAAGTCCATTCCTGTTCTCTAACAGCATAAAACACTTCTTCTGTATTAGCGTATTTTTTCAAACAGGAAACTACATCGTCAACGTGATCTGCAATCTGTCGATACATATTGATCAATTCTGGATTGCTGTCGGCAATGATGGCGTTCTCCGGCTGTAATGCAAAGAACATTGCACCGCCGCCAAAGAAGGGCTCAATGTAACGACCATAAGAGGAAGGTACTTTAGGCAAAAGATCATTTAACATTTGCGTCTTTCCGCCTGCCCATTTGAGAACAGGCTTTGCTTGAATTGCAACGTTTTTTCTAACGGCTTGTTCTGCCATTGTGCTTTCCTCCTTTCATTTTGATGATGTATCTGGTGTAAGCTCCATTATATCTCCGATATCGCATTGTAATGCGGTGCAGATTTTCACCAGAACATCGGTCGTAACATTTTCATTTTTACCAAGCTTCGCCATTGAAGCATGACTGATACCTGCAGCAACACACAGATCTTTCTTTTTCATATCTTTATCAATTAAGATTTTCCATAATTTTTTATAACTAACCGCCATATCATTCACTCCAATAGCAAGTTTATCCGCTTCACAAAAAACTGAATCCAATTCAGCAAACGCTGATTTTAAGGATAGTATAGCATACTTCACTTCTTTTTTCAATGGGGTGAATGTAAATAATCATCGAAAACTCAACAAATTTGCACGAAATGCCCGCAGAATCGGCTCCTGCGGGCTATTTCTCACTCAGTTTTCAAAGGGCTTATATTGCGTGACCGCTTTCAAATACTTCTCCGGATCGCCGTTCAGTATTAGATCGGCGTACTCCAACGGCGCATTGTAGATCAGCCAGTCCAGCTCTGACCTCTGATACATATTGTCGGCAACCTCGTTCTCTACGGCGATGGTGTCAATGGAGATCATTGTACCGTCCGACAACCGCAGCTCCACGCAGGCGGTGTCGATGTTGAATTCACAAGATAAAATTTTCACTGTTCGCTCCTCCTTAAATTTTTAATGTATTTCTTTGCCAGTTCACCGGCAGCCTTGCAGCGTTCCTCTGTGTAGGGCGCTGTCAGCTTGAAGCCGAAGCGCCCTTTCTTGACTTCAAAGGTTTTACAGCCCAGCTCGTCATCGTCGATGAGCTTACATTCGTGGGGATATGATTCGGCAAAGGTGGTCATTCTGTTTTTGAGATCGGTGTTGTAGGTGCTGACCTCAATCCAGGGGCTGTCCTCGTCAAAATAGATGGCGGTTGTCTTTTGCTTCTTGGTAAGACCTGTTTTCATAAATACCTCCGATTTTTGAGATTTTTTCACGGTTCTACACCCGTGAAAAGTGGTGGATTTTCCGATAGGATTGAGCCAAACGATGCGGACTTCATTCAGCTCGCTCCCATTCGGAAATTTTTGTTTTTTACGGCTCTACACGCTATCAGCGGGCATCGTCCCGATTGCGGGTTTTATTGCGATTTCCCTTGAAGAAATCCCATAAATTATTTCGTGAAATGACTTCCTCATAGGTGTGAAGCCTGCTGCGGAGACGGTCGTTTTCTTTCTCCAAATCTGCCGTGCGGAGCCTGCCACGGACAGATTTGTATTCTGCAAGCTCCTTGGTCGCCTCGGAGAGTTTGCTCGTCAAATCTGCGATGGTGCTTCGCAGTTCAGCTATCAGCTTGTGTGCGGCATCCAGGGCTTTTTGCAGTTTACTTTCTTTTTTCTCCTGCGTGACGTGCTTCTTTGCCGCTGTGACCACCATATCAAAATCGTCCTTGTCCACCGTGACCTTATTGCCGATCAGAGTGGGCTTTGCTTCGATTGCATCAATTCGCTTGATATCAAGTTTTTGACTTTTGATACGTTCCTTGGTTTTGTCAAGCTGCTTGGATTCCTCTTCCTGTGCTTCCTGCAAATCTTGGATTTCCGACTGGAGTGCCGTCCTCGTATCCTGCAACTCGGACAAACGCTCCTGCTCCTTCATCACCTTGAATTGCGTTACCGTCAGATGTTCCTCGGAGCTGCCACGCTCACCACGCTCCACATCGGTGTATCCGGCTTTTCTCATATATTCAAAGAAATCATCCTGCAGCACCGAATAGGATTGCTTGAGAACAACTTTGCCGGTTTTTGTTTTCAGCGGCTTGCCGTCCTCACCGATAACCGGCTCGGAAGTCCATTTCTTGCTCATGCTCACCTGCATGATTCGCTCCTTGACCGTTCCGACCAGGGCGGGGTCTTTACAGCGTTTTGACCATTTGATTTTCTTTTCGACCACCGGCACATAGACTACATGAAGATGGTAGTGATATACGTCCTGCCCCAAGGCATCAAACATTGCCCGGTTGCGTTCATCGGCGTGCATCACAGCCGATAGGATATACTGTTCGCCGCCTACGATTTCCACGGCGGCTTTGTAAGCATCGGCGTAAAACTGTTTTGCGTAATCGTAGCCGCCGTGATTGTAGAAGTATGCGGAGTTTACGTCGAAAACCAATTCACCGACTTTCTCGGCATCGGCTTTCAGACCACGGGTGGAGATCGTTCCGTCTGCCACCATTTGCTCAAATATTTCAGCGTAACCGGCAGTCGGTTTTTTGAAATGGACGTTCATCGAAGTTCGCTCCGGGACGATATCTTGATTGGAATAGGATTCGTTCTCTCGTTCATTATGACTTTGTGTTTTCCCAATGTCAGCATCGGGAAGCTTTGCGTTTCTTGCGCTTGTACGATGGATACCATCGCCTCTTGCCATAGGCATTTTCCTCCTGTGTTTTATTGGCGTTGTAGGGGTAACGATTTCGGAGAGACACTTTTGCGAAAGTGTAATAACCCACTATGATACTTTCATCCTACGGCTGCAAAGTACCGTGGGCTCTCCGAGGGGGTATGCGGCTTCTGCGGAAGCCTTACCGTCTTTTTCGGCTTGCAGGTAGTACCCAAACCTCAAAAAACGGTGTGGTCGGTATCTTGTTCGCATCGTGGTTTTGCTCACTTCATACCACCCACCGGCAGAGAGAATTTTGAAAATCCTCTCTGCCATCCATCTCAAAATCTGCGGATTTTTCGATGGGGACGGGGGATGCGTCGGGGCTGTGTCAGCCAATGCTTTGCCTTGTCTGCCATTCACAGGAGCGTGGCACGCTCCTGTCATAGCTCCCAAGGAGGAGTAGTCCAGCGATAGCTCTGCGGCACTCCACGGCGGTCAAGATATTCCTGCCTTGCCTGCTCCCGCTGTTCCTCGGTGGGGGCGGTTTTGTACTGCGAGTAAAGCTGACGGTTGAGCATCGCATCCAGCTTTTGCTTCAAGCCTTGTCTTATATCTTCATCGAAATCATCTTCGCCGTTCAGATGGTAAAGCACCAGATCGACGAAAAGCTCATAGGGTATCTGTACGGTTTTCATTCGCTTCCTTCCTTTCCGATAAGCTTCGAGCAAGGAGCTTATCGCCTATCCGCAACGATAGCGACGATTGCGACGGTTATATTGGTGGTATCAATTTCATCGTTGCGACCGTCGCAACCGTCGCACTTGGGTTATTCAGCAGCTTCCGTAATCGTGTAGGTCAGCGTGACCTTGCGCCCGGAGTGCTTGGCTTTGTTCTCATAGCTGATACCGTATTCGTCCATCAGCCTGCCGCATTTGACGTTGAGATATTTGGTTAAGGCGTTGGCTGCCATTCCTGTGTTGACCGCCTCGGCAAGTTCTGACGGCGAACCTGTCCACTCTCGCTGTTCTGCCGATACAAGCCTTGCCACAGCTTCCAGCACCGCATCGGGCGGCTCTTTATGAAGCTCTGTTTCCGTCTTGTCGAGATTCCATATCTGCGTTTCGGGGTCTTTGCTCAGATAGAGGATTTGGTCTTGCTGGTCACGCCCTACCACGTCGATGGTGGCTTCCAATGCAGTTCGCTTTTTCTTCTGCATCAGCAGAGAGCCGTCTGCACAGCCGAGTAATCCCGTTGTACCGGAGATCATTTCAAAGGTATCTCCTGCAGGCTGTTTGCGTGTGTGGTGGACGATGAGAACACAGATGCAATGCTTGTCGGCGAATTGCTTGAGTCTGCCGATAATCTCATAATCGCTGGCATAGCTGTAAGCCTCGCCGCCGACCTCACGGATTTTTTGCATTGTGTCAATAATAATGAGCTTGGTGTCTGGGTGTTCCCCGATAAAGAAGTCAAGCTGCTCATCGAGTCCGTTGCCGATTTTATTTGCCACCGTTGCGAAGTGGAGCCTGTCGCTGTCCTCTACGCCATACATCATAAACATACGGCTTTGGATTCGCTGATAATCGTCCTCCAGGGCAAGATAGAGAACGGTGCCGGGATGCACGTCGTATTCCCACAGCTTTTCTCCTGTGCTGACGTGGTAGGCGATTTGTGCCACCAAGACGGACTTGCCGACGCTCTGGAGCATATTGCGAAAGACTCGACGGGTCATTCGGAGTGCGTAGTGACCGAAAGCCTGTACGTCGCCGAGGAATTTCAGAGCCGGGTAGATTCCGCCTGCGTATATGTAAACTGCTCCACGCGCTTTACCGACGGGGAGGAGTTCGGCTTGGGCGCGGAGGTAGGAATATCAACCCAGAAGCTTCACGCCAGAGGTCCAATGGGCTTAAAGGAGCTTACCACCACAAAATTCCTTATCAACGGCAGCGGTCAGATAAGGTCCTAGCCCTGACGCAGCGACAGCTGCTTTCGCTTTTTATGCTCTTATAAACAAGAACGGATCGCTTTGATTATACAAAACCGTAATTGAAGCTCTTTGCGCTTGGGCTGAACAAGCGGGGAAATAGAGAAACGGAGAAATCACAAAGGAACAATACGACCAATAGAGTTACCGCTATCCTTAACCTGACGCCGCACAGCGATGGGCGAAAGCGTCTTCACGGAAACTCAGCGGCGCAATGATTAAAGCGTTTAAAGGATAAACTGAAATAATTTCAGATGGGCAGGTAATCATAGTGGCAAAATATGAAATGAAGTATATGTTTGACTGGGGTTCAGGGACCTGCGTTTGGAGTATCAACGATAATGCAAACGACAGATACGGCTATCCTGTTATGATTGACGATTTGCCTATAAGTCAAGAACTGAAGGACGACCTTGAAACTGTAATTGAAAAGCACGATGAAGCTCTGGATTGGTCTGATCCGGCAGGAGATCTATTATGGGATCAAGAGCAAATCGAGCAGTTCACGCAAAAAGCGGTTTGTCTTTATAATCGATTATGTAATGAGTTAGACTCGGATTACAAAATTATCTTATGGAAGCATTGCTTGATATAAAATTGAAACAGACGCAAAAAGGCATTACCGACTGCATAAGTCAGTAATGCCTTTTTATAATTTATTAAGATGATTGTACTCGCAAACCACTTGAAACACACAATAAATGCATTTCGCGGTCTGCAAATTGCCCTTAATTACATGGTGCTAGAACCATGTATATAAATCATTAATAAAGAAAATATCAATTCGCTACTCACCATCATTCTAATCAACAAATTGGGAAGTTGTCATTTGTATTATTACCTACAATGCCGTTATCCAAAAGCATATGGCTGAAATTGCAGAAAAGGGTGTCATTACAAGCTTTTCTTTTTTGCTTTTGGAAATAAAATTAATAACTGTATTAAATGAGAGATATATTGCCATAACAATACAGATTATTTTTGTTATATTATCCGAAAACCATAATGGTATAAATCCTCCCATTTGCAAAATTATAACTACAAAAAATATTTGTAAAACAAGTTGTCCTACCAAAATAATTCTTAATCCCTTTGGAAAAATCTTATACTGTCCGCCCATTGTCAACTCCCCTAAAGGTAAACCACAAATTATGAGAATTGATAAGACAATTACTACCGAAAAAACGCTTGCTCCAATTATCGCTACCACTCTTTAAACTCCATAAATCACTGATTTAACAGCCTAATATTTGACAAAGCTGGCTTATGTCGTTTACCGAAAAAGTCTGCCCGTACTTATTCCCCGACTTCTTTCTGTCAACCAATGCAGTCTTAATTCCAAGTTGAGATGGAGCGATAATATCCTCTTCAGAGGAATCACCGACATATAGAACTTCCTCCGGGGAATAGCCGCACTCGTTCAGAATTGTTAGATAGAATTTTGGATTTGGTTTATACGCCGTTAAGCCTTCCGAGGTGTAGATTTTTCCGAAAACAAGCCCGTTATAATCAAAATTTTGAAGAAGCGGTTCTGTGTCAGTATTTGAGGCAATGATAACCTCATATTCTTTTGATAATCTCTTGATTGCTCCGGAAACCTCTGGATAAACAGCGCGGTTATAAAGGCTCTCCAACATAATTTTGACATCTTCCTGATAATCTCCTGCTATTCCATAAACTGAATACAACTCTGACAAATCTTTTATAAAGATTTCCCTCTCGGTCAAAAAGAGGGGTTGGCGCATCCGTTTTTTATGCAGTTGCTTCCATTCAGCATAAAATGCTTGAGGTTCAATTTCAGAATGGTTTTTCGATAAAATGCTTTCCACAGCATTGATTGATCCCGTTCCCGTAGAAATCAGTGTTCCATAAACATCAAAAAAAACAGCCTTAATTTTCATGTCCTCATCTATTTTCATCAAATCCCGATAGATTTAACCTCATAAAATGAAATTAAACAACCTACTTGCAATTAACTTTCTTGTACTCCTTAGATACTATTCCCACTCAATAGTTGCCGGCGGCTTTGTAGTTATATCATACACTACCCTGTTGATGTTCTTAACCTCGTTTACAATACGGCTTGAGCAGGTTTCGAGGACCTCGTACGGGATACGGGCGAAATCAGCAGTCATAAAGTCGGTCGTAGTAACGCCTCTGAGCGCAAGGGTATAATCATAGGTTCTGAAATCTCCCATTACGCCTACCGAACGCATATCGGTAAGCACCGCAAAATACTGATGTATCGAACGGTCAAGTCCGGCCTTTGCGATCTCCTCACGGAATATCCAGTCGGCGTCCTTAAGAATTTCAAGCTTTTCGTCCGTTATCTCGCCTATGATCCTTATTGCAAGTCCGGGTCCAGGAAAGGGCTGACGCCACACAAGGGTTTCCGACAGCCCCAGCTCCTGTCCCAGCTTTCTTGTTTCGTCCTTGAACAGCATTCTCAGCGGCTCGATTATCTCCTTGAAATCAACGTAATCAGGAAGTCCGCCTACGTTGTGGTGCGACTTGATTACCGCCGCGTCGCCCGAACCGGATTCTATAACGTCAGGGTAAATCGTTCCCTGAGCCAGAAAATCAACCTTTCCGAGCTTCTTGGCTTCAGACTCGAAAACCCTGATAAATTCTTCGCCGATAGTCTTTCGTTTGGTTTCAGGATCGGAAACGCCTCTCAGCTTATCCATAAACCTGTCCTTGGCGTTGACCCTAACAAAATTAATGTCCCAGTCCTTAAACGCGGCCTCTACCTCGTCTCCCTCATTTTTGCGCATAAATCCGTGGTCTACAAAAATACAGGTCAGCTGTCTGCCTACCGCCTTTGAAAGCAGCGCCGCCAGCACTGAGCTGTCTACTCCGCCGGACAGAGCAAGAAGAACCTTTCCGTTTCCTACCTTTTCGCGGATCTGCCTGATCGCGGTTTCGGCATAGTTTTCCATAGTCCAGTCGCCTTTGCAGCCGCAGACATTTTTCAGGAAGCTGTCCAGCATTCCGAGTCCATACTGGGTATGATTGACTTCGGGGTGGAACTGAACCGCGTAAAGCTTTCTTTCCTCGTTAGCCATAGCGGCGACAGGACAGCCGGCAGAATGAGCCACGATTTTAAAGCCCTCGGGAACCTCGGATATATAATCGGTGTGGCTCATCCAGGAAACCGCCTTTTCAGGCATATCCTCGACCGCGCCGAAAAGCGCGCAGGATCTATCATAACAGGTTTCCGTCTTGCCGTATTCGGAGGTTACGCAGTTCGCGACCTTTCCGCCCAGCATATGGGCCATCAGCTGGGAACCGTAGCATATTCCCAGTACGGGAATGCCAAGCTCAAAAATTCTCCTGTCAACGCTAGGAGCAGCTTCACCGTAAACGCTGTTGGGTCCTCCGGTAAAAATAATGCCGCTGGGAGCAAGCCGCTCTATTTCGTCGATCGTTACCTTGTTATAGGGCTTGACCTCGCAGTAAACATTACATTCGCGGACGCGGCGGGCAATAAGCTGATTGTACTGACCTCCGAAATCCAGAATAAGAATATGCTGATGTTCCATAGGCTTTAACTCATTCCTTTTCTAAAAAATATATAATAAATTATACCATGCTCCGGCTGTATTTGCAATAGCCGCGGCTGATTTTACAGGTAAATTTTTTTGCATACATAAAGGCAATACCGCACCGCCGCTGCCCCGCGGCATTTATATGCAGTATTGCCTTTTTGTAAATTCTCGGTAAGCCGAGGGTACTCATGCCTCGGCTTTTTTCAGTATTCCGATTATCTGCACCACCGCGTCGTGAAACTTTTCCATATCCTCATCGGAAATTCCGTTGAACTGATCCAACAGATCTCCCATTATTTCAGCCTTGGTCTTTTCAATAAAATCGTCTGCCTTTTCAGTAAGACGGATATTGATTATACGTCTGTTGCTGTTGTCCTGCATCCGTTCAATAAAGCCTTTTTCAACAAGCTGCGCCACAGCACGGGTTGCCTGCTCGTTGCTCGTATTGATCTTTGAAGCAAGCTGCGACATTGTAAGCTTTTCCTCGATGGCAAGCGCCAGCAGTATTATCTGCTGAGTTCTGGTTATCCCATATTTACGCTTATCAAAGGTATCAAAAACAAGCTTCCTGCAAAGCGGATACAGCTCATACATTGCGCCTATACAAGCAGTTCTTGTTTTGTTGTTCATATAAGATCGGCTCCTGTTGTTATGTAATATACATCTAATATTATAACACTCCTATGCCAAAAGTCAAGTCTTTGCCCATTTTCTACGTTTTTTTCGGCTATGCCGCAGAGCTGTCAGTCCGCAGGAGCTGACGGCAAGGCTATAGACATAAAACGATTTGACGGCAGAGGTTTTGATTCCTCAGGCAGCCGCCGCTTTTTATACAGGGAGCTTTTATTTTTCATATTATGGCTCTGCTGCGACACGATTCTACATTATTTTTATTATAAGGGTTATTTTTGGATTAAATCCAAATTATGTTGACATATAGCGGAACTTATGGTATAATAGGAGTAAATTAGAATTTATTAAAATATAATACTGGGATTTATATATTAAATAACGCTGAAATTTGCTGTAAAACTTTTGCTTTCGGCGTTTTAAAAAGGGGTGAGTCCGATGAAGAATAAAAAACTGCACAAAATTATCTCGCTTAATTTGTGCGGTTATACGAAATAAGCTTAACGGCATAAAAAACCATTGCTCGAAATACTATATTATAGTATAATTGGAAAGGAAAAATAAAGCTATGAAAAACATAAAAAAATACGTTAAAACTATTTTATCAGCAGGCATTATCATGAGCGTTTTCGCAATCAACGCAAGCGCGAATACCTTGCTGACAAAGCGGGTGGACGCTGTTCACAACGGAACCTCAGGCTCAGCTTATTCGTCCTATGTAGCTGTAAATACTACGGTTTTCGACGGAACCAAGCTTTATTGGACGGCCTCTGTCACAAATAAGCCCAGTTCTTCAACATACAAGAGCGCCGCTGCAAGCTGGAAGCTTTATAAGAATACCCAGCTGTTTTCTAATATCGGTTCGGCTTCCAATATTTCAGTAGGCAATACAACGTCAAGCGGAACGGTTTCCAGATTTATAGGCACCGGAAACAAAACATACGGACGCTTGAATAATATGTACAGGTTTTATATAAATGTTACCTGTCCCCCTGCTTACAAGTATATTACTACGTTTAATGCCGGAGGCGTTTTCTACGGAACATAATCAAAACGCTGTGCTCCGGTTCAAAAGGAGAAATGTTTATGCAGGATCTCAGAGAAATCATGGAATTTGTGTCGTCCCTTTTTAAGGGACGGCAGATCGATATTATAACCGGCGGCGCGTTCAAGGCTATATTTCTTGTCCTTTGCCTTGCGGTTGTCCTTCCTGTAGGTATCAGGAAAAAATACAGAACGGCGCGTATTCTGCTGATCATCCTTTCGGTATTTTCATACCTGACTTATTTTTCATATACATATATGCCCTTGCCGTTGGGACCCGCTGACGTAGAATACAACTTCGACAGCGTCAATCTTGTTTTGCAGCAGATGTGGCCGCCGCTGTTTGATATTGATTTTTTCAGAGATTTTTCCCTTGTAATTAACATATATCTTAAACCGTTCGCGCTTATGCTCGCGTTTTCGTTTATATGTACCGTAACCTTCAGAAAACTCAGAAAACCGGCCTTTTTTGCTGTTTTTGCCGTATCGGCAGTTGCTTTTGAAATCGTGTACGTCCTCGTCTGCAATTTTATTTCCGGAGGACTGAAGTATATTTACGACCTTACGCTGCCGTTCGCGGAGCTTTTCGCATTGATCGTCGGATATCTCCTTGCAAGGCTGCTGATATATCTTAACAGGGATACTGTCGATAAAATTTTCGCGGCTAAAAAAACCGCGATAAAAGAAAACGTAATATGATGGAGCAAAATAAGGGAGCAAAATGCGTTACATAAAATTCTTATTGTCAGAAACCTTTTCTGAATATAAAAAAACTCCGCTGCTGACCATAACGGCGTTTTTTACTCTGACCGTATGCTTTTTCAGCGTTTTTGTCAGTCTCAGAGTGCTTCAGAAAAATGTTGTCATATACCGTGATATCGAGCTGGCAAAGCGTACTTATTCCAATATTCTTGCAGTATCAGGCGACGACGGGGCTTCAGGCGCGGCGCTTGAGGATACCGTCCGAATGATCACATCGGAGCTTAACGGAAAAATAACCGGCTGTACTTTCAGTTACAGCGATGACAGCTTCCTGCTTCGCATAAAGGATTTCGGAGATATGCCGGGAATAACGCTCTACCCTGTTTCCGGCAGCGGTTCGTTTGAGCAGTTTGAAAATCGTATAATCGAGGGCAGAGGCTTCAGCGAAAATGAGCTGGAGGGTTCCGAGCCTGTAATAATCGTAGAAAAAAATCTTATGTATAACGGAAGCGAGATTTCAGTCGGGGATACGGTGACTCTGGGAGGAAAAGAGTTCAAGATCATAGGCATAGGAGGCGTTACTTCCGCGCCATTCGGAAGTATTGCACAGCTGAACGAAGCCGTTTCGATGAACGCCGACAAAATCGTCCTGCCGGACAGCGATAAGGATACGCAGGCCGAGCTGAAAGAAATACTGAAAACGGACGAGGAGCTGCTGTCGGATTATGAGCGGTCGGAGAACGATAACAGCAGAATACATACCGACCAGATCCTCATATCCGTTATGATCGCAGCGCTGGGAGGCATTATAACGATCACTCTTTTCAAGCAGATATTGAGAGAACAGCTTTCAAGAATCGCTCTTCTTAAAATCTGCGGCTGTCCCGATAAATGCGTCGCCGCCCTGCTTGTAACGGAAATAGTCTTTTACGAGCTGATCTCATTTGCCGCTGCCGCCGTAGGCTTCAGGCTTTGCGACGGGTTACTAAAAAAATGCTATCTTCCCAACGCGGTAAGCTTTTCGGCGCAGGCGGAGGTTCTTGTCATCGCGCTTGTGATGATAACCGCTTTTAATATGCCGTCAATAATCAAGGTGTCAAAAGTAAAGCCTTCCCGAATTGAAGTAAGGAGGTAGACGTCATGAAAAGATATTTGCCGCTTGTGCTTGACAGACTGAGAAACAACGTTGTGCTTTCGGTGATTCTCTGCATACAGTTTCTTATCATGATTTGCTGCGCCGCGATCTGCTTCGGCGAGCTGGAATTAACACGGCTGAAGCATAAAATGTACGAGGAAAGCAATCTGTCTGAATTTTATTATGTAGCCATGACCGACGACGAGGAGGCTTCGGAAAAAATAAAAAAGGCCGTTTCGGAATCTGGCGCTGAGCTTATGACCTTTGATACGATAAACGGCTATGACTCGTTTACAAATATCACTTTCTATTCAAAATCTGTATTTGACAGCGTAGACATTCATCTTTCAAAGGGGGAAATGATAGACTTTGACAGGGACTATAACGGAAGCGTTCCCTGTCTGGTTTCCTCCGAGGCCGCAAAAAAATACAAGGTCGGAGGTACATATACGATAGAGAACGAATACGGCGCTGTCGGAAGCTTTTACGTTTGCGGCACGGTAAAAAACGATTTGTTTCTGAGCGAAACCTACAGCGGATTTTTCTACGATACGACGATGATAATCGCCTATGACAAAGATAATATTATAAATAAAACCAATAACAGCCTCGGGCATTTTGAAATGATAAACACACAGGGTATAGACGGGTTTGAAGAAAAATATTCCGCCTTTATAGATAATCTGTATTTTCAGCCTTACGACTATTTCTATCAGAGCTTTCAGAAGCTTGAGCAAGAAAAAATAATGCCTTTTGTCGTGCTTGCCGTAACGTTTTTCGGGCTTTCCCTGACAGGACTTGTTTCCTACGGCGTCGTGTCCGCCAGATTTACCAAAAGACAGAACGGAATATTCTGCCTGTGCGGAGCCAAAACGCGAACGATCGCGGCAATTTCGTTTATGACGGTTCTTGCGCTGGTGATGATTCCGGCTGTTGTTTCGATACCAGTGATATTAAGAATCAAAACCGGTACCAATATAGGCGAAACAACGCTGATAAACGCCAACGGGTATTTTCTTTCCGTAGCAATATGCGCCGCTGTGCTTGCCGTGTCCGCCGTGGTTTCCGTTGCACAGATAAACAGAAAAAGAATAATAGAATCGGTAAAAGATTTTTAATTCGGAGGAGCAGAATGATAAAACTGGAGAACATAACGAAAATATATAACCAAGGAAGCCGAGCCGCCGTAAATGCTCTTAACGGAATAGACCTTGAGGTAAGCGACGGTGAACTGCTTTCGGTGATCGGAAGATCAGGCTCGGGAAAATCCACTCTGCTTAATATTATCGGCTGTATCGACACGCCTACGGAAGGAAGGTATTTTCTTGACGGCGAGGAAATATCGAAGCTCAGCTCTTCAAAGGTTTCGCGTATCCTTAACAGAAAGATAGGCTTTGTGCTTCAGGATTTCGGCCTGATGCTGGACAGGACGGTATATCAGAATTTGTCCTATCCGCTTATATTCAATTCCTCGTTAAAACAAAGCGAATTCAGGCAGCGCATAATGAAGGCTCTGGAGCTGGCGGGACTGCCGCTTCACGGCAATCCCAAGTGCGGGGAGCTTTCCGGCGGACAAAAGCAGAGAGTCGCGATAGCCAGAGCGATAATAAACGAACCGTCAGTTATACTTGCCGACGAGCCTACCGGCGCTCTGGACTCAAAGACGTCGGAGGAAATAATGAAGCTTTTTAAAACGCTTAACGATGAAGGCAGAACTGTTATAATCGTTACGCACGACCGAAATGTTGCCGCTCAGTGCAATAAAATTATTGAGATATCAGACGGCAGAATTATATAAATATGATTTTTTCCAATGGAAATAAGGGCATATGTTGAAAGGGACGGGTCGCTGCAGTTTTTACACTGCGGCGGCTCGTTTCGCGTTTTGCTGATTTTAATTCGGAGCAAAGCCCGATGTGAGCTCGCGGGGTATCAGCTGCGACGAAGCAACCTGCGCCAAACGCTGTCTTTTGACAGCGAAGAGCTTATAGCTTCTCAGACTTTCAGTAGGGGAATCCCCCCTACTGAAAGTCTGAATTGACCCCGCCGCCTTAGAGAGGCGAACGCCTTCTAAAGAAGGCGGGGGACATAGGCGCTAGGTTATAAATGTTTTCGCCTCCTGACAAATCAAATGAATACAGATTAATACAATTATATAGACCGCTAATAATTTTAGCATAAATTAGCTTGATTTGCATTGAAAACGAATACAAAATTAACTGAAAGTTTCGCTATCGTTTTCGTAAAAACTTAAATAAAATTATAGCATAGCCCCATAAAATCGCTTTTGTTTATGACATTTCAACAAAAACTTTTCTGAAATATTAGATATTTATACGAAATATATTTAAGTAAACGTTTTACAAAAATATTTTTATTGACATTCTAAATTAATGATTATATAATTTGCTTGTAAACAAAATTAATACCGGTATTAACAAGCTTTAAAACCTGAATTAAGCAAAAGGAGTTTTTATGGTGCAGACAAAAACATCTTACGGCAGATGCGCAAAGGTATTTGCGGCAGTTATTTTTGCTGTCGTAATTTGCATGGGCTTTTTTGATTTTTCAAAAGCAAATGCGGCGTCGTCCGGATTCTATGTAAGCGGAACCTCGATATGCGACGCTAACGGAAACGCGTTTGTTATGCGCGGCGTAAACATTGCTCACGCGTGGTATTCCGACAAGACTGAGGAATCAATCAGAGGCGCGGCCGACCTGGGAGCAAACACAGTAAGGATCGTGCTTTCAAACGGAGCGCAGTATTCAAAAACAAGTTCTTCGGAAGTACAGAATATCATCAATATGTGCAAATCGAATAATGTGGTTTGCATACTTGAGGTTCACGACGCGACCGGAAGCGACAACACCTACGATCTGGACAGGTGCGTGGATTACTGGATCGAAATGAAGAACGTACTGAGCGGCAGCGAGAAGTATGTGATCGTGAATATCGCCAACGAATGGTACGGTTCATGGAACGGCTCCCCGTGGGCGGAAGGCTATAAATCAGCTATACAGAAATTAAGAAACGCGGGAATTTCAAATATGCTGATGGTCGATTCGGCAGGCTGGGGACAGTATCCGGATTCGATCAAGGATTACGGCAGGTCGGTGTTCAATGCCGATCCGGATAAAAATACGGTTTTCTCCATTCATATGTACGAGTACGCAGGCGGAACCTCGTCTGCGGTAAAAAGCAATATTGACAACGCGCTGGGAATCGGCGTTCCTGTAGTGATCGGTGAATTCGGCGCGCAGCACTCCAACGGCGACGTTGACGAAGCAAGCATTATGAGCTACTGCACTCAGAAGAACGTCGGCTATCTCGGCTGGTCGTGGAAGGGCAACAATTCTGATCTGAGCTACCTTGACATTGCAAACAGCTGGGACGGATCAAGCCTTTCAAGCTGGGGAAATACGCTTTTTAACGGTACAAACGGCATTAAGTCAACCTCAAAAACCTGTTCTGTATACAGCGGGTCTTCAGGCTCAGGCTCCTCGTCGTCCGGATCGTCAGGATCTTCCGGAACTACCACCGACCAATACGGCGGCGTTTGGGGACTTGACGGAACATACTGCATAAAGAGCGTACACAGCGGAAAATACCTTGATGTATATTACGGCAAGGCGGATAACGGAACAAACATACAGCAGCACTCCAAAAACGGTACGGACGCGCAGAAGTTCAAGCTTGTAAGCGACGGAAACGGCTACTATACAATTTTTACCGCGGCGTCAGGTTACAGAAGCTGTCTTGACGTTTACAACTGGAGCAGGGAAAACGGAGCGAATATCAATCAGTGGGAATATCACGGCGGCGACTGCCAGAAATTCCAATTTGTAAAGATCGGCGACGCGTATGCGATAAAGACCAAGATCACCGACTGCTATTCCTGTCTTGACGTTTACAACTGGAGCACTGCGGACGGCGGAAATATCGCTCAGTGGGAATACTGGGGCGGAAACTGTCAGCTGTGGTACCTCGAGCCGGTATCTGAGTCTTCGTCGTCAGGTTCCTCCTCGTCGGGTTCGGAATCCTCCGGCGACAGCTATACGTCCCTGTTCTGGGGCGAATCGAGCGCAGGCGCATGGCAGCAGGCGGCTTCGGTGATGACGTCAAAGAACGGCGGAAGCTTTAATGCGGCTGACATCAGATCCAACGGATATTTCTATGTGGAATATTCCGGCACGCAGAATCAGGTGGAATTTATTCTCCAGAGCTGGTCCGGCGGCGCGGAATGGGCCAAGGTACAGCCGAGCGAAACCGGAACGGCTAACGGTCATTACTACGCTAAATATTCCTATGACAACTGCAAGGCTGCATTCGGCAGCTCCGATTTCAGCGGAAAGCTTGACCAGATCCATGCGGGCGCGGCAAACAGCGGAATCACCGTTTATTCCGTATGCTACTGCTACTATTGATAAGCACGAACCGCAGGCGAATTAACGCCTGCGGTTATTTTAAAACTTCGCGTTAGACGCGGGGTTCAGTGGAGCTTTAGCGATGAGACGTTAACAAAAACCTCCATATGATAAAATAAAACTACGGTCTGGCCAACTGTAGAGACAAAAGAGGAGATACAAAACAATGATAACAGACGAGGAAATTTATAAAATCTATTTTTTGCTACCTGATGATTTAAAAGAAAAGTTTCTTATATATTTGAAAAGCTTAAAAAATGATTAGTTTTCGTCTTGTAATGTTTTAAACATTTTGTAGGCTAGCATTTTCTTTTCATCAGATAACTTTGAAACAATTTCAATAACTTCTTTATCAACCGCTGTCAGCTCTATGCCTTCAGCGGTTTTTTCTTTGCCTGTAAGCAGAAAATCTGTTGATACTTCAAAGTAATCTGCTATTTTTTGAATTATCGCACCATTTGGAATACTTCCTTTTTTCCATGCTGTTCCTTGTTCCTGACTGCAAGCATAGCCTTGTTACCGCCCTACTTTATGACAATATTAATATCTTTTTTTACTATTATGCTTGCTATAGTTATTATTAAATTTGTAGTTTAAAGGGGTTGGTTATGTGAATTTCTTTGACAATATAAAAGCTATTTTCAACGGTATTTCATATATTTTAGGTCACAGAATAATTTTAGGTTCATTTTCTTTAAGCCTTGGCTCTATATTTATTGGTATATTGATTATTTACGCAAGCTGCACTTTGCTAAATTTTTTGTTTGAGAAAGGCGGTGACTAGTTTTGTTGGCTATATTAAAAATCTTTCTTTTTGGAATGTTTCTTGTTTTATTGTATTCCGCTTTGGTTGGCACTTTAAAATTTATAAAGGATTTACATGATTTTAAGCAGGAAAAGCAATTCAGCGGAAACAGAGAACAGCTTATAAAGCAATTAATGTTCGAGGAAGAGTGGAAAAGGTCTTTTAAAGATATTGACTTGAAAAACATATTGAAAGACGGTGATTATAATGTTTATTGATGAAAAAAATCCTGTAATCATGCTTTTAAAAATTTTAGGCTGTGATTTAACGGCAATATCAGAAATCAGTACATGGAAAGAAATGTGTATACTAGGTTTTGAATTTCTGTTTGCTTGCTTTATTCTTTATTGGTTTTTTAAGATGTTTTATAACCTTATGATTCGTTTTATGTCTGGAAAGTGGGTGTAACTTTTGATTCTTTTCGATTATTATAAACTTCTTCCTCGGTTTATTATGTATCACACCTATGACCGTTTAGAATACGCTTATTTTAACCTTAAAATGCTTTTTAATGGTTGGGGTATACATCTCTTTACGGGTCGTTTCGGAGCAGGCAAAACAAGCCTTATGATGATTAAAGCGTATGACTTATGTGTCCGATATCCTCAGCTTAGTATTTTAACTAACATCAAAATAAAGAATTTTCCTGCGCATACTGAAATCTTAGAATTAAATACGGCTCAGGATATATTAAACGCTCCGCAAAACTGTTTAGTATTGATAGATGAAATAGGCACTATATTTAACAGCCGTGATTTCTCAGGCGGTAAAAAAGCTGTTCCTAAGCCATTGTTTCAACACCTTTGTCAGTGTCGTAAACGCAGAATGATGATTTATGCTACTGTTCAGCGTTTTAATCTTTTAGATAAACAAATTCGTGATATTACCGCTACGGTAACGGCTTGTTCCTGCCATTTTCAGCACCCTTTTTCAAGATTGCTTACTGGTTATACTTATGATATTGAAGAGTATGAGATGTGGAATGAAAATCATACTTATATACCCAGAGCTATGTATAATGAAAGCTATATACAGACTAATCAGGACAGACAACTGTATGATACTTCAGAACTTGTACAAGGTATGTTGAATAAAGAATATTTGTCAGATGATGAGATACTTAATAACAGAGGTATTACAAATAATGACTTAACACCATTGGATAAAAAACAGAATAAGAGCATAAGAAAGAGGACAAGAATATAAATAACCGTCTGCACTGGTTGCCCTTGGGCAACGTGCAGACGGTTATCTTTTTGGGTCATATTTTTGGTCATACTTTCTTTATTTTTGGTCATATAAATGCATTTTTAAAACATTTGTTTTAATGCTGATAGATTAATAAAAAGCCTATTTTACGCCATTTGCGCAAAATAGGCTTTTATCTTCTGGCGCGGATTGAGAGATTTGAACTCTCGCGCCCCTTTCGAGACCTACTCCCTTAGCAGGGGAGCCCCTTCACCACTTGGGTAAATCCGCATGACGAATATATAATAAAACAGCGGAAAGCCTCCGCGAAAAAAATGGCGGACAGGGTGGGATTCGAACCCACGGTACGTTGCCGTATCACCGGTTTTCAAGACCGGCTCCTTAAACCACTCGGACACCTGTCCAGATAACTTGCAAGCTGAACAAAAACACTTACTGTTTTACCTGCGACTTTAATATTTTAGCATATTTTTTACTGCTTGTCAAGTGCTTTTTTTAAAATTGTTACAGCCGCCGGCTTACATCAAAAAACAGTTGATTCCGCTTGACATCTGCCGCAAAATATGCTATAGTATTTCAGTACCCTTGAGGGAGTAGTCAGCAGGCCTTGCTACGACGGTCTGCGGTAATGTCGACACAATGATTTTTTAATCCGGTATTATCTGAAAAGACGAGACTCACGGGCAGCGTTTCCGCGTTGCCTGTGAGCCTTTTTATTTTGACTGAGGAGAGAGATTTTTATGGGAATTGCCGAGCTTTTTATTCTGGCTGCAGGGCTTTCTATGGACGCGTTTGCAGTTTCAGTGTGCAAGGGGCTGGCGCTGAAAAACGTTCGGGCAGCGCATATGCTTTTGGCTGGGCTGTGGTTCGGGGGATTTCAGGCGCTTATGCCTGCGATAGGGTATTTTCTGGGAGTAAGCTTCAGTGAGAAAATACAACAGTTCGACCATTGGATAGCGTTTGTGCTGCTTTGCTTTATAGGCGCAAATATGATAAAAGAGTCCGTGAGCGGCAGCGCGGACGGCGCGGACGCCTCAATGAAGCCGAAAAATATGTTTTTGCTTGCCGTTGCTACAAGCATAGACGCTCTCGCGGTGGGAGTTACGTTCGCGTTTTTAAAAATCAGCATAGCGCCTGCGGTTTCGCTGATAGGCGCAGTAACCTTTGCTTTTTCAGCCTTGGGAATAAAGATAGGCAGTATTTTCGGAACAAAATATAAGTCGAAGGCTGAGCTTGCAGGCGGCGTTATTTTGATCCTGCTGGGTGCAAAAATCCTTATAGAGCACCTGTTTCTTTCGTGATAAAGTTTTGAGCCTGTTTAAATACTGCGCGTCAAGGTGTTTGGTATCGCCTGTTATTTTTGCCGCTTCTGAAATTGTTCGTAGCGCCGTGATTCGACTTGATTTTCATTGCACATGGTGCTATAATTAGAAAAACAGAATAATTGATAAAAAAATAAAGGACGTTATTTATGGATTATAATAAAGACGAGCTCGGACAGAATACAGATCAGACAAATAGTGAAGCTCCGCTTGGATCCGCGCCGATTCCTCAGGCGCGCCGCAGAACGGTTCAACAGATAAGACGGGACAGAATGCAGGCGATTGCCGTTATGATCGTTTTCGGACTGATCGTTGCGGCTTCTGTGATTTATTTTGTCACTTCGGGAAATAATAACGATGACGGCGGCTCGACGGTTAAAACCGACAGCGACCGTACCTCCTCCGGCGTATCGTCGGAAATCAGCTCGGCAGCGCCGGAGAAAGATTCCTCGATAAAAGACAGCCGATCTGAGGAGGAAAGCCGATCCGAAATAAAAGAAGCTGAAGGTCACGAGGTTGAAGTGATTGACGGAAGAACCTATATAGACGGGATACTGATAGTAAACAAAACCTACAGTATTCCCCGAACCTATGCGCCCGGAATGGACAGCGCCGCTGAGGAAGCGTTTTATAATATGGCGGGCGACGCTTATGCCGACGGGATAGTGCTTTATATCTGCTCAGGCTACCGCAGCTACGACGAACAGGAGCAGCTTTATAATTCCTATGCCGCTGAAAGAGGAGTAGAGGAGGCGGACGAGGTTTCCTCCCGTCCGGGTCATTCGGAGCACCAGAGCGGACTTTGCATGGACGTAAATACAACGGAATTCAGCTTCGAGGGTACGCCGGAGGCGATCTGGCTGGAGGAGCACTGTGCGGACTACGGGTTTATTATAAGATTCCCAAAGGGAAAGGAAAGTATAACCGGGTACGCCTATGAGCCGTGGCATATAAGATATGTAGGCGAAGCCGCCGCAAAGGAGATAACCGCTCAGGACATCTGCCTGGAGGAGTATCTTGACGTAACCTCGGACTATGCAAACGCGCAGGACGCTCAGAGCTGACGTTTTATTCGTCAGAATTTCTGGCGGCTTTGCATATCACCAGCTTCTTTTGTGTAATTTGCGTAAATAATCATCAAAAATTTATTAAAAAAGCAGAATTTTTTATTTGTTTTATCATAATCATTGACAAAAATGCATATGTGTTATACAATAAAAGTGTCCTGAATGTTAAGTTCTTATTTGTTTTTATAAAATAACGAGCTTTTTTGTCACAAGGGGCAGTGAAAAATTATAAGGGGAACTGCCCTTTCGGGCAAAGCCGCCGCACTGAGCGTTCGTTCAAAAGTGCAGGCGGCTTTAATAAAATAAAAAATTGAAAAAACTCTGAAAGAAATTACCTCTAATATTAAAAAAAACAACTCACATAATAATAAAGCAAACCCGATAAATTATTGAAAAGGAGTTGTACAAAATGAAAGGAATTACTACTGAGCAGGGAAGACAGACACTCGAAAAATTCAAGATGGAAGCTGCTAACGAAGTTGGCGTAAACCTCAAGCAGGGTTACAACGGAGACCTTACTGCCCGTGAAGTAGGTTCTGTAGGCGGTCAGATGGTCAAGAAAATGATCGACGCTTATAAGACTGGAACAGCAAAATAATAAAAGTCAGCTCAGGCGGCTGAAAAATGCCGATGAACGACTTTGCAGAACGGTCAGGAGAGATCCTGACCGTTCTTGTTATATAGTATGTAAAAAGCAATTTATAAAAGAAAATTAACAGAAAAGCGATTTTCTGTCCGGAGTAACATTTCAGGTCTGAGGTCATATGATAATATATAACCGTAAATTTTGATATTGAGGGGTATTTTATGAGAAGATCATGCGCCTGTAGCCGACAGGAAATAATCAATAGATTTCGTAAGCTCTGGTCACAGCACGTTTACTGGACCCGTTTTTTCATAATCAGCACCGCGGAGGACTTGCCTGATTTAAAATATGTTACCCACAGGCTGCTTGAAAATCCGGGAGATTTTGCAAAGGCTTTGAAAATATTCTACAGCGAAAAAATTGCCGGCGAGTTTAAAAAACTGCTGACCGAGCATTTGGAGATCGGCGGAGAGCTGGTGAATGCCGACAAGGATATGAACGCCGCAAAGGCCGACGAGCTGAGAAAAAAGTGGTATGCCAATGCGGACGAAATTGCCGAATTTCTTGCTGTTATCAATCCTAACTGGAACGAGCGGAAATGGCGGAATATGATGTACAGTCACCTGGGCATGACTGAAAAGGAAGCGGGTTTAAGACTGAAAAAGGAGTATCCGAAGGATATAGAAATGTTTGATTCTATAGAAAAAGAAGCGTTTGAAATGGCAGACTATATGGCGTCGGGAATTATACGGCAGTTCTGCTGCAATTGATCCTATGAGATCGTCTGCTGGACATCATGCTGCAAAATAAAACGCAAGCATGGCGGCTGCACTTTAACCAACCTGTGCAGCCGCCATGCTTTACGTTATGAGTCTTTTTATTGTTTGATACTGCCGGAGCATTATTATCGCTACAGCTCAACTATAGCCTTCATCGGACAGGCGTCCCTGCAGGTTCCGCAGCCGACGCAAAGCTTATAATCTATTACCGCATGATTGTTTTTTACCGAGATCGCTCCGTTAGGACATTTTTTGGCGCATATTCCGCAGCCTATACAGCCTCCGCTGCATATTTTTCTTGTGATCTTTCCCAGATCGGCGGAGGAACAGGCGACTTCTATTTTCTGCTTCTTAGGGCGGACTACGATCAGACTGTTGGGACATTCCTTTACGCAGAGTCCGCAGCCTATACATTTGGAGGAATCGACAACGGCGATCCTATTTACAATGGAAATAGCGTTTTGTGGGCATACTCTTACGCAGTCGCCGTATCCGAGGCAGCCGCTGGTACAGGTTTTTGAGCCGTTATAAAATCTGTTGCACGCCGCGCATGACTGGATTCCGTCGAAATCATATTTGTGAGTGGTCGCGTTGCAGTCGCCCTTGCACCGTACAAAAGCGGTTTCGGGCACTACCTCCTCGGCGGTCTTTCCCATTATCTCAGCCAGCTTGGCGGCGGATTCCGCTCCTCCCGGCTTGCACATATTGCAGGGAGCGTCCTTGTTTACTACCGCGTCCGCGTAATCGTTGCAGCCGGAGTATCCGCAGGCTCCGCAGTTTACCTGCGGCAGAGCCTCCTGAGCCGCCTCTAAACGCTCGTCAGTCTTGACGGCGAAGGCTTTTGAAGCGGCGGTAAGCAAAACTCCCGCAATAACGCCCAGTACAGCAAAAAGCGCTATTGGTATTATATATTCCAAGTTAATCCTCCTTTTCGTTGCTATTTTATTTTTTGAGTTCAGGATAGTATCATTTTTATACGGTTTGTACGGTTGACTTCAGACAGACCAGAGTCACAATCAAGGGTGTAAATAAATGCGTGGGGATATTGCTTTCTCAGCTTTGCGGTCACGCCTCTTACACAGGAATGGCTTACAAGACAGCCGAAAGGCACTGCCGCTATGGCTCTTGTGCAGCCGTTTTTGAGAGCTTCGGAAATTTCCGCTTCAATCAGCCAGCCGTCGCCCATCGTTTCTCCGTAACAGCGCGACTGGCTAAGCTTTTTAAGCTTTGTATATTCTGTAATGGGGTCAAACCCGTTATCGGTCAGCGCTTTGTTCATAAGCTTCTGTATGTAAACCATGAATTTAATCAGCAGCGGAGCGAATAATCCTGACGGAGTTATCCGGCCGTATAGCTTTATTTCTGTCGTACAGCAGTCTGCAAGATACATTACATATTGCGCGAAGCCGCCTATACGGAGCTCGCAGCTCTGTTGTCTTAAAATATCCTCCAGACCTCCGTTACCCAGCGCGCAGTATTTGATATAAAGCTCGCCTGCAAGGCAAACCTTTTTTACATTCCTCTGAATACGGGGTATTTTTGAAAAGCTCAGGCAGATTTTACCGAAGATGATTTTCATATCAGAAACCGACAGCCATTTTTTTGCGGAAAGCTGTATTGAAATTTTCCTCTTCCAGCTTTCGGTAAGCCTAAGCGTCTGACCTTTGTTTGCTTCGTAAGGAGAAACCTCATTATACAGCCGCATAAGCAGATCGCCGTAGAAAACAGCGGCACAGGCGGTAATTACCATTATCGGAGTGATACTGAATCCGCTGTGACGTTCGACTCCGCTTACATTCAGCGAAATTACCGGTATGTATTCAAAGCCGGCTTTTTTCAAAGCTTTTCTCAGCAGATAAATATAACTGCAGGCCCGGCAGCCTCCTCCCGTCTGGGGGAGCAGCAGAGCGGTTTTACGCGTATCATAGCTGCCGCTTTTCAGCGCGGTTATAAATTGCCCGATAATCAGATTTGCAGGAAAACAAATGTCGTTGTTTGTATGCTCGAGCCCCTCCGAGATTATGCGGTTAAGCGTTTTGGGTGAAGAAGCGCTTTCAAGCGCCTCGGCTTTGTATCCGCCCGCGCGAAACGCTTCTACGATAAGCGGGAAATGAAAATCAAGCATTGAGGGAATTAGAATCGTATGAGTTTTACGCATCGGCGGCGTAAATTCGGCATATTGGCTTTTCATATTATCCGAACAGACCGCCGAAGCCCATAAAGCTGAGAGATACGATAGACGCCGCGATAAGCGTCGAGGGAACGCCTTTGAAGGTTTCCGGAATATCCGAATGTTCTATTCTTCCCCTTACTCCCGAAAACAGTATCAGAGCCAGTGAAAAAGCAAGTCCTGTTCCCAAGGCGTTGAATACAGACTGCACAAAGCTGTAGCCGTTGTCGATGTTGGCTACCGTTACGCCCAGTACGGCGCAGTTTGTTGTTATCAGCGGAAGATATACTCCCAATGCCGAGTAAAGGGGCGGCATTACCTTTTTCAGCACTATTTCTACCAGCTGAACGAACAGCGCGATAACGAGTATAAAGGCTACCGTTCTTAAATAGGTTATTTTGAATTTATCGAGCAGCATATATACCGGGTAGGTACAGGCTGTGGCGCATACCATTACGAATATTACCGCCCCGCCCATTCCGACGGAGGACTTAAGCTGCTTTGAAACGCCGAGAAACGGGCAGATCCCCATAAACTGCGACAGTACGACGTTGTTGACAAAAACGGCGCTGAGCACGATTATGATCAGGTCTTTCATTTTCCGCCGCCCTCCTTTTCACAGGTATCGCAGGAACCGCCGCATATCGAAGCGCTGGGGCAGCCCTCGCAGGATATCTCCTTAGGCGGTCTGCGGTTCGCAAGCTTGTTTACCAGAGCAATTATACAGCCCAGCACGAAAAAGCCTCCTGCCGGCATTATAAAAATAAGCATAGGCTCAGAGCTTATCCCCGGGATCTTCATTCCGAGCCACGAGCCTGCCCCCAGTATTTCTCTTACGGAGCCCATTGTAAACAGTGAAAGCGTAAAGCCAAGACCCATTCCCAGACCGTCCAGGGCGGAGGGCAGAACCTTGTTCTTTGAAGCGAAAGCCTCGGCTCTTCCCAGAATAATGCAGTTTACCGTAATAAGCGTTAAAAATACTCCCAGCGCCGAGTAAAGCGACGGCACATATCTCTGGAGTATAAAGCCTATAAGCGTTACAAATCCCGCGATTATTACAATAAACGAAGGAAGCCTTACCGCCTTGGGGATTACGTTTTTAAGCAGGGAAATGACGATGTTGGAGCAAACCAGCACAAACGTCGTGGCAAGCCCCATGCCTATTCCGTTTACCGCCATCGTGGTTACGGCAAGAGTAGGACACATTCCGAGCAGCGTCACAAGGGTCGGATTTTCCTTTATAAGACCCTTGGTAAACTGGTACCAGTTTGACTTCGTTTTTTTATCGGTCACTGAAGATCGCCTCCTTGTTTTGGGAGTAAAGCGTTACAGCCTTTTTGCACGCCGCCTTCATGCCCTTTGACGAGTAGGTGGCGGAAGTAATGTTGTCTACTGAATTTTCATCCGTTTCAGCGTCAAAGCCGATAAGCTTATCGAGGAAGGAGGCCTCCTGAACCTTTGTGCCGACGCCCGGGGTCTCTCCGATCTCAAGGAAGTATATCCCCTCAACCGCGCCCTCGGAATTTATTCCTATGAGAAGGTGAAGACCTCCCTTGGAATAGCCGTCCTCAACTAGCTCAACAAGGCATTTGTCCTTGCCGTCTGTTATTACCGAAACAACGCCGTCGGTATCGAAGGTTACCGGAGTTTTCTCCTCCGCGTCAGAGTCAAGCAGTATCTCATAATCCCCTTCGCCGAAAATATCCTCGCAGCCAGCCTTGAGCTCGTCGGTCATAACTCCCGTAGTATCAACGTAAGTCTTATTGTACGCTATCGCCAGAAGCCCCGATACAACAATGCATATCACCGTAAGCGCCAGAGGAGGCATTATACTGTTTTTCATTCAGCCTTACCCTCCTTTGCTTCCTTTTTATATATTCCTCCCACAGCTTTTCTGCGGGTAAACATATCTATGTACGGAGTAACTATGTTCATAAGCAGGATCGAATAGGAAACTCCCTCGGGGGCGGAGCACCAGAAGCGTATTACGCAGGTTATTATTCCGCAGCCGATCCCGAAGATCACCTTGCCCTTGGAGGTGATCGGAGTCGTTACATAATCGGTAGCCATGAATATCGCGCCGAGCATTACTCCGCCGGAAAGTATCTGATAAAGTCCGTCCCTGCCGGCAAGAGTGGAAAATACAAAAACCGTTCCTATAAACGCAATGGGCGCGTGAGGGGTTATTATTTTCATAGCCGCAAGGTAGCAACCGCCCAGCAGCAGGGCGCAGGCGGAAACCTCTCCTAAGCAGCCTCCGGTAATTCCCAGAAACAGCTCCGAATATTCAGCGTTTCCCGAAACAAGGGGGGTAGGCTGAGTAACTATCGCGTTTGCGTCGTAAAAGGGAACCGCCCATTGGCTCATTGCCGACGGAAAAGACAGCATGAGCACGATTCGGCCTACGATAGCCGGATTGGCGAAATTGTGTCCCAGACCTCCGAAAAGCTGCTTTGTGATCACTATGGCGACAAACGTACCTATAGCAGCCATCCAGTAGGGCAGCGTGACCGGCAGGTTGAATGCCAGCAGCATTCCGGTTACTGCGGCGGAAAGATCGCCGGTGCTGTTGGGACGTTTCATTATGATATTGCAAAGACGCTCCCAGGCCATTGCGGTGAGTATACAAAATCCCGTCAGCATCAGCGCCCTTCCGCCGAAAATAACCGCCGAAGCGATAAGCGCGGGACAGAGAGCGATGATAACGTGCAGCATGACCTTAGAGGTGGTGATAGAATCCCGTATGTGGGGCGACGGGCTGACTGTAAGCTTATCCAAAATCCATGACCTCCTTTACTTGCTTATGGCGAAGCCCTTGGCAAGCTGGTTTTTCTCAGCAAGATCTCTTTTCGCGGGGCAAACATAGGAACAGCTTCCGCAGTTCATGCAAAGGTTTATTTTCAGTTTGTTCAGCGCCGCTCTGTCCCCGCGGTCGTAGGCTCTTTCAAGCTCTGCCGGCATAAGTCCGACGGGACAGGCGCCGATGCATCTTCCGCAGCGTATGCAGTTTGTCTGTCCCGATTCAACGGTCAGTCCCTTGAGCGAAACCGGCTTCTTAAACGCCAGAAAAGCATTATTGGTCTTGCACACCGGAGTATCGGTATCGTATACGCACATACCCATCATAGGTCCGCCGGAGATCAGCTTATGTATCCCTTCAATATTGGTATCTGTAAGCTTAAGTATATCCGAAAGCTTCATTCCTATGGGGGCTCTGACGTTGCAGGGCGTCTTGACCGCGTCGCCGTCTATGGTCAGCCGCCTTTCGACCAGCGGCATTCCGGTTTCAAGATAGCTGTTTATAAATCCGACGGTAGAAACGTTCATAACAAGTATTCCGTGGTCGGAGGGAAGAGTGCCCTCGGTTATTATCCTGCCTGTAGCATTAAAGGCGATCACCTTTTCAGCGCCCTGAGGGTATGAAGCCTTGAGCCGGAGAACCTTATAGCCGTCCTCGCCCGCGAGCTTTTCCTCGAAAAGAGCTATGGCCTTTGGCTTGTTGCTTTCAATGCCGATATAAACGCTTTCTATCCCCAGCAGCTTTTTTATTTTCTTTATTCCGTTTATTACCCCGTCGGCGTTTTCGATCATCTCGCGATAGTCGCTGGTTATATACGGCTCGCACTCAGCGGCGTTTATTATCAGCGAATCTATCTTTGTTTTGCTTTCGTCGTAATCCAGCTTTACGTGGGTAGGAAAGCCCGCGCCTCCCAGTCCGCAGCAGCCCGATTCCCTTACCGCCTTTACAAGGCTGGCTTTATCGGTGACCTCAGGCGGAGTAACCTCCTTGGAAATCGTCTGAAGCCCGTCGCAGGCTATTTCCACAGCCTTGCAGGACTTTCCGTTAGCGAGCAGCATATCGCTTACCGCCGTGACCGTACCCGAAACGCTTGAATGGACAGGGCAGGACATATATGTTTCGCAGTCGCCCAGCTTCTGTCCGACTTCTACCTTGTCGCCGGTTTTGACCAGGGGAAGGCACGGAGCGCCCATATGCTGCGACATGGCTATTTTCACGGTTTCGGGGCATGGAACGGCGACAGTTTCAGCATTTTCCGTCCCCTTTCTGTGGGGAAGGATAATTCCGTTTAACCTCATTAGTTTTCCTCCTCAATTATGAATATACCGCACAAGCCGTATCCCGTCGTATACGGTATAAATTTACGCAAAATGAAAATCCGTATTCTTTATCTCGATACTGTCCCTCAGGCTTTCCGAGCAGTATATGTTGTTATTTTCGTCCAGAGCGATGACCTGAAATTCTTCACTGTCAAGATAACCGCCCAGCGTCTCTGTGCCGCCGATATAAATTTCGGTGGAAAGAAAATCCGTCAGCATTCCGTCGCCTGCGGAAATAACGGTGACAGAAGTAAGATCGGTTTCGGCAGGGTATCCGGTTTCAAGGTCAAATATATGCGAATACTGCTTTCCCTGCGCGGTAAAAAACCTTTCGTAGCCTCCCGACGTTGAAATAAAGCACTGTCCGCTTTCAAAGGAAAGAGCGGCTTCCGCCGGGTCGTTCGGGTTTTGTATATCGGTAACGAAAGCCGTTTTGTCAGGCTTCTGCCCGTAAACAAGGCTGGAGGAACCGAAGGTTATAACGGCGTATTGCTCGCCGCTTTCGTCAAGCAGTTTTTTTATCTCATCCAGCGCAAAGCCCTTGGCGCAGCAGCCGAAATTAAGTAAGGCGCCGTTTTCAAGCGCGATTCCGTCAGCCGTAAAAACAATATTCCCGCTTCCTATGGTTTCAAGCGCCGCGGAGATCTCGTTTTCCTTCGGAACATGGGGATCATCTCCGGTAACGCTCCACAAGTCGATCAGCCTTCCGGCGGTGCAGTCGGTATGAGGGTAGAGCTCATTAAGGCTTACCGCTCTTTTTATCAGCCGCTCGGTACTCCGCGAAACGCTTACAGGTTCGGACGAGCTGTTTATACGGCTTATATCGGAAGCCTCGTCGTAAGCTGAAAGCTGTTTATCAAGCTCTCTGACAAGGGCTGTATACTGGGAAATATCCGCTTTGGACGACGCCGTTACCGTACAGACGCAGTCCATCGCGACAAGCCGGACCGTCCGCGTCATATCGTTTCCGCCGTTCAGCGACATCAGCGCTCCCGCGGCGATCATTGCCGCTGCCGCCAGACATACCGCAAGGCTTTTGCTGAAACGCATGAAACTCTCCTTTCAGGCTTGAAAAAAATCATAAGCTGTGCTATAATGATTTAAAACATTCTCGGGAACACGGTTACGGCTTAAGCTCGGAAAGATCAAACTCCGGTATATACGCTTTCATCAGGTTTTCGCATTTTCCGACCAGTTCTCTCAGCTTTTGGGAGTATTCTATAGGCAGCTCGATCTCCTTGCTGTTTATTCTGCTGCTGTATCTGATGAATGTGTTGAGCCTTGACGGTTCCTCGGTAAAGATCTTTTCGGTTATCCTGTCCGCGATGTCAGGATCAAGGCTGAAAATAACCGAAGAATTTTTCGGGTTTGCTTCGTAAAGATGTCTGAACATTCTGTATACGCATACATAAATATATGCTTTTACCGACATTGATATTTCCTCAAGATCGGAGGTCTGAGCCAGCATTTCCAAAACCGCTATCGGTACGGTTATATCGTCGTCAGCTGTAAGCGGAAGCTCGGTTTCCGTCCCCTGCCAGGTACCGAATACGTCTTCGTACGGCACCTTATAGTATTTGATAAGCTTTATTACCGAGGGGACAGACCACATACGGAAGCCGCTTTCAAGCTGTGACAGGCTGCTTTGAGTAACGCCCAGTATTTTTGCGGCTTCAGTCTGGCTGATGTGCTTTGATTTTCTTATTTCGGCAAGCCGCCGGCCTATTTCTTTGCTGGATTCAAATAATTCTTTTCTATTGGTATAAGCGTTATTCATAATCTGCGTCCATTTTCCCGTTGGGAGAAAATGTACCTCCTTTCGGTGTTTTGCGGTTTGCTTGGAAAAACAAAATTGATACGGGTTAAAGAAGCTTAGCTTGAAAGGCTGTATTCAGACTGCCGTCTGATTTCGCCTGCTTGTAATATTTAGTATACAATATTCTTGGATTTTTGTAAAGCAGTTTTGTCGAATTAGCAGATAAAAAATTAGAAAACGTTATATATTAAGGAGAGATGAATTTTGAAAGGATACCGACTGGCGCTGGTGCGGCACGGAATGACTCAGGCGAATACCGACGGGAGATATATAGGGATCACCGACCTTCCTCTGAGCCGAGAGGGAGTAGCCGATCTTTATGACAAGGCTGAAAAGAGTTTTTATCCTTCCGTTCAGAAGGTCTATACTTCTCCCCTGAAAAGGTGTAAGCAGACCGCGGATATTCTGTTTCCAAACCGCTATACGGCGGAGCTGGGATTGCTTGCTGAAATGAATTTCGGGGATTTTGAAAACAAGACCGCCGAGGAGCTTATGGATAACGCCGCCTATAAAAAATTTCTTGAGGGCGGGCTTGACAATCCCGCGCCCAACGGAGAGTCGGCAAGGGATGTTGTAAACCGCTGCTATGAGGCGCTTAACATTATTATATCGGATATGATGTACGAGGGACTTACAAACTGCGCCGTTGTTACTCACGGAGGAATAATAATGAATATGCTGAGCTGCTTCGGAGTGCCGAAGCTGAAGCCTGCCGAATACAAATGCGATTTCGGCGAGGGCTTTGAGATTCTTATAACCGCTTCAATGTGGCAGAGATCGGGAGCGTTTGAGCTGTTGGGCGAATATCCTCCCGAATCGGACGGCTCCGGCTTCTGAATTAAAAAGTAAAGCCGGTCGTTATTTGACGGGACGGAAGCGCGGGCTTACGGCTGTATAAAAGAGGTGAGTGCGATTACAAACAAGGAAATAAAAGCCGAGGCGCTCAGGCGGCTCAAGGGCAACTGGGGCAATTGTATAGCTCTTACCGTGTTTATTCTGGCTTTTGTGTTCTTTCTGGCGCTTTGCGAGGTTATGATCTATCTGGTGCTTACGCTATTTGACGCCAGGGAATATTACTCCATGAGCTTTATGCTTCAGGACTGGTTCGGGCGTTTTTTTACAGGGCTGAGGATACTGCTGCTTTTCGTGCTGATAATGCCGGAGCTTTATATTGCCAGACGTCTTTATATTGAGATCGCCAACGGAAAGAGCTTCGTTGAGTCAAGGCAGTATATCCAGAATAATTTTAAAAAAATAGTTCCGAGAGGGCTTGTTACGGCGCTGGTTACGTCAATGCTCAAGCTGTTCGCGGCCGTTCCCCTTTTTATCGGCGTTTATGAGGTTTACTACTGGGGGTGGGTGTGCAAGCTGAATGAGCTTACTTCCTGGGGTCTTTTCTGCTTTATGCTCGCCTTGGGATTTACTGTTGTCTGGACCGGAGTGCTTGTTCATTACTGCATATCCCTCTGTCTTACGAATTACATCATGACCCTTAATCCCAGGGCGAATATTTTTGATGCCTGCGATCTTTCCGTAAGGCTTATGGAGGGCAAGCATTCCAGGTATTTAAGCTTTGTTTTTTCATTCGTTAAGTTTATACCGCTGCTTGTGCTGTTTTATCCTATATTTGCCGTGGCGCCGTATTATATGGTTTCCTACATAGTGTTTATGGAGGATCTTATGGGAAGCTACTGGCAGGATAAGCTTCCGGCAATGATACAGCGCTGGAACAAGCACCATAAGAATAAATAAGGAGCGTTGACCTTTGATATGTCTGTCAGGATTATTATTACCGCCGGTGAAAGCGGAAGAACTCTGGGCGAGGTGCTGTCCGGCCGCGGCGTTTCCAGAAGGCTGATAACAACGCTCAAGCGTATTGACGGAGGCATTACCAGAAGCGAAAGGACAGTCAGGACCGTAGACAGGGTAAGCGCCGGCGACGAAATACTGCTTAAGGAGCGTGATTTGAAAACACTTGAGCCTAATTTCAGCCTTAGCGTTCCGGCGCTTTACGAGGACGAATGCCTGATAGTTTTCGACAAGCCTCCCTTTATGCCTGTTCACCCTTCGGTAAAGCATCAGGGCGATACGCTGGGAAATTTTTTCGCCGCGCGTTTTCCCGAAGTTTCATTTCGTCCTGTAAACCGTCTTGACCGCGACACCTCCGGCTGCGTTATCTGCGCCAAAAGCCGTTACAGCGCGGCAAAGCTGCAAAAAAGCTTTGAAAAGACGTATTACGCGGTATGCTGCGGTCACCCTCCCACCGAAGGGAGAATAGACGCCCCCATAGCCAGAGAGCGGGCTTCTATCATAAAAAGGATCGTTTCTCCCGACGGGCAGCCCGCCGTTACAAATTACCGTATAGCTGCCAGAAACGAAAAATATTCGCTTGCCGAGATTCATCTTGAAACGGGGAGAACGCACCAGATAAGAGTGCATTTTTCGCACATCGGCTTTCCTCTGGCAGGCGACGACCTATACGGCGGCAGCAGGGAGGATTACAGCCGTCAGGCGCTTCATTGCTCCTCGGTAAGCTTTATCCACCCTGAAACAGGACTCAGGGTCAGCGTTTCTTCGCCTCTGCCTGAAAATTTTCACATATGAAAAGCACAGGAGCTGTTTGTATTATAACCTAGCGCCTATATCCCCCGCCTCTAAGGCGGCGGATTCCATTCAGCGTTTCAGTAAGGGAATTAATTTTCTATTTAAATACTGAGTAGCTGGATCTTCGCTGTCAAAAGACTGGGTTTGGCACGGCTGCTTAGTCGCAGCCGATGAAGAGCCACGCTCACATCGGGTTTTGCTCCGAATTAAAAGTCAGATCAGACAAAACAAAAGCGGACGGCCTTGTGGCATCCGTGATAAGGAAGTTACATAAAAAATACATGGATAAGCAGAAGTCCTCACCCTTTTCAGGGTGAGGACTTCTGCTTTGGATTGTGGCATCGCAATCCGATGCTCGCTAAACCTGTGGCACGGTCGTTTTGAAAGTGATTTCATATCAAACCTCTAAGCCAAATATCTAATTATCATATTGTTGACTTAACAAATAGCTGATCAATTGAGCCATATATTGTTTTATAATCACCCAATTTTTCAAATCCGTATTTTTCATATAGCCCGATTTCTCCGCTCATAATATATACTTTTTCATATCCTATCTCACGAGCATATAAAATTGCGCTTTGAATCATCAACTCTGATAATCTATTGCCACGGTATGCTTCATCAACAAAAACAAATCCTATAAATGGTGTAAACTGATATTCTTTTGGCAACTCGTCCTTTTCAGCAAATGTGCAGAATCCTGCCACTTTTCCATTTACACAAGCAACAAACACTCTCTCCCATGTATTAAAGTCATTATTTTTCATTTTTTGAGCCAAATAGGGACCTGCTTTCCACGAGCATTTTTCAGCCAAACAAATGGTTTCATTCCAATATTTATGTATTTGGGTCATGCAATAAATTTCAGTCATATATCCCCCGGATAAAAATTCCTATTTATCGTATTGTAAGTATAGCACATAATCATAATAGAATCAACATTACTCTCGGCAAGCTGACATATATTCTGCCTAGTTAAATAAATTAAAGGGACACTTCCTTACGAAGAGTCCCTTTTCGACCGTCCGCTTTTGTTATTCATCGCCGTTCGTATTTTCAATAAGCGAGCCGTTATCCTCCATAAGCTCAAATTCTATCTCGAATTCTTCGTCTTCTCCGGACGCCGAGGCTCTGTAAACCTTAGCAGTTATCTTATCTCCCGGCTTTTTAGCGGCAAGAAAAGCCTGAACGGATTCGCTGTCTGAAACCGCCTCTCCGTCAAACTCGGTAATAATATCGTCCGGCTTAAGTTGAGTGTTTGCAATGTCGCAGTCCTCGTCGATGGAAACCACATATATTCCGGCTCTTGTGCCGTACATCTGAGCGGTGGTTTCGCTTATTGAGTAGAAGGTAATGCCCACTCTCACTCTGTTCTGTACATAGCCGTATTCCATAAGGTTTTCAATGATCGGCTTGGCGGCGTTGACCGAGATCGCAAAGCCGATTCCGTCGTAGTCGCTGGACGCGAGCTTTGAGGAGGTTATTCCTATTACCTGCCCCCACATATTCAGCAGAGCGCCTCCCGAGTTGCCCGGATTGATCGCCGCGTCTATCTGAATACAGCTCATTGCAAGAGCGGAGTTTTCAACCTTTATCTGACGGTCCAGTCCCGAAACTATTCCTTTTGTTACTGTGCCGTAAAATCCTGCGGGCGAGCCTATCGTAACAACGTCCTCTCCCACGCTTACGCTTTCCGAATCTCCGAACTGCGCAGGGGAAAGCCCTTTAGCGGGGATTTTGATAACTGCAATATCGCTGGCGGTATCAAGTCCGATTATTTTTGCCTCATATTCCGTTTCGTCAGAAAGCACGACCTTAATGCCTTTTGACGCGCCGTCTACTACATGAGCGTTGGTAAGAATATAGCCGTCCTCGGTCATGATTATTCCGCTGCCCTGACCCGCTGGCGCGAAGGAGGTGCCGGTTTGGTAGATCTCAATTGACACCACTGACGGCGAAACCGCCTCGGCTATTCCCTGAGCGGTATACCTTCCGTCGTCGTCATAAAACCTGTCGTCAAGCTTGGGCGTTTCCGCGATCGGCAGAGTAAACTCTATGCGCTGATCCCCCGCGATAAGGTTTGCAAGCCAGCCTCTTCCTTTGACCGCGACGGTAATTACAGACGCGGCGGCAAGCACGATAAACAGCATAGCGATTATGACAGCTGCCGATAGCTTCCTGTTCCTTTTTTTCTGTACTGCCGCTATTTCGCTCCAGAACTCGTCGGAACTGAAATTTACCGAATCGGGCTGCATTGAGTAAGGCTGCTGACGGTTTTCAGTCTGACCTTCGTTTCCCTCACCGTCCGTACTGCCGTCGGTCTGCTTGTTCTGCGGAACGTTTTCCATATCGTCAAAAAAGCTCAAAATAATTCCTCCCGGGAAAGTTTGAACCGCCCCCCAATCGTGCGGATATATTCTTTTCCTGAATTACATTCTATCAGAAATTACGTCAGTCGTCAATAAGCTTGTTGGGAACGGTAAAAACAAACTCCGTATATTCGCCCTGAACGCTTCTTACCATTATCTTTCCGTTGTGAAGCTTGATAATGGAGCGCACTATATTAAGTCCCAGACCGACTCCGGAAGCGTCAAGCCCTCTGGATTTATCCGTTTTATAGAATCTGTCGAATACCAGCGGAAGCTCCTCCTCGCTCAGTCCGTCTCCGCTGTTTTTGATCGAAATAACAGTCATATAGCCTACCGGAGTAAAGGAAAATTCAATATAGCCGCCGTCATTTACAAATTTTATGGCGTTTTCTATCAGATTATACATGACCTGATGGATCAGGTCGCTGTCAGCGTAAAGCATTACTCTGTCAACGTCCAGACCTTTTATCTCAATATGCTTTTCTTCCAGCTTGTTCTCAAACGTTACAAGCGAGTCAACAATAGGCTCAAGCGCGGAAAAATACTGCATATCCGGCTTCAGCTCTCCCGCCTCGATTTTTGCCAGATTAAGCATGGAGCGGACGAGCCTCGTAAGCCTGTGTACCTCCGACGAGATTATTTTAAGGTAACGCTTTTCCTCTTCCTTCGGGATCGTTCCGTCCAGAAGTCCGTCCACAAAGCCGCCTATCGAGGTCATAGGCGTTCTCAGCTCATGAGAAACGTTGGCGACAAAGCTGTTTCTCATGGTGTCGTAATTTTTCAGCGAGGCGGCCATATCGTTGAAGGCGTTGCTCAGCTCCTCAAACTCCTGGATATTGTAAGACGGCAGAGTGACTGAAAAGTTGCCCTTTCCTATTTCCTTTGAAACGCTTGCTATTTCTTTTACCGGCTCTGTAAGCTTCATAGTGGTGAAATAAACGATTATCAGCACAACGATAATAACTAAAACCATTGACATACCGAATATCTCCATTATATTCCATATATAATCGTCCTGATTTGATTTGGTGCTTACCGCCAGCAGATAGTAGGAGGGTCCGTTCGCTTCAAAGGAAATTCCCACGATATGACACTGCTCTTCAAACGCTCCGTCAAAATCTCCGAAAACATAGCTGCTTTCCGGACCGAAGCTGTCGAGCATATCCTTGGGGATTTTTACATTTTCATAGGTTCCGTCGTAATTAGAGCTTAATATAACGCAGCCGTTTTTGTCTGTAAGAATAAAATCGGCGTTGCAGCCCATGGAATATTCTTTTATCTGCTCCGCCACCTGTTCCTTCCATTCGGACGGCGAAGCCGTCATGACCGTCTTTGAGCCTTCCGCCAGCGAAAGGACGTTTTTTTCCAGCAGGTCCTTCTTTTCACCCACAAAATACCGGGAAGAAACAAGCAGCAATACTGCACCTAAGCATATAAAGCTTATGAGTATTACTGCTGAACAGATAATAAAGTATTTTGAAAAAATGCTTCGGCGATTACTCATGCGCGTTTTCGAGAGCCTCAAATTTATAGCCTACGCCCCAGACTGTTTTAAGCGCCCATTTGTCGGAAACGCCCTCGAGCTTTTCACGAAGTCTTTTTACATGAACGTCGATCGTTCTGGAATCGCCGTAATACTCAAATCCCCAGACCTCGTCCAGAAGCTGATCGCGGGTGTATACCCGGTTCGGATTTGAAGCGAGATGGAAAAGCAGCTCAAGCTCCTTAGGAGGAGTGTCGATGACCTTGCCGTCAACCCTCAGTTCATATCTTGTCATATTTACCGAAAGCTTGTCATACTTGACTTCCTTTATTTCAGCTTCTCCCGAAGCCTGTCCTACGCGCCGATATACAGCCTTTATTCTTGCGATTACCTCTTTAGTGTCGAACGGCTTTACAACATAATCGTCCGCTCCCAGCTCAAGACCCAGAACCTTGTCAAAGGTTTCTGATTTCGCTGTGATCATTATGATCGGAACGTTGGATTTCTTTCTGATCTCACGGCATACCTGCCATCCGTCGATGCCTGGCAGCATAATGTCAAGAAGAATAATATCCGGTTTAAGCGCGTTGAATTTAACGACTGCCTCTTCACCGTCATGCGCAAGTATAACTCCGTAACCCTCTTTTTCAAGATAAAGTCTGAGAAGCTCGCAAATATTCTTGTCGTCGTCAACAACTAAAACTCTGCCCAGTGACATAAAATCTTCCTCCTTCAGTCGGGTTTTGCTGCGGCCTTCATTTTTTTGAACAATCCGCAAGGTATTTTTCAATTAATATAAGCATTATAACAAATTCACATTCAAATATATTGTATATTTAATGAATAAAAATATAACAAATAGTAAATTTCAAGAATATCGCAAACTGAGGTTTATAAAGCGACAATAATTAGATAAATTAATTAATAATACTGGCTTTATATGTAAAGCAGCAGAGTTTATGAACAAAAGAGAGTGTATATTGATTAAGTTATTAAAAACTATCCAAATTATATTATATATTAAATGCATTTTTGTGCAAGCCTACAAAGTTTTGAAAAAAAGCATATATAGACTTGAAATTTCGGAAAAAGGTATTATAATATAATTAGCACTCGAAAAGAAAGAGTGCTAACACTTTGACAGCTTGTCTGCTAAAACTCTGAAATTGTTTCAGCTGAAGCAATTATATTAAGTGTCAGGCAAACAATTACTGCGGCTTGCGCATATCCGCTTGATATTACCTGATCTCCGGGAGGAGGTTCGGGCGTTGGCTATCCGCATGGGCTGTAAGGCTTAACGGAATGACCGGGCGGCGGAAGGCTGAGGCCGCTTGTTGAATGACGGGGCGGCGCCCCAAGTGAAAATCAAAGGGAATGTTCCCAAAACAAATCAGAAGGAGAGGATTATTATGACGATCAGACCGCTTCAGGACAGAGTAGTAATTAAAAAAGCTGAGGCAGAGGAAACCACTAAAAGCGGAATTATCCTTGCCGGCTCCGCAAAGGAAAGACCGGAGGTTGCCGAGGTTATGGAGGTAGGACCGGGAAACAAGGACGTTAGTATGTCCGTTAAAAAGGGCGACAAGGTTCTTATCAGCAAATACAGCGGAACAGAGGTCAAGGTTGACGGAGAGGAATATACCATAGTTAAAATGGATGACATTTTAGCGGTTGTTGAATAACAGTTATATTATTTTATTGAGATAATTAAACGGAGGTTGATTGAAATGGCAAAGAATATAATTTACGGCGAGCAGGCTAGGAAATCGCTTCAGACCGGTATCGATAAGCTTGCCGATACCGTAAAGATCACTATGGGACCAAAGGGAAGAAACGTAGTTCTCGATAAGAAATTCGGTTCTCCGCTGATCACAAACGACGGCGTTACCATCGCTAAGGAGATCGAGCTTGAGGACGCTTTTGAAAATATGGGCGCTCAGCTGGTAAAAGAGGTGGCTACAAAGACCAACGACGCCGCCGGCGACGGAACGACTACGGCTACTCTGCTTGCTCAGGCTCTGGTACGCGAGGGAATGAAGAATATTGCCGCCGGAGCTAATCCTATGGTAGTTAAAAAGGGTATGGCAAAGGCTGTAGACGCTACTGTTGAGGCGATAGTTGAAAATTCAAAGAAAATTGAAGGCTCAGCCGACATTGCAAGAGTCGCGACTGTTTCTTCCGGTGACGAGAGCGTAGGCGAGCTTATTGCCGAGGCTATGGAGAAGGTTTCCGCCGACGGAGTTATTACTATCGAAGAGTCTAAAACTGCCGAGACCTACAGCGAGGTCGTTGAGGGTATGCAGTTTGACAGAGGCTATATTGCTCCTTATATGGTTACCGATACGGAAAAGATGGAAGCGGTTCTTGACGACGCTTACATTCTTATTACCGACAAGAAAATTTCAAATATTCAGGAGATCCTGCCGCTGCTTGAGCAGATCGTTCAGTCGGGAAAGAAGCTGCTTATCATTGCTGAGGACGTTGAGGGAGAAGCGCTTTCTACTCTTATCGTCAATAAGCTGAGGGGAACATTTACCTGCGTTGCCGTCAAGGCTCCCGGCTTCGGCGACAGAAGAAAGGAAATGCTTCAGGATATCGCTATCCTTACAGGCGGTCAGGTGATTTCCGAGGAGCTTGGCCTTGAGCTGAAGGAAACGACTATAGAGCAGCTCGGAAGAGCAAGACAGGTCGTTGTTCAGAAGGAAAATACCATTATCGTAGACGGCTCGGGCTCATCCGAGGAAATAAAGGCAAGGATCCATCAGATCAAGGCTCAGATCGAAACGACTACTTCAGATTTTGACCGTGAAAAGCTTCAGGAAAGACTTGCTAAGCTTTCGGGCGGCGTAGCTGTAATCAAGGTAGGCGCTGCTACAGAGGTTGAAATGAAGGAGAAAAAGCTTCGTATTGAAGACGCTCTTGCTGCTACAAAGGCGGCGGTTGAAGAGGGAATAGTTGCCGGCGGCGGAACTGCTCTTATCAACGCTATGCCTGTAGTAAAGAAGCTCTGCGACAAGCTTGAGGGCGACGAGAAAACGGGAGCTAAGATCGTTCTCCGCGCGCTTGAGGAGCCTGTACGTCAGATCGCGGCTAATGCCGGTCTTGAAGGCAGCGTAATTATCGACAAGATCGTACGCTCCAGAAAGGTAGGCTACGGCTTCAACGCCTACACAGAGGAATACGTTGACATGATCCCTGCCGGAATCGTTGATCCTACAAAGGTAACACGTTCAGCGCTTCAGAACGCGGCTTCTGTAGCTGCAATGGTTCTTACAACGGAAAGCCTTGTGGCCGACATTAAGGATCCGCAGGCTGACGCTGCTATGGCTGCTGCCGCTGGCGGCGGAATGGGTGGAATGTACTAATTTTCCGCGGAAAATGATTTGAATTGCAAAATCCGCTCAGCTGGACTTGCCGGCTGAGCGGATTATTATTGCTGAGCCGCATGGCAAGAGCAAGCGGATATTGGATTATATAGCTATATTTTGGGCTGTATAATTACAGCGGTTCACTTATGAATAAAATGTAAAAACACCCGAAGGGCGTCGGCGATACTTGACATATTGATTCCGCGGTGATATAATAATATAGTTGAAATGAAGCAGAATTTTATTTCTGCTTTTATATGCGCTGCTAGCTCAGCTGGATAGAGTGACTGGCTACGAACCAGTAGGTCAGGGGTTCGAGTCCCTTGCAGCGCGCCATACTTAAAGAGCGAAACCCACAACTGAATAAAGTTATGGACTTCGCTCAATAAGTATAACTACCCATTGAGCTACATTATAAATCGAACAAGATGGCTGCTTGCGATTTATAATATAAATGTTTTTGTTTGATGGTTTCTTTCGCTCCACTTTTTCCGAGCGGCTGAGATTACATCATACCTCAGACTTTAACGTCCCTTTTGATTGGACGAAGTGACTGCTGTGCGGTGGCTCACTTAAACCTACCAGCTGGGGCAAAACTCTTGAGGTCAAACTCCTTGATAACGGTGTCGCTAGTGCATACTTCACCGTGCAATTAAGGTTAATTGCAAATTTATTTGCAAAAACAAAAGAGCTTTTCAGATGTCTTTCCACAAACGATCTGAAAAACTCTCTTGACAAATGTATCCTAAGCGTGCTACAATGAACACGAATAATAGGCATTCACCTAAAGGTTTCACAGTTGTGTCGTGACATCTGTGTTGCTTGGGTTACGTTTTCTGCCAGGAAGACGTAACCTGTGGTGGGTGTCTTTTGTTATACCCACATATATAGATTACCATAATTTATGATAGTTGTCAAGTGTTTTTTTGACAATTATATGTGGTTTTTAGTTAGTTTTTCAATTTTTCAAAAAAGTGCGACATCATGTCGCAGTATGGGGTGTTAGCTATGAATGAATTTACAATCAGAAGTGTAAACAGATGGGAACTGAATGTTAATCTGATATTATTAGCTTTTGTTTTTATCTTGACTGTTATAATGGGGTTTTTAATAAAAGCTACTTCACTATTGTTATTTGCTGTTATTTACAAAATATCTTATTTGCTAACATTTGCATGGTTAATCTCACTGCTTATTAATATAAATGGATATAATAAAAATATAACGATTCAAAACGGCAATATCCAAGGGAAAGATGGAATATTTAGCAGCTATAACATTTTAGTTTCAGATGTTGTTGCTGTTCATACATACCGCAAAGAATCATCATTAAGAGATATAGTTGAAATAAGAACAAATTACACTATTTATAGAGTAGGCGGAATTAGAAGAAAAGACGCGATTAAATTCATGGACGAGCTTTCTAAATATAAATATTTTGAAAGGTCTGTCGGTTAAGGTCCTAATATTATTATGTCATAGTAATAAAAATAAAGAAAAGAGGAAAATAAATTATGCTTTTACTTAATGTCCCATATGAAGAAAAAGAAGAAGCAAAGGCTCTGGGTGCACGATGGAAACCCGAATATAAAAAGTGGTCAGTATTTCTTGGAAAGGATTATTATAAATTTGATAAATGGATACCTAAAAACAGCGGAGATATTATATTGTGCGATTATATATACATAATTGTTGGAAAGCACGAATGTTTTAAATGTCATAAACAAACTTCCGTTGTGGGTCTAGGCGTTGAGAAGTTCATGTATATAACTGAAGATGAAAACGGCAAAAGAAATTATAAGTATAATAAAGACGATATACATATTTGTCCTTTTATCAAAGAACTTCCGAAAAACATATATGATTTTGCAGCTGAAAAATACGGTTTAAAATACGGTTATTCTAACGTCGTTAAAGGCAGTTATTTAGCTAATCACTGCCAGAATTGCGGCGTTATACAAGGTAACTTTTATTTATTTGATGAAGTTGATTCGCCTTTTTTTCTTTATGAAGCAAGTGACGTAAAAAAGCTTGAAATCTTTAAAGTTAAGCTGCCTTATGATATAATCTGTAATGCAGAAATAAGCTATCTTAGCAGTGATTATTTAATTAAGCAATATGGAAACATTCAAGAATTAAATTTATGACTGCGACATGATGTCGCAGTCTGGAGTGTTAATTTTTGAATAAAAAGCAACGCAGTTTGAACTCTTGGGGTCAAACTGCGTTTGGGATTATCTAATAAGTTCAATATCAATTGGTAGATTTCTTTTTTTCATATGTACCATTATTAATATCTCTAATTTTTTTGAACCAGTCCTCAATTTCATTCCAACAGTTCATTTTTACCAAAGTTTCTTTTGTTATTTTTTTAGATACACTTTTATTTAATATCTGCTTAATTGCAATCTCACGCTCTCTCAAGTCCTTTATTTCCTGTTTTACCAAATTGAGTAATATCTTAGGAATATCTATAGAAGACCAATTATTTTTATACTTTGACAAGTCGATATCAAATTGATTCTCAATTAGTTCAGGTGCAATATAGTTTTCCGTTTCCGGCAATACAGTATGCCAACCAAATCTTCTTCCATCATCTTCTTTTTGTATTTCTTCTATAGTCGTGATATACTTTTTTACATCGTTATCAACAATATATATTTCTTTTATAGACGATTCACTAAAATAATCCTTATTTATCCAATCAATCAGATTGCCACCACTCAATGGAATCAAAGAAAAATCATTATCTGACAAATCAACTATAGCTTTCAATTCAGGTATATTATGATTTATCGTTGTCAAAAAATTTACATCATTTGGTCCCTCTACATATACTACTGTTTTTGTTTTTGCATAGGGTAAAATTCCAAGTGATTCTGCAATTCCTTTTATTTTGCTCTCATTCTCTTTTTCAATATGTGGTATTCCACTTTCATTCTTCTTTATAAAAATAAGTTGATTAACATCTACCATCTTTGCAATCTCAGGAGTATGACTAGTTACAATAATTTGATGTGTCTCTTTTTCTGATAATTCCAATAATGTTGATAGAATCATGCGTTGATAATCAGGATGCTGACTTGTTTCAGGTTCTTCAATCGCATATATCATTTGACGATTATCATTTTCTCTCAGCTTCTCCTCTGCGTCTGCTCTAAAATAGCTTAATAGAATTAAACGTCTTACACCACTGCCACGTTTGTTAAGAGGAATATCATTATCAGATACTAAATCAAAACTAAAAGATGAGTCTATTGGTTTTAAAGTAACTTTGGGCTGAATATTTTGTGCTATACTTGAATCTAATTCTGAAAGTTTTTTAATGGTCTTTCTGCCTATTTCTTCTACTTTTTGCTTTACCTCTTCCTGCATTTGCGTAATCTGATTTTCCATATCAGCAACCACAGATTTTGTAACCGCCTTTAATGGATCTTGAATTTCTGCATCTTTATCTGTATTTTTTCTGTCTGATTCAAACAAACAAAACATTGGTAGTTGCTTACTAATGCTTTCCCAAATCTTTTTCCCATCTTCCTTAGAAATATCTATATCAGTGAGTGCTAAGTCAATTGGCTCATTAAGTTCTTTTGCATAAATAGCTTTTCTTAATTCAGCTGATTTTGTTCTAGTCTCAGGAACATAAATTGGTTCATTTTTATACAAATCATATCTTTTTTGCAAAACTGATATTTTTTCTTGTATTAATGGAGGACTATATTTGGTAGGATACATAGCAACTATATACGTTTTTTGGCTACTAGCAGTTATTTTCCCCTTAGAGCAATCCCAAGTGTGTTTAATTTCTAAAAAGCCTTCATCATTCAGAAGAAATTCATCTTTACAAGTTGAAAAATTAGTTGCATCAACAAGTATTTTTCCGTCTCCAACATCAAAACAACAAGAAATCTCAATGATTGGTTCTGAATTAAAAACAGATAAATCGCTTATATCTATTTTTATCTTTTCAGAATTAAAGAAAATTTCAAGAGCTTCTAAAATTGTTGATTTTCCAACATCATTTCTTCCTATAATTACATTCATATTACTATCAAAATCAATAACAATATTAGTATATCCTCTGAAATTTTTTAATTTTAATCTCTTTAAAATCATATTATCACCTTTAATCATCATCTATAAGTATTATTAAAAACTTGTCTATAAATGTTGTTAATAATAAGATATAATGTTATCTGATATATCACTAATTCACTTATACAGTTTAGCGCTACGCTACTTTTTCCTCAAAACCATTCTTTTCAATTCTTGCTTTACAAATAATCAACAATAAAAATTCCACCAAAGCAAGTATAACATGGTTCATAAAGTTTAAAAGAAATTTATAATATATAATTATCTCTCTTAACATCATTATACACCACGCTTCTGTTAATTACAATACTTTTTGCCAAATAAAAAGCGTTTTGCTCACATTTTCTACAAATTTATATAATTTGCCATGCTATTTTTATGCGATCTGCCATTAAATAAAAACAGATTTTTTGTGAAAACAAATATGCTACAATAAATACAAGAATATATATTTGCAATCGGAGACTATGTTTTGAACGAAAGAATCATTTTTCATTCCGACCTTAATAATTTCTATACTTCTGTAAAATGTCCTTATCATCTCGAATACCGTGGAAAGCCTTTTGCCGTTCTTGGCGACCCTGAAGCTTGTCACGGAATAGTTCTTGCTTCTCCTCGCTTTGAGATATATATGAAACATTTCAAGCTTGTTCGAGAGATATATTTTGAGTATACTGATTAGGTAGAGCCTAGGTATGCCATAGTGTGTGCCGCATAATAAGTAATTTTATATTTTTTTCTCATAATCGGGAATATGTATAGAGTGGTTAAGAACGTCTGCGGTTTCTATTTTATCTTGAAAACTTAAATGCACATAAATATCAGAAGTAATTGCTGTACTGCTATGCCCAAGCCAAACGGATACTTGCTTCATAGGTATGCCTTGCCTGATTAACAAGCTTGCACAGGTATGGCGCAGGTCATGCAGACGACATTTATATCCCAATTTATTAATAATCTTTGCAAAGTCATTTGTAAGCGTATCTGGTTTTATTAAATCACCTAATTCGTCGACACAAACATACTGCAAATAACGTCGGCAATATGTTTTTTGATTCTTAATATAACTTATCACTTGAGATTTTTTTACCTTTTGAAGAAAATATAAAAGCTGCTCTGGACAAGGTAGGGTTCGGCGGCTTGATTTAGTTTTTGGTAAATCTGAAAATTGCAGTCCTTTCTTGACTTTCACTACTGTATGTGAAATATGGATTACTTTATGCTCAAAGTCAATTGCACTCCAGCGAAGCCCAAGAACTTCACTTCTGCGTAAACCTAAAAAAGCTGCAATAACAACCGGGATATGTATCCTGCTGTTTCTGGTTTGAGAAAAGACTTCATACAGCTGAGCTTCATCTAGCATATTACCTGAAAAACGTTCAATAGAAGGTTTATCAGCAACCATACAAGGGTTAACTGCAATTATTTTATTCTTAACAGCGTCATCAAGTGCCGCACAAATGTTAGAAGCATGCTTTCTAATTGTTCTGCCGCTAAGCCCTTCACGAAGTTTATCTGTATAGTATTCTTCAAGTAATTTCGGAGTGATCTGCCCTATCAAAACTTTATGATTGCGAAAATAAGGCTCTATATGCTTAGTGACTTGAATTTCATAAGCAGCATAGGTATTGTTTTTTATTTTGATTTGTGATTTTTTTTACCAATCTAATATCCAATCTGCAAACAATTGATCAGTCCCTGAACCGCAGTTATACCGCTGCTTCAGCTCCATATTTTCACGAGTAAGCGCAACGACCAATTTTTCTAATTCAATCTTTTCTTTGAATATAGTTTCAAAGCTCATAATAATACCCTTTTTCACTATAATATTTATAATTATCTATTATTATCTATTATATAACAAAAAAAGATAAAATCAATACCAATAAATTCATTACAACAAATTTCTAAATTTTTATACTATTTTTTACCTAAAATTTTGAAAGAAAAAGCACGCTCCGTGCCGGATCCAAGGCAGCTTCAGCTTCGCAGCACGTTCAGAAGCTTCATAAATCCCGATCGAAGCTGCAAACAGAATTTTTGCAAATTATCATGTATTGTATCGCTTATCTTTGTAAAAGTATGTAAAATACTGTTCTTTTCAATATTTAAGTACTTAGGTGGGTTTTTAATATGCTTATCAAAATTTATACCACCCCGTGTATGACCGAAGCCGGCACACCGTAGCTTCAGCAGCATATGCAGACGCGCCGCCTTTTCCTTTGCCTTGCGGTAAGAAGATAGAATAATATTGAAAAGAAAAAATCTCAGCTTAAGGCTAACCGTAACATAGTTGTTATGTCCGTAGTCGCCTGCAGTGCAGACATAATGCTCCCTTGCAAGTGTTCCCAGTTCTCCTAACAGCTTGACTTTCGATATGCAGGTAGCCCTTGAAAGCCCTGTGAGAGAGCTGATTTGATTGTACGAAGGGAAGGCGCGGCCGCTTGTATTAGCGCAGTGATTAACAGCGCAGTAAACCATCAAAGCAGACTTACCCGCTTTACTGAGTATAAAATAAAAAAGCCTGCGGTCTATTCTGCTGAAATTTCCCTGCAAGCGATTTAAGATGTATTCATTTGTGGTTCTGCGCCCGTTTTTAAAGCGCGGTATCACCTTCAGAAGATCTTTGCTGTGCAGCTCCTTAATGGCAGTCTGAACGGTGTTTACACAAAAACCTGTATGAGCGGATAAGGTATGAAGCTTTATTTTAACTGTGCCTGTAAAATAAAATCTGTTAGTAATAAGAACGTATATAACAAAAGCTGAAGCGGACAGCTTAAGCTCAAACATCACGTTAGGTACCTTATAATACCGTTTCATTACTTTTATTCCTTTCATATCACAAGTAAACTTTTTGTTAAATATAGCTGATATAGTTGACGTTTTGCAAAAAATATGCTATTATTTAAGAGGTTAAGAGATGTACTTTTTCTTTCATTTCTTTAAGTAAAAAAATGGGTGTTTGTTTTTTATAGCGCCATAATTACAAAAAAAGCTCCCTGAACGGAAGCTGAGAAATGTAAGACGGTTTGGTGAACCATATGTATGTCTTCAAAAACTGATCGGCTGTTTCGGTGGGAGGAAACAGCCGAATTTTTTATTATTGTACAGTCACCATACAGGAAGCAGACAAGCTTCCGTCCTGAGATGTGGCGGTAATAATAGCTTTGCCTTTGCTTTTAGCAGTGATTCTGCCGCTGCTGTCTACAACTGCTATATCGGGATGGTTACTCGACCATGACACACTTTTGTTATCGGCATTATCCGGTGATATTACAGCCGATATGCTTACAGACTTATTGACGGGTAATATAACGTTATTTGCAGTATATCCTGTATTCAGACTTATACCTGTTACGTTTATCACTGTTTTTCTAGTCGTCGCTGCGGCGGTTTTTGCAGCGGTAGTCGTTGTCGTCGTGATCACAGGCTTGGAAGCTGTTCTGACAGTATTTATTTTATTGCTACTCTGAGCGGAAACCGTCTTTTTTGTAGTTTCCGCTTTTTCAGTTTTCTTTTTAACGGTCGTTACCGCTTTTTTCGTTGAGGAGGTCTTTGAAGCAGTCGTTGTAGTCGCTGCCGATGAGGTTGTCGTAGTTTGAGCTGCGGTGGCAACAAGCTCAGGCTGCCATGTTTCTGTGTCGGAAAACGTCGTTTGCTTAGTTCCGGCATAAGTTTCAGCTGCTACTGAATCGTTGTTATCGGTCCGATTTGAAAACAGAAACACAGTAAAGATTCCGGCAAAGACCAGCAATATACTGGCGCAGATCAAAACGCTGTATTTTTTGTCGAAGCGCAGCAGAAGCTTTTTCTTTTCAATATTTTTGTGTTCGTTACTTTCATCGCTGCCGCTGACAAGCTCAGGAAACAGCCTGATCCAGCCTAATGCGTCCATGCCTTCAGTCAAACAACGCTCAAGCTCTCTGCATTGCTCCTGCTCGTCTTCAGCAGTAACTATATTCAATATGTCAAGCTTTAATATTGCTTTCAGAAAATCGGCAGAGCGTGTTTTTGCTCCCGGATATATAAAAATGATGGACGTATCCTTATATATAATTAAAAACTGCTCCGCCAGCTCCGACAAATCTTCATCGCTTTCTGAAATGCAGCTTCGCTGAAGAATTATTCTTTTGCAGTGTTTGTGCAGCTGCATATCCTTTTTGAGAAAGGTTTGAAAAGAATAGCTGTTTCTGACTGTTTTAATTTCTATGTCGCCGCCGGCACAGCTTTGCAGCTTTTTTTGAAACTGTATATCAACTATAGCGTATGTTTGCATTTAAATTATCTCCTATTTTCAATGTTAAATCACTTTGCATTCCCGACAATAACAACATTATCCCAATGGTGCTTAATAATTTCCTCATCAAACTCTTTCTCGCCTATGTAAGGCAAAGGATCAACAGGCTCATAATCGGAATCGCCATACATCTGAAAGCAGAAGATCATAGTAGCATGATCCACGTCAGCCGTAAGAGCGTGACCGATTATTTCTCCCTGTTCTACACTGTCTCCGGCTTCAACGTGTTCAGCCTCCATGTCCACAGCCCAGTATTTACTGTATAAATACCAATTTGCCTCGTCGTCCACAGGCGCTTCGTGTTCAACGACAATATACCAGCCTCCAAGCGCTTCGGACGAATCAACCTCGACTACCTCTCCGTCAGCGATGGCGTAAAGATTATCGCCGTCGCAGTTGTAGGTAAGATAATCAAGCGTCCGTCCGTTTACTTCATCACCAAAGTAATGCTGTATTGTCCGGTTAATAGGCATACCGAAATCATAGCCTTCAAGAACAGTCTGATCCTGCTGTATAAGATCGGGACGTATCTGCTGTATGATATACAGCTCCTCCGCCGGAGTGCCTTCAAGCAGCAGATGTTCTTTGATCCATTCAGCCGGCATAGATAAAGCGGTCGCTATAAGTATAATTATAAAAAGAGGAAACAGCATTATCAAAGCTATGACTGCGATTGCAGCGTTTCTTCCGGCGTGACCGTTATCCTGCTGGATTAATTTCATGAGCAGCAGATATTTAGTCATTATTATCTGCCTCCTGCCGTCCCCATCATTTCCAGCTTATAGTCAGGAATCTCAAAGCGCACTCCCAAACGTTTGGAGCCTGCAAAAAAGAGCGCCTGACCTCTTTTCTTCTTCAATAATAATTCTTCCTCGGCTTCGGTAAGGTTGTAAAGCTGCTTCAGCTCCAGCAGATTCTGTCCGTCTGTGCCGAAAAGCACTTTGTAGCAAGGTATATCAAGCATTGCCTGTCCGTACAGCTTAATATCAGGATCAAGAAAATCAACAACGCTGTGGGATATGATAACTATTCCGGCCTCGTATTTCCTGTCCTGCTTAATGGAGTTTCTGTGCCAGGCAAGCGACTGAGGAACGCTGCGGTCAATAGACAGATAAGCCTCGTCTTCATAGAGTAATACTTTAGTTTCTCTGTCTTTAGTCATCTGCTCCCAGCACCAGGTCAGTATGTTAAAATACTGAGTCCGCTTAACTGTGTCCGGCGTTGTCTGAAGCGCTTTGGTGTTCAGTACGATAATATCAGCTTCTGTATCGAGCGTCGTGTGACCGTTCCATATAAAGTTGTCCGAGCCTTCGGATATATCTGTAAGCAGCTCTACAAGCTCCCGATAATCTTTATCGCCGCCGCTTTCCTCCAGCTTCTGCTTTAGCAGCCTATAGAGATCTGAAAAAATCGGAAAATCAGTATGCGACAGCTTTGTAACGTCTGTTTCCCAGGTTATATCAAACTGACTGTACAGCTCGATTATTGTTTTTTTCAATAATGACTTCTGTATCATAGTTAAATCAGGAAGATACATTGAAAAGAAAATTTCGAGGGTCTTAATATGAAGCGCAAGATCTCCCATGCCGTTTCCATCGTCTATGTATAATCTGTTCAGCTCTTTTTCTTCGTCCTTCGGCGCCGGACGTATTTCAAGCGGATTTATCCTTGTATTGCCGCCTCCGCCCAGATTAATGACCGCTCCGCCGAGATTATGAGCAAGCTCAACATATTCCGCGTCAGGATCAATAAAAATCTGCTTTACTCCGTTTTTAAACTGAATTATCGCAAACGCCTTGACAAAAGCCGATTTGCCTTGACCCGCCTGTCCCATTATAACCATATTTGAATTTGTGCGGTCGCCGCCTCTGTACCAGAAGTCGATCATCATAATATTGTTGTCCAGAGATTTAGCAAAATAGTCTCCGTTTACATCGGAGAAGCCGGACGAGCTGAAAGGAAAACCGCCGATAAGCGTTGTCAGTGGCACTATTCTGTTGCTTATCTGATTTACCTCCGGATCTAAAGTATAGGTGGGAACGCATTGCTTAAGTATTTTATCTTGTCTTCTTGAGGCAAGTCTGGTCTTTATGCCCATACCGGACAGAATTGATTTTGCACGTCTTGAAGCTCTCTGCAGCTCCTTATCGTTTGGAGCAACCGTAAGAAAGTTTATCCCCATTTGGCATACTGAGATACCCTCGTTGTCAATTTCCTGCATTAGCTTTCTGCTGTCATTTGCGGCAGTTTCAGCTCTTTGCTGCTTAAGAGGATTATTGTTTTCTTCAGCTTCATTTTCCTTGTTGATTATGTTTCTGTTAAGCGCGTCTAAAAATTCCGCTTCGTCGACCGGTGAAACTCCTATGCTGACAATGGAGTTTTCCATATTAACGATTCTGGTAAGCCAGTCGTAGTCAAGCCTGCCGGGATATTTACTCACAAAATATCCCTCCGCCTTATACCCTGATATTTCAATATCCTTTATGTTATTGAATAATGACTGAGGGGATATGACGTTCACTACAGAATTATTTATCTGTTTATCTGCTGAAGTGTTTTTCTTTTTCAAGCTTATTACCTCCTGCTATTTTCTGATTCTCGGCAGCGCGAACGCGGGGTCGTCGTAAATCTCGTCCTTGACAGCCGGATTAAAAATCAAATTGCAAAGCTGTATGATTTCCTGACGGCTGAGCAGCTGTGTCTCGAGCTTCCTGCTGTCATTCCAGTGCGTGATAAAATCCTCTCGTTCTTTAACATAGTCGTCCTCTGCCTTGCTCCAGGTTACTATGTAGAATTTCTTTTCAACCATTGTTCCGGAAGCCGCCATGCTGTTCATATAGTTTATTTCATCTGATATTATCAGCTTTCGTACATTAGACCCGGTTCTTTTCTGCTCGTTGAGATTATCTAGATACGGCTGAACATCGAACGGCTGCGGAACTGCAAGAAGCTTATACGGAGTTCTGATCGACGACAGCGAGCCGGAAACAATTTTTACAAACTCCGCCTTTTCACGCTTTGTCATCAGCTCGGTATTTACCGGGGATATTCTGAAAACGGAGATTATATATCCGTCTCTTGTATAAATAGCATCGTCTATATCTATGACGTTTGTCCATGTATTTGCGGACATTTTTCTTGCTGTTTCTTCCTTTGATGCGCGACGCGGCACGATTATTTTATTGTACACAATGTATGAGGCGTATATCAAAAGACATACGCCCAGCATAACAACAGATATTATTGTATTATCCATAGCTTTCTTTTCCTTTTCAAAATTAAAATGGTACTCCGCCGTCGCTTATCAAATCATATTCCTCAAAATTCCCCGTATTAAGCGGATCGTCAGGAGGTGGAAGCTCATTTTGCGGAGGTCTGCTCTGATGACCGTCTTGTCCCTGGGGTTTTGGTTCTCCTGTGAAAGACGTATTATCTACAAAAACCTCTGTAACATAATGCCTTGTGCCTTTTTTATCATCGTAGGTTCTCGTCCTGAGTTGTCCTTCAATGGCTATCATTCTGCCTTTTGCAAAATACTTGCCAATAAAGTCCGCCTGCTGCCGCCATGCTACACAGTTTATAAAGTCGGTCTGATGGTCTTCATTTTGTTTTGCGTAATTTCTCTGAACCGCGACGGTAAAGGTGAGCACTGAAAACCCGTTAGAAGTTTTTCGGAGTTCAAGCTCATTTGTAATACGTCCCATTAGAATTACTCTGTTGATCATTTTTGTCCTCCTTCCCCATCAGCTCAGCCATACACTCGGAGCAGACAGTCTTGTCCTTGTACTCTATTACGTCCTCAGCGCTGTTGCAGAATATGCAGGTGCGCTGAAACTTTTTGAGTACGATCATATCGCCGTTTGTGTAGATTTCAACTGGATCACACGGATTCAAGTCGAATGTTCTTCTCAGCTCGATAGGCAGCACTATCCTGCCCAGCTCGTCTACTTTTCTTACAATTCCTGTTGATTTCATAATTTTAACCTCCATAAATTTAAAAATTGATATATAAAAAAGCCTTGCATAAGCAAAGCTTTTTGACATAATATTTAGCGTTGTTTTCAGTAATTTCATTTAAAATCTCGCTAGTGATTGAATTCGTTGCTTACTGCTTTTGTCAGTCTTTCAACAAACTTTTCAAAATCATCATCAGACATTAACATAGCCTTTTCGACAATATGTCTTTCCCTTGCTTCTTTATCGGTCGGCTTGTGAAAATCATCTAAAGAATTGAACCACTTGTGTCGAGGGCTGAATACAGTTTGTTAGGGTCTTTCATTTCACGTTATCACTCCTTTGTTTCTTTCCGAATAAAAATTACAATATAAAATAATTTGATTTATAAATACAAATTTCTACATTTATTTAAATTGATTGACAACATCCTTTATATATGCTATAATTGCTAAAAATAGTGAAAGGATGGTTGCTTTATGACAATAAGCATTTTAAATTTAGTTATTTCTTTGTTAAGCGGTATGGTTGTTCCAGTAGTGTTGCATTATCTCCCCAATAAGAGAGAAGCTTCTCATAAAAGGGAAGTGAACAAACACAAAATACAAAAGGTACAAAGTTACAATACTTATATATCACAAGAAAATAGTAACTATCAAAATAATAGTAATTATCAAAATAATAGTAATTATCAAAATAATAGTAATTATCAAATTGGCAGTAACATTCAACATAATAGTAATAATACTACCGTGATTATATCAAATAATGAAAAGACTAAAAGCAATGCAGATACGGATGTATCGATTGTGTATATGCTAATTTTGATCGGTATACTAGGATATGTATTTGTAAAATATCATTCTATGATTTTATTGATTATGATGATTTTATTCTCATTGTACATCGGATTCCCCAAAGATAGATATAAAATAATATTAAAAAGCAAATCTGATATCTGGTTTGTTTTGACTTTTATTGTTTCTATTATATTTTTTGTTTTTCCGTTTGGCACAACGAGCAAATACATTGAATTTCTAGATAACGCTAATATTCTTGATATTAGCAATTTAAAATATACTGTATATGCAGTAATGCAATGCATTTCTTCTATTTTGTGGATGCTAATGCTGTTAATAGATGTTGCTTGTAAAATGACAACCAAATTACCTAACGCCATATATAATTATTCTATCACAAAGTCCAAAAATAAGAAAGCTCTATTGTTTTTGGCTTCTGTTGCTGCAATAATAATGTCAAATTTATTGATTATTATCATTATCCCCATCCGCCCAATCTCGTAATTCGCAAATCATGTTTGGTAACTTTAATGACGGTGAGTATAACGAGATTAGTGTTGTGATATTGAATGTAATAATATGTGAAACTATTAACCCATAATAAAGTCCAAGATGGTAAACAGCAATAATAAAGATACCTACTTGGCATAAAGCATAAATTAAGTATTTTTTTAGCTTATGTTTATTCTTACTGTTGATTATTACATACATCCTAATGCACCATAAAAGTGTGTATATGGCGTATATCACTATTGCAAAAATCATAATAAATTCTACTAAATATTTTGCAATTGATGTTACAATAGAATTATTTTCATAACCCATAAGAGTAAAATCTTTTATATGAAAAGTTGACAAGATAATACTACATATGAAAATCAGAAGTATTATTACTATAATTAAAGTAATTATTTTTTTCATTTTTATTCTTTTCCTCCTTATAGTTGGAGATGTCAGTTTTAATCTTGATAAACGAATTACTATTTCAAAACTCAGAGCCTGTCACAAACGTGCCAGGCTCCGAATTTTATCTTAATATTTACTTTTCATTTTTTCTTTTGAGCGAAAGCATAAATCCACCGAGAAGCAGTATTGCCGGAATACCTACAGCCGCGGATCCGGTTGCCGGAGGTGTGTCAGGAACAGAAGGCGTCTCAGGAATCTTCTCATTATTTACTACAACATTTGTAGTTTCAGCATAGAACACCTGAACAGTCTGATCGTCTGCAACCATATAGCCGACCGGAACAGTATCGCCGTTTTCGGTGATAGTGTAGGTTCCGATTGGAATACTTGTAAATGTGGCTTTTCCGTCCTTGTCGGTCACAGCTGTGAGCATGATCTCTCTGCCAGAATCAGATGTGCCGGAAAGAATAAACTCTATACCCTCAAGATCGGTCATACCCTCAGTAGTCTTCTGAATCTGGATCGAACCTGTCTTTTCCTCGTTGTTTATCTCAACCGTCGTGGTTTCCGCATAAAAAACGCTTACCTCCTGCGGCTCGGCAGTTAAGTAAGCATACGGTACAGTTTTTTCATTTTCGGTAATTGAGTAAGTTCCGATTGGAACGCTTGTAAATGTGGCTATTCCGTTCTTATCTGTCACAGCCGTTATTTTAATATCTCTACCGGAATCAGATGTGCCGGAAAGAATAAACTCTATGCCTTGAAGATTCGTCATACCCTCGGTTGTCTTGTTGATCTCAATCGTTCCGCTTTTCTCAACGTTATAGATCTCAGCGTTTACAGTTTCAGCTTCATAAACCGTAACCTTTATCGGATCGGCAACCATGTATGCGATCGGAACAGTATCAGCGTCTTCAGTTACAGTGTATGTTCCTACCGGAACAGCCGTGAAAGCAGCAAATCCGTCTTTGTCGGTAACAGCGGTAAGCTTTACCTCATGACCAGAATCAGAAACGCCGGAAAGAACCAATGTGATACCCTCCACATTCATCATTCCTTCGGTGCGCTTCTGAATCTGTACTGTTCCTGTAGCGTCTGAATTGTACATGACAACATAAGTAACGCTGCCGTCTGCATTTACAGTAAACTCTATGTCGCTTGTCAGCGCATAGCCGTTAGGCGCGATAGTTTCCTTGAGCGTATAAGTTTCTCCGGCAATCAGAACGCCTTCGATATAGTGCGCTTCGTTTCCTGATACCCATTCGTCTACAATGTTTCCGTCCCGATCAATCACCTGAAGGGCAGCTCCTGGCAACTCATCATCACAAGTAATGTCTTTCTTTGAAATCTCAACCTTTGTGGCTTCGTCTATCATAACGACAAGCGGCAGACCGTCGTTTGATACTGCCGTTACTTCGGTGTTATCGGCGAATATTTTACCGTATTCGTCGATAGTAACGGAAATATCGGTAGCTATGCAGTAGCCCGACGGTGCGTAGTATTCATGCAAGGTATAGTTTCCGGCGGCAAGTCCTGAAACAATATGCTCTGTTTCGGCAGACGTCCATTCTTCAACAACGCCGCCTGTTTCGTCAATAAGCTGCATTTGAGCACCTGAAATTTCTGCTCCGTATGCGTCCTGCTTTGAAACAGCAAACTTTATTTCCTCGTTTTCAATATTCAGCACAACGTCTGAAAGTCTTGAGCTTGTAAGCTGTACAGGCATATTTGCCTTTACCTCATACATGGTATCGTCTTTAACGTAGCCAGAAGGAGCCTCAATTTCCTGAATGTAATATGCTCCCCAGCCGGGTAATGTAGTATTAAAATATGTTGTAGAACCACTTGAATTAATATGTTCGATTTCCTGTCCTGCCGAATATATCAGCGTATCATTGAAATACACGTCCTCGGAAGCGTAAAGTCCGAATACTCCGTCAGAAAGAAAAGTTTCTGTACCTGAAATATATTTATTGAATCCGGCACGGAAGTGATACGCCTGATTAACAAAGTTTACGTCATTTTTATTCTGCGATAACTTTATATTTCCGTTGTAGAAGCCAAAGCTGTCATAGCTTTGTATTTCCTCAAAATATATTCTTGATAATTCCTCAGGTACATTTCTAAGCCTTGCCGTTCCGAAAAAGCTGTAGTTGTTTGTATTGTAATAGCCGTCATAATCGGAATACAGGCTAAGAACGGCAGCATTGTCCACATTATCGGTAAGACCTGTGTAATTTGCGATAAAATATCTCTCACTTGAATGTTCTGTTCCTGTCTGTGTGTCTGGTTCGGCGGTAATGTACTTCTTTACTCCGTTGTCTATTACATACGCTCTGAACTTCGTTGCTGAATAGATCTTTTCAAGCAGCGCGGTGTCTTCAATCTCCGAGCCGTTCCAGTCCTGAGCTGATTTATATACGTCTATATGCGAGCCTGTTCCGCTGTTTTTAACGGTTAGGCTTGTTGTTTTATCCGCATTGACTGTAACATGAACGTCTCCGGCAAGCTTAAAGCCGTCTGCTGTTTTGTACTCGGAAAGATTGAACGTTCCGGCAGGAAGTCCTTTTATCTGAAGCGTTCCGTCTGCTCCGACCCTGTAAAGACTTGCCGAGCTGCTGCTGTCTGTTGTAGTGTTGGCGTATGTATATGCTTCGTCTGAATCCTTTGTTGAAGTCAGATAGCGTCTTGTATTATCTGAATCCAGGAAAGATAACTGGAATAGGATACTGTTATACTGTTCGGCTGTGCCGTTGACTTTCTGTCCGCTTGCAGTAAGAAGCTGTTTGTTTAGCTTCAGATTTCCCGTTGCGGAAGTAAGCTTGAAATATGCCTGAATAGGGTCATCTTTCATAGTGTAAGAAATCTTTGCCTGAGATGAGTTGTTTGGGTTCTTCACTGCAAGGAAAACAGGCGTACATTCCTCGATTTTGTTTGCGTACTTTGCTTTTGTCTTAGTCAGAGAAAGGATCTGATCTTCAACAATCTTTCTGCCGGCTTCGGTTGCGGAGATCTTCAGCTTTGAACCGCTTCTTGTAAATGTCACTCCGCTTACGCTTGGCAGCTTGAATTGTGAAAGAGCGCTGTCCATGATGATCGTTGTTTCCCAGCGGCAGGTTGATTTGTTGTATTTCAGTTCATATGTTGCTTTTATTAAACTTAAAGTTGAATCATTGTCAACCGTTCCTTTCGGATAACTGCCATGATCCAATACGTCGGCTTTCATTTTTTTATAACACTCTTTCATATCATTCCAAAGTGCGGCGGTTGGAGCTTTAATACATTTAAGCAGCGTATTTTCATTAGCTGAAAGAGTTGTTGTGGAACTGTCAAAATACTTTCCGCTAATTGACCAGCTCAGAGCCTGAGAAGCTACAAGCTCAACTTCCCAGCTGTAGCCGTATTTGCAGGTGCCTTTGTATGCGTAAATAGTTGCATAACGTAAATTACGCAGTTGTGTTGAATCAGGATAATATTTATTTGCATTATTTTCTAAATCCAGTTCTTCCATGGTAGTGCCGTCAACATTAACAGTACCCAGCTGAACGCAGTAACAAAACTTTCCCTCGGCGTTCTTGAAGTAGTAAAAGTTATTTGCCCACTGATAGCGAAACTGGTTATTTGTGTTTGCCTGTGTAAGAGGGTCGTATGCGTTAGGCAAACCCGAGTTACGGAAGTCATAACCCCAGCCGCCGGATAAGGCGTAGGTTTTGTCCGTTGTCGTTTTACCGTCGTTATCACTCTGCGTCTGAGCTTGAACCGATATGGCGTACGCTTCGTCTGTAGTTACTGCCGCAAATGCCGTTATTCCTTCCGATAACATGAAAACGGTCATAACGATTGACATAAGCATAACCCATAACTTATTCGCCAATGGCGAATAAGTCGCTTTTGCTTTTTTTAATTTCTGCATTTTCTTTCACTTTTCCTTTCATATTTGATTTTATCTATGTCAACTCCTTGCGGAGATTATTTAAAACAAAAAAGAACGCCTGAAAACTTCAAGACGTTCTTAATATTGACAATATTCACTTTTTATGATATATTAATTACGGAGCATACCAAAAACGGTAGGCGGTTGTCCTCACTCTTAGGAGGGAGGTGATAGTCATGGTTACATATACTGAACTGTTCCAATTTGTCGGAATCATATTAAGCGTAGTTTCCCTCTGCTATCTTCTTTTTAGTAATAAAAGAAAATAACCGCCAGCGCCTGAGAAACCTGACGGTTATTTAACTTTAAGGCAACAAGGGCAACCGTCTATCGGTATGCTCCTTTTTCTACTTTAAATATATCATATCTGATTTGGTTTGTCAAGTGTTATCTTAACATATATATCTCCCAGTAGTCACCCTTTTCATTTGCCCTTTTTGCAGCATAAACTACAATATGTGAGTCTGGATGAGCTAGATATTGATCATCTATTGCATTTATTAATCTTTTTTTAGCCTCTCCATAGGTCAAATATGCTGAATGATAAGTTTCAGAAGGGTCATACGAGCTGTTGGAAGGGGTATGCCCATAACGTTTTTGAAGATAATCTTCCCAAGAATATCCCTCAGGCAACAAATCCTTATTTTCTTCAATCTCCTTAACAATTCTATCCTTGACTTTACTATTAGAATACTCCTGCATTTCCTTCACAAGCTTATCAATGTCCGACTGAGTAAGCTTAGCCGCCGCAGCTGTGGTGGTTGTTTTCTTTTTAGTCGTAGTCTGCTTTGCTGTTGTAGTTTTCTTTGCAGTCGTAGTTTTCTGCGCTGTCATGGTATTTCCATTACCGCCGTTATCGCTGTTCGGCTGAGTTTGAACTGTAGTCGGCGTCTGAGTGTAAGTATTACCGCTGGAATTACCTCCACCTGAATTGCTGTTACCTCCGCCATTATTCTGGGCCGTGGTAACGGCTTTTTTCGTTGTAGTGGTTTTCTCCGATTTCTCTTTAGAGGTCGTGGTTTTCTTTTTTGTAGTTTCGGCTTTCTTTGTAGTAGTCGTAGTTGCCGCCGATGAGACGGCAGTAGTCTGAGCCGAAGTGATTAATTCAGGCTGCCACTCGTCTTTTGAGGAAACGGCGGTTGTGGTAGTTGTCGTAGTTGTTATCTTAACGTCAGCTGTATCGTCTACAGAACCGCAAGACGTTAATGATGAAATAATCATTGTAAGCGATAAAACCGCTGCTGTAAGCTTCAATGTTGTTTTCATTGTATTTTCCTCCTATAATTTGTTTTCTTTTTCAATTTTATTATACTATCGTTTCCGAGGATTGTCAACATAAATTTTCCAGAATCAGTACGTTTTGACGGACTGCTTATCGCTTACTTGTGATATAACAAAGGCACTTTGCAGTAATTACAAAGTGCCGTAGCTTTATAGCTCTAATTCATCTTCGTCAGTTTCTTCTCTATCGCCCCCTTCTATTTCTTCCAGAAAATTTAAATATGGATCGGGACTATGTGCAACCGAATTCATTTCTCGTAGTAATTCATTTTCTTTACAAAGAGAAGCGTTTTCTTGTTTAATATTTCCTAGACATTTTACCAGGTCAACATTTTTCTCTTTTTCATTATTTAAGCGTTGGGTTAATTCGTTCACTTTATTTAAAAGCATTGTATGTTCACTCTTTATATTTACCCAATCTTCTAAAATGAAATTAACAGCTTCAGCAGTTTTATATATCTCTTTGGAATTAGCATTTAATGTTTTTATCTTTTTGCTGAGCATTTTTTCTCGTCTAGTAAGCTCATCAATTATTTTTTCGTGTTGCTCTGAAAGCGATTTACTTGTTTCCCCTCCATAAAATCCGATAGCGCCTTTGATTAAGTCATCGTCTATAACTGATTTTAAAGATTTATCATCAAAACTACCCAATTTTTGAGATAAACTTATTTTTGATATAATTATAGTCACAATTGGACCAAGGATGGCAGCAGCTGCAAGAATTATGCTTATTATAGTATCTGACATGAAACCTTCTCCAAATCTAAAGAAATAGTAAATAATTATGCATACTTCTGAAAGTATAATAGGTATATATTTCAATTTTTCCTCCATTGTATTATATCATATTATATACAATCAAAAAGCACCTTGCAGTAATGCAAAGCGCTTATTCTGACTTATCGCTCCTCTTCCTCCAGCATAGCTGCCCTCATGATCCTTTTGCGGTCAAAGGTCACAAGCTTTCTGTCGTACAGCTTGTAGTGATTTATCCGATCGGAATTTTTCTTTATGTACGCGAGAGCCTGCATAAGATTGTCTGTCCTGAGTACCGCTTCAGTACCCGGATCAAATTTACAGCGGTAGCTGCTCCGCCGTTTGCAGGAGTAGACTATGTATCTGCTGGTATTCCATGAATCGGATTCGTTAAAGGATCTGATATTTGATTTGTATTTGCTGCTGTTCAATGTAAAGCCTCCGTAATTAAAGTCCAATAAATATTTTAAAATACGGGAGCTAAATTGTCAAAAATAAGATAAGTTTTACCCGAAACAAATTATTAAAATTGAATTATAAATTTGTAGGTAATAAATAAAAGAGGAGCGAGATAATTGTATAAATTGACAATAATATAATATTTTATCTGAAAACTGAAAGCCGCCGTTAATCTATTTACCTAAAATTTACACTTTGATCTAAATACTCGACTATTGGAACGATAAGATATTTTTTGCTTATTTTCAAAGCATACTGTGCCAGATCCGGCCTTTTTTCAATAATCAGCTTAAAAATTTCAGTATCGCCTTTTAGAACCGCAAGACGTATTTCCTTTTTGCTTATTTTCAAGTCAGGAAAATCAGCAAGAATCAGACGGAGTATATCCTTTGAAGCGTAAAGAATTGCTTTTCTGATATGTGCAGCGCCGGGTACAGCTCCGCAGGTAATGCAAGCCTGACCAGTTTTTATATCGTTATCTTCACAGGCTGCAAGAAGCTTTTTCTGAACTCTGTGCAGAGGTCTTGTTCTCTTTTCTATGGCAGGAACAGCTTTGTCAGCTTTGTCAATTTCGGCAGGTTCCGGGATCTCCGCCGTTATATATTCATTCTCAGCTGTAAGCACATTATCTTCTTCAGACTCCGGAATAAAGTCTTCTCCCTCCGCTTCGGGAATTTCACCGAACAGCTTTTCATATTCATCAATTTTCTCATAGTTAATAAGCAGCTCCATTGCCTGCTGCTTTGTTAAGGGTATGATCTTGTAATCATATTTAAGCTCTTTTTCAGAATCATTTTCCTTCTGCAGCATATTCAGACTGAAAAACTTGTATTTGCGGTTACGGTACAGCTCGCCTTTTTCATATTTGTTCAGTAAGTACGACATAACCAATACTGCCGTTTCCGTATCATATTTAAACCCGTCAATTATCGTTTTCATTCAGTTCTCTCCATTCGTCTGAATATTGAAAAAGAAAAACCTTCTGAGCTTTTATGTAAGAAACAAGATTTTTAATCTCGTCAACAATGGATATGTTGGTTTCATGATTCCGTATACAAAACATTCCGCAGCCTATTGAACCTACAGTAAACATTATCATAGAAGACAGCAGATTACTAAATGACATATAAAATATAATCGACAGAACCAGCACGGCAAAGCTTCCCTTAACAGTTCCTCGCATTTCCTTTTTGCCTAATCCGGGAGTATATTCCTTTTCAATAGATACGTCGACCGGAAAATAGCATTTATTTTCATTCAAATCTTTACACCCCCTTCAGTTATAGTAACGCAGGACAAGATCCTTTATTATGCCCACGCAGGACGCTATAACAACGAATTTTATCGTATTGAATATCTTACCCTTTATAGCTTTTTCTTCGTCCTGATTGCTTATCAGAGATACGGCAAGTATCGCTATCCTCAGGGAGCCGCCGAGCGGAATTAAAACTAACAGCCCGTTTATGATACTTGATATAGTCATACGCACACCTTATTTCCTGAAAAACCTTTTAAACGAACCTCTTACGCTGCGAATCATACTGCTTGAATAATACGCTTTCATCAATAAATTTCCTCCGCCTTGTGAAGGGATCATAAACTCACCTAGCATTTTAGGACTTCTTAAAGCGGTTATCAAACAAGCAATTCCTAAAACGCTGCCAAGAAAAAGATTATCGTTATTGTCACCTGCTATCAAAATTGAAAAACCAAGTTGTGTAAGTGTTATCTGTACAAGTATTGTCACCATAACCTTTGAAACACTCATAACATAGTTTTTAAATATACCTTTATCTGAGTTGATAAGTCCTATTGAGCATATAGGCAATGCAATTTTTAAAATCCAAAGTTCTATTCCATTGCTAAGGCATTTGAAATAAAGTATCCAGAAAAGAACCGCAAATATAGCTACGAAAATAAATCCAAAAAGTAAATCGCCTATTAGATCTTCCGTCCAAACCCCAAATTCGTCAACAAGACCTTGCCAAACAGCATCACTGCCTAATGCATTTTCAACTGCTGTTAGCGCAGAATCCGACAAATTAATTACAATATCGGCAAACCAACTTAAGATCGTATTTCCGCAAACGGCTACAACTAATCCTTTGACAAATAAGGTAAGAAAATTGATCGGATCACTCTCAGCATCTCCGTCCGTGTATAAAACATATGTCTGAAAGCCCTTTACCAAAAAGAGAAGCATTAATAGCGATATACCTATTGAAGCAAAAACGTTAGCAATTGAACTTGTTACAGTCGAATTAGTAGTTGTGTTTATTAGTTCGTCTACACAAAATCCAGTTGAAGCCAATTCTTGAACTTTATCCTCAATTTGCTCCAGCAAAACCGGGGCTAAAAGTCCTAACAAGGCGCAAACCGCAATTAAAACCAGTGTCGTCATTTTAAAGCTCACCCCATTTCCAGATCAGGCTCTGTTCCGGCTTCGGCCTGTTGCAGCAAGCTGTTCCAGTCCTGATAATTATAATTCTGATTCAGCTGAGGCTTTAATTCAGCGCTGTTATCCAGAACATTGCTCTGTGCTTTAACCGAAGTGTTCTTCTCAGCCGCCTCCCTCTGCATATGTGAATCATATGCTTTAAGAATAGTACCGCATATTATGCTCCTTGCTTCCGGGGTTATCGGGTATGCTATATCCCTGTACTGTGTTTTTCCGTTTCTGTCCACATAGGACTGCTGAGGCATAAGAACCTTCAGCTGTCCATCGCTGCCCGGCATGATCCTGAAGCCTTGAATCGTAAAAACATTATCTATAGTAATTCTTGCAAGCGCTTTCAGCTTTATTTCAGGCTTATTAAAGCTTCGCTCGATAGAAACCTTTATTTTCATAAAATCCACTCCTATGTTATGTATAATAGCTCAGTATTAAATTAATTATTGTTGCTGCGATCTCGGCGGCAACAGTGGATATAATAGCTGTATTGGTTCTTTTCTGCCAATCCTTCTGATCCTGCTGATCCGCGCCGCCTTTTCTGATCTGAAAATATATTATGAAAAGAGTTCCAAAAGGTATCGCGAGGATCTGGATCCATGTTAAAACATCATTGATCAGTTTCGTAGTTCCGGTAGCTATCTTAGAGCTGCCGAAACCGGTATTGTTTGCCGCGAATACGCAAGGAGCAAATATAACCGCGGATATTAATACGGCGGCAAACGCCAATAATCTTTTTTTCAATATTGCTTTCATAACTAATTCTCCTTATAATCTTTTTTGCTTTTTAAGAAAATCCGTAAAATTTTTTAGCTTCCACATACCGGTATAGCTTGGCGGCTTATCGACATCCTGAAGCTTAGGTCTCTGAGCTTGTCTTAAAGCTCTTACCTTTTCATTATGCTTTCTGTTTCCTAAGCCAAGCATTTTATTAAATGCCCATTTGCTCAGATCTGGCGACTTTGTGATCTTGCAGCCGCTGTCACCGATCACAAGCATATATGGCCTTTTCAGACGCTTCAGCTCGTCGGGATATAGCAGATTACGTTCAGACAGATTCATTGAAGTAGATCCGCTGCTGTTATATTTGCCGCTGTTTGATGAGAGTGAATAGCTTGATGTTGTATATTTACCCAAGCTGTCCGATATAGCTTTGTTTGTGCCGGAATCATCGGTAGATTTAAGGTATATCTGATTTGTACAGTTGCCTTTGATTATTTCGCATATGTTATCGTTGTAATTCTCCTTCATCTGAGCAAAGCTCTGCAGAAACAGATTGAATATAATACCCTTTGAACGGGCTACCGTCAGTTTCATGTTGAAATCAGGGAATGGCGAAAAATTACCGAACTCGTCCAGATCAAAGTGCACTCTGCGAGGCAGCCGCCCTGATCCCAGAACATTGTTGCTGTAATCGTCCAAAGCTTCGTAAATCTGAGATACAAGAAGCGATACCAGCGGATAAAAAGTTGTCTTGCTCTCCGGAAGTATTACAAACATGGCAGTCTTTTTTGTCGCAAGGTCGGTAAGCTTAAAATCCGACTTGCTGCATATGTGATACAGCTGCCGATCAGTAAATACGGTAAGCGCCGTACAGGCTGAGGTATAAAAGCTGCCTCTTGTTTTGCTTGGGGCAACCTTCGCCTGCGCGAAAATAAGATTCGCAGGATGTTCCTCCCCTACGGCTTTCAGATATTCATTCAGCAGAAGTCCCTTTCCCCCTGGTCGCTCGGCGCACATTCGCGTAAGCCACTCATATACATAGCATAAATTCTGATTTTCAGGATGATCCATATTATCATAGGTGCAGGCCATCATTCCGGCAGCCAATACGGCAACCTTTCCATCGTGCCAAAGAGACTCTGTCTGTTCACTTTTCTTTCCGGCAATCATTGTAGCGTAATCGCGGCACAGCTGCATTGCTTTATTCACATCGCCGGATTTAAGCTTATCAATGACGGGCTGTAAAAAATTATAGCTCATTGATTTACTCATATCACGATAATCAAGCACTATTGCATTTACGCCCAGTCTTTCAAGCAGTCTGCATAAATATTGATAAAGTTCACCTTTGATGTCGGATACAAAAACCGATTCACCGGCAAGCAGCTGACATATTATTGACTGTATAACCAGATATCGTGATTTGCCTGAACCTGTTGAGCCTATGCACATAGAGTGAACATCGTTTATCAGAACATTTAACAGTTCTGTATGCCATTTTTTCCTATAACTGACAACTAATCCTCCGCCCGTGTTTTTCAGCGGTTCGGTATCTAGTCTTTTTAGCATTTTTGCCTGCCTTTTAAGATATAGCTCCGAGTGAGTATATTTGTTTAAAAGACAAATATATACCTTTCTGTGCGGCAGTTTTTGAAAAAGCTTTCTTTGCCTGAGTTCTCCATTGGATATGCGGTATTTCTTTACTTCATTTATATCCTGTTTTCCATGCTGCAAAAGATAGCGGAAAACAGGAGCTTTTAAGTTGATCTTTACAATCGGGTAATCCTCACAGAATTTATCGGCGGATAAAAACCACGCGGATCCGTGCTGATACTGCCCGACAGGCTTAGGTATCTGAATGTCAGGAGTAACGCTGTACAGCTCCGCGCGGTAATCGTCCTTTGTGTTTGAAAACAGCAGAAAGTAACACAGTATCAATGCAAATCCGGCAATACATATGAAAAGCATCCGAGCGTCCTTTTCAGCTTTGAGTATCTCAAAACAAGCTTGCGGAGGACAAGCTTTAAATTTATCTGTTTGCTTGGATATGAACAGATAAACGCCCGGAGCCGTAAAAAAGCTGATAGCGCAAGCTATCCCGAATAATATGATCAGCAGCGGTATTTTGCCTTTTTTCAAATTTCCAACCCCCTGTCCTTTCTTTGCTTTATAAGCTCTTTTATAGCTTCCTTTGACAGATCGCCGCTTTTAGACAAAGCGTTATATTCCGCAGCTCTCGCGCTGCTCTGCCTTATAAGCCTAGCCAGATTTGCAAACGCCGCCAGTATCCCTCCGGCTATATACTCCGCCTGCCGCTGTCCGGCTTCTCCGTCCTGAAGGCAGTCTTCAAACTGATAGTCTTTCATTGATTGTAAAAGAGCGTTTGCTATCATTTTTACCGCAATTTTTGAATATTTTCCGGCCTCATATTTCAGTTCGTTGTCCTTTGCCGAATAAAACTTAAAAACCTCAATATGAGCTGAAACAAAATTATCAGCCAACGCTTTTAGCTTATCATTGCTGTTAAGCAGCAGCTTCACAAAATTATCTACCATGACTTTACGCTCCGGCGCCAGACACCTGTACGCTAATCGGCCTTTGTGCTTCATCACTACCATTCTCACACGAAGATATTCCACCAAAATATCCTCCGCGTTAGGAGTGTTGAGAATATCAAAGCTGCTTAACCCGGAAACGTCAAATTGGACCGTTCCGTCAAGATAATCATTTACGTCACAGGTGTTTATCCTCTGAGAAGCTAAATATTCCTCAAATTCTTTAAGAATCGCTCTGCTGTCGGCTCGAAGTACGTTTTTTGCTTCATTCTGCGTCTTGAAAAATTCCTGGAACTCCGGCTTGTATGTTTTCTGAATCAGCTTTCTGCGGGTTTGCTTGTATAGCTTTGTATCAAAACTGTTAGGCTGGATCGCGTTTGATTTGTCCCACATTACTATGTGAGCATGAGGCTGTCCCTTCTTATTGTGAATTGCCGCTTCCCATTCAAGATTTTCATACTTTATCCCTCTTTCCTTGGCAATTACCAGAACCTGTTCCTTGACGTATTTTTTCCAGTCCCCAAGAGTGTTAAGTCCAAGATGAGCAGCCTGCTCTGAGGTAAATGAGATCACATCCCGGTATGTCGTCTTATATTTATCCGTGACCTCGGCAATCGTCTTCATGCCGTCTTCTACGGAAATAACGTTAAGAAACTGCTGATTAAAGCTGCCGAACAGCGCGCTTTCCTGTTCAGGCTCTTTCCACGCTCCCGGTCGGGTAGCTATGTATTCTACATGAGCCATGTTCTTAACGGTTCGGTTGCCGTCAGTCCGCTTGTTATATCCTCTCGCCTTATATATGAGAACGGCGCTACTCATCACTGCCGCCTATCGCGTTAAAATCGAATCCGTAAGGATTATCCTTAAGCCTAAGCGCTTCTTTCAGCAGCTCTGTGTTATTGAGCAGAAATCTTTCAACATCGCTGTCCTTCTGCGACATATATTTTATAGCCAAACGATTACAGCGGTTTACAATTTCAGATATATCCCCGATGTCAGATTTGTTATCCTCGTTTAACAGATTAGCGAGCTGAAGATAATAGCTTCCGCCGGTAATCTTGCCAAGCTTTATGATCAGCTTAATAATTCTCTCTACCTGCGGTTCAAGTATGCCGGATAAAACCGTCTGCATGATTTCAGTTAAGAAATCAATCTCTGTTTTATACCCTTCCATATTAAGCCCTTTGTCAATGTAACGCCTTACAAGGTCTGATACGGTAATATGTTCGGCGGCGGCTTTTTGTTCCAATCTTCCAGCCATATCTGCCGGAACTCTTACTGTGTATCTTTGCGTTTTGTCCATGTTATCCTCCTTTTTTGTAAAGTAAACCGCCTTTACATGATTGTCATACAATTGTCAGACAAAATATATAGTTGTCTGACGCGTCGAAGGCTTTGCCTGCGAGCTGTGCTAAGCTGTCGTATGACAGCTATTCCTGCCCTTTTGGGTAAAAATCTCGTTTCACTTCGATTTTTGCCCTTTCGGTGCGCTGCTCCGCAGCTGAAAAAATTGAAAAGAAAAAGGTTCAGACCTCCATTGTCGAAACCGCTTCGGGCTGAGCTGACTGAGGAAAAAACTCCTCGATCTTTTCAGGAGAATCGTGCTGCATAAAGCATTGACAAGCCTTTTCTCTGCACTGCTGCGCAAATTCCGGGTGCAGTGTTCCGGTCAGATATTCGTTAAAATCTTTGTACGGAACCGGAGGTCTGGAACGGCCGATTACATATTTGCTTTTATATATTTCAACGTATTTTAAAATCGCGTTTTGTCCTACGTTGTTCCAGCAGTGCAGATTCTTATCAAATTTGTAGTAGTCATTATCCAAGCAAAAAATTATCTGTCTGATTCGCGGATTATCGGAAAGATACTGCTTAAGAGCCAGATCGGACGTGCCGCCAAGCGCGAGCCGTGTGTCATTTTTCCAATCCAGGCCTGACAGCTTACACAAGGTTGCATGGCTCATCGCGTCGATTGGCGCCTCAAAAACAAAAAGACGGTCGCTTGTACCGTCTATCCTGAAGCCGTATTTTTTATCGCTGTTTAAAACCTCTCCTTTAAACGGCTCTTTGCCTTTAATTTCAACCGTGCCGCGCACATTCGCATATTTTATAGTACCGCTGTTGTCCTTACCGCAGAAAACTACATTCCGGTGAATATCCTGATATATGCTGCGGTCGTAAAGGCATTTATATACCACGTCTTTATCAATGCAGCGCTTAGTCATCAGAAACCAATAGAGATTACCGAACGTACCGTGAAAAGTTTCCGGCAGCTTTATTTCTCCTTTTGGCTTCGGCGGCTCATTGTTTATGCGCAGCTCTCTGGACGGAGTGATGTTGGCGCAGATAAGCAGCATTTTTATAGCTTCGGTTTTCTTTTGTATACCGCAGTATTTTATCAGAAACTCAACATTGTTTCCTTTTTCGCCTGTGTCATGCTCATACCAGCCTAAGCCGTTGCTCCAGATATATAACCCTCCTGAATAATTTTTCACGCGGAAAACATTGCGTTCGGCTTTAAGCTCATAGCCATACTGCATTGCCAAATCCAAAACGGAAGTTTCATAAGCGGCTTTCATTTCGTCCTGAGTAAAAGGATAATTGTTTCTGTTCAATTTTTATCACTCCATTTCCAGATCAGGCTGCTCCGGTTCTGCTTGATATTGTATTATGCTCCGGTTGATTTCAGAAAGTCTTGAATAATAATTATTGAAGCCGATAATAACGGACCGCAGATCACGATCTGTCAAATTTCCCAGCTTAGCGATCACCTCAGACTGTTTAAAGAACTCGATCTTGTTACAGCGGACAAACGACTGAAAATTCAATCCGGCTGCCTGACTTTCGGCAAGCCTGATACTGTACCTGTCATATGTACGTTCCTTAGACGTTACCTTAAGTCCGGCAAATTCATTATTATCTGAATTAACAAGAATACAGACCGCGGGTCTGAGCTTAGCCATTCCCGTGTTTTCCTCGTAGTGAAAATTCACCAAATATATATCTCCTATTTCCATTGCTTTCCCTCCGAACAAAAAAGGAAGAACACCAAAAATGTTCTTCCTTTAAGGATAAATATTAAGTTTACAGTGACGCAGACAAGTTAATTACGCGTCCGGTCTTTCAGCAGTTCTTCAGCAAGCTTATCGTTTGCCTCCGCTTCATCAGCAGTTTCATCATCTTCCGAATCTGATAAAATCATAAGCTGCATACTCAGATATTCTTTTTCAATCTTGTTCAGCGCAAAGCCTTTTTGCTGTTTTGCAAGCAGCGCCGGAACCTTATATATATCAGGTACGCTTTCCAGAATATCCGCGCCGTTTTTCAGCGCCTCTGCCGCTTCCTCCGATAAAGGCATTCCGTCCTTGAGCCGATTAGCCGCCTCAATATACTTACTCATAAATGTTTCCTCCTTGATTTTTATTCGGAGCCTTGCTCCGTCCAAAAAACTGAGGCGTTATATGTATATATTATGTATCAAAAATTATACGTTGTCAAGCCTCAATTGAATATTCTTCCGCCGTTTCAGCTTTCATTTCAGACACATACAGATTAACATAGCTGTCGATCTCCTGAATTGATTCGTTAAAAGCCCTGCCGGCATTTGAAAAAATTGTTTCAAGATTTTCAAAGGCGTTCTTATCTCCGTTTGCCTTTGACCCCATTTCTGATATAGCCTCTGTATATTGACGATAGCTGCCTGCAAGGTGCGCCTTGCGTATATCGTTTGTTTCTATACCAAAATGAGAATTAAGCATTATGTTATATATGTCCGCTTCAACCTCGCGCTGAGCGGAAAGCTTATTTTCGGCTTCTTTTGTTCTGTGCATAAGAAAATGCCCCAGCTCATGGCATAAAGTAGAAAGCCTCTGGGTATCCTCCAGCCTGTTATTCAAACCTATACCCTTTATCTCCGAGGTATAGCAGAAGCCGCGAAGCGTTATTGAATTATCTATTTCAATTTTTACCGGACAGTCAAGCTCATTTTCGATATATGCTTTTAGTCCCTCAAATATTTCAGCGTGCTGCTCTGAGCTGTAACCCATGGAATAAATCTGCGGATAATACTTTGACGGTATCGCCGTCTGAGAAATATCAAAGACAGTTCCCAGCCTGAACGTAAGCCCTGTTTTTGTTTCAAGCGTCCCTGCTTTGGCCGCGTTTTTTTGCTGTGCTGTCGCTTCGGACATTCTGATCCATTCGTTATTGACTTTATCTACACAAATAAACGTTATTTCAGCCGGCACAAAAATCTTCATACCCGTCTGACCGGCCTTTACTCCGAAATACGGAATATTGCCTTTATCGTCAAACTCGCCGTTTTCAACTGCTATTTCTTTTCCCAGCTCTTTGAACCGCGCATAGCTTCCGATAAAAGAAGCGGCTGGATTCTGAGCATAAATAAGCATGGTGTTTCTGACGCTGTAATTATGGAACCTGGAACGGAACTCGGCAAGCTCAGCAAGCTTTTCCGGACTGTCAGTATAGTTAAGAGCGATATTCTCAATTTCCTTTTGCAGTTTTTCTTTCTGAAGCTGTATATCCTTGGAATGCTGCATTCTTTTTTCATTTGAGACCTTCATGCTATGCCTCCTGTGCAAGATGATCCATTATCGCTATGACTTCATCTGCCGGAAGCTCAGATATATGCTTCAGATCATCACAATTCAGAATCTCTCCTTTGACCGCGTATTCTTCCGGCATTTCATAATAGCTGATCTCGTTATTTTCATCGACTGTCAGAGCCTTTCCGTTGTACCAGCCGATTATTTCATTGTCCTTTAGCATTTTTCGTACCTCCTAATTTATTTTTTTGATTGAAAATACATATTCAGCGCTTCGGTTACTATGCTATCATAATCAGCAACAGCGGAAACATTATGCTTTTGAAGTATTTGAGGTATTACAACCTCAGTAAGTTCAAGTGATTTCTCCACTTTTTCAGTCACAGATTTTTTACTCTTTATGTCGCCAAAATATTTGGTTAGCAACTTTGGTTTCAGCGTAACGGACATTGGCTTTTCTTTTTTCAATTTTTCGTCGCCTGAAATGATTTTTAAAATCTCGTTTCCGTTAGTTATATTCTTTCCGTTTTTGGTTGCATAACGCAGCCTCTGAGCTGCTTTGATCGTTATTGATAAAGTTTTATGACTGTCGTATATAATGTTAAGAGCAAAAAGAGTGTCAGCCGGCACAAACGACAGCTCATATGCTGCGGTGTATGGAATCGTGCCATTATCAACCTTTTCCAGCAGCTGATCGGACAGCTTTGATATGCGGATCAGGCGCTGGATTTCTGCCGCAGATATACCTGTTTTTTCTGAAATATATTCCCGTGCTTCAGACTTCTGTTCAATTTGAACAGAAGTTAAATTTTCCTCGGTTTCATCGGGCTTTGCGGCGTTATTTTCAGTGAAATTTTTTGTGTCTTCAGGAATAGAATAATCAAGCTGTTCAATTCGTTCCAGCTGTGCTATCTCGTCAAGCAGATCTGTCCTCATGCCCTGAGCTTTTATGCAGCTGTACCACTGCGCTATCGCTCTTGCCTTTACCGACACAGGTATTTCTTCAAGCGACCGCTGGCACATATTTGTTTCAATAGCGATCAGCTTTGCTTCTTCCTCGGATTTTGGGATAACCGCAATCGCCGGCACTTCCTGAATCCCTGCGATCCGACAGGCGTGTACACGATTATGTCCGGCAAGTATTTCATAGCTGTTGCCCTTGAAGTCCAGCGCGCGAACTATGATCGGAGTTAATACTCCCAGAGTTTTAATAGATTCAACAAGCCGGTCAAGCCGATCTCCGCTGTACAGAGGAAAAATATGATCCCTATAGCTTTTCAGCTTTGCCGGATCTATATATTGTATGCTGTTCATAAAAATCACCCTATTTCAAATTCCATTTCTTCTTCAATTATTTCTTCGGTAATCCGTTCCTGATACGGCTGAATATCAGAAACATTCGCTTCAGCTGATATTTCACCTTCGATTCTATTTTCAATCGTTTCATTTATTATCTCATCGACCGATTCAATCGCTATATCAGAAATTATAACCTCGACTGCCTCCTGGGGCAGCGGTTCCTTCTGAATAAAAGGATTGACTTCCTTTTCAAATTTTGTTGCTTGTTCCAAGAGCCTTTGATCGCTATAGGCTTTGTAAGCCGCCTCTGTCATAACCACAGGCTTAGTCAGATGACCCAAATAGTCCTTGAAATCCGATTCAGACAGAGGGGTAATATCATGTATGCTGTATAATTGATCGCTGTCATATGATTGTATAACAATATCCGCGGATTTGGTCTTATCATCATAATTTGTGTAAAGCCTTATAACCTCATTCGGTTTTTGTTTATTAAGAACATACATAACGCGGTTGGAGCCGGGACGCTCTATACGTTCTTTTATCAGAGTTTCGGATAAGCTTTCAGCCTCCTGTGCTGTTATTATCCTGGCTTTGTTAAGCATTTTACGGCTCTCGGGTGTAGGCTTGCGCTTTTTTACCTCTTTTTTCACAAACTCTATATCAGACTGCCGCATAGCTGATTTTTTTATTTCAGCCGGTTCAGTTGTCATTGCTGGTTTCCTGTCCGCTTGAAGGTTATCCGGAGACGAAGTCTGTTCAGCTTGGTCTATAAGCTGCTGTATTTCATTAATGGTTTTCTTATGAGCCTCAAGCTCATCTGATTTCATCAGACTTTCAATATATCTTTCCGGCTTTTCATACGCGGACTGCAAATAGCCTTTTATCTGAGCGATGTTCCGCAGATCGGAATAACTGTCAGTTACCGCTATTTCCGTTGATAACGCCTTAAGGTGCAGCTGCACATTTTCGCCCTGCGGAGCGAACCTCTCCCAGTATTCCTGAACATTTTCACCGAATCTTTTAAGAAACAGCGATTCATAAAGCCACTTATATTCCTGACCGTAATAATCGGGAACGGGGAAATCAAGCATATATGCTTTTGCAAACTTACATTTAATTTCATCAGTAAGCAGCATTTTCTCAAAATTCTGCACTGACAAAGCCAAATCGTGCGTTTTACCGTCAATAGTTATTTGCATGACTACAGTTTTTACTCTTGAAATAAAAGTACGTTCCAGCTCACTGCGAATATCGCTTAAAGCGTCTTCAATTACTTTATTATCAATTTTAACCGCTTCGTCAAAGCTTCCGCATACCTTCTGCACATTTTCCTCGTTTATTTCAAGGTTCAGCTCATGCAAAGTCTTTTGAACAGATTTGACGAGGTTCGGAGCAGCTATCAGCAGCCCCTGATTTCTTAACGGAAATTCGCTGCTGCCAATAATATCTTTAATTTTATTGAAATTTAAGATTTCTTCCGCTGAGGCTATCAGGTCCTTTTTCGATCTGCCGGAAAGCTGCTTTTCAAACTGCCGTGCTTCATCGGCAAGCTTTGTCTGTATATCCGGCAACGGTTTTTCCTTTAATATTCCTCTGGCTCGCAGATAATCAGGAATCAAATGAACAAGATTATTGAAATGCGCTTTTGCTTCCTGAAAAGGGAGGTTTAGAAGCCCTTTTTGGTTAAGCTCATACATGGGAATTGACATTCTTCCGTCCTGTTCAGGATAGCCTAAATTGTTTTCATCGTACTCATCGGCTTTTGCCAGCGCCGTCTGAGACAGAACCTGTTGCGCAAAGTCCTTGCCGATGATCAAGGCTCTTAATCCCTTTCCGGCCGCAAGCACAAGCTGATAAATTCCATGCGCCAGTTCGTGGCGTATTGTAACCTCGCCGTAAATTCCGGTTTCAATTGCCATTCTTTTCACTCCTTTTTTAGTGCGACATCATGTCGCATAAAAAAAGACGACTGATAATTCAATCGCCTTTTCTCTACATATTATAATTTGTTCTTCCGTCTATAACCCTTACGATCTTAACGGTTTTCATTTCATCGTAAACTAAGTAGAAAACAATATACTTATCTACGATCAGCTTCCGGTAATTGCTTCCGTCATATGCTTTAATTCTTGTTTCTACACCTTTCTGCGGAAAACTGCTCAGTCCTAAAATTGATCTGCTTATTTGCTGAACTATTCGTTTAGCGGCTTTTTCTGCGGTTAAAGCATTGCAGATATATTCAAACAAGCAGTCAATGTCTTTCTGCGCTTCATCAGAAATTACTACTTCATAATTTGAAATCATACTTGTCACTCATTTTTTTCAAAAATTCATCTGCCGGCGCCGTATTTCCCTCTTTTAAAGAACGCTCTCCCTCGGCAAGCTTTTCAAGCAGTTCACTGTAGCTGGCTGCCTGAAGTCTTTGCGGCGCGTCGAGGGTAGGTCTGAACGGAAGTCCGTTTTCAATGATCGTCTGGCGGATAAACATATTTATTGCCGTTGACATATCAAGACCCAGACTGTCAAAGATCATTTTTGCATTATCCTTATCCTGCTTATTAATCCGAACGTTGATCGTTGTTTTTTCCATAACTAACAGCTCCTTTGGTTTTGTTACTTTTATTATATCATTATATCAAGCTGTTGTCAATACATTGTGCGCACATATCAATTATACATAATGCAACATTATGTCGTGTTTTTATGATTTTTAAAATATTCGTCTAAAATGTTGAGTATGCTTTCTTTTATCTTATCAGGCTCTAGGGTGTCGGAAAAATATTTTGAAAAATCCTCTCTTTTAAAAGTTATCTTCTTCTTTTCAATTTTATTAGGATTAAAAATTGAAAAAAGAAAATCTTCGGTTAAATTAAAGTCTTGGCATTTGAGTTTTAAGATTTGTGAAATTTTAGGTGTAACCTTATATTCATTCTCATCTATAAACTCAGTGAGAAATTGCTGATTTAATTGTGAAAGATACGAAAGATTAACGCCTGCCACAAAGGTTATTTCACCACAGTCAACTTTTTCAAGCAAAGGTTTGATGAGATATGTAAGCCGTATATATCGCTGAATCTGACGTCTGTCCTGGGATTCTTTAAGCGCTATGCTTTTTACGCTTGAACACTCCTTCTGAATTTTATATGCGTAAGCACGTTCCGATGGCAGCAATTCCTCTCGCTGGATCAGGTTTGAATTAACCATGATAAGTTTTGCGGTTCGCTCGTCACAGTCTTTGATAATGCAAGGAATTGTATTAAGTCCTGCAAGCTTTCCGGCATTTGTTCGATTATGACCCGACAGGATCTGATATTTTGTGTTAAAAGGCCGCACGATCACTGGCGACAGAATGCCGTTCTCTTTAATATCCGCCGCAAGTTCCGCAAGCTTTTCAGCATGATATAGCTTAAAAGGCTGATCTTCAAATGGGATAAGCAAATCTACAGGAAGCTGTTTGATATTCTCGTTTTCAAAAAGTGTTTCAAAGCTTGAAAAGCTTGCGCGTGGTTTACTTTCTTTTGAGAAATCTATTTTCATTGCAAACACTTCCTTCATCAAATGCGACATAATGTCGCACTTTCAATTTCATTTGCAAGCGACTTATATTCTTCGCCTAATTTATTTTTGTAAAGCACGAGAGCTTTTTCTGTATATGTGCTATATGTAGCAGAAACTGATTTGCTTATGCGCGTTGAAAACAGCTTATCGTTAAATTGGTGTTTAAGCTGTTTGATAACAGCTTTTGACATATTTGTGTTATCGGCCATTGTAACAACTACTCCTGCAAGCTTCAGCTGAGGATTGAGGGTTTGCTGCACCTGCTGAGTCACGTCAAGCAAAAGATTTATCCCGTCTAAAGCAAATTTTTGAGCCTGCACCGGAACTACCAGACTATCTGCCGCAGCTAAAGCGTTCATCAGTAAAATTCCTAGCGAAGGCAAGCAATCAATAATAATATAATCGTACTCAAGATTTTCTTTCATCAATATTCTTTTCAAAACTGTTTCACGGCTCAAGGTCTGAGCTAAAAAAAGCTCAGCTGAAGACAAGTTAATGTCAGCCGGAATGTAGTCAACATGATTTGCTTCACTGTTACATATTGATTTATAAATGTCAAAAAAGGAGTTGTGGACTACAGACAGCATAAGTTCTGTAATTGTTATCTGATCTGCTGAATATTCATATCCTAAGTAGCTGCTCAGATTTCCCTGCGGATCGAGGTCTATAAGCAAGACTTTATATCCTTTCATTCCCAGAGCGGCTCCCAGATTAACGGCAGTTGTTGTTTTTCCTACTCCGCCTTTCTGGTTGGCGATTGCGATTACTTTTGTGTTCTTCATAAGATCAAGTCCTTTCAAATTCTTTGTGTTCTTCAGTTTTGGCATAGAAAAAGCAGCAGGGAAGAACACTTAACCTGCTGCTCAAGGAGCGACCTTGTCTATGCTGATGATAATATATCATCAAGTATGCCGGCGATCAGGATCACCGGCACAGTTCATGATATTTCAAATTTTATATTCAACGTCAATTGTTATTGATATTTTCATATGGTTTACCTCATTTCCCAAAATATTTATCTTAAATTACTTGAATTATTATAAAGTATTAATTTATACTTAGTGCTGGATAGAGTGACTGGCTACGAACCAGTAGGTCAGGGGTTCGAGTCCCTTGCAGCGCGCCATATTGAGAACCCTAACGCAGTTTGAACCTTAAAGTCCAAGCTGCGTTGCTTTTTTTTCGAAAATTCACAACAGTGAAGGAACTGAATACGCGCTGAACGCAGCGATGATTTATGCGCAGGTGAAAAGGAGCAACTGAAATAAAATTATGAAAACCGCAAAACTTTCATTAAAAGCTGTTATAATAAGAATAATCGGTTCAATTGCCCTATTGTGTATAATCGCTTTTTGTGTTTTTTGTATTTTATTTTTTAAAGGATTGATACCGATATATCCCGCAATAGACAAAAAGAATGTGGATGAATTCTGCGGAGGCGATTTATGGAGTAATGTTATCAACGAATTTGAAAATGTAGAAATAGACAGCATTTCGCCGCTGCACAGTCCCTCTAAAAATGATGTAAAAGAAAACTATTCTGTCAGGTTAGAAATTCAGGAAAAAGATAAAGATCAATGGATTGAGGATTCCATTGCAGTTTCTTCATATGTTTCACAATATCTATCTGATAATCCGCAATGTGAAATTAATGATTTTAATGGAATTACCGTAGAAATAGTATATGGTATGGACGCGAATTATGTATCCTTCAGCAACATATATAATATGGGTAAAAACAAAGAAAAACTTGATGATTTCAGCTGCATACGGATAACTTCATTGAATGAAGATTCACTATCCTTTTCAGATATAGCATATTTTAATAATGCAGAGTACCTTATAGTGAACGTTCCAATTGACGGCGATACGGATTTTTCAATTCTTGACGAATTGGATTCGGTTAAAGAAATGTATTTATTTGTCGGTGATGACGATGTGACGACTGTAAAACAGCAGGTGGAAGCTATGCGGCTGCCTTATACAGTTAATATTATATGAGCTTATTTTGTTTACCGCTCTGTTTTGTTGGCAGAGCGGTATTTTTATCTTGTTTGATATAATATATAATTCGCATAAAAATAAACGGACTGCTGCATTCAGGGATAATGCCCTCAATTGTTATTTTCATTGTCTGAATCACCGTTTAAAGTGTTTTGCTCTTACTTTTAACAGACGCCTTTTCAAAATATCACCAAATAAATTTCTGTGCCTCAACTAAAATTACTGCCTCATAAGCGGTTATTTTTTTATCCTGTAAAACACTGCTTTAATGATCTGTATTATTATCATAGAGCCGAAGCTTAATCCGTAGGTCGCGGCAAGAAGTCCGCCTGTGAGCTTTACGACCTTGAATAATCCCGATAGGGCAGGGATAAGAAGCACGCAGTTTATAAGGATCATTCCAATGACAAACGCAAGTATTCCGAACGAGTTATTGAACATTCTTCCGGTGAAAATAACAGGCTCGTCGTCCTTGCAGCTGAAGCCATGGAAAAGCCTTGACATACAAAGAGTTGCAAACGCCATGGTGCTTGCGGCTCCGGCGCCCGAATAATGATTGCCCAGCAGGAACGCCGCAATGGTCGCGATGCTTATAACCAATCCGGAATAGCCTATTCTCAGCATAAATGGCTTTGTAAGAATAGTTTCTCCTGCGCGGCGGGGCTTCTGCTTCATAACGTTGTCGGTGTGAGGCTCAAGTCCCAGAGCAATGGCAGGAAGCGAATCGGTAAGAAGGTTGATAAACAGCAGGTGTATAGCCGCGAACGGAACCGGCAGAGCGCACAGAGAGCAGAACAGAACCGTAATGATTCCCGCAAGGTTGCCGGAAAGCAGGAAAAGAATAGCTTTTTTAATGTTCTCATAGATATTTCTTCCGTTTTTGACGGCTTTGATTATAGTAGCGAAATTATCGTCTGCAAGAACCATGGAAGCGGCGTCCTTAGAAACCTCTGTTCCCGTGATTCCCATAGCTACTCCTACGTCGGCCTGCTTGAGAGCGGGAGCGTCGTTTACTCCGTCGCCGGTCATGGCAACTATCTTGTCGTTGCTCTGCCATGCCTTTACTATTCTGATCTTATGCTCCGGAGTAACTCTGGCGTAAACGGATTTATCCTTGACAAAATCGACCAGCTGCTCGTCTGTGAGCCCGTCGAGTGCCGAGCCCTCGACCGCCTCTGAATAATCGCTGAGGATACCGATCTCCTTAGCTATAGCCGACGCGGTTACGATATGGTCGCCTGTGATCATGACGGGCTTTATTCCCGCCGTCTTACATTCCTCTACAGCCTGCTTGGATTCGGCTCTCGGCGGATCCATCATCGCGATAAGCCCTATAAAATCAAGCTCGTACTCGTCCTCAACCGTTATGTCAGCGGCGTTGTACTTTTTGGAAGCGAAGCAGAGAATCCTGAGTCCCTGAGCGGAAAGCTCCGATACCTGAGACTTTATCTGCTCCTTTGTTTCATGAGAGCAGGTCATTCTGTCCGTCAGAACGTCTGCCGCGCCCTTTGTAAACATTATATTCTCTCCGTTTACAACGTTCAGGGTAGACATAAGCTTTCTGTCGGAATCAAAGGGTATTTCGCTGACCCTCGGGAAATTTTCTCTTATCTTGGCGTAGCTCAGACCTTTGGAAGCGGCGAAGTTTATAAGCGCGGTCTCGGTCGGATCTCCGATCTCAACCCCGTCCTTGCACTGGGAATCGTTGCACAGAACTGAAGCGATCATGAGATTTTTTTCTTCGGCAGTTTCCGGGTCGGAGTCCTCAGCGGAAATTATATGACCGTCTACTACGATTTTTCTTACAGTCATCTTGTTCTGGGTGAGAGTACCTGTTTTGTCGGAGCAGATGACGGACACCGAGCCTAGCCCTTCCACCGCCTGAAGCTTGCGGATGATCGCGTTTTCTCGGGACATTTTCTGCGTGCCGAAGGAAAGCACTATCGTTACTATAGAGCTTAACGCTTCGGGAATGGCCGCAACGGCAAGGGCTATCGCGAACATCAGCGAGTTCATAACCTCGCCGGAGTTTATCTTATCTGCCTGAATAAGGCTCAGTCCGAAAACAAGAGCGCATATTATAAGGATCGCAATAGACAGCTTTTTGCCGAAAGAATCCAGTGAATTTTGCAGGGGAGTTTTTCTTTCCTCAGCGTTCTGGATAAGAGAGGCGATCTTGCCGACCTCGGTATTCATGCCTATGTCGGTAACAATAAACTTTCCGCGTCCGTAGGTAACAAAGCTGCCTGAAAAGACCATATTAACCCGGTCGCCCAGAGGACATTCCCTGTCGATATCCTCAACGCTTTTGTCAATGTTCAGGCTTTCGCCAGTAAGAGCGCTTTCGTTTACTTGAACGGAAGCACATTCAATAAGACGTCCGTCCGCAGGTATCTGATCTCCCGCTTCAATAAGTACGATGTCGCCTACGGTAACTTCCTCGGAAGGAATAATTACAGCCTCGCCGTTTCTCATTACCTTAGCGTTGGGAGAGGATAGCTTTTTCAGATTGCTGAGGGACTTTTCGGCTTTAAGGGTCTGAACGGTGCCGAGTATCGCGTTCATGGTTATAACTACCAGAATAACTATCGTACTTTCAGCGTCCCCCATGCAGGCGGATACAACTGCGGCAATTATAAGTATTATTACAAGAAAGTCCTTGAACTGTTCCAGAAAAATAACCAGGGTGCTTTTTTTCCTGCCCTCTGAGATCTGATTTTTTCCGTACTTTTCAGAGTTTTTTTCTGCCTGCTGAGAGGTAAGACCGTTTTCGGAGGAACCGAACTCCGAATAAAGCTCTTCCGGTTTCTGGCGATAGCGTTCGCTCATTAACAACATTCCTTTCAATATTGATCCGCCGGTAATATTTTTCCCGTAAAACTGCCGAATAGTCGCGGCAGGGCAATTTATTGACGGACAGATGTCAGCGCAGTTTCCGCATAAAAAAACGAGACGTTTATTGGAAAAACTGCGCAGCGCAATTATTTCAATAAAAGTCTCGCTGTTTAGATATGCAGCGGGTCGGCAGACCGACCGTATTGACGCAAACATAAACAGAATTTTTTATAAAAAATTCCGCCAGCTACTCTCTTTTACTTTATTATTATATAGTAACCGTTTGATTTTGTCAATAGTGTTTTATAAAAAATAACTTTATAAAAATCGGGCTCAGCGGTATTCGGAACATGATACATACAGGCAGACAAAAAATTTCTGAGCCCTTTCCTGTTCCGCCGGTGTTTTCCGGCTGTAATACTTAATGCGCAAAAAAAGAGCCGCAGAATCGGCTGCGGCTCCTTGGAAATGGTTTTATTAGTCCTCGGTAGGAATTGCGGAAATGCTGGTGTTTGCTTCATTGATAAGATACTCAACAGCAACTTCGTTTTCTGAACGGCAGGCTGCCCATGTGGTTTCTCCGCCGCCGGAAATCATTGTTGCCTGAGAAACAGTCATCATAAGAGAGGAAAGATCGTCTGAAACGCCGTCCTGAAGATCGAATACAGGAGTTTCTGCCGCCATCTGGTAAAGCGTTTCACGCATTTCGATCATTTCATCAGTCCACTTATACTCGTTTTTAAGTGTATCGGTTGTGATCTGCTTGATATCCTCGGCCTGATTTGTAACCTGCTCGCAGTCAAGGTATGCCGCTACTCCCTCGGGATTAGGCGCGCCTGTGCAGATAACATAGCCGTGAACTCTGGCGGAAATGTAGGTAGTATCCGAATCCGGATCCTTAGGCATAGGAACAAACATTACCTCGCCTGCTTCAATGTCGCCGAAAGGCGTGCAGGACTCAGGAGGACACTCAATAGCGTAAAGTCCGATAGGAACAAACAGCGTCAGATAAGAGCCGAGACCTTCGCCGTTGGCGCCGTCGCCTCTAGTCTTCCAGTTGTTTTCGGAACGCGGGAATACAACGCCGTTTTTCTGGAGATTGTACATTCTTTCCTGAACCTTTTCTATCGCGGGATCAGACATATTCTGAACAAGCTTTCCGTCCTCAAGACCTATCATAGGAACGCCGCTGGTTTCGGAAAGAGCCTTGTTGTACCAGTAGCCGTCGAGAGCGTATTTATCCTGATCCGGGTCGGTGAAATCAAGGCACATCTCGGTAAATATATCCCAATCCCACTCTCCGTTTGCAAACAGCTCAGCAGGATCGTCGTAACCGTTTTCATTTATTGTAGTTCTGTTGTAAACACAGGCATATGTAGGCTGAGCCTCGATTGCGGCTATGTAATGCTTTCCATTAAACATAAAAGAGTCGCAGACGCTCTTTGAAGCCGCCCACAGCTCGGAATCGAGATCGATATAATCGTCGACAGGCTGGAACATCGCCTTGATAGCGCCTTTGGGGAATGTGTCCATATCGTCGGCAGGGAAGAAATCCGGAGATTCATTAGCCATTACAGCCGCGGCAAGATCATTATAGCGGTTTTCCCATGTTGTCTGCTTATATGCTATCTGACCGCCGTATTTCGTCTCAAAAAGCTGAATTGCAGGAGACTTTACTTTTCCTTCGGTCGGGTTGATATCATAGTGAGCCATCCATGTGATCGTTTTGTTTGACAATTCCTTGTCGGGAAGTTCGCCTGCGTGAGCGTCTACTATCTGCTTCTGGCTGTCGTCAAGATCCTTGCCGGGAGCAACAGAGCTGCCGTTAGAAGAATCTTCCTTATCACCGCAGGCAGCCATACCGGCGGCCATTGTCAGCGCAAGCGCAGCAGCCATAATTTTTTTTGCCAATTTCATTAAAAAATACCTCCTTAAAATATGGACCCATTGTCCTGCACAAAACACTATATTATACGCAAATATATACATAGATATTTCGTCTATTTCAATAATAACAAAACAATTATTTTTAGTCAATCAGCAACTTGCAATATAAATGGCTTGGATTTTTGTGGATAATGACAAAAGAATCATAGAAAAATATATGGTTACGTTTTCAGAAAACGTTTTCGGAAACGATTTCAAATTAATTCACAAAAAATTTACCGGATTGAAAACGGTCTGAATTCAGTATTTACATTATCAATGACTGTATTTCCTCGAACGTCAGAGTAGGATGAAGAGCTTTGTTGACAGAAGCCGCGATCATGGCGGAGGTCCTGCGGATAAGATTGTCGATGGTTTTGGGGGTTACGATCATGCCCTGGAATTCTTTCGGCAGCGGGTCCAAAGACGCCGCCTGCGCGATGGTAGCCATATCCGTAACGGTAGGCACTCCTACGGCGACGCACGGGATTCCCAGAGTTTTTTCGGAAAGCTCCTTCCGCGCGTTTTCAACGCCGCTTCCCGGAGATATTCCGGTATTGCACAGCTGCACGGTAGTTCCGAGGTGGCTCAGCTCCGAGCAGGCAAGAGCGTCTATAACGATCACCAGCTGGGGAGATATCTCATTGCAGACCGCCCTGACGGAAGCCGAGGATTCAACGCCCGTCTGCGCCATTACTCCGGTTGTGAGCACCGCGACGTCGGACAGGTCGGAGGTATCAAGATCCTTTGCAAGCTTCTTGATATGTCTTGTGGCAAAAATCTTTTCCGCCGCGCACGGTCCCAGGCTGTCGGGAGTAATCGCTCTGTTTCCGAGACCGACTACCAGCACTCTTTCCGGAATTTCGCAGAGTCTTTTGATCTCGTTTGCAATGCATTTTACTCTTCCGTCAAAAAAATCGCTGTATGAGGAAAAATGGCCGTCGGCGCTTTCGACGGTTATATATCTGCCCGCCGGCTTATTTAAAAGGCGCGCGGCTTTTTCGCTTTCGACCGTTATTTCCGTTACCTCAAGCTTTATGCTTTCATAGCTTCTCCTGAGCTGGGAAACTCCCTCAAGCTGTGTTTGCAGCGATACCTGCTGGGCTGATTCAAGCGCTAAGTCTGTGCGGAGCGACATATAAATTCCTGCCTTTCATTATAATATGTATACAGACATATACGGTTTTTGAACGGTCAGAGAGGCGGCGAGCCGTTTTCGTCCGGCATAAATAACAGTATTTCTGCATAATGCACAATTTTTTGTGCCTGAATCGGTGAAAATTTTTGTTAAAAGCCCTTGCATTTTAATTTGGTTTGTGTTATACTAAATCACAAGGCTTGTTTAAATGACTGCTGCATTTTCCTCTCAGTCGTGCAGTTAGTTTATCCGAATAAGTGCAAAATTATACAATGAATGAGGGAGGTGCCGATATGCCGAACATTAAGTCCGCAAAGAAGAGAGTTAAGGTTATTGAAGCAAAAACGCTGAAGAACAAGATGATCAAATCTGATCTTAAAACAGCTCTGAAAAAAGCTGACGCCGCTGTTGCCGAGAACGCTGACAACAAGGCGGAGGTTGTCAAGGCTGCTATTAAGAAGGTTGATATGGCTTGCACAAAGGGAATTCTGCACAAGAATAAGGCTGCAAGAAAGAAGTCCCAGCTTGCTAAGTCGCTTAACGCTTAATTTCCGCAAATCAGGAGCTGCTTCGGCAGCTCTTTTTTATTGTTATAAAATTTATAAATAATTTTATTATAAGCGAAATATTTTACGAAAATTTTTCGCCGCAGTTATAGCGTCTGCGGAGTTTTCAGTCTGACATTCAGAATAAAGGGTTTATTTCTTAAATATTTTATATAAAAATTGCGCCGATCTTATTGACTTTTATATATAAATATGATATACTTAGCAAAAGAAAATGGAAATGTTTATAAGCGAAACAATTTCGGAGAGGTAATGAATATGGCTGAAATGACTGAGCTTGAAAAAATCGATCAGGCGGAAAACTATTTCGCGCGTTACTATGAATTTGAGGACGCTATAAGAATAAACAAGGAAAACAGCGAATATCTGAAAACATATATACATGACAACGCTTATGTTGAAAAGAATTTCAATCTGAAAGCCAAAAGACTGAAATCCGTGGGTCTTTGCTTTGCCGCGGGCGCGTTGGTATTCGGAGTCATGACTGGGCTTCTGGGCTTGGATATGCTGTTTATTTCCGCGATAGGCGGAGCGTCGGCGTTTGTTCTTCTGGCGGTTTTCGGCGTATGCCTTCAGCACTTCCGGCTTTCGGAGGCAAAGAAGCGTCAGGCGGAGGTCAACGAGGGTATCGGCGAGCAGCTGGAGCTGCTTGATATCAGGGACGGTCAGCTGGTGCGTCAGAAGGAGGATTATTACAGGGAGCTTGAAAAGCGCGTGGACTTCATGTCCCTTGACTATATGAAAAATATAGGGCAGATAAGGTCTTATCTTGAAAGCGGAGAAGCCTCAACCTGCGAGGAGGCTGTGGACTGCTTTGAAAAAAATATGCTTATGCAGGAAATGTCCAGCCTGACTATGCACAGTGACAATATCTCCGAGCCGGCTGTCAATACCGAGGCGGCAAAGGAACGCCTGGGAGATCCGCTTATGCTTATAAAGAAAAACAGGAAGAGAAAAAAGAAAAAGGAAAGCGTTAAGAAAGAAAAATCGGCTTGAAGCTTTAAATAAGGCGGCGCAGCGAAATTTTCCACCGCCGCTTTTAATTTACAAAAAATTAATATTTGTTTTTGAAAATCTATTGACAGTCTGATTTTAATTTGATATAATATTTTTTGCATTCGTATCTAAAGACAGTCGGCGGCTGGAAAGCGGAAGTCCGACCGAGGAGGAATAGCAAATAATAGTTTTGCTTATACGTTCCTTTTGTCTTTTGACGAAAGGAACTTTTCTTTTTAGTGCGCTGCGAATATACGTCGTTTTTACGGCGATTCAAAGAGGTGAAATTATCATGCCAAGTGAAAAGGTTCTGCTCGCAAAGCAGGAAAAGGTTGAAAAGCTGACCGAGCTTCTCAAGAATTCCGCGGCCGGCGTACTCGTTGACTACAGAGGAATTACCGTTGAGGAGGATACAAAGCTTCGTAAGGAGCTGCGTGAGGCAGGCGTAACCTATTTTGTAGAAAAGAACACAATGCTTCGTTTCGCAATGGATAACGCTGGTCTTTCAGGACTTACAAACGTTCTGGAGGGTACGACGGCTATCGCCGTTTCCAGTGAGGATCAGACTGCTCCTGCAAGAATTCTCGGAAAATTCTCCGAGAGCTGCAACGGTGAAAAGTTCAACCTTAAAGCCGGATTTATCGGTGAGGAAATCTACGACGAGGCAGGCGTAAAGGCTCTTTCGAAGATCCCTTCAAGAGAAGTGCTGCTCGCTCAGCTTGTCGGTTCGCTCCAGGGTCCTATCCAGAAGCTTGCCGCTACATTGCAGGCTGTTGTGGACAAGGAGAACGACGCCGCTTGATTTGCGCGGCGTAGGCTAGGGGAATATTCCCGGAAATTTTAAATTAAAAAGGAGATTATTATCATGGCTTCAGAGAAGATTATGAAATTTGTAGAAGATATCAAGACTCTTTCCGTTCTCGAGCTTGCCGAGCTCGTTGACGCTATTCAGGAAGAATTCGGCGTAACAGCCGCTGTTGCTGCCGCTCCTGCTGCCGGCGGCGCAGGCGCTGCTGCTGAGGAGAAGACTGAGTTCGATGTAGTTCTCGCTTCCTTCGGCGACGCTAAGATGGCTGTAATCAAGGCTGTTAAGGAGATCACAGGTCTTGGTCTTAAGGAATCCAAGGAGCTTGTTGAGGGCGCTCCTAAGGCTATCAAGGAAGGCGTTTCCAAGGCTGACGCTGAGGAGATCAAGGCTAAGCTTGAGGATGCCGGCGCTACTGTTGAGCTTAAGTAATTCGGCAGTTTGAATATTGCAGATCAAGGGACGGTTATTCCGTCCCTTTTTTGTTGCATGGGTCGGCTTTGCCAGGCTGATTTCTAAATTCTGAAAAATCAAAAATAACGGGCGATTGATACTCGTTCCCGCGGAATTATCTGCGGAAACGGCTGTCAGTCGCCCGTTTTGCGTTAGCTCGTATAGCTTATGCCGGCATGGTGGTTTTATATTTCAGGCATATCTTATCCGTGATAAGCGCGATAAACTCGGAATTTGTAGGCTTTCCTTTTCCGGTGTTTACAGTGTAGCCGAAAAAGCTGTTGAGAGTGTCAATATCGCCTCTGTCCCATGCGATTTCAATCGCGTGTCTGATGGCGCGCTCAACTCTTGACGGCGTCGTGCTGAATTTTTTAGCAACCGCGGGATATAATAGCTTTGTAACGCTCTCAAGCATTTCCTTGTCATTGACCGACTGAATTATCGCTTCTCTCAGATAATGATAGCCTTTGATGTGGGCGGGAACTCCGATCTGATGGATAATGTCGGTAACTATGATCTCCAGATTAGGATTGGACTTTGCTCTTGAAAAGGACATATCGGAAACGATATCGGTGTCGATGTCCAGCATGGCTTTTATGCGCTCTCCGAGAATTTTTACGTCGAAAGGCTTAAGCATAAAATATGCCGCGCCCGCGGTCATTACCTGCTGTTCGATGAATGAATTTTCATAAGCGCTGGTAACAATAAACAACGGCTTTTTATAGGAAGAAGCCTGAAGCTTCTTTATAAGCTCGATAGCGTCCAGATTCGGCATTACCGCTTCTATGATAACCACGTCCGGAACTTCGTTTTTGATGGCGTCAAAAATAGTAAGACCGTCTTTGGGGCGGGTGATCACAAAGAAGCCCATTGATCTGAGGGCAGAAGCGCAGCTTACTCCGTACTGAGCGGAATCGTCACCGATAAGAATCTTGATTTTGTTTGTCATAATTATTTCCTCCGTAAATTTAAATGTCAGATTAAAGCTTGGGTCAACTGCATTGCTGTAAAATAAAATCGTCGACTATTTTGTAAATACAGAATGCTCAGTGCCGTTATCTAGGAACTTTACAAGAAAATATCAGCTGAGTTATTTCTTCACTAGAAATATTTTAGCACAGGTAAATATAAAAATCAATACTTTTTTAGAAAAAACGTCAATTTTTTATCGACTGCTTTGTGCAAAAATAACAACTAATCAGCAAGAAATATAACAATAATTAATAATTCTTGTTTATAAGACATGGTATAGTATTAACCGACAAAATTCTAACTTCAGAAAATGATAAGATTTGAGGGATTTCACGCTGTTGCGCGGTTGTCAGCCTGCAAGTCCAAGCTCCGTCTTTGAGCATTTTGACGAATTGCTGTACATTGAGTCGGCAAATATTCCGTAGCCCTGCTGAGGGTCGTCAATAAATACGTGGGTTACCGCTCCTACCAGCCTTCCGTCCTGAATAATGGGACTTCCGCTCATGCCCTGAAGTATACCGCCTGTTTTTTCAAGCAGCTCCGGATCGGTGATCTTAACTATCAGGTCATGCTCCGCGTCGTCGCTGAGATCGACCTTTTCTATGCTGATTTTATATTCTCTGGTTTCTCCGTCGTCTATCGTAGTATAAATCGACGCTTCGCCTGTGTGGACCTCCTGACGAAAGCCGAGTTCTATTGCTTTATGCTCGCTGGGAGAGGCGTTGAGCGTTCCGAAAACGCCTGATTCGTTGTTTAAAGCTATGTCTCCGACCGACGCTGACGAGGAAAACTCGCCCAGCAGCTGACCGGGGTCGCCCTTTACGCTTTTGTTGAAGCCGGTTATTTTCACCTCTCCGACAGTGCCGTGGGAAAGAGGCAGAGGAAGCTTTGTATCGGCGTCGCAGATGGGATGACCCAGCCCTCCGAAGGCTCCCGAGCTTGGATCGTAAAATGTAAGCGTTCCGATTCCGGCTGAAGAATCTCTTACCCATATTCCGGCTTTGTATGTGCCGTCGTGGTAGACCGGAGTAAGCGTGGCGGTTTTTTCATCGCTGCCGCTTCTGTACTCGACTGTGCAGGGCTTTCCCTTTGAACCGGATATAATATCGCTTATTCCTTTGTTGGTGGAAACGCTTACTCCGTTTACGGAAATTATAACGTCTCCTTTTTTGATGCCGCATTCCGCCGCGGGACAGCCGCCCTCCAGCTTTTCAAGGTCGATGACCATTACGCCGTCAGTGACGAGTCTTATTCCGAAGGGTTGTCCGCACGGAACAAGCTTTGGCCTTGATATCTGACCTGTTTGAACGTCCTTGATCGGAATCGTGCCGAAAAGCATTAAGGTTTTGTCCTCAACCTTTGTTACGGAAGCCTCCGAGCTTTTAATATTCACCTCTGTTTTTCCCTCCAATGATTCTGCTGCCTGAACCGATTGTCCGGAGGATTCGGCAGAAATTGAAAACATTGAATTGACTGTAAGCTGACCGCCGTCTGAAACATAGTAAAAATCCGGCAGCGCGCTGGAATAAAATCCGACCAGTCCCATGATTCCGAGCGTAACTATCCCGATCGCCGCTGCCGCGCTTTTTATTAACCTGCCCATTTTGATCATTCCTTTCTTTTTTCAGATTCCGTTTTTTATCCTTTATGATTTTATTGTTGACTGCGTCCGGTTTTTAATTCAGAGAGTCAGGCAAGTATATTTTTCATTGGAAGAACTGAAAAAAGTTTCTTTGGGATTTATTAATGGCGGTGTCAGAAAGCTAGGTTCTGCGGGTATGAGCGGGAGATTTCTTTAAAATTACCCTTGGACTTGATATTTTCGGGTATGTGTGGTACAATATTAGGGCGATACCGTATAAATATTTTAATACATATACAGAGGTGTATTATGTCAAAAAAGGACAGACTTAAAGCGCAAAGCGAAAAACAGCTTATTCTTAAAAAGGAACTGGAGCGTCAGGAGCTTGCCGAAAGGGAAGAGGCTTTTGCGGGCTCCAGCAAGGCTGGAGAAAAGCTGAGAAGAAAAGCCAGAAAGGGAGATAATATAATTACCCTCATATTAAAGCTGCTGATGATTCTACCGTTTGGATACTCGGCGTTTTACTACGGAGGAATATTTATTGTGGGAATAGCTACCGGCGAAATGGTAGGTATGCCTAAAAGGATCGCCGTATTTCTGGGGATCGGAGCGGCGCTGTGCCTGGCAGGATTATTTTTGGCGTTTTTCAGCAGATATATACTTCAGTTTGCCTTTGTCGCCGCCGGAACGGTAAGCTTTATGTACTCGGCGGAATATATAATTTCCGAAACGCAGAAAAAGCTTGAGCTGAATTATGTGTCCGATGCCGAGCTCCAGAAGCTGGATAAAACGTATATGACATATTTTTATCCTCTGATTATAATGACGGTCATTTCAGCGGCGCTGCTTGCTATATATATCGTTAAGCGTATCAGGAAAAAACGCGCGGAACAGAGGGAGAAGGACAACGCTCCTGTAAAGAGCATAATCGACTGACTTTTATCAATTTAACCTATCTGCGATGAACAGCGGAGCAGCGCTCCGTTGTTTTTTGTTTTAAAATATGTCAAAAATCATGAAAACTGCGGCGCAAAACTGTGTGATTTTATGGACTTATTTCTATTGACGGCAGAACCCGGCGGTGATATAATAAATTGTGTATCGAAATTTGGGGAAATACAGCGCCAGTATGACTTTCGGCTGGTTTTCCGGCATTGATATTGTAAGGAGTGTCGTCGTGGTTTTCGCGGATTTGTTTTTTATTTATTTCTTTCTGCCTCTGTGTCTGATTTTTTATTTCGCCACCAGAAAAACGGGTATCAGAAACGCTGTTCTAATTGTGTTTTCTCTGGTTTTTTATGCGTGGGGCGAGCCGGTGTGGCTTTGCCTGCTGGTAGGATACTCTCTGATAAATTATTTGACGGGACTGCTTATAGAGCGTTTCAGGGGAAGAAAGGGAGCTAAAGCGGTTCTGGCGCTTTCGCTTATAATCGACCTGGGAGTTCTGGGAATTTTCAAATACAGCGGATTTTTTGCCGATAACATAAACGTCTTATTCGGCGTCTCGCTGAAAGTACCTGATATTGCCCTTCCTATCGGAATTTCCTTCTATACGTTTCAGACTATTTCCTATTCTCTGGACTGCTATTGGGGAAAAGTAAGCGCCCAGAAAAGCTTCGCTAAGTTTCTGCTTTACGTTTCGATGTTTCCGCAGCTGGTCGCGGGGCCTATCGTAAGGTATTCAACTATCGCCGCGGAGATAGATTGCAGAAAAACAACCGCTAAGGATCTGTCCGACGGCTTTTCGAGGATAATACTGGGCTTAGGAAAAAAGGTCGTAATAGCCAACAGCCTTAACAGCGTGGTGACCGCCTGCTTCGGAACCGCCGACAACGGCTATGAGGCGATAAAGACTCTTTCGATTGCGGGAGCATGGTACGGAACGGCGCTTGTGGCTTTGTGGTATTATTTCGATTTTTCGGGATATTCTGATATTGCAATCGGTCTGGGCAGGATATTCGGCTTTCATTTTGAGGAAAACTTCAGATATCCGTTTGTATGCAGGAACATTACTGAATTCTGGCAGAGATGGCATATCTCTCTAGGCTCGTTTTTCAGAGATTATCTTTTGTATGTGCCTATTTTCGGAAAGAGAAGAAAATACGGGGGACTGTTCCTTGTATGGTTCTGCACCGGACTGTGGCATGGGGCAAGCTGGAATTTTATTTTCTGGGGACTTTATTACGGACTGTTTATCTGCATTGAAATGTGGATAGGAAAAAAACGCATGAAAAAGTGGCCGGCGGCGGTCAGTCATATTTACAGCAAAATCGTTATTGCGGCAGGCTTCGGAATTTTCTATTTTGAAGAGCTCGGCGCTCTCGGCACGTTTTTTAAAGCTCTTGCGGGAGCAAACGGAAATAAGCTGACCGACCCTGTGACAAATAATCTGTTTATGAATAATATTTTTCTCTTTGCGGCGGCGATTATTCTTTCCTGCCCTGTTATACCCAAAATAAAAGAGCTTGCGGCGAAAAGAGCCGGAACGCACTATGCTGCGAGGACGGCTGGAATTGTCTGCAATATCGCCGTTCTCTCGGTAAGCAGTCTGCTGCTGCTTAATAATACCAACAATCCGTTTCTGTATTTCAGATTTTAATTGGAGAGAGTATAAATATGGAAAACAACAAGGATAAAAGCATAGATAAGAATAAAAGAGATTTCAAAGAGCCGAATATAGAAAAGCTGGAGCAGGCGTACCGTGAAAGTCTTGAACGGCTGGGTCTGACCGAACAAGCTTCCGAGCCGGAGAAACACGGAAAATCAGACGAGGAGTCCGAAGAGGTATTTGAAAAAATGCTTGAGGAGGTTGCAAGGCGCCGCAGAGCTAACAAAAGCATATGGACTGACGAGCCTGTGATACCTGTCAGAAAAAGCATATGGCTTGACGGCGGCGAGGATGCTGATGAACCAACTTCGCCGGAGAGGAATGAACCGCCTCAGAAGCCGCTCAAGCCGATAACCGCGGAAGAGCCCAAGGGACAGCCGGCAAAGAAAGCTTTTGTGCTTAAGATTCCCAAGGAGTATTACGAGGGCTTCGGAGTGCCCGGTACTCAGGATATTCAGCGCAATACGGAGGAATATAAACAGACGAGGGCAAGCGGCTTTAAGCAGACGGTTGAAATAAATATAGGAAAAACCGCGTCCGGCGCGGCGGCTGAGGAAGAACCTGCGAAAGCTGACAATGCGGGAAGCGACAGGTCGGCCAAAGCTGAAAAGGAAAATGAAGGATATAAGGATCATGACCTTGAGTTTAATTTTATAAATTCGGTGCTTTGCATACTGCTTATATTTGGTGTGGGAATCGCGCTGGTGGTTATGCATCGTGAAAGCGGATTTATAGATTCCGAAAACCGCAATCTTGCTGAATTTCCCAAGTTCAGCATATCGTCGTATCTCAGCGGAGAGTTTACAAGCGGAATAACCGAGTATTATACGGATACTATACCGAACCGTGAAAATCTGAAAAAATTCAGCAGCGTCTTTTCGGATATTCTGGGAATACACATAAACGACGTTAAAATAAAAGGCGATGTTTCCGTTGTGGAAAAAGAACAGCTTGATGAAAACAAAAAGGCGACCACCACAACGGTGACCGCTTTTACGGGAAGCGTTACTACAAAGAAAACATCGGAAACTACGACTACGGCGTCCAAAAAGAAGACCACAACGAGCAAAAAGAAAGAAGAGCCGAAGCTTGACGACGGCGCGTGGGCGGGAAATGTAGTAGTTGCAGGTTCTGGAAAAAATGTAAGGGCTATGAGCGCTTTTTACGGAATTTTTGAAAACGGGGAAAAATACGCTCAGGCGGTAAACAGCTATAAGGAGGCGCTGGGCGGCGGAGTAAACGTGTATAACATGAGCATACCGCTTTCGTCGGCGTTCTATATGCCGGATAATCTCAAGGATTCCTTTTCCGATCAGAAGGACTGCATTGAAAATATCGGGCTGAATCTGAGCGGAGTAATAGACTGCAATGTTTACGCCGCTCTGGAAAAGCACACGGACGAATATATCTATTCAAGGACAGATCATCACTGGCAGCCGAGAGGAGCTTATTATGCGGCTCAGGTATTCGCTCAGAAGGCGGGAGTTGATTTTCCTGCTTTAAGCGCCTATGAAAAATGCGAAATAGAGGGCTTTGTAGGCACGATGTACGCCTACAGCGACTATGACGAGGAGCTTAACGAAAATCCCGATACGTTTATTTACTACAAGCCGGATAACGATTATACTGTAAAATATTATGATACCGCCTTTGAAAACGGCTACGAGGGCTCGCTGTTCTTCGACTACGCCAGCGGAGTAAACTGCTATTCGGCAATTCTCAACAAGGACGAGCAGATAACGGAGATCACGACAGACTGTGAAAACGGCAGAGTGCTTGTCATAATGAAGGACAGCTACGGAAACGCTCTGGTTCCGTTCCTCACCCACAGCTTTTCAAAGATTTATGTTTGCGATTTCAGATATATGGATATAAACGCAAAGGAATTTATGGAGAATGTCGGCGCGACGGACGTACTGTTTTCAATTTCGCTGTCGGCCTGCTATACTCCTTCGCATATCGAGGCGCTTGAAGAGGATCTGATCAAATAACTGAAAAAGCTGTGTATCAGCATTTACACAGCCAAAAGAGCGCGGCGCCGCACAAGGCTTCAGGACAGCCCCGTGCGGCGCCTTTTTGCAGGCAGATATAATTAAGTCAAACAAATTAATTAATATTTGCAAAATTTATTTCATTTCTATAAAAACTTATTGACCATTAACAAATTATCTGGTATACTATGTACAATAAAATTATGCAAAGGAGTGTTTGGTTATGGCAGAGTTAAAGGGTTCCAGAACGGAACAGAATCTGATGACTGCGTTCGCAGGCGAATCACAGGCAAGAAATAAATATACATATTACGCCAGCAAGGCGAAGAAGGACGGCTATCAGCAGATAGCGGCGCTTTTTGAGGAAACCGCAAACAATGAAAAGGAACACGCTAAGATTTGGTTCAAGCTGCTTCATGACGGTATTCCTTCTACTCCTGAGAATCTGCTTGACGCGGCGGAGGGAGAGAATTACGAGTGGACTGATATGTACGCTGAGTTTGCAAAAGTAGCTAAGGAAGAGGGTTTTGATCATATAGCATATCTTTTCGAGAAGGTTGGGGATATCGAAAAGACCCATGAAGAGCGTTTCAGAAGGCTGCTTAAGAACGTTGAGGGAGATCTGGTGTTCTCCAAGGACGGAGATCAGATCTGGGAGTGCAGGAACTGCGGACACATTGTTGTAGGAAAAAAAGCTCCGGAGATTTGTCCGGTTTGCAGCCATCCTCAGTCGTATTTTCAGGTTAAGGCTGAAAACTATTAAGGCGGTACTGAAAGGGTATCGGCTCAATTTTGTTTTTAATAAATTTTCTCCTCTTAGCGGGTCCGGCGTTTTCCGGTCCCGCTTTTATTTTCGGGTTCTTTTCTCAACGTTTTTAATGGTGAGCCTTGCAAGTCTTTCAACTGTTTTGTCAGAAAGACTGCAAATACAGGTTACGGCGTCGTTTTCGGCGTCCGGCTCGGCGATTTTCATGAAGCGCGAAAGAAATTCATGGATTATTACCTTGTTGGTGTAAAGCTTTCCCGCGCAGGCGATTCCGGTTGGAGTAAGGGTTATTTCTGAATAATAGGGCTTTGAAATAAGCCCGTGAAGCTCCAGCTTTGCTGTCATTTTCGCAGTCGAGGATTTTGTAACGCTGAGCTTTTTGGAAACCTCCGCCGATTTGACCGGCTTTCCTCCGTCGCTTAATTCGTATATTGCCAGCAGGTATCTTTTCAGTGCGTCTGTCATTTTTTCGGCTTTACGCCCTGCTCCTTTCTGTTTTATGATATAGTTGCTTATTGCTAACTTAATTATATAACCTGAAGCGGCAATTGTCAATATGAATTTTATGGAGTTTTGTATTGTGTGCGATATGCACAGCTTTAGTTAGCGTGTGATAACTTAAATATGTGCAAATATACAGTTTTTTTAGTTTTGCTAAATTTGATATTGACTTTTGCGCAGGAATGTGTATAATAATACTTGTGATTAGCAATTGCTAACCGCACACAGCTTTCGTTTCGCCGCATAATATAAAATATGCTTCAGGCTTTAGGCGGCGGAAAGCTTCCGGCGGCTTTGAGAAAAAGCCTGTGAAAAATCCCAAGGAGGTATGCTCCTTCAGGGAGCAAAATAAAAGTTATGATCTTTGTGCTGCTGTTATGCGTTTTTATTATTGCTTCGGTAACGGCTGTAAGGCTTACGGCGTTGAAAATGTATTATAAGCTGACTGAAAAGGACAGCCGGCAGACAGAAGCCTTGGAAAACGACAATACTGTTTAATATGCTTTAAATTGATTCAGGAAATTCAGAGGGAGGGCGGCTTTTATAGAATATTGTGTTTAAGGCACGAGCCTTGCCTCTGAATTTCTTGCATCTAAAGAACATATCCTTCTCAATACGAAAAACCCTTCGGTCCGACTAGCCGAAGGGTTTTTTGTGAGTTTTGGAAACGCGAGGCGGTATCGCTTGAAGTTTTTATAAAAATGTGCTATTATTTATTTAACGCGGCGCAGGGCGACTGTGCTGATGAGTAATGCAGGGAGGGAACGTAATGCCGGCTGAGCTTGAAAGGTCTGTGACATATTTAAAAGGAGTAGGACCGAAAAGGTCGGAGCTTTATCAAAAGCTGGGGATAAGCAGCGTTTACGACCTGCTCAACCATTTTCCCAGAGATTATATTGATTATACGGCCACGGCAGATATAAAAAGCTGTCCCGTCAATGAAAGCCGCGCGGTAAAGGGCAGAGTGGTGAAAAAGCTTCCTCCGGCGCGTATCAGAAAAGGTCTTACCGTTTACAAGGCGATTTTTACCGACGATACCGCGGATCTTACGATCATAATATACAACAGCGGCTTTGCGTTCGATAAGCTGTCGGTAGGCGCCGAATATATCCTGTACGGCAGAATAACGGGAAATATGGTGCGCAAGGAGATCAATTCGCCTATGTTCATACCGGCGGACAGCAACGAGAAGATACAGCCGCTGTATTCTCTTACCGACGGGCTTTCTCAGCAGCTGGTAAGACAGGCGGTCCGAAGCGCTCTTTCTTCCTTTGACAAAAAGATATATGAACCGCTTCCCAAGTGGATAATGAAAGAAAACGGGCTTTGCTCCCTTGATTTCGCTTATGAAAACATTCATTTTCCAAAGGACGCTCATTCCCTTGATATTGCCAAGCGGCGGCTGGTTTTTGACGAGCTTTTGTCGCTTCAGCTTGGAATGAATCTGCTGAGAAGAAAAAACCGCAGCCGTACGGGCTGTGTAATGCACAGCGTTTCCCTTAAGCGGTTTTATGATTCGCTGCCCTTTGAGCTGACGGAGGGTCAGAAAGCGGCTATAGAGGACTGCGCGGGGGATATGTGCAGGGACTACCCTATGAACAGACTTATTCAGGGGGACGTTGGCTCGGGAAAGACCGCCGCCGCTGCCGGAGCCGCTTATTTCGCGGCTGCCAACGGATATCAGATCGCGCTTATGGCGCCTACGGAAATACTTAGTATTCAGCATTACGAAACCCTGACGGGATTTTTTGAGAAGCTTGGCATCAAGGTGTGCCTGCTCACCGGCTCTCTCTCGGCAAAGCAGAAAAAAACGCTGAAGGAGAAGATAGCGTTCGGAGAATATCAGGTTATAGTGGGAACTCACGCCCTTGTTCAGCAGTCCACGGAATTTAATAATCTCGGGCTTGTTATTACCGACGAGCAGCACCGCTTCGGCGTGGAACAGAGAGCCATGCTGGCTGCCAAGGGGGAAAATCCTCACCGTCTGGTCATGTCGGCGACGCCTATCCCCAGAACGCTTGCGCTGATGATATACGGGGATCTGGATCTTTCCGTGCTGAAGGAGCTGCCGAAGGGAAGGCAGCCTGTGGAAACCTATGCCGTAACCGGAAAGCTCCGCAAAAGGGCGTTCGGATTTGTGAAGGAGAGGCTTGACGAGGGGCGTCAGGGATATATAGTCTGTCCCGCTGTAGAGGAAAGCGAGCTTGACGTTCAAAGCGTAAAAAGCTATGCCGAAAAGCTTGCGGCGGAGGATTTCCGCGGTTACGCCATAGGGCTTCTGCACGGCAGGCTTCCGTCCGCTGAAAAGGAATCGGTCATGCAGAGATTTAAAGACGGAGAAATTGACCTGCTTGTATCGACGACTGTGGTGGAGGTGGGAGTAGACGTCCCGAACGCGGCGGTTATGGTAATAGAAAATTCGGACAGATTCGGTCTGTCGCAGCTTCATCAGCTCAGAGGGCGCGTAGGCAGGGGACAACATAAGTCGTATTGTATTCTGATAACCGACAATGTAACGGAGGAAATAAGGAAAAGACTGAGGATACTTTCCGGCACTTCGGACGGATTCAGAATATCCGAGGAAGATCTGAAGCTGCGCGGCCCGGGAGATTTTTTCGGGAGCCGTCAGCATGGGCTGCCCAGACTCAAGATAGCCGATATGTCGCAGGACACCGACATTCTGTTGCTTGCTCAGAAAACCGCGGGGCTTGTAACGGAGAGCGATCCTGATCTTGAAGCGCCTGAAAACAAGGGTCTGAGAGAAGCGGCTCAAAGGCTGTTTTCACAGAAGACGAGCGACTGATAAATATTTTATATGGAAGGGATATGTTGTATATGGACAGAAATATGGAAGCGATTATCGAAAAGAGGATCGAAAAAACGGCGGAAAATCTCCGTAAGAATAATATGGAGGTGTTTGTAGCTGAAAACAGCGCCGAGGCGGTAAGGCTTATGGAGGGTATTCTCAATGATGGCGAAACGATTACCTGCGGCGGCTCGGCGACCCTTGCCGAAAGCGGTATGACGGAGCTGATGAAAAGCGGCAGGTATGATTTCATTGACCGTTCTAAGGCTGAAAGCAGGGAGGAAACCGAGGAGATGTACAGAAAGGCGTTTTTTGCAGACGCTTACCTTACGTCCGCCAACGCTGTTACCGAGAGCGGCCAGCTTTATAATGTTGACGGAAATTCAAACAGGGTCGCGGCAATATGCTACGGTCCGAAATCTGTGATTTTTGTGGTGGGGATCAATAAGCTGGTGAGAGATCTTGACGAAGCGGTAAAAAGGGTCAAAACCTGCGCGGCGCCGGCTAACTGCATCCGTCTGGGCTGTGAAACTCCCTGCTCGCAGACGGGAGAGTGCGTGTCGCTGAAAAACGGGGGAGATATGCCTTCGGGCTGCGCCTGTGAGGGCAGAGTATGCTGCAATTATGTAGTGTCGGCGTGGCAGAGAAAGAAAAACCGGTTCAAGGTCATTATAGTTAAGGAAAGCTTAGGATACTGACGCAGGCTTTGTAAACAGAAGCTCCTGCCCGAATATCCGTCTGTGGAATCGGACGGATATTCGGGCTTTTCGCTGCAGCGGACTTATGAAATCGGCGGCGGTATGCAGCATAATACTGGAATCAATTGCTTGAAACAGAAAAAATTTTCGGAATAGCAGTAAAAAAACTGTTGTATTTATTAAGTATATATGGTATAATAATTTTGTTGAATTATTTGTATTTTAAGCAGCGGCAGACGTGCTTCTGCTGATTGTTCCAATAGAATTAATAAATTAAGTAAAACTGGAGGCAAGGCAATGGATTCGCTTAAATTTCTGCTTTATACGCTGGCGAGAATAGGTCTTATGCTAGCGTCGCTTGTGCTTGCGCTGATTTTCGGAAAGCTGTTTTTTCCGATACTGTCATCATTTGTGCCCGATTCCATGAGCGGTATAAACAGCTTTTTTACCAGCTCGGATAACGGTTCTATAGTTGCCTGGATCACCATGCTGGCAGTGCTGGGAATAATCTTTCTTGACGACGGAAAGCGTCACGCGGCGTACGAGTCGTGGAGCAGCGTAAACGTAACTATTACTTTGATACTAATGCTGCTGATTTATTTTGTGCCTGCAATATTCCGGGATTCCTTTCATTCCGAAGGAAAGGGAAAGATTTTTTACGAGTTTTTTTATTTCCCCTGCAGATGGCTTAATCAAAGGGCGGGAGTTGAGTATACTTTGAGCGTGGCGCTCGGCATAGGCGTTATTCTGTTATTCTGCTTTCTGATGTATCTTCTTTCCTTTAAGCTTTATGTAAAAAAGCATCCGGTTATCCTCCGCCGGCTGGAACCGGCGGAGCCGGAAGCTGAGACGACGGAAGAATAAGGCTTATTGTTAGGGATAGGCGTTTTTATTGTTTAATTAAAAGAAGCTATTAATATTTATTTTATTCAATTTGGTTAGATTGAATAAAAAACGAGTGGATATTTTGTCAATGAAATTGCAAAAAATATTCACTTATTTATTGATTATTATTATGAAAAGTGTTATAATAATAAAAATGCGTTTTGTGTTGGTTTAGTGAAAACGGCCGCCGGAATGCGTTTACACAGTGGAGGTGTAACTGGAAAAATGAAAAAGTTTACCTATGTTGCTAAGGATACCACCGGAAAGACCATGAAAGGTGTTATTGAGGCGGAGAACGAGCAGGAGGTGCGTGACAAAATTCACGAGCAGGGCTGGTTCTGCGTCAGCTACAGCGAGGCTTTAGGCGGATCCAAGAAGAGCGTTTATAAATTTAAAACCAAAGCGCTGGCTTTTTCCTGCCGTCAGCTGGCGGCGATGATGTCGTCAGGACTTACGATCGTCAAGGCTTTGGATATTCTGTATAAAGAGGAGGAAAACAAGGGCGCGAAGGAAACCTGGCTTGGCGTTTATGAGGACGTTAACAAAGGTTCTACCTTTACCGAGGCTCTTGAAGCGCGCAAGGGAAGCTTCCCCGATTTCTTTATAAGCATGGTGGACGCGGGCGAGTCAGCCGGAAACCTTGATATAACCATGCAGCGTCTGAGCGATTATTACGCTAACAGCAACAAGCTGAACAACAAGGTAAAGAGCGCGATGACCTATCCTATTATTCTCGGAATTCTGTGCATAGTAATGGTAATCGGAATGTTTACGCTTATCCTGCCTCAGTTTGCGGGAATGATGGGCGAGGAAAACATGAACGCGCTTCAGAAAGGAATGTTTGCGTTCAGCGATTTTATAAAGGAAAGATACTACATACTGATAGCGGCGATAATCGTTCTGATAGTCGGCTGGATCTATGCTCTCAAGGTTGAATCGGTAAGGCTGTGGTTCGACAGAATTAAAATAAAAATGCCCGCGGTAGGACCGCTTATGGTGAAGATATACGAGGGAAGGTTTGCGAGAACGCTTTCTTCGCTTTATTCAAGCGGTATCTCAATGGTGGAATGTCTTGAGCGTTCGTCAAGGATACTTGGAAATTCATATGTAGATAAATTGTTCATTCAGGTAATCGACGAGGTCAAGCAGGGCGCTCCGCTTTCCCAGTCGTTGGCAAGGACGGAAATATTCGAGGGTATGTTCTGCTCGATAATTTACGTCGGCGAGGAATCCGGCGCGCTTGACGAGATTCTTGAAAAAACCGCGGATTACTACGAAGAAGAAGCCGACGCCGCGGTCGAAAGACTTGTAGGCCTGATGGAGCCTCTTATGATCATTATCATGGGTCTTGCCATAGGTCTTTGTCTGGTAGCTATATTCCCGATGCTTTACGGCGGAATGGAAGGAATCGAAAACAGTTAATATTTTTAGAATGAGGTGAAGGATAGATGCTGTCATTTGACATATCTGATAGACAAATCAATATTGTTATGGGCGATAACTCCGCCAATAAGATCAGAATTGAAAAATCTCTGACCGTAGACGTTCCGGAGGATATGATTATCAACGGAGAGGTTATCAACCTTTCCGGTCTTGCCGAGCTGCTTACGACCAATCTGAAGTCGGAATTGATGGACGACAAGGACGCGATAGTTACTTTTTCGTCCAGCAATATCGTATTTAAGGAGCTTGTCGTGCCTAAGGCAAAGGGCAACGAATTTCTGACAATGGTTCAGAACCACATGAGCCAGGAGATGGGTATCACTGATGAGTATTCAATTTCGTATACTATAGTAGGAGAGGCCGGAGAGGAAAATCCGGGTGCTCTCAAGGTTCTGGCGACCGCCTGCCCCAGCTCTATAGTGGAAGCCTTCAGAAAGCTGTTCAATATAATGAGCCTGAATCTGAAATCGGTAAATATCAGCTGTAACTCAATTTCAAGAATCGTTCTTGCCGACAAGTCAAATATTGAAAAAATGCCTTTGCTGGTTTGTCAGCTTGATAATAACTTCCTCGGTCTTACTTTGTTTGAAAACGGACAGATGGCGTTTGCAAGATACGTCCCCATTTCGCCGGAGGATTACGAAACGGAGGATTATCTTATTGAGGCTCTTAATGAGAATATTTTCAGAATGGAGCAGTTCAATAAGGCGAGAGGCGGTCCGGGACTTGACAATGTAATTTTGTACGGACAGATCGACGATTACATAAAGCTTGTCGACGCTCTTGACGAGCTTGATATCAAGGCGTCTATCCTCGGAGTTCCCGCTCAGATCACGGGATATGAAAATTTTGAGTTTACGGTTTTTGCCAACGCGATAGGAGCGCTTTACAGAAGAAATAAGCAGACTGAACGTATTAATCTTCTGGAGGTCGATTCGTCTACCGGAAAGTCCAGCGCCGGAGTCAGCTCGCTTCTGGTTACGGCAGGCGTTATAATATGCGCTTCGGCGATCGCGATAGCTGCGATTACGCTTTTTATAGGAATCAGAGAGGACGGTATCCGGGACGATATAGCCGCGGTGGAAAATGATATTTCCCAGTGCGATGAAATAATCGAGGGAAATAAGGTTTATCACGCGTACCTGACCATGGCGGAAAGCTATAAGACAATGGTTGAAAACGCAAAGAGCAATCTTTCATCTCTTCCTGTGCTGAAAAAGCAGGTGTTTGATCAGATCGATTCGGCAACAGGCTCGGAAATTGAGTACGAAGGCTTTACTTACGATGAAACTCAGGGTCTTGTAACGATCTCGAACGTAAAGCTTACCGAGCAGCTTGAGGCTCCTGAATTTGTAAGAGCTATAAAGAATCTTAACTATTTTGCCGACGTTCAGTTTTCCGGCTACACCGGAACGGGCGAGAGCGATGATCCTGTTATTATCACATCGCTTCAGCTTTACATGAAAGGACAGGGTGAGGAATAATGAAGCTTACATATCGTGATAAAGTTATTTTGATTTCAGTTTTGGTCGTTGCTGTGTGGGTTGCCGGATTTATGCTTATCATCAAGCCGGCGTTCGCGGATATGAACAGCGCCAGCAAGACGCACACTGAAAAGGTTATAGAATATGAGAATAAGAAAAAGCAGGTTGCGGATGAAGAGAATCTTCGTCAGCAAGCCAATCAGGCTTACGACGATGTTTCCAACATAGCGGGAAATTTCTATGGAAAGCTTTCTACCGACGATGTCGCGGAAACGATCGACACTCTCCTTGATGTAGATAACATCAAAAACGACAGCCTGACTATTTCGGCTTACTCTTCGGTAGCGCTTGACAAATTCAGCTACAGCGGCACGGTATTGCAGACGGATATAGATATAGTGCTGGAGGGTCAGGGCGACAGCTCGGCTGACGCCGCGGCGGCAAATACTCAGGTTCAGGAATCTACCGCGGAGACAATTCCCTGCTATACGGTTTCGTTCGGATATACCTGCGAGTTTGAGGATCTTAAGTCTTTCCTTGATAAGCTTACCACAAACAACGAGAAGAGCCTGGTAGTTACAAGCTGTACTATCACGGACGTAAACGCCGATGAGATAGAAGGAACCATGACTATGAATCTTATGATGCTTCCGCAGATACTTTCTCCTGAGGAAATGTTTGAGATGGAGGAGGCTGCTGATTCGGCGGCGGAATAAAATTATAATACATTTTTTGGCAGGCAGAAGGCTGAAAAAGCCCCTGCCGAAAAGTGTTATATAATAATTAAAAATTTTATTATAGTCAATTGAATGTAATGTTTTATTTTATGGAAAGGTGGTAATTATGAAGAGGCGAATGAAGAAGAACCGCAGGGGTTCCGTTTTGCTTACGGTAATATGCTTTACTACCGTATGTATGCTGATCGCCAGTCTCGCGCTTTCGCTGGCTAATTATTCCGCAAAGGTGTCCAATAACAATATCCGCAGTACGCAGGCGGAGATTACTGCGCAGAATTATTTGCAGGAGTATATAAACAGCTTTAGCGGCAAATATGATGATCTTGCAAGCCTTGCCGGTACGAGCGAATCATCTCCTAATATCGTCAATGTCAGTATGCGGGATTCAGCCGGTAATACTGTATCGGACGCCGGAACCTGTCAGATCAAGATTTATAAGAGCGGCAGCGGAGTTGTTGTAAAGTCTGAGGCTACTTATGCGGGGGAAACTGAGGTTGCTAGCGCTTATTTTGATGGAACTGCCAGTAATCCGTATGAATCAGTTGCCGCTATTGAAATTAATGATGCATATAATATTAATGATATAGCAGCACCAGTTTCAGGCGATATAACGATTGAAAATTCAGATATAACAAAAATAACTACTTTTAAGAATAATAACGGTTCCTATAAAAGCAATGTTTATTCAAACGGAAATATAAAATTAGGCGACGGAACGACTACACAAACATTTGAAGATACTCTTACAGGTAACGCTCCTACAATCACAGCTCTCGGAAATATATACATTAATAAGTTGGAAATGACCACAAATGTGGGCAAAACTGACAAAAATGGTAAAACATCTCTGGATGCTACTTATGATAAGTCTGCTTTATTAAATAAGAACGGATATATAAATACTGATTCAAAGATAATTATAACTAATGGTAATCCTACTATAGGTGATTCAGAAAATGATATTGATATATATTGTCGTGGAGCATTTATAGGCAAAGTCCCGGAATATTATGGTAACAAAGATAATAGCGCATTGTACTCGACAATAGAAAATGACTATGGTGGAAGTAATACTAATGATGTAGGTCAAATTATTAATGGTAATTTTTATTGTATAAAAGGATCATCATCTGCTCAAGACGGAGATTTTGTTGTTTATGCAAATAATACAGTCACAATTAATGGCGATTTAATTGTTGATGGTGGGGACATATATATTTTTAACCAGAATGGTACCCGTTTAAATGTTACGGGGAAGATTTATTACACTGGTTCAATATATGATCAGAATTTAAATAAATATGGTGATGCAAATTTTGATATGTCAAGGCTTAATAACATGGATACAAATAAAATTATTAATTCAATGCCAACTGATGCTGATGAGTTAGTACGTGCAGTTAAACCGGCAATGGACTATGCTCCTGGTTTGTATGAATATGGAGTCAAAGATAATCCTACTTTGAGTTTACCTTCTTCGTGTATAACCGCTTCACCAAATGCAATGTATGCTGCTGGTACTTATACAAACTCAGACACTGAAAAAGCCAAAGCAGCTAAATATATACAGGATAAATATAATGACGCATTAATGCATAATCTTTATTCATCATATCCAACTGGAGAAAAAGTTTCAGATAATTATATTGATAATGATTCATTAAAAAATGGAATAACTGTTAAAAAAAGTTGCTATTTGACTACCGACCAAGCAGAAATGGAAGGTGGAAAAATAACAATAAAATTAACTAATGAAGATATTGTTGTATTATTACCTTTAACTAATATGGAGGGTAACTTGAATACGCAGTTTAGAATTGATAATGATGATAAAACTGGAGACTATTTTTGTTACTTTATGTTTTATGATCCCAATGACACTTTAAATAACTACTATACTAAAAACAATGAAAATCCTGATGGTACAACTCCTATTTATAATCTTAATGGTAGGAATGTACAGTCGCCTTTGATTTGCGATAAGGAGTTTGCCGAGTTTAATAAAAGTGATTTATATACATCTTCAACAACTACAAATATCTTTATTTTGTTGCCTGACGGTATTACTTTAAAGCATGGCACAGCAGGAATGAAACAGCCGTTGCAGGCAATAATATATGGACCCAATGCATATTATGAATTGCCAAATAACGCCGGCAGTAAAGTTTATGGTCAGGTGAAAACAAAGTCAATTACTGTTGCAGCTAATCAGAATGCTGCTTTTATAGAAAGGGTGCTTCCTGCTGATAACTCAATTCTTGGTTTTATAAATTCTGCATTACCTCTTTCTGGTGTGTTAAAACTTGAATACTTCACCAAATACAAAAGCTAAGGAGGGATTTTCATGAAAAAAATCAAGAAGCTCTCCAAAGGAATGACCCTTGTAGAGGTCATAGTTTCAATGACAATATTCGCGCTGGCGGCGGCTTGCATAATGTCGGTCGTCGGCGCCGCGATGAAAATGTCAAACCGCAGCAGAAGACGCGATCTGGAAACCGCGCAGCAGGCTAATGCAATTGGAAAAAAGTCAGATCAGGAAACGGCTGTAATTGGTTCTGAGAAAGATTATACCATTACTTTTACTCCTGTAGGCGGAGGATCTATCAAAACCGTTAATGATATTTCGTTGTATGCCGCCGACGCGGCTCAGTTCGGAGCAGATTTTGGTTTTCAGATAAAAACGTTCACGTCAGGTACAATAAATAGCATATCAACAGACAATTCTAAAGAAGATGAATATAAATTAAATATTGAAAACAACTCATCGGAAAATATAACTGCATATGTTGAGATAACTGACGGATATATTTACGAAGGAAGTACCACAGATGGATATAAACATTCGTCGAAAAGCTATGTGAGAACGGTACAGGCTAACAAGTCTGCTGATTTTGGTTATTATAATTCGTCGTTTACTGATGGAGCTATAACGATTAGGTTTGTTACAGATTCCGGCACAACTTACGGAACATATAGCCTAAATAAAAGCAGCTTTGATTCTGACAGGAAAAAAACCTACAAATATGATGATACCGGAATGAAGTAGTCATAGGAGGAAAAACACATGAATAAAAATCAAAAAGGTTTTACTCTTGTCGAGCTAATTGTAGTAATGGCGCTGATGGGAATTATAATGGGCGCGGTAATGGCAATAATGTCGCCGACGGCGAAATTTCACAATAAGGTTGAAAACACCACAAATCAGGAAGCTGTTTGTATTGCTGTGGGCGACGCAATAGCTGATGAGATTCAGTATGCGAGAAAGGTTGCGGTATACTATAACGATACTAACCCCAGTACTCCGCCAAGTGGCTGCACTAAGCTTCTTAAAATAGACAATACAGGATCAAGAAGCGGCAGCAAAAAAGGAGCGCCGGGAGTTGTTATTAAAAGTGATGCTGACGGAACAAATTCGTCGGTAATAATGGGCGAACCTTTTTATGGAGAGGACGCTTATAGCATTACTGTAGGCGAATACAATTCTGATTCGGAAAAATGCTTTTTAATGCTGGATTTTGAGGGCTGTCCTATGAAATATGAAGGGGGAGCATATGTAAAGAATACAGATGTAATTTATAATTACAGCAAGTCTATTACATTTACCAATATTAATAATGGGGATATGCTTAAAAACACAAACGTATCATTTTCAGTAAATGAAGGGACAGATGACAGCGCAATTTATATTTATTACGAGCCTATTTCATAATAATTCCAAGCAGGCCCATACGGGTCTGCTTGCTGAAAAAATCCCCTTAACAGAACACATAACATTCTATTAAGAGGATTTTTTGAGCAAAACAAACCGCCCTCGTAAAGAGAGCGGAATTTTGTGACTTTTTTGCCTCCGCGCGTTACGCCAGAAGCTCGGTAAGTCCCGTAAAGGTCATGTACCACTGCACAAGCCTGTCGCCGTAAAGCGCCGATACCGCGATTCCAAGCGAAAGCCACGGACCGAATGCAAATACGGAATTTTCAGTTTTGTACTTGATTATAAGTCCCGCTATCGAACCGCTTATCAGTCCGATGAAAAGCGCGGCTAAAATGTTCTGTACGCCGAGGAACAAGCCTCCGGCAGCCATCAGATAAACGTCGCCTCTGCCCATTGCTTTTCCTTTAGATAAAAGCTCAATCAGCAGCAGCGGCACGCTTACGGCAAAGAATCCGATTATATGAGAGCTAAGCTCGGTTCCCATAGCTTCGTGGCAGAATATGTAGTTGGGTATTGAAAGCAGACCTATGAAAATTACAACATAGGTTGAAATAAGCTGAGTGTCCCAGTCCATGAAAAACACTACTATCAGCGCCGAGAACAGCAGGGCTGTGAATATGAATCTGACAGGCTGTATCAGAACGTCGAAATGCCAGGCGACATAAAGCCAACATAAAGCGTTGAGCAGTTCGACTACGGTATATCTGGGTGAAATTTTCGCTCCGCAGCTGCGGCATTTTCCTTTGAGAACACACCAGCTTATAATTGGTATAAGATCCCGGCGTTTTATCGGTTCTCCGCAGCTCGTGCAGTGAGATTTTCTCCTGATAAGCGATTCTTCTTTCGGAAGCCGGTATATACATACGTTAAGAAAGCTTCCGACCGCCGCGCCGAATAAAAATATAAAAATGTAGATTATCGCGACGTAAATATAATACTGCGTGTCCAAGGTGAAATCCTCCTAAGCTATTTTATATTTTTATTTTAACATAATTAATGTTCAATTACAAGTGGCATAAAATATATTTTTGTGCTTATTTTTATTAAGCCTATTTCCATACGGAGCGCTGCCGTCCCGCAGAACGGCAATGTCCATGATAATCTGTTTCTGCGGAGAATGGAGTTTTATGGTATGAGAAACGGACCGATAGGACAATATCTTGTTGAGAGAAACCTGATTACCGAAGAACAGCTTCAGCAGGCGCTTGCGAAGCAGAAGGAAAGCAAGGGCAAGCTGTTCGGCGACGTAGTGATCGAAATGGGACTGGTTTCGGATATTCAGTTTACCCAGTGTCTTGCCGAAAGACTTAACGTTCCGTTTGTCGATCTCGACAATACGCAGCTGATGCCCGATGTAGTAAAGAAAATTCCGGAGGCTGTTGCAAGGAAATATAACGTTATAGCCGTAAATAAAATAGGCAAGCGGATTACGGTCGCGACAAACGATCCGGTCAACTTCTACATATTCGAGGATATACGCGCTATAACCGGCTGCAACGTTTCTTCAGTGCTTTCCACAAAGGCGGCTATCAACAGAGCTATCGGTAAAATGTATTCTGAAGGACAGGTAAGCACAGTTGTAGACGAGGCGACAAAGCAGAAGGAAGAAGAGCTTAATCTGGATGAGCTCAAGGATATTTCCGAGGACAGAATCGAAAACGCGCCTATTGTTAAGCTCGCTACCGCAATAGTAGAAAACGCTTACCGTCAGGGCGCGACGGATATCCACATCGAGCCTTTCAAGGACCAGACAAAGGTCCGTATCCGTGTAAACAGCGACCTTATCGAACTTATGACGCTTTCTCCGGCGCTTCACGTTTCGCTGGTAACGCGTTTCAAGATATTAAGCGGCATGAACATTGCCGAAAAGAGAATCCCGCAGGACGGACGTATGTCGCAGATAGTTGACGGCTCGAATATCGACCTCCGTGTATCCAATCTTCCTATGGTTTACGGAGAGAAGGTAGTTCTGCGTATTCTTGCCGGCGACGAGTCGGTAAGAAGGATTCAGGATCTCGGTATGACCGATTATAACTATGAACGTTTCGTTTCATGCCTTAAGGTTCCGCAGGGCGTTGTGCTGGTAACCGGACCTACAGGTTCAGGTAAATCTACGACCCTTTACGCGGCTCTGGGAGAAATCGCCAAGCCAAATCTTAACGTTATAACCGTTGAGGATCCTGTCGAAAAGAAAATAGCTAACATTAACCAGTGCCAGATAAATGAAAAGGCGGGAATGACCTTCGGCGCGGCGCTTCGTTCAATTCTCCGTCAGGACCCTGATATTATAATGATCGGAGAAATGCGTGATACCGAAACCGCGGAGATTGGTATCAGAGCCGCTATCACAGGTCACCTGGTGCTTTCAACTCTGCATACCAACGACGCCGCTTCGACGGTAACGCGACTTGTTGATATGGGTATCGACGCTTACATGGTAGCGACTTCGCTAATCGGCGTAGTTGCCCAAAGACTTGTTAAGGTTCTCTGTCCGGAATGCAAAAGACAGAGAATGTCTACAGAAAGTGAAAACGCTTTGATGGAGATTGACCATTCGGTAAATATCTATGAAGCTGTAGGCTGTTCTAAATGCATGAACACAGGATATAAGGGAAGAACCGCTATTCACGAGATTCTGCTGGCGACTCCCGAAATGAAGGAGCTTATCGCCGCGGAGGGTAAATCTGAGGCTATTCAGGAGCTTGCAAGAAAACAGGGCTGTATGCTGCTTCGCGATAATGTTTCAAAGCTGGTTCAGGAGGGAAAGACCTCTATGGACGAGCTTGTCCGCGTAACCTACGCTATCTGATACTGATACGAAAAAAGAGGTACTGCAATGACTGAGCTTGAGGATATAGTAGAAAAATTTATAAATTCCGGCTGGGAGCTGATCTCAGAGCCGTCGCAGGATTGGCTTGACGGAAAAATAACAAGCGGCGAGCTTATTAAAGCTGTCAGAATCGCAGATAAAGAGTGCGGAAGCTGCGGCTGCGAATTTGATCCGCTCTATAAAAGAGCGGTGGAATTGCTCAGTATATACGGTTAAATTAAGCAAAGAAAAGAGTGCGGCGTTGAAAAAAGCTTGAGCAGGGCTGCGCGGTGAGAAATATAGGAGGTTAATTAACTATGTCAGTTGATATTAACAAGATACTGGACGAATCAAGGGCTTTGGGGTGTTCCGACCTGCATTTTACCGTAGGTATTCCCCCTATCGTAAGACAGGGAGGAAATCTCAGAAAGCTGTCGTCATATCCCGATATGACGGAGATTGATATTCTCAAGATATGCGAGGATATGTGTACCGACAAGCAGAGACAGTCTATCAAGGATCATATTGACACCGACTTTACGTTTGTTTCGTCAAGAGGCTTCCGTCACCGTGTCAATGTATACCGTCAGAGAGGAAATACCGCAATCGCTATCCGTCTGCTGAGAAACGATATACCCACGCTTACGGACCTTAATCTTCCTCCCGTGCTTGCTGAATTTGCAATGCGCCCCAGAGGGTTGGTGCTTGTAACGGGTCCTACCGGTTCCGGTAAGTCAACGACCCTTGCGGCGATGATCGACCATGTAAATATACATAAATCGGCTCATATAATTACAGTCGAGGACCCTATCGAGTATATGCACGCTCATAAAAGATGTATGGTAAACCAGAGAGAGATAGGTCCCGATGTTCCCAGCTTTTCTATGGCGCTGAGAGCCGCGCTTCGTGAGGACCCGGATATTATCCTCGTAGGAGAAATGCGTGACTTTGAAACTATCGAAGCCGCGGTAACCGCCGCTGAAACTGGACACCTTGTAATGAGTACGCTGCATACTACCGACGCCGCTTCAACTATCGACCGTATTATCGACGTTTTTCCGGCGCACCAGCAGCACCAGATAAGAACCCAGCTTGCTTCGGTTCTGGTCGGAATATGCACCCAGACGCTGTGCCGTACCTTCGACGGAACAAGCCGTATCGCCTGCTGTGAAATACTTAACGCTACGGATAATATCAAGGCGATGATACGCGACGATAAGGTTCATCTCATAAATTCGGCAATGCAGACAGGTAAGAATGTGGGAATGCAGACTCTTGACCAGGAGCTTGCTAAGCTTGTGCGCGATAAGAAGATATCCATGGAGGTCGCCGTTGAGAAGTGCCTTAATGTCGGCGAGCTGAAGAGATTCATAGCCTCGGCAAGGTAAAAGCTGATGATAAATTAAAATATTAAAAGGACGGCTCCGTCAGGGTCCGTCCTTTTTGTATTTTTGTGTTCTGCTGTCCTGAAGCTCCAGAAGTGTCTGGATCCTTTCAAGTATCCTAAGCTTGTTGTTTTTATCAAGCAGGTTATACAGCGACAGAATGTTATCGGGATCATTCTCGTTTGCGCGGCTGTTTCTGCCTAGAATGTAGTCTACGCTGACGCCGCAGCAGTTGGCAAGGTCTATTATATAATTTATAGGCGCTTTTACTTCGCCGTTTTCATATCTGCTTATTTCCTGCTGAGAAATCCCTATCAGCTTAGCAAGCTCAGACTGCGTCATCTTGCTTTTCCTTGCTTTAACAAGGTTGGGATACAAATATAAGTTACTTTGCACAATAAACCTCCGAAAATCTGCCGCGTATCTATAACATAATTATACATCATATCTGTAGTATTGACAAACAGCAAAACAGGTGTTAAACTGATATATAAACTACATATATGTTGTATTAATATGATGATACAGGAGGCAGAAAATATGTATTTGAGATATTCGGGAAAAATAGGACATTATTTTAAGCTCCTTGCCGCGGCAGCAGGCGTAATGCTTGCAATGACGGCTTTTGCCGGCTGTTGCGATAAAAGGTCTGCTCCTGACAGCCTGATATTGAATAATGCGGAAACGTTGTGCACGCTGCGAAGGTGTCAGAATGTAAATACGGGAGAAACGGAATATTTATTGATTTGCAAGAACAGATATGCCTATATGCTTCGTAACGTGTATACATCTGCTCCTGAGATCCTGCAAACAGAAAAATACATATTAAGAAGCGCATATAAAAATGCGGGAGGCGCTGAAAAAATAAAAAGAAGCGCGGCTGTAAAGCGCTGCCGCTATGATACGGATTTAACAGCGTTTTATGATAACTCGCAGGACGAATTATATATTTTTGAAAAGAAATGATCTCCAAAGTCTCTGCTTAACAGGCTGAATGTTTAAAAGCAGACAGCTTAGAGCTTTGAATAATTACCGGACCGCTTCGGCTGTTTTTAAATATTCGCTTGCATTTTCGCCGCATATGCTGTATAATAATACGGATAGAGATTTAAGGACAAAGCGTCCGCGGGCCGGCTGTAATACGGCTTAAACGGCGGCTTTGACAGTAATGGAGGAAAATAATTTGAGCAGCTTAGAACATGAGATCAAACGCAGGAGGACCTTTGCGATCATTTCACATCCCGACGCCGGAAAAACCACGCTTACTGAAAAATTTCTGCTTTACGGCGGAGCGATCGCTCAGGCGGGAGCGGTAAAGGGCAAAAAATCCGCTCGTCACGCCGTTTCCGACTGGATGGAGATTGAAAAGCAGAGGGGAATCTCCGTTACCTCGTCGGTAATGCAGTTTCAGTACGAGGGCTTTTGTATCAATATTCTCGATACCCCCGGACATCAGGACTTTTCCGAGGATACCTACCGTACTCTTATGGCGGCGGATTCGGCGGTAATGGTAATAGACGCTTCAAAGGGAGTAGAGAACCAGACCAGAAAGCTTTTTAAGGTATGCGCGATGAGGAATATACCTATATTCACTTTCATAAATAAAATGGACAGGGAATCCCGCAACCCTTTCGACCTGATCGAGGAAATAGAAAACGAGCTGGGGATCCCGACCTATCCTGTGAACTGGCCCATAAGCTCCGGCAAGGATTTCAGAGGAGTCTATGACCGAGCCAAAAAGCATATAATTTCATTCGAGGCGACAGGCGGGCAGAACCGTGTAAATTCTGTGGAAGCCGATCTCAGCGACGAGAGCCTTGGAGAGCTTATCGGCGCTGATAACAGGGAACAGCTGCTGGAGGATATCGAGCTGCTGGACGGAGCAAGCGAGGAGTTCGATCTTGAAGCGGTTCACGGCGGCAGGCTTTCTCCCGTGTTTTTCGGCTCGGCGCTGACAAATTTCGGGGTCGAACCCTTTCTTGAAAGCTTTTTGGAGATGACCCCTCCGCCGCTGCCGAGAAATTCCTCCGCAGGGCTTATCGATCCCTTTGACAGCAGCTTTTCGGCGTTTGTATTCAAAATCCAGGCGAATATGAATAAGGCTCACCGCGACAGGATCACTTTTATGAGGATATGTTCCGGAAAATTCGATAAGGAAATGGACGTGCTGCACGTTCAGGGGAACAAGAAAATGCGGCTTTCACAGCCTCAGCAGATAATGGCTCAGGAACGTGAGATAATAGACGAGGCTTATGCCGGAGATATAATCGGAGTTTTTGATCCGGGAATTTTTTCTATAGGCGATACCGTATGCAGTCCCGGAAAAAAATTTGAGTTTGAAGGCATACCTACCTTTGCGCCCGAGCATTTCCAGAGGGTGCGCCAGAAGGATACGATGAAGCGCAAGCAGTTTGTGAAGGGAACGACCCAGATTGCTCAGGAGGGAGCTATTCAGATATTTCAGGAGCCCTATACAGGTATGGAAGAGGTTATCGTCGGCGTTGTCGGCGTGCTTCAGTTCGACGTTTTTGAATACCGCATGAAGAATGAATACAATGTGGAGCTTATAAAAGAGGGACTGCCGTATTCGTATATCCGCTGGATAGATAATAAGGACATTGATCCCAAGACGCTGAAGCTTTCCAGCGACACTAAGCTTGTTCAGGATTTCAAGGGAAATTATCTGCTGCTGTTTTCAAGCGAGTGGAATATACGCTGGGCGCTGGAGCGCAACGAGGGACTCGAGCTTTCCGAATTTAACCGCGGCGAGCTGCAGTAAAAATCCCGGGCGGTAATACGCGGCAGGATATGCTCTGAAATGTAAGCGCGGAGCCGCGTAAAGCTGTAAACGCGGTTTTGCGCCGTGATTACGCTCTTTTACAGGAAGGAGGATATGTCCGCTGAGGCGGCATATTGAAGCTTTATGGATATAAACAGTATTCTTGCACAGGAATTCAAGCTCAGAAAGGAGCAGATAGACAATACCGTCAGTCTTATAGACGACGATAAGACGATCCCCTTTATCGCCCGTTACCGCAAGGAGATGACCGGTTCTCTGGACGATCAGATCCTGCGTGAGATCTATGAAAGGCTTTGCTATCTGAGGAATCTTGAAAAACGCAGGGAGGAGATAATTTCCTCCATTACCGAGCAGGACAGAATGACGGACGAGCTTATGGCGGCTATCCAAAAGGCTTCGCAGCTTGTGGAGCTGGAGGATATTTACCGCCCGTTCAGACCCAAGCGCCGAACGAGAGCAAGCGCCGCGAAGGAAAGAGGGCTTGCTCCTCTGGCGGAAGTTATCATGGAGCAGGCATTGCATACCGAGCCTTTAAGCGAGGCGGAAAAATACGTTAGCGCCGAAAAGGGCGTTGAGTCCGCTCAGGAGGCGCTTCAGGGGGCTATGGATATAATTGCCGAGGACGCCTCGGACAATGCCGCTCTGAGAAAATATCTTCGGGAGATGTTCAGCGGAATCGGAAAAATAGTTTCAAAGGCGGCGGACGAAAACGCCGAGTCGGTCTATGAGAATTATTATGATTTTTCAGAGCCGGTAAGGAAGATAGCAGGTCACAGGATACTTGCTATAGACAGAGGCGAAAAAGAGGGCGCGTTAAAGGTTTCCGTCGAAGTTCCGGAGGGCGCGGGAGAAAGAGCCTGCGTTTCAAGGTATGTCAGAAACGATTCGGAGTGCGCAAAGTACGTTGAGCTTGCCTGCGTTGACGGATACAAGCGCCTTATCTGTCCCTCTATTCAAAGGGAAATAAGGAGTATGCTTTCTGAAAAGGCGCAGGAGGGGGCGATAAAGGTATTTTCGTCAAACCTTCGTCAGCTGCTTATGCAGCCCCCGGTAAAGGGCGCCTGCACCCTCGGGCTTGATCCCGCGTACCGTACCGGCTGCAAGATAGCGGTGGTAGATAAAACGGGAAAGGTGCTGGATACGACGGTGGTTTATCCTACTCCGCCCCAGAATAAAACGGCGGAGGCGAAGAAAAAGCTTGCGGCGCTTATTGAAAAGTACGGAGTTACCGCTGTCGCTATAGGAAACGGCACTGCAAGCCGCGAGTCGGAGGCGTTTGTGGCGGAGCTTATCAGGGAAATCCCGCAAAAGGTGGGGTACATGGTGGTATCCGAGGCGGGCGCGTCCGTATATTCGGCGTCAAAGCTTGCGGCGGAGGAATTCCCCGAATATGACGTTTCGCTTAGAAGCGCGGTTTCAATTGCAAGACGCTTGCAGGACCCTCTGGCGGAGCTGGTAAAGATCGATCCAAAAGCTGTAGGAGTAGGTCAGTATCAGCACGATATGCCGCCCAAGCGCATGGACGAGGCTCTGTCCGGCGTGGTTGAGGATTGCGTAAACAGCGTGGGCGTAGATTTAAATACCGCTTCGCATTCGCTGCTTTCGTATGTGTCGGGAATCAGCGCTCAGGTAGCTAAAAATATTGTTGCTTACCGTGAGGAGAACGGAGAGTTTACAGACAGAAAGCAGCTGATGAAGGTACCTAAGCTGGGAGCGAAGGCCTTTGAGCAGTGCGCGGGATTTCTCAGAGTAAGAGAGGGAGAAAATCCTCTTGACAACACTGCGGTCCACCCCGAATCGTACAAAGCGGCGCGGAAGCTTCTCGACGTCTGCGGATTTTCCCTGAACGGGTCGGAAAGCCTGACAAAGCTGGGAGAAACGGCGGAAAAGCTGGGGCTGGAAAGGTTTGCCCAAGAAACAGGAGTCGGCGTCCCGACTTTAAAGGACATTATTTCCGAGCTGATGAAGCCTGGCAGGGACCCCAGGGACGAGCTTCCTCCGCCGCTTATGAGAAGCGGCGACGTTATGGAGCTGAAGGATCTGAAGCCCGGAATGGAGCTTATGGGAACAGTGAGAAACGTAATAGATTTCGGCGCTTTTGTCGATATAGGAGTTCACGAGGACGGACTGGTTCATATTTCTCAGCTGTGCGACAGATATATAAAGCACCCTCTTGAAGCCGTTAAGGTAGGAGAGGTAGTCAAGGTGCGGGTCCTTGACGTTGACGTTAAGAAAAAACGCATATCGCTTACTATGAAAAGCAAGGGATAAATATGCCGTGGTATCGCCGGCTCAATCGGCGGATATTAAAGCTTAGGAAAGGACTGGTCAGGGAAATGGCGGAAAGCAGCGTTCACAGCGGACACAGAGAGCGTATGAGGAAAAGGTTCTGCGAGAATATGAGCTTCAAGGGCTTTGCGGAGCATGAGATCCTGGAAATGCTTCTGTTTTACTGCTATCCCAGAAGCGATACCAACGGTCTTGCCCACAGGCTTCTGACAAGGTTCGGAAGTATTGAGGGGGTGCTTTCCGCGTCGAAGGAGGAGCTTATGGAAAGCGGGCTTGTAGGGGAAAATCCCGCGGTGAATCTGAAATTTTTCGGCGCTCTTACATCATATCTGAAAGCGGAAAGGGTAACGGGTTCTGTTGACGCGAGAGATATTCCTGAGGTGAAAGCTCTGGTGAGGGCAAAATTTGCCGGAGAACGGATCGAACGGATAATGCTGTTTTTTGTTGATCCTTCTTTCAGGATAAGGAAGTTCGCGGTCGTTGATTCCGGCACTCTTAAGGAAGTTTCCATGGACCTGAGGAAGATAACCAGAACCATACTTAACAGCGGCTACGACAACTTTTTTATAGCTCACAATCATCCTGAGGCTTCTTCAAAGCCGTCGGAGGAGGATGTGGTTTCCACAAGGCTGCTTATCAGACATCTTTCCGCTATGGGGATAACTATGCTGGATCATTTTGTTGCGGGAGAGGACGGAGTATCGTCGTTAAGACAGCTGGGGCTGATATACGATTACGAATAACTGCTGAAGCCGCAGAAAAATAACCTGAGAAGAAAACTGCTCTTCTCAGGTTATGCTTTTTTATGACTGTGTTACTGTTTTCATTTCAAACGGTTTCAGTCTGAATTTTTTATTCAAATATGAAAATTCAACCTCTTTATCGTTGTTGTTGAAAATAAAGATGATCTCCTTTCCGCCGCCCTTACGCGCCGACAGCTCTACATTCCGCGGCAGATCGGTTATTATATCAAGTCCGGCGTCGGAAAGTATCCTTGCGCACAGCTCTTTATAGAAATCTCTTTTGCCGATCGTTCCGACATAATAGCATTTTCCTCTGCCGAAGGAATTTACGGTAACGGCAGGAGAGCCTTTGTAAAAACGGTCAGTATATGAGGCGATGACGGCCGCGCCGTCAGGCTTAAGAACGTCGCACCAGCAGGAAACTTCATACTCCCTGCCGTTCATTTCGACATGAGCGGCGTCCCATCCTATAGGATCAAATTCCTGAACCGTGCAGCCGGTAAGCTCTGAATAAGCGGCGGGAAGCGGCGCCATTATGCAGTTGTTATATTGATCCTTTACTCCGCTTCTGTTTGTAAGGACGACCGTTCCGCCGTTTTCGGCAAAGCTGTAAAGACGTTTTACGACGCTTTCGTCCGTTATAAACATGGTAGGAGCGATTATAACGGAATAGCCGGAAAAATCAGCGCTTTGGCTGATTATATCGCAGTTTGCTCCGAGAGATATGATTCCGTCGTGAAAGCTTTTAAGCTGATTGTAGTAATGAAAGCCGTCGGTCTGAGGCTGTATTTTCAGAGCGGTTTCCGTATCCGGGGAATACAGCAGCGCAATATCGGAGGATACTTCCGTTCCGTCGGTGTCCAGCGCCTCGGCTTCCCTGCACAGCTGAGCGAATTCATAAAATCTGCGTGAAGGAACGTTGCTCTGGTCGATAAGACCGTGCCAGAACATTTCCGCACCTGAAACCGCGCTCCGCCAGCGAAAATGTACGACCGAATCGGCTCCTCTGGCTATCGCCTGCAAAGCGTAGCCCTTTATCATTTCGGGCTTCGGAGCGGCAGTCATCGGCATCCAGCAGCCGGGAGCTCCGCTGAGCTGCTCCATTATCCAGAAGTTTTTTCGTTTTATTCCTCTCATCAGATCAAGATGGAAAGCGTGGGAATACAGCGCGTCCGGATCGTCCGGCAGTCTGGTCGGAGGATAATTGTCGTATGACACAACGTCCAGCGGCTCGGACATTTTATAGAAATCAGGCGCGTTTTCACACAGCCATGTATTTGTGGTGATAACCGCCTCAGGTATTGTTTCCCTTATCAGCTCAGCCTGAAATCTTACAAAATCGTTTACGCTCTTTTGACAGAACCTGTGCCATTCAAGCATATACGACGGATTGTACCAGCCGAGAGGATAGCTGCCCAGCGGCGGTTTTATCTGCGTCCATGCGGAATATTCGCCGCTCCAGACGTTGCTGCCGAAGGCTTTGTTTATGCTTTCAAGACTTCCGTATTTTTCTTTAAGGTATTTCCTGAACCTTTCGGTACATTCCGGGCAGCAGCAGTGAACGGCGTCAAGCTCGTTGTCTATCTGCCATGCCGTAACGGCAGGGTTGCTTCCGTAACGCTCGGTAAGTCTGCGTATTATCCTTTCGGAGAATTTTCTCAGTGAAGGGGAGTTGTAGCAGCGGTGACCTCTTATTCCCGTCGCGATAGGCTGACCTGAACGCTCAGTCTGCAAAGCGTCGGGATATTTTTCGTAAAGCCAGAGAGGAGGGCAGTTTGTGGGCGTGCAGAGAATTATTTCTATCCCCTTTGAAGCGAAAAGCTCTACCGCTCTGTCCAGCCAGCCGAAATCGAAAACCCCTTCCTTCGGCTCAAGCCTTGACCAGGCAAACTCAGCCATACGGACGACCTTTACGCCTGTTTGAGCCATAAGCTCCGCGTCCTGCTCCCAAAGCGATTCGTCCCAGTGCTCGGGATAATAGTCAACTCCTATTTTTGCCATAATAAGTCCTTTCTCTATCCGCCGCTCTGCCATTTGTCGGGAACGGCGGCGCAGCGCGATTCCTTTTTCAAGGCCCTGAGTTCAACGTAGCAGCCGCATTTGCGGCACATTCCGTCGTAAAGCTCCTCGCAGCTTCTGCATATTTCAAGTCTGCGGGAATATTCCTCTCCGTCCGCCCGCTTTTCCTGCGGATAGGCGGAGATATAGTTCTTCAGGCGTCTGAAGTAATCAGTTTCGTCCATGTCCTCCAGCAGGCATTTTCTGCACAGCTTATTCATCGGTCATTTTAAATCAAAGGAAACGACCGAGCATTTCGGCAGAGTTATGACCGAGCCGCCGTTTGATACGCTAAAGCCGCTGTAGTCCTTAAGGGCAACGTTTTCAGGCTTGCCGAAATCGTTGAATACGCTTGCTTTTTCAGCGGTTATGATCTGAGCCGATGTAATCTCGGCGTTTACTTCAAGCTGTATATCCTCGTCGAGCGAGCAGTTTGAAACGGTGGCGAAAAGGCTTCCGTCCTTGCTTTCCGAAACGGAATATGTAAGCGCGGGCAGGTTTATGCCGTTGCATCGCGCCTCGGGAATATCCATCTGAGCCTTGACGAGCTCAGCGTCATGATGAGGACAGAACATTTTGAATACATAGAAGGTGGGAGTTTTGATCATATCCGCGCCGTCGGTCAGGATTGGCGACTGAAGCACGTTTACCGCCTGAGCTATATTTGCCATTGTGACGCGGTCGGAATGATTATTGAAGATATTGAGATTGCAGGCGGCAACTATCGCGTCGCGCATTGTGTTCTGCTGATACAGAAAGCCGGGATTGGTGCCCTCCTCAACATCGAACCAGCAGCCCCATTCGTCGACGATAAGCTTTATTTTTCCTTCGGGGTCGCGCTTGTCCATAATCTCGCCGTGCTTGGTTATAAGCTCGTCCATACGGAGAGTGTGTAAAATCGTGCGGTAATATTCCTCATCGGTAAATTCTGTGGCCTTGCCCTTAACGCCCCAGTCGCCGGTAGGTATCGTGTAGTAATGCAGAGAAATAGCGTCGGTATGCCAGGGCTTAAGTATCTCAAGCAGCTTGTCCGTCCAGCCGTAGTCGTCGGCGTTGGGTCCGCAGGCGACCTTGTAAAGTCTGTTATCTCCGTAATTGCGGCAATAAGTCTGGTAGCGGCGGTATTCGTCGGCATAATATTCAGGGCGCATATTTCCTCCGCAGCCCCAGCTTTCGTTGCCTATTCCGAAGTATTTCAGCTTCCAAGGCTCCTCCTGTCCGTTGCGCTTTCTAAGCTCCGCCATGGGGGAAACTCCGCCGAAGGTCATATATTCAACCCACTCGGACATTTCCTGAACGGTGCCGCTGCCGAGGTTTCCGGCTATGTACGGTTCGCAATCAAGCTGCCGGCAAAGCTCGAAAAACTCGTGAGTTCCGAAGCTGTTGTCCTCAACGACTCCGCCCCAGTGAGTGTTTATCATTTTTTTGCGCTGTGATTTTTTACCTATGCCGTCCTTCCAGTGATACTCGTCGGCAAAGCAGCCGCCCGGCCAGCGGAGAACGGGTATCTTTATTTCCCTCAGCGCCTGAACGACGTCCTTTCTCATGCCGTTTACGTTGGGGATATCAGAATCCTCGCCTACATAAATACCGCCGTAAATACATCTTCCGAGATGCTCGGCAAAATGTCCGTAGATGTTTCTGCTTATCTTTGAAAGCTTTTGATTTCTGTCGATTTTAAGTTTTGTGCTTTTCATAGTTTATACCTGCCTTTTTTATTTTATAACGTCTTTGCGGACGTCGGTTATACTGAATTTATATGCTGCCCAAAGCCTGCGAAGCCGGTTTATCCCGCTTAGCTCCGCTTTTTTCCGCCGCAGGCGTCGGCGTGAACGGACGCTGGCTTTGCTTAGGCGAAAACCTGTCAGACAGCTGCCTTAGCTTTGACAAAACATACGCCCGCCGAGGTCTGGTCAGCGGGCGGGCGTTATGCGTTTCGTTCCCAAAGCGGCAGTTCCTCAGCCGGGCAGTCATATCTGACGCCCTTATGAAAGGCACTATACACCATATTTCAGCAAATGTCAATACTTCGGAACGGGGTTTTTAAATTTTGTGATTTTAACGAAAAATATCAGCCTTTTTTGTTATGTTTCAACAAAACCATTTGTACCGCGCAGGATTTGCGCCTTAAAGCTTTACTGTTACGGTTCTTTCGGTTGGTATGTACTGTCTCATTTTTACGCCGGTCATTTCAAACATTTTCTTGGAGGCTTTTACTCCGTCGGTATCGGCGTATTTGTCCTCCATATAAACTACTTCTTTTATTCCGCTCTGAATTATCGCCTTGGCACATTCGTTGCAGGGAAAAAGCGAAACGTAGATACGGGAATTTTTCAGGCTTCCGGTAGAACGGTTAAGGATAGCGTTAAGCTCGGCATGGCATACGAATGGGTATTTGGTTTCAAGCGCTTCGCCTTCGCGTTCCCAAGGCATTTCGTCGTCATTGCAGCCTGTGGGCATTCCGTTGTAGCCTACCGAAAGGATCTTATTTTCCTCCGAAACGATACAGGCTCCTACCTGCGTGTTGCTGTCCTTGCTTCTGCCGGCGGAAAGCAGGGCGATCCCCATAAAATATTCGTCCCACGATAAGTAATCCTGGCGTTTCATAAATATACACTCCTTTTCAATGCGTTAAATACAAAGACTGACTACTCAGCAGTTTTTTGCGTAATCAATTCTGCGGTTTATGCTTTTCGCAAGCTCGCGAAGCCTTTCAAGCGTTGATATTTCGATGGGGAAAACCAAATAGCTGTCGCTGTCAATGTCGATACAGCCAAGGCAGAAGCCCTTTTCACACCACATTTCATCAAGCTGCTCCGACCACCGGGTTATGTCGCCGTCCCCGTCCAGCTTCTCTTGTGAAAAGCCGAGCTTCTCTGACTGAACCGTAACCAGCCCGTTAGTGAAATACGCAAAATCTTCAAGGTCGCAGCTGTGATCGAACATTGCGGCGCAGCCGTACTTAGCCAGAATTTCAATCCAGCCGATCCTTTTCAGGCTTTCTTCCGAATCGTCTGAGTCAGTCAGCCAGCCTTCGTAGTATTCCGGATGAGTCTTTGCAAAGTCCCGAACGTTTTCGTTAAGCGATTTAAGCTCTGCTGCCGCATTGGAATTGTTTCCGCATACGGTCAGTAAAATCCGATTAAAAACTTCGTCCGTATTTTCCGGCTGCTGATTTTTCTTCTTTTTAAATAGGTTGAAAAGTCCCATGAGATCAATTCTTCTTACAGGCTTGCCAAAGCCTTTTCAAGACTTGCGGAATTTTCAATATTCACGGCGTTTGCGCCTTTGAGCGTTTTCTTTACAAGTCCCGTCAGAACCTTGCTGGGTCCGAGCTCGATGTAATTTTCATAGCCCGTCTTATCCATTGCCGCAAGCTCCGAGGTGAATTTAACGGGCGAAACAATATGTTTGGCAAGCAAAGCGGGCATATCAGAGAAATCTTCAAGCCTGCCTCCCGTTACATTGGAATAAAACTCGACCTGAGGGGAGCCGAAGCTGACAGTTTCGGCAGTTTTGATAAATTCGTCCGCCGCCGACTGCATAAGCTTTGAATGGAAAGCGGAGGCAACGTTCAGCCTGATAGCCTTTTTCTTCATTTCCGCAAATTTTGCCGCCGCGGCTTCGCAGACCGCCGTTTCGCCGGCAATAACGGTCTGTACGGCGGAGTTGTAGTTTACGGGAACGACATAGCCCTCCGTTTCCTCGCAGATTTTTTCAACCTCAGCGGCGTCAAGCCCGATAATTGCATACATTGCGCCGTCGTTTTCCTCCGCCGCTTTCTGCATTGCCGCCGCTCTTGCCTTGATAAGCTTAAAGCCGTCCTCTGTCGAAATCATTCCCGAAGCGACCATAGCGGCGTATTCTCCCAGCGAATGTCCTGCGACTCCGTCAAAGGAGATCCCCTCAGCCTTTGCCGCTTCAAACGCCGCAAGGGAGCACGCCATAATAGCCGGCTGTGAATTTATGGTTTTGTTAAGCTCGGCGTCGGGACCGTTGAAGCAGATATCCGCTATATCATAGCCGAGAATCGAATCTGCGGCGTCAAAAACCGATTTTGCCGCCGGATACTTGTCATAAAGCTCCTTTGCCATTCCGACATACTGAGAGCCCTGACCAGAAAATAAAAAAATGTTTTTTGCCATTGTTATTACTCCTTTATAATAAAATAATTTTCTTCCTTAAACTTAAAAATATGCTGTCTGCACGTTACATGATTTTGCAAGCCCGGAAAGCCCGATTTCCTTGGTTTGACAAATTATTTCCTCGATAAATGGTACCATTAAACTGCGGTCAGCTAGATAAAAAGCTGTGAAAAATCAAATATTAATATTTAATTCATAAAATATGACAGGTGTCAAAATATTTTTCCCATTAATTAGCGGCGATTCTGCCGGCTTTGCACCTTGCGGAAGCACAATTGTGAAAAATTATTGAAATGTTTGCTTTTGCCATAAGATGTTCATTATTTGTTGTTTACCAATCCATAAAATGAGTTTATAATAAATAAGGTTAAGCTTAATTTATGGTTTTAATGTAGCTATTTAGTATAAATTTTTAAATAATTGCAATATGAGAAATACATTCGGCTTTAGCTACTATTGTATTATAGCACATAAATTTAATCAGCACAATATCCTGATTTAAAAATATATTATTAAGTTTGGGAGGAAATTTCATTGGCGGATATCAAACAGGGAATCAGAATCAAGGGAATAGGCAGGTACGTTCCGGAGCTTGTGGCTACAAACGAGGATTTTACAAAGATAGTTGAAACAAGCGATGAGTGGATAACTCAGAGAACGGGGATCAAGACCAGACATATTACCAACGGCGAGCCTACATATTACCTCGGAGCAATGGCGGCAAAGGAGGCGGTCGCCGACGCGGGAATCTCAGCCGGGGATATCGACCTGATCATAGCCGCTACGGTTACGGCGGATTTCTACACCCCTTCCATGGCGTGCATTATCCAGCGGGAGCTTGGAGCTATCGGGTGCATGGCGTTTGATATAAACGCGGCGTGCGCGGGCTTTGCTTATGCTGTTGATATGGCTAAAAGATATCTTTACAGCGGAAACGACGTTAAGACGGTGCTGGTGGTCGCGGCTGAGGAGCTTTCAAAGTTCACCGATTATACCGATCGTTCCTCCTGCGTATTGTTCGGCGACGGAGCGGGCGCCTTTGTTATCGAAAGGTGCGACGGAGCCATGTATTCCAATTATCTGGGTGCCGACGGAAACGGAGCGGACAAGGTAGTGGCGCGTGCGCTGAAGTCTGAGAACGCCTTCCGCACCAATACTGAGGAATTTGATATGTCCATGCCTCAGACCAAGGAGCATTATTTCTATCAGGACGGCAGGGAGGTCTATAAGTTTGCTACAAAGGCTCTGCCGAACGCGGTTGAAAAAGCCTGTGAAAGAGCCGGTATCAGTCCCTCGGAGCTTGACGCAATCGTTCCTCATCAGGCGAATATAAGAATTATTGAAACCGCCGCTAAGCACCTGGGACTTCCTATGGATAAATTCCCGATGTATATCGACAGATACGGAAACACCTCGTCCGCTTCTATTCCTCTGGCGTTTTACGACGCTGTAAAGGACGGGAAAATAAAGAGAGGCGATAAGGTATGTCTGGTAGGCTTCGGCGGCGGACTTACCTACGGCGCTGTAGTTTTTGAGTATTAAGGAAGCCTTTGCCGCTACAGGGATTATGCATATTGTACTGATCCTCAGGCTTGCACAGGAAAATATTTCGGAATCATCCGGCTGAATAAGATTTTTTGGAAATCAAGTATGTAAAAAACCGTAAGGAGAAAATAATATGATTACGACAAAGACCAGAATCACAGACCTTTTGGGAATCAAATATCCGATTATTCAGGGCGGAATGGCGTGGATAGCCGAATCAACGCTGGCCTCTGCGGTTTCCAACGCGGGAGGTCTGGGACTTATCGCGGGCGGCTCAGCGCCTATAGATTACCTGAGAGAACAGATAAGAAAGACAAAGGCCGCCGTCGGGGACAAGCCCTTTGGAGTAAACATAATGCTTATGAGCCCCAACGCGGAGGAGCTTGCCAAGCTTGTGATTGAAGAAGGAGTTCCGGTGGTTACCACGGGAGCGGGAAATCCCGGAAAGTTTATGGCTGCGTGGAAGGAAGCCGGAATCAAGGTAATTCCTGTAATTCCGTCGGTGGCTCTCGCTAAGAGAATGGAGAGAGCCGGCGCCGACGCGGTTGTTGCCGAGGGAACGGAAAGCGGCGGACATATCGGAGAAAACACGACAATGTGCCTTGTTCCGCAGGTCGTTGACGCGGTTGAGATACCTGTTATTGCGGCTGGCGGAATCGCCGACGGCAGAGGGATCGCGGCAGCCTTTATGCTGGGAGCGGAGGGCGTTCAGCTGGGAACGCGTTTCCTTGCGGCGGAGGAATGTCAGATACATCCCACATATAAGGAGCTTGTTATAAACGCAAAGGATACCGACAGCATCGTTACGGGACGTTCGACGGGTCATCCCTGCCGCAATGTAAAGACCAAGTTTTCAAAAAGGCTTGCAAGCGGCGAAATGGACGGCTCGCTTACTCCCGACAAATTCGAGGAAATTACTCTCGGTTCGCTGAGAAAGGCGGTTCAGGACGGTAATCTTGACGAGGGCTCCTTCCTCTGCGGCGCTATCGCGGGAATGGTGAATAAGATCGAGCCTGCAAAGGATATGATCGAGGAAATGTTCGTTCAGGCAGAGAAGCTGCTTGCAAGATAAACGACGGAAAAATTCGGAGGACAGAAAAATGAAGAAGTTGATTTTACCTCTGCTTTTGTCGGCAATGCTGTTTACTGCCTGCGGCAAGGCGGACAGCTCATCTGAAGGCGCGGGAAGTACGGCTGCCGCGGAAAGCGCTTCGTCTGAGGCGGAGATTCAGTATCCACGCAGCATAAAGCTTATGTGTCTGGGAGATTCAATTACCGAGGGCTTTACCTACAGAGGCTCGTACCGCGTTCAGCTTGCCGATATGCTTGAGGAAAACGGACTGTCACAGTATGTGGATTTTGTCGGAAAGAAAAAGGCGGGCGACTGCTATGACGGTCAGCATTGCGGCTATACCGGGTACTCCATTGACGCTATCGCGGAATCGGTTACCGGAGATGTCCGCAGCGGAATATCTGATAAGGTAGACGAGCTGTTTGACGCCTATACTCCGGACGTGGTTCTGCTGCAAATCGGCACTAACGATATTTTAAGCCTTTACGAGCTGGACAGCGCGGGGGACAGGCTTAAAAATCTGGTAGACAGTATTTTAGACAAGCTGCCGGAGGACGGTATGCTTTATCTTGCGACCATACCTTATATGGACGCGACGGATAATACCTATATCTCAGCTGAGTATTTCACGGTTGACGCCATGGATAAATACGTTGACGAGTACAACGAAAAGGTAAGGACTGTTGTACAGGAGGAAAAAGCGGCGGGAAGAAATATAGAGCTTGCCGACGTAAACGGCGTTCTGACCAAGGACGATCTTCAGGACGGAGTTCACCCGACAAAAGAGGGCTATGAAAAGCTGGGCGAATTCTGGTACGGAATAGTTTCCGCATATGTGACGGGAGAATAAATAATTTCAGGAGGATAAACATAATGGCAACTGCACTTATAACAGGCTCGGCAAGAGGAATCGGAGCGGCGATCGCGCTCAGGCTTGCAAAGGACGGCTTTAACATCGCGCTCAACGACATAAGCGAGGCAATGTTCGAGAATAACGATATTATGGATAAGATCAGGGCGGAAGGCGTTGAGGCCGAGAAGTTCATCTGCGACGTTTCAAGCTATTCTCAGGTGGAGGAAACCGTTAAGGCTGTAAAGGAACGGTTCGGTTCGATAGACGTGCTTGTAAACAACGCGGGCATAACAAGGGACGGTCTTATGGCGAGAATGAGCGAGGAGCAGTATGACAGCGTTATCGCCGTAAACCAGAAAAGCGTATTCAATATGTGCAAATTTGCCGGAAGCGTTATGATGCGCCAGAAATCCGGAAAAATCATAAATCTTTCTTCGGTTGCGGGAGTATACGGAAATCCCGGGCAGATGAATTATTCCGCTTCAAAGGCGGCGATAATCGGCATGACCAAAACGGTCGCGAAGGAGCTTGGCTCCAGAGGCATAACCTGCAACGCTGTAGCTCCCGGCTTTATCAAAACGCCTATGACCGATAAGCTTACAGACGCTCAGAGGGACGCTATGATCGCGCAGATCGCGATGAAGCGTTACGGCGAGGTTGAGGAAATTGCAGGAGTCGTATCCTTCCTTGCTTCAAAGGACGCAAGCTACGTTACGGGACAGGTAATAGAGATCTCCGGCGGACTGTCGATGTAGTTCCTGCGGAGGCGGCTGAAACCATATAATTTGTCAATTGCAGAAGAGGAGTGTTTAAATGAGAAGAGTAGTTATTACAGGAATGGGAACGGTCAATCCTTTGGGACAGAGCGTTTCTGAATTCTGGGATAATATCAAGGCTAATAAAAACGGTATGTCATATATTGATCAGTTTGATACTTCGGATTTTCCCGTTAAGGTAGTCGGAGCAGTTAAAAACTTTGACAGCAGCAAATACATAGACAAGAAAGAAACGAGAAGAATGGACAGATTTACTCAGTTCGCTCTTTGCTCCGCAAAGCAGGCTCTTGAAATGGCAGGCTCGGATTTCAGCGACATTGATCCTTTCAGAGCCGGAGTTATTATCGGAGTCGGGATAGGCGGACTGAACCTGACCGAGCATGAGGTCACGAAATTTAACGAAAAGCCTGACAAAATATCCGTTTTCTTTGTTCCTATGATGATAAGCAATATGGCGGCGGGAATGGTTTCAATGAAAACCGGCTTCAAGGGCGACAATTTCTGCACCACTACAGCCTGCTCTTCCGGTACTCACGCGATAGGAGAGGCTTTCCGCAAAATAAAGGACGGATATCTTGACGTTTGTCTGTGCGGAGGCGCTGAGGCTTGCATTTCAAGATTTGCTCTCGGCGGCTTCAATAATATGAAGGCGCTTTCAAAAGCGGAAACCGTTGAAACGGCTTCTACTCCCTTCGATCTTGACAGACAGGGCTTTGTTCTGGGAGAAGGCTCCGGAATTCTTTGCCTTGAAGAGCTTGAACACGCCAAGGCGAGAGGCGCGGATATTATAGCTGAGATAGCAGGCTATGGGGCTACCGACGACGCTTATCATATAACCAGTCCTTCTCCTACGGGAGAGGCGGCGGCTTACGCCATGAGGCACGCTTATGAGGAAGCCGGACTGAAAGCTGACGAGGTCGATTACATAAACGCTCACGGAACCTCCACGGAGCTTAACGACAAGTATGAAACTGCCGCTATCAAGCTTGCTCTTGGTGAGGAAGCGGCGAAAAAGACCGTTATCAACTCCACAAAATCAATGATAGGGCACCTTCTTGGAGCGGCAGGCGGAGTGGAAGCGATCGTTACGGCGCTTTCTGTCCGCGACGGGCTTGTTCACAGGACTTTGGGATATAAAACGCCCGATCCGGAATGCGACCTTGACTATTGCGTTGACGGCAACAGAGAGCTTGATATCAGGGGCGCGCTTTCCAACTCTCTCGGCTTCGGCGGACATAACGCAACTATCTGCCTGAAAAAATATGACGATTAAGGAGAAACTGCAATGAGTGAAAAAATTTACGGTCAGTTCGACCTTGATACTGTAGAAAAGCTTGCCGATATCGTAAATAGCCGTAACCTCGGCGAGATAACCATAATAGACGGGGACAGGGAGATAACGGTAAAGGGCAAAAAATGTCCTCCCCCTCCTCCTGCGATGCCTCCTATGGCTGCGGCTCCGGCTGCCGTACAGCAGCAGGAACCGGCGGCACAGGTTTTGGAGAAGTCGGCTTCCGCGGTTTCAGGAAATCAGGTCAAGGCTCCGATCGTAGGAACGTTTTACGCCGCTCCGTCGCCTAACGACAAGCCGTTTGTAACGGTTGGACAGCAGGTGAAAAAGGGAGATACGATATTCATTATCGAGTCGATGAAGGTAATGAGCGAGGTTCAGAGCGAATTTGACGGAGTTGTCAAGGAGATCCTTGTAAACGACGGAGATTCTCTGGAATTTGACCAGACGGTTATGATTATCGGGTAGAAGCTTGAAATATCCGTTTTAGTATGTGCTGTGCTTCTGTGAGGAGGTGGCGTTTGAATGGAAATAAAGATCGACAGTAACGGCTTATGGTATCACGGCTCGGATCGTTTATTTGATACGCTCAGAGAGGGGAGTACCATTACTCAGTGGAGAGAGCTTGCCGAAGCGTTTTCCCACAAGCCTTCGCGTCTTTCCTATGACGACAGCGGCAGTATTTCTCATAACGGCAGCGAAAATGGGCTGCTTTACGTTATCGACGAACCGTTGGAAATAGGAACGGACATTTATCGGCACCCGAATACGACTATGGATAAAAACGCCGAATTTCTGACCAAAAGACCTCTCAGGGTCAGATTGATTCAGAGGCTCGGCGAATAACGGAGGAAAAACAATGGCAGTAGTTTTGAATAAAGAGCAGATCATGGAGATAATCCCTCACCGCGATCCCTTTCTGCTTATCGACGAGGTAAACGAGCTTGAGGTAGGAAAGCGCGTTGTCGCTACGAAATATATGAAAGAGGACGAGTTCTGGTTCAAGGGCCATTTTCCAGACTATCCGGTCACACCGGGCGTGCTTATGGTGGAAATGTGCGCGCAGGCGGGAGCGGTAGCGCTGCTTGCAATGCCTGAGAACAAGGGCAAAATAGGTCTTTTCGGCGGCATAAAGGATTGTAAGTTCCGTCAGCAGGTTCTGCCCGGCGATACTCTCAATATCGAGGTCGAGATAATCAAGGTAAAGGGACCGATAGGAGTAGGAAAGGCGCTTGCTACGGTCAACGGCAAAAAGGCGGTTTCCGCGGAGATCACCTTTGCGATAAAGTAGACAGGGAAATCGGATACGGAGCTTGAAAAGGTTTTCACAAGCGGGCTAGGGAAGGATAACGATTCCCACGAAAAGTAACCGAGTATTTATTAAATGCGCTAGGCAGCAATAGTTTTTTCGGCTTTGCCGCTTATCAAAACAGATATGAAAACCATTTGCAAGAGTGCAGTAAGAATAGATTTTCTTGAAATTTCTTTATGAAAGGCGAAAAGGCTATGTTCAAAAAGGTTTTAATTGCGAACCGCGGAGAAATTGCAGTTCGTGTGATACGAGCTTGCAGAGAGCTTGGCATACATACGGTCGCGGTATATTCCACAGCTGATAAAAACGCTCTTCACGCAAAAATTGCCGACGAGGCGGTTTGTATTGGTCCCGCGGCAAGCAAGGACAGCTATCTTAATGTGAGAGCGATTATATCTGCCTGTGAGATAACGGGGGCGGACGCCGTTCACCCCGGCTTTGGTTTTTTATCGGAAAATCCCGCGTTTGCCAGAACCTGCGAGAAGTGCGGGATCACGTTTATAGGTCCAAGGGCGCACAGCATTGAAATGCTCGGCGACAAGGCTCAGGCAAAGGAAACGATGAAAGAAGCGGGAGTGCCGGTAATAATGGGCTCCGACGGAGCAATTTCAAATATCCACGCGGCTCATACCCTTGCCAATGAGCTGGGCTATCCCGTTATGGTCAAGGCGTCAGCGGGCGGCGGCGGCAGAGGCATAAGGATCGTCCGTTCAGACGATGAGCTTGACGCGCAGATGACCGCGGCGAAGCAGGAGGCGCTTGCCTGCTTCGGAAACGACGAGATATACATAGAAAAGTTTATTGAAAATCCGAAGCACATCGAAATTCAGATACTTGCGGATAATTACGGAGACGTTATTTATCTGGGAGAAAGAGACTGCTCTATGCAGAGAAGAAATCAGAAGGTGCTGGAGGAGGCTCCGTCGCCTGTAATGACCGAGGAGCTTCGCAGGAAAATGGGCGAGGCGGCTGTAAAGGCGGCTAAGGTATGCGGCTACAGAAACGCCGGAACTATTGAATTCCTGGTGGACGGCAAGGGTAATTTCTACTTCATGGAAATGAATACCCGTATACAGGTGGAGCATCCAATAACCGAGGAGGTTACCGGAGTAGATCTTGTAAAGCAGCAGCTGCTTATTGCTTCCGGAGAACATCTGGCAATAAGGCAGGAGGATGTAAAAATAAGCGGTCATGCGATAGAATGCAGAATAAACGCGGAAAATCCGGCATTGGGCTTCAGACCGTCGCCGGGTGTGATTCAGTCGCTGCACATTCCCGGAGGTCCCGGCATAAGAGTTGACAGCGCGGTTTATCAGGGCTATGAAATATCTCCTTATTATGACAGTATGATTGCGAAGCTTATCGTGCACGGAGCCACCCGCGAGGAGGCTATTGCCAAAATGACATGGGCGCTTTCGGAGTTTATTGTTGACGGAGTTGCTACCAATATAGATTTTCAGCTGAAGCTTATCCGTACGGAGGCTTTTCTGAAGGGCGATTATGACAACGGTTTTCTTGGCCGGACGGACATTTTATAGAAAGGGGACGGTTTAAATGCTGGAGGATTTGTTTTCGGTAGTAAAAACCCGTTTTAACGGCGGAGACGGAAAATCAGACACCGTTAAGAAAAGCAAAACCGACATTCCGAAGGGACTGCTGTTTAAATGTCCCAGATGCGCAAGCGTTACGCTGATAGAGGATTTTCAGAATAACGGAAAGGTCTGCCCTAACTGTAATTATCATTCACGTCTGACGTCGAGGGAAAGGCTGGATATTACTGTAGACAAGGGCAGCCTTGAGGAATTTGACGCGCAGATGATATCCAAAAACCCTATTGATTTTCCCGATTATGAGGAAAAACAGAAGGCTCTCAGGGAAAAAACGGGTCTGAGTGACGCTGTTATAACAGGAAGAGCCGCGATCAGGGGCGAGGATGTAGTTATTATAGTAATGGATTCGAATTTTATGATGGCGTCAATGGGCAGCGTAGTCGGCGAGAAGATTACCAGAGCCTTTGAATACGCTACGGAAAACCGCCTGCCTGTAGTTGCGTTTACGGCGTCTGGCGGCGCGAGAATGCAGGAGGGTATAGTTTCTCTTATGCAGATGGCTAAAACCAGCGGAGCCGTAGCCCGTCACAGCGAAGCGGGGCTGCTTTATATTACCGTTATGACCGATCCTACCACAGGCGGCGTAACGGCGTCATTTGCGTCGCTTGGAGATATTATTATAGCGGAACCCAAGGTGCTTATAGGCTTTGCAGGCAGAAGAGTTATCGAGGGCACCATAAAGCAGAAGCTGCCGGACGAATTCCAGTCTGCGGAGTTTATGCTTGAATCGGGCTTTGTAGATATGATCGTGGAGCGTAAGAAAATGCGGAGAACGCTGGCACATCTTCTTAAGCTTCATAATTCCAAGGAGGGCGGAGCGCATGAGTAATCTTACAGCCAGCCAGAGGCTTGACATAATACGTCATAAGGGCAGGCCGACGGTAAGGGATTATATTCCGCTTATATTTGACGATTTCTATGAAATGCACGGCGACCGTTATTACGGCGACGACGGAGCGATAATGGGCGGAGTATGCCGTTTCAAGGGTATGCCTGTTACGGTCATCGCTCAGGTAAAGGGAAGAAATCTTGAGGAAAATAAGGAATGTAATTTCGGTATGCCTCATCCCGAGGGCTACAGAAAGGCTCTCAGGCTTGCCAAGCAGGCGGAGAAGTTCCGCAGACCGGTTATATGTCTGGTTGATACGTCGGGAGCGTTCTGCGGTGTAGAAGCTGAAAAGCGGGGACAGGGCGAGGCTATCGCCCAATGCATTATGGAGTTTATGACGCTTAAAACGCCCGTTATTTCCATTATACTTGGCGAGGGAGGCTCAGGCGGAGCGATTGCTATGGCGGTATGCGACGAGCTTGCAATGCTTGAGAATGCGATTTATTCGGTTATATCTCCCAGAGGCTTTGCGTCCATTCTGTGGAAGGACGCGTCAAGAGAGCGCGAAGCCTGCGATATTATGAAGATAACCGCGGAGGATCTTCAGCGGCTCAAGGTTTGCGATTATATTATTGCCGAGCCTGCCGGAGGCGCTCATAACGACTGCGAGCAGACCGCTGAAAATATATCCGACTATATTTATGAGGCGATGCAAAGAAAATTGAAAAAAGGACTTGACGAATTGCTCAATGAACGTTATAATAAGTTTAGGATAGTTGGCGAATTTCAAGAGAATGGCATTTAGCCTAATTAAAGGCATTGAGGCTGCTGTTCGGCTCAACTATTATAAGGCATCATAGGCTTGCTGTGCTGCCGCATATTCTTAAGCAGAATGGAGGGTGCTTTCAGTGGTATTTGAAAAGGTTCGTGATATCGTTGTAGATCAGCTTGACGCCGATGAGAACGATGTTACTATGGAATCATCGATCGTTGACGACCTGGGTGCAGATTCGCTTGACGTTGTTGACCTTGTTATGTCGATCGAAGAGGAGTTTGATGTTGAAATTCCTGACGAAGAGGTTGAAAACATCAAAACTGTCGGAGATATTGTAAAATATATCGAGTCAGCTTCAAACGAGGATTAATTTCGTAAGTTTGTGAGAGCCTTTCCGGTTATATGCGGAGAGGTTCTTTTTTTTTTTCAGTGTTTACAGAATATTAACAAGAAATCCGGCTTTTGAATTGTATTATAAATGAAAAGCTTTTCAAACAAATATAACGTATTGCACAAAGGGGGGAGCGGATCACGACACATAAAGATGTGGAAAGAGCCTTTGGAATGTATGCCGATATGGTATACAGAATAAGCTTTATGTATTTCAAGGGAAATCAGCACGATATAGAGGACGCCGTATCCGCTGTATTTTTGAAGTATATGGAGCACGGCGCATTTTTTGAAAGCCCTGAGCATGAAAAGGCGTGGCTTATCGTAACGGCTCAGAATCTTTGCAGAAATACCTTAAGTCATTGGTGGAGAAGAAAAGCCGCAAACGCCGGGGAATGTGAAACGGCAATGGAGAGAACAGCGGATTTTGAAATCAGCGAAACAATGGAAGCGGTGCTTGAGCTGCCGGAAAAACTGAGAAACGCCGTATACCTTTATTATTATGAGGGCTATTCGGCAGAGGAGATAGGAAAGATATATTATGTAAGCGAAAGCACCGTATACAGCTGGCTTCATAAGGGCAGAAAAAGATTAAAAAAAATGCTCGCGGCGGAGGATGGGTAAAAGTTAATGCGTATACATATTAAAAAGCGCTTTTTATTATAACAAACGGATGACGGCAAAGCGGAAAGCGAGGTCAGGTCAATGATTAACAGAATTATAGAAACAGAAAAAAGCGATCCGATTAAGGCTGAATTTGAAAGGATCAGAATGCCTGATGAATCAAAGAAAAGGGTTTTGAATCGTCTGCTGGAAGATCAGAAGGAAAGAGAAGCAATGCCTGAGAACGCGGTAAAGGCAAAACCAGCGGAAGGAGCAAAAATAAAAAGTTCAAGGTCCTTTGTTTCAATAGCGGCAGCGGCGGCGGTATGCATTGCGGCAGTTTTTGCGCAGCTGTATATTGAGGGAGAAATAAAAAAGGACGAAAATGAAGCTCCGCCTGCGGCAGTAAGCTCAGGCGCGGAAAGCGCGGCTCAGGTGCAACAGGACATGAACGATTGGACTCCTAATCTGGAAAATGATTTATATCATGTTGTGCCTGGGACTACTTCGGTTGATTTTAAAGAGATAGTGTCTAAAGCAACAGGGGAATCCCAAAGCGTAATAGATATTTGCGATATATGCGAGGCTGACGGGCGGATATATATTCTGTATCTCTGTTACAGCGGAGAAGGGAGCGTTTCTCTCGGAAGCATGGACGCTTCGGCAGGAGATTTCAATGAGCTTTACAGCGTAAGCTGTGAAGCCTATGAGAGCGTCTCTTACTTAAGCGGCCGGTTTGTCAACGGGGGAGCGTATATTCTCGTAGGAAATGAAGTATACGGATACAGCTTTAATGAAGGGAAAAACGTATTTAATGTGGATTTTGACGAACTTGATTATACCAGCTTTGAAGTTGAAATAGTCGAATATCAGTCAACCTTTTCAAATGATATGAAAACGATGTATTTTTGGAATAGTGAAAACAACGCTGTAATATATACGGCAAACGTAAATGGAGAAGTAAAAAAATATCCCGTAGTTGATCCCGCGGGGGAAAGCATAGGCGAGGAAAATGTAATAAACGTCTATGCCGCTTCGGACGGAACGCTGTACTACAATATGTTCAGTTATGAAAGCGGCGAGGTTGAGGAAGATGAAATAGGATTCCTTACGTTCACTCAGACAGGCGAATGTATGACTAACGCGCTTATATCTCAGAAATCGCAGGATAATACGACATTATCGGTCATAGGTACGGATCGTAACGGAGGCTTCTATTATTACAGTGAGTCGGAGGATAATATAAAAGTAACGCGCTGCGGTTCCGACGGTCAGGTAGTATATAGCGAGGAATTAAACGGTTTGTCTGAAGCCGATATACAGATCGGCTATGTAAATGAGGCGTCAAACTTTATAGTATCAGATGACGGCGAATATTTAGTATATATGAAAGAGGTCTTTGATACCCTGTCACGGGAATATTATGATGTTGAACGTCTGGAAATTGAAGTATATCAGATAGATACGGGGGATAAGATTACTGACTGGAGTATATCCGACGTTTCAAAATACAATATCGTAGGAATACTGCCTGTTACCGCAAACGGCAGAGTGTCATTGTATTTAATGAGAACAGAAAGAGAATCGGCTTTTATTTATGATATCTACAGTTCCGATACAGATGAAATAAACAGCGAAATCATGATAGAGCAGTATAATAGTCAATCATAATCTTAAATATCGCGAAAACTGCCGCACCATTGGAATATGGTGCGGCAGTTTTCGGTTATTTTTGCTGCTGTGCGGCAGCCGTAAGTTTTTTCGGTCTAATACTCCACCTGAGTAACGGTGTAGCCGTCCTTTTCGAGCAAATCAAGTATTCCGCCCTCGCCGGCGAAATGAGCCGCTCCGACTACATAGAAAACGTCCTTATCTCCCTCAAGCAGGGATTCCACAGCGTTTTTCATCGTTATGTTCCTGTCGTAAAGAAGCTGCTGGTGGTAATCCTCAAGCAGGCTGATCTCCTCGTCGGTAAGAGGCTCTCCGGCTTCTTCGGATTCTTTTATCATAGCGTCAAGGTCGTTTGATTCAGCAAAGAAATCATAATCTCCGGTTATCCACGCCTGATAGGTATCCTCCAGCGACTGGACCATTTCGTCCTTTGTTTCCTCGCTGTAGGAGGACAGTATAGCCTCATAGGTTTCCTCGGAAAGATTCATCAGCAGATCCAGCTGAAATTCCACAGACTCTACCTCGTATATCTCCTTGCCGTCGTCGTGAGCCATATCCAGCAGATATGAGTCTATTCCGTTGCCGGAGTCTAGATCCGTCTGCTGAGCAGCCAGAAGTTCCATTTGAGAATTAAGCGCCCAAAGCTTGAATGTTTCAAAATTATCAATATCAAGCCCGCAGGACTTAACGAAGCCTACAAGACCGTTGTAAATCTCCGCTGGGAGATGATCCTTTATTGTGGTTCCGTCTTCATAGTACATATTTTCAAGCTGTTTGAGCTGAATAGTAAAGTTTGTGGAAACGGTGGAGATATCGCATTCTACCGCTAGAATATCTGAGCTTTCATACGCCTCGGCGATTTTTTCCGGCAGAGGATATACCTCGTCCTTCAGAGCGTGCATGGAGCCAAGCATAGTTATTTTTGTGCCGTCCTCAGAGGTTACTTCCCACATAAGCGGAGTTATTTCTGAGGATTCCTGCGGTTCAGCTGAGCTGCTGTCAGCTGATGATCCGTCGGTCTGTGACGAGGACGGAAGGGTTACCGCCGGAGCCGCCGTCGCGGCGGAAGAAGATTCCGCGGCAGAAGAACCGTTATCGGCGTCTGAACAGGCTGAGGCTGAAATACAGATCGCGCACAGCAGACACAGGAGCGTAGGTTTATGCTTATTGTTAGATTTCATTGAGCTGATCTCCCTTATATTAGTTTTTAGTAAATAATGATTTTCTTTGTTTTCTGTTCTTTTTCTGTCCCAGGCTCAGCGACATGGTAAATATCTTATCGCTTGTAAATACTCTGATAGCGAAGGTCATGCAAACTGCCAGTACGATGAGCTGATATATCAGTCCGCCCCAGTAAACGGACATATTATCGAACATTATATTTTCCGAAGCCATAAACGTATGGGTAAACGGAATGGCGTATACTATGTACCTGAGTATCGGGGAGAGGGTTTTGATGTCAAGCATAAGCGAAAGAAGATAAGGAATGATCGCCGCTATCATAATAGGCATTATCAGTGTCTGACCTGATTTTGCGTCCTTTGCAAGAGCTCCGAGTATCAGGGAGATAGAAAGTGAAATCAGTATCGTAGTAAACATCTGTATACCTACAAGGACGTATTCTCCCGCCGAAAGCGAAAGACCGAGATAATCCACAATATTATTGTATTCCGAAGTATCTCCTAGCGTAAATCCCGACATCATATTGTTCATGCCGAACATGAATACAACCGCATAAAGCGCGGCGACAATAGCTGCCGATAGCATTTTGGAACTGAGCACGGCCATTCTGGAAACCGGAGCCGAAAGCAGGGTTTCAAGGGTCTTATCCAGCTTTTCAGTGGAAACGGCGTTAAGTATCATCTGCGAGGAATACATTATAAGCAGATAAACGATTATCGGCACAAACATTCCCTGCATCTGGCACATGGAGTAAAGTATCATTGATGAAATTTCAGCCGACTTGCTTCCGACAACGGTGGTTTCGGAAATTGTAACGGGCGTTTCAAGCTGAAGCACCTCGTCCTCGTCAAGCTTTCCTTTAGAAACCTTATCGTTGTAGAGCGCGGATTTTACTGCGGATTCTATTAAAGCAAGCGCAGTGTCGGAGCCTGTGGAAACGTTGGACATCGTTGAAAGGGAGGTCATCTGGCTTATGTATATTGTTTCAGCCTGCTCCCCATTGTCTACCTGTTCCGTAAAGCCCTTGGGGATTATCACCAGATTTTTCTTGTCAAGTCTTTTCAGTTCCTTTGCGTAATCGTCGCTTTCAAGCTCAACCAGTGTAACATCGTTTTCTATTCCGTCGGCAGGGTTTTTCATAAGGGCAATTACCGATTTGGTAAAATCGGTGTTGTCCTGATCGCAGATGGTTATTCTGGAGCTTTCCTCCTGAGTCGTTTCCATTGCTCCCGTCATTGCGTCGCCGGCAACCGAAAGAATTATGACCATTATCACAAGCGTAAGTATGGTTTGCGGAGTGAGCATTTCTTTTAGCTCTTTTCGGAGCAGATTAACAAACTTCATTGCTCATCACCACCTTTTCAAATACTTCCTCAAGATTTTTCGTGCCGTATTTTTCTTTAAGTTCTGCGGGAGTTCCTACTTCCAGCAGATGACCCTTTGCAATTATTCCTACACGATCCGAAACGTATTCAATTTCGAGCATATTGTGGGAGGAAAGCAAAAAGCTCATGCCTTGTGCGGAAAGATTTTTGATCATGCGTCTGATCTCGAGAGCGTTTATAATATCAAGTCCCGAGGTGGGCTCGTCGAATATTGCCAGCGCAGGCTTGGACATTATCGCCCTTGCAAGCAGCAGCTTTCTTATCATACCTCTTGAATAGCTTCCTATTTTATCGTTAAGCCTGTCGCCAAGTTCGCAGATCTCGCAGCCTGTTTTTACAAACTCTGCCGCCTGAGCTTTGTTGTCTGCGTAAATACCTGCCATGAATTCAAGATAGCCTTTCCCAGTCATGGTTTTGTAGGCTCCCGCTTCGTCGGGGAGGTATGTAATGTTTTTCCTGACCTTTTCAGGTTCGTTAAGGATACTGTGTCCTGCTACAACAGCGTCCCCCTCTGTCGCCTTGAGCAGAGTAGCGATCATTCTGATAGTTGTGGTCTTTCCGGCTCCGTTGGGGCCGATAAGCGCAAATATTTCGCCCTTCCGTACTTCAAAGCTGACGTCCTGCGAAGCGTAAACGCCTTTTTTGTACTGCTTTGACAGCCCGCGGACTTCCAGCACATTCTGAGTCTGCGTTTCCATAAAACTTCGTTCCTTTCTTTTAAACAATATTTCATTGATGTTACTACTTAATTATATAATAAATCGTCCTTTTTTACAAGCATAAAAACGGTTATTTCATTATATTTTTGATAGTAAACATTATTTACTTATATTATATATTTTAATTACAAGTTTGTCAATAGTTTTTACCTAAAATGAGTAATAAAATTTTCTGAATCTGCTTTCAGGATATTTACTGTAACAGGACAGCAGAATAAATCATATCAGCCCTGTTTGACAAATCTGAACGATTATATTATATCATCACTAACTTTAGTTGTCAATAACAAAATTCAAGTGTTTGTATAACAACGTAGATTTGTTATAATTAATTAAGAGGTGTTGAGCGCCTGTGTTAACAGCATCAATACATAAATCTGTCTGAAGCATCGGAAGGAGGATATGCTCTGATTAAGAGAGCGTTATTCAGAATGATGGTAAAGAATCTTAAAAAGCTGAGAAATAAAAAAGGCGTTTCACAGCGTGAACTTGCAAAAGCGGTTATGGTTTCACAGCAGAGTATAAATAAATATGAAAATCATGATGTTGAGCCCGATATCGGTACGTTGATAAAAATGGCGGATTATTTTAACGTTAGTCTGGATTATCTGGTAGGAAGGGAATATTGTGCGGAAGATATTGAAGGAACGCAGATAGCCGTAAGCCGAGAGGATATAGACGAGCTTAAAAGCTCAGTTGAAAATTTTATAGACAAATATACCGATTAGACAACGCTGTATCAGTGCGACGATGCGCTTGATTCTGTATTTTTCTTTTTAATTATTACAAAACAGATACTCAGAGTTAATTTTAATTCAGATATAATGAAAATTGTGTCAGATTTTTTGTACAGCTCTGAGGATTTATTTGTTACAAAGGGGTAACAGAAAAGAGTAAAAAAACGTACTGGTGTTGAAAGATTTAAAAGTTTTCAACTTTATATAAGAGGGTTTCACTGAGTTTTTAACAGTTTCAACAGAGTTTTCAACACTTTTGCCCGTTAGGAAGTGTAGTTTTCAACTGTCCAAATAAACTCCCGTTACCGTTTTGTAACCATATAGTTATGATTTGTAGTGAAAATTCGTGCACATTTCCTGCGCGGAGGGGTTCATAAAGTTGCTATTGAAGCAAAAATAATATATAATATAACTGCGGACAGTGTAACTATCAGGAAGCTGATTAAATATACGTCTTACACTGCTTAAAAAGCGAAAGGACTTGATTTTAATGCGAGCAAGCGGAATTCTTATGCATATATCTTCTCTGCCTAACTGCTATGGAATAGGAAAGCTTGGAAAGGAGGCCCGAAGCTTTGCGGATTTTCTCAAAAGCTCCGGTCAGAGATACTGGCAGATACTTCCCATTTCACCTACCAGTTATGGAGATTCGCCTTATCAGAGCTTTTCGGTATTTGCGGGCAATCCGTACTTTATCGATTTTGAGTCGCTGGAAAGCGAAGGGCTTTTAAAGCCGTCCGATTATAAAAAAATCAAGTGGGGCGAGGATCCCTGTCGGGTGGACTACGGTCTGATGTATAAAAAGGTATTCGGCGTTCTGAAAAAAGCATATGCGGCGTTTGACGGAAACACGGATAAGGATTATCTGAGCTTTATGGAGAAAAACGCCGGCTGGGTAAAGGATTACGGTCTTTTTATGGCGCTCAAATCCGCGCACGGCGGCAGGGCATGGTACGAATGGGAAGAGCCGCTGAAAATGTTTGAGTACAAAGCTATAGCGGACGCGCGTGAAAAATATTCTGATGAGATCAGCTTCTGGTGCTTTGTCCAGTATGAGTATTCAAAGCAGTGGGGCAGGCTCAAGCAGTACGCGAATTCGCTGGGCATTGAGATAATAGGTGATATTCCTATCTATGTTGCTTACGACAGCGTGGAGGTCTGGACAAAGCCGCGGTATTTTCTGCTTGACGAAAACAAAACGCCCGTAGACGTGGCAGGCTGTCCTCCCGACGTATTTTCCGTCAAGGGGCAGCTGTGGGGAAATCCGCTGTATCGCTGGGACGTAATGGAAACGGAGAATTTCCGCTGGTGGATAGACCGTATAAGAGCGGCTGTTCAGACCTATGACGTTGTCAGAATAGACCATTTCAGAGGCTTTGAAAGCTATTATGCCATTCCCTACGACAGAGAGGACGCCGTTGTAGGCGAATGGCGCAAGGGACCGGATATGAAGCTGTTTAGGGAAGTGAAAAAACAGCTTGGGAACTGCCGCATAATTGCCGAGGATCTCGGCTTTATCACGCCTAAGGTGGCAAGACTGCTTAAAAGCAGCGGCTTTCCGGGAATGAAGGTGCTGCAGTTTGCGTTTGCTCCTGACGGAAAAAGCAACTATCTGCCGCACAACTATAAAAATTCAAACAATATATGCTATACGGGAACTCACGACAACGAAACCGCCGCGGGCTGGGTAAGGAGCGCCGGACGTAAGGAGCTTAAATTCTGTCGGGATTATCTTAACGTAAGGCGCAATAAGGATATTCCCTGGGGAATGATAAGGGCGGCGTGGGCGAGCGTGTCAGATACGGCGATCGCTCAGATGCAGGATTTTTTGGAGCTTGATTCCTCGGCAAGAATGAACACTCCCTCGACCTTGGGAGGAAACTGGCAGTGGAGAGCGTCGGAGGATATGTTTACCGACGGGCTTGCCGAAAGGATATACGGCATTACAAAGCTTTATGACAGGCTGGGAGAGCAGTGATTACAGTAAGGTAATGAAAGGATCGGTATATGGACAGGAGTAATTTTATCAGAGAAATTGAAAGCGGTCTGAACAGCAAATTCGGCAGGGGAATCGAAAACGCAACGCCGGTTCAGCTGCACGACAGCATTGCAGGAGCGGTAATGCGCGACATTTCCGGCAGATGGAATAAAAGCGTTGAAAAACACCTTTCCGGCAGACGCGCCTGCTATCTTTCCATGGAATTTCTTATGGGCAGAGCGGTGTATAACAATCTGCTTTGCTTGGGGATAAAGGACGAGGTTGACGGACTTCTGAAGGAGCATGGACGCTCTCTTTCCGAGCTTGAGGAAATAGAGGACGCGGCGCTGGGCAACGGAGGACTGGGCAGGCTTGCGGCTTGCTTTCTTGATTCTGCCGCCGCTCACGATATTCCGCTGGACGGTTACGGAATACGTTATAAATACGGGATTTTCAGACAGGCGATAGAAAACGGCTTTCAGCGCGAATATGCCGACGACTGGCAGAAATACGGAGACCCGTGGTCAAAGCGCCGCGACTCCGACGCGGTAGAGGTAGTGTATGCCGACGAAACGGTAAGGGCTGTTCCTTACGATATGCCGATAATCGGCTACGGTACTGAGAATGTGGGAAATTTAAGGCTGTGGCAGGCTGAGGCGGTAAACGAGTTTGATTTCGCCAAATTTGACTGCGGAAGCTATGCCGAGGCGGTGGCGGCGAAAACAAGCGCGGAAAATATTTCTATGGTGCTCTACCCCAACGACAACTGCGAGGAGGGAAAGATACTGCGCCTGAAACAGGAATATTTCTTTTCCGCGGCTTCTCTTGCAGATATCGTTAAAAAGCATATTGAGCGCAGCGGAACGCTTGACAATTTTGCGGACAAGGTTACGATACAGCTTAACGACACTCATCCGGTAATCGCGATTCCTGAGCTGATGAGACTGCTTTGCGACGTTTACGGAATGGATTTTGAAAGGGCGTTTGAAATAACCCGAAAAACCTTTAACTATACAAACCATACTATTATGCAGGAGGCTCTTGAAAAGTGGAGCGCGGCGCTTATGGAGCGGCTTCTGCCGAGGGTCTATGCGTATGTTCTTATGATAAATGAACGGTTTATTAAGGAAATGTACGCGCTGGGCAAGGACAGGGAGTTTATCCGCAGGCTTGCGCCGGTTTCGGATTCTACGGTAAAAATGGCTGATATGGCGGTATATATGTCGTCCTATACCAACGGAGTCGCGAAGATCCATACAGATATACTGAAGGCTGATACCTTGAAGGACTGGTACGGGCTTTATCCCGAACGTTTTCAGAATAAAACCAACGGAATAACCCAGCGGCGGTGGCTTGCGCTCTGCAACGAGGAGCTTTCCGCTCTTATTACCCGTCTGCTGGGAAACGACGGCTGGATAAAGGACCTGGATCGGCTTGCGCAGCTGAAAAAATACGCGGATGATGAGGACGTGCTCCGTGAATTTATGGCGGTAAAGGAAACCAAAAAGCGTCAGCTTGCGGATTTCATCAGGGTGCACGACGGAGCTGAGATAGACCCCGGCACTGTTTTCGACATTCAGATAAAACGGCTGCACGAATACAAAAGGCAGCTTTTGAACGCTCTTTCCATTTTGTATATCTATTACGGAATAAAGGACGGGTCGATAAAGGACTTTACTCCGACTACTTACATTTTCGGCGCGAAATCGGCGCCGGGATACCGCAGGGCAAAGGCTGTGATCAAGCTGATCGGCGAAATCGGAAAGCTTGTTAATTCTGATCCGGAAACCAAAGGTCTGATAAAGGTGGTATTTGTACAGAACTACAATGTTTCCTATGCGGAAAAGCTGGTTGCGGCCGCCGACATATCAGAGCAGATATCCACTGCCGGAACCGAGGCCTCCGGAACGGGTAATATGAAGCTTATGCTTAACGGAGCGGTAACTCTCGGTACTCTTGACGGAGCCAATGTTGAGATCGCCGAGGAAGCGGGAGAGGAAAACGAATATATCTTCGGCGCAAGGGTTGACGAGCTGAAAAAAATCATGCCGGAGTACGATCCGAGGAAGCTTGTTTTCAGCGATGAAAAAATTAACAGGGCGCTTGATAAGCTGATCGACGGCAGTCTGGACGACGGCGGCGTACCCTCCGGCCAGGAGGGTAGCTTCAAGGAGCTTTATAAGGCGCTTACTGACGGCGCCAGCTGGCACGTTCCCGATCATTATTATGTCATAGGCGATCTTAACAGCTATGTTGAAGCCAAGCTTAAAGCCAACGCCGATTACAGGGACGGGCTTGCGTTCGCGAAAAAATGCTGGCTAAATATGTGCTCCGCGGGAAAATTCTCTTCTGACAGAACCGTAAAGGATTATGCGGAAAATATTTGGAAGCTTTAAGGGTATAATAAAACGGCAGAGCTGAGGCGTCTGCCGTTTTGGTTTATTTACAGGCTGAATGTAAATCCGTTTTGAAGGCTTTGCGGATCGCTATAGGAATCGGGGAAAGGACCATATGAAAAGACTGTACTGCAACGGAAAAATAATTACTATGAGGTCGCCGGAGGTCTATGACTATATTATCGCCGAAAACGGAATTATTGAACACGTCGGAAAGGGGGAGGCTCCCTGCGGAGATTTTGAGGTGAAGGACCTTAAAGGAATGACGGCGATGCCGGCATTTATTGACGCTCACAGTCATTTTGCAGCCGTTGCGGATCGTACTTTGCAATGCAGGCTTGACAAAGCGTATTCCTTTGAGGATATAGAAAAGCTGATCAGAAGCTTTATGCGGGACAATGGCGTTAAGCCGGGGGAATGGGTGAAAGCGTCAGGCTACGACCACAATCAGCTAGCGGAGGGCGTTCATCCCGACATACGTCTGCTTGACAGAATATGCCCTAATAATCCGCTGGCGGTTTCTCACGCGTCAGGTCATATGGGCGTGTTTAATTCTGTGGCCCTGAAGCTTCTGGGAGCGAATGCTTCGGCGGCTCCGCCGGAGGGAGGAAAATTCGGGTACACCGACGGCAGACTTAACGGATATATGGAGGAAAGCGCCTTTCTGGAATATCTCAGGAAAACCCCCATGGTAAGCCGTGAAGAATATATGCGCGCCTTTGACAGAGCGCAGGGCAAATACGCCTCTAGCGGAATAACAACAGTTCAGGAGGGAATGCTTGTAAACGAGCTGTGTCCAGTCTATAAGGAGCTGGCAGAGTCGGAGCGGCTCAGGCTGGACGCCGTAGGATACGCGGATTACAGCAGCGCGGATAGTATATACGCTTGTCTGGGCGGTTCTTTCAGACATTTCCGGCTGGGAGGAGTGAAAATATTTCTGGACGGCTCTCCTCAGGGAAAAACCGCATATATGCTGGAGCCGTATGAGGGAGAGGACGAATACCGCGGTTATTCGGTCATGAGCAGCGAAGAGGTGATCTCGGCTTTGGAATATGCCGCCCGCCGCGGAATACAGCTGCTTGCGCATTGCAACGGCGACGCGGCGGCAGAGCAGTTTTTAAGCTGCGCGGAAAAAGCCGCAGCAAATTTTCCGGCTATCCGCGGTCTGCGGTTTGTAATGATCCACGCTCAGTTTGTAAGACCTTCTCAGATTGACAGAGCGAAGCTCCTGGGAATAATTCCTTCGTTTTTCACCGCTCACAGCTATTACTGGGGAGATACGCATATAAAAAACCTCGGCTTTGAAAGAGCGAGCGGAATGTCTCCCGCAAAATCGGCTCTTGAAAGGGGTATACCGTTTACCTTCCATCAGGATTCGCCTGTTATAGAGCCTGATATGCTTGAAACAATACGCTGTGCCGCCGAAAGAGTTACAAAGTCCGGTGTTCGGCTTGAACGGGAGAAAATTTCGGTTTTCGAGGCGCTGAGAGCGGTAACGGCAAACGCCGCCTATCAGTACGGAGAGGAAAAACGCAAGGGAACGCTGGAGAGAGGAAAAAACGAGGATATCGTGATTACGGATAAAAATCCTCTGGAGCAGGATATAAGCGGACTTGACGAAATAAGTATAGCGGCGACAGTAAAATCAGGCAAAACGGTTTATTCGGCAGAGTAAATTGTAATGAAAGCCGTTGTTTTGTAATAATAGTGTAATTGACATTTTCAGGGGTACGGATTATAATTAACGTGTAAAGTTATCGGAGGAGGAGACAAAACATATGGCAAAGATAAGCGTTGTTACTATTGAAAGACAGTATTGCAGCGGAGGAAGGGATATCGGCAGACTGGTTGCCGACAACCTGGGGGTAAAGTGCTATGATCATGAGCTTCTGGAGATGGCTGCCGACAGGATAGGAATTTCGGCTGAAGAGCTGAAGGAATTCGAGGAAGCGACGCTGAGTCCTTTTAAAGCCTCATTATCGTTCAGAACAGGGATAGATCGAAAGCTTGATCTTACGGAAAAAATATTTGCGGCGCAGGCGGAGCTTATAACGGAAATAGCAAAGCAGGGCCCTTGCGTTATCGTAGGCAGATGTGCGGATTATATCCTGAAAAACGTTGTCCGTACGCTTAGCGTATTTATTTACGCCAGCCATGAAAGCAGAATAAACCATGCGATGGAGGCTCACGGGATAAAATACGACGACGTTGAAAACGCGCTGAAGCGCTGCGATAAAAAAAGAGCGGATTTCTATAATATAAATACTACCCGAAACTGGTCGTCAATGCAGACCTACGATCTGTGTCTTAACAGCGGAAAGCTGGGCTATGAGGGCTGCGCCGATATAATTACGGGGATAGTTATGAACAGCAGATAAATTCAGCAGGCTATAAAAAACGAGGGAGAACAGTTAAGTCCTCCCTCGTTTTTTATATAAGGTTTAAAATCCGCTGAGTTTAATTTCCGTCCGTATAAATGTCTGCCCCGGACAAATTGAGATTGCAGCCGTCGCCCAGCTTGCTGTTGATCAGATTGACGACCGCTCTGGGAATCCTCGCGTTGGCAAGGTCGATGTAAACTCCGTCTGCTTTATGTCCAACGCTGTACATATTGCCTATTCCTTCGGTAGTTACGTTTACGTTTGCAAAACACACATTGCAGCCGTCGCCCAGCTTGCTTACAAGCATTGACACAGCTTTGCTTGTAAGGTTTGCGTTTGAAAAGTCAAAATTGCTTCCGTCGGACATATAACCAATATCAGGATGATCCCCTTGCGAGGAACAGATATTAACGTTTTGAAACTGGATATCGCAGCCGTCCCCAAAGCTTCTTAATGCTTCGGCAAGCTCGTTTTCAGATATATTTGAATTATTGAAGTTCATATTTGCCCCGTCGGAGCAGTTGAATGAACCTCCCGGACAGCCGCCGTAAGAAAAGTTTTGCGCGCGCTGAGCATAATATTCGTCACAGCTCAGATCCTCAAAATCCGCATAAGCTGAAAGCTCTTTTGCGGGAAAGATCCTTGCCGCCGCGTGCATTGCTATAAACACAAACGCAAACCTTTCGCAGTCATATGTGTTGAATGGAATCTCATAGATCCTGATAAAACCGTTGCCCCAGCGTTTGCTGAGAGTAGGCTTGTATTCGGCCTGCGCCAGTGAATATGCATATCTGTTTTCCCAGGCGGAGCTGATGTTCTCGCCTTCCGCTATAGGACAGATCACAAACTGTGAGGTTTCGTCGCGGGTATCGCAGATTCCGCCTGTCATGGCGAATCTGAAAACATATTCTGTGTTTTTTTCAAGCTGTTTTTCGCATATGATCTGCGTCCAGTCCCAGTACCAGTTTCCTATTTCAAAAACCTCGGTATTTTCGCCGGAGCAGTCTGTGATAAAAAGTCTTGAGCCAACGTTACTATCACAGCTTTTATCAAAATTAAACTCTCTTGCATTGAAATCTATAACCTTACTCATAATTTTATCCTCCGTATCGTTTGCGATCGGAGCATGAGTATTCAGTCTTATTTCACAGCCGCTGATATACTCAGCCCGACCGTTCTTTACTAACCCCTTAGCCCTTTTTGGGTAGGTGGTTCCGATTAAATTACCATGCCTGTCAGTAACCGTAATGTTTTTTGTCATGGGTGTCTTCCCCTCCGTTACCTTTTTGATATTAAATTATCGTTCTGTTTTTTGTTATGGGTGCCGTCCCCCGATGAATAAAGCATATCACAAAAAGGCTGTAAAGTCAATCAAGCATAGGATTTTTGGAGGTATATACAATGGCAGGCTGCAAAAAGTAAGCAGTATGCACAAAAAAATCCGGCTTTGATTTAAAGCCGGATCGTTTATTATTTGATTTTTTATTTAGCCTTCCTCGGTCAGACCGGAGATATTAAATGTTACGGAAAGCTCTTCCTCAAATGTAAGCGCGTTAACGTCAATCGGAGGATCCTCTGCGGTAGGTCCATAAGTATTGTAGATCTCAATTCTGTAGCAGTTGTTATTATCCTCAATATTTCCGTATACGATCTTTGAAGGATCAAATTCAACTTCCTTGCCGTCGGCTTTGATGGAAGTAACTTCAACTGTAAGCTCGTCGCCTACATATTTGCCGGCTGTTTCCTTGTTGACGTTGGCGTCGTCGCCTTCCTTAAGACTGTTTTTCTTGATCTCCTCGCCCTTATAGTTCTTTGTGCCGTCGCAGATACCTGTAATATCTACGCAGAATACAACAGAACCGGTAGCCGGAAGCGCAAGACCCGTGTTCTCGTCTACAGCAACCTGAGCGTTAGGAAGGTCGTCTGTGCCGATGATAGAAGCGTTTGTAATAGAAACGGTATACTCGCCGTCGCCGGTAACGTCAGCGTCGTTTCCGAAAGCCTGAGTAGCGTCAGGATATCCTGTGCCTTCCCAGTTGCCCCAGAGCCATTCGTTATCGCCGAACATCAGAAACGCGTCATAGCCAGCGAATTCTGTGATAGGCTCCCATACCTCGAGTTCATCCACGGCAGCAGAATCTGCAGCCGATTCAGCAGCGGATTCCTCGGCAACGGACTCGGCAGCGCTGTCAGCTGCGGCTGCGGCTGAAGAAGCAGTATCAGCTGCTGAGCTGGAGCTTGAAGAAGAATCGTCTGTATCTCCGCATGAAGCGAGCATTGCAGTTGTCATGGAAAGCGCACAGATGATTGCAGCAATCTTTTTAATACTCATTTTAATTTCCTCCTAAATAATGTTTTAATTTACGGCGGTAAGCCGTTTTTAAGTAAACTCATTATAGCCTGCAATAGAACGATATAATCTATTACTAAATATTATAATACATAATTTTCGAAAACTTTTCAAGATACTATTTAACCAAATTATTGTCCGCTAAATCGTTTACATTGCACAAAAAAAACGCAGCCGAAACGGCCATGAGTTAAAAATTTTGTAAAAATTAATAGTATATACTCTAATTATCGAAAATACTTTAAGTAAAGTTTTCGCTGCCGGCTGGGATCGTTACAGCCTTATAAAGCCTCCGGCGGCTTTTATGTGAAAACCGGGCTATACGCCTGAATGAAACATAGAAACGCGCTTTAGCATGATTTTTTTACTGCTGTGGCTTAAACAATATTATTCCGAAAAATTTGTGCAAAATGCCATGTATTTGGATTTGCATTTTTAATTTATATGTTGTATAATTATATAATATAATTGTCAGTATGCTTTTATGCCGGCAGTTAAATGCAGCGGCAGGCTTTCCGCACATCTGAAAGGATTGATTGTTTTTTATGCTGATGAAGCTTATGGGCGACGGTGATTCTTACAGGATCGCGCTGATGATAACGGCGCTCGGAACATTTTTTATAGCTTTTTTTGCGCTGAAATATTTTATGCGCCTGCTTCCTAAGGATCAGGGACGTCAGTTTGCGGTAAACGGGGCGTTGTCCGAAGGAAAACCGCGGGGCGCCGGAATCGTTATGATTACCGCGTTTACGCTGTGCGCGGCGCTGTTTGTTCCTCTTGACGCCGAGCTTCTGATATATTTGATACTGGTTTATGCCGCCATGCTGACGGGGTTTCTTGACGACGCCGCCGAAAAACCGTGGGGCGAGCTGAAAAAGGGAATTCTGGATCTTATAATTGCCGTGGGAATTTCTGCAAACTATATATATCATAACGGAACTGAGATAACCGTTTTCGGACGGAGCTTTGAAATGCCTGCGGCGGTTTTCGGAATACTGGGTATAATCCTTGTATGGGCAAGCATCAACGTTACCAACTGCTCCGACGGAGTAGACGGGCTGTGCGGCTCGCTATTCTGCGTGTCGCTGTATTCCTTTATGGCGGTTTCACTGTCTGCGGACTTTAATCTGATATGCGTTGTTATGCTTGTAACTGCGTTTGCGTATCTTTGGTTCAATTGCTCGCCCAGCAGACTGCTTATGGGTGACGCAGGCTCAAGAGCGATGGGTGTTTTTCTGGCGGTATGCGCGCTCAAGACGCAAAGACCTCTGCTGTTTATACCGTTCTGCATCGTTCTTATAATCGACGGGGGCCTCGGGCTTCTCAAGCTTTCATGCAGGCGGTTCCTGGGTATGAAGAGGTTTATGGAGAATATAAGGACTCCGGTTCATGACCATATGAGAAAAAACAAGGGCTGGTCGGATACTCAGGTGGTATTCAGATTTACGATTGCACAGATAGTTGTTTCACTCGCGGCTCTTTACTTATTTGCGAAGTAAGCCAATATCGGGATATAAATTATTTGATGATCCGTGAAACGCCGTATGAACGGTGTTTTGCCGTTATGCTCTGCCTGCTTGTCTTTGCATGACGGCATTTTCTGCTGTTATCCGGCAGTTTCAGCTTGCCGGACAGGCCTGACGGCGGCGGAGCTGTTGCGGAAAGCGGCGGGAAACCGAATGAAAGCTGTATGTGTAAAGCAAAGGAATAACCTGCGGCATAAAGATAAGCGCGGGGAATGAAACGGGGCGGGAAAATTGAAGAAAACGCTGAGCTATGCTTTCAACGTTCTGTTTATCGCAGTTATAGGGTATCTTACTCTCAGGCTGCTGTTTAAAGATACCGATATTGAATCAATACTTGCAGACCTGCACCGCGCGGATAAACTATGGCTTGCGGCGGGCGCTCTGTTCGTATTCTTTTTTGTAAGCGGCGAATCGGTCATAATTAAATATATGCTTACATTGTTCGGCAGCGGAGTTCCTTTCTACAGGTGCCTTAAATACAGCTTTATAGGTTTTTTCTACAGCTGTATAACCCCCTCGTCCTCCGGAGGTCAGCCCGCGCAGGTTTTCTACATGAAAAAGGACGGGATAAAGATCGGGTATTCGTCGCTTATAATGCTGGTGGTAACAGTGGCCTACAAGGCTGTGCTGGTTATATTCGGCGTTGCTTTTTTCCTTTTTAAGTACGGCTTTGTCGTCAGGCATACGGGAGGCTGGCTGTGGCTTTTGGCGGTAGGCTTTATCCTTAATATAGCTTATATTGCAGGCCTTGTGTTTATTTTTTTCAGACCCTTTTGGGCAAAAGCCGCGGGAATAAGGATAGCCGGCTTTCTGTGCCGGATACATATTCTGAAGCAGAAAAATCTGAATAGGTATACGGATAAAATAGAACGTATCTGCAATAATTATATGAACGGCGCCGAGTACATAAAAGGCAATGCACGGGCTGTTGTGAATATATTTATCATAACGGCGGTTCAGCGGCTTTTCCTGCTTGCGGTCACCTATGTTGTGTACAAGTCCTACGGGCTTTCAGGCACAGGCTTTACCGAGATCGTCGCCATACAGACCATGATCGCGATCGCGGTTGAAATGCTTCCGCTTCCGGGCGCGGCGGGAATAACCGAGGCCTGCTTTATCGTAATGTTTAACGATATATTTACAAACGAGTATGTGCGTTCGGGAATGCTGCTCAGCAGAGGGCTTAGCTTTTATCTGCTGCTTGTGATGAGCGCGGCGGTGACGTTTGCGGCGCATTTGATATGCATGAGAAAAAGCGCGGCCGAATAATAAGGAGATATAAGGTCCGGCGGAGAATGCCGCCTTAAAAATAAGGAGTTTTAAAATGATAGGGTTTTATAATTATTCCGTAATTCTGACGTATATAGGACTTGCGTCGTCGGTTTACGGCATAACGCAGATTTTTGAAGGGCATGACGCGATTGCTTTTCTATGTCTGCTGCTTTCGGGGATATGCGATCTGTTTGACGGAAAAATCGCGCGTTCAATGAAAAACCGGACGGATCATGAGAAGGTGTTCGGGATACAGATAGATTCGCTCTGCGATCTGGTATGCTTCGGCGTTTTTCCTGCGGTGATAGGCTATCATTACGGCTTTAACTACGGACTGGGGCTGATCTCCGCTATCATGATAGTTTTGGGAGCCGTTATAAGGCTTGGATATTTTAACGTTATGGAGGAGGAACGCCAGCGTCAGACCAGCGAGCTCAGAAAGCAGTATCAGGGGCTTCCTGTAACGACCGTAGCGATAATACTTCCGCTGCTGTATCTGGGACGTCAGAATATTCCTGCCAGGTATTTTCCTTTTGTTTTTCAGGGCTTTATGATACTTATTTCCATATTGTTCGTGCTCAATATCAACGTCAAGAAGCTGTCGATCAAGGGAATACTGATACTGTTCACAATGGGAGCGATAATTTTTATAGGATATCTGAAATTCAATCATATAATTTAGCGCAGAACGCTAGGTTTTTCGGCGGCGCTTCCGTATAACGGAAAGGAAAAGCCGGAAAAGTAAGAATATACATACGCTCAGAGCTGCCTGAAGGTTCGGCAGCCGTTTATCAAATACGATTAAGGAGGCGCAGCAATGAAATACCGCGACAGAATGGGGAACGAATATGAAAAGACAACGAAGCAGGACGAATTTCTGGCTCAGGCTTATTCCTCAGCGGCAGGCAGAGGTCTGATGAAATTCCTTTCCCTGCCTTTGTTTTCAAAGTGCGCCGGAGTTATCCTTTCAAGCAGGCTTTCCGCAGGAGCGGCGCTTACCTTTGCGGAAAAGAACAATATAGATATGTCGGAGTATGAGGAGAGAATGTATTCCTCATTCAACGATTTCTTTACCAGAAAGCTCAAGCCCGGAAAGCGCTGGATAACGACTGACGACAGCGTGCTTATTTCACCCTGCGACGGAAAGGTTTCGGCTTATGAGATAACCGTGTCGGAGATGTTCGTCGTAAAAAATTCAGTGTATACCGTTGATTCACTGCTGCGCGACAGTAAGCTTGCGAAGCGTTACAGCGGCGGGACCGCGCTTATAATACGCCTTTCAGTCGACGACTGCCACCGCTACTGCTACTGTGCCGACGGAGTCAAAAGCCGCAACAGGAGGATCGAAGGGATGTTGTACACCGTCAATCCTGTTATAAACCGTCATGTTGCCGTATACAAGGAAAATTCAAGAGAATACTGCATGATAAGAACCAAGCGCTTCGGAGATATTATTCAGATGGAAGTGGGAGCGACAATGGTGGGCAGGATCGCCAATGCCCATTCCGAGGCGGGAAGGTCCGTTTCAAGAGGCGAGGAAAAGGGATTTTTTGAATTCGGCGGTTCAACAATAATTCTTCTGGTTCAGAAAAATAAGGTGAACGTATGCAAGGACCTTTTGACAAATACAAGGCAGGGCTTTGAAACAAAGGTCCGTCTGGGAGAAATGCTTGGCGTAGCGTCTGAAAATATATGAATATAATTGCAAGGGGCGGAGCAGATGTATAATATAACGGATTATCAGCAGTTTGACAGGGATAACGCATACGACGGAGACGACCTGGGAGTGTGTTTCAGAGAGGGAAAAACACAGTTCAGAACCTGGTCCCCGCTTGCGACGGCGGTATACCTTAATCTTTATACCGACGGTCAGGGAGATAATCTGATTGAAACTCTGCCTATGGAGAGGCACTGGCACGGAGTGTGGTTTGTGGAGCTTCTGAGAATTGCCGAGGGGGTTTTCTATACCTTCACATACGAATTTGACAATAAGGACAAATACGAAACGATAGATATATACGCCAGAGCCTGCGGAGTAAACGGAAAGCGCGGCTGTATCCTTGATATGAAAAAAACTGACCCTTACGGCTGGGATAAGGCGTCAAGACCCCGCTGCGACAGCATATGCGACGCGGTTATTTACGAGTGTCATGTGCGGGATTTCTCAATCGACGAAACCAGCGGTATCCCGTGGGAGGATAAGGGAAAATTTTCTGCCTTTACCCAGACAGGAACAAAGTATAAGGACGCGGCTACCTGCCTTGACCATTTAAAAGAGCTGGGGATAACTCACGTTCAGCTGCTTCCGGTGTTCGACTATGCGACGGTTGACGAAAGCAAGCCCTATAAAGCGCAGTACAACTGGGGCTACGATCCGCTTAATTACAATTGTCTTGAGGGCTCCTATTCCTCCGATCCGGAAAATCCGGCAAAGCGCGTAAACGAGTTTAAAAAGCTGATAATGGCTCTTCACAGGAACGGTATAGGCGTTATTATGGACGTTGTTTATAATCATACCTATTATACCGAGGAATCGGCGTTTCATAAAAGCTTTCCCGGATATTATCACCGCCGCGGCAAGGACGGAAAATTTTCAAACGGCTCGGGCTGCGGAAATGAAACGGCTTCTGATCATCTGATGTACAGAAGATTCATGATTAATTCGCTTAAATTTCTTGCGTCGGAATATAAGCTGGACGGCTTCAGATTTGATCTGATGGGTCTGCACGATATTGAAACGGTTAATATTATAAGGGACGAGCTGAATAAATTTGATCCCGCGCTGCTTATGTACGGAGAGGGCTGGGCGGGGGGCGAATCCCCTGTTCGCAGCGATCTGCTCGCGTTCAAATGGAATTCCTATCAGTTCGGAAGAGTCGGTCTTTTCAACGACAATATACGCGACGCGGTCAAGGGCGGGACCTTCAATCCTTATGACAAAGGCTTTGTAAGCGGAAACGTAAATACAGTCCATACGCTGAAAAGGGGAATAGCCGGCTCCGTACCTCACTGGCAGCTGAACGATATGGCTCCTGAGGCTTGCTGGGCCTTTGAGCCTGAGCAGGCGATAAATTACTGCGAGGCTCACGATAACCATACCCTCTGGGACAAGCTTGCAATTTCAGCGAAGCATAATTCCAGAGAGGAACGGATCAGAATGGATAAGCTGGCGGCGGCGATAATCATTCTGGCTCAGGGAGTGCCGTTTTTACAGCTCGGCCAGGACTTTCTACGCTCAAAGCCCAGGCTTCTGCCGGAGGGCGAGCAGGCCGATGAGGTAAATATATTCAGTCATGACAGCTATAACGCTCCCGATTATACTAACGCGGTCAGATGGAATGAAAAATACGAAAATATAGATGTTTTTAATTACTACAAGGCGCTGATAAGGGTAAGAAGGAACAATCCTCTGTTCAGGCTGAGAACCAAGGACGAGGTGGGCAGATGTCTGAAATTTCTCAATACTGGAGACGACTGCTTTGTAGCCTTCAAGCTGGAGGATAATGAATCGTGCCTGATAGCGGCATTTAATCCCTATCCTGAAAAGAGAAACATTTCCCTGCCGGAGGGCAGGTTCTATACCCGTCTTAACGAACAGGGCAAAATGAACAAGTTTCCGATAAGAGGCAACGTAAACGTGCCTCCGATCTCGGCTATGGTTTTTAAAAGAATTAAAGGCTAGGAGGCGGACATGGTGACCGACGTGAACATTTCAGAGATATGCCGGAAGGCTGTGAAAACCGCGGCTTCGGGAGGCTGGACGCTGGATTACACTCCCGACAGCGTGCTTTCGCTTGAACAGCTGCTTGACGGTCAGTCAAAATATGCAAGGGAAAGCGGAGCAAGCGATATTTATCTGTGGAATTTAGCAGTGGTTTTCGGAGCGTATCTGGGTCAGACGCTGCTGCACAACCGTCTTGCCGGCTTAGGCTATTCATGGTCGTCGGACGAGGACGGAGTACCTTTTCTGAAAAAGGATAACGACAACGCTGTCTATCCCATAAATAAAGTATGGAGAAGGCTGAAAGACGGAGAGAGCGATAATGTAAGAAGCTTTTACGACGTATCAGTCGCTGGCGCGGAGGGCAGATTAAAGCCCGGCAGAGCTTGAGCACAGAAAATACAGGGCGCTTATGCCGCCTTTTTGCGCATTACAAATGCCGGCAGGCACTTTTTTGTGTCTGCCGGCATTGTTTTGTTATATTTTTTTTATCTTGGCAAAGTTGGCCATGATTTTCTTGGTGCCTTTGCTTTCAAAAGCGATCTCAAGCAGAGTGTCGTTGCCCATTCTTTTCGCGGTAAGCACCGTTCCCTCTCCGAAAATACGGTGACGGACGCGATCTCCGGGACTGAATATCTCGTTTACGGCTTCTGTTTTATCCGAACGCTTCTGAGCAAGCTGCTGCTGGAGAGTCATGCTGTGGGTCGGCTGAACGCCGCCGCTTGACTGAGCCAGCGCAGAGGAAAGTCCCTGTTCCTCCTGTTTAACGCAGTTATCAGGGGGAAGCTCCTTTACAAAGCGTGAAATGCGGTTGCGCTCGGTGCGGCCGTACAGCAGTCTTTCGGCGGCATGGGTAAGATACAGCCGCTCCTTTGCGCGGGTAAGCGCCACATATGCAAGACGCCTTTCTTCCTCAATGTCAGCCTCGGATTCCATGCTGCGGGCGGACGGGAATATGTTTTCCTCCATTCCGACTACGAAAACGCAGGGAAATTCCAGTCCCTTCGCGGAATGCATCGTCATCATCGCCACATAATCTGAGCTTTCGTCAAAGCTGTCTATATCGGTGTACAGCGAAATTTCTTCCAGAAATCCGGAAAGCGAAGGCTCTTCGGCGTTTTCCTCGTAATTTGCCATAGTGGATTTCAGCTCGTTTATATTTTCCAGCCGCATAAGCCCCTCTTCGCCCTGCTCCAGAAGATATTTTTCATATCCGCTCTTGCTCAGCAGCTCGTCCAGCAGTTCTTCAAGTGAAAGCGTTTCGGCAATATCGGTAAGGTATTTGAACATTTCAGCAAGGGAATGAAGCGTCTTTGATTTTTTGGCGAGGGGAGCTAGCTCGGGAGAATCAAGCATGACGCTTATCGGATCTTCGCCGAGGTCGGAAGCGATCTGCTCCAGAGCGCCGACCGTCGCGTCTCCTATGCCTCGCTTAGGCTCGTTTATGATACGCCTGAGCCTCAGCATATCCGAATGATTGTTTATTACGGAAAGATAGGCTGTAATATCTCTGATTTCTTTTCGGTCGTAGAATTTTAGTCCCCCGAATATACGGTAGGGTATGCCGCTTTTTATAAACGCCTGCTCTATTGAGTTTGACTGGGCGTTCATTCTGTAGAGCACCGCGTGATCGCCGAATTTTCTGCCGCTGTTGACGTTTTCAAGTACAGTTTCGGTAATAAACGCCGATTCTCCCTTTTCGGTGGCGGATCTGTAGACGACCACCTTTTCTCCGTCGCCTTTGTCCGTCCAGAGATTTTTGCCCTTTCTTCCAATGTTATTCTTTATAAGCTCGTTGGCGCAGGTAAGAATGTTCTGTGTGGAGCGGTAGTTCTGCTCAAGTCTTATAACGTCGGTTTCCGGCTCGCAAGAGAAGGTATCCTCAAAGGAAAGGATATTTTCAATAGTCGCTCCCCTGAATTTATATATGCTCTGGTCGTCGTCGCCGACCACGCAGAGGTTCCTGTATTTTTCCGAAAGAAGAGAAATAAGACGGAACTGAACCATATTGGTATCCTGATACTCGTCTACCATAATATACTTATATAAATTACGGTAATGATCCAGTACGTCCGGCTCCTGCTCGAACAGCTTGACCGTATTGCATATGATATCGTCGAAATCCATGGCGTCGGCGTCCTTCAGCTTACGCTGGTAGCGCTTATATACCCTTCCGATGGTAGTAAGGCGGTAATCCTGGCCTGCGTCTGCAAGAAATTCGTCGGGACCGATCATCATATCCTTCTGATGAGATATTTCGGCAAGCAGCATTTTGGGAGGAAACATCTTGTCTGAAATATCAAGCTCCTGCAAAGCGGATTTTATAACTCGCTTGGAATCGTCCGAATCGTAGATGGTAAAGCTTTTGCCGTATCCGAGCTTTTCGCTTTCTCGCCTGAGAATGCGCACGCAGACCGAGTGGAAGGTTGCCGCGGTTATCTGACCTCCGGCTTCTCCCAGCATATCCGACAGACGGCTTTTCAGCTCTCCCGCCGCTTTATTAGTAAATGTGATCGCAAGAATACTCCAGGGCTTTACACATTCGTAAGCCACTATATCGGCGAGTCGTGCGCTGTCGTCTGTCCTGCCTTCGGCATAGTCCTTCAGAAAACGCAGATCGTCGTCTGAATGAAGCCCGTATCCCTCCTCGCTGCCGTAGGCGTTTCCGAAATATATCATGTTGGCGATCCTGTTGATAAGAACGGTGGTTTTTCCGCTGCCTGCTCCCGCGAGAATAAGCAGAGGACCATTTATTTTAAAAACGGCTTTTTGCTGTTCTTTATTTAAGCCGGAAAAATATTTTTCAAGTGCTTTGTTTTTCAGAAGGTTATAATTTTCTGGCATACTATAAATCTCCCTTTCATGTTTGCGCGCCGGCGCGCTTAAAAAAGCGGCGGTAATTCGGCATAAGGATATTATAGCACAATAAAGTTTTATTGAAAAGACGTATTATTTATTTTTTTGTTTTATCAAAATAATAATGAGTACATCTCCGAACGAATATTACTGAGCGGATATGTTGAATAAACTGCATTATCGTACCAATAATAAATACAAATATTTATTACGGAGGTATAATTTATGCAGGCTGTTATTTTATGCGGAGGACGAGGAGAAAGGCTTATGCCGATGACCGCTTGTACGCCGGCGGCGCTTCTGAGGATACTGGGCAAAAACGTGTTGTCATACACGCTGGACCAGCTTAAAAAGGCGGGCTTCAAAGAGGCTACTCTGGCGCTCGGGTATCTTGGAGGACAGGTCATAGAGGAATTTGAATCCTGCGAATACAAGGGAATAAAGCTGTACTTTACCAGCGCGGAGCAGACGGGTACCGCTCCGGCGGTGGCGTATGCCGCGAAAAACGGAGAGGATATTCTCGTATGCGAGGCCAACTGCGTATTTGATTTTGATCTGAACGGAATAATTGATTATCACAGGGCTAAAAAATCCGAGGCGACCTTTGTTACAAGACAGGAGCCTCAGACTAACAGACACATATGCTTTGCGATCGATAAAAATAATATGATAACGTCGTCTGCAAAATACCCCAGCGCTGAAAACACCTCGGCGGTCCATGCTTTTACCGGAGTTTATGTGCTTTCCTCAGGAATACTTGAAAATTATGATTTTAATTCCTTTGCCGACGTTATCGAGGACGCCGTTCCGCAGATGATTTCAGACGGCTGCAAGATATACACATACGGAACTGTTGATTTCTGGCACAAAATAACCGACGCGCAGGGCTTTCTTGACTGCCAGAAAAATATTCTTGAAGGAAAAACGGGGCTTTCCTTTTCGGCTCGGCAGAACGACGGCGGTATCTATACCGATACGCTCAGCAATTTCAGCGGAGTTTCAATAGTTCCTCCGGCGTATATCGGCAGGAACGTTGTAATAGAATCCGGAACGGTAATAGAGCCCGGCAGCGTTATCGACGACGGCGCTTATATTGAAAAGCGCGTCAGAATAAGCGGCGCTTATGTCGGCAAAGGAGCTTATATTTCTTCAAGGTGCGAGCTTATGTCCTGCGTCGTATGCGCCGGCGCAAGGCTTATGAAATCTGCCAGCTGCGGAGAAAATTCGGTGGTCGGCGAGAGAAGCCGCATAGGCGAGGGTGCCGGAATACTGGACGGAGTAAAGATCTGGGCGGGCAAGGAGGTCGCCCACGGCTCGGTAGTCGGGGAAAACGTCAGAATAGGCATGGGAAAGCCTGCCTTTATCGACGACGACTGTTCTTACGGTTTCGATTCCTGCATAACGCTGCCGTCGGATACCGCCAGATTCGGAATGGCGGTCGGAACGGCGATGGACATCGGAGAAGTCGTCGTAGCGGGCTGGAGCGGCGGCCCGAGCGCCGAGGCTCTTTGTTCAAGCTTTATTGCGGGACTGCTTTCCAGCGGCATAACGGTTTTTGATCTCGGCGAATGTACAGCGCAGCAGGTAATGTTCGCGGTAAACAGACTTACCGCGAAGCTGGGCTGCTTTGCCGCCGCCGACTATTCGGAAAAAATAAAGCTGATGGAGAGAGGCGGGCTTCCGCTGAAAAGAGAAACCGAGCACAAAATAGAAGAAGCGTTCAACAGATATGATTTCCGTCAGCTTTCATACCACAGCTACGGCAGGAGGCTTGATATGCGCGGAGTGGGGGTTTTGTATGAAATGTTTCTGCGCGATATGCTTCCGGCGAAATTCAATGGAGTAAACGCGGAAATAAGAACCTCTGATGCAAAAACGGCAAGAATAAGCGAGGAATTGTTTCATTCAAGAAACGATATAGACGGAGAGCGGATAGTTTTTCATCTTTCGCCGGACGGCAGCTCCTGCTCCGCCTACAATGACAAAACGGGATACGTTTTTCATGAGCGTCTTGTGCTGCTGGCTATGAAGATAGCCTATGAGAAAAAAATACCCGTTTCGATCCCCTATTCGTTCCCGATGGGCGCGGACAGCCTTGCGGAGGAAGAAAACGGCAGGCTGTACCGGTATTACAACTGCTCCGACAGCGATGAGGACGAGGAGGCGAGAAAGGTTGCCAAAAGACCGGATAATTTCTTTGTAAGGGACGGCCTGGTGCTGGCGGTCATGATCCTGTCGTATCTGTCGGAAAAGGGGATAACGCTGTCCGACGCGGCGGGAGATATTCCAAGATTTTATACCACGCAAAGGTTTGTCAGCGTAAACTGCAGTCCCGGCAGACTTATAAAGGAATTTACTCTGGCGAAGTCCGGCGGCTCCGAGGGCGTTGTATATCAGGGAGATGAATCGAGAGCCGTAATCAGACCTCTGAAAAGCGGAAGCGGAATAATGATATTTGCGGAAAGCTTCAGGTCTGAAACCGCCTGCTCCTTATGCGACGAGATTCAGCAGAAAATCAAAGCCGCTGAGGATCAGATAAGGAAGTAACTGCAAGGGCTTCATAAAAAATCACTTGACAAGACCGCAAAAAGAGAGTACAATGATATCAGATATTTTTGTTCGGACGGATCGCAGTTTTTGCGGTCACCTGCGCCGGAATCGCCTGATCATACTATTACGTCATTGAAATAAAACGGCGGGCTTCCTGCCGCTTGAGCGATTCCGGCTGTAATGCAACGGAAAAATCGAATAAAACAGAGCGAAGGCTCGAGAAGGAAGGAGTATTATCACGGCCTGCCGTTTGTTTGTGTTGCCTTAATCCAGACATACGGTCAGGTCTTGAGAATTGTGTAAATGAATATTCAGAACGGAAACGGTGCAAAGAATACTGCAAGAAAATTAATCAGAAGGACGGGCGGAGGCAAAATTCAGGGAACGGACGCAGTTGTTTCCTCCGAGCAGGCTTCCGCGGAGCCCAGGACGAAGAAAACGGTAAAAAGCCTGCCTAATCTGAATACAAACAGAAAGGCGGAAGCTTCAAAGCCGGCGTCGGGGACGTTAAGGTCCAGACAGACGCAGAAGCGTCCTCAGAGGGATACTCAGAGAAAAACTCCGGTCAGGATCATACCGCTGGGAGGACTTAACGAGATCGGAAAGAATTTCACCTGTATCGAATGCGCTAACGATATGTTTATAATCGACTGCGGACTGGCTTTTCCCGACAGCGAAATGCTGGGAGTAGATATAGTTATCCCCGATTTCACATATATTGAAAAAAATACCGATAAGCTCAGAGGCGTGGTAATTACCCACGGGCACGAGGATCATATCGGAGGTCTGCCTTATTTTCTGAAAAAATTCAATGTTCCTGTTTACGGAACAAGGCTGACTCTCGGTCTGCTTGAGGGAAAGCTGAAGGAGCACGGGCTTCTCGGCTCGGTTCAGCTTAATACCGTTACTCCCAGACAGACGGTAAAGCTGGGCTGTATGGCGGTTGAGTTCATAAGAGTCAACCATTCTATCCCCGACGCTGTGGGAATGGCGGTTCACACGCCGGCAGGCGTAATTATCCATACAGGCGATTTCAAGGTGGATTATACTCCTATTGAGGGCGGTATCATTGATCTCGCCCGTTTCGCGGAGCTTGGAAACAAGGGCGTTCTGGCGCTTATGTCGGATTCCACCAACTCGGAGCGGCCGGGATTTACCATGAGCGAGAGAAAGGTGGGAGAAAGCTTTGAAAAGCTGTTTTCCCAGGCGGACGGAAAGCGTATAATTATTGCTACCTTCGCTTCAAATATCCACAGGGTTCAGCAGATCATAAACCGCGCGGCGGCTACAGGAAGGAAGGTTGCCGTTTCGGGCAGAAGCATGGTCAACGTAATGGGCAAGGGAATCGAGCTGGGCTATCTTAAGGTTCCTGAGGGAGTTCTTGTTGATATCGACATGATATCAAGATACCCCGCCGAGAAAATGTGCATAGTAACTACCGGAAGTCAGGGCGAGCCTATGTCGGCGCTGACCAGAATGGCTATGGGCGAGCATCGTCAGGTGTCTATAACTCCGCAGGATTTTATTATTATCTCTGCCAATCCGATCCCGGGAAACGAAAAGTATGTGACAAGGGTGGTAAACGAGCTTATGAAGCTGGGCTCCGAGGTCGTTTACGAGGCTATGTACGACGTTCACGTTTCAGGTCATGCCTGTCAGGAGGAGCAGAAGCTCATTCTTTCGATAACCAAGCCAAAGTTTTTTATTCCTGTGCACGGCGAGTATAAGCACCTTGTCAAGCATAAGGCTACCGCTATGTCTGTGGGGATACCGGAAAACAATATTATTATCGGCGAAATAGGCAACGTCATCGAAACCGACGGAGTGGATATGAAGGTAACGGGACAGGTTCCGGCGGGAAAGGTTCTTGTTGACGGACTCGGCGTCGGAGATGTGGGCGCGATCGTGCTTAGGGACAGAAAGCATCTGGCGCAGGACGGCCTTATAATTGCCGTGGCTACCATAGACAGAATGTCGGGCGAGATACTTGCCGGTCCGGACGTTGTTTCAAGAGGCTTTGTGTACGTAAGGGAAAGCGAGGAGCTTATGGATGAAGCCAAGCGTCTGCTAAGCGAGACACTGCAGGATTGTCTTGACCACGATATGAAGGAATGGAATGCGATCAAGGGGAAAATGAGAGACAGCCTTTCGGATTATATTTATTTAAAGACAAAGAGAAGTCCGATGATACTGCCTATTATAATGGAAATATAGCCGGTCTGTTTCTTAAAGGCGCTTGTGCCGTTATTTAAGACAGGCTTCATACTATCGTGAGCAGAGAGGAAAGGGCATTAAAAATGAAAGGAAATAACGGTTTTCAGATTCTGATAAGGATTACCGCGGCTGTGGTCGTCCTGTCGGCTTTGATCGCTTCATATACCGTTTACGACACGCCGTCGAGCAGGGATATGGGCGGAGTGCTGCTGTGCGTTTCGATTGCCGCGGCGGTTCTGCTGATACTTGAATCGGCGCTGTTCAGAAACAGCAATAAAAAGTATGTGGCAAGGCTGGCTACCATGATAACGAAAACCGAAAAGGATTCGCTTCTTAATTTTCCCGCTCCGGCAATTATAGTAGACTCAGCCAATACTATCGTATGGTATAATAAGCTTTTCGGCAGGCAGGTCTATACCTCCGAAGAGGCTTACGGTATTGATATAACCGAGATCGTTAATATAGATATGTATAAGATATTCGAGCCGGACGGCGATCTGATATGTCTCAACAGGCGCTTTTATATCGCAAAGGGGATACATACCGACGTCAGCGGCTCACTTTCACTGATATATTTCAACGATACGACGGACTATGTTGAGCTGGAATACGAGCACAGGCAGTCGCAGAAATCGGTCATCATAATTTTTATAGACAACTTTGAGGATATTATGTCCAATATCCGCGAGAGTGAAAAGGCTCACGCGCTGGTAAAGATCGAAAAGCTGATCGAAAATTTTGTGGACGGAACTACCGCGTTTTCCAAAAAGATAAACAGCGATAAATTTTATGTGATAATGGAGGAGCGTCATCTTGCTCCCATAATCGAAAACCGTTTCAGGATACTTGAACAGGCAAGAACGATAACCGTCGGCGAAAGACAGAATATAACTCTTTCCATAGGCGTGGGGCATAACGCCTCCGATCTTGCGGAGAGCGAGGTATACGCCAAGCAGGCGCTTGAAATGTGCCTTGGAAGAGGCGGAGATCAGGCGGCGGTAAAAACTGACAGCGGCTATGAATTTTTCGGAGGAGTTTCAAACGGAGTTGAAAAGCATACCAAGGTAAAGACAAGAATGGTTGCAAAAGCCCTGAAGGAGCTTATTTCGACGCACGACAAGGCGCTTATCATGGGACACCGTTTCGGAGATCTTGACAGTATAGGCTCCGCTACCGGAATGTGCGCCGCCGTGCGGAAGATGGGAAAGGAAGCCTACGTTGTCGTAAACGAAAGCCAGAATCTTGCTCTGAGCCTTGTAAATTATATCAGGAAAAACGATATGTCCAATTACTATATCACTCCTGAGTCCGGCATAGAAAGGCTTGATGAAAATACGCTGCTTATTGTGGTCGACACTCACAATCCGGATCTGGTCGAATCGCGGGAGCTGCTTGCGAGAGCTGAGCAGACCGTAGTTATCGATCATCACAGGCTTATGGTCAAGTCGATTGAAAAGTGCGTGATGTTCTATCACGAGCCTATGGCTTCCTCGGCGGCGGAAATGGTTGCAGAGCTTATCGAGTATTTCGGAGGCGAGGTCAGGATATCCTCGCCTGTTGCGGAGGCGCTGCTTGCCGGAATTATGCTCGATACCAAGAATTTTGTTATGAAAACGGGAGTAAGAACCTTTGAGGCGGCGGCGTTTCTGAGAAAAATGGGAGCGGATACGGTAGCGGTCAAAAGGCTGTTTGCAAACAGCATAGAAACCTATCGTCAGAAGTCCCATCTTATAAATTCCGCTGAAATATACAGAAAATGCGCCGTAGCGGCTACTGCGGAAACATTTGACAATATTAGAATAGCGGCTTCTCAGGCTGCCGACGAAATGCTTGGAATCGTCGGAGTAAATGCTTCTTTTGTCTTGTATGAGGACGGAGGAACAGTGAATATCTCCGCCAGAAGCATGGGGGCGTTCAACGTTCAGATAGTTATGGAAAGCATGGGAGGAGGCGGTCATCTCACAATGGCTGCCACTCAGCTTGATACAACGCTTGAAAAGGCAAAGAAGCAGCTTTTTGAAGCTATTGACGAATACATAAGAAATAATACATAGAAAAGGACGTGTTATTATGAAGGTTATACTTATCAAAGACGTTAAAGGCTCCGGCAAGGCGGGAGATGTGCTGAACGTTGCCGACGGATACGCAAGGAATTATCTGATAGCCAAGGGGTTTGCCGTAGAGGCTAACGCCAAGAATATAAATGACCTGGAGGGGAAGAAGGCTTCCGCTCAGCATAAGCTTGACGTTGAAAAGGCGGAAAATGAAAAAACTGCCGCTGCTCTTGAGGGAAAAGAGGTAATTATCAAGGCTAAGGCGGGACAGGGAGGAAAGCTGTTCGGAGCCGTTACGGGAGCTGCTGTCGCGGACGCTGTAAAGGCGCAGTATTCACAGACTGTAGATAAGAAAAAAATCGTTCTGGCAAGCGAGATAAAAAGCTTCGGAGATTTCACCGCTACAGTCAAAATGACGCAGGGCGTTTCGTGTTCTCTGAAAATTAAGGTGGTTGAAGAGTAAAAATGGCACTTGATAACGTATCGCAGCTTAAGGCAGGCGATATTCTTGGGCGCGAGCTTCCCTATTCGCTGGAGGCGGAGCAGGCTGTGCTCGGCGGAGTTCTGCTTGACCCGTCGGTCCTGCCTAAGGTTATTGAGATCTTAAGGCCCGATTATTTTTACAGGCCTCAGCATCAGCAGCTTTTCTCAATTATGATGAGAATGTTTACCGCCTCGCAGACGGAGGATATAATCACCGTTATAAACGAGGCGGTGACTATGGGCGTTTTTGAAACCTCGGCTATGGCTAAGGCGTATCTTACTGGCATGATGGAGGGCGTTCCGTCTACCGCCAATATAGAAAGCTATTGCAGGATAATCGAGGAAAAGTATCATATACGCGCGCTTGTCAGCGTTGCAAACGAAATTATTGAAACCGCGAATGAAGGCTCGGCGGATTCCAAAACAATGCTTGACAGCGCCGAGCAGAAGATTTTCGATATAAGGCAGGGCAACGAGGTTCAGGGGCTTACCAGGATCGACAGCGTTATTATCGACGCCTATTCTCATCTTCAGGAGATAAGCGGTCCTGACGCCGAAAAGCATCTGGGTGCAAAAACGGGATTTTCTCAGCTGGACGCTGTGACGACAGGATTGAACAAATCGGACCTGATCATACTTGCCGCCCGTCCCGCAATGGGAAAATCGGCTTTTGCCCTGAATATTGCGGTAAACACCTGTAAGCGCACCATGAAAGAGGTAGTTATTTTTTCTCTTGAGATGGGCAAGGAGCAGATGGTAACGCGTATGCTTGCCTCCGAATCCCTTGTCAACAATACCTGTCTGCGTTCAGGAAAGATAGAGCCGGACGATTGGATAAAGCTTGCAAACGGTACGGAAACTCTGGCGAGGCTTCCGATATATCTGGACGACGGAGCGGGGATAAACGTTCCGCAGATGAAGGCTAAGCTGAGACGTATGCGGAATCTCGGGCTTGTTATTATCGACTATCTTCAGCTGATGTCGTCGCCTAACAAGCATACGAGTCGTGTAAATGAGGTGTCGGAAATAACAAGACAGCTCAAGCTTATGGCAAAGGAGCTCAACGTGCCTGTCATCGCGCTTTCGCAGCTTTCAAGAAGCTCGGAAAAGCGTGACGACAAGCGTCCTATGCTTTCAGATCTGCGTGAATCGGGCTCTATAGAGCAGGACGCGGATATTATTCTGTTTCTTTACAGGGACGCTTATTACGACAAGGAGAGCGCCGATCAGAGCGTTGCCGAATGTATCGTGGCAAAGAACCGTCACGGAACGACCGATACCGTCAAGCTCGCGTGGATAGGCGAGTATACGCTGTTCAGAAGTCTTGATTTCAGAAAAGAGTAACGATTGAAAACAATGCTGGATAAGGTAAGGAAAACAATTTCCGAATTTAATATGATTTCAGAGGGCGAGACTGTGCTGTGCTGTCTTTCGGGCGGCGCGGACAGCGTAACCCTCCTTTTGTGTTTGCTGGAGCTTGGATATAAGGTAAGGGCTTGTCATGTAAACCATCAGCTAAGAGGCGCAGAGAGCCAGCGCGACGAAAAATTCTGCGGGGAGCTGTGCGCGCGTCTTGGCGTTAAGCTTGACGTATACCGCAAAGACGCGGGGAAATACTCCGAGGAAAACGGTTTTTCCGTAGAAGAGGGAGCAAGGAAGCTGAGATATGAAATATTTGCGCGGTGTCAGGCGGATAAGATCGCTACCGCGCATACCCTTTCCGACAGTATGGAAACGGCGCTGTTCAATATGGCGAGAGGCACCGGCATCAAAGGGTTGTGCGGCATACCTCCGGTCAGGGATAATATTATACGTCCGCTTATCTGCTGTACAAGACAAGAGGTCGAAAGCTTTCTTGAAGCAAGGAAGCAGAGCTTTGTTACCGATTCTACCAATCTTTCCGACGATTACACCCGCAACAAAATAAGACACAGGGTCGTTCCGGTTATGCGGGAAATCAACGTTTCGGCGGAAAAGTCTTTCGGTCTGATGTCCTGCTCTCTCAGGCAGGATATGGAGTACCTTGAAGCGCAGGCGGAGAAGGTTTTTCAAGCTGCCCGCAGCGGAGAGAATTCATTCAGCCGAACGGTTCTGAATTCGGCTGACCCAGCCATAAAAAGCCGGGTTGTTATGAGGATACTGTCACGGTATGGTCTTTCCTGCTCTCATGACAGAGTGAGGGAAATGATAAAAATTGCCGGAAACGGAGGCAGAGCGGATTTAGGCGGCGGTCTTTCCGTATTGTGCAGCAGGGATTTAATGAGAATTGTAAATTCCGCGGAGCTTGAATACGAGGAGGTATGTCTTGCCGCTGTTCCTGACGGAGAGTATTGTTTTTATGATAAAAAAATTGTTTTGAAGATAATGGATAAAGATCGCTTGGAATGTAATGTTAATAAAAAGTTTGCAAATTGCATAGCTGATTATGATAAAATAAAAGGTGAAATTTTGCTTAGAAACAGAAGAAGCGGCGACAGGATAAAGCTTGAGGGCAGGGATTTTACATCGTCTGTAAAAAAGCTTTTCAACGAAAGGATTTCTGCGGAAAAGCGCGGCAGAACGGCAATGCTTTCGGACGACGAGGGCTTGTTTTTTATCGAGAGCTTCGGCATAGCCGAACGGGTAAAGGTCACCGGTTCGACAAAAAGATTATTGATCTGCAAAATATCATAAAACTGTCACAAATATAGTATATTATATTTTATGTCCGCAGAAACGCGGCGGGGTGAACGGATAAATGGACGATATAAAGGTTTTATTTTCGGCGGAGGAAATAGCTGAAAGGGTAGCCGGACTTGGCAGGGAGCTTTCAGATTATTACAGAGGCAAGGAAGTTCTGGTCGTCGGGGTACTTAACGGCTGCTTTGTGTTCGCGGCTGACCTTATCAGGGCTATGACTGTTGAGGATATCGAGATAAGGTTTATAAGAGCCAAAAGCTACATAGGCACGCAGTCGGGCGGAGAGGTTGATTTTTCCTCTGCCTGTGAGAGCATTGATTTCAAGGACAGAAACGTGCTTATTATTGAGGATATAATTGATACCGGCAATACTCTGGCGGAACTGAAAAAACGTATCATGTCCGAAGATCCGGTCGATCTGAAGATAGCGGTGTTTCTCGATAAGCCGTCCAGAAGGATAGCGGATATATCGCCGGATTTCTGCTGCTTCGAGATTCCCGACAGGTTCGTGGTGGGCTATGGGCTTGATTATAACGAAAAATACCGTCAGCTGCCGTACCTCGGCGCGATTGAGTGACGTTCAGGCGGAATGATACTGTCGGCGGCAAAATGCCTGGGACGAGTATTTCATGTGACGGCGTATTTTTTGCGGGTATTTCATATATGATTATAATGAACGGAAGGTTGTGTTTAATTGAAGAATAACAGTAATGGAAAATCTCTGATAATCTATCTGCTGATATCAATCGCGGTTATCGCGGGACTTGTTTATATGCTGACGTCTATGAGCTCCAATAAGTCAGACAAACAGTATTCGGAGGTAATGCAGAGCTTTGATAATCTTGAGGTTTCGGAGTTTGAGCTTGACCTTGGCTCCGGAAAACTTATATACAAGCTCAGGGACTCTGATGAAACATATAACTATACAGTCCCGAACGTATCGCTTTTCGCTCAGGAGATCCTCGGCGGAGAGGACGCTGAGAATTACCGTAAAAATTATAACGAAAAGTATCCTGACGAACCTCTTAAATACAATCTGATTCCTATATCGGACAACAGCTTCTGGCTTAATCTTATTCCTACGCTGCTTATGCTGGGAGTTATGATATTCTTCTTCGTATTTATGATGAAGAGCGCCGGAGGAGGAAAAATGAGCTCCTTCGGAAAGACTAACGCCAAGCAGGCTCCAAGCAGTAAGAAGGCGACCTTTGCAGACGTCGCGGGAGCGGACGAGGAAAAGGAAGAACTTAAGGAAATCGTTGATTTTCTCAAGGACAGCAAGAAATATAACGAGATCGGAGCAAGGATACCTAAGGGCGTACTGCTTTTAGGACCTCCGGGTACCGGTAAGACTCTGCTGGCGAGAGCGGTTGCCGGAGAGGCGAACGTTCCGTTCTTTTCAATTTCCGGTTCGGATTTTGTGGAAATGTTTGTGGGCGTGGGAGCTTCGAGAGTAAGAGATCTGTTTGATCAGGCAAAGAAGAACGCGCCGTCCATTATCTTTATCGACGAAATAGACGCCGTAGGACGTCAGAGAGGCGCGGGTCTGGGCGGCGGTCATGACGAGCGTGAGCAGACTCTTAACCAGCTTCTTGTCGAAATGGACGGATTTGAGGATAACGAATCGGTAATAGTAATGGCGGCAACCAACCGCCGGGATATTCTCGATCCGGCGCTGCTTCGTCCGGGACGTTTTGACAGGCAGATACTTGTAAGCTATCCCGACGTAAAGGGACGCGAGGAGATTTTAAAGGTCCATACCAGAAACAAGCCGCTTGCGCCTGACGTGGATCTTGAAACAATTGCAAAATCAACGGTAGGCTTTACGGGAGCCGATCTTGAAAACCTTGTAAACGAGGCTTCGCTGCTTGCGGCAAGGAGAAACCGCAAGGCCATAACCAAAGAGGATCTTGAGGAGGCGTCCATTAAGGTCATCGCCGGACCCGAAAAGAAATCCAAAGTGGTTACCGAGGCGGAAAAACGCCTTACGGCATATCATGAGGGCGGTCATGCGGTATGTACTTATTACTGCAAGACTCAGGATAAGGTGCATCAGGTATCTATAATCCCGAGAGGTCAGGCCGGCGGATATACCATGAGCCTGCCAGAAAAGGACAAATCGTTTGTAAGCAAAAATGAAATGGCTGAAAATATCGTGGTTCTGCTGGGCGGACGCGTTGCTGAGAAGCTTATACTGGACGATATTTCCACAGGGGCTTCCAACGATCTTGAAAGGGCTACCGCTACGGCGAGAAATATGGTTACGCGCTACGGCTTCAGCGACAATCTGGGACCTGTAGTTTACGGCAGAGGAGAGCACGAGGTATTCCTTGGCAGGGATTACGGAAATACGCCGAGCTATTCTGAAAATGTTGCCGCCGAGATAGACAACGAGATAAGGAGCATTGTGGAGGACGCCTTTGAAAAGGCTGAAAATCTGCTTAAAGCCCACATGGATAAGCTTCATCTTGTTGCGAAATATCTAATGATACATGAAAAAATCGACGGCGGGGATTTTGAAAAGCTGATGAAGGGCGAGCTTTCCGAGGCTGAATTTGCCGCGGATGATACGGCGGCAGAGGACTCCTTGACTCAGTCTGAGGACATTGACATCAATAGTTCCGCTGACGAAGGCAGTGTAAATTCCTAAAATATAAAGTATTACCGCCTGCAGGCTTTACAGGCGGTAATTTTATACCTAGTTTAAGCGCCGTAATCAGACGCGCCGCCGTGCAGGGAATCCGGCTTCGGATGTAAAGAAGATCGGAAGAGCTTATTGCTTTATTGGTAAAAGTGTTGAAAATTCTGAGCTTTTGTGGTATATTTAACGTAGGGAACAATGACAGCTGCGGAGTGATCGTTATGAAAAAAATTTTTATTGTTACGGGAGCAAACGGTTTTTTAGGAAATAACATCGTTCGTAAACTGGAAGGATACGGCGAGGTGCGCGCGCTGGTTCTGCCCGACGACAAAATAGATTCCCTGAAAGGCGTAAATTGCAGCATCTATCACGGAGACGTCACCAGACCGGAATCGCTCAATGAAATATTTGAAGCTGAAGCAGATTCGGAATTAACCGTTATACACTGCGCAGCTATAGTATATATTAAAACCAGATACGATCCGAGGGTCAGAGAGGTCAACGTAAACGGCGTTAAAAATATTGTCGGAAAAGCGTTGGAAAAGAATGCAAAGCTGGTGTATGTAAGCAGCGTTCACGCTATTACGGAAAAACCGGGCAATGAGGTTATTACAGAAACGAGCGATTTTGATCCCGGTAAGGTCGTGGGCGAATATGCCAAAACAAAAGCGGAGGCCGCGGAATATGTGCTTAAAATGGTGCGGGAAAGAGATCTTAACGCCTGTATCCTTCATCCCTCAGGCATCATCGGCCCTTACGATTTCGGCAGAAGTCATTTGACGCAGCTTATACTGGATTGCGCTGACGGAAGCTTAAAAGCGTGCGTAAACGGAGGATATGACTTTGTGGACGTAAGAGATGTAGCCGAGGGCGTAATAAACGCGTGTACATACGGTGAAAAGGGAGAATGCTATATACTTTCAAACCGGTATATAACAGTTAAGGAATTGCTTGATTTAGTAAGCGAAGCAAGAAAGACAAAAAAGATAAAAACCGTTTTACCGCTATGGTTTGCTAAGCTGACCGCTCCGCTGTCTGAAATTTACTACAAGCTTCTTAAGGAACCGCCGCTGTATACAAAATATTCGCTGTACACGCTTACCTCCAACGCGAATTTTTCCAGCGAAAAAGCGAGAGAAAAGCTTAATTATAAAACCAGAAGCATGAAAGAAACCATAACGGATACGGTGAAATGGCTGGAGGCCAGAGGGGAGATTTAGCGAATAGTCTAAGCAGATAAACTAAAAATTTACTGTAAAAATCATTTGCGGGACAGCGCATAAAAGCAAGCCTATCGAGCAGCTTTGCGAAGTAGGGGGAGAAATGCCTGACTGGTTTAAAAAAGGAATGGAGTGCGCGATATTAGCTCCGACAGCCATGAATCAGCAGAAATTTCTGTTTACACTGAATAATGATAAGGTTTCGGTAAAGCCTACGGGAGGTTTTTATTCCAAGCTTGATCTGGGAATAGCGATGTATCATTTTGAGATTGGGTCGGGAAGAAGGCTTATGCATAATTGATCTATTTCTGAGCTGCTCCGGAAGCTCTTTTTTCATTGCACAAAAATGACCGCTGAAAATATCAGCGGTCATAATTAATTACGGAATCAGACAGTGTAAGTGCGTTTCTTGCCGTCACACTCAACGAATACGTTTATTTTAACGCAGGATTCATTGTTTTCGTCTTTATCTTCGGGACATGATACCTTTGGCTCGGATCTGGAGCATTTATCACATTCAACATAAATGTTCAGCTCAACACAGCTCTCTTTTTTTTCTTTCATGTTTGTTCACCTCCAATATTACACAATATGATAGGAGAGTAAAAATTGCTACATATATTTTGTTTGCCCATGCGGCGGCGCCATTGTAGCTTGACGCGCAAAATCAAAAAAACTGACACGCAAAAACGAAAAAAAGCAGTGAAATGTTTCAAAAGTTTGGGACAAATCACTGCTTTTTAAAATTTAAACGCTGTTATAAAGTAATAAAAA
>NZ_UWPB01000005.1 GCF_900604945.1 Ruminococcus sp. Marseille-P6503 | reverse complement strand
TGCCTTATGATTTTAACAGCCTTATGTTCTTGGAGGCTTTTCGGTTACTTGAGAAAAAATTAATAAAGCAATGATAATCAATCTGATTCTATAGTTTATGTGAGTGATAAAAACAAGCGTGAACACTCAGTGTATTTTTGGAATGAATATAATAAACGATATTAACGCTCTTTTACTTGATAAAAGTAGGGGAGAGTTGAATATTTCACTAAAGTAATTCTCACTCTCTTACCTTTGGAGGACAATGGGATCGTTAAGGCGATTCAACTGAAACGTACAAATAATAGCAGCTCTCAAAAATTCATTTGAAAACTGCAAGCCAAATAATTAATGATTTTTTTGATTCCCCATAACAAAAACCAACCTGTCTGAACACAAACAGGTTGTATATTTTTAGCTGATAATTTCCCCGTCTGAAATCTCAATGATCCTATCGCACTGTTCTGCGATCTTCTGGTCATGAGTAACGATAATGACCGTCCTGCCCTGTTCGTTCAGCGACTTGAACAGCTCCATAATTTCCTTTGATGTCTTGCTGTCAAGCGCTCCCGTCGGCTCGTCTGCCAATATCATGCTCGGCTCGTTCACTATCGCTCTTGCAATCGCCACTCGCTGTTTTTGTCCGCCGGAAAGCTTATTGCAGGGCTTTTTCGCCAGTTCAGCGATGCCTACAGACTTTAAAGCATTAAGCGCCTTTTTCTTTTTGTTCTTTATCCTTTTCTTTGAGAAGTTCAGAGGGATCATCACATTTTCAAGTGCAGTGAAATCCTCCACAAGAGCGAAATCCTGCATTACCATACCTATTTTTTCATTGCGGATCTTAGCATACTGACGCTCGGAAAGGTTTTTCACAAGCGTTCCGTCTATTGAATACTCACCCTCCTGATAGTTATCAATGCAGGCAAGTATATGTAAAAGCGTTGACTTTCCGGCTCCTGATTTACCGATAACCGCAACAAGCTCGCCGTCATCTATCTCGCATGAAACATTGTGCAGCGCTTCAAATTCGTTGGATTTCTTAGGGTTGTAGATTTTTGTGATGTTGTTTAATTTTATCATGCTTTTCCTTACTCCTCTGTTATAAGTTCCTTAGGCGTCTGTTTGGAAATTATCCATAACGGCAGAATAATCGGCAGAATTATATTAAGTAATAAAACGGGCAGGCAGAACAGAAATTCATATTTTGTAAATTCAATACAAAAATATGCCGCTATATCCGTTGCTGATAATATTGCGTAGCCAACAGCCGCTGTAAAAACTCCCGCCGCTGATGTAATTACAGAATTTATTAGAATTATCAAGCTATTTGATTTCCATCTTGCTCCGCATATATATGTTATCAGAAACGTTTTCATATTGCTTTTTGCAGCAATAGCGGACGATGCTACAGTGCATATTAAAGATATTATAAACACGCAGATACATATAGGAAGGATAAGCATAATATCCTCAGAAAGATATTCAATGCTTTTTTTATTAAGTTCTTCTGAAAGATTGAGAAAGCCGCCCATTTTGAACAGTTCCCCTTTGATTGAGTCGGCTTCTTTATCAGATAGCCCGTCCTCGTATTTTATAAATATAATTCCCTGCGGTGAAACTGAAATAGGAGTAAGCTCAATATCGTCGTGTCTTATAAAAATCATATTGCCTTCAATATTTCCGTATAGATCTCTGAAATCCTTTGCAAATTCATTTATAGATGAATTAGTAATAAACTTTGTTTTCTGAGCAGTTTTTCCTACAATTTTAAGCGGATAATAAATTTCGTCTATATAGTCATATACTTCAATAGTATCGCCTACATTATACTTACTGGAATAGCTTACAACGGCGCTTATATAGTTTTTATCGCCTTTGATATCGGACAGCCATTTCCCTTCCTGCATCTGCGGTTTGTAAAGGTCATACATATTCTTATTGTAAACAACAAAACCAGGATGCGCCTCATCTTCATTTTCTGTATTAGGTATCATAAGAAAATCAGTAGTTTCAGTACTGTATATTTCTTCAATATTATCGCTTATATTTATTATATCATTACAGCTATAGTAATGTGAAAGATCGTCGATATAAGATCCTGAAGAAAAAAGACACATTCCTTCAGAAGAAAGAACCTTTCTCAAAGGCAGATAATATTCTATTTTAGACATAACAGATGACACGCTTAAAATTATCATTAAAAGTGTAACTGCGATTTGCAAAGCTATAAAAATATTTGTCAGCAGGTTTCTTCTAAGCAGCTTCATTGAATATTTTATCATTTCCGTCACCTCTCCTTTAACTGTTCAACAGGTTTAGCTGAAAGCTGACGTACTATCATTATATTTGTAACCATATAAACTGCAAGCACATTTACCGCAAACATAACAGCAATATTTTTGGTACTGTAAACAGCTTTGATATATATTAAGTAGTGCGATAACACATGAATTAAAAAACCAAAATACAAAGCGTAGGCAATCGCCGCGCATATCAGGGAAATAATAATAATTTCTGCTATACAAATTCTTCTTGATTTTCCTTTGCTGCACCCATTCAGTCTTAATATAGCAATAGTTCTGCTTCGTTTTTGCAGAACATATTTATATAATAGCATAAGAGTAACGGCTGAAAGCAGCGCAAGCAAAACTGATACCGCCATTATTGAATTGTAAAATGGCAGTTTGTCTGATGATACGGTTTCTATTTTCGGTACATATGCATAATCTCCATATACCTCTTTACAGGCGTCAGTAATATCGTTATATGCTGATTTTGTTGCAAGGGCATTAAAGTCAAAGATTATACTTTCAATACCGTCTATATCGTCCGGAGAGTTAAAATAAGACATTCTGATAAAATCATCCATAGTTTCTATTCCGCAAACCACATAATGCTTGTCTGCTATGATAACGTCAGATCCAATGTATTCCTGACTATAATCACATGGCAAGGTTATTTTATTGCTGCCCTGCATAAATTCCTCATATGTCAACGGAACTCCTGAGCTTACAGACGAGCTGCCGTACGGCGCTAAAGTTTTTTCATCTTTAAGATATTTTAATCTGAAAGCAACGGATATATGATCATATCCTTCGGCAAACTTAAGATCGGTATTATTAAAATACGGAAAATAAACAATCAACTCCAGTTCCTCAAGAGTTTTTTCATCAAGGAGATCAAGAAGCTTTTTTACAGAACCGTTATCAACGCTTCCGTCGCCTGTACAACATATACTGCCGTCATCATATCGGAATTGTTCTATTAAATTTCCAAAGCATATCTCAAAGGAGGTTTGTTCAATCGTTTGATTTTTAATAATTTTGAAGTTTAGAAAAGCTCCGAACGAAAACAGCAAAACAATAAATGATGTTATTTGACAAATTATAAACAAGCAAAAAAATAAAATATTATTCTGTACAAAGCTTTTTATATTCTTATATATGTATTTCATTTATCCTCCTTTGAAATAAAATAAAAATTAATTTTTATTTATACTGTTTTGCTGTGACTTTCATATACTTGCCAGACATAGGTGCAGCATCATTTGTATAAGTTATAGTAGCCTCAAGCTTATATTTATGAGTTTCATTCGTACAAGCCCTTGGTCGTGTAACTTCAAACTTACCTGTAGTAATGTACTTTTTACTTTTAGCTTGTTCAATGAATTTTCCCTTCTTTTTATCATAATAACCTATTCTGAGATTAACAGATAATTTCTTTTTACTCAAGTTTTCAACCCTGGCAATACTAGTTGTTTTTGTAGCCTTAAGAGCATACGTGGCATTATCACTGATTGGAATCTTATTTGTACCATTACAATTTGCCTTATAGCTTTTACCATAAGCCTCAGAACGAACAAAATCGGCTGTATAGGTATAATTGTTATATGTTTTAAAATTTTTCTCACTTGTAGCTGCGCTTACCCCTATGTTCATTGAAGCCATCATCATAACTGCAGCGCCAAACGCTGCCGCTTTTTTTATAATTTTCATAAAGCCCTCCATAATTATATTTTTTACTTTTTCACATTTTCTCTAACACATTGGTTCTACCTCCTGTATTTAATATAAATATAATATCATAAGTTTTAATAAAATACAATATCTTTTGGCAAACTTTGTTATTTATAATCAAATCAAGTATATTATCTTTGTATAATATAAACAAACGCAAAACCATGTAAAAATATGTTTAAAACGGTGCAACTGTTTATGCATTGAGTATATACTGTTTTGAGATTAATGTGGTTTATTTGATGAGAAAAGCAAAATTTAATGCCAAAGTCTATAAAATATTTATACTCTGATGCAAAATCTGATGTCAACACTTTAGAAAGGATTACGTTGTAATTGTAAATTCAAAACAGAAATCTTATTCTTCAGCTAACATCAATTGATAAAAATTAGCAATATTAAACAAACAAAAGCATAATTTGTTATATAAAAATCCAAAATTATAAAAATTATGTTGCATTATGCCATATAATGTTATATAATTTATATTACATTGTTAAATAATAGTTGGCGTTTACTTATTATTATCTAATAAAATAAATCATGATAAGGAGGGGCGGATTTTACAGTAAGTCAAAACAATCCAGTATTTAGGGAAAGGAAGAAAAACAATGAAGAAGTTTAAAAAATTCATGTCCATACTGCTGGCAGCGGTTATATCAATACCGTATTTTGCCAATATAGCGGTATCGGCAGAGGGAACTGAGAAGTACCCGTACATGATATTCGGACGGAACGGTATTACAATGAGCGCAAGCTCTAACCTGTGCATGAACGGTAATGTACATACCAATAAGGACGCCGACATATCCTATTTAAACGGAAATATCAACGGTAAAATCACAACGGGCGCTGATATTGAAAAAAGAATCAAGCACGTTTACGCCGACACTAAGATTCGTGAAACATATTTCACTGAAAACTGCGAGCTTTACGAGGACGGTTATGTTCGTGATGAAATGAATATACATATTAACAGTCCTATTTACAGCTACAGAAACATTGAACTTGACGGCAATGTATCTCTCAATTCCAGCATGGGAACGCTGATGGATATAAATGTGACGGGAGAGGTCAAGAACGCTAATACTTCCGTTGTATATTCAAAGTACGGCGATATTACTATTGAAAACGACAGCACAGCCAACATTAACGGACTTATTTACTGCCCTCTGGGAACGCTTACGATTGATTCTCCGAATATTAACTTGAACGGTGTAATTATTGCCGATAAAATCGTAATTAACGGCGGAAGTGTAAATATAAATTACAAAGAAAATATGGCGGGATTTATAGGTACAGAGTCGGAAAAATACGATTTCAGCGATTTAGAATACCTGCCTGAATCTTGGCTTGGCGATACTGATGAGGATATGCTTTTTGATATTTATGAAAAGGTAATTGATACCAATCCGCTTATTCCCGACACCGACGGAGACGGACTGCCTGACGGTTACGAAGTCCTGACGTTGAACACCGATCCGTTAGAAGTAGATACAGATGAAAACGGAATTTCCGACGCTGACGAAGATTTTGATAATGATAATCTGGGTAATCTTGGGGAATATCAGAATCAAACAGGACCGTTCAATCCCGATACCGACGAGGACGGACTTCTTGACGGTGATGAGATCAAAACATATAAAACCGATCCTCTGAATCCCGATACGGATAACGATGGACTTCTGGACGGTGAGGAAGGCTATGACGGAACGATTTACAAGAAGTACGGCGTTTACTTTGACCCGCTGAATCCTGACACTAATGGCAACGGAATACTTGACGGAGATGAAGTTTACACTCAATCAAAAAATCAGTCTGTTGAGACTTATGACAAAGCGATTACGGAAATCAAGGTTGACATGGGCACAAGCGGCAGTCTTGAAAGAAATCTTACAATTGAAAGTATGTATGGTATTGACGCAATGTCAAGCGATGTATATGCCATGATAGGCGAGCCGTTTAACTTTACTTCGGAAACAAGCTTTGAATCTGCTACAATTACCTTTAAAATTGATAAGTCAAAGCTTGGCGATACAAAATTTGACAACTTAATTATTCTTTGGTATAATGAGGAAGAACAGATTTTTGAAGAAATGCCCACCACCAGAAACTGGGAGAACTCAACCGTAAGCACGACTACAACTCATTTTTCACAGTATCTTATTGTGGACAGCGAGAAGTGGTATACTAACTGGGAGGCAAGCTTTAGCGAGCTTCGCAGAATGTGGGATAACGGTACAACAACTTTCAAGAGTATGAATACTGTATTTATTGTTGATTGTTCTTCAGATATGTCAGAAGATGATTCAAGAATAAGCATTTGCCGAAATATAATGAATAACATGATGACAAATGATAAAGCGGCAGTTATAACATATGCTTCCGGAGTAAATTCAGCTACAGGCTTTATGAATCCTCAGTCTGCGTTAGCAAATTTAGAAAGTAACATCAGAAATGTTGGAACTCCGTCATTATTAGTCCCTGCTTTCACTAAAGCAATGAGTACAATTTATAACAGCGATGCCGAAATGAATCGTATAATTATCATAACAACCAGCAATACTCAATTTACTTTCGACTTAGACAATTACAATTTAAGCGGAGTAATTGTAAATGTTATAGATTTAGGAAGCTATAGCGTAGGTCAATCTTTGTTGAATATTACTCAGCGAACAGGCGGAGGTTTCTATAATGCAATAACCGCAAATGATTTGACTTATCAAAGGGGTGAAGAAATATACACTCCTCCGCAGTTTATAGGCGATGATTCAGACGGAGATAGTATACCCGACATTGTAGAAGAACTACGGACTAAAGCCAAACGGTCAGCCTATAAATACCGATCCATTTAAAAAGGATACCGACGGAGACGGGCTTGATGATAATATAGAGCTTAATTTCGTGACCGAAAAGCTTACATCAACAGTATCTATGGTGGAATATTATTCTGCCATCGGTTATTCCTCTGATCCTACTATGCCTGATACGGATTCAGACAATGTTGACGATTATCTGGAATCACTTTTAGGAACTAACCCAAATTCAAAAGATACTGATAGCGACGGTTTATCAGACGGAAAAGAAGTCCAGCTTTGGTTTGATCCGTTAAATCCCAATCCTGATGGCGACAGCTTCAACGATTATGAGGAATATATAAACGGAACTGATCCGTTCTCATATGATTTAACCGGATTCGAATGGGATTCACGTTTTATAAAAGGAATTGTTTTAGGCGATTTTATTGAATGTAACGATATTCCTACATTACTCGGTCAGATAACGGGCGGTTTTATTCCAGGATATGCTGACATAAGAGATGTAATAGCGAACGCCCGTAAGGGAGAATGGGGCTATGCGGTTATAAGCGGAATCGGACTTGTTCCGTTGGCCGGAGACGCTGCAAAGATAGCGTCGGCGCTTGAGGATTTTGTATTAAAGCATTTAGATGACGCTCCCACGATTGCAAGCGCATTGTTAAAAGTAAGCGAGCAGGTACCTGATGTATTGAAGTATTTGCCGGGTTCTTCATTAGACAACATTGCAAATTCGCTAAAGAACGGAAAGCAGTTTTCAAAATCAGAATATACAAAGCTGAAAGGAATGTTTGCGGCTGCCGGGAAAAATTTAGATGAAATTGTTGATATATCCTTTAAATACTCGGACGAAATCGGCAAGGGTATTAGCAAGATTGCGGGAAAATATAAGAATTTCGAATGTGTTGAATGTGCCGATGAGGTCATGGGTTATTTAAAAAGTATAGGTCAAAACGGTACAAGACTCAATTTGACCTATGGTAATCGTTTTATAATACATGATTTATATTCTTCAACAGAAGCGATATCCAAGAATGGAAAACACGTAGCAATTTTGTACAATAACAAGGTATATGATAATATATTTCCCAATGGCATAGATTATAATAAATGGTTCAATGGTTTTTTTGCACCTGGTGGCGAAAAAACAATTGAAAAAATAAATTTCTGAGGTAAAAATTATGACTAAACCTGATAATATTATTTGTCTACTTATGATGATTAAGCTGCGACCTGGTTTGTATATTGGCACAAAATCTTTGGTAAGGCTTTGTAGCTTTATAGATGGTTATAAATTTGCAATGATATGCGATAATAAAAAATATAAAATAAATCAATATCACGAATTTAATGAATGGCTTGCACAAAAATATCATATACGAGAATCAATATTATGGGACGATTATTTAATTAGATTTGTACAGAATGAATCTGAAGCTTTTGATTTGTTTTATGAGGAACTTGAAGCTTTTCTGAAAGAAAACAATATAGAGATACCGGACGTTCAGTAACCTATAAATGCCCATTGGAATATATGGGCTTTTTCATTTAAAGCGGAAAACAGCTTTCAAAATCGGAATATTCAAAGCTGAAAGAAATGTTTGCAGCTGCTGGGAAAAATTGAGATGAAGTATTTGCTTTTGGCAAGAAAACATTGTAAGATGTTCTTTCTAATAAAACACTTACTAACTTAACAAATAAAGTCGATAATTATGTTTCGGCTACAAAGGGTTACGATGCGGTAAAGGCTGATTTCGATTTATTACCACTTATCAATGTTGATTCTACTCCTATGAGTATCAAAATACGTTATTAATAAATATAAAAAGGAGCTTAAAATGGAGAATTTAATAGATTTGCTAAACTATCCTGAAATTAAAACAATAACGTCTGTTAAAGTGTTACAAAGAGAAGCGAAAATTTATTTTGATGATTTTGAAAATAATAAATACGAAATTTATTTTCCTAATGTCTTTGACTTTAGACAATGTGTAGAAGCTGCTTTTATTTCCAGAGTATTCAAACTTAAGTCCAAAAGTGACATTAAATTTTCAATCTACCTTGTCGAAAATTCAGATTGGATAATTAATTTCATAAAATCAACAGATGGAGTATACGGGGAAGATAAAGATGATTATAAACATTTTATCCTTTTTGAAAGCACAGATACTCGAATTGAAGTAATTACGAATAGTTTACCACAAATTTTCAAATTAAATGTTTAACAATATAAAAATACCGATAATCCAATAAAACATGAAATGCCCATTGGAATTATATGGGCATTTTAATTTTAAAAGTAGCTTTCAAAATCAGAATAGTATTATGAGTATTTTAACTTTAATGGTTGTTAAATTTCTGACGCTATCTTGACAATCGCACATTACCATGTTAAAATAAAAATAGAACGACAGAGTTCTATTTAAAATGACAATTAAATATCAAACGCCAATTACATAAACATATTTCAAAGAGCATAAGGCTCGTACATATTTAGGCACGATTCAGACGGAAAAGCTTCCGCCTTTAGTCGTGGTTAAGTATGTGCGGGCTTTTTCTGTTTGACGGTACATAAAATTTCGTTGAAGCCGAAGGTTAAGAAATTATGGTTAGAGTTCACTACTGTGACGGCAGTGACAGTAAAAACGGCAGCGGAGTTACTGTCACGGAAAGGCGCATCGAGATGTCACAAACGTCTGTATAGCGTTGTTTCACGTCCGTGACAGCAGAATTTTAAAAGTGATTTTTACTGTCACGATTGAAAGTTGCCGTCACGCTGAAATCAGAGCCAAATCCGCCCGAATTTGCCCTCCCAAATTCAATCGGGAACGTATCGGCATGAAGCATAAAAACGCCGCACAAGCCAACGTAGAGCGTTTGCGGGCGGATAAATAAACTATTACGGAGGTGATGTAAAGTGTGGGATAAGGATATTTCACAAATCAGACTTTTAAGTAATCAACAGGCTTCTGAATATTTACTTGCTAGTTAAAGGTCAGGGGTCAAAGCCCCCAGACCGTTCACAGCGGACGAGCAAAGCCCGCCGCGGAAACGCCCTAAATACGCCGTTTGTACAAGAGGATCGTGTAGTATTTCAACGGCTGTCTTATGGGGCCGGAAATAGGATTTTAGTTGAATTCAGGCGTCAAAGATACCGAAAAGCGCGTAAAATCGGCATTTATTCAGGGGTCGAAGCATAGAAAGGAGCAGATTTATGGCAAAGAAAAGAATGGCTGTGTATTTTCAGCCGGAAACAATTAAGAAGATCGAACAGGA
>NZ_UWPB01000003.1 GCF_900604945.1 Ruminococcus sp. Marseille-P6503 | reverse complement strand
TTTCTGATATCGCTAGTTTTCCATGTGAGATAATGCCTATTTTGCGCGATTTCAACGCCGTATATAGGGTTCTTCCGCATATTCACGCGTTTTTACTGATTTATGGTTTTGTGTGTCAGATAACAGCCATGCCGGACATCGTCTGCAAGCCTGAGCTTTTCTTTTTGAGCCGCCTGCGGCAGTTGATTTTTAGTAGGAAGAACTTTTTTATGAAAAACAGGCGTTAAAAACCGATGTGATTTTTAACGCCTGTTATCGTATCATTTAAAAGCGCGTCAATTTACTGCTCTGCCGTCCGAGGTTATAGTGACCACTCTACAGGGAATAAATTTTTCACTGTTCTGCAAAGCCCTTTTGGCGGCGTTCTCTATTCCGCCGCAGCAGGGGACTTCCATTCTCACAACGGTAACGCTTTTTATATCGTTATTTTTTATGATCTCCGTCAGCTTATCCGCATAGTCGCCCTCGTCAAGCTTGGGACAGCCTATAATGGCTGTTCTGCCGCGGATAAATTCGTTATGGAAATTACCGTAGGCATAAGCCGTGCAGTCGGCGGCAATAAGCAGATCGGCTCCGTCAAAATAAGGCGCGTTGACCGGAACAAGCTTGATCTGCACCGGCCACTGGGAAAGCTGACTTGATACTGGCGCGGCTGTATTTGAACAGTCAGCGTCGGTTCTTGCTATCCTTTTGGAATGAGTCCCCGGGCAGCCGCAGGGAAGCTTAGCCGTCTGCTTTTGGATTTTCGCCTTACGCACTGCTTCCTCATTATATGCCGGAGCTTCGCGTTCTTCAAAGGATATGGCGTTTGTCGGACAGGCGGGAAGGCAGTCGCCTAAGCCGTCGCAGTAATCCTCGCGGACAAGCCTCGCTTTTCCGTCAATCATTTCAATTGCGCCTTCGTGACAGGCGGACGCGCAGGCTCCGCAGCCGTTGCATTTTTCTTCGTTTATTCTGATGATTTTTCTTATCATATTTTACCTCCGCAATTTTTTATCAGAATTGATTATTTTATTGATTCTGTGATTAAATTATAGTATAATAATCAAAATAAGTATGTTGTAAATCCAACAAAGGATGAAAAAATATGAAAAACGATTTTGAGCTTATGAAAAAATGCCCGCTGTTCAGTAATCTGAGCGAGGAGGAGCTGAATTTTATTCTGACAAGTCCGCATACAAAAATCAAGGATTTTTCAAAAAATCAGACGGTTATCTCCGAGGGCGACAGTGCCGAAGAGCTCGGAGCTGTTCTTTCGGGCGCGGTTCAGATTGTCAGAAATGATTATTATGGAAACAGAAGCATTATTGCGCTGATAGAGCCGCCGCAGATTTTCGCTGAGGTATTTGTGTTTTCAGATACACAGCATATGCCGGTGAGCGTTGTTTCGGCGGGCGACAGCAGAATAATGCTTATCAGACTGAAAAGTATTCTGAATGAAAGCTTTGCTGACAGTTCGTTTTATACCAGACAGACAAATAATCTGCTGCGCCTAGTAGCCGAAAAAAATCTGAAGCTTAACGAAAAAATAGAAATAATCTCCAAGCGTACCATACGCGAAAAACTCATGACCTTTCTGTTATCTCAGGCAAAGCTTCACGGCAGCGATACCTTTACGATACCATACGACAGGCAGGAGCTTGCCGATTTTCTTGAAGCGAACCGCAGCGCTGTGTCGGCTGAGATAAGCAGGCTTCGGGCAGAGGGAATAATCGAATCCAAGAGATCAAGCTTCAGACTGATTAGAAAAAGCGGTGAGTGACCTATACAGTTAAAGCTGTACTGTATAATTCATAATCGTATTTCACTCAGGTTTTGCCGCTGACAGAGATTTTTTATTTGCTGCAGCTTCTGATATTGCAGGAATCATAATATAAATGACCGTTTTCAGTCGTTTGTCTGGAATGTTTTTATAATAAAAGCGGCAATAAGAAAAAATATTTTCCACAAGGAGAAAATAATATGTGCATATTTCACAAATATAGTGATTTTAAATTGTGCAGGCGTCCAATATTTGAGGTAAAATGAATGTTTTTGATTGAAAATGCTTGATTTTAATTTATTCTTGTGCTAATATAAAGTCAGAAGGAACCAATAAGATTCAAATCTGTTCAAAAAGGAGAAGGTAACGTTGCTTACTGAGGAACGCCATTCAATTATACTTGACACTGTAAACAGACAGCACGTCGTAAAGCTTACTGATCTGTGCGAAATGCTTGATTCGTCTGAATCCACGGTCAGGAGGGATCTCAATCAGCTTGCCCGGCGCGGCCTGCTTACCAAGGTGCACGGCGGCGCGATTGCGTTAAATGAAAGCTTTTCGGCATATGAGCATAATGTTGAAGAAAAGGCGTCGCTGTTTATTGAGGAAAAAACCGCGATTGCAAGATATGCGGCATCTCTTATAGAGGAAGGGGATTTTGTCTATATCGACGCGGGGACGACAACTGAGAAAATGATAGATTACATTCCGTCAAAAAACGTCACATTCGTTACCAACGCTTTCATAAACGCCAAAAAGCTTGCGCAAAAAGGCTGCAGAGTTTTTATACCTGCCGGAGAGATAAAGCTGACGACGGAGGCTATTGTCGGAGCGGAATGTGTTATTTCACTTCAGAATTACAATTTCAGCAAATGCTTTATGGGGACGAACGGTATTTCAGCTTCCGCCGGACTTTCAACTCCTGATAAAAGCGAGGCTTCTGTTAAAACGGCGGTGATAAGCCGCAGCAAGGAGGTTTATTTCCTTGCCGATCATTCTAAATTCGATAAGGTTGCAGCGGTTACATTTTCTTCATTGAACAGAGGAATGATAATAACAGACAGGCTTCCGGATAAAAAATATCTTACGCAGGCGTCAATAAAGGAGGTTTTATAAATGGTGTATACCGTTACCTTTAATCCCGCGGTGGATTATGTTGTACGGACGGATGAAATGAATGTAGGAAAGGTAAACCGTTCAAAATCAGAGGAAATTTATTTCGGCGGAAAGGGAATAAACGTTTCTCTGGTATTAAGCGAGCTGGGAATAAGGTCAAAGGCTCTGGGTTTTACGGCCGGCTTTACAGGCAGAGCGATTGAAGAAGGCGTCAATGCAAAGGGAGTTGAAACCGATTTTGTTCACCTTAAGCACGGATTTTCAAGAATTAACGTAAAGATCAAATCGCGGCAGGAAACCGAACTAAACGGTCAGGGACCTGAAATAAGCGATGAGGCTATCAGCGAGCTTTACAAAAAGCTGGACAGCCTTGAAAACGGAGATACCCTTGTTCTGGCAGGAAGTATCCCCAATACCCTTCCGCCGGATATTTATGAAAAAATACTGGAATACCTTGCGAAAAAAAATATAAAAACCGTAGTAGACGCAACAAAGGAGCTGCTGCTGAACGTACTGAAATACAAGCCGTTTCTCATAAAGCCGAACAATCATGAGCTGGGCGAAATGTTCGGAGTAACTCTTACGGGAACTGACGAAATAATCGAATACGCCAGGAAGCTCAAGGAGATGGGCGCCGAAAACGTGCTTGTTTCAATGGCTGGGGACGGAGCCCTACTGATAGACGAATACGGTAAGGTTCACGCCTGCGGAGTATGCAAAGGAACGGTCAGAAATTCTGTAGGCGCAGGCGATTCGATGGTTGCAGGATTTATCGCGGGTTCCCTTGACGGAGATTATGAATACGCTCTTAAGCTTGGAACCGCAGCCGGAGGAGCTACCGCGTTTTCAGACGGACTGGCGCAGAAGGATGAAATATACAGGCTGCTTGGACAGCTCTGAGGTCTGTAAAACAAGGATAAACGCACATGAAAACAGATGGAGGAGATATTATGCGTATTGTTGATTTACTCGGCAAGGAAAGCATTCAGCTGAATGCTTATCCCAAAAGCAAGGCTGAAGCGATCGATATGCTGATAGAGCTTCAGGTCAAAGGCGGAAAAATCGCCGACAGAGAGGAATACAGGAAAGGTATTCTCGCGAGGGAGGAAATGAGCTCTACCGCCGTAGGAGAGGGAATAGCTATTCCTCATGCTAAAAGTCCGGCGGTCAAGGCTCCGTCGCTTGCGGCTATGACCGTTCCTGACGGAGTGGATTATGAAGCCATGGACGATGAGCCGTCGAATCTTTTGTTTATGATCGCGGCTCCGAACGACGGCGACGTACATCTGGAAGTGCTGTCCCGTCTTATGACGATCCTCATGGACGAGGATTTCAGGCAAAAGCTTCTCAGCGCAAAGGATAAAGACGAGTTTTTAAAGGTTATAGATGACATGGAGAGCGAGAAGTATCCGGACGAACCGGAGGAGAAAGCTGAGTCCGACGGAAGGATCAGGGTTCTTGCCGTAACGGCCTGCCCTACGGGAATCGCTCATACCTATATGGCTGCCGAGGCTCTGGAAAAGGCGGGCAAAAAGCTTGGCGTTTCAATAAAGGTGGAAACCAACGGCTCCGGCGGGGCGAAAAATGTTCTGACAAAGGATGAGATCGCTGAATGTGACGGAATTATCGTTGCCGCGGACAAGACGGTTGAAATGTCGCGCTTTGACGGCAAGAGGGTTATCCGCACCAAGGTTTCGGACGGTATTAAAATTCCGGAGGAGCTTATCAGTCGTATCGAATCGGGTGACGCTCCGGAATACCGGCATACGGGACCGTCAGCCTCCGAAAGTCAGGACGGAGACGAGAGCTTTGGAAGAAAAATTTACAAGCACCTTATGAACGGCGTTTCAAATATGCTTCCGTTTACGGTAGCAGGAGGTATTTTCATCGCGCTTGCTTTCCTTATTGATACCATTGCGGGAGCGCCGCAGGACGACACGTTCGGCACATATACGGCGGCGGCTTCATTTTTCAAGACTATCGGAGACTTTGCGTTCAGATTTATGATTCCGGTGCTTGCAGGCTATATAGGAATGTCTATTGCCGACAGACCGGGCTTTCTGGTAGGTCTGGTAGGAGGATATCTTGCTTCCAAGGGCTCTACCTTTATAAACGTAGCCGGAGATATTCCCTCGGGATTTCTGGGAGCGCTTCTGGCAGGCTTTGCCGGAGGATTCCTTATGCTGGGGATTGAAAGGCTCTGCGATAAAATGCCCAAGGCCTTGAACGGAATAAAGCCTGTACTTATATATCCGCTTGCGGGACTTGGGGTCATAGCGGTAATTATGTGCGCTGTAAATCCGTTTATGGGAATGATAAACACGGGGCTTTCAAATTTCCTCGAGAATATGGGCAACTCAAGCAAAATAGTTCTGGGCTGTATTCTGGGAGGAATGATGTCTATAGACATGGGCGGCCCTTTCAACAAGGCGGCTTATGTGTTCGGAACGGCGGCTATCGCTTCGGGAAGCTACGACGTTATGGCGGCGGTAATGATAGGCGGTATGGTTCCTCCTGTCGCGATCGCGCTTTCTACAACATTCTTTAAATCCAGGTGGACGGAAGAGGAAAGAAAGAACGGACCCGTAAACTACATCATGGGACTGAGCTTTATAACCGAAGGCGCTATCCCTTATGCCGCGGCAGACCCGCTGAGAGTAATACCCGCCTGTATCGTAGGAGCGGCGACAGCCGGAGGACTTTCAATGGCGTTCGACTGCACTCTTATGGCGCCTCACGGCGGAGTGTTCGTATTCGCGGTAGTAGGCAACTGGCCTTTATATATTCTTTCGCTTGCGATAGGCTCGCTGGTAGGAATGCTCATGCTGGCTGTTCTTAAGAAAAAGACTGTAAGCGACCCTTCATAATAGGCATAATTTGAGCAACAATAATAAAAAGGAGAGATTCATCATGGTAAAAAAGACGGTAACGGTAACTAACGAGCAGGGGCTGCATATGAGACCTGCGGGAGTTCTTGCAAAAGCGGTAAAGGATCATCCGGACTGCGAAGTTATCCTTTACGCTAACGGAAAGACCATAAAGGCAAAGGCTCCTATGCAGATCATGGCTGCCGGTATGAAAAAGGGCTGCGAGGTTGAGATCGTCTGCGAAGGCGCGGACGAACAGGCCGTCCTTGATGAGATTGCCGGAATGTTTGAAGCCGGCTTCGGAGAATAATAAATTTACGGCGGCAGGACTTATCTGCCGCTGCTGTGATACGGGGTGAATTGTTATGGTGAAATTTACAGGTAAGGGCGTTTACGGAGCGGTTGCAATCGGAAAAATTTCAATCTTTAAAAAGCAGGACGTTACCGTCAAGCGCGTTCATATCAATGATACGGATGCTGAGAAAGCAAGGGTGAAGTCGGCAAAGGAGGCTTCAACCGAGCAGCTTCAGGCTATATATGAAAAGGCTCTCAAAGAGGTGGGGGAAACGAACGCCCAGATTTTTGAGATTCATATGATGATGCTGGAGGACGAGGACTACAACGAATCCATTGAAAACATAATCGAAACGCAAAAGGTAAACGCGGAATACGCGGTCGCTGTAACGGCGGACAATTTTGCGGAGATGTTTTCGTCAATGGACGACGCGTATATGCAGGCGCGCGCCGCCGACGTAAAGGATATTTCAAACAGGATCATTGCAAATCTTAACGGAACGGCAGCCGGCGGAACGGATACGGAGGGAAAAATGATCGTATGCGCGGACGATCTCGCGCCCAGTGAAACCGTTTCGCTTGATAAGGACAGAGTTCTTGCGTTCGTTACCGCTCACGGCTCCTCGAATTCGCATACGGCGATCCTTGCGCGGAATATGAATATTCCGGCGGTTATAGGCGCTGGCGACGATTTTCTCGCCCGGATAAACGACGGCGATGAAGCTATAGTAGACGGCTTTACGGGAGAGGTGTTTCTGAATCCAGACGACGCCACAAAAGAAAGGCTTTTGTCGAAGCAGAAAGCCGACGAGGAGAAAAAACGTCTTTTGCAGAAGCTGAAAGGCAAGGAGAACATAACCCTTGACGGAACTAAAATCAACATTTACGCTAACATCGGAAGCGTTGACAATATAGGAGCGGTGCTGTTGAACGACGCGGGCGGTATCGGTCTTTTCAGAAGCGAATTTCTTTATCTTGAAAACAGCAGCTATCCTACCGAGGAGCAGCAGTTTACCGCATATAAGCGGGCGCTTGAAAGCATGGCCGGCAAGAAGGTCATTATACGGACTCTGGATATTGGAGCGGATAAGCAGGTGGATTATTTTGAGCTGAAAAAGGAAGAGAATCCTGCGCTCGGCTATCGCGCTATCAGGATATGCCTTACCCGTCCCGAAATCTTCAGAACACAGCTCAGAGCCTTGTTCAGAGCGTCGGTTTACGGTAATCTCGGAATAATGTTTCCTATGATCACCAGCGTTTCGGAGGTTGAAAGGATCATTGCGATATGCGGAGAGGTAAGGGCGGAGCTTAAAACTCAGGGAATTGCATATTCCGAATCTGTGGAGCTAGGTATTATGATAGAAACGCCAGCCGCAGCGATCATAAGCGATAAGCTTGCGCCAATGGTGGACTTTTTCAGCGTCGGAACCAACGACCTGACGCAGTATACTCTTGCCTGCGACAGACAGAATCCTGATATTGAGCAATTCTGCGACACGCACCATGAAGCCGTTCTGCGGCTGATAGAAATGAGCGCAGAAAACGCCCATAAAAACGGCGCATGGATAGGTATCTGCGGAGAGCTTGCGGCAGATACTACCCTTACGGAAACGTTTTTGAGAATGGGTATAGATGAGCTTTCCGTATCGCCGACCTTTGTACTGAAGGTAAGAGACGCCGTAAGGAATATTGATCTGTCAACATAATTTACAGTATTGATATTTGTTGTTATTAATGAAAATACAGGCACTATCCGGTTTGAGGGATCTTGCCTGTATTTCTATTGGGTTATTCAAGAGTTTTCATTGAAGCTGCGTTTAAAATTCATGCCCCATTCTGCCATAGAATCAAGAATAGGCTGCATACTTCTGCCAAGCCCTGTAAGGGTATATTCAACTCTCGGAGGCACTTCCGGGTAGACCTTTCGGGAGATAAGACCGTTTTCCTCCATGCTGCGGAGATTTGCGGTAAGAACCTTTTGTGATATGCCGCTGACTGATTTTTTCAGCTCTCCAAAACGCTTTGTGCCCGTCATTAAATCACGGATGATCAGCACCGACCACTTGTCTCCTATAAGCATAAGCGTGGTTTCCACAGGACAAGCGGGCAGATTATTTTTGTTTACCATATGATCACCTCTGAAGCTTCAAAAAAATATAACGTTTTACCTTATTCTGTCTTGCACAGCCGTGTATAAAAACAGGTATCATATATATTTTATCACAGGCTGCAACGGAATGCAATAAAACGGTCGGATAAAATCAGAAAAATATGTGTTTTACAGATTCGGCGCAGTATGCTTCGGCAAAAATTTCCCCTGCCGTACGGCAGAGGAAATTTTACATTAAAGCTTTTTTATATTTTGGTTTTGTCAATAGCGTTCATAATCAAACTCAATGATTTCGCCCGATACCGCGTTGACGGTATATTCGTATTCCGTACCGCTGCTATAGAATGAGATATCATATTCCGTGATCCCGTCGTCGTTTTCAAGCTTTGCTTTGGAAAACTGGACCTCTGCTTCAGTCAGTCCGGCATGAGCAAGGGCAATTTCCTTGGCTTTGTCGACCCCTATGTAATTGTCAGAGCCGTTTGCGGCGCTGTTTGTCTGAATACGGAAAGCCTCCGTGCTCTTTTCTTTTACCGTTCCGTCTGCCGCGTTTATTTCATAATCGTATTCGGTATCGGAAGTGTAAAATTCAATGTCATACGTTTTTATAAAATCGTCGGTATCAAGCTTAACTTTTATAAAAGTAACGTCGTTCTCTGTAAGTCCGGCGTCGGCAAGAGCCGCCGATTTGGCTTCGTTCTCTGAAATAACAGCGCTTTGTCCTGAGCTTGCTTCTGACGAATCAGATTCAGTCTGAACAGGCTTCTGGGAATCCGCCGCGGAGGAGGTGTTTGTCTGTTTTGATTCATTGGTATTTACAGCAGCCTGACTGTCGGGCTGTGAAGAATAGTTCTGCTCATAAGGTACATTTACGCTGTTCCCTTCAATATCTCTTGAAACTATATCTCCGTCCTTTGCCTGAATACTGTATTCGTATTCCGTTCCGTTGCTGTAGAAGTCCACGTCGTAGCAGAAGCGGCCGTCGTCAAAATCAAGTCTTGCCCTCAGACCCGAAACGTCTGCTTCCTTCAGCGCCGCGTCCGCCAGGGCGATCTTCTCCGCTTCCCCCCCGCCGATAAAGGCGCTTCTGACAGCGATTATGCTGATGACAGCTGCTGCGATCAGAACGATAATCACTATACAGATAATTGATATAACTTTTTTCTTCGGTGTGCTGAATAAATTTTTAATTCCTGTCATGGTAGATTACTCCTTTCATCATTGTAGCTACATTATAAACGGCAAAGATTAAAGGAATATTAGAACGAATTATTTTTTTATAAGCGAGGAAAACGCACAGAAAATATACTTCCCGTTCCGGTTTTTGACGAAACCTCGACGTTTCCTCCGTGATAATCGGCTATATCTTTCACCATTGCAAGCCCCAGCCCCGTTCCCTCTGTATTACGGGACTGATCCGCTCTGTAAAAGCGTTCAAAAATTTTTTTCTGCTGATCTTCAGGGATTCCGATTCCGTTATCCTCTACCTGAAGCAGTATTTCTTCATTCATGTCAAGCGTGACGATTATCTCGCCGTTTTCCCTGCCGTAGCGATAGGCGTTGCTTATCAGATTGGTAAGCAGTCTTGTAAGCAGCATACGGTTTCCTGAAACAAACACATCTGACCGAACGCGGCGTTTAAGCGTGATATTCTTATCTCTTATCAGCGACATATCGCTGCACACATCATTGACAAGCTCCGTCAGATCAAGCTTTTCCAGAGGATAGCTTTTTTCGTTCTGCTCCATTCGTGCAAAGCACAGCATATCCTCGATAAGCCGTGACATTTTTCTTCCCTGCCGCTGAATTACCGTAAAAGCCTCCGCGTATTCCTCATTGCTCCTTGGCTGTTCCAGAATATATTCGCACTGAGCCAATATAACGGACATAGGAGTGCGAAGCTCGTGAGACGCGTCTGAGATAAATTGCTGTTCCGTTTTGAAAGCCTCGTCAAGCCGGCTGAACATATCGTCGAAAACATTTGCAAGCCTATGAAGCTCGTCGTTTCCTTTGCCAAGACCGATACGCTTGTTCAGGTCGCTGCCGTGACTGATCTGAGAGGCGGCCTCGGTGATTTTCTGAACAGGTCTTAGCGCTCTGCTCGCGATCCAATAGCCTCCTGTTACAGCAAGCAAAAGCAGGGTTGGAAGCGCGACTGCGGATATCCGTATTATAGAGGTAAGCTGCTGAGTTCCTTGATTTTCTGAAACAAATCCCCGCAGCCATAGCTCCTCTGTGCCGTCAGAGGTAAGCTTGCAGTCAAAAACATAGTAAATTACGCCGTCCGATTTTACTTTATGAATTATTCTGTCTGAAAAGGCTATGTCCTCCGTTGCAATTGCCAGGGGATTTTCACCGTACAGAAATTTGCCGTCCTCCTGATAAAGCGCGGTAAATACGCCGTTTACCTTATCAAGAAAATCGTCGTCTATTTCCAGAAAGCCGTCCTTATAGGCAATATACTGATCGTCGTCGCCGTCGGGATCAGAATCCTTTATTTCTTTGAAAAATTCAATTTCGTCAATATTGTCCTCTACGGTTTCGACTAGATTGTCCTGTATATTTTTCTGCATTACCGAGCTGCTTGCCCACAGGATAATGCAGAAGGTCGCAGCGATGATAAAAATCATTATTACCGAAAACCATATGGTTACCTTTAATTTCACAGATAAATTTTTCATTTCTTTTCCTTGAGCACATATCCGCTTCCGCGTACCGTGTGAATAAGCTTGTCGGAGCGTCCGCCGTCGATTTTCTTCCTCAGATAGCTGATATATACGTCTACAACGTTTGTTCCGCCCTCATAGTCAAAATTCCAGATATGGTTTTCGATTTTTTCTCTTGACAGCACGATTCCGCGGTTTCTCATGAGATATTCAAGCAGGCTGTATTCCTTCGCGGATAAGCTTATTTCGCGTTCTCCGCGTCTGACCGTATGCGAAGCGGTGTCAAGAGTAAGATCGGCAACCTTAAGTATATTGTCGGTCATGCCGAAATTTTTTCTGGTCATTGCGCGTAACCTTGCTGCAAGCTCCTCAAAGGAAAAAGGCTTTACAAGATAATCGTCCGCGCCGCTGTCCAGCCCCTTTACTCTGTCAGCGACGGAATCCTTTGCCGTCAGAAACAGCACAGGCACAGATTTTCCGTTATTTCTGAGATAGCTTAAAACTCCGAAGCCGTCGATCTGAGGCATCATTATATCGAGTATCACCGCGTCATATTCTGCGGCCTGAAGATAGTCTATTGCTTCTTTGCCGTTGAAGCAGCTGTCAACCGAGTAACCGTCCGACGTAAGCTTTCGGGTAATGATCCTGTTTAAATCTTTCTCGTCCTCCGCCAGTAAAATACGCATTTTCATCAGCTCCAAAAATGAAATGATTATATAATCGTGCGCTTTATTTGTTTGTCCTGATTGTAAAAAATTATAATATGAACGGATATTCACCGCCTCTTAGGCGGCTCTCTACGTTCTTCGGTCGGGGACTCAATCCCCGATTGAAGCCATTCATAGTTGAATGACGGGGCGGTACCCCTTATTGAAATATTATATCATATATCCTGTCAGATTTCAAGCTGAGAGGCTTTTATCACCGCGTTTTTCACGCGGGCTGTAAAATGCCTGACGCCTTTGTCAAGGCAATTCCAAGGATCACTGTACGGAGGGCTGCAAACAGTATCTTGACCGAAAAAGCCGGTTTGGGGTACGCTGTTGTATAAGTTTTAATAAAATGTATATTAAAATTGTTAAAAAAGGTCTTGAAAAACAATATTGTTTGCTTTATAATAATAAAATGATTGGAGTAATCGTTTAAAAAATTTGAAAGGATATGAGTTATGATGAAGAAAATTATTTCGGCTGTTATCGCGGGACTTCTTTCCGCTTCAATGCTTGCTTCCTGCGGAAGCGTTCCTGAAAACGCCGTACACAGCGTCGATGACCTTGAAGGGAAGACCATAGGCGTTCAGCTTGGAACGACCGGCGATATTTACGCTACCTCCGACGTTAAGGACGCTCAGGTCGAGCGTTTCAACAAGGGTGCGGACGCCGTTCAGGCTCTCAAGCAGGGCAAGGTCGACGCGGTAATGATCGACAACGAGCCTGCCAAGGTCTTTGTTTCCAAAAACGACGATCTTAAAATACTCGACGACGCTTTCGCTGTTGAAGAGTACGCCATCGCTGTTAAAAAGGACAATGATGAGCTTACCGAGGAAATAAACGGGGCTTTGAAAACTCTTAAGGAAAACGGAACTCTTGATAAAATAATCAGCAACTGGATAGGCGAGGACGCGGGAAAAACTCCTTATGAAACACCCGAGGGAACGACCTATGACAAAGGCAAGCTCGTTATGGCTACGAACGCTGAGTTCCCTCCGTATGAAAGCGTAGAGGGAGATAAGGTCGTGGGAATCGACGCGGATATGATGCAGGCGGTATGCGATATTCTCGGCTATGAGCTTTCCATTGAAAATATGGAGTTTGATTCCATTATTCCAGCTATTGAGTCCGGTAAGGCGGACGTAGGCGCGGCCGGTCTTACCGTTACGGAGGACAGGCTTAAAAACGTAAACTTTTCAGATTCCTATACTACAGCCACGCAGGTGGTTATCGTCAGAAAAGATTGATCAGGCGCAAAGGCTATCCTGTAATGCGGACAGCCTTTTGCTTTGTTAAAGGAAGTGCAGTCATTGAGCGATTTTATTCAGAAATTCAAGGACACATTTATAGAAAAGGACAGATGGACCTATCTTACTGACGGCCTTAAAACCACGCTTATAATAACCTTTTTTGCGGTGATACTGGGCATGGCGCTGGGCTTTATCATCGCCGTTATAAGAACAACTCACGATAAAACGGGAAAGCTTAAGCTCCCCAATATTATCGCCCATGTCTATCTGACGGTCATAAGGGGAACTCCCGTAGTTGTCCAGCTGCTTATTATCTATTTCGTGGTTTTCGGCTCTGTAGCGATAAACAAAATATTTGTCGCCGTACTGGCGTTCGGACTTAATTCGGCGGCCTACGTCGCTGAGATCGTCCGTTCGGGAATAATGTCCATCGACAACGGTCAGTTTGAGGCCGGGTCAAGCCTTGGGCTTAACTATTCAAAAACCATGATATACATAATTCTGCCTCAGGCCTTTAAAAACGTGCTGCCTTCGCTTGCCAACGAGTGTATCGTTCTGCTGAAGGAAACCTCGGTAGCGGGATATATCGCTATCGCGGATCTTACAAAGGGCGGGGATTTTATCAGATCCCAGACCTATGAAGCGTTTATGCCGCTTATAGCCGTAGCGCTTATCTATCTTGTAATGGTCATGATAATGACGGCTCTTGTTTCAAAGCTTGAAAGGAGGCTGGCAAAGAATGATCGACGTTAAGGGTCTTAACAAATCCTTCGGAAAGCTTCACATTCTGAAGGATATTACGGAAACTATAAATCAGGGGGAAAAGGTAGTTATTATCGGTCCCTCCGGTTCGGGTAAATCCACCTTTCTCAGATGCCTTAACCTTATGGAAAAGCCTACCTCGGGAGAGATATATGTTGACGGCGAGAATATAACCTCAATGCACCAGAGAGAGGTTAATCTTATGCGCCAGAAAATGGGCATGGTCTTTCAGCATTTCAACCTGTTTCCGCACCTTACGATCAGAAAAAACATAACGCTTGCTCCCGTAAAGCTGAAGCTTATGAGCAGGGAGGAGGCCGACGAAAAGGCGGAGGAGCTGCTTGAAAAGGTAGGGCTTGCGGATAAAGCGGACAATTACCCCGGTCAGCTTTCTGGCGGGCAGAAGCAGAGAATAGCCATAGCAAGGGCGTTGGCTATGAACCCGGAAGTTATGCTGTTTGACGAACCTACTTCGGCGCTTGATCCCGAGATGGTCGGCGAGGTACTTAATCTTATGAAGCAGCTTGCCAAGGACGGAATGACTATGGTGGTGGTCACGCACGAAATGGGCTTTGCAAGAGAAGTCGCTTCAAGGGTGATGTTTATGGACGGAGGCAGGATAATAGAGCAGGCGCCTCCGGAGGAGTTTTTCTCATCTCCGAAAAATCAGAGAACCAGAGATTTTCTTTCAAAGGTTCTGTAATAAAGCTGTGCGGCGGTCTGTTTTTAACGGTCTGCCGTAAATTTTCATACGGAGGCTGATATTTTGAGCTATACTGTAAAGCTTTGCAGAGGACTCGACGATATCCCCGAAGCAAGATATATAAGAGAAGCGGTTTTTGTTAAGGAACAGGGCTTTACGAAGGAATTTGACGAAAAGGACGGCTTCGCGTTTCACGCCGTTATATCAGACGGTGATAAGCCTGTGGCGACAGGCAGGCTTTTTCGGGAAAACGGCGGCTTTGTTATCGGCAGGATAGCCGTGTTGAAGGAATACCGCGGCAAAAGCGTAGGTTCGCTGGTGGTAGGCGTTCTGGAAAGGGAAGCCCAACGTCAGGGAGCGGTCGAGGTGTCCCTTGCCGCTCAGCTGAGAGCCAGAGGCTTTTATGAAAGGCTGGGCTATAAAAGCCGTGAGGATATACATATGGACGAGTTCTGCCCTCACGTTACAATGACGAAAAGGCTGAAATAAACCGGCAGGGAATCAAAGCGCTTAAGCGTAGAAAGTATAACAGCCGTCGGACGGTAAACGACTGTGTCTGCATAACAAGGCCGCGTATTTGCGCGCCTGCCGCAGGTGTCAGTCTGTTACCGTCCGACGGCTGTCAGTTTTACGGCATATGTGAGAATGGACCGTATAGATATGCGTCTGGCTTTATTATGTATACACGGCCGTTTTCAGGGTCTGAACCTTCTGTCAAGCTCATCAAGATGTTTGTCCATATAGAAATTGAAGTTTTTATCAACGTGCAGCGCAAATATCACAAGCGATACCGCCGATATGACAATAAAAATTATTACTGCTGCCGCAGTATTCAATATCAGCTCCATAATTAATACCTCCGGAATAGTTCCTGAAATGTCAAAGCGGATTTTTTGCATGACCGGGTGTCTTACAATTACGTCGTAAGTCCGAAAAATTCAGCCTTTATTTAATTGTAGAGCCTGTACTTAAAATAAAACTAAATTTAATATGTAAATAGAATGAAATACTTTTTATAAAAAGCACCCGTATACACATCAGAATCCCGTGAAGTGTAAACGAATGCTTTTCATTGTGCGTACAGTGATGTTTTTTACTGGAAGAAAGTATAATAAGCGTATCCCTGCTGTCCGTTGTAATCAAGATACAGCCAGCCGTTTTCATTGCGGTATACTCTTACCGTAGCTCCCTGAGGGATCACCAGCAGGTTTGCCGAGCTGGACGTCGGCTCAGGATGAAGATAAACAGCGCTTACGACAGTCATAACGGTAACGTCTCCGCTCACGCTGTCGTCCTGGTTATCATAAGGATCATCCTCCGAATCGTCGTCGGCAGTGGTTTTCTTTTTGGTTTCCGACGCCTTTTCCCTTGTGGTGGAGGCGGTGGTTTCAAGCGGTTCCGTAGAAGTAAGCCACCCTGTTTTACGGTCGGAATCCGAAGCGTTGGATATAAACAAGCCTCTTGCAAACAGCATGGTTATTATGACTACGATCAGCGCGGTGACCATAACAGCGATCGTGCCTTTTACAGGCTCCGGCAATCCGCCGGTTCCGGTATTTTTTCTGTTTTTGCCGTCCATAAATAAGGAATCTCCTTTCCCTTTTTATACTTTAAGATCGTTAATCTGATATTTTTCGACTTATACAATTAATTATACAATCAATATGACGATAAGTCAATTAAAAAACGGTTACAATGCGTATTGCCTTAGTATTGGCAGGTGGCTGAGATTTATTCGGAATTTTCAGCGTTAAAACGCGTCCGCGGTGTATTCCCGAAACGGAACGCGAGCGTTGCGGTTTCTATCGGAGAACGCAGCTCCTATATATGATATGTTGCATTTTTGCATTTCATGTGGTATACTAATTATAAATATTCTATGAGAGGACTTTTGCCATGAAGGACGGATTTATAAAGCTTGCCGCCTGTACGCCTGAGATAAAGGTAGCGGACGTTGACTTCAACATTTCACAAATTATTGAACAGATCGGTCTGTGCCGGGATAAAGGTGTGAAGATCGCGGTTTTTCCCGAGCTGTGCATAACCGGCTACACCTGTCAGGACCTGTTCTTTCAGGACGTTCTGCTTGATAAGGCTATGGAGGGCTGTCTGAAAATCGCGGAGGCGGCGAAGGGTATCGATATGCTTGTTGCGGTCGGCGTTCCGGTTAAGGCTAAAGGCAAGCTTTATAACTGCGCGGCGGTGATCAAGGACGGAGAAATTCTGGCTTTTGTTCCTAAAACTCATCTGCCCAATTATAACGAGTTTTATGAAGCAAGACATTTTGCGGCATACGACGGAATTCCGGCAAAGATCGATCTGACTCCCTACGTCCGGGAAAGCAATGACGGTTCCATATTGCCGGTATTACTGGGACAGTATATATTTGAATGTGAAAAGGTGCCGGAGCTGAAAGTCGGTTTTGAAATATGCGAGGATCTCTGGGTTCCCGATCCTGTGTCAAATTATCTTGCAAAGGCGGGAGCGACGATAATCTGCAATCTTTCCGCCTCCGACGAAGTGATCGGAAAGGATTCCTACCGCCGGCAGCTGGTTTCTAATCAGTCTGCCAGACTTGTTTGCGGATATGTATACTGTTCTGCCGGCAACGGCGAGTCTACTCAGGATATGGTTTTTTCAGGACATAATCTTATTGCCGAGGACGGCGCGCTGTTAAAGGAAAGCCGCCTGTTTGAAAATGAGATCACCGTTTCCGAAATAGACGTTAAAAAGCTTGTGTTCGAGCGGCGTAAAACCTCAACCTATCCGGCGGAAAGGACAAACGCGGCTGTTTACAGTTCGGATACCCGCGACGGAAAAATCGGCAGCATAAAATTTTCATTGTCCCGCGACGAATGCCTTCTTACAAGAAGCTTTCCCAGAACTCCGTTTATTCCTTTAAACCAGACCGAGAGGAATGAACGCTGTCATCTTATTCTGCAAATGCAGTCCCACGGGCTTATGAAAAGAATTGCCCATACAAATTCAAAGACTGTGGTTATAGGCATTTCCGGCGGGCTTGATTCAACTCTTGCACTGCTTGTGTGCATTATGGCTATGGATCTGCTAAAGCGTCCGCACAGCGATATCGTCGCGGTTACGATGCCCTGCTTCGGCACTACGAAGCGCACCCGATCAAACGCGGAGATACTCTGCCGTGCGCTGGGAGTTACCTTCCGTGAGGTGGATATAACCAAATCGGTTTTACAGCATTTTGAGGATATAGGCCACGACGTTAACGATCACAGCGTTGTGTTTGAAAACGGACAGGCGAGAGAGCGCACCAAGGTTCTTATGAATATTGCAAATCAGGTCGGCGGACTTGTAGTCGGAACGGGAGATCTGTCCGAGCTTGCTCTGGGCTGGGCGACCTACAACGGCGACCATATGTCTATGTACGGCGTTAATGCGTCTGTGCCGAAAACTCTGGTCCGACATATCGTAAAGTATTACGCTGAAACCTGCGGATACAAGCCTCTTGAAGAGGTGCTGCTGGATATTCTTGATACGCCAGTTTCTCCGGAGCTTCTCCCGACGGACGAAAGCGCTACGGAAATGACCCAGAAAACCGAGGATCTTGTAGGCCCCTACGAGCTTCACGACTTTTTCCTTTATTACGGAATACGCTGGGGCTTTGAGCCGGAAAAGGTTTACCGGCTTGCAAGGCTTGCCTTTGACGGGGAATACAGCAAGGAAACTGTTCTTAAATGGCTGAAGAAATTTTACTGGAGATTTTTTTCACAGCAATTCAAGCGTTCCTGTCTGCCGGACGGCGCCAAGATAGGTACGGTGACCCTTTCTCCCAGAGGAGACTGGAGAATGCCCTCGGACGCTTCGGCAGATCCCTGGTACAGGCAGGCGGAGGGTCTTGAGCCTTAAAAACCGCGTATTTACGCCAATGCAACCGCAGCTTTACACAGAAATATTCAAAAGCAACATCAAGTTGGTTGTAGGTGCGCCTGTTCAATGATATAATTCTGTCATGAAAGATACGCAGACCGCGTTATTCATCGGCAGAGCTGTCCCGTCAAACCGGCTCTCCTGTATTTTTATGGCGGAGAAAGGGATATGATATGAGTTTTGGACAAAACCTACAGTTTTTAAGAAAACGCAAAAATATGACTCAGGAGGAGCTTGCAGAGGCGCTGAACGTTTCGCGTCAGTCGGTTTCAAAATGGGAATCTGATCTCAGTTTTCCCGAGATGGATAAAATTTTGCAGATATGCGAGATCTTTTCCTGCACCATGGATACTCTTGTTAAAGGAAACGCGGAGGCTGATTCAGCCGAGGATACTTCCGGGTACGACAAGCATATGAACGGTTTTTCAAAAAGCGTTTCAGCAGGAGTTTTTACGATAATATCCGGCGTTTCCATAACAGCCTTTTTGGACGGAGCAGGAGTCAGCGACGGAATATCGGGAATGCTTTTTATGACGTTTGTGCTCGTTTCCGTTTTGATTTTTGTGGTCAGCGGATTGAATCACGATAGCTTTGTAAAAAACAACCCGACGGTCAAGCATTTCTACAGTCAGGACGAGATAAATGCTTTTGAAAGAAAGTTTCCGGTGATGATCGCGGTCGGAATCGGCATTATCTCCATTGGACTTATAATCACTATCGGAATAGACGAGCTTCTGACAAAAGGCAGGGAGACAGGCTTTGCCTCCGCCGTTGAAGGTTCTATTTTTCTGTTCTGCGTTGCCGTCGGAGCGTCGCTGATGACATACGCCGGAATTCAAAAGGATAAATACAATATTGAAAAGTATAACCGTGAAAATTCGCCGGAGGAGAAAAAACGCGCGGCGCAGTCGCCCTATCAGAAATGGTACGGCATAATTATGCTGATTGCCACGATAGTTTTTCTTGTTACGGGCATAATCTGGGAGGTATGGGATTATAACTGGCTTGCTTTTGCCGTAGGAGGACTTCTCTGCGGAATAGTCGGCATAATAGACCAAAGCAATAAAGACGAATGATACGAATCAGCGGCAGATGTTGAAGGTCCTGCTTTAACGGAGAGTATTATGTATCAGGGCGGCTGCCGCTCAGGCAAAAGCAGAAGCGGCCTGTTCCGTTTTTTAAACGAAACAGGTCGTTCTTGCTTTTTATTATTCTTCAAGTGATTTTCCAAGAAACATCGCAGCGGCTTTTGCAAGCAGAATATGATTTTCATCAGGCTTTATATCGTCGGTATTTTTGATGAATGAAACGGCGCCTATTACGTCGCCTGCTGAAATGATCGGAGCCGCCGCTATTGCCGGACTGTCTATGCCCTCGATGAGCAGCAGCGGGGGAGCGGATTCGTTCCAGAAATAGGATTTTCTCGCTTCAAGCAGATCCTCAAGCGCCGGAGAATTTCTCCTTTCGCTGTATTCCTTTTTCTGTGCTCCTGCCACAGCGACAACATGATCTCTGTCGAATATAACCGCCGGAGCGTTTCCAAGCTTGGAAATAACCTCAGCTGCCTGGGAAACGCCCTCGGTGAGCTCTCCCACCGGAGAATACTTTTTAAATATTACCTCTCCGTCGTTGCTGGTGTAGATTTCAAGGGGGTCGCCGTTACTGATAACATTGACGTTAAGAACCTTATCTCCCTTGTTTTTAACAGGGAAGATGAATTTTTCAGTAAGTGATGAGATATTCTTAGCGTCCAAGTTAAAATTTGGCGATTGCTCCTCTGCCGCTCCGACTGATACAAGCTGTCCGCTTTTGAGCAGCGCGTCGATGTCTGCTTTCAGAAATATATCAATTCGGTCGTTATACACCACGATTTTTTCAAGGATAAAGTCAAGGTCGCTTTTTGCAAGAGAAGGCTTGCTGATTATGTCGTCGAAAATGTCCAGAACCGTTTTGGCGGTTCGGTTTATCTTTATCACTGAATTGTGCTTGTCCGCCGCAAGCGCCGCCTGATTTTTCAATCCCTCGATACGCAAGGTAAGCTCGTCCAGCATTTCCGAATAGGTTTCCTCAAGTATGTCGGCTCGGTCCGGGTGCTTCATCAGATCTCTGGTCTGCTGTCTGGTAAGCATTTTTATCTCGGCTTTCGCTGAGTCAATCTGCTCATTGATTATGTCGATCGTCGCCTTGCTGTTTTTAGTTTCAGTCTTTTCCTTTGCGATTGAGTCTTTAAGTCTTTCAATCATATCCGCTGAATTGTCACGGACTCTGCGGATATATTCCTTCAGAAGCTTGTCAAGCATATCCACTCTTGTATGATGAGATGTACAGCCCTTTGTTCCTCTTCGGTGATATGTTCCGCAGGTGTATGCGGGCGCAAGGTCATTGCGGCTCATTGCGAACATTGGCGAGCCGCAGTCTCCGCAGAAAAGATAACCCGAATACACGTTGTCATTCTTTTTCACGCCCCGATAATTTGTTGTCGAACGCTTTTTAAGCTGCTCCTGAACGGCGGCAAAGGTTCTGTAGTCAACGATGGGAGTGTGGTTGTTTTCAAAAACTATATGGTCGGTTTCATGAACCTTTTCCTCTCCGCCGTTAATTTTTTTGCGTTTGTATTTTCCCTGACGGAGAGTACCGATATAAAAATCGTTTTGCAGAATTTCGCTCACGGTTATGATACTCCAGGCGGACTTAACTTCTTTTTTATACTCCTCGCCTTGTGCCTCCTTACGCATTTTTTCGCACATTCTCGGCGTTGGAATTTTTTTATCGGTAAGGTGATTTGCAATTTTCTTGTAGCCCCAGCCGTTTTTATACAGCTCAAAAATCTCGCGGACAACCTCGGCGGCAGGCTCGTCAACCTCAAACTGCATTGTTTTGTGGTTTGTCATAACATAGCCGTAGGGGACGGCGCATATCCATCTGCCCTCCTCCTGACGGCGTTTGATAACCGACTTGACCTTTTTGGAGGTGTCGGTTACGGGCATTTCGTTTATGAGAAATCTGAACTGAATTGCCGTCCAATCGTCGTATGTCGGATAGTCAATGTTGTCGCCTATTGAGATAATTCTCATTCCCGCGTCACGCAGATCCTCAAGCTCAACCAGCCCCTTGCTGTTTCGTCTTGAAAATCGTGAGAAATCCTTGACGATAAGAATATCATATTCAAGCTGTATCATCTTTTTACGGAGCCTTTGATAGCCCTCGCGCTGTTCAAAAGTATAGCCTGAACGGTCGCGGTCTTCATAAAAATCAAGGCTGCTGTCAGGAAATTTCCGGCTGACGAAATCCGTGATGATAGCTTTTTGGTTTTCAATAGAGGTGTTGTCGCGGTCAAGCTCTTCGTCGACGGAAATTCGGCAGTAGCCTGCTATGTTCGGTTTTACCGGCATTTATTTCACCCTTTCTTATTCAATGCTGTCAGCGTTTATATACTGTTTTACCTTTGCGAATACCTAACAATGTTGTCAGAAATATTCGACTTGATTACGATAATATTGTATCACGTTTCAGCGGAAAATGCAATAGATAAACCCAACATATTTGCATTGGAAATACTGTTCGATATGTAAAGAGAGACGCTGTATGCGTACTCTCTTGCAGGTTACAGCTGATAATTATTCAGTATCAGACCTTCCGTACAGTCATATAGATTTTTGCTGCCTGAGCGGAACACAACGGTTTTACACCCTGCTGCTTTGTTTTCTTCGCAGATTTCTTCAAGCTTTTTTTCAAAGCCTTCGCTCTGCTGTTCATCATTTGTAACCCAGATTTCAACAAGCTTCAAATCATTTCTTGCGTTTATTTCCAATAAACAACACCTCTCTTTAAGCTTTGACTTGATGGGGGATATTATTCATATTTTTACGTTGTTCTGCCGAAGGTAGTAAATAAACTTTTCCGTTTGGTTTCTGTGGCGAACTAATCTGCATATTTTTCCGCCATTATCCGTTTTAAATTCCTTCTCCTTTAGCTGTTCTGATACTCCGCAGCGTCCTCGTAATCAATAATGCCGTTTATTCTTCGAACCTCGTTTACGCACATAGCGTGAAGCTTGTCCAGCGTTTCATCGTCAACCTCGTTTACAGCGGCGGTCATATGCGACAGCTTTCCAAGCTCCACAGCGACCTTGAAAAGCAAACGTGCAAGACGTTGCTCCGTACCCTTTATCTGCGCCTTGACCGTTTCGGTTATCATAGGGGAGAGATAGTTTATGTTATCTTCCTCGTTGAGATAGCCGATGTAGAACTTAACGGCTTTCTCAATAAACTCCGTTTTTGAAGCGCAGTTGTCCCCACGATATTCCTGTTCGATCTTCTTAATTGTTTCCGGCTGAAAATACACAGCCATTCTTTTCTTTGCCATAAATCTGCTCCTTTCTATGCTTCGACCCCTGAATAAATGCCGATTTTACGCGCTTTTCGGTATCT
>NZ_UWPB01000007.1 GCF_900604945.1 Ruminococcus sp. Marseille-P6503 | reverse complement strand
TTGATTATAAATTGTATCATATAGTGCCTCAAGCTGTCTACCAAACTCTGTGATTTCTCCATCTGAATCAAAGCCATAGATATCCAACGCTGTACTTATTAACAGCTGAAACAAGTGCAGTTCTTCACTGTGAACCAATGTCAATTTGATATTTGCAGCAGTTTTCCATTGTTATCTCTACGACTTCTAGCGTGTCGATCTTAATGTATTTACAGTTTGCAATATCCTTATTTGCTGCTTTTAATACTGAAAACAATTCATTTTCTACAAACTTGTGCTTTTCCGTTAAGATTGTTGATTTTGATAAATTATTCATAAATGTACCTCCTCGGCGGTAAGTCTTTTATATTATCTCCAGACAGATGTGACAGATAATACGACTCCGTAATCAGCCAAAAAACTGCATACCTCGCTGAATGTATATTTGTTTGACAGGAGCATTTCGTCAACCGCTTTATGCAGTTCCGGGCTGAGCTGAGTTATTATGCTCATTGATTTACGCGGCTTACGGCGCATTTGAGGCTGCTCTGCGATTTTATTAATGCTGAGCTGCTTAATAACCTCTGTAACCACTGCCGTTGCTGTTCTTGCAATAATCTCTTCAATATTTACAGCTCCGTAAGAGCCGGTCTTGCGGAGCGTCGGGAGAACCTCGTCAAATACCCAGCGTTCAAATTTTTCTGCTGACGGAAGCTTGCTAGAAACTATAAGGCGGTAAAGATCTCCTTCGGGGATGTAATTAACTGGCTGATTTCCTCCGTTGGTAGGGGTGAGTGTTTTCCTCACTCCTTTACATTTCTGCCTAATTGCTTCTTGAGGGTTTTTATACCCTAAAATCTTTGCGCACTGTGTAGCCGGGAAGTATTCCTTGCCGTCAATTAGCATTACTCCCAGCTCGCCAAACTCTGTACTGCTGAAAACTTTTAAATCGTTCACAAAATATCACTCCTTTTAAGTTGACTATTAGTAAATTTTCTGATATTATTACATCATAAGATGTACTATAGTAAAATTATAACTAGAATTTTTCTATATGTCAAGAGTTTTTCTAAATAATCTTTAGATTTTTTCTAATTTAGTGCGTTTGCACAAAGGAGTGGACATGGATTTGGATATATTGGACAGAATAACAATGCTTTTAGGTAATAGAGATCAAAAGGAGCTGACAGCTTATTTAAAACTAAATAGCGTAGCTTTTTCAGAATGGAAATCAGGAAAAAGCAAATCGTATAGAAAATATCTAATAGAAATTGCCGCTTTTTTTGACGTATCCATTGATTACTTAGTTTACGGCAAAGAAAAAAACTCACCATCAATTGAACTAACTGATGATGAGCAGGAGCTTCTTACATATTATAATATGCTTAACGATATTGGCAAAGGTATAGTGATTGGCAGAGCAGAGCAACTTGCTGAAACAGCTAAAAAGCCATTAAAAGAGCCTAAAAATAATCTTTTTATAGAGTATTACGACTTACCCGTCAGTGCCGGCACAGGAATCTACTTAGACCATGACGCCAAAAACATGATCGAGGTTGAGGAAACGCCGCTGACCGCAGAAGCAAATTTCGCGCTGCGAG